>CAVPRZ010000001.1:0-11329 GCA_963708065.1 uncultured Chloroflexia bacterium
TGGGAGCGACCTTTCGCGCTCCACGCTAGTCCTTGCCCGGGGGCCGGTCAATGGACCATCCGGCCCTGCGCACTGTGGCCTTCGGCCGCGCGCTGCGGATCAGCGGACGACGACTGCGACCATCTGGACCAGGTTGTTGCCGAGTCCCTTGAGATTCCACGGCTGGAGGGTCGGCTGGGTGTTCCCGCCGGCGTCGGTCGCGCGGCAGGCGAGCACGTGGTCCCCGGCGGTCGCCATCCAGTCGTACGTCCACGCGGACCAGGCGTGCGGCCCGACCGACACCCCGAGCGTCGCGTCATGCCAGTCCCCGTCGATGGCGACCTCCACCCGGGTGACCGGGGCCGTCCCGGACCAGGCGCGCCCGACCAGCCGGACCGGGCCGGCGTCGACGACCCGGCGGCGGGTGTAGAAATCGGGGATCCCGGGCGGGACGAGGAGGGCCCGGACGCGCATCCGCTCGGCCGGCTCGCCGGCCTCCTCGTCGGACTGCTTGTACTGGTACGCCTCCGCCTGCTGGTAGCCGGTGAAGGGCTGCTCGACCGCCTCGATGCCGGTGAGCCACTTGACGCTCGTCATCCCGTACCAGCCCGGCACGAGCAGTCGAACCGGGTACCCGTGCTGCGGCTCGAGCGGGCGCCCGTTCATCTCGTACGCCAGCAGGACCTCGGGGCGGGTCGCGTCCGCGACGGTCAGGCTGCGCTGGTAGTCCTGCTCGAGGTCGCCCTGGATCCCACGATCCGCGCCCGTGAAGAGGACCTCGACCGTCCGGGACTGGAGCCCCGCCTCGTCGAGCAGGTCGGCGAGCGACGTGCCGGTCCAGGTCGCCGTCCCGACCGCCTCGACGAGCCAGGGCTGGCTGAGCGGTCGCGGCTCGAGCCGGGCCCGGCCGTTGCCCGCGCACTCGAGGGTGACCGGGATCGTCCGGGCGGGTCGCGAGCGGATGTCGTCGAGGCTCAGCTCGAGCGGCCGGTCGACCAGCCCGCCGATTCGCAGCCGCCAGGTCGCCGGGTCGATCTCCGGGACGTCGAAGTGGACCAGCAGGTAGTGCATTCCGACCGGGGTGATGTCGTAGCGCAGCCCCTCCAGCGGCATGCCCCGGTTGCGCGTCGCGAGCTGGAGCTCCTCGGGGGTGATCGCCTGGCCCGGTTCCGCGACGCCGCTCATGAGCGCGATCGTCGCACGCCGGTCAACGAGGGAGCGCGGCGAACTCGTCGAGGAACCGGGCGGTGACCCTGGCCGCGCCGGCGGCGTAGTCGAGCCGGAGGTTCTCGTCGGGGGCGTGCGCGCGGCAGTCCCACGCGGCGGCCCCGAGGCTGGTCATCGGGACCCGGTCCCGGCCGCAGACCTGCCACATCGGGGCAACGCCGGGCATCGACACGTAGCGGACCGACGGCGCGCCGAAGATTGACTCCGACACGCGGGTCGCGGCGTCGAGGATCGGGTCGTCGGACCGGGTCCAGTAGGCCGGCTCGCTCTCTTCGCGGATGATCTCGATGTCCCCGAACCCGGCCCGGTCGAGGTGGGCCCGGACCGCCGCAATGATCGCGGCCGGGTCCTGCTCCGGGACGATCCGGATGTCGAGTCGGGCGTGCGCCTCGGCCGGGGTGATCGTCTTGTCGCCGGGCCCGATGAACCCGGACCACAGGCCCTGGATGTTGAGCGTCGGTGCGAACGTCATCGCCCGGACTGCGGCCGTCCCGTCGAGCCCGCCGATGAGCCGTTCGGTCTGGAATTCGGCGCGCAGGTCGGCGACGACGTCGACCGGGGTGGCGTCGACGATCGCCAGCTGGGCCGGAGTCGGCGGCAGGACGCCCGCGTCGAGCCCCTCGACCGCCGGCGTCCCGTCGGCGTGGTACATGCTGGCCAGCGCCTGGGACAGGCGGACCGGGGCGCTCGGGAGGACCGTGGCCAGGCTCGAGTGGGCGTCGTAGGCGATCGTCCGGCAGACGAGCTCGACGACGACGATCCCGCGGACGCCGCCGATGATCTCGGGCCGCCCGGACATGTCGACGCCGCCGCCCTCGATGAGCGCGCCATCGGCCCGGCGGAGGCCCGGTCGCTGGTCCAGCAACGCGTCGAGATGCCCGCTCCCGTACTCCTCCTCGCCCTCGACCAGGAAGCGGACCCGGCAGGGGAGCGGGCCGATCGCCGCGAGGTAGGCCTCGACCGCCCAGATCCGCGGCATCAGCTCGCCCTTGTTGTCGGTGGCGCCGCGGGCGTACAGCCGGCCGTCGCGGACCGCCGGCTCGTACGGGGGCGTGGTCCACAGCTCGAGCGGGACCGCCGGCTGGACGTCGTAGTGCTGGACCGCGTTCAGGGTCGGCCCTGCGCCGATCTCGCCGACGACGAGCGGCGGCACGGTCGGCTCGCCCGGCAGCTCGACGACGTCGACGGCCGCCCCGAGCCGCTTCAGCCGCTCCTCGATCCAGCGGGCTGCCCCGCGCAGGCCCTCGAGGTCGCCCTGCTCGGACGCGGAAGCTGCAGAACGCCGCGAGCTCGTCGGTCCAGGCCGGCATCCGCTCGTCGACGTAACGGTCGAGCGCGGCGTAGTCGGTCATCGGGCGGGTTCCTCCAGCGCGGGCGGCTCGACGAGGATAGCGTCGGGCGGCGGCCAGTGGTTGCCGCCACGGCACGCGACGTCCAGACTCGGGCCGATGACCGCCGAGACGCGCTTCGCCAAGGCATCGGACGGGACGTACGTCGCCTACCAGGTCACGGGCGACGGTCCGCTCGACCTCGTCCTCCTGCGCGGCTGGATCACGAACGTCGAGCACGAGTGGGACGAGCCGACGATCGCCCGGATGATCCGACGCCTGTCGGCTGTCGGGCGGCTCGTGCGCCTCGACCGCCGCGGGATGGGGATGTCCGATCGGATCGCCCGGGCCGCCATCCCGACGCTCGAGGACCGGGTCGACGACATCACGGCCGTGCTCGACGCAATCGGCTCCCGCCGGGCCGTCCTCATCGGTCTCGCCGACGGGGCCCAGCTGTGCGCCGCGTATGCGGCGATCCGGCCCGACCGGACCGAGGGCCTCGTCACCTACGGCGCCCTCGCCCGCGGCAGCTGGGCGCCCGACTATCCGTGGGCCCCGACGACCGAGCGGCTCGAGCGCTGGGAGGCCACCGTCGCGTCCGGCTGGGGCACGCCCGAGTTCGCGGCGCGGGCGATCGCCGGCGGAGCGCCGAGCCGGGCCGACGACCAGGGCCTCATCCGCTGGTTCGAGGAGGACATGCGGCTCGTGGCCACCGCCGACGAGGCGGTCGCCCTCTCGGCGATCGACCGGGACACCGACATCCGCTCGCTCCTCCCGTCGATCCAGGCGCCGGCCCTGGTCCTTGCCCGCGAACCCGTTGCCGACGCGGGCAGGGACTTCGCGGACCGGATCCCGGGTGCGCTTTTTGAAGAGCTCCCGGGCAGCGACCACATGGCGATCTCGGGCGACCTCGACGCCGTGCTCCGCGCCATCTCCGGGTTCGTCGAGCGGCTTGCCGTCCGCGAGGTCGAGCCCGATCTCGACCGCGTGCTCGTCACCGTCCTCTTCGCCGACGTGGTCGACTCGACGGGACGGGCGGTCGAGCTCGGCGACCGGCGATGGGCCGAATCGCTGTCGGAGCTTCGTGAGCCCCTCCGCGAGCTGGTGGTACGCCATCGGGGGCGGGAGGTCGACACGGCAGGCGACGGCTACTTCGCGGCCTTCGACGGACCCGGCCGGGCGATCCGCTGCGCGCTCGGGTTCACAGCTGCCGGTCGGCGGCTCGGGCTGCCGCTGCGGCTGGGCCTCCACACCGGCGAGTGCGAGGCGGTCGGCGCCGAGCTGCGCGGTCTCGCGGTCCACATCGGCGCCCGGATCTGCGGGCTGGCCGGGCCGTCGGAGGTCCTGGTGTCGGGGACGGTCCGGGATCTCGTCGCCGGGTCCGGGATCGCCTTTGCCGATCGCGGATCGCAGGTGCTCAAGGGCGTGCCCGGAACGTGGCCGATCCACGAGGTCGTCGGGGATGCCGCCCGGGACGCGAGCGGGATGACGTTGCGCGGCGCGGCGTCGTCCTGACCCCGTCGGGAGCACGATCCGGCCTTCGGGAGTAGCCTCGACCGGACCGCGTCCCGGCCAGCTGGTGCATGCCCATGTCCGATCGCTCCGTCACCCCCGTCCGGCGCTCTCGACCGTCCGTCGTGGTCGTCGTCGGGCTGCTCGTCGTCACGATCCTCGGCGGTTGTGCCGCCGGCCCGGCTTCGACGGCGGCGGCAACGCTCGCGCCGGCCACGGTCGCGTCGGCCGCTGCTCCGACGCCCGGGAGCGACGGCCTTGGCGGTTCCGCGGGTACTGGTGGGTCGCCGTCGACGACCGCCGCGGCGAGCCCGACCGCCGTGCCCAGCCCCACGGTCGTGGCCAGCCCGACCGCCGTCCCGAGCCCAGACGTCGTCACGACGCCGACCGCCGCGGCCGCCGCGGTGCCCAACTTCCGGCACATCTACGTGATCGTCATGGAGAACCGCGAGTACGGATCGATCGTCGGCAACGCCTCCGCGCCCTACATCAACAGCCTCATCACCCGGTACGGCCTGGCCACGAACTACCGGGCCGTGACCCACCCCTCGGAGCCGAACTACCTCGCGCTGTTCAGCGGCTCGACCCAGGGGGTCACCGACGACGGCGTCCACAACCTGTCGCGCGCGAACCTGGTCGACCAGCTCGCGGGGCACGGCGTCAGCTGGCGGGTCTACGCCCAGAACGTGCCGCTCGGCTGCTACACGGGCGCGACCGCGAAGGGAGGCCCGGACGGGACGGGCACGTACGCCCGCAAGCACGAGCCGGCGATCAGCTTCACGAGCATCTCCAGGCGCCCGACCCGCTGCGCCAAGATCAGCAACTTCAGCCACTTCAGCCCGTCGGCCGTGCGCTTCGAGCTGATCGTGCCGAACATGTGCAACTCGATGCACGACTGCTCGACGGCCAAGGGCGACGCGTTCCTGAAGACGTTCATCCCGAAGCTCCTCAAGAGCCCGGCGATGAAGGGCAGCGTCCTGTTCCTGACCTGGGACGAGGGCACGAGCAACCTCGGCGGCGGCGGCCGGATCGCGACGGTCGTGATCGGACCGACCGTCAAGCGGGGCTACCGCTCGGCGACCCCGCACACCCACTACTCGCTGCTGCGGACGATCGAGACCGCCTGGGGACTCGGCTGCCTCAACAAGTCGTGCAAGGCGAACACCCTGCACGAGTTCTTCAAGTAGCGGGGCGGTCGGCCGGCTGACGACGCGCCCGTCGACCGGCGGGGCGGATCAGGCGCGCTTGCGGGGCAGGTCGAGGAACGGCACTGGGACGACGGTTGCGCCGACCCGGCTCCGGCGCCCTTCGACGGTCCACTCGACCGACAGGCTCGACCCGACCGGCTCGTGGCTGGCCGGGACCGAGGCGAGGGCGATCGGCTTCTTGAGAATGGGGCTCCAGCCGAGGCTCGTCACCCGGCCGACCTGGCGGCCGCCGCCGGCGTCGTAGAGCGGCGTCCAGGCGCGCGAGACCATCGCCGGAGCGGCCGGCGGGAGGCCCTGGGCGTCGTACAGCGCGACGATGTCGTCCCAGTCGAGCTCGATCCCGACCAGGCGGCGGGCCGGACCACCGGCGCGCTGTTCGGCCGCCAGGGCGCGCTTCCCGACAAAGTCGGCCTTGGCCAGGTCGACGAGCCGGCCCAACCCGATCTCGTACGGGGAGTAGGCCTGGTCGGCGTTCATCGCGTGGCGGGCGCTCGTGTAGTCGACCTCGAGGAGGATGAGCCCGGCCTCGAGCCGGACGACGTCGAGGGCGACCATGCCGGCCGGCCGGATGCCATAGGGCTTGCCGGCGGCGACGAGGGCGTCCCAGACGTCGACCGCGCGGTCGGCCGGGATCCACAGCTCGTAGCCGAGGTCGCCCGTGTAGCCGGTCCGGCTGACGTCGACCGCCGTCCCCGCGACCACGGCAGGCCGGCGCCGGAAGTAGCGCAGGTCGGCGAACGACTCGCCGGCTGCGGCCTCGAGGACGGCCCGGCTCCAGGGGCCCTGGAGGGCGACCGCCGCGGTCGACTCGCTGACGTCCTCGATCTCGACGTCGAGGCCGGCCGTGTTCATGGTCAGCCAGCGGTACTGGGGATCGGCCGCAGTCCAGCGGAAGCGATCGGCGGCGAGCCGGTGGATCGTGCCGTCGTCGACGACCTTGCCGTCCTCGTCGCACCACGGGCTGTAGTAGACGGCGCCGTCGCGAAGCTTCGTCGCGTCGCGGGTGATGACCCGGTCGACGAGCCGCTCGGCGTCGCGGCCGCGGACCTCGTACTTGTAGAGCGGGCTGACGTCGATCAGCGCGGCCTGCTCGCGGATCGCGTTGTACTCGATGTCGTGGAAGTCGGCGTAGACGCTCGCCGCGAAGTAGCCCGACCACTCGCGCCACTGCATCTTCCGGTTGTCCGGCGCGGTCCGGGGGTGGAACGCGGTCCCGACGCTCACGGTCTGCTCCTCCGCTGGGGCTGCGCTCGCCCGGCCCGTGGCCGGCGTCACGATCCAGTATGCATCGTTCCTATGCAGCCTGGATGACCCGGCCGGGCTCAGCCGTAGGCGAGGACCGGGACGCCGAGCCGTTCGAAGTCCCTCGGGTTGCGGGTGACCACCGTCGCCTCGAGCGACCACGCGACGCCGGCGATGATCGCGTCGGACAGCGACCGCGCGCCCGTCGCCCGCCGCTCACGCCGAGCGTCCCCTGCCCAGGCGGCAGCGTCTGGGTGCGTCGAGACGTACTCCAGGACCCGGATGAGGCCGGCGATCACGCCGCGTTCCACGTCGCGCCCACCCGACAGGGCTTCGGCCACGACGATGTCGCAGGTGTAGAGGTCATTCGGCTCGCTGAACAGGGACGCGACGAGCTCCGGCGCGCCGTGAAGGTCCTTGGCGTGGTCGATCAGGACGGTCGTGTCCAGCAGATAGCGCAACGTCGTCCTCCCAGATCCATGGGCGATCCCAGGACTCGCGTGCCTCGCGGAGCAGCCGGTCGGTCTCCTCGGGCGTCCGGCCCCACCCGACCGAGTCCTTCAACGCGCCGGCGTACTTCGCGAAGACGAGCCGGGCGTTGTCGCGGCGGACCTGCTTCGCGACGACCTCGGCGATGTAGCGGCTCCGGCCGCGCGGCCCGGCCACCGCGTCGACCAGGTCGAGGGTCTCCTGCGGAATCGTGATGTTCGTCCTCACCAGGGCCATGTGTGGCTCCATATGTGTCGGCGCTCAACACATAGACTAGCACACGACTCCAGGCTGACGCCGGACGACATCGTGGGCCACACGGCCGGGCCTCCTCGACCCCGGTTGCACCTGGCGTGTTCCAACCAGCGGCTGAGTGTTCCGCTGGCTCGGCCGATCGGCATGATTCTTCCCGGCCCGAGCGCGCCGCGGGATGAGATTCCGGCCGGACCCACCGTCGCGGAGCCGTTTCCGGCGCTCGGACGTCCGTTTGAACTCCACGCGCACAGGCCCCGCGATCTCAGGCCGTGCCGTGCGTGGGACGTGCCAACCAGCGGAGGAGAGCTCGGATGCCGCTCGACCTGGGGCGGATTCATCCCGCCGTGAGCACGCGGCCGTATGAAGACCGTCCTTGATCCTGCTCCGGAGCCTCAATCCAGCCGGCTCCTCCGTCCGTTGGCGCGTGGGGCGCACCGCCGCGCTCGGCCCGCGCCCGCTCCTCCTCCCGTTGGCGCGTGTGGAGCACCGCCGCGGGCGGTCCAGCCGGCTCCTCGCCCGTCGCCGCGTGTGGCGGATCGCCGCGGGCGGCCCGCGCCTCCCGTGCTCGTCGGCGCGTCTGGCGCATCCGCGCGGGCTCCGCCGACCCGCTAGACTGCATAGGTCCCATCCATCCTGCATAGCGGGTCGACCTGCCCGGAGGCCGGCGGTGGCCCAGGTCGCGCGAGATTCCGGATCGCGCAACCCGCGCACGCCCGGGCGCACGACGGAGGACCACGTGGCAGAGCGCTACGACGCGATCGTCATCGGCGGCGGTCACAACGGGCTCGTCAGCGCCGCCTACCTCGCCCGCGCCGGCCTGAAGACGCTCGTCCTCGAGAAGCGCCACGTGCTCGGTGGCGCCGCGGTCACCGAGGAGGTCTTCCCCGGCTTCCGGTTCAGCGTCGCGAGCTACGTCGTCAGCCTGCTCCGCCCCGAGATCATCCGCGAGCTCGAGCTGCCGAAGCACGGCCTCGACATCCTGCCCCTCGACGGCACGTTCACCCCGCTCCGCGAGGGCGAGGGCCCTGTCTCCGGCGGCGGCGACTACCTGTGGCGGGTCAACGACCACGGCCGGACGATCCGCGAGCTCCGGCGCTGGAGCCTGAGCGACGCCGAGGCCTACGAGG
The DNA here is from genome assembly GCA_963708065.1 of uncultured Chloroflexia bacterium. GTDB lineage: Bacteria > Chloroflexota > Limnocylindria > Limnocylindrales > CSP1-4 > Chersky-267. The sequence goes on from CAVPRZ010000001.1 coordinate 8,368, forward strand.
AGTACGGCCAGCTCATGGTCGAGATGGCCAGGTTCATCAAGCCGATCCTGAGCATCGTCCCGCCCGATCCGGCCGGCCGCGACCCGCGCCAGCTGACCCCGCTCAGCGGCCTGCTCCGGACGTTCCAGCAGCTGCCCGAGAAGCAGCAGGCCGTGTTCGTCCAGCTGATGACGATGAGCGCGACCGACTTCCTCCGCCAGTGGTTCGAGACCGACCCGCTCATCGCCACGATGTCGGCGTCGGGGATCATCGGCACGTTCCAGGGCGTCCAGAGCCCGGGCACCGCCTACGTCCTGCTCCACCACTACATGGGCGAGATCGACGGCGCGTTCCGGGCGTGGGGAATCCCGCGCGGCGGGACCGGCGGCGTGTCGAACGCGATCGCCTCCTCGGCCCGGGCGCTCGGAGCGGAGATCCGGACCGAGGCGCCGGTGGCGCAGGATCCGCGTCCGCGGCGGGCGCGCCGACGGCGTCGTCCTCGAGAGCGGCGAGGAGATCTCGGCGACGAGCGTGCTCAGCTCGGTCGACGCGCGGCTGACCTACCTCGGGCTGGTCGAGCCGGGCAGCCTCGACCCGGCGTTCGAGGACGAGGTCCGCCGGTTCAAGTTCCGCGGCTCGTCAGGCAAGGTCAACATGGCGGTCGACCGCCTGCCCGACTTCACCTGCCTGCCCGGCGCGGGCGACCACCTGCGCGGCGCGATCAGCTTCAGCGCCTCGGTCGATGACATGGAGCACGCCTACGACGACGCCAAGTACGGCCACTGGTCGCAGCGGCCGTACATCGACATGATCATCCCGACCCTCGTCGACCCGACGATGGCGCCGCCCGGCAAGCACGTCATCAGCTGCTTCGTCCAGTACGCGCCGTACCACCTCGACCCGAGCCTCGGCACGTGGGACGACAACCGCGAGGCGTTCGGCGACGCTGTGATCGACCGGATCGCCGAGGTCGCGCCGAACATCCGGGAGATCATCCTCCACCGCCAGGTCCTCACCCCGCTCGACATCGAGCGGACCATGGGGCTGACCGAGGGCAACATCTTCCAGGGCGAGCTCAGCCTCGAGCAGCTGTTCTTCAACCGCCCGGTGCCCGGCTACGCCCGGTTCAAGAGCCCGATCCGCGAGCTCTGGCTGTGCGGCTCGTCGACCCATCCGGGCGGCGGGATCATGGGCGCCAACGGCCGGATCGCCGCGCTCGAGGTCCTCAAGGCCCATCGCCGGAAGGCGGCCTGACCGATGGCGACGACGACGACCTCCGACGCCGGCGTGACGACCGGGACGACGACCACCCCCGCCGAGCGCCCGGCCGTGGCAGCGACACACGTCGTCCGGACCGGCTACGACGCGATCGTCGTCGGGGCCGGCCACAACGGGCTCGTCGCGGCGGCGTATCTCGCCCGAGCCGGCGTGCGGGTCCTCGTCGTCGAGCGCCGCGAGCGGGTCGGCGGGATCGCCGACACGATCGAGCTGGCGAAGGGCGTCCGGGCGCCGGCCGTCGCCCAGACCGTCGGCCGGATCCGCCCGTCGATCGTCCGCGAGCTCGGGCTCCGGTCGCACGGGCTGTCGCTCCTGGCGCCCGACGTGCGGGTCTTCGCGCCGCAGCCGGACGGTCGGGCGATCGTCCTCCACGGCGACCTCGCCGCGACCGCCGACGGCCTGCGCGCCTGGTCGACCCGCGACGCCGAGCGCTACGCCGGGTTCGACCGCCTCGTCCGCTCGATCGGCGGGTTCATCGCCCAGGTCAACGCGATGACCCCGCCGGACGTCAAGGCCCCGGGCGTCGGCGACGTGCTCGGCGAGCTCCGGCTCGGCGGGCGCTACTACCGGCTCGGCAAGGGCGACGCGCGCTCTCTCCTCCGCGTCCTGCCGATGGCGATCGCCGACTTCGTCGCCGAGTCGTTCGAGACCGACGCGCTCCGCGGCGCGCTCGCGGCGCGGGCGATCCACGGCACCGCGATGGGCCCCTGGTCGGCCGGGACGACGAACGTCTTCCTCACCGACTCGGCCGGCAACGACGGCGGCGCGGCGGGCCAGACGGTCTACGCCCGGGGCGGTCCCGGCGGCCTCTCGGCGGCGCTCGCGGCCGCGGTCCGGGAGCGCGGGGGCGAGATCCGGACCGGGGCGGAGGTCGCCGAGATCACGACGGCCGACGGGCGGGTGACCGGCGTCCGGCTCGCGTCGGGCGAGGAGATCGCGGCGCGGATCGTCGTCGCCGACGCGGATCCCAAGCGGGTCCTGACCACGCTCCTCGACCCGGTGGTCGTCGGGCCGGGCCTCCGCTGGCGGGCCGCGAACATCCGGACGCCGGGGACCGTCGCGACGGTCAGCCCTCGCCCTCCGCAGGCTGCCCCGCTTCACCGCCGCCGGCGACGGCGCCGGAGGCCGAGCGGCTGCTGCGAGGCCGGATCGTCGTCGCCCCGGGGATCGACTACCTCGAGCGGGCGTTCGACGCGTCGAAGTACGGCCGGCTCAGCGACGCCCCGTACCTGGAGGCGACGATCCCGTCGCTCGTCGACCCGAGCCTGGTCGACGGCGCGAAGGCCGGGACGCAGGTCATGAGCGTCCACGTCCAGTACGCCCCGTACCGCCTCCGCGAGGGGAGCTGGGACGAGCGCCGCGAGGAGCTCGGCGACCTGGCGATCCGGACGCTCGAGGCGTACGCGCCGGGGATCGGCTCGCTCGTCACCGCCCGGAAGGTGCTGACCCCGCTCGACCTCGAGCGCGACTACGGCCTGACCGGCGGCCATCTCCTCCACGCCGAGCCGGCGCTCGACAGCTTCTTCGTCTGGCGGCCGCTGTTCGGCCACGCCCGCTACCGGCTCCCGGTCGACGGGCTCTACCTCGCCGGGTCCGGGGCCCACCCGGGCGGCGGGATCACCGGCCAGCCCGGCCAGAACGCCGCCCGCGAGATCCTCGCCGACCGCAAGCGCCGGGGCCGCTAGCAGCTTCGCACGCGGGCCCT
>CAVPRZ010000002.1:0-832414 GCA_963708065.1 uncultured Chloroflexia bacterium
AGGCCGGTCGCCTGCTGAACCAGCAGGAGATGCACTGGCCGGGCCAAAACGTCGGGTCTGGGGTGTCGTCCCACAGGCGCGGCAGGTCCCGCTAGAACGGGCTGGTCACGGCGAACGGACGAAGCGATCATTCGCGCCCGGCGGACGAGGCGGCTAGCGCGCCACGCGGTAGCGGAGGTAGACGACGCTCGAGCTGAAGGTGCGGGTCTCGACGAGTTCGAGATCCACCCGGCGCTCGCGCTGTGGAAAGTACGGGATGCCACCGCCGACCAGCACCGGGTAGACCATGGCCCGGTACTCGTCGATCAGACCCAACGCGGCCGCCTCGGCGGCGAGGGTCGCGCCGCCGATCGCGATGTCGCCCTCCCCCGGCTCGGCTTGCAACCGCTCGATCTCCTCCGCCAGCCCGCCGGAGGCCAGGCGGGCATTGCCCCGCACCGCCGACAGCGTGGTAGAGAACACCACCTTCGGGAGCGGCTTCCAGAGCGCGGCCCACTCGATCTCTGCGTCGTCGAGCGATTGATCCTGGTCGGCGGTCTCCCAGTACAGCATCGTCTCGTAGAGCCGTCGTCCCAGCAGGTGGACGCCGACCTCTCGGATCTCGTCGATCCAGAAGCGAAAGACCTCCTCGTCGGGCGCCGTCCAGTCGAAGCCGCCGTCCGGCCCGACGATGTAGCCGTCGAGCGAGACGCCCATCGAATAGGTCACGCTGCGCATCAGAAGTCCTCCTCGGTTACGGCGTCGACGATACGACCGCCGGACGCCTCAGGACTCATCGCGGCGCGCCGATCTCCTCGGCTGCGACTGCCGCCGGGTCGTGTCCCCGGGCTTGTTGTGACAGCGGGGGGTCAGGCCGTCACGAAGAGGTCGACCGGGCCTCGACGGCCGCCCACCTTCACGCGGCAGCCGCGGATCTGCCGGGTAGCGGAGGCCCGAGCCCTCTCGCCCCGACCAAACTCGACAACCATGCCGCTGCCGATCCTCGCCAGCACCATGGTGGGATCGTGTCTCCCCGACCCTTCCAGCTAGGTCCCCAGATACAACGCGCGACCGAGCTACTTCTTGATGTAGATCATCACCGGTGGGATCATCCCGGCTCGTTCCGCCGCCGCCGCCAATTCCGGCGCGAACGAACGCTGCGCTGCCTGGAAGGCCTCCATGTCGGGGACGTCCCACGTGCTCGCGACTTGGCTGCTGCCATCCATCGCAACGTAGCTGGACCCGTCAGACGCGACCGCCGACAACGCGGCGGTCATGTCCGCCTTGAACTTCAGCCACGCCTCGACATCCTTGACTGCAGCGGTGACGATGATCTTCGGCACGTCGAGTCTCCTTCTGGGACGTCTGGGCCCTGGCTGGGACGCCCCTCTCAGGACCGACGACGAGTATGCCTCGCGGAGACGTCCGCCGCGGTCGCTGACTTTCGCGGGCAAGACGGACCAGCGCGGCCCGGTCGGGCACCCTCAGCGGGCCGGTCGCACCATCGACACGAGCGGCGGGCAGGTCCCGGCCTGCGATCGCCCCGAGACCACGAACCCGTACCGCTCGTAGAGCGGGACCGCGTGTGGGTTCGGCGTTTCGAGATAGGCGGGCAGGTGGTCGGCGTCCACGGTCCGAAGGCCCGTCTCGAGCAAGTGCGAACCCAGCCCGAGTCCCTGGCGGGACGGGTCCACGCCGAGCAAGGCGAGGTACCAGTGCGGGTACGTCGGATGTGCGGCCTCCATTTGTTCGAGGACGGCGAACGTGTCCGCGTGTTTCGCAGTCACGACGGTTTCGGTGAGCACTCGTGCGATCGCCTCGCCGTCTGGGTCCGTGCCGGGTGGTAGCCACAGCGCGACGGCCGCCAGGCCATCGACCGCCCATGCTGTGCGGCCGTCGAACGCTCGGCCCGCGAACGCCTCGATGAACCGCCCGAAGTCGCTCAGGTACTCCGACGCTTCCGGATAGAGCCACCGTTCGACGGGGTCAGCGATGAATGCTGCTACGAGCGTCGCGATGGCCTGCTTTCGTTGACCCTCGGCGAGTTCAACGACCACGGCGGAGTCCATCCGGCGATTGTAGGAGACATGCTGCCGCCATCAGCGAGGACGTCGGGTCCCAGCGACCTCTGCTCGGCGTCGACGCCTCTGGGTGCCACTCGTTCGGTGCGACCTCAGCTACATGGCCGTACGGAGGGCGATCCCCATCGAGTCGGGCACGACGATCCGCGGCGTGGGAACCGCCGGGTCAAATCCTCTACGCGGCGGGCAACGAACGATCTCAAGAGGCTCGCGGCGGTTCTGGGGTCGCACGCGGAACAGCGTCTCTGAGATCGCCGAGAGCGCCTAACCTGTCGGGCATCCCGGTGAATCGGAGGGAGCCATGCCTCGGCTGCGAACGGTGGCGATCATGCTCGGAGGCGCCGTCGCGGCCGTCGCAGCCGTCGCGGTCCTGCGGCACACGCGGAGTCCGATGGGACTCGCGACACCGGGCGGGATCGTCATGGGCGACGCCGTCCGCTACGACTCGCTCAGCGGCCTTCTGCTCGGCTCGTTCTACGCGTCCGTCGCGGCCGATATCGCCGCAGCCGCACCGCCGGGCGGGCGAGTCCTCGACGTGGGCTGTGGCCCCGGACATCTCGCGAACCGGCTGGCCCGCGATCACGACCTCAAGGTGACTGGGCTCGATCTCGACCCGGCGATGATCGAGCGGGCCCGCGCCAACGCCGAGCGGGCGGTTCCCACCGAACGTCGGCCGGCGTTCGTGGTTGGCGGCGTCGCGGCGCTGCCGTTCCCCGACGCGTCATTCGAGCTCGTCGTCAGCACGCTGTCGATGCATCACTGGGCCGACGCGGCTGCCGGACAGGCCGAGATCAATCGCGTGTTGCGTCCCGGTGGCCGAGCCCTCGTCTGGGACATCCGGCCGGGCGTCGTGCCGCTCCACCGCCATCAGCCCGATCCGCTCGAACGAGTCGGAGGCTCGTCACTCCGTCTCGCGGGTGCGACGCCGTGGCGCTGGCCGTGGCGGCTGGCGCTCACCCAGCGGATCGAGCTCATTCAGGGCGACGGGGCGGACGCCGCCGCCGCTAGGGGCTCGGCGTGAAGGTCGACGCCTGCGCCATCTGGTCGACGACCTGGGTGTTCGCCTCGTAGGCCGCGTCGCCCGCGGTGCCACTCGTCTGGATCGAGAGGGTGCCGCTCGCCCCGTAGTCGATGATGTACTGGTACAGCGTGGTCCCGACCGGGGTCCCGCTCTCGGCGGCAGTCGAGGTGGCCTCCACGAGCGTCGCCGGGAGACCCGACACGGTCACCTGCGTGGACTGGAGCACGTTCCAGTTCGCCGCATCGGTCGCCGCGGCGACGGCGTCGTCGTACGACGCCACATCCGGCCGGACGGTGACCGCCGCGTCGAGCGTCCCCGGGTCCGTCGGCACGCTGATCGGGCTGGGATCGAAGTAGCGACAGGCGGCCTGGGGCGGCGCCGACAGCGTGTGCCACGCCTGCGGATAGGCGATCGTGGCGAGCTGGGCGCCGCTGGGACTCGTCAGCGTGCACGTCGACGTGGGCCCAGCCGAAGGCGGGGGCTTCAGCGTCGGAGCCGGGGTCGGCGTGGGCCTGGCCGTCGCCGTCGGCGACGGGGTCGGCTCGGGCGTCGGGGCCGTGGTGGGTTTCGCCGTCGCGCTCGCCGAGGGCTTCTCGGTCGGCTTGGTCGTGGCCGTGGGCGTCGGCTTCGGAGTCGGTGTCGGGGTCGGCTTCGGAGTCGCCGTGGCGGTCGGGACCGGAGAAACGGAGGCCTCGGCCTCGACGCGCGGTCGCGACATCGCGACGACCACCTCGTCGTTCCGGTCTCGGAGCACGAGCGCGTCGCCACGCCGCTCGACCAGCTCGGAGCCCTCGAACGCCTGGAGGAAGGCGGTCTCCTGGGTCATGACGTCGTCGGCGCAGACCTTGCGGGTGGTCGCGAGCCGGCCGATGCGCACCAGGTTCCCGTTCGTGCCGTAGGTGCCGTCGTACGTGTTGCACCCGCTCGATCCGCCGACGTTGGCGATCCCGAACACCGCCGTTAGCTCCGTCCCGCTGATGGGGACCGCCTGCGAGCCCGGAGCAGTGGCAAAGGAGTCGACCACCCACGACCCAAGCACGGGGTTCCGCGGAGCGGCGTCGAACACGAGGATCGCCTGGCCGCCGTCGCCGTAGATCGTCAGGGTGTTAGCGCGGATCCCGTAGAACCGGCTGTCATGGAGGACGGTCAGGTACGTCGACTCGAACGTCATGACGATGTCGTCGCACGCCTTCTGGGTCGATGCGAGCTGGGAGATCAGCAGGGTCCGGCCGCTGGCACGTGCGAGCCCGTTGTAGTCATTGCAGCCGGCGAAGCCGTCGACCCGAGCTCCGCTGAAGTGCGCGTCGGCGTAGAGCGTCTCCGGCACGATCTCGAGGGTCCCGCCGTTGGCGTACGAGCGCAGCACCCAGGTCGTGGCCTCGAGCTCACCGCCGGAACCGCCGCCTGGTGAGCAGGCGACGACGCCAAGGGCAAGGACGAGCAGGACCGCGAGCCGCCGGGTCCGCATCTCAGGTGGACTTGCTGCCGACGTACAGGGCGAACAGGCGGAGCGCGTACCCGAAGCCGGCGACGACGAAGGCCAGGAAGATCGGGACGCCGATCGCGCCGGCCGAGATCGCGAACGCCTCGAGCAGGTTGAACGCGGGACGCTGGACGAGATCGATCCACCAGACGAGGCCGGCGATCAGGGTGTAGATCACGAAGAACCAGCCGACGTAGATGAAGAAGGTCCCGATGGACGCCAGGCGGCGAACGTCGTTCATGAGATCCAATTCGATCCCTCCGGCGGCGATGGCTCAGCGTCGCCAGTCTGACGCCATGGCCCGACCACGGCATCCCACGGATCGGATGATGCCGGAAGACATCGAGGGCCCCTTGGGCTCGTTCCCTCGCGCAGGAGCTGAGCTGTTCCGGCTGGTTGCCCGGATGAGACTGCGATCCCGCCCGCCCGCTCGGCCGCGATAATGACTCCCGTGCCGAACACTCGTCTACCCGCTCCGGTGCCGGGTGACCCGTTCGCGGTGGAGACGGACGCCGGCAGGGTCGCGGGCTACCGGTTGGGCGAAGGCCGGACGGTTCTGCTCCTGCACAGCTTCAATGCCGCCGGTTCAGGCGTGGAGCTGGCGCCGCTGGCGTTGCGGCTGGCCGAGCACCGCCGGGTCGTGCTGATCGATTGGCTCGGCTTCGGTACCTCGGATCGGCCTGACGCCGCGTACGGCTGGGCGCTGTACAGCGAGCAGCTCGAGCGTAGCCGGACGGCCGCTCTCCAACCCGGCGAGGCCTCCGTCGATGTCGTCGCGCTGTCCCTGCCGGGGCAGTACGTCGTCGTGGCCGCCACGGACCATCCGGAGCGCTACGGTCGCATCGTCCTCATCAGCCCGACCGGGTTCGGCCGCTTCAAGGGCAGTGCCGGCCGATGGTCCGAGAACCTCTACTGGTTCCTGCGCGTGACGAGGATTGGGCGAGTGCTGTTCGCGTTCCTCGCTCGGCGCCGGGTGATCCGCTGGTACCTCCGACAGACCTTCGCCGATCCGGAGCGGATCCCGCCCGGCTACGAGCGGTACTGCTGGCGGACCTGCCAAGAGCCCGGCGCCGTCCGGGCTCCGCTGGCGTTCGTCTCGGGCCTGCTCAACGACCCCCGCGCGGAAGGCGCGTACGAGCGGCTCACGAACCCGACCCTGCTCGCCTTCGGGGATCATCCGCGCTTCACCGACCCCGTCGCGGCCGAAGCCCTCGTCGAGGCCAACGAGCATCTGCGACGCGCAACGATCGAGCATGCCGGAGACCTCCCTCAGCTGGAGCGGCCGGACGAGACAGCGGACCTCGTCGAGAAGTTCCTGGCCTCGTCGGAACGATGACGTGGCAGTAGCGGCGCAGGACGGCGCGATCGCGCCCGTCGCCCCAGCCGTCCGCCGGTTTCCGTTCCATGTCGGCCGCCGGTCGCGATTCGTGCTGCTGCTCTTCAGGGTCCGGCCCGGCAACGCCTACGTCGATCTCGGCGATCAGGAGCTCGACGCCCAGTTTGGTTTCTTCCGGTTCACGACGCCGACCGACAATCTCGCCTCATGGCGGATCGAGGGTCCCTGGCGCTGGATCACGGCGATCGGCGTTCGGCTGAGCATCCGCCACCACGACCTGACGTTCGGCGGGACGAACCGCGGCGGCGTCCGGGTCGACTTCAAGCGCCCTGTATCGCGCATGGGGATCCGCATCCCGGCGCTCTACCTGACGGTCGACGACCCCGAGGGCTTCGCCGCCGCCCTGAGCGAGCGCGGGATCTCGGGTGCCGATGTGAGGAAGCCAGCACGCTAGCCAGCCGGAAGCCACCAATCACCGGCGATGACGCAGCGTTCGTGATTGTCGGGGTTGGTCGGAACTGGGCTCGGCGGAGGTACCATCCGGCTCATGCCCGACGAGGATCCCGTCACCAGCCAGTGGCGGGCCCTGCTGACCGGAGAGGACAAGAGCCTGCTGGCGGTCCGCCGACGCTGGCGTCATGTCCCCTCGGCGCCGCGCTGCAAGGTGTGCGCCTCGCCCTTCCACGGTATCGGCGGGGCCTTCGCAAAGGTGTTCTGGCACGGACCGATGCGCGAGAACCCGCTCCTGTGCAAGGCGTGCTTCGGCCAGCTGTCGGGCCATCCCGGTGGGGCAGAGCTCGAGATCAGCGTCGTCTTCGCCGACGTGCGCGGTTCGACCGGCCTTGCGGAACGGACGTCCGCCGCCCAGTTCCGGGGACTCCTCCAGGCCTACTACCGGTCGGCTGCGATCGCGATCGACGCCAACGGCGGGATCATCGACAAGTTCCTCGGCGACGGCGTCATGGCCCTGTTCATTCCCGTGATCACCGGCGAGAACCACGCCGGACGGGCCATCAGTGCGGGTCGCGCGATCCTGGCGGCCGTCGAGCACGACGGCCTCGCGCGCAAGGGCCTCATGGTCGGGGCGGGCGCGCACACGGGTGAGGCCTTCGTCGGCGTCGTCGGCAGCGATGAGAAGCTCGACTTCACGGCCCTCGGCGACACGGTCAACATCGCCGCGCGCCTCGGCGGGATCGCCGGCCCCGGCGAACTGCTCGTGAGCCAGGCGGCCTGGGATCGGGCCGGCCTGGGCATGCCCCCCGCCACTCGCGAGGTCGAGATCGCGGGCCGGGCCGGAGGCCTGACCGTCGTGGCGACGGGCGCGGCGCTCGAGGTCATGGGCGAGGAGCGCGTCAGCGCCTGATCGATCGACGTGCCGGCGACGGGACAACGGTCAGAGGACCTGTCGACGGATCCTACCAGTCCAGGAATGCTGTCGAGGCGCGGCGGACCCGGTCGAGGACGACCCGCCCGTCCCGGGCAGGATCCAGGAGGTTCGGCTGCGAGCGGTCGAGCTCGATCGTCGGGTGAAGGTCGATCTGGGCGAGGCGCCGGCCGACGAACGTCAGCTCGACGACGAGGCCCTCGTCGGTCTGCTCGGAGCGCGGCAGGTCGAAGATGAAGTCCCCGAGCGAGTAGGCGACGACGCCGTCACCGATAGTCTCGAGGGCGCCCGCCCAGTGCGAGTGCGAGCCCAGGATCACGTCGGCGCCGGCTCGGATCAGGGCGGCCGCCTGGCGCCGCTGGCGGGCCGTGGGCTGCGAGGTGTACTCGCGGCCCCAGTGGGGCATGACGATGACGACCTCGGCGCCAGCCGCCCGGGCGGCTGCGATGTCGCGCCGGCAGAGCCCGAGGTCCAGCCTCGCCGCACCTGCCCGGGTGCGGGTCGCGCCGGCCGCAGGCAGATCGACGTCGTCGTAGGCAAGGATCGCCACCCGGACGCCGTCGACGGCGAACCACGCCGGCCTGCGAGCCGTCCCGGCATCGCGGCCCGCTCCAACCGGCACGACGCCCGCCGCCCGGACCGCACGGATCGTCTGGAGGACGCCGCCCGAGCCGGCGTTGCGGATGTGATTGTTCGCGAGCGACACGGCATCGACGCCGGCGTCGCGGAGACCGGCCTCGAGACGCGGGTCGAACGTGAAGACGAGCCCCGTCGGGTGGTAGCTGAACCGGTCCGGGGCCGGTCCCTCGTGGTTGACGAGGGCCAGGTCGGCGTCCCGGAACAGCGCCGCCACCGCGCCCGCATCGCCGGTTCGCCGCGCGACGACAGTGGTGAGACCGCCAACGCAGCAGCTCCGTCGGACGATCCTCGCCGTCCCACCGTTCCAGGGGAAGCCAGGCCCGCGGCCGAGGAGCACCGTCCGCCGGTAGACGGCCCGGTCGTTCATGACGTCGCCGGCCGCGACGAGCGTCCAGGTCGCCCCGGGGTCGAACTCCGAGGCTGCCGTCCATCCCGCCGCGGCGGCCGATTCCGCGGCTGGCCTGGCTCCCGGGACCATGAGCGGCCAGGCCGAGAGCGAACGCACGCGGCCGTTCCCGAACAGGGTCCGACCGTCGACCCCGATCGCCCGGACGGACGGCCGAACGTCGCCCGCGCGGACGAACCCGAGGACGTCGCTCCGGCCCTGGACGGCGGCAACCACGCCGCCGGGCGCGACCTCCGTGACCGCGGAGCCGGGCTCGGTGCCGAGGACGATCCCGAGCGCCTCGAGGTCGGGATCCGCGACGACGACATGGTGGAACCGCCGATCCGTGCCGGCGAGGGCCGCCCGGAGCTCGTCCAAGGACATGGCCCGGGCGGTCGACCAGAACCCGACGATCGGGACGACCGCGACCCGGGGCGCCGCCGTCGCCCGCGGAGCGGTGACCTGGGCCGGTGGCGCCGACGCCGGGGCGGCGGCCGACGATGGGGAGAGAGGGCGGCTCGACAGCAGCGAAGCGGCACCGGATGAGCGCTGCCCACCAGGCTGATCTCCGGCGGGCCTGATCGCGACGACCAGCGCGAACGCGACCGTGGCCAGTGCCACGATCGCAACCGCCTTCCGACGGCGGGGCCTGCCCGGGATCGAAGACCCGATCACTCCGCACCTGACGAGCGACCCGGCGAGCGGAATCACGGGGAGGTCGTCGCCGAAGCCCCCTCCCGATGCCGGGCTACGAAGTGATGGTAGACGCCCACCCGATCGGCACGAGGCTGGTCGAGCGGGCGGCCACGTCCCCGCGGCCACCGGCTCCCTCGTTGGGCTACCCGGCACCACCTCCGACCGGGAGCGGCTCCGGCCGCGGTCCGGTATGGCTCGTTCGCAGGCGACTCGCCAGGAGCGTCATGGCGAGCGCGGCCAGGGTCCAGAGCACGAGGACGACGAGCGCCTGGACGATCGAGGCGGCGCCGCCCGCGATGAGCGTCCGGAACGCCTCGACGGTGTAGGTCATCGGCAGGAGCGGGTGGAGCGCCTGGAAGAACCCCGGGGCGGTCTCGATCGGGTACCAGGCGCCCGACGCGGCTGCCTGGAGCACGACAAGGAGCAGGGCCACGAACCAGCCACGCGTCCCGAACAAGGCCACGAGCGCCTGCACGACGGCCACCGCCGCGACCATGGCGAACACGGCGAGGGCCATCAGCTCCGGGAGCCGCGCCACGTCGATCCCGACGGCCCAGCGGAGCGCCACGACCATCAGCAGGATCTGGACGACCCCGAGCACGGCCGCGACGACGAACCAGGCGAGTGCCCCCGACCCCCGGTCAGACCGACGAATCCGCGCCGGGAGCGCCGGAAGGACGAGGTACGTGGCGAGTACTCCGACCCACACCGCCAGGGCCATGAACGATGGTGCGAGGCCGGCCCCAGCCGGGGCGGTCCCGTCGATCGACTGGCTCTCGACGGCGACTGGGTCGGCGACCGCCGCCCCGACCGCCTGCCGCTCGGCATCGGAGAGGACCGGGCCGGATGTCGCCCCGCTCCGCAGCCCGTCGGTCAGACGCTGGGCGTCCGCCGCGACCGCCTGCCCGTCGGAAGCGAGCCCGTCGGTCTCCGCGGCGACCATCCGGGCGCCGTCGACGGCGCCCGGAGGCCGGAGGCGAGCTGCGAGACACCCGATGCGCCGAGGCTCGTCCCGTCGGCCAGTCGTGACGCGCCCGAAGCGGCCGTCTGCGCTCCGCTCGCGAGGCTCTGCGCCCCGTTCGCGAGCTTGGTGACGCCCGCATCGACCTGGCCGGCGCCGCTGGCGACGTCCTTGGCGCCGGCTGCCGCGTCCGAGACCGCGCCGGCGAGCGCCGGAGCGGATCCGGCGAGGGTCGCCGTCCCGGTGGCGAGCGCCCTGGCCCCGGCGGCCACGTCGGACGCTCCCGAGGCCAGCTGATCGGCTCCCGTCGCGGCCCCGGCGATCCCCGTCTCGAGGCCGGGCGCGCCGGCGGCGAGCTGCGCCGTGCCGGCGGCGACGTCGGCCGCTCCGGCGGAGACGTCCGATGCCCCCGCGGAGACCTGCCTGGTCCCGGCCGCGACGTCCCCGGCACCGGAGGCGAGGCGGGACGCGCCGACCGACAGGTCCTGGCCGCCCGCCGCGAGAGCGGCGAGCTGCCCGCACAGCGCGTCCGTGCCCCCGAGCGCCGCGCAGTTCGCGGAGAGGTCCGCGACCGACCCGGTGTACCCGGCGACGTTCTGGGACAGGGCGTCGGCCCCGGCGGCGACGTCCGAGGCTCCCGACGCCGTCGAGGCGGCACCCTGCTTGAGCGTCTTCGCCCCGTCGGCGAGCGACTGGGCTCCGCTGTTCAGCGTCTTCGTCTCGGCGCCGAGGCCCTTCGTCTCGGCCGCCATCGCGGCGAGCGAATCGGCGAGCTGCTGGATTCCCGACGCTTCGGCGGCGGCCCCGTCCGCCAGCTCGCCTGCGCCCGTCGCCAGCTGTTTGGTCTGGGCCGGAAGCCCGGCAGTGGCGGTGGACAGGGACCCAAGCCCGTCGGCCAGCGACGAAGCGCCGCTCGCGAGCTGGCCGGTCCCGTCGGCGGCCGTCTGCGCGCCCTCGGCGAGGCTGCTGGCACCCGTCGCCAGGTTGCCGGTCCCGCTTGCCAGCCCGGTTACGCCGGCCGCGAGCTCCTTCGCCCCGGCCCCTGCGGCGGAGGTGCCGGCTGCCAGCTTCCGGAGACCCGCCACGAGCTCGCCGGCCACCGTGGACGTACTGCTTGCCCCGTTCGACAGGTCGGTCGCGTCGGACGCGACGCCGGCTGCACCGGTGGCGGCGCCGGCCAGGCGGTCCTGGCCCGTGCCGACCGAGAGCAGGACGTCGTCGACGTACGAAGCGATGACCTCCTGGGCCGTGGCGCGGGCGATCGCGTCGCTGAGCGACCGGGCGATCGGCCCGACCAGCGCGCCGGAGGCGTCGCTCGTGGCCAGCCGCAGGGTCGCCTTCGGTGCTGCCGTGCCCCCGGCGGCCCGGATCGCGGCGATCGTCCTGGAGAAGTCGGTCGGGATGGTGAGCACCGCGGCGTAGCGGCCCGTCGTCAGCCCATCGTGGGCGACGGCGGCGTCGGTCGCCCGCCAGGTGAACGTATCGCCGCCCGAGCCGGCAGTGAGCCGCCCGACAAGGTCGTCGCCGAGGTCGAGCCCCGAGACGGTCCCGTCGGCCGCGGTCGTGGTCGCACCCTCGTCCTCGTTCACGACGGCGGCCGTGACGTGGCTCAGGCGGGTGGTCGAATCCGAGAGCGACCAGGTGAGCAGGCCGGCGAAGATCATCGGCACGAGGGCGACGAGCGCCAGGGCGACCGCCAGCCTCCGCCGGCGCGACGACCCACCAGCGGCGCCATCGTCGCTCGCGGCGTTGGCCGTGGCGATCGCCGCTGCCGGCATGTCCAGGGAGGGGATGGTCACGCTGATGGGCCAGGCGACCCGGCCGAGGCCACGGGCTCCGGACGGCCACCAGGACCAGTCGCCGACGAGCGTCGCGATCGCCGGGACGAGGATCGAGCGCACGATGAAGGTGTCGATGAGGACGCCTACGGCGACGGTCGCGCCGACCTGGGCGAGGACGATCAGGGGCGCGGTGACCATCGACCCGAACGTGCCGGCAAGGATGAGGCCGGCCGAGGTGATGACGGCGCCGGTCCGCCCGGACGCGATCCGGATTCCATCGCGGATCGGCCGAGCCTCGCTCTCCTCGCGGACCCGGCTCATCAGGAAGATGTTGTAGTCGGAGCCGAGCGCGACAAGCAGCACGAAGACGAGCAGGGGCAGGTAGAAGCTGACGCCGGCCTGGCCCAGGACAGACTGGAAGAACCAGGCCGACAGCCCGAGCGCCGTGGCGCAGGACAGGAGGACGGTGCCGACGAGATAGAGCGGCGCGACGACGGCCCGGAGCAGGATCACGAGGACGACCAGGATGCCGATGATCGTGACGATCGCGACCTGCTGGAAGTCTCGGGCGAGGACCGCCTGGACGTCGGCGAACTCGGCCGTGGGGCCACCCAGGTAGGCGCCGGCGGTCGGTGCCGAAGCCGGGCGCGGACGCGGCCAGGACATCCTGCGCCGCGCGCACGGCCCCGAACGCCGACTGGGAGTACGGGTCGTCCGTGGTCGTGAGGTAGAACCGGGTCGTGCTGCGGTCGTCGGACACGAAGGCGGTCGACCGCCTTCGCCAGCGTCGGCGCCGGCCGTCCCGGTCAGGCCGACCGGCACGAACAGGTCGTCCGACCGGGTCGCGAACGTCGTCGAGAGCCCGTTCAGCTCGGTCTCGAGCCGCGCGAACGTCGCCTCCATCTCCGCCCGACGCTGCTTCGCCTCGGTCGTCCCGGCCAGGCTCTGCGGGACGAGGGTGGCCTCCGGATCGTTCGCCGTCGAACCAGGTCGGCGAGGTCGGACAGGCCGGACGAGAGGTCCAGCGCGGCCGCGATCGAGGCCTTCTGCTCGAGCCGGGTCGCGGCGGCCCGCGCGGACTCGAAGGCGGCGCGCGTCGCGTGCCGCCGGGAAGGCGGCGCCGAGCTCGTCGAGGTAGTCGCCCATCAGCCCGACGGACGTCCCGTCGGCCGAGCCGCCGGCGGCGGTCGGCGAGGTCAGCGTCCTCGACAGCCCGCGGAGCTGCGTGGAGACCACCGCGCTGTCGCGCGCCGACCGGACCTTGTCGCGCGCCGTCGCGAGGTCCGTCGTCGCATCACGGTACCCGGTGGTCGCTCGCACGTCCGGGAATGCGTTGCCCAGGAGCGCGAGGTACTCGGTGGCGGTCGCCAGGCCCTCGTCGACCTTCGGGTCGAGGACCGTCGAGGCCTCCGTCGTGGACCCGGTGCCCGTGTCGCCGGCGAACCCCTTGGCCATCTCGGCGAGCTGGATCGACGGCCGGAAGCCGTCGGGGACCACCCCGTCGCCGTCGGGTGAGACGAGGCTCGTCACGCTCGCGACCCCGTCGGTCGCCAGGAGCGCGCTCGTGGTGTCCCGAAGACGGCTGAGCGATACGGGAGCGAGCAGGTCGGTGCCGGAACCGCCGGACAGCACGCCGGTGGACTGGACGACCTTGCCACGCCCGAGATGGGCAGCGACCTGGTCGAAACCGGCCCGGGCGTCCGAATCCGCCGGCAGCTCGGCGAGGACGTCGAAGTTCGTCTGCATCCGCCCGATCGTGAGCGCCGGGACGAGGAGCGCCACGAGGAGAACGAGCGTCACGATGCCCGGTCGCCGGGAGACCGCCGAGGCCAGCCGGGCGAAGAAGCCGCCGGGATCCCCGTCGCTGCGGGTCCGCAGGTGGAGCGGCCAGAACAGGTAGTGGCCGAAGATCCCGAGCAGGGCCGGGGTCAGGGTGAGACCGGCGACGAGCGTCACGAAGATCGCGACGGCGAGCGCGGGACCCATCGTCTGGATCATCCCGAACTGGGCGAAGGCCATCGAGCCGAGACCCACGATCACCGTCGCCGCGCTGGCGCTGATGACCGCGCCGATGCGCCGGACGGTGGTCCGCGACGCGTTGTGCCAGTCGTCGTGCGAGACCTCCTCGCGGAACCGCGAGATCAGGAAGATCGCGTAGTCCGTGCCGACGCCGAAGACCAGGACGACCACGAACGTGTCGAGCAGCGACGACAGGCGCCAGCCGGCCGCGGCGAGCACGCCGAGGACGCCGCGCGAGACGAGGAAGGCCGCTCCGATCGTGATCAGCGGCACGAGCGCGGCGAGCGGCGCCCGGTAGATCAGCAGCAGGATGATGACGACGAGGACGATCGTGACGATCGTCGTGCTCTCGGTGCCCTTGACGATCGCGGCGAGATAGTCGGTGCTGATGGCGGCGGTGCCGGTGACGTGGGCGTCGAGGCCGGCCGGGGCGGACGTGCCGAGATGGTCGCGGATGGCCGAGATCACGGCCTCGGCGCCGCTGCCGGCCGCGGTCACGTCCAGGTTGACGGCCACCATCTCGAGCTTGCCGTCCGCGCTGCGGAGCATCGCGGCGAGCTCCGGCCGGCTGTCGACCGTGGCGATACCGGCAACCGCGTCGCGCACGACGGCGGGTGCGTCCGCGCTCGTGAGCCAGTCCGCCGTCGCGGCGATGTAGGCCCGATCGGCGTCGCTGAGCCCGGCGTCACGGGCGAAGGCGAGCGACGCCGAGCTCGCGGCGGTCGCGCCGGGAAAGGCCCGCTCGAGCGCGTCACGGGCCAGGACGGACTCGGTCCCGGCAGGCAGGAAGGCAGACTGGTTCGTCAGCCCTTCCTGGGCGAGCGACGGCGCGAGCAGCACCGCGCCGGCGGCCAGGGCGATCCAGCCGGCGACGACGAGGTACCGGAACCGGTACGTGAGGGATCCCAACCGCCCGAACATCGCTCCACCTGCCGTTCCTGGTCCGGCCGCTAGCCGCCGGCATTTCGATACGACTCTGTATCGGATACGATATCGTATTGAGTACGAGGGTGTATCGTTCATGGTCGGACGGAGCTGCGCCGGAGGGAAGAGGAGAACGGCATGTCGATGGGGCACGTTGGTCCAACCGTGACCCGACGGCGCGAGGCCACCCGCGAACGGATCCTCGACGCCGCCCGCGACGTCTTCGCCGAGCGGGGGGTCTATGGCGGCACCGTGGAGGACATCTGCTCCCGTGCCGGCTTCACCCGCGGCGCGTTCTACTCGAACTTCGCCGACAAGGACGACGTGCTCCGAGCCCTGATCGCCCGCGAGCACGCCCGGCTGCTCGACCGTCTCGATGCGAGCTTCGCGCTCGTCGACGAGACGGCCTCGACCGTGAGCGGCGACCCGCGGCCCGTCCTGGCGCCGCTCGCCGACCGGATCCTGCGGTCAGTCCCCACCGACCGCCTCTTCTCGCTGATCCAGGACGAGCTTGAGATCCACGCCGTCCGCGACCCCGAGGTCGCCCGGGCGTTCCTCGACGCGGACGACCGCTTCCGGGCGCGGGTCGCCGACTTCCTGGAGCGGGCGCTCGCGCGGTTCGGGCGCGAGCTCGTGGTTCCGCCGGACCAGGCGACCGACGCGGTCATCGCGATCGTCGAGCGGAGCAGCCGGCGCGCGCTCCTCGCGGACCCGGAGGCCGATCCCTACGAGCTGGCGATCACGATCCTGCCGCTCGTGATGGTCGCCCTGTCCCGGCCCAGCGTGTCTGCGTTCTGAGGCGGCGAGCGGGGGCCCGTTCTACTGGATCGTTACGCCCTTGATGACGACCGGACCGAGCGTGTAGTCCAGCTCGGTGGACTGGTCCACGCCGCTGGGCGTGATCACGTCCATCGCCTTCGGGACCGTGCCCGGATTGGCGGTGCAGTGCGGATCGCCGCTGGCCGAGGCGCAGACGCCGAACTGGAAGTCCTGGGGGGTCGCCTGGAAGCCGCGCGCCTGGTCGGACGAGAAGCCGTCCTGCCCGGTGAGCACGACGGTGAACCCCCAACCCGAACCCGGTGTGCCGCCGAGGCTGGCCGTCGGCACGCTGAACGTGATGTAACGCGAGATCGCGTTTGCCGAGATGCTGATCGTGCCCACGGACCCGGTGTTCGACGCGTCGACGTAACGCTGGCCGAAGCCCTGGACCTCCAGGAGCCTGCTCCACGCCGAGCCCGCGGCGATGGCGTAGTTGCGCTGGCTGAACGAGGCCGCGGTCGACGTCGTGCCCGCGCCGGGATCGTGCACGTAGACATCCGCGAGCTGGGCCCCGAGCGGGCTGCCGAACGTCGGTGAGAGGTCGCGCGTCTGGAGCTTGAATGTCGTCGTCAAGCCATCGGGCGAGAGGATCACCTTGAAGTCGGTGATATCGAACGCACCGGCCTTGAAGTTGTCCGAGGTGGGATAGGCGTAATTGCCGGGCCCGTTGTCGTCGTTGCTCGGGTCGGTCACGTCGAGCAGGACCGTGCCCGGCGTGAAGTCCCAGACCACGGTCCGCTGGGCGTGCGCCGTCGCCCCGGACGGACTCACCGCGACGACGTTGATGACCGTCGTCCCGCCGGTAACCGCGAGGTTGAGGCTGAAGCTGCCGTCGCCCGCCGCCGTCGTCGATGCGGTCGTCGTCGCGGAGTTCGAATCCGTGTTCGTCGCCGCCGCGTAGACATGGTTGCCCGCGACGGTGGTGCCGGTCACCGTGACCGGCGATGACGAGATGGCCGACAGGTCCGCGGGCGCAGTGAGGGTCAGGCTCGTTGCGCCGACCGGATGGGTGATGTAGCGCTTCACGTTGGCCGGCGGTCGGTCGATCAGCCCGCCGGTCGTGACGTCGCGGACGAGTCGCACGAAGGCGCCTTCCGACCAGGTCAGCGGCGCCGCCGATCCCGCGGGTCCGCCGTTGCGGAAGCCGATCGAGGCCGTCGTCGGGTCCGTGCCATAGGCAGATGCCGCAAGATCCGCCTGCTCCCAGTCCTGCTCGGGGATGAGCCCGAGGCCGGACGCGAAGTTCGCCATCGGCGGGATGAAGGCGGCCCCGCTCGACGTCCCGGCGACCAGGAGCTGGTACTCGCCGCGCTCGGCGCCGAGGGCCGGCCAGACATGGCCCGTCCCCTGCCCGCTGGGCGCCCACGGGCGTCCGTCGCTCGAGCGGTCGCCATAGCCGTCGCCGTTGTAGCGATGCCAGCCGTCGCCGCTCGGCGTGCCGCTCTTGATGGTCGCGTCGACGACGGGGATGCTGCTCGCGACGGCCGGGTCGTTGGCCGGGAGCTCGCCGAGCCGGACGAGCTCGAGGAACCCGGCGTCGATCACCGCCCGCTGATCGAGCGTCGGGCCGCCGTTGCCGAGGTTGTAGCTCTCGGCTGAGTTCGGATCCCCGGACTTGGACAGGCGGATGAAGTACGGGTCGGGCGACAGCGGCCCGGTCGTGGTGACCGTCCAGCCCTTGATCGATCGCTGGTAGTCGTCGGCCACGCCGAGGTACAGGTTCGCCGACGTCGTGTCGCCGTTCTTCTTCGCGATGTCCGCGGCGGCGACGAGCCCGGCGATCTCGGCGGCGATCGTCGACGGCGAATAGCCGCCCTGCTCCTCCCAGCGCTCGGCGCCAAAGGCCGGTCCGTGGCTGATGAGGAAGTTCGCGGCCGGGCGGATGTCGGTCGCGTAGCAGTGGCAGCCGGGCGACGACATCGACATGCCCGGCGCGTCGGCCATCAGGAGCGGGTAGGCCGTCTCGTCGAGCTGGGTGCCGAACGAATCGGGCGCCAGCTTGCCGTTGACCAGGCTGTTGCGGGGCATCGACCCGTCGGGGAGCTGCTGCCGCTGGAAGAGGAACTTGAGCGCGTCGCGGGCGGTGTCCAGGTCGCCATCGGCGATCAGGCCCGTCCACGCCTCGTAGAGGTCGCGCGAGAACACCTCGCGGTACGACCCGAAGTAGGTGTTGGCCGGGTCACCCGCCGAGACCGCCTGGCCCCACGGCGAGGCGAGGCCGGCGACGATCGCGCCGGGGAACGTCTTGTCCTCCGAGGCCTTGATCACGTTCGCGGCGGCGTAGTACTGGTCGATGAGCCGCTGCGCTCCCGATCCGAACAGGCTCTTGAGCTTCTTGGACGGATCGTTGAGGTCCGCGTCGTACTTCGTCCAGCCGGACGCGTAGGCCTTGCGCGCCTTGTCGAACCCGCTGTCGATCGAGCCCTCGGCCGCCTTGACGGCCTTGCTCTGGGTGGTCCCGAAGCCGAGGGCGAGCGTGAATGTCGGCTTCGACGCATGGCTGAGCCTGACGGCGGCCGTCTGGACGACGTTGCCCGGGCTGGCGGTCGTGTAGGTCTGGGTCAACGCGTGGGACGCGTCGAGCTGGACGAGGCCGTCGCTCGCGCCGCCGACGAACCCACTCTCGACGGCGCTGAACGGCCCGTCGAGGGCGGCGTACACCGGTTGGGCGTAGTCGCGGTTCGCGGCCTGGGTGGCGGTGCTCGTATCGGACGACACGGCGATCGGATGGCCGGTCGAGGTGTCGACGGTTGCCGAATCGGGACCGCCGTTGCCGCCGCCCCCGCCGCCGTTGCCGTTCACGCTGGCATCGAACCGGACGTACACGTTGAACGGGCCGCCGACGAGCGGCGTCAGCAGCGTGTGCATCAGGAGGGTGTTGCGCGACGGGTCGGTGACGTAGTCCGTCTGGAGCCGGTACTTCCCGTTCTTCGCCGTGCTCGTAACGCGGCAGGCCATGCCGGTCTTGTCGAGCGCACTGACCGTGGAGGTCGTGTCGCGACTCTGGAGGTCGGTGAAGGTCGAACCGTCCGTCACGACGTACTGGAGCGTCTCGACGTTCGTGGTGTCGATCGTCGGGTAGTAGACGTCCGAGAGGATGCCGTTGGCGACCGTGAACCAGACCTTCGAGCTGCGGTTCCGCGCGGTCCCGATGCAATCCTTGCGGGCGAGGTCGAAGTGGGAAAGGGCGCCGGGCCCATCCGGAGCCGGTCCGGCAGCGCGTGCCACGCCGGTCGCACCGACACCCGGTGCGAGCGTGAGCACGAGGGCCACGATCGCTGCGAGGGCAAGCGGCCGTCCCGCGCGACGACCCGCGGATTGTCGGTGAGCCATCGTCGACCCCCTCCGTGCTGAGCCGGGGCGCCGCTCACCGCCGACGCCTCGCGTCCCTGACACCGGACCGCGCTCGAGGTGGGCGTTCGCGCGCCACCGTCCATCGACTCGCGGCTCTCCCGGGAACCCCGGAGGGCTCCCGCCCGTGGAGGAGAGACTCAGGCAGTCGGCCCGGTTTGTAAAGCCCGACGTTCGGCGAACGGCGAGCCGCGTACCGCCCGGAACGCTGACGTTCGTACGTCGCCCGGGTGCACCACGAAGGCCGAATAGGCAACATTCCCTTGTTGACTCGCCAGCGACAGGGGTCGACACTCGCCGGGCCCAAACCCGCTCGCTGCTTGGATGCCGGGGTCCCGATGAGTGGAGTGAGAGTTCGACCGTTCTGGGTCGGCATCGTGGTCGCGATGCTGCTGACGACCCTGCTGCCCGGCGAGGTATCACTGGCCGCCGCAGGCGGCACGAGCAGCACCCTCGGGGCCACCGCCCGCGCTGCGACGACGAGGAGCTGGATCGTCACGCTCAAGCCGGGGAGGAACCCGGCGACGCGGGCGCGCACGCTGTCGAGGTCGGCCGGGGGAAGGTCCGGTCGAACGTTCAGCCATGCCCTGAACGGGTTCGTCTTCCGTGGGACGGTCCAGGCCGCGGCCGCCCTCCGTCGTGACCCGGCCGTCCGGTCGGTCGTCCCGAACGGGACCGTCCACATCGTCGCCGACGGGATTCCGACGGGCGTCGCCCGGATCCGGGCGAACCACCCGACCGACGAGAGCGCGGCCAGCCTCGGGTTCACCGGGGCCGGCGTCAAGGTCGCGATCCTCGACACCGGGATCGACCTGACTCATCCCGATCTCGTCCCGAACCTCGACACTGCGCTCGGCCTCAACTGCATGACGGCCGGTCCGCCGCAGGACGGCCACGGCCACGGCACCCACGTCGCCGGCATCGTCGCGGCCGCCGCCAACGGCCTGGGGGTCGTCGGGGTCGCGCCCGAGGCGACCCTCGTGCCGTTCAAGGTGCTCAACGACCAGGGCTCCGGCGAGTGGTCGAACCTGATCTGCGCGATCGACTACCTGACCGGCCTGGCGACGGACGGCGACCCGACCAACGACGTCATGGTCGCGAACATGAGCCTCGGCGATGTCGGCTCGATCGGGACCTGCACCGACGGCGGCATCCGCGAGGCCATCTGCCACGCGCACGCGGCCGGGATCACCTTCGTCGCCGCCGCCGGCAACTCCACGGTCGATGCCTCGACGTTCATCCCGGCCGCGTTCCCGGAGGTGATCGCCGTCTCGGCGCTGACCGACCTCGACGGCGAGCCGGGCGGGCTTGGCGGGTGCTGGCTCATCTTCCTGTTCTGCGACGACACGCTGGCCGAGTACAGCAACTTCGGCGCGACCATCGACGTCACCGCGCCCGGCACCCAGATCTACTCCGACTGGACCGGCGGTGGCTACGCGAGCGAGATGGGGACGAGCATGGCCGCGCCGCACGTCACTGGCGTGGCCGCGCTGCTCCTCGCGTCGAACCCGAACCTGACCCCGGACGACATCGAGGCCCTCCTCAAGTCAACCGGGACGTGCCCCGACGGCGAGTACGCGGACGCCGACGGCAGCGGCGACTGCACCGGCAAGGGACAGTGGCCCAACGACCCCGACGGGGTCGCCGAGCCGCTCGTGAGCGCGCTGCACGCGGTCGAGGGCGGAACCGCCGATCACCGGCCGCGGGTCGACTTCACGTCCCCGACCGACGGGGCGACCGTGTCCGGCCAGGTGACCGTGACCGCCAGCGCCACCGACGACATCGGCGTCGCGAGCGTCTCGTTCTTCCTCAACGGCACGCTGATGGCCACCGATACCAACGGTTCCGACGGCTGGTCGACGACCTGGGACACGACCGCCAGCCCGGGTGGCGCCTACTCGCTGAAGGCGGTCGCCACCGACACGATCGGCCAGACGGGCAGCAAGACGATCACCGTCTGGGCAGGGGTCAACGCCAAGGGTGACTGGGTCGGGGTCTTCGGGGCGGACGGCCACGTCCTGGCCGACTGGACCGGCAGTGCCGACGAGGTCGACCTGCCGGCCGGGGTGACGTTCACCGCCGAGCAGGCCTCGCGGTACAGCTGGGCGGCCCCGACCACCGACGTCCGCGCGCTCGAGAGCCCGGACCAGTCCGAGCGCCGGGCGCGGACCTGGTCCAACGCCAACGAGGTTCGGCTCCGGCTCAACTTCACCAACGCCTACAGCGGGACGCTCCACCTCTACGCCCTCGACTGGGATTCGTACGGGCCTCGCGGCGAGGACGTCACGGTTGACGACGGCAGCGGCCCACGAGTGGTCAAGCTGGCCACCGGCTCGTTCGTGAACGGCGCCTGGACGCATTTCGCGGTCAGCGTCCCGGCCGGCGGCTCCGTCCTGATCAAGGTCAACCGCACCGCGGGGGGCACGACCAACGCCGTGCTGTCCGGCGTGTTCCTCGGTGGCCCGGGCGTCCCGCCACCGCCTCCGCCACCCACCCCGACGCCCAGCCCGACCCCGACCCCGCTGCCGGTCGACCTGCCGGGTGTCCAAGGCACCTGGGTGCCCAACTACGGGGCCAATGGTTACGTCCTGGGCGACTGGACCGGGAGCGCCGACCTGGTCAGCCTGCCGGCCGGGGTGACGTTCACCGCGGTCCAGGCCTCGCGCTACAGCTGGTCAGCCTCGACGAGCGACGTCCGGGCGCTCCAGAGCCCCGACCAGTCGGGGCGCCGGGCACGGACCTGGTACCACGGGACGCAGATCCGGCTCCGGCTCAACTTCACCAACGCCTACAGCGGGACGCTCCACCTCTACGCCCTCGACTGGGATTCCTACGGGCCTCGCGGCGAGGACGTCATCGTCGACGACGGCAGCGGTCCGCGGACCGCCAAGCTCGCGACCGGCTCGTTCGTCCAGGGTGCCTGGGTCCACGCCCCGGTCAACGTCGGGGCCGGTGGCTCGATCCAGATCACCATCAACAAGACTGCCAGCCCCGGGTCAAACGCCGTCCTCTCGGGCCTGTTCCTCGGCGGTCCCGCCCCGGTCCCGACCCCGACCCCGACGCCCACGCCGACGCCGACCCCAACTTCCACGCCGACGCCCACGCCGACCCCAACCCCAACTCCGACACCGACCCCAACCCCAACAGCTACCCCCACCCCCACCCCGACGCCCAGCCCGACCCCGACCCCGCTGCCGGTCGACCTGCCGGGTGTCCAAGGCACCTGGGTGCCCAACTACGGGGCCAATGGTTACGTCCTGGGCGACTGGACCGGGAGCGCCGACCTGGTCAGCCTGCCGGCCGGGGTGACGTTCACCGCGGTCCAGGCCTCGCGCTACAGCTGGTCAGCCTCGACGAGCGACGTCCGGGCGCTCCAGAGCCCCGACCAGTCGGGGCGCCGGGCACGGACCTGGTACCACGGGACGCAGATCCGGCTCCGGCTCAACTTCACCAACGCCTACAGCGGGACGCTCCACCTCTACGCCCTCGACTGGGATTCCTACGGGCCTCGCGGCGAGGACGTCATCGTCGACGACGGCAGCGGTCCGCGGACCGCCAAGCTCGCGACCGGCTCGTTCGTCCAGGGTGCCTGGGTCCACGCCCCGGTCAACGTCGGGGCCGGTGGCTCGATCCAGATCACCATCAACAAGACTGCCAGCCCCGGGTCAAACGCCGTCCTCTCGGGCCTGTTCCTCGGCGGTCCCGCCCCGGTCCCGACCCCGACCCCGACGCCCACGCCGACGCCGACGAGCTGAAGACGCCGCGCGACCCGCAGCGAGATCCGCGCGAGGACGTGAGCTAGCGGCTCAGCGGACCCCGCGGGGCAATCACGATCTCGTAGATCGTGGCGAGCACGACGAAGGCGATGAGACCCGCCGCCAGGATCATCTGGGGTGACACGGCCACGACCTCGCACGACGCGGGTCGGGCTCGCCAGTGGCTCGGCACGATCGCGGCGGCCGGTGGATCGATCGCGCGTCGACGCCCCCTGCGCTACGAGATCACCGTGCTCGCGGCTACCACGTCGGCGCAAGGGCCGATCGGCGTGTCCACGCGATCCGGGCTGCGTGCCCCTGAAGGCCGCGGTGACGGCACGCAACGGATGTCGGGAGGCGAATGGTGCTTACCGGCGGGCGCTATGGCACTGGCCCACGGCCAATCGCCTCGCTGACGATGGGTCTGCCGGGAGAGAAGCCCGGGATCCGATCGTGTCCCAGTCCGGACGTAGGCTCCGGACGAGCCGCAACGGAGCCAGACGAGATCCACCGCGGTGGATCACAGGAGGCTTTCGATGGGACGCCAGTTCGTCGTCCAGCTCGATAATCGACCGGGGGAGCTCGCCCACCTCGCCAGAGCCCTGGGCAGCCGCGGAATCAACATCACCCACATCTCGTGCGCCGGCACCGGATCGATCGCCTGCGCCTTCATGACCACGGAGAAGGAGGACCAGACCCGCGAGGTGCTCCGTGGCCTCGGCCACGACTATCTCGAGGGGTCGCTGATCGTCGTCGACGTCATGGACCAGCCGGGTGGGCTTGCCGACGTGGCCGAGCGACTCGCGAAGGCCGGCGTGAATGTCCTCGGGACCCTGACCGTCGGACGCCGGGCGGGGGTCGTCGAGATGGCCTTCACGGTTGACGACGAGGAGAAGGCCCGGGCCGCGCTGACCCAGGCCGAGCTCGCCGGAGTGGCCTGAACCTCCGGCCCTCCGGGCGTTCGCCCGACGACCAGCGCCGAGCGGACCCCGGGCTTCGGAGTGCGTCCTGATGAGGACGACCGGAATGTCGGTGAGATCAGATCCGAGGCGGCGCCGTTCGGTCTTGACCGCGGCGTCCGGTCGATGACATGACGGCAGCCGCGGGTGTCTGGCTTCCGCTCGCCGCCCCGCTCATCGGCGCCGCGCTCCTGGCGCTGCCGCTCACGGCTCGCGGCGGTCGCCACTGGTGGGATCCGATCACCCTCGCCACGCTCGGGCTGGCGACGGTCGGGTTCGCCTGTGCGCTGGCCGCCTGGCCCGTCGTCGGGCAGGCGGCCCGGTATCCGATCTCGCTCGGCCCGCTCGATCCCAGCCAGCCCTTGGCCGGCGCAGCCTGGTCGCTGGCTCCGGCGGCAATCGGGGTGGTCTTCCTGGTCGTCGCCATCGGCACCCAGAGCCGGCTTGTCATCCGGCTGGCCTTGGTCCAGCTGGCGATCGCCATCCTTGCGACGGCCTGGGAGCTCGTCGAAGGGGCGCCCGAAGGAGGCGCCTCGGCGGCGCTCGCCGTCGATCCGCTCGCGATCACGCTGCTCGGCGTGTCGGTCATCGTCGGCGGGCTCATCACGGTCTATGCCCTCGGCTACGAGCCGGCCCACCTGGAGCACCGCGCCCTGGACCCCCGGCGGACCGCCCGATTCCTGGCCTGGCTGCTCGTCTTCGTGTCGGCGATGAACCTGCTCGTCCTCGCCGACGACCTGAGGCTGTTCGTCATCGGCTGGGAGGGAACCACCCTGTGCAGCTTCATGCTCATCGGCTTCGACGGTGATCGCCCCGCCCTGACGGCCGCCAGGCGTGCGCTGGCCTACAACCTGCTCGGCGGGATCGCGCTCGGCGCGGCCGTCCTGCTCGTCGGCCCCGGTGGCCGGCTGTCCGACATCGTCGACGGGGACGTGGCAGCACCCTGGGCGCTGCCCCTCATCCTGGTGGGCTGCATCGGGGCGGCCGCCACCAAGTCGGCGTTGGTCCCGTTCCACCCGTGGCTGCTGGGGGCGATGGTCGCCGCTGCGCCGGTGTCCGCCCTGCTGCACGCCAGCGCCATGGTCAAGGCCGGCTCGTACCTGCTCCTCAGGCTCGCCCCCGCGATCTCGGTCGACGGGATCCTTGGCCCCGCCCTCGCCGGGCTCGGCGCCTTCACGTTCGCCGCCACGGCGATCTGTGCCCTCCGTGAGCGCGACCTCAAGCGGATCCTCGCCTGGTCGACGATCTCGACCCTCGGGCTCATCGCCGCCGCCGCCGGGCTTGGGTCGCCGGCCGCGCTGGCGGCGGGCGTCATGCTGCTGGTGTTCCACGCGGTCGCCAAGGCCCTCGCGTTCCTGTCGGTGGGGGCGATCGAGCAGGTGACGCGGACGCGCGACGTCGAGGTCCTCGTGGGCTCCCTGCGGACCGTGCCCCGGCTGGCCGGCCCGCTGGCGATCGCCGCCGCGGCCCTGGCCCTGCCACCGTTCGGGCTCGCCGTGGCCAAGTGGGCGATCGTCGAGATCGGCGCCCGGGAGGCCCCGCTGATGGTGCTTCTGGCGATCGGTGGCGCGGCCTACCTGGCCGTCTGGACGGCGGTCATCGGCCGGCTCATCGTCCGGCGAGCGGGCGCCTCGACGCCGATCGGGCCGGACGAGTCGCTGCCGCGCCGGGAGGGCGTCCCGATCGCCGTCCTGAGCGTGGCCTCGATCTCCGGACTGCTCCTCGCCGCGCCGATCGCCCGATGGCTGGCCGACCCCGCCGGCCTCGAGGCGTTCGGGGTCGACCCCGGGTTGGCGACCGGCTGGTCGATCGTCCTCGCCGGCGGAGCGTTCGCCGTCCCCGTTGTCGCCGCGCTCGGCCTCGCGGCCGCCACCCTGGCGATCGTCGTCGGGCACCGGATCGGGACCGTGGCCCCGGCGCCGTACCTGTCCGGAGCCACGCTGGCCCACGGGCCGGCCGGATCCTTCCACGGTGGGCTCGGCGGCCCGATCGTGGCCCGCAGCGGCGGGTTCTACTGGGGCGGCGGGGCCACCCCGGGCGGGAACGGTGACGAGCGGAACGCGCCACCGGCGACCGGCCGCCCGATCGACGGCTTCGGGCTGGCGATCATCGCCGTCGGGTGGTTCCTCGTTGCGGCGCTCCTGGTGGCAGCCGTGCTCAGCACCGCCGGCCTGAGGCTCGGGTGATGACTGGCCTCGAGCCGCTCGCGCTCGCCCTCGTCGTCGTCGGCACGCTGGTCGCGCCGGTCGGTGTGGGACTGCTCATCGGCGCCGACCGGAAGATGACCGCCGCGGTGCAGCTCCGGGTCGGT
The DNA here is from genome assembly GCA_963708065.1 of uncultured Chloroflexia bacterium. GTDB lineage: Bacteria > Chloroflexota > Limnocylindria > Limnocylindrales > CSP1-4 > Chersky-267. Next base: position 25,885 of record CAVPRZ010000002.1, read on the forward strand.
CCGCCCCTCCTCCAGCCGCTGTACGACCTGACCAAGCTGCTCGCCAAGGCCAGCCCGGCTCCCGATCGCCTGATGGGCGCGCTCGTGGCGGCCCATCTCGTGCTCGCCGCCGGGGCGTTCGCCATCGTGCTGGCCGGGGGCGACCTGCTCGTCGCCGTGCTCGTCCTCGGCGCCGCCCAGGTGCTGTTCATCCTGGCCGCCGCGTCGGTCGAGTCTCCCTACGCGCAGCTCGGCGCCTCGCGCGAGCTCGTGGTCCTGGTCGCCACCGAGCCGCTGCTCATCCTGGTCGTGATCGCCTACGCCGTGGCCGCCGGGACGTTCTCGGCGGGGGCCATCGCGGGCGGGTCGGTCCTCGTGCTCACGCTGCCGACCCTCGGGGTGACCCTGGCCGTCCTGCTCGCGGCCACGCTGCGCAAGTCGCCGTTCGACATCGCCAGCTCCCACCACGCCCACCAGGAGCTGGTCAAGGGCTCGACGACCGAGATGGCCGGTCGCTGGCTGGCGCTGGCCGAGCTCGGACACTGGTACGAGACCGCCCTCGTCCTCGTGCTCATCGTCCTGGCAGTCGGTCGGCTGCCCGTCGTCGCGCTGATCCTGGTGGGGGCGACGTATGGCGCGGTCATCATCGCCGACAACAGCCTGCCAAGGGCCACCTGGCGGATGGCGCTCGCGGTCGCGTGGGGCCTCGGCGGCATCGCGGCGATCATTGCCCTCGTCACGGCCGGAGCGCTTGGCGGAGGGATCCTTCGGTGAACGGACCGCTCGCCCTCGCACGCGCCTGGATCCGTCGGTCGAGGATGAAGTCGCCCTGGCTCATCCACTTCGACTGCGGTGGCTGCAACGGCTGCGACATCGAGGTCCTCGACACGCTGACGCCGCGCTACTCGGCCGAGCGCTTCGGCGTGATCAACGTCGGCGACCCGCGCCAGGGTGACGTCCTCGTCGTCACCGGCCCGGCGAACCGCCGGAATGCCGGTGTGCTGCGGGCCGTCTACGAGCAGATGTCCGAGCCCAAGGCGGTCGTGGCGGTCGGCTCGTGCGCCGCCCACGGCGGCATCTTCCGGGGCTCGCCGAACGTGCTCGGAGGCGTGGGGCTGGTCGTCCCCGTCGACGTCTTCGTCGCAGGCTGCCCGCCCCCGCCGTGGCGGATCCTCGACGGCTTGGTCGCCGCGGTGCCCAAGCTGGCGGACGTTCGCGTCGCCCGTGACCCGGTCGGCGGTCCCGATGGCCAGAGCCTGGTCGTCCAGGGCCCTGGCGGGCGACCGTCGACCTACCCCGCAGGGCTGGCCTGCGCCGACGATCCCGCCGAGCCGCCCCCGCCCCCGTTCCCCGAGCCGGAGGTCGTGGGATGACCGGTCTTGCCGACTGCCGGACGATCCCGCCCGACGGGCTGCCCGCCGCGGCTCGTCATCTTCGCGACGACGGGTGGCGGTTCGTGACCGCAACGGCGGTGCCCCGGCCGGATGCGTGGACGGTGCTGTACCACTTCGAGCGGGACGAGCGGCTGTGCCACCTCCGGGTCGAGATCGGCCTCACGGACGCGGTCCCGGCGATCGACGAGGCGTATCCCGCCGCATTCCTGGTCGAGAACGAGATGGGTGAGCTGCAGGGGCTGCGGGTTTCGGGCATGTCGATCGACTACGGCGGCCGCCTGTACCGCGACTTCGACGGTCCCGAGGGCTGGGTCCACGTCCACGCGCCCGGGTCGGGTGAGGTCGTCAGCCCGGTGAAGGCCGGTCGGGAGCGGGAGCCATGACCACGACCGTCGTTCCCTTCGGGCCTCAGCACCCGGTCCTGGCCGAGCCGATCCAGCTCGAGCTCACGCTCGAGGACGAGGTCGTGACCGGGGCCGTGCTCGGGCTCGGTTACGTCCATCGCGGGATCGAAGCCGAAGCGGAACGACGCCCGTTCGACAAGGACCTGGCGCTGCTCGAGCGCGTCTGCGGCATCTGCTCGGTCGCCCACGGGGTCGCCTACGCCCAGGCGATCGAGGCCCTGGCCGGGGTGGAGGTGCCTCGCCGGGCACGCCTGCTGCGCCTGTTCTTCTTCGAGCTGACCCGCCTCCACTCGCACCTCCTGTGGCTGGGGCTGGCCGGCGACTCCATCGGGTTCGAGGCCCTGTTCCAGAGTTGCTGGCGCGTCCGCGAGGGCGTCCTCGACCTGTTCTCGGCCACGTGCGGCGCGCGGGTGATCATCGCCATCACGGCGCTCGGCGGCGTCCGGGTCGACATCCCGGACGCGAAGCTTCCGATGGTCCGCGAGGGCCTCGATCGTGCCGAGCGCGGGCTCGAGGGGATCGCCCCGTTCGTCCTGGGCAACGACGCGATCGCACGTCGACTGGCGGGAGTCGGCATGATCGGCCGCGAGGACGCGCTCACGCTCGGGGTCGTCGGCCCGACGGCACGCGCGTCCGGCGTGGACGTCGACGTCCGACGGTCCGCCTACGCGGCGTACGACGAGCTGCCCGTGGTGCCGATCGTCGAGACCGGTGGCGACGCGCTCGCCCGCGTCGTGGTCCGCTGGCGGGAGATGCTCCAGTCGCTCGAGCTGTGCCGGGCCGCCCTCGACAGGCTCGAGGGTCTCCGGGGCCCGCTCCGGACGCCCGTCCCGACGGTCCTCCGCGGCGAGGCGACGAGCCGGGTCGAGGCGCCCCGCGGCGAGCTGTTCTACTTCGTGTCCGCCGACGGCGACCGGCACCCGACCCGGGTCAGGATCCGCACGCCGACCTTCGCCAACCTGCCGGCGGTCCTGCGGATGATGCCCGGGACGCAGATGGCGGCGGTCCCGGTGGCGCTCCTGTCGATCGACCCCTGCCTGTCCTGTACGGAGCGCTAGGCGCAGCCGCGGACGATCGGTCCGGCGGCGGCCGTCAGCCCGGCCCCGGCAGGGCCCCGAGCTGGCGCATCATGCCCAGGAAGTCGGCCTGGTGCCAGTGCTCGGCGATCCGGCCGTCGCGGATTCGGAAGATGTGGATCTCTCCGATCGTGTAGGCCCGCCCGCTCGGGGGCAAGCCCATGAACGGGCCGACCTGGACGGCGTGCGAGGTGAGCCGGACCGCGACCCGGTCGTCCTCGGCGATGACGTCCTCGATGGTCATCGTCGCGTCGGCGAGCCCGGCCGACACCCGGGTGATCGCCTGCTTCAGGCCGTCCCTGCCCGGCGTCATGGGACCCCAGGTGTGCGCCGTGAAGTCGTCGGTCAGGAGCTCGTCGACGGCCTCGAACGATCCTCGCAGGAAGACCTCGTCGATGAACCGGCGGACGAGCGCCTTGTTCTGCTTGATCGACACGTCGACCTCCTCGGGCCTATTGTCGCCCGCGACCTCGGCGCGGGCCAATCCGCCGGCCGGTCGGCCTGCGCCACCATCCTGCCGCGTTCCGCACGTTGGTCGCGGTACGTTCAGGTGATGGCGCGAACCGGGGCGCGGCCTCAGCCTGACCGGTGATGCTGTCGAATCCACCGTCGGGCCGCCTGCACCTGGACCTGCAACCGACGTCCGAGGAGGTCTTCGAGCCCGACTCCGTGTCGGACGCGCCCCTCGTCCGGTTCATCGCCTACGTCGACCATCAACGGATCCTCGGCTGGGTCCGGCTGACCGCCGACCGGCTGACGGACCTGCTGAACGCCCACGAGGAGCTCCATCTCGCCGACGCCGAGGTGGAGGACCTGGACGACGGCATCGTCCGACCCGTCGACGACCTCGTGATCCGCTGCCGCGAGCTGATCGCCGTGGACGCGACCGGCCCGCGGGGCGATGCCGCGCGCCGGCGTCCCACCCGCCGCCATCCGGTCGCCATCCAGTCGGGCAGCTACCTGATCGGCGGCCACCTCCATGCCAGCCCGGGCAGCGACCCGATCGCGAGTGCCGGCACCCGTCCGGCGATGTTCCCGCTCACCGACGCCTGGATCGAGTATTGGTCGGGCGACGAGCGCATGCACGAATCGACCGGGACGATCCTGGTCAACCGCGAGCGGACCGACTGGATGCGCGTGGTCACCGACGACGACCTGATCGACGAACGGCTGCGGCGCTGGTCGCCGGAGGACCGACGGGGCTGACCCGGCTCAGGCCGGGGCGAGGCTCCGCCAGGTGTCGAGCGCCCACTGCCAGTCGGCCGGATCGTTGAACACGATCCGTACGGCGGCGCCGGAGCCCAGGACGGCCGAGTAGCCCTCGACGACCCCAACCTCGACGCCCGACTCGGTGTCGGAGCCGATCCGGGCGCGGCCGACGACGTTTCCGGCCTGGTGGGTCAGTGCCTCGCTGCCAAGGTCGCCGGCCACCTGCTGGATGAACGCCTCGGGTGGCATCGGCCCCTCGGCGGTGCCGGTCGGGACGGCAGCCAGGGTGACGCTCCGGCTCGCCTCGCCGCCCCACCATTCCTCGGCGCCGCGCCGCTCGGCGAAGGACCCCGGCACCTCGAGTCGCCAGCCTTCGTGGAGCACCGTGACCGGTCCTCTCCGGTACCCGACGAGCGGCTGGTCGGCGGGCACGCTCGCGGTCCGATCGCGAACCAGGCTGGTCGCCGCCGGCTCGTCGACCCCGCGCACTTCGAGCAGCTCGGCCCACTCGCGCCATGGGTAGGCGAGGGACGGATCGAGCGGGAACGCCTGCCACAGGAGCCGGGCGACCTCGTCGAGCAGCGCCTGCTCGACCGGGTCGATCGGTGGACGCCAGCGGACCTCGGTCCAGAGCAGACACAGTGCCCGGTTCAGGAGGTAGCGGGCGTCGGTTGCGTCGGCCCACCAGGGCGTGACGTCGATCGCCACACGGGGGTCGCCGATGGCCCGCTCGAGCCACGCGTCGTCGCGCGGGCCGAGGGCCGTCGCGATCGCCCCGTCGAACGAGAACCGGACCCCGGGTGCCAGCTCGAGCTGGATCCCGGTCCCGCCGCGGCGGCGAGCCTCACGGGCCCCGGCGAGCTCGGTTGCGAGCCAGCCCAGGTACGAGCGTTCGACGGCCTGTCGCTCCTGGAACGCCGACGAGCCGGTCTCGGGCTGCGGCGCGCCGGCCAGCGCCAGGCGGGCCGGAGCATCGAGCGCCGGGTCACCGACCGCCTCAGCCGGACCGCCGGCACCCCAGTCGATCGACAGCTCGGTCGCCAGGCGCCGGGCGACGCTGGTCACGAACGTGTGGTAGCCCGGTCCAGCCGCCGAGGTCGGCGCCACCAGGCTGACCCGGCCGCCCTCGCCGGCCGTCACGGATGCCTCCGGTGCCGCGGGATGGAGGCTCACGATGAGCTGGGGTTCGCCTGTCGGAGTCTGCTGCCGCCGGGCCGACCGGACGATCTCCGAGTACTCGGCCGTCAGCCACCGCTCGGCGTCGCCGATGAGCTGGTCGGCCGACGGGATCCGCGGGATGAGGCCGCGCTTCGATGCGTGACCAACAACGTGAACGGCGAGCGACAAGCCGGCAACCTCGCTGAACGCCGGGATGAGCCTGGACTCAGACGATAGCCACGTCCGGCTGATCGTCAGACGCGGCGTTGGTACCGATCTTCGCACTCATCCGTCAGGGTGGTCAGCCGCCCGGTGGTCCGCCTCGCGGAACAGGGGATAGCCGAACCCGAGCTCAGCCGTCCGGTGGTCCGCCTGCCGGAACACGGGGACAGCGGAGCCAAGCTCAGCCGCCCGGTGGTCCGCCTGCGGGAACACGGGGACAGCGGAGCCAAGACGGATCGTGCTCTCCCGACGGCCTCCATCCGACGTTCATCGGACCCTCACAGTGTAGACGGACGATGTGCTCGGTCGGCCGCCCAGGTCCGACTTGCCGAATCTCAACGTGACGCATATATTCAATGTGATGTTGAAGGTCTCCGATCCGCCCACCGGACGAGCCACCGGCGACGAGCGAGCGATCCTCGCCGACGCGCTCCTCGACGAGCTGTCCCGCTGGGGACCGCGCGAGCGGGCCGGCATGCTCCGCAGCTGGCACCGCGGCTCGTTGAGCCTCGTCCACCTCATGGTCCTGAACCTCCTCGAGGCCGAGGGGCCGCAGTCGATGGGCCGGCTCGCCGAGGCACTCGACGTGTCGGTGGCCAGCGCAACCGGGATCGTCGACCGGATCGAGCGACGCGGGCTCGTCGAGCGCGAGCGCGGTGAGGTCGACCGACGGCTCATCCTCGCCAGCCTCACGCCCGCCGGCGCGGCCGTGTTCAGCGAGATGTCCGTCCAGCGCCGGGAGCGGCTCTCCCAGCTCATCAGGGAGCTCACCGACCCTCAGATCGCCGGGCTGGTCGAGGGCCTCCGGGCGATGCATGCCGCCGGGGAGCGCCTGTTCGGCCGAGAGGTCCCGGCGGGACCGGTGGGCCCCGAGGCCGCCGTCCACGGCCGGCCCGTCGGCGACGACGCCCCGGTCGCCGACCGGCCCGACCGGCGGGCGAAGGACGGGCCGCGATGAGGCTCCTCCGGCGCTATCTCCAGCCGTACGGCCGGCAGCTGAGCCTGGTCGTCGTCCTGCTCACGGTCCAGGCGCTCGCCAACCTCTACCTCCCTAACCTCAACGCCGACATCATCAACAACGGCGTCGTCAAGGGCGACATCGGCTACATCGTGCAGGTCGGCGCCCTGATGCTGCTCGTGACGCTCCTGCTCGGGATCTGCTCGATCATCGCCGTCTACTGGTCGGCGAAGACGGCGATGGCGTTCGGTCGCGACGTCCGGGCGGCCATCTTCCAGAAGGTCCTGGCCTTCTCCCAGGCCGAGACGAACCGGTTCGGCCCGCCGACCCTGATCACCCGCAACACGAACGACGTCCAGCAGGTCCAGATGGTCCTGGTCATCGCGCTGAACGTGATGATCCTCGCCCCGATCATGGCCGTCGGCGGGGTGATCATGGCCGTCCGCGAGGACGTCGAGCTGTCGGCGCTGCTCATCGTGATCATCCCGCTCCTCGGGCTGTTCATCGGGCTGATGCTGTCCCGGGCGCTGCCGCTGTTCCGGGTGATGCAGGTCAAGGTCGACCGGATCAACCAGGTCATGCGCGAGACGCTGTCCGGGATCCGGGTCATCCGGGCCTTCGTCCGGACCGAGCACGAGGAACGCCGCTTCGACGACGCCAACCGCGACCTGACCCAGACCGCGCTGCGGGTCAACCGCCTGTTCGCGCTGATGATCCCGACGGTCATGGCCATCTTCAACCTGTCGAGCGTGGCGATCCTGTGGTTCGGGGCGATCCAGGTCGAGGGCGGGAGCATGCAGATCGGGAGCCTGATGGCGTTCCTCCAGTACGTCATGCAGATCCTGTTCTCCGTGATGATGGCCGTGATCATGTTCGTCATGGTCCCGCGGGCGGCGGCGTCGGCCGAGCGGATCCAGGAGGTCCTCGACACCCCGCTCAGCCTCGTCGACCCCGAGGCCCCGGTCTTGTTCACGACCGGGCCGGGCCGGCCCGCCGGGCTCGTCGCCTTCCGCGACGTTACCTTCCGCTACCCGCACGCCGAGGCGTCGGTCCTGCGCGCTATCTCGTTCGAGGCCGAGCCAGGCCGGACGACCGCGATCGTGGGCAGCACTGGCAGCGGCAAGTCGACCCTGATCAACCTCATCCCGCGCTTCTACGACGCCACCGAGGGTCGGGTCGAGGTCGACGGCGTCGACGTCCGGACCGTCGGCCAGGAGGACCTCTGGCGGCGGATCGGGGTGATCCCGCAACGCGCGTTCCTGTTCAGCGGGACGGTTGCGAGCAACCTCCGCTACGGCGCCCCGGAGGCGACCGACGACGAGCTGTGGCATGCCCTCGAGGTCGCCCAGGGGCGCGAGTTCGTCGAGGAGATGCCCGGTGGCCTCGAAGCCCCGATCACCCAGGGCGGCACGAACGTCTCGGGCGGCCAGCGCCAGCGCCTGGCGATCGCCCGGGCGATCGTCCGGCGCCCGGAGATCTACCTGTTCGACGACAGCTTCTCGGCGCTCGACTTCAAGACCGACTCGCTCCTCCGGGCCGCGCTCCGCGAGGAGACCCGATCGGCGACCGTGATCATCGTCGCCCAGCGGGTCGGGACGATCATGCACGCCGACCGGATCGTGGTCATGGACGCCGGCGAGATCGTCGGCGTGGGGACCCATCGCGAGCTGCTCGAGACCTGCGAGACGTACCGCGAGATCGTCTTCTCGCAGCTCAGCGCGGCGGAGGCGGCGTGAGCGGCCCCGGCGCCGGATCGGGCGACGGCCGGTCTCGGGCGCCGGTGCCCGGCGGCCTCCCGGCCGGGGGGCCTCCGCGCGGACCGATGATGGGCGGTCATGGCGGCCGCGGCCCCGGTGGGATGTTCGGCGGCGGGATGCTCCCGGCGGCCAAGCCGCGCGACTTCCGCGGCACGTTCCTCCGGCTCGTCGGCGAGCTCCGCCCCGAGCTGGCGAAGGTCATCGTCGTCATCGTCCTGGCGGTGTTCAGCGTGACCGCCGCCGTGATCGGCCCGAAGCTGCTCGGCAACGCGACGAACATCATCTTCGAGGGCGCGATCGGCAACCAGCTCGGCCAGTTCGTCCCGCCGGGCACGAGCCAGGCGCAAGTCGAGGCCCTGCTCCGCGCCAACGGCCAGGGGCAGCTGGCCGACATGCTGTCGGGGATGACGGTCGTGCCCGGCGTCGGGATCGACTTCGCCGCCCTGGCCAGCATCCTGGCGCTGGTCGCCGCGATCTACGTCGTGAGCGCCATGTTCGGCTGGGCCTCGGCCTACATCATCGCCGGGGTCGCCCAGCGGACGGTCTATCGGCTCCGCCGCGAGGTCGACGAGAAGCTGGCCCGGCTGCCCCTCCGCTACTTCGACAACCATCCCCGGGGCGACACGCTCAGCCGGGTGACCAACGACATCGACAACATCGCCAACACCCTCCAGCAGACGATGACCCAGGCGATCACCTCGGTCCTCACGGTGGTCGGGGTGCTGATCATCATGTTCACGATCAGCCCGCTCCTGGCCGTCATCTCGCTGCTGGTCGTGCCGTCGGCGATCGTCACGACCGTGTTCATCGCCCGTCGCTCGCAGACCCAGTTCGCCGCCCAGTGGGAGCGGACCGGCGACGCTCAACGGGTTCGTCGAGGAGGTCCACACCGGGCACAACCTGGTCAAGGTCTTCGGCCACGAGCAGGAGGCGATCGAGGCGTTCGACGCCCAGAACGAGCAGCTCTTCCAGGCCAGCTACCGGGCCCAGTTCATCTCCGGGATCATCCAGCCGGTGATGAACTTCCTGGGCAACCTGAACTACGTGGCGATCGCCGTCATCGGCGGCGTCCAGGTGGCCAACGGGACGATGTCGCTCGGCGACGTCCAGGCCTTCATCCAGTACTCGCGCCAGTTCACGATGCCGATCACCCAGCTGGCCAGCATCATGAACGTGTTCCAGTCGGCGATCGCCTCGGCCGAGCGGGTGTTCGAGCTGCTCGACGAGGCGGAGGAGATCCCCGACGCAGTCGACGCCGACGCCGCTCCGTGGCGTGGAGGGCCGGATCGCCCTCGAAGGCGTGTCGTTCCGCTACGAGCCCGAGACCCCGCTCATCGACGACCTCGACCTCGAGGTCCGCCCGGGCGCCACGATCGCGATCGTCGGGCCGACCGGCGCCGGCAAGACGACGCTGGTCAACCTGCTGATGCGCTTCTACGAGATCGACGGTGGCCGGATCACGGTCGACGGGATCGACATCCGCGACGTCACCCGGGACGACCTGCGGCGGACGTTCGGGATGGTCCTCCAGGACACCTGGCTGTTCGGCGGGACGATCCGCGACAACATCGCCTACGGCGACGAGGCTGCGACCGAGGAGCAGATCGTGGCGGCCGCCGAGGCGGCCCACGTCGACCACTTCGTCCGGACGCTGCCCGACGGCTACGATACGGTGGTCGACGACGACGCCTCGAACCTGTCGCAGGGCGAGAAGCAGCTCCTGACGATCGCCCGGGCGTTCCTGGCCGACCCGCAGATCCTCATCCTCGACGAGGCGACGAGCTCGGTCGACACGCGGACCGAGGTGCTCGTCCAGCGGGCGATGGCCCGGCTGATGAAGGGCCGGACGAGCTTCGTCATCGCCCACCGGCTGTCGACGGTCCGCGACGCCGACACGATCCTGGTCATGAACCACGGCCGGATCGTCGAGCGGGGTCGCCACGAGGAGCTGCTCGCCGCGGGTGGCTTCTACGCCGACCTCTACGAGAGCCAGTTCGTCGAGCCGCTCGCCGAAGCGGTCTGAGGCGGCTCGGCGCCACTCGTCAGCGCGGCCGCTCCTCCTCGGCGACGAGGTGGACCTCGACCGACGGCAGCTCGCGCAGGACCTCCTCGGCCAGCGACGGCCGGCGGAACCCGGCCATCGCGCGGACCTCGTGGTACGGCAGCAGGAGATGGGTCGCCCGCCGCCGGCGCAGGATTTCGACCAGGCCGCTGCCCGGCTTGGCGGCCGTGACCCGGATGACCTCGGCGCCCAGGTCGTCGGCGTAGTCGAGGTTCTCGCGCAGGTCCCGCTCGCGGTCGAAGGAGCGGTGCTCGCCCTCGGGGGTCTCGACGACGACCGCCAGCAGCGGCGCGTGGAGCGCGCTGGCCAGGGTCGCCCCGCGTCGCAGGGCGGACCGGCTGGCGCCCGACTCGTCGACGGCGACGGCGATCCGATCGGTCACCGACGGGCGAGTGGCGGTCCCGGTCGGGCCGATCTCGGCCAGCTCCTCGTCGACGGTCTGGGCGACGAACCGGAGGGCGATCTCGCGGAGCGCGGTCAGGTTCGGCTCGGTGAAGAACCGGTCGAGCGCGACCTGGGTCCGCTCGGGCGGATAGACGTTGCCGTGGCGCATCCGCTGGCGGAGCGCGTGCGGGCTCATGTCGACGAGCTCGATCTCGTCGGCGGCCGCCAGGACGTCGTCGGGCAGGCGCTCGTTGACGGGCGCCCCGGTGATCGTCGCGACGGCATCGGCGATCGACTCGAGGTGCTGGACGTTGCAGGTGCTGATGACGTGGATCCCCGCGTCCCGGATCGCCTCGACGTCCTGCCAGCGCTTCTCGCGCGGCGAGCCGGGCACGTTCGTGTGGGCGAGCTCGTCGACGAGGGCGACCGTCGGGTGGCGGGCGATGACCGCGTCGGTGTCCATCTCCTCGATCACAACGCCGCGGTACTCGACCCGGCGCCGGGGTACGATCTCGAGCCCGTCGAGCAGGGCGACGGTGTGGATCCGACCGTGCGGCTCGACGAAGCCGACGACGAGGTCCGTCCCGCGGTCCACCCGGCGGTGGGCCTCCTCGAGCATCTTGTAGGTCTTGCCGACGCCGGGGGCCATGCCGAGGTAGACCCTCAGCCGCCCCCGCGTCGACTCCGTCTCGGCCCGGGTGCGCGCGAGCATCTCCTCGGCCGTCGGCCGGACGTCGAATGCGTCACGCTCTGGACCACTCATTGCTGGACTACTGTGCCAGGAGTCCGTCGAGGTCGAGGTTCAGGAGCAGGACGTTGACCCGCGGCTGGCCGAGGAAGCCGAGCATCGGCTGTTGGGTGTGCCGCGCGACAGCGGCCTGGACGTCCGCCTCGGACATCCCGCGCGCCTTCGCGACGCGGGCGACCTGGTAGGCGGCCGAGGCGGGGCTGATGTCCGGATCGAGGCCCGAGGCCGACGTCGTCACGAGGTCGACCGGGATCGGGGCGTTGCCGTTCTCCGCCTGGTACGAGTCGACCGAGTCCTGGATCCGCTGGATCAGGTCGTCGCTCGTCGGGCCCGAGGTTCGATCCGGCCGAGCTGCTTGCGTCGTAGCCGTCCTGGCCCGCGGCCGATGGGCGGCTCCAGAAGTACTTCGGGTCGCTGAAGGCCTGGCCGATCAGGCTGGAGCCGATCCTGCGCCCATCGGTGGTCGTGATGAACGACCCGTTGGCCTGGGACGGGAAGGCGACCTGGGCGATCGCCGTCACGACCGCGGGGTAGGCGAAGCCGGTGATCACGGTCATCGCGATGAGGATCGCGGTCGCCGGCCACAAGACCTGGCGAAGGAAGCTCTGCATGGTCATCAATCCCCTAGGCGAGGTGGAGGGCGGATACGACGAGGTCGATCACCTTGATCCCGATGAACGGGGCGATGATCCCGCCGACGCCGTAGATCAACAGGTTGCGCTGGAGCAGCACGCTCGCCGGCGCCGCCCGGAAGGCGACTCCCCGGAGAGCGAGCGGGATGAGCGCGACGATGATCAGGGCGTTGAAGATGACCGCCGAGAGGATCGCGCTCTGGGGCGTCGACAGCCCCATGATGTTCAAGGCTCCGAGCTCGGGGTAGACCGCGATGAACATCGCGGGCAGGATCGCGAAGTACTTTGCGACGTCGTTGGCGATCGAGAACGTCGTGATCGAGCCGCGGGTGATCAGGAGCTGCTTGCCGATCGCGATGACCTCGAGCAGCTTGGTCGGATCCGAGTCGAGGTCGACCATGTTGGCGGCGTCCTTGGCCGCCGAGGTCCCGCTGTTCATCGCCAGCCCGACGTCGGACTGAGCGAGGGCCGGCGCGTCGTTCGTCCCGTCGCCGGTCATTGCGACGAGATGTCCGTCTGCCTGCTCCTGGCGGATGAAGGCGATCTTCTCCTCGGGCGTGGCCTGGGCGATGAAGTCGTCGACGCCGGCCTCCCTGGCGATGGTCGCCGCGGTGCGCGGGTTGTCGCCGGTGATCATCACCGTCCGGATGCCCATCTTGCGGAACTCGGCGAACCGCTCGACGAGGCCCTCCTTGACGGTGTCCTTGAGCTCGATGAGCCCGAGCGCTCGGCCCTCGCTCTCGAGGATCAGCGGCGTCGCCCCCTGATCGGCGATCCGGTCCGAGCCGACGATGATGTCGGCGGGCAGGCTGCCGAGCTTCTTCTCGATCGCGTCGACCGCACCCTTGAGGATCGTCGTTCCGGCCGTCGTCTTGACTCCACTGGTTCGGGTCTCGGCGCGGAACGGGATCTCCTCGGCGATGTCGGCGGACAGCTTGGCGAAGCCCGCATCGTCGCCCGTTCCGGCCGGCTCGCCGAGCGCCGCCAGACGTGTCCGGGCGAGCTCGACGATGGAGCGGCCCTCTGGGGTCTCGTCCTGGATCGAGGACACGAGCGCGGCACGGACCGCCTCGGCCTCGGTCACGCCGGGAGCCGGAGTGATCGACGCGGCGAGCCGGTTGCCGTAGGTGATCGTGCCGGTCTTGTCGAGGAGGATGACGTCGACGTCGCCGGAGGCCTCGACGGCCCGGCCGCTCATCGCCAGGACGTTGAACCGGGCGACTCGGTCCATGCCGGCGATGCCGATCGCGGACAGAAGCCCGCCGATCGTCGTCGGGATCAGGCAGACGAGCAGGGCCACGAGGGCCACCGTGTCGACGGTCGTACTGGCGTACAGGCCGAACGGTCGGAGCGTGACCGTGGCCATCAGGAAGATGATCGTGAGACCGGCGAGCAGGATCGCGAGTGCGATCTCGTTCGGCGTCCGCTGGCGCTTGGCGCCCTCCACCAGCGCGATCATCCGGTCGAGGAAGGTCTGACCCGGGTCGGCGGTGACCGTGACGATGAGGCGGTCGCTGACGAGCGTGGTGCCGCCCGTGACCGAGCTCCGGATGTCGGTCCCGGGCTCCTTGAGGACAGGGGCCGACTCACCGGTGATGGCGGCCTCGTTGACGTAGCCGACGCCGTCGATCACGTCGCCGTCGCCGGGGATCGTCTCGCCCTCCTCGATGACGATCACGTCGCCCTTGCGCAGCTCCGACGAGCCGACCGATTCGAGCGTGCCGTCGGCTCGCCGCCGGTGGGCCGTCGTCTCGGACCGCGTCTTGCGGAGCGTGGCGGCCTGCGCCCGGCCACGTGCCTCGGCGACTGCCTCGGCGTAGGTCGCGAACAGGACCGTGAACCAGAGCCAGATCGCGATCTGGACCTGGAAGCCGAGTCCGGCCGGGCCGGTGACCGGCGCAAGCCCGGTCACGTTGGCGATCGCGATGATCGTCACGAGCGTGGCCGTGATCTCGACCACGAACATCACCGGGTTCCGGATCAGCTGGCGCGGGTCGAGCTTGCGAACCGACTGGGGCAGCGCGGCCCTGAGCAGGTCGGGGTCGAGGACCCCGCGTGGCTTCGGCGGCTCGCCGGACGGCTTTGCGCCGCCGCCCACCACCCAACGCTGGAACCGCCGGGTGCCACGCCCGAGGTCGACGGACATCAATGGACGGGTGAAGCTCATGTTCAGAAGACCTTTCCAGCGTTCTGGAGGAGCTGTTCGACGATGGGGCCGAGCGACAGGGCCGGGAAGAAGGTGAGCGCCCCGACGATCACGATCACCCCGATGAGCAGGACCGTGAACAACGGTCCGGTCGTGGGGAATGTGCCGAGAGACGGCGCCACTCTGCGCTTGGCGGCCATCGACCCGGCCAGGGCGAGGATCGGGACGATCATCCCGTACCGGCCGATGAGCATCGCGAACCCGCCGGTGACGTTGTAGAAGGGTGTATTGCCGGTGAGTCCCGCAAATGCCGACCCGTTGTTGCCGGTCTGGCTGGAGAAGGCATAGAGGATCTCGCTGAAGCCGTGCGGGCCCTTGTTGAGCGGACCCGCCAGGCCCTCCGGAAGGACGGACGCGAGGGCGGTGAAGCCGAGGATGCTCGCACCGAGCACGAGTGCCGTCAGCATCGCCATCTTGATCTCGTAGGCCTCGACCTTCTTGCCGAGGTACTCGGGCGTCCGGCCGACCATCAGCCCGGCAATGAAGACGGTCAGGATCGAGCCGATGATGAGCATCCCGTACAGGCCTGCGCCGACGCCGCCCGGTGTGATCTCGCCGAGCTCCATGTTGAACAGCGGGACCAGTCCGGACAGCGGTTGCAGGCTGTCGTGCCAGGCGTTGATCGAGCCGTTGCTCGTGCCGGTCGTCGCGGCTGCCCACAGGCCGCCGAGCGCCGCGCCGTTGCGGACGTCCTTGCCCTCCATGTTGCCGAGCGCCTGGTCGACGCCGGCCGGGAAGAGCGGGTTCCCGACGGCTTCGTTGTGCATCGCGAGGACCGCGCCGAAGAGCAGGACGATCGCCATCGCCCCGAAGAGCGTCCAGCCCTGGCGCTGGTTGCCGGCGTACTTGCCGAACGTGTAGGTCAGCGCGAAGGCGATGAACAGGATCGCGAACATCTCGAGCCAGTTGGTCAATGGCGTCGGGTTCTCGAACGGATGGGAGGAGTTGGCGTTGAAGAAGCCGCCGCCATTGGATCCCATCTGCTTGATCCAGATCTGCGAGGCGACCGGCCCGTAGGCGATCGTCTGCTGAGCGCCCTGGAGCGTCGTCACCGTCTCCGGGCCGTTGTACGTCTGCGGCGAGCCCTGCCAGACGAGGAGGAGGGCGCCGACGATCGAGAGCGGCAGGAGGATGTAGAGCACGCTCCGCGTCAGGTCGACCCAGAAGTTGCCAAGGAACTTGGTGCTCCTGCGGGTCAGCCCGCGGACGAGCGCGATCGCCACCGCAATCCCGGTCGCCGCCGACGTGAAGTTGCGCACGGCAAGCATCGCATCCTGCGAGAGGTAGCTCGCCGCCGACTCACCCGAGTAGTTCTGCCAGTTCGTGTTCGTCACGAAGCTGACCGACGTGTTGAACGCGAGGTCCGGCGACATCGGGGCAATCGCGGCAGGATTGAGCGGCAGGACCTCCTGCAGCCGGAGCATGGCGTAGCCCGCGATGATCGATACGAGATCGGCGACCAGCAGGGCGACCACGTAGCGCTTCCAATCCATCTCGACGGTCTCGTCGACACCGGAGAAGCGGTAGACCGCTCGTTCGACCGGACGGAGGATCGGGCTCAGGATCGTCCGCTCGCCCTCCATGACCCGGTACATGTAGCGGCCGAGAAAGGGGGTGACGAGGAGGACTGCCCCCGCCAGCACAACGAGGGTCAGAAAGTCGTTGGGCGCCATGATCAGAAATCCTCAGGACGCAGCAGTGCCCACAGGAGGTACACGAAGGCGAACACCGCGGCCAGGCCGGCGAGCAGCTCGAGCCCGTTCATGACCGCACCTTGTCGCACAGCCAGAGATAGCCGGCGAAGACCACCGTCGAAGCGATGCCGATGAGGAGTATCTGTAGGTCGGTCATGGTTCCTGAGTGCCTCTCGCTTCCCTTGTGCCTTGTTCCTGGTTGATCAGCCGCTCCACGGTCGAGACGAGCGTCTCGAGCGGGAACGGCTTGGGCAGGTAGCCGGCGACGCCGTACTCGCGCAGCCGGCTCGGGTTGATCGCGGTCGCGCTGGCGACGACCACGGGTGGGCTACCGGCCGCGTCCAGCGCCGGGCTGCGGAGCAACGACCAGCCCGTGT
The DNA here is from genome assembly GCA_963708065.1 of uncultured Chloroflexia bacterium. Classification (GTDB taxonomy): domain Bacteria; phylum Chloroflexota; class Limnocylindria; order Limnocylindrales; family CSP1-4; genus Chersky-267. Next base: position 42,145 of record CAVPRZ010000002.1, read on the forward strand.
CGCCGGGCAGGTTGATGTCGAGGATCGCGAGCGACGGGCGCAGCCCTCCGTGGAGCGCAGCGAGCGTGTCCTCGGCCGAATCGGCCTCGACGACCGCGTACCCGTGGGCGCGAAGATGGCGGGCCAGCGTCGAGCGCAGCGCCTCGTCGTCCTCGACGATCAGGATCGTTGCCTTCATCGCTCGGTCCCCGGCACCGGCTCACGCTCGACGACGAGGTCGGAACCATGCTCCCCGCTGTGGAACAGCGGACGGACCAGCAGGCCACGGGCAGCAGCCTTGGCGCGGGCGCGCGGCAGGAGCTCGTCGCCGAACCGAAGCCCGGCGATCGTCACGCTCGGGAAGCGTCCCGAGGACACGGCGTCGAGCGCCTCGTCCACGAGCCGCAGCTCGTGCTCGAGGGTCGAGCTCGTCAGGCGCGCGTCGAACCGGTCCGGAACCTGGTCATCCACGCCTCGACGGTGCGCCACGGCTCCAAGAGGAAACGGCCCATCCGCGCCCCGATTCCCCTCAAGCGCGCCTCAAATCTCGTCGCCGTGACCCTCGGGCGGGTCCACGCTGCGGACCCGATAGCCCACGCCGGGCTCGGTGACGATGAGGTCGGCCAGGGCCTCCGCCGGATCCGCGGCGGCGAGCTTCCGGCGGAGCTGGCTCAGGTAGACGTGGACGTAGTGGTCCTCGGCGGCGTAGGCCTCGCCCCACACCGCCCGGAGCAGGCGACCGCGGGTCACCAGCCGACCCGGGTTCGCCAGGAGCACGGCGAGGATCTGGTATTCGCGCGGTCCGAGCTGGACGGGACGGCCGTCGACCCGGACTTCGTGGGCCAGCGTGTCGAGCTCGATCGTCCCGTTGCGCAGCGTGCCGCCCTCGTCGGCTGCCATGCCACCAGCGTGGCGCAGGGCCACCCGGATCCGGGCGTGGAGCTCGGCCATCCCGAACGGCTTGGTCACGTAGTCGTCGGCGCCGCGCTCGAGCGCCTCGACCTTGGCCACCTCCTCGCCGCGAGCCGACAGGATCACGATCGGGGTCGTCGCCTCGCGGCGGACCCGGCCCACGACGACCAGCCCATCGCGGTCCGGCAGGCCGAGGTCGAGCAGGATCAGGTCGGGCCGGCGGGCCTCCCAGCGCCGGAAGGCCTCTGCCGTGTCGCCTGCCTCGACGACCTGGTAGTGATGAAGCCGCAGGTTCCGGGCGATCTCGGCCCGGGTCGCCTCGTCGTCCTCGACGAGCAGGACCGTGGGGCCCGCGAGCTGCCGGGCGGTCACGGGGCGCCCTCCTCGGCCCTTCGTCCGTTTGGGGCGGCCGGCAGGTCGACGTCGACGGCCAGCCCGCCGAGCTCGCTCATGCGCGCCTCGACCCGCCCACCCATCGCCTCGGTCAGGCCCCGGACGACGGCGAGGCCGACGCCGGTCCCCGGGCGGGACCGGGTGGTCCGGCCCTGGACGCGGTAGAACTTCTCGAACAGGCGGGGCAGCGCCTCGAGGGGCACGCCCGGGCCCGAGTCCTCGACCGTCAGCCGGACGGAGCCGTCCACGGGGGCGGCAGAAACCCGCACGCGCTCCCCGGCGGGGACGTATTTCGCCGCGTTCTCGAGCAGGTTCGTGACAACCTGGTCGAGGAAGACCGCGTCCGCCAGGACCGGCGAGCCGGCCCCATCCAGCTCGATGTCGAGCGATCGCCCCGCGAGCCGGTCGCCGAGCCGCGACACGACCGGCAGGACCGCATCGGCCAGCTCGAGCGGCTCCAGCTCAGCCCGCAGCGCGCCCGCCTCGATCCGGCTCAGGTCGAGCAGGTTCGTGACGAGCCGGTTCAGGTGCTCCGCCTCGCGGTCGATCGCCAGCGCGCTGGCCCGCCGGTCCTCGTCCGAGATCTCGAGGTGGCTGTCGAGCATCGTCCCGGCCGCGGCGCGGATCGTCGCGAGCGGGGTCCGGAGGTCGTGCGAGACCGACTCGAGCAGGGCCGACTTCAGGGCGTCGCTCTGGCGGGCGATCTCGGCCGCGGCGGCTTCCTCGCGCAGGCGGTCCTGCTCGAGGGCCTGGCCGATCTGGTCGGCCGCGGCCGCGAGCAGCCTGGTGTCCGCCCGCTCAGGCTGGCCGGCGCTCCGGGCGCGGAATGACCAGACGGAGCCCAGCGTCCGCCCTCCGGCCTCGATGATCACCCGGTGGGCGAGCACACCGGGCTCGCCGCCGCGACGGGCACCCGGCTGGTGGACCCGGATCCACTCGGCGGGCGTGTTGCCCGGCATTCGGCGCAGCACCGCGTGGCTGGCGGTCGGCGCCGGCGCGGCCCCGGATCCGCCGGTGTCGGCGACGACCCGCTCGGGCCCTGCCTCGCGGGTCAGGCCCACCCAGACCCGCTCGAGGTCCCCCTCGGTCTGCAGGATCGCGGCGATCTCGGGCAGCACCGCGATCGTGGAACCTCGGGTGGCGAGCGCGCGGCTGACCCGGAACAGCGCGAGGGCCTCGCGCTCACGCTCGACGGCCGCCTCCGCCCTCGCCCGCTGGGCCGCCGCGAGCTGGCCGACGACGATCCCGCCGACGAGCAGGAGGATGAGGTTGAGCCACTCGCCGGGGTCGCCGACGGTGAACGTGTAGAGCGGTTCGATGAACAGGAAGTCGTAGAGGAGGAAGCCACCGAACGCGGCCACGATCCCGGCGGTCGTGCCGAACGACATCGCGCTGACGAGCACGGCGAGGAGGTAGGCCGACGACGCGTTCGGGACGCCGACCGGCCCCTCGAGCACGGCGACCAGCCCGCTCACGGCGATCAGGGCGGCGACCGTCAGGGCGAGCGAGACGACCGTCCGGCGACGGGCCGGGATCCGCCACTGCTCCACGCCGGAATCATAGGGCGGTCGAGGCCCGATGCGGGCCCGGCGCGGACGCTCGACCTCGCCTCGCCTGACCGGGCCACGGTCACCGTCCTGTTACCATCCGGCCATGCCCCGGACCGCGCCCGCCGGCGACCCGTTCGACGCCCTCGGCGACCCCAACCGGCGCGCGATCGTCGAGCTGCTGAGCCGGCGCGGCCGATCGGTCCGCGAGATCGCCGACGAGCTGCCGATCAGCCGGCCAGCGGTGTCGCGTCACCTACGCCTGCTCAAGGATGCCGGGCTGGTCGTCGAGGAGCCGCAGGGCACGCGCCGGATCTACCGTCTCCACGACGAGGGCGTCGAGGCGGTCCGGGCCTACCTGGCCGAGGTCTGGGGCGACGTCGCGATCCGCTTCCGGCTCGTCGCCGACAACGCCCCTCCGGGCTCCGACGAGCGATGATCGAGCCGATCCAGCTGGCCTTCGAGGTCGCCTGCCCCGCCGCGCGCGCATTCGAGATCTGGACATCCCGCACGTCCACGTGGTGGCCGGCCAGCCACACGGTGAGCGGGGAACCGGGCCTCGAGGTGGTCTTCGAGCCGCGCCGCGGTGGTCGGATCTTCGAGCGGACCGGCGCCGGACGGGAGTACGACTGGGGCGAGGTCGTCGCCTGGGAGCCACCCCGCCGGCTGGTCTACCTGTGGCACCTCCGGGCGGACCGGGCCGACGCCACCGAGGTCGAGATCACGTTCACCGATGGCGGCCCCGATCGGACGATCGTCGCCATCGAGCATCGCGGCTGGGATCGGCTCGGGTCGCTCGGTCAGTCCCGGCGGGATGCCAACGGGGCCGGCTGGGCCGGCCTGCTGCCGCACTTCGTCGCGGCCTGCGCGCCGGCGTCGACGTCGGCCGACGCGCCCGGCACCGGCGAGGCGAGGCGATGACGGGTCGTTTCCGCGAACCGGTGCTCGCGGTCCTGGCGGTCGTGGCCGGGCTGGCGATCGCCGTCCTCGACTCGCGACCCGGCTGGGACGACAGCGGGATCACCGCCGGTCTGCTCGCGCTTGCAGCGTTCGGCGTTACGGCGGCGGCCGGGCGACGGCCGTGGCTGTGGGCCCTCCTGGTTGGCGTCTGGACGCCCCTGCTCGAGATCCCGTCGACCGGCGCGACGGGGTCGCTGCTGGCGCTCGCTGTCGCGGCGATCGGTGCATTCGCCGGCTACGGCCTCGTCCGCCTGCTCGTCCGGCCGGCCGAGGGCTGAACCGCCCGGTCGAGCGAGCAGCCGACGGTTACGCTGGCGAGCCGTGGACGCACCGACCGACCGCCCCCGGGTGTTCGTCGCCCGGGTCATCCCCGAGGATGGCCTGGTGCCGATCCGCGCGGCCTGCGAGGCCGACGTCTGGGCCGACGACGGACCGCCGCCGCGGGCCGAGCTCCTCCGCCGGGTCGCCGGCTGTGCCGGGATCCTGAGCCTCCTGACCGACCGGGTCGACGACGAGCTCCTCGACGCGGCGGGTCCCGGCCTGCGGGTCGTCTCCAACTTCGCCGTCGGGTACGACAACGTCGATGTCGCGGCGTGCGCCCGGCGCGGGGTCGCTGTCGGCAACACCCCCGGCGTGCTCACCGAGTCGACCGCGGACCTGGCGTTCGCGCTCATCCTCGCCGCCGCGCGGCGGGTCGCCGAGGGCGACCGGTTCGTCCGGGCCGGTCGCTGGACGACCTGGGGACCGATGCTCCTGCTCGGCACGGACGTCCACGGCGCGACCCTCGGGATCGTCGGGCTCGGGCGGATCGGCCAGGCGGTCGCGCGGCGGGCGGCCGGGTTCGGGATGACCGTGCTCTACCACGGTCGGACGCGGGTCGCCCGAGGGCGTCGAAGCCGAGCTCGGGGCGACCTGGGTTTCGCTGGACGAGCTCCTGGCCCGGAGCGACGTCGTGACCCTCCACGTCCCGCTGACCCCCGAGACACGCGGGCTGATCGACGTCCGGGCGCTCGGCGCGGATGAAGCCGACGGCGATCCTCGTGAACACCGCCCGCGGTCCGATCGTCGACGGGGCGGCGCTGGCCGACGCGCTCCGCGACGGCACGATCGCGGGCGCCGGACTCGACGTGACCGACCCCGAGCCGATCGGGCCCGACGACCCGCTGCTCGGCCTCGACAACTGCATCGTCGTGCCCCACATCGCGTCGGCGACCCGGGCGACCCGGGGGCGGATGGCGCAGATGGCCGCCGCCAACCTGCTGGCCGGCGTGCGCGGCGAGCCACTGCCCACGCCCGTCGAGCCGCCTATCATCGGCCGGTGACCGACGGCGCGACACCCGAGCTGGTCGTGGGCTTCGGCTCGTTCCTCGGCGAGGGGCCGGTCTGGGACGCCCGCATCGGCCGGGTCGCCTGGGTCGACATCCTCGAGGGCCGGCTGTACCTGACCGCGCGCGACGGAGAGACCCGGACGATCAGGCTTCCCTCGCCGGTCGGCTCGATCGTCCCGCGCGCCCGTGGCGGCTGGGTCGCCGCCCTGGCCGACGGGTTCTGGGCGGTCGCCGACGACGGCTCCGTCGAGCGCCTCGCCGACGTCCAGTCGGATCGACCAGACCTTCGCTTCAACGACGGGAAGTGCGACCCGCAGGGCCGGTTCTGGGCCGGCACGATGGCGCTCGACCACCGGGCCGGGGCCGGCGCCCTCTACCGGCTCGACGCCGACCTGAGCGTCCACCGCTTCCTCGACGGCGTCGCGATCTCCAACGGCCTCGACTGGAGCCTCGATGGCCGGACGATGTACTACGTCGACACCCCGACCCAGCGGATCGACCGGTTCGACTTCGATCCGGGCGACGGGTCGATCAGCGACCGCCGCCCGTTCGCCACGATCGACGCCGACGACGGCTCTCCCGACGGGCTGACGGTCGATGCCGAGGGGGGCGTGTGGGTCGCCCTGTGGGATGGCAGGGCCGTCCGGCGCTACCTGCCCGACGGGTCGATCGAGCGCGAGATCCGGCTGCCCGTCTCGGAGGTGACCTGCTCCGCGTTCGGCGGCCCGGACCTCGACGAGCTCTACATCACGACCGCGTGGGAGCTCCTCAGCGCCGAGCAGCATGCCCGGGAGCCGCTCGCCGGAGCCCTGTTCCGGGCGCGGCCGGGCGTGCGCGGCCGTCCGCCGACGCCCTTCGCCGGCTGACCCTCCCGGCGCCTAGCGGAGCGTGTCCGGTCCGCCCGTCTCGAGCAGGCGGGCCAGCTCGGCCGCGGTCGGCAGGCCGGTCTGGTCGCCCTCGGCGGCGACGGCGGCCGCTCCGCACGCGTTCCCCCAGGCGAGGGCATCGGCCAGGACCAGCCCGTCGAGACGGGCCGCGATGAACCCCGCGCAGAATGCATCGCCCGCCCCGACCGGATCGACGACGACGGGCACGGGCAGCCCCGGGACGACGGCGGGCGACGCGCCGCGCTCGAGCCCAAGCGATCCCCGTGAGCCGAGCTTGAGTGCGACGAGCGCCGGCCCGAGCGCCAGGAGCGCGGCGGCGAGCGTCTCGGGCAGGGCGTCGCGGGACGCTCCGGTCACGACCCGGGCCTCGTCCTCGTCGGCGATCACCACGTCCACCCGTGCCGCGAGCTCGGCGAGGATCGTGGCCGCCTCCAGCTCGGTCCACAGCCGGCGGCGCAGGTTGAGGTCGAGGCTGACCGTCAGCCCGGCCGCCCGCCCGGTTTCGAGCGCGGTCGCGATCGCCGCCCGGCAGCTCGGCGAGAGCGCCGGCGTGATCCCCGTCAGGTGGAGCCAGCGGGCGGTGGCGAAGTCGCCCCGCGCCTCGGCCGCGCTGACGTCGCTCGCCGCCAGGCGCGAGCCCGCCGAGCCCGCCCGGGCGTAGAAGACCTCCGCCGGTCCGATCCCGCGCCGCTCGCGGATCATGACCCCGGTCGGTGCCGCCGGGTCGACGACCAGCCCGCTGACGTCCACTCCCTCGCCGCGGAGGGCCCTGAGGATCCGCGTCCCAAGCCCGTCCGCGCCGACCCGCCCGACGAACGCGACCCGCCGCCCGAGCCGGGCCAGCCCGACCGCGACGTTCGCCTCGGCGCCGGCCGGGTAGGCGCGGAACGCCGTGGCCGTGGCCAGCGGTCCCGGCTCGGATGTCACGAACGAGACGAGGCACTCGCCGAGGGTCACGACCTCCGGCCCGGCCGGGCTCACCGGTCAGCGGTCCGCGGTGCATCCGCCGCGGCCGGGGCGTCGGTCCCGGGCATCGGGGCGTCGTCGCGTCGCTCCCAGCCGGGCGCGAAGAGGTGGAGCAGGTGCTCGCGCTGGTACGGGTGAGCGGCGAGCCGGTCCCAGTCGAGGTCGATCCCGAGACCGGGCGCGGCCGGGACGTCGACGAAGCCGTCGCGCTGGACGACCGGCCGGTCGACGATCTCGCGCGTCCAGGGGCTGTTGAACTCGTCGAACGACTCCTGGACGTAGAAGTTCGGGATGCAGCCGCCGAGCTGGGCGGAGACCGCCGAGCAGATCGGGCCCCCCGCGTTGTGCGGTGCGACGACCGAGAGGTGGGCGTCGGCCATCGCCGCGACCTGGCGCGTCCGCCACAGCCCGCCGAGGTGGAGCGGCTCGGGCTGGAAGATGTGAACGACGTCGTGGGCCATGAGGTCGGCGAACTGGGCGGCCGAGGTGAAGCTCTCGCCGGTCGCGATCGGGACCGGGGACCGCCGGGCGACCTCGACCATCGCCCCGACGTGGGCGTGGTGGACGGGCTCCTCGAGCCAGGCCGGCCGGTGTTCGGCGAGCCGGTCGGCGATCCGCAGCGCGGTCGACGCGCTGAACCGGTTGTGGGCCTCGATCATCAGGTCGACGTCCGGCCCCACCGCGTCGCGGACGGCAGCCACGATCGCGATCGACAGGTCCTCCTCGCGCCGGTCCTGGACCCGCCAGCCGGCCCCGAACGGATCGAACTTCAGGGCGCTGTAGCCGAGCGCGACGACCGCCCGGGCCCGCTCCGCGAAGCCGTCGGGGGTGCGGTCCGTCCGGTACCAGCCGTTGGCGTAGACCCGGACCCGGTCGCGGACGCGACCGCCGAGCAGCTCGTGGACCGGCTTCCCGGTCGCCTTGCCGACGATGTCCCAGCAGGCCATCTCGATCGCGGCGACCGCCGCCATGTGGATCTGGCCGCCGTCGGTGTAGACGTCCCGAACGGTCCGCTGGAGGAGCAGCTCGACCTGGCTCGGGTCCAGCCCGAGGTACTCGTCGCGAAGCTCGTGGATCGCCGTCTCGACCGTCGCCGAGAACGCGTTGAGGGTGCCCTCGCCGACGCCGTGGATCCCCTCGTCGGTCTCGACCCGCACGAACAGCCAGTTCTTCCAGGCGTTGCCGACCAGGTAGGTCCGGACGTCGCGGATCCTCATCCCGGGTGGAGCCTCAGGCCACCCGGCCGCTCTCGCGCGCCGCCCGGATGACGGCGACGACCCGCCGGCCGCGTTGGGCGATCCCGGCGGGATCGTGGTCGCCGATGAGCCAGCTGCCGATCCCGACCGCCACCGCCCCGGCCGTGATGAGGCTGGCAACCGTGTCGACCGTCACGCCACCGGTCGGGACGACCGGGATGTCCGGGAACGGGCCATGGAACTCGCGGATGAACTCCGGGCCGGTGACCGAGGCGGGGAACAGCTTGATCCCGGCCGCCCCGGCTCGCCAGCCGACGAGGGCCTCGGTCGGGGTCATCGCGCCCGGGAAGGCCGGGATGCCTCGCGCCGCCGCCCAGCTGACGAGCACGGGATCGGTCACCGGCATGACGAGGAACGTCGCCCCGGCGGCCAGCGCGGCCTCGGCATCCTCGACGGTGAGGACCGTTCCGGCGCCGATGGCCAGCTCGCCGTCGCCGAACCGCGCGGCGAGGGCGCGGATCGCATCGTGCGCGCCCGGGGTGGCCACCGTGATCTCGAACGCGCCGATCCCGGCGGTCGCGAGCCCTTCGCCGATCCGGACCACGGAACGCTGGTCAAGCCGCCGGCCGATCGCGACGACTCCGCTCTCGGCGATCCGCGCCGGGATCGCGACGCGACTCGAGCCGACTGCGGCCGGGGGCTGATCCGTCATCGCACCATCGTAGCCGGGACGCGTCACGGTCCGGCAGCGCTGCTAGCATCGCGGCCATGGTCTCGGCGGGCTACGACTTCGTGATCGTCGGCGGCGGCTCGGCCGGCTGCGCGCTCGCGAACCGGCTGTCGGCCGACCCGGCGATCCGCGTCCTCGTCCTCGAGGCCGGGCGGCCGGACTATCGCTTCGACACGTTCATCCACATGCCTGCCGCGCTGACGTTCCCGATCGGGAGCCGGTTCTACGACTGGCGCTACGAGTCCGAGCCCGAGCCGTTCATGAACGGGCGCCAGATCTACCACGCCAGGGGGAAGGTCCTCGGCGGGTCGAGCAGCATCAACGGGATGATCTTCCAGCGCGGCAACCCGCTCGACTACGAGCGCTGGGCGGCCGACCCGGGGATGGACAGCTGGGACTACGCCCACTGCCTGCCGTACTTCAAGCGGATGGAGACCTGCCTGGCGGCGGCCGCCGACGATCCGTTCCGGGGCCACACGGGCCCGCTCGTTCTCGAGCGCGGCCCGGCGACCGGCCCGCTGTTCAAGGCCTGGTTCGCTGCGGCGGAGCAGGCCGGCTACCAGCTGACCGACGACGTCAACGGCTACCGCCAGGAGGGCTTTGCGCCGTTCGACCGGAACATCCGGCGCGGTCGCCGGTTGAGTGCGGCGCGGGCCTACCTCCACCCGGTCATGGGCCGCCCGAACCTCGAGGTCCGGACCCGGGCGTTCGTCAGCCGGATCGTCTTCGACGGACAGCGGGCGATCGGCGTGGAGGTCGCCCTGGGGGGCGGCCGGTCGGAGCTGGTCCGGGGTCGCGAGATCATCCTGTCGGGCGGGTCGATCAACTCGCCCCAGCTCCTCCAGCTGTCGGGGGTCGGGGCGGCCGCCGACCTCGAGCCGCTGGGGATCGCGACCGTGGCGAACCTCCCCGGGGTCGGCGAGCACCTGCAGGACCACCTCGAGGTCTACATCCAGTACGCCTGCACACAGCCCGTGTCGATGCAGCCATCGGCGACGCAGAAGTGGCGCCGGCCGTGGATCGGCTTCCAGTGGCTGTTCTTCCGGCGCGGGCCCGGCGCGACGAACCACTTCGAGGGTGGCGGCTTCGTCCGCAGCAACGACGAGGTCGCCTACCCCAACCTGATGTTCCACTTCCTGCCGCTGGCGATCCGCTACGACGGGTCGGCCGGGGCGCCCGGCCACGGCTACCAGGTCCACGTGGGGCCGATGTACTCGGACGCGCGCGGCTCGGTGAAGATCGTCTCGACCGACCCGCGCGTGCACCCCGCCCTCCGCTTCAACTACCTCTCGACGGCCCAGGACCGGAGCGAGTGGGTCGAGGCGATCCGGGTCGCCCGGAGGATCCTCAACCAGCCGGCGTTCGAGCCGTACAGCGGCGGCGAGACCTCGCCCGGCCCGACGGTCGAGACCGACCAGGAGATCCTCGACTGGGTCGCCCGGGACGCCGAGACCGCGCTCCACCCCTCGTGCACGGCCCGGATGGGGACCGACGACGGGTCGGTCGTCGACCCCCTGACGATGCGGGTCCACGGGCTCGACGGGCTGCGGGTGGTCGACGCGTCGGTCATGCCCTACGTCACGAACGGCAACATCTATGCCCCGGTGATGATGGTCGCCGAGAAGGCCGCCGAGCTCATCCTGGGCAACACGCCGCTCGCCCCCGAGCCGATCGAGTTCTACCGCCACGGGACGGGCTGATCGCCGATGCGGATCCTCGTGGTGGAGGACGAGCCGGCGATCGCAACCGCGATCCGGTCGATCCTGTCCTCCGCCGACCACGCGGTCGACGTCGCCACCGACGGGCCGGATGCGCTGACCTGGGCGTCGACCTACCCGTACGATCTGATCGTCCTCGACGTCGTGTTGCCGGGCTTCGACGGGTTCGAGGCCTGCGACCGGTTGCGCAAGATGGGCTTCAGGATGCCGATCCTCATGCTGACGGCGCGCGATGAGGTCGACGACCGCGTCGCCGGCCTCGACGCCGGGGCGGATGACTACCTGGCGAAGCCCTTCGCGGCCTCCGAGCTCCTGGCCCGGGTGCGCGCCCTTCGCCGGCGCGTCGGCGAGGACCGCGATCCGATCCTCCAGGTCGGGAGCCTCGAGATCAACCCGGCAACCCACGAGGTGACCCAGGCCGGACGACCGGTCCGGCTGACCTCCAAGGAGTTTGCCCTCCTCGAGGTCCTGGCCCGGAACCCGGGCCGGGTCTTCGCCCGGCAACGGCTCATCGACGCGCTCTGGGACGCCGATTTCGCCGCGGAGTCCAACGTCGTCGAGGTCTACATCCGGAGCCTCCGCCGCAAGATCGACGGCGGGCGTCGCGACGGCCTGATCGAGACCGTCCGCGGTGCGGGCTACCGGATCCGCGCCGACCGCGCCGGGGCCGGCTAGCGTGTTCGAGCGAGCCCGGCGCCGACTGGCCCTCCGCTACCTGGCCCTGTTCGTGCTGGTGATCGCGGCGTTCAGCCTCGTCTTCTTCGCGACGGTCGCGGTCGTCCTCCAACCTGCGTTCGATCTCGTCCCCGAGGTCACCAACGAGCAGCCCGAGGTCCACGCGTACCACCAGGCGATCAAGCGGATCGCCCTGGCGATCGCGATTGCGGACGGCGTGGTCATCGTTGCGGTCGGCGTCGCTGCCTACTATCTGGCCGGCCGGACGCTCGGGCCGATCCAGGAGGCGCACGAGCGACAGCGTCGCTTCGTCGCCGACGCGTCGCATGAGATGCGCACGCCGCTCGCGGCGATCCGCTCCACGGCCGAGTCGGCGCTTGCCCGTCCCGGCGACGCGGAGGGTGACGAGGCGGCGCTCCGCACCATCGTCGCGTCCTCGGAGCGCCTGACCGGGCTGACGAACGACCTCCTCCTGCTGGCTCGGAGCGAGCGGGGCATGCTCCAGCCGCGGCCCGAGCGGTTCGACCTGTCGGTCCTCGTCGCCGAGGTCGCCGAGGCCGTCCCGAGCGGCACACCGGGTGGATCGTCCGCAGTCGCGCTGACGCTGCAGCCGGACCTCGAGGTCCGGGCCGACGAGGACGAGATCCGGCGCATCGTCGCGAACCTCCTCGACAACGCCGTGCGCTATGGGCTGGGGGGATCGCCGATCCAGCTCCGGACGGAGGGAGTCGACGGGCAGGCGGTCCTCGAGGTCCGGGACCACGGGCCCGGCATCGCACCAGCCGACGTCGGCCGGATCTTCGAGCCGTTCTTCCGGGTGCGCCAGGACGCAGGCGCCCCCGCGGGAAGCGGTCTCGGCCTGGCCATTGCCGCCGACCTCGCGGCGCGCAACGGCGGTCGGTTGACGGTCAATTCGAGGCTGGGCGAGGGGTCCACGTTCAGGCTGGAGCTGCCGCGCTAGGAGGCCCGAACGGCCGGGCCTCGGTCGGGCCCACGCGGTTTCACCTGGGATTCAGGTTCGCCGCCCAGGGTGGGGACATGGAGCTCCATCTCCTGCCGCCACCGCGTGCCCGGCGCCTGACCTGGTTTGTGGTCGGTCTCGTCGTCATCGCGATCGTCGCGACCGGGCTGTACCTCGGGTTTCGCCTGACCGAGCGACCCACGCAGCGGGCGACGACCCTGGCTCCCGCACCGGCGAAATCGAACCGGCCCGTCCCGACGTTCAGCCACGTGTTCACGATCGTCCTCGAGAACAAGTCCGCGTCCTCGGTGCTCGGCAGCCCCGATGCCCCCTACCTGAACGAACTCGCCGGGCGCTACGGGGTGGCCGACGCGTACCAGGGTGTCGAGCATCCCTCCCAGCCGAACTACCTGGCCCTGTTCAGCGGCTCGACCCAGGGGATCACCGACGACCAGCCCCACGACATCACGGCCCCCACCATCGCCGACCAGCTCGAGGCGACCGGGCGGTCGTGGCGGGTGTATGCAGAGGACGTCCCGGGCGGCTGCTACCGCGGGGCGACCGCCACGACCGGGGGTGTCGACGGCTCCGGGACCTATGCTCGCAAGCACGAGCCGGCAATCAGCTTCACCGCGATCAGCGGGTCGCCGTCTCGCTGCGCGAACGTCCGACCCCTGCGCGACTTCGACCCGACCGCGTCCGCCTATGCCCTGCTTGTCCCGAACCTGTGCAACGACGGCCACGACTGTCCGCTCTCGACGGCCGATGCCTGGCTGAAGTCGTACGTGCCGCGGATCCTCGACTCGCCGGCCTGGCAGGACGGCGGTGTCCTGTTCATCACGTTCGACGAGGCCGATGGGCCCGAGCGGGACGCGAACCTGGTCTCGACGCTCGTCATCGCCCCGGACGTCACGCCGGGGACCCGGTCGTCCGTGCCGCATTCGCACTACTCGCTGCTGCGGACGATCCAGGCGGGGTTCGGCCTCGGCTGCCTGGCCGAGACCTGCCAGGCGAACACCCTGGGCGAGTTCTTTCACTGACGGTTTCGCACCGGCGCAGCGCAGCCTGAACGGGGCGCGGCTCGTCTCATCGTCAGACCTGGTACGGACCGCCGGACGGCACTGGTCAAGGGCGCCCGGTCGGCGCACGATGATCATCGTCGTCGGTGGTCCGCGTCGTGGGTCCCTGCGACGGGGGTGATCCGTGAAGCCAAGGATCCGGGCGGCGCCCTTTGCGGCGACACTGTCGTTCCTCCTCCCCGGCCTCGGGCAGCTGGCCCTCGGCCGACCACGCCGCGGGCTCCTCCTCGCGCTGCCGTTCGTGGCGGTGGTCGTCGCGGCGATCGTCGTGCTCGCCCCCGATCCGACCGAGGCGCTCGACCTCGTCCTCCGCCCGGAGGCCGTGCCGGTCCTGCTCGCCAGCCTGGCCGTGCTGCTCGTCGTCCACCTGGGTGCGATCCTCGACGCCGAGCGGCTGGCCCGGACCGTGCGGCCCGTGGTCGGGCGGGCCGGGGTCGTGGCGAGCGGCGTGCTGGCGGTCCTGCTCGTGGCGACGCTGGGGGCCTACGGCGGGATCGGCTACGTCGGGACCGAGGCCGGCGACACGCTCGGCCAGGTGTTCCTGCCCGAGGACCCGGGATCGGACTTCGCGATCCCCGAGCCAAGCTGGGCACCGGACGAGTCAGTCGACGCCGAGCCGACCGACGAGGCGATCGACGGCGGCACCGCCGAGCCGGCGACTGATGCTCCATCCGGGGCGCCCATTGCGAGCCTCCCGGCCATGCCGCCCGTGCTTTCCTCCGGCTCGCCGCTGCCGTCGGGCTCGCCCTCGTCGCCCCCGTCCGCTTCGCCGAGCGTCGGGCCGGGAGCCACGCCCCGGCCGACCGCCCGCCCAGCCTGGGCCGCCGACGGCCGGCTCAACCTGCTGCTCATCGGGAGTGACGCCGGCCCCGACCGGTGGAGCCTGCGGACCGACACGATCATCGTCCTGAGCGTCGAGGTGAAGACGGGTCGGGCGGCCCTGTTCGGATTCCCGCGCAACCTCATCGGCGTGCCGCTCCCGCCCGAGAGCGCGGGCGCGGTCCCGGGCGGCCGTTTCCCCGGGCTGCTCAACGCGCTCTACGTCTATGCGATGGGCCATCCCAAGTCGTTCCCCGGCGGTGACGCGCGCGGGATGCGGGCGGTGGCCGGGGCGGTCCAGGAGCTGGCCGGCGTCCGGCTCGATGCGATGGTCGTCATCAACCTCGCCGGGTTCGTCCGCCTCGTCGACGAGCTCGGCGGGCTGTGGATCGACATCCCCGAGCGGCTCGTCGACAGCAACTACCCGATCGAGGACGGCACGGCCTGGATCCACCTTCACTTCGAGCCCGGCTGCCAGCACCTCGACGGCCGGATGGCCCTGGCCTATGCCCGCTCGCGCCACCAGGATTCGGACTACGGGCGGATGCGCCGCCAGCAGGCGGTCCTCCTCGCGCTGCGCCGCCAGGTCGACCCGGTCGGGCTCGTCCCGAAGGTGCCGGCCCTCCTCAAGGTCGCCCGGGACACCCTCTGGACGACGATCCGCCGCCAGGACGTCCGGGGCCTGGCCTCGCTCGCATCACGCGTGGATCCGCGCCGGGTCGCCCGCGTCCTGTTCGTGCCGTCGAGCTACCCGGAGCACCTCGACTCGGCCACGATCCGGCGGATCCAGGCGCGGGTCCGGACGATCTTCGACCGACCGGCGCCGGCGCCCGACCCCGACCTCGCCAGGGGTCATTGCCCGTAGGGTCGGTCAGGACGCCGCGCTGCGGGGGACCATCGTGACGACCCGGCCGCCGCAGGCCTCGCACCGCCCGCCGATGGCGGGCCGGCCGTTGCCCAGCACGACCGCCTCCGGCTCGAGGATCGCGACGATCCGCCGGTCGCGCAGGCAGTAGGCATGATGCTCGGGCGCTCCCGGCTGGCGGAGGGTCCGCAGCCGGCGCTCGACCTTCTGCGCCTGCGCCTGGGCGCGCGTCAGTCGCCGGGTCCGCCGGGCGACCTGGCCGGACAGCCGGTCGAGCTCCTTCTGGAGCCGGGCGATCTGGCGCCGGGCCCGCTTCGGGCGTGCCCGGACGGTTGCGCTGTCGGCCCGGGTGCGGGCGGTGCTGGAATCCTGCTTGGCCATGGATCTCACCCTCGGCTTGCCGGTGCCGATGGCGCCGGTCCTGTCCGCCCAGTGGAGCAGGTTCGCGGGTCGAGGGAAATAGCCGAAACGTCTGGTCGGGACTAGCAGGTCAGGTGGAGGATCGCGGCCGTGTCGGCCGGATCGGCGTTCGACAGCAGCCGGCACGCCTCCCGCGTCGGGACCTCGACGAGCTCGACCCCGCGGCGCTCCGCCTCCGCCCGGACGTCGTCCGCGATCGGGAGCGCCCCGTCGGCGCCCGTCCCCACGATCAGCCGGCGGCAGTCCCACGGGATCGGCTCGAGCAGGCTGAGCGGGGTGTGGCCGTACTGGTCGCGAAGCGGTCGCGAGGCCCGCTTGTGGCGACGGCCGACGTGACCGCCCTCGACGACGACGTCGCGCTCGTAGCGCTGCCCGTCGATCTCGACGGCCCCGAAGCCGATGAACCGGGCCCTCATCGTCGACCTCCCCGGTCCGTTCGCGCAGCCACGGTCATCACGCTAGCCGCCCTGGGCGATGAGCGCCAGGATGACGTCGACGTCGTCGCTGCCGACGATGCCCTGGTACTTCGCCCGCACGATCCCGTGGCCGTCGACGACGTAGACCCACGGCATCGACAGCTCGCCCCACGGCGCGCCGCCAAAGCCCCAGGCCGCAGCCGGGTCGGTGAGCTGCGGGTCGGCCAGCGAGCCCTCGAGGACCGGTGTCTCGGCCACGACCGAGTAGCGGAACGGCTCGAGGTGGATGAATCGGACCGCCGGCCAGCGGTCGAGCAGGTAGCGAGCCATGACCACGGCCTTGCCGCAGGCCGGCGAGACCCGGAACCGGACGGAATCGGCGACCAGCACGAACGGGGCGCCCTCGGCCAGGGCATCGGCGGTCGACGTGCTCGACAGCCGCAGGTCGGGCGCGGGATCGGTGGTGACCGCCCAGCGGTCGCCGCCCGCGTCGGCCAGGGTCGGAGTCCGCGCTGTCGGGGCGGGGCCTCCGAGCGACGCCGTCGAGCCGGGGTCGCGGGCGGTCAGGTCGACCGTCCCGCGGAGGTCGGTCGTCCCGGTGCCGGCCGTGACCTCGAGCCGCCATGTGCCCGGGGCGGGGATGTCGACGGTGGGCACGTACAGGACCCGGTCCTCGAGGGGCGGCCGGACGGCGACGGCCGGCACCGCGGGCCCGACCGGGGCCCCGTCGGCGCCGATCAGCTGGGCCGTGACGGGGATTGCCGGGTCGTTCAACCGGCCCGCCGGACCGTCGAGGGTCAGGATGACGGGGCTTCGTCCGCCGGCCCAGACCGACGACGAGATGACGACAGGCTTGAGGGCGTAGACGGCAGCCGTGCTCGGAGCGGGCGTCGACGCCGCGGGCGTCGGGCCGGTCGCCGCCGTGCCCGCCGCGCTCGGCCCGGGCGTCCCGGGGGCGGCCGTGGATCCGGCCGACATCGCCCGGACCGTCGCCATCATCTGGTCCGCCGTCGTCCCGAACGGGAACGAGCCGCGCAGCCGGCCCGCGGCGTCGATCAGGAAGACGTCGGCCGTATGGCTCATCGAGTAGGCGTCGGGGCGATCCGTCTCCACCCGCGCGTACTTCACGCCCCAGGCGTCTGCCGTCGCCCGGATCTGGCTCGCCGAGCCGGTCACCGCGGTGAAGCCGGCCGGCAGGTACGGGCTGAACTCCGCCAGCCAGGCGGTCGTGTCGCGCTCGGGGTCGATCGTGACGAACACGGCCCGGCTGCCGCCGCCGAGGCCGGCCAGCGCCTTGCCGACGATGCCGATCGTCGCGGGGCAGACGTCCGGGCAATGGGTGTAGCCGAAGAACACCAGGACGGGCGCGCCGCGGAGCGCGGCCAGCGAGAACGGCTGTCCGGCGGGGTCGACGAGCTCGATCGGCGCGGCGTCGCGGGCCTGCGGGTAGAGGAACGCCCGCGTGTCCGGCGTCGCCGTGGACGAAGCACCCGGGGAGGCGGGCGCGGTCGACGACGACGTCGACCCGCCGGCCGCCGAGCCACCACCGGGCGAATGCGGTGAGCCGACGTCGAGCAGCGCGGCGACGAGGCCGACGATCACGAGGGCGACAGCGAACAGCCCGACGACCGCGAAGGCGCGGTCCCCGATGACGGCCCCGCCGTCGGATGAGCGAGGGTCGGCGGGACGCCCCGCCATCTCAGCCGTCGCGGACCTCGGCCATGACGACCACCTCGCCCGCCTTCTCGAACACCAGGTCGAGCTCGAGCGTCCCGCCGGCGGTCAGCGCGCGGGACAGGCCCATGATCATCAGGTGGTGCCCGCCGGGCTGGAGGGTCACCTCGCCCTCGGCCGGGATCGCGAGCCTGTCGACGTGCTGCATCCCGGTCATGCCGCTCGAGTCGGTGGTCGTCTCGTGGAGCTGGACGGTCACGGCATCGGGGCTCGAGGCGCTCAGGAGCGCGTCGGGCTGGCCGGACCCGTTCGAGATCACGAGGTAGGCGGCGGTGGGCTCGCCGGCGACCGGCACGCTGCGCACCCACGCCCCGCTCACGCTGAGCTTCGGCGCCGCCGCGGAACAGCCGGCGACGACGACCAGTGCGAGCACGAGGCCGACCCCGGCCACTCGTGGAGCGATTCTCGGAACGGAACGCATGCGGACTCCTCGGATCGATTCGATCTGGATCTGAGGCTAGTCGCGTGGGTCGCCGGCGGTCAGGTCCGTTCGGCCCGACCGGCACGGGCCGAGCGGCCGGCTACCCGACGGCGATGTCGGCGAAGGTCCCCAGGTCCGGGGCGGTCAGGTCCGGAGTCGCCTCGGCGGGCGGGGTCGCCCCGAACCCCGGTCGATCGTGGCGGCGGTCGATCCAGGCCGTCGCCAGGCCGAGCCGGCGCGCCGGCACGTGGTCGTGGTAGAGGCTCTGGGCGACGTGGAGGATGCGCTCCCGGGGGACGTCGATCCGCTCGAAGGCGAGCTCGAAGTTGCGCTCGCTCGGCTTGTAGGAGCCGGCCTGCTGGGCGGTGATGATCCAGTCGAACGTCACCCCGAGCCGCCGGTTCGAGGCCGCGAACAGGTCGTCGTCGCAGTTCGTGATCACCCCGAGCCGGAAGCGCCGCTTCAGCCGGACGAGGGCGTCGGGCGAGTCGGGGAAGGCGGGCCAGTCACCGACCGAGCCGCCGAACCGGGCGACCTCGTCGTCCGCCGGCTCGACGCCCAGGTCGGCGCAGATCCCGCGGAGCGACCGCCCGAGCACCTCCCGGTAGCGCAGGTACGGGCCGGCCTCGAGCGCCGCCTCGTGGTGGGCGTAGCGCTCGAGGAGCTCGTCGTCGCTCGGGTGCACGTTCCGCGGGTCCAGCACGGCCCGGAGCGCGGCCAGGATCCCGGTCTCCCAGTCGATGAGCGTCCCGTAGCAGTCGAACGTCAGGGCGTCGAAGCGGCCGAAGTCGAGGTCGGGCACGAGCGTCTCCTGGGCTGTGGCTGTTGGCCGTCTTGGGCGGACGGTGGCTGGCGCGGGGGTGGACGTCGGTCAGGGGTTACTTCTGCTTCGGCGGCAGGGTCGCGACGTGATCGATGGCCCGGTCGACCCAGGCCCCGGCCGCGTCCGGGTCGTCGGCGATCGACGCCGGCAGGAGCGTGTAGCCGCGCATCGGCCGGCCCGCCATCGGCTCGAACGGGCCTCCACCGATCGCCCGGAGCTCCGCGGTGTCGGCCTCGGACAGGCGGACGAACCAGCTCTCGGAGAACAGCCCGCTGGTCAGGTTGCCGTTCACGAACGCCGCCGGGTAGCCGAACATCTTGCGGACCGTCGCCCGGGGTCTGGGCGCCAGCACCGCCGTGAACCGCTCGACCAGCTCGGCCGGCGACTTGTCGAACGCGGGAATCGCCCGTTTCTCGGCCATGCGGTGCCTCACTGCTCAGTGTCGCTGCTCCGGGACTCGACGAGGGTGCTGGCAGCGTGCCGCCGCCGTGTCCGGGTGCTGTTGCGTGCCGTCTGTTCAGTGCCGCCTGCACTGATATCAGCACCATTGTTAGCGAGCCGCGAGCGGCTCCTGTGAGGTCGAGCTAAGGCCCGCTTGCGCTGCAGGATAGTGACCCCATTCGTATCTCGACTCGCAAGGGTGTCTGCACGGGACGTTGGCGACGACGTCCCGCTGCCGCTGTCGGCTCGTACGAATGGTGCTACTAACCGGCCCTACACCTACTCGTTCGACCTCCGCCGCCGGGACTCTCAGCCGCTGTCGAGGAGCTCGAGCACCGGGGCGAACTCCTCGAGCGAGGCCTCGGTGATCGGGTCGAGCACGAGCTGGACGTGCCCGATCCCCTCGCGGGCGTAGGCGCGGAGCTCCTCGGCCAGCGACTCGGCCGGCCCCTCGAGCGGCGGGATCATCGCCTGGCGGAAGTCGCCCTGGACGCGGCCCCGGCCACCCGTGAGCTGGACGAGGACCGCGATGGTGCGCTCGATCGCGGCGGGATCCCGGCCCGCAGCCCGGGCCGCAGAGTCCACCTTGTCCCGAAGCGGCGCCACGCCGGCCGGACGATTGCCGGTGTCCGCGTACCAGGCGTTCCAGCTGTCGATGTACGGCGCCCCGATCGCCAGCATCCGCTCGCCGGACGACCCGAGCAGGATCGGCGGGCCACCCGCTCGCGGGCCGCGCGGCCGGATCTCGCAGTCGCGGGCGGTGTAGTAGCGGCCCTCGAAGTCGATCGCGCCCTCGCGGAGGAGCGTGCGGATGATCGTGAACGCCTCCTCGAACCGGCTGATCCGGTGATCGAACGGGAAGCCGAACGCGGCGTACTCGGTCTCGTTCCAGCCCGCACCGAGCCCGAGGATGAGCCGGCCGCCGCTGATCTCGTCGACCGTCGCGGCCATCTTGGCGAGCATCGCCGGGGCGTGGAAGCTGGTCGAGGCGACGAGCGGCCCGAGCTCGACGCGGCTCGTCGCGGCGGCAAGCGCCGCGAGCATCGTCCAGCACTCCCACGGGCCGCGCGGCTCGGGATCACCGGACCGGCGGTAGAGGAGGTGGTCGCCGACCCAGATCGAGTCGTAGCCGAGCGACTCCGCACGGCGGGCAAGTGCTACGTACTCCGGCCAGCGGACCTCCCGCTCGACCTCGGGCAGCTGGACCCCGACCTTGAGCGGGCGAGCGGACGGGGCGGCCGGAGCCTCGGCGGCCCGCGGCCCGTGGCCTGCTGACTCGTGATCCTGTGGCTGGCTCATCCTGTCGAGCCTAGCGCGTTGCCCAAGGCGAAACAGATTGGCGCCGGGGCGGGACGGTCCGTGGCGTCTTGGCAGGGTTGTTGCCCACTGAGCAGCAACGGGACGGAGGGGGAGGGGGGCAGGCGCCGCTCCGTCCTTCGGTTGCCCCGGGCGCAACGGGCGAGCCCGGCCGCCCGCTGATCCGCCAGCCGGAGCAACCGGCCCCGGAGCGCGAGCCCAGCCGCCCGCTGATCCGCCTGCCGGAGCAACCGGCCCCGGAGCAACCGGGCCCGGAGCAGCCGGTCTGGAGCGCGAACCGGGCCCCGGAACGCCGGCCAGCCGACGGCCGGCCCGCCCGCGAAGTGGTGCCGGTCGGCTCTGGTCCGGTGCTGTGGCGCGATGTCGAATCGGGCTGTCCCCAGCAGGCGTCCCCGCAGCCCAATGTGCGTCCCGTGCCCTACGGGAGGTGGGCCATGACCTCGGAGCTGTACCGGCCAAGCGATGAGGTCGGCGCCGCCGGCCAGAAGGGCCTGAAGACGGGCGCCCTCGGCTTCGTCGCGAACATCGTCATCGGCGTCGCATCGACCGCCCCCGCCTACAGCCTGGCCGTCTCGCTGGGCCTCGTCGTGGCGGCGGTCGGACTGGGTGCGCCCGCGATCATGTGGGTCGCGTTCGTGCCGATGTTGTTCATCGCGTTCGCGTACTACTACATGAACCGGGCCGATCCCGACTGTGGGACGAGCTTCACCTGGGTCACCAAGGCGATGGGCCCGCACCTCGGCTGGATGACCGGCTGGGTGATCATCGTGGCCGACGTCATCGTCATGGCCAGCCTGGCCGAGATCGCCGCCCAGTACACGTTCGCCCTGTTCAACATCGACGTCTTCGCGAACCCGATCCTCCCGGTCACGATCGGCGAGCAGACGGTCGACCTCGCGGTCATGGGCCTCGGCATCCTGTTCGTGGCGGCCCTGACCTGGATCTGCTACCGCGGCATCGAGCTGTCGGCCCGGACCCAGTTCGTGCTCCTCGCGGTCGAGTTGATCGCGCTGGCAGTCTTCGCCGCCGTCGCCCTGTTCCGGGTCTACACCGATCCGCCGGAGGGCGCCATCCTGCCCACGCTCGAATGGCTCAACCCGCTCGCGATCGTCGGCGAGGATGGAACGTTCAACACGAGCGCCTTCGCGGCCGGCCTGGTCATCGCGCTGTTCATCTACTGGGGCTGGGACACCACGGCCACGACGAACGAGGAGAGCGCGAACCCGACCGAGCAGCCCGGCCGCGCCACGGTCGTGGCGACCCTCGTCCTCGTTGCGACCTACGTCATCGTGACGATCGCCGCCCAGGCCTGGGCCGGCGTGAGCAGGCTCGGCGAGGCCGGTGAGAGCGACATCTTCGCGATCATGGCCAACGAGGTGCTCGGCTCGCCGCTCGACAAGATCCTGATCCTGGCCGTCCTGACGTCGGCTGCCGCGTCGACCCAGACGACGATCCTGCCGACCGCCCGGACGGCCCTGTCGATGGGCGCGAAGGGCGCCCTGCCGAAGATGTGGGCGAAGGTCCACCCGCGCTTCCAGACGCCGACCAACGCGACGATCTGGATGGGCATCCTGTCGGTCGTCTTCTACGTCGGGCTCAAGGTCGTGTCGGAGAACATCTACTACGACGCTCTCGCCGCGCTCGGCCTGATGATCGCGTTCTACTATGGCCTGACCGGCTACGCCTGCGCGATCTACTACCGCCACCAGCTGCTGCACAGCGCCAAGGACTTCGTCATGATCGGCCTGCTGCCGGTCCTCGGCGGCCTGGCGCTGACCTGGGCGTTCGTCCAGTCGTTCATCGACCTGTCCGACCCCGCCAACTCCTACTCCGGCGCCGAGTGGTTCGGGATCAGCGTCCCGCTCGCGATCACGATCATCTCGCTCGTCATCGGCGTCGTGCTCATGGTGGCCTGGTGGATTCGCGATCCCAGCTTCTTCCATCGCCACCCGGAGACCTTCCATCCGGACGTCCCGTCGACCCCGGCGCCGACCCTGCGGCCGGCTGCGGGTACGGGCGGAGTCGCCCACTGAGCAAGCACCGGGTCGGAGGGCTCGCCGTCGGGGAGGGGCGAGCCCGGCCGCCCGGTGAAACCGGTCCTCGCAGGCGCGAGCCATCGACGACCATGACGGGGCCGGCCACCGGCCCCGCCGGCGGTCGCCGAGGCCCGTCTGCTCGCGGGCCGTCGCGTCCCCAGAGCAAGGAGCACTGAGATGCGGATCCTGGTCATCGGCGCCGGTGGCGTCGGCAGCGCCGTCGCCCCGATCGCGGCCCGGCGGTCCTTCTTCGAGAAGATGGTCATCGCCGACTACGACGCGGCCCGGGCCGAGCGCGTCGTCGCGCGGGTCGCGGATCCGCGGTTCGTCGCCGCCCGGGTGGATGCCTCGCAGCCCGACGCGGTCACCGCGCTGTGTCGCGAGCACCAGATCACCCACGTCCTCAACGCCGTCGACCCGCGTTTCGTCATGCCGATCTTCGACGGGGCCTTCGCGGCCGGCGCCGACTACATGGACATGGCGATGTCGCTCAGCCACCCGCACCCGCAGAAGCCGTACGAGCTGACCGGCGAGAAGCTGGGTGACGCCCAGTTCGCCAAGGCGGGCCAGTGGGAGTCGGCCGGCCGGCTGGCGTTCGTCGGGATGGGCGTCGAGCCGGGGCTGTCGGACGTGTTCGCCCGCTATGCCGCCGACCACCTGTTCAGCGAGATCGACGAGCTCGGCGTCCGCGACGGCGCCAACCTGGTCGTGTCGGGCTACGACTTCGCCCCGTCGTTCAGCATCTGGACGACGATCGAGGAGTGCCTCAACCCGCCGGTCATCTGGGAGGAGGGACGCGGCTGGTACACGACGCCGCCGTTCAGCGAGCCCGAGACGTTCGAGTTCCCCGAGGGGATCGGGCCGGTCGAGTGCGTCAACGTCGAGCACGAGGAAGTCCTGCTCATGCCGCGCTGGGTCAAGGCCAGGCGGGCGACGTTCAAGTACGGCCTCGGCGACGAGTTCATCAACGTCCTCAAGGTCCTCCACACCCTCGGCCTCGACCGGACCGACAAGGTCCGGGTGAGCGGGGTCGAGGTCTCGCCGCGCGACGTCGTGGCGGCCTGCCTGCCCGACCCGGCGACCATCGGCGACCGGATGACCGGCAAGACCTGCGCCGGGACGTTCGTCACCGGCAAGGGCAAGGACGGGGCTCCGCGCCAGGTGTACCTGTACCACGTCGTCGACAACGAGACGACGATGCGGCTCGACGGCTCGCAGGCCGTCGTCTGGCAGACGGCGATCAACCCGGTCATCGCGCTCGAGCTGCTCGCGGCCGGGACGTGGAAGGGCGTCGGCGTCCTCGGGCCGGAGGCGTTCGACGCCGTCCCGTTCCTCGAGATGCTCAACGCCTACGGCGCGCCGTGGGGCATGGAGGACCGGTCCAGGGTCGCCGTGCCCGCGTCCGCCGGGTAGCCCCAGGATCGCGGCCGGCCGCCCGTTCCGCGGCCGGCCGCAGGTTCCGTGGCAGCTCGCCCTGGGGCATGGACGAGCGGACGGCCTAGTGACCCCGCCGTGCCCGCCGGACGGCCCGCCGCGCGGTCAGGACGAGCCCGAGGCCAACGATCGCCGAGGCGGACGCCAGGACGATCGGGGTGTTCGGGCGGCCGCGTCGCGCCCGCTCGACTGACTTGAGCCTGGAGGTTGCGAGCGGTTCGACGCCGCCAGCCTCGGCGCCGCCATCCGCCGCCGTGGCCGTGCCCGTGGCCGTGGCCGGGGCGGGGACGACCACGCCGAGCTCTGGGCCGCCCGCCGACCGACGGCGACGGGTAACGGGCTTCGGCAGCAGCAGGACCATGGCGACGAGTGTCACGAGCCATGGCAGGACCGGCGCCGACGTCGTTGCGGCGCCGAGGGCGATCGTCCCGAGCGACACCTGATCGGGAGCGGCCCACCAGTCAGCGAAGCCAACGTTCTTGCCCGGTGTCGTCGGCGACGTGGTCGTGAACGTCGCCCCGGTCCCGCGGTTGACGAGCCAGACCGTCGAGAGGTCATCGCCGGTTGCCGGGCAGTTGGCCTGCGTAATCTCCCAGTCGACCGCCCGCCTGAGGGCCTGCGAGCCCTGGGACCACGCGGGATAGCCCGCACGGGTCAAGAGCTCCGCCTGGAGAGAGACGCCCTGGAGCGCCTCCCAGACGTAGTTCTCACACGGCGGAGGCCAGGTGAACGACCCACTCCGGCGCTGGTCGTCGGGCAGGACCCCGTCGATGTCGTGTCCGTCCCTGGTCGCCCCGACGGGGTTGACGCCGACGGGGGCGCTCGGGTCGGCCTGCCAGCTCAGGTCGCCATAGAGGAACCCTGCGTAGACCGACCGGTCACCGACCCAGCTACGGAACACGGTCCACGCCCGGGCGAGATCGGCGCTGTCGCCGAGATACATGTCCACCGCGATCCGGCTCGCCCCGCAATGCGCGCCCCAGTTGTTAGGTCGACCCTCGTGGCAGGCGATCAGGCTCGTCGGCCCGCCGGTCGTGGGGAACGTGCGGAGCCCGGCGACCCAGGTCACGAACGCGGGGTCGCGGTAGCCGATGAGATCTGCCGCCAGGACGTATGCCGCAAGCTCGCGGCCGAGCGACAGGGCTCGTGAGCCGCTCTCGGTGCCCCGCACGGACGAAAGGGCCGCCACGACCTCCGCTCGGCGGTTCGGGTCGCCGGTCCGGGCGTACACGAGCGCCTTGGCGAGGACGATGGCGTTGCTCGGGTCGTCCTGATTGCCGAGGTCGGGGGTGCGCGTCATGGCGGCCCAGGTCAGGATGTTGGACCAGGCCGTTCCGCTCGTCGGCAACGAGAGCAGGCGGTCCCGGTCGATCAGCAGGTAGGCGCCGGGTGGGGCCGGCGGCGGCGCATCCGTCGGCGTCGGCGTGGGCGTCGGGGTGGGCGTCTCGGTCGGCGTTGGGGTAGGCATCGGTGTGGGTGTCTCGGTCGGCGTGGCGGTGGGCGTCTCGGTCGGCGTGGCGGTGGGCGTCGGCGTCGGAGTCGCGGCTGCGGGATCGACGACGGTCACCTGCTGGGTGGCTTGACCGCCCCACGAACCGTCACCGGCCACCAGGGTGACCGCATACGTCCCGGGTCCCGGGAACGGGTGCGTCGGGTTCTCGGTCGGATCGCCTGGCGAGTTGTCACCGAAGTCCCACTGCCACGTCGTCGGCGAGCCGGTGGACGCGTCGGAGAAGGCGACGTCGAGGCTTCCCGCCTGCTGGGCGAAGGTGAACCCGACCACCGGGTCCGGCGTCGGGGTCGGCGTGGACGTGGGAGTCGGCGTCGGAGTCGGGGTGGGCGTCGCCGTCGGGGTCGGGGTGGGCGTCGCCGTCGGAGTCGGCGTCGGCGTCGCCGTCGGAGTTGGCGTCGGCGTCGGAGTTGGCGTCGGCGTCGGAGTTGGCGTCGGCGTCGGGGTGGGCGTCGGCGTCGGGGTGGGCGTCGGCGTCGGGGTGGGCGTCGCCGTCGGAGTCGGCGTAGGCGTTGCCGTTGGAGTCGCTGTCGGAGTCGGAGTCGGAGTTGGCGTGGGGGTCCGCGTCGGCGTCGGAGTCGGCGTGGGCGTCGCGGCCGCCCCGAAGGTCAGAACAAGCTGGGGCGCATTGGTGCCTTCGCGGCTCGAGTAGATCGCGCTGTTCGTGTTCGCCGAGGTGATCGCGAGGTTGTAGGTCCCGTTGCCGGGAAACGAGGCGGTCGGCAGGGTGATCTCGGCCCACGTTCGGGTGGTGACGCTGCCGGCCGTTCCCAGGAGCGCGCCGAGCGCCGGTTTCGTGTTCCAGGTGACCGTCGGCTCCGTCCAGGTCGACCCGATGGCGCGGACCTGCCCGCCGGCCGGGCTGGGGTCGGTGACGAACAGCCGAAGCTTCACGGCGCTGACGGATCCGGAAATGCCCGACACCACGAAGCGGAGAAGGGTTTGGTACTCCGGCGTTGGGGCCCGGACCTGGAGCGTGGTGGCGGTCCCGAAGTTCTTCGTCGGGCTCGACGTCTTGATGAGGGCGTCCGCGGTGGCAATGAACGTCGAGGTCGCCGCGCTGGCTCGCGGGGCCTCGCTCGGGAGGACGCTCCAAACCAGGGCCAGGGCCGCGCTGACGACGGCCACGCGACCCGCGACGCTCCGGAGCGGCCGGGGACGCGCTCCTCCGGACTCCAGCGGCATCGAGCTCCTCTTCTCGGCCAGCCTTACGAGCACCCTATCATCCCGGCACAACCCGCTTATCCACATCCCCGGAGACCAGTCCCGATTCCGAGATCCGGCCACTCGCTGGCCGGGTTCGACACCTGTCAACAGCCCTTACAGCCTCGCAACCACCCCGTCCGCTCCGCACCGGGAGCCTCTGCGCGGACTTCCGGCGACCGGCGCCTGACCTTCGGGCCGTACCCGTCTACGACGTCCGACCTGACGATTCACCTGACAACCGACCGCCGGGGGATCCGATGCTCGTCGACTTCACCGGCTTCGCCGGGGACTGCCTCCTCACCGGGCGCCTCGACCTCCGCGCCGACCGGCTGACCGACCAGCTCAACGCCGAGCCGGAGGTCCACCTCGTCGACGTGACGCTCGAAGGGCTCCTCGACGGTCGCCAGGTCGTCACTCCGACGTTCACGATCCGCCGCTCCGAGCTGTGCGCCGTCAAGGCCGGCCCGCCGCGTGGCTCGCGCAGCCACTGGACCCCGACCGAGCCGCACCGCCTCCAGGCCCAGCTCGGCCCCTACACCGTCCTCGGCCGGCTTCATGCCGCGCCCGGCACCGAGGCGCTCGCGACGCTCGACCAGCGCGAGGTCATGGTCCCCCTCACCGACGCGACGATCGCCTACGTGATCGCCGGCCTGCTCGAGGTCCGCGACTGCCCAACGCTGATCATCAACCGTGAGCTGGCCAGCTGGCTGCGCGACGCCGAGGCCGATCCGATCGGCCCGCTGACCCTCATCCCGGCGAAGTCAGCAGGACCCTGACGCGCGGGCGACCGACGATCGACAATCGATCGCCGTCGCGTCGGGGGACCGGGCGCGGCTGGGGCATCGCCGACGTGCATCGAATCGAAGCCTCGACACATCGGAGGTACCGGTGGCTCTGCTGATTGGGACGATCCGGAACATCTCGGCCGGGCGGACCATGCTCGACCTCAACGTCTTCGACGACGGGATCCTGATCACGCGCGGCGACCTCAAGGCGATGACCGTCCGCGTGGCCGGCGCGACCGCGCTCGGCGCCCGCGGGCTCGAGGCCGGCGATCAGCTGGCGCGGTCGATCGAGCGGGGACGGGACGAGCGGATCGCGGGCGCCAGCCTGGAGGAGCTGCTCGCCCAGCACCCCGAGAACCGGTTCCTTCCCCTGGACACCATCACGTCGGCCAGGATGTCGCACCCGTGGTTCCCGCCGATCTACCGGCTCGACCTCGAGCTGTCCGACGGTCGACGCGAGCGGTTCGAGTGGAAGCGCCTCCACAACGACCCCAAGGTCGTGGCCTCTCTCTTGCACCAGGCCCTACCCGGGCGGTTCGTCGAAGGCGGCTGACCGCAGTCGCCAGGGGGCGGAGCGGGCTGCCGGGCGTCACGGCCGCGGCCTGATCCCGGCCTCCCACGAGACCGATCCCCAGAGCCGGCGACTCCTCCGAACGCCTCATCGCGACGCTACGCTGCGGGCCGGTGCAGATCGCCGCTGGAGGGAGTCATGAGCAGGCTGACGGGGCTCGTCCGGGAGAACCGGTTCACCCCGGAGATCGTCCCGTGGTTCGAGGGCAAGCTGTTCTTCGAGGGCGACCGGCGCCGGCCGTACCTCGAGCAGTTTGGGATGCTCCTCGTCCTGTCGACGATCATCGCCACGGCCGGGGTCATCGGCGACTCGACCGCCACCGTCATCGGGGCGATGATCGTGGCCCCGCTGATGACACCGATCATGGCGGTCGCCGCGGCGCTGGTCACCGGCCAGGTCGACCGGGCGGTCCGCTCGCTCGGACTCGTCGCGGCCGGCGTCGTCACGGTGATCGGCCTGAGCTGGCTCATCGGCTTCGTCTACCCGGGCTTCCTGTCGTTCGAGACGAACAGCCAGATCCTGGGTCGCACGTCGCCCCGGCTGATCGACCTGGTGGCGGCGCTCGCGTCCGGTGCGGCCGGAGCGTTCTGCATGAGCCGCGAGGACGTCTCCGACTCGCTCCCCGGCGTGGCGATCGCGATCTCGCTCGTGCCGCCGCTGTGCGTCGTCGGGCTGTCGATCGCGAACGGCCAGAACGCCGACGCGACCGGGGCGATGCTCCTGTTCCTGGCCAACGCGCTGGCGATCCTGCTCGCCGGCGGCGGCCTGCTCGTGGTCCTCGGGCTCAGCGCGGCGCGCACGGAGCCGCTCCGGGGCCATGCCCGCCGGAACGCCTTCCTCGCGATCGGGGTCGCGATCCTCGTCGTGGCGGCGCCGCTGGCCGCGACGGGTGCCCAGATCACCCTTCAGTCGCGCGAGGAGGAGCAGGCCACCGAAGCGGCGACGGCCTGGGCGAGCGCGGCTGGCTTCGAGGTCCGCCAGGTCAGGGTGAACGGCGACGTGGTCGACGTGACGGTCACCGGGCCCGGGGACAACCCGGCGGTCGCATCCCTCCGCGCGTCGATGATCGCCGCGCTCGGCCGGAACGTCGGCGTGGAGCTGGAGACGATCCCGTCGACGGTCCAGGTCGCCGGGCCATGAGGCAGTGCCCGGGCGAGCCGGGCCTGGCTCTGGGAACGGCGTCAGCGCTTCTGACGGCGACGGGACGAGAGCGAGAGCCCAACGAGGACCACGCCAACCGCCACGGCCACGATGATCAGCATTCCGGACCCGTCGAGCGGCCCAGCCGAATCGGCAAGCGGTCCGATGGCGTCAACGAGCGGGGCGAAGTACGGGGCCAACGGCGGGCCGATCACGGCCAGGAGGACGCAGGCGACCAAGAGGATGCCCAGGGCCACGGCCGCCTGCGGTGAGGACTTGGAGCCATCGCGCCAGCCGAGGTAGGACCCGCGCCACACCGCCAACACGACGATCCCGACCGGGGGAATGAGGCAGAGGAACAGGCCAAAGGCCAGCCCGACCCAGACCATGCGTGACTTCCACAGCGGGATGGGCTGCCGGTCCTTCGTGGTGAAGGCCATGTCGATCCCGACTTGGCTGGCGACCGACGTCGCGAGCCCACCACCGGGCGTGGTCCACCAATCCGGCGACGCACCACCGGCCTTCGCGACCAGCGCCGGCGCCCCGAGCACCCGGACGACCTCGTCGAAGAGGCGCTCCTTCAAGGCGGCGTCGAAGACCTTCAGGTCGTTGCCGGTGAAGGTGTTGCCGTGGCTGGCACCACCGGACATGTGGACGCCGTGACTGGCGAGCAGGTCGGCCAGCCACTTCGGCTCGAGCCCGAGACGGCGCGCCATCTGCGCCGGGGTCCGGCTTCCGACGGCGCGGGCGCGCAGCACGTCGATCTGTTGCCCGAGGGGCGATGGGCCCGGATCGACCTGTTCCACTTGGACCGATGGGGCGCTTTCGTCCTGCTCGGGAGCTCGCGCTCCGACCTCGTCGGGCGCTGACGCGAGCGGGCGGATGACCGGGGGGCTGAGTGCCATCGCGGGTCCTCCTTCCGTGCCACCGGAACGCGCGCCGAACCGGATCGTGTCGCCGGGTCGGGGAAGGCCAGCGTCAGGGTTGCCCGGTCCTGGGTCCGGGAACAAGAGGCGGAAGTCACGAAGTTCGTCGAGAGGTGTGTGGCGCTCGGGATCCGCGCGGCTCAGATCCCGGCGATCGAGCGGACGGGCATCCGTGGGCCGCGCTTCGGGGCCTCGATCCCGCTCGTCTCCAGCAGGCGGACGACCCGGCCGCGCTGGCCGCGGTAGGGCTCGAGCAGCTCGAGCATCCGGGCGTCGTCGGCCCGTGGCTCTCCCGCGAGCGCGTAGGCGACCAGGCTCGGCAGGTGGAAGTCGCCGACGCTCACCGCGTCGGGGTCGCCGAGCGCGTCGCGGGCGACCTCGTTCTCGGTCCACGGCCCGATCCCGACCACCGCCCGGAGCCGCCGGTGGGCCTCGTCGATCGGGAGCTCCGTGATCGCGTCCAGTCGTGAGGCGAGGGCGCCGATCCGGCGGAGCGTCTCGGCCCGCCGCCGCTCGAGCCCGAGCGGGTGGTAGGCGTGGTAGGGGAGGGCGGCCAGTCGCTCGGGCGTCGGCTGGAGCCGCAGCCCGAACGGTCCCGGGGCCGGCTCGCCGTGACGCCAGACGAGGGCGCGGTAGATCCGGCGCGCCTCACCGCCGGTGATCTTCTGCTCGAGAACCGCCGGGACGAGCGCCTCGACGACCCGGTTCGTGCGCGGGATCCGGACCCCGGCGAAGCGCCGCGCGAGCTCGACCACGAGCCGGTGCGGCGGGTTGAGTGCCAGGAGCGCGGCCGGGTCGTCGTTGAGGCCGCACAGGTCGGCGGCGCGGTCGACCGCCCAGCCGGCGCCGGGTCCCCAGCCCCGGACGACGAGCTCGCGGCCGGTGTCGACGACCTCGATCGTGGCCGGGCCCTCCGGCGTTCGGGTCGCCCGGCGGGCCCGGCCGGTCTCGAGCCGGATCGTCGGGTCGCCGTGGCCGTGGCGCAGCGGCGCCAGCGTCCGGACGAGCTCGTAGGGCTCCGGTCGCGGCAGCACGGGTCTCGACGTCGGGAGTGCCGCCGGCTCCGGCGGGCGCCCGGGCTCCGGCGTTCGACGTGACCGTCACCGCCCCGGCTCCCAGCCGTCCGGCGCCAGCTCGAAGGCCTCGAAGCGGAACGCCGGCGAGACCGTGCAGCCGACGAGCGTCCACGCACCGAGGCTCCGGGCCGACTGCCAGGCGCCGGCCGGCACGACGATCTGGGGCCGGTCGCCGGCCAGGACGTCGTCGCCCAGGCGGAGCCGGTCGACCGCCCGGCCGTCGAGCGAGATCGACAGCTCGAGGGGCGCCCCGCCGTAGTGGTGCCAGGCCTCGGCCGCGTCGATCCGATGCCAGCGCGAGATCTCCCGCCGGCGGAGCAGGAACAGGATCGCGCTCCCGGCCCCGCGCGAGCCGTCGGCCGGGACGTCGCGCCAGGTCTCGACGTAGTGGCCGCCCTCGGGGTGGGGCTGCATCCCGAGCGCCGAGATGAGGGCACCCGCGCCGGTGGCCCCGGAGGCGGGTGCCCGGGTCCGCCGGCCGGGTTCCTGGGGCACGATCACGCCTCGAGCGGCGCGAACGTCGCCGTGAAGTGGCGGAGCGCGGGCGGC
This sequence comes from uncultured Chloroflexia bacterium, assembly GCA_963708065.1. Taxonomy (GTDB): domain Bacteria; phylum Chloroflexota; class Limnocylindria; order Limnocylindrales; family CSP1-4; genus Chersky-267. The sequence continues at coordinate 73,965 of CAVPRZ010000002.1, forward strand.
TCCTCGACGATCCGGTAGCCGCGCAGCTCGGCGGCTCGGGCCGCCACCGACCGGACGACCTCGATCACGTAGTCGACGTGGCTCTGGGTATACGTCCGGCGCGGGATCGCGAGGCGGACGAGGTCCATCGCGGCCGGCGCCTCGGACCCGTCGGGGTGGCGCCCGAACATCACGGTCCCTATCTCGCAGCCGCGGATCCCACCGGCCTCGTAGAGGGCGACCGCCAGCGCCTGGCCGGGGTACTGGAGCGGCGGGATGTGGGGCAGGAGTGCCCGCGCGTCGAGGTAGACGGCGTGGCCGCCGATCGGCCGCACGACCGGGACGCCCGCGGCGTGGAGCGCGTCGCCGAGGTAGGCGGTCGAGCGGATCCGGTAGCGCAGGTAGTCCTCCTCGACGACCTCGCGGAGGCCCTGGGCGATCGCCTCGAGGTCGCGCCCGGCGAGACCGCCGTAGGTCGGGAAGCCCTCGGTCAGGATGAGCAGGTTGCGGCAGCGCTCGGCCAGCCCGTCGTCGTTCATCGCCAGCCAGCCGCCGATATTGGACAGCCCATCCTTCTTGGCCGACATGGTCATGCCGTCGGCCAGCGAGGCGATCTCGCGGACGATGTCCGGGATCGGCCGGCCGGCCTGGCCCGGCTCGCGCTCGTGGATGAACCAGGCGTTCTCGGCGAACCGGCAGGCGTCGAGGAAGAGCGGGATCTCGAACCGGTCGCAGATCGCCCGGACGCCGCGCAGGTTCTCGAGGCTCACCGGCTGGCCGCCGCCGCTGTTGTTGGTGATCGTGACGAACACGACGGGGACGTGCTCGCGGCCGCGCTCCTCGATGAACCGCTCGAGCGCGTCGAGGTCCATGTTGCCCTTGAACGGGTGCTCGAGCGACGGCTGGCGGCCCTCCGCGATGACCAGGTCGACGGCCTCCGCGCCGGTGAACTCGACGTTCGCCCGGGTCGTGTCGAAGTGGGTGTTGTTCGGGACGGCCAGGCCGGGTCCGGCGATGGTCGAGAAGAGGATCTTCTCCGCGGCCCGGCCCTGGTGGGTCGGGATGACGTGGCGGAACGGGAAGAGCGCCTGGACCGACTCCAGGAACGCGAACCACGACGGCGACCCGGCGTACGACTCGTCGCCGCGCTGGATGCCGGCCCACTGGTCGCGCGACATCGCGCCCGTGCCCGAGTCGGTCAGCAGGTCGATGATCACGTCGTCGGCGTGGAGCGCGAACAGGTTGTAGCCGGCGGCCCGGACCGCAGCCCGACGCTCCTCGACGGTCGTGATCCGGATCGGCTCGACGGAGTGGATCCGGAACGGCTCGATGATCGTGCGGAAGGTGTCGGGCATCGGGTCGAGCATAGTCCCGCGCGGCAGTCGCGGCGGACTCTCTGGCCCGGTGCCGTCCGGTGGCGCCTCCTGGGCCGCGTTGCATGTCAGGCAACCGACATGATGTGACCCTCGGGTGGCCGGCATGTCATGGCGTTGACGGCCCTCACCCGTTGCGCCATGGGCAACAAACGGGCGAGGACAGGCTTGAAAGCTGGCCGCTACCCGGGTTGGTTGCATTCCGCGCAACGCCGGGTCCAGGCAGCGCCGGGCCGGGCAAAGGGCGGACCCAGGCACCGCCGAGCCGGGCAGAGGACGGACCCAGGCACCGCCGAGCCGGGCAGAAGACGGGCCAGGCACCACCGTACTCCGTGCCGGCGACCCGGCGGGCCCGTATCGTTGGGGCGAGCGACCCGTTGGCGCCCCGATCCACCGCGCGAGGACCGAGATGACGATCACGCTGGACCCGACCAAGCCGGGCTACGAGTACCAGTCCCTGCTCCTGTCCTACCTCGGCACCGACGATCCGGCACAGGTCCAGGCGAAGACCCCGCGGATCCTCCGCGCGCTCGTGGCCGAGGCCGGGCCGGACCTGCGGACGCGGCCGGCGCCGGGCGAGTGGTCGGTCATCGAGCTCATCGGGCACATCGTCGACGGCGAGCTCGCGTCGTCGGTCCGCTATCGCTGGATCGTCGCCCACGACCGGCCGGAACTGCCCGGCTACGACCAGGACCTGTGGGCGAGCCGGCTCCACCACGAGGAGGCCGACCCGGACGACCTGCTGACGGCGTTCGAGGGGCTGCGGGCGCTCAACCTGGCGCTCTGGAGGCAGCTCCCGGTCGAGGATCGGAGCCGGGTCGGGATCCACCTCGAGCGCGGCCCGGAGAGCTACGAGCTGACGTTCGCGCTGCTCGCGGGACACGACCGGGTGCACGTCGAGCAGGCCCGTCGGACGATCGAGCAGGTCCGCGCGGCCCTCTGAGGGGCTGGGTCTCGGCCGCGGCCTTCCCGGACCCCGCCGCGGCCTCGCGGCTGAGGCGGTCGCGCCCATCGGCTACCCTTCGGTCATGTGCCGAAGCATCAAGACGCTGCGCCGGGCGGATGAGCCGGCGACGGACGAGGAGATCGCGGCCGCCGCGCTCCAGTTCGTCCGCAAGGTGAGCGGCTACCGCGTCCCGTCGCAGCGCAACCGGGACGCATTCGACGAGGCCGTGGTCGAGGTGGCCGCGGCGTCGCGCCGGCTCCTCGACACGATCGCGACCGCGCGATGACCGCGGTCGGGCCCGGGCCCGGCACCGACGTTCGGGTGTCCGCCGCGCCCGACTCCGAGTCCGTGTCGCCGGCGCCCGGCGCCGCGTCGCCCGCGCCCGAGTCCGTGTCGCGAACCCTGCCGTCCGCGGCGCCCCGCTGGTGGATCCGGCCCGGGCTCGAGATCGCCGACGGTCGGCTGGTCATCGCCGGTCGCGACGCCGAAGGGCTCGCTCGCGAGCACGGCACGCCGCTGTTCGTGTACGACCTCGTGCGGGTTGCCGAAAACGCCCGCGCCGTCATCGGCGCGCTCGGTCGGAGCGGGGTCCACCACCGGGTCCGCTTCGCGCTCAAGGCGAACCGCGAGCCGGAGGTGCTGGCGGTGCTTCGGGGGCTCGGGGAGCCGGGCTCGCCGAGGGCGGTCGGGATCGACGCCTGCTCGCCGGGCGAGGTCGACCACGCCCTGGCCCACGGTTGGCGGGCCGACGAGATCAGCTTCACCGCGACGAACCTGTCCGAGCGTGACCTCGACGCCCTGTTGCCGACCGGCGTCCACCTGAACCTCGACGCCGTGAGCCAGGTCGAGCGGGTCGGCCGCAGGGCTCCGGGGCTCCGGATCGGGCTGCGCGTGAACCCCGGCGCGGGCGTCGGCTACCACGAGGGCCTCGCCTACAGCGGCGAGCGGCCGACGAAGTTCGGGATTTACGCCGACCGGCTCGACGAGGCGGTCGCGGCGGCCCGGCGGCACGACCTGGCGATCGACACGGTCCACTTCCACGCCGGCTCGGGCTGGCTGGGCGACGGGCTGCCGGCGTTCGAGGCGGCGCTCGTCTCGGCGGTCGGGATGGTCGACCGGCTGCTCGAGCTCGGCTGTCCGATCGACGAGGTCAACGTCGGGGGCGGGCTCGGCGCGCCGGCCCGCGAGGAGGAGCGGCCGATCGACCTCGACGCGTACGCCGCGGTGCTCGCCCGGGAGCTCGGGCCGCGCGGGCTGGCGGTGGCCGTAGAGCCCGGCGATTACCTGGTCAAGGACGCGGCGATCCTGCTCGGCGAGATCGTGACGATCGAGGACCGGGCCGGGACGCGGTTCGTCGGGCTCGACCTCGGCTGGAACGTCGACTGCTCGTACTTCATCTACCGGTTCGCGCAGGAGGCGGTGGTCTGCCGGGCGCCCGACGCGCCGCGGACGCAGCTCGTCACGCTGGCCGGCCACATCAACGAGGCGGGCGACGTGTTCGCCGAGGCGTACCCGATGCCGGAGGTGGCCGAGGGCGACATCGTGGCCCTGCTCAATGCCGGCGGCTACAAGCAGGCGATGAGCATGACCCACTGCCTCCGGCCGACGGCGCAGGCGCTGTTCCTGGAGCGGCCGGCGGACGAGGTCCCGGCGGCGCGATCCGGACCCCGGGCTACACTCGCCGGGTGAGCGTCCCCGTCGAGCCGAACCCACCGCTCCGCCACGTCACGACGACGCGGGTGCTCATCGTGCACGGCGAGTCGACCGAGTCGCGCGAGGACACGCTGGTCGGCGAGGAGCCGCTCGAGATCCGGGTGGCCGGCCCGGGCCAGGAGCCGGTCGCGGTCGCGGTCACGATGCGGACGCCGGGGTCGGAGGCGGAGCTCGCCGTCGGGTTCCTCCGGACCGAGGGGCTGATCGGCGACGACGACGTCGATACGGTCGAGCTCGGCGACGCCAGCCGGCTGGCCCAGCCCGACGACACCGTGATCGTCCGGCTCCACCGGGCGTTCGACCCGTCGGTCGTCGCCGAGCGGCACTTCGTGGCGACGGCCAGCTGCGGGATCTGCGGCAAGGCGTCACTCGACGAGATCGCTGTCCGCTGCGACCCGATCCCGGCCGGGGTCCCGATCGTGTCGCGCGAGGTGATCCTCCGCCTGCCGGCCACCCTCCTCGAGGCGCAGCGGGTCTTCGCGGCGACCGGTGGGCTGCACGCGGCCGGTCTGTTCGAGCCCGACGGCCGGCTCGTCGCCGTCCGCGAGGATGTCGGTCGCCACAACGCGCTCGACAAGCTGGTCGGCTGGGCCGTGCTCGACGGCCGGATGCCGCTCAACGGGTTCGTGCTGCTCGTCAGCGGACGGGTGAGCCTGGAGATCGTCCAGAAGGCGGCCGTCGCCGGGATCCCCATCGTCTGCGCCGTCTCCGCCCCGTCCGACCTCGCGGTCGAAGCCGCCGGCCGCTTCGGCCAGACCCTGGTCGCCTTCCTCCGCGGCGACGGCTTCAACGTCTACTCAGGAGAGGAGCGCCTCAGGCTGTAGGGTGTCCGACGCCTCGAGACGGCACCGGCGATGCCCACGAAGGCTCTCGTCTGTGATGCGGACCTCGGCGAAGCGCGCCCCTCTCGTCGCCGGGCCCGAACCACCCGAAATCACCAGCATTGCTAGCGGGTCGGCAGCGTAGGGCACGCTCGTGCGCGTCGAACCGACTGTCTGCACGATTACGAATGGGACTGATATCCGGGCCACTTACGACGGTGGAGACGGCCGTTCGGATCCAGGTCGCCGCCCGTTGGGTGCCTCGTAGCAATGCTGGTGATAACCAGAGCGACGTGCGTGGTGCCCTATCGGGCTTGCCGCTCCGAGTCCAGACGGCGGTAGTCCGGCAGGTCGATCGCGATCGCCACGAGACCGACAACTCCGAGGACGAGATACCCCATGATCGGGACTTCAAGCGGGATGATCGGGAAGACGATCCAGATAACGACCTGCGTCCCAAGGAGCAGGATCGCTGTCGCGATCAGGCGCTTGCCCCGCCTCCGCTCACCTGCCTCCCATCCATACCACGACAGGCCCGTCAGACGCGACTGGAGCACGAGGAAGGTCATCACGAAGACGAACAGGGGTAGCAGGACCTGACCGAGTTCGGGCAATCCAGCTTGACGAGCCGCAGCCAGGGTGACGAGTCCAGCGATATAGCCGACGCCATAGGCCACGAGCACGCCCTGGACGCTTGTTCGAACCTTCACGCCCCACCTCAGGCTGAGCCTTCAGTCATCAGCGTAGTCGTGGACCTCGCAATGTCCAGTCCGTGGCGCCGGCGCTCAGGGCCCGCGGCGGCTCGTTCGGCCGGGGTTCGCCGGGGGCTTGATGGCCGGGCGGTCCGGCGGGTCCGCCCTGGCGTCCGGAGACTCGGCGTCCTGTGGTTCGGTTGCTCCGGCCCTCGGCCCGCCCTGGCGACTCGGGGCTGCCGCGACGGCAGCGTTGAGCGAGCGCCGGAACCACAGGATCCCCCCGACGACCACGATCGCGATGAAGACGACGACGGGGATCAGGATCCCGAGGTCCCGGGCCGAGCCGAGAATCCCGACCAACCCCACCACCATCAGCCCGAACCCGGCCAGCCCGACCAGGTACCAGAGCCAGCGGAAGTTGGTCGGCAGGGGGCCGGCCATGATCAGCCGCCGCCGGGGGTATCGCCCGGAGCCGACGTCGGGGCGGAGCCTCGGCCGGGGCCGCCGCCGCCACCCACCCCCGGTCCCCGGTTCTGGACGAACTGGAAGCCGAACCGGCCCTTGATGCACAGGTGGCCGTCGGTGACCGACGAGTCCATCGGCGAGGTCACCTGGACGATCTCGTTGTCCTGGACGTGGAGCGACAGCGTGCAGCCGACGCCGCAGTACGGGCAGATCGTGTCGGTCACGGTCTGGGCCGACTCGTCCCACGTCCCGGCCTCGCGCATCTCGTGCTCGGACCGGAACATGAGGGCGCCGGTCGGACAGACGCCGATGCAGTTGCCGCAGTAGACGCAGGCCGAGTCGGGCAGCCCGACGTTCCACTCGGTCGAGATCCGGGCATCGAAGCCGCGCCCGGCGACCGCGATCGCGAACGTGTTCTGGGCGTCGACCCCGCACGCCTCGACGCACTTGTAGCAGAGGATGCAGCGCGAGTAGTCGCGGACGTAGAGCTCGTTGTCGACCTTGACCGGCTGGGCGACGGTCGCCGCGGTCGGCTCGCCGTCGGCCGCGTGGTGGTGGCCGGCCTCGCGCGCGTCCCGCTCGCCGGCGGCCGCGCGCACGGCAGGCGGGCCAAAGCGCGAGGGATCCGCCCCGTACCGCTCGGCGTACGCCGCGAGCGACCCGTCGGGCGTCGCCGGACCCGCTAGCCCGACGTCGACCGACGACCCGAGCAGCTCGATGACGAGCCGGCGCGAGTGGCGCACCCGCTCGGAATCGGTCTGGACCTCCATCCCCGGCTCGACCTTGCGCGAGCAGGCCGGCGCGAGGACGCGCGACCCGGCGACCTCCACGACGCACACCCGGCAGACGTTGACCGGGGTCAGGCTCTCCAGGTAGCAGAGGGTCGGCGTGTCGATCCCCTGGGCACGGCAGGCCTCGAGGATCGTCGAGCCGGCCGGGACGCTCACGGCCTGGCCGTCGATCGACAGCTCGACCGTCTCGACGGCCGGCGCGGGCGGCGGCTCGGGCGGCCGGCTCGGGCGGGCCGGCGGGTTGAACAGGATCGGGTCGACGCTCACAGGCTCACCATCCCCGGCTGGCGGAAGGCGCTCTCGATCGCGCTCGAGGCGGTCTGGCCGAGCCCGCAGATCGACGCGTCGCGCATCGCCCGCCCGACGTCGCGCAGGAGGGCGAGCTCGTCGGCGGGCGGAGCCGTTGGGGCGACCGGCGGCCAGCCGGGCGAGGATCTCCTCCTGGCGGACCGAGCCGACCCGGCACGGGACGCACTGGCCGCACGACTCGTCGCGGAAGAACGCGGCGATCCGGCGGAGGGCGCCGACGAGGTCGGCCGTCTCGTCGAAGACCATCACGACGCCCGATCCGAGGGTCGCCCCGATCGCCCGCGTCCCCTCGAACGTGAGCGGCGTGTCGAGCGCGTCCGGGCCGACGAACACGCCGGCCGCGCCGCCGAGCAGGATCGCCTGGATCGCCCGGCCGCCGGGGACGCCGCCGGCGAGCTCGAGCAGCTCGCGCAGGGTCGCCCCGAACGGGCACCTCGTAGACGCCCGGCCGGGCGACGTGCCCGGACAGGCAGAACAGCTTCGGGCCGGTCGAGCCTTCCGTGCCGATCGCGGCGAACGCGGCGCCGCCCTCGAGCACGATCGCCGGGACGTTCGCCAGCGTCTCGACGTTGTTGACCGTCGTCGGCGCCCCGAACAGCCCGACCTCGACCGGGAAGGGCGGCTTGTTGCGCGGCTCGCCGCGCTTGCCCTCGATCGACTCGAACAGGGCGGTCTCCTCGCCGCAGATGTAGGCGCCGGCGCCGCGCCGGAGGTCGATGTCGAAGGCGACCCCCGAGCCCAGGACGTCGGGGCCGAGCAGGCCGGCCTCGCGCGCCCGGGCGATCGCGTTGGCGAGGCGCGCCTCCGCGAGCGGGTACTCGCCGCGGAGGTAGAGGTAGCCCTTCTCCGCGCCCGAGGCGAAGCCGGCGATGGTCATCGCCTCGACGAGCGCGAACGGATCCTCCTCGAGCAGTGCCCGGTCCTTGAACGTGCCGGGCTCCGACTCGTCGGCGTTGCAGACGAGGTAGTGCGGCCGGGTCGGCTGGGCGAGGACGCCGGCCCACTTCCGGCCGGTCGGGAAGGCCGCGCCGCCGCGGCCGACGAGCTTCGACGCGGTGACCTCCTCGTTCACCCGGGCCGGCCCGAGCTCGAAAGCGCGGGCGAGGGCCCGGTAGCCGCCGTGCGCGCGGTAGTCGTCGAGGCTGGTCGGGTCGACCCGGCCGACGCGGGCGAGCAGGCGGAGGTCGTCGTCGCCCGCCTGCGGGACGGACGCCCGGATCGCAGCGAGGCGCTCGGGAGAGGGGGCGGCGAGCCCACCGCCTTGGCCTCCGTCCGTGACGCGCGTTCTGGCATCGTCGGGTGGGCCGGCGCCCGGCCGACCGCCCGGTCCTTCGTCGGTGACGCGCGTTGTCGCATCTTCGAGCTGGCCGACGATGCCCACGGCGTCGACCGATGCGACGGCGAAGGTCCGGGGCGCCTCGCCGGCGATCGTGAAGAGGGCCGCCGGGGCGCGCTCGCACTGCCCGAGGCATGGGCTCCGCAGCCAGGTCGCTCGTCCATCGAGCGCCGGCTCGCCGGCCGGCCCGAGCCTCCGTTCGAGGGTCGAGCAGAGCTCCTCGGCCCCGGCCAGCCGGCAGGCGATGTCGTCGCAGACATGGGCGACGGCCGGCGGGCGGGGTGTCGTCGCGAGCAGCGCGTAGAACGTGGCGACGCCGTAGGCCTCGGCCGGTGGCACCGTCAGCCGGCGGCAGACGTAGGCGAGCGCCGGCTGGCTGATGTACCCGATCCGCGCCTGGATCGCGTGGAGTGCCGGCAGGAGCAGGTCGCGGTGGGCGCGCGCCTCGTGGCCGCCGTGGGCGACGTGGCCGTCGATCGCCGGGTCGCGAACGCCGCCCTGCCAGCCGCTCCGGGCCGGCCCGATGACCGGCGCGAGGACGCTGTCGACCGCCGCGCGCTCGGCGGGGGACGCCAGCGGCGCGACCACGTGGAGGTCCATCGCGGCCAGTGTAACGACGGGAGCGCCGAGGCGGCCCGGCCCGACGTGCTGCGACGGCCGCCTCCGCCGTGCGGCGGAGCGGAAGGTCCGACCACAGGGGGATGGCCGGCGACCGCGGTCCACCGACGCTGGTGTCGATCCAGGCGGACCCGGCGAGGGCCGGCCCGTCCCGAGCCTGGGATCAGCGAACGAGAGAACCTCCGATGCGCCCCTCAAAGCAGCTGACCAGCCTCAGGACCCTGCTCCGTCGCCACGTCCGGCTCGTCGCCGCCGTGGTGCTCGCCCCGCTCGTGGTCGTGAACATGCTCGTCCCGAGCCATCGAGCGGACCTCCCGAGCGGCCCGGCCGACACGGCCACCGTCGACAACTGGCTCGAAGCCCAGCTCCGCGACGCCGGCATCCCGGGCGGCGCGCTCGCCATCGTCCGGGACGGCCGGGTGGTCGACGAGCGCGGCTTCGGGACCGCCGACCCGACCGGTCGCCCGGTGACCGCGACGACCCCGTTCGTCATCGGCTCGCTGTCGAAGTCGATCACCGCCCTGGCCGTGATGCAGCTCGTCGACGCCGGCAGGGTGGACCTCGACGCCCCGGTCCGCCGCTACCTTCCCGAGTTCAGCGTCGCCGACCCGGCCGCCTCCGACCGGATCACGGTCCGCGAGCTGCTCACCCACACGAGCGGCCTGTCGACCGCGGTCGGGATCGCGCCGCTGACGACGCCCGCGACGAGCCTCGACGCCCGCGTCCGCGACCTCGCCGCGGTCCAGCTCGCCTCCGCGCCGGGGACGAGCTACGCCTACTCGAACGCCAACTACCTGGTCCTCGGACGGCTGGTCGAGGTCGTCTCCGGAGAGCCGTTCGGGGCCTACGTCCAGAGCCCACGTCTTCGACCCGCTCGGGATGGCCCACGCGGCGACCGACCGGGCGACCGCCGACGCCGGCGGCCTCAGCGATGCCCACCGGCTGTGGTTCGGCTTGCCCGATGACCATGCCCCGCTCGACCGACCCGACCTCGTCCCGGCCGGCTGGATCAGCGCCAGCGCCGACGACCTCGGCCGGCTGCTCATCGCCGAGCTCGACAGCGGACGCTTCGAGGGACGGAGCGTCGTCTCGCCCGCCGCCGTCCGCGAGATGCAGGCCGGGACCGTGGCAACCGGAAGCGGCGACGAGCGGATGGGCATGGGCTGGGTGACCTCGACCCTCGACGGGGAGCGGATCGTGGCCCACGCCGGGAGCACGACCGACATGGCTGCGATCCAGGTCCTCGTGCCCGAACGGCACCTCGGCGTGGCCGTCCTGTTCAACGCGCAGAGCACGCTCTACGAGCTGCTCCACAAGCCCGACGCGATCGGCCAGGGGGTGGTCTCGCTCCTGCTCGGCCACGAGCCGCGCGGGACGCTCCAGCTGTTCTACCCGGCGTTCGACCTGGCTGCGCTGGCCATGCTCGGGCTCCTGGTGTTCGGCGTCATCCGGACCGCCCGTCGCCCGGTCGGGCCGTGGGTGCCGTGGGCCGGCCGGTCCGGGCGCTCCCGACTGCTCCTCGTCGGGTCGGTGGGGCTCCGCGCCTACCTCGACGTCGTCGTGCCAATCGTGCTCCTCGTCAAGACGCCCGAGCTCCTCGGCGCCCCGTGGACGACCCTCGTCAGGATCGACCTCGGGCTGGTGATCGCGGCGCTCGTCGTCGTGCGGGCCGCCGACGGCGTCGTCCGGGTCGCCCGTATCGGGGTCGCCCGGCGCGCCGCCGCACGGTCCGGCGCCAGGGCCACCGAACCCGGGTCCGGGACGCTGCCCGCGCTCCCCGCCGAGCGCTAGGCTGGCGCGATGCGATCGCTCGCCGAGCTCCGCGCGATGAGCGCCCGTCACCCGGACGCGACCGAGATCGGGACCGCCCTGACCGCGTTCTTCCTCGTCATGATCGTGTCGCTCCTCCAGTGGGGCCCGACGGTCGACGGCGCGGTCCGCGGCCTGAGCCTCGGGGTGGCCGTCGCCGTCGTCGCCTACCTCATCCCGCGCCGGCGGCGGCTCGCCGTCGAGCATCACGACCGCGAGGCGGTCGAACAGCGCCTGCAGATCGCGCGCGAGCTCCACGACACGGTCGCGGGGACGGTGAGCGCGATCGGGATCCAGGCCGCCGCGGCGCGGCGAGCGATCGACAGCCGCCCGGCGGAGGCGGCCGCGGCCCTCGAGCGGATCGAATCGGCCAGCCGGGCGGCCAACGTCGACCTGCGCCGGATGCTCGAGGCGCTCCGGGGCGACCGACCGCAGTCGTCCCTCCCGGAGCCGGGACTCGACCGGCTCGACTCGCTGGCCGAGGAGGCTCGCTCGGGCGGCGCCGACGTCCGGCTGACCGTCGACCCGGCTGCCCTGCGGATCGCCGACCCGGCGCTCGACCATGCCGCCTACCGGATCGTCCAGGAGGCGCTCACGAACGTCGTCCGCCACGCGGGCCTGGTCGCGGTCGCGGTCGACGTTGGCGTGGCCGGCGATCGGCTCCAGCTGTCGATCGTCAACGGGCCGGGGGGCGGCCCGGGTCCCGGCGGCCGGACGCCGGGCGGCGGGCTCGGGCTCGTCGGGATGGAGGAGCGCGCGGCGCTCTTCGGCGGCGCGCTGGCGGCCGGGCCGACCCCCGACGGCGGATTCGCCGTGCGCGCCACGCTGCCGATCGCATCGCCGACCGGCAGCCCGGCCGGTGGGGGTCGCCCGGCGTGAGCGGGTCGGCGGTGGGCGGCACCACGGGCGCCGCGGCCCCGATCCGGGTCGTCCTGGCCGACGACCAGGAGATGGTCCGCTCGGGCCTCCGGCTGATCCTCGAGTCGGAGCCCGACATCGAGGTCGTCGGCGAGGCGGGCGACGGCGCGCAGGCTCTCGAGACCATCCGCTGGCGCCACCCGGACGTGGTGCTGATGGACGTCCAGATGCCCATCCTCGACGGCCTCGCGGCCACGCGCCGGCTGCTCGATCGCGAGGATCCCCGGATCGAGCCCGTCCCCCGGGTGATCATGCTGACGACGTTCGACCTCGACGAGTACGTCTTCGAGGCGCTCCGCGCCGGCGCGTCGGGGTTCCTGCTCAAGAACGCCCCGGCCGACGACCTCGTCGCCGCGGTCCGGACCGTGGCCGCGGGCGACGCACTGCTCGCGCCCTCGGTCACCCGGCGGGTGATCGCCGCCTTCGGCCGCCGGCGCGCCCCGGGCGAGTCGGCCCGCGACCTGGCCCGCCTGTCCGAGCGCGAGCGCGAGGTCCTGCTGCTCGTGGCCCGCGGGCGGTCGAACGGGGAGATCGCAGCCGAGCTGGCGATCGGCGAGGCGACCGTGAAGACCCACCTGTCGAGCCTGTTCGCCAAGCTCGGCCTCCGCGACCGGGTCGAGGCGGTGATCTTCGCCTACGAGTCCGGGATGGTCGAGCCCGGCGTCGACTGACTCGCGGGGTGAGCCGTCCGCTGCCCGAGATCGTTCTGTTCTGAACTTCGAAGACGATTGTTCGTTCGTGAAGTTCAGGACCGAACCTTTCTGGGCAGGGCGGTGGCCGCTCCGGGCAGGACCGAACCTTCCTTGGGCAGGGCGGTGGCCGCTCCGGGCAGGGCGGTGGCCGCTCCTAGAGGAGCTGTCCGAGCACCCGCTGGACGAGGAACAGGGCGAGCGGCAGCAGGATCGCCGAGACGAACGCCCGGAGCGTCGTCGTCGACCATGGCCAGGTCGGGAGGCGGGCGAGCACGTCGCGCTGCTGGAGCACGCTCGCGAGGGTCTTGTTGAGCGCGTCGGCCCGACCGAGATCGAGGCCGTCCACGTCCCGGTTGAGCTCGGCCAGGACGCTCTTCAGCCGATCGTCCGATGCGGCCTGGAGGCGCTCCTTCTCGTCGACGAGCCGCCCGTGGAGTCCGAGCAGCGGGACCACGAAGACCACCAGGCCGAACCCGACGAAGCCCACGTACCACACGGCGTAGTACAGGTTGGTCGCCTGGGTCGGTGACGGAGCGAGGATGAAGCCCATCACGACGACCAGGATGAGCGAGATCCCGATCCCGCCCGTGAGCCGCGAGAACGCGTACAGCGGCCGGGGATGGAACAGGTCGATCCGGGTGACCCGGTCGAGGATCCGGGTGACGAGGCGGAGCTGGCGAATGGCCTGGCAGATCAGCACGAGCAGGACGGCGCTGAAGAGGGACTCGTAGACGCCTCGCAGGACCAGCGCCACGAGGGGGTAGCCGACGATGCCCGACGCTGCCGGATCGGTCACGTAGCCGAAGAGGGTGAGCGGGAAGGCCGCGACCAGAACGATGAACCCGGGCACGGCCGGGAAGATGGCGACCTCGTAGCGCAGTCGCGCCGCCTCCCCATCGGCGAGCGAGGTCAGCGGCCGGACGGTGTCGAACGCCCACTCCGCGACGCGCTCGAAGACGTGGACGGCGGCGATGAACGCGATCGTCACGACACCCCAGCCGACCTGGTTGAGGGAGACCTCTCCGACCCTGGCGATCCCGGCGAGCCAGCCCTGGCCCACCGACAGGGCGACCGAGATGAGGCCCAGGACGATGTAGGCGGCCCACGTCGGTCCGGGTGCCCGGTCGATCCAGTCGATCAGGACGTTGAGCCAGCTCGGGGCGTACGGACGCGCGGCCGGGATGGTGGCTTCGGCCGGGGCCTGATCCGCGCGGACGACGTCGGTCGCCATCTCGGCGGAGTGTAGCGGGCGGGTCGGCCCGCGCAAGACCCGGCTCATCGCGATGGAGCCATGGTGGCCGTGCCGAAAGGGGCATACCATGCAAGGTCCAGGCATCGAGGGAGTGGAGTCGAAGCGGGCGTGGCGCTTGACGTGGTCGGAAAGCTGGGCCGGGTGACCGCCGACATCACCCCTGGACACCTGGGAGAAGTGCTGATCGAGGTGCGCCAGGGCACCGAGCGGTTCCTTGCCCGGGCCTCCGATTCAACCGCCACCATCCAGAAGCACACCCAGGTCATCGTGGTCGGCAGCCTGGGGGGAAGGACCGTCGAAGTGGAACCGACCGACACCCTGAGGCTACCGAGATGATCGACGTCGCAATCGTGGCCGTAATCGCCGGCGTGGCGCTGGTGGTCCTCCTGATCGCCCTGGTGTTCCGGATGAGCTGGCGGATCGCCGAGCCGGACGAAGCCCTGATCATCTCGGGCTTCCGGTCGCACGGCCCCCCGGAAGGGGCCGGCGAGAGCATGGGCTTCCGGATCGTCACCGGACGGGGCGCCTTCGTGATCCCCGGCGTGACGATGGTCCGGACGCTGTCCCTCGAGGCCCACGAGAGCGAGATCAGCGTGCCCTGCGTGAGCCAGCAGAAGATCACGCTCGATCTCCGCGGCGTGGTCGTCTACAAGGTCGGTGACGACTACCGCTCGATCGCGAACGCCGCCCGACGGTTCCTCGATCGCCCGGCCGCGGAGCTGGAGTCGAAGGTCCAGAACGTGTTCGTCGGCCATCTCCGCGCCATCGCCGGCTCGATGACCGTCGAGGAGATGATCAGCGACCAGGACAAGTTCGCCCAGCAGGTGCGCGACCGGTGCAGCCAGGAGATGGAGTCGTTCGGCCTGGTCATCGACAGCTTCCAGATCCAGGCGATCTCGAGCACCGGCAACTACATCGAGAACCTCGCCGTGCCGCACCAGGCCGAGGTCGAGCAGAAGGCCCGGATCGCCCGCGCAATCGCCGACCGGGAGGCGGTGGCTCAGGAGCAGTCCTCAGCGGCCCAGATCGCCTCGTCCGTCCGCGACACCGAGATCAAGAAGGCCGGATTCCAGGCCGAGATCGACCGGGCCAACCAGAACGCCGCCCAGCAGGGACCGCTCGCCCAGGCGACGGCCAAGCAGGCCGTCGTCCAGGAGGAGACGAAGGTCGCCGAGCTCCAGGCCGAGCAGACGGAGCAGCAGCTCCAGGTCGACGTCCGGAAGCCGGCCGACGCCGAGGCGTACAAGCAGACCACGCTCGCGGCCGCTTCCCGTGACGTGCGGATCCGGCAAGCCGAGGCGGAGGCCCAGGAGGTTCGCCTCCATGCCGAGGCGGCCGCCGCCCAGACACGGGTCCAGGCCGAGGCCGCCGCCGCGGCGATGAAGGTCCAGGCGGAGGCGCAGGCAGCCGCCACCCGGCTGAACGGCCAGGCCGACGCTGACGCCATCCGGGCGCGGGGGATGGCCGAGGCCGACGCGGTCCGGGCTCGGATGGAGGCCGAGGCCACCGGCATCGAGCGGCGGGCCGCGGCCCTCAGCCAGAACCAGGAGGCGGTCATCGCCCAGCAGATCGCCGAGAACCTGCCGGACATCGTCCGGGCCGCTGCCTCGCCATTCGAGCACGTCGGCACGTTCACCGTGCTCAACGGTGCCCAGGGCGTGACCTCCGCCCTGGCCGAGGTGATCCAGCAGGCCGGTGCCCTGGCCGGGATGGCCCGGGACACGTTGATGCCGCGGCTGACCCCCGCCGATCGGAACGGCCCGGGTCCGAACGGATCGGCGCATCCGCCCGGGCCACCGCCCGTCGCGGCGGTCGTCCAGGAGGATCGAGGGCGGCGGCGGCGTGGCCGGGCGCCGCTCGCCACTGAGCCGCCTCGGGACGGGGACGCTCCACACTGACGCCGACCTCGGGTCCGGACGGAGCTGCCGCCGACGACGCCGTCGCACTCGACGCCGCCATCACGGTCGCGCCCGAGGTCGCCGCCCGGATCGAGCCCACGGCCGTCGCGTTCGCCGACCGGCTGATGGCCGCTCCGTTCGGCTCGCCGGCCTTCGGTCGCGCGATCGCCGCGATCGACAGCCTCGGCGACCGCGAGATCCGGGCGACGACCGAGATCGTCCGCGGCCTCGACAACCAGCCGAGCCTGGCGGTGCGCCGACTCGTCTCCGACGACTCGCAGCTCAGTCGCAGCCTGCGATGGCTCCATGAGACGGCGGAGCGGCTCCGCGACGAGCTGAACGCTCGGTCGGCGGAGATGTCGGCCCGCGACGTCGCTCGCGACCTCGAGCGTGCACAGGAGCGGATCGACGAGGCAGTCGGGGCGCTCAACGACGCCCTCGAGACGCTCCAGCTGGCGAACGCGACGATCGCCCAGCAGGAACGAGCCCTGTGGACCGAGCTCCAGGCCCTCCGCGAATACGCCTTCCTTGCCGGTCGCCTCGACGACCTCGTGGACGATCGGATCGAGGCCCTGGCAACGACCGACCCCGATCGCGCCGGGGCCCTCCGCACCGAGGCGCTGTTCTCGGTGCGTCGTCGTCGTCGTGACCTGCTCCTCCAGCTCGCGGTGGTGACCCAGGGTTACGCGGCGCTGCGGCTCATCGAGCAGGACGATCTCGAGGTCATCTGGGCGATCCGGACGGCCACGACCACGACGGCCACCGCGATGCGGACGGCGCTCCTGGCGGTACAGGCCATGGCGGATCGCCGGCGATCGGTTGAGGTCGATCTCGCCGGTCTCGGTCGGGCCTGGAACGACGTCGTCGTCGCCCTCGACGCCGTCGACGTCCGCAAGCGCCGGACCTTCGAGGATGCCGGCTCGCCGGACTGAGGGTCAGGCCGGGACCGATGCCTCGAGCTTCTCGATCCGGATCGCGGTCGCCTTGAACTCGGCCGTGCCCGACTTCGGGTCGGTCGCGTCGATCGTCAGCAGGTTGACCGCGACGTCGTCCTGGAAGTGGAGGGTCATGAACGTGAGGCCGGGGCGGAGCGACGGGTCGATCCGGATCGGGACCTCCACCTGGCCACGGCGCGAGACGACCCGGACGCGCTCGCCGTCGGCCAGCCCGTACGTCTCGGCGTCCTCGGGCGAGATGTCGAGCGACTCGCCCCGCCGGAGCGGCGAGGTGTAGCCGCCGGTCTGGACCCCGGTGTTGTACGAGTCGAGCCGGCGGCCGGTCGTGAGCCGGATCGGGAAGTCCGCGTCGAGCTTGTCGACCGGCGGGTCGTGCTCGACCGGCACGAACGGGACGCGGTTGCCGGGGACCGGGTCCTCCCACAGCCGGGAGTGGAGGAACAGCTCGCCGGGGTGGGTCTCGTCGTAGCACGGCCACTGGATCCCGCCGAGCTCCTCGAGCCGGGCGTAGCTCATCCCGGCGTGGACCGGCGACAGCGAGCGGACCTCGTTCCAGACCGCCTCGGCCGAGGGATCGCCCCAGTCGCGGCCCATCCGGCGGGCCAGCTCGAAGATGATCGCCAGGTCGTCGCGCGCCTCGCCCGGCGGGTCGAGCGCCTTGCGCACCCGCTGGACGCGCCGCTCGGAGTTGGTGACCGTGCCCTCGCTCTCGGCCCACGCCGCCGCCGCCGGCAGGACGACGTCGGCCAGCTCGGCGGTCGCGGTCAGGAAGATGTCCTGGACGACCATGAAGTCGCGCGTCCCGAGGAGGTGCTTCGCGCGCTTCTGGTCGGCCTCCGACTGGACCGGGTTCTCGCCGATCACGTAGAGCGGCCTGGAGCTCGCCGCGCTCCATCGCGTCGAACATCCCGGACAGGTGCCAGCCGCGCTTCGGCGGGACGGTGACGCCCCAGGCGGCGTCGAACTTCGCCCGCAGCGCGTCGTTCTCGACGTGCTGGAAGCCCGGCAGCCGGTCGGGCAGGGCGCCCATGTCGCCGCCGCCCTGGACGTTGTTCTGGCCGCGGAGCGGGTTGAGCCCGCTGCCGTAGCGCCCGACGTGGCCGGTCAGGAGGGCGAGGCTGATCAGGGCGAGGACGTTGTCGACCGCGTTGTGGTGCTCGGTGATCCCGAGCGTCCAGCAGATCATCGCCCGGTCGGCCTTCGCGAAGGCGTGGGCGGCCTCGCGGATCGCGGCGGCGGGGACGCCGGTCTCGCGCTCGGCGTACTCGAGGGTGTACGGCTCGACCGTCGCCTGGTAGGCGTCGAAGCCGGTCGTCGCCCGGTCGATGAACTCGCGGTGGTGGAGGTCCGTCGTGGATGATCTCGCGGGCCATCGCGTTGGCCAGGGCGATGTCGCTGCCGACGTCGAGCCCAAGCCACAGGTCGGCCCACTCGGCCGAGCTCGTCCGGCGCGGGTCGACCGCGATCAGCCGGGCGCCGCGGTTGACCCCGCGGAGCAGGTGGTGGAAGAAGATCGGGTGGGTCTCGCGGGCGTTGCTGCCCCACAGGAGGACGAGATCCGTCTCCTCGATCTCACGGTATGAGCTTGTGCCGCCCCCGGCACCGAAGACGGTCGCCAGACCGGCGACGCTCGGAGCGTGTCAGGTGCGGTTGCAGCTGTCGATGTTGTTGCTGCCGAGGACGGACGCGGGAGAACTTCTGCGCCGCGAAGTTCACCTCGTTCGTCGCCTTCGAGCAGCTGAACGTCCCGAACGTCGTCGGCCCGTGCTTCGCGCCGGCGGCCTGGAGACCGGCGACGGTCCGCGCGAGCGCCTCGTCCCAGGTCGCCGGACGGAGGGTGCCCGCGTCGCCGCGGCCTCCCTCACGGACGAGCGGCTGGGTCAGGCGGACGTAGTCCCGTGGCATGGGCTGGGTGCCCTCCAACTCGTCGGCCGTCCGTTGGCCGATCGATCGCCCGAGTGTAGCGCCGTTGGCGATCGGCCTGGCGCGCCCCCGCTCGCGCGGTCGCCTCAGGTACCCCGCTGCCGAAGATCCATCAGTCCTGAACTTCACAACCGAACCACCCTTCTCGAAGTTCAGTTCCGATGCATTCCGGGCAGGGGGACGTCACGGGTTCGCCGACGCGGCCGCCGCGAGGTGGCGGGCACGGGGCGGGCGCCGCCGATACACTCGACCGAGATGGAGCGCGCACTCGACGCCGGCACGATCGACGCGACCGACGCAGCACCAGCCGCGGACACGATCGGCGCCGCCCACCCGGCCGGCTCACTCGCCGCCCACCCGGCGGGCGCCGCCGCCACGACCGGCGCACTCGACGCCGACCCGGCCGGCGCCGCACCCACCGCCGAGACGACCTGGATCGACGGTCCGCTCACCCTCGCGACGCCGGACCCGATCGCCCGCCTGACCGCCGTCGAGCTGGCCGGGCTCCTCCATCGTCGAGAGCTGAGCGCGATGGAGGTGCTGGATGCTGTGCTGGCCCGCGCGGAGCGCCTCGTCCCGGCGCTCAACCCGTTCTCCGTGCCGCTCTACGACCGGGCGCGTGCCGCCGCCCTCCGCGCCGACGAGGTCCTGGCCCGCGGCGAGGGCGGTCCGCTGACCGGCCTGCCCGTGACCGCCAAGGACTCGCAGTGGCTGGCCGGGGTCGAGAGCTCCGTCGGCAGCCTGACGATGCGCGGCTTCGTCCCGGGCGAGACGTCGGTCGCCCTCGAGCGGCTGGAGAACGCCGGTGCGATCATCTTCGCCAAGACCGCCGTTCCCGAGTTCTGCTACAGCGGGATCTGCGAGAGCCCGATCCACGGCCGGACCTCGAACCCGTGGGACCTGACCCGGACGCCGGGCGGCTCGAGCGGCGGCGCCGGCGCGGCGGTCGCGAGCGGGATCGGCCCGCTGTCGCTCGGCGGGGACGGCGGCGGATCGATCCGCATTCCCGCGGCGTTCTGCGGCGTGGTCGGGTTCAAGCCCACGTTCGGTGCCATCCCCCGCGCCCCGTGCAACGACGCCTGGCGGACCCTCGTCGCCGTCGGGCCGCTGGCGAGGACCGTGGCCGACGCGCGCCTGCTGTTCGGCGCCCTCGCCGGCGCCGACCCCCGCGACCACCTCAGCGTGAACGTCGTCGGGATCGACCAGCCCGCCCCGGAGCCGGCCGCCCTCCGCGCGGTCGTCAGCGAGGACTTCGGGTGGTTCGCGGTCGACGGCGACGTCCGGGCCGTCTTCCGCCGGGCGGTCGCCGCGCTGGAGGCGGCCGGCGTGATCCTGGTCGAGGCGAACCCGGGGATCGGCTCGAGCATCCGGCCGTGGGCCACGATCGCCGCCGCCGAGGCCCGCCGCGAGGAGGAGCAGACGTACCTCAACCGGCGCGAGGAGCTGACCCAGCGCGCCGCCCACTTCCTCGAGTTCGGGGGCCGGATCGCGGTCCACGAGTACGACCTGGCGCAGGCCGAGCGGGAGCACATCCGGCACGCCTACCGCGAGATGTTCGAGCGGACCGGCGCGTCCGTCCTGATCACGCCCGCGCTCGGCTGCGAGGCGTTCGAGCACGGGACGAACCACCCGCTCGAGATCGGCGGCGAGCCGATCCACCCGCTCTGGATGGACTGGGCCCCGTTCCTCTACGACGCGAAATCTTGGGGGCTTTCCGGCCCTATCCCTGCCGATCGGGTTCGGCGACGATGGCCTTCCGGTGGGCCTCCAGGTCCAGGCCCTGCCGGGTCACGACGGGGCCGTCCTCGCGGCTGCCGAAACGATCGAGCGCGTCGTAGGATGGCGGGCGTGGCCGCCGGAGCCGCCGGCGCTCTGAGGACCGTGGCCGCCGGGGCCGCCGGCGGGCCGATGCTCTCGACCACCGGGAGAGGCCGATGGGCAAGAAGGACGACCGCCGCGCCAGGAAGGCGAAGGCGGCCGGACACGATCATCCCCGGCGACATGGCGAGAGCCCACGGCCCGCGAGGGCCAGCGGCAAGACCGACCCCAGGGCCGGGACGAAGGTCAAGGCGGGGAAGCGGCACGACCCGCGTCGGAACGGCCACGACAAGGCGCTCAAGGGGTTGAGGCCGGCGAAGGCGACCGAAACCGTCGATCCGACCGTCGCCGTCGGTCCGATCGTGACCGTCACTCCGGACCCTCGGCGGTCGGGCGGTGGCAAGCGCCACGCCCCGAAGCGGCCGCACCTCAACGGGATCTCCGAGATCCGGGCCTACCTGCGCACGAACCAGACCCCGATTCACTTCATCAGCCCGACCCCGTTCAACCTGCTCGGGCTCGACCGCTGGGTCCGCAACCTCTTCTTCATCGGCTACTACGACTGCTTCGAGGGCAGCCATCCGCGGGCGTTCGTACCGAAGGAACGGCCCTGGCGCGAGTTCCAGTCGATCGAGGAGATCAACGCCTACCTGCTCGGCCACAAGGAGGTCGGCGACTTCATCCGCTCGAAGGGGCCTGGCGGGCTGGCGACGTTCCTCATGTTCGACGAGGAGGAGGAGCGGCTCGCCCCCGAGCTCGGGCTGCGGATCATCCATCCGTCGGCGGCCCTCCGCCACCGGGTCGACTCGAAGACCGTCACGGTCCGGCTCGGCAACGATGCCGGCATCCCGAGCGCGCCGAACGTCCTCGGTCGGGCGACCAGCTATCGCGAGCTGCTCGACCGCGCGCGCAAGGGTGGGCTCGGCGAGGACCTCGTCGTCCAGGCGCCCTACGGCGACTCTGGGCGGACGACGTTCTTCATCAAGTCGGAGCGCGACTGGAAGAAGGCCGAGAAGACGATCGCCGCAGAGCCCGAGGTCAAGATCATGCGCCGGCTCAACTGCCGCTCGACCGCGATCGAGGCGACGATCACCCGCCACGGGACGATCGTCGGGCCGCTCATGACCGAGCTGATCGGGCACAAGGAGCTGACCCCGTACAAGGGCGGCTGGTGCGGCAACGACATGTGGCCCGGCGTGCTGTCGGAGCACCACCGGCGGCGCGCCCGCAAGTACGTCCGCCGGCTCGGCGACCGTCTGGCCAAGGAGGGCTACCGGGGCTACTTCGAGGTCGACGTCCTGGCCGACATCGACAGCGGCGAGCTCTACCTCGGCGAGATCAACCCGCGGATCAGCGGCGTGACCTCGATGACGAACGCGACCGCCGGCGCGTACGCCGACCTGCCGCTGTTCGGGTTCCACCTGCTCGAGTTCATGGACGTCGACTACGAGATCGACGTCGACGACATCAACCACCGCTGGGCCCAGGCCGAGACGGTCGACGTCTGGAGCCAGCTCATCATCAAGGAGCCCGAGGACCGGGTCGAGCTGCTGACGTCGACCCCGCGGACCGGCGTCTGGCGGATCGACCCGCTGACGGGCCGGATCCACTTCGGCCGGTGGGCGAACGACTGGCACTCGATCGTCGACGAGGACGAGGCGTTCTTCCTCCGGATCCTGCCGACCGACGACTACCGCTACAAGGGCGCCGACCTGGGCGTGCTCGTGTCGAAGTCGCGGATGCAGACCGACGACTTCACGCTCACGGAGCGGAGCCGCCAGTGGATCGCCGGGATCCGCGACCAGTACGCCGGCACCCCGGTCACGAAGGAGGAGGCCCCGCGCCGCAAGCGCGAGCCATTCGCGTTCAAGTTCGCGTAGTCAGGGAGTGGCGGGGAGGCGGGGTCAGGCCCCGATCCCACGATCAAGCTCGGCTCGGCTGCGTCGTCTTTACCGAACCCCCGTGGCCCTGGCGCCCACCCTGTCATGCGTTCACCAGGGGAACGTTCGCCACCTCCCGCGGGTTTCTTTGCCGTCAAGCGGCCTCCAGTTCATCCCGCCGCACGCTCGGCGCGGTACGAATCCCCGCCGGGACGGGACCCAGCGGCCGCCAACCGTCGTCGAACGTTCGTGTGGCGAACGTATGGCAGGAAGTCCGCGGGTGCAGCGACCGCCGCGCTCAGGCGAGGACGACCTCCGGCTGGTCTGACGATTCGACTCGGCCGACGCGCCAGTGCGGGACGCCGGCGGCATCGAGGCCGGTCTCGACCGCCGCGACCGCGTCCGGCGGGATCGCGGCAAGCAGGCCGCCGCTCGTCTGGGGATCGTGGGCGAGGGTCACGAGCTCGGGCGGGATGCCGGCTCCCACGATCAGCGAAGGCGCCACGAACCGCCGGTTGTGCGCCGCGCCGCCCGTCTCGACGCCCGCCCGCGCGAGGTCCAGCGCGCCGTCCAGGAGCGGCAGCGCCGCAGCTTCGAACACGAACCGGACACCGGACGCGCGCGCCATCTCGAGCCCGTGCCCGAGCAGGCCGAAGCCGGTGACGTCCGTTGCCGCCCTGACCGCGGCCCCGACCAGCACCTCCGACGCCGCCCGGTTGAGCGTCCGCATCTGGTCGATCGCCGCGGCGAGGTCGGCCTCGGTCGTCCGGCCCTGGCGTCGTCCGCTGACGAGCAGCCCAGTGCCGAGTCGCTTCGTCAGGACCAGGACATCGCCCGGTCGCGCGCCGCCCTTGCGCAGGAGGTGGTCGGGGTGGGCCGCGCCGGTGACCGCCAGCCCGTACTTCGGCTCGGGGTCGCGGATCGTGTGCCCGCCGGCCAGCACGCCGCCCGCCTCGCGGACCTTGGCCGACGCGCCGGCGAAGACCGCGCCGAGCGTCTCGGTCGGGAGCTCCTCGGGGAACGCGGCGATCGACAGCGCGAACAGCACCCGCCCGCCCATCGCGAACACGTCCGACAGCGCGTTGGCCGCCGCGATCTCGCCGAACGTGAATGGGTCGTCGACGATCGGCGGGAAGAAGTCGAGCGTGCCGATGATCGCCAGCTCGGGCGAGACGACCCAGGCCGCCCCGTCATCCGGCGCCTCGAGCCCCGCGATCAGCTCCTCGGGCGCCGCCTCTGCACCGAGCCCGGCCAGCGCCCGCGCGAGCAGATCGGCCCCGAGCTTCGCGGCGCACCCACCGCACGTCGTGAGCTCGGTGAGCGGCAGGGACGCCGGCGTCTCGAGAGCGGTCATGCGCCGGATGATACGTGCCGAACCCGTTCTGGCCGCTTCCCGCCTCGCCCTCATCCGTTCCCCTCCATCGTGATGCGACAACGCGCATCAAGGAAGAACCACGCCCCCGCCCCGAGGCAAGTCAGCCGGACGGTTCGGCCGAGGGTGATGGCGGGAGGACGTGGACGAGGATGCTGGCCCGCATGTCGTGACTCTGGCCGCTGCACCCCTGTCCCTCCACGAACGACGCGACGGCGCTGATCGTCCAGTCGCCCGGCGGCAGGTGAACGGCCGGATCCGCGAAGAACCCGTTGTAGAAGGCGGCGTTCGGGTCTTCGGCACTGAAGCCGCCCGACTTCTTGATCGGTGATGTCATCGGTTTGCCGGCTTCGAGCCGGTACGGTGCGCAATCGGCCGTGAACGCCGGACCCATGTGGCGCGACCCGTCCACCTCGTCGATGCCGAAGCCGATGAGGCCGCCTCCGCCGCCTCCGCTGCCGCCGAGGTCCATCCCGGTACCCTCGACGAGCGACAGCGTCGCGAGACCGTCGATCGCCTCGTCCGCTCTCCACGTGTCCTTCGGGAGCTCGAAGACGAGCCGGAACGGGCCCTCCGTCGCCTCGGCCCGAGCCGTCGAGCTGGTCGGACCGGCCGACTCACCGGGAGCCGAGCTCGTCGATTGAGCCGATGTCCCCGGCGTCGAGCCGGTGGGCACGCCACCACCCGAGCAAGAGGACACGACTGCCAGCGTGACCAGCATCGACGCGGCGAAACGTCTCACCGAATCATTGTGCTCCCGACCATCGCCGCCCCGATCGAACCTAGAATGGCCGTTCGGGAGCGGAGGGGTCCCGGTGGGTCCCCCGGTCTTCAAAACCGGTGGCGCCACGCTCGACGTGACGCGGTGGGTTCGACTCCCATGCGCTCCCGCCACCGCGTCGTGCGACGATGTCGGCGATGAGCGTCCGAGCGGCCGCCGTCACGTCCCCCGAGCGTCGAGCGGCTCCTCGCCGCGGCGCGGCCGGCGCTCGGCGAGCGCGAGCACGAGGCGGTCCTGGCAGAGGCGCGGGCCGTCGTGGCCGACGAGCGAGCGCGGCTGGCCGACGGCGAGCCGGCGCGATCGATCGAGGCGCTGGCCGGCGAGCTTGCCAGCCGGCTGGACGGCTTCGCGGACGCCGACGGCTCGACAGTGTCCGGCGTCATCAACGCGACCGGCGTCATCATCCACACGAACCTCGGGCGCGCGCCCTGGCCGCGGGTCGCGATCGAGGCCGCCCGGGCGGCCGCGGCCGACCCCTCGCTGCTCGAGCTCGACCGCGCGTCCGGTCGCCGCGGCCACCGGTTCCGCGCCGCCGAGGAGCACCTGATCGCGCTGACCGGGGCCGAGGACGCCCTCGTCGACGAACAACAACGCGGCGGCCGTCGCTCTCGCGGTCGGGCTGGCCGGGCGTGGCGGCCGGGTCGTCGTGTCGCGCGGGGAGCTGGTCGAGATCGGCGGCGGCGTGCGGATCCCGGAGATCGTCCGGCGGGCCGGCGCCCGTCTCGTCGAGGTCGGGACGACGAACCGGACGCGTGTCGCCGACTACGCGGCCGCGCTGGAGGACGGCGCCCGGCTCGTCCTCCGCGTCCACCCGTCGAACTTCCGCCAGGAGGGCTTCGTCGAGGCGCCCGACCCCGCCGCGCTGGCCGCGCTCGCCCACCGCCACGACGCGATCCTCGTCGACGACCTCGGGAGCGGCGCGCTGCTCGACACAGCCGGCTTCGGGCTGGCTCACGAGCCGACTGCCTGCGCGAGCGACTGGCGGCCGGCGCCGACCTGGTCACGTTCAGCGGCGACAAGCTGGTCGGCGGCCCGCAGGCCGGGCTGCATCGTCGGCCGGGCCGGCCTCGTCGGAGCGCCTGCGCAAGGACCCGCTCGCCCGGGCGACCCGGCCCGACAAGACGACGCTGGCCGCCCTCGCCGCGACGCTCGGGCTGTACCGGGCCGGGCTGGCGGTCCGCGAGATCCCGGTCTGGCGGATGATCGCGGCCCGCCCCGACGACCTCCGCGCGCGGGCCGAGGCGCTCGCGGCACGTCTCGACGACCCGACGGCCGGTGTCCGGGTCGTGGCTCTCGAGGCGACCGTCGGCGGTGGCTCGCTGCCGGGCGAGACGCTCGCCGTCGTGGGGGCTCGCGCTGCCGGGTGCGGACAAGCGGCTCGCGGCGCTCCGGCGCGGCGACCCGGCGGTCATCGCCCGGATCGAGGACGGCCGCGTGGTCGTCGACCTGCGGACCGTCGACCCGGCGCGCGACGAGGACCTGGCCGGGGCGATCGCGGCGTCTGCGGGGGCGGGCCAAACGGCCGGTCCGACGCCGAGGCCCGCTCCACCGCCCGGCCGATGACCGTCGTCGTCGGGACGGCCGGTCACATCGACCATGGCAAGACCAGCCTGCTCCGGGCGTTGACCGGGATCGACGCCGACCGCCTGCCCGAGGAGCGCCGGCGCGGGATGACGATCGACGTCGGGTATGCCCACCTCGACCTGCCGGACGGCTCGCAGCTCGACTTCGTCGACGTGCCGGGGCACGACCGGCTCGTCGGCAACATGCTCGTCGGGGCGGGGGAGGTCGACGCCGCCCTGCTGGTCGTGGCGGCCGACGACGGGCCGCGGGCGCAGACCCTCGAGCACCTCGAGCTGCTCGACGCGCTCGGGATCGGGGAGGGGATCGCGGTCGTGACGAAGATCGACCTGGTCGACGAGGCACGGACCGTGGAGGTGGTCGAGGCGGTCCGGCGGCTCCTCGCGCGGACGACCCTTGCCGGTTCGCCGGTCCTCGCCGTCTCCTCGTCCCGTGGCGACGGCCTCGACGAGCTGCGCGAAGCCCTCGTCGGGCTCCGGGATCGGGTGCTGGGTCCGACAGGTGCGGCTCGTGACGCGGCGCCCGGCGACCCGGCGACCGGCGACCCGGCGACCGGCATGCCCGTGCGCCTCGCGATCGATCGCGTCTTCTCGGTCAAGGGCCGCGGCGTCGTCGTCACCGGGTCGCTGCGGGGCGGCCGCCTGGCCCGCGGGACGAGCCTCTACGCTCGAGCCGGCCGGCTCGACCGTGCGGGTGCGCGAGCTCCAGGTCCACGGCGCGCCGGTCGACGCGGTGACCGGTGGCGGGCGGGTGGCGCTCAACCTGGCCGGGATCGAGGTCACCGACCTGGCGCGGGGCGCGGTCCTCACCGACGACCCGGCCGTCCGACCGACCGACCGGCTGACGGCGATCCTGCGGCCGCCGGCGCGGCTCGACGCGCGCGAGTCGGCGCCGCGCTGGCCACCACCGGCCGGGGCGATCCTCCGCCTCCACCTCGGGACTGACGCCGTCGAGGCGACCCCAGGTCGCGGCCGGTCCGACGCGGTCGACCTGCCCGACGGCCGCCGCGTCGCCACGCTCCGGCTCGCCCGACCGATCGCGGCCGCGTTCGGCGATCCGTTCGCGCTCCGCGTCCCGTCGCCCGCGGCCACGGCCGCCGGCGGGATCGTGATCGATGTCGCCCCGCCGATCGGCGTCTCGCGGCGGCGCGCCACGCCCGAGGCGCTCGCTACGCTCGCGACGGCCTGGCTGGCCGGTGACGCCTCCGTCGAGCTCGCGGCTCGGGTCCGGCTCCACGGGCTCGTCGCCCGGCCCGATGCGGTCACGGCATCAGAGGGCGGCCGCCTCGTCGCCGGCTGGTTCCTCGCCGAGGAGGAGGCCGAGGCGCTCAACGCCGAGGCGCTCCGGCTCGTCGATGCTCACCACGACGCGGAGCCCCTCGCCGCGGGCATGCCGCTCGCCGCGCTCCGCCGCTCGCTCGCACGGTCGCTCCGACGCCGGGTCACGACCGACGAGCCGACGGCCGGCGCCGTGGCCGACGCGCTGATCGAGGCGCTCGTCGCGAGCGGCGGACTCGCACGGTCCGGCGACGTCGTCCGCGACCCCGGGCGGTCGAGCGGGCACCCTCCCGCCCGACGTGCTCGCCGCGATGGACCGGCTCGAGGCCGCGCTGGCGGTCGTCGCCCCGCCCCCGTTCGGCGAGGCCGCGCGTGTCGCCCGCTGCCCGGCCGAGGGCGTCCGGGCCCTCGAGGCGTCGGGGCGGATCGTCCGGGTCGAGCCCGACCTCGCCTGGGCCGGCACGACCTACCGCGAGCTCGAGGGGCTCGCCGTCCGGCTCGCCGACCCCGGCCCGCTGACGCCGGCTGCGCTGCGCGACGCGACCGGGACGAGCCGCAAGTACGTCATGGCCCTGCTCGAGGACCTCGACCGGCGGGGCGTCCTGCGCCGGACGCCGGCCGGGCACGTCCGCGGCCCGCGGGCGCCGCGATGAGCGGGGCGGCGACGGCGACGAGACCGAGCCCGTGAGCGGGGCGGTGGCGCCGACCGGGATCGTCCTGGCCGGCGGCCGGTCGACCCGGTTCGGCGGCGACAAGCTCGCGGCCGAGCTCGACGGTGAGCCGCTTCTCTGGCGTCCGATCCGCGCCCTCGCGGCCGCGGGCTGCGCGACGATCGTCCTGGCGATCGGCCGGGATCGCCCGCCGCCGACCCTCCCGCCCGACCTGGCGCCGGTCGTCGGCATCGCCCGCGACCGCGAGAACGACGGTGGTCCGCTCGTCGGCCTCCAGGCCGGACTCGCGGCCGCGCCGTCCGGGGTAGCCATCGTCGTCGCCGGCGACCAGCCCGCGCTCCGCCCGGCGCTCCTCCGGTCGCTCGTCGCGGCGATGGACGAGCCTGCTCGAGGCCGGGCTCACCGGTGGCCAGGCCCCGCTCGCCGTCGTCCTCGTCGACCCCGCCGGGATCGCCCGCCCGCTCCCCTGCGCCGTCGATCGCGACGCGGCGCTCGCCGCTGCCGATCGCCCGCTCGCGGGCCGCGATGCCAGCCTCCGCGCGCTGCTCCGGGCGCTCGACGCGCGCGAGGTCCCCGAGCTCGCCTGGCGGCGCCACGACCCGGATGCCGCCTGGACGCTCGACGTCGACGAGCCGGCCGACCTGCCCCCACCTACCGCGGGCCCACGGACCGACGGCGCTTGACGCAACGCCGATCGTTGCGTACGATCGCAAGCGAAAGGAGTCGCACAACGATGGCGATCGCCGCACGGGACCGGATCGAGTCGCTCGTCGAGGACCTCGGCAGCCGGGCCGAGGTGGCCCGGGCGCTCCACGTCGACCGCTCGCAGGTCACCCGCTGGCTCGACCGCGGCCAGGACCCCGGCCCGGACAACCTGCGCAAGGTCGAGGGCGTCGAGCTCGCCCTGGCCCGCCTCCTCCGGCTCTACGACCGCGAGTCGGCGCTTCGCTGGCTCGAGGGCTTCAACGCCCAGCTGGGTGGTCGCCGGCCGATCGACCTGCTCGCCCGGGGCCGCCTGAGCGAGGTCCTCGACGCGATCGACGCCGACGAGATCGGGGCCTACGCCTGACCCTCTACCGGGTCTTCGGCTGGCTGCCCGACGCCGAGCCCGAGCCGCTCCGGGTCCCGCGCGACCGGCAGGGCGGCGGCCGCCACGACGACCCCGAGCGGTACACCGCGCTCTACCTCGCCCGCGAGGCGGTCGGCGCGGTCGCCGAGGCGATCCAGGCGTTCCGCGGCCAGGAGCTCACGGCCGAGTCGCTCGTCCGGCCCGGACGGTTCGCGGCGCTCGCTCGCGGCGATCGACGACGCGGCCCTCCCACCGCTCGTCGACCTCGACGACCCGCGGGTGCTCGTCGCCCGGCGGCTCCGCCCGTCCGGCGTCGCGACCGGCGTCCGCCGGGTCACCCAGCGGATCGCCGGCGACGCGTTCGACGGCGGCGCGGCCGGCCTGTCGTGGTGGTCGACGCTCGAGTCGTCGTGGACCAACGTGACGCTCTTCGCCGAGCGGCTGACCGGGCTGCCGCCGCGTCATCGAGGCGACCGTCCTGACCCTCGACCACCCGGCCCTCGTCGAGGCCGCCGAGCGGCTGGGGGTCCGCCTCGCCCCACCTTCCGGCCGCGGCCGCCGCGCGCGCCTGACCGTCGTGAGCTGAGGCCGGCCTCGCGACCCGTCACGCTTGTGCGCACCACGCTCGAACCGAGGGAGGAGCGGACCCGCAGGCCCCCACCCGGCCTCGCGACCCCTCAGCTTGTGCGTGCCGCGCTCCAACCGGAGGGCGAGCTTCGCTGGTTCGTGCGCGCCGCGCTCCAGGGGACCGCCGGGGTCGACGCCGTCCTCCGGTTCGTGCGCAGGAGGCACGCGCGACCTCGCCGTCCGCTGGTTGGTGCGCAGGACGCACGCACGCCGGACCACGCCGGTCCGGGCTGTGCCTGGCAAGGACCCGGGCAGGCGCCACCGGGCCCGGGTCAGCCGCCGAGCGCCGGATCCTCGAACACCGGCTCGCCCTCGATGAACGTGGCGATGGCACGGGCGTCGGAGATCGGTCCGGCGCCGCGGTCCCACAGGTCGCGATCGACGACGACCAGGTCGGCCAGCTTGCCCGGCGTGATCGAGCCGGTTACGTCGTCGAGGTGGTTGACGAAGGCCGAGCCCATCGTGAACCCATGGACCGCCTGGTCGAGCGTGATCGCCTCGGCGGGCAGGAACGGCTCCCGGTTGTCCAGCGACGGGTGGCTCCGCTCGACGGCGACCTGCATCTCGTCGAACACGTTGGGCGTCGAGACGCCCCAGTCGCTGCCCATCGCCAGCCGTGCGCCGGCCCGCAGCAGCGACCCGAACGGGTACTGCATGGCTGTGCGCTCGGGACCGAGGAACGGGTTCGTCAGCTCGTCCAGCTGCCGGTCGTGGCAGGCCCAGAGCGCCTGGGCGTTGGCGGTGACCCCGAGCGGTCCGAACCGCGCGACATCGACCGGCTGGATCACCTGGATATGGGCCATGTGAGGACGCCCGTCGGTCGGGCCGTTGGCCGCCCGCGCGCCCTCGACCGCATCGAGCCCCTCGCGGACCGCCCGATCGCCGATCGCGTGCATGTGGACCTGGAACCCCGCCGCGTCCACGGCGGCGACCGCCCGCCGGAGCACCTGCGGATCGTGGACGAGCATGCCCATCCGGTCGGTCGGGCCTCCGTCGGGGGCCAGGTACGGCTCGAGCATCGCCCCGGTGAACGTCTCGAGGACCCCGTCGAGGAAGAACTTCACCGACGTCGCCGCGAACCGGCCGATCGGCCCGCGCGCCCGCCGCTCGACGAGCCCGACGATCGCGTCGACCTCCCAGCCGGCCTCGAAGGTCATCGCCCCGACGACCCGGGCCGTCAGCTCCCCGCGCCCGGCCAGCGCCTCGTACGCCGCCTGGCAGGCGGGTCGGACACTGGCGTCCTGCCAGGCCGTGATCCCGAGCGAGTGGAAGAAGCGCTGGGCGCCGAGCAGTCCTCGTTCGCGCTCCTCCGCGGTCGCCGGCGGGACCAGGTCCAGGACCAGGTCCATCGCCGACTCGTGGAGCGCTCCCGTCGGGGTGCCGTCCGCGTCCCGCTCGATCCGCCCCCCGACCGGGTCGGGCGTCGACGGCGTCGATCCCGGCCAGCTCGAGCGCCCGGCTGCTCACCCAGGCCGAGTGGCCGTCGCGGTTCTCGAGGTACGCCGGCCGGCTCCCCGACGACCGCGTCGAGGTCGCGCCGGTGGGGCGTCCCGTGCGGGTAGTCGGCCATGTACCAGCCGCTCCCGACGATCCACGGGTCGTTCGGGTGGCTCGGCGGCGTACGCCTTGATCGTCCGGGATACCTCGGCCGCGCCGTGGACCGCGAGGAGGTCGCAGCGGAGCTGGTCGAGCCCCGAGGTGCAGGGGTGGCAATGGGCGTCCTGGAACCCCGGCAGCAGCGTCCGGCCGCGCAGCTCGATGACCCGCGTCCGCGGGCCGATCCGCTCGCTAACGTCGCGATCGGAGCCGACCGCCACGATCCGGCCCGCTCGCACGGCGACCGCTTCCGCCTTCGGCCGGACCGGGTCGACGGTGTGGACAGCTCCGCCGCGGAGGACGAGGTCGGCGGCGGTTTCGGGCGGCACGCAACGGCTCCTCTGCGGATGGGCGCGGCCGAGGATGCCACAGGCGGCGACGACGCGGCGGCCGGCGGCCCACGCCTCGCGACGACGCGGCGAGGCGTGGATGAGTCCCGCTCATCGCCGCGGGCCAACCCGTGCAGGATCGCCTCGTGACTGGGGCCGGTCGTCTCGTGGCCAAGCACGCTCCCGCCCCCCGCGATGAGCCCCACTCATACCCACGACACCGGCTACCATCGGCCGATGACCAGCGTCCATCTCCTCCACGCCGGCTACACCGGGGATCGCGTCGGCAGCAGCATCGCCCTCGTCCGCGACGGCGACGCGTTGATCGTCACCGACCCCGGGATGGTCGCCCGCCGCTCGCTCATCCTCGACCCGCTCGCCGCCCTCGGCGTCGCACCCGAGGCCGTGACCCACGTCTTCCTGAGCCATCACCATCCCGACCACACGATGAACATCGCGCTGTTCCCGAACGCCGAGGTCGTCGACTTCTGGGCCCGCTACAAGGACGACCTGTGGCTCGACATCGAGGCCGAGGGCTACCACCTCAGCCCGGCCGCCGAGCTCTGGCTGACCCCGGGCCACAGCGAGGAAGACGCCAGTCTCATCGTCCGCGCCGACGACGCGGTCTACGCCATGACCCACCTGTGGTGGCACACCGACCGGACCCCGCAGGTCGACCCGTTCGCCTCCGACCAGGCCGCTCTCGAGCGCCATCGCGAGCGCGTTCTCGACGTGGCCGACATCGTGATCCCCGGCCATGGAGCGCCGTTCCGGGTGCGCTGACCGGGTGATCGTCGTCGGCTCTCGGGAGCCGACGACACGGCCCTGCGATGGGCTACGATGCCGGCATGGATATCTACTTCGGCGGCGCCCTGATCCTGGGCGCGTTCGTCTGGTTCTTCTGTGCCTACGTCTGCTACATCACCGCACCCAAGCGCGGTCGGACGCCGCTGAACTGGGGCATCCTCGGGATCGTCTTCGGGCCGATCGCCCTGTTCGCGCTCTACCTCATGCCGCACGGCCACTCCACGGTGTCAAAGCCGGCGGAAGGGACGCACCAGGCGCCGCACGGGCACCAGGGCCAGAGCCAGGCGGACCTCTACGAGGTTCCCAAGCACAAGAAGGACTGACCGCCGGTCCCCGGCGGCCCCACCCGGCGGCCCCCGCCCGGCGGGCCGTCCGGCCCTAGCCCGGCCCAGGCGCCGGCTCGACACTGGCTCCGACGAGCGGTCACGGGCGTCGTCGATTCCGGCGCCCGGCGGGTCCCGCTCGCCGTCCTGCGTCCCGGAAAGGATCGAGCGCGATGTCGGAGCTGCGGATTCTCATCATGGGGGCCGCCGGGCGCGACTTCCATGACTTCAACGTCGTCTACCGCGACGACCCGGCGGTCCGCGTGGTCGCCTTCACCGCGACCCAGATCCCCGGCATCGCCGGGCGGCGCTACCCGGTCGAGCTGGCCGGACGGCGCTACCCCGCCGGCATCCCGATCTACCCCGAGGCCGAGCTCGAGCGGCTGATCCGCGACGAGTCGATCGACGAGGTCGTCTTCGCCTACAGCGACGTCAGCCACGAGACGGTCATGCACGCCGCGTCGCGGGCGCATGGCCGCCGGCGCCGACTTCAAGCTCCTCGGCCCGGCCCGGACGATGCTCGCGAGCCGCCGCCCGGTGGTCGCCGTCGGCGCGGTCCGGACCGGGCAGCGGCAAGAGCCAGACGAGCCGCTACCTGGCCGCGCCTGCTCGAGGGCCGCGGGCTCAAGGTCGTGGTCGTCCGCCACCCGATGCCCTACGGCGAGCTCGCCGCCCAGCGCGTCCAGCGCTTCGCGACCTACGCCGACCTCGACCTCCACAAGACGACGATCGAGGAGCGCGAGGAGTACGAGCCGCACCTCGACGCGGGTCGGATCGTCTACGCGGGCGTCGACTACGAGGCGATCCTGCGGGCCGCCGAGAAGGAGGCCGACGTCGTCCTGTGGGACGGCGGCAACAACGACCTGCCGTTCTACAAGCCCGACCTGTACGTCGTCGTCGCCGACCCGCTCCGGCCCGGCCACGAGCTGCACCTACCACCCGGGCGAGACGAACCTGCGGATGGCCGACGTGATCGTGCTCAACAAGATCGACTCGGCCGACCAGCCGGCGATCGACCTCGTCCTGGCCAACATCGCCGCCGTCAACCCCGACGGCCAAGGTGGTCCTGGCCCGGTCGGCGGTCACGGTCGACGTCGACATCACCGGGCTGCGCGTGGCGGTCGTCGAGGACGGCCCGACGCTGACCCACGGCGGGATGGCCTACGGGGCCGGGATCGTCGCGGCGCGGCGGTTCGGGGCCGGGCTCATCGTCGACCCGACGCCGTATGCGGTCGGCTCGATCGCCGACATCGTCAAGGCCTACCCGATGCACGACCCGCTCGTGCCGGCGATGGGCTACGGCGAGGGCCAGGTGGCCGACCTCGCGGCGACCCTCAACGCGATGCCGGTCGACGTCGTCCTCGCGGCGACCCCGATCGACCTGACCCGGGTGCTCACCCTCGACAAGCCGATCATCCGCGTCCGCTACGAGCTCGAGGAGGTCAGCGGGCCGTCGCTCGCCGGGCTGCTCGAGCCGATCGTCCGCGAGACGCAGGCCTCCCTCACCCCGACCGGCGCCTGACCGCCCGTCCCGATCCGCGGAGGCAGCGACGATGGTCAAGACGATCCACCAGCCCGAGCCGGCGACGTTCGGCTCGGGCATCCACCACTTCCTGACCCTGGCGTCGGTCGGGCCGGCGGGCCTCCGGGCCCTGCTCGACCTGG
This sequence comes from uncultured Chloroflexia bacterium, assembly GCA_963708065.1. Taxonomy (GTDB): domain Bacteria; phylum Chloroflexota; class Limnocylindria; order Limnocylindrales; family CSP1-4; genus Chersky-267. The sequence continues at coordinate 108,255 of CAVPRZ010000002.1, forward strand.
CCCACCGGGCCAAGCGCGACCCGGCGATGTTCCAGGGCTCGCTCGCCGGCGGCAAGGTCGGGATGATCTTCGACAAGCCGTCGACCCGCACCCGGGTGAGCCTCGAGGCTGCGGCCTGGGCGCTCGGGATGCTGCCCGTCGTCCTCCGCCCAGACGAGCTCCAGCTCGGTCGTGGCGAGACGATCGGCGACACCGCCCGGGTGCTGTCGCGCTACCTCGACGCGGTCACCGTTCGGACGTTCGAGCAGAGCCGGGTCGAGGAGCTCGCCGACGGGGCGACGATCCCGATCGTCAACGCCCTGACCGACGAGCACCATCCGTGCCAGGCGCTGGCCGACCTGATGACGATCGAGGAGGCCTTCGGGTCGCTGGCCGGGATCACCGTGGCCTACGTCGGTGACGGCGACAACGTCTGCCATTCGCTCATCGAGGGCGCTGCACTCGGCGGCTTCCGGCTCCGGATCGGCTGCCCGGCGGGATACGAGCCGGACCGACGGATCCTCGAGTCGGCCCTCTCGATCGCCGCGGGGACCGGCGGGTCGGTCGAGCTGTTCAGCGAGCCGGCTCACGCCGTCGCCGGCGCCGACGCCGTCTACACCGACGTGTGGGCGTCGATGGGCCACGACGCCGAGCACGACGAGCGGGTCGCGGCCTTCGGGGCGTACCGGGTCGACGAGGCGCTCATGGCTCTCGCCGCGCCGCACGCGATCTTCCTCCACTGCCTGCCCGCCCACCGCGGCGAGGAGGTCGTCGACGCGGTCATCGATGGCCCGGCATCACGGGTCTGGGACCAGGCCGAGAACCGGCTCCACACGGAGCTCGCGCTGCTCTACGCGGTGGTGGCCGGCGACATCCGGGGCAGCCGCCTGCGGGGCGACGGCCACCGGATCGTGGGCTGGGAGCCCGGACCGCCGCGCCGGCTCGGACCGGGGGCGATCGGGCGGCGCTGAGCGCGGTCTCGCGAGAGCCGGGCTTCCGGCGGCGGCTCCCGCCGCGTTGCTACGGCCCGACCGTCACCGTCGCGTTCATCGACGGGTGGATCGTGCACGTCAGCTTGACCGTGCCGGCCGTCGGGAAGGTGATCGAGATCGACTGGCCGGCCTCGACCTGCTGCGGCGTCTGGCCGCTGGCCGGGGTGCCGTTCTCGCCGATGACGATCGCGTGGGCGGTCGCGTCGCCGTTCGTGAACGTCAGGCTCCCGCCGGTGGCCACCGACAGCGTCGCCGGGACGAAGGCATAGCCGCTGAGGGCCGCGGTGCCGGGGGCCGCGGATCCAGCTGCGCCCGTCGACGCGTCGCCCCCGGCAGGGTAGTCGCCGCGGGTGTAGCCACCGCCACCGGAGGCCGCGGAGGGAGACGCGGCGGTCGTGGGGGCGACCGTCGGTGCCGCGGTCGGGCTCTGGGTCGCGACGACACCCCCGCCGTAGCCGTAGCCGCCGGTCCCGGAGCAGCCTGCCGCGACCAGCGCGAGGCCGGCGACGACGACGATGACCCGCAGCGCACGCACCGCTGTTCCTCCATTCCGACGATGTCGGGCGAACCTGCGCCCGACCTGATGCTCCCGGTACGGCCTCGCCGGCCGGCCGGTTTCAGGCGACCGGCCGGTCGTCCCGGGTCGCCATGATGTTGAGCCGGACGTAGTCGATCTCCGGGGCCGCCAGCCGGCTCGCGACCTCGTGGACGAAGGCGGCCCGCTCGCCTTCGGGCAGGCGCTGCACGTGGGCACCGAGGACGACCGTCCCGAGGAACGTCTCGAACGGCTCGCCGGGCTCGAAGCGGGTCGGTTCGGGCTGGAGCCACGTCTCGACGTCGACGAAGCCGGCCGCCTCGAGCCGGGAGCGCGTCTCCTCGGGCGTCGCGAAGACCTGCGGCCCGAGCCAGCCGTCGCCGATCGTGGCGAGGATCGCCCTGATGTTGGCGACGTTGCCGGCACCGCCGCACTGGGCGACCAGCCTGGCCCCGGGCCGCATGACCGCGCCGAGGTTGCGGAACAGCGCGTCGTGGTCGGGCACCCAGTGGAACACCGCGGTCGACAGGATCGCGTCCACGGGCTCGGCCAGGGGCAGCGGCCGTCCGAGGTCGGCGACCACGTACTCGATCCGGTCTCCGAACCGGGCCAGCCGCCGGCGCGCCTCGTCGATCATCGCCGGCGAGCCGTCGAGGGCGACGACGTGGCCGCCGGTCAGGCGCTCGGCGAGCAGCTCGGTCACCCGGCCCGAGCCGCAGCCTGCGTCGAGGACGCGTTCCGAGCCGTCCAGCGGCAGCCGGTCGAGGACCGCCGCTCCCCAGCGGGCCTGCGGGTCGGCGACGCGGTCGTAGGTGGCGGCGTCCCAGTCGCGGCTCATCGGTCAGGCACGAGGGGCGGCCGGACACGAGGCAATGCTTGGGCCCTCCGGCTGGTTCGCGTGCCGGACCAAAGGGCGCCGCGCCCGGGCTCGGGCGTCCGGTGGTCCGCCTGCCGGACCAGAGAGCGGCCGAACGCCACGCCGGCCGTCGGTTGGTCCGCCTGCCGGACCAGAGAGCGGCCGAACGCCACGCCGGCCAGTCGGTTGGTCCGCCTGCCGGACCAGCCCCTCGGCCCGAGGACCAGGCTGCGGCCGAACGCCACATCCCGCGCGACCCGCCCGGCGGGCGGTCACAGGAAGCGCGAGATCCGGTCCATCGCGGCGTTCCAGGCCTTCTCGCGCCGGCCGGTCGGGACGACCACGGGCTCGGACATCGAGACGAGCTCGTCGAACACCTGGCGCTCGGTCTGGTCGGCCACCGCCGGGCTGTCGAACAGCAGGTCGAGCTCGTTGTTCCGGAACAGGCTCAGGTCGTCGAGGTTGCAGCCGCCGATGAGCACCCGGTCGTCGATCCGGAGGACCTTGGCGTGGGCCATGTCGGGGTGGAGCAGGATCGTCGCCCCGGCGTCGAGCAGCCGCTCGTAGTGGTGGCGGAAGGCGGCCGCGGGATAGGGCGGCGTCGGCTTGCCCGGGACGACGATCCGGGTCTCGATCCCGCGCTGGGCGGCGGCGAGGAGCCGGGTCAGGAGCTCGCGGTCGGCGATGTACGGGTTGACGATGTGGATGACCCGCTGGGCGTCCTCGATCGACTGCTCGATCGCGTCGCTGATCGGGTGGTGGCCCTCGCCAGGGACGTTCCACAGGATCGTCGTCTCGACCGCAGTCGCCTCGGTCCCGGCCGGGACCTCGAGCGTGTCGGCGGGGAAGTACGCGTCGAGCGGCCGCTCCGGGCGGGGTCCGCCCTGGAATCGCCAGCTGGCGAAGAACACGAGCTGGAGCTGGGCGACGATCGGCCCGGTCACCCGGCACATGACGTCGTAGAACCGCTCGTCGTTGAAGTGGTCCTCGATCCCGCTCCCGCCGACATAAGCGACGCGTCCGTCGACGACCATCATCTTGCGGTGGTCGAAGTGGCCGAAGTCGTCGAGGTGCCAGTCGAAGCGGCGCTTCCCGAGCGGCCCGTCGCGGTCGGGCAGGATCCCGTCGTTGGCCACGATCTGGATCCCGGACTCGCGCAGGTCCTTGAACAGCGCGCGGCTGCCGAAGTCGATCTCGCTGCCGATCGCGTCGACCTGGAGGCGGACCTCGACGCCGGCCCGGACCTTGTCGGCCAGGGCGTCGCGGAACTGGGTCCCGATCTCGCCCGGCTTGTAGCCGTAGATCAGGAGGTGGATCGAGTCGGTCGCCATCGCGATGTCGTCGAGCATCCGCGGGAAGTAGCGCCGGCCGTGGAGGAGCGGATCGACCGACGTCGACTGGGTGGGCGCGAGCGGCATCGTGAGATCGCGCCGCGCGACCCGCGGCTGGGCCAGGAGCTCCTCGGCCTTCGCCCGGGCGTCGCTCGCGGCGATCGCGTCGGCGGCGGGTGGGTAGGCGACGTGACGCTTGTTGCTCCGCGCCCGGGCGACCCCGGCACCGCCGGCGGCGACCCCGGCTCCGATGACCGCCGCGCGTCGGATCCTCACCTCACGCCTCCAGCTCGCCCACGCCGGCGTCCCGGGACCCATCCCCGTCCGTCGTCCTGGGGATCGTAGCGCGCTCGCCCGCGGTCGCGGGTGCAGGGCCGGTATCGCGGCCGGTGACCCGAGTCGTCTCGGGACCCGTCTCGCGTAGCCCTACGTAGTCGACGGCCGCGCCGACGATGAGCAGACCGGCCCCGACGAGCATCGCCAGCCGGAACGCGTCGGCCGACGCGGACCTGACCGCGTCGACAAGCTCCTGGGGCGAGCCGTCCGGCGCCGGGTTGAGCGGCGAGATCGTCGCCCGGAGCTGCGGGCTGCTCGGGTCGAGCCCGGAGACCGCGGCCGCCAGGTTCGCGTAGAAGCTGGCCGTGATCGCGATGAACACGATCGCCCCGATGAGCGGGTAGCCGATCCGCGAGATCGAGTTGTTGATCGCCGAGCCCGAGCCCGGCCCGCGCGACCGGGATCGAGGTCATGAGCGTGCTCGTCAGCGGCGCCACGACGAGCGAGATGCCGACCCCGTAGACGATCATCGCCGGCAGGATGTCGATCAGCGTCGAGACCGGCGGGACGTAGCTGGCCGGGGCGCTCAGGTCGAACTGCCAGGCCTCGCTCGTCGCTGGCACCCGGGCGTACCAGGCCAGGCCGGCCGCCATGAGCAGCGGCCCGGCGACGAGGAACCGGCGCGGCCCGTAGCGCCCGGCGAGGCTGCCGACCCGGGTCGACAGGACGGTCAGCAGGATCCCGGCCGGGAGGGCGGCGATCGGCGGCCGCGGTCGCCGTGTAGCCCAGCGTCCCCTGGAGGAAGATCGCCTGGTAGGCGAGGAAGACGTAGAGCGCGCCGTAGATCAGGAACGTCGCGAGGTTGATCACCGCGAACCGGTGGATCCGGAACAGGCTCAGCGGGACGAGCGGGTCGGGCCGGCGCGACATGAGGAACGGGAAGGCAATCCCGGCGACGATCCCGATCCCGATCGCGGCCCAGGCGATCGGGTCGTCCCAGTTGTGCTGCTGGCCCCGGATGAGCCCGAACGACAGCCCGCCGACGAACAGGACGACGTCGAGCGAGCCGAGCCAGTCGAACCGGCCGCTGGCGCCCTCGCGGACGGTCTCCGGCATGCCCCGCGCGAGCCCGAGGAGGGCCAGCAGGATGAGCGGGACGTTGATCAGGAAGGCGAGCCGCCAGGTGAGGTCCTGGACGACGAGGCCGCCGACGACCGGCCCGAGCAGGGTCGCCGCCGACGTCGCCGCGGCCCAGACGCCGAACGCGCGGGCGAGGGCCGGACCCTCGAACGTCGAGGTGATCAGGGCGAGCGAGCCGGGGACGAGGAGCGCCGCGGTGGCGCCCTGGAAGAGCCGGGCCAGGACGAGCGCCTCGAGGCTGGGCGAGAGGCCGCACAGGACGCTGGCGATGCCGAAGCCGACGAGGCCGATCGAGAAGACGCGCTTGCGCCCGTAGCGGTCGGACAGCGCGCCGCCGAGGATGAGCAGCGCGGCGAGGACCGCCAGGTAGCCGGTGTTGACGTACGTCTGGCCCTCGAGCACGCCGAGGGTGGTGGCCGGCAGCTCCTTGCCGATCTTCGGCAGGGCGACGTTGACGACGGTTCCGTCGAGGAAGACGACCGACGAGCCGAGGACCGCCGCGAGCATCGTCCAGCGCTGGCGATCCTGCATCGGGGCAGTCTGCGACGCCGGTCCGGATGAGGCAAGCGAGGCGTCCCGATCCTCCCGCCCACGGGCCGCCCCGAGCCGTCTGCCCAGGCCGATCCGCCCCGGGCCGCCCAGCCGCTGCAGGCCGATCCTCCCGCCCCCGGGCCGCCCCGAGCCGTCTGCCCGGACCGATCCTGCCTCCCACCCCCGGTCCCTGTCATACGGTCGTCGGGTGAAGCTTCGCCGGATCCGAGCCGTTTGTCCGGCCGCCGGCGCCGCGATTCCATCCCGTCGCACGCTCGCCGCGGTACAGGATCAGGTCCGGCTCGGGTTAGCTGGGGCCACTCACCCCGTCCAACGTTCAACACGCGCACATATGGCAAGAAGGCGGCCGAGGCGCCACCACCCAAGGCGGATGCTCCACCAGCCAGCCGGATGCGCCACCACCCAGCCGGATGCGCCACCACCCAGCCGGATGCGCCACCACCCAGCCGGATGCGCCACCACCCAGCCAAACGCGCGCTCACGCGCCGACGTCCGGCGTTGCACCGGGGGCAACCAAGGGAGCCAGTGGCGAAGAACCCGACACCCGATCGGCCTCTTTGCTGCGCTCAGGGCAACAGACTCGCCCCGCAGCTCGGGTGTCGGCTCCCCCGTTGCCGATCTGTTGAGTCCCGGGCAACAAGCTGGCCCGGTCGATCGTCCGACGGCACTTGATTCCGCATGGACCGGCTCGGCGATCACCGGATGCCCGACGTGCGTCCGAGGTGCTTGCTCGACCGCGATCCGGCCCGTCTCCGCCCCTTCGCCGGATCGTCGCTAGACTCCGCGCGATGAGCGGACCGGTCGCGCTCCTTGGCGCCGACGAGTTCCTGCCGGCGGTGGCGGCCCTCGACGCCGAGCTGCTGGCGGCGACCGGCCGCGCCCGGCCGCGGGTGGCGATCCTGCCGACGGCCTCGGCCCCGGACGGCGAGGACGTCTTCCGGCGCTGGGCGGCGATGGGCATCGAGCATTTCGAGGCGCTCGGCGCCGAGGTGGAGGCCGTCCTCGTCCACGATCGGGCCGAGGCGGACGACCCGGCCAGCGTCCAGGCGGTCGCCGAGGCCGACCTCGTCTACATGTCCGGCGGCGACCCGGGCCACCTCTACCGCTCGCTCGCGGGGAGCGCGCTGTGGTCCGCCGCGCTCGACGTCCACCGCCGCGGCGGCGTGTTGGCAGGCTGCTCGGCGGGGGCGATGGTCCTGTGCGGCCGACAGGCGCTGTTCCGACGCCCGCCGCACCTGCCGCTCCGCTACGGCCCGGCGCTCGGGGTCGTGCCGGGGGTCGCGGCGCTCCCGCACTACGACAAGATGCCGGAGTCGGTCTCCACCCTGATGATCCTCCGCGCGCCGCGCGGAACGATCGTGCTCGGGCTCGACGAGGGGACCGCGGCCGTGGGCCGTGACGGCGGCTGGCAGGTACGCGGTCGGGGCCGGGTGACGGTCTGGCGCGGCCGTCACCGCGAGCGCTTCCGCGACGGGGATGCGTTCCGGCTCTGAGCCAAGGTCACCGCGCGGCGGCCCCTACGATCACCCCGGCCGGGCGATGTTTACCCGTCGATGACGGCCCGGAAACGGCGTTCGGCGAGATTGGGGCACGAACAGAACGCTCCCTTGGCCGACCCGGCCTCCTCCCGGGTCGGACCTCTCCGCGAGACCCCGATGCTGCGTCGGGGTCTCGCCGCGTCCGACCGGGTACGCGGTCGACCCGGCCGCCTCACCCACGCCGGCTCGTTCGCCCGGTGAACGAGCGGACAGTCCCGCGACCCTCCCGCGCCGCTCCGGCCAGCGTTTCGTTCGTCCGGTGAACGAACGGAGCCTCCGGCCGACCCAGGCCGCCTCACCCACGCCGGCTCGTTCATGCGGTGAACGAACGGACAGTCCCGCGACGCTCCGGCCAGCGTCTCGTTCGTCCGGTGAACGAACGGACACTCCCGCGCCGCTCCGGCCGGCGTTTCGTTCGTCCGGTGAAACGAACGGAGCACTCCGGCCGACCCAGGCCGCTCCGGCCAGCGTCGGCTCGTTCATCCGGTGAACGAACCGGAGGCCACCCACTCCGACCTCACCTGGCCGGCTCGTTCATCCGGCGACCGAGCTCGGACATGCCGCGGTGAACGGCCGTTTGGGTGCCGGCGTCAACTCGGGTTGAACCTCGAGGCGCCAGACCCGATATCAATGAGCAACGAGTCGAGTCGGCCGGCACCGGGTCGGCTCGTTGGCGAAGGCCGGACGGGAGGTGGTCGCTCACCGGTGAGCGGGCGCCGATCGCCCGGCCTTCGCATTTCCGGGCCGGAATGGAGGAGGCCGGCCCTCGCATATCTCAGGGCCGGAATGGAGGAGGCCGGCCCCCGGCTCCCTGGACGCCGGAGGCTCCCTGGACGCCGGAGAAGGATCGAGGCCGGCCCCCGTTCTGGGAGCCGGCCTCGATCGTCGTTCAGGGTGCGGGCCCCCATCGCTCGTCGCGACGCGGGCCGCCCGGCGGTCAGCCGGCGGAGTGGGACCGGAAGCAGTCGGAGCAGTAGACAGGCCGGTCCATGCGTGGCTTGAACGGGACCTGGGCCTGGTTGCCGCAGGACGAGCAGAGGACCGCGAAGTACTCGCGGACCGGCCGGTCGCCGCGCTCGTAGCCCCGCGGGCCGCCGATCTCGCGGACGTCGGACTCGCCGGAATCGCGGGCCGCTCGTCGCTGGGCCCGGCAGGTGGTGCAGCGCTTGGGGTCGGAGACGAACCCCTTCTCTGCGTAGAACTCCTGGTCCGCGGCCGAATGGATGAACTCGACGCCGCAGTCGACGCAGGTGAGGGTTCGATCGGTGTAGGTCAACCCGGTCCTCCAGGACGTGTCAATTCGCTCGGGGTGCGTCCCGGACACGACGAAGAGGGGCGGCGAGGGCGGTGGCTGGAGTGTTCCGGGAGCCGCGCGACCCAGGTCGATCTCTTCAAGGTGCCTGTATCGGGCTGCACCGGTGATGTGGCCGGCAGGATAGCACCGAACGGCGAAACGAGCCGGCGAGCCATCCGCGACCGGACCGCCCGCGTCCGGCACCGCCGCGGCCGCGGGTCCGCGAGGCCGCTGGTCCCTCTCCCGAATGGGTCCGTGAAGGCTCCGGGACGACCGTCCGCGTGCCATCGAACCTGTCACAATGCGGCCCGAGACTCGGGTCGGCGAGCGAGGGACCAGGGGGCTCCTCGCTCGCACCGGATCCGCGCGGAGGCGGTCCAGGCCGTGATCTGGACGCCGACCGAGGGTGGCCACCGGCCCGGGCTCGGGCGCCTTGCCCAGGGAGCCGAGCAGGAGGTCCCGAACGGCGATGCTCCGCCTCGTCCAGACGTCCGACGCCCACCTCGGGGCTCGCCATCCGTTCATCGGCGAGCGGGCCGGCGAGCAGCGCGAGCGCCAGGCCACGGCGTTCGAGCGGACGGTCGAGCTGGCCCTGGCCACCCCCGCCGACCTGTTCCTCATCGCCGGCGACCTGTTCGCCTCGAGCGTCGAGCCGCGGGCCCTCGTCGAGCGAGTCGGCGCGGCGCTGAAGAGGCTCGTCGCGGCTGGCATCCCGATCGTCCTGCTGCCCGGCACCGGCGACGCCCCCGGGCGCGCCTCGATCTACCACGCGTCCGACCTGGTCGGGCTCGTCGGCGAGGGTCCGGGGGCCGGCTCGCTCACGATCCTCGCCGGCGACGACACGGACGTGATCCTGCCCTCGCTCGGTGCGCGCGTCACCTCGCGCTTCCCGGTCAGCGACCTGCCCGACGACGGCTGGCGGATCGGGATGATCCACCGCGAGACGCGGCCGCGAGATGACGAGATCGCCTCGGCCGGGGTCGACTACCTCGCGATCGGCGGCCCGCACGCCGCGGCGACCGGCCGGGCGGCCAACGTGACCTGGGGCGCCAGCGGGTCGCCCGAGCTGGTCGACGTCGAGAGCGCCGAGGGCGGCGAGGTCCTCCTCGTGACGTTCGACGAGCCCGGCAGCCGGCCGACCGTCGAGCGCCAGCGCGTCGGCCGGACCCGGTTCGAGCGGCTCGATCTCCAGATCGGAGGGCTGGCCGACCAGGCCGCCCTGGTCGCCGCGCTCTCCCGGAAGGCCGACGCCGATCTGGTCCTCGACGCCCGGCTCGTCGGGGACTGGCCGGACGCGGTCGACGTCGACCCGGACGACGGCCGAGACGGACCTGGCCGGCCGGTTCCTCCGGCTCCGGGTCCGCAACCTGGCGGTCCCGGGGCTCACCGTCGGCCAGATCCCGCCGCAGGACACGATCGCCGGCGCCTTCCTCCACGACCTCGAGGCACGGATCGCCGAGGTCGAGACGACCGGCGGGGACGGGACCGCGGCGGAGCTGCGCGAGGCGCTCCGCCTCGGCCGCCGACTGCTGTCCGGGCAGGGCGTCGAGCCATGAGGATCTCGCGGCTCCAGCTGCGCGACGTCAAGCGCTACCGCGACCTCCAGATCGACCTCGCTCCCGGGCTGACGATCATCCGCGGCCCGAACGAGTCGGGCAAGTCGACGATCGCCCGGGCGATCGAGCTCGGGCTGACCGGCTCGCCCGTCCCTGGCGGCACGGGCGACGGGCGCCTCGACGGGCTCCGCTCGTGGGACGCGGAGCCGTCGGCCCGACCGACGGTCACCCTCGACTTCAGCGTCGACGCCGAGACCGCCGAGGCCGCCGTACGGACCGGCTCCGTCGAGAAGTCGTTTGGCCCGGATGGCTCGGCGACGCTCACCCTCGACGGCGAGACGGTGACCGACCCGGCCGCGGTTGACGCCACGCTGGCCGAGCTGACCGGGGTCCCGACCGCCGCGTTCTTCCACTCGACGGCGCTCGTCGGCCACGGCGAGCTCGAGGATCTCGACCGGGACGAGGCGACCCTGCGCGAGCGGCTCAGCGCCTCGATCAGCGCCGCGGACCGGAGCACGACTGCCGCGATCGAGACGCTCCGGGCGAGCCTGGCCCAGCTCAACGCCCGGGGCGAGCGCGACCCGGGACGGCTGGCCGTCGCCGAGGAGGCCGTCGCCCGTTCCGAGGCGGCCGTCGCCGCCGGCGAGACCGCGCTCGGTCGGTTGGTCGCCGATCGGGAGGCGCTCGGGACGGCGCAGGACGCCAGGGCGGTCGTCGACGCCGACCTCGGCGCGCGACGCGCCCTCCTCGAGCAGGCCCGCAACGCGGAGCTGCTCACGGCGACGCATGCCGCCGCCGTCGAGCGCCAGGCGCGCTATGCCGAGGCGGTGACTGCCGCGGCCGAGCTGGCCCGGCTCCACGACTCGCACCCGTCGCCGAACCCGCTGCCGGTGGTCCGCCAGACCGTCGAGCGGCTCCGCGCGCTCGACACGAAGATGACCGAGCTGCGGGCGATGCTGTCGGGCGAGATCAAGGTCGACTACGAGGTGACCGCCCCGCCGACGACCTGGCGGCCGATCGCGCTGGCCTCGATGATCACGGTCCTCGTCGGGATCGCGCTGGCCGTCGCGGGCCAGACGCTGTCCGGGATGACGACGCTCAGCTACGTCGGGATCGGGGCAGCGATCCTCGGCCTCATCCTGGGCCTGCTCGCGTTCCGCGGCCGGAAGGCCTCCCAGGACTTCCGCAAGCAGAGGGAGCTGGCCGAGAACGAGGTCGAGCGGCGCCTCCGTGGCAAGTCCCAGATGGAGGCCGAGCTGCGCCAGGCCGAGGAGGACAGCCAGGCCCAGCTCCAGGGCCTGGGCCTCCCGGACCTGGCCGCGGCGGAGGACATCCTGGCCAAGGAGGAGGCGCACGTCGCAGCGATCGACCAGCTGAACGCGCGGCTCGAGGCCCTCGTCGGCCGCGAGCCGGCCGATTCACTCGGGCCGAGCCGCGACGCCGCCGCCCGAGAGGCCGCTGACGCGGTGGCCGGGCTCGCCGACCTTGAGCCGGAGGCGCGCGAACCTGGCGCTCGAGAGCGCTACGAGGGCGAGGTCCGAACCGCCGAGGCGGCGCTGGCCGCCGCCGTCGAGGTGGAGGCCACGGCCCGCGCCAAGGTCGAGGCGAACCCGGTCGACGCCGAGCAGGTCGCCCGCGAGACCGAGCGTCTCGCGACGTGGCGCGAGCAGCTCGCGGCGCTCCAGCGACGGGTCAGGGTCGAGGAGGCGGCGCTCGGCGGCCTGGAGCGGGCGACCGAGGCGACGATGCTCAAGGCGACCCGCTACCTCGAGAAGGGGATGGCCGGCGCCGTGGCCCGGATCACGGACGGGCGCTACCGCCGGGTCCGGATCGACGACGCGACCCTCGACATCTCGGTCGTGGCGCCCGAGAAGGGCGACTGGGTCGACATCCGCGCGCTCTCGGACGGCACCCTGGCCCAGGTCTACCTGGCCGCACGGCTCGGGCTCGTCCGCTACGCGACCGGGAACCGGCGCCCGCCGCTCGTCCTCGACGACCCGTTCGTGACGTTCGACGACGCCCACGCGGCGCGTGGCTTCGAGCTCCTCCGTGAGCTCGCCGCCGACCACCAGGTGATCTACCTGACCTCGACCGATCGCTACGACCCGGCAGCCGACGCGGTGGTGGAGCTGCCGGGACCGACCGCGGTCGACGTCGGAGATGGAGCCGGCCAGACGGCCTCCGGCTGACCCGGCCCGGGCTCATGGATCCGCAGACCGTCCGTCGTCGTCCTCGGGCTGGCCTCCGCGATCGCCTGGGGATCGGCCGACTTCGGGGGCGGCTATGCCGGCCGCCGGGCGCCGCTGTTCGGGGTCATCCTGTTCAGCCAGTTCGCGGGCTGCGCGCTTGCCCTCGCGATCGCGGCGCTCCGCGGGGAGCCCGTCCCGGGCCCGTCCGAGCTGGCGATCGCGGCCGTGGCGGGGGTCTTCGGCGGGATCGGCATCGGCGCCCTGTACCGCGGCCTCGCGACCGGGCGGATGGGCGTCGTCGCGCCGATCAGCGGCGTCCTCTCCGCGGTCGTCCCGGTGACCGCCGGGATCCTCCTCCAGGGCCTGCCCGGCCCGGCGGTCCTCGCCGGGATCGGCCTGGCGCTCGTCGCCGTCGTGCTCGTCTCGACGGCGCCAGGCGCTGCCGACGGCGGACCGGGCGGCGCGCCGATCGGCCGGCTCGGCGGGATCCCGACCGACGCCGCCACGGCAATCGTCGCCGGGACCGCGCTGGGGCTGCTCAACCTCACGATCAGCCGGTTCCCCGAGGGCGCGGTCTTCGGTCCGCTCGTGCTCGTCCGGCTCGTCGAGGCGGCGGTCATCGGGGTGGCGATCATGGCCACCCGGCGTGCCTGGCGCCTGCCGCGCGCGGTCTGGCCGCTGGTGATCCTCGTCGGCGGCCTCGACATGGCCGGCAACGGATTGTTCGTGCTGGCCGCCCAGGCCGGCCGGCTCGACGTCGCGGCGGTCCTGTCGTCGCTCTACCCGGTGACCACGCTGGTCCTGGCCGCGGTCGTCCTCAAGGAGCGGGTCGTCGGGATCCACGCCCTCGGCGTCGTCGCCGCGGTGATCGCGATCGTCCTCGTCCGGATCGGCTGACCGCTACCCGCCCGGCCTACGGCCCGCCGTCGGCGGCACGTGGCCGCGCCGGGCGGAGCGTGGCCCGCCCAGCGTCGCCCCGCGTCAGTGCCAGGCGACCGTCATCTTCAGCGGCGTCCGGCCGAAGCCCGACTCGCTGTTGAGGAGGGTGCCGCCCCACGTGCGCGAGGGCGTGACCGGATCGGTCCGGTCGATCCCGGTCGCGTTGCCGGTGAAGTTCTTGGCGCCGGCCGGGTCGGTCGGGTCGACGAGGCCGTAGGAGTAGTCGAACGGCTTGCCGCCCCACGTGGCCCGGGTTGCGATCGAGCCGCCGGAGCGGACCTTGACCCGGAAGCGCATCCCGTCGTAGCCCTCGGCCGATGTCCCGTCGAAGCGGCCGTGGGTCAGGGCGACCGAAGGGTCCTTTGCCCGGAAGCTCAGGTTGAGGTCGACGGTCGGCGTGGCGACCCCGACGCCGATCAGGGTCACGACGAACGTCGTCTGGCCCTTCGCCGTCGTCGTGCCGGTGAGCGTCCCGGTGGCGAAGTTGCGGCAGACCGGCTTGCCGCTCCCGACCTTGAGGCAGAACGTCGTCGTGCCACGAGTCTTCGTGGACAACTTGGCCTTGACGTTGCCCGGGCCATCAGTCTTGAACGTGAACGTCCGGGCCTTGCCGCTGGAGCTGGCGTCCGCGTCGAGCTTGAAGTCGGTGAAGGTGATGGCGGCCAGGGCTGCGGTCGGCTGGAGGGTCGGACTCGCGCTCGGCTTTGGCGAGGCGGAGGGGCTCGCCGCAGCCGGCGCGGAGGCACCCTCGCTCGGCGCTGCTCCTCCTTGCGATGCGGAGGGGGTCCCGGAGGCACCGGCTACTGGCGAGCCGATCGACGGTCGGGCGGTCGGGCTCGACGTGCCGCTCGGCAAGCTCGTGGCGACCACGATCACGACGAGGGCCACGAAGACCACGCCCAGTCCGATGGCGACGTTCCGCCAGCGCTCTTCGGTCATCGGGCGGTCCTCCTCTCGACGGGCCGGCGAGCCCGCGCTGGGGCGATGGTACCCGTCGCGGTCCCGCGCTCGCGCGTGGCGCGCCGTCCGGACCGGCCGGCACGCACGACCACCACGCTGTCGAGCGGCTCGGCCAGGACGTGGACGGCGGCGAACCCCTCACGGCGCAGGTCGGCCGGATGGTCGAGCGTCGCGCGGAGGTCCTCGGACTGGCGGCGGATGACGGCGACGTCGACGCTCCGCCCATCACGAGCCGCGTTGCGGGCGAGGCAGACCTCGAACGGCGGGTCGAGGACGATCGCAACCGCCGGACGGCGCCCGGCGCGGGCGATCGACACGAGCTCGCTGCGGGCCGAAGGAGTCACGTTCGTCGCATCGATGACCGTCAGGCGGCGCCGTTCGAGGCGACGTTGCGCCGCGAGGTGGAGCAGCTCGAACGCGGCCCGGCTGGCGCGCTGGTCGGCCGGGTCGTCGGCGACGATCGCCCGGAAGGCGTCGGACGACAGGATCTCGGTCGACCGGAAGTGGCGCTCGGCGAACGTGGACTTGCCCGAGCCGGACACGCCGATGAGGACGACCAGGCTGCCCGCCGGCAGGGCGATGTCCATCATGCCGACCATGATGCACGCCCGGCGGGGCGAGCGGTCCGGGGGTCCGCATATCACAGCCGGCGTCGGGCGACGGGCTTCGCTAGCCTGTCGCAGAGATGACCGCGATCCCCGATCCCCAGCCCGCCCGACCCGACGAAGGCGTCACCGAACCCGGCGACCCGGCGGCGCAGGCGCACGGGCCGCGACCGCCCGCGGACGACTGGCGGGTCATCTTCACGATCTTCTGGATCACCTCGATGGTCGAGGGTCTCGGGGTCAGCCAGATCTTCGCCTTCGTGCCGCTCTACCTGAGCCAGATGGGCGTCCCCGAGCCGGACCGGCTGCGGTTCGTGGGGATCTTCGGCTCGCTCATCTTCATCGTCGGCGCGCCGCTCGTCCCGCTCTGGGGGGTCTGGGCCGACAAGTACAGCCGCAAGGCGGTCATCGTCCGCAGCGCGCTCGTCGAGGCGGTCGTGTTCGCGGGCGTCGCCCTCAGCCGCGAGCCGTGGCAGCTCGCCCTGAGCATGCTCCTCGTCGGGCTCCAGCTCGGCAACACCGGGGTGATGCTGGCGGCGATCCGGGACGTCGTCCCGGCCGGCCGGCTGGGCACGATGATCGCGATCTTCGGGGCGAGCGGCCCGGTCGGCTTCGCGGTCGGTCCGATCCTCGGCGGGTTCATCGTCGACGGGCTCGGGCTGCCGCTGTCGGCGATCTTCTGGGTGTCGTCGGCGCTGTCGGTCGGGACGGCGCTCCTCGTCGGGCTCGGGTCGCGCGAGGTTCGCCCCGAGGTCGTCCCCCAGGGCCGGGTGGTCGACCTGGCCTTCGGGGCGATCCGCGGCGTGCTGTCCGACCCCGCGGTGCGCCGGCTGTTCGCGATCTTCGGGACGGCCTTCCTCGCGGCCCAGATGAGCCGGCCGTACATCCCCGTGCTCGTGGAGCAGGTCAACGCCGACCCGACCCGGCTTGCGAGCTCGATCGCCCTCGTCGCCGGCGCCGGAGCGCTCGTCGGGGCGCTCGTCTCGCCGGTCGGCGGCTGGATCGGCGATCGGATCGGCTTCCGGCCGGTCCTCGTCGCCGCGCTGGCCGGAGGCGGCGTGGCCTCGGTGCTCATGCCGCTCGTCGGGACGGTCGGCCTGCTGGCGATCGTGGCCGTCGCGCTCGCCGCGTGCAGCGCCGCGGTGAGCGCCATGATCTTCGGGCTCCTCGCGCTCGAGGTCCCGTCCGAACGCCGCTCGGCCACGCTCAACCTCGTCTACCTGCCGCTGTACGTCGCGGGGATCATCGGGCCGACGCTCGGCGCGATCGTCGTCAGCGCCGGCCTGTGGGCGCCGTTCTGGTTCGGTGCGGCGGTCTACCTCGTCGGTGCCGCGGTCGTGGCCACCCGCCGGCCACAGGCGGCGGCGGTCGGTTCGGCGGGCTGAACGGCGGTCTCAGCCCTTCGCGATCTCGTCGGCCAGCCGGTCGTACATCTCGAGCGCGCCGCCGACCATACCGACCGAGACCTGGTTCTCGAGCTCCTCGGCCGACTCGAACAGGCTCTTCTCGACGAGCTTCGTCCGGTTGCCGATGGCCTCGAGCGTCATGACCTCCCTGCCCGGCTTCGCGTCGAGGCCGGGGACGTCGAGGGTGAACGTCCGGACGATCCGCTCGGGCGGCACGACCTCGAGGTACTCGCCCGTGAAGGCCACGTCCTCGCCACCCGTCGTGTGGACGACGAACCGCCAGCGTCCGCCGGGTCGAACGTCCATCTCGATGACCGTGGTCGTGTAGCCGTGCGGCCCCCACCAGTGGGGGATCCGCTCGGGATCGGTCATGACCGCCCAGACGAGGTCGCGGGGTGCGTCGAAGACCCGCTCGAAGACGATCTCGAGGCCCTGTCGGTAGACGGTCGTCCGGTCGTTGCCCAGCTGCTGCACTGCCATCGCTCCTGCTCCTTGCTGCGGTCTCCGGTTCACGGAGTTCCAGGGTTGCCGTCGGGCTCCGTCCTCTGGAGCTCGCGGAGGTAGTCGTCGAGGCGGTCGAGGCTGTCCTCCCAGAGCCGCCGGTACTGGCCGATCCAGTCGGCCGCGTCGTGGAGCGGCTCGGCCCTGAGCCGGCACGGCCGCCACTGGGCCTGGCGCCCCTGCTCGACGAGCCCGGCGCGCTGGAGGACCTTGAGATGCTTCGAGATCGCCGGGAGGCTGACGTCGAACGGGGCGGCGAGCTCCGTGACCGTGGCCTCCCCCGTGGCGAGCCGGGCGAGGATGGCCCGCCGAGTGGGGTCGGCCAGGGCCGCGAAGGTGGTGGTGAGGGGATCGGGTCGTGTCTGCATTTCACCCTACGGTTAATTAACCTGTCGGGATAATACCGTTTCCGCGCCGCGTGTCAACCCCTCATTGCCCGGTCGAGCGACGAGACTCCCACTTACTCACCGGTGTGGTGCGAGGGCGGGCACCGCGGCAAGCCGGCCTGGACAGCGCGGCAGGGCCGGCCAGGCACCGCGGCAGACCGGCCTGAGCAGCGAGGCGCCCCCAGTCATTCATGGGTGTGGTACGAGGTTGGACGTGCCTGACGATCCGTCAGGGCGTCGAGCGTGGATCCAGCCGCTGCTCGCCCACCGTCCTACCACCGAGCAGCCCGGGCGTTGAATGGTGAGCGGCGACGTGGCTGCGACCACCCCGGTTGCTGGATGACGACGATCGACCGGCCCACCGGCCGTGCGCAGCGTCGGGGTTGCTGGATGACGAGGATCGCGGTCGAAGGTGCGGCCCTCGCTCGCAGGTGCGGCACCGCACCGGAGTCCGGCGCGCGACGCGGCCCTCGCCGGTCGGGCAGTCCGGGGCCACACGTAGAATGGGGCACAGCCCATCCGAGGTGATCGATGCCCAACCTTCCCCGGCCGACCCTGCGGCGACGCTCGCATGCCGAGCGGATCGCGCTCGAGTCCGTACCGGGGGCGTCGCGGATCGAGGTCATCGAGGCGGCCGGGCTGCGCTGGGTCAACGTCGAGCGGCCGAACCTCAACGACCAGGCCTGGCTCGAGGCCGAATACGGGTTCCACCCGCTCGACTTCGAGGACGTCTTCTCGCGCAACCAGCGGCCCAAGCTCGACGCCTACGACGAGTACCTGTTCATCGTTCTCCAGTTCCCGACCTTCGACAAGACGACCCGCCGGCTGTCCGCCGCCGAGGTCGACGTGTTCGTCGGGCCGGACTTTCTGATCACCCTCCCGAACGAGCCGTTCGCCGCGCTGCGGGCGATCTTCGAGCGCTACGAGACGCGCGAGGACCTCCGCGACGAGACGTTCTCGAAGGGCTCCGGGTACCTGCTCTACAAGCTGGTCGACGGCTGCGTCGACGCGTCGTTCCCGATGCTCCGGAAGGTCGGGCTCAAGCTCGAGCGGATCGAGGACGACATCTTCGAGGGTCGCTCGGACCAGATCGTCCGGGACATCTCGGACGTCAAGCAGGAGATCATCAACTTCCGCAAGATCGTCCGGCCGCAGCAGACCGTGCTGGCCGACCTCGAGAAGGCCAAGCAGCGCTACCTCGCCGAGGAGCTCGAGATCTACTTCGACGACATCAGCGACGCGGCCGAGCGGATCTGGGACATCCTCGAGAACTACAAGGAGGTCGTGGAGGGCCTCGAGTCGACGAACGAGTCGGTCCTCTCGCACCGCCTAAACGACTCGTTCCGGATCCTGACCGCGGCGAGCGTCGTGCTCCTCCCGCTGACCCTCGTGGCGAGCATCTTCGGGATGAACGTGAAGGTCCCGGGCGAAGGCGACATCACCGCCTTCTGGGCGATCCTCGCCGCGATGGCCGTCCTGCTCGTCGTCCTGGTCTTCGCCTTCCGCCGACGGGGCTGGCTCTAGCCCGGCCTCGTCCCGCGGCAAGGTCGGGGCCGCTCTCTCGACTGGCCGGACGCGGTCCACGCTGCTCTCTCGCCCCGATCACCGCCACCCAGTCCCCTGTGGCCCGCTACGCCTCCCTGTCAGTCCGGTTCTGCCGTGTAGCAATTCGGGCGATGCGTGGGCTGGGTCTGCCCTCCCAATTGCCGCCTAGCAGTCCCTGTGGTCCGCGACGCCTCCCTGTCAGTCCGGTTCTGCCGCGTAGCAATCCGGGCGATGCGTGGGGCCGATTTGGAGCCGTCGACGGCCTCGTCGGCGGCCCGACGGGGCATCTTGTCGTCACGTACCACGGGGGTTGCTGGATGGGGGCGGATTCCGTGCTGGGACCGCTCCGCAATCCTCCCGCTGCTGTGTGGCGGGAGAGGGAGGGCCGCGGCGGGTGAACGAGGGCCGCGGCGGGTGAGCGCGGGCCGCGGCTGGCTCTAGGGTTCAGGCGGGCAGGTCGCGCTCCGGGGGGCCGACGTAGCGCATGTCCGGGCGGATGAGCTTGTTCGCCGTGACCTGCTCGAGCGCGTGGGCCGTCCAGCCCGCGTGGCGGGCGAGGGCGAACGTCGCCGGGAACAGGTCGGGGCTCAGGCCGACGCCCTGCAGCACGGCCGCGGCGTAGTACTCGACGTTCGTCTTGAGGACGCGGCCGGGCTTGAGCTCGGCCAGGACGCGCAGGACGACGTCCTCGACCTGGATCGCCAGGTCGAGCCAGTCCGGCCGCGGGTCCATCGCCTCGGCCACCTGGCGGAGGGCGGCGGCCCGCGGGTCGTAGGCGCGATACACCCGGTGACCGAAGCCCATGATCCGACCACCCGAGGCGACCGTCTCGCGGACCCACGCCTCTGCCCGCTCGGCCGAGCCGATCTCGTGGAGCTGGTTGACGACCTCGGCCGGCGCGCCGCCGTGGAGCGGGCCCTTGAGCGCCCCGATCGCCCCGGTGACGGCCGATGCGAGGTCGGACCGGGTGGCGATGATCACCCGGGCCGTGAACGTCGAGGCGTTGAGCCCGTGCTCTGCCCCGACGATGAAGTAGGCCTCGAGCGCCCGGGCCGTGCCCGGATCGGGGGCGCGGCCGCTCAGCTGCTGGAGGAAGCCGCCGGCCAGGTCGAGGCCTGGGTCGGGCGCGATCGGCTCGAGGCCGCGCCGGATCCGGTCGAACGCGGCGAGCGCCGACGGCGAGAACGCGGTCAGCGCGCGGGCCTGCTCGGGCGTCGGCGGCCAGGCGATCGCCTGGGTCGCGCCCCAGACCGACACCGCGGTCCGCAGGGCGTCCATCGGGCGGGCATCGCGCGGCAGCGCGCGGAGCGCGACGAGGACCGGCTCCGGCACCGGACCGGCGTGCATCTCGGCGCCTGGGTGCCACTCGCCGGTCCAGAGCAGGTCGGCGACCTCGGCGTACGTCCCCCGGGCGACGAGCTGGCCGATCGGGTAGCCGCGGTAGAGGAGCCGCCCGTTCTTGCCGTCGACGAGGCCGATCGCGCTCTCGGCGCCGATCACGCCCTCGAGACCCGGCGAGTACGGCCGATCATCGGCCGGCGGCGTGGGCTGGCTCGCGGCAGCCGGTGGGGCGGTCGGGGCCGTCGCGTCAGGCATGGTCGAATGGTAGTGGCGCGTCGAGGAACTCGCGGATCGCGGCCAGGAAGGCCTCGGGATGCGTGTGGTGGGCGGCGTGCTTCGCGCCGGGGATGACGACGACCCGGCCGTTCGGGAGCAGCCGGTCGAGCGCCCACGTCCCGTCCGTGAAGAGCGCGTTGCTCTCGCCGCCGACGACCTGGAGGACCGGGATCCGGATCGCGGCGTAGCGCTCGGGCCCGGCCTCCTCGGCGGCCTCCGCCCACATCTCGCGGATCAGCGTCGGCGCGGCCGCGACCCGGGCCGGCCAGGTCGACGAGGCACGGTAGGCAGCGAGCTCCTCGGGCGTCATCCCGACGACGTTGCCGAGGAAGTCCGCCAGCAGCCCGTCCCGGTCGCCGGCGGCGGCACGCGCCTCCAAGCGGGCCATGATCTCCTCGCCCTGGAACGACCGGCCGTCCGGCGCCGGTGCGCCCTCGTAGACGACGAGCCGGCGCAGGTTCGGGGTGAGGAGCGCCGCGCCGAGCCCGACCCGCCCGCCGAAGGAGTGGCCGATGACGTCGACGGCGACGCCCTCCGTCGCGGCGACCGCGTCGACGACCGCGGCCACGTCCTCGTACTCGCGGCCGATCGCGTACGGCTCCGTGTCGCCGCTCGCACCGCGTCCGCGCCGGTCGATCGCGTAGAGCGTGTGGCCCGCCGCCAGCATCGGCCCGACCGTCCGCCAGGCGGTGTGGTCGGCCGTGGCCCCGTGGACGAGCACGATCGGCGGTCCGGTCCCGGAGCGGAACCAGGCGATCGACGTCCCGTCGGGGGAGCGCGTCGTGCCGGGCGTCTCGCTCACGAACTGACCCTCCGCCGCGTGGCCGATGGACTGGCGGACAGCCTACGGCCTCGGCCAGAGGACCGCCTCGGTCGGGTCAGGCGTCGAACGCGACGGCCAGGTAGCCGACGGTCCGGTCCCGCGGGCCGCCGGCGTCGGCGGAGGTTGCCGCGGCGAGTCGCGTCCCGATGTGGGCGCCCATCGCCTTGAGCACGGCCAGCCCGAGCACCGTTGGCTCGATCCCGCACATCCCGCAGGCGAGACCGTGGATCCCCGCGTGGCGGAGGCCCGCCTCCGCCCGCGCGAGACCCGCCGCGTCGAGGGCGACGATCGGCGGGAGGAGCGCCTCGGTGGCCCCCGAGCAGATGCCGGCCGGCGGATAGTGGGCCATGTCCGAGCTGATCCCGACGACGATCGGGTCGCCGGCCCGCCGTCGCTCGGCGAGGAGCTCACCGAGCCGCTGGCCGGC
Source organism: uncultured Chloroflexia bacterium (assembly GCA_963708065.1). Classification (GTDB taxonomy): domain Bacteria; phylum Chloroflexota; class Limnocylindria; order Limnocylindrales; family CSP1-4; genus Chersky-267. Next base: position 129,702 of record CAVPRZ010000002.1, read on the forward strand.
CGTGATGGCGTCGGGCCCGGTCCCGGCGGCGACCGCGAGGGGCACGATCCGGGCAGTGGGCGCGACCACCTGGACGAACGGCAGCTGGACCTCGATCGAGTGCTCGCCGCTGTGGGCGAGCAGGTCGACGACGAACGGCTTCCCGAGATCGACGATCGCGCGGGCGAGGCCGGCGTCGACCTCGACGTCGCCGAGCGGCGTCCGCCAGGCCCCGACGTCCCACGCGCCGACCCCGTCGAGCCAGCCGGCCACGTGGTTCGTCCCGAGCAGGACGACGGTGGGTGGGGGCGTGGGCGGCAGCATCGGCGGAGGGGGCGCGGCTGTGGCGGGCGTCCCGGGCGCCGCGACCCGCCGCCAGCCCGCGGCTGCGACGAGGCCCGAGTAGCTCAGACCGGCATGCGGGACGAGGATCCCCAACGGGAGGCCGGCCGCACCGGTCGTCGCGCCCGGGGCGGAGCCCGCCTCGATCAGGAGCCCGGCGACGAGGTCCGAGAGGGCCTCGCGCTCTGACGGGTAGAACCCACCGGCCACGGCCGGCCGGCGGACCGGCGCCGAGATCGTCGCACCGCGCATCTCCGTCATCTCCTCGTCCCTCTCTCAGCCGCACCAGCTCGCGGCCGGCGAACCGGATGTCCGTCCGAGCCGGACGCCGGCCAACGCCCGCCCGCAGCCCGGGCATGTCCCGTCGTCGGCGAGGTGGTTGCGCACCCGGTAGCCGTGCCGCTCGATGAGCCGCCGGCCGCATCCGACGCAGCGGGTGTCCTCGAGCCCGAGCTCTGGGGCGTTCCCGACGTAGACGTGACGGAGTCCCGCCTCTCGACCGAGATCGGCCGCCCGGCGCAGCGACTCGAGCGGCGTCGGCGGCGTGTCGGTCATCCGGTAGGCGGGGAAGAAGCGGCTCACGTGCCAGGGCGTCTCGACGCCGAGCGTCTCGACGATCCAGCCGGTCAGCGCGCGGAGCTCCGCGGGGTCGTCGTTGTGGCCGGGCACGATCAGCGTCGTCAGCTCGAGCCAGATCCCCGCCCGGCGCAGCGCCACGATGGCCTCGAGGACGTGGGCGAGCCGGGCGCCGCACAGCCGGCGGTAGAAGGCGTCGTCGAAGGCCTTGAGATCGACGTTCGCGGCGTCGAGGACCTGGGCGAGGAGGTCGACCGCCTCGGGGGTCGCGTAGCCGTCGGTGATGAACAGGTTGAGCAGACCGGCGTCGCGCGCCAGGCGACCCGTGTCGAGGGCGTACTCGAGGAAGACCGTCGGCTCGACGTAGGTGTAGGCCACCGCACCGGCACGGTGGGCGACTGCCTCCTCGACAACCCGCTCGGGCGGGAGCGAACGGGCGGGGACGTCGAGGCCGAGCCGCGGCCCCTGGGCGATCTCCCAGTTCTGGCAGAACGTGCAGTGGAACGGGCAGCCGGCCGTCGCGATCGAGTAGGCGAGCGTGCCGGGCGCGACGTGGAAGAGCGGCTTCTTCTCGATCGGGTCGATCCCGATCGCGACGGCGGCGCCGTAGGCGTGACAGACGAGGTGCCCGCTCTCGTTGCGGCGGACCCCGCAGATGCCGCTTCGTCCCGGCCGGACCAGGCAGCGATGGGCGCACACGCCGCAGCGGACGCTGCCGTCGGGCAGCTCCTCGGCCAGGACCGTCTGGACGGCCCTTGCGGTCGGATGCGCGCGCAGACTCGAGACGACCATCGGCAGTCTCCTTCGCTGAGTGTGGCCACGACCGCGCGGTGCGGCCAGTGCCGGCCGGCCCCGTTCGCCGGCCCGTTCCGCACTGGCCCGCGACAGGCGACGGAGCCACGATCCGGATGGTGCTCCAGGTGCCGCCGATGCCAACTCGACTCGTTCCAGAGACTCGTTCCGCCCCCTCCGTCGGCACGCCCGGCGAGGCGCCTCCGCCAACGAGCGCCCCCGGCCCCGTGACCGTCCCGATCGACGAGCAGGCCACGCTCCTGCGGCTGGCCCGGGCCGCGCTCGCGGCGGCGACCGGTCAGGCGTCCGCCGGTCTGCTCGAGTCGGCGCTCGTTGCCGCTGCCGGGTGCGACGAGCCGGCGGCCGTCTTCGTCACCCTGACCGAGGCCGGCGACCTGCGCGGCTGCATGGGCAGCCTGATCGCGGATCGACCCGTCTCGGAGGCCGTCGTCGAGTCGGCCTTCGCGGCCGCGCTCGGAGACCCGCGCTTCGCCAGGCTCGCGGCTCGCGAGCTGCCGGCGGTCCGGGTCGACATCTCCGTGCTCGGTCCGCAGGTCGCGATCGCCGCACCGGCGGACCTCCGGCCCGGGATCGACGGGATCGTCGTCGAGCGCGGCCGTGCCGGCGCGCTGCTCCTGCCCGAGGTCGCCGAGCGGTTCCACTGGGGCGGGCGCGAGATGGTCGAGGCGGCGTGCAGGAAGGCCGGCCTCCCGGCCTCCGCCTGGCGCGATCCGCAGACCCGGCTGTCCGTCTTCCGGACGGCCCACTTCGGCGGCCCTGCGGTCGAGGCCGCGGCGTAGCTCGGGGCGCGGTCGGGGCAGAGCGGGAGGTCAGGAAGCCGTCGGGTCGGTCGGCCGCCAGCGGTAGCGGACGTCCGGCTGGTGCTCCTCGTTCCCGGCGCCCTCGTCGTCGAAAGCGACCGCACGGAACCCGTGACGCTCGTAGAACCGGCGCCCGCCGTCGTTCGCCTGGAACGTGTAGAGGTCGAGCCCGCCGGGCCGGAGCGTCTTGGCCAGGTCGACGAGCCGGCTCCCGATCCCGCGACCGGTCCGACCGGGCCGGACGTAGAGCTGGTCGAGGAAGTCGGGCGTCAGGGACATGAAGCCGGCAATCCGGCCGTCCGGGTCCACGGCGACCCAGGTCTCGGTCCCGCGCAGGAGGTCGTCCCGGATCCAGCGCCGGACCTCGTCGTCGGTGTGGGCGTGGGGGAAGTCGTAGGTCGCGGCGAACGCGGCCAGCCAGACGTTGGCGATCGCGGCGGCGTCGGTCCCGGCCGCTCGCCGGACGACCACCCGATCCGGCCCGGCGCCGAGCCTGCTCGCCGCCGGGGCGTCGAGGAGCCACGTCGCGGTCGACCGTCGGGCGAGCACGCCAGGGAGCGCCGCCGGATCGCGCGCGCCCTCGAGGATCCGCGCCACGACGGCGGCCTTGCCCGCCCCGGCGGCCGTCGCCAGGACGCGCCGCGCGACGCCGAGGATCGCCGGGTTGAGGGTCACCCGCTCGACGTGCGGCCCGACATGCTCCGGTGCCGCGATCCCCAGCCCGACCCGGTCGCTGGCGAGGGCCGGGCTGCCCGGGAAGACCGACAGGAGATGGCCGTCGGGGCCGATCCCGACGAGCACGACGTCGAACGCCGGCCAGCCGCTCGACGAGCGGCACCGATCGTACGACCTCGGCGGCATAGGTCGCCGCACACCAGCCCGGCCGGGAGCCCATCGCCGATCGCCCGGTCGGTCGGGAACGGATGGACGTTCTCGGCCGGGATCGGGATGCCGTCCGGGACGAGCAGGCCGGCGTCGGCGAGGAAGACGTTCGAGTGGCGGATCCGCCCGCGGGACGAACCGGTCGTCGCCCCACCACAGGTGGACGCGATCCCAGTCGACCCGGTCGCGGAGCCGCGGCTCGACGAGCCGCCGGTACATCGCCCGCGGGGTCGACCCGCCGGTGAGCGCGACGTCGGCCCGGCCGCGCCGCTCGACCGCCTCCACGAGCCACTCGGCCAGCCGGGCCGCGGATGCCTCGGCCAGATCGGACGGGTCGCGGGTCACGAGGACGGATGGCTCGCCGGCCGCCGCGAGCGCGGCGAGGAACGGGCCGGGATCGGAGCCCAGTGGCGGCAGGACGGGCCTCCCGCCACGCGGTCCGAGCGCCTCGTCCGGCCCGGCGGCGGGCGCCTCGGCCGATCGGCCCGTCGGCCCGGTCGTCGGCCCGGTCATCCCCCGGCGCCGACCTCGTGCGGCCGGCACGATCCGGGCGGCCATCCGGATCGCGCCCTCGGCCACGACGTCACGCTGCGGGGACTCGATCGCCTCGGCGAGCAGGTCGGTCTCCGTCCGGCGCGGCGCCATGAACCGCCGGTCGAGGACCTCGACGCCGTCCTGCCAGGCGTGGACGGCGACCGTCTCGGCCTCGGCGGTCACGTCGATCCGCAGCTCCGACCCGCGCCGGTCGGCGAGCAGCTCGACCCGGAGCGTCGTGCCCGAGGGCATCCCGGACAGGACCGGACGCATCACGACGCCGACCTCCGTGTGCCCGTGATGGAGCGTCGCCCCGTAGCCGCGGCCTGCGAGCGGCTTCCCGCCGACGTGCCGGCTCGCCCCGGCGCCCGGCGCCGGCTGGCCGAGGTGCGAGGTGCGGCTCGGCCGTCCGGCGGCCACCACCCCGCCGCCTCCGGTCGCCGTCCCCAGCGGTGCCAGCGGCCGGCTGACCGCCATGTCGAGTCGCGACGCGATCCAGGCGACGTGGTAGAGCGGCTTGACCATGTTCGTCGTGCCCGGCCGGCCGAGCTCGTCGTGGGTCGCGTAGGTCACGGCGATCCGCCGGATCGAGCGCAGGTAGGGCAGGAAGTCGGGCAGGTCGAAGGTCGAGGCGATCGCCTCGCGCCAGCGCGACTGGCGGACGAGCGCGAAGTCGAACACCGCCAGGTGACCGCTCTCGACGAGACGGGCGAGCTCGCGAAGCCGGTCGAACCCGTCGCCGCTCCAGCTCGAGCCGTCGATGACGAGGCGGTCGGCGACCTCGAGCAGGTCGTTCGCCTGGACCGACCCGAGCGGCGGCTCGCCCGGCCACCAGACGGTGACCGGCAGGTCGTGGATGAGGAGCGGCTCGACGATCGCCGCGATGTGGCGGCCCGTCTCGCCGCCGGCCGTCACGTAGATGTCTCGGCGCAGGTCTCGGCGGAGTCCGGGCGCGGGAGCATGCACTGGGCGGTGATCCGGGCGTCGAGCCAGCCCGGCCCGTCCGGGTCGGTCGGCGAGCAGATGAGCGTCCGCGACGGGTGCCGGCCGGTCAGCCGCGCGATGGTCGCGGCGCAGTGCTCGCCGATCTCCGGGCGACGGGCGATGACGACCAGGTTGAGCACGCTCGTCCGGGCCGCGACGTGACGACCCTCCTCGCCGTCGACGGTCGTCATCAGGTCGGGGACGGCCCAGATCTTGGCCAGCTCGCGCTCGATCCCGTCGATCGTCGTCGCCCGCGACGTCCAGCGCAGGCCGGGCTCGGCCGGGCCGGCCGGGCGCATGGCGGAGCTCAGATCCGTCGCCATCGCCGTCCGTCTCTCTCCATGCAGCTCGTCGGCCGCCGCCGGGCCCCAGGATCCCGCGTCGTAGTTCGGGAAGTCGGGCGCGGGCATCTCGAGCCAGGCGTCGATGATCGGGGTCACGATGCCCCACGCCTCCTCGACCTCGTCGGCCCGGGTGAACAGCGAGGCGTCGCCGAGGAGCGCGTCGAGGATGAGCGTCTCGTAGGCGTCCGGCGAGTCGACGTTGAACGCCGAGCCGTAGGTGAAGTCCATGTTGACCGCCCGGACGTCGAGGCCGAGCCCGGGGACCTTGGCGCCGAAGCGGAGGAGGATCCCCTCGTCGGGCTGGATCCGGAGGGCGAGCAGGTTGGGCTCGGGGTCGACCGAGCTGTCCTTGAACAGCCGGTGCGGGACCGGCCGGAACTGGATCGCGATCTCGGTCGCGCGCTTCGGGAGGCGCTTGCCGGTCCGGACGTAGAACGGGACGCCCGGCCCAGCGCCAGTCGTCGATCTGGAACCGGGCCGCGACGAACGTCTCCGTCTCCGACTCGGGGTCGACCTTCGGCTCCTGGCGGTAGCCGGGGACCTGCTCCGCGGCGACCCAGCCCGGGCCGTACTGGCCGCGGACGACATCGGCCCGGGCCTCGTCGCGCGAGAAGCGGGGCGATCGCCCGGAGGACCTTGACCTTCTCGTCGCGAAGCGGCGTCGGCCTCGAACGTCGCCGGCGGCTCCATCGCCACCAGGGTGAGGAGCTGCATGAGGTGGTTCTGGAGGACGTCCCGGCTCGCCCCGGTCTCCTCGTAGAACGCGGCCCGGTTCTCGACCCCGATCGACTCGCCGACCGTGATCTGGACATGGTCCACGTAGCGCCGGTTCCAGAGCGGCTCGAAGATCCCGTTGCCGAACCGGAAGACGAGCAGGTTGCGGACGGTCTCCTTGCCCAGGTAGTGGTCGATCCGGTAGACCTGCGTCTCGCGGAAGACCTTGAGGACCTCGCGGTTGAGCCGGATCGCCGAGTCGACGTCCCGCCCGAACGGCTTCTCGATGACGATCCGGCGCCAGCCGCCGCCGTGGTGCTCGTGGTCGAGCCCGACCCGGCCGAGCTGGGCGATGACCTCGGTGAAGGCCGACGACTGGGTCGCCAGGTAGTAGAGCCGGTTGCCGCGGGTCCCGTGCTCCTCGTCGATCTCGTCGAGCCGGGTGGCGAGCGAGTCGAAGGCCGTCGGGTCGGCGAAGTCGCCCTCGTGGTAGACGATCCGCTTGAGGAACTCCGCCTTGATCGCCGGCTCGACGGGGACCCGCGAGTACGTCTCGAGGGCCGTCCCGATCTCGGTCCGGAACGTCTCGTCGTCGTACGGCCGCCGGGCGACGGCGACGAGCATGAACTCGTGGGGCAGGAGGTTCGTCCGCCACAGCTGATAGAGCGCAGGCACGACCTTGCGATGGGCCAGGTCGCCGGTCGCCCCGAACAGGACGAGGCAGGCCGGGTCGGGCATCCGCTCGAGGCGGAGCCCCTCGCGGAGCGGGTTGGCCAGCTTGGCTGGCGCGGCGCGGCGCTTGCCCTGGCGGGCGAGCCGCAACTCGCGCATCGTGCGCGGCGACTCCTTCGCCGGCTTGGCGGCGGGCGACTCCTTGTCCGGGCTGGCGGCGGGCGCCGCCTCCCCGGGCTTGGGGTCGGCGGTCGTGGTCACGGCGCCGTTACTCGGTCTTGACCGCGTGGCCGCCGAACTCGTTGCGGAGCGCGGCGAGGACCTTCGCCCCGTACGAGTCGTCCTGGCGCGACCGGAACCGGGTCTGGAGCGACAGGGTGATGATCGGGGCCGGGACGTCGTGGTCGATCGCCTCCTGGACGGTCCAGCGACCCTCGCCCGAATCGGCCACCCAGCCCTGGAGGTGGTCGAGCTCCTGCCCGTTCGCGGCAAAGGCCCGTTCGGCGAGCTCGAGCAGCCACGACCGGACGACCGAGCCGTGGTTCCACAGCTTCGAGATCGCGGCGAGGTCGAGCGTGTAGTCGCTCGCATGCATGATCTCGAACCCCTCGGCGTAGGCCTGCATCAGCCCGTACTCGATCCCGTTGTGGACCATCTTCACGTAGTGCCCCGAGCCGGGCCCGCCGACGTGGAGGTAGCCGTCCGATGGGGCGAGCGAGCGGAAGATCGGCTCGAGCCGGCCGACGGCCTCCGCCTCGCCGCCGACCATCAGGCAGAACCCGTTGGCGAGGCCCCAGATGCCGCCAGATACGCCGGCATCGACGTAGTGGATGCCCTTCGCGGCCAGGGTGGCGTGGCGGCGGACGTCGTCGTGGAAGTTCGTGTTGCCGCCGTCGACGATCGTGTCACCCGGCTCGAGCAGCTGCATCAGCTCGTCGATCTGGGTCTCGGTCGCGTCGCCGGCCGGGACCATGACCCAGACGGCTCGCGGCGCCTCCAGCTTCGCGACGAGCTCCTCGAGGCTGAACGACGCGATCGCGCCCTCGCCGGCGATCTCGCGGGTCTTCTCGGCGGTCCGGTTGAAGGCGACGATCTCGTGTCCGTCGTGCACCAGGCGACGGACCATGTTCGCCCCCATCCGGCCGAGACCGATGAACCCGATGCGCATGGCGGTCAGGCCTCCCGGAGCGCGGACTGGAGGGCCCGCTCGAGCGCGGCCAGGCCGGCATCGGGATCGGGTCCGAGATGGACGCGCAGGACCGGCAGGTCGTGGGCGTGAAGGACGCTGAGGTCGCCGAGCGCCTGGGCGTCGATGAGCTGGCCGAACGTGTACGGCTTGCCCGGGATCGGCCGGTCGACCGGATGGTCGGCGGTGAGCTGGAGGAACCAGCCCGTCGGCGGTCCGCCCTTGTGGAGCTGGCCGGTCGAGTGGAGGAAGCGCGGGCCGTAGCCGGCGGTCGTCGCCCGCTTCGTGGCGTCGCGGAGGAGTGTCCGGATCCGGGCGAGGGCGGCGTCACGATCGGTGGTCGGAGCGATGAACGCCTGGATGCAGGCGTAGCCGTTCGGGGCCAACCGGCCGAGCTGGGCGCGGAGAACGTCGGGGACCGACGCCCGGTCCGTCGCGCCGTCGCTCGCCCGGCCGATGAGCGCGATCCCGTCGCCCGCGGCCAGGACCGGGACCCGCTCCTGGTCGGGCGTCACGACGTCGCGGGCGAGGCCCCAGCCGCCCGGGTGGTCGGCCGGCGGCAGCGGGGCCGTCGACCCGTGCTCGAGGACGGTCCGCGTCTGCTCCTTGGCCTCCTCGACGTTCGGCTGGTCGAACGGGTCGATCCCGAGCACGATCCCGGCGATCGCGGTCGCGACCTCCCAGCGGACGAACTCCCCGGCAAGGTCGATCGGGTCGTCTAGGGCGATCCGGATCACCGGGTGCCCGGCGCTCTCGAGGGCGGCCAGCAGATCGTCGGCCGAGGTGCGGTCGGGGGCGGGCGCAGGCCCGCTCGAGTCGGCCAGCGAGAGCCGGACGAACAGCCGATCCTCGCCGTAGGCCGCGGCGGCGCCGAGCGGCTCCAGGTCAACCGGGACGATGCCCACCCCGCCCTTGCCGGTGCTCTCGGCGATGAGCTGCTCCGCCCACGAGCCGAAGCCCGCGATCTCTGGGTCGGCGACGAACGTGAGCTTGTTGCGGCCGGCGACCGCGCTGGCGCCGAGGGCGAGCCCGAGGGCGACCCCCGGGTTGGCGAGCGGGTCCTTGGCGCGGCACCGATCGAGCATCGCCCTGGCGCTGCCGAGGAACGGGTCGAGGTCGAGCCCGATGAGGCTCCCCGGCAGGAGCCCGACGTAGGTCAGGGCCGAGTAGCGTCCGCCGATGTCGGGTGGGTTGAGGAAGATCTCGCGGAACTGGTCGTGGTGGGGGATCGCCTCGAGGCTCCGGCCCGGGTCGGTGATCAGGGCCATGAAGTCGCCCGGCGTCAGCTGGTGGAGATGGCGGCCCTGCATCGCCGCGTCGGTCCGCTCCCAGGCGTCCGCCAGGAAGGCCAGCGGCTCGGCGGTCGTGCCCGACTTGGTGGCGACGATGAACAGCGTCTCGAGCGGGTAGAGGTCGTCGACGGTCGCCGCGACGGCCGCCGGGTCGGTCGAGTCGAGGATCCGGAGCTGGAGCCAGTCGCCGCCGCCCCCGAACGTCTTCTGGAGGACCTCCGGGGCGAGGCTGCTGCCGCCCATCCCGCCGACGATCGCGGTCGTGAAGCCAGCGTCGCGCATCGCCTCGCCGAACGCCTCGAGCGGCCCGACCTCGCCGTGGAAGTGGTCGGGCGCGTCGAGCCAGCCGAGCCGCTCAGCGATCGCCTCGCGGACCTCGGGGTCGTCGGACCACAGGCTCGCGTCCCGCTCGAACAGCCGCTCGGCCCAGCGCTCGGTCGCGGGCCCGGGCGACGAGCGTCGTCGGGGATCGGCGGCAGGTGCCGAGCGGTGCCGGCGGTCGTATCGGTCACGGGGTCCCTTCCTCCATACGGCGCGATGGTATCCCGCCCGGATGAACGCGGTGTTCGAGCACTCCACGGAGCTCGGCCTCGTCGGCCCCGATCGATGGCTCGTGGCGGGCAGTGACGGCAGGCCTACAGCGACCGAGAATGTCGATCGATCCAGAGCGCCAGTTCAGCCTCCGTCATCTCTCCGGTCGCGAGGCCGACCATGATCGACAACGCCTGCCCGTTGGTCGCGGTCAACTCGATGCCGTTGCGGTCCAGGAAGGCGACCATGACGACCAGGGCCACCCGCTTGTTTCCATCGACGTAGGGGTGACTGCGGACCAACCCGTAGGCGTAGGCCGCTGCCAGCTCGGAGCGGGACGCGTCGTCCTGGTACTGCCAGTGCTGCCGAGGGCGAGCCAGCGCAGACTCCAAGGCGCCTTCGTCGCGCAGGCCGTGAGCTCCACCGTGCTCCCGGATCTGTCGGAAGTGGGCTTCGTCGACAGCGAGTCGCCCGAGCCAGCGAGGCTCGGGCTTCATCACCTGGCCAGCTCGCGCAGTGCCGCCCGGTATCGTTTCGCTGCCCGTCGCGTTGCGGCGAGGTCGGCGTCGAGCTCCTCGGTGTATGGAGTGAGAAGGATGCCCTGCTCGGTCTCGACGGCCAGTACCCGGTCACCAGCTGCCAGATCGAGCCGATCGACCATCTCCTTGGGGAGTGTGGTTCCGACGGAACCCCCGACGCGACGAAGGGTGATGGGACGTGCCATGGCGGGTGGAGGATAGCACACTTGTGCTACCGATCTCCGGCTCGGAGCCCCTCACCGACGGGGTGAGGGCAGGCGCGAACGGAAGGTACGTCCTACCCTTCGCCTGCCTCGAGGGCCAGGACCTTCGCCAACCGGCGCCGGTGACGTGGCTCGCCGGAGAAGCTCGCACGGAGGAAGGCCAGCGAGCATTCGACCGCGAGCTCGATGGCGATGACCCGCGAGCCGAGGGTCAGCACGTTCATGTCGTCGTGCTCGACACCCTGGTGGGCCGAGTAGGTGTCGTGGCAGACCGCCGCACGGATGCCGCGCAGCTTGTTCGCGGCGACCGAGGCGCCCACGCCCGAGCCGCAGATGAGGATCCCGCGATCGGCGGTCCCGTCCTGGACCGCTCGGCCGAGCCGTTCGGCGTAGTCGGGGTAGTCGTCGTCGGGGTCCGACCCGTCGCCGCCGAGGTCGATGAGCTCGTGGTCGAGCCCGGCGGTCCGCAGCCGCCCGAGGAGCTCGCCCTTGAGCGCGGCACCGGCATGGTCAGCGGCGAAAGCGACGCGCACCGTCAAGACCCACCGACGATGTCGACACGCATGTCGACGTTGGGCCAGCCCCGATCCGTCGTCAGGACTCGATCGGCCTGCAGGGCCTCGGCGGTGGCAATGACCAATGCATCGGCCAGCTTCAAGGATCGTCCATGGCGGGCACGCAGCCTCGCTGCCGTTGTCGCGACTTGCCGGGAAACCGGTTCGATCCGGGCCAGCCCGTCGACAAGTTGGTCGGTTCGGCTGACCACGGCCGTGCCGAGGCGGTGCGGGAGCACCATGATCTCCGCGTATGCCGACGCCGGCAGGATCAGCTGATCTGCCTCACGCGCCGACGCCACGGCCTGCCGTGCCGCTGCGTGGTGGGCATCATCGCGGTCCAGCACCGCGATCAAGACCCCCGCGTCGAGGACAGTCACTCCCATTCGTCGCGGAGCTCGTCGAGGTAGCCCGGCGGGTACATTCCGGTAAGCATGCCCGCGTAGAGCTCGAGCGGATCGTCCTCGCGGGTGAGCACGATCTCGCCGTTCGCCCGCGCCTCGACCCTGAGCGGGTCGCCGACGTTGACGCCTGCCTTGGCGAGCGCCTCGGCAGGGATCGTCACCTGGTGCTTCGGGCTGACGCGGGTGAAGCCCCGCCGTCGCCTCTGCTTTACTCGCGTGTCCATGAGTAAAGCCTACGGCTGAGGTGGGTCCGGGTCAAGACCTCAGCGCGCCGGCTCGGCGTCGCCGCCGTGGCCGAGCTTCGGGCCGTGCAGGTGGAGGCCTGCGGGCTGGTGGCCGGGGTCGACGGTCGGGACCCGGCCGCGGAGGCCGTCGCGGACGACCCGTCGGGCGACCTCGGCGACGCGCTCCGCGGTGAAGCCGAAGTGCTCGAAGATCGTCGCCCCCGGGGCGCTCGCCCCGAAGTGGTCGATCCCGACGATCGCGCCCTCGTCGCCGACGTAGCGCTCCCAGCCGAGCGAGACCCCGGACTCGACGCTCAGCCGCTTCCGGATCCGCGGCGGGAGGACCTCGTCGCGGTAGGCCGCCGGCTGGAGCGTCGAACAGCTCCCAGCAGGGGAGCGACACGACCCGCGCGCGGATGCCCTCGGCGGCGAGGGAGTCCGCGGCGGCGGTGACCAGCGGCAGCTCGGAACCCGTGGCGAGGAGGATGAGCTCGATGGACTCTGGGCCGCCGCTCGACTCGCGGACGACGTAGCCGCCCCTCGCGACGCCGTCGTGGGCCTTCGCCGCGGTCTCGGGCAGCGTCGCCAGCTTCTGGCGGGTCAGGGCGAGGGCGACGGGGCCGTCGGGGCGCGTCACGGCCACCGCCCAGGCCGCCGACGTCTCGTTCGCGTCGCCGGGCCGGATGAACCACAGGTTCGGGATCGCCCGGAGCGCGGCGTAGTGCTCGACCGGCTGGTGGGTCGGGCCGTCCTCGCCGAGCCCGACCGAGTCGTGGGTCCAGACGTAGATCACGTGGAGCCCGGCCAGCGCGGCCAGCCGGACCGATCCGCGCATGTAGTCGCTGAAGTTGAGGAACGTGCCCGCGTAGGCGATGAACCCGCCGTGGTAGGCGATCCCGTTGGCGATCCCGCCCATCGCGTGCTCGCGGACGCCGAAGCGCAGGTTGCGCCCGGCCTCGTCGGCCGAGAAGTCGGCCGCGCCCTTGACGTCGGTCAGGTTCGACTCGGACAGGTCGGCCGCGCCGCCGAACAGCTCCGGGACGGGCCCGGCGAGGTCCTGGATCGCGGCCTGGCTCGCCTGGCGGGTGGCGAAGTCCTCGCCGACCGCGTAGGTCTTCAGGCCGTCCGTCGCGCCGGGGCGAAGGTCGCCGTCGAGCCGCCGCTCGAGCTCGCGCGCCTCGGCCGGGAACGCCTCCCGGTAGCGCTCGAAACGGGCTGCCCACTCCTCGGCCCACGACTCGCCGCGGGGGATCGCGCGCGAGAACATCGCGGCCGCCTCGTCGGGGATGTAGAAGGTCCGGTCCGGATCCCAGCCGTAGGCCTCCTTGGTCAGGCGCACCTCGTCCGGCCCGAGCGGCGAGCCATGGGCCTTCTGGCTGTCCTGCTTGTTCGGCGAGCCGTAGCCGATGTGGGTCCGGACGGCGATGAGGCTCGGCCGCTCGTCGGCCAGTCGCCTCGTCGATCGCCCGCCTCGATCGCCTCGAGGTCGTTGCCGTCGGCGACCCGCGTGGCGTGCCAGCCGTACGCCTCGAAGCGGGCCGGGACGTCCTCGCTGAAGGCCATCGCGGTCGGCCCGTCGAGCTGGACGTGGTTGTCGTCGTAGAGCATCGTCAGCTTGCCGAGCTGGAGATGGCCGGCGAGCGAGGCGGCCTCGGAGGCGATCCCCTCCTGGAGGTCGCCGTCGGAGCAGATGACGAACGTCCGGTGGTCGACGATCGTGTGGCCCGGCCGGTTGAACTCGGCAGCCGAGCCGGCGCTCGGCGATCGCCATCCCGATCGCGTTGGCGACGCCCTGGCCGAGCGGGCCGGTTGTCGCCTCGACCCCCGGCGTGAGCCCGTACTCGGGATGGCCGGGCGTCCGCGAGCCCCACTGGCGGAACCGCTCGAGCTCGTCGAGCGGGAGGTCGTAGCCGGTCAGGTCGAGGAGCGCGTAGAGGAGCATCGAGGCGTGTCCCGCGGACAGGACGAACCGGTCGCGGTCGGGCCAGTCGGGGCGCGTCGGCGCGTGGCGCAGGAAGCGGGTCCACAGGACGTAGGCCATCGGCGCCATGCCCATCGGGGCGCCCGGATGGCCCGAGTTGGCCTTCTGGACCGCGTCGATGGCGAGCGTCCGGATCGTGTCGATCGCGAGCTGGTCGAGCCGGTCGGTGGCGATCGTCATGGGTGCTCTCGCGCTCCCTCTCACGTGGGCCCGTCCGGGGACGGCCATTGTAGCCCGGCGGCTATGCTCGTCCGGTGCCGACCTTCCGCCGGATCCCGCAGGTCCACCCGCCGCACCCGCACCTCCCCGCGTCGCGCCCGCACCTGCCCGAGTCGCGCCCGCACCTCCGGGCGCCGGGCCGGCGGCGCCGGCGGCCCACGCTCCGGGCGATCGTTCTGGGCGACCTCGTGCTCGACGTCGTCCTCGCGCCCAACCAGGCGCCGGAGCGGGGCACCGATGTCCCGGGCCGGGTCGCGATCCACCAGGGCGGCTCGGCGGCGAACACCGCTCGCTGGCTCGCCCGGCTTCGCGTGTCGACGCAGCTCGTCTCGTCGGTCGGACGCGATGCCGCGGGCCGTGCCCTCGTCGAGGCGGTCCGGGCCGATGGCGTCACGACCAGGGTCACCCGGGCCGCCGGTGCGCCGACGGGTCGGATCGGCGTGCTCGTCGAGCCGGGCGGCGAGCGCTCGTTCGTGGCCGACCGGGGTGCCGCCGACGCCCTCCGGCCGAGCGACCTGCGGGCCGACTGGTTCAAGGACGCCGGGCTGCTCCACCTGCCCGCGTACTCGTTGCTCGGCGAGCCGCTCGGGCTGGCGGGCCGCGAGGCCGTCCACCTGGCCCGGGCCGCCGGCGCCCTGATCAGCCTCGACCTGGCATCGGTCGGGCCGCTCCTGGCCGGCGGTCGCGAGGCAGCGCTGGAGCTCGTTCGGGGCGTGGCTCCTGACCTGCTGTTCGCGACGGCCGTCGAGCTCCACGGCCTGCTCGGCGCGGGCGGCCGGACCGACGCCCGGGCCCTCGCGCTCGCGCCGGTCGTCGTCGTCAAGCGCGGTGCCGCAGGAGTGACGGTCCTCGTCCGCGACGAGATCCCGGCGCGGCCGGCGCGGATCGGCGCGGTCGAGTTCCGCGTCGAGCGATGCCGGCGCCTCGATCCGGTTCGACGTCGCCACGCGCCCCGTCGCCGCCGCCGACACGACGGGAGCCGGCGACGCCTTCGACGCCGGGTTCATCGCGGAGTGGCTGGCCTCCCGGGCGGCCGGCCGTTCGCCGGTCGACGCCCTGCGCCGGGCCGCCGCCGCCGGCAACCGGATCGCCGGACGCCAGGTGGCGACGCCGCGGCGCGAGCTCCAGCTCGGCTGACCCGGTGCAGTTGGCTCGACCCTGCGGTAGGCTCGACCCATGGCGATCGCGGACCGGATCACGCTCGGCGCGGAGGTGGCCGTCGCGTTCGCCGACGGCCGGCCGGTCGTCGCGCTCGAATCGACGCTCATCAGCCACGGCCTGCCACTATCCCGGCGAACCTCGCGGTGGCCCGCGCGTCCGAGGCCGCGGTCCGCGCGGCCGGCGCGGCTCCGGCGACCGTGGCGATCCACGACGGGCGGCTGCTCGTCGGGTTGACCGACGCCGACCTTGAGACACTGGCTACCGCTCCTGCGGGCTCCGTGGTCAAGGCCGCCCGCCCGAACCTGGCCGCCGCACTCGCGGGTGGCGGCTGGGCCGCGACCACGGTCTCGGCGACGATGATCGCCGCCTCCGCAGCCGGGATCCGGGTGTTCGCCACCGGCGGGGTCGGCGGGGTCCACCGCGGGGCGCTCGGCGGCGAGGGGCGGCGCCCGACGCTCGACATCTCGTCGGACCTCGAGGAGCTCGCCCGGACGCCGGTCGCGGTCGTGTGCGCCGGTCCGAAGGCGATCCTCGACCTGCCGCTGACGCTCGAGTACCTCGAGACGCGCGGGGTCCCGGTCGTGGCCGTCGGCCAGGATGAGCTGCCCGGGTTCTATTCCCGCGGCAGCGGGGTCCGGGCGCCAGCATCCGTGGCGGACGTTGCCGGCGCCGCCCGGCTCGTCGAGGCCCATCTCGGGCTGGGCCTCGGTTCGGGGATCCTGGTCTGCGTCCCGGTCCCGGAGGAAGCCGCGCTGCCGCTCGAGGCGGCCGCGATCGGCGGTCGACCGGGCGACGACGGAGGCCGACGCCGCCGGCGTCCACGGCCCGGCGCTCACCCCCTGGCTCCTGGCCCGGATCGCCGAGCTGACCGACGGCGCCAGCCTCCGGGCGAACACCGCGCTCATCGAGAACGACGCCGGGTTCGCCGGCCGCCTGGCGGTGGCGCTCGCGGGCCCGTCGCCGGAGGGCTGAGCCGGAGCCGGCGCGCGGCCGCTCATTCCGATGCGGCGAGCCCGGGCCCGTCGTGCGGTGGCTCATTCCAACGCGGTGTGCCCGGCCGGTCGTGAGGCGAGCCCGAGGCGCATCTCCCGGCCCGAGGGCCGACGTGCGTCTCCAGCCCGGGGACCCCGGAGCTTGTCACGCGCACACCACACGGTCCTTCGACAGTGTTCGGGCAGTTTGGAGGCCGTGCCGAACGCGATTCCATCCCGGCGCACGCTCGTGGCGGGATGAATTCCCACCCGCGAGAGTCTCGAAACGGGCTCGGACAGTGACCAACGACCGCCTGGTGTGCACCTGACAAATCCGGCTCGGATCCGGCCCGAGAGCGCGAACGCGTACCGTGGCCCGATCGGCCCGGATCACGGGACGCATGTCGACGACGGCAGCGGGCCGGTGGCGATCCGGGCCCCCGAGAACCCGCGTGTGTTCGATAGGTATCTGCCAACCGTACGACCAAAGGCTTCCCTCGCCTGGCCCCCGGTGGTAGACTTCTCGCCCCGCACCGCAGGCCTGCCGGGAGTCCCATGTCCGCCCAGATCCAGGCGCCGGCCATCGACGCGCGCGGCATCCGCCGCGTCTACGCCGCCAAGCCCGAGCCCGTGACCGCGCTCGCCGGCGTCGACCTCGAGGTCGAGCCGGGCGAGCTGTTCGGCCTGCTCGGGCCGAACGGCGCGGGCAAGACGACGCTCATCAAGATCCTGACGACGCTGCTGCTGCCGAGCGCCGGCACGGCCCGCGTCTTCGGCTTCGACATCGAGCGCGAGACGAAGAAGATCCGGCGGATCATGAACATGGTCGCCGGCGGCGAGCAGTCGGGCTACGGGATCCTGACCGTCCGCGAGCAGCTCTGGATGTTCAGCCAGTTCTACGGGCTGTCGGCCCGCGAGGGCTGGGCGCCGGGTCGACGAGCTGATCGACGCGGTCGGCCTCGCGGAGCAGCGCCAGCAGCGGGTGAGCGGCCTGTCGACCGGCCAGCGCCAGAAGATGAACTTCGCCCGGGGCCTGCTCAACGACCCGTGGATCCTGTTCCTCGACGAGCCGACGCTCGGCCTCGACGTCTCGGCCGCGCGCGCCGTCCGCGAGCTCGTGACCGGCTGGAAGGCGGCGGTCCCCGGGCGGACCGTCCTGCTCACGACCCACTACCTGGCCGAGGCCGACGAGCTGTGCGAGCGGATCGCGATCGTCGACCGCGGTCGGGTCCTCGCGATCGGGACGCCGGCCGAGCTCAAGCAGCGCGTCCAGCGCGAGTCGATCTTCCGGCTCGAGCTCGACCGGCTCGCCGGCGGGCCGGCCGCGCTCGCCCGCGTGCCCGGCGTGGTCAGCGCGACCGCCGCCACGGACCGCGCCGGCGCGGCCAACGGCGCCGATCCGCGCCAGACCGTCGAGGTCAACCTCGTCCTCGTCGACGACGCGGCCCTCGGCGGGGTCGTCGGCGCGCTGGGCGGCCTGGCTCGCGGATCCTCGCCCTGCGCAAGTC
Source organism: uncultured Chloroflexia bacterium (assembly GCA_963708065.1). GTDB lineage: Bacteria > Chloroflexota > Limnocylindria > Limnocylindrales > CSP1-4 > Chersky-267. The sequence goes on from CAVPRZ010000002.1 coordinate 147,115, forward strand.
CGAGCCGACGCTCGAGGAGGTCTTCGTCGAGCTCGTCGGGCGCGGCTTCGACGATGAGGACGGTGCCGGGCCGCTGCCCGTTCCGGAGCAGCCGGAGCGGCCGCAGACGACCCACGAGCCGGGCGAGCCCAATTCGGAGGAGGTCGCGTGACGGCCCGGGCCTTCGTCGGGCGACCCTCGGCCGGACCGCGCGAGGCGGCCGACTGGAGCCGCGGCCGGATCGTCGCCAACAACCTCCGGAGCGTGGTCGGCCGGGCGTTCCCGCGCGTCCGGGGGATGGTCCGCGAGCCGTCGTGGCTGCTCTTCGAGATCCTCCTCCCGTTCCTGACCACCTCGCTCGTTCGTGTTCGTCTACCGCGCGCTCCAGGCGCCCGCCGGAGTACATCGGGTTCGTCGTCCTCGGCGGGGCGATGACCGCGTTCTGGCTCAACGTCGTCTGGATGATGGCCGCCCAGCTCTACTGGGAGAAGGACCAGGGCAACCTCGAGCTCTACTTCGCCGCCCCGATGGACATGATGAGCGTCCTGTTCGGGATGGCGATCGGCGGCCTCGTGATGAGCGGGACCCGGGCGGCCGCCGTCCTCGTCGTCGCGACCCTCGTCTTCAAGGTCCAGTTCACGGTCGACCAGTGGGGGCTGCTCCTCGCTCGTGTTCTTCCTGACCCTGGCCGCGCTGTACGGGCTGGGGATGGTCCTGGCCAGCCTGTTCCTGATGTGGGGCCGCGAGGCGTGGCACCTCACCCAGCTCCTGGCCGAGCCGGTCTACTTCGTGTCGGGCCTGAACTTCCCGGTCGCGGCGCTCGGCCGGCTCGGGGCGCTGGCGCTCGCGACGATCCCGCTGGCGACCGGTCTCGACGCGATGCGCCAGCTGGCCTTCGCAGGACGTCCAGCCCGTCTTCCTGCCGCCGGAGGCCGAGGCGCTGATCCTCGTCCTCATGACGGTCGTCTTCGTCCTGCTCGCCCGGTTCATGCTCCGCAATCTCGAGGAGCGAGCCCGGCGCGAGGGCCGCCTGACGGTGCGCTGGCGATGACCGCGCCTGCAGCCGGCTTCGATCGGACCGCGACGACGCTGTTCGACCCCGCCCGGACCCGGGGCCGCGGCCGGATCGACCTGTACCGGAGCTTCCGGACCGCCGCGTCGCTCGGCTGGAAGATGGAGGCGAACTGGACCGACCCGGTCCTGTTCTTCATCTACTCGGTGGCCAAGCCGGTCAGCGCCGCGCTCATCCTCGTGGCGATGCTCGAGGTCATCGCCGGTCCGTCGGGCCGCGAGTACCGCGGCTTCGTCGTCGTCGGCAGCGCGCTCTGGTCGTTCGTCATCTCCGGGATCGCCGGGCTGGCCTGGTCGATCCTCGACGACCGGGAGCGCTACCGGATGCTCAAGTACGTCTACGTGAGCCCGAGCGACTTCGTCGTCGTCCTGCTCGGCCGCGGGACGGCCCGGATCGCGGTCGGCGCGATGGGCGCGGCGATCACCCTGGCCATCGGGGTCGTCGTGCTCGGCGTCCCGTTCGACCCGTTGGCGGTCGAACTGGCCGCTGCTCGTGATCGTCATGGCGCTCGGGCTCGAGGCGATCGTCGTCATCGGGGTGATCCTGGCCGCCGTCTGCCTCCAGACCCGCCAGGAGGCCTGGTCGTACCCGGAGGCCGTCGCCGGCGCGCTGTTCCTCGTCTCGCGGGGCCGTCTTCCCGCTGTCCGTGCTCCCGATGGCGATCCAGGCGATCGGCCTGGCGAACCCGCTGACCTGGTGGCTCGAGGGCGTCCGGCATGCGCTCTTCCCGGCCGGCGCGAGCGCGGTCGGCGGGCCCGGCTCGCTGTTCACCGAGCTCACCGGGCAGGCCGCCCCCGACGCCGCGACGATCGTCCTCGCCTTGCTCGCGACCGGGGCCGTCGTTACACTCGGAGCGGCCGTCGCGTTCCGCTGGAGCGAGCGACGCGCCCGGGATCGCGGGCTCATCGACCAGACGACGGGCTCCTGACGGATCCGACCCGTCGGGTCGGCCGGGGACAACACAGGAGGACCGGATTCGTGCGGATCTACGAGGGCTCGCCGCGCCAGGACTTCGAGGAGGTCTTCCGCTCGATCGGCGCCTTCCTCGACCAGCGTGGCGATGAAGGAGGTCCTCCTCGCCGAGGCGCCCGACGGGTTCATCGTCCAGGGCCTGGTCTCGAGCGGCGTCGACGAGGGGGCCTGGTCCGAGACGATGGGGACCCAGACGAAGGAGACCCTGACCTTCCTCGACGACGACATCGCCCGGTTCATGGAGGAGGCCGTCGCCCGGCGCAACCAGCAGGCCGCCGACGACTGGTCGCGGGCGGGCTACTATGAGAAGGCGTTCCGGGTCCTCGGTCGCTACATGGACGAGCAGAAGCCGCGGGATACGTTCTTCTTCGAGCAGGACGGCGCGTTCGTCGTCCGGCTCCTGATGCCGGGTCCCAAGGGCAGTCACCACGTTCTAGCCGAGTTCACGCGCGAGGACATCGACGCGATGATCGCGCAGGGTCCCGCCCTTCGCGATACGGAGCACGGGCCGGGCAAGACCGCCTCCGGATAACACTCGGGACTCGCGCGGCAACGCGCGTCAAGGAGAAAGGACCGTGAAGGCCATGAAGACCGTCGCCGTCGCTCTCGGGATCACCCTCGGGGCGTTGATCGTCATCCCGCTCGTGGTCCTGGCCGGGCTGTTCGTCTGGCTCAAGATCACCGAGGAGGACGACGAGGAGGCCCTCGAGCTCGACCAGGAAGGCATCTGAAGCCTCCCCGAAGGCGGTCGCTCGACGACCGCCGCCGCTGCCCAACCGACGCCCGACGCGCACGCCGCGCCGGGCGTCGCTCGTGTCGGGAGCGTGGGTCTGCGACCGTGATCAGCCCGCGGTCGAACGCCGTTCGCTCGATTGTGCGCAGCTACCCGGCCGGCATCAGCACGCGGTCGAGCCGCCGCTCCCGTTGAAGATATGAGCACCATTGCTAGCGGGCGCCCAAACGGCCTCGCCGCCGTGTCAGGAGGCCGTCCCGAGATCCTCCAATCCTCCCGATCATCAACGGCATTCGTAGATTGCACGTCAAGGGCCGGGCCCGCCGCACGTCGCTCGCCCTAGCCCGGCTCCTAAGAATGGTGGTGATATCCCGTGGACTGGCGAGGCCCGCTGACTCGGGTGCGGGTCACCGACGCGAAACCCTCCACGAGCGGATGCGCGGCCCGATGACGGACGCTGACGCCGGGTTGGGTTCGGTGCCCACCTCGCCCGGAGCTGCCGCCGCCGTCCTGCCCCTCGCGCCCGGCGCCGCCCCACTGGCGATCCTCGTCGACTACGACGGGACGATCGCCCTGACCGACGTCTCGGACACCGTCATGGCGGAGCACACGAACGCGGCCTGGGAGGAGGCTGCCGCCCGCTACGACCGGGGCGAGATCGGCTCGCGCGGGCTCATGGCCTTCGAGATGAGCCTGATCCGGGCCGACGGCGCGGAGCTCCTGGCGACCGCCGCGGAGCAGCCCCACGACCCCGGGTTCGTCCCGTTCGTCCGGCGGGCCCAGGCGGCGGGAGTGGCGGTCGAGGTCGTCAGCGACGGGTTCGGGTTCTTCATCGAGCCCGCGCTCGAACGGCTCGGGGTTCCGGAGCTGCCGGTCGTCACGGCCCGGACCACGTTCGCCGACGGCAGGGCGACGATCGACTTCCCGAACGGCCACCCAACCTGCTTCGTGTGCGGCACCTGCAAGCGCCAGCGCGTCCTCGCCCACCAGGAGGCCGGGCGCGCCGTCGTGTTCATCGGCGACGGCGAGAGCGACCGCTATGCGGCGGGCTACGCCGACGTCGTGTTCGCCAAGCGGGCGCTCGTCCCGATCTGCATCGCCAACGGCTGGTCGTTCCAGCGCTGGACGGAGTTCGCCGAGGTCCACGCCTGGCTCAACGAGGTCGTCGACGCCTGGCGACGCGATCGAGAGACCGCGCTCATGCCGCGGCCGAGCCGGAAGCCCTTCTTCTGCGGCCCCGAGGTCTGGGGCGAGGGCCGCTGGGATCCGCCGGGCGAGGGCGGCTGAACCGGCGCGACCTCAGCCCGGATCCTCGTCGCTCTTCGCGTCCTCCTTCCAGCCGACGTGCTTGCGGAGCCAGCCGACCGAGCTGAGGTGGTAGGTCGCCGGCTCGTCGAAGTCGGGGAGCCTCGCGACGACGGCGCGGTCGACCCGAAGGGTGATACCCGTGGTGGTCATCGTCGCCACGTTGTCGGCGGTAACCATCACGTCACGAGTCGACCCGTCGAGCCGGACGCGGAGCCCGTGGAAGATGTCCTCCGAGTCGGATCCGAGGACCTCCCGCACCGTCCCGACCCGGCCGCCGTCCGAGCCGGCGACTGGTGTCCCGTAGACGATCGTCCGCCACGAGATCGGCGCCCCGCTCGCCGTCGTTTCCTGTTCGCTCATGGCCGCTCGATCCTCCTGGGTGGGCACGTGTCGCTGTCCGGTCGAGTCTAGGACCGGCGACTCCGTGGCGGCGGCAGGGCCCAGCCCGCAGGGTCGATCGCACTCCGTCGGGAGGTCGAGGCGGACACCAGGTAGCAGCCCGGGCGATGCACTTCCGCTCGGGCCTGCCAGTCATCAACCCGGGTGGTCCGTGGAGGGTGGAAGCCGCACGTCGTGTGGTCGAGGAGCGAGGAACGGCGGGGTTCCTCCACCACTCAGCGCCCGGATTGCTGGCTGGCGAGGTAGACGTGGTTGCGAGCTGACAACTCCTCGCCTCGTACCACCGCGATTGCTGAATGGGAGGCGAACCAGGCGCGAGGGGCCGAGGACCGCGCTGGGGCCCCCTGCCGACTCGCGCGGGTCGCTCGGGCGACCCACGGAGTTGCCCGTCCGGCGGAGCCCAGGCGCGACCGGTCTGGTTGCCTCCGGGACGACGTTCCGATAGCATTGGAAAAACCCCCGGAGGACCAGACCCATGGCGAAGTATGTCTTTGTGACCGGAGGCGTGACCTCCTCTCTGGGCAAGGGCATCACCGCCGCCAGCATCGGTCGGCTCCTCAAGGCACGCGGCCTCCACGTCTCGATCCTCAAGCTCGATCCGTACATCAACGTCGACCCCGGGACGATGTCGCCGTACCAGCACGGCGAGGTCTTCGTGACCGACGACGGGGCGGAGACCGACCTCGACCTCGGCCACTACGAGCGGTTCATCGACGAGAACCTGAGCCAGCTCGAGCAACGTCACGACCGGCCGGATCTACCAGGCGGTCATCGCCAAGGAGCGCCGCGGCGACTACCTCGGCGGGACGGTCCAGGTCATCCCCCACATCACCAACGAGATCAAGGAGCGGATCCAGCGCCTGACCCGCGACGGCCGGGCCGACGTGGTGATCGTCGAGGTCGGCGGGACCGTCGGCGACATCGAGAGCCTGCCGTTCCTCGAGGCGATCCGCCAGATGCGCAAGGACGTCGGCCGGAGCAACGTCCTGTACGTCCACGTGACGCTCCTGCCCGGCGCTCGCCGCGACCGGCGAGCTCAAGACGAAGCCGACCCAGCACTCGGTCAAGGAGCTGCGCGGGATCGGCATCCAGCCCGACGTCATCGTGCTCCGCTCGGACCACCCGGTCAGCGACGAGGTCCGCGAGAAGATCGCCCTGTTCACCGACGTCCCGTCCGAGGCGGTCATCCCGGCCGTGACGGCCGACACGATCTACGAGGTCCCGCTCCAGTTCGAGGCCGCCGGCCTGGGCGACCTGGTCGTCCGCGACCTGGCCTGGCGGAGGTCGCCGGACCGCCCGATCTCGCCGCCTGGTCGGCCCTCGTCGAGCTCATCAAGCGACCGAAGCCGTCCCTCGAGGTCGGGCTCGTCGGCAAGTACATCGAGCTGCCCGATGCCTACATGAGCGTGACCGAGGCGGTCCGCCACGCCGCCTGGGCGAACGGGGTCGACGTCCGGATCCGCTGGGTCAACTCCGAGACGCTCACCCCGGACAACACCGCCGCGGCCCTCGACGGGGTCGCCGGCGTCCTCGTCCCGGGCGGGTTCGGCCACCGCGGGATCGAGGGCAAGGTCCTCGCCGCGCAGTACGCCCGCGACCGCGGGATCCCGTACCTCGGGCTGTGCCTCGGGCTCCAGTGCGCGGTCATCGAGCTGGCCCGCGACGTCCTCGGGACGTCGGACGCCAACTCGACCGAGTTCGACCAGTTCACCGAGAACAAGGTCATCGACTTCATGCCCGACCAGCGCGAGCTCGAGGACAAGGGCGGGACGATGCGGCTCGGGCTCTACCCGGCCCGCCTGACGCCCGGCACGAAGGCAGCCGCGGTCTACGGCCAGGAGCTCATCTACGAGCGCCACCGCCACCGGTTCGAGGTCAACAACCGTTACCGCCAGACGCTCGAGGCGGCCGGGATGGTCCTGTCCGGCCAGTCGCCCGACGGCCGTCTCGTCGAGATCGTCGAGCTGCGCGACCATCCCTGGTTCGTGGCCAGCCAGTTCCACCCCGAGTTCAAGAGCCGGCCCGACCGGCCGCACCCGCTGTTCGACGGGTTCATCGCCAGCGCGATCGCGGTCGCCGACGGACGCGAGCCGAGCCTGCACGCCCGCGAGGCCGCCCAGCCGGTCGTCGCGCCGGGGCCCGCTCCCGCCCCGGCGATCACCGTCACGGTCGAGCCCGCCGTGGCCGACGCGGCGCCGACCGGTCAGGGCTAGAATCCGCCTCCTTCGAACCGCACCCGAGGCGTCCCGATGAAGATCTTCCTCGACACCGCCGACATCGAAGAGATCCGGACGGCCGCCCGCTGGGGCATCCTCGACGGGGTCACCACGAACCCGACCCTCTACTCGAAGGTCGGCGGGTCGTACGACGAGATCCTGGCCGAGGTCTGCCGGATCACGTCCGGCCCGGTCTCGGCCGAGGTCATCGCCGACGACGTCGAGGGGATGCTCGACGAGGGCCGCCACTTCGCCAAGATCGCCCCGAACATCGTGGTCAAGGTCGCGATGAGCGAGAACGGCCTCGAGGCGATCAGCCGGCTGGCCGACGAGGGGATCCGGACGAACTGCACCCTGGTGTTCACGGCGAACCAGGGGCTGCTGGCGGCGAAGGCCGGCGCCTCGCTCATCTCGCCGTTCGTCGGCCGGCTCGACGACATCAACCAGGACGGGATGATCGTGATCCGCGAGCTCGCCGAGATCTTCGCCATCCACGAGATCGAGGCCGAGATCCTGTCGGCCTCGATCCGCCACCCGCTCCACGTGACCCAGTCGGCCCTCGCCGGCGCACACATCGCCACGATCCCGTTCAAGGTCCTCCAGCAGATGGTCCACCACCCGCTGACCGACAAGGGGATCGTCCAGTTCAAGGCCGACTGGGAGAAGGCGCGCGAGGCGGCGGCCGCCAAGGCCTGACGCCCCGGACCCGGCGCGATCCAGGGGCCGTGACGGCCCGATCGTCCCTCAGTAGCCCACCGACGCGAGGTAGGAGCCCCTGGGCTCCTGGTACAGGCCGATCGTCATCATGTTCATGACGAAGAACACCCGCAGGCCGTGGGCGAGGCACCAGCGGAAGAGCTCGGCGTTGCCGAGCGGGACGACGATCCCCGGGCGATCGAGGTGCGACGCGGCCCCGATGAGCGCCTCCAGGTCGTCGTTCGTTTCGGCGACCGAGTGGTTGAAGTAGCCGATCCCGGTGGTGTAGCCGGTGACCCTGCCCAGGCGTTCGACGACCCGCGCCTTGCCCCTGGCGATCGCGTGGCTGACCTCGCCCGCGCGGTCGTGGCCGTGGACCCGGACGCACAGGGCGTTGCAGGTCGCCTCGTCATCCGGGGTCGCCTGGCGGACGGCATAGCCGGGGATCGCCAGGTGGAGCGGCTCGCCGTACATCGCGGCGAACGTCTCGCGCACGTCGAACCCGAGCTTCGCGTACAGGCTCAGCGAGCGGTTGTGATAGCTGATCTGGAGGAGCCGGACGCCGGGGGCGCGGTGCTCTGCAGCCCGCTCCATCATCGCCAGCATCAGCGCCCGGCCGACCCTCGCGTCCTGCGCGGCCGGATCGACGCTGACCGGTCCGATCGCGTGGATCGTCGACCGCTCGTCGAGGAAGCTGCTGCCGACGATCCGGCCGTCCCGTTCGGCCACGATCCCGAAGAAGCCGGAATTGGTGACCAGCCCCTTCATGCAGCCCGTCGCGACCGCCACGGTCGGGAAGTCCGGTGGGAAGCCGTGCCTCGTCGCGAGCGTCGCGAAGGCCTCGTAGAGGATCCGGCCGCACTCCGGGATGTCGGCCGGGACCGCCTCGCGGAGCGTGATCGATCCGGGGAGCACCGTCGTCGGCGGCGAGGTCACGACCTCCGACGCCGCGCCGAGCGTGGCCGTCATGACTTCGCCGCCGCTCGGGTCCCGTTCCCCGCTTCCATCGGCGCCAGGGCGAGCATCTGGCGAGCGGTGTAGCTCGGGCCCTCCTCGCGGGTCAGCTGCCCGAGGACGTCCATCGGGAGCTCGTTGAGGATCGCGTGGTTCGGGTTGAAGAGCAGGTGCTCGTCGACGGCGAGGCCGAAGCCCGAGCCCTCCTTGACCGCCCAGTAGAGGTTCCGGGGGCGGACCGAGTCACCGACGTTGATGACCTGGATGCCGGCGGCCCGCAGCTCCGTGAACAGGCCCGTCTCCGACCGGACGTGGCAGGTGACGACATCGTCCACCTCGAGCACCGTGCGGTTGAAGTCCTTGTCCTGGAGGACGACCTCGCCGTCGCGGATCTCGTGGACCGTGGTGCTCGTGATGACCGCCACCGGGAACTTGTATGGACGGCTCTTGAGCACCTCGGCATCGCCCTGGGCGAAGCGCTTGAGCTCGACGTACAGGTGGATGACCTCCAGCTCGGAGCCGAACTCGCGGTTCTCGGTCACGATCGTGACCTGCTTCCCGGCGCTGGCCAGGAAGGCGGCCGTGTCGGCCGCCGCGTAGCCGTCGCCCCACAGCAGGACCCGCGCGCCGAGCTTGCGCATCCGGCGTCCGCCGGGGTGGCATTCGCAGGCCACCTTCGGGCAGGCCATCGATTCCTCGAACGGGACGACGCGCTCCGTGTCACCGAGCGACCTCGGGGACGTACGACGTCGCACCGGTGGCATTGAGGACGACGTCGAAGCCGCCCAGCTCCTCGACGGTCGGCGCGTGGTTGAGCCGGATCTCGACGTGGAGATCGAGCAGCTGGTCGCGGATCCAGTCCAGGTACCAGCGCATCTTCTCCTTGCCGGGGACCAGGCAGACGTACTTCATGGCTCCGCCGAGCTCGCCGGACTTCTCGAACAGGGTGACGAGGTGGCCACGCTCGGTCGCGATCCGGGCCGCCTCCATCCCGGCCGGTCCGCCGCCGACGACCGCGACCCGAACCGGCCTGGTGGTCCGCGTCATCTCGGCGTAGGCGGGATTGCCACAGGCCGCGTTGATCGAGCAGGCGATCTCCTTCTTGGCCATGAGCGATTCCTGCCAGCAGCCGCCGAGGCAGGAGATGCAGCGGCGGATCTGCCTGACGCGCCCGTACTGGGCCTTGACCGGCCAGTACGGATCGGCGAGCAGCTGCCGGGCCAGCCCGACGAGGTCGGTCTTGCCCTCGGCCAGGATCTGCTCGCAGTAGTCGGGGTCACGCAACGAGTGGCTCGTGATGACCGGAATCCGGACGACCTGCTTGACCGCCTCGGCCGCGTACGTCGCCCAGCCCTGCGGGTAGTGCATCGGGTCGAACCCGGCGCCCGGGCTCTCCTGCATGCCCATCGACAGGTCCACCGCGGCGCAGCCGGCCCGCTCGAGGACGCGGGCGATCTCGATCCCCTCCTCGAGGCCGCGACCGCCCTCGCACCACTCGTCGAACGAGTAGCGGACGAGGAGCGGGAAGCTCCGGCCACACTTCTTCTGGATCGCGTCGACCACGGCGAGCGGGAAGCGCATCCGGTTCTCGAAGCTGCCGCCGAACCGGTCGGTCCGCATGTTGAGGAACGGGCTCATGAACTCCGACAGCAGGTAGCCGTGGGCGGCATGGAGCTCGACGGCATCGAAGCCCGCCTGCTTCACCCGCCAGGCCGCCTCGCTGAACAGGTCCACGAGCTCGAGGATCTCGGCGATCGACGCCGCGCGGATCTCCTTGCCCTTCTCCTCGGCGTTCTCGTAGACGATCTCGTGGCCGGCCGACCACGGCAGCTTGAGGATGCGATCCGTGGCCCCGAGCGTGTTGTAGCGGGGGATCGCGCACTGGCGGCCGGGATGCTGGAGCTGGACGGCACACTTCGCGCCGTAGCGATGCATGCTCTCGGCCAGCCGGGCCAGGCCAGGGATGTAGTTGTCGCCGTCGGCCACCAGGCAGGTGACCGTGGGCCGGCCGGTCTTCATGTCCGGGGTCGTGGCCCCGACGATGATGAAGCCGGTGCCACCACGCGCGATGTCGCCGTGATGGTAGATGTCGCGCTCGCTCACCTCACCATCTGCGTGCGACGAGCTGATATCGGTCGGGACATGGACGATCCGGTTGGCAAGGGTCAGGTTGCCCAGCTGGACCGGGCTGAAGAGGTTCGGGTACAGCGCCATGACGCTCTCCAAGGGACGGCGGCGACGTGAGTCGATAGCACCCGGATCGTCGGACCGGGGGAGAGCCGCCGAACAGGGCCACATGGATCGCATGAGCCGGTCCGCGAGGCTCCCGCAGCGCCGATTCGGTGGTCGGCTCGAACCGCCCGCGGGACGGCGTCGCAGCGCCGCGACCCATGTATCATCATCGATGATCGATGACATTCGGCCTCGGTGACCGGCGTCCGGGGGACATCGTGGAGGTCCAGCCCGTGGCAGCGACAGAGGAGATCCTCGCCCAGTTCCTGGGGGACGAGTCGTTCCCGGTGACCTGGGATTCGGAGGTCGAGAAGGACTTCTTCTGGGTCTACGACGACCTGCACATTCCCCATCCGGTCAGCCCGATGTTCTTCGATATCGGCGGCTGGTGGCTGAGCTGCGACCACATGTTCCGGCGCTTCGGGACGCCCTTCGCGGTCGACTGGCTGGCCAAGAACGTCAACGGCTACGTCTACACGACGGCCATCCCGGCGGACCCCGGCCTCCATGTCGAGGGGACCGAGTACAGCTCGCGCTACCAGGCTCGCGTCCCGCGCGACGCGACCTTCGCCGCGACGATGGGGGCGTACCTCGACACCGTGCTGCCCGTCTACGGGCGCGATTTCGCCGACTGGTGGAAGGATCGCCTCCGGCCCGAGATGGAGCGGAACTTCGCGTTCCTCGAGGCCCGGCTCGATGCCGTCGACGGGATGGACCTGGCCGACGTGGCCTGCCTGCTCGAGGACGCGATCGACATCCACGATCGCCACTGGAAGATCCACTGGATGCTCAACTTCGCCCAGCTGTCCGCGACGCTCAACCTGCGGGCGGTCATGGAGAAGACCCGGGGCTCGGTCGACGAGCAGCTCCTCGGGCGACTCCAGAACTCCGCATCGGACCGCAACTGGGACTCGATCGAGGCGCTGTGGCGGATGAAGAACGAGGTCCGCGACGACGACGAGCTCCGGGCGGCCTTCGCAGCCGACGACGCAGTCGACATCGGGCGAGCGCTCCAGGCGAGCGAGCGCGGCCGGCGGTTCATCGCCGAGCGCGTCGAGCCCTACCAGCGCGAGTTCGGCTGGCATGCCGTCTGGAGCCACGAGTTCATCTTCCCGACCGTCCGCGAGCAGATGGAGCCGGTCCTCGAGCTGGTCCGCGGCTACCTCGCGACGGACTACGACTACCCGAGCGCGATCAAGGCGATGCGCCTGGACATCGAGGCGGCCTCGCGGGAGATCCTCGACGGGCTGAGCGGCGAGGCGCGGGCGGAGATGGAGGCGGCCAACGCGGTCAACCTGCGGATGGCGCCGCTCACGCCCGACCACCACTTCTACATCGACCAGGGCGCCAACGCCCACCTCCGGCTCGTCCTGGTCGAAGTGGGCCGCAAGCTCGTGGCGGCCGGCCGGCTGGACCAGCCGGAGGACGTCCTGTACCTGCGCTACAACGAGCTCCGGAGCCTGATCGGCAGCGCCGACGCGATCGCAGCACGGGAGATCGTGGCGGCCCGCCGTCGCGAGCGTGAAGCAGCCGAGCGGCTCCACCCGCGCAACTGGGTCGGGACGGCCACGGCGTCGCAGCTGGCCTTTCCGTACCTCGTCAACTGGGGCTACCCGGAGCGGTTCTACCAGGAGCAGCCGGACGACGTGCGGTCGATCACCGGTCTCGCCGCGTCGCCGGGCGTCATCGAGGGCATCGCCCGGGTCGTCCGGACGGTCGACGAGTTCGACCAGGTCCGCGACGGCGACATCCTCGTCTGCCAGATGACCAACCCGGCCTGGGTCGTGCTCTTCACGAAGATCGCCGGACTCGTGACCGACACGGGCGGCATGACCTCGCACCCGGCGGTCCTCGCCCGCGAGTTCGAGATCCCGGCGGTCGTCGGCACGTCCGTGGCGACCGCACGGATCCTGACCGGCGACCGGCTCAGGCTCGACGGCACGGCCGGACGCGTCGAGGTCCTCCACCGTGAGCCGACCGGCGCCGCAGCCGGGCCGACGGCCGCGATCGGGCGCTGAGGGTCCAGGTGGCCGTCGCCGGAGCACTCTCGCGCAGCGTCCTGGCCGACCAGGTCAGGGACCGGATCCTGGAGGGCATCCTCAGCGGGCACTACCCGCCCGATTCGCGGATCGTGGAGACCCAGATCGCCCGTGAGCTTGGGACGAGCCAGGCCCCGGTCCGCGAAGCCCTGCGCGGGCTCGAGGCGCTCGGGGTCGTGGAGATCGCACCCTTCCGCGGCGCGAGGGTCCGGCGTCCATCGCGGCGCGAGATCATCGAGGCGTACACGGTCCGGTCCACCCTCGAGGAGCTGGCCACCCGATTGGCGGTTCCCCAGATGACCGACGCCGACCTGGTCGAGCTCGCCGGTCACCTCGAGGTCATGCGAGCCGCCGCCCGCAACGACGACGGTCACGGCGTGGCCGAGGCCGATGCCCGGTTCCACGGGCGGATCGTCGAGCTCTCTGGCAACGGGACGCTCGTGCGGGTCTGGCATTCGCTGGAGCCCTTCTCGCGGACCTACATCACCCTCGTCGTCCCCGGCGCGGACCCGCAGTGGTCGGCCGACCTGCACGCCCCGATCCTGGCCGCGCTGGAGCGGCGCGACACCGAAGCCGTCGTCGCGGCACTGAAGCGGCACTTCGACGAGGTGAGCGACAACATGGCCCGCCGCTGGCCCGACGACGAGCCGTCGGAGGTCATCGACCTGCCCCGACGGCGACGGCGCGCATGAACGGCCCGCGCCGCCTGTCCGAGGAGCTGTCGGCGGGTACCGCCAGGCTGCGGGTCGACGTCTACGGGTCCGAGCCGATCGAGCACGTCCTCGACGACATGAACTTCCTCAACTACCGCCTCGCCGACGTCCGGACGTCACTCGAGGTCAGCCAGCCCGAGCCGGACATCGTCTGGGACCGGGATGCGGCGAAGGACATCGCCTACGACGGCCACCGGATGACGTTCCGCGGCCCGTGGCCGGCCGGGCCGATCCAGAAGGTCGTCGTGGCCATGCTGGCGCTCCGGATGGAGTCGGTCGGGCTCCATCCCTTCCACGCCTCCGCGGTCCGCTACCGCGACCGCACGGTCCTCTTCCTCGGCGGCGAGTCGAACCACGGCAAGTCGATGGGCCAGATCGAAGCCTGCCGCCGGGGAGCGCTGCTCGTGTCGACCGAGACGACCGTCATCGACGAGTCGGGCCTGGCAGTCGTCGGTTCCAAGGAGCCGTTCATCAAGAAACGAACCGAGGGCACCGAGCGCGCCGACAAGGCGGCCCCGGACCGCGGCGTCGAGAAGTTCTTCGGCTCCATGCCGAGCTGGCAGATCCACACCGAGCCGAGCAACGTCGACGTCGTCGTCGTCCCGGCGATCGATGGCAACTTCGACCCGTCGTGCGCCGAGATGATCCCGTTCGAGCGGCAGTTCCAGACCTTCCATTCGGTCCAGAACTACTTCCTGCTCAACGAGCTGCTAGCACCGGGCTTCCCGATGCCGCTGATCGACACCGATGCGCTGCGCGACGCCCGGGCCGACTTCGTGCGCCGATTCGCCGAGCGGCCCTACTTCTTCGTCCGGGCGGCCAACCCGCAGGTCCTCCTGGACGAGGTGGATCGGGTGCTCTAGGCCGCCCGATGCGCCCCTTCGCCTACGAGCGACCGACCAGCCTCGCTGGGGCGATCTCGCTGCTCGCGCAGCACGGCCCCGACGCGCGGCTGCTGGCCGGCGGGACCGACCTCATCATCCGCCTGCGTGACGGGACGATCCAGCCGCGCCTCGTCGTCGACGTCAAGAACATCGCCGAGCTCGACGGCGAGATCCGCGAGGCGGACGGGTACCTCCGGATCGGGGCGACGACGGTGATGACCGATATCGCCGCCGACGAGCGGATCCGGCGCGACCACCAGGCCCTCGCCGAGGCCGCGGCGGTCGTGGGTGCGGTCCAGATCCGGAACCGAGCGACGCTCGCGGGCAACATCTGCAACGCCTCGCCGGCCGCCGACACGACACCGGCGCTGCTCGTCGACGAGGCGCGTGTCGTCGCCACGGGTCCGAGCGGCAGCCGGCGGATCCCGATCGATGCGTTCTTCGTGCGGTCCGGGGTCACCACGCTCGCCGGGGACGAGCTCGTCACCGCGATCGAGCTGCCGCGGCCGGCGACGCCGCGCGGGACGGTCCACGTCCGGCGGACACGCCGGCGCGGCCACGATCTCGCCTCGGTCACCCTGGCCTGCGCGGTCGCTCCGGACGGGGTCACCCGGATCGCCTACGGCAGCCTCGGCCCGCGACCGCTCCTCGTCGTCGATGCGTCCGGCCTGCTCGCCGATCCCTCGGCGAGCGATGACGCAAAGCGGGAACGCCTCGCGGCCCTGTTCGTCGACGCAAGCCCGTCGCCGACGTCGATGCGGTCGGGACCCGAGTATCGCCTCGCGATGCTCCACGTCCTCGGGCTGCGGGCCGTGCACACGGCCATCGAGCGCCTGGCAGCGGCCTGACGATGCCTCATCGGATCCAGCTGCTGGTCAACGGCCGCGACCGATCCGTGGAGGTCGAGGCGCACCACACCCTGCTCGAGGTCCTGCGCGACGACCTGCGGCTCACCGGGACCAAGGAGTGCTGCCTGGTCGGGGAGTGCGGCGCCTGCACCGTCCTGCTCGACGGCCGGAGCGTGGACTCGTGCCTCGTGCTCGCGATCGAGGCCGACGGTGCGCAGGTGACCACGGTGGAGGGCCTCGCGTCGAGCGACGGCGCGCTGGATCCGCTCCAGCAGGCGTTCCTGGACCACGGGGCCGCGCAGTGCGGGTTCTGCATCCCCGGCCAGCTGGTCTCGGCACGGGCGCTGCTCGCGACCACCCCGCGGCCCAGCCGCGCCGAGGTCGAGGAGGGCCTGGCGGGCAACCTGTGCCGGTGCGCCGGCTATGAGCAGATCATCGAGGCGGTCCTTGACGCCGCGGAGGCGGCACCGTGATCGGCGCCTCGCCGGCGCGGGTCGGCGGACGGGACCGCGTCACGGGCCAGCAGGCCTATGTCGCGGACATCCATCTCGAAGGCGAGCTCCACGTCAAGCTCGTGACGGTCGAACACGCGCGGGCGCGGATCGACGGTGATCGACGCGAGCGCCGCCCTCGCCGTTCCCGGCGTCCGAGCGGTGCTGACCGCGGCGGACCTGCCCCGGCCGATGCCCCGCTTCGGGCCGCAGTTCAGCGACCGTCCGGTGATCGCCGTCGACGAGGTCCATTACCACGGCGAACCGGTCGCGGCCGTCGCGGCCGACACGCTCGACGCCGCCGAGGCTGCCGCCCGGCTGGTCCGGGTCGCCTGCGAACCCCTCCCGGCGGTCGCCTCGATCGAGGCGGCCCTGGACCCGGATGCGCCGCTCGTGCAGGATCCCGCCCTGCGACCCGGCGATCCGCTGGCGATGACCAACGTCCTGCGCGAGCACCACTACGGCTGGGGCGACGTGGACGCCGCCGAGGCCGGGGCGGACGTCGTCGTCGAGGGTCGCTACAGCTTCCCGATGGTCACCCAATTCGCCATTGAACCGCACGCGTTCCTGGCCGCGCCGGACGGTGACGGCATCGCCATCTGGAGCTCGATCCAGCATCCGTACTGGCTCCAGCGGGTCGTCGCCGGGGTGCTCGGGATGCCGCTCGCCAGGGTCCGCGTCTTTGCCCCCGATCCGGGCGGGGCCTTCGGGGGCAAGCAGCACGCCAAGTACGAGCCGCTCGTGGCCTTCCTCGCGCTCCGCACCGGACGTCCCGTCCGGCTCGTGCTGTCGCTCGAGGAGACGTTCCAGGCCGTCCGGCGGGGCGCATCGAGCGTCCACGTCCGGACCGGCTTCCGGTCCGACGGCACGATCGTGTTTCGCGACATCCGCGCGGACTACCTCATCGGTGCCTACGCCGACATCGCCGACCGGACGGTCGGCAAGGGCAGCTTCAGCTCGAACGGGCCGTACGCCGTCCCGGCGGTGCGCATCTTCGCGCGGAGCGTCCTGTCGCACACCGTTCCCTCCACGGCGTTCCGCGGCTTCGGCAATCCCCAGCAGATCTGGGCCGTCGAGTCGAACATGGACGAGGCGGCCCGGGCGCTCGGCATCGATCCCGTGGAGCTCCGGCTGCGGAACCTGGCCCGGCCCGGCGACCCGTTCATCCCCGGCGACACGCCGGCCGACGGCGACTGGCGGGTCGCGCTGGAGCGAGCCGCCGAGCTCATCGGATGGGGGACACCGCCGCCCCCCGGTCGCGGCCGCGGCATCGCCGTCGGGCTCAAGTCCGGTCCGACGACCGGTCTCTCCAACGCCACTGTGCGGCTCCTCGCGGACGGCAGCGCGGTCCTCTACTCGGGCACGTCCGACATGGGCCAGGGCGCGCGGACGATCTTCGCCCAGATCGTCGCCGAGGAGCTCGGCGTGCCGGTCGACGCGATCACCGTCGTGATGGGCGACACGGCCGTGGTGCCGTACGACCAGCAGACCTCGGCCAGCCGCTCGACCGTCATCATGGGCCGCGCCATCCAGGGAGCCTGCCGCGACATTCACGGGAAGATCCGGGCGATGGCCGCGCGGCTGGAGTCGGTCGACGAGGACGAGGTCGCGGTCGCGCGCGGCGAGGTCCGGACCGGCGACCGGGTCCTGCCGTTGCGCGACGTGCTCGTCCGCGGGCTGGGTCGGCTCGGCGGCGAGGTCATCGGGTTCGGGCAGGGGCGCAAGGAGGCGGACCCCGATCATCCGCTCGGTGGCACGGCCGCGTTCTTCGAGTTCAACGCGACGGCCGTCGAGGTCGAGGTCGACCGCGAGACCGGCGACATCACGGTCACCCGGCACGTCACGGTCTCGGACGTCGGCAGGGCGCTCAACCCGCTCCAGGTTCGTGGCCAGGACGAAGGCGCAGCGATCATGGGTCTCGGCCACACCCTGATGGAGCACTACATCCTCGACGAGAGCGGCCGGATCCGGAACCTCGGGGCGATCGACTACCGGATCCCGACGAGCATGGACCTGCCCCTCGAGATGGTCAGCGACATCGTCGAGAACGGGGACGGGCCGGGCCCATACGGCGCGAAGGGGATGAGCGAGGGTGCCCTGCTGCCGGTCGCGCCCGCCGTGGCCGCGGCCGTCCGCGACGCCACCGGCGTCGTCATCCGCGACCTGCCGCTCACGCCGGAACGGGTCTGGCGGGCGCTCCGCGACCAGGCCGCGGGGTCCGATCCGAGACCCACCGGGACGACCGCCCGATGACCCATGCCTTCGCCCTCGACGCTTCACACTCCGCCTCGCTCGCGGAGGCCACGGCGCTCGTCGGTGGCAAGGCCGCCAACCTCGGGGTGATGGCGCGCGAGCTCGGCCTGCCGGTCCCGCCCGGCTTCGTCATCACCACCGCGACGTGCCGGCAGTTCCTTGCCATCGGCTGGCCGGACGGCCTCGACGACGAGCTGCGCGACCGGATGCGCGCGGTGGAGGTTGCCGTCGGGCGGCGCTTCGGCGACCCGTCCGACCCGCTTCTCGTGAGCGTCCGATCGGGGGCGCCCGTGTCGATGCCCGGGATGATGGACACGATCCTCGACCTCGGCTTGAACGACGCGACGGCCGCCGGCCTGGCTCGCGCGTCCGGCGACGAGGCCTTCGCCCGGGCCTGCCGCGCCCGGTTCGAGGCGTGCTTCCGGTCGATCGTCGGCGTCGCCGAGGTTCCGAGGGACCCGTGGCTCCAGCTCCGGCTGGCGATCGAGGCGGTGTTCCGCTCGTGGAACAGCGACCGTGCCCGGGCCTACCGGCAGAGGGAGGGGATCGCCGACGACCTCGGAACCGCGGTGACGGTCCAGGCGATGGTCTTCGGCAACCGCGGCCCGACCTCGGCTACCGGCGTGCTGTTCACGCGGAATCCGGCCACGGGAGAGCCGTCGCTCTACGGCGACGTCCTGTTCGACGCCCAGGGCGAGGACGTCGTGGCCGGCACCCACCAGACCGAGCCGATCGCGGCGCTCGACGCGCGCCTGCCGGCGGCCGCTTCCGACCTGCGAGCGTACGCCGAGCGACTCGAGCGGCACTACGGCGACCTGTGCGATATCGAGTTCACGATCGAGGACGGCCGCCTCTGGATGCTCCAGGTCCGGGTCGGCAAACGGAGCCCGCAGGCGGCGCTGCGGATCGCGGCCGACATGGCCGAGGACCCGACGTTCCCGCTCTCGAGGTCGGAAGCGGTCGCGCGGGTGCTCCCGCTCCTCGCGAACCCGCCCAAGATTGCCAGCCTCCGCGACCGCTCCGTCCGGCCGCTGGCCACCGGGCTGCCGGCCTCGCCCGGGATCGCCAGCGGTCCGATCGCCACCAGCCCCGGGGCGGCCCAGGCAGCCGCCGACGACGGATCGGCGCCGATCCTCGTCCGGGCGGAGACGTCGCCGGAGGACGTCCCGGGGATGGCCAGATCGGCCGGGATCCTGACCTCCCGGGGTGGCCTGGCCAGCCACGCCGCGGTCGTCGCCCGTGGCTGGGGCATCCCCGCCGTCGTCGGGGCGGCCGGGCTCGAGGTCCACGACGGGCAGGTCGTCGTCGGGGACCGGACCCTCCACGCCGGCGACGTCATCACGATCGACGGGAGCTCCGGCGAGGTCTTCGACGGCGTGGTTCCGGGATCGACGGAGGTCGTCCCGGAGGCGCGGACACTGCGCGCCTGGGCCGACGAGCTCGGGATCGCGGTCGACGCCGAGGCGACGACTGCTGCGGAACCGCCCTCCCCTCCGGCGGCGACCCGCGAGGTGACGCCCGAGCGCTGCCTTCGGGCCATCGCGATCAAGGGTTTCGCCCCGCCCCAGGGCCTCGCCGACGCGCTCCACGCGACCCCCGACGCCGTTCAGCCGATCCTCGACTCACTCCTCGGCGACGGCCTGGCCACCGCGACGGCCGGGGCATACCGGCTGACCGACGCGGGGACGGCCCGGGCGACTGCCCTGGTCGACAAGGAGCGGTTGCGATGGGGGACCGACGCAGCGATCGCGGCCCTCGACGGCTTCCTCGATCTCGACCGCCGAATGAAGGACACGGTCACCGCCTGGCAGCTCCGCGACGCCGACGCCCAGGTCGTCAACGACCACACCGATGCCGACTACGACCGAGCCGTGCTCGACCGACTCGCCGGCCTCCACGCCGACGCGACCGCCTGGCTGGCGCCGCTCGAGGCCGGGTGTCCGCGACTGGCCGACTACGGCGTTCGCCTCGGCCGGGCGCTCGAGGCAGCGCTCGCGGGCGACCAGCGCTACGTCGCGTCACCCCGCGTCGACAGCTACCACGGGATCTGGTTCGAGCTCCACGAGGACCTGATCCAGTTGGCCGGTCGGAACCGCGCCGACGAGGTGGCGGCCGGACGGGCGTAGGAGTCCTCAAGCGAGGGCACGCCGTTGGACCGGCCTTTGCTGTAGCCTCGGATCGGATATGTCGCGACTTGGGTCTCCTGGCGATGGCTTCGCGCCGCTGGACGCGGGATCGGTCGGTATTCTGACGGCACTTGTCGCGGAGCCGTTTCCGGGCAGAGACGAGATCGCCCTGCAAGTCGCGGTCGCCCGCAGTCGACGAATCGACGACCACGGATGTCTGGCGCTCTCAGCTCGTGATGCGCCGCGGGCGACTGTCCTTCGGCGGATCCCGATCGAGGCCGAGGCCGACGACCTCGACGGCATGACCATCCACATCCTGCTCCACGTGATCGACGGCTACATCGACGAACTGGAGCTGTACCGGGAAGACGGGCGAGCATTCCTCGCGCCGGTTAGGAGCGAGGCCATCCGCATCGTTGCGTTCTGACCAACACCCGGTCAGGTGACAGGCACTCGCTCTGGCGTCATTGACGCACGCTGCGCGACGACAGCGACCCGTACCCTGAGGGGCTGCAGGGCGCGGGCCTGCCGACGATCTAGGATCGACGCACCACCGGAGCTCGACGAGGAGGGGCACGCGCGATGCTCACGGCCACCAAGGACCTGATGCTCCCTGCGACCGTCACCGGCTCGTGGCCGCGGCCTCGCTGGTACGACGGCGGCCTGTGGGGCCGGCCGCTCGACACGGCCCTGCTCGACGTCCGCTTCCGCGAGCAGTTCCTGGACGCCCACGCCACCGTGATCGCCGACCAGGAGCGTGCCGGGCTCGACATCCTCACCAACGGCGATTACCACCTCGACGAGGACTTCGCCGGTCGCTCGTGGCACCACTACCCGCTGCAGCGCTGGAAGGGGCTCGAGCACGAGGAGCTCCAGTACGAGGGCTCTCGCGACAGCCTGCTCGCATTCCCGGCCGGGACGCTGATGAACGAGATCGAGACGACCTGGCGCTGGCCGCGGGTGGTCGGCAAGGTCGAGCACGACCCGAAGAACCCGCTCGAGTACGCCAAGCTCTGGCGGATCGCCCAGGCCCGGGCGGCCTCCGGCAAGCCGGTCAAGTTCGGGACGTGCTCGTCGCAGGTGCTCGTCGATCTTCCTCGACAGCCATACGACCGAGTACGACCTCGACGACAAGAAGCAGCTGATCTGGGACATGGCCAGCGCGATGAACCTCGAGCTTCGCCAGCTCGCGGCCGCCGGCGCCAGGGTGATCCAGATCGAGGAGCCGACGATCCACTTCACGGCGGCCTTCCATCCCGAGGAGACGGAGCTGCTCGACTTCATGGTCGACGCGTTCAACCACGAGGTCGACGGCCTCGACGACGTCGAGCTGTGGATCCACACCTGCTGGGGCAACCCGAATATGCAGAAGGTCTACACCGGCGAGTCGTACGCGAACTCGATCGAGATCTACCTCGAGCGCCTGAAGGGCGACGTGTGGACCGTCGAGGCGACCGAGAACAACCTCGCCGAGATCGACCTGTTCAAGCCGTATGCCGGCAGCCTCAAGAAGAAGGTCGCCGTCGGCGTCGTGAGCCACCGCACGCTCCAGGCGGACATGCCGCCGGTCGTCGCCGGGCGGGTGCGGCGGGCGCTGGAGGTCATCCCGGCCGACAAGCTGATCCTCTCCTCCGACTGCGGGTTCGGCCGGCAGGGCTTCAACCGGACCGTCGCGTTCTACAAGACGACGGCGATCGCGCAGGCGCGCAACATCGTCCTCAAGGAGCTCGGCCTCGAGGAGCGCTACGTGCCGGCCGCCGATCCGTCCCTGCAGGCCGACGTGCTGCCCGACCGGGAGCCGCTGACGCACCTGCCATCACCCTGGAGTTAGCAGCAAGAGCTCCTGGGAGCCGGCAACCTCGACCCCGAGTTGCCACTCGCCCTGCGAGGGCGGAGGCGACGCCGAAACTGAACCCGTCGGACCAGCGTCTGGGAAGATGCTGGGGCGCCGAAACGGCGGGAGGGATCATCGATGGCGGGACGGCTGCGGCGGCTCGGGATCCTTGCTGCAGCTGCGCTTGTGGTCGGGCTGTCCGGATGCGCCCTGCTGCCGGCCGGCGACTCGGCGAGGCTCCACGAGGAGGCGCAGGCCGACCTCGCGAGATGGGCCGATGCGGTCGCAGCCGCCGGAGGCGCATCAAGCTTCGAACCGGTTGGCGAGCTGACCGGCCAGGTCGGTGAGTGGGAACCGGACGTCGGCGACAACAACAAGAGCGCCCTGATGGCCGGAATGGTCGAGGCGGCGGTCAGCCTGCCGGCCGATCCACCGCCGGATGGGGAGGTCCACTGGCCGGATGGCAGCACCACGACAGTTCGACTGGTCTCCGCGTCGGAGGCCCTGGCCGGGCTGAAGGCCGACGCGGCCGGGTCCGCCTGCCCGGACTGCACGACATTGCAGCTCACCGGCGCACGCCTGACGACGGCCCCGGTCCAGACGAGCCGCGGTCCCGCAACGGCGCCGGTCTGGGAGTTCACCGTGCGGGGGACCGCGGTCAAGGTGACTCGGGTGGCGGTCGCTGGCGGGGTCACCGTGACGCCCCCGACCTGGGATCCCAACCGTCCGCCCGTCGGCATTTCGATCGAGTCGGCGACCGGGACCGTCGGGGGGCGGCAGCTAACGGTCACCTTTACCGGTGCGCCGGCGCCGGGGAATCAGAGGTGCGGTGCCGACTACACGGCCGAGGCGGTCGAGTCCTCCACGGCGGTCGTGGTCATCGTGACGGAGCACCCGCACGGTCTCTTTGAGGCCTGTACCGCCGTCGGGGCCAGGCGAACAGCCGTGGTCGAGCTGGCCGCGCCCCTGGGTGAGCGGGCGGTCCTCGAGGTGAAAGAAGGACTGCCCGTCCCGGTCCTGCTGACTCCCTGACGTTCCGCCCGAGGATTCAGCGGCCCTTGGCGTAGCCGAGCGCGGTGAGCTTGTCCCAGAGCGACCCGGCGTTGTTGTTCTGGATGTGATCCATCATGTAGGCCTGCCCGACGTCGACCGGGCCGAACGCGTCGTCGAAGCGGACCCGGGCGATCGTCTCGTCGCGGGTCCAGCCCTTCGCCACGGCGTCCGCGACGGCCGCCTTCCACTGGAGCAGGACGGATCGCTGGGTCTCGACGTAGGCGAGCGTCTGGACGGGGCCGTGGCCCGGGATCAGGTGATCGACGTCCGGCAATGCGCGGATCCGCTCGAGGGCCTCGAGCCACTGGTCGACGTTCGAGGTCATGAGCCAGGTCTGGCACTCGGAGAAGATCGTGTCGCCGGTGAAGACGGCCCGCTCCTCGGGCACGTGCACCGCCAGCTGGCCCGGCGTGTGCCCGGGCGTGTGGAGCAGGTGGAACGTGTGGTCGCCGACGCGGAGGGTCAGGTCGCCGGTGAACACGACCGTGCCGCGCGGCAGCTCCGCGTAGTAGTCGTCGCGATCGGGGAGGAGCGCGCGCCGCCTTCGGGGTCGTCGGTCGGGATCGCCTCGAGCGCGTAGGCGAACGGGTCGAGGGCGGCGTTCGGGTCCATGAAGATGTCCCACAGCGCCTGGTGGTTGACGATCTCACCGGCCCCGCGGAACCAGTGGTTGCCGAAGATGTGGTCGACGTGGTTCTCGGTGTTGACGAGGTAGCGGATCGGGCCGTGCGACTCCGCCTCGGCGCGCATCGCGACGGCGCGGGTCGGCAGCTGCGGCGTGTCGATGACCACGACGCCATCGGACGTCACGACGAAGCTCGGGATTGCAGCCGCGCAACTTCGTGGTGGTGAAGACGTTCGGGAGTGACCGCTCCATCATCGAGGTCAGCTGGTCCGTCACGAGGCCTCCCTTACTGCGTAGCGGTGAGGCCGCCGTCGATCCCGAGCACCTGGCCGGTCACGAACGAGGCGGCGTCGGAACAGAGGAAGATGACCGGGCCGACGAGGTCGCGGGTCTCGCCGACGCGGCCGAGCGGGATCCGGCTCACGATGCCGGCCTTGAAGGCCGGGTCCTCGAGCAGCATCGCGACCTGCGGCGTGTCGACGAACGTCGGCATGATCGCGTTGACCCGGATCCCGTACTTCGCCCACTCGGTCGCCCACTGGCGGGTGAGCGAGCTGATCGCGCCCTTGGCGGCGACGTACGCGGCGTAGCCGGCGTTGATGCCGAGGTTCGCCCGGACCGACGAGATGTTGAGGACGGCGCCTCCGCCGCCCGCCTCGATCATCGTCCGGGCGACGGCCTGGGTCGGCAGGAGCGTGCTGCGCAGGTTGAGCTCCATGATCCAGTCCCAGTCGGATCGCGGGGTAGCGCTCGGCCGGGTGGAGCGCCTTGCCGGCGCCGCCGCCGATGGCGTTGACCAGGATGTCGATCCGGCCGAACCGCCCGAGCGTCTCCCCGACCATCCGGTCGCAGTCCGCTTCGCTCGTCACGTCGGCCGTGATCGCCAGGCCCTCCGACCCGGCCGCCCGGACGCGCTCGACCGTGGCGTCGCAGGTTTCCTGAGTCCGGCCGGCCACGGCCACCCGGGCGCCGGCCCCGGCGAGCGCCTCGGCGAGCGCGGATCCGATGCCGCCGCCGCCGCCCGGGACCAGGGCGACCCGCCCGCTCAGGCTGAAGATGTCGAGCTGGCCCATCGTGCTCCTCGCGAGGTGGCGGTGTCCGATCCGACGCGGCCGCCGGGCGCACCGGCGGACTGGATCCCGGTCCTGGTGCGCGTTTGATCGATTATCGAGAATACGTCCCCGGCACGGCCGGCGTCAACGCGGCGCGGCCGTCACGCCCCTTCGTCGAGGCCCTTGCGGATCATGCCGAGCGATGCATCGGGGCCCTTGTAGCCGATGAGGTACTCGAGCCGGATCGGGGCGAAGCACTCGTAGAAGACGACGTCCTCGTCGGACAGCTGGCGGAAGGCATGGACGCAGTCCGAGGGGATGATGAGCAGCGATCCCGGACCGACCTCCGCCTCCTCGTCGCCGACCCTGGCCCACAGCCGGCCCTGCTCGACGAGCATGAGCTGCTCGGCCGGGTGGAAGTGGTCGGGGATGACGACGCCGCCGCGGTAGACGATCCGGGTCAGCATCGTCTTCTCGCCCGAGACGGTCTGGCGGAAGACGCCGGGAACGTACTCGATGGTCGGGAACTCGTCCCACGTCGTGATCTGCCCCATCTGGGATCTCCCTGCTGTGCCGGCTCAGGACGGTGGGCCGTGCCTCGCGTCCAGGCCGCGGAGCACCTTCTCGGGCGTGATCGGCAGCTCGTCGATCCGGACGCCCGTGGCGTGGTAGATCGCGTTGACGATCGCCGGGATCGGCGAGTTGGCCGTCATCTCGCCGATGCCCTTGACGCCGTACGGGCCGTTCGAGGACGGCATCTCCAGGACGACCGACTCGATCTCCGGCAGCTCCAGCGGCCCGGGCATCAGGTACTCGCTGAAGTCCTTCGGGCTGTGGTCGGGCGCGGGGTAGTACGGCGCGGTCGTCTCGTAGAGGGCGTGGGACATGCCCATCCAGGACCCGCCGACGATCTGGCCCTGGACGAGGGCCGGGTTGACCTGGCGCCCGACCTCGTAGGCGCTCCTGATGCTGAGGACCATGACCTCGCCCGTCTCCGTGTCGACCTCGACCTCCGCGACGGTGCAGGCGTGGGCCTCGGTCGAGTCGGGATCCATCGCGCCGGTCTCCGGGTCGACCTCGCTCTTCGGCTTCATGTATGCCCCGCGCCCGGCGATCGTCCGGCCGTACTGGAACTGAGCCCGCGAGGCGATGTCGGCGATGCGCAGCGACCGTCCCGGGCTGCCCCGGACGACGATGTTCCCGTGGCCGTCGATCTCCAGGTCGTCGACCGCCGCCTCGAGGTCCTCGGCGGCGACGTCGAGCAGCGCCAGGCGCGCCTCCGTCGCGGCGGCGATCACGGCGTTGCCCACGCGATGGGTCGCCCGGCTGGCGAAGGTCCCCATGTCGTGCGGGCCGGTGTCCGTGTCGGCGGTGTCGACGACGACCTCCTCGAACGCGACCCCGAGCGTCTCGGCGGCGATCTGGCCGATGACCGTCCGCAACCCCTGTCCGAGATCCGTGGCCGCCAGGGTGACGACGAACGATCCGCTCGTCGTGGCATGGACGAGCGCCTGCGAGGGATCGCCGCCGAGGTTCATCCCGGTCGGGTAGTTGACGGCGGCGATGCCGGTTCCGCGCAGCTTCGCCATCTCTACCGGCCTCCGTCCCGGCCGGCGTTGCGCGGCGCCGAGGTCATCGCCCTGAGCTCGTCCGGCAGCTCGTGCCCGACGAGCGCCGCGGCGGCCTGCATCGTCTCGATCAACGTCGCGTCCTCCGCGAGCTTGCGGTGCGGCTTCATGTCGCCGTTCCGGTAGGCGTTGAGGAACCGGATCGTCCACGGGTCGACGCCGACCGTCTCGGCGATCTTGTCCATCTGGACCTCGATGGCGAACGAGGCCATCGTCACCCCGAACCCGCGCATCGCGCTCGTCGGCTGGCGGTTCGTGTAGACGCAGTAGGCGTCGATCGACACATTCGGGATCGCGTAGGGCCCGGCCGCATTGGCGGCGTGCTTCGTCAGCGCGTATGGGGTCTGGCGGCTGTAGGCGCCGGAGTCCGCGTAGCTCGTCACCTTGCGGGCGATGATGTGACCGTCCCTCGTCACCCCGTCCTTGATGTAGATCCGCCACGCGCTGCGGGTCGACGACACCTGCATCTCCTCCGCGCGGCTGTAGACGTAGCGGATCGGCCGGTTCGTCTTCATGGCCGCCAGCGTGGCGATCGGCTCGACGATGACGTCGACCTTGCCCCCGAAGCCGCCGCCGACCGTCCCGCCGACAAAGTGGAGCCGGTTGCCGGGGACCTGGAGGATGATCGAGGTGTTGTCGAGGCTGAAGTAGAGCGCCTGGGTGTTCGTGTAGACGGTGTACCGGCCGTTGGCCTCTGGCACTGCGACGCAGCCGGTGGTCTCGGTCGGGGCGTGCTCGATCGGGCTCGTGTTGTAGACGCCCTCGACGATGTGATCGGCCCCCGCGAACGCGGCCTCGACGTCGCCGAGGCGGACCCGGCGGCACGGATGGCCCTCGTACATGAACGTGTTGTTGCCCCAGTGGGTCACGATCGGTGCCCCGGGCTTGAGCGCCTCCTCGACGTCGAAGACCGCCGGCAGCTCCTCGAGGTCGAGCCGGACCCTCGAGACCGCCTCGAGGGCCGCCTCCTCCGTCTCGCCGAGGATCGCCACGATCGCCTCGCCCTTGAACCGGACGCGCTCCTCGGCGAGCACGAACTCCTCTTCTGGCTCGACGCCGATGAGCGACAGGACCGTGTACCGGTTGTGCGGGACGTCGGCGGCGGTCAGGGCGCGGACGAACCCTGGGACGCGCTCCGCATCCGCCAGGTCGACGCCCCGGATCCGGGCGTGGTGGAGCGGGCTCCGGACCATCTTGAGGTGGAGCATGCCGGGGAAGGCGCGGTCCGCGGTGAACTGGGTTCGACCCGTCACGTGGCCGACGCCGTCGCTCCGGCCGATCGACCGGCCCACGATGTTGAGGGCGCTCATCGGGCCAGCCCGCGATCGCCGCCACCCATCGCCGCCGCGGCATCGTGGATCGCCTCGATGATGGGCCGATAGCCGGTGCACCGGCAAAGGTTGCCGGCCAGCGCCTGCCCGATGTCGGCGGCACTTGGGTCCGGATCCCGGTCGAGCAGGGCCTTCGCGATCATCACCATGCCCGGCGTGCAGTAGCCGCACTGGAATGCGTTGTCCTCGACGAACGCCTGCTGGATCGGGTGGAGCCCCTCCGCCGGGGTCAGGCTCTCGAGCGTCGTCACCCGCCGTCCGGCGACGTCCTCGACCGGGAGCAGGCAGGACATCATGGGCTCATCGTCGACCAGGACCGTGCAGCTCCCGCAGCCGCCCTGGCGACAGCCCTCTTTCGTGGCGGTGAGCCCGAGCTGGTAGCGCAGCACGGTCTGGAGGGTCGTCATCGGCCGGACCATGACCTCGACCTCGCGGCCGCCGAGCTCGAACGTGACGATCGTCGACGCCATGGGCCTAGCCGCCTCCGGCGTCGGCGCCCGGCGCCAGCCGCTCGAGGGCGCGGCCGACGAAGAGGCCCGTCATCCGGCGCCGGTACCACTCGGTGGCGATCGCGTCGGTGAACGGGGCGGATTCCTCCTGGGCTGCCTCCGCGGCCGCGGCGATCGCGTCAGCTCCGAGGCTCGTCCCGACCAGGAGACGCTCCGCCTGCCGGGCCCGGATGGGATGGGGCCCGACCGCGCCAAGGGCGATGCGGGCGTCGGCGACACGGTCGCCATCCCAGGCGATCCGGGCAGCCACGGTCACCACGGCCGGCGTGTTCGCGTGCTTGCGCCCGAGCTTGAGGTACACCGTTGGGTCGTCTCGAACCGGGACCTCGATCTCGACGAGCAGCTCGTCGGGCGCCAGCCGGTTGGTCATGAAGCCGGTGAAGAAGTCGCCGAGCGGAAGCGTCCGTTCGCCCGACGGGCCAGCGAGGGTCACGATCGCGTCGAGCGCGAGCAGGGCGACCGCCACGTCGCCGCCGGGCGGCGGCGTGAAGAGGTTGCCGCCGACGGTGCCCATGTTGCGGATCGACCAGCTCGCGGTGCTCCGTGCCGCCTCGCGGAGCAGCGGGACGACGTCCTGGCCGGCGAGCCGGGTCAGGGTCGTGGTGGCTCCGATCCGCAGGGTGCCGTCGACCCGATCGAGACCTGTCGAGACCCGCGTGGCGGAGGCCCATCACCAGCTCGGGCAGGGAGATGCCCTCGTTGATCAACGGCATGGCCACGGTCCCGCCGGCCATGACGAGCAGGTCCGGACCGTGTCGGCCCAGCAGGTCGATCGCCTCCGGCAGGGAACGGGGCAGGAAGTAGCTCGCGACCGTCACGCCGGCGTCTCCTCGGCCGCCGACCCGCCGGCACCGACCCCCGCAGGAGCCTCGCGGAGCTTTGCCTCTAGGTTGCCGAGACCCTGGCCGACGAGCGACCCCGCCAGGCCCTCGACGAACCGGCCGTCGAGCCGTGCGAGCGGTCCCCCGAGCTGCGCCGATCCCTCGTAGTCGACCGTCGTCCCGCCGCCGGCAGACTCGGCGAGGCGGAAGGTTGCCTCGCCGCGGACCGACCCCGGCCGGCCCACGACCTCGCCCGCCAGCCGCCCGAACGTCGGCCGCTCGGCCTCGACCAGCCGGACCACGGTGCGGAACGTCCCGGCGACGCCCGGCAGGCGCAGGGCGATCTGCCCGTGGTACTCGTCGCCGACCAGCTCGATCTCGCGGCAGCCGGGGATGACCGCGAGCAGGGTGGACGGGTCGCAGATCGCGTCGAACACGGCGTCGCTTGGGGCGTCGAGCGTTCGTGTGCCGTGGATCTTCATCGCCCTCCGGTCCGCACTCGACTCACGCGTCCCATGGTAGTCGTGGTCAACTGGTGGGACCAACCCACGTCGCAGCCCGCCCAGGTGAGGTCGACATGATCGAACGACACATCACGTTCAACGTCCACCCGGACCGGACCGACGCCTTCGAGCGAGTTCTTCGCCGGGACGTACCGGCCGGCGATGGCGGCGTCGCCCGGGTTCGTCCGGGCGGACCTCCTGCGCGAGATGGACAACCCGGTCCGCTACCAGATGGTCCTCCGGTTCGCGGATCCCGACAGCGCCGCCGGCTGGCGGACGTCCGAGGTCCACCAGGCGCTCCAGCCGGAGCTCATCGCGCTCTACGCCGACAATGAGATCCAGGCCTACGAGGTGATCGGCTGAGCGATGGTGCCGGCCGCCCGAGCAGCCTAAGATTGGACCGGTCAGCCGGCGTCCCGCGTCACCATCCGGAGAAGCCATGACCCTGAACCTCGACGGCCTGATCCCGGCGACGGTCCTGCCGATGCACGCCGACGGCAGCATCGACGAGCCGGCCCTGCGCTCGTACATCGGTTGGATCGCGGGTCAGGGACCGGTGGCGCTGGCGATCAACGTCGACACCGGCGAGGGACCTCACCTCACCCACGACGAGAAGGTCCGCGTCCTGCGCATCGTCCGCGAGACGACCGACCTGCCGATCGTCGCCGGGCTGGCCGGGCCGTCGACGGACGCCGCCGTCCGCCAGGCGACCGAGTTCAAGGCGGCCGGCGCCGATGCGCTCCTGGTGTTCCCGATCCCCGCCTACCTGAGCGAGCCGCTCGACGTGCGAGTCCCGGTCGGCTACCACGAGGCGATCGCCCAGGTCGGTCTGCCGCTCATCCTGTTCCAGCTCCAGCCGGCGCTCGCGGGGCTGAACTTCGAGCCCGACACGCTGCGGGCCATGGCCTCGGTCGACGGGGTCGTCGCGATCAAGGAGGCCTCGTTCGACGCGCGGCGCTTCGTCGACACGGCTCGGCTCATCGCCGAGCTGCCTCGGCCGATCACCCTCCTCACCGGCAACGACAACTTCATCCTCGAGTCGTACATGCTCGGCGCGACGGGCGCGCTCATCGGCTTCGGCGCGGTCATGACCCGTGAGCAGGTGGACATGATCGAGGCCTGGAACGCGGGCCGGATCGACGACGCCCGGGCCCTCGGCCGGCGGGTCCAGCGGCTCGCCGACGTGGTCTTCGCCCGACCGGTCGGCGACTACCGGGTCCGGCTCAAGGAGTGCCTGCGCATCCTCGGCGTGCTCGAGGCGGCCCACGTCCGTCGCCCGCTGCTGCCGATCGACGACGCCGAGCGCGCCCGGCTCGCGAGCGTGCTGGCCGAGGTCGGGCTGCTCGCGGGCGCCGGCTCGTCGGCCGGCGAGCCCGTCGGGTCGTCGTCGAGGTAGGGTCGTCGTCCGTGCCTGCGCGCAGCTGGAGGAGTTCGTCTTGGCCACCGAACCCGCAGACGTCCTGATCGTCGGCGCCGGCGCATCCGGTGGCGTCGTCGCGCGGCGGCTCGCCGAGGCCGGGTTCTCCGTGGTCTGCCTCGAGCAGGGCGACTGGCACGACCGGAGCGAGTACCGCGGCGCCGAGCTCGACTGGGAGCTCGTCATGCGCAAGCAGTGGTCGACGAGCCCCAACGTCCGCGGCCTGCCCCAGGACTACCCGATCGACGAGACCGACGCCGAGGTGTCGCCGCTGATGTACTCGGCGGTCGGCGGCTCGATGCTGATCTTCGCCGGCGCCTGGCCGCGGATGCTGCCGTCGGACTTCCGGGTGCGCTCGCTCGACGGCATCGCCGACGACTGGCCGCTGACCTACGACGAGCTGCTGCCGTACTACGAGCGGAGCGACCGGCACTTCGGCGTCTCGGGCATGGGCGGCGACCCGGCCTACCCGGCCGGGGGCGAGGACCCGCCGCTGCCGCCGCTCCCGCTCGGGGCGGGCGGGCTGAAGGTCGCCCGGGCCCACGCCCGGCTGGGCTGGCACTGGTGGCCGGAGCCCAACTCGATCCTGTCGGTCCCCTACGACGGGCGCCATCCGTGCGTCCAGCGCGGCACCTGCCAGCAGGGCTGCGGCGAAGGCGCCAAGGCGTCGACGGACCTGACCCACTGGCCGAAGGCGATCGGCCAACGGGGCGAGGCTCGTCACCGGCGCCCGCGTCCGGCGCCTGGAGACGAACGCCGCCGGGCTCGTCACCGGCGCGACCTGGATCGACCGCGACGGCCTCGAGCACTTCGAGCCGGCCCGGGTGGTCGTCCTGGCCGCGAACGCGATCGGCACGCCCCGGCTGCTGCTCCTGTCCGCGTCGGCGTCCCATCCGGACGGCCTCGCCAACTCGTCGGGCCTCGTCGGGCGGCGGCTGATGATGCACCCGTTCGCGAACGTCGGCGGGCTGTTCGACGAGGACCTCGAGAGCTGGCAGGGCCAGTTCGGCTGCTCGATCGAGTCGTTCGAGTTCTACGAGACCGACGAGACGGCGCGGCTTCGTCCGGGGCGCCAAGTGGGGCCTGGCCCCGACCTTCGGTCCGATCAACGCGGCCCTGCCCGAGCCGGGCCGGGACGCAGGTCTGGGGCCCGGACCACCACCTCCACGTCCGCTCGCACCTGGGTCGGGGCGCGAACTGGGGCCTGTTCGGCGAGGACCTGCCCGACGAGGCCAACCAGGTGGCCCTGTCCGCGACCCTCACCGACTCGTCCGGGATCCCCGCCCCCGAGGTGCACTACCAGGTGTCGGAGAACTCGCGCCGGCTGCTCGACTTCCACATCGAGAAGGCGTCCGAGTCGCTGCGTCGAGGCCGGCGCCCACACGGTCGAGGTCGACCGGCTCATGCGCTACTCGGGCTGGCACCTGCTCGGCACGGCGCGCATGGGCGACGATCCGGCGACCTCGGTCCTCGACCGCTGGAACCGGACCCACGACGTCCCGAACCTGTACGTCGTCGACGGCAGCTGCTTCGTCACCTCGGCCGGGGTGAACCCCACGTCGTCGATCTGCGCGCTCGCCCTGCGGGCCGCGGACCACATGGTCGAGACCCGGTTCGAGCAGCGGGTGCCGGCATGAGCACCTCACGAGGCGCCCGCCGAGCCCGCTCGCCGGGCTCGACGACGACCGGCGGGCCACGTTCGCCGCCCTCGCCGACCGGCTCATCCCGGAGGCCCACGGGATGCCCTCGGCCGGCGCGATCGTGGACGACGCGCGGCTCCGGTTCGTGCTCGGCGCTCGGCCCGACCTGGCCGAGCCGCTCCGGGCGGCGCTCCGTCCCGAGCTCGGCGACGACCCGGCCGCCCGCCTGGCCGCGCTGGAGCGCGACGAGCCCGCCAACCACGCGGCGCTGCTGTTGGCGGTGGTCGGCGGCTACTACACCGACACCGACGTCCGCGACCGGCTCGGCTACCCGGGCCAGGTCGCGAAGCAGATCTACTCGTGGCAGTACCCCGCATTCCTCGCCGAAGGCCTCACCGACCAGGTGCTGGCCCGCGGCCCGATCTGGCGCGACCCGGCGACGGGGCGCCGGGCCGAGCAGCCCTGAGCCCGCGACTCACACCACCAGCAGGAGACTCCGAGATGGTCGCACCCGCCTCGACGACATGGCTGGACCCGTTCCTCGATGGCTGGCAGCCGGGCACCGGCGAACCGCTCGACGACCTCGAGCCGGCTACCGGCATCCACCTGCTGACGATCCCGGGGTCCACGCCGGGTGACGTCGCGCGAGCGGCCGCCGCGGCGGCCGCCGCCCAGCCCGCGTGGGCGGACACGAGCTACCAGGAGCGCGCGCGCATCCTGCGCCGGGCGGCGGACATCTACGAGGCGCACCGCGAGGAGTTCGGGGCCTGGACGATGCGCGAGACCGGGGCCGTCCACTCCAAGATGCACCACGAGCAGAACTTCGCCTACCAGGAGCTGCTGAACGCGGCGACGATGCCCTCGCAGCCCTACGGCTCGCTCATGCCGACGGCCCAGAAGGGGCGTCTCTCGATGGTCCGCCGCGTCCCGGTCGGCGTCGTCGGCGCGATCACCCCCTGGAACTCCCCGACCGTCCTCGGGATGCGGGTCGTCGCGACCGGCCCTGGCGCTCGGCAACGCCGTCGTCCTCAAGCCGGACCCGCAGACGCCGGTGGCGGGTGGCGCCGTCTTCGCCGCCGTGTTCGCCGAGGCGGGCCTGCCCGACGGGCTGCTCCAGGTGGTCGTGGGCGGCGCCGACGTCGGCGAGGCGATCGTCACCGATCCGGAGATCTCGCTCGTGTCGTTCACCGGGTCGACGGCCGCGGGCCGGCGGGTCGGCGAGCTGGCCGGCAGCCGGCTCAAGAAGGTCTCGCTCGAGCTCGGCGGGAACAACGCGTTCGTCGTGCTCGACGACGCCGACCTCGACGCCGCCGCCTCGGCGGGTGCGTTCTCGTCCTTCCAGTTCCAGGGCCAGGTCTGCTTCGCGGCAGGCCGGCACCTCGTCCAGCGCAGCGTGGCCGACGCCTACGTCGACGCCCTCACGGCGAAGGCGAAGCGGCTCCGGCTCGGCGATCCCTTCCGCGAGGACGTCGAGCTCGGGCCGATCGTCAACGAGAAGCAGGTCGCCCGCGTCGACGGCATCGTCCAGCGCTCGATCGCCGGCGGCGCCCGCCTCGTCGAGGGCGGCACGCACGAAGGGCTGTTCTACCGCCCGACGGTCCTCGTCGACGTGACCACCGACCTGCCCGCCTGGACCGACGAGATCTTCGGCCCGGTCGCCCCGGTCACGACCTTCGAGACCGACGACGAGGCCGCCGCCCTCGCGAACGCGAGCGAGTACGGACTGGTCGCGGCCGTCTACACGCGCTCGATCTCGCGCGGGCTTGCCCTTGCCAACCGGATCAGGGCCGGCATGGTCCACGTCAACGACGGGACGCTCAACGACGAGGCCATCATCCCGTTCGGCGGGATGGGTGCCTCGGGCAACGGCAGCCGGTTTGGCGGAGAAGCCAACTTCGACACCTTCACGGAGTGGCAGTGGGTGACGGTGCGCGACGAGCCGCCGTCGTTCCCGTTCTGATGGGGGATGCGCTCGCCGGCCGGGTCGTCCTGGTCACCGGCAGCGGTCGGGGCATCGGCGCCGAGGTGGCGGTCAAGGCCGCCGCCGAGGGGGCCATCGTGGCGGTCCACTACCACCACTCGGCGGACGGCGCCCGCGCCACGGTCGAGCGGGCGCGGTCGTTCGGCGTCGAGGCCGACAGCTTTGCCGCCGACATCGCCGACGGCCCGCAGGCGGAGGAGCTGGTCGAGCGCGTCATCGAGCGGTTCGGGCGCGTCGACGGCCTCGTCAACAACGCCGGACGGACGCTCGTCGGCCCGTTCCTCGAGATCGACCCGGCCGCCTGGGACGAGGTCATCCGGACCGACCTGACGGCGGCGTTTCATACCTGCCGGGCGGTCCTGCCGGCGATGGTCGAGCGCGGCAGCGGCACGATCGTCAACGTCGCGTCGCGGCTCGGCCAGATGGGAGTCGCCGAGACGGCCGCCTACAGCGCGGCGAAGGCGGGGCTCATCGGTCTGACCCGGGCCCTCGCCCGCGAGTTCGGGCCGCGGGGCATCCGGGTGAACGCCGTGGCACCGGCAGTCACGGTCACCGACATGACCACCGACCTCGTCGACAGCGAGGAAGGTCGCCGCCGCCTGCGCGACATGGCGCTCGGGCGGTTCGGGCGGGCAGACGAGGTCGCCGACGCGGTGATGTTCCTGCTGTCCGACGCCTCGAGCCTGTTCCTCGGCCAGACCCTCAACCCGAACGCCGGGGGCTACATGCCGTGACCAAGGTCATCGGCGTCCGCGAGGCGGTCGGCCTCGTGCGCGACGGCTGCACGCTGGCGATCGGCGGGTCGGGGGCGGGGCACGCCCTGCCGCAGCGGTTCATCGACGAGCTGGCCGCGGTCTACGCCGAGGAGGGCCGGCCGCGCGACCTGACCACGGTCCGGATCGTGGGGATCGGCGACTTCGCGGACCGCGGCTTCTCGCAGCTCGGCCTGCCCGGGCTCATGCGCCGGACGATCGGCAGCAACATCGGCAACGAGCCGCGTCTCGGGGCGCTCGTCGAGGCCAACGAGATCGAGGCCTATTCCTTCCCGCAGGGCGTCATGTCGCAGCTCATGCGCGAGATCGCGGCCGGCCGGCCGGGCCTCGTGACGCACGTCGGCCTGGGCACGTACGTCGATCCGCGCCAGACCGGCGGCAAGCAGAACAGCCGGACGACGGAGGACCTGGTCGAGCTGGTCACCCTGCGCGGTCGCGAATGGCTCCTCTACCACGCCTTCCCGATCGACGTCGCGGTGATCCGGGGCACGACCGCCGACGAGGACGGCAACATCACCATGGAAGGCGAGGCCATCCAGGGCGAGATGCTGGCGATGGCCATGGCGGCGCGCAACAGCGGCGGTATCGTCATCGCCCAGGTGCGCCAGCTGGCGCGGCGGGGCAGCCTGCCGTTGCGCGACGTGAAGGTCCCCGCGGCGCTCGTCAACCACGTCTACCTCGATCCCGACCAGTGGCAGACCTACATCACCCGGGACTCGCCGTACTACGCGGGCAGGCTGCGCAAGCCGGTCGCCGGCGACCCGCCCGCGCCGCTCGACGTGCGCAAGGTGATCGCCCGCCGTTCGCTCCTCGAGTTCCCACCGGGTGCGATCTGCAACCTGGGCTTCGGGATCTCGCCAGCTGATCGGGCGGGTCGCCTGGGAGGAGGGAATCACCGACCGGCTCGTGCTGACCGTCGAGCAGGGCATCTTCGGCGGCGTGCCGTCCGCCGGCAACGAGGGCGGCGCCGGGTTCAACTACCAGGCGATGATCGACCAGCCCGACATGTTCGGCTTCTACGACGGCGGCGGGCTGGACATCGCCTCGCTCTCGTTCGCCGAGGTCGACGCGCACGGCAACGTCAACGTCCACGCCTTCGAGGGCCGGGTCCGCGGGCCGGGCGGCTTCCCGAACATCAGCGCGCGGACGCCGCGGATCAACTTCGTCGGCACGCTCACCGCGCAGGGGCTGAAGCTCGAGATCGAGGATGGCGTGCGGATCGTGGCCGAGGGCAGCCTGGCCAAGTTCGTGCCGCGCGTGCGCGAGGTCTCGTTCAACGGCCACCTGGCCCGCGAGCGGGGCCAGCAGGTGCGCTACATCACCGAGCGGGCGGTCTTCGCGCTCGACGACGACGGCCTCGTCCTGACCGAGGTCGCGCCCGGGATCGACGTCGA
Source organism: uncultured Chloroflexia bacterium (assembly GCA_963708065.1). Classification (GTDB taxonomy): domain Bacteria; phylum Chloroflexota; class Limnocylindria; order Limnocylindrales; family CSP1-4; genus Chersky-267. The sequence continues at coordinate 183,591 of CAVPRZ010000002.1, forward strand.
GCGCGACGTCCTGGCCCGGATGGGGTTCCGGCCGCGGGTGGCGGACGACCTGCGGACGATGGATCGCCGGCTGTACGCGACCGGGCCGATGGGCCTCGCGGCCGACTTCGGGGTCGGGTCGTGAGCGGGCTCGTCGCGCTCGAGCTCGGCCGGGTGGCCAGCCTCGAGCTCGTCAACCCACCCCTGAACCTGGTCACCCGCGAGCTCACCGAGGCATTGCGCGAGGCCTTGGTCCGCCTGGCGGACGCGGACGACGTCCGGGCCGTGATCGTGACCGGCCGGGGCGAGCGCGCCTTCTGTGCGGGCTCGCACATCGGCGAGTTCGAGGGGCTCCGCGGTCGGGTGGCCGAAGGCAAGCTGCTGCTCGAGAAGCTCGTCTACCGCCAGCTGGCGGAGCTGCCGATGCCGACCATCGCCGCGATCGAGGGCGACGCCCTCGGCGGTGGGCTGGAGCTCGCCCTGTGCTGCGACCTGCGGATCGCCTCGGCCCGGGCCCGGCTGGGCATGCCGGAGGTTCGCCTGGCGGTGCTGCCCGGGAGCGGCGGGACGCAGCGCCTGCCGCGGGTCGTCGGGTTGGCCCGGGCCAAGGAGCTGATCCTGACCGGGCGGATCATCGACGCCGCGGAGGCCCACCGGATCGGCCTGGTCAACGAGGTCGTGCCCGCGGGCGAGGCCCGCCTCCGGGCGGCTGCCGTCGCCGAGGAGATCGCCGCCCGTGGGCCGCTCGCCGTGCGAGAGGCAAAGCGGCTGATCGACGCCGCCGCCGACCTGGACCTCGACGCGGGCCTGGCCGCCGAGCTGGACGCGTCGGAACGGATCTTCGGCAGCGAGGACATGGTCGAGGGCGCGAGGGCCTTCTTCGCGAAGCGAGATCCCGAGTACCGGGGCCGATGAGGCCGCCTGCAGCGAGGACGTCAACGGATGAGTGAGATCGGCCGCTTCGGGGTCTTCCTGCCGTCCTACATCTGGGCGGGCGACGGCCCGGAGCGCGCCCGGGGCATCAAGGCGTTCGCGCGGACGGTGGAGGACCTCGGGTTCGACTCGCTGTTCATCACCGACCACCTGCTGGCGGCCAGGCGGTTCTACTCCGTGTCGTTCCTCGAGCCGCTGGCGGCGCTCGCCGTCGCGGCCGGCGTGACCGAGCGGGTCCGGCTCGGCACCTCGATCCTGATCATGCCGCTGCGCAACCCGGTCCTCCTGGCCAAGGAGCTCGCGACGCTCCAGTTCCTGTCCGGGAACCGGATGATCCTGGGCGCCGGCGTCGGCTGGAACGAGGCCGAGTACGAGGCGATCGGCGTCCACAAGTCGGAACGCGGCAGGCGCACCGACGAGATGCTCGACATCATGGTCCCACTGCTCGAGGGCCGGACGGTCACGTACCACGGCCGGTACTACTCGGTCGACGACCTGTTCATCGAGCCGACGGCGTCGCAGCGGCCGGAGATCTGGATCGGCGGCGGGTCGCAGCTCGCGGATCCGAAGTCGCCGGACCTGCCCCGCTTCGTCGAGTCGGTGAAGGCACGCACGCTCCGCTCGGACGGCTGGATCCCGCGGCCGACCTGCCCGCCCGAGGACATCGCCCGCGACTGGGCCGAGCTGCAGGCGTACTACCGCGACCACGGCCGCGACCCCGACGAGTGCGTCGTCGCCCACGAGAACTTCCTGCACCTGGTGCTGACCGACGATCCGGCCGCGGCGCGCGAGGAGCAGCACCGCGCGTTTCTCAGGGTCATGAGCGCCGAGCGGGGGCCGAAGTACCTCGAGTCGGTCTACCTGTTCGGGACGCCCGACGAGGTGATCGCCTCGCTCCAGGCGCGGGTCGACGCCGGGGTCGAGTACTTCATGCTCCACACGATGACGCCGAACCCGGCCCAGCTCCGGGACTGGGTCGACGTGATCATCCCCAACGTCCGGTTCCCCGCCACGGCCGGCCCGGTCCGGCGGATGGCACCCGCGGTCCCGTGACGCGCCGGGTCGCCCTGATCGGCAATCCGCTCCGGCGACGCCATTCGCAGGTCATGCACGATGCCGCCTTCGCCGCGGCCGGGATCGACGCGCGCTACGAGCTGCTCGAGCTCGAGCCCGATGCCGTGGCGGGGGCGGTCGCCGCTGCGCGTGGGTCCGACTGGCTCGGGCTCCAGGTCACGGCCCCGTACAAGCGGCTCGTCGCCGGGCTGTGCGACGAGGTCGAGCCGGCCGCGGCCACGATCGGGGCGGTCAACAGCGTCGAGCGGTCTGACGCCGGCAGGCTGGTCGGCTTCAACACCGACGCCCCCGGCTTCCGCGCTGGGGTCGAGCTCGCGATGGGCCGGCCGCTCGTCGGCTGCGACGTGGTGGTCGCCGGGGCCGGGGGAGCCGCCCATGCCGTCGTGTTCGCCTGCCTCGACGCCGACGCGCGGTCGGTCACGATCGGCAACCGGACCGCCGCAGCCGCAGCCGAGCTCGCCCGGCGCCTCGCGGGCGTCGGTTCGGGGTCCGTCTCCGCCGTCGGGCTCGATGGATCCGAGTTCGCGGCTGCGCTGCGCCGGGCCGACCTGGCCGTCAACGCCACGACGGTCGGCATGCTCGAGCCCGGCTCGACCATCGAGGTCGGCCTGCTGCCAGCGAGCGCGACGGTCTTCGACCTCGTCTACGTGCCACCCGAGACCCCCCTCCTCCAGGCGGCCCGCGCGCGCGGCCTGCGGGCGCACAACGGCTCGGAGATGCTCATCCAGCAGGCGGCGATCGCCTTCGAGCGCTGGACCGGCGTTGGCGGCATGGCCGACGTCATGCGGGCCGCGGTCGCCCCGCTCCTCGCCGACCAGGGCGCGCGCGCCTGACCCATGCGCCTTGCCACCGTCGCCGGCGATCCACCTCGTTCGTTCCTCGTGCGCGGCGAGCGGATGATCTCGCTCGCGACGGCGTCGGCACCGCTCCGCACGCTCCCCCAGATCGTCCAGAGCGGAGCGGACGGGCTCCGCCGGATCGACGCCTGGGCCGATGCCCGGCCGGCGACGTCCTGGGGTCCGGTCGACCGGGCCGAGCTCGGGCCCGCCGTCCCGGACCCCGGTGCGATCTACGCCGTTGGGCTGAACTACCGGACCCCCGGCGAGCAACCCGATGCAGCGCCCGAACGGCCGCTCATCTACGGCAAGGCGGCGACCAGCGTCGGCGGGCACGGCGACGTCGTCACGTGGGACCGCTCGCTCAGCTCGAACGTCGATGCCGAGGTCGAGCTCGGCGTCGTCATCGGCGCGCCGGCATGGCGCGTCGAGCCTGGCGACGCCATGCGCCATGTCTTCGGCTACACGATCGTCGACGACATCTCGTCGCGCGATCCCTGGCTCGACGGCGACCAGTGGCTGCTCGGCAAGTCGATGCCCGGCTTCTGCCCGGTCGGCCCGTGGATCGTCACGGCCGACGAGCCTGGACCCGCGCGATCTGCGCCTCGGGTGCACCATCAACGACGGCGCCATCCAGGACGGCCGGACCAGCCAGATGCGCTTCTCGATCGCCCAGATCGTCTCGTACCTGAGCCGCCACGTGCGCCTGTCGCCGGGCGACCTGATCGCGACCGGCACGCCGGCCCGACTTGCTGGACCGATGGGACCGGAACGGCACCTCGAGGTGGATGATGTGGCGACGGCCTGGATCGAGGGGATCGGGGAGCTGACCACGAGGATCGCCTGACGGTGAGCCAAGGGAGGATGAGGTCGCGATGAAGCCGCCGACGGTGTTCCTGGGCGAGATGACCGACCCAGAGGTCGAGTCGTTCCTGCGCGACCACCAGACCGTCATCGTGCCGACGGGCTCGACGGAGCAGCACGGACCGCATGCGCCGCTCCTGACCGACGTCCTGATCCCGCAGGAGGTGGCCCGCCGCGTCGCGCCGGCCGTCGGTGCCCTCGTCGCGCCGCCGATCAACTACGCCCTGTCCTATCCGCACGTCGGGTTCACGGGCGTGGTCCACGTCCGGATCCCGACCTTCATGGCGCTCATCGAGGACCTGTGCGTCTCGCTCGCCGCGGTCGGGTTCCGGCGGATCGTCTTCCTCAACGGCCACTACGACAACACGTACGCGATCGCCTATGCCTGCGCCAGCGCAGCCGAGCGGCTGCCCGCCGGCGTGCGCGCCTTCCCGATCAATTACTGGGACGGGATGACGCCGGCCCAGGCGGCCGAGTTCTTCGACCCGTCGAACGGGCTCCACGCCAACCGCGGCGAGACGTCGGCGGTGCTGGCCATCGATCCGGGGCTCGTCGACCTGGACCGGGCGAACGTCGAGTTCCCGCCCTTCCCGGAGGTTTCGAGCCCGGCCGCGGTCCACACCGCGTTCTTCTTCTCGGCGCCCGGCTCCGTCCATCGCGCCACCCGGTCGGGCACGTGGGGCGACGCCCGCCAGTCGACGGCGGCGTTCGGCGAGCGCTACCTCGAGGTCGTCACGGAGTCGACGATCCGGATGCTCGACGACATCGAGCGGACGTTCGAGGCGATGCCGCCGCGCTAGAACCTCGGGCGGATGGCTTCGCGGGGCTCAGCCTCCCACCTCGGTGAGCGAGTGCCTGGACGACACTCTGGGTGCCAATTCAGCCGTCGGCCTTGAACCACGCGCCCCTGCGCATCACGCGCCGGACGCGCAGCTCGGGATCGAGCTCGACGAGGTCGGCGCGCTGGCCGACCGCGATCCGGCCTCGGTCCGAGATGCCGAGGAGGGCCAGGGGGTTGCGGCCGGCGGCCGCGACCGCTTCGGGGAGCGGCACGCCCGACGCGACCAGGTTCCGGACGGCCGTGTCGAGGGCGATGACGGATCCGGCCAGCGTCGATGTCCCGACGAGGGTAGCCCGTCCACCCACGACCTCGACCTCGAGGCTGCCGATCCGCCCGCGCCCATCGCCGGTCCCGGCCAGCGCGATGGCATCGCTGACGAGCATCAGCCGGTCCGCTGGCTTGAGCCGCCGGATGAGCGGCCAGAGCGCGGGATGGACGTGGATGCCGTCGGCGATCAGCTCGACGTAGACGGCGTCATCGAGCAGCGCGGCGAGGGCTAGGCCGGGCGCCCGGTGATCGAGCCCGCTCATGGCGTTGAAGAGGTGCGTCGTCGAGGTCGCGCCGGCAGCGTAGCCGGAGCGCGCCTCCTCGAGCGTCGCCGCCGAGTGGCCGAGCGAGGTCGCCACGCCGCGGGCGCGGAGCCAGCGGATGAGGTCGGTCGCCCCGGGCAGCTCGGGCGCGATCGTGAGCAAGCGGAGCCCGTCGACGATCGGCTCGAGCGCCGGGCGCGGGGCGTCGGCCGGGATGGCAAGGTGACGCGGGTCGTGGGCCCCGCGTCGGGCCGCGGCGAGGAACGGTCCCTCCAGATTGAACCCGAGTGGCTCGGCCCCATCGACCGGGGCATCCGGCAGCCACGCCCGGACCCGGTCGGCGAAAGCGGCGAGCTCGCCGAGCGGCGCGGTCACGGCCGTCGGCAGGAACGAGGTCACTCCGCGCCGCAGCAGCCGGCGGGCCATCCCGTCGAGTGCGGCGCGATCGCCCATGGCGTCGTGGCCGCCCCAGCCGTGGACATGGACGTCCACGAACCCTGGAGCGAGGTAGGGACGGTCCGGGACGGCCTCCTCATCGAGCTCGACCGCGGCGATCCGCCCGTCGGCGATCGCGATCCGCCCGTTGGCCACCCGGTCCTCGAGGACGAGCCGGCCGTCGACCCTGCTCGCCCGCGCGCCGGCTATGGGCCACCCTCGCCGGTCATGCCGGGGGTCTCGTCGACCGCGCGCGGATCGGCCGAGTACCGGTCGGCCTCGCCCGAGACGCCGGCGCCCCCGTCGGCCCCTTCCACGTCGAACTGGACGTCGAGGCCGTAGCGGTCGGCCGCGTAGCGCGACTCGGTGGCCTCGATCCGCCGACCTCGCTCGTCCGAGATCACTCGCTGCTCCACCAGCAGCGGGTCCCCCGTCCGGAGGGCGAGCAGACGTGCATCCTGGGCCGTCGCCGCGGCTGCCGAGATGGTGCCCGTACCCCGACGCAGCACGAAGCCGGCCTGGCCCAGCGTCTCGTGGAGCGAGCCCCCAGCCAGGTCGGCGGTCATCACCGCGGCCGCCGTCGGGCCGATCAGGACGGTCGATTCGAGCGCGATCGGCTCGCCGTCCGCCAGCCGCAGCCGACGCAGGTGGACGACCGGCTGGCGGACCGGGATGCCGAGGCTCGCGGCCTCCGCCGAGGACGACGGTCGGATGACCCGGGTCAGCACGACGGAGCTCGGGACGCGCCCGGCACGGGTCATCTCGCGGGTGAAGGTCATCAGCCGATTGCTGCGCCGATGGGCCGGCGGCCGCGCGACGAAGCTGCCCCGTCCCGGCTCCCGCCGGATCAGGCCGTCCTCCGCGAGCCGCTGCATGGCGTGACGCGCCGTCATCCGGCTGACCCTGAACTCGACGCACAGCTCGGCGTCGGAGGGCACCCGCTCGCCCGGGCTCAGGCCTGAGATCCGCTCGCGCAACGCCCGCTCGATCCGGCGGTACTGGGGCCGGTGGCCCAGCGCGGTCAGGGGGCCGGCGTCGGTCATCACGCGCCCGCGGAGGCTGTGGCCTCTGCCCGGTCGCGGCGCGCCGCCGCCTCGGCGCCGTGGATGGCCGCCCCGATCGCCCCCGCCCACGTCCCGAGCTCGGCGGCCACGATCTCGACCTGGTCGAGAGAGGTGGTCCGGACGCGTCGTCGGAGCTCGTCCCGGAGGGGACCGAGCAGCAGGTCGAGTGCCGCCGAGATCCCGCCCCCGATCACGATCCGGTCCGGCGATACGACGACGATCATGTTGCCGAGGCCGATCCCCAGGTAGCGGGCGATCTGGGCGAGGCCATCGGTTGCGCGTGCGTCGCCGGCCCGGGCGCGGGCGACCGCATCCTCGACGGTGGAGGTCCCGCAGGCGGCGACGATCTGGTCGGCCCGGGCGTACGCCTCGAGGCAGCCACGATTTCCGCAGCCGCACCACGGTCCGTCGGGATCGATCGTCTGGTGCCCGATCTCGCCGGCCGTGCCGTCGTGGCCCTGGTGCACGCGACCGTCGATCGCGAGCACGCCACCGACGCCGGTTCCGAGCGTCAACCCGATCATCGACCGGGCGCCCCGGCCGGCGCCCAGTCGGAGCTCGGCGAGGCCGAAGGCCCGGGCGTCGTTGACCAGGAAGGCGGGAGCGCCGGCGGCGTCGGCCAGGGGGCCGGCCACCGGATGGCCGGCCCATGGCCCGGGCACGTTCACGAGGAAGCGCGTCGTACCCGTGGCCGGGTCGTACAGACCGGGCACCCCGATCCCGACGGTCGCCGCCGGACCGCACCGGGCGAGGGCGTCCGCCGCGACCTCGATCAGCTGCCCCACGACCGCGGCGGGCACGGCGTCCGGCTCGGCCACGATCCGGGTGGGTACCCGATCGCGGGCGACGGTGGTCCAGGCTTCGTCACGACGCTCGAGCATCGCCCACTTGACGTTCGTTGCCCCGAGGTCGAGCCCGAGATGGCGGGTCGTCGGTCCAGGGCTCATCGGCCATCGCTCCGTCGCGCGTCCGCTCAGGACTCGGCGGTGACGCGCGTGTAGGCTGCCGCGACGAGGACGATGATCGCCCCGAACAGGATCTGGCGGACGGCTTCGGGATACCCCAGCGACGACAGGAGCGAGGAGACGACCGTCAGGATCAGCGCCCCGACGATCGCCCCGCCGTAGCCGCCCCGGCCCCCCAGGATCGACACTCCGCCGATCACCGCTGCCGCGACCGACGGCAGGACGGCGCTGTCGACGAGCGAGACGCTGGCGACGTTCGTGTACCCGGCATACAGGAACCCCGCAACCGCTGCGAGGAGCGCGGAGATGACGTACAGGACGATCAGGATCTGCCAGGACCGGGCGCCCGAGAGGCGCGCCGCCACGGGGTTGTCACCGATTGCGTAGAGCAGCCGGCCATAACCCGTCCGCTTGAGGCCGAACAGGATCAGCGCGGCGATCGGGACGAAGACGACGAGGCTGTACGGCAGCACGCCTCCGACGGCCTCCGACCCCAGCGTGCGGAAGGCGGGCGGGACGCCCGTCGAAGTCACGACCGATTGGAGCTGCCAGACGTTCGCCAGCCCGAGGACGACGAAGCTCATGCCCAGGGTCATGATCAGCGGGTGGACCCGGAAGACGCCGACGCCGATCCCGGTCACGAAGCCGGCCAGGGCGGCCGCAGCGAGCGCGACCAAGATCCCGACCGGTGTTCCGGCGCCGGCTGCGAACGATGCCACGACGAAGCCCGCCATGGATGCGACGGCGCCGACCGAGAGGTCGATCCCACCGGTCAGCATCGTGAGCGTCTGGCACCCGGCCAGGATCGCCAGGAGCACCGCCGCGCGAAGGATCACGCCGACCCATTCGGGACCGACGATCCCCGGCCGGACGAGGTCGCTGAGGACCACGAGGACGGCGAGGAGGCCCAGAAGCGGGATCATCGGCCGGTCGCGGAACAGCGCGCGCCAGCCCGCGGCCGTGAGCCACGCGCTCCGTGGGTTCGAGGCGCCGGCGAGGTCGCTCATCTGCGGCGCGACGCCCGGATCTGGACGAGGCTTCCGATCATGACCACCCCGATCAGGATGAGCCCCTGCAGGACGGTTGCGAGGTTGGTGTTGACGTTGAGGAATGTCATGTCGGTTCGGATGAGCTGGAGGATCACGACCGCGAGGATCGGGCCGAAGACGCTGCCCCGGCCGCCCGCGAGGCTGACGCCGCCGAGGACGACCGCGGCGACGCTGAGCAGGGTGTACGGCCCGGGGACGGGCGTCCCGATGCTGGTGCTGGCCGTGAGCGACAGGCCGCCGAGCGCGGCGAAGAGGCCCATCAGGGTGTAGGCGAGGAGCCGCGTCCGGCCGACCGCGACGCCGCTCCGGAACGCCGCCAGCCGGTTGCTCCCGATCGCGTAGAGCGACAACCCAAGCGTCGACCGGCGGACCGGGATCCAGACGACGGCCACAAGGGCGATGAGGACGACCGCGGCCTTCGGGACCCACTCGTTGCCGAGCGAGCCGAGGACGAGCTCCGGCAGCCACTTCGCCGATCCGCCGCCCGGAGTCGGAAGGACGAGCAGCGCGCAGCCCGCCCACACGAACGACATCGCCAGGGTGACCACGATGTCCGGGACGCGGGTGAGGACGATCAGGCTGCCGTTGGTCGCACCGAGCACCAGGCCGAGCAGGAGGGCGCCGATCACGACGACGACGCCGAACTCCTCCGACTGGTTCTGCATGAGGACGGCCGCGACGACGTTGACGAGGGCCATCATCGAGCCGATCGACAGGTCGATCCCGCCGGACAGGACCACGATCGCCTGGGCGACGGCGGCGAGGGCAAGGGGCAACACCGAGATCGCGAGGCCCTGGATCCCGGGGACGCCGTAGCTCGGCTGGATGAGCTTCGTGAACACGAGCAGGACGACCAGGGACGCCAGCAGCCCGAGGGTCCACGCGTTGCGCTGCGCCCACGAGGCGAGGGCATCGACCGGACGGGTGCGCTCGGTATCGATCGTGCCGGACGCGGCGCTCATGGTCCGCTCACCGGGGGCACTCCCTCGGAACCGGCCTCGGCCGCCTCCCGGGCCGCGGCCACAGCCTCCGCGACGGCCTCGCCAGCGACCTCCTCGGGCATCGGCGCGTCCATCCTGAGGTTGTACGCCGCCCGCAGGAGCGCAGGCTCGTCCGCATCGGCGACGCCGATCTCCGCGACCACCCGGCCACCGAAGATCACGATGGCCCGGTCGCAGACCAGCTGGACCTCTTTGAGCTCGGACGTATAGAAGAGCACGGCGGCCCCCGCCTCGACGAGCTCCCGGAGCAGCACGTAGATCTGCTGCTTCGTCCGGATGTCGATCCCGCGGGTGGGATCGAAGCAGAGCATCGTGTGGACGCCCCCGGCGACCCAGCGAGCAATCGTGACCTTCTGCTGGTTCCCGCCGGACAGCCGCCGGACCTCGCCCCCGGCCCGGGCGTCGATCTGCAGCCGGGCGACGGCGGCGGAGACCGTGCGCCCCTCACCGGCGAGGTCGATCGGGCCCCAGCTGCGGATGCGGGTCGTGAAGGGCAGGGCGATGTTCTCGCGGACGGAGCGCTGCATCAGCAGGGCCTCGGCACGATCGGCCGCGACATAGACGAGCCCGGCCCGGATCGCGTCGGCGGGATGGCGGAACGACACGGGCGATCCGTCCACCACCAGCTCGCCGCCGCTGGGTCGCTCCGAGCCGGCCAGGATGTCGAACAGCTCGTCCTGGCCCTGGCCCTCGAGCGCCACGACCCCGAGCACCTCGCCCGGGTTGACCTCGAACGAGACGTCGTTCAACTTCGTCCCGGAGCTCAGGCCGCGAACCGCCAGCCGCGGCGTGGTCCCGGTGACGTTCGACCCCGCCGCGGTCCGCTCGGCGACCTCCGTCATGCTCTCGACGACCTGGCCGAGCATGAGCTCGACGATCCGCTCCTCGGAGCCCGGCGTGACGTCGACGACGCCGACCGTCTCGCCCTCGCGCAGCACGGTTGCCCGGTCACAGACCGCGGCGATCTCGATCATCCGGTGCGAGATGAAGATGACGGAACGGTTACCGCCCCGCTGACGTCCGACGACGTCAAGGACCCGCTCGGTCAGGTTCGCTGGCAGCGCCGCGGTCATCTCATCGAGCATGAGCACGTCGGGCTCGATCGCGAGCGCCCGGGCGAGGTCGATGATCCGGAGCGAGGCCAGCGGCACGCGCCGGGCCAGTCTCGAGAGGTCGAGACTCGGGAGGCCCAGCTCGCGGACCCAGTGTCGGAACGCGTCGATGGGGGTCGCGGTGAGGCGCAGGTTTGACCGGATGTCGAGGTCGGGGATGAGCGCCGGCTCCTGGTAGACCGAGACGAGCCCGCCGCGACGGGCTTCGGCCGGTGAGTGGACGGTCCGCTCCGTCCCGCGCACGCTGATCGTCCCGGCATCGGGACGGACGGCGCCGGTCAGGATCTTGACCAGCGTGCTCTTGCCCGCGCCGTTCGCGCCCATGAGCGCATGGACCTCGCCCGGGCGCACGGCCAGGGACGCGGACTTGAGTGCGACGACGGCGCCGTAGGTCTTGGAGACGCCCGTCGCCTCGAGCAGGAGGTCGGTGGTGGTCGCGATGCCCGTCATGGACTTCCTGGTGGAGGTGTGGAGCGGGGGATGCCGGTGAACGGCATCCCCCGTGTCAAATCGACTGTGGGCTCGGGGTTACTGGCCGCCGGGGCCCTTGCAGGCGATGGCCTGGTCCGGAGTGTAGGTGGTCCAGCCCGGGACCTGGATGCCGAGCGGCCAGGTCGGGTCGAGACCCGGCACCGACTGCCACGACTTCAGCGTCGCCTTGTTGGCGTCGGTCAAGTTGTCGACCGCGATCGGGTCCAGGAGGACCGTGTTCGGCTGGCTGGCCGACGGGTCGGTCGTGACGGTCTCGCCGTTGAGGAGCTTGAGCGCCAGGGCCACGCCCGCGCCGCCGACGGCGGCCGTGTTGGTGACCGCGACGCCCTTCAGGCCCGGATAGCCGACCGGGTCGAGGAGCTGCTTGACGAATGCGCCGAGGTCCGCGCCGACGATCGGCACGTACGGCTTGCCGGAGGTCTTGATCGCGTCAACGACCATCGAGTCCATGCCGGACGTCCAGATGCCCTGGATGGTGTCGTACTGGCCACTGGCGATGAACTCGTTGATCAGCTTGGTGGCGGTCGCGGGGTCCCACCCGGTGGCGACACCATCCGCGTTCGGGACGACCTTGATGTTCGGGTAGTCCTTGAGCACGTTCTTGAACCCGATGTCACGGTCGGAGTCGGCCGGGTGGCCGGCGAGACCGCGCATGTAGTAGACCGTGCCCTTGCCGCCCATCTGGTCGAACAGCCACTTGGCGCCGAGCTCGGCGTATTTCACCTGGTTGTTGTACAGGTTGTACGTGCTCGGGTCGGTGACATAGGCATCGACGGACACCGTCTTGATCCCGGCCGCCTTCGCCTCGGCGAGCGCCGGGTTCAGCGCGGCCTTGTCGTTCGGGTTGAAGACGATCGCATTGACGCCCTTCGAGATCAGGTCACGGATGTCGGAGAGCTGGCCCGCCGCGTCCGTGTTGCGGTGGATGACTGTGAGGTCGGCAACCTGGCCCGAGACGAGGGACTGCGCCTTGGCGGTGCAGACCTGCTCCTCGCGGAACCCGTTGCCCACGCCGCCGCCGTTCGAGTAGCCGATCTTGTACGACTTGGCCGCTGCGCTCGGGGCGGTCGTCGAGCCGCTCGAGCTACAGGCGGTGGCCAGAATGACGATCGCGCCAAACCCTGCGATCGTCTTCAGCCAGCCGGTTCGTTTCATGAACATCGACTCTCCTCCTGGTTGCGATCCGCGGGCCGAATGATCCCGCCGATCCGACCGAGTTCCACGTCCCCGACCGCCGAGCCCGAAGGTCCCGACCGGCCGGGCGACGACGTCGCCCGCGCGACGATGATCACCGCCCTCGTTCGCTGGTCACCTCCTCCGCGGGCTCTCCAGCATCCGAGGACCGGATGATGGCACGAGCAAGTCGCCGCGCGTGCTCTCGATAGGCATCGTCAAACAATGATCGTGAGCGCTCGGCGCCTACCACCGAGGCCCGGGTCAGCACCGGTGGCATCGCCCCCCGCTCGACGAGCAGGTCGGCGATCCGGACCTTGAGGGAATTGACGATGGCCACTGCGGCGGCCGTTGAGACAGGGCCAACCGGCGTGTCCAGGCCGTCCACGAGGCACATCGCATCGGCCGGCGGCGAGCACAGGTCGATGACGAGGTCGGCCTCGTCGAGGAGGCGCGCCCCGGCGGCCGGGTCGACCTCGGCCGCGAGGGACTGGGCGACCGAGGTCACCGCGATGACCCGCAGCCCGCGCCGCCGGGCGCCCCGGGCCATCTCGACCGGGACCGCCGACAGGCCACTCGCGGAGAAGACGATCATCACGTCCTTCGGACCGAAGGTGAAGTTCGAGAGGATGACCTCGGCCAGGCCGGGGGTCCGCTCGATGAACATCGCCTGGCGCTGCCCGTTCGCACCCACGACCTGGGTGTGGAACGTCATCGACAGCTCGACGATGGGGTTGAATCCGGGATACGAGCCGTAGCGGGGGAACATCTCCTCGACCGGGATTCGGGAGTGCCCCGTCCCGAACAGGTGAACGAGGCCGTCGCCGGCGATCGCGTCCGCGCACCAGGCGCTGGCCTGCTCGATGGCGTCCGCCTGCGTCTGGGCGATGCGATCCATCACCAGCGCGGCCTCGCTGATCCACCGGACGGCCGGCGCCGAGCTCATCGCGCTCATCGGCGGGCTCCGCCGCTCACTCCTCGACCTCGGTGGCCCGCGGGGTCCCGGCCGCCGGCCGTCCGGCCTTCCGGGCCCGGAAGTCGTCAATGATCGTCTTCGTCGCGGTCGCGCCGATCCGGGTCACGCCGAGCGCCATGACCTCAAGCAGCGCGTCGAGCGTGCGGACCCCGCCCGCGGCCTTGATTTGGACGTGCGGCGACGTGTTCGCCCGCATCAGCCGAAGGTCGTCGTGGGTGGCACCCCCGGGTGCGAAGCCGGTGGAGGTCTTCACGAAGTCGGCACCGGCGGCCTCGGCCAGCCGACAGGCCCGGACCTTCTCGCCGTCGGTCAGGTAGGCGTTCTCGAAGATGACCTTGACGATGGCCCCGCTCGCGTGCGCGACATCGACGATGGCCGCGATGTCGGACTGGACGTCCTCGTCGCGACCGGACTTGAGGGCCCCGATCTGGACGACCATGTCCAGCTCGGTCGCCCCGTCGGCGAGCGCCTGCCGCGCCTCGAAGACCTTGGTAGCCGTCAGCTGGTTGCCGTGCGGGAAGCCGATCACCGTCCCGACCGCCACGTCCGTGTCCTGCAGGATCGCCTTCGCGCGCCGGACGTCAGCCGGTCGAACGCACACGGACGCGACGTCGTACTCGGCCGCCAGCCGGCAACCGGCCTCGATGAACGCGTCGTCCAGCTCTGGCCGGAGCAGCGAATGGTCGATCGTCTTTGCGATGTCGCGTTCGGTCAGGGCGTCGATGGCGAGCGGCGTGGTGGTCGTCACTTGACGTAGGGCCTCAGCACGTCCCGGGCGAGGAGGAAGCCGCGCTTGATGAGCTCGTCGGTCTTCTCGAAGTTGCGATCCTCGTGCTCGATGATCACGTCGCCGTCGTAGCCCGTCCGCCACAGCGCGCCAAACAGCGGACCCCACTCGACGTCGCCGAGCCCCGGCAGCCGCGGCACCTGCCAGCCCATCCCGACCGAGAACACGCCGCGCTCGTACAGGGCGTCACGATCGATCCACAGGTCCTTGGCCTGGACGTGGAGGATGTGCGGCCCGAACTCGCGGATGAAGCGCGGGATGTCGATCATCTGGAGGATCAGGTGGGACGGATCGAAGTTGAGCCCGATCGTGCCGCCCCACTGCTCGAGGATCCGGCGCCACATCCGCGGCGTGGTCGCGATGTTGTGCCCGCCCGGCCACTCGTCGTAGCTGAACAGCATCGGGCAGTTCTCGATGGTGATCTTCCGCCCGTGATCCTGGGCGAAAGCCACGATGTCGGGCCAGACCCGGAGCGCCTCCTCCCAGTTGTCGTCCTGGTTCTTCGATCCGTCGGCGCCCATGAACGTGTTCACGAGCGGGACGCCCATCTTCTCGGCGGCCGTGATCACGTGCCTCAGGTGGCCGATGACCTCGGCCCGGTGCGTCGGATCCGGGTGGAGCGGGTTGGGGTAGTAGCCGAGGCCCGAGATCGTCAGGCCCGTCGAGGCGATCTCGCCGGCGAGCTCGGTGGCCCGGCCCTGGGACAGGTTCGCGACATCGATGTGGCTCGTGCCGGCGTAGCGCCGGGTCGGCCCGCTGGCCTGCGGCCAGCAGGCGATCTCGATGCTCTCGAAGCCGTTGGCGGCCGTCCAGTCGACGACCTCAGCCAGCGGGGTCGACGGAAACGGAGCGGTCAGCAGACCGAGCCTCATCGCGACACCTCGTAGGGGGCGTGACCCCCGTGCAGGGGCCCGATCATGGGACGCCCCGGGCGGCGATCGCGGACGGCGTCCGGGCAACGTCCACCCAATGACCGAGTCGGGCGCTCTCGGCGATGGCATCGCCGACCAGCATTTCGTCGTGGCCGTCGGCGAAGGTCGCGTAGGGCGGGCGCTCTGAAGGCCGGCCGGCGACGATGTCGGCGTAGATCGCCCGGAAGAGCGCCCCGAACGTGTCGGCGAAGCCCTCGACGTGGCCGCCCGGCAGCGCGGCCGCGGCGCGTCCGGCGGCGCCCATCAGGGCGGGATTGCGCTGCAGGACCTCGTTGGGTGCTTCCCGGTGGCCGAGCCAGAGGTGGTCGGGCGTCTCCGAGTCCCAGGCCGCCGATCCGACCGAACCGTCGATCTCCCACTGGAGCGAGTTCTTGCGCCCGGAACTGATCTGCGAGACCGCCACTGAGCCACGAGCTCCGTTGGCGAAGCGGAGCAGGATGCAGGCGGCGTCCTCGGTCGTCACCCCTCGCTCGACCGTGTCGCCGCTGCGCTCGGTCGAGAAGGTCTCGACCGGCCCCCGCGGCTGCGAGCGGACCTGGACGAAGGTGGCCAGGTCGGCCATCACGGCCACGATCGGCTGGCCGGTGAGAAACGTGGCCAGGTCCAGCCAGTGCGATCCGATGTCGCCGACCGCCCGGAGCGCCCCGCCCTTGTCCGGCTCCAGCCGCCAGTTCCAGTCCGTCTCGAGCAGCAGCCAGTCCTGGAAGTAACGGCCGGTCACGAGTCGCACGTCCCCGATGCCGCCCGAGTCGACGAGGTCCCGGACGTGCTGGTTCAGTGGGTAGAACCGGATGTTGAAGTTGACGGCGTTGACCAGCCCGCTCGCTGCGGCCAGGTCGACGAGCTGGGCAGACTCTGCCGCGGTCATGGCCAGCGGCTTCTCGCAGACGGCATGCCGCCGGGCCGCGAGGATCGATCGAGTTTGCGGGACGTGGAGGTGGTTCGGCGACGTAACGTGGACGACGTCGACGTCTGGGTCGTCCAGGAGCGCGTCGAGCGAGGGATACGCCCGCGGGACCCCGAGGGCATCCGCACGAGCCTGGCCCCGTTCCGGCGTGCTTCCGAGCACGCCGGTCACGTGGACGCCGATGCGGCGGAGCTGCTCGACATGGACGGTGCCGATGAAGCCAGTGCCGATGACGGCGGCGCCGACGTCGGCGATCCTCCTCATGACCTGTTCACCCCACCTGGCGGTCGTGGTGTCAACGTCTAGGCAGTCTAGCTGGATCGGGGCGTCGTAACGGTCGGACCCGCGGGGGCCGGGCCTGCCCGTGTTCGAGGCTCGCGCGAACTTTGTACGCCATCCATCCTACTTTCCTCTGTCAAGTGCAAAAGTCACCTGGCCGGAGTATGATCGGCAGGTGGGTCAGCGGACGGTGAGCACCGGTTCCCGGAGGGTCGGTCCGGCCGAAACGCCGGGACGCGTTGGGCTGTCCACGCCACGGTTCGCGCCTCTCCCGGATGAGTCCCTCGACGCCCTCGTGACCGTCCTCGATGAGATCCGCCTCGGTCGATCGCTGTCTCGATCGGAGCTGGTCGCTCGAACCGGACTCGGTCGCGCGATCGTCGCGCAACGCGTGGGCGAGCTCATCGAGCGCGGCCTCGTCGCCGAAGGTGACGTGGGCCCGAGCACAGGCGGGCGCCCGCCACGCCAGCTGACGTTCCGCAGCGACGCGGGTCACGTCCTGGTCGCCGACCTCGGCGCCACCAGCATCGATGTCGCCGTCACGACGCTCGATGGCCGGATCCTGGGTCACCACGCCGAGCCGGCGCGCGTGGACGCGGGGCCCGACCGCTGCCTCGGTCGCGTCGAGGTCCTGTTCGATGAGCTCCTGCGGACCGTGGACCGCGTGCCGGGACGCCTGTGGGGGGTCGGGATCGGCGTGCCCGGGCCCGTCGAGTTCCAGTCCGGGCGGCCCATCTCGCCGCCGATCATGCCCGGCTGGGATGGCTACCCGATCCGCGATCGGTTCGCGGCGCGCTACCGGGCACCGGTCTGGGTCGACAACGACGTCAACCTGCTGGCGCTCGGGGAGTGGCGCTCGGGCGTGGCCATGGGTCACGAGAACGTCGTCGTCATCAAGATCGGGACGGGGATCGGAGCCGGGATCATCTCGGAGAGCAGGCTCCACCGCGGTGCCCAGGGCAGCGCCGGGGACGTCGGTCACATCCAGGTCGTCGATGACCCGTCCGTCGTCTGCCGCTGTGGCAAGGTCGGCTGCCTGGAAGCGCTCGCCGGTGGGGAGGCCCTCGGTCGCGCCGGCGAGGTGGCAGCCCGGGACGCCCGAAGCCCGCGGCTGCGGGCAATCCTCGATCAGAAAGGCGCAGTCAGCGCGGAGGATGTCGTCCGTGCGGCGACATTCGGCGATCCGGTCGCCGTGGCCATGCTCCAGGAGGCCGCCCGGCTGATCGGTTCGATGCTGGCGAGCGTCGTCAACTTCTTCAACCCGTCGTTGATCGTGATCGGTGGCGGTGTCGCCAATAGCCCGGACCAGCTGCTGGCGGTCATCCGCGAGACCGTCTACCGGCGATCGCTGCCGCTGGCGACGCGCGACCTGCTGATCCAGCATTCGTCGCTCGGGGAGCTGGCCGGCGTCATCGGGGCGTCCGCAATGGTCGTCGACCAGCTGTTCGCGCGCGACGCGATCGGTCGCTGGATCGAGGCGGGCGAGCCCGCCGGCGCGCCCGAGCTGGCGGTCGCCGGGGCAAGCTGACGCGGCCTCCCCGATCGTCGTCCCGCCGGCCCGTGGGCGGTCAGCGTCCGGCCACCAGCCGGTCGCTGAAGTCGCCCGAGGCCGGGTCCTTGACGATGAGCTTCTGGCGGCCGTCGGGCAGCACCTCGCGCTTGATCACGACCTGGCCCTCGTACATCTCCGGCGTCGAGGCGATCCGTGCCGTAGAGCCGCCGCGCCAGTCGAGGTCGACGGGTGTCCAGGCATGCGCCCTGGCCGACCGATAGGCCGCGTCCATGATCGAGTTGACGACGTAGCCGTCGTAGAGCGTCTCGCGGGGCGTCCCGCCGCTGTCGAGCGCGCGGAACATGTCGCTGAACATGTCGACGTAGCCGAGCTCGCTCACCTCGTCCCCGACCGGGAAGAGCCAGCCGGCCGACGTCTCGGCCTTCTCCGCGACGTACCCGCCGCCGCCACCCGCGGTGAACATCTCGAAACCGGTTCGCAGGAAGTGGTTGAGCCAGATCGTGCCGTGCGTGCCGGCCACCTCGTCGCGGAGGTCCATCCCGCCCCGGAAGGTCCAGCTCACCTCGAACTGGCCGATGGCCCCCGACTCGAACCGGATGAGCGCCACGGCGTTGTCCTCGTCGGTGATCGGATGGACGAGGGTGTCGGTGTGGCACAGGACCTCGACCGGGCGGTTCCCCTTGCCCACGAACGTGCGGATGATCTCGATGCAGTGGCAGCCGAGGTCGATGATCGCGCCGCCGCCGGTCAGGCGCCCGTCCCAGAACCAGGCGGAGTGTGGCCCGGGATGCGTCTCGCGCGATCGCACCCAGGTCACGGCGCCGATCGCGCCGGCCTCGACCGAGGCCGACGCCTTGAGCGTCTTGGGGGTGTAGCAGAGGTCCTCGAGGTAGCCCGAGAAGACCCCGGCCTTCTCGACGATCTCGAGTATCCGGCGCGCCTCCTCGGCGGTCCGGCCGAGGGGCTTCGTGCACAGGACGGCCTTGCCGGCCCTGGCCGCGAGGTCGATCGCCTCCTCGTGCAGGAAGTTGGGCAGGCCGACGACCACGACGTCGGTGTCCGGATGGTTGACCGCAGTCGCGAGGTCGGTCGTGGATTCGGGGATGTCCCAGCGCTCGCGGAACGCCGCGCCGCGCTCGGCGCTCCGGGAGTAGACGACGCGGACCCGATCGCGACCGCGCTGGCCGTGGAGGGTGTGGGTATAGAAGTCGCCGATGAGCCCGGTGCCGAGCATGGTGATCGAGTGGCTCTTCATCGCTGCTCCTCCTCGCGCCTCTGTCCGAGCACGAGGTCGCGGCCGGCGACCAATGCCCGGAGCTTGGCCTTCGCCGCCCAGCGCGCGGTCTGGCTGAACCCGCAGTCGGGGACGACCGTCAGGCGATCCCCTGGGACGCCCGCTGCCAGGACGGCATCGATCCGTTCGGCAACGTCGGCGGCCGTCTCGAGGTAGTAGTTCTTCACGTCGACGATGCCGGCCCCGATGTCGCGCCCTGCCGCCGCGATGTCGCCGAGGATCTCGACCTCGGCCATCTCGCGGTTGGCGAACTCGAGCACGAGCTCGTCCACCCGGAACGCGAGCATCGCGTCGAGCACCGGCCGGTAGGTCCGGCGGGCAAGCGGGCGGCCGAGGTAGTTGCCGAAGCAGAGGTGGGCCCCGATCCGCGCCCGCCCGACGATCGGCTCGACCGCCGCGTTGAACAGGGCCGAGAAGTCCGCCGGCGCGTCCGGGTGGATCGCCGGTGAGGGCTCGTCGATCTGGATGAACCCCGCGCCCGCGGCCACGAGCCCGGCAAGCTCAGCGCGGAGGATCGGCACGAACGCCTCGGCGGCCTCGTTCCGATGCGCGTAGACCTCGCCCGGTCCGGAGCGCAGCCGGCCGGACAGGGTGTACGGGCCGGGCAGGGTCACCTTGAGCGGTCGCCGCGTTCGTGCCATGGCGGCGCGGTACTCGGCGACGACGCCCAGGCCATCCGGCGCCGCGATCGGCTCGATGACCTCGAAACGATGCTGCTGGTCGTGGCCGCCCGCGCCGAGGCGCCGGTCCGGCGGCAGCGGGCGGAGACCGGTCAGGTGACGGTAGAACTCGGCGGTAAAGAAGCCGGCGCGGCGCATCTCGCCGTCGGTGACGATGTCGATGCCGGCTTCCTCCTGGTCCCGGAGCGCGAGGTCGACCGCATCGTCGAGCATCTCGGCCAGGTCCTCGGGACCGAAGTCGCCGCGCTCGGCCGCCGCGATGCCGGCCACGAACCAGGACGGCCGCGCATGCGACCCGACGACGCTCGTGCGGATCCCATCCGTCATGCGAGGGCACCTCCTGGCGGCGCTGCAAACGAGAACAGCCGGGCCGGGTTCGTGACGAACAACCGGTGGCGGACCGCGGCGTCGAGACCCGACGCGTCGAGCAGGCGGCGGAACCCGTCGAGCAGCCAGGCCAGGCCCGGCTGGCCGCCGAACACGTGGTAGTAGCCGCGCCTCGCGGCGTCCATTCCGACCACGATCCGGTCGTCGAGGCCGTCCTCGGTCATCCACTCGAGGAGCCGGACGGTGCCGTTCGGCCGATCGCCCCAGCGGAACGACTGGTCGTACTCGACGAACACTCCACCCGACAGCAGCTCCCGGTGGTACGCCCGATCGACGACCTTGTCCACGTGGCTCAGCGCGACGTGACCGAGATCGACGCCCAGGTCCGACAGCAGGCGAAGCTGCTCGATCGCCCCGCTGCCCTCTTCGCAGTGGGTGAGGATCGGAACGCCCGTCCGGAGATGCGCCTCGGCGGCGGCCTCGAATACGCGCCGATCCCGATCCGATGGGCCGCCGTCGCTTCCGGCGATCTTGATCACGCCGGCGCGGTGGTCGGTCCGACGGACGACGGGCCCGCCGTAGTCGTTGGCGTCGATCCCGTCCTCGACGTCGGCCGCGAACAACGTGGCGAGCTCGCCGGCGGTCACCCGATGGCTCCAATGAGCCGGGCCGTAGAAGCGCTCATGGTGCAGGCCCGTCGAGGCGACGACGTGCAGGCCCGTCAGGCGCGCCAGGTCGGCGAGCTTGGCTGCGTTGCGCCCGGCATCGCAGGGCATGGCGTCGACCGCGGCCGCCAGGCCGAGCGCCCGCGCCTCCTCGACCTCGGTCGCCATCGCGTCGACGTCGGCCAGGTCGAAGTCCGGAAACAGCTCCAGCGTCCGAACGCCGTCGATGATGATGTGCTCGTGGGCATAGGTGACCCCGAGGTCGGCGGGATCGAGGTCGCCCAGGACCGTGCGCACGAACGTCATCCTTGATCGACCGGGTCGGGCTCCGGGGAGATCGACAGGACGGACCAGCCGCCGTCGATCTTGAGGAGCTGGCCGGTCACCACCCTGGACTCGTCCGACAGGAAGTAGACCGCGGCATGGGCGACCTCGTTGGGGTCCATCATCTCGCCGGCGAGCGGCTGCTTTCGCTTCGCGAAGGCCCTGATCCTCGCGTCGGAGGACGCCCGCCCCGCCATCGGCGTCTCGGTCAGCGACGGCGCGACCGCGTTGACCCGGATCCCCCGGGTTGCGTAGGTCGCGGCCATGGTCGTCATCAGCGCGGTCGTCGCTCCCTTCGCGGCGGCGTAGGCGTGGGTCGCGAAGAACGTCGGTTCCGGGTCGGTCGCCGTGACGCTGCCCATGAGCAGGACGGACCCGCGCGTCCCCGAGCTGTTCGGGGCCTGGGCCAGCATCTGGCGGATGACCGCGCGGCAGGTCAGGGCCTGGCTGCGCAGGTTGAGCTCGAGGGTCCGGTCCCAGCCTTCGGCGGTCAGCTCGTGGATCGGTCCGTCACCGAAACGACGACCGCTGCCACCGGCTACCGCGAACAGGCCGTCGATCCGCCCGAACCGTGCCACCGCGGCGGCGACGGCGTCGTCGACCTCGCGCTCGACCGTGAGATCCGCCGCGATCCCGATGGCGGGGCCGCCGGCCTCCTGCGCCTCGCCGGCGAGGGCCTCGGCGTGGTTCGCCGTCCTCGAAACGACGACGACCGATGCACCCTCGGCGGCCAGCCGGCGCACGCTCGCCGCGGCGATCCCGGTCGAGCCGGTGATCAGGCAGACCCGGTCGCGCAGTCGATCCATCCGGCACAGGATCGCACGGGCCGGAGGCCGCTTGCCGCTCGTTCACCCGATGAACGAACTCCGGGGCTGGTCGGTGGCCCGGGAGCCGGCTCATTCATCCGCTGAACAGCGGCCCGCGCCGCGCCCCGGGAACCGCCCGCGCCACCCCCATTGACGACCGCTGACCGCCCGTCTATGCTCACCCCGTTCCCACCGAGGCCTGCGCAGCGGAGCGATTCCGCGCGAGCCAACGGCCCGGCTGTATCCCGTTTTCGTGAGTCCTGCCCAGATGCCGTCTACCGGTCCCGACCAGCGCACCCGTAACCGCCGCCCGCGGCGCCGCCCCCAGGGCGTGAGCCGTCCGCCCGTCAGCGAGTTCGAGGAGATGCAGGAGATCGAGGCCGCCCGCGAGCGCCACGACCTCAACATCTCCGACCTCGGAGCGATGTCCGAGAAGGAGCTCCGCGCGATCGGCCAGGACCTCGAGCTCGAGGCACCGGTCGGTGTCCGGCGCGAGGAGCTCGTCGACCGGATCCTCCGCCGTCAGACCGAGCGGGCCGGGCACGCCTACGCGACCGGGATCCTCGACATCGTCGACGAGGGCTTCGGGTTCATGCGCCGCCACGGCCTGCTGCCCAGCCCCGAGGACGTCTACGTCTCATCGAGCCAGGTCCGCCGGTTCGGCCTCCGGATCGGCGATCGGGTCTCGGGCGCCGTCCGCGCCCCGCGCGAGGCCGAGAAGTACTGGGGCCTCCTGCGGGTCGACTCGGTCAACGGAGTCGATCCCGGGACGGCGGCCCGCCGGCCCCACTTCGGCGACCAGACGCCGATCCACCCCGACGAGCTGCTCAACCTCGAGTCGGATCCCAAGAACCTCAGCCAGCGCCTGATCAACCTGGTCAACCCGATCGGCAAGGGCCAGCGCGCGCTCATCGTCAGCCCGCCCAAGGCCGGCAAGACGATGCTTCTGAAGCACATCGCCAACGGGATCACCACGAACTACCCGGAGATCCTGCTCATGGTCGCGCTCATCGGCGAGCGCCCGGAGGAAGTCACCGACATGCGCCGGAGCGTCAAGGGCGAGGTGATCAGCTCGACCTTCGACGAGCCGACCGAGAACCACACCCACGTCGCCGAGATGGCCCTCGAGATCGCCAAGCGCCAGGTCGAGACCGGCCGCGACGTCGTGATCCTGCTCGACTCGATCACCCGCCTCGCGCGGGCCTACAACCTCGCCCTCCCGCCGAGCGGCCGGACCCTCACCGGCGGCCTCGATCCGATCGCGCTCTACCCGCCGAAGCGCTTCTTCGGGGCCGCCCGGAACATCGAGGAGGGCGGCAGCCTCACGATCATCGGGACGTGCCTGGTCGACACCGGCTCGCGGATGGACGACGTGATCTACGAGGAGTTCAAGGGGACCGGCAACTCCGAGCTGATCCTCGACCGGAAGCTGTCCGAGAAGCGGATCTTCCCGGCGATCGACGTCCAGCGCTCGGGGACCCGGCGCGAGGAGCTCCTCCTCGAGGAGGGCACCCTCAAGATGGTCTGGACGATGCGCCGGATGCTCTCGGCGGTCGGGACGAACGAGGGCATCGAGCTCCTCCTCAACCGGCTGTCGAAGACCGACAACAACGCCCAGTTCCTGGCCGGGCTGACCAAGAGCCTCGACGCGTAACCCCGATTCCGGTTGCCCGAGGGCACCGGCGGGTTTGCCAGCCACCACCCCGGTCTGGTAGGTTTGTCGGCGACATCGGGACGATCCGACGCAGCGATCGGGTCACCCGCGCGAAAAGAGACCCCCAGCTCGATACCGCGCCCCCGACCGGACGGCAGCCCCCGCCCATTCCACGCGAAGTCCGTCCGCCCTGTAGGAGTCCGTATTGCAGAACGCGACGGTCCGCGTCCGCGATGTCCTGCGACGTCACCGGTCTGACCGCATTCCACCCGCGCTTCCCGCGATCGGTGCCCTCCGTGATCGGAGCGCGGGTTTCGCGCGTACCGTGGCCGCTCGGCTCCGTACTCTCGACACGCCACCGGCGCGGCCCGTCCTCGCCCACGGGGCACATCGCCTGACCCAGCGCGAGCGCGTCGCGGCGAGGCTCGGTCTCAAGGCCGGCACCACGGACGCGCTCCGGACCCGGTTCGCCGGTCGCGAGCGCCTGCTGCCGATCATCGTGGCGATCCTCGTCCTCCTCGGCTCGTTCAGCGCGATCGCGTCCCCGGCCCCGACCGGCGCGGTCGGCGGGACCAGCGGCGGCGGCGCGCCGAGGCTCGCCGTCGCGGGGCTCGAGAACGGCTCCGAGGGACTCGACGACTCGGTCGCGGTCGACGGCACGATCGATTCGGCGGGCGCCGCCCGGCTCGACGTCCAGGGCGACACCGGACCCGAGACGCCTCAGGGTCCCTACCTGGCCGACGGGACGCTGCTCAAGCCGATCGCGGTCGACACCTCGCTCGGCGACGTGTCGGACACGCTCCAGACCTACCGGGTCCGGTCCGGCGACACGCTGACCGGGATCGCTCACCACTTCGGGGTCTCGATGATGACCCTGTGGTGGGCCAACCACCTCAAGTCGAAGGACAGCCTCAAGGTCGGCCAGAAGCTGATCATCCCGCCGGTCGATGGGACCGTCCACATCGTCAAGGCGGGCGAGACCCTGGCCAAGATCGCCGCTGCCGCGGACGTGCTCGAGACCGACATCATCTCGTTCAACGGGCTGGCGAGCGACAAGGTCACCGTCGGCCAGACGCTCATCCTGCCGGGCGGCCACGGCAAGCCGATCCCGACCCCGAAGCCGCGGCCGCAGCCGGCCTACTCCGGCGGCGGTGGCGGCGGAAGCGGTCCGGCCCACTACGGCGGCGGGCAGTTCGCCTGGCCGGTCCCGGGCGGCTACATCAGCCAGTACTTCCACTACGGCCACCCGGCCCTCGACATCGCGGCGCCGTACGGCTCGCGGATCGTGGCCGCCGCATCGGGCACGGTGATCTTCGCCGGCTGGAAGGACAACGGCGGCGGCTACCAGGTCTGGATCGCCCACGGCTCCGGGCTCTACACGACCTACAACCACATGTCGGCGATCACCGTCGGCGTCGGCCAGTCGGTCGGTCGAGCCCAGCAGGTCGGGCGGGTCGGCCAGTCCGGCTGGGCGACCGGGCCGCACTGCCACTTCGAGGTCTGGCGCGGTCGTCCGTGGGAGAACGGCTCCTACCGCGTCAACCCGCTCATCTACCTGTAGTCGCGACCGCGTCGTCGCCGGCCACGGGCCGCCCACCGAACGCGCGTCCGAGCGCGCCGCCGACGCCCGCGGCGCCGACTGTGCGACGATCCCGCCGATGTTCCTCGACCAGCTGAAGATCCACGTGCGCGCCGGTGACGGCGGGGACGGCGCCGCGACGTTCCGACGCGAGGCGCACGTCCCGCGCGGCGGGCCGGACGGGGGCGACGGCGGGCGCGGCGGCTCGGTCGACCTCCGGGTCGATCCCGGGCAGACGACCCTGCGGGACTACCGCCAGCACCGCCACTTCAAGGCGACGTCGGGCGGCCCGGGGAGTGGCTCGCGCCGTCACGGCAAGGCCGGCCGCGATCTCGTCCTCGCGATCCCACCGGGGACGGCCGTCTACGACGACGCGAGCGGCGAGCTCATCGCCGACCTCGTCTCGGTCGAGCAGCTGGCCATGGTCGCCCGGGGCGGCCGTGGGGGGCTCGGCAACGTCCACTTCGCCACGGCGACCCACCGGACCCCGAAGCACGCCCAGAAGGGCGAGCCGGGCGAGGAGCGCTGGATCCGCCTCGAGCTCCGGCTGATCGCCGACGTCGGCCTCGTCGGGCTGCCGAACGCGGGCAAGTCGACCCTCCTCGCGGCGCTCACCGCGGCCCGGCCGAAGATCGCCGACTACCCGTTCACGACCCTCGAGCCGAACCTCGGGGTGCTCGATCTCGGCGAGGAGGACGAGCGGCGCCCGACGATCGCCGACGTGCCCGGGCCTCATCGAGGGCGCGAGCCAGGGCGCCGGCCTCGGCCACGCCTTCCTGCGCCACGTCGAGCGGACCCGGATCCTGGTCCACGTCGTCGACGGCTCCGACCGCGATCCGGAGTGGGCCCACGGCGTCATCCGCGAGGAGCTCGAGGCGCACGACCCGGCGCTCCTCGAGAAGCCGATGATCGTCGCCTTCAACAAGATCGACCGACCCACGGCCCAGGCGGCCTGGCCGGCCTTCCGGGACGCCCGGCGGCGCGACGGGCTGGCCTGCGTCGCGATCTCCGCGGCGACCGGGACCGGCATCCCCGAGCTGCGCACGCTCCTCGCCGAGCGGCTGCCCGACGCCGCCGAGCTCGGGCGACCCGTCGGAGCCGGCCGGCGTCGTCGTCCATCGCTTCGAGTCGCTCGGCGACGGCTTCGTCGTGGAGCGCGAGCCGGACGGAGCGTTCCGCGTCCGCGGCCGGCGGATCGAGCGGATCGCCGCCCAGACCGACTTCAACGTCGACGAGTCGGCCGACCGGTTCCAGCGCGACCTGTCCCGGCTGGGGGTCGAGGCCGAGCTCCGGCGGGCCGGGGTCGCGACCGGGGACACCGTCCGGATCGGTGCCGTCGAGCTCGAGTGGGATCGCGAGCCGTGGGAGGTCGGATGAGCGGGCCCGGCCCGGTGACGGGTCCCGTCGCGGGCCCGCTCGGCATCCTCGGGGGCACGTTCGACCCGATCCACGTCGGCCACCTCGCGATCGCCGAGGAGGCACGCGAGGCGCTCGGCCTCGAGCGAGTGCTGTTCATCCCGAACAGGGCACCCGTCCACAAGCCGGCCCGGCCGGTCAGCCCCGCCGAGGATCGGGCGGCCATGGTCGCCCTCGCGATCGCCGACAACCCGGCCTTCGCGCTGAGCCGCCTCGAGATCGAGCGGTCCGGCCCGTCGTACTCGGTCGACACGCTCGAGGCGCTCGCCGCGGAGATCCGGGCGGCCGGCGGCGAGCCCGACCTGACCTTCATCCTGTCGGCCGAGGCCTACGTCGGGCTGCCGAGCTGGCATCGCCCCGAGCGGCTCCTCGAGCTGGGCCGGGTGGCGGTCGTGCCGCGTCCCGGCGCCCGCCCCGTCGACGTGCCGGCGATGGCCCTCCTCGTCCCCGGCGCTGACCGGCGGACCGTCGTCCTCGACGGCCCGTGGATCGGCGTGTCCGGGACCGAGATCCGGGCGCGGGTCGCCGCCGGCCGGTCGATCCGCTACCTCGTCCCGGATGCGGTCATCGCCTACATCGGCGACCATGGCCTCTACGCCGCCCCGAACCGACCATCGAACCATTGAGGGCCCCGACGAAGTGACCGATCCCGCGACCACGCCAGCGAAGCCCACCCGCGCCCGGCCCGCCCGGACGAACGCCCGGCTCGGGCTGCCCGCCCGGGAGACGCCGGCACCGCTCGACGGGCGGCCCTCGCTCGACATCGCGCGCAGGGTCGTCGAGCTGGCCGAGGACAAGAAGGCCGCCGACATCGTCCTGCTCGACGTGGCCGAGCTGACGACCCTGGCCGACGCCTTCGTGATCTGTTCGGGCGGGTCGGAGCGCCAGCTCGACGCGATCGCCGACGGGATCGTCTCGGGGCTCCGCTCGGAAGGGGTCCGCCCGATCGGCCGCGAGGGCGTCGCCGCCTCACACTGGGTCCTGCTCGACTTCGGCGGCGTGATCGTCCACATCTTCACGCCACCCGAGCGCGACTACTACCAGCTCGAGAAGCACTGGGCCGAGGCGAAGACCGTCCTGCGCGTCCAGTAGCTTCGGCCCGGGCGGGGATGCCCGCCGACCGCAAGCCCGACGACCGCCGAGCGGGGTAGTACCGTCGGGTCATGTCGGGGCCTGCCGGCCGCAGCGTTGAATCCGGTCCCAGGGCGCCGTTGGGCGCCCCCTCGAGGAGAGGTCAGGACCGGATGTCGCGCACTCGGGAGCGTTGCCCCCGCTGCAGCAGCAAGCTCGTCGTCAGCCGCTTCGACACGGCCTTCCGGCTCGACGACACCTCCGAGCGCCTGTGCTTCGGCATCCCGGGGAGCCTCTGCCAGGGCTGCGTCCAGCTGTTCGTCGATCCGGACCTGCTCGACCTGCTCGACCTCGACAGCGCGGTCTGCACGTTCGCGATCGAGAGCGACCTCGTCCTCCAGGAGCAGGCCTGGTCGTCGGGCCGCTAGGCCCACCCCTCCATCCCGTCCGGCACGAACTCAACCAACGGCGGCTTCGCGCGCCCTGGTGCCCGCGGGCGCGACCCGGGTGGCCAGCCACAGCGAGAACGCCAGCCGGCGAGCCGGCTCGCCGACCGCCGGGCGGCCGGCGCCCTTGACGATCGCGTCGAGCTCCAGCAGCCCGTCGAGGGCGTCCTCCAGCTCGCCGAGCGTCCAGCCCGCGGCCTGCTTGGCCAGCGTCTCGGCCCGGAACGGGTGGAGCTTGAGGAGGCGCGGCAGCTCGCGGGTCGGCGTCCCGGTCGCAACCAGGTCGGCCACCTCGATGAGCTCGCGCAGCCGGCGGTGGAGCTGGACGAGGACGACCGGCTCGGGGGTCGCGTCGAGGACCCGGTCGAGGAGGTCGGCCGCGTCGCGGATCCGGCGCCAGGCGATCGCGTCGAGGAGCGCCCAGGCCGAGGCCGGCACCGCCTCCGCCGCGAGTGCCCGCACGTCGTCGGCGGTGACCGGCTCGCCGAGCCGGTAGAGCGCGAGCTTGTCGAGCTCCTGGACGGCCAGCTGGCCCTGCCGGCGACGATCGACGTCGCCCTCGCGGACGAACGCCCCCACGCGCTCGGCGAGCACCTGGGCGGCCCCGCGCTCGAGCCGCATCCCACGCTCGGTCGCCCGGTCCTCGATCCAGCGGGCCATGCCGCCCATCGTCGGTGCCTGGAACCCGCGGACCTCGCCGCCCGCGGCCTCGACCGCGCTCGCCAGGGCGGCCCGATCGCCGGTCAGCCGGCCGTCCTTCGGGAACCGGTCGAGGGCCTCGACGAACGCGAGCGCATTGCCCGGGGCGATCGTGGCCAGCGTCGCGGCGAGCTCCTCGCGGCCGGCCTTCGAGCGGATGAGCGGGCCAGGGTCGGCGACGATGGCGATCGTCCCGCCGCCGAACAGCGCGCCGGTCGCCACCCGCTCGCCGATGACGGCCGCGGTCGTGGTGGCACCGGCCGCGCGCCAGCGCTCGAGCGGCGGAACGTCGTCACCGGCCACGCGCCTCGCGAGTCCCTCGGCGGCCCGCTCGACCGACCAGGCGTCGTCGCCGAAGTAGTAGCCGACGGGGTGCGCCGGGGCGGGCGACGCCGGCCGCGTCACCGGTGGGCCGGCCTGGGAGCGACTGCCTCGCCGGCCCGGGCGGCCCGGAGCGCCGGACCGGTCCAGGCCAGCCGGCGCACCTCCTCGGGGCGGATGCCGGCGGCGCGGCAGACGTCGGCCTCGAGGCGGGCGGCCCGGCGCAGGACGCGCTCGGCCGTCGCTTCGTCCCACTTCACCGGGTAGCGACGGTTCCACGACGCGAACCGGGCGGCCATCGGCTCGAGGCGCTGCCCGGCGCGCTTGTCGGCATAGGCCACGATCCGCTCCTCGCGACTGGCGAACGCCGACCACGTCCGGTAGCGCGCCTCGTCGGCCATCCGGGTCACGGGATGCCCGGCGACGACTCGCGCGAGCTCCGGGTGGCCGCGGGAGGTCAGCCAGGCGGCCGAGCCGTCACCGTGGGCGAGGGCACGCAGCGGATCGCCCGGCGGGAGCAGCTTGTCGACGTCGTGGAGGAGGGCGGCCGCCTCGACCAGCCGCCGGTCGACCGGCGTCCCACGGGCGTCGATCCGCGCCGCCAGCCAGCCGGCCACTTCGGCCACGGCCCGCGCGTGACGGAGCGCCCAGGGCTTTGGCTCCAGCGTCAGCAGCAGTGCGGCGGCGGCTTGGCGGTCGGGGATCGACATCCTCTCGATGATACGGGCCCGACCCGTCGGGGGGTCGCGGCCGGTGCTGTCGAGGCCGTTCCGCGCTCGGCAGGTGCGCCGCTGCCCTGTCCGATGCCAGGCAACGCTCGTGCCCCGATCATGTCAAACGGTCAGCCCATGACCGCTCGCCACCCCGCGGGCCGTTCCTTCTCCGACCGAACCCCGCGTTTCATCCCGCCGCACGCTCGTCGCGGGATGAAACGAGGCTCGGTCAGTCCTTCCCGTGCCACCGCCCGCCGTCGAACGTTCTTCGGGCGAACGGATGCCATGGTCACCGGGCCATGCTGCGGCGACGAGCCGGCAGGACCCCACTCCGCGGGCCATGCCTTCAGCCCGCACTGGAGATCGCGCAACTGAACGCCACCCGCGGCTTCGCGAGGATCGTCGTCGCGGGTCGGGCGGTCGCGGGCGGTGACGGCGGTTGAACGGTGGCCGCGCCGGCGTCGCGCCGCTCCGGTCGGACGTCGAGCTCGGTGGCTCCGTCCAGCGTGACCTCGACGCTCCCGTTCCGGTCGGTCCGCAACACCTGGGCTCCGCGCGCGGCGACCCGGTCCAGCGTGGCCTTCGTCGGATGCCCGTACGGGTTGCCCGCTCCGGCTGAGGCGATCGCGACCCGCGGCCGGACGGCGTCGAGGAACGGACCGGTCGACGACGTGCGGCTGCCGTGGTGGGCGATCTTGAGCAGGTCGACCCGCGGCAGCCCGCGGCCGACGAGGATCGGGTCGATCTCCTCCTCGATGTCCCCGGCCAGCAGGAACCGCTCGCGGCCGACCTCGCCGAGGAGCACGATCGAGACGTTGTTGATCGCCGTCCCGCCGTCGGCGGGCTCGCGTGGCACCGCCCCCGGATCCGGCCAGAGGACCCGGAACCGGATCTCGTCGAGGCTGAACCGATCGCCGGTCGAGAGCCGGCCCGGCCGGAGCCCGAGCCGGTCGAGCGCCGCCTCCCACGCCCGATAGCCGGGACCCGGGCCGATCATCCCGGGCTCGAACGTCCGACCGACCCGGTAGCGGTCGAGCAGGAGCGCCAGCCCGGCGACGTGATCCTCGTGGGGGTGGGTCAGGACGAGCAGGTCGATCCGGCGATCCCACGGCGGGAGCCGGGCGTCGAGCGCCAGGAGCAGCCGGTCGGGGTCCGGGCCGCCGTCGACGAGCAGCCGCCCGCCGCGACCGCCCTCGACCAGGATCGCGTCGCCCTGTCCCGACGTCGAGGACCGTCACGCGGACACGACCGTCGGGCCGGTTCGCCGCCGCCACGACGACGGCGACGACGCAGACCGCCACGACGATCGCGAGCTGCCGGACCGGCCGCAGGCGGCTGCCGCTCCGTCTTCGCCGCCCTCTCGATTCGGACGCGCGCGAGGGCGCTGTTCCGACGCCGGCCGGTCGGTGGGCCTGGGTCGGCCTCGTCCGGATCAGCCGGGAGCTCCACCGTCGAACGGACCGGCGCACAGCGCCCGATGCGACGAGGAGGACGACCACGGCGCTCGCTCCGCCGGCGACCGTCGACCACGGAGCGCGCGATCGTCACGCTGGCGAGGGGCACCGACGCGGCAAACCGGACGACCGAGACGAGGGCGACGAGGACGAGCCAGCCGGGCAGGCCGAGCAGCGTCGCCGCAAGCGATGGGACGCCGAGCTGGGCCAGCCAGCCGCCGACGAGGGCGAGCGTGCCGGCGGCCATGGCCGGTGGCACGAGCGGGACGACCACGAGGTTGACGACCGGAGCCAGGATCGCCAGGCGACCGAACCCGGCGAGCACGACCGGCAGCGTCGCCGCCTCGGCCGCGAACGAGATGCCGAGGCTCTCGGCCAGCCAGCCCGGCAGCCGGCCGCCGCGCCACCCGCGGAGCCGGTCGGTGATCGGGGTGGCCCAGGCAATGAGGCCCGCCGTGGCCAGGACCGACAGCTGGAAGCCCGGATCGGCGACCGTGCCCGGATCCGCGAGCAGGAGCAGGACGACCGCCCAGCCGAGCGCGACGACGGCCGCTCCGGCGCGGCCCGACTCCCGGGCGACCAGGGCCACGGCGGCCATGACGGCCGCCCGTACGACCGACGGGGACGCTCCGGCGGCGATCGTGTAGGCGACGATCGCGACCAGGGTGGCCACGGACCGGCCGCGCCGGCCGAGCCTGCGACGGAGGAGCGCGGCAACCATCGCCGCCACGATCGCGATGTTCCAGCCGGAGATCGCCACGACGTGGCTCACTCCCGCGGTGGTGAAGGCAGCGGCGAGGTCGCGGTCGACCCGGTCGCGAAGGCCGATGAGGATCCCGGCGGCGAGGCCGGCCTCGGGCTCCGGCAGCGATCGGGTCAGGGCGTCCCCTGAGGCTCTCCGGAGGCCCTCGACGGCGCCGGCCGGGGACCCGTCGCTGCCCACTCGCTCGAGGGTCCGTGCCCGCACCGTCGCGGTCACGCCGATCCGGCGCAGGTAGGCGCCGTAGCCGCCGTCGTCGGCCGGGAGGGCCTCGAGGCGCCCGCCGACGACGACCCGATCGTTCGGCGCGACCTCGGGATAGCGCGGCATCGTTGCGGCGACGCGGAGACCGGACGTTCGGTCGGACGCGTCCCCGACGAGGACGAGGGTCGCGGTCTGCTGGCCGTCGCGCGGCGACCCGATGCTGGCGACGTCGGCGGTCCACGGCCCATCGCCGTCGGGGATCGCCCCGGGCGGAGCCGGTACCCCGGTGATGGCCAGCCGAATGGCGATCGCGGCCGCGCCGATGGTGAGGGCGGCGAGCCGGAGCGTGCCACCGCGCCGGCCCACGGCGGACCCGAGGCCCACGACCAGCACGAAGCCGGCGGCCAGCAGGATGGCGCTCGCCCCGAGCCGATCCCCGAGCGCCGGCCCGGCCAGGGCGGCGACGACCGCTCCAACCGCGAGCCAGCCACTTCTCGGGACGGTCGTCCGACGCTGGGCCGTCACCGGACGACGACGAGATCGCGGAGCTTGTCGAAGGTGGACGGTCCGACGAGCTTCCGTGTCCGGAGGTCGTCGACCGACGCGAACGGCCGCTCCTCGCGGGCGGCGATGATCTTGGCGGCCGTGACCGGCCCGATGCCGGGCAGGGAATCGAGCTCCGCGGCCGTCGCCCGGTTGAGATCGATCGGACCGGCGTCGGCCGGGGCCGCGGCCGTGCCGCCGCCGGTCCCGCCGGCCGCCGGTCCTGCCGGTGGCGGGCTCGGATCGTCGCGCGAGGGAACGGCGATCCGGTCGCCGTCCGCGACGTGGGCCGCGAGGTTCAGCTGGGCGGAGGCGCGGGCCGCATCGACCCGTGGCCCATAGCCGCCCGCGGCCGTGATCGCATCGGCCACGCGGGCGCCCGGCTCGAGGTGGTAGAGCCCCGGATGGGCAACCGCGCCGGCCACCTCGACGACGAGCTCGATGCCGGTCCCGGGATCGGCCGACCCGATGGGCGATGGTGCGCCGGCCCCACCGCCGTCCTCCCCCGCGACCTTGATGATCGGACTGGTGCCGCTGGCCAGGATGACCCCCACGAGCGCCAGGGCAACCATGATCGCGATCGCGGCCGCCACGAGCCACGGCACCGGGATGCCTGCCATGCCTTCGTCCGGCGACGGCACGGACCGATCGGGATCCGATGGGTCGTCGGCTTCCGGACCCTCGAGGACGCGCCACGGCGCGGCGCTGCGATCCACACGGACACTCCCCGGCGGGTCTCGGGCGGGTCTCGGGCGGGTCTCGGGCGGGTCTCGGGCGGGTCTCGGGCGGGTCTCGGGCGGGTCTCGGGCGGGTCTCGGGCGGGTCTCGGGCGGGTCTCGGGCGGGTCTCGGGCGGGTCTCGGGCGGGTCTCGGGCGGGTCTCGGGCGGTCGGCGCGGAACGGATGCCGCCCGCCGCGCGGGGGGCACATCCTGCGCGGCGGACGGTCGACGAAACCCTATCGCGAGGTGGTTAGCTGCGACTTACGCGGCGGAGGCCACGGTGGCCTCGCGCGGGGCCGCGTCGCCCCGGTCGGGTTGGTCGGGCGCAGGGCTTGTGAACGAAATCGGTCCACTCCGACTGCTTGACCCAGCGAAGGGCCGGCCACAGGCTGATGCATCATGACCTCCCTCGGACGCTGCCTCACCGTCGTGCTGCTCGCGTTCGCGACGATCATGGCCGGCTGTGCGCCCGGGGCGGCGTCCATTCCGCCCTCTCCCTCGGCAACGCCGATGCGACTGAGCATCTCCAACGGGACCACGATTCCCGTTACGCTCCTCGTCAATGGAACCGTGGTCGAGACCGTCGCCCCAGGCGGCTATGAGGATCCCGTGAAGGTGGCCTTGCCGTCGCTGCCCTGGTCGATCGAGACGCGCTCGCCGTCGGGCCGTGTGCTCTCGCGGCTCACTGTAGACGCGGGCGATGTGGTCTATACGACGCCTGACGCGAGCGGGCACAGCATGAGCAAAGGCGACGCTGTCCGCGTTGATCTCTCGTGCGGGCGTCTCGACGTGTGGTCCGGTCTGCCTCTGTTGGGCCCGATGTTCGTCCCAGACCCGTCGAAACCCTGCGACTGACCGGCTAGTCGATCTGGACAAGCCCGGAGGGGACCCCCTTACGAGCGTCGGGGGCACATCCTGCGCGGCGGGCGTCGACGAAACCCTATCGCGAGGTGGTTAGCTGCGACTTATCGCGGCTTGGTGGTCGCGGGAGGTGTGTCCGGCAGCGTCGTCAGCTAGCAGGCATCGCCGCCGCGAAGAAGGCCACGACCCGGTTCGCATATCCGGCCGGGTCGACGAAGTAGCTGGCGGCGTGGCCGCCGCTCGGCACGAGCCACCGGACGGTCGATCGACCATCGGCGGCGGAGAGGAGCCGCTCGCTGTCGACCGGCGGAACGGTACGGTCGACCCCGCCCTGGATGAGCATGACCGGTCGCGGGGCGATCTTCGCGATGATCTGGACCGGCGACACCTCTGCAGGATCGGTCCCGGACATGAGCCTGTACAGCGCGAGGACATACGCGATGGCCGGCCCGGGCAGGTGGTCGCTCTGTTCGAGCTCTCGCGTCAGCGTGTCGCGCAGGTCGGCGAACGCCGAATCGGCGACGACCGCGCCGATGTCCGCTGATCTCGCGGCTGCGAGGATTGTCGAGGCGGCCCCGAGGCTGAATCCGAGCACACCGATCCGCCGAGCCCCGCGAGCTTGGGCCTCATGGACCGCACCGAGGACGTCCCACTGCTCCCGCAGCCCGAACGTGATCGGCTCGCCCCCGCTCTCGCCCTCACCGCGGAGGTCGAACGCGAGGACATCGAAGCCGGCCGCGAGGAGGCTCGGTGCCAGGCGCAGCGTGATGCCGCTCACGAGCCGGTTGTTGTCGATGCCCGGGACGATCACGATCGCCAGGCCGGTCGGCCGAGGCGCGCGAAGGTACCAGCCACTGAGCGGCGCGCCGTCGAGCGGGCTCGCGAATGCGATCGACTCGTAGCTCATCCCGTGGCGACCGGGGTCGTCGGCGAGGTGGACCCGGTCGGGATGCAGTCGGTGGTACATCAGCAGCGCCGGGACGCCGAGGCCCGCGACGACCACCGCGCCCACGCCGAGGGCCACCGCGGTTCTGGTTCGCATCAGCAACAGACTATGCCGCCCCGGCGGCTTTTACCCGACGCCTACGGCCCGGGACCTGACGACCCCACGATCCCTGCAGCCCCCTTGGCCCCAGCGGCGTAGGCCGGGCATGTCTGGCGGTAAGGCTCGTCGCCGAGGAAGCGTGCCCATTCGGCGCGCGTCAGGTTGCGGCCGGCAAGGCCGCACGCCTTCTTCTTCCACGAGGTCGGGTCAACGTCCCATCGCCGGACGCGGTCCGTCACGGAGACGGCCGTGGTCCCTCCGGCGGCATCCTCGAAGCGGGCCTCCAAGCGCACCGCGATCGCTGAGTCCGGGCCGGTCATCGCCACGGCTCCGAGATGTGTCCCGCCGGTAAGCGCGTAGAGCTCGAGGGCACCCGTGCCGTCCGGCCGGAGAACCCCGACGAGAAGCCTCGATCCGTCGCCCGACACGTCGACGGTCATGGGTCGCCCGTCGATCTTGAGCTCGGTGGCGACATCGGCGGTCGAGAGCCCCACGATCCGGACAAGCCCTGAGTCGCCGTCCGCGATGGCCAGTCCGGAGCCATCGGGGAGGAAGTCCGCCGCGACACCGCCGACGCCCAGTGCCTGGACGCTACCGTCGGCGCGGAGGATCCGCGTCCGATCCGCCTCCACGAGCGCCACGGCCTGGTCGGGCGATGCGGCCAGGATCCCTACCCTCCCCTCGACAGCACCGAGCTCGAGCGTGCCCAGCAGGTGCTGCGTCCCGTCGGCGATCGACGTCTCGATCAGGCGGCCGGAGGCGTGGAGCGTCGCCAGCGAGCGGCCGTCGTCCGACAACGCGACCGCGATGATGCCGGACTGCTCATCCGGACGGACATCGGCGAGGACCTTGCCCGTGGCGGTCTCCATGACGCTCACACTCCACACGACCTGCGGGCCGTCCTGCGGGAAGTCCCAGATCGCCATCGTCGCCCCGTCACCGGACGTGGCGATGCTCTCACCGTGGGAGATCAAGTCCTGATCGTGATATGCACCGGAGCCGACGCCCGGCACCTCCAGGCGAGCGTCGCGCGTCACGTCGACGACCGCCAGCTCCCGGCCGCGCGCGATGAAGTTCCGTGTCTCGTTCGCGATTGCCGCCGCCGTGACTGGCTTCGGATCCGGAACCGACGACAAGAGCTGGGACCCGGTCTCGACGTCGAAGACGGTCATCGTCCCGACGTCAGACCACACATACACCCTGTAGGCGCCGGGGCCGACGTCGGCCCGGGTCGCCCCGCTCGACCTAAGGGGCACGCCGACCGGTGCCAGGTTGGCCAGTGAGTACACCTGCAGGACCGCGGACCCATCCGCATCGAGCGTCTCGCCCACCAGGAATGCGCCGTCCGGGCTGTCTCCCACCACCAGGTCGATCGGTATCGTCCCCCGGAACTCGCCCGTCGTTGCCGCGAAGAGGTCTACCCCACCGCCGTCGAACACGGTCGCGACCGAGCGACCGTCCCGCAGCAAGCTGCCCACGGCTGCACCGCGGGCCCCGGAGGTCAGCGCGTCCGAGACGAGGTCGATCGAGGAGGGCGTGGCTGCGGCGAGATCCCAGGTCCGGAGCCGAAGGCGATCGCCGGCCCCGTGCTCGACCCACCGGAGCAGGTTCCCGTCCCACGCGGCGCTGTCGATGTTCGCACCGGACGTGCCGGGGACGGGCTCGACGTGCCCCGACGCGAGATCGAGGACGGCGAGGCCCTCGGCAGCCGGGAAGACGAGCCGGTCGCCGGCCGGGCTGAAGGCGAGATCGCCGCCGGCGTCCGGGCGAAGGTCAATGGGGCCGTGCGCAATCGACCAGCCGGCCACGTCCCACACGGTGAGCTCAGGCGCCGGGTCCGCCCCTGGAACCGAGGCGTCGCTGATCACCGCCAGCCGCGAGCCGTCGGGCGTCGCTGCGAGCCCGACGACAGGGTCTGTCACATACCGGAAGGCGACCGTCTGCGGCTGCCGGCCGAGCGCCCCGGCGAGGTTCTCCAATGCCTCCGGCGATTCGAACCGAGCGAGTCCCTCCAGGCCGAGCAGCGTGGAGAGCGACAAGTCGTCGCCGTTCAGGAGTGACTCGGCGATGAGCTGCCGGCCGAGCGCCTCGACGCGTCGTTCCTCCGCTCGGGCGCGGTCGGCCTCGGCCTCGGCTCTCGCGGCCACCGCGTCGCGACGGGCCGACTCCGACTGAGTCCACTGGACCCAGGCGAAGCTGCCAAGGACGAGGAAGAACGCCGCAGCCCCGACCGACAGGCCGATCGCCAGCCGCTGCCCCCGCTCCCGCGCCCGTGCCTGGCGGTCGCGCTCGCGCGCGCACGCCTCGACGAACTCCTGCTCACCCTCCGCGAGCAGCTCACCCCGCCCCTGCGACAGCTCCAGCGCCTCCGCTAGGCGCGCGCCGCGGAGCAGGGCATCCGGGTCTCGGCCGAGCCGCTCCCATTCGGCCGCCGCGTCGGAGATGCGGCGAGAGATCCGGAGCGCATCCCGATCGTCGTCCACCCAGCCACGGAGCCGCGGCCAGGCCCGGATCAGGGCCTCGTGAGCGATGTCGACGACGGGCTCACCCGTCGCCTCGCCGGTGCCGAAGGTGAGGAGGCGGGCAGCGGCCAGGGCCTCGGTCACGTGTTGCGTCGTGTCGTCCGCGGCCGGGCTGCCGCGCAGCTCGGCGACCGCAGCCCGGCGCCTGGTGTCCTCGGTCCCTTCGCCGGGCTGGACGAGCCGCAGGAAGATGGAGCGCGCGATCGCCTGCTCGGTGGGGTCGAGCTCGTTGTACGTTGACTCCGCCCGGACGGCGATCGCGCCGTCGATCCCGCCCGAGTCGCGGTATCCCTCGAGGGTCAGCGTGGCCCCGCGGCGACGGTCCCACAGCTCGAACAGGGCGTGCTCGAGGAGCGGCAGAGCGCCCGGACGATCCGCGACGTCGTCGAGGATCGTGTCGACGAGGCCCGGTTCGAGCTCGAGTCCGACCGCCGCCGCCGGCTCCTCGATGACACGACGCAGAGCGACCGCATCGAGAGGGCTCGCGAGGTACTGGGAGTCGGCGACCAGGGCGGCGAGCTCGGGGTAATGGGCACAGCGGTGGTAGAAGTCGGCGCGCATCGCCATGACGACGACCGTCCGCCCGCCGGGCACCACCGCGGCTCGTACCAGGTTGGCGATCGCTGCCCGGCGCGCCGCCTCGTCCGGGCAGAGCGTGAACAGCTCCTCCGCCTGGTCGACGACCCAGACGAGGCGGGCGGACGGCGGCGCCTCGGCGAGGATCACCTCCGCGGCATGGCCGAGGGCCCTTGGGTCGGAGGCCAGCTCGTCCACCGTGGGCCCCATCGTCGCGCCGGTGCGGAGCCGCACGATGCGGGCCGCCAGCGTCTCCAGGGGTATCGCGCCGGGACGGATCACCTCGATCTGCCACGTAGCGGAGGCCGGCAGGCCGCCGCGCCGTAGCGCCGGCACCAGGCCGGCCCGCACGAGAGACGACTTGCCGCTGCCCGACGGCCCGAAGACCGCCAGGAAGCGGGCCCGGGCGAGCCGAATAAGGAGGGCCTCGACGTCGCTCTCGCGCCCGATAAAGAAACGCGCATCCTGCTCCTCGAACGGCCGCAACCCCACGTACGGCAGCTCGATCGCGGCCTTCCCTCCGGACGGCACCGCCTGGTCGCCCGGGTAGACCGCGAACAGCTCGACCGGATCCTCGACGCCCTTGAGCCGACGATGGCCGCGCGAGACGAACTGGACGGGAGCAACGCTCCGCGTGAGACCGCGGACCGTGTCGCTGACCAGAACCTCGCCTGCGATCGCCTCTGCGCAGACGCGGGCGGCGATGTTGACCGCGGACCCGACGTAGCCCTCGGGCGTCTCGACGGTCTCCCCCGCGTGGATCCCGACCGCGACGAGGATGGACGCGTCCGCCCGCGCCACGTTGGCCGCGTCCGCCCGCTCGACGATCGCGAGGCCCGCTCGGATCGCCTCGCCGGCCGAGCGGAAAACGACGTAGAAGCTATCGCCTTCAGTCCTGATCTCGGCGCCGCTGGTCTCTTGGACCACTCCGCGCACGAGCTTCCGATAGCGATCCAGGAGCACCGCAGCCGCGGCTGCGCCTTTCGCCTCGACAAAGGAGGTGTAGCCGCGCAGGTCGGCGAAGAGGAAGCCGAGGGTCGAGCCGACCAGCGGCGCCGGGAACACGGGATCGGGGGCGAGCGCGCCGGGCCCCGGGTCCAGCGTTTCGGGATCCGTCGTCCCGGTCAGTGCAGGACGGCGCTGGTCGCTTTCACGACCACGCGGCGGTGCGCCCATGAACGCCACCTAGACGGGTTGTCCGACGGATTCTAGACCCGTCGTCAGCCGCAGGGCGACCAGGTGCGGCTTACGTCTGCTCCCAGTCGACCCAGTGCGAGCCGTCCCACCAGCGGTGCCAGGTCCGGCCGTCCCGGCCACGGGCGAAGACGTCGATCCGGTCGGGACCCCACGAGCTCGCGGCGCAGCCACCGGCCGGATCGAGCTCACCGCCGAGCGACTCCCAGGCGTGCCACGACTCGCCGTCCCAGTAGCGGTTCCACAGCTCCCCGTCGGGGAAGACCGCGAATACCTCCATCTGGTCGACGTCCCACGCCGTCACGGCCGGCCCGC
Source organism: uncultured Chloroflexia bacterium (assembly GCA_963708065.1). Taxonomy (GTDB): domain Bacteria; phylum Chloroflexota; class Limnocylindria; order Limnocylindrales; family CSP1-4; genus Chersky-267. The sequence continues at coordinate 223,522 of CAVPRZ010000002.1, forward strand.
AGGCGAGCGTGCCGCCGAGGTCCTCGGTCGTCGACCAGCGATCGCCGTCGAAGCTCCGGTGGGTCAGCCGCCCGGAGGCCTCCCGCTCGAACAGGTCGATCCGGTCGGCGCCCCAGGAGACCGCCGCGACCGCCCGACCCGCCGTCTCGTCCATCGCTCAGCCTGCCCGCTCGAGGATCGGCTTGACGTCGGTGATCAGCCGGGTCATCGACTCCTCGTCGTAGGTGGCCGGCATCCCCGCGATGAAGTGGCGGTAGCCCAGCTCGAGGTAGGGCGCCAGGCGCTCGGCGACGTCCTCCGGCGTCCCGACCGGCTGGTCGGTCCAGACGTTGGCGACCCGGTTGCGCTGGAATGCCTCGCGGAACAGCCGCTCCGCCTCGGCCCGGTCGTCGCGGATGAAGACCGTCCCGATCCCGGTCGTCCGCTCGATCTCGCGGTGGTCGCGTCCGACGGACTCGCAGTGCTCGCGCAGGATCGCCTCCTTGCGCCGGACGTTGGCGATCCCGCCGCCGACGTTGTTGGCGTCGGCGTAGCGGGCGACCAGCTTGAGGGTGACCCGCTCGCCACCGCCCCCGACGAGGATCGGCAGGTGGGGCTGGAGCGGCGGCGGCAGGTTCCGCGTCGCATGGGCGGTGTAGCGCGGGCCGGTCGCCGTGGGCTCCGTGCCGTCGAGCATGCCGCGAATGAGCGGAAGCGCCTCGGCCAGCCAGCGCAGCCGCTCGGGCGGCCCCTCGCCGAACCGGAGTCCGAAGCCGGCGTGCTCCTCCCCGAACCAGGCAGCGCCGATCCCGAGGATCGCCCGGCCGTTGCTGATGTGGTCGAGGGTCGTCGCCATCTTGGCCACGAGGGTCGGCTCGCGGAACGTGTTCGCCCCGACCATCAGCCCGATCCGGATCGCGCTCGGTCGCCTGGGCCCAGGCGGTCAGGACGAGCCAGCCCTCGTAGATCGGCCCGTGCGAGTCACCCACGATCGGGTAGAGGTGGTCCCACGTCCAGAGCGTGTGATAACCGAGCCGGTCGGCGCGAATGCCCGCTTGGAGGAGCGACGGCCAGTCCGTGTACTGGTTCCAGCACAGGGCGCCGATCTTGACTTCGGGCACGTCTCCTCCACCGCGTCCAAACGGCGCTAGCCGTCGCGCCGGTCTCGCCGCAGGATATCGAGGTAGACACCGGCACCGACGACAGCGGCGATCACCCAGACGAGGAAGTTAACGGAGCCGAAGAGCCATCCCCCCACAAGCGACACCGCGAGCCACGCGATCACGAACGAGCCGAAGGCTATCCCGACTCGGCGAGCGACCTTGGCCATGAATCGACCCCCAACCTACAGCATTCGTGGAGCTTCCACCGTAGCGTTCGTGTGGGTGGCTAGTCCGTCCAATAGCCGATGGCCCCAGCACGTGCCTGCGGTGCTTGGCATGTCGCGTTCGGTCGCCGCGCTCGATCTTTCGGTGTTGGACGGAACCTGGTCCCACGTCCAGAGCGAGTCGTAGCCGAGCCGGTCGGCCCGGATCCCGGCCTCGAGCAGGCTCGGCCAGTCCGTGTACTGGTTCCAGCACAGGGCGCCCAGTCGGATCGGAGCAGCGCGGGTGGACCCGTTCACCCGCCGAGCAGCCGCTCGACGACCGGCCAGATCTGCTCCGCTTCGGCCGCCTGTCCCTGCTTGTTCAGATGGGCGTAGTCGGGCGAGAACAGGTCGATCTGGTCGATCCAGGCGCGACGCACCCCACCATCGGTGGAGCAGTTCGGGACGGCCGCGCAGACGCGCGCCGTCTCGGCCTCGTAAGCGTCGATCGCCTCGGTGAGCTTCTCGAAGCCCGCTTCATGCAGTGTCCCCCCGGCATCGAAGAACGTGCACTCGTCATTCCACGTGAGGCCGCTCTTCGCGCTCGGATCATGGGTCACGAGCCCCTTGACGAACGACACACTCGGTCGCCCGAGCTGGCCGACGACGAGGATCTTCGTGTCTGGAGAGGCACCGTGGATCAGCGCGAGGGCGTCGGCGACCGACGCCCCGACCTCCGCCACGTTTCCTGCGTCGCACCGGATGTCGTTATCGACCGTCTGGATGATGGCCAGGGCGGGCACCGGAACGTTAGCGAGCGCGGCTCGTGCCTGGGAGGACAGCGTGCTGGCGGGCGCCCCGCCGACGGCGGTGTTCGAGACATGACCTGCGGTCTCCGGGAGCGCGGCGACCATCCGCAGGTACACGCTGTTCACGTCAGGGTCTGTCCCGGTTGCCCATGAGCTCGCATAGAGGGGCTCGGATCTCGCGCCCGTGCCCTCACCCGTGAGCCCGGAGTGGCCGATGGCGATGATCCCGACCGGGTGGGCGAGGTCGCCGCTCGGGATCGGGGAGGTAGGAGCGGTGGCGGGGGCCTGGGATGGGGCCGCGGATGGGCTCGAGCCCGCGATCGGCGCGGCGGAGGCCCCGGCAGTCCCGACGGTGGCCGCGGGCGCACAGGCGCCGACCAGGACCATGGCGATGGCGAGAGACCCGAGCGTACGGACCGACAGCGTCATGGGCACACAGTACGCCGCCTTCAGACGACGCGGGCGCCGTCCTGCCAGACCTGCTCGACCCGGGCGCCGTAGTCGGCGAAGTCGTACGGGTCGCCGCCGAGGACGACGAGGTCGGCCAGCTTGCCCACCTCGATCGTCCCGAGCCGGTCGTCGACGCCGAGCAGCTGGGCGGCGCTTCGGGTCGTCGCCTCGAGGACGGCCGCCGGGGCCATCCCGCCGGCGGCCATGAGCTCGAGCTCGCGCAGGTTCCGGCCATGCGGCGTCACCCCGCTGTCGGTGCCCATCGCGATGCGGACGCCGGCCGAGACCGCCGTGCGGAACGCCGCTCGGTGGATGTCGAGGACCATCCGGGCCTTGTCGACGATCGCCGGCGGCAGGCTCGCGCCCGCTTCGACGGCGTCAAGGACGCCCTGCGGCGCGACGAGGGTCGGGACGAACCACGTCCCGTTGCGGAGCATTAGCTCGATTCCCTCGTCGTCGAGGTAGATCCCGTGGTCGATCGAGCGGATCCCGGCGCGGACCGCGTTCTTGATCCCGTCGGCGCCCTGGGCATGGGCCATGACGAACATCCCCGCGGCGGTCGCCTCGTCGACGAGCGCCTCGAGCTCGGCCGGGCGGAGATGCGCGTGGCGTGGGTCGTCGCGCGGCGAGAGGACGCCGCCGCTCGTCGCCACCTTGATCACGTCGGCGCCAGCCCGGTGCAGCTCGCGGACCTTGCGTCGGACGGCGTCCGGTCCGTCGACGATGCCCGACGGCCGGCCGGGATGGGCCACGAAGAACGGCACCTCGGCACCCGACGCGAGCCAGTCGTCGCCGTGACCGCCGGTCTGGCTGAGCATGATGATCGAGATCTGCATCCGCGGACCGGGGATCATCCCGCGCTCCAGCGCGGTCTTGATCCCGAGGTCGGCGCCACCGGCGTCGCGGATCGAGGTGATCCCGATCGACTGGGTCAAGCGGAGGTTCTCCGCCGCCTCGTAGAACTCGAGCGAGAAGGGCTGCTGGGCCCGCCTCCACAGGTCGACCGACGAGACGCAGACGTGGGTGTGGCAGTCGAAGAAGCCGGGCAGGACGGTGCGGCCCGCGACGTCGACGATGACGTCCCCGTCGAGCCCCGTCCCGACGCCCACGATCCGGCCGTCCTCGACCGCCACGTCGGCCGGGGCGGGGTCGGTGCCGGTCCCGTCGAACAGACGCCCACCCGCGAGCACCGTCCGGGTCATCGCTCCTCCTCGTCGTCGGCTGCCGCGGATGTCCGCTCGCGGTGAGGTCATCAGCGTAACGAGGCGCCCCGTCCCGCGCTGGAGGCCGGACACGCGGCGAGGCCGGTCCGGTTGGGAGTGTCCGGACCGGCCTCGAGCCGGTGATTTCTGCGGTGGATGACCGGCCTGTGGCCGGCGCGGTCAGCTCGGGAGCTAGGCGACGTCGCTCGAGCCGACGAGCCCGAGCTGCTCCTGTGCGGCGCACTCGTCGAGCCGGCGGGCGATGCCGGCGGCGACGATCGCGCCTCCGCGCCGGAGCCGGTCGAAGCGCGAGCGCGTCTCGCTCCGGGAGTCGCGCGCCTGGCGGGCGAGTCGCTCGCGATTCGCCTCCTGCGTCCGCTCCTGGGCGAGCTGCGCGGCTTGCAGGTAGAGGATCTGCCACATGATCAGAAGTCTCCGTTAACGGTCGTCCGGCGATAGCTGTCGGACTCGCTGGGCCGGGAGTCGGCTCCCCAGGCGATCGACGCGATGCCGAGTGCCAGGAAGCCCACAACGACGACGATGAGGGCGAAGAACGGTTCCATCGTGGGACCTCCTTGATAACCGGTTTACACTTCTTAATCGGTTACCCGAGTATGACCTCTTGCGCGTAACCTGTCAAGTGGTTTAATGTGGTTATCGGAATGTCAACGACTCCGCACACCCACGCCGTCGACCTCGACACGGCGCTTGCGTTCGTCAACACCCTGGAGCTCGAGCGAGGCGAGCCGTTCGATCACCTGCATTCAACGTCGGAAGCGCTGGATTGGTTTCAACGCCACGGCCTGATCCACCAGGCGGCACGGCGTTCGGTGGCCGGCAAGGCGACCCTCGAGCGGATCCGCCGAACGCGGGCCGCGCTACGCGAGCTCGCCGATGCGGCGTTCGAGGGAAGGTCGCCGCAGCCCCGGGCGATCGACGAGGTGAACCGGGCCCTGCGCGCGCGTGAGGTGGTCCAGCTGGTCCCGAGCCCGGACGGGCTGCGCCTCGACCACAGCCACGTCGGCGACCCGGTCGACGACGCGCTCGCCAACCTCGCGACCCCGATCGTGAACGAGGTCACCTCCGGCCGGCGCGACCGCCTCCGGGCGTGCGCGAGCGAGACCTGCCGCTGGATCTTCTACGACGACTCGCGAACCGGGCGGCGGCGCTGGTGCGACATGGCCAGCTGCGGCAACCGGGCGAAGGCGGCCCGTCACCGAGCCCGGGTCAAGGTAGCCCAGACGGGCTGACCGGGCCCATCGACCGCGGTCCGATGGTCCGCCTACCGGACCAAGTGGCGGCGGAGCGGGATCTCACCGGTCGGATGGTCCGCCAGCCGGAACACAGAGCGGCGCAGTGCCGCTCAGGATGCCGCCGGGGGTCAGTCGCGGACGACGATGTTGACCAGCCGCCCGCCGGCGTTGATCACCCGCTCCGGCGTCCGGCCCGCGAGCAGCTCGCGGACGCGGTCCCGCGCGAGGACGACCCGCTCGAGCTCCGCGGCGTCGATCCCGACCGGCACAACGACCCGATCGCGGACCTTGCCGTTGATCTGGACCGGGATCTCGCGTGTCTCATCGACGATCGCGCCGGCGTCGACCTCGGGCCAGGTCTGGGTATGGATCGACGACCATGGGTCGCCCGGAGCGATCGCCACCCGCGACCAGAGCTCCTCGGCGATGTGCGGCGCCGCCGGGGCGAGCATGAGCAACAGCAGCCGGATCGCCTCGTTCCAGGCGGGTCCGCCCGCGACCTCGGTCCCGCGGAAGCGGAACAGCGTGTTCGTCAGCTCCATCAGGTGGGCGACCATCGTGTTGAACCGGAACGCTTCGTACTCCTCGGTGACAACCCGCAGGGTCCGATGCGTCGCCATCCGGATCGCGGCCGCGGCCGCTGCGGCGTCCTCGCCCGCCGGCAGGCGTCCCGCATCCGGATCGCCTGGCTCCGTCCCGTGCGGATCGAGCGCCAGCGTCCAGACCCGGTTGAGGAAGCGGTGGACGCCACCGATCCCGGTCGGGCTCCACAGGCCGCCCTGGTCCCACGGACCCATGAACATCAGGAACAGGCGGACGGCGTCCGCCCCGTAGCGACGCACGAGGTCGTCGGGGTCCTGCACGTTGCCCCGTGACTTGGACATCCGCTCGCCGTCGGCCCCCAGGATCTGGCCCTGGTTGAAGAGCCGCAGGAACGGCTCGTCCTGGGCGACCAGGCCGACGTCGCGCATCGCCTTGGTCCAGAAGCGGCTGTACATCAGGTGCATGACGGCGTGCTCGGCGCCGCCGGTGTACTGCCTGACGGGCGTCCAGCGATCGACCATGGCCCGGTCGATCGGCGCGTCGGTGTCGTGCGGCGACAGGTAGCGGAACCAGTACCACGACGAGTCCACGAACGTGTCCATCGTGTCGGTCTCGCGGCGGGCGGGCTGTCCGCAGCGCGGGCATTCGACGTGGAGGAAGGCCTCGTCGTGGTTGAGCGGATTCTCGCCGCGGCCGTGGTAGTCGACCGAGTCGGGCAGCCGGACAGGCAGGTCCTCGTCGGGGACGGGCACGATGCCGTCGCGCTCGCAGTAGATGACCGGGATCGGCGTGCCCCAGTAGCGCTGCCGGCTGAACGTCCAGTCTCGGAGCCGATACGTGACGGTTGCCTCCGCCCGGCCGTCCTCGGCCAGCCAGTCGACGATCGCCTTCATCCCGTCAGGCGCGGGCATGCCGCTGAACCGCCCGGAGTTGACCAGCCGTTCGTCGGGCGTGTGGGCGATGTAGGCGTCGTCGAGCTGCTCGTCGTCGGCGGCGCCGACCGGAGCGATGACCCGCCGGATCGGCAGTCCGAACTGGCGGGCGAACGCGAAGTCGCGCTCGTCGTGGGCGGGCACGGCCATGATCGCGCCCGTCCCGTAGCCGGACAGGACGTAGTCGGCGATCCAGATCGGGATGCGCTCCCCGTTGACCGGGTTGATCGCATCGGCGCCGAGGTAGACCCCGGTCTTCTCGCGCTCGGTCGAGAGCCGCTCGATCTCGGTCTCGGCCCCGGCCCGCGCGATGTAGGCATCCACCTCCGCCCGTCGCTCGGGTGCCGTGAGCTTCGTGACGAGGGAGTGCTCCGGGGCAAGCACCATGAACGTCGCGCCGAACAGCGTGTCGGGCCGGGTCGTGAAGACGCGCAGCTCGTCACCACCGGGCTGGTGATCGTCGGCTGCGGTGGTGAAGACGATCTCCGCACCCTCGCTCCGGCCGATCCAGTTCGTCTGCTGGAGGCGGATCGGCTCCGGCCAGTCGATGCCGCTGAAGTCGAGCAGCTCGTCGGCGTACTTCGTCGTCCGGAGGTACCACTGCTCGAGGTCGCGCTTCTCGACCTGCGCGCCACAGCGCCAGCAGTGGCGGTCGGCGCCCTCGACCTGCTCCCGCGCCAGCGTCCCGTCGTTGGGGCACCAGTCGACCGGCGACTTCCGGCGGTAGGCCAGGCCGGCCTCGAGGAAGCGCAGGAACATCCACTGGTTCCAGCGGTAGAACTCGGGCTCGCAGGTGACGAGCTCGTAGCGCCAGTCGAACACCGCGCCCATCGACCGGAACTGCGTCCGCTCGTGCTCGATGTTCTGCATCGTCCAATCGAGCGGGTTGATGTTGTTCTTGATGGCCGCGTTCTCGGCGGGCAGGCCGAACGCGTCGAACCCGATCGGGAAGAAGACGTTCTCACCGTGCATTCGGTGGAACCGGGCGAGGGCGTCGGTGGGCGTGACGATGTACCAGTGGCCGATGTGGAGGTCGCCCGACGGGTACGGGTACATCGTCAGGACGTAGTGCTTTGGTCGCGACTCGTCGCGCAGGTCCGTCTCGTGCAGCCTGAGCTCGTCCCAGCGCGCCTGCCAGCGCGGCTCGATCGCCGTCGGCTCGTAACGGTCGATCCGGGACCGGCGGGCCTTCGCCTCGCCCTCGCCGGTCGGCCTGGTGGTTGTCACGTCCGTCCTCGCGTGCTCATCGGCCGACCAGTGTAATCGACGCGTTCGGGAGCGGCGAAGCACGAGCCGGGGTAGAGTCGGACCGTGGACGGACCTGCGCCGACGCGAGCCCCGATCCGTCGAGCCCGCTCGGCGCTCCTGCTCGCCTGCGTGGTCGTCGCGCTGGCGGGGTGCGATGCCTCGGTCCCGCCGACGACCCCGGCCGCTCTGCCCTCGGCGGTTCCCAGCGCCGCCGTCGTCCGGACGCCGGCCCCGACGACGCGTCCCACCCCGACCCCGACCCCATCGCCGTCCCCGACCCCGACCCCGACCCCGACCCCAACTCCCACGTCGAGCCCGACGTCGGCCAGCGCCGACACGCTGGTCTCGCGCTGCCCGGGCCGCTCGGCGACCGGCCATGAGGTCGGCCGGTCGCAGCAGGGCCAGAGCCGCAACTGGGCGGGTTACGTCGCCACCAGGGCGACGAGCTTCAGCTGCGTCGAGGCGACCTGGACCCAGCCGAAGGCGCGCTGTCGCGGGACGTCGACCCAGTCGGTCGTCTACTGGGTCGGCCTCGGCGGGTACAACCAGCGCTCGCTCGTCCAGGTCGGGACCGAGTCGACCTGCCAGGGCGGCGTCCGGGTCAATGCCGCCTGGCACGAGTCGCTGCCGCGGGAGCGCTACTCGATCCGGACGGCGACCTCGATCCGCCCCGGGGACCGGATCTGGGCGCAGGTCCGCTCGCTCGGCGGGTCGCATTACCGGCTGTCGCTGGCGAACCTGACGAACCGCCAGCACTTCTCGGTCCGGGTGACGAGCACGACCCTCAAGCGCACGTCCGCGGACTGGGTCGTCGAGGCGCCCTCGGGTGGCTGCCCGACGAATTGCCACCCGGTGAAGATGCCCGACTTCCAGACGTTCAAGTTCCGCGACGCCTGGGTCACGACCGGCGGCCGGCGCCTTCAGGTCGACGCGTCGCCGTTCGTCGCGGTGGTCGAGACGATGGTCGATTCCGCGGGCAGGATCCGGGCAGACGTGACGTCGACGGCCAGCACGGGGACCGGGTTCTCGATCCGCTGGCGGCGGCCGTAGGGCCTGCGCGGATGCCCCGCCGGGCGCCGGGGGGACGCGGTGGTGGAGCTACGGGGACTCGAACCCCGGACCTCCTGCATGCCATGCAGGCGCTCTTCCAGCTGAGCTATAGCCCCACGGGACGGGCAGTATACCAGCGGCCTCCCGGATAACGACCGACTCGGCCGGGTCGCGGTTCGCCCGCCAAACCGGCCGGCTGTGTCACCATCCGGTGGATGGCTGGGTTCGACGACACCAACCCCGGCGGGAACGCCACGTGAGCTCATCGATCGGATCGGTCCCGCGCTCGGGATCGGTGGCCGCGGAGACCGCCGAGCGGATCGAGCTGCCCGGCGGCGCCCTGGCCTACACGCTCCGCCGGTCGCGCCGGGCGCGTCGGCTGCGGCTCGTCGTCGACCCGGTCCGGGGCGTCGTCGTCACCGTGCCGGCAGGTCGTCCGGGTGCCCGCGATGCGGCGGCGCACGTCGAGCCGTTCCTGCGCGAGCGGGAGGCCTGGATCCGGCGCCACCTCGCCCACCAGGAGCAGGCCCGTGCGGCGGTCGCCGGGTCGGGACCCGAGACACTGATCGACGGGGCGCGACTCCGAGTCCGCGGCGTCGTCCACACGCTCCGGATCGAGCCGGCCCCGCCGGACGTCCGGCAGTCCACGGTCCTGACCGGCTGGAGCGCGGTCGCCCCGGACGGCGCCCATCTTCCGGCGTGGGGGGTGCGCGAGATCGTCGTCCGCGTCTCCCCGCTCGATCGCCGGACGCTCGCGGCCGTCCTCGAGGCCTGGCTCCGCGAGCGGGCCGCGATCGACATCGAATCGGCGATCGTCCGTCACGCCCGGGCGCTCGGGGTCGACCCGGTCCGGGTCTCGATCCGCGATCCCCGGACGCGCTGGGGGAGCGCGGCGCGGACGGGCCGGCTGGCCTTCTCGTGGCGGCTCGTCCTCGCCCCGCCGGAGGCGCTCGAGACCGTCGTCGTCCATGAGCTGGCCCACCTCCGCGTGTTCGGCCACGGGCCGGCCTTCTGGGCCGTCGTCAGCTCACGCGTGCCGGATCACCAGGCCTGGCGACGCTGGCTGCGCGAGCACTCGGTCGAGCTCCACGCGGCGCTCTCGGACGGCCCGCCGACGTAACCGGCCGACGACGATCGCTCGCCTGAGCCCGCCCGGGGTCGCGGCGCGGCCCGGCTCGGTCTGTGGTGAGGGTGGTGGAGATGAGGGGACTCGAACCCCTGGCCTCCGCGATGCGAACGCGGCGCTCTCCCAGCTGAGCTACATCCCCACGATGGTCGCGCCGGGCGGCGGGCGGGCCGCTGCCCCGGACCGGCCGCGAGTGTAGCACTCGCCCTGCCGTCCCACCCTCCGGCGCGGGCCGGCCGGCACCCCTCGCGGTCCCTACCATCCGCCGATGACCTCGGGCCTCCTCCTCGGGCTGCTGGCCGCCCTGTGCTGGGGCCTGACCGACGTGTCGGCGGCGGTCGTCGGCCGGCGCTTCGGCAGCCTGCCGACGCTGGCGATCGCCCAGCTGACGAGCCTCGTCCTGCTCCTCGTCCTCGGGCTGGCGATCGAGGGCCGGGTTCCGGTCAATCCCGCCGTCGCGGGTCAGGCGGCGCTGTTCGGCGTGCTCGCGTCGGTGGCCTACGCGACGATGTTCGCCGGCCTGGCGATCGGCCCGGTGTCCGTCGTGAGCCCATCGGTCGCCGCCTATGGCGGACTGACCGTGGTCCTGTCGGTGATCGTCCTCGGCGAGACGGTCGCGCCGCGCCAGTGGGTCGGCGTGGCCCTGGGGACCGTGGGAGTCGCACTCACCGCGTTCCGGTTCGGCGGACGGTCCCGCGGCGTCCAGCCGGTCAGCCGCGGGGTGATCCTGGCCGTCATCGCCCTCGTGCTGTTCGCGAGCGTGACGGTCGGAATGGCCGCCCCCATCCGCCAGGCCGGCTGGCTCGACGTGGTGTTCGTCAGCCGGTTCGCCAACACGCTGACCGTCTTCGCCCTGTTGCTGGTCGTCCGCCGGTTCCGGCCGCGGGGCTCGGGGATCCTCCTCGGGCCGGCGGGGCCGTGGCGGCGTCAGGCGACGTGGATGCTCGCAGTCGTCGGCCTGCTCGACGTGGCCGGGTTCATCGCCTACGCGATCGGCCTCGAGGTATCGGTGGTCTGGATCGTCGGCCTCGCGAGCTCGCTCGGCCCGGCGGTGGCGGTCATGGTCTCGGTCGCGTTCATGGGCGAGCGCCTCCGCCCGATCCAGTGGCTCGGCCTGCTGGGGATCGCCGCGGGGCTGGCCCTGATCGCGCTGCCGGGGTGATCCGCCACCTCCTCGCGCGCGTGACACGCACGAACCGAACGGATCGGCCGCGGCGCCGCTGCTCAGCCACCTCCTTGCGTGCGTGGCGCGCACGAACCGAACGGCTCGACCACGGCCTGTGCGCCGGGCGTTCAAACGGAAGGTGGAACAGCCCATCCGGGTGAGGAAGGCCGAGGAACGGCTCGGGATCACGCTCAGGTCCGGCCGACCCACGGGGGCGGTGGGCCCCCGATCCGCCGCTCCTCCGCTGGTTTGAACGTGGTGCGCACAAGAGCCTGGGAGTGCCAGACTGCGCGGCTTCCGCCGCTCCTCCGCTGGTTTGAACGTGGTGCGCACAGAGCCCGGGGGTGCGCACAGAGCCTGCGAGTGCGCACAAGAGCCCGGGAGTGCGCACAAGGGCCCGGGAGCGGCCGAGAACTGCCCGCGACTTCCGCGTTCGGAAACCTTGACGAGATAGAACATTTGTTCTATCGTGAGACGTCCGATGGCGATCCTTTCCTCGGACGTGACGGCGGCCCTGGCGTCCCTCCGGACGCGCTGGGGGGAGGCCGCGCCACGGTTCGGCGGGGACGCGCTCGGTGGACCCGGAGGCGTCGTCGGAGCGCTGGCCACGGTCGCGCTCCCCGACGAGCCGGACCCGGGACGCACTTCGACGCCGACCCCGGCCATCCCGGTCCGCTCCCCGGACGACGATCGGGTCGTCCGGACCGGATTCCCGGAGCTCGACGCGATCCTCGGTCCCGGCGGGGTGCCCCGCTCGACCGCGCTGGCCGTGCGCGGGCCGGGGACGAGCGGCAAGACGACCCTCGCCCTCCGGCTCGCGGCGGAGGCCCAGGCGGCGGGCTCGATCGTCGCCTACGTGGATCTTGCCCGCAGCCTCGACCCGGTCGAGGCGGTCGCCCGCGGGGTCCGGCTCGAGTGGCTCGTCGTCCTCGAGCCGGATTCGCTGGACGAGGCCCTGGCGATGGCCGGCGCGCTGATCGCGGGTCGCTCGGTCGACCTCCTCATCGTCGACCTGCCTGCCGAACGGACCGGACCTGCCCGGCCGCTGACCGGGACGACCGGCCCCGCCCACCCGCCGTCCCGGGCGACGACCGGCACCGCCCTGCCGCGGGCCGGACGGGACGGACGACGGCCTCCCTCGGTCGCGGATCGGCTCGGTCGGCTCGTGGCCCTCGCCCGGCGGGCCGACGTCCTCCTCGTCGTCCTCGAGCCGGTCGGCCTGGCGGCTCCGATCTCGAACGCGATCGCCGAGGCGGCCGGTCTCCGGCTCGAGCTCGCCCGACGGGCCTGGATCCGGCTCGGCCGGGATGTCGTCGGCCAGTGGACGGAGGTGGTGGTCGCCCGCAACCGGGCCGGCCCGCCGGGGAGGCGGGTGGAGCTCCGGATCCTCTACGCGGAGGGTGGCGGTCGCGATGCCTGCCTCCTCCACGACCCGCTCCTCGCCGACGCCCCCACCACCCTCCAGCCACGGACCGACGATCGTGCGACTCCTCCACCTCTTCTGGCCGCATCTCCCGCTCCGGCTCGCACGGGCACGCGCGACGGCCGACCGGAGCTCCGGCTCGTTCCCGACCGGTCCGCTGGTCATCGGCGGGCAGCCCTGGACGGACGGGGTCGTGCTCGACGCGAGCCCGGCGGCTCGCGAGCTCGGCGTGCGACGGGGGATGGCCCTCGGATCCGCCCACCGGCTCGCTCCTGAGGCGACGTTCCTCGACCCGGACCTCGCCGCGGACACGGCCGCGGTCGAGCGAGCGCTCGAGGCGCTCGCCACGTTCAGCCCGGGGATCGCCGGGGCGACCGATCCAGCCGATCCGGCCTTCGGGCTGCTCGAGGTCCAGATCGACGGCCTCGACCGGTTGTGGGGCCCCGAGCCGGTCCTCGTCGAGCGGCTCGGGTCAGCTCTCGGTCCGGTCCTGCCGGGAGCGCCCCGGATCGGCATCGCCGGGACCCGCTTCGCGGCGACGACCGCGGCCGGCACGGCGGAGGCGCCCGGCCGGCCGTGGATCGTCGAGCCGGGCGGCGAGGCGGCGTTCCTGGCCCCGCTCCCGGCGGCGCTCCTCACCCCCGACCCGGACGTCCGTGCCCGGCTGACGAGGTTCGGGCTGCGCCGGATCGAGGCGGTGGCCCGGCTGCCCCGCTCGGCGCTCGTCGCCCGGTTCGGAGCCGAGGGGGAGCGGGTCCACGCCCGGGCGAACGGGCAGGAGATCGACCCGTTCCGGCCCCACCGGGCTCCCGAGCGGCTCGTCCTCGGGCTGGGGCTCGAGCCACCGATCGAGGACCTCGAGCCGCTCCGGTTCGTCCTCCACCGGCTGGCCGGCGCGCTGGCCGACCAGCTCACGGCCCGCGGAGCCGCCGCCGGTCGGGTCGAGCTTCGGGTCGCCCTCGATCCTGCGTTCGCCCGGCGCGGGACCCCGACCGCCCTGGCGATCGAGCAGCGCTTCCCCGAGCCGACCGCCGAGGGCGAGGCGATCGAGCGGCTCCTCCTCGCCCGGCTCGAGCGGGAGCCCCCACCGGCCGCGGTCGCCCGGCTCGAGCTGGAGCTGGCCGAGGTCGCTCCGGCGACCGGTCAGCAGCTCGCCCTGTTCGTGCCCCAGGCCGCCCGGTCCGCTCGGCTCGGCTGGCAGCTCGCCCGGCTCGCCCTCGCCTTCGGCGAGGACCGGATCGGGCGGGTCGAGCTGACCGATCCCGAGGCGCCGCTGGCCGAGGGACGCTGGCGCCGGGTGCCGATCGGGTCGGGTTCGGAGGGCGGGTTCCAGCCAATCGGTCCGGGCCCGAACGGGTTCCAGCCGATCGCCCCGGAGGCGGCCCGATGACCCGGCTCCTCCGCGAGCATCCGTCGATCGACGTCGAGCTCGATGGCGACGGTCGGCTCGTGGCCGATCGCCTGGGCCGGGCGGCGCGAGCCCGTCGAGGTCTGCAACCGCTGGCGGGTCGACGAGGGCTGGTGGCGCGACCCGATCGCCCGGGATTACTTCAAGCTCGTCGGCGCGCGCTGGCTGGCGCTCGTCTACCTCGACCGGCTCGACGGGACCTGGCACCTCGAGCGGATCTACGACTGACGGACATGCCGGGGCCCCGTCGCATCGCGACGGGGCCCCTCGGGTCGCCGGCCCGCTCACCAGGTCGGCGACCGGGTCGTCGGGTCGACCAGCGGGATCGACCGACGCCGTTACCCTCGGCCGACGCCCCCAGGCGCGCGGCCATCAGGTGACGAGGCTGTGACGCCGCAGGCGGCCTCGGTGTTGCGTGGGCCCGGGACGAACCCGGGACCGGCTCAGTACGGCTGGCGGAAGCCGTCGACCGGGGTCTTCCAGATGCCGGCCTTGGACAGTGAACTGGACTTTCAGCTTGTAGGTCCCGGCGCGGAGGCCGGAGGGCGTCCCGAGGGTCGTCGTCGTCGTGATCGTCCGGGTCCGGCCGGGGTAGAGCGTGATCGCGACGCGAGCCCTTCTTGACCAGCCGGCCGCTCGGGTCGTAGATCCGCCAGGTCAGGGTGCCCTTCTCGGGCACGTTCCCGGTGTTCCTGACCCGCTCGACGTGGCTGACCTTGACCGTGCCCGCCGACAGCGCGAGCTTCGTCACCTGGGCGCCGACGGTCGCCCGGTGGATCGGGTTGTAGAACTTGGCCCGGATGACGTCGGACAGCTCGCTGTAGCCGCGGTCGTTGTCGAGGGTCCAGTGCCGACGCCCGCGAGGCCCGTCGCGATCGCGTAGTCGTACTTGGCGGCGAGCGCTGAACTCGTCCTCGAAGTACACCTGGCGAAGGGTGCCGTCGGTGTCCGTGTAGGTGAACCAGGCGCTGCCCTCGGCGGTGTCCTCGTGACGCACGACCTCGGGGTGAGCGGCGAGGAAGTTGCGGGCGGACGCGTAGGTGACGCTCCAGACGCCGCCGTGCTTCGACACCGGCGTGTTGACCGCCGCGTTCGGGACGTCGCTCTTGACCGGCCAGTCGTAGCCGTAGTACGGGACGCCGAGGATGAACTTCGACGCGGGCGTGTGCTTAAGCAGGCGGGCGATGTGGAGCTTCACCGTCCGCGTCGTGTTGTCGAGCGGGGCGATCGCGCCGGTGATCGTCGAGCCGGACCAGCGGTAGTTGTAGGTCATCACGAACATCTGGTCGACGATGTTCTCGATCCCGTCGGTCAGGGTATAGGGGGCCCCGGCCGAGATCGCAACGACCAGCTTCGAGCCCAGGATCTGCGCCTTCATCGCCGCCTTGAACTTGGCCAGGAACTTGGCGTAGTCGAGCGACAGCGACGCCGGCATCGGCTCGAAGTCGAAGTTCGCCCCGTCGGCCGAGCGACGGTCCATGAGCGCCAGGGCCTGCTTGATGAACCGCGACTGGGCGGCCTTGCTGTGGAGGAAGGCCGACATCTTCGGGAGGGTGCCCGAATCGAACAGCTGGAAGGTCGGGACGACCCGGACGCCCTTGGCGTGGGCGGCGTTCGTCACCGCGGCGGCGTTGTCTGACAGGTAGGCGATCGTGCCCCGCCAGGCCGTGTCGATGTTGCCGTCCTTCTTGATCCCGAGCCCGAACAGCGCGATCGTCGAGACGAGGTCGTAGTTCAGCCGGCCCGCGGTCCCCGCGTCGAGCCGCCAGTACGGCAGGTAGCCGTAGACCTGGTGGTCGAGCGGCGCGATCCCCTTGACCCGCGGCTGGATGCCCGGGTCCACGGCGCGCGCGACCGGCGCAGCGACGGGGCTGGGAGTGAGCGGCGCAATGACGAGGAACGAAACCGCCAGCACGGTGGCAAGGAAGGCTGACGCCCGGCCGTGCATGGGCGATCCCGCCTGGGGGAGATCGTGCATGGTCGTACTCAACGCCACCCTACCATGCTTGACCAGCCGTACCTTGGGGCCACGGGCTCGGGACCGATGAGCCAGTCGGTCTTCGTGGTGCGCGGGCGCACCACTTCCCGTACGCGGGTTACCAGAACAGAACAGATGTTCTATCATGTGGAGCGCCCCCGGATCGCCGCCAGCGGGACCCATGATGTCCGGCCGACCCTCCTACGCCGAGCTTCACTGCCACACCAACTTCTCGTTCCTCGATGGCGCCTCGGCCGCCGACGAGCTCGTCGACCGCGCGGTCGAGCTGGGGCTGTCGGCGCTCGCGGTGACCGACCACCAGGGGCTCTACGGCGTCGTCCGGTTCGCGACGGCGGCCCACGACGCGGGGATCCATCCGGTCATCGGGCTCGAGCTGGAGCTCGTCGACCCGTTCGTCGCGGACCCGGCCCGGATCGTGGTCCCGGCCCACCGACCGGCCTGGCGCGGCGGACGACGGCGATCGAGCGGGCCGGCCGGGATGGCTCTGGCCGGCGACCTGCCGGACGGCGGGGCACCGGTTCGGCCGCGACCGGAGCGGACCCGGCTGCCGGGTCACCGGGACGCCGTCAAGGAGGACCTCCGCGGGATCGGCGAGGGGCAACGCGGCCCGCACCTCGTCCTCCTGGCCCGCGATCGGATCGGCTACCGGAGCCTGTGCCGGCTCGTCAGCCGGGCGAACCTGGCCGGGACGAAGGGCGTGCCGCGGTTCCGCCAGGCACTCCTGGCCGAGCACACCGAGGGCCTCGTGGCGCTGTCGGGCTGTCGCGACGGCGAGATCGCCCGTCGGCTCCGGGTCGGCGACCGCGAGGGGGCCCGGGCGGTCGCGGAGGGCTACGCCCGGCTGTTCGGCCGGGGCGCGAGGTCCGGTCCGGGGTCGGGTGGGAGCGACGGCTCCGGCCCGCCGGGCCGCGGACGTTCCGGCGGGCGCCGGGCGACCGGGGTGGCGGCGGCCGGGTTCGTCCTCGAGCTCGAGCATCACCTCCTGCCCGACGACGACTGGCTCGTGGCCGAGACCGCCCGGCTGGCCGAGGAGCTCGGTCTCCCCGTCGTCGTCACGAACGACGTCCACTACGCGCTGCCCGAGGGCCGCGAGCTCCAGGACATCGTCACGGCGATCCGCCACGGCCGGTCGGTCGGGACGCTGGCCGATCTCCGTCGACCCGACGGCGAGTCGTACCTCAAGTCCGGCGAGGAGCTGATGCGGTTGCCGCCCGGCGACCCGGCGACGACCGCCGCCGACCCCCGGACGGCCCGGGCCTGGGCGGAGGGGATCGCGGCGGCCGGCGAGCTGGCGACCGCCTGCGAGGTCGACCTCGGGTTCGAGGCCTACCGCTTCCCGGGCTTCACGGTGCCCGGTGGGGAGACGCCGTTCTCGTACCTCGCCGAGCTGTGCCACGAGGGTGCCCGACGCCGCTACCACCCGATGACGCCGGCGGTCGTCCGCCAGCTCGCCCACGAGCTCGAGGTCATCGAGCGGACCGGCCTGGCCGAGTTCTTCCTCATCTGCTGGGACCTGATGCGGTTTGCGAAGTCGCGCGGGATCCCCGCCCAGGGACGGGGGAGCGCGGCCGACTCGATCGTCGCCTACGTCCTGGGGATCACCCGGGTCGACCCGATCCGCCACAACCTCCTCTTCGAGCGGTTCATCAACGAGGGGCGGACGACCTATCCCGACGTCGACATCGACTTCAGCTCCGAGCGCCGCGAGGAGGTCATCCAGTACGTCTACGAGCGCTACGGGCCGGAGCACACGGGGATGGTCTGCAACGTGGTGACCTACCGCG
The DNA here is from genome assembly GCA_963708065.1 of uncultured Chloroflexia bacterium. GTDB lineage: Bacteria > Chloroflexota > Limnocylindria > Limnocylindrales > CSP1-4 > Chersky-267. The sequence continues at coordinate 241,199 of CAVPRZ010000002.1, forward strand.
CCCGGTCGGTCGTGCGTGAGGTCGGGGTGGCGCTCGGGTTCCCCCGACCGCTCGTCGACCGGGTGGCCAAGGCTCTCGAGACGTACGACTCGGTGATGGTCCGGCGGGACCTCGAGGCGGACGGCGGCTTCGCCGAGTTCTTCCGGCGTCCGGGGGCGACGAACCCGGTGGACCAGGCTGGACCCTCTTCGGACCCGGGCGTCGTGTCGGAGCTGACCCGGACGCTGGGCCTCACCGATCGGATGGGCCAGCTCAACCACGCCCGCGGCGGACGGATCCGGACCGGCGGCGCAGGCGAGCGTGGTGACGGGTGGCTGCCCCGGCCCGAGGACGCGCGCCGGCCCGAGGACGCGCGCCGGCCCGAGGACCGGGGCATGCCCGGTGCGCCGAGCGTGCCCGCGGCGCCGAGCGTGCCCGCGGCGCCGAGCGTGCCCGCGGCGCCGAGCGTGCCCGCGGCGCCGAGCGTGCCCGCGGCGCCGAGCGTGCCCGCGGCGCCGAGCGTGCCCGCGGCGCCGAGCGTGCCCGCGGCGCCGAGCGTGCCCGCGGCGCCGAGCGTGCCCGCGGGTCGCGATCCGGAGCAGGGCGCCGGGATATCACCACCATTCTTAGCCGACGCGAATCCGCGCCGTCCTGAGGTCCCTGACCAGGCGCTTCTCCTGCAGAACGTCATCCTCGAGCACGGCGCACTCAACCTTGACGCCTTGCGGACCGGCCCGACATGGCAATCACCGTCGACTAACGGGCCCGCTAGCAATGCTGGTGATATTGGGGTCGGCAGTGAGACGAATGCCGGTGCGGATCCGGGTTCCGGGACGGATCCGGGTTCCGGAGCCGGCAGCGAGACGGATCACGGTGCGGATTCGGGTTCCGGGACGGATCTCGATCCCGGCGCGGATCCGGGGTCCGGGACCTGGCCGACGGCGGCGGGCTCGCGACCCTCGATCCGGCCAGGGGGCCCGGGCGACGACGAGGGCGGGCCCGGCGACTCACCGGCGAGCGTGGCGTGGCTCCGATCAGGTCGCGGGACGGGCTACTCTCCGACCTCGGGTCGCGGCGGCGGCAGAGGGACGTCGGGTCGAGGTACGGCACCGGGGGAGCCGGATCGAGGGTCGGCGTCGGCCGAGCCACCGCCGACGGTGATTCGGCCCACATCCTTCGGACCGGGCGCCGGTCGACCGCGCCGGGACGACGGGCCGCCGGGCACGATCGACGGCCGGGCGATCGACCCCGAGTCGGGCGTCCTGCTCCCGCCGGAGCGCCGGACCGACCGGCTCGGGCGACCGCTCCACTGGGACACGGGCAGCCCCGGCGCGGCGGCCCGGACCCGCGAGCTGGCACGGATCCGGGAGCCGGCACGGAACGTAGAGCCGGCACGGAACGCAGAGCCGGCAGGGAGCGGAGAGCCGGCACGGAACGGGGAACCATCGCGGCCCGGGGACCATGCTGCTCACTCGAGCGTCGCCCGGGTCGAGCCGTTGCCCCAGCCCCAGCCGCGTGGCGGGAGCCTGATCGGGCTGTCGGACTGGGAGCGTTGGCTCGAGGTGTGCGCCCGGATGGACGGCTTCCCGCGCCACCTGAGCATCCACAGCGGGGGGATGCTCATCACCGCCGCTCCGCTCATCGACATCGCCCCGCTCGAGCGGGCCACGATGAAGGACCGGGTCGTCGTCCAGTACGACAAGCGCGACGTCGAGACGATCAAGCTCATCAAGCTCGACCTGCTCGGGCTCGGGATGCTCGCCGCGATCGACGAGACCCTCCAGCGGATCGAGCGCGACTGCGCGACCTGCGTCGACCTCGACCGGCTGCCCGAGGAGATCCCCGAGGTCTTCGCGATGCTCCAGGCCGCCGACACCGTGGGCGTCTTCCAGGTCGAGAGCCGGGCCCAGATGCAGACGCTCCCGAAGAGCCGTCCGGCCAGCCTCGACGACCTGGTCGTGGAGGTCGCGATCATCCGGCCCGGCCCGATCCAGGGCAACGCCGTCCACCCGTACCTGCGCCGCAAGCAGGGCCTCGACCCGGTGACCTACCTCCACCCGAGCCTCGAGCCGATCCTCGCCGACAGCCTCGGGGTCATCCTCTACCAGGAGCAGGTCATGCGCGTCGCGATCGAGGTCGCCGGCTTCACGCCGGCCGAGTCGGACGGGTTCCGCCGGGCGATGGGGACCTGGCGCTCGACCCGCGAGATGGAGAAGCTCCATCGCCGGTTCGTCGACGGCTGCCTGCTCCAGCCGGGCATGGACGAGCCGACCGCCGAGGAGCTCTTCCGCCAGGTCGCCGCGTTCGCCAGCTTCGGCTTCGCCAAGAGCCACGCGGCCGCGTTCGCCCGGACCGCCTACGAGTCGGCGTTCCTCAAGCTGTTCTACCCGGCCCAGTTCCTGGCCGGCCTGGTCAACGCCCAGCCGATGGGCTTCTACCCGGTCGAGGTCCTGGTCAACGACGCGAAGCGCCACGGCGTCGCCGTCCTCCCCGTGGACGTCAACGCGAGCGCCTACCTCACCGACCACGGAGTGGGTCGGCGTCGACCCGGAGCCCCTCCCGCCCGATGCCGGCATCGACCACCGGCCGTCGCCGGTCCGCTCACCGGCCTGCGTCATCCCGTCCGACGAGGCGCGCGGACGCTGGGCGGCCGAGAGCGCGATCGGCTGGGGCGTCCGGCTCGGACTCAGCCTCGTGAAGGGGATCGGCGAGGAGCACGCCGAGCGGCTCGACGCGGAGCTGGCCCGCGGGCCGTACCGGAGCCTGGCCGACGTCGTCGAACGGACCGGGCTGCCCGAGGAGGTCCTCGAGCGGCTCATCCGGGCGGGCGGGCTCGACACGCTCGGGCGCCCCCGCCGCGAGCTCCTGTGGCAGCTCCGCGAGGTGATGGGGGCGAGCGGCGGGCGGATCGACGGGCGGACGACGCGGACGGCGGCGCGCGCCTCGAAGCGGGCGGCCGGCCGCCCGATCGACCTCCGGCTCCCGGCGACCCCGGCGCCCGAGCTCCCACCGATCGGCGAGATCGAGCGGCTCGGCGACGCCTATGCGGTGATCTCGCTCGACGCCCGGCGCCAGGTCATCGGGCTGTTCCGGGAGGCGCTCGGGCGACTCGGGGCGGTCCCGAACGCGGAGCTCAACGAGCGACGGCCCGGCCCGGTCCGGATCGGCGGGCTCGTCGTCACCCGGCAGCATCCGATGACCGCCCGCGGAACGGTCTTCCTGGCCCTCGAGGACGAGACGGGAATGGTCAACGTCACGCTCTGGCCGGACGTCTGGGCACGGCTCCGGGGCGTGGTCCGGCGCCATGCCCTCCTGCTCGTCGACGGGACGCTCCAGCGCGAGGGCGAGGTGGTCAACGTGATCGCCCGCGACGTCAGCCCGCTGCCCGAGGCCACGGCCTCGGTCGGGGGTCCGGCGCGGCCCCCGGGCGTCCGCCAGCTCGGCATGGCCGGGATGCGCCGGATGGGCTAGCGGGTCGTCGGGTGCCCGGGTGCGCCGGTCAGCGGGGCTGCCGGGCCCGGCGGTTGGATCCGTCGGATGGGTGGCGCCTGATGACCCTAGCGGCGGGCCGGAGCCTTGCTTCCCTTGCTCGGAGGGTTCTGGCGACGCCCGGAGTTCGGGTTCGCGCGGCGCAGGAACCGTCGGTAGAAGCCGGCGAAGCCGCCGATCGCGAGGCCGGCCAGCGGCGACACGACCAGGCCGTAGAGAACGTACCCGGCGCGATCGGACAGGGCGAGCTGGGTGCCCGGGATCTGGGCGATGAGCACGTAGGCCCCGAACACGATCGCGGACACGAGGCCGACGAGGAAGCCCGCCATGTAGCTCATCCGGTCGGTCAGGACCCCGGCCAGGAACGCCGTCGCCATCGGCGGCGGGAACACGAACAGGTTGAACGCCAGGCCCGGGATGCCCTGCATCGCCCCACCGCCCAGCGCGAACAGGAGCGTGGCTGCGACCACGAGCAGGCTCGGCAGCCAGACCGAGTACGTCTTGGTGACGAGCCACGGGATCCGCCCGATGTCGCCCCGGAGGTCGATCGGACGCATCGCGCCGCGGAAGGCGTCGAGCACGCTCGGCCGGGCGGGCCCCGTCGCCTGGGTCTGGCCGCTGCCGGCAGCGGGTGGTCTGGAGGACGAGGGCGAGGATTCCGCTTCCGCAGCCGCTGCTTCGGCTGCAGCCGCCCGGGCGCGGCGGCGCGCCTCGGCACGGTCGGTCTTCTTGGCGCGGGCCACGGTGCCTCCTGGATCGGGTCGCGTCGGCGCTCGACGCTGGACGGCGCTCGACTGGGGGTGTCCGCTCGGGGCGGTGCGCTCGTCGGCCGACATCGTAGACGAGGACCCGGATGCGTGCGAGGTGAGCCGCGAATAAGCCGCCGGTGAGGCGCGCCTGCTACAACCGACGCCCCGCCAGCCACCCGTCCCGCCGGGAGGTTGTCGATGGCTCGCGCCCGGCGGGCAGCGATTGCTGCCCTGGTCCTCGTCGTGTCCCTGGGGTCGGTCGCCGTGGGGGCCGTGTCCGATTCCCGTTCGGCGGACGCCGCCCGTGTCGCGAGCGAGGTGCAGGTGGTCCCCGCGCCGCTTGCCGCGGTCCCGTGGCCGCCGTCGGGCTCGATCCTCGTCGCCGAGGTCGTGACCGGTGGGGCGTCCGCCTCCGACGAGTACGTCGAGCTCACCAACGCCGGTCCAGGTCCGGTGGATCTCGCCGGGCTCGAGCTCGCCTACGTGACGTCGTCGGGCTCGACGGTGACCCGTAAGGCGACCTGGCCGACCACGCTGGCGCTCGACCCCGGGCAACACCTGCTCGTCGCCAACGCTGCGGGGACCTTCGCCGGGCTCGCCGACGCGACCTACACCGGTGGCTTCGCGGCGACCGGCGGTGCTCTCGTCATCCGCCCGATCGGCGGGACGGCCATCGACGCCGTCGGCTGGGGCGATGCCACGAACGCGTTCGTCGAGGGCAGTCCGGCCGCCGCGCCACCGGCTGGATCCAGCATCGAGCGACTCCCTGGCGGCCTGGGCGCGAACGGGCGCGACACGAACGACAACGCGTCGGACTGGATCGTCCAGGCGGCACCCCAGCCACAGGGGCTCGACGCGCCGCCCGCCGACGCCGACCCCGACGCCTCGCAGTCGCCCGACCGCCCCACCGACCCCGACGCCGACGCCGACGCCACCCGACCCACGCCGACGCCGACCGACCCCACGCCGACGCCCGCCCCGACGCCGACGCCCACGCCGACCCGCCCACGCCGACGGCGATCGGGATCGCGACGGCGCGCGGCCTGCCCGACGGATCGACGGCGACGATCGAGGGAGTGGTCACAGTGGGGATCGGGGCGCTCGAGTCCGGCCGCTCCGGGTTCCTCCAGGACGCGACCGGGGGCATTGCCGTCTACCTCGACACCCCGCTGGCCGATCCGATCCCGGCCGGGACGCTCATCCGGGTCACCGGCTCACTCGACGATCGGTACGCGCAACGGACGCTCCGCGTCGCGATCGGGGACCTGATCGAGGTCGGCGGCGCCCCGCTCCCCGAACCGATCGCAACACTCAGCGGCAGCGTCGGCGAGCCCCTCGAGGGCTTGCGCGTCGCGGTCGACGGGACCGTGGCCGAGGCGCCGACCGGGTACGCCGACGGTCTCGGCGTCCTGGTGGACGACGGGTCCGGTCCGGTCCGCGCGATCGTCGGCGCGGCCGCCCTGGCCGACCTCGTCCCGCGGACCGGGGACCAAGTCGCCCTCGTCGGCGTCGTGGGGCAGCGCGACTCGAGCGGAGCCGGGGACGCCGGCTACCGCCTGTCCGTGACGAACCCCGGCGAGCTCGTCGTCCGCCCGGCGCCGACCCCGACGCCCACGGCGCCACCCACCCCCGAGCCGTCGGCGACGGCCGGCCCGACCGGTTCGCCTGCGCCGACTGCCAGCGTGTCGCCCAGCCCCGCGCCCGACGGCGACCCCGAGCCCGACCGCGTCCCCGAGCCCGACTCCATCCGCGAGCCCGACGCCGACCGTGACACCGAGCCCGACACCGGCACCGAGCAACCCACCGATCTCGACGGTCCGAACCCTGCCGGTGGGCGCCCAGGTCACGGTCGAGGGGGTCGTCACTGCGGAGGCCGGTCGCCTGGGGTCCACCGCCCTGTTCGCCCTCGGCGATGCCTCGGGCGGGATCGTCGTGCGGCTCCCCTCGGGCGCCACGGGACCGGCTCGCGGGACTCGTCTCCTCGTGACCGGCGTCCTCGCCGACCCGTACGGTCAGCTCGAGATCCGCACGGGCGTGGGCGGGATCGTCCCCGAGGTAGTCTCCGCGGCGCTCCCGCCGTCGCTCGCGATCGGCGCCGGAGACCTCGACGAGACGACCGAGGGCCGCCTCGCGAGCCTCACCGGGACACTCGAGCACGCACCGTCCAGGACGAGCGGCGGGCTGGCCGCCTGGCTCGTCGACGACGCCGGGGACCGGGCCCGGATCCTCGTCGCGACGCCCAGCGGCATCGTGGCCGCCGACCTGCAGGCCGGGCACCGCTACCGGTTGACCGGGATCGTCGGGCAGCGGGCCTCGCGCAAGGGGGCGCTCGACGGATACCGGCTGTGGCTGCGCGACCGGGCCGACGTCGTCCACCTCGCGGCGCCCTCACCCACACCCTCGCCGACGCCATCGCCGGGTTCGAGCTCCGGCTCGCCCGAGACGGTGACGATCGCCAGGGCTCTCGCGCTCCAGGGGCGGACCGTATCGGTCGTCGGCGTCGTGACGATCCCGTCGACCCTCCTCGACGCCACCGGCCGGCGGATCGTCATCCAGGACGGCACCGCGGCGATCGAGGTCCGGCTGCCGAGCGGTCCGGCTGCTCCCTCGCCGGGGCGGCGGATCCGGGTGACCGGCGAGGTGGGACGGGCCTACGACGCGCCGCGGATCCGGGCGACCGAGGTCACCGACCTCGGGTCGGCGGCCCTGCCGACGCCCCGGACCCTGACCGCGTCTCCGACGATCGCGGTCGAATGGCGGCTCGTCCGGGTCAGCGGCACGGTCGTCGACGTCAAGAAGCTCGGCGACCGCTGGCGGGCCGAGATCAGGGTCGGGTCGGCGCGCGTGGCGATCAGCGGCCTGCCCGGGGCGCGGATCGCCTCCACGACCCTGGTCGAGGGTCGCCGGGCGACGGTCGTGGGGATCGCCCGGAGGCCCTACCCGGGCGCCGCCGACCGCCGCTTCTCGGTCGTCCCTCGATCGCCCGCCGACGTCTCGGTGAGCGACGCCGGTGGGACGGGTGGCGGCGGGCTCGGGAGCCGGTGGCGCCGGGCCGGCCGGGACGTCAGTGGCGCCGGATGGTCGACTGGGCGAGGACCCATCCCCGGACGGGGCTCCATGGTCGAGCTCGGCTCGCTCGACGCCCACCTCGGCCAGCGGGTCCGCGTCGGCGGTCTGGTCGTCGAGCTCGCGGCCGACGGGTTCACCCTGGACGACGGCACGGCCACGGGCCGGATCCTCCTGGTCGACGAGGCGGCGGCCTACCTCGGTCTGATCGAGCCGGGCGACCCGATCGAGGTCAGCGGCACGGTCGAGGCGAGCGGGGACGGCACGCTCGGGCTCGTCGTCGCCGCCGCGGCCGACGTCGCCCGGGTCGGGGACCCCGGCTCGGCAGCCGGGCCGAGCGATCCGGCGCGCGAGCGGGACGCAAGCGAGGCGTCCCCGTCGGCCGATCGGGCCGGTCAGGCGGCGCTGGCCCGGACCGCCGGGCTCGACGGCCTGCCCGACCTGACGGTCGCCGGCGTGGGCTGGCTCGCCGGCATGGTCGGCCTGTCGCTGGCCGTCACGCTCGTCCGGCGTCGTCGGGCACGTCGCGCCCTGGGGCGCCGGATCGCCGCCCGGCTGGCCGACCTGGCCGGTCCGCGGGCCGTCCCGTGAGCGTGGCCCACGCTCAGCCAAACTTGACGCTCGTGAGAACGCACGTCTATGCTCGCCCGAGTTTCGCGCCAGCGAAGCGCTTCAGAGGAGAGAGGGACGGTCTTGCCGAACGCGGATCACCGCGTCGCACTCCCGATCGGAGAACGGCAGTACCACATCTCACTCGGCCCCGGCGAGTTGGCCGAGTACATCCTCCTCCCCGGTGACCCCGACCGGACCGCCCGGATCGCCGCGCGTCTCGACTCGATCGAGCTCGAGCGGCGCAACCGGGAGTTCGCGACGGTCACCGGCACGTATCGCGGCGAGCGGGTATCCGTCGTGTCGACCGGGATCGGCACGGACAACGTCGAGATCGTGGTTGCGGAGATCCTGGCGATCACGGAACGTCCGACCTTCATCCGGGTCGGTTCCTGCGGCACGCTCCAGCCGGAGATCGGCCTCGGGGACCTGGTCATCTCGAGCGGCGCGGTCCGCCTCGAGGCGACCACGAGCTTCTTCGTCCACGACGGGTATCCCGCGCTCGCCGATTACGAGGCGATCGTGGCGCTCGTCGAGGCCGCGGCGCAGGCTCGGGCATCGAGCGCATGTCGGGGTGACGGCCACGGCGCCGGGATTCTACGGGGCGCAGGGGCGCCCGATCCCGCAGCTCCCCATCCGCTACCCTGACCTGGCCGAGGAGATGGCGCGCCAGCGCGTCCTGAACTTCGAGATGGAGGCATCGGCACTGCTCGTCCTGGCCCACCTGGCCGGTTGTCGGGCGGGGGTCGTCTGCGCGGTCTACGCGCAGCGCACCACCGGCGACTTCGTGATCGGTGAAGCCAAGGACCGCGCGGAGGCGGCCTGCGTCGAGACCGGCCTGGAAGGGCTCCGGATCCTCGCCGCGATGGAGCGCCAGAAGCGCGAGGCCCAGACGGACCGCTGGCGGCCGTCGCTCTGGAATGGATCGTGAGCAAGCGGATGCGGGACGCCCGTCCCGTGACGCCACGCTGAGTCGAGGAGGTCGCTCACCAATGGCCCAGGCCTACTGCGTCAAGGACAAGATGAAGGTCGAAGTCCAGAATCCGCAGCACATCACGATGAAGAACGGCAAGCCCGCAATCCAGGGCACCTGCCCGAAGTGCGGCAACAAGGTCTTCCGGATCGGCGCTGGCTGACCGCACGCGTCCCTGACGCAACGGCCGACCCCCGCCAGCAACGGCGGGGGTCGTCGATTCCGGCGCGGGCTCGCGTGCGACCGCGGACCCTCGCCTGCTGCCAACCCAGCAGCAGCGCCAAGGGCCTTGCTACGATCGGTCGGTGTCCGGACCGACCCCGATCCTCGCCCTCGACCTCGGCGCCAGCCGGATCCGGGCCGGCGTCGTCCTCCCGGACGGCTCCCTGGCCGCCCGCGCCGACGGCCTGACCAGGGCCGCCGCCGGTCCGGACGCCGTCACCGCCGACGCGATCGCGCTCCTGCGGCAGGTCCGCGATGACGCGCCGCTGGAGCTCCGGGGGTCGATCGGGGCCATCGGGATCAGTGCCATCGGCCCGCTCGACCTGGCCCATGGCCGGCTCCGCCGTCCGCCCAACATGCCGCCGACCTTCGCCGACGCCCCCTTCGCCGAGCCGATCGGCGCCGCGCTCGGCCTCCCCTGGGCGATCGACCGTGACACCCACGTCGCGGTGCTGGGCGAGCTCGCGTTCGGCGCCGCTCGCGGCGCCCGGGACGTCCTCTACCTCACGGTCTCGACCGGGATCGGTGGGGCGATCGTGGCGGACGGGCGGCTCGTGGCCGGTCCGGACGGGGTCGGTGGCGAGCTCGGCCACCTCACCCTGGACATCGACGGGCCGCCGTGCGGCTGCGGCGCCCGCGGCCACCTCGAGGCGATCTCATCGGGCAGCGGCATCGCCCGGGCCGGTCGCGAGACGATCGACGCCGGCCGGGCGCCCGGCCTTCGGGCTCTCCGGGACCGCCTCGCGCCTGCGCCCCTCACGGCCCGCGACATCGCGGGGGCCGAGCTCGACGGCGACCCGGACGCGGCGGCGATCATGGCCCGCGCCCGGTTCGGCTTCGCCCAGGCGGCCGTCAGCCTCGTCGACATGTTCGCCCCGGAGCTCATCGTGGTCGGGGGGAGCGTCGCCCGGGGTCAGGGCGAGCGCTTGCTCGAGCCCGCCAGGACGGCGGTTCGCGAGCTCGCGTTCTCGATCGCCGCGGCCCGGGTGCGGATCGTCGAGGCGGCCCTGGGCGACGACGTCGGGCTCATCGGGGCGATCCCGCTCGTGGCGGGACGCCTGGACCGCTGATCACGAGCCGCCTGGCCCTGCCCGTCCCGGCGGATGGCACGTGGCCGGATCGGTCGCCCGCGTCGTACGATGGCGTCGACGGCGCGGGCCGGTCGATGCGAGCGCTGCGCTCGTGCGCCGGCCGCGGCCCCGCCCCACTTGCACTTCATTCGCCGGCGAGCCCGCCTGAGCGGGCCGCCCGATCAGGGAGGAACCACGATGACCGTTCGCGTCGGGATCAACGGCTTCGGTCGGATCGGCCGCCAGTCGCTCAAGGCGCTCATCGAGCGCGCCCCGGAGGTGGAGGTCGTCGCGGTCAACGACCTGGTCGAGACCGAGCTCAACGCGCTTCTCTTCAAGCACGACTCGACGTACGGCGCGTATCCCGGCACCGTGGAGCACACCGCGGACGCGCTGATCATCGACGGGCGGGAGATCAAGGTCCTCAAGGAGCGCGATCCCGCCGCCCTCCCGTGGGCCGCGCTGGGCGTCGACATCGTCCTCGAGTCGACCGGGCTCTTCACCGACGCGACGAAGGCCCACGCCCACATCGATGCCGGCGCGAAGAAGGTCCTCATCAGCGCCCCCGCCAAGAACGAGGACATCACGATCGTCCTCGGCGTCAACGAGGGCCGCTACGACCCGGCCACGCACCACATCATCAGCAACGCGAGCTGCACGACGAACTGCCTCGCTCCGGCGGCCAAGGTCGTCCACGACGGCTGGACGATCGAGCGCGGGCTGATGAACACGATCCACTCGTACACGAACGACCAGCGGATCCTCGACGTCGCCCACAAGGACCCGCGCCGGGCCCGGGCGGCCGGCCTGAACATCATCCCGACGACCACCGGCGCGGCCAAGGCGCTCGCCCTGGTGATCCCGGACCTCAAGGGCAAGTTCGACGGCTTCAGCCTGCGCGTCCCGACCCCGACCGTGAGCGTCGTCGACTTCACGGCGGACGTCGCCCGACCGACCACCGCCGAGGAGCTCAACGCCGCCTTCCGCGAGGCCGCGGCCGGTCCGCTCAAGGGGATCCTCGGGGTGTCCGACGAGCCGCTCGTGTCGACCGACTTCCGGGGCGACGCGCGGAGCTCGATCATCGACGCCGCCTCGACGATGGTCATCGGCGGGACGATGGTCAAGGTCATCGCCTGGTACGACAACGAGTGGGGCTACAGCTGCCGGGTCGCCGACCTCATCCGCTACGTCGCCGAGCGGATCCCCGCCGGCGTCGCCTGACCGGCCGGCGGCCGACCACATGGACAAGCTCACCATCCGCGACGTCGACGCGTCGGGCCAGCGCGTCTTCGTCCGGGTCGACTTCAACGTTCCGCTCCAGGACGGCAAGGTCACCGACGACTCCCGGATCCGCGCCTCGATCCCGACCATCCGGGCGCTCCTCGGCCAGGGCGCCCGGGTGATCCTGGCCAGCCACCTGGGCCGGCCCGACGGCAAGGTCCAGGACGGGCTCCGGCTGCGCCCCGTCGCCGAGCGGCTCAGCCAGCTCATGCGGCTCAACATCCCGTGCACCGGCGACGCGCTCGGGGTCGGGACCGAGGATGCCGTGCGCCGGCTCCGTCCCGGCGAGGCGCTCCTCCTCGAGAACCTCCGCTTCCACGTCGAGGAGGAGAAGAACGACCCTGGCTTCGCCCAGGCCCTCGCGAGCTACGCCGACATCTACGTCAACGACGCGTTCGGGACGGCCCATCGGGCCCACGCCTCGACGGTCGGGATCGCGAAGCTCCTGCCGGCCTACGCCGGCCTGCTCATGGAGGCCGAGATCAAGGCGCTGTCGGGTCTCCTCGAGAAGCCCGAGCACCCGTTCGCCGCGATCATCGGCGGCGCGAAGGTGACGGGCAAGATCGAGGTCCTGACGAACCTCATGGACAAGGTCGACCTGTTCATCGTCGGCGGCGGGATGGCCAACACGTTCCTCGTCGCCCAGGGCAAGTCGGTCGGCAAGAGCCTGGCCGAGTACGACCGGATCGACGACGCGAAGCGCGTCCTGGCGATGGCCGAGGCGAAGGGCGTCCCGTTCGTCCTCCCGATCGACGTCGTCGTCGCGAAGGAGGTCACCCAGGGCACCGAGTACAAGACCCTCCTGGCCGAGAAGGTCCCCGCCTCGTGGCACATCGTCGACATGGGCAAGCAGAGCCTCGCCGCCATCGAGGAGGCACTCGAGCCGGCGAAGACCGTCTTCTGGAACGGCCCGCTCGGCGTGTTCGAGATCCCGTCGTTCGCCCACGGGACCCGGACGATCGCCCGGTTCCTGGCCGCCAAGGCCGAGGCCGGCGCGACCGTGGTCGTCGGCGGGGGTGACTCGGTCGCGGCCGTGCAGCAGCAGGGCCTGGCGGACCGGATGACCCACATCAGCACGGGCGGCGGAGCGTCGCTCGAGTTCCTCGAGGGTCGCGAGCTGCCGGGGATCGCCGTGCTCCAGGATCGGCCGGCTGCCCGTGAGGGCGAAGTGAGCGACACCTTCATCGTCTACATCGACGCCCGCGAGATCCTCGATTCGCGGGGCAATCCCACGGTCGAGGTGGACGTCGTCCTCGAGGACGGCTCGGTCGGTCGGGCCGCGGTCCCGTCCGGGGCCTCGACCGGTGCTCACGAGGCGGTCGAGCTCCGTGACGGCGACAAGAGCCGTTTCGGCGGCAAGGGCGTCCTCACCGCGGTCGCCAACGTCGTCGACACGATCGCGCCGGCGCTCGAGGGCGAGGACGCCGCCGACCAGGCCGCGATCGACGCCGCGCTCATCGCGATCGACGGCACGCCCAACAAGGGCAACCTCGGCGCGAACGCGATCCTCGGGGTTTCGCTTGCCTGTGCCCACGCCGCCGCGGCCGCGCACGACCTGCCGCTCTACCGCTACCTCGGCGGGGTCGGGGCCACCACGCTGCCGGTCCCGTTCTTCAACATCCTCAACGGCGGCAAGCACGCCGTCGACTCGACCGACTTCCAGGAGTTCATGATCGCCCCGGTCGGGGTCGCGACCTACGCCGAGGCGCTGCGCGCCGGGGCCGAGGTCTTCGCCGCCCTGCGCGGGATCCTCCACGACGGCGGGTTCGCGGTCGGCCAGGGCGACGAGGGCGGCTTCGCCCCGTCGCTGCCGTCGAACGAGGCCGCCGTCGAGGTCATCCTCCGGGCGATCGAGAAGGCCGGCTACCGGCCGGGCGAGGAGGTCGCGCTCGCGCTCGACCCGGCCACGAGCTCGATCCTCGTGGAGGGGACCGGCACGGACGGCGTGACCGGCCAGTACCGGCTCGAGCGCGAGGGCCGGACGCTCGACTCGGGCGAGCTCATCGACCTGTGGGCCGACATGGATCGACAAGTACCCGATCGTGTCGCTCGAGGACGGCCTGGCCGAGGACGACTGGGCGGGCTGGCGTGAGCTGACGGCGCGTCTCGGCGCGCAAGGTCCAGCTCGTCGGCGACGACCTGCTTCGTGACGAACCCCGAGTTCATCGCCCGGGGCATCGCCGAGCGCGCCGCGAACTCGGTCCTGATCAAGCTCAACCAGATCGGGACGCTGACCGAGACGATCGCGGCGATCGACCTCGCCCGGCGCGCCGGCTGGACCGCGATGGTCAGCCACCGCTCGGGCGAGACCGAGGACACCACGATCGCCGACTTCGTGGTCGCGATGGGCAACGCCCAGATCAAGTCCGGGGCGCCGTCGCGCTCGGAGCGCGTCGCGAAGTACAACCGGCTCCTGCGGATCGAGGACGAGCTCGGGGACACTGCTCGCTACCTGGGGCGCGCCGCCCTGTCCGGCGGCCGGTGACGGCGTCCGGGGCCGCCGCCGCCCCGGCCGGTTCGGCGGGTCGCCGTCCGCTGATCGACCACGGCGCGATCGTCGCCGGCTGGGTCGGCGTCGGGATGGCGGTGACCGTCGGGGTCAGCTTCCTGCTCGTCATCCCGATCGAGCCGATCTACTGGCTGCTCGCGCCGCTGTGCGGCCTGCTCATCGGCTACTACGCGAACCAGCGCTCGCTGACCCCGCCCAGGGCCTGGCGCCGGACGCTCGTCGACGCGCTCTACGCGGGTCTGCTGACGGGGATCACGCTGGCCCTGCTCCTGCTCGTGGTCAAGGCGCTCTTCTTCTACGCCGACAACGGGTTCGGCGGCGGTCCGAGTGGCGCGGCGCTGAGCTGCCAGACCGGTCCGGACTGTGTCTACGCGCGGTACATCGCGGCCGGTCGCGGACCGGCCCTCGAGGCCGCCGGCGTGACCGACGTCGGGTCGTTCGGGGCGCTGTACTGGCAGCAGCAGCTCGCGACGGCCGGTCTCCTGCTTGCCATGTCGACCGGCGGTGCGATCCTCGGCGGCGTCGTCTACGGGTTCACGAGACCGAAGCCGGAAGGCTGACGGCGGCCGGCCCGCAATCCGACGCTCGCCCGCCGGTTCCGCGCCCGGCCCGCCTGGGCCGTTCTCGCCTGGGTGGAACGCGCGCCCGGCCTGGGCCGTTGCTCGCCTGTCGATCTGTGCCCCCGTATTACCGCCATTGCTAGCCAGGCAGGAATGATGTCGTCAGTCTGCGGCAGGTGGCATCGTGTCAGCCCGAATATCAGCGGCACCGCTGGCGAGTGCCGGTTAGGAACGGTCCGGACCGCAACCGGACGGCGATACCCGGTGGCTAGCAATGCCGGTATTAACCTGGCCGCTGGGCGCTGGCCGCTGGCCGCTGGGCGCGCTGGGCGCTGGCCGCTGGGCCGCTGGGCGCTGACCGCTGGGCGCTGACCGCTGGCCGCTGGCCGCTGGGCCGCTGGGCGCGCTAGCCGCTGGCCGCTGGGCAGCGCGTGGCGGGCCCTCAAACCGGGAATCTCGACGCCCCGGCGGGTGCCGGGGCGTCGAGGCGGCTGAGCCGGTGCTCCGCGCCTAGGACTCGGTCTTCTTCGCAGCCGGCTTCTTCGCGGTCGCCTTCGGGGCTGCCTTTGCCGTTGCCTTGGGGGCCGGCTTCGGTGCGGCCGTCTTGGTTGCGGCCGTCTTGGTTGCGCTCGCCCGTGCCTTGGGGGCGGGCTTGGCGGGCTTGGCCGGCGTCGGCTCGATGGTCTCCGCCGCAGCCGCTGCGCCGGCCGCGGCGGCTTCCGTGCGGGCCGTCTTGCTGAGCGCGGCCCGGGCCTTGCCGGCTGCGGTCTGGGCGCCCTTCGCCTTGCCGGCCTTGCCGAGCGCGATGCGGGTCTTGGCGGCCTTCGCCGCCGCGGCCTTGCCGGTCGTCTTCGTGACCTTGGCGCCGGTCTGGACGTAGGCGCCACCGAGGGCCGCGTTCACCTTGCGGGTTAGGCGCGACTTGCGCCGCGCGGCCGCGTTCGGATGGATCGCCCCGGCCTTCGCCGCGCGATCGAGCGCGCTGAGCGCCTCCGCGAGGGCCTCGTTGGGATCACCGTCGACCGTGCCGGCGGCGACCCGCACGGCCTTTGTCGTGAGCGTCTTCGCCGCGCTTCGGCGGGGCTGGTTGATCGACGTGCGACGGTCGGCGGTGCGGACCCGCTTCAGGGCGGACGGCGTCCTGGCGCCGGTCCAGCCTCGGGGCTTGGTGGCCAAGTCGGAACCTCGGTGCGGTCGATGGTGGGCGCCCGGGTCGAATGCCCGGCGCGGGACGCCGATGGTAGCAGACGGCGACCGGACCGGCCAGCGCCGCGCTGCCCGGCGGGTGCTCCACGGGCTCCGGCACACTTGCGCCCATGATCCCCGTCCTGGCCGGGCTGGCGACGGCGTTCGCCTTCGCGACCTCGGTCCTCGTCTCCGCTCGGGCGAGCCGGCTCATCGGCTCGCCCTCGACGCTGGCCGGCGCGATGGTGGTCGGCCTGTCGATCGCGCTGCCGATTGCGCTCCTCACCGCCCCGCGCCCGGACCTCAGCGGCGACGCGCTCGTCTGGTTCGCCCTGGCCGGCTTCGGCAACGTGATCGGCCTGCTCCTGACCTACGCGGCGTACCGGATCGGCGCGGTCGGGATCATCTCGACGATCGACTCGACCGAGGGTGCGATCGCCGCGACCTTCGCGGTCCTGGCCGGCGAGGCCGTCGTGCCGGGGGTCGGCCCGATCCTGGTGCTCATCGCGATCGGCGTCGTGCTGGCGGCCTCGGCCGGCGGCGAGGAGGAGGGCGTGCCGATCTCGCGCGACCGGGCCATCCGCGCGGCCGCCCTGGCGACCGCGTCGGCGCTCTGCTTCGGCCTGAGCCTGTTCGCGTCCGGTCGTGCCGCCGGCGTCCTCCCGACGGCCTGGGCGGTCCTCCCGGCCCGCGTGGTCGGGGTGGCGTTCGTCGCCCTGCCGCTCATCGTCCTCGGCCGGTTCCAGATGACCCGGGCGGCCGTCCCGTTCGTCGCCGCGACGGGGGTAGCGGAGGTGATCGGCTTCTGGCTGTTCGCGGTCGGCGCCCGCGAGGCGATCGCGGTCACTGCAGTCCTGAGCTCGATGTTCGCCCCGGTCTCGGCCGTCGCGGCGTTCGTCGTCTTCCGCGAGCGGCTCGCCCCGCGCCAGATCGCCGGGATCGTGATCATCGTCGGCGGCGTCGTCGGACTGGGCATCCTCCAGTCCTGAGCCCGAATCGGGCCGACGCCCCCCTCGCTGTCCCGCCGCGAGCGCCGAACGGCACGCGCTGTCGAGCGTGCTACCAGACCCAGGGCACCAGGCGCTTCGTTCGTTCCGAATACCCGACGTAATCCGGGAGATTGCGGCGGAGCAGTCGCTCTTCCGCCTCGATCCGTCGCCGGTAGGCGTCGCCGAGGAGCACGCCGACGATCGCCACGACGGCGAGGTTTCGTGAGGTCAACGCAAATCCTGCCCAGACGAGGAGCGAACCCAGGTAGCCGGGGTGACGCACGAGGGCATACGGACCCGTCTCGATCACCCGCTGCTCTTCCTCCGTCCGAAGCGTCCGCGAATAGGCGCTGCCGAGCGTCTCCATTGACCACGCCCGCAAGCCAAGACCCAGTGCCTGGAAGACGATCCCGGCGGGAGCGGCAGGCCACGGCAGCAGGGGAAGCGGCAAGCGCCGAACGGCCGGGGCGGTTAGCCCGGCAGCGGCGTATGCCCGCACGATCCCTCGGGTGGTCCCGTCGTCGTCGGCGGTCGGGTTGACACGAGAAGCGCTCCCTCGACGGCGTGTCGTCGCTTCAAGGGCGACAAACCCGGCCAGGCCCGCATATCCGACGAGGAGCCAACCGATCGATCGAGCGCGACGAGGGTCGCGTGTGCCACGGGTCACCGGGCCATTGTCATGCCTAGCAGCGCCTGTCGATCGGTCGCGACTACACTGCCGCACCGTGACCATCTCGCGAGATCGCCGCGGACTCCGACGGGCCCGCTACACTCCGGCCCCGTGACCATCCCCCAGGACCGCCTGCGCAACTTCAGCATCATCGCCCACATCGACCACGGCAAGTCGACCCTGGCGGACCGCCTGCTCGAGGCCACCCACACGATCGACGCCCGGCTGATGACGAGCCAGGTGCTCGACTCGATGGACCTCGAGCGCGAGAAGGGGATCACGATCAAGGCCCGGGCCGTCCGGCTCGACTACCAGGCGAAGGACGGCCTGACCTACGGCCTCAACCTCATCGACACGCCCGGTCACGTCGACTTCTCCTACGAGGTCAGCCGCAGCCTCCAGGCCTGCGAGGGGGCGATCCTCGTCGTCGACGCGGCCCAGGGCATCGAGGCCCAGACGCTGGCCAACGTCCACCTCGCGCTGCGCGAGAACCTGACGATCGTGCCGGTGATCAACAAGATCGACCTGCCGTCCGCCCAGCCGGACGTCGTGATCGAGGAGCTCGAGAGCGTCCTGGCGATCCCGCGCGAGGAGGTCATCCTCGCCAGCGCCAAGGAGGGCATCGGGATCGACCAGATCCTCGAGGCGATCGTCGCCCGGATCCCGGCCCCGAAGGGCGACCCGACCGCTCCCCTCCAGGGCCTCATCTTCGACTCGCACTACGACCCGTACAAGGGCGTCGTCGTCTACGTCCGGCTCGCTGCCGGAACGCTCCACGCCCACGACACGATCCGGCTGATGGCCTCGGGGGTCGAGTCCGAGCTGCTCGAGCTCGGCGTGTTCCGGCCCGCAGCTCGTCCCGGTCAAGGAGCTCCGCGCCGGCGAGGTGGGCTACGTCGCGACCGGGCTCAAGAGCGTCCGCGACGCCCAGGTCGGCGACACCGTCACGAACGCCGCGGCGCCGGCGAGCCGGCCGCTGCCCGGCTACCAGGAGGCGAAGAGCCTCGTCTTCGCCGGGATCTACCCGCTCAGCGGCGAGGACTACCCGCTCCTGCGCGACGCGCTCGAGAAGCTCCACCTCAACGACGCGAGCTTCACCTACCAGCCGGAGAGCTCGATCGCCCTCGGGTTCGGGTTCCGCTGCGGGTTCCTCGGCCTGCTCCACATGGAGATCGTCCAGGAGCGGCTCGAGCGCGAGTTCGAGCTCGACCTCATCGCCAGCGCCCCGTCGGTCGAGTACCGGGTGATCCTGACCAACGGCCGCGGGACGGTCAGCGTCGACAATCCCGCCCTGATGCCAAACGCCGGCGACATCGAGACGATCGAGGAGCCGTGGGTCCGCGTCCAGGTGGTGAGCCCGAGCGGCTACATCGGGCCGCTCATGGACCTCTCGACGACCCACCGCGGGACGTTCGTGGGGATGGAGTACCTCGACCCGCAGCGGGTCCTGATGACGTTCGAGATGCCGCTCGCCGAGCTCATCGTCGACTACTACGACCAGCTCAAGAGCCGCAGCCAGGGCTATGCGTCGATGGACTACGAGGAGGCGGGCTACCGGGCGGCGAACCTGGTCAAGCTCGACGTCCTCGTCGCGGGCGAGCCGGTCGACGCGCTGAGCCTGATCGTCCACCGCGACACGGCCCAGTCCGTCGGGCGGCGGCTCGTCGAAGCCGCTCAAGGAGCTCATCCCGCGCCAGATGTTCGAGGTTCCGATCCAGGCGACGATCGGCTCGAACGTCGTCGCCCGCGAGACGGTCCGGGCGATGCGCAAGAACGTCCTGGCCAAGTGCTACGGTGGCGACATCACCCGGAAGCGCAAGCTGCTCGAGAAGCAGAAGGAGGGCAAGCAGCGGATGAAGCGGATCGGCTCCGTCGAGATCCCCCAGGAGGCCTTCCTGGCCGTCCTCCGGATGGGCGAAGGGTGATCCGCGGTCCGCGCAACGCCGCTCGGCGTCGCGGCGTCTGAGGGGCACGATGGAGGACTACTTCGAGCCCATCCGGCTGCTCGCGGCGCTCGGCTTCACCGGGCTGCTCGTGATGCTCCGCCTCGAGGCGGATCGGTTCGGCGCCGCCGAGTACGCCGAGATCGACCGCTACGGCGGCCGCGCACCCCTCCGGCGCCGGATCGCCTGGTACCTCATCGGGATCGGGCTGGTCGTGCTCACCTGGCTGACCATCCCCGATCCGTCGAGCCAGCTCTACCTCGCCCTCGGCGACCGTCAGGCCGCGCTCGTCGGCGGGCTGATCTACGGCGGGATCGGGATCGCCCAGGCCGCCGCCTTCGCCTTCCTGCGCTATCGCCACCTTCGGTTCCCGGCGGTCGCCTCGTACCCGGTCGCGCTGCTCAACTCGATCGGCACGGCATTCGTCGACGAGGCCGCGTTCCGGGGCTGCGTCCTCGGGTTCCTCATCCTGGTCGGGCTGGACCCCGGGCTGGCGATCGGGCTCCAGGCCATCCTCTACACGTTGTGCACGCGGCTCGGGGCGCCCGGGCGTGACCGGTACATGCTCGTCCTGTCGCTGGCCATCGGGCTCGGCTCGGGCTACGTCACGCTGCGGACCGGCGGGATCGGGGCGGCGTTCCTCGGCCACGCGATCACCCGGTTCGCGACGTTCGTGGCCACCGGCCACGCGGGTCAGCCACGACCGGTCGGCCGCGAGGACGAGGAGATCGAGAAGAAGCGGCGGATCCCCGAGGGTTGGGCGACCGTCGGGACGTCGCGCGAGTCGATCGACCAGAAGCACTGACGTCTGGACCGCCCGATCCCGGCGGCGCATCATCCGCGCGTGATCCGAACGTCGGCCGTCGCCGCCCTCCCCCCGGTGGGGCTCTACGTCCACATCCCGTTCTGCGTGTCGATCTGCCCGTACTGCGACTTCGTCGTGGTGGCCGGATCGGAGGCGCGCGGGCCGCGGAACCGGATCGCGGCGTTCGTCGACGCACTCCTCGCCGAGCTCGACCTGCGTGCCGACGCGCTCGACGAGCGGTTCGGGCGGCCGGGTCGGGCGGCGGGCCGGCGAGCGGCGCTCGGCTCGCTCTACCTGGGCGGCGGCACCCCGTCGCTCCTGCCCGCCGAGTTGCTGGCGGCGATCGTCGACCGGGTCCGGCGCCGGTTCGGCCTGGGCGACGGGGCCGAGGTGACCCTCGAGGCCAACCCGGGACCCGACGAGCGGGGCGATCCCGAGTCCCAGCACGACGCCGGGATCACCCGGATCTCGTTCGGCGCCCAGAGCTTCAACGCCGGCGAGCTCGGGCAGCTCGGGCGGCGTCACGCGCCGGGCGACATCGTCGAGGCGGTCGCCGCGGCCCGCGCGGCCGGCATCGGCTCGATCAACCTCGACCTGCTCTACGACATTCCCGGCCAGACGCTCGCGACCTGGACGGACAGCCTCGAGCGGGCGCTGGGGCTCGCGCCGGATCACCTCTCGCTCTACGCGCTCATCCTCGACGACCCCGATGCCGAGGGGCTGACCGGGCCGGGCGGCGACCACCTGCCGACGACCGCCGGGGCCCGGCGCTGGCGCGCGCGGGCGCGATCCGGCCAGGACGACGACCGCGCCGCCGGGATGTACCACCTCGCCTCGCACCGGCTGGCCGAGGCCCGCTACCGCGGCTACGAGCTGTCGAACTGGGCCCGGCCGGGGCACGAGAGCCGCCACAACCTCGCCTACTGGGAGCGCCGGCCGGTCGAGGCGGTCGGTCCGGGCGCCCACGCCTTCGACGGCGCGATCCGGCGCTGGAACGCCGCCCGGCTCGACGGCTACATCGGGGCGCTCCGCCCGCAACTCCCCGGCGTCGCTCCCCACTTCCCGCCAGGGACCGAGGAACCGCCGCTCGAGCCGGCGGCGGCGTCCGCCGAGGCGATCATCCTCGGCCTCCGGCTCGACACGCGGCGTCCCGCTCGTCGCCTTCCTCGAGCCGCCGTTCGACGAGACGCTCGCCTGGGCCGACTCGGCCGGTCTCGTCGAGCAGACCGCCGACGGCCGGATCCGCCTGACGATCAACGGCCGGCTCCTCTCGAACGAGGTGTTCGCCCGGCTCATCTGAGTCTGCGTCGGCCGGGCCGAGCACCACCTGGATGGCGCCGTCGCCGCGGCCCGGCCGCGTTGACACTCCGCGGCATCGACTGCTACGATGCGGGCAACACGGTTAGCACTCTCATGACCAGAGTGCTAACGGGAAGGAGCCACCGCCCTTGGCGCGACGCAGTCGCCCCACCACCGGACCCCTGGACGCTCGATCCCAGGCGATCCTGCGGGCCGTCATCGAGGAATACGTCGTCTCCGCAACACCAGTCGGGTCCCACGCGCTCGTCGAGCGCTACCGGCTCGGGGTGAGCTCGGCGACCGTCCGCTCGATCCTCGCCGACCTCGAGGCGGCCGGGCTGCTGACCCATCCGCACACGAGCGCCGGCCGGATCCCGACCGACCGCGGCTACCGCCTGTACGTCGAGTCGATCGCCGACGTGACGGCGCTCCCGGCCGTCGAGCAGCTGATGATCCGCCACCAGTTCGGCCAGGTACAGTTCGCCAGCGAGCACTGGTTCCGCCTCGCCGCGACGACCCTCGCCAGCGTCACCGGTGAGGCCGGCCTCGCGACGGCGGCCAAGCCGACGGCCGCCCGGGCCCGTCGGATCGATCTCGTCTCGCTCCAGGACCGGATCGCCAGCATCGTCCTCGTCCTGCGCGAGGGGACGATCAAGCAGGGCCAGCTCAACCTCGACTTCGACGCCGACCAGGACGACCTCGCCCGGGTCGCCAACCGGCTCAACGCCGAGCTGGTCGACCTCAACGCGAGCGCCGTCGAGGCGCTCCTGCCGGTCTACCGGGCAGCGGCCGAGGCGGCCAGCGCGGACCTCGACCGGCCCGAGGCCCGCGACGCGATCATCGTCAACCGGGTCGCCGAGCGGATCGCCCGGACGCTCCGCGACTCTGACGCGGCCGCGGTCGAGGAGGTCTACAGCGACGGCCTGCTCAACGTGATGGACGCGCCCGGAGTTCGCCCAGAGCCAGAAGCTGCGCCGGGTCTTCTCGGCGCTCGAGAACCGGGCCTATCTCGGCGATCTCGTCCGGCTCATCGCCGGGAGCGGCCGGATCCACGTCTTCATCGGCCAGGAGAACGCCCCGGCCGAGATGCGCGAGGTGTCGCTCATCCTGGCACCGTACGGGCGGCCCGGTCGCGCCGTCGGCGTCGTGGGCGTGCTCGGCCCGACCCGGATGGCCTATCCCCACGCGATCGGGACCGTCGGGTTCGTGTCCGGCCTCATGAACGAGCTCGTCGACCACCTCTACGCCTGAACACGTCCCCAGCAAGCGAGAGTCAGCCATGCCGCACCGAACGAGAGCCCAGGAACGCGCCGACGAGATCGACATCTCGCCGACGAAGCTCCTCGCCCAGATCGACGAGCTGAAGCGTCAGCTCGAGGAATCCGACGCCCAGGCGAACGAGTACCTCGCCGGGCTCCAGCGCGAGCGCGCGGAGTTCCAGAACTTCCGGCGCCGGACCGCCGACGAACGCGAGCGGGACGCCGGCCTGGCCGCCGACGGGCTGCTGCGCAAGGTCGTGGCGCTCGCCGACGACTTCGACCGCGCGATCGAGACCCGCCCGGCGAGCCACGCGACCGATCCGTGGGCCGACGGCATCGCGGCGATCGACCGGAAGCTCCGCCTGCTCCTCGAGAGCGAGGGGGTCAACGCGATCGCCGTGGCGCCCGGGGCACCGTTCGACCCGGCGCTCGCACGATGCGATCGTGACCGTGCCCGACTCCGACCAGCCGGAGGGCACGATCGTGACCGAGCTCCAGCGTGGCTACCGGATCCGCGATCGGGTCCTGCGCCCGGCCCTCGTCGCGGTCGCCAGCGGGCCCGAGGCCCCGGGCGGACCGGTCGACATCGACTCCAGCGACGAGCCCGCCGACGGCCCGACGGTCTCGTTCGACCCCGAGCCCGACGCCGGTGGCGCCGGACCGATCCACTGAGCCATCTCTGACCACTTGACAACCACCCAACGCAGCCACTGACCAGGAGACCCAAGCACCATGGGCAAGATCATCGGAATCGACCTCGGAACGACGAACTCGGTCGTCGCGGTCATGGAAGGCGGCGAGCCGACCGTCATCAGCTCGGCCGAGGGCGGTCGGACGGTCCCGTCGGTCGTTGCCTTCACGAAGACCGGCGAGCGCCTCGTCGGGCAGCTGGCCAAGCGCCAGGCCGTCACCAACCCCGCGAACACGGTCTTCTCGATCAAGCGCTTCATGGGTCGCCGCTGGGACGACCCGGAGGTCAAGCGCTCGATGCGAGCTCGTCCCGTACAAGGTCGAGAAGGACCCCAAGAGCGACGGGATCAAGGTGGTCATCGGGGACAAGTCGTACACGCCGCCCGAGATCAGCGCGATGATCCTGCAGAAGCTCAAGACGGACGCCGAGGCGTACCTCCGCGAGAAGGTCACCGAGGCGGTCATCACCGTCCCGGCCTACTTCGACGACACCCAGCGGCAGGCCACCAAGGACGCCGGCCGGATCGCCGGGCTCGACGTCAAGCGGATCATCAACGAGCCCACCGCGTCGTCGCTGGCCTACGGCCTCGACAAGAAGCACGACGAGAAGATCGCCGTCTACGACCTCGGCGGCGGGACGTTCGACATCTCGATCCTCGAGCTGGGCGACGGCGTGTTCGAGGTCAAGGCCACGAACGGCGACACCCACCTGGGCGGCGACGACTTCGACCAGCGGGTCATCGACTGGCTGCTGGCCGAGTTCAAGCGCGACCAGGGGATGGACCTCTCGAAGGACCAGCAGGCGCTCCAGCGCCTCAAGGAGGCGGCCGAGAAGGCCAAGATCGAGCTGTCGTCGACGATGTCGACGGAGATCAACCTGCCCTACATCACGGCCGACGCGACGGGTCCGAAGCATCTCGTCGTGACCCTCAGCCGGGCCAAGCTCGAGGAGCTCGTCCGCGACCTGATCGAGAAGACCAAGGACCCGGTGGCCAAGGCGCTCAAGGACGCCGGGCTCAAGCCGTCCGAGATCGACGAGGTCGTCCTCGTCGGCGGGATGACCCGGATGCCCGCGGTCATCGAGGCGGTCAAGGGCTTCTTCAACGGCAAGGAGCCGAACCGGACGGTCAACCCGGACGAGGTCGTGGCGATCGGCGCCGCGATCCAGGCCGGGGTGCTGGCCGGTGACGTCAAGGACGTCCTCCTCCTCGACGTGACGCCGCTGTCGCTCGGGATCGAGACGCTCGGCGGGGTCACCACCCGGCTGATCGAGCGGAACACGACGATCCCGACCTCGAAGTCGCAGGTCTTCTCGACCGCGTCGGACAACCAGAACCAGGTCGAGATCCGGGTCCTCCAGGGCGAGCGCGAGTTCGCCGCGGACAACAAGACGCTCGGGACGTTCATCCTCGACGGGATCCCGCCGGCGCCCCGTGGCATCCCCCAGATCGAGGTCACGTTCGACATCGACGCGAACGGGATCCTCGACGTGAAGGCCAAGGACCGGGCGACCTCGAAGGAGCAGCAGGTCCGGATCACGGCCTCGTCGATGCTGTCGAAGGACGACGTCGACAGCATGGTCCGGGACGCCAAGGACCACGCCGACGAGGACCGCCAGCGACGCGAGGAGGTCGAGACCCGGAACCAGGCCGAGCAGCTGACCTACCAGGCCGAGCGGACGCTCAAGGACCTCGGTGACAAGGTCTCGCCCGACGACCGGGCCGCGACCGAGCGCGCGATCGAAGGGGTCCGCGAGGCTCTCAAGGGCAGCGACCTCGACGCGGTCAAGCGCACCGCGACCGAGCTGGCCGAGGTGCTCCAGCGGGTCGGAACCGCTGCGTACCAGGCGGCGTCGGCCGCCGCGGGCGCGGGGACCGGCGAGGGCAACGGTGCCGGTCCCGCCGAGGAGGGCACCGAAGCCGGCGCCACGCCCGAGGGCGAGGAGACCGTCGAGGGCGAGTTCAAGGAGGTCTGAGCCGCACGACCCGCACGGCCGTGCCCGGCTCGCGTGCGCGTTGACCGGCGCACGCCATACGGTCGCGCCCGGCTCGCTCGCGCGCCCGCGCTCGTCAGGCGCACGCCACTCGGCCGCGCCCGGTTCGTGAGCCTTCGATCCTCGTCAGGCGCACGCCACTCGGCCGCGCCCGGTTCGTGAGCCTTCGATCCTCGTCAGGCGCACGCCACTCGGCCGCGCCCGGTTCGTGAGCCTTCGATCCTCGTCAGGCGCACGCCATACGGTCGTTCGTCAACGGCACTCGGGCGGTTGCTTGTCAGGTGCGCATGGGGCGTGCACCCGACGGCGTTTCGGGCTCTACCGAAGGCCCGGCAGCGCGCATGCGGTGACGAGTGCTCGCCTGGTGTGAGCGTGACAGGAAACGCAGCCCGGAAATCGGTGCTCCCGGATCCGGCCTACGGAGCCAGTCGTCGACATCCCTTCCACGGACCGGAAACGCTCGGCGGAAGGTTGCCTCGAACGCACCGACCCGACGTCGGGCAGTGCGGTCCTCCCCGATCACGAGGAGGCGTGACACGCTCGTCGCCGGCCAGCCGCGGTCACGGGCCACGACCCGCGCGAGCCGGGCCTTGCGGTCGAGCGTCGCGATCATCGCCTGGATGTCGGGCACGACACTCTTGACCTCGACGACGATGACGCAGCCCGTCGGCGGGTGGCGACCGAGCAGGTCGATCGAGCCGCGCTCCCCGCCCACGTTGAACGAAACCTCGGGCGCGGTCTCCCATCCGGCTCGATCCAGCCGCCGCGCGATCCGCTCGACGAGGTTGGCATGCGCGGCGTCCAGCAGTCGGTCCAGCGCCTCGCCATTCCAGCTCAGGCGGACGTCAATCCGCGCTCCGAGGGCACCGGCGATCGCGTCGAGGGTCCGGATTGTCACGCGGTCGCCTCGGCCCAGCTCGATCCTGGAGACGGCGTTTCGGGACACGCCCGACCGCCCGCCCAGGTCGACTTGTCGCCAGCCGCGACGGCGTCGGAGCGCCCGGATCCCGCGGCCGAACCGGACGGCGTCCATGGAGCCCATGATGCGAGTGTGGCCTCACCATTCGATCAATGGTGACGTACCGGCGGATCACCTGCCACTCACCCGGCGATGGAGCGGCGAGCCGCGCCGATCGTTCGGGCGCCACGAGTTCGGACGCCACGAGTTCGGACGCCACGAGTTCGGACGCCACGAGCCCCAACGCCACGAGCCCAACGCCACGAGTCCCCAACGCCACGAGTCTCGGACGCCACCGAATCCCGACGCCGCGAGTCCCGGCGCTGCGACCCGCCGACGAGGTGACGTGACGAGCGACCGGGCCTGTCGGCTCTCGCGCTCGGAGCCGACCGGGTGGTAGGCTCGGCGGAGTTGAGCGAGCGGAGGCGACCATGCGACGGCTGATCATCGGGGCGGTGGCGCTCGCGTCCGGCGCGCTGGCGGCGCTCGGCGTTGGACTCGGCGTCCGTCGCCGCCGCGGTCGGCACGACGACGTCCTGACGCTCGATCCAGTGCCGCCCCTGAGCGGCGTCGCCGCGCCCGCCGCGGAGGCCGAAGTGGCGTCGATCGAGGCGGACTTCGGAGCCGTCGAGGCGGCGAGCCCGGCACCGAAGCGGCGCCGCGCGCGTCGCAAGAAGCCCGCCGCCCCGGACGCCGGAGGCGGGACCGAATCGTCGGCCGCGACCACGGCCGATGGTTCGCCGGGCGCTGCCGCCACCGCGGCATCGGAGGCCGGCGCGACGGCTCCGACGGCAGCGGCGCCGAAGCGTCGCCGGCCGCGCCGCAAGCCGGCCGCGACGGGCCCGACGGAGGGGGCCGAAGCGCCCGACGCATCCTGATCGAGGGTCCGGGTCGACGACCCGATGAGCCGGCGCCCGAGCCCGGATCGGCCGCGCCGGGCGAAAGCGCGGCGCGGAACGAGCTAGCCACCCCTCCCCGTGACGCGACGCCAAGGGACGACGCCGCCCCACGACCCGACGTCGCCCCACGACCCGACGTCGCCCAACGACCCGACGTCGCCCCACGACCTGACGCCGCCCCGCTCCGGTTCGAGGCGATCGAGGAGCTCGTGCCCGGACCTCGCTGGGCGGCGACCTTCGAGCGGCACTGGCCGGCGTATCGCGACTGGTTCCTCCAGGACGGTGAAGCCGCCCGGCCGAGCTACCTCGAGGCCACCCGGCTCCTCCGCCGGCACATGCCCGAGCTCGTCCCGACCTACGAGCGGCTTGTCGCCCTTGCCGGTGGCGGCGACCTCGCGGCGCGGGCCCTGTCGCTCGTCGACCCGCCGCCGTATCTCGGGGCCTGCTCGCAGGGCGTCTGGACCCGGGGCCAGCCCGTCCTCGTCCGCAACTACGACTACGCCGCGAGCCGGCTCGAGGGCCTGATCTGGTCGACGGCCTGGGCCGGCCGCCGGGTGATCGGGACCGGCGACAGCCTGTGGGGCCTGCTCGACGGGCTGAACGAAGACGGGTTGGCCCTATCGCTGACGTTCGGCGGACGCCGCCACGTCGGGCACGGGTTCGGAATCCCGCTCGTCGTTCGCTACCTGCTCGAGACCTGCGCCACGGTTCCCGAGGCGGTCGCGGCCCTCGACCGCCTGCCGTTCCACCTGACCCACAACCTCACGCTCGTCGACCGCGAGGGCCGCTTCGCGACCGCCTACCTCGCCCCCGACCACCGGCCGGTCGTCCTCCGGACGCCGGTCGCCACGAACCACCAGCACGTTCTCGACTGGCCCGAGTACGCGGCCAGGACCCGTTCGCACGAGCGCGAGGCGATCATCGCCGCCCTGCTCGATGACCCGGCGCTCACCGCCGACGGCTTCGCCGACGCGTTCCTGGTGCCGCCGCTCCGCGACAGCGCCGGCGCCGGCCACTTCGGGACGCTCTACACGGCGGTCCTCCGACCGGCGGAGCTGGCGATCGACTACCGCTGGCCCGACCTCGCCTGGCGCCAGTCGATCGCGGCGTTCGACCCGGGCGTGCGCCTGGCGCCGCCGCCCTCGGCCGCCGCCTAGCGTCCGGCGACCCCGGGCCGGTACGATAGGCCGTCCCGTGACCAGCCCAACGCCCGCCCCGGCCCAACCGTCCCTCATCCACGCCCGGGGCCTGACCAAGCGGTTCGGCGCGTTCACCGCCGTCGACGCGATCGACTTCGACGTCGCGCCCGGCGAGTCGTTCGGCTTCCTCGGCCCGAACGGCGCCGGCAAGACCTCGACGATGCGGATGATCGGCTGCGTCTCGCCGGTCACGGAGGGGACGCTGACCGTGCTCGGGATGGATCCCGCGGTCGACGCGCCGCGGATCAAGGCCCGGATCGGCGTGGCGCCCCAGCAGGACACGCTCGACATGGAGCTGACCGTCCGCGAGAACCTGGTCATCTACGGGCGCTACTTCGACCTGTCGCGGCGGGAGGCCGGGCGCCGGGCCGACGAGCTGCTCGAGTTCGTCCAGCTCACCGACCGGGCGGCCAGCCAGGTCGAGCCGCTGTCGGGCGGGATGAAGCGACGCCTGACGATCGCCCGCTCGCTCATCAACGAGCCGAGCCTGCTCCTGCTCGACGAGCCGACGACCGGGCTCGACCCGCAGGCGCGCCACCTGCTCTGGGACCGCCTCTACCGGCTCAAGCAGCGCGGGGTGACGCTCGTCCTGACGACCCACTACATGGACGAGGCCGAGCAGCTGTGCGACCGGCTCGTGGTCATGGACAAGGCGACGGATCGTGGCCGAGGGCTCGCCGCGCGAGCTGATCGAGCGCTACTCGACCCGCGAGGTGCTCGAGCTCCGCTTTCCCGAGGGCGTCCTCGACGCGACGAACGGCGAGCTCGACGGCCGGCTCGACGGGTTGGCCAGCCGGGTCGAGCGCCTGCCCGACCGGGTCCTCCTCTACGCCGACGACGGCGAGGCGGCGGCGGTCGCCGTCCACGAGCGCGGCCTGCGGCCCGAGGCGACACTCGTCCGCCGGTCGACCCTCGAGGACGTCTTCCTCCGGCTGACCGGCCGGAGCCTGATCGAGTAGCCGGGCGATGGCAACCTCGGCCCGGACGCTCGTCACCGACAACCCGCTGATCCCGGCCCTGCGCGTCTTCGAGTACTGCGCGACGAGCTATCGGCGGATCTGGCGCGGCTCGCTCTTCTCGACCTTCCTGTCGCCGGTCCTGTTCCTGGCCGCGATGGGCCTCGGCCTGGGGACGTTCGTCGACCAGAGCTCGAACGGCGCGCTCGGCGGGATCTCGCTACGCCGCCTGGCTTGCGCCGGGGCTGCTGGCGGGCCAGGCGATGCAGACGGCCGGCTTCGAGTCGACCTGGCCGATCATGGGCGCGATCGTCTGGGACCGGACCTACTGGGCCATGCTCACCACGCCGGTGACGATCCCGGGGATCGTGTTCGGCCAGCTCGGCTGGATCGCCACCGGCTGGCCCTCGCCGCGACGGCGTTCTTCGTCGTGATGGTCGCCTTCGGGCTGGTGGCCTCGCCGCTCGGCGTGCTGTCGATCCCGGTCGCGATCCTGACCGGACTCGCCTTCGCCGCGCCGATCTGCGCCTTCTCGGCGACCCAGCAAGAACGACCAGGGGTTCAACGCCCTGTTCCGGTTCGGGCTGACCCCGATGTTCCTGTTCAGCGGGATCTTCTTCCCGATCGAGCGGCTGCCCGCGCCCCTCCAGCTCGTCGCCGAGATGCTGCCCCTCCATCACGGGGTCGCCCTGGCGCGCCACCTCTGCCTCGGCGACCAGGCGGACCGAAGCGACCAGCTCGTCCACCTCATCGTGCTCCTGGCGTACGCCATCGGGGGGACCGTGGCGTGCCTCATCACGTTCCGCCGGGTGCTGGTGAAGTAGCCGATGGCCGCCGAGCTCCGGATCGCGCCGCCGCTCCTGACCCGGACCCGTGCGCCGCGCCTCATCGAGCGCAACGTGATGGTCTACCGGCGGACGTGGATCGTCCTCGTGTCGGGTTTCTTCGAGCCGGTGTTCTACCTGCTCGCGATCGGGTTCGGGCTGGGCAGCCTGGTCGGAGACGTCGTCACGACCGGCGGCCAGACGATCCCGTACGCGGTCTTCGTCGCGCCGGGCCTGCTCGCGTCGTCGGCGATGAACGGGGCGATCTACGACTCCACGTTCAACATCTTCTTCAAGCTCCGCTACGCAAAGACGTACGACGCGATGCTGTCGACGCCGCTGGCGGTGCCCGACGTCGCCGTCGGCGAGATCGCCTGGGCGCTCATCCGGGGCACGCTCTACGCGATCGGGTTCCTCCTGGCGATGGCCCTCCTCGGTCTCGTCGAGTCGCCCTGGGTGATCCTGACCGTCCCCGGCGGCGATGCTCATCGGGTTCGCGTTCGCCGCGGTCGGGATGGCCGCCACGACCTGGGTCCGGAGCTGGACCGACTTCGACTGGATCTTCGTCGTGACCCTGCCGCTGTTCCTGTTCTCCGCCACGTTCTACCCGATCACGGTCTACCCGGAGCCGCTCCGGACGTTCGTCGCCCTGACCCCGCTGACCCAGAGCGTCGGGCTGCTCCGGGCGCTGTCGCTCGGACAGGTCGGGCCGGAGCTGCTGATCCCGGTCGTGTACCTCGCGCTGATGGGCCTGGCCGGGCTATGGGTCGTCGACCGACGGCTCGCCCGGCTGCTGCTCAAGTAGGGCCGGTGGCGGACTCCCTGGCCCAGCTCGAGGCCGAGGTCGTCGACTGCCGGCGCTGCCCGCGCCTGGTCGAGTGGCGCGAGCGGGTCGCCCGCGAGAAGGTCACCCGGTTCCGCGACGAGACCTACTGGGGACGCCCCGTGCCCGGCTTCGGCGATCCGGCGGCGCGGATCCTGGTCGTCGGGCTCGCACCGGCCGCGCACGGGGGAAACCGGACGGGTCGCGTGTTCACCGGCGACCGATCGGGCGACTTCCTGTTCCAGGCCTTGTTCGACGCCGGCCTGGCGAGCTCGCCGATCTCCCGGCGCCGAGACGATGGGCTCGTCCTCGACGGCGTCCGCGTCGCCGCCGTCGTCCGCTGCGCGCCTCCGGGCAACAAGCCGACGACGGAGGAGCGGGACCGCTGCATCCCGTACCTCGAGCGCGAGCTGGCGCTCCTGCCCGACGTCCGGGTGATCGTCGCGCTCGGTGCCTACGCCTGGGACGGGGCGCTCCGCGTGCTGGCCGGCCTCGGCCAGGCGATCCCGCGGCCACGCCCGAAGTTCGGCCACGGGGCGGAGGCGCGGGTCGGGCCGTACGCCCTCCTCGGCTCGTTCCACCCGAGCCAGCAGAACACGTTCACCGGGCGGCTGACGCCGGAGATGCTGGGCGAGGTCGTCGTCCGCGCCCGGAGGCTGGCCGGTCTCGGACCCGGATGATCGGCCGCACAGAACGGCGCAGCGACCGGCGAACCGGCCCTCGCCCCGAGTGGACAGCATCGTGCCGGGAACGGCCTACACTCGGCGCATGTCGCCGTACGTCGTCTGGTTCGTCGCCGCGCTGGGCCTGCTCGTGCTCGAGCTCGCCAGCACCACGTTCTTCGCGATCTTCCTCGCGATCGGGGCGTTCGCGGCGGGCCTCCTCGCGTTCTTCGTGCCCGACAGCCCGATCTGGGTCCAGGCCGTCGTGGCCCTCGCGGTCGCGGGCGCCGGAGTCGTCGTCGGCCGGCCGTTCCTGAGCAGCCGGCTCAGCAGCCACACCCAACCGCCGCTGACGCCCGGCGTCCACGGCGGCTTCGTCGGCCAGCGCGCGCTCGCTCTCGACGAGATCGGCGACGAGCTCCATCCCGGCCACGTCCGGCTGGCGGGCGAGACGTGGCTCGCGTTCAGCACAAGCCGTGAGCCGATCGCGACGGGCGCTCCCGTCATCGTGACCGCGGTTCGGGGGACGACGATGGTCGTCGCGCCTGCGACCCAACCGGTCGCCGCGGAGACTTGAGATGGACACCACCTTCGTCGCCCTGATCGTCGCGTTCGTCGTCGCCATCCTGTTCATCCTGTTCGCGTTCTACCTGTTCCGGAACACGGTCAACCTCGTCCAGCAGGGCTCCGTGGGAGTGGTCAAGCGGCTCGGCGAGTTCCACAACATCCACGATCCGGGGATGGTGATCATCGCCCCGTTCATCGACGCGATCGTGATGGTCGACATGCGCGAGATTCCGCGCCCCGGCGATCGCCAGGAGGTGATCACCAAGGACAACGTCGTCGTCGCGGTCAACGCCACGATCTTCACCCAGGTGGTCGACGCCAAGCAGGCCCTCTTCAGCATCGCCAACTTCGACGTCGCGATCGACGCCCTGGCCCGGACCGCGCTGCGCTCGGTCATCGGCACGCTGTCGCTCGACGAGGCGCTCTCCGAGCGCGAGCGGATCAATGTCGACGTCCAGCAGCAGATGGAGGCGGTGACCGACAAGTGGGGGATCCGGATCAACCGGATCGAGATCGTCGAGATCACCCCGCCGCCGCAGATCCTCCAGGCCCTGGCGCTCCAGAAGCAGGCCGACCAGGAGAAGCGGGCCAAGATCCTCCAGTCCGAGGGACTCCAGCAGTCGGCGGTCAACGTGGCCGATGGCGAGCGACAGGCGGCGATCAAGACCGCCGAAGGCGACCGGCAGGCGGCCATCCTGCGGGCCGAGGGCGAGCGGCAGGCCCTGATCCTCGAGGCGGAAGGCCGCGCCCAGGCGATCACGACGGTCTACAGCGCGATCACCGCCGCGGCGCCCGACCCGACCCTCGTGGCCATCCTCCAGCTCGACACGCTGTCGAAGTTCGCGGCCAGCCCGAACGCCAAGATCGTCATCCCGGCCGAGTCGGCGGCCCTGCTCGGAGCCGTCCAGGCGATCCAGTCGGTCCTCGGCCAGGTCCCGGCCGCCACGGACGTCACCCCCAGCGCGTAGGCAGGTCTGCCGGAGGCAACGAGACGTCGGCCATGTCCGCGGATGATCGCGGCCGGTTCGAGATCGCTCCGGTCACCGCTCGGCGCCGGATCGGACCGCTCAGCGTGGTCGTCGTCGCGCTCGCCGTCATCGGCGTCGGGGTGTGGAAGCCGTGGGCCGCAATCGACCCTGCTCGGCAGGCCGTGGGCCCGGCCTCGTCGCCCCTCGTCCTCGGGTCGATCGCACCGTCCTTCGGCCCGAGCTCGCCGAACCGCCGGCCGCCGGACGCCGACGCGCCGGCCGCGGGCGACCGCCCCGCGTCCTTCGGGCTCAGCCTGGCGTCCATGGGCGATCGGGTCGAACGCGCCTCGTGGGGCGTCGCCGCGGCATACGTGCCCCTGGCCGAGATCGTCCAGGCGGAGACGATCGGCCGCCCATGGGTGACGCCCGTCGTGAACTGGCAGTCGCTCGCCCCGGACAATCACGTGCGAGGCCCGATTCTCGATCGGGATGGGACCGCGACCGTCGCCCTTGCCGTGACCTGGCCGGCCGACTCTGGACCGAGATCCGTCGAGCTCGAGTACATCGGCCCGGCCGCTCGGGGCGTCGCCCGGGCGACGCCGGACCTGCCCCGGATGGTTCCGCTCGGCGCCAGCCTGCCGAGGCTGATGTCGAGGGTGCCGTCCGAGTGGCTGGCGATCGAGGGCCCCGGCCAACTGGTCTGGGAACGCCAGTCCGGATCGTTCTTCCTGCCAGCGGAGGAGACCGCATCGACGCCCGCCGACTGGTTGACCGGAGGCTGGCCCCCGGGCGAGTACGCCTTCTGGCTGGAGCTCGATGACGGAAGCCTGGCCCGGCTTCCGTTCGTGCTCGGGGGCTAGGCGACGAGCTCCGCTGGGAGCTGAACCGCCGCGCTTCCGCGACCCTCCCAGCGCCCCTCCCGTATCCTTGCTCACCGAATGGTCACCGAGCGCGACTACTACGAGGTCCTCGAGGTCCGGCGCGGGGCCAGCGACGCCGAGATCAAGCGGTCGTTCCGGCGGCTGGCCCAGAAGTGGCACCCCGACGTCAACACCGACGCGGCCGCCGCTGAGCGGTTCAAGGAGCTCAACGAGGCCTACCAGGTCCTGTCCGACCCGCAGAAGCGGCAGGCCTACGACCTGTTCGGGCGGGCCGGCGTGTCCGGCGCCGGCGGACCGGGAGCGGGCGACTTCGGTGCCGGCTTCGGCGACATCTTCGACGCGTTCTTCGGCGGCGCGGCGGCCGGCGGCCGTGCCCGGCGGACCGGCCCGCCGCCCGGCGCGGACCTCCGCTACGACCTCCGGATCACGTTCGTGGAGGCGATCAAGGGGACCGAGAAGGAGATCGAGTTCACCGCCCTCGACCGGTGCAAGGTCTGCGAGGGCTCGGGAGCGAAGCCGGGGACGTCGTCGTCGACCTGTCCCCAGTGCGACGGCCGGGGCGAGATCCGCTCGGTCCGCAACACGATGCTCGGCCAGATGATCAACGTCACGACCTGCCCGCGCTGCCGCGGCGAGGGCAAGCTCGATCGACCACCCGTGCGACACCTGCCGCGGCGAGGGCCGGACCGAGCGCAAGCGGACGCTCCGGGTGGCCATCCCGGCCGGGATCGACGAGGGCCACCAGATCCGCCTGTCGGGCGAGGGCGAGATCGGCCCGCGCGGCGGACCCGCCGGCAGCCTCTACGTCGCCGTCCACGTCCAGCCCCACCCCGTCCTCAAGCGCGACGGGACCGAGCTCTACCTCGACCAGGAGATCTCGATCGCCCAGGCCGCCCTCGGGACGACCGTGACGATCCCCGACGGTCGACGGCGACGAGACGCTCGAGATCAAGCCCGGGACCCAGCCGGGGGCCGAGATCCGCCTGCGCGGCAAGGGCGTCCCGCACCTCCGCCGGACGAACCAGCGCGGCGACCTCCACGTGTTCGTCCGGGTGAACGTCCCGACGAAGCTCTCGAAGAAGCAGCGCGAGCTTCTCGAGTCGTACGCGGCCGAGGCGGGGGAGTCGGTCGGGACGAACGGCGCCGGGCTCCTCGACCGGGTCAAGGACGCCCTGTCTTGAGCGACGCCGGAGCGCCCGACGAGGGCGCCTCGGCGGAGGGCGCCTGGCTGGAGCTGTCGGTCGCGGCCGATCCCGAGGCGGTCGAGGCGGTCAGCGAGATCCTGTCGCGCTACGCGCCCGGCGGGACGACCGTCGAGCCGGCCTTCGAGCTCGTCGACGAGGGGCTCGGCGCCACGGTCGACCCGACCCGCCCGGCGATCGTCCGGGCCTACCTCCCGGCCCGGGACGCCACGGCCGTCGGGGTTGCCGTCGCCGGAGCCGATGCGGCGCTCGGCCACCTGACGGCCTTCGGGCTGCGCCCGATCGGGCCGCTCGAGACCCGGGTCGTCCACGAGGAGGACTGGGCGCACGCCTGGAAGGCCCACTTCCCGGTCCTGCGGGTCGGCCGGCGGCTCGTCGTCCGCCCGACCTGGCGACGCCATCGACGGGCTCCCGACGACGTCGTCCTCGCGCTCGACCCGGGGATGGCCTTCGGGACCGGGCTCCACCCGACGACCCGGCTGTGTCTCGCCGTGATCGATCGCTGGGCGGCCGAGGGCCGGTTCGACGCCGGCTCGGGGCGCCGTGGCGGGACGCGCGTGCTCGACGTGGGCTGCGGCTCGGGGATCCTGGCGATCGCGGCCGGACTGTTCGGGGCGGAGGAGCTCGTCGGGCTCGACACCGATCCGATCGCGATCGAGGCGACGACGGCGAACGCCCGACGCAACCGGCTGGGCCGCCGGCTGACCGCCCGCCGGGGCAGCCTGCCGAGCGGCGAGCCGCCGTTCGACCTGGTCCTGGCCAACCTCATCGCCTCGGTCCTGATCGCGCTGGCCGGGCCGCTGGCGGCCGAGCTGCGGCCGGGCGGCCGGCTGCTCGCGTCGGGCATCTTCGTCGACCGCGAGGCGGAGGTCCGCGCGGCGTTCGAGGCGGCCGGCCTGGAGGCGGTCGATCGGTCGAGCGAGGGCGACTGGGTCGCGCTCGAGGCCGTCCGCTCCCCCTGAGAACCGGGCAACGATCCGGCTTCGGTCGCAGCGGGGCCGTCCGGGCCGGCCGCCCGTACAATCCGCCCCGTGCCCCTCTTCGCGATCGTCCTGCCGATCCACGTCGTCCTGGCGATCGCCCTGTTCCTCCCCGCGCTCCTCCTGCCGTTCGCGCTCCGGACGAACCGGCCGGCGACCGAGTCGAAGAGCGCCCCGGTCCGGTTCCTGCTGCGGATGCAGGGAACGGGCAGCGTCGTGATCGGCGTCGGGCTGATCGCGACCGGGGCGATCCTCATCGGCAGCCTCGGGATCCAGGTCGTCGACCAGCCGTGGCTCCTCGTCGCGCTGGCGATCTACGCGGTCAACCTCGCGATCGCGTTCTTCATCCAGCGCCCGAACCTGCGGGCGCTGGTCGGGCTGCGCGCCGCGTGGGACGATCGGGTCTGGCAGGCGGCCGCCCGACGCCAGCGCTACGTGTCCTACGCGATGGCCGGACTGATCGGCGTCATCGGCTACCTGATGAGCGCCAAGCCGCAGCTCTGAGACTGGAGGTCATCGAGATGGGCGACGGAGCGGTCCGCGACCCCGACTGCCTGTTCTGCCGGATCGTCGCGGGCGAGATCCCGTCCACGCAGGTCCACGCCGACGACCTCGTCATCGGCATCCGCGACATCGCGCCGCGCGCCCCGACGCACGTCCTGTTCATGCCCCGGACCCACATCGCCTCGGTGAACGAGGTGACCGAGGCCGATGGACCGCTCCTCGGGCGGCTGTTCGCGGCGGCCGCGGCGTTCGCCCGGGCCGAGGGGATCGCCGACAACGGTTACCGGCTCGTCGTCAACGTCGGGCGATGGGGCGGCCAGACGGTCGACCACCTCCACATTCACCTCCTCGGCGGGCGGTCGATGACCTGGCCGCCCGGATGAGGCGGCTCCCGATCGCGGCCATCGTCGCCGCGCTCGCCGTCCTGCTCGCCGGATGCGGGATCGGTGCCTCGACCGTGCCGATCCCGACGGCCGCCCCGAGCCCGAGCCAGGTCGTCTCCGCCGGGGCGAACGCCACCGCCGGCCAGGTCACGGCCGCCCTGCGGACCGCCGGGATCGTCGCCGAGCCGGCGATCGTGCCGTACCGGCCGGCCGAGTCCCCGCTGCTGGCGGCCGCCCCGCGAGTCGTCCTCCAGGCGATCCTGCCCGGCGACGACGCCCATGGGTTCATCGCGATCTACGACTTCGCCGACGCCGCCGGAGCCTACGCGGCGGGGGCGGAGATGGCCGACTACCTCGCCTCCGGTCCCGGCCGGATCCAGTTCCCGAACGACGCGAAGCACGTCATCCGCCAGGTCGGCTCGACGGTCGTCTTCTACACCTGGTCGCCGGCCAACTCGCCCGAGGCCGAGGCGGCGACGGTCGCGACGGCGCTCGAGACGCTCGGTCTCGAGATCCCGATCGTCCGCTAGGCCTCGTCGCGGCCGGAGCCGACCGGGGCCGTCTCGCCGGGACCCGGGTCGTCCCGGGCCGGCTCCCCGTCGCCCGTGATCGGGAGCGGCTGCTCGACGACGGCCCAGGCGCGGATCCGGTCGCGCTTGACCTTGAGCGTGTGGGTCCGCGGGAAGTCGGCGTCCGGCCAGAGCCGCCAGGCGACGACCCGCTGGTTCTGGGCGAGGGTCGCGTTCGCCCGCTTCACGGCCGCGTCGATCTCGGTCGACAGTTCCGCGGGGTCGCGATGGAGCCCCTCGACGCCCTGGCCTGGTACGTCGCCGCCGCGGGGGAGGACCGCCGCACCCGGGGCGAGGACGACCGCCTCGATCCGGCCGGGCCTCGTCTCGATCACGACCGAGTCGCGGATCCCGGCGGTCCGGAGCGCGTTCTCGATGTCCTCCGGGTACACGTTGAGCCCGTTGGGCAGGACGATGATGTCCTTGATCCGGCCCATGAGGATGAGGTGGCCGGCCTCGTCGTGGCGGCCGATGTCGCCGGTCTTGTACCAGCCGTCCGCGGTGAACGCGGCGGCGGTCGCGTCGGGGTCGCGCCAGTAGCCGACGAAGACGGTCGGGCCCTTGACCAGGATCTCGCCGTCGTCGGCCAGCTTCACCTCGACCGGCGGCATCGTCCGCCCGACGGTCCCGAGCCCGTGATCCGTCTTCGAGGTCACGCTGACCGGGCCGCACTCGGTCGCGCCGTAGCCCTGCAGGACGACGACCCCGACGTCCTCCCACGCCTGCTGGAGGGCCGGCGGGAGGAACGCCGCGGCGCAGACGAACAGGTTGAGGCTGCCGCCGAGCTGGGCGTGGACACTGCGGAACAGGACCCGCCGGACACCGTAGGGCAGCTGGCGGGCGATGCGCCGGAGCCGCTCGAACAGGGCGGTCCGGCCGGACTTCGACACCTCCCGCTCGATCGCGCCCCAGAACAGGTCGAGGATCTGGGGCACGACGAGCATCGTGGTCACCCGGTGGTCGCGGATCGCCTCGAAGATGACCCGAGGGTTGCGGCTCCGGACGTAGAGGATGTCGGCCCCGACGGTCAGCGCGTAGAACAGTGCGATCGCCTGCTCCATGAGATGCGACAGAGGCAGGAGCGACACGAGCCGGTGCTCCTGGGGCGGGATCGCGTTGTGGGCCGTCTCGATCG
Organism: uncultured Chloroflexia bacterium; assembly: GCA_963708065.1. Lineage (GTDB taxonomy): Bacteria > Chloroflexota > Limnocylindria > Limnocylindrales > CSP1-4 > Chersky-267. Next base: position 280,049 of record CAVPRZ010000002.1, read on the forward strand.
TCGCCACGACGTTGGCGTGGCTGAGCATCACGCCCTTCGGCGTCCCGGTCGTGCCGCTCGTGAAGATGATCTCGAACAGGTCGCCGGGATTGGGGCGCGGCCAGGCCGCGACCTGCTCCGCCCAGTCGGCCGGCCAGCTCGGATCGGGCTCGGTCGGCCAGGTCCTCGACGGTCGAGGTCGGGTGATGCTCGAGGCGGGCCTCGCGCGGGTCCGGCGCGTCGCGGCCGGTCCCGAGCGCGAGCCGCACGGTGTCGGCCTTCTCGGCGATCCGCTCGATCGCGTCCGGCGACATTCGCAGGTCGAGCGGGACGACGATCACCCCGACGCGCATCGCCCCGAAGTAGACCGCCGGGAGCGCGGGCGTCGAGGGCGACCAGGTGAGCATCCGATCGCCGGACTTCAGGCCGAGCTCGCGGAGCCGCCAGGCCACGGCCCGGCTCCGCCGGTCGAGCTCACGGAACGACCAGACCTCGCTCGTGCCGTCGTCCCGTCGGAGCGACAGCGCCGGGCGATCGCCGTACGCCGCGACCGCCTCGTCGATGATCTCGATGAGCGTGTCCATGGCGACAGGGTACGCCGCCGCAGGGGGCGTGGACGGTCTGGCGCGCCGGGGCGCTAGGCTTGCGGGGTGTCGCTCTCCTACACCGCAGTCGGCCCACCCGGCGCTCCCGCGATCGTCCTCGTCCACGGCACTCGCCTTTCGCGCGGGATGTGGCACCCGCAGCTCGCCGCGCTGTCCGGCGGGTTCCGGGTCATTGCCCTCGACCTGCCCGGTCACGGCGCCCTGCGCGACCAGCCGTTCGACTGGGACGAGGCGGTCGAGGAGATTGCCCGGGTCATCGACGAGGCCGCCGGCGGCCGGGCCATCCTGTGCGGGCTGTCGCTCGGTGGCTATCTCGCGATCGACGTCGCCGCACGCCATCCCGAGAAGGTGGCCGGCCTCGTGATCTCCGGCGCGTCGGCCGAGCCGCGCGGGGTTCTCATGCCTCCGGCGATCCGGTGGCTGGCGCTCGTGATGGACCAGGGGACCCGCCCGACGGCTGCCCGGCTGAACCGATCGTGGTTCAGGCGCCGCTTCCCACCCGCCACGGCAAACGCCATCCTCGCGGGTGGTTTCGGGTTCGAGGCCGGCTCCGTGGCGCTCCGCTCACTCATCGGCCGGGACATGCGGGCGAGCTTCGGGGCCTATCCCGGTCCGTCGCTCATCCTCAACGGCCAGCTCGACGTCCCGTTCCGGCTCGGCGAGGGCGGCTTCCGGAAGGTCGCCCGCGATCCCCGCGTCATCGTGATCAAGGGGGCGTCGCACCTGGTCAACCTCCACCGCCCGTCCGCCTACAGCGCGGCGCTCGCGAGGTTCACCGCTGAGGTCGCCCAGAGGAGCCGAGCGGGCGTCCAGACCGTTTGACCGCGCCCGGACCCTCGTCTACACTCCGCCAGCCTGTCGGCGAGCGCCCATCCGCGCCCTCGCCGAGGCCGTTCGAGCCGACCGGCCCGCGAGCACCGAACGAACCGACGAGACGAGGCCGTGGGAGGTGAACCGGGATTGGCTGAAGTCCGAGTGGGTGAGAACGAGACCTTCGAGAGCGCCCTCCGCCGCTTCAACAAGAAGATCCAGCAGAGCGGGATCCTCGCCGAGGCTCGCCGTCGCGAGCACTACGAGAAGCCGAGCGTGAAGCGCAAGCGCAAGGAAGCCAAGCGCAAGAAGGCCGCCCGCACGCAGCAGGGCTAGGTCGCGACCGCCGCACGGCGGTTCGCGCACCCGTCCCGGGGCGGCTCGCATCGAGTCCGCCCGAGGTGCCAGATCCGGTGACCCTGAAGGAACGACTCCAGACCGAGACGACCGCGGCCATGCGGTCGGGTGACACGCTGCGCCGCGACGTCCTGCGGATGGCCAGCAACTCGCTCTACCTGCTCGAGAAGAGCGAGGGCCGCCCGCTCAGCCGGGACGAGGAGCTCCAGGTCCTCGGCCGCGAGGTCAGGACCCGGCGCGAGTCGGTCGAGGCGTTCCGCGCCGGCGGCCGGACCGACCTGGCCGACAAGGAGCAGGCCGAGATCGCGATCCTGTCCGAGTTCCTCCCGGCCGCCTTGAGCGAGGACGAGCTGATCGGCCTCGTCGGCGAGGCGATCGCGTCGACCGGGGCCGCCTCCCCGCGCGACATGGGCAAGGTGATGGGCTGGCTCGCGCCGCGAACCCGCGGCCGGGCCGACGGCAAGCACGTCAGCGAGCTCGTCGCCCAGCGGCTGGCCGCGGCCGACCTGGCCGCCCACGACACGGCGGGGAGCCACTGACCCGCGATGCTCGCCCAGCGGGCCGATCGCGACGATCGGCAGCCGACCTTCTCGCGCCGCGACCTCGCGCGGCTCCTTGCCGCTTCCGGGATCCTCATCCTGGTCCTGACCGCGATCTTCGCCGTCGACATCATCCCCACCCGGGTCGACGTCAAGGTCGGCGAGGTCGCCAGCACCGATCTCCTGGCGCCCCGCGACGATCACCTACACGAGCGAGACCCGGACGAAGACCGCCCGCGACGCCGAGGCCGCCGGTGTCCCGCCGCAGTACGACTTCACCCCCGACAAGGCCACCGCCGTGGCCCGCCAGCAGGCGCTCGCGTTCGATCGGGCGGTCGCACCGGTCGACAACGCGTTCGACCCGGCGACGGCCGAATCCGACCGGATCGCGCTCCTCGACGCCGCGCTGCCCGGCCTGTCCGACGAGTCGCGGGCCAACCTGATCGCGTTGCCGCTCGGCCGTTGGAAGGCCGTCCGCGACGAGAGCGCCCGGATCCTCGATCAGCTCGAGACGAGCGAGCTGCGCGACGCCGACCTGGCCGAGGTCCGGGACCGACTGGCGGGCCGGATCCTCGGCGGGCTAAACGAGGCCGAGCGCAAGCTCGCCGCCGAGATCGTGGCGCCGCTCCTCGTCGCGAACTCCGACTTCGATCAGGCCGAGACTGATGCGGCCAAGCGTCGGGCCGCCGAGCAGCGTCCCGCCGGTGCTCGTCTCGCTCACCCAGGGCCAGGCGATCGTGCGCAAGGGCGACCCGATCACCGCCGACACGGTCGAGGCGGTGGCCGCGTTCGGCCTGAGCACGGCCGAGTGGGACTTCGCCAGGCTGGCCGGCTGGGCGCTCTTCTCGACGCTCCTCGTCGGGCTCGTGCTCGCCTGGATCTGGCGCTTCCGGCCGGAGCTGTGGCACCGGAACAACGTCCTGACCCTCGTCGGGTTGATGCTCGTGTTCGCGACGTTCGCCCTCGAGGTCACCGCCGGGCGCGCCGCGATCCCGTACATCGTGCCGACCGCGGCCGTCGGGATCCTCGCGGCCCTCCTGCTCGACGCGGGCACCGCGATGATGCTCACCGCGGTGATCGCGATCGTCGCGGGGGCCGTGAACGCCGGCTCGGTCGAGATGACGGCGTTCGTGTTCTTCGGCGGCGCGGCCGGAATCGTGGCGGTCCGGCGCGGCGACCGGCTCAACGTGTTCGTCCAGGCGGGGATCGCGGTGGCCGTCGTCGACGCGCTCGTCGTCACGACCTTCGGGCTGCTCGGCAAGCACGACCCGACCGGCGTCCTCCAGCTGTGGGGCGCCTCGGCCGCGGCCGGGGTCGGCGCCGCGGTCATCGCCGTCGGCACGTTCGCGGTCATCGGCAATGTGTTCGGGATCACCACCGCGTTCCAGCTGCTCGAGCTGGCCAACCCATCGCAGCCGCTCCTCCGCCGGCTCCTGCTCGAGACGCCGGGGACCTACCACCACTCGATCATGGTCGCCAACCTGGCCGAGCGGGCGGCCGAGTCGATCGGGGCGGACCCGCTCCTCACCCGCGTCGCCGCCTACTACCACGACGTCGGGAAGCTGGCCAACCCGCTGGCGTTCATCGAGAACCAGGCCGGCGGCGACAACGTCCACGACGAGCTCGACCCGGAGACGTCGGCCCAGATCCTCAAGGCGCACGTCGCCGACGGGATCGACATCGCCTACCGGGCCCGGCTGCCCAAAGCCGATCATCGCGTTCATCCCGCAGCACCACGGGACGGCCCTGATCAGCTACTTCTACGCCAAGGCGCGCGAGCTGGCCGCGGAGCCGTTCGGCGGGCTGTCGACGTCGGAGGGCGAGAAGGCGGCCAACGCCGTCGACCAGACGCGCTACCGCCACGCCGGGCCGAAGCCGCAGACCCGCGAGGCGGCGCTGCTCATGCTGGCCGACGGGATCGAGGCGTCGGTCCGGTCGCTCTCGTCGCGCGACGAGGCCGCGATCCGGGCGATGGTCACCCGGATCATCGAGGAGCGCCTCCAGGACGGCCAGTTCGACGAGTGCGACCTGACCCTGCGCGACGTCGAGCAGATCCGCGAGGCGTTCGTCTCGCAGCTCCTCGGGATGTACCACCAGCGGATCGCCTACCCGCAGAGCAAGGTCGTGGAGCTCGAATCGCGCCGCGCGGCCGCCGCGGCCGGAGGCGGTTCGGTGGGCATCGGTGGAGGTGGCGGGGCCTCGGTGGGCAGTGGTCGCGGCTCGTCGGGTTCGGGCTCGGCGGGTCCCGACGCTGGCTGAGTCCCGTTCGATCTACCTGCCCCCGTGGCGGGTCGACGTCACGGTCCGGCCGGGCACCCCGCGGCTGGTCCCGCTGGCCGAGCTCGCCCGGACCGCGGCCCGGACGCTCGACGCGGCCGGCGCACCCCGACCCGCATCGCTCGGGTTGATCCTGGCCGACGACCGCGAGCTGGCCGGGCTGAACGCGACGCACATGGGCGTCGAGGGGCCGACCGACGTCCTCTCGTTCCCGCTCCTGCCGCCCGAGGCGTTCCCCACGCCTCCCGAGGCCGGGCGGCCGACGGGTGGCTCGCGCGGTCGTCAGTCGGGAGGCGCGGACTTCCCGCTGCCGCCGGGCATCCGGATCCACCTCGGCGACGTCGTCGTGTCGGTCGAGCGAGCCGTCGACCAGGCCGCCGGCGGTCGCGGCGGCTGGACCGGCGACGTCCGCTGGGCACCGGCCGACGAGCTGCGCCTGCTGGTCACCCATGGCGTCCTCCACGTCTGCGGCTGGGATCACGCCGAGCCGGCCGAAGAGGCCGCGATGCGTGTCCTCGAGGCGAGGCTGCTGGGCGCGGCCCGATGCCGGCCGCTGGCCCGTCCGCCGGCGTCCGGCCGTCGGCGCGTCCGGACCGTCGATCCCAGACCGTGCGGTCGACCGCAGCCCGCGGACTGCGTCCGTCCGCGACGACCGGCGCCGTCGGTTCCGCTCGGCGACGGCACCGAGTCCGTCACGGCTCGGCCGATCGCGACACGTCGGGCCTGCGCCGAGTCGGTGCGAGGACTCCGCAGACGTCGCCTGCGTCCGGCGCTCGCTGCGTCGGCTCCGCGGTCGACGCCGCGCGACGGAGCCGCACCGCTCCGGACGCACGTCATGCGGCAGCGATGCGGTCGCGATCGCGCCGGCGGCAGTCGATCCGGACCACGTCGACCGGCGCGGACGCGGCCACCCACCCGCCGGCTGATACCATCCCCGGAGGCCCTCCCGGACGGGATCGGGCCCTGTCGGCGTGCGATTCGGGTCGCGATCGGCGGCCGCGGAGGGACGCCGACCAGGAGGAGTGGTGAAGATCGTCGTCGGGCTCGGGAACCCGGGCGAGCGCTACGCGAAGACCCGCCACAACATCGGCTGGATGGTCATGGACCGCCTGGCCGACCGGGCCGGCTGGGTCGGCAAGGGGCGCGAGCGCGACGCCTCGCGGATCGTCCAGGGACGGTTCGACGGCCTCGACCTGACGCTCGCCAAGCCGCTGACGTTCATGAACGAGTCGGGGCTCGCGGTGCGCAAGATCCTCAAACGCGAGCACGCCCCGCTCGGCGACCTGCTGATCGTGGCCGACGACTTCGCCCTGCCCTTCGGCAAGCTCCGCTTCCGCGAGGGCGGCGGGCCAGGCGGCCACAACGGGCTCGGCTCGATCATCGACGAGCTCGGCACCGAGAAGTTCAGCCGGCTCCGGATCGGGATCGGCGAGCCCGACCGGAACGCGATCGACCACGTCCTGAGCACGTTCGCCCCGGACGAGCGCCAGCGGCTCGACGAGCTGCTCGACGAGGCGGCCGACGCCGTCGAGGCCTGGGCCCGCGAGGGCACGAACAAGGCGGCCAACCGGTTCAACTCGTTCCAGCTTCGACCGGCCGACACCGACCGGGTCGCACCGGCCGGCGAGGTCGACGGGCCGCCCGGACCGGACGGGATCCGCCGGACGCGGACCGGCTGGCGCAAGCCGCGACCGGCCGGGAGCGAGGAGTGAGCCCGACGACCGGGCCGGCCCGGACCAGGACGCATGACCACCCCGCCGCTCCGGGGCAAGCGCGGCGCCGAGCGCCGGCTGGGCGAGCGCGTCGCCGAGGATTTCATCACCCGCCACCGGACGAGGACGGAGGCGGCGGTCGACTTCGACGTGGCCGAGGCCGACCGCGAGGTCGAGGACGCCCTCCGGGCGGGGGAGGCCGCGCGGACCGCAGCCGCGGCGCGCGAGGCCGCCGGCCGCCGGCCCCGGCACGGAGGAGGGCGCCCGGGCCGACGAGGCGCGCCGGGTCGACGATGCCCGTCGCGCCGTCGGCGGGGCGGCCACCGCGGTTCGACCGACCACCGCCTCGGCCCAGCCGAAGGGCGGCCGACGGCTGCCCGACCTGGCCGCGCTCCCACCGCTCCTGGCCGCGCACGGGTTCGTTCGCCTCGCTCCGCGAGCGGCTCGGGCACGCCGGCGATCCCCTCGACAAGCGCGGCCGGCACGCCGGCCTGACCTCGGTCCCGCACGGCGCCAAGTCCTTCCTCGCGGCCGCCCTCGCGCTGGCGCGATCCGCCCGAGCGACTCGTCTGGGTCGCCCGCGACGCCGAGATCGGCGACCGCGTCGCGGAGGAGCTCGGGGCGTGGCTCGGCGACCCGGACGCCGTCGCCGTCCTCGAGCCGCGCAGCGCGCTGGCCTACGAGCGGAGCGAGCTCGTCGCCGACGAGACCGCCGCCCGGGTCGCGGCGCTCGCCGCATGGCGGACCGGCCGTGCCCGGATCCTCGTCGCGAGCGTCCAGGCGCTCCTCCAGCGGACGCTCGACCCCGACCGATCTCCCGGCCGAGCCGCGGGTCCTCGCGGCCGGGGCGCGGATCGGGCTCGACGCGCTCCTCCACGAGCTGCTCGACCTCGGCTACCAGCCGACGCTCGAGGTCGCCGGTCGCGGGCGAGTTCGCCCGGCGCGGCGGGATCGTCGACGTCTTCCCGCCCGGCGAGTCGCTTCCGGTCCGGATCGACTTCTTCGGCGACGAGGTCGACTCGATCCGGCGGTTCGACCCGACCGACCAGCGGACCGTCGGGACCGCCGAACGCGCCACGCTCCTGCCGGCCAGCGAGTTCCTCGTTCCCGCGGGCGGCCCCGGCGAGCTCCGGGCGCGCCTCGGCCGTGGGGCGGCCCGGCTGCCGGAGCGGCTCGCGACCGACCTCGCCCGCTTCGAGGGCATGGAGCCGGGCGCGAGCGGTCCGCGGCCGACCGGCGCGGCAGCAGCGGTCTCGCACGCGCCCGCTCCCGCGACGCGAGCGCTCGACGCCGGCGACGCCGCCGAGGTCTGGGCCGCGATCGTCTGCCCGGCGACCGGGCTCGACCACGTCGAACCCGGCACGCTCCTCGTCCTCGACGAGCCCGGCGACCTGGCCGAGTCCGGCGCGTTCCTGTGGCGCCAGGCCGACGAGCGCCAGGCCGACCTCGTCGCGGCCGGCGACCTGCCGAAGGACTGGCCCGCAGACGTACCTGCCGCCACGCGACTGGAAGGCGCGGCTGCTCGGTGCCCGGACGCTCGAGCTGACCTGGGAGTCGGAGCCGTCGGAGGCGATCGCCGGGGGCGGGCTGAGCTCGGGCGACCTGTTCGGCTGGCGCGAGCCGAGCGTCCCGGGGCTCCGGGCCGGCCGGATGGTCGAGGCGGTCGAGGCCTGGGCCGAGGACCGCCAGCGGATCGTCCTCGCCTCGGACCAGGCCGCCCGGCTGTCGGAGGTCCTCGGCGAGGCCGGCCGGCCGGTCGCCGCCGTCAGCCGGGTCGACGCCCCGCCGCCGCCCGGCGCGGTCGCCCTCGTCGAGCGGAGCCTGAACGGCGGGTTCGTCGGCGGCCCCGACGGGCTGGCGTTCGTGACCGACCGCGAGCTGTTCGGCTCCGTCCGCGTCCGCCGTCCGAAGGCGATGCGGCGGGTCGTCCCGCGCGACATCCTCGAGCGGCTGACCCCGGGCGACCTCGTCGTCCACATCGACCACGGGATCGCCCGCTACGAGCAGATGCTCCGGCGCGGCGGGGCCGGCGAGGAGCGCGACTACCTCGAGCTGCGCTTCGCCGAGGGCGACCGGATCTACGTCCCGGTCGAGCAGATCCAGCGGGTCAGCCGCTACTCGGGCGGCGAGCGACCCCAGCTCAGCCGGCTCGGCGGGACCGACTGGGTCCGGACGAAGCAGCGGGTCAAGCGCGCCGTCGACGACCTGGCCGAGGAGCTCCTCGCGCTCTACGCCGCACGGACCTCCGCCCGCGGCCACCCGTACGCCGCCGACACGCCCTGGCAGGGCGAGATGGAGGCGAGCTTCCCGTACGAGGAGACGCTCGACCAGCTTCGCGCAGTCGCCGAGACGAAGGCCGACATGGAGGCCGGCCGGCCGATGGACCGGCTGGTCGTCGGCGACGTCGGCTACGGCAAGACCGAGGTCGCGATCCGGGCCGCGTTCAAGGCCGATCCAGGACGGCAAGCAGGTCGCGGTGCTCGTCCCGACGACCGTCCTCGCCGCGCAGCACTTCCAGACGTTCGGGCAGCGCTACGCGGCCTTCCCGATCACCGTCCGGCTGCTGTCGCGGTTCGTCTCGGAGCGCGAGCAGGCGGCGACGGTCGAGGGGCTCGACGGCGGCGCGGTCGACGTCGTCATCGGGACCCACCGGCTGCTGTCGAAGGACGTCCGCTTCCGCGACCTCGGGCTGGTCGTCGTCGACGAGGAGCAGCGCTTCGGGGTGGCCGCCAAGGAGCGCCTCAAGCGGCTCCGCAACGAGGTCGACGTGCTCACCCTGTCGGCCACGCCGATCCCGCGGACGCTCAACCTGGCCCTGGCCGGGATCCGCGACCTGAGCGTGATCGAGACGCCGCCCGAGGACCGCCTGCCGATCCAGACCCGGGTCGCCGAGGCGTCGGCCGGGCTGGTCCGCGACGCGATCCTGCGCGAGCTCGACCGCGGCGGGCAGGTGTTCTACGTCCACAACCGGGTCGAGACGATCGAGGCCCAGGCCGAGCAGCTGCGCCAGATGCTGCCGGGCGCCCGGATCGTCGTCGGGCACGGCCAGATGGCCGAGGGCGCGCTCGAGAAGGTGATGATCGCGTTCTCCGACGGCGCCGCCGACGTCCTCGTCTGCACGACGATCATCGAGTCGGGGCTCGACATCCCGAACGCGAACACGATCATCATCGACCGGGCCGACACGCTCGGGCTCGCCCAGCTCTACCAGCTCCGCGGCCGGGTCGGCCGGTCGAGCCGGCGGGCGTACGCCTACCTCCTCTACCGCCGGCGCGAGCGGCTGAGCGACGAGGCGCGCAAGCGGCTCCAGGCGATCTTCAACGCGTCGGAGCTCGGCGCCGGCTTCCAGATCGCGCTGTCCGACCTCGAGATCCGCGGCGCCGGGAACATCCTCGGCGGCGAGCAGTCGGGGCACATGGCGGCGGTCGGGCTTCGACCTCTACTCGCGCCTGCTGGCCGACGCCGTCGAGGAGACGCAAGGCCCGCCGGGAGGGTCGCGAGCCGGTCCTCGAGAAGCCGGGCGCGGTGCTCGACCTGCCGGTCGACGCCCACCTGCCCGACGACTACGTGCCGGACGAGGCGCAGAAGCTCGAGCTGTACCGGCGGCTGGCGCGGGCCCGGACGGCGGGCGACATCGCCGCCTTCCGCCAGGAGGTCACCGACCGGTTCGGGCCGCTGCCGGCGCCGGTCGCCCGGCTGGTCGAGGTCGCCGAGCTGCGGCTCGCGGCCGAGTCGGCCGGCGTCTCGTCGATCTCGCGCGAGGAGGGCCAGCTCGTCGTCCGCTTCGGGGCCGGTCTGTCGCGGGCGACCGCGATGCGCCTCCTGGCGCCGATGGGCGGCGGCGAGCGGGCGGCCGCGATCGGACTGCCGGGCGTCCGCCCCGGCGACCTGACGTTCGCCAGCAACCAGTTCCGGATCCGCCTGCCCGCGCGACCCGGCGCAAGTCATGGCTGCTCACCCAGGCGGTCGTGGCGCGGCTGACGTCGGCCGGTGGAGTGGAGTAGCACCCAGCAACCCGGGTGTTGCGGGACAGGTTGAGCCGCCCTATAGCCCACAACCAGCAACCGGGGTATTACGGGGCGAGTCCGCCCGCGCCTACCATCGCCGGTCTCACGCTCGGACCCGGCCGGCCGCCCCGTCGCCCAGCACCGCCGGCGATGACTGGGAGGCTCAGAGTCGTCTCGGACCACGGGGATTGCTACCTGGGGGTCGGGTCGGGCGGGTTGGGACGCTCGGCGGGTTGGGGCGCTCGGCGGGTTGGGACGCTCGGCGCAGGGCGGGTGCGGGCCGGCGGAGTCCCGTGGTAGGCCGGCGGACGCTGGTTGCAGGCTGGCGCAGCGTCCGATGACGGGCAGCGGGTATCCTCGCCGCCATGAACTCGGAGTCGCGATCGTCCACGGCCCAGATCGACCGGTCCACCTGGCTGCGCGAGCTGCGGCGGGACAACGAGCGGCAGGAGGACGCGCTCGTCGAGGTCTACGACGCCGAGTGGGGCGAGATCGAGGACGACCACCGGATGTTCATCGAGCGCTTCCTGGCGGAGCTCCCGCGCGGTGGCCGCGTGCTCGACGCGCCGTGCGGCACGGGCAAGTACTTCGAGATGGTCCTCGACAGCGGCCGACGGCTGCTCGGCGTCGACCAGTCGGGCGGCTACCTCGCGAAGGCGGCGACGAAGTTCCCGGACGTCCCGACCGAGAAGGGCGACATCCAGGACCTCGCGCAGCGCGACGAATTCGACGGGGTGATGTGCGTCGACGCGATGGAGTTCATCCCGCCCGAGGACTGGCCGCTCGTCCTCGGCCGCTTCCGCGACGCGCTCCACGCCGACGGCTGGCTCTACCTCACGGTCGAGCTGGCCGATCCGGGGGCGGTCCGCGAGGCGAACGCCGACCTGCGCCAGCGGGGCCTCCCCGTCGTCGACGGCGAGGTGATGTGGGAGGAGCCGTACGGCTACTACCACCACTACCCGACGCTGGACCGGGTACGGGCCTGGATCGCAGAGGCCGGCTTCACCATCGTCGACGAAGCCGAGGGGCCCTGGCACGACGGCGAGTACGCCTACCATCACGTGCTGGCGAGGACGAATCCCCGGTCGAAGGGCTAGGTCCGGCCGACGGCGAAGACCGCCGTCGCTACGAGGAAGCCGACGTCATGGAGCCGTCGGCGCAGCTCCTCGCCCCGGGCCTGGAGGTCCGGGTGCCCGTCCGCGAAGCCGATGTATCGGTCGATCACCGGGTCGAGCTCGTCGACCGTCTCGCGGCTCAGCGGGTCGGTATCGGAGTCGGTGAGATCGTCGACCCGGAGATCCGACAGCCCCAGGCCCGCGATCAGGTCCATGACCTCGGCGCGCGGGAACGTCTCGCGATGGACCTTGCCGCCGAGGGTATCGATCGCCGCCCACCAGTGGTGGAGCTCGACGTGGGTTATCTGGGGCTCGGCCTGACCGTCGCGGAACATCTCGAGCACCACCAGGCTCCCGCCAGGCCGGCAGACCCGGCGCATCTCGCGGAGGACCGCCGCGGGGTCGGCGAAGTGATGGAGCGAGTTCGCCACGGAGACGGTGTCGAACCGGCCATCGTCGAAGGCGAGCGCGGTCGCGTCCATCTGCTCGAACCTGATGTCCGGCCGATCACCGAACGCATCGGCGAAGCGGGCCGCCGCCTCGGGGTCGTTGTCGATCCCGACGATCTCGTCGTGGCTGGCGAGCCCCTTGAGCAGGAACTCGACGAAGTTGCCCCGGCCCGTCGCCACGTCGAGCACCCGTCCGCCCGGAACACCGCGCAGGAGCGTCCTCGCGTCCGTCATCCGTCGCCTCCGCGGCCATCGTGCCACGCTCGCGTCGTCGGAGCCGACGTCCCGGCGCCGAACGGGGTACGGTGACGCGACCGCGGGCAGGTCGCCGTGCCCGCCCACGCCAGCTCGATCGGAGGATCGGATGACGCCCTGGTTCGGCCTCCACCTTCCCAACTACACGTTCCCCGGCACGCCGCCCGAGCGGCTGTTCGACCGGATCGTCGAGCTGGCGTCCGCCGCCGAGGCCGCGGGCTTCAGCCTCGTGACGGCGATGGACCACTTCTACCAGATCCGGGGCGTCGGTCCGGAGACCGACCCGATGCTCGAGGTGTACGCGACGCTCGCCGCCCTCAGCCAGCGGACGAGCCGGGTTCGGCTCGGAGCGCTCGTGACCGGCGTGACCTACCGCAACCCGGCGATCCTGGCCAAGACGGTCACGACGCTCGACGTCGTCTCCGGCGGGCGCGCCGTCCTCGGGCTCGGGGCCGCCTGGAACGAGGACGAGCACGCCGGCTACGGCGTCCACTTCCCGCCGCTCCGCGAGCGGATGGACCGGCTCGACGAGGCGCTGACGATCTGCCGGGCGATGTTCACCGAGGACCGGCCGACCTTCGAGGGCCGCCACTACCGGATCGAGGGGGCGCTCAACGTCCCGCGCCCGATCCAGCCCGGCGGGCCGAGGATCATCGTCGGCGGGGGCGGCGAGCAGCGGACGCTCAAGATCGCCGCGAAGCACGCCGACATGACCCACTGGTTCCCGCTCGGGCTCGAGGCCCTCCTGCACAAGAAGGAGGTCCTCGAGCAGCACTGCGCGGCGATCGGGCGCGACCCGGCGACGATCGAGCTGACGATGGCGACGCCGGTCCTGCTGGCCCTCACCGAGGCCGACGGCGCCGCGCTCCTGGCCCGGCTGCCGCCCGAGCGACGGGCGGCCGTCGCGACGACCCCGGAGCAGGGCGCCGAGGCGCTCCGGCCGTACCTCGATGCCGGCTTCACCGGGTTCACGTTCATGAACACGGTCCTGCGCACCCCGGAGGCGATCGGCCTCGCCGGCGAGGTCCTCCGGCTCATCCGGACCGCCTGACCGATCGTGCGTCCGTTCCGGTTCCTCGCCGAAGCCGCCGAGCCGACCGACGGGCGGACCCTGGCGGCCGACGCCCGGCGGGCCGAGTCGATCGGCTACAGCGTCCTGATCGTCCCGGACCATCTCATCGAGCAGCTCGCGCCGATCCCGACGATGGCCGCGATCGCCGCCGCGACCGAGCGGCTCCGGGTCGGGACGTTCGTGCTCAACAACGACCTCCGCCACCCGGCCGTCCTCGCCCAGGACCTGGCCACGATCGACCTGCTCAGCGGCGGCCGGCTGGAGATCGGGATCGGGGCGGGCTGGCGCAAGCCCGAGTACGACGCGATCGGCCTCCCGTTCGATCCGGTCGGGATTCGGGTGAGCCGGCTGGAGGAGGGGATCCGGGTCCTCAAGGGCTGCTTCGGCGATGGCTCGTTCAGCTTCCCCGGCGAGCACTACACGATCGCCGACTTCGACGGCCAGCCGAAGCCGGTCCAGCGGCCCCATCCGCCGTTCCTCGTCGGGGGCGGCGGGCGGCGCCTCCTGTCGCTGGCCGCCCGTGAGGCCGACGTCGTGGGCCTCGCGCCGCGGCTCATGCCCGGCGACCAGTCCAACCCACGCGCCGACCCGCGGAGCATCACCCTCGAGGCGACCGCCGAGAAGATCGGCTGGGTTCGCGAGGCGGCCGGCGACCGGTTCGACCGGCTCGAGCTCAACGTCTACCCGACGATCACCGACGTCAGCGTCACGGATCACGCCCTGGCGGAGGCCGCCGCCGTGGCCGACCGGGTCCGCAGCCGGACGGGGGTCGAGGTCGCCCCGGCGGAGCTGCTCGAGTCGCCCCACATCTTCATCGGCTCGCTGGACGGGCTGACCGAGAAGTTCCAGATGCTCCGCGAGCGGTTCGGGATCAGCTCGATCATGACCGGCACGATCGACGAGCTGGCCCCGATCGTCGAGCGCCTGGCCGGGACGTAGGCTCGGGGCTCCGGGTCGAGGATCCGATGGCCTACTCCGGCGCCGCCCACCTGGCCAAACGGTCATGCCGTGAACCTTCGCCGGGGCGATGGCCGGTTCCGGCGCCGCCCACCTGGCCAAACGGTCATGCCGTGAACGTTCGCCGGGGCGATGGCCGGTTCCGGCCCGGTCGAGGCCGAGATTCGTACCGGCCCACGCTCCCGGCGGGATGAACCGGCTGCCGGCCCTCCGGGTCGAGGGGCTCCGATCGTGGCGAGCGTTCGCTGGGTGACCGTATGGCAGGGTGGAGGCTCCCCGCCCGCCCTGCGCCGCGCCGCTCGACGCCCAGGGCCGGCCCGCGCCCCCCGCCGCGCCCGCCCCGCGCCGGCCGCCGCCGCGCCTCCGCCCCGCGCGCCCCACCTCCCGCTCCCCGATCGTGCCGTATCGGTCATCCTGTGGCGATGAGCGACGCCCTCCTCGAGCCCACGACGAGAGACGTCGAGGAGCTCGAAACCCGATCCGTCGAGCCGATGCTCGGCGAGATCCCGCTCGAGGGCCCCGGCGAGGAGCCGACCCTCGACCTCGAGGGCATCGGCGGCCTGTTCAGCCCGGGCCGGCGGGCGCTGACCTCGGGCCTGGTCATGACGATCACGCTCGTCGCGTTCGAGGCGCTCGCCGTGGCCCAGGTGATGCCCCAGGTGGCGGCCGAGCTCGGCGACCTCCACCTGTACGGCTGGGTCTTCTCGGCGTTCCTCCTCGCCAGCATGCTCGGGATCGTCGTCGCCGGCGGCCTCATCGACCGCGGCGGCCTCATCCGGCCGATGGCTGCGGGCCTGGGGCTGTTCTCGATCGGGCTCGTGATCGGCGGGCTCGCGCCGTCGATGGGCGTCCTCGTCGTCGGCCGGGCGCTCCAGGGGTTCGGCGCCGGGGCGATCCCGCCCATCGCCTACGTCGCGATCGGCCGCGCCATGCCCGATGCCCTCCGCCCCAAGATGTTCGCCGTCCTCTCGACCGCCTGGGTCCTGCCGGGGGTCATCGGGCCCGCCCTGGCCGGGGCGGTTGCGGCGGCCACGAGCTGGCGGGTCGTCTTCCTCGGCCTGCTCCCGCTCATCGCGCTGGCCGCGGCGATCATCCTGCCGGCCCTCCGAACCGTCCCGCCGCGCGTCGACGATCACGTCCCCGACGACCCCGAGGGGCGGAACGCGTTCGGCCGCCGGCTTCGCTTCGCGGTCGTGGCCGTCGCCGGCGCGGCGCTCCTGCTGGCCGGCCTGACGAGCGGCGTTCTCGTCCCCGGCGGACCGCTCGTGCTGGCGGGGCTCGCGCTGCTCGTGCCGGCCTTCCAGCGACTCACGCCGGTCGGGACCCTGCGGGCCCTGCCCGGACTGCCCGCCGCGGTCCTGCTCCGCGGCCTGCTCACGTTCACCTTCTTCTGCGCCGACGCGTACGTGCCGTACGCGCTCCAGCACTGGCGCGGGCTCGGGCTGTCGGTCTCCGGGCTCGCCCTGACCGGGGCGACCCTGTCGTGGACCGCCGGCGCCTGGGTCCAGGCCCGCTGGATCGGGGTCCTGGGCGTCCGCCGGTTCGTCCGGGCCGGGTTCACGACGGTCGTCGTCGGGATCGCCGCCTTTGCCGCCGTGCTGTCGCCGACGGTGCCGGTGGCGGTCGGGATCGTCGCCTGGACGCTGGCGGGGTTCGGGATGGGCCTGAGCTACTCACCGCTCTCGCTGACCACGCTGCGCGAGGCGCCACCCGGGCGTGAGGGGGCGGCCACGTCCGGGCTCCAGCTGAGCGACAGCCTGGGCACGGCCCTCGGGGCGGGGGTCGGCGGCGCGCTCATCGCGTTCGGGGTCGGGGCGGGCCTGGAGGGCTGGGTCGGCCTGGCCGGGGCGTTCGCCGCCGGTGGCGCGGCCGGGCTCGTCGGGATCGTCCTGAGCGGCCGGCTGCGCGGCTGAAGAGCGGCCAAGGGTGGGTAAGCCCGCCGCGTCGCCCGGATGGCGCCGCGGCGTCGGGGCGACGGTGTGGCCGCCGCCCCGAGCCCGATGGAGTCGGTCCGCCCCTAGCGGGCGGCTCCTGCCAGCGACCCGAGCGCCTCACGCGCCTTGGCGGCCTGGGTCGTGGCGAACGCGATCGAGACCTTGCCGCCGCTCATCCCGGTCGGCAGCACGGCCTCGAGGTTGACGCCCGCGTCGGCGAGCTTCCGGGCGACCTCGGCGAAGGCGCCCGCCCGGTCCTCGACGGCGTGCGGGACGACCTCGATCTCGCGGACCTTGAACTTCCCGTCGGCGAGGGCCTTGCGGGTCCCGGCCTCGTCGTTGGTCAGGATCGCGGCGCTACCCGCGCCCCGACTGGCGATGCCGGCCAGCGAGGTGATGCTGATCCCCTTCATCGCGAGCGCCTCCGCCACCGCCGCGATGCTCCCGGGCCGATCCTCCAGGTCCACGATGAACGCGTTCATCGGCACCTCCAGCTTCGTCTCGGCCCACCGTCAGGAGGTCCCCGACGAGATGGGTCGGGAGACCGTCGATTCTACGCCCGCCCGTCGCCCATCCGACGCTGGGGCGGTGGCTCCCTGGAGTAGACTTTGCGCCTGCCACCGAGGCCGTCGTTCCAGGAGCCCGTCCGCATGATCGCGACCGCCGAGGACCTGCGCGCGAAGATCCGCGAGATCCCCGATTTCCCCAAGCCCGGCATCCTCTTCTACGACATCACGACGCTGCTCAAGGACGCCGCGGCGTACAAGGCGGCGATCGACCTGATGCTGGCGCCCTACCTGGACGATCCGATCGATCTCGTCGTCGGGATGGAGTCGCGCGGGTTCATCTTCAGCGCGCCGATGGCCTACCTGCTGGGCGCGGGCCTGGTCCCGGTCCGCAAGCTCGGCAAGCTGCCGGCCGAGACGATCACCGTCGAGTACGCCCTCGAGTACGGCTCGAACACGCTCGAGATCCACCGCGACGCGATCCAGGCCGGCCAGCGGGTCCTCATCGTCGACGATCTCCTCGCGACCGGCGGGACCGTCCACGGCACGATCGAGCTGGTCGAGCGCCTCCAGGGCGATGTCGTCGGCCTGGCCTTCCTCGTGGAGCTCGACTTCCTCAAGGGCCGCGACCGCCTCCAGGGTCACCGGGTCGAGAGCGTCATCCGGTACTGAGCCGACGATGGCCGAGGGCGTCAAGGACGACCAGACCGACCCGACCCCGCCGGGCCCGGCCAACGGGAGCGGTCCGGCGACGCCACCCGAGGCGGACCTCGATCGGCGGCGGTTCTTCCGCCAGCTCGCCGCCGACGTGTTCCAGGCGACGGCGACCGTCGTCGGGGCGGCGAACGCGCTCCAGCAGACGTCGATCCAGGCCGCCAGCGCGATCCTCGATCCGAACGCGACCGCGACGGCCCTGACCGCCAACAGCGAGGCGGCCGCGCATGACGGCTCGCCGCGCGGCTTCCGGACCGCGTTCCGGCTCGAGGCCGACCGGCTCATCCTGGTCGACCAGCGCGAGCTCCCGCGGCGGCTCCACGAGATCGAGTGCCGGACCGGCGCCGACGTGGCCTGGGCGATCCGCGAGATGGTCATCCGCGGCGCGCCGGCCATCGGCCAGGCGGCGGCCTTCGGCCTGGCGATGACCGCCGGACGGGGCGTCGAGCTCGATGCCGTTCGCCCGGCGGGCGACGATCCGGACCGCGGCGAGCACGCTCCGCAGCGCCCGCCCGACGGCGGTGAACCTCGGCTGGGCGATCGACCGGATGCTCGCCCGGATGGAGGCCGTCGGCTCGCTCGAGGACGACGGCTCCGTCATCGCCGACGCGATGTGGGCCGAGGCCGAGGCGATCTGCGCCGAGGCGACCCGCGACCACGGGCTGCTCGCCGAGCACGGGCTGGCCCACCTGCCGCATCCCCACGACCGCCCGGTCCGGATCCTCACCCACTGCAACACCGGGCCGCTCGCCTGCGGCCAGTTCGGGACGGCGCTGGGCGTGGTCCAGGTCGCCGCGAATGCGGGCCGCGAGATCCACGTCTACGTCGACGAGACCCGGCCCTACCTCCAGGGCGCCCGGCTGACCGCCTGGGAGCTCGAGCAGGCCGGGATCCCCTACACGCTCATCGCCGACGGGGCCGCCGGGGCCCTGCTCGCCACGGGCACGATCGACGCGGTGCTCGTCGGCGCCGACCGGGTCGTCGCCAACGGCGACACGGCGAACAAGATCGGGACGTACACGCTCGCGGCGCTCGCCGCCCGCCACCGGGTGCCGTTCTACGTCTGCGCCCCGCTCGAGCTCGGTCGACCTGGAGATGCCCGCCGGGGTCGCCATCCCGATCGAGGAGCGCCCGCCCACGGAGGTCCTCGAGTTCGCCGGCGTCCGGGTGGCGCCGCCGGGCGCCACGGTCTGGAACCCGGCCTTCGACGTCACCCCGGCGTCGCTCATCTCGGCCATCGTCACCGAGGAGGGCGCGCTCCTCCCGCCGTTTGGGGGCGCGCTCCGGGCGGCCGTCGCGGCCAAGCGGGCACGCTACGCGACCGAGGAGCCGGCGCCCGCAACCGAGCCCGCCGCCGAGGCGAAGGAGCCGGCACTGCCCACGGCACCGGCGACGGACGTGGCGGCCGGCTGATGGCGACCGTGGCGCTCCAGGGCCAGCGCGACGCGATCGTCGCCCGGACGACGACCGACCGCGTCCTCCTGCGCAGCTTCCTCGAGCGCGACCGGCTGTTCGCCGCGTACGCCATCTGCGACCTCGACGACCGCGAGTTCGCCCGGACCCGCTGGGGCGGCGCGTTCGAGGGCGACGAGCTGGTCGCAGTGGCCCTCGAGTACGCCGGGCTGTCGCCCCAGCCGCTGTTCGTCATGGGCTCCAACGCCGGCGTGGCCGCGATCCTGCGTGACGTGATCCGGCCCCGGGCGGCCTACGTCGCGGCCCTGTCGGAGACGCTGCCGGCGGCTGCCGGCTCGTACCGGATCGACCCGGGCCCGCAGATGGTCCGGATGTGGGTCGACCGGACGACGTTCCGGCCGTACCCGTCCGAGGTCCGCCGGCTCCTGCCGGTCGAGATCGGCGACCTCAACCGGCTCTACCAGCTCGGTTTCGCCTCGTGGCTGCCGTCGTCGGCGATCGCCGACGGGGTCTACTACGGGATGCGCGTCGGTGGCCGGCTCGTGGCCGCGGCCGGGACCCACGTCATCAGCCACGAGGCCCGGCTGGCCGTCGTCGGCAACGTCCTGACCCACGTCGACTTCCGCGGCCGGGGCTTCGCGACCGCGACGACCGGCGCCGTGACCGCCGACCTCCTGCGGACCTGCGACCAGGTCGTGCTCAACGTCCGCGCCGACAACCCGCCCGCGCTCCAGGCCTACCGCCGGCTCGGCTACCAGGAGCACGTCCGGTTCGAGGAGCGTCTCGCCCACCGGCTCGGCTCGCCCTGGCCGGGCCTGCCCGGGCCGCTCCGCCGGCTCCTGTCCACGACCAAGGAGACCCCGCCCCGATGACGACCACGACGAACCTCCCGCCGCACGACGTCACCGACCTCGGCCTGGCCGGGGAGGGCGTCCGGCGGATCGAATGGGCCGAGCGCGAGATGCCCGTCCTGCGGCTCATCCGCGAGCGGTTCGAGCGGGAGCGACCGCTCGAGGGCATCCGGATCGGGGCCTGCCTCCACGTGACCACCGAGACCGCGAACCTGATGCGCACGCTCAAGGCCGGCGGGGCGGAGGTGGTCCTGGCGGCCTCGAACCCGCTCTCGACGAAGGACGACGTCGCGGCCGCCCTCGTCACCGAGTACGGGATCGCCTGCTACGCCCGGCGCGGCGAGGACCGGACGACCTACTACGCGCCACCTCGCGGCGGTCGCCGACAGCCACCCGCAGCTCACGATGGACGACGGCTGCGACCTCGTGTCGCTCCTCCACTCGGAGCGGCCCGGCCAGCTCGACGAGGTGATGGCCGGCACGGAGGAGACGACGACCGGGGTCATCCGGCTCAAGGCGATGGCCGCCGACGGCGCGCTCCGCTTCCCGGTCGTGGCGGTCAACGAGGCCCAGACGAAGCACCTCTTCGACAACCGCTACGGGACCGGGCAGAGCACGCTCGACGGGATCCTCCGGGCGACGAACATCCTGATCGCCGGGCGAAACGTCGTCGTGGCCGGCTACGGCTGGGTGGGCAAGGGGATCGCCTCGCGGATGGCCGGCCACGGCGCCCACGTGGCGGTCGTCGAGGTCGACCCGGTCCGCGCGCTCGAGGCGCTCATGGACGGCTTCCTCGTGATGACCCACACCCAGGCCGCGTCGTGGGGCGAGCTGTTCGTGACCGCGACCGGCAACCTCAACGTGTTCCGGCGCGAGCACTTCGCCGCGATGCGCGACGGGGCGATCATGGCCAACAGCGGCCACTTCGACGCCGAGCTCGACCTCGCCGCGCTCCGCGAGATGGCCGAGGGCCACGTCCGCGACGTCCGCCAGGACGTCCAGGAGTTCGACATCGGCGGCAAGCGGCTCAACCTCATCGCCGAGGGTCGGCTCGTCAACCTCGGCGCCGCCGAGGGTCACCCGGCCGCGGTCATGGACATGAGCTTCGCCAACCAGGCGCTGTCGGCCGAGTACGTCGTGGCCCACCACGCCGAGCTCGAGGACCGGGTCTACGTCGTGCCCGAGGCGATCGACGCCGAGGTCGCCCGGCTCAAGCTCGCCGCGCTCGGGATCGAGCTCGAGCCGATGACCCCCGAGCAGGCGGCCTACGTCGCGTCCTGGCAGCACGGGACCTGACGGCTCCGACCCCCCGATGCCGTCCCGACTCCCGGCGCCGTCCGACCCATCGCGGTCGCCCGACGAACGCTCCAACCTGCCCGGCTGACCCGCGATGAACGCGACCACCATCATCGAGGTCGTCCTGCTGCTGCTCGTCGTGGCGACCGTCCTCGCGTTCGTCGCCCGGCGGATCGGCATCGCCTACCCGATCGTGCTCGTCATCGGCGGGGTCGTCCTGGGCCTGGTCCTGTCCGCGTTCCCCGAGCATCCCTCGGTCGAGCTGCCACCCGAACTCGTCTTCCTGCTGTTCCTGCCGCCGATCCTGTTCGGCGCGGGCTACTTCACGCCGATTCGCGACTTCAAGGCCAACCTCCGCCCGATCGGCCTGCTCGCGGTCGGGCTCGTCCTGTTCACGACGGTCGTCGTCGGGGCAGCCGCCTACGTCCTGATCCCGGGGCTCGGCTGGGCCGCGGCGCTGACCCTCGGCGCGATCGTGGCGCCACCCGACGCGGTCGCGGCGACGGCGATCTTCCGCCGGCTCGGGGTCGCGCCGCGGATCGTCACGATCCTCGAGGGCGAGAGCCTGATCAACGACGCCACCGCCCTGATCGCCTACCGCTCGGCGGTGGTGGCGGCAACGACGGTCGCCGCGTTCTCGATCGCCGGGGCCGGGTTGTGGTTCGTCGTCGCCGCCCTCGGCGGGATCGCGATCGGGGTCCTCGTCGGCTTCCTCCTGACGTCCGCCTGGGCGCGGATCTCCGACCCGACGCTCGAGATCGTGACCTCGCTCCTCGCCCCGTTCGCGGCCTACCTGCCGGCCGAGGCGCTGGGGCTGAGCGGCGTGCTCGCGGCCGTGACCGCCGGGATCATCGCCGGGCGGCGGGCTGCCCGGGTCCTGTCGCCCAACGCCCGGATCGTCGGGCTGGGGGTGTGGGGCGTCCTGATCTTCTTCATCAACGGGTTTGCGTTCCTCCTCATCGGCGTCCAGCTGCCGACGATCCTCGACCAGCTGACGCAGTTCGCCCCGGCCCAGCTCGTGTGGCTCGGACTGGCGATCAGCGCGACGGCCATCCTGGCCCGGATCGCCTGGGTCTTCCCGGCGACCTACGTGCCGCGCTTGGTCAGCAAGAAGATCCGGGAACGCGACCCGATGCCGTCGCGCGGCGCCATCTTCGTCATCTCCTGGGCGGGGATGCGCGGCGTCGTCACCCTGGCAGCGGCGCTCGCGCTGCCGGTCGACTTCCCGGATCGCCCGCTCCTCATCTACCTGGCCCTGTGCGTCATCCTGGCGACCCTGGTCGGGCAGGGACTGACCCTGCCCTGGGTCGTCCGACGGATGGGCGTCGTGTCGGGCTCGAGCCTGGAGGTCGAGGAGCGGATCGCCCGGCAGGCGGCGCTCGACGCGGCGCGCGAGCGGATCGAGCGGCTGGCCATCGAGTACCCCGACCATCTCCCGCTCGTCGACAACCTCCGGGCGGAGCTCGACCACGAGGCCGACCACGCCGCCGGAGAGCGCGACGGCGACCTCGACGAGGCCGCCCAGGAGCGGCTGGAGCACCAGGAGATCCGGCTGGCGGTCGTGGCGGCCCAGCGTGACGCGGTCATCCAGCTGCGCGACGACGGAGTGATCGGCGACGAGGCGCTCCGGCTCGTGGAGCGGGACCTCGACCTCGAGGCGGTCCGGGCCGGCGCCTGAGGCGCGTCCGCCAAGGAGCGGCGCGGTCGGACTCGGGATGGAGCCCTGACCAGCCCGTCAGACGGTCCGCGGTTCGGTGTGGCGGCCGATGGCGCCGTGGCTCCTCCGCCTGCTCCTCGTCTCCGCCCCTTGGCTGCATCCCAGGCCCTTTCCTGCCAAACGGCCAGCATGTGAACGTTCGCCGACTCGGCCGCGCCCTGATCCGCACGGAACCGCCGAGAATCGGCTCGCCGCACGCTCGTGGCGGGATGAACTCGCCCCGGGAAGCCAGACCGACGGGGCCGATCTGACGGACGACGCCGGCGAACGTTCCTGCGGCGACCGTATGACATGGACAGCCCGGCTCGGTCCGCCGCACCGATGCCGCGGGACCCTCGCCGGCCCGAGCGGGTGCGGAGGCCGAAGTTCGGACGGTCAGGCCGAGCAGGTCGACCAGCCGGTCGACCCCGGCCGCTACGTCGGCGAAGCGGGTCGTCAGCGGCGGCAGCCCGAACCGGATCGTGTCGGGCTCGCGGAAGTCGGGCACGACGCCCCGGGCGATCAGCTCGTCGGTCAGCCGCCGGGCCGCCGGGTGGCGGATCGCGACGTGGGCGCCGCGCCGGGCGGCGTCACGCGGGCTCCCGAGCGTGCAGCCGAGCGGCGCGAGGCGCGCGTCGAGCAGCTCGATCGCGAACTCGGTCAGGGCGATCCCCTTGGCCCGGATCGCGTCGATCCCGGCCTCGACGGTCAGCCGGGCGCCCTCCTCGACCGCGGCGAGGGCGAGCATCCCGGGCGTCCCGGCCAGCCACGAGCGGATCCCCGGCTCGGGGTCGTAGCGGGGGCCCATCGCGAACTGGTCGTGCTGGCCGAACCAGCCCTGGATCGGCGTCCGCAGCACCGCCTGGTGCTCGCGTCGGACGTACAGGAACGCCGGCGCGCCGGGTCCGCCGTTGAGGTACTTGTAGGTGCACCCGACGGCCAGGTCCGCGCCGCCCGCCTCGAGCTCCACCGGCACCGAGCCGGCGGCGTGGCTCAGGTCCCACAGCATGAGCGCGCCCGCCTCGTGGACCGAGGCGGTGATCGCTGCGAGGTCGGCGAACGCGGCCGAGCGGTAGTTGATGAGCGACAGGACGACGAGCGCGACCTCGGCGTCGAGGACCCGCCCGAGGTCGTCGACCGTCGGGCCGTCGACCGGGTCGGCGTGGAGCCAGCGGAGGGTCAGCCCGCGCGCCGCCGCGAGGCCTTCGAGCACGTACCGGTCGGTCGGGAACTCGTCGTCGGCCGCCACGATCGCGGTCCGGCCGGGGCGGGCGTCGAGCGCCGCCGCCGCCAGCTTGTACAGGTTGACCGTCGTCGAGTCGCTGACGATCGTCTCGCCCGGCCGGGCGCCGACGATCCCGGTCCCGATGATCTCGCCGACCCGCGCCGGCTCGTCGAGCCAGTGGTCCCAGCCGCGGACGAGCTCGCCACCCCACTCCTCGCGGATCCGGCGCTCGAGCCGATGGACCGTCGCCCGCGGCAGCCGCCCGAGCGAGTTCCCGTCGAGGTAGACGAGCGCCGGGTCGTCCTCGACGAAATGAGACCGGAAGCCGGCCAGCGGGTCGGCCGCGTCGAGCGCCCGGGCCCGCTCCTGGAACGTCGCGGCGGTCGCGCTCAGCGCTCGTCCCTCCTCGTGGTCCGGTGCCGTCAGGGCCGTCCGCGCGGGCGGCCGGGACCGGACGACATGCTAGGCTTCCCGGCGATGAGTATCGTCGACGCGGCCCATTACCTGTTCACGTCGGAGTCGGTCACCGAGGGCCACCCGGACAAGATGTGCGACCAGATCTCGGACGCCATCCTCGACGCGATCATCGAGCAGGACCCCGACGCCCGGGTCGCCTGCGAGACGGCGACGACGACCGGCCTCGTGGCGGTCCTCGGCGAGATCTCGACGAGCACGTACGTCGACTTCCAGGCGATCGTCCGCGAGACCGTCCGCCAGATCGGCTACACGAAGGCCGAGTACGGCTTCGACTACCTGACCTGCGGGACGCTCGTGAGCGTCAAGGAGCAGTCGCCCGACATCGCGATGGGCGTCGACGAGGCCCTCGAGGTGCGGGACGACGCCGCCCCGGTCCACGAGCTCGGGGCCGGCGACCAGGGGATGATGTTCGGGTTCGCCTGCCGCGAGACGCCCGAGCTGATGCCGCTCCCGATCGCGCTCGCCCACCGGATGGCCCGCCGCCTGGCCGAGGTCCGCAAGAGCGGCCAGCTGCCGTACCTCCGGCCCGACGGCAAGACCCAGGTCACCGTCGAGTACGAGCACGGGGTGCCGCGCCGGGTCCGGACGGTGGTCGTGTCGGCCCAGCACGATCCCGACGTCCGGGCCGAGCACCTCCGGGCCGACATCGCCGAGGCCGTGATCCTGCCGACGATCCCGCACGAGCTCCGCTCGACCGACCCGATCATGCACGTCAATCCGACCGGCCGGTTCGTGACCGGCGGGCCGATGGGCGACGCCGGGCTCACGGGCCGCAAGATCATCGTCGACATCGTACGGCGGGATGGCCCGCCACGGCGGCGGCGCGTTCAGCGGCAAGGACCCGACCAAGGTCGACCGGTCGGCCGCGTATGCCGCGCGCTGGGTGGCCAAGAACATCGTCGCGGCCGGGCTGGCCGACCGGTTCGAGGTCGAGGTCGCCTACGGGATCGGGATCGCCCGGCCGATCAGCCTGAGCGTCGAGTCGTTCGGCACCGGCCGGATCCCCGACGAGGACATCCAGGACCTCATCGAGCGCCACTTCGACCTGCGCCCGGCGAGCATCATCGCCGCGCTCGACCTGCGCCGGCCGATCTACCGCCAGACCGCGGCCTACGGCCACTTCGGCCGGCCGGACCTCGACCTGCCCTGGGAGCGGACCGACAAGGCCGCCCTGCTGGCCGACGAGGCCGGGCTGCCCGCGCCGGAGCCGGTCGCCGCCGCGAGTTGACCGCCCCGCCGGCCGGCGACCGGTGAGCCCGCCGGCGATCCGCCTGGCGGGTGTCCGGCGGACGTTCATCGCCCCCGACAAGACGACGCTCGTCGCCCTCGACGGTCTCGACCTCGAGGTCGCCCCGAACGAGGTCGTCGCGGTCATCGGCCCGAACGGGAGCGGCAAGAGCACGCTCCTCCGGATCGCCGGGGGGTTGCTGTCCGCCGATGTCGGGAACCGTGGAGATCGAGGGACGGCCGGTCACGGGTCCGGATCCGGCCGTCGGCTTCGTGTTCCAGGAGCCGCGTCTCCTGCCGTGGCGGGACGCGCTCGACAACGTCGCCTACCCGCTCGAGCTCGCCGGGATACCGGTCGCCGACCGCGAGGCGCGCGCCCACGAGCTGCTCGGGCTCGTCGGCCTCGACGGGTTCGCCGCCGCGCGACCCCACCGGCTGTCGGGCGGGATGCGCCAGCGGGTCGCGCTCGCCCGGGCGCTTGCGCTGCGACCGTCGGTGCTCCTGCTCGACGAGCCGTTCAGCGCCCTCGACGCGCTGACCCGCGAGCGGTTCGACATCGAGCTGCTCGCGCTCTGGGAGAAGACCTCGACGACGGTCGTCGTCGTGACCCACAGCATCTCGGAGTCGGTCCTGCTCGCCGATCGGGTCGTCGTCCTGTCGGCGCGGCCGGGTCGGGTCGCCACCGTGATCCGCTCGCCGCTCGGGCGGCCGCGGTCGCTCGCCGATCTCGGCAGCCCGCGCGCTGGCCGAGGCCGCCGCCAACGTGCGCGCCGCGCTCGGCCGGCCCGGCGATCCCGATCCCGACCCGGCGACGGTCCTCGGGCCGGCCAGGTCGAGCCCATGAGCGGCAGCGCCGCGTTCGAGGGCGATCGCCCGGCGACGAGCCGGCGCAGCGTCACCGGGACCGTCGTCCCGATCGCCATCGGCGCCGTGCTGTTCCTCGCGGCGTGGCAGCTCATCGTCTTCGTCGGCCACTACCCGCAGTACATCCTGCCCGACCCACCGACGGTCTTCGGCCGGTTCGTGTCGGCCTGGACCGACGGGACGATGGGTCCGCACGCCGTCGTGACCGTCCAGGAGGTCCTGCTCGGGTTCCTCGTCGGGGCCGGGACGGGCCTGCTCGTCGGCTACGTGCTCGCCCGGTCGCGGATGGCGAACCTGGTCCTCTCGCCCTACCTGGTGGCCGCCCAGTCGACGCCGATCCTCGCCCTCGCCCCGCTGCTCATCCTGTGGTTCGGGCCCGGGCTGCTGAGCAAGGTCGTCATCTGCGCGCTCATCGTGTTCTTCCCGGTCGCGGTCTCGACGCTCGTCGGGTTGCGCTCGGTCGACCCGCGCCTGCTCGAGCTCGGGCGGAGCCTGCGCGCCTCACCGCGTCAGGTCCTCGCTGACGCTCGAGATCCCGGCCGCCCTGCCGTCGATCATGGGCGGGATCCGGGTCGGGGTGACCCTGGCCGTCGTCGGCGCGATCATCGGCGAGTGGGCCGGCGCCGAGCGCGGCCTTGGCGTCCTGATCAACTCGGCCCGCGGCTTCCTGTTCGACATCCCGCTGATGTTCGCGACCCTGATGACGATCGGCCTGCTCGGCATCGTCCTGTACGGCCTGACGATCGTCGTCGAACGCGCCCTGGTCGGCGACCGGGGGTGATCGGCCGCCAACCTGCGACGAACCAGCGACGAGTCTTCCTGCAACGCGTTCGCTCGGCGGTACCATCTGCCGCTCAAGGCAGTCGAGGCGGCCGATGAACGACGCCAGTCTGATCCAGGCGGCAGTCGTCGCTGCCGGAGTCTCGCTCGCGTTCCTGCTCTTGCGTCGGTCAGAAGGCAAGTCTTGGACGGAGTCCGCCGCGTATGCCGTCGGATTCGGTTTGTTTGCAGGCGCAGGGTTTCTGCTGCTGCCGTCCCAGATCGGGCCCGTCAGTGGCTTAGCCGCTGGAGCGATCATTCTTCTCGCGGCTCTACTTGTGTGGGCGTGGTTCCGGAGACGGCCTGGAGTCTGATCGGATCGTGGCCTGCAGGTCAGGCTCAATTGCTGATCGGAGAGCTCGACCTACGCGAGCAACTGCGCCTTTTCAACGACCTCGTCCTTGCGTGCCGGATCGAGGTGGGCGGAGTAGAACTCCGCTCGCTTCTGGGCGAGGTCCCTCTGCTTGTCAGCCTCGGCCTTGCCCTGTTGGCCAAGATTGACCCCAAAAAAGGCGCCCACGAGGCCCGCGATTGCCGTTGTGATCGGCCCAAGGACAGCCGTGACATCAGCCGCCGTGGTGAACTTGCCCACGACGAACCAGAGGGCCACCAGGATGGTGACGAGTCCAGCAATCACCATCCAGAAGCCCGGATTCCTATCCACGCCGTACCCTCCGTGCAGAGACAGACTCCATTGTCGTCGGCGCGTACACCCGTGTCCTCGGCATGCGACCCCTGCTTCAGCTTGTCACCCCTGACCGCTTCGGCCAGGTCGGAACCGGCCGCCACGGCCTGCCGTGCTACGCTCTGGGCGGCCTTCGGGGCAGGGTGCGATTCCCGACCGGTGGTAGGGCTCCGCGGACGCGACGCGCGAGCGGGGCGAGCCCACGAGCGGCCCGGACGAGCGATCGACCGGGTGCCAGCAGATCCGAGGACGACGAGCGCGAGCCCGTCGCCCCGCCGGAGCCGACGGTGACAGTCCGGATGGAAGGAGGCCGGGTCCGCGCGCCCCGTGCGCCGGGTCGATCTCCGGGTGCCCCGTTGCCGTATCGAACGTCAAGCGGCATGGAGGAACCCGTGAAGCCATCGCCGATCCGCCTGCTGGCCAGCCTCGCGCTCGTCGTCGCGATCCTTACCGCCGCCTGCAACACCGGCTCCAGCCCAAGCCCGACCGCGATCGGCGCTTCGACCGCCCCAACCGCCAGCCCGGCTGCCGGCTCATCGAGTGAGCCGTCCACCGCGCCGGTCAAGCTGACCGTCGGGCTGGGCTACGTCCCGAACGTCCAGTTCGCCCAGTTCTACCTCGCCGACCAGGCCGGCTACTACCGCGACGCCGGCCTCGACGTGACGTTCCAGAACGGGCGCGACGCAGACCTCATCCCGCTCGCGGCGCAGGGCCAGGTCGACGTCGCGATCGCCGACGGGACGAGCGTCATCCCGGCGGTCAGCCATGGCATCGACATCCGCTACCTGGCGACGATCTACGCCAAGTTCCCCAACGTCGTGTTCGCCAAGGCCTCGAGCGGGATCAAGACGGCGGCCGACCTCAAGGGGCGCAAGATCGGGACGCCGGGCAACTACGGCTCGAGCTGGATCATGCTCCAGGCGCTCCTCGACTCGGCCGGGCTCACCACCGCCGACGCCAAGATCTCCTACTACCCCGACTACGGCCAGCTCGTCGGGGTCGAGCAGGGCCAGGTCGACGCGGCCACCGGCTTCGCCAACAACGAGCCGCTCCAGCTCGCCCGGACGGGCTCGCCGCCGGTCGTCCTGACGGTCGACTCGATCGTGCCGCTCCCCGGCAACGGGCTGATCGCCGGGACCAAGACGCTCGAGACCAAGCGCGACGCGATCGCCCTGTTCATCGGGGCCACGATGCGCGCGATGGACGAGATCAGCGCCGACCCGGAGAAGGGCATGACCGCAGCGATCAAGGCGGTCCCCGAGATCGCCTCCGACCGGGAGGCCCAGCGGTCGGTCCTCGACGCGACGATCGACATGTGGCACAGCCCGCTCACCGACAGCCAGGGGCTCGGGGCGATCGACCGCGACGGCTGGACGAAGTCGATCGCGTTCATGACCAGGCTCCAGCCCGAGCTCGTGCCGAAGCCGGTTACTGTCGACGGGGTCGTCGACGACAGCCTCCTTCCGGTGCGGTAGCCGGCGATCGGCGATGCCCGAGCCTGGGTCGACGACGCCGGTCCAGCCCGTCCGGAGCGACGGGGCACGGGGCTCGGTCGTGGTCGCGGTCGTGCTGGTGGCGGTCGTCGGCCTGCTCACCTGGCAGCCGTGGTCGGGCGCGGCCGGGCCGACATCCACACCCGGGCAGCCTACGCCCGGGGCTTCGGCGGTCGCCGAGGGGATGTCGATCGCGGCGCCGACCGACGCCGTGCCGAGCCCGACCGACCTCCTGGCCGTACCGACGATCGGACCTTGGTCGAGACGCGTCGCAGCCGAGTGGAGCATCGTCGCGTTCCTCCAGCCGGATCGCTCGCGCGACCCGCTCGACCTGAGCCAGCAGCCCGTGGCCGTGTTCATCGGCGCGGCCCGCGAACCCGCCGGCGGTCCCGACGCGATCTGCGACGCGTCCGGGACGGCACTCCACCCGCTGGCGGCCGCCGACCTGCCCACGCGCGAGGTCCGCTTCCTCGGGATTGCCTTCCCCTCGGATCGCGACGTTGGCGTCGAGCGGGTCGTCCGCGTCGGCGCCGACGCAAGCGTCGGCGCCCAACCGGTGGCCCTGGGGCGAATTCCGGGCGAGGGCGCGGACCTCGTCTACGGGGCGTCGGCGTCGGTGTCGCCCGCGACGGGTGGCGCGGCCGGCGTCGACCCGGTCCAGATGTTCGAGTTGCCCGGCGGCGGCCCGTGGCCGGACGGCGTCTACCGCTTCGACGTGTTCACCCGCGACGGACCGCCCGCCCAGCTCTACGCCTGCATCCGGCCCTGACCGTCATCGGTCGGTCCTCTCGGCGGCCGGTGCGTGCACCGAATGAACGAGAATGCAGTGCGGACGGGCTCACCGCAGCCGCTCGTGCACCGGGTGAACGCAACGGACCTCGGAGGGAGCCAACCGGGCCGGCTCTTGCACCGGGTGAACGACGACAGGCCACGACGAGGTCAACGGCGGCCGGCTGGTGCACCGGGTGAACGACGACCGGCCCGACCGGCCCTCGACCGGCCCGGACAGGGCCGAGGGACGGCCCGGACCGTCAGCTCTCGACCACCATCGACGCCATGCCCTCCCGGCTGCCCTTGCGCCGGGCATTGCGGTTGACGATGAACTGGCCGATGAGCAGCGTCGAGAGGGTGACCAGGAGCATGAACGCGGCGACCGCGTTCGTGGCCGGGGTGACCCCCTTGCGGATCTGCGAGAACACGTAGAGCGGCAGGGTCGTCGTGTTGGCCGAGACGAACGTCGTGATGATGTAGTCGTCGAAGCTGAACGTGAACGACAGGAGGAACCCGGCGACGATCGCCGGCAACAGCTGCGGGAAGGTGATCTCCCAGAACGTCCGCCACGGCGTCCCGTAGAGGTCGAAGCTCGCCTCGACGTGGGTCCGGTCCATCCCGTTGAGCCGGGCCTGGACGAGCAGGCAGACGAGGCTGATGTTGAACAGGCAGTGGGCCAGGATGATCGTCGGATAGCCGAGCCCGAACTTCACCCCGGTGAGCGACTGAATCACGTCGAACGAGGTCGAGAAGTAGACCAGCGTCGCGAGGGCGATGACGATCTCGGGGACGATGATGCTCACGAACGTCAGCCCGGCGAACGGCCCGCGGAACCAGCGCGGCGCGCGCTGGAGGCCGAGCGCGGCCATCGTCCCGACGAGCGTCGAGAGGACCGCCGTGAAGGAGGCGACGACCAGGCTGTTGAACAGCGCGTTCTGGATCTGCCGGTCGGCCAGGACCTTGGCATACCACTTCAGGCTGAAGCCCTGCCAGTTGGTGACCTGGCGGTCGGTCGCGTTGAAGCTGAACAGGACGACGACGATGATCGGGATGTACAGGAAGACGTAGACCAGGATCGTATGGCCGCGGAGCCAGCCTTCGACCAGGCCGGAGGTGCGGTCCTTGCGGGGGGCCGGACGCTGCGCGGTCGTCGCCCGGCCGGCGACCCCGGTGGCGGCGCTCACAGGACGCTCACGTCGCGGGTCTTCCGGCCGCGGCTGGTGAACCACAGGTAGAAGCCGATGCTGACCAGCATGATCAGGATGAGCATCACCGCGTAGGCCGACCCGACCGGCCAGTTGCGCGCCTCCAGGAACTGGAGGACGAGCTGGTTGCCGATCAGGAACACCCGCCCGTAGCCGAGGATGGCCGGGATGATGTACTCGCCCATCAGCGGGATGAAGACGAGGATGCTGCCCGTGATCAGGCCCGGCAGGGCGATCGGCAGGGTGATCTGGCGGAAGGTGGCCCAGCGCCCGGCGCCGAGGTCCTTCGAGGCCTCGATGAGCGTCCGGTCCATCCGCTCGAGGGTCACGTAGATCGGGAAGATCATCAGCGGCAGGTAGCCGTAGACGACCCCGATGAGGACGGCGACCGGTGTCCCGAGGATCCGGAACCCGGAGTCACCGATCGCACTGCCGATGAATCCGGCGATCCCATCCGGGCCGAGCAGGGTGAGCCAGGCGTAGGTCCGGATGAGGAAGCTCGTCCAGAACGGGATGACGAGCAGGATGATCAGGAGCGCCTTGTTGGCGCCGCCCCGGGTCGCGATGAAGTAGGCCATCGGCAGCGCGGCGAGGAGGCACAGGATCGTCCCGACGATCGCCAGCCAGAGGCTGGTGACGAACGGCGCCGACTTGGTGATCGCCGGCGCGTAGTTGTCGAGCGTGAAGCCCGGCGCGTAGCCGCCGTACGGCCCGCTGTGGCCGAAGCTGAAGACGACGACGATCCCGAGCGGCAGCGACGAGCAGGATCAGGTACCACAGCCCGGCGGGCAGCAGCAGCAGGCTGGTCAGCAGCCCGTTGCGGAGCGACCGAGAGCGCTGCGTCGCGGCGGCATGCGCAGCGCTCTCGGCGATCGCGGCCATCCGGGTCCCTCTCCTCCCCGCGGCGGTTGGCGGTCGTCAGCTCCCGATCTTGGACTTGAACTCTTCCCAGATCGCGATCCGGGTCGGGTCGCGCGACAGGTCCTTGGCGCCCTCGAGCTTGGCCAGCACGTCGTCCGGGACGTAGACGGCCGGGTCGTTCAGGATCTTCGGGTCGATGTACTTCTTGGCCTCGTCGTTCGGCGAGGCGTAGTAGTTGAAGTCCGTCTCCTTGGCCTGGACCTCGGGGTCGTGGATGAAGTTGAGGAAGGCATAGGCCGCGTCGAGGTGCGGCGCCTCGTTGAAGATCACCCAGGTATCGAGCCAGAACAGCGTCCCGTCCTCGGGGATGTTGTAGACGGTGTCGGCGGTCGCGGGGACGTCGCGCATGGGCAGCACGTTGCCCGTCCAGACGAGGCCCAGGACGGCCTCCTCGGTCTCGAGCTTCTTGGCGTACTGGTCCGAGTCGAGGGCCAGGACGTGCGGCGCCAGTGCGAGGAGGTCCTGGCGGGCCTGCTCCATCTCGGCCGGGTCGGTCGAGTTGAGCGAGTGGCCGCGGGCCTTGAGCGGCGCGACGAAGACGTCCCCCGGCGAGTCCACGATGACGATCCGGCCCGAGTACTTCGGGGCGATGTCGAGGAATTCCTTCCAGGTCGTGACTGGCTCCTTGACGACCTTGGTCCGGACGGCGATCCCGGTCGTGCCCCAGTCCTTGGGCAGCTGCCACTCGTTCGTCGGGTCCCACCACAGGTTCTTGAACGCCTTGTCGATGTACTGGGCGTTCGGGATCCGCGACAGGTCGAGCTTCTGGATGAAGCCCTGGTCGCGCATCGCCGGCACGAACTCCGCCGTGGGCGCGCCGAAGTCCCACTGGCCGGTCGCCCCACCCTGGAGCTTGGTCATCAGCTCGTCGTTCGAGGCGAACGTGTCGTAGGTGAAGTTGTCGATCCCGGTCGCCGCCTTGAACGCGTCGATGTTCTCCGGGGCGACGTAGTCGCTCCAGTTGTACATGAACAGGTCCTTGCCGAGCGCCACCGATGGCGCCGGGGTCGGGCTCGCGGCGGCGGCGCTCTCCGACGGCGCCGTCGTCGGCGCGGTTGTCGGTGCCGTCGTCGGCGCGGACGTGGCCGTCCCGCCCGAGCAGGCCGCGAGGAACGCGGCACCCGCGCTCAGCCCACCCGCGTAGAGGAACCCGCGCCGGTTGACACGGGTCTGCGAGATCCGTCGCAGGTACTCGCCCAGGTCCTGATCTGCCACGTCCTGTTCCTCCTCCGCCCGGTCGACCCGGGCAACGCGCCGAACCTCAGCCCACCAGGACGAGGTTCGCCTCCTCATGCCAGCGCACGACGACCGGATCGCCGGGGCCGAAGCCCCGTCCGGTCGTCGCTCCCGATGCGTTCTGCTGGCGGACCACGACCTGGCCCGCCTCCGTCGTGTCGATCCGATACTCGGTCTGGTCCCCGAGATACGTCCCCTGGTTGACCCGGCCGCGGAGCTCCGTCCAGCCGTCGCCCGATCCCCGCGCGGCGCCCTCCACGTCGATCTGGAACCGCTCGGGGCGGACCGCGACCGTGACGCCGTCGCCGATCGCCGGGCTGGCTGCCGGGTCGGTCACCCGGCCGTGCAGGCTGAGCCCGCCCTCGGCGTCGACCCGGGCGCGACCGGTCGACGGCTCGAACTCGGCCAGCCGGCCCTCGATCGGGTTCGAGACGCCGATGAAGTTGGCGACGAACCGGTTGACCGGCCGCTCGTAGAGCTCGATCGGGTCGCCCTGCTGCTGGATCCGGCCGTCGCGCATGACCACGATGACGTCGCTCATCGTGAGCGCCTCCTCCTGGTCGTGGGTCACGTAGACGAACGTGATCCCGACCTCGCGCTGGAGGGCCTTGAGCTCGAGCTGCATCTCCTTGCGCAGCTTGAGGTCGAGGGCGCCGAGCGGCTCGTCGAGGAGGAGCACGGTCGGGCGGTTGACGAGCGCCCTGGCGAGCGCCACGCGCTGCTGCTGGCCACCCGACATCTCCCAGGTCCGGCGCCCCTCGTAGCCCGCGAGCCGGACGAGCCCGAGCGCCTCGCTCACCCGGCGGCGCTCCTCGTCGCCCTTGACCCCCTTCTGGCGGAGGCCGTAGCCGACGTTCTGGGCGACGTCCATGTGCGGGAACAGCGCGTAGTGCTGGAAGACGGTGTTGACGTTGCGCCGGTAGGGCGGGACGCCGGCGATCGGCTGGCCCTCGAGGATGATCTCACCCGAAGTCGGCTGCTCGAAGCCGGCGATCATCCGGAGCGTCGTCGTCTTGCCGCAGCCGGACGGCCCGAGGAAGCTGTAGAACTCACCGCGCGCGATCTTGAGCGTCATCTGGTCGACCGCGACGACGTCCCCGAACCGCTTCGTCACGTCGAGGATCTCGACGTCGGGGGCGCGTCCGGCGACCGAAGCGGCCATGCCGTCGACGGCGGCCGTCGAGGCGGTCGGAGATGGCGGCGCCGGAGGGGCGTCGATCGGGTTGCTGCCGGTCACGGGTGCGGTCAACGGCGGCCTCGAGGCTGGGCGTCAGACGACTCCGGGACCCTGCACCCCCCGCGCGCAGGTGGGCGCATGGTACGGGCCTGCGGGCGGAGCGTCAAAGCTGTTCCATGTGCCGGGGCGTGGCGGTCCGGCGAGGGCGCGCGGGGGCCGGCGATCCCGGGGGCCGGGCGGTCCCTAGAATGGGCCCCGCATGTATGTCGTCATCATGGCGGGCGGGGGCGGGACCCGCCTCTGGCCGCTGTCCTCGCCCGAGCGGCCGAAGCCGTTCCTGCCGCTCCTCGGGGATCGGACGCTCCTCCAGATGACCGTCGACCGGCTGCTCGGCGACGGCGGGCTGCCGCTCGGCGCGGCCGACGTCGCGGTCGTCACCGACCGGCGCTACGCCGGGTTCGTCCGTGACCAGCTGCCGGCCGCGACGATCCTCGAGGAGCCGGTCGGGCGGAACACCGCGGCGGCCGTCGCCCTGGCCGCGCACGGGCTCGATCGGCCCGGCGACGAGGCGATGCTCGTCCTGCCGGCCGACCACCGGATCGCCGACGAGGCGGCGTTCCGCGATGCCCTGGGGACCGCGGCGGCGATCACGGACCGCGAGATCGACGGCCCTCGTCACCCTCGGGATCCGGGCAACCGGGCCCGAGTCGGGCTACGGCTACATCGTCGTCGACGGGCGGACCGCGGTCGGCTCGGGCGGCCTCGCCGGCTTCGGCGTCGAGCGGTTCGTCGAGAAGCCGGCGCGGGCCGACGCCGAGCGCCTCCTCGCCGGCGATCCACCCGCCTCCTGGAACGCCGGGATCTTCGTCTGGCGACGCGACGCGATCCGGGCGGCGCTGCGGCGGTTCGCCCCCGACATCTCGTCGGCCGTGGCCGACGGGCTGGCCGGCCGCCGGCTCGACGACGCCTATGCCGCCATCCGGGCGACCTCGATCGACTACGCGGTCATGGAGCCGGCCTCGGAGGCGGGGCTCGTCCGGATCCTGCCGCTCGACGTCGGCTGGAGCGACCTGGGCAGCTGGACGGTGCTCCTCGAGGCGCTCGGCGGGGTCGGGACGGGACGCGTCGTCCAGCCCGGCGAGGCCGCCGAGGCCGGTCCGGACGACCTGGTCGTCGAACGGATCGACGGCCGGCTCGTCCTCGACGACGGTCCCCGCGGTATCCTCGCCGGGACGCCGGTCGCCCTGCTGTCCGGCGCACGCCCGGCTCGCGACGTCGTCGACGCGTTGCTCGAGCGGGTCGCTCGACAGGAGGCGTGATCGTGACCAACATCGCCGAGGCGCCGGCGCCGACGAGGATCGTCTTCGGCACGGACGGCTGGCGGGCCAGGATCGCCGACGAGTACACGTTCGAGAACGTCCGCCGCTGCGCCGACGGCGTCGCCCGCTACGTCGTCGAGCGGGGCGAGCAGGCGAAGGGCGTCGTGATCGCCTACGACCGGCGCTTCGCGAGCGAGCACTTCGCGACCGCCGCCGCCGAGGTCCTCCTCGCCCGCGACATCCCGGTCGCGTTCGCCAGCCACGCCGTCCCGACCCAGATGTCGAGCTACGAGGTCGTCGAGCGCGGTGCCGCGGCCGGGATCGTCATCACCGCCAGCCACAACCCGTGGACCGACAACGGGTTCAAGGTCAAGGCTCCGACCGGGTCGGCGGCCGGCCCCGAGATCCTGGCCGTCCTCGAGGCGGCGATCGCCCAGAACGGCGGGACCGCGATCGAGCGCCGGCCGTTCGACGACGCGGAGGCGGCCGGGCTGGTCCAGCGGTTCGACCCGTTCGAGGGCTACGAGCGCTACGCCCGCCGGACGGTCGACATCGACGCGCTCCGGGCGGCCGACGTGGCGGTCCTCGTCGAGCCGATGTGGGGCGCCGGCGCCGGCTGGATCTCGCGCCTCCTGGGCGGCGGCCGGATCCGGGTCACCGAGATCCACCAGGAGCGCAACCCGTACTTCGGCGGGGTGAACCCGGAGCCGATCCGGCCGAACGTCGACGAGGCGCTCGGGATGCTGTCCCGCGGCGGCTACGACCTCGGGCTGATGCTCGACGGCGACGCCGACCGGGCCGGCGCGGCCGACGAGAAGGGCACCTTCATCCACCAGCTCGAGGTCACCGGGCTGCTCATGTACTACCTGGCCGAGCACCGCGGGATGCGCGACCCGGTCGTGATCAGCGTCAACAACACGTCGATGGCCGGCCGGCTCGGCGAGCACTACGGGATCGCGACCTACGAGACCTCGGTCGGGTTCAAGTTCATCGGCCCGAAGATGATCGAGACCGGGGCGATGATGGGCGCCGAGGAGTCGGGCGGCTTCGGGTTCGGGATGCACCTCCCCGAGCGCGACGGGATCTACGCCGACCTGCTCCTGCTCGACCTGTTCCTGCGCGAGAAGGCCGCCGGGCGGTGGCCGGTCTCGAAGGCCCTCGCCGCGTTCCACGAGCTGGCCGGGCCGTCGTTCTACCGGCGGGTCGACGTCCACGTCGAGCGGGCCTCCTACCCGGCGCTCAAGGACCGGCTCCTCGTCGAGCTCCGGACGAACGCGCCGGCCCAGCTGGACGGCGCGCCGGTCACGAAGACCGAGGCACTCGACACGAACGACGGGTTCAAGTTCTACACCGCCGACGGCTCGTGGCTCCTCGTCCGGTTCAGCGGGACGGAGCCGCTCGTCCGCGTCTACACGGAGGCGACCTCACCGGAGGCGCGCGAGGCGATGATCGCGGCCGGCGAGCGACTGGTCCGCGGCGCATGACCGACGAGGCACCCGGCGGATCGCGGCCTGCTTGGAGCCCGGACTGCTCGACGACGACGCCCGGCGCGCGGAGCTCGACCCCGGCGACATGGCCGGGGCGATCGCGACGCTGGGCGACCAGCTCCGAGCCGCCGCCGAGCGGCTCCCGACGATCGAGGTCCCGCCCGCGCCCGAGCCGTGGCGGAGCGTGGCGGTGCTCGGGATGGGCGGGTCGGCGATGGGCGCCGACCTGGTCCGGGCGGTCTTCGCCGACCGCGCCCGGCTGCCGATCGTGGTCAGCCGCGAGCCCGACCTGCCGGCCTGGGTCGGCCCGTCGACCCTCGTCATCGCCTCGTCGCACTCGGGCGGTACGGCCGAGACCCTGGCCGCGACGCGCGCGGCGATCGAGCGCGGGGCGGCGATCGTCGCGGTCACCTCGGGCGGCGAGATGGCGGCGCTCGGCGACGCGCATGGGACGCGGGTCGCGATCGCACCCGGCGGTCAGCCGCGGGCGGCCCTCGGCTCGTCGGCCGGGCTCGTCCTCGGCGTCCTGGCCGCGGCCGGCGTCGTCGACCGGGACGTCGCCCAGGCCGAGCTGCTTGCGGCGGCCGCTGCGTGCGACGAGGGGACGGCGCGGTTCGGTCCGCGGGTCCTCACGACCGGGAACCCGGCCAAGCAGGTGGCCCGCTCGCTCGAGAGCCGGATCGCCGTCGTCGTCGGCGGCGGGCACCTCGCTCCCGTCGCCCGGCGCTGGAAGACCCAGCTCAACGAGAACGCCAAGACCTGGGCGGCCTGGGACGAGCTGCCCGAGCTGGCCCACAACACGCTCGTCGGGCTCGACGCGGCGCCGGTCCTCCGCCATGCCGTCCAGGTCATCGTCCTGCACGGTACGGAGGCGCCCGACGCGACCGCCCGCCGACGAGCCGTCGAGGACGAGCTCGAGGCGAGCGGGACCGCCCACGAGACCCTGGCGGTCGACCCCGGGCACCCGGCTGGCCGAGGCCTTCGCCGGGGTCATCCTCGGCGACTGGGTGAGCTACCACCTCGCGATGCTGCGGCGGTGTCGACCCGAGCCTGATCGAGCCGATCGTCCGCTACAAGGCCCGTCTCGCCGCCGGCTGACCGCCCGAGCGGAACTTGACGGTTCTCGGGAGACCGCGTGGTACGGTGAGCCGATGAACGGATCCCTGCTCTCGGACGCGTTCGGGCACCACGTCTGGGCGACGCTGCGGCTCATCGACGCGTGCCTCGTCCTGACCCCGGATCAGCTCCGGTCCGGGGTCCCGGGGACCTACGGCTCGATCCTCGACACGATGCGTCACCTCGTCGGTGGCGACGCCTCGTACCTGTTCGTCCTGACCGATGGCCGCGTCCACGAGATCCCGGAGGAGACGATGGGCCTCCCTGAGCTGCGGGCCGCGATGGAGGCGAACGGCGCCGCCTGGACGGCGCTCCTGGCGGGGGACCTGGATCCGGCGGCCGTTGTCGTCCGCCACCGCGACGACGGGTCCGCGAGCCAGGCGCCGCTGCGGGGTCCGGCTCGCGCAGGCGATCCACCACGGGACCGACCATCGCAGCCAGGTCTGTACCGCCCTCACGGCGCTCGCGATCGAGCCCCCGGAGATCGACGTCTGGGCGTTCGCCTGGGAGCAGGGTCGGCTCGTCGAGGTGCCGGCACCCGTCTCCTGAGGGCCGGGCCCGCGAGCGGCGGGCGCGGGTCCAACCGGACGGTCAGGCCGCCTCGTAGCGGAGGAGGGTACAGGCTCCGGGGACACCCGGCATCGCGCCGATTCGGTCCTCGACGGCGACCGATTCGGGGCTCCCCGGATGGGGGTCGTCGGGTGTATGGTTCGACCAGCGACCGCCCCCACCGGTCGACGGTGCATGACCGGACGGCGGCCTCGTGAGCGCCCCCGGGCGACGGAGGAACCTCGACGATGCACAGCTCCCTGATCGGCAAGGTCGAGAAGGCGAATCGCTACGCTCGCGAGCTCGATCGGATCACGATCGATCGCCTCAGCCTCACGTTCCGCGGTGACAACGACACCCATCACGTGAGCCTCGACGCCGGGAGCTGGCACTGCACCTGCCACTACTTCGAGAGCTGGGACTCGTGTGTCCACCTGCTCGCCCTCCAGAAGATCTTCGGGGTGATGCTGCCCGAGGAGGCGCAGGTGTCGATCTTCGGGGTCCGCGAGCCCGTCACCGCCTGACGCTCCCGGCCCCGCCGGCCGGGACTCACGGCAGCCAGGCCACCACCGCCCGGTCCGCCCCTGGCGGCAGCGCGACCCGCCCGGGCCGACTCCAACCGGTCATCCGCCGCGTAGACCTCGACCGCCGCGGCGTCACCGGCCGCGTCCGTCCGTACGACCGCGAGCTCCGTGCCGTCCGGGCTCGCGGCCAGCCAGCCGAACGACGTCGACCCGTCCGCGGCCGGATCCAGTTCGACCGGCTCGGCGATCGTCGGCCGGCCGGCCAGCCAAGCCGCGGCCGGGCGGATCTCGATCGGCCCGTCGGCGCTCGACGCCACGGCGACCGTCGCGCCGTCGGCCGACACCGACAGGCCCGCGATCCGACCCGTCCACCCGCCGGGAGACGCCGGCGGCCACGACCCGCCCGCTGGCCCCGGCCCGTCGGCGGTGGCGCCGGTCGCGGGGTCGATGAGCGTGACGCCCGGCGCATCACCGCGCTCGCGGGTGAGCACGGCCAGGCGGTCGGCGGCCCAGGCCGGCGGCGCGCCCTCCGCAGGGCGGTCGACGGGGATGGCGCGTGTCGTTCCTGCGGGGATTGCCGCGACGACGATCCGGAATGGGCCGTTCGAGCCGAAGTCCGCCGCGACGAAGGCTGCCCGCGTCCCGTCGGGCGCCAGGGTCCCGAAGGCCAGGGCCGCGCCGGTCGTCGCCGGGTCGATGCCCGACGGTTCGAGGCGTCGCCACGACGGATCGCGACCTGCCGCGATCTTCGCGGAGATGTAGGCGCGGCCGTCGCGAGTCGTCGCCAGCGCCCGCCCGGTGAGGTCGGTCGAGATCCAGGCGACGTCCGGGTCGGGCAGGGGAACGGCCGCGCTGGCGCCAGTCCCGTCGACGGTCTCGAGGGTCATCGCGCCGGGTCGTCCGGCGAGGAGCAGGAGCCGGTCGGACGATCCGGCCTGCGGCCGGCGAGGGAGACGGCGGCTCGACGGACGGGCTGGGTGGCGGGGATTCGCGAGGCCCCGTCGTCTGCGCGGCAATCGACGGGCCCGTCGCCGCGGACGGAGCCGTGGACGGCACCGGCGGGCCGGCGCAGCCCGCCGCGAGGGCCACGGCCGCGAGGGCCGCAGCGACCACGGTGGACCACGGCCGGCCCGACCGGCGCCGATGAATCACCGGAGGACGTCGCCCCCGAGGAGGGTTCCGTCGCCGGCGTCGATCGAGACCTCGAGGCCGCGGAGGGTCCCCGCAAGCGCCCCGCTCGAGCGCACGGACACGACCCAGGCGAGGCGACGAACCTCCGCCGGGGCGTCCGGCCGTGCCGGCTCGAACGTGTCGTTCGGGGCGACCCAGGCGAGCGCGGCACCGACGATCCGGGCGTCGCGGCGGGCGGCGGCCGGGATCCAGCGGTCGAGCAGCGCTCCGACCGTGGCCTCGGCCGTGGCGGCGGGGATCGTGGTGGTCGGGCGGGCGGCGAGCGGGTGCTCCGAGAGGGCGAGCCCATGGAACGAGCCGTCCGGCCAGAGCTGGAGCCGGAGGCCGTCGCCCGGGACGGGGACGCCGGCGGCAACCCGGTCCCAGCGGACCGACCAGCCGTTGGCGCCGCGCGACTGGGCGACGCCGCGCCCGACCGGTGCGACCCCGACGGAGCGGGCCAGGCGGTCGGCGGCCCGGACCGCCTCGGTTCCGTTCGCGAGCGCGCGACCCGTGCCGGGCTGCCAGCCGAGCCGGGTCGCGGCCAGCACCCGCCCGTCGAGACCGTAGCGGATCACGGCGACCGGCCGCCCGCGTCCGTCGAGGTCGGTCACCTCGTCGTACGTCCGGTGGCCGCGCCGGTCCACGACCCGGTCGACGGTCCGTCGCGCGACGGCGCCGAACCCGAGGACCCGCTCGTGGCCGGCCGCGCGGCCCGCGACCGTCGCGGCCGACGGCCCGGCCAGCCGCACCGCCCGGGTGGCGTCGCTGCCCGCCGCGTACGGGTCGCTGGCGTCGGCCGGCCGGGCGAGCCCGGTCACCAGGACCACCGCGGCGCCGAGGAGCACCAGGAGGAGGGCCGCGGTCCGCCGACCGAGCCGGAGGAACGATGGATGGAGGAGCTGTGGCATCGGAGGCCTCCTACTGGCACGAGGGGCAGGTCCCGCCCGGGCCGGCGCGACCGGACCAGACGTAGCTGCCCCACCAGTCGGCGTCGAACGACGAGTGGGTGAAGTCGCCGAGCATCGCCAGGTCGAATGCCGGGCCGACGCCCTTGCCCTTCTTGAGGGCGTCCCAGAACGTGACCTCGAACTCCTCCTCGTCGTTGTCGTAGGCCTCGCCGAGGTAGCCGAGGTAGAACTTCGGCCCGTTCCAGTCGAGCTCGCCGGCCTTCGACTTCGCGATCCCGAACGCGCCCGGCAGCGTCGTGTTGGCGTTGCCGTTCTCGCAGGTCGAGATCACGACGAGGTTCGTCTGGCGGCCGTCGCGCTTCTCCTTGATGTCCTTCGAGAAGACGACCGACTGGACACAGTCGCCCGAGTCCTCGCGGAAGCCGGAGTAGCGCCGCTGGTCGCCCGCGTGCCAGTAGTAGTCCCCGTGGGAGTGGACGTAGTAGCTCCAGTCGCCGATCGTCCGGCTCAGGACGTGGGCCCGGGTGAACGCGGCGCCCTTGTAGCCCTTG
Organism: uncultured Chloroflexia bacterium; assembly: GCA_963708065.1. GTDB lineage: Bacteria > Chloroflexota > Limnocylindria > Limnocylindrales > CSP1-4 > Chersky-267. Next base: position 322,320 of record CAVPRZ010000002.1, read on the forward strand.
ACGTCGTAGCCAAGGGCGGCGAGCCCGCTCGTCGCGAGGGTCAGCATCCGCTCGGGATGGGGGTCGTCCCAGCTCATGCAGGGCGGCTCGAAGGCCGTCTCGTTCGAGTCGGCCGTCGCCTGGTAGGCGGCCGCGACCGGACGCGACGCCACCGGCCCGGCGGCCAGGACGACGACCCCGATGAGCCCGATGAGTGGCGGGAGCCATGGCCTCCATCGTCTGCGCCGGGTGCCTGGATCCGACATGGGACCTCCTCCGGCGGGATACGGGTCGCTGGCGGGAGGAGGGCGAGACGGGGAGTCTGCCCGGGGCCCCTTCACTGGGACTTATCCGGGCCGAGGGGCAGGGGGGCGGGGCCCGGCCGGCGGTGGTACAGTCGGCGGGTCAACCGCATACGCCAGACCGCTGGGTCGCGAAGCCGGTGAGATCCCGGCACAGTCCCGCTACGGTGGTCGCGGCGTCCCGGGCAGAGCCCGGGCCGACCGCGCGAGTCCGGTCGCCGACCCTGGGGTCATGCTCGAACCTTCGAGAGAAAGGGTAGGCATCCCGTGGACCCGTTTCCCACCCCTCGACCGACGACCGGCGAGGGGTTTCGTGTGCCCGCCGGCGGCCGGTTCGCGGCCGCCCACGCCGGCCGGCTCGCGGTGGCCCTCGTCGGCTTCGCCCTGATCCTGGGCGCCTGCTCAAGCGCCGGCGACCGCCACGCCCGTCTCGATCCCGCCCGACGCGACCGCCTCGACGGTGCCGGCCGAATCGAGCGGGCCCGAGGAGAGCCCGACCCCCGAGCCGGCGGCGACCTTCCCGCTGACCCTCCTCGACGACGAGGGCACCGAGGTCGACATCCCGGCAGCCCCGCAGAAGATCGTGTCGCTGACGCCGGCCACGACCGAGATCCTCTTCGCGCTCGGTGCCGGCGACCGGACGATCGCCAAGGTCGAGGACATCACGCCCTATCCACCGGCCGCCGACGGCCTGCCGGTCGTGGCCAAGTTCGGGTCGGTCGACGTCGAGAAGATCGTCGCGCTCGGGGCCGACCTCGTGATCGCCGGCGGGCAACGACTTCAACCCGCCCGCGGCGATCGACCAGCTCCGCCGGGCGAACATCCCGGTGCTCGTGATCTATGCCGCCAACGTCGAGGGCGTCCTCGCCGACATCGAGCTGGTCGGCGATGCCGTCGGCGAAGGACCCGCGGCGCGCGACCTGACGGCCTCGATGCGGGCCGGCTTCGACCAGGTCGCGGCCGCGGTCCAGGGCCTGCCCGCGCCGCGGACGTTCTACGAGCTCGACGCGACGAAGGAGATCTTCGGGCCGGCCGACGACTCGTTCATCGCCCAGATGATCGAGCAGGCCGGCGGGACCCCGATCACGACCGGGGATCCGGCGGTCTTCAGCATCCCGCTCGAGAAGCTCGTCGCGGCCGACCCCGAGGTGATCGTCCTCGGTGACGCCGCCTACGGCACGACCCCCGAGATCGTCGCCAAGCGGCCCGGCTGGGGCACGATGACGGCGGTGAAGGCCGGAGCCATCCGGCCGGCCGACGACGTCGTCATCAGCCGGCCCGGCCCGCGGCTCGTCGAGGGCCTCGTCGCGCTGGCCATCGCGATCCACCCCGACCTGGCGGGCGCCTTCCCGACGCCCGTTCCGGCCGAGACGCCGGACGAGTCGCCGGCGCCGTCGACCTACTGACCGCCGTGGCCACCCGGACCGACGTCCTCGGCGCGCCGCTGGCCCACCCGGGCTGGCTCGAGCGCGCCCGGTCGCGGCCCGGGGCGCTCGTTGCCGGGAGCGTCGTCGCCCTGCGTCGTCGTGCTCGTCCTGGCGGTCGGGCTCGGGACCGTCGCCGTCGCCCCGGGCGACACCGTCGCGATCCTGGCCCACCGCCTGCTCGGGCTCGAGATCGGCGGGACGTGGACGCCGGCCGCCGAGACGATCGTCATCGACCTGCGGCTGCCGCGGGTCCTGTCGGCGATGATCGTCGGGCTCGGGCTGGCCGTCGCGGGCACCACGTTCCAGGGCATCCTGCGCAACCCGCTCGCGGACCCGTACGTCCTCGGGACCGCATCGGGCGCCGCGCTCGGGGCGGCGATCGCCGTGCTCATCCCGGTCCGGACGGTCGTTCCTGGAGTTCGGGCTCGTCCAGGTCCTCGCGTTCGTCGGGGCGCTGCTCGCGGTCGCGGTCGTCTACCGGTTCAGCCGGACCGGGACGCTCGCCCCGCTGACGAGCCTGCTCCTGACCGGGTACGCCGTCGGCTCGCTCCTGGCCGCCGGGCTGGCGATGACGATGTACCTGTCGGGGACGAACCTGCGCCAGATCTTCTTCTACCTGCTCGGCGGGTTCGAGGGCTCGTCGTGGCTCCAGCTCGCGCTGACCACGCCGATCATCCTGGCCGCCACGGTCGCGATCCTTCTCCGGGCCGGTCGCTCAACGGGTTCCTGCTCGGCGAGGAAGCGGCGGCCCATCTCGGCGTCGACGTCCGGCGTGAGCGGGTCATCCTGCTCGGGCTCGCCAGCCTGATCACGGCCGCGGCGGTGTCGATCGCCGGGCTCATCGGCTTCGTCGGCCTCGTCGTCCCGCACGTCGTCCGGCTCGTCGTCGGTCCGAACGCCCGGCGGGTCCTGCCGCTGTCGGCGCTCATCGGGGCGAGCCTGCTGGCCGGGGCCGACCTGGTCGCCCGGCTCGTCGGCGGGATCCCGGTCGGGATCGTGACCGCGGTCATCGGCGCGCCGTTCTTCCTCGTCCTGCTCCGGCGGGCGCGGTCGGGGTACGAGCTGTGATCGCCGAGCGCGTCGCGCCGATCGCGGAGCCCGGTGCTGCCGCATGGGACGGCGCCGATCGTCGAGCTGACCGGCGTCGCGGCCGCCTACCGCGAGCGGACCGTCCTGCGCGGGATCGACCTGGCGATCGCACCGGGCGAGCGGGTGGCGATCGTCGGCCCGAACGGCGCCGGCAAGTCGAGCCTGCTCCGGGTCATCACCGGGACGCTCCGCCCGAGCGCCGGCCGGGTCGCGCTGGCCGGTGACCCGATCGAGCGGCTGGACCGGATGGCGATCGCCCGGCGCCTCGCGGTCGTGCCGCAGGCGGCGTCGCTCCCGTTCGCCGCCCGGGTCGAGGAGGTCGTCGGGCTCGGGCGGCTGCCCCACGAGGACCCGTTCCGGGGCCACCGGCCCGGCGACCGGGCCGCCATCGCGGCGGCGATCGACCGGGTCGGCGTCGGCGGGCTGCTCGGTCGCGACGCCCGCGAGCTGTCGCTCGGCGAACGCCAGCTCGTCCTCCTGGCGATGGCCGTGGCCCAGGCCGCGCCGCTGCTCGTCCTCGACGAGCCGACCGTCCACCTCGACCTGCGCCACCAGGTCGAGACGATGGACCTCCTCGTCGACCTCAACCGGCGTGACGGGGCGACGATCCTCGCCGTCCTCCACGACCTCGGCCTGGCCAGCCACTTCTTCCCGCGCCTCGTGCTCCTGACCGGCGGCTCGGTCGTCGCCGACGGACCGCCCGCCGAGGTCCTGAGCGACGACCGGATCCGCGACGTGTTCGGCGTCGACCCGGGCTTCGTCCGGCGGGCCGGCGCGCCCGGACCGGTCGAGACGCGCGACGAGGCGGGCGGGGTCGCGTCGGTGGCGGGCCGGGATGGGGACGCCGACCCGCGTTGACCGGTTCCGGCCCGCGGTCTAGGCTGCGGTCCGTGATGCGAGCGCGCAGGCCGAGGCTTCTGCCTGTCTGGCGCCGCCCGGGGTGGAGCGCTCGGGGCGGGTCCACGGCGCTCGCCGTTCTTCTTGCCGTGACCCTCGCCGCCTGCAATACATCGTCCGTCCAGACGAGCGGTCCCGCCTCCCCCGGCGATGGATCGCCAACGGGATCCGCCAGCCCCGAGGGATCGCCGTCCGACGAGCCGTCGAGCGAGCCGACCCTGGAGCCGACGGCTGCGCCGACAGAGACGCCGACCGACGAGCCGACGTCGGAGCCGACCCCGAGCGAGACGGCCGGCGGCCCGACGTCGGGGCCTGCCGGAGGGACGGGCGCCTGCACCGGCTCGTCCGAGACGCGCGATTTCTTCGCCGCGTTCGCCGAGGCGGTGTCGTGGCCGGTCTACTGCGCGGTCCTGCCGAAGGGCTGGTCGGTCGAGAAGGGGACCTACCGACTGGCCAACGGCGGACGCCTGACGATCAGCTACCGGCGCCGTGCCGACGGCGCCCGGGTCGTCCTCGACGAGGGTGCCGTGTGCGCCGAGACGAACCCGTGCGTCCCGAGCGGCTCCGATCTCGGGACCACGGCGTTCGGGGATCGCGAGGCGGACCTGAGCACGATCAGCGGCGGGTTCGCGGCGGCGGTCGACGAGACGGAGAACCCGGCCTGGCTGCTCACCGGGACCGGGCTCGACCGGGACGACTTCAGCGTCGATCGCCGCGAAGCTCCACCTGATCGACCGAGTAGGGCGGGTCGGTGCCGCGGCTCGGCTCGAGCGGCCCGGGTCGGGCCGAGCCGTCGCGCGCGCCGGAGCGATTGCCGACCTCGCGCCCGGTCCGAACCTGCCAAACGGTCATCTGGCGAACGCTCGCCGATTCCCAAGGTCGGTCCGCGTTTCGAGTCGGGCAATTCCGTCCCGCCGCACGCTCGGCGCGGGACGAATTCGGGCGAGCCAAGCTCCTCGACACCCCTTTACGCTGGCGAGCGTTCACCCATTGAACGTATGGCAGGAAGCCGCGCTCTTCTCGGGCCGTGTCGATCGCATCCCGCACTCGGCAGTCGATCGCCCCTCGACCTTGTCGACGACGTCCGCTGGAGGCCACACGCGGCCGCGCTCTTCGGCCGGTCCGGAGTCGTCAGGACCCGAGGGCGGCTTCTGCGAGCGCGGCTACTGCGTCGATCGTGCGGTCCGCGTCGTCGCCTTGGCGGAACATCACCGCGGTGGCGCCGAAGCCGACGACGGGGCCGGCGGCCGCGATCGCCCGGACGGCCGACAGGGCCGTCTCGAGCGAGAGGCCGCCGGGCTCGGGCATCGCGACCGCCCAGCCGCCCGACGCGTCAAGCGCGTCCACGTCGAACGCGACGTAGAACCCGTCGACCCGGCCCGCCACGATCCCAGCCCAGCCCGCCAGCGCGGCCTGGCCGCCGTCGGTCCCGAGCATCCCCGCCCCGAAGTGGGCGACCTGGGACGCAGCCAGCATCCGCGACTCGGTCTCGTCGAGGACCTGGCCGCCGAGCAGCGCGGCGTCCTCCTCGCGGACAGTCGGCGCGTCGCAGGCCGCGAGCAGGTCGGGCTCGCCGCGTCCGCAGATCATCGCGAACGGCATCCCCCAGACATTGCCCGACGGTGTCGTGTCGGGCGTGTTGAAGTCGCCGTGGGCGTCGAACCAGGCGAGCGCAAGCCGGGCGCCGGGTCGCGCGCGACGGATCCCGGCGAGCACGCCGGCGTGCGTCGTGCAGTCGCCACCGAGCGCGAGGACCCGGGCGCCATCTGGCGACACCGCGCCGAGGGCCGAGGCCACGAACGCGGCGAGGCGCGGCAGGTAGGTGCAGATCCGGGCGCGGTTCTTCGCCCGTGGGTCGTCGTCGGGGGCCCAGCCCGGGTCATTCGCGGCGTCGCCGCGGTCGACGAGCGTCGCGGCCGCGAGGCCGGGTCGGTCGCGCAGCCGTTCGACGAGGCCGAGCCGCCGGAGCTCGGACGGCGTTCGCTCCATTCCGCCGAAGTGCCCGCCGAGCGCGGTCGGCGAGCCGACGATCACGATCGGGCCGCTCACCGGCCGAGGATAGGCGACGGCCCGACCGCCCGTCGGGCATGATCGGTCGATGCGGATCGCCGACTTCCAGCTCGAGCGCTTCTTCGCCCGCTGGGAGTTCGCCGTGCGGCACGTCCTGTGCGCCTCGGACGTCGAGGGCTACCCGATGGCCGAGCTGCTCGCCCTGGCCGACGACGAGACGCGGGCCCTGTGGGACGGCCTCCGCCTCGGCTACACCGAGTCGACCGGTCACCCGCTGCTCCGGCGCGAGATCGCCGGGCTGTACGAGCGGATCGAGCCCGACGAGGTGCTCGTCTTCGCCGGGGCCGAGGAGGCGATCTTCTGCCTGGTCAACGTGCTCCTCGGGCCCGGCGACCACGCGATCGTGACCTGGCCCGGCTACCAGAGCCTGTACGAGGTCGCCCGGGCAGCCGGCGCGGACGTGACCCTCCACGAGCTGCGCGAGGCCGACGGCTGGGCGCTCGACGTCGAGCGGCTCCGGGCTGCGCTCCGCCCGGACACGCGGCTCGTCGTCGTCAACGCGCCGCACAACCCGACCGGGATGCTCCCGAGCCACGCCGAGTGGCGGGCGCTCACCGAGCTGTGCGCCGAGGCCGGCGTCCATCTCCTCGCCGACGAGGTCTACCGGTTCCTCGAGTTCGACCCGGCCGACCGGCTGACCGCCGGCGCCGACGCTCTCGAGCGGGGCGTCTCGCTCGGCGTGCTCTCCAAGTCGTTCGCGCTGGCCGGCCTCCGGATCGGCTGGCTGGCGACCCGCGACCGGGCCCTCCTCGCCCGGGTCGCGGCGTTCAAGGACTACACCACGATCTGCTCGTCGGCGCCGGCCGAGATCCTGGGGATCGTCGCGCTCCGGGCGCGCGAGGCGGTCCTCGCCCGGACCCACGCGATCGTCGGGGCGAACCTGCCGCTGCTCGACCGGTTCTTCGCCGAGCGGTCCGGGACCGTTCTCGTGGGTCCGTCCGCGGGCCGGCTCGATCGGCTTCCCGCGGCTGACCGCCCCGGGCGTCACGATCGACGACTTCGCCGCCGAGCTCGTCGAGGCCGAGGGCGTCCTGCTCCTGCCCGGCTCGCGCTTCGACTACCCGGGCAACCACTTCCGGATCGGCTTCGGCCGGACCGACCTCCCGGTCGCCCTCGAGCACCTCGAGGCGTTCGCCGACCGCCGCCTCAGCCGGGGGTAGAGGGCAGGATCACGTCGCCCAGGCCTGACCCTCATCGGCGGCGATCCGGCGAAGCGTGTTGAGACGGCTCCGCGCGTCGCGGGCTGTGTCAACCGCGCGGTAGGCGACGCCCACGCCGAGCCGTCGCTTCTCGGCGATCTGCTCCTCGAGCGCGGTCGTGGCGACGTCGAGCGAGTCCCATGCGGCGCGGAACCCGGGCCGATCGACCTGTTCGGCGAACTCGGGCCCCCTCGGAAATACCGCGTTGGCCACGTCGACCAGCTCGACCAATTCGGCCATGTCGGGCGTGAGCGCGGCGTCGAGCGGCACGTCGTCCGGCTCGGGCTGGCTCCCGGCGAGCGCCAGCATCAGGATGGGACGGGCGCGGCCACGGACCACGAGCCGCACGATGAGCGTGGCGATCCCCATCAGGATCGCGAACCCGGCCAGGGCGAAGAGATAGAGGACGACCGACTCGATCCCGTGGAGCTGCCCCTCGGCGCCGGTCGGGTTGTGCACGACCTCGAGGACGATCGGCGGCACGAAGACCAGGGTCAGGAGGAAGAGGATGCGCGCCCGCCCCTCGGGTTGCGGCGAGCGACCGTAGTGGACGCGAACGACCCGCGACACCGCGACGGCGACGAGCATGACCGCCGCCGCGACGATGAGCTGTTGCTGGAGGGTCATGGGAGCGACCTTTCGCGCTCCACGCTAGTTCCTGCCCGGGGGCCGGTCAATGGACCATCCGGCCCTGCGCACTGTGGCCTTCGGCCGCGCGCTGCGGATCAGCGGACGACGACTGCGACCATCTGGACCAGGTTGTTGCCGAGTCCCTTGAGATTCCACGGCTGGAGGGTCGGCTGGGTGTTCCCGCCGGCGTCGGTCGCGCGGCAGGCGAGCACGTGGTCCCCGGCGGTCGCCATCCAGTCGTACGTCCACGCGGACCAGGCGTGCGGCCCGACCGACACCCCGAGCGTCGCGTCATGCCAGTCCCCGTCGATGGCGACCTCCACCCGGGTGACCGGGGCCGTCCCGGACCAGGCGCGCCCGACCAGCCGGACCGGGCCGGCGTCGACGACCCGGCGGCGGGTGTAGAAATCGGGGATCCCGGGCGGGACGAGGAGGGCCCGGACGCGCATCCGCTCGGCCGGCTCGCCGGCCTCCTCGTCGGACTGCTTGTACTGGTACGCCTCGACCTGCTGGTAGCCGGTGAAGGGCTGCTCGACCGCCTCGATGCCGGTCAGCCACTTGACGCTCGTCATCCCGTACCAGCCCGGCACGAGCAGTCGGACCGGGTACCCGTGCTGCGGCTCGAGCGGGCGCCCGTTCATCTCGTACGCCAGCAGGACCTCGGGGCGGGTCGCGTCCGCGACGGTCAGGCTGCGCTGGTAGTCCTGCTCGATGTCGCCCTGGATCCCACGATCCGCGCCGGTGAAGACGACCTCGACCGTCCGGGACTGGAGCCCGGCCTCGTCGAGCAGGCTCGGCGAGCGACGTGCCGGTCCAGGTCGCCGTCCCGACCGCCTCGACGAGCCAGGGCTGGCTGAGCGGTCGCGGCTCGAGCCGGGCCCGGCCGTTGCCCGCGCACTCGAGGGTGACCGGGATCGTCCGGGCGGGTCGCGAGCGGATGTCGTCGAGGCTCAGCTCGAGCGGCCGGTCGACCAGCCCGCCGATTCGCAGCCGCCAGGTCGCCGGGTCGATCTCCGGGACGTCGAAGTGGACCAGCAGGTAGTGCATCCCGACCGGGGTGATGTCGTAGCGCAGCCCCTCGAGCGGCATGCCCCGGTTCCGCGTCGCGAGCTGGAGCTCCTCGGGGGTGATCGCCTGGCCCGGTTCCGCGACGCCGCTCATGAGCCGCGATCGTCGCACGCCGGTCAACGAGGGAGCGCGGCGAACTCGTCGAGGAAGCGGGCGGTGACCCTGGCCGCGCCGGCGGCGTAGTCGAGCCGGAGGTTCTCGTCGGGGGCGTGCGCGCGGCAGTCCCACGCGGCGGCCGCCGAGGCTGGTCATCGGGATCCGGTCCCGGCCGCAGACCTGCCACATCGGGGCGACGCCGGGCATCGACACGTAGCGGACCGACGGCGCGCCGAAGATCGACTCCGAGACGCGGGTCGCGGCGTCGAGGATCGGGTCGTCGGACCGGGTCCAGTAGGCCGGCTCGCTCTCTTCGCGCGATGATCTCGATGTCCCCGAACCCGGCCCGGTCGAGGTGGGCCCGGATCGCCGCCATGATCGCGGCCGGGTCCTGCTCCGGGACGATCCGGATGTCGAGCCGGGCGTGCGCCTCGGCCGGGGTGATCGTCTTGTCGCCGGGCCCGATGAACCCGGACCACAGGCCCTGGATGTTGAGCGTCGGGGCGAACGTCATCGCCCGGACCGCGGCGGTCCCGTCGAGCCCGCCGATGAGCCGCTCGGTCCCGAACTCCGGCGCGCAGGTCGTCGACGACGTCGACCGGGGTGGCGTCGACGATCGCCAGCTGGGCCGGAGTCGGCGGCAGGACGCCCGCGTCGAGCCCGTCGACCGCCGGCGTCCCGTCGGCGTGGTACATGCTCGGCCAGCGCCTGGGACAGGCGGACCGGGGCGCTCGGCAGGACCGTGGCCAGGCTCGAGTGGGCGTCGTAGGCGATCGTCCGGCAGACGAGCTCGACGACGACGATCCCGCGGACGCCGCCGATGATCTCGGGCCGCCCGGACATGTCGACGCCGCCGCCCTCGATGAGCGCGCCATCGACCCGGCGGAGGCCCGGTCGCTGGTCCAGCAGCGCGTCGAGGTGCTCGCTCCCGTACTCCTCCTCGCCCTCGACCAGGAAGCGGACCCGGCAGGGGAGCGGGCCGATCGCCGCGAGGTAGGCCTCGACCGCCCAGATCCGCGGCATCAGCTCGCCCTTGTTGTCGGTGGCGCCGCGGGCGTACAGCCGGCCGTCGCGGACCGCCGGCTCGTACGGCGGCGTCGTCCACAGCTCGAGCGGGACCGCCGGCTGGACGTCGTAGTGCTGGACCGCGTTCAGCGTCCGGCCCTGCGCCGATCTCGCCGACGACGAGCGGCGGCACGTTCGGCTCGCCGGGCAGCTCGACGACGTCGACGGTCGCCCCGAGCCGCCGCAGCCGCTCGTCGATCCAGCGGGCCGCCCCGCGCAGGCCCTCGAGGTCGCCCTGCTCGGACGCGGAAGCGGCAGAACGCGGCGAGCTCGTCGGTCCAGGCCGGCATCCGCTCGTCGACGTAGCGGTCGAGCGCGGCGTAGTCGGTCATCGGGGCAGTCTCCACCAGCTGGCGGCTCGACGAGGATAGCGGTCCGACGGCAGCAGCCGTCGGTCGGACGTCGAGGTCGAACCGATCGTGCCGCCGACAGGCCCGCCGGTGAACCAGGCTCGTCCAGACCGCGTCCCGGCCAGCTGGCGGCGTGCGGCGTCGACCGTCTCGGCTCACTCTCGTCCGCCGACCGGAACCGGTCAGTCGCTGGCGTTGTCGCGGCTGCTCGCGTCACGATCCTCGGCCGGATCGAGCCGCAGCCGCCGGCGCGACCCGTCGGCGGCCGCCGCTGCCGGCCACGCTCCGGGCGGCCACTGCGCCGATCCGGGAGCGGGGCCGCGGCGGCTCGTCGGTCGCGCGTCGGCGACCGTCGTCCGCGGCCCGTCGGTCGAGCCCGGCGTCGCGGCCAGCCCGCGCCGTCCGCCCCCAGCCGACGGACGGTCCGAGCGCCGGCGCTGCCGCCGCCGCGGCGGTGCCCAACTTCCGGCACGTCTACGTGATCGTCATGGAGAACCGCGAGTACGGGTCGATCGTCGGCAGCCCGCGACGCGCCCGTACATCAACAGCTCGTCGCGCCGCTACGGCCTGGCGACGAACTACCGGGCCGTGACCCACCCGTCGCAGCCGAACTACATCGCGCTGTTCAGCGGCTCGACCCAGGGCGTGACCGACGACGGCGTCCACGACCTGTCGCGCCGCGAACCTGGTCGACCAGCTCGGCCGCGCACGGCGGTCAGCTGGCGCGTCTTCGCCCAGAACGTGCCGCTCGGCTGCTACACGGGCGCGACCGCGCAGCGGTGGCCCGGACGGGACGGGCACGTACGCCCGCAAGCACGAGCCGGCGATCAGCTTCACGAGCATCTCGAGGCGCGCGACGCGCTGCGCCAAGATCAGCAACTTCAGCCACTTCAGCCCGTCGGCCGCGCGATTCGAGCTGATCGTGCCGAACATGTGCAACTCGATGCACGACTGCTCGACGGCCAAGGGCGACGCGTTCCTGAAGACGTTCATCCCGAAGCTCCTCAAGAGCCCGGCGATGAAGGGCAGCGTCCTGTTCCTGACCTGGGACGAGGGCACGAGCGACCTCGGCGGCGGCGGCCGGATCGCCACGGTCGTCGATCGGACCGACCGTCAAGCCGGGCTACCGCTCGACCACGCCGCACACCCACTACTCGCTGCTGCGGACGATCGAGACGGCCTGGGGTCTCGGCTGCCTCAACCGGTCGTGCTCGGCGAACACCCTGCGCGAGTTCTTCCGCTGGGGCGCTCGACCTCGATCGCCTGAGCGCCCGTCGAGCCGGCGGTCGCTAGGCCCGCTTGCGGGGCAGGTCGAGGAACGGCAGCTGGGACGACGGTCGCCCCGACCCGGCCCCGGCGGCCCTCGACGGTCCACTCGACCGACAGGCTCGACCCGACCGGCTCGTGGCTGGCCGGGACCGAGGCGAGGGCGATCGGCTTCTTGAGGATCGGGCTCCAGCCGAGGCTCGTCACCCGGCCGATCTGGCGGCCGCCGCTCGCGTCGTAGAGCGGCGTCTGCGCGCGCGAGACCATCGCCGGGGCGGCCGGCGGGAGGCCCTGCGCGTCGTACAGCGCGACGATGTCGTCCCAGTCGAGCTCGATCCCGACGAGCCGGCGGGCCGGGCCGCCGGCGCGCTGCTCGGCCGCGAGGGCGCGCTTCCCGACGAAGTCGGCCTTGGCCAGGTCGACGAGCCGGCCGAGCCCGATCTCGTACGGCGAGTAGGCCTGGTCGGCGTTCATCGCGTGGCGGGCGCTCGTGTAGTCGACCTCGAGGAGGATGAGCCCGGCCTCGAGCCGGACGACGTCGAGGGCGACCATCCCGGCCGGCCGGATGCCGTACGGCTTGCCGGCGGCGACGCAGGGCGTCCCAGACGTCGACCGCGCGGTCGGCCGGGATCCACAGCTCGTAGCCGAGGTCGCCGGTGTAGCCGGTCCGGCTGACGTCGACCGACGTCCCGGCGACCGTCGCCGGCCGGCGCCGGAAGTAGCGCAGGTCGGCGAACGACTCGCCGGCGGCGGCCTCGAGGACCGCCCGGCTCCACGGACCCTGGAGGGCGACCGCGGCGAGTCGACTCGCTGACGTCCTCGATCTCGACGTCGAGGCCCGCTCGCGTTCATCGTCAGCCAGCGGTACTGCGGATCGGCGGCGGTCCAGCGGAAGCGGTCCGCGGCCAGCCGGTGGATCGTGCCGTCGTCGACGACCTTGCCGTCCTCGTCGCACCACGGGCTGTAGTAGACGGCGCCGTCCTTGAGCTTCGTCGCGTCGCGGGTGATGACCCGGTCGACGAGCCGCTCGGCGTCGCGCCCGCGGACCTCGTACTTGTAGAGCGGGCTGACGTCGATCAGCGCGGCCTGCTCGCGGATCGCGTTGTACTCGATGTCGTGGAAGTCGGCGTAGACGCTGGCCGCGAAGTAGCCCGACCACTCGCGCCACTGCATCTTCCGGTTGTCCGGCGCGGTCCGGGGGTGGAACGCGGTCCCGACGCTCACGGTGCTCCTCCACTGGGCGCGGCAGCGCCTCGGTTGGGACGGCTGCCGCTCAAGTATGCAGCGATTCCTATGCACTCTGGATGCCCGCCCCGGGTCGCCGCGCAACCTCAAGCCACCTGCGAGCGTCGAGTGTGCATGTCGTCGCCCGCTCATCCACGCCGACACCGGCGCATCGCGACCGCCGCCACGCTCATCGCCGCCGTGTCGGTCGTCGCGGCGGCCTGTGCGTCGACCGCCAATCGGTCGATCGCCCCGGCCTCCACGGCCCCCGCACGAACGGGTCCGGCCGCGACTCCCGGCGTCCGTCGCCCGTGGCCGGAGACGTGGCGAGCCCGTCCTTCGCAGTCGACTTCGGCAGCGGCAACCTCAGGTTCACCTACCAAGCCGGCTGGCACATCCGGAAGGGCAGCCTGAACCCGGGCGGGAACGAATTCGATTGTCTTCGTCGGACCGACCGAGCTGCCGTCGGACTGCGTCGAGAACGCCCAGGGCGGCATCTGCCAAAGCTGGCCGGTCATGAGGCTCGGACCGAACGGGGTCGTGTTCGCCTGGCGCTGGTTCGGCCGTCCCGGGCTGGAGCCCCCGGCCGGCGGCGACTCGACGACCGTCGGCGGTCACGCCGCGCGCATATCGAAAGGCTCGGCGGACCCGGAGTGCGTGGCGGTCGGTGGCGACGAGTCGATCGACGTGACGGTCCTGCCCATCGGCGGGGCGTCGGGCTGGTACGCCGCAGAGGCATGCCTGGCGGGACCCGACCGAACCCCCGGCGAGTCGGCGTTCGAAGCGATGCTGGCCTCGGCCCAGATCAAGTAGCCGCTCGCGACGCGCAGCGCAGGCCTGGGAACGGTCCGGGGTTGCGCCGGGGCCGCACCCACCCCCTCGAGCCGACTGTCAACGGCGCGGACGCCCGCCAGTCGTGCGTCGGGCCGTCCACTGGCCCCGGGTGTGCGCAGGACGCTCCAACCAGCGGAGAAGGAGGGCGTGGGCTCGACCGGCGAGCGCGTTTCGCGCCGGGCCGAGCGTGCCGCGGGATGAATTCGCGCCCGTCCACTCGCTGCGCGACCGGTTACAGGCGCTTCCTCCTTCCGTTGGAGCATCACACGCACGGAGCGCTGGTTCCCGCCGCTGCCACGGCTCCGCAACGAGCCGCGAGGCGACGCGCAGCCGGCCCGGCGACCGGCTAGACTGCATAGGTCCCATCCATCCTGCATAGCGGGACGACCTGCCCGGAGGCCGCCGGCGGCCCAGGTCGCGCGAGGTTCCGGGTCGCGCACCCGCCGCGGACGGGCGTACGCGGAGGAGCACGTGGCAGAGCGCTACGACGCGATCGTCATCGGCGGCGGTCACAACGGGCTCGTCAGCGCCGCCTACCTCGCCCGGGCCGGCCTGAAGACGCTCGTCCTCGAGAAGCGCCACGTGCTCGGCGGCGCCGCGGTCACCGAGGAGATCTTCCCCGGCTTCCGGTTCAGCGTCGCGAGCTACGTCGTCAGCCTGCTCCGCCCCGAGATCATCCGCGAGCTCGAGCTGCCGAAGCACGGCCTCGACATCCTGCCCCTCGACGGCACGTTCACCCGCTCCGCGAGGGAGGCCCGCTCGCAGGGCGACTACCTGTGGCGGGTCAACGACCACGGCCGGACGATCCGCGAGCTCCGGCGCTGGAGCCTGAGCGACGCCGAGGCGTACGAGGAGTACGGCCAGCTCATGGTCGAGATGGCCAGGTTCATCAAGCCGATCCTGAGCATCGTCCCGCCCGACCTGACCGGCCGCGACCCGCGCCAGCTGACCCCGCTGACCGGCCTCCTCCGGACCTTCCAGCAGCTGCCCGAGAAGCAGCAGGCCGTCTTCGTCCAGCTGATGACGATGAGCGCGACCGACTTCCTCCGCCAGTGGTTCGAGACCGACCCGCTGATCGCCACGATGTCCGCGTCCGGGATCATCGGCACGTTCCAGGGCGTCCAGAGCCCGGGCACCGCCTACGTCCTGCTCCACCACTACATGGGCGAGATCGACGGCGCGTTCCGGGCCTGGGGCATCCCGCGCGGCGGGACCGGCGGCGTGTCGAACGCGATCGCCTCCTCGGCCCAGGCGCTCGGCGCCGAGATCCGGACCGAGGCGCCGGTGGCCAGGATCCTCGTCCGCGGCGGCCGCGCCGACGGCGTCGTCCTCGAGAGCGGCGAGGAGATCTCGGCGACGAGCGTGCTCAGCTCGGTCGACGCCCGGCTGACCTACCTCGGGCTGCGTCGAGCCGGGCACCCTCGACCCGGCGTTCGAGGACGAGGTCCGCCGGTTCAAGTTCCGCGGCTCGTCGGGCAAGGTCAACCTGGCCGTCGACCGGCTGCCCGACTTCACCTGCCTGCCCGGCGAGGGCGACCACCTGCGCGGCGCGATCAGCTTCAGCGCCGCGGTCGACGACATGGAGCGCGCCTACGACGACGCGAAGTACGGCCACTGGTCGAAGCGGCCGTACATCGACATGATCATCCCGACCCTGGTCGACCCGACGATGGCGCCGCCCGGCAAGCACGTCATCAGCTGCTTCGTCCAGTACGCGCCGTACCAGCTCGACCCGAGCCTCGGGCACCTGGGACGACAACCGCGAGGCGTTCGGCGACGCGGTGATCGACCGGATCGCCGAGGTCGCGCCGAACATCCGGGACATCATCCTCCACCGCCAGGTCCTCACCCCGCTCGACATCGAGCGGACGTTCGGGCTGACCGAGGGCAACATCTTCCAGGGCGAGCTCAGCCTCGAGCAGCTGTTCTTCAACCGCCCGGTGCCCGGCTACGCCCGGTTCAAGAGCCCGATCCGCGAGCTCTGGCTGTGCGGCTCGTCGACCCATCCGGGCGGCGGGATCATGGGCGCCAACGGCCGGATCGCCGCGCTCGAGGTCCTCAAGGCCCACCGCCGGAAGGCGGCCTGACGATGGCGACGACGACGACCGCCGACGCCGGCGTGACGACCACCGACCGCCGAGCGCCCGGCCGCGGCGGCGGCCCACGTCGCCCGGACCGGCTACGACGCGATCGTCGTCGGGGCCGGCCACAACGGCGCTCGTCGCGGCCGCGTATCTCGCCCGGGCCGGCGTCCGGGTCCTCGTCCTCGAGCGCCGCGAGCGGGTCGGCGGGATCGCCGACACGATCGAGCTGGCGAAGGGCGTCCGGGCGCCGGCCGTCGCCCAGACGGTCGGCCGGATCCGCCCGTCGATCGTCCGCGAGCTCGGGCTCCGGTCGCACGGGCTGTCGCTCCTGGCGCCCGACGTCCGGGTCTTCGCGCCGCAGCCGGACGGCCGGGCGATCGTCCTCCACGGCGACCTCGCCGCGACCGCCGACGGCCTGCGCGCCTGGTCGACCCGCGACGCCGAGCGCTACGCCGGGTTCGACCGCCTCGTCCGCTCGATCGGCCGGTTCATCGCCCAGGTCAACGCGATGACCCCGCCGGACGTCAAGGCCCCGGGCGTCGGCGACGTCCTCGGCGGGCTGCGGCTCGGCGGCCGCTACTACCGGCCTCGGCAAGGGCGACGCCCGCTCGCTCCTCCGGGTCCTGCCGATGGCGATCGCCGACTTCGTCGCCGAGTCGTTCGAGACCGACGCGCTCCGCGGCGCGCTCGCGGCGCGCGGCGATCCACGGCACCGCGATGGGCCCCTGGTCGGCCGGGACGACGAACGTCTTCCTCACCGACTCGGCCGGCAACGACGGCGGCGCGGCCGGCCAGACGGTCTACGCCCGGGGCGGTCCCGGCGGCCTCGTCGGCGGCGCTCGCGGCCGCGGTCCGGGAGCGCGGCGGCGAGATCCGGACCGGGGCGGAGGTCGTCGAGATCACGACGGCCGACGGGCGGGTGACCGGCGTCCGGCTCGCGTCGGGCGAGGAGATCGCGGCGCGGATCGTCGTCGCCGGCGCGGACCCGAAGCGGGTCCTGACGACGCTCCTCGACCCGGTGGTCGTCGGGCCGGGGCTCCGCTGGCGGGCCGCGAACATCCGGACGCCGGGGACGGTCGCGACGGTCAGCCCTCGCGCTCCGCAGGCTGCCCCGCTTCACCGCCGCCGGCGACGGGCCCGAGGCCGAGCGGCTGCTGCGGGGCCGGATCGTCGTCGCCCCGGGGATCGACTACCTCGAGCGGGCGTTCGACGCGTCGAAGTACGGCCGGCTCGAGCGACGCCCCGTACCTCGAGGCGACGATCCCGTCGCTCGTCGACCCGAGCCTGGTCGACGGGCGCGAAGGCCGGGACGCAGGTCATGAGCGTCCACCTCCAGTACGCCCCGTACCGCCTCCGCGAGGGGAGCTGGGACGAGCGCCGCGAGGAGCTCGGCGACCTGGCGATCCGGACGCTCGAGGCGTACGCGCCGGGGATCGGCTCGCTCGTCACCGCCCGGAAGGTGCTGACCCCGCTCGACCTCGAGCGCGACTACGGCCTGACCGGCGGCCACCTGCTCCACGCCGAGCCGGCGCTCGACAGCTTCTTCGTCTGGCGGCCGCTGTTCGGCCACGCCCGCTACCGGCTCCCGGTCGACGGGCTCTACCTCGCCGGGTCCGGGCGCCCACCCGGGCGGCGGGATCACCGGCCAGCCCGGCCAGAACGCCGCCCGCGAGATCCTCGCCGACCGCAAGCGCCGGGGCCGCTAGCAGCTTCGCACGCGGGCCCTGCCCAGGCTATGCCGGCCCGCTCTCCTCGACGTCGGCGTCGACGCCCGGGCGCGGCTCGACCGGCACCCGGATCCGGCGGCCCTCGCGGCTCTCGACCCGGCGGGCCGCCCGGGCCGTCACCGTCCGATCCTCGCCGAAGATCTCGAGGTAGTGGAAGAAGAGCGATGACAGCACCGCGGCGATCGGGATCCCGAAGATCGCCCCGGCCACGCCGGCGACCTTGGCGCCGATGATGACCGAGGCGAGGACGACGATCGGGTGGAGCCCGACGGCGTCGGCCATGAGCCGCGGCTGGAGGACGTTCATCACGATGAACCAGCCGACCATCATGATCACGAGCGTCGGCAGGATGAGGCCCGGTTCGGTGAATACGGCGACGATCACCGGTGGCGCCCACGACACGAACGGGCCGAAGAACGGGATCGCCATGAGCAGCCCCGACGCGGCCGTCGTCACGGCGATGAAGTCGAGGCCGAGGAGCGCGCTCGTCCCGAGCGCGACCGCGGCGTAGGCGAAGCCGATCGCCGCCTGCCCGCGGAGGAAGCCGCCGAACGAGCGCGAGACCGACGTCTCGAGCAGCCGCGCGTCGTCGCGCTGGCCGGGCGGGATGAGCCGGTTGATGAACGCCTGGATCCGCTCCTGGTCGACCAGGATGTATACGGACAGGATCACGACGATGAGCGTCGTGCCGATCGCGCCGAGGCTGGCCGCGGCGATCGACTGGAGCGGCCCGACGATCGTCGCCGCGGAGTCCTTGATCGTCTGGAGGACTCTGGGTCGCGATCGCCTGCAGGTCGACCTGGCCGAAGCCGAGCTGGTTGAGCCACGACTGGAGCGGGGCGAGGATGCCCGGGCAGGTCGTCGCTGAGCCGGGGGAGGTAGTCGATGAACTCGGAGATCCCGCTGGCCAGCGTCTGGGCGATGAACACGATCAGCGCGATCATCCCGCCGAACAGGACCAGGTAGACGATCACGACGGCGGCCACCCGCGGCAGGCGCGGGACGTGGGCGATCATCCAGCGGACGATCGGGCTGAGGACGAACGCGATCAGCCAGGCGAGGAAGAACTCGAGGATGACGTCGCCGAAGTCGAAGAAGATCTTGCCGAGCATCCCGATGACGACGATCCCGAGGCCGACGGTCGCGAGGATCAGGAGGAGTTCAAAGAGCCGCGTCTGGCGTCGGGTGAGCGTCAGCGGGACGCCGGTCGTCGCCGGCTCGTCCGTCGTCGCCCGGTCGTCGAGCTCGGCGTCGCTCATCGCAGGCCCATCCGCTCGCGCACCTCGGCCATCGTGGCCTCGGCCTTCGGCCGGAGCCGCTCGGCGCCGTCGGCCAGGACCTCGTCGACCCGGCCGGGGTCGGCCATCAGCTCGGCGTAGCGCTCGGCGGGGCTCCTCGTAGCGGGCGATGATCCGGTCGGCGAGCAGCTTCTTCGTGTCGACGCAGCCGGTCCGCGCCGTCCGCTCGCCGTCCCAGATCTCCTCGTAGTCGTCGCCGAAGAAGCGGTGGAGCTGGCAGACGTTGCAGACCTCGGGCCGGCCGGGGTCGGTCCGCAGGATCCGCTTCGTGTCGGTGACCATCGACATCACCTGGCGTCCGGACGACCTCGGGCTCGGCGAAGATGTCGATCGTGTTGCCGACCGACTTGCTCATCTTCCGGACCCCGTCGGTGCCCAGCACGACCGGCGCCTCGGTGAAGACCGCCTTCGGCTCGGGGAACGTCTCGCCGTAGCGCGCGTTGAACGCCCGGACGATCTCGCGCGACAGCTCGAGGTGGGCGGCCTGGTCGCGCCCGACCGGCACGAGCGACGCCTTGTAGATGACGATGTCGGCCGCCTGGAGGACGGGGTAGGTCAGCAGCCCGTGGTTGATGTCGTCGGGCTGGAGCTGCTTCTTCTCCTTGTAGGTCGGCGTCCGCTCGAGCCAGCTGACCGGGGTCACGGTGCACAGCAGCCAGGCGAGCTCGGTGTGCTCGGGCCGATGGCTCTGGACGAAGAGGGTGCAGTGGTCGGGGTCCAGCCCGAGCGCCAGCAGGGAGGCCGCCATCTCGCGGGTGCGCGTGCGCAGGAGCTCGGGGTCGTGGGTGCTCGTCAGCGCGTGGTAGTCGACGATGCAGTAGATCGCCTCGTACTCGAACTGGAGCTTGACGTAGTTCTGGATCGCCCCGAGGTCGTTGCCGAGGTGGACGATCCCCGACGGCTGGATCCCGCTGAAGATGCGTGGCCTCGCCGCGGCCGCGTCGAGCGGTGCCGGAGCGGGTGCGAGGTCGGTCGTCATCGCCGCCGAGTGTAGCGGACGGGATTCGGGGTGCTCCGCCCGCGGGCGCTCCGACCCGTCGGAAGGGGCGCATCGGCCGACCGGCCCGGTCCGTTCGACCCTGCCCACCACGGCCCCCGGGGACGACGATCGGGTCGATGATCGTCACCGACCCAGGCCCGACCACGAAGGCCCCGGTGCCGCCCGGCACGTTCGAACCGCCGGTCGTCGACGGATCGGCCAGGGCCACCATGGGCGTCGGCAGTTCCGGCCGGGCCGCGGCCCTCATCCGGGACGTCATCCTCGGCGGCCAGGACGGCCTGGTCAACGTCCTCGGCCTCGTGCTCGGGATGGCCGTGGCGACCGGCGACAGCCGGGTCGTGATCACGGCCGGGCTGGCGGCCATGCTCGCCGAGTCGATCGCCATGGCCGGCGTCGCCTACACGTCGAGCGGCGCCGAGCGGGGCCTGGCGATCCGGGCGGGTCGGTCGATCGGCATCGGGGCGGCGAGCCGCCACGCGGAGCGCCGGACGGCGGCACTCCGATCGCTGGCCGAGGGTGGCGCCCGAGCCGATACCGTCGCTGCGGTCGCCGCCGCATTCGACGACGAGGGCCGGGCGTGGGCCAGCGAGCTGCGCGGCGCCCAGGCGACGATGGCCCCGGTCCGCGAGACGCGGCCCATCCGGGCGGCGGCCGTCGTCGGGCTGTCGACGCTGCTCGGTTCGACGGTTCCGCTCCTCCCGTTCGTGCTCCTGCCGATGTCGGTCGCGCCCTTCGCGGCGCTCGCCGGCGCGGTCATCGTCCTGTTCGTCGCCGGCGTCGAGCGCGCCCGCGTCTCGGGCGGGCGGCCCCTGCGGGCCGGACTCGAGCTCGTCGCGATCGGGGTCGTGTCGGCCTTCGCCGGCTACCTGATCGGGCAGGTCCTCCGGGCGCCGGTCGCCTGACACACCTCCCGCCGCGACCCACGTCGGCGGTCGCGGGGCGATCGCGGTCGGCTACCATTCGGCCGATGTCCAGCCTCGCTCGGGGTCCTCGATGAGCCGTGCCACGCTGCGCGTCGCCGTGCTCGGCGCCGGGACCGTCGGTCTCGAGGTCATCCGCGCGTTCGAGGCGTTCCCCGAGCGGCTCGCGCCGGCGGACGGCGCGGCCTTGAGCCTGGTCGGCGTGGCCGTCCGCGACCTCGACCGGGCACGCGCCCGGGGCATCCCGGCCGACCTGCTCACCGACGCCCCGGCCCACCTCGTCGCCTCGCCCGAGGTCGACGCGATCGTCGAGGTCATGGGTGGCGACGAGCCCGCCCGGACGCTGACCGCGGCGGCGCTCGGTGCCGGCAAGCCGGTCGTCACCGCGAACAAGCACGTCGTCGCCCATCACGGCCCGGAGCTCGAGGCGATCGCCCGCCGGACCGGGGCCGCGCTCCGGTTCGAGGCGGCGGTCGGCGGCGGGACCCCGATCCTCGGCCCGCTCGCGGTCGAGCTCGCCGCCGACCGGATCGACGCGCTCCGCGGGATCGTCAACGGCACGACGAACCACATCCTCACCGGCGATGGCGAGCGGCGGCCGGTCGTACGCCGACGTCCTCGCGCGAGGCACAGGCGGCCGGCTACGCCGAGGCCGACCCGAGCGGCGACGTCGAGGGCGACGACGCGGTCAACAAGCTGGTGATCCTGGCCCGGCTCGCGTTCGGGTCGTGGCTCGAGCCCGGCTCGATCGAGCGGCGGCCGCCGACGGTCGACGGCCCCGGGCGCACCCGGGATCACCGGGGTGACCGTCCGACGAGCTCAAGGCCGCGGCCGCCGTCGGCCTGACGCTCAAGCTGCTGGCCGCGGCGCGCCGGCTCGACGACGGGTCGGTCGCCGCGACCGTCGTCCCGACCGCCGTCCGCGGCGACAGCCCGCTCGGCCGGACGGGCGGCGTCGGCAACCGGATCGAGCTCGACGGCACGCCGATCGGCCGGGTGGCGATCGAGGGCCCGGGCGCCGGCGGACCGGCCACGAGCAGCGCCATCCTCGGCGACCTCATCGCGATCGCCCGCGGCGGGTCGAGCAGCTGGGCGGGGCTCCCGCCGGCCGGCCCGGCGGGACGCGCGGCGGACGACGGCGAGCCCCGGCGACGCTTCTTCGCGACGACGCTCCCCGAGCAGCTCGTCCGCGACCAGGTCGAGATCGAGCTGGCGAAGGGCGGCGGGTTCGTCGCCACGGCCCGCCCGCTCGACGAGCTCCGGGCCGGGCTGGCTGCCGCCGGGGTCGAGGCGACGCTCTACCCGGTCGACGCGTGACCGCGGCGATGGCCAGCCGACCGACCCTTGTCGAGCGCTACCGGCGGTTCCTCCCGGTCACCGACTCGACGCCGGCGATCACCCTCGGCGAGGGCGCGACGCCGCTCGTCCACGCCCGGCGGCTCGGTGCCGAGCTCGGGCTCCCGAACCTCTTCCTCAAGGTCGAGGGCACGAACCCGACCGGGAGCTTCAAGGACCGCGGGATGGTCGTCGCGGTGAGCCGGGCGCTGGAGCTCGGCGCGCGCTCGATCGCCTGTGCCTCGACCGGCAACACGTCGGCCTCGGCGGCGGCCTACGGCGCGTCGGCCGGGCTCGAGGTCGTCGTCGTCCTGCCGCGCGGCCAGATCGCGATGGGCAAGCTCCTCCAGGCGCTCATCGCCGGGGCCCGGGTCGTCGCGATCGACGGCAACTTCGACGCGGCGCTCCGGATCGTGCGCGAGCTGGCCGCCCGCGACGACCACCCGATCACGCTCGTGAACTCGGTCAACCCGGACCGCCTGGCCGGCCAGAAGACGGCCGCGTTCGAGGTCTGCGACGACCTCGGCCGGGCGCCCGACGTCCTCGCGATCCCGGTCGGCAACGCCGGCAACATCAGCGCCTACTGGGCCGGTTTCCGCGACTACCACGCTGCCGGGCTCAGCGCGGGGCTGCCCCGGATGTACGGCTTCCAGGCGGCCGGTGCGGCGCCGATCGTGCTCGGTCACCCGGTCGCCGAGCCCGAGACGGTCGCCACCGCGATCCGGATCGGCGACCCGGCCAGCTGGACGAAGGCGACGGCAGCCCGCGACGAATCCGGTGGCCGGATCGAGGCGGTCACCGACGACGAGATCCTGGCCGCCTATCGCGACCTGGCCCGGCTCGAAGGGCGTCTTCTGCGAGCCGTCGTCGGCGGCCGGCGTCGCCGGGATCCGGCGGCTGGTCGGCGAGGGCCGGCTCGGCGTCGAGCCCGATGCGACGATCGTCTGCGTCCTGACCGGCAGCGGGCTCAAGGACCCCCACACGGCGGAGGCCCAGGTCGGCGCGGTGATCGAGGCGGGATCGACGACCGAGGCGGTCATCGCCGCGCTCGGCTGGTAGGGACGTCAGGAGGCAGGCGTGGTCGCGAACTGGCTGGCGGAGCTGGACGGGCGGCGGATCGCGGTCGAGGTCCCGGCGACGAGCGCGAACCTCGGCGCCGGCTACGACTGCCTCGGCCTGGCGCTCGACCTGACCGATCGGATCGAGGTCGAGGTCCGGAGCTGGAGCCGGGGCGAGATCGAGCTCGAGATCGACGGCGAAGGGGCGGACGAGCTTACCGAGGACCGCGACAACCGGTTCGTCCAGAGCCTCGAGTCGACCCTGGTCGACGCTCCGCGGCGAGATCCCCGAGGGCGTCGGCTGGCGGATCGCGATGCGCAACCGGATCCCGCTCCTCCGCGGCCTGGGGTCGTCGGCCGCTGCCACCGTCGCCGGGGTCGTCGCCGGGAACGCGCTTGCCGACGGCAACCTCGCGCCGGCGGACATGCTCCGGATGGCGTCGGCGATCGAGGGCCACCCGGACAACGTCGGGGCCGCCCTCCTCGGCGGGTTCGTGGCCAGCGCCGCGATCGACGGGACCGTCGAGGCCCTCCGTTTCGACGTCCCGCGCGACCTGCGCTGCGTCCTGTTCATTCCCGAGCTGCGACTGCCGACCGCGACGATGCGCGCGGCCCTGCCCAAGACCGTCCCGTTCGACGACGCGGCGACGAACCTCGCCCGCGTGGCACTCGGCGTCGCCGGCATCGCCGGTCGTCGGACCGACCTCCTGCGGTACCTGACGATCGACCGCCTCCACGAGCCGTACCGGGCGAAGGTCTACCCGCAGCTGCCGCAGCTCGTCGCGGCCGCCCGGGAGGCCGGCGCCCTCGGCGCCTGCCTGTCGGGATCGGGCTCGTCGGTCATCGCCTTCACGAACACGGTCGCGGCGGTGGCCCGCATCGAGGCCGCCTTCTCGGCCGTCGCGGCCGACACCGACCTGCCGGGAGAGGCGACGGTCGTGACCCCCCGAAACGCCGGCGCCCGGGTCGTCCACCGGTCCTGAGCCGCCGCGTTACCCTCGCGGGCCGGAATCGGGTGCGTCCACACACCGGATTCACCGGTCGGACGGCTGTTCAGGCACGATCCTTGGGCGGACACTGCGCCCATGGGCGACTTCGTCGGCGAGATCGGTCAGGCGATCGGCAGCGCCGTCCAGAATGCGATCAACGCGGTCGGCGCCGCGTTCTCGAACGTGGTCCACACGGCCGACCAGTGGATCCCGGGCGGCTTTCCGATCGTCGTCGTCCTCGGCGTGATCGGGATCCTCGTCGGCCTGGCCGCCTGGAAGCGCTGATCCGGGCAGGTCAGCCCGGCGTCGGTCGCTGGTAGGCGACGATCCGGGCCTCGACCGGCAGGCCGAGCGAATCGTAGAGCCCGTTCGACGCGGGGTTCGCGGCCTCGGCGGCGATGAGGACCTGCTCCGCCCCGAGCGAGGCGCCCGTCCGGAGGGTCGCCCGGCAGACCGCCCGGCCGAGGCCCCGACGCTGGTGATCGGGGTGGACGCCGACCGGCTCGAGCTCCAGCCCGCCGGTCAGCGGATCGAGCCAGCCGAGCGCGAACGCCGCGACCGCGCCGTCCGGCGCCACCAGGATCGTGTCGAGGGCCGGCCGGTAGAGCGGGGTAGTCCGGCAGAACCAGTACTTCTCCACGGTCATCGTCGAGCCCGGGAACGCGGCGTGCCCGGTGGCCACCCGGGCGGCGACGTCCGCGTCGGTCGCGACCGTGCGCAGCTCGTAGCCGGGCGGCAACGTGGGCACGGTCAGGTCAAGCGCATCGATCGGAGCGCAGTGGTGGACGTAGCCGGGCTCGGGACCCTCGGCGAACCCAAGGCTCTGGAGCGCGGCTGCGAGGGGAGCATCGGTGGCGACGGTCCAGATCCGGGCGGCGACCGGCGTCACGTCGTGCCCCGTGGACTCCACGCCGTCGACGTCGAGCCCGGCGACCCGCCCGGCCGGAGTTGCACCGAACCGTTCGACCTGGGTCTCGACCCAGGCGACCATCGGACCGATGAGGTCTGCCGTCCGGTGGTCGGGCGCGACGACCAGGTCGGCGTCGATCGGGGGGCCGTACCAGGCGAACGCGACGAGCTCGGTGACGTCGGGCTCGCCTTCGAACCACAGCCGGATCCGGCCGTCGAGCGCCGGGGTCCGCCCGAGCGCGTGGACCGACCACCAGTCGACGTCGCCGGCGTGAAGGTGCATCGCCGGCCAGTCGGCCCGCCAGCAGCGCGACACGAGCGCCTGCATGGTGCGGCTGTCCGCCGGCGTCTCCCAGGCGCGCGAGCCGTGGGTCGCGCCTGGCGGTCCTCCGGGCCCCGGCGACCGGCTCACCCGGCCGGCGTGTTCGTCCGGATGAACTTGAGCGTCCTGCGCCAGGCGTTCGTCGACGCCTCGGCGAAGTCGGCCGCCTTCCGGTCGAAGAAGCTGTGCGGAGCGCCGGGGTAGGTGACGAGCTCGTGGGCCACCCCGGCGGCGACCAGGGCGTGTTCGAACTCGGCGACGACGTCTTCCGTGATCCCCTCGTCGGCCCCGCCAAAGATGCCCAGGATCGGGGCGCGCATCTCGGCCGCGACGTCGACCGGCGCCGGCGAGCTCGGCCGGGAGCCGGTCGGCCAGCCGTAGAAGCCGATCGCCCCGGACATCCCGAGGTCGAACGTCGGGGTGAGGAAGGCCAGCCGGCCGCCCATGCAGAAGCCGATTGCGAACAGCGCGACGACCCGGCCGCCCTCGCGAACCGCGGCCGCGCCGGCCCGGATGTCGGCCAGCGTGCCGTCCCAGGTCATCTGGCCGACGTGCGGCCGGTAGTCGAAGTCGGCGTCGCGGGGTGCCGTCCCGGCAGTCCGCCCGAAGTAGTCAATCGCGACCGCATCCACGCCGGCCTCGGCGAAGCGGAGCGCCAGCTCCTCGTAGTACGGGTGGAGCCCCCGGACGTCGGGCAGGATGATGATCCCGGCCCCGGTCGGGGCCGTGGCGTGGGCTCGGAACGCGTTCAGCCGGTTCCCGTCAGGGGCGGTCAGGACCAGGTGCTCGTGGTCGAGCGCACCACCGGCGATCGGCGCGATGGGCGGCCGGCTGTCGAGATCGAAGCACATCGGGGCGACCCTCCAGTTCGCGCATCAGGATACGACCGCGCTGCGGGCCGGAGCCGCCGGAGCCCCGACGATGGTCTTGCGCCCGATCCGTGCCGGTAGGATGGCGGGTGACCCGAGCGTCGCGGGGCGGGAGATTGCGCCTCGAGCGAGCCGAGCGGGCAACCGGACCGCTGACCCACGGCGTTCTGTTCGCTGACCTGGCACGAATTCCTCCGTCTGGCTTGCCGGACTCACGCGGGCGAACCGCCGGCCGCGGCGGACCTGCTCGACCGCTATGCGGCTTCCCGTCCGGGCCGACGTCACCGATCTCGACGGGGCCGAGATCAAGGGACCGATCGGAGGGACAGCTTGCTCTGTCGTCTTCCCGTCCGCGCAGCCGGGCCGGCGAGCAGGGCCCTGGCGCGTCGCCCGCGACGAGGGCAACGCCGACCTCGGGCCCGATCACGCGACATCGGGACGACGTGGACTCGGCCGACGAGGCCAACGACAATGGAGCGGCCGACGCCAAGACCACCGGGACGTCGGGACGGCTGCCCATCTCCGACCACGCGTCGCGTCGATCCCCAGATCGCGATGAGGACACCAAGAGCTGCTGTCACGAGGCCCGGCCCGAGTCCACCCCCGACCGGTCGAGAATGTGGATCAACCCGCCAGGGCCTTCGCAGGGCTCCTTCGAGCAGTCGCCCCACGTGGCAAAGGAGCTCGCCGGGGCGAGCCGCCGAGGCCAAGGTCAACGCAGCGCAGCGCGCTGGATACGAGCGGCACTTCCTGAATCGGATGAGGACCCTGCCGCTTGGACCTCGGCACGCGACACCGATCACCAGGGTCGAACCCGGTCGGCCGACGTCGATCCGTCGGCCCGGCAGCAGAGTCGGGGCGGCCGACCCTTCCTTGTCATCGGCCTGGTCGGCGTCGTCGCAATCGCCCGGCTCGCCGGCGGGTCGGGTTCGGGCAGCCCGTCCGGATCGTCCGGCGATTCAGACCGTCCGACCGGGTCGAGTGGCGCAGTCGTCGTCTCGGGCTCGCCGGTCGCTTCGCCGGCCACCGCCTCGGGCCCGACGGAACCGCGACGGTTCCAGGGGGGTCGGCTCCAGCCCGGGACCTATCAGACGGCGACGTTCGACCCGCCATTCCGACTGACGCTGCCCGACGACAGCTGGAGCGTCGGCGCTGAGCTGGTCGAACCACTTCGAGATGAGTCCGTTCGGCGACGAGGCCTCAGTTGGTCGGCGTGATACTCGCCGCATCGCAAGGTCGAGTTTCCTGCCGCCACCCACAACACGTCGTGACCCTGACGACCACCGTTTGGATGGCCGCGGGCGCAGGACGTGATCGATTGGCTGACGCTCGACCAAGCCGCCAGGACGTCCGTCGCCGGTGTCCGTCCGACTTGGGATTGGCGACGGTCCAGCTCGTCGTCGGCGTCTGGGCTCGGCCGCGGTGATGCTCGGCGGGAAGGTTCGTCTTCAAGCTCGTACCCGGAGCGATCAATCCAGGCGACGCCGGTGACGCCGATGCCGTTGTTCCCCTTTGCGCACGCAATACCTGCGACCTGGGCCGTCGGAACGGCGCGGGACTCTTTGGGCGAGGCTGTGACGTAGGTGTCAGCGATCGGCGCCAATCGGGGTTGTCGAAATCGTCTCGGCTCGACGCAGCCGACCGTCGCGGTTCGATCACCAGTCTTGAGTTGCCAAGCGGTCGGCATCTTGATGAGCTCCATGCTCCAGTTCTTGCCGCCGACATTGTTCTCGTCCCAGACATCCTCCCATTTGGGGCATTCGCCGCGAGGCCAGTCGGTCCTCGCGGACGTCCTGGAGCCCGCGAGTGAGCTCGGCGCAGGCGGGAGCGCCGAGGCCCGCTGCTACAATCCCGCCCTGATGCAGGCCCCCCTCGTCGTGCAGAAGTTCGGCGGCTCGTCGGTCGCCGGGGCGGACCGGATCAAGCGCGTCGCCCGGCGGATCGCCCGCGAGCGGGCGGCCGGCTCGGATCTCGTCGTCGTCGTCAGCGCGATGGGCGACACGACCGACGAGCTCCTCGGCCTCGCCGCCGCGATCACCGACGAGCCCGACTCGCGCGAGCTCGACATGCTCCTCGCGACCGGCGAGCACCAGAGCGCGACGCTCGTGTCGATGGCCCTCCACGCGCTCGGCGTCCCGGCGATCAGCCTGACCGGCGCCCAGGCCGGGATCAGCACCGACGGCCGCTACGGCAAGGCCCGCATCGCCAACGTCGACCCGGCCCGCGTCCGGGCCGAGCTGGCCGACGGCAAGGTCGTGATCGTGG
Organism: uncultured Chloroflexia bacterium; assembly: GCA_963708065.1. Classification (GTDB taxonomy): domain Bacteria; phylum Chloroflexota; class Limnocylindria; order Limnocylindrales; family CSP1-4; genus Chersky-267. The sequence goes on from CAVPRZ010000002.1 coordinate 350,591, forward strand.
CCGGGTTCCAGGGCCTGAGCTCGACCGACGCCGAGAAGGCCGAGACGACGACGCTCGGCCGGGGCGGCTCGGACACGACCGCGGTCGCGCTCGCCGCCCGGCTCGGCGCCGACCGCTGCCAGATCTTCACCGACGTCCGCGGGCATCTACACCGCCGACCCGCGGCTCGTCCACGACGCCCGCCAGCTCCCGGTCATCGGCTACGAGGAGATGCTCGAGCTGGCCCACCAGGGCGCCCAGGTCATGCAGGTCCGGGCGGTCGAGCTCGGCTGGGTCAACGACGTCGTCATCGAGGTCCTCAGCTCGTTCGAGGACGCTCCCGGGACGCGCATTCAGGAGGATCCGCTCGTGGAGCAGCGCAACAAGGTCCGCGGCCTGGCCCACGACCGGAACGTCGCCAAGATCACGCTCGTCGCCGTGCCCGACCGGCCCGGCGTCGCCCACGCCATCTTCGCCCCGCTCGCCGACGCCGGGATCAACGTCGACATGATCGTCCAGAACGTCGGCCACGGCGGCGACGACCGACATGAGCTTCACGGTGGCCCGCGTCCGAGCTGGCCCGGGCGAAGCGGATCCTCGAGCCGATCGTCCGCGACCTCGGCTTCCGCGAGATGACGACCGACTCGGCGGTGGCCAAGGTGTCGATCGTCGGGGCCGGGATCCACAACGCCCCGGGCTACGCCGCCCGGATGTTCGGGACGCTCGCCGACGCCGGCGTGAACATCGAGATGATCTCCACGTCGGAGGTCCGGATCACCTGCATCATCGCCGAGGACGACGTCGAGACCGCCGTCCGGGCGCTCCACGCCGCGTTCGAGCTGGAGCAGCCCGACGCGATCGACGGGGCCGGGCCGGGCCAGGCCCACGCCGCGAGGGCGGGTTGACCGGGACGGTGGTTGCGTCGTCATTCCTCGCCCGCCGAGAGCGGTTCGCCAGCGTCGGCTCGACGAACGACGTCGTCCGCGCGCTGGCTCGACGAGGGCGCGCCCGAGGTCTGCCTCGCGGTGGCCGACGAGCAGACCGCCGGCCGCGGTCGCGACGGGCGGACCTGGACCGCGCCACCCGGCGCCGGTCTGCTCCTGTCGGTCGGGTTCCGGCCGGCCTGGCTCGCGCCGGAGCGGACGTGGCGGCTGGCGGCGATCGTCGCGCCTGGCGATGGCCGACGCCGCGGAGGCGTGCGCCGGCCTGGCCGGCGCGCGCGATCCGCCTGAAGTGGCCGAACGACCTCGTCCTCGAGGACCGCGACGGGACCGTCCGCAAGCTGGCCGGAGTGCTCGGCGAGACGGTCGGGCTCGGCGGGGACGACCCGCGCGCGATCGTCGGGCTCGGGCTGAACGCGGACTGGGCCGGCGGCCGACTTCCCGCCGGAGCTCGCCGCGCGCGATGACGAGCCTGCGCGAGGCCGCCGGCCGGCCGGCCGATCGACGCCGCGCGCTGCTCGAGGCGTTCGTGGCGCGGCTCGAGGCCCGGACCGTCGACCTGCGCGCCGGGCGCTTCGACGTCGCCGGCTGGGTCGCCCGCCAGCTCACGAACGGCCGCTCGGTCCGGCTCGAGACGCCGGACGGGAGATCGAGCGTCGTGCGGGCGCTCGGCGTCGACGACCTGACCGGTGGCCTCGTCGTCGGCGACCCGACCGCCGCCGACGGCCAGCGGACCGTCCTGAGCGGCGAGATCGTCCACCTGCGGCTCGCCGACGAGGCCGTCGACGCCTCGTCGGTCGGGGTGTAACGCGATGGCCCGGGCGGTGTTCAGGAAGGTGTCGGCGGATGGGGAGCGCCGGCTCGTCCATCTCGACCGCGACCGACCGCTCGTCGAGGCCGCCCTGCGCGAACCGGCCCGGTTCGACGCCCTGTATCGGAAGTACCTCGCCCAGGTGTACAGCTACGCCTTCTACGAGCTCGGCGACCATCACGACGCCGAGGACGCCACCGAGCGGACGTTCCTGCTCGCGCTCGGCGCGCTGCCCCGCTTCGAGGAGCGGGCCCGGCCCGCCGACGGGGAGGGCGCCTCGACGTTCCGGGTCTGGCTGTTCCAGATCGCCCGGAACGTGGTCGCCAACGTCCGGCGCTCCCGCCGCCGCCGGCCGGAGGCGCCGCTCGAGGCCGCCGCGCTCGTCGCCGTCGCCGCTCGACGTCGAGTCGCGAGCCACGCACCGGCTCGAGGCCGCCGAGGCCTGGGCCGCCGTCGGCCGGCTGCCCGACGACCGGCGCCGGGCGCTCGTCCTGCGCTTCGTCGAGGAGATGTCGACCGCCGAGATCGCCGGCGTCCTCGGCCGCTCCGAGGGAGCCGTCCGGGTCCTCATCCACCGCGGCCTGCGCGCCGTCGCGCGCGACCTGGACCGACGCCCGTGACGTTCCAGCCGCCCGAGACCGGCGAGATCGACGCGCTCGTCACCGACGGCTACCTCGATTCGCTGCTCGCCGCGCGCGAGCGGCGCGCCCTCGACAGCCCGAGCGTGGTCGAGCTCGATCCCGACGTCCGGCTGGCCGCCGCCCGGCTGGCCGAGACGGCGGCCCGGGTCCACCCGTCGTTCCGCTTCGAGGAGCGGCTCGCCGCCCGGCTGGCCGATGCCGCCCGACGGATGACCCTCGCCCCGGCCGTCGGCCTGGAGGACGCATCCGGCGCGCCGATCGCGGCCATCGAGCTCGCGCTCGACCCCGCCGGCTCGACGCTCGGCCCGGTCGACCCGCTCGACCTCGTCGATCCGGCCCGCCCGGAAGAGATCGCCGGGATCCCGCGGCCGCTGATCATCGGCGGGACGCTGGCGTCGGCGGCCCTGTCGATCGCCGGGGCCGCCCTCGTCGCCTGGCGGCTCAACCGGCCCGGCCGTGGCGGCACCGAGCGGGTGAGGCTGGCCTGATGCCGATCAAGCTGCCGTCGTTCCGCGCCCGCCGCGACGTCTACCCGGCCGACCTGTGGACGAAGTGCCCGTCGTGCGAGGAGCAGCTGTTCAACAAGCAGCTCGACAAGACGCTCCGGGTCTGTCCCAACTGCGGCCACCACTTCCGGCTGTCGGCCAAGGCCCGTCTCGACAGCCTCCTCGACGAGAGCTCGTTCGAGGAGCGCGACCCCGGGCTCCAGTCGGTCGACCCGCTCGGCTTCGTCGACCAGAAGACCTACCCCGACCGGGTCGCGGCGGCCCAGGTCGCGACCGGGATGCGCGACGCCGCGGTCTGGGGAACCGGCACCGTCGCCGGCTACCCGGTCGTGATCTGCGTCATGGACTTCGGGTTCATGGGCGGCTCGATGGGCGCGGTCGTCGGCGAGAAGGTCGCCCGGGCCGCGGAGGCCGCGCTCGAGACGCGGACGCCGCTCGTGGTCGTCTCGGCCAGTCGGCGGGGCGCGGATGCAGGAGGGGACCCTCGCCCTGATGCAGCTGGCCAAGACCGTCGCGGCCACCGAGCGGCTCCGGATGGCCGGCGTGCCGTTCGTGTCGGTCATGAGCGACCCGACCACCGGCGGCGTGTTCGCCTCGTTCGCCGCGCTCGGCGACGTCAACCTGGCCGAGCCGAACGCGCTCATCGGCTTCGCCGGGGCGCGGGTCAACGCCGGGACGATCGGCGGCGAGCTGCCCGACGGGCTTCCAGCGCGCGGAGTTCCTGTTCCGCCACGGGTTCGTCGACCGGGTCGTCCACCGGAGCGAGCTGCGGACGCGAGCTCGCGGCGCTGCTCGCCTTCCTCGAGCCGGCCGAGCTGCAGGCGGCCGACGAGGAGCACCCCGGCAACGGCACGCTGCCGGCCTTCCGGCCGCTGTCGTTCCTGACCGCGCTCGCCGACAAGGTGATCCCGGAGGGCGACACCGGCGTGGCCCAGCCGGCCGGGTCGGCTCCGGCCGGCGAGGAGCGCGACCGTGGTTGACCGCATCCTCGGCCGGGCCGGCCGTGACGGCAGCGGACCCGACGCGCCCGAGCCGCCGTCCGGCGGCGGTGGCTCGACCGTGAGCACGGCGCCGGCCGCGACCGACGTCCCGGCCGCGCCGGACCCGACGGCCGCCGTCTGGGCGACGGTCCAGCTCGCCCGGAACCTGCGCCGGCCGCGGACCCTCGAGCTCCTGACGCACATCGCCGACGAGTTCATCGAGCTCCACGGCGACCGCCTGTTCGGCGACGACCCGGCGATGGTCGGCGGCCTCGCCCGGATCGACGGGCGCCGGGTGGTCGTCATCGGCCAGCAGAAGGGCGCCGAGACCGAGGAGAACATCCGGCGCAACTTCGGGATGCCCCACCCGGAGGGCTACCGCAAGGCGATGCGGCTCATGGAGCTGGCCGAGCGGCTGCGGATCCCGGTCGTCACGTTCATCGACGTGCCCGGCGCCCATCCCGGCCCGGAATCCGAGGAGCGCGGGATCGCCGAGGCGATCGCCCGGTCGATCGCCCTGATGAGCCGGCTGCGGACACCGATCGTGGCGGTGATCACCGGCGAGGGCGGGTCCGGGCGGCGCGCTCGCGATCGCGGTCGGCGACGTGGTGATCGCGCTCGAGAACGCGGTCTACTCGGTCATCTCGCCCGAGGGCTGCGCCTCGATCCTGTGGCGGACGCCGGACCAGGCCGCGACGGCGGCGGTCGCGATGAAGATGACCGCCGCGGACCAGGCGGCGCTCGGGGTCATCGACCTGATCGTCGAGGAGCCGGAGGGCGGCGCCCAGACCGACCCGGCCGCGACCGCCGCCCGGCTCAAGGCGGCGATCGTCGCCCAGCTCGAGCTGCTCGAGAGCCAGCCCATCGACGAGCTCCTCGAGGCCCGCTACCGGCGCTATCGTTCGCTCGGGCCGTTCACGACGATCACGCCTGCGGAAGCCCCGCCGCCGGAGCGCCCAGGGCTGACCGATCGCCTCCGGAACCTCATCGGCGGACCTCGTTCGGCCGGCGTCACCGCGCCGGTCCGACCGCGCGAGGTGGCGACTGCCCCGGGCGACGACGACCCGACGGTCCGCGAGGAGGACTGACCGATGGGCAAGCGACGAGCGCGACCCCGCCGATCGGCTGGCCGATCACGCCGCGATCGACGTGCTGGCGAACGAGCTGATCCCGGCGCTCATCGCCAAGCTCGGAGCGAGCGGGCTCGGCGAGATCGAGGTCCGCGAGGGCGACTGGAAGGTCCGCCTCCGCCGGCCGACCGACGGGGTCGCCCCGGCAGGTGGCCGCCGAACCGGCCGCCCGGCGGCGTCGCCGGCCCCGGTTCGACCGTCGCTCACGCCGGTCGGTCCCGGTCGTGGCGCGAGCGAGGAAGCCGAAGCGCGGATCCCGGGCGGCGGCGGCGACATCGATGGCGGCCCCACCGAGCCCGGTGGACGCGGCCGGGACCCGTTCCGGGCGATGGCGACCTCGCCGGCCGTCGGGTTCTTCCAGCCGCGCCCCGGCATCGTCCCGGGGTCACGCGTCCGCGCCGGCGACCCGATCGGCTCGATCGACGTCCTCGGCGTGCCGACGGAGGTCGTCGCGCCGGCCGACGGGATCGTCGGGGCCAGCCTGGTCGAGACGGGCGAGGCCGTCGAGTACGGCCAGGAGCTCGTCTGGATCGAGCTCCTGTCGGCGCCGTCGGGTGGCTCGGACGCGCTCGCGGAGCTCGACCCATCGGCTGCGGGCGAGCTCGCCGCGCTGTCCGAGCTCGGGGCCGGCGATCCGGCCGCGGGCGAGCCCTGAGCCGCGGTCTCCGATGTTCCAGAAGATCCTGATCGCCAACCGGGGCGAGATCGCCGTCCGGATCCTGCGCGCGTGCCGGACCCTCGGGGTCGAGGCGGCCGTCGTGTACAGCGAGGCCGACCGGGACTCGCTCGCCGTCCGGCTGGCCGACGAGGCGATCTGCATCGGGCCGGCGGACGCCAAGCGGAGCTACCTGTCGGCATCGGCGGTGATCAGCGCGGCCGTCGTGACCGGCTGCGACGCGGTCCACCCCGGGCTACGGCTTCCTGTCCGAGGACGAGACGTTCGCCGAGGTCGTCGGCGCCCACGGCCTGACGTTCATCGGCCCTCCGCCGGACGTGCTCGACCGGTTCGCCAGCAAGGAGGCCACCCGTCGCCTGCTCGGCGGCTACGGCCTGCCGACGATCCCAGGCTCGGAGGGGATGCTCCGCGACGACGCCCACTCGCTCGAGGAGGCCGACCGGATCGGCTACCCGGTCCTGATCAAGCCCAGTGCGGGCGGCGGCGGCAAGGGGATGCGGATGGTCCGCTCCGCGCGCGAGCTCGAGCAGGCGATCAAGGTCTGCCGATCCGAGGCGAAGGCCGCCTTCGGGGACGACTCGCTCTACCTCGAGAAGTGGCTCGAGGACACCCGCCACGTCGAGGTCCAGGTCGCCGTCGACCGGTTCGGGAACGGGGTCCACCTGGGCGAGCGCGACTGCTCCGTCCAGCGCCGTCACCAGAAGATCCTCGAGGAGGCGCCGACGCCCGCTCTCTCGCCGGCGGTCCGGGCGGAGCTCGCCGAGCGGGCGATCCGGGCCGTCGTGGCGGCCGGCTACGAGAACGTCGGGACGCTCGAGTTCCTCGTCGACGGCAACGGCGACTACTACTTCATCGAGATCAACTGCCGGATCCAGGTCGAGCATCCGGTGACCGAGATGCTCACCGGGATCGACCTCGTCGCGACCCAGATCCGGATCGCCGCCGGCGAGCCGCTCGGGTTCAGCCAGGCGGACGTCGACCTGCGTGGCCATGCGATCGAGCTGCGGATCAACGCCGAGGACGTCGACCACGACTTCCGGCCGAGCGCCGGCGTCGTCGAGCGCTACCTCTCGCCCGGCGGCCCCGGGGTCCGGATGGACTCGCACATGTATCGCGGGCTACGAGGTCCCGCCCTACTACGACTCGCTCCTCGGCAAGCTGATCGTCTGGGGTCGCGACCGGGGCGCGGCGATCGACCGGGCCCGGGCGGCCCTCGACGAGCTCATCGTCGACGGGCTCGTCACGAACGTGCCGATCCACCGGGCGATCCTGCGCAACGAGGTCTTCCTCGACGGACGGATGACGACGAACCTCCTCGACCGGGTCGGCAGCGCCGCCTTCGTGGCCGCTGCGGAGCGGCGGTGAGGCCGGACGACCCGTCGTAAGCGTGCTCAACTGGGTGCATACCTGCACGGACCACTCGCGTGGCCGGGGGCGGAGGCGTCAGACTTGGCTGGACTGCGACGACCCGTCCCAACCAGCCGACGCCCGCCCCAGCTGGAGCCGCCCGTGACCGACGAGACCCTCACCGCAAGCCCGGCCGCCGCTCCAAGGGGCATCCTCCACTCGACCCGCGAGATCGAGGCGCTCATCCCGCATCGCTGGCCGTTCCTGCTCGTCGACCGGATCGTGGAGTACGACCCCGAGGCGAACCGGATCGTCGGCCTCAAGGGCGTCAGCGCGACGGAGTGGTTCTTCCAGGGTCACTTCCCCGGCCTGCCCGTCATGCCCGGCGTCCTCCAGGTCGAGGCACTCGCCCAGACGATGGCGGTCTACGTCGCCAAGCAGCCCGGGTTCGGGGACCGGATCGGGCTGTTCGGCGGGATCGACGAGTGCCGGTTCAAGCGGGTCGTCGTTCCCGGCGACACGCTCCGGCTCGAGGTGACGATGGACAAGCTCGGACGCCGGTTCGGACGGGGACGGGGGGTCGCCTCGGTCGATGGCGAGGTCGCGTGCGAGGCGACCCTCAGCTTCATCATCCCGGACGCCTCGGTGCTCCGCTGATGACCCGGCTCGCCCTGTTCGGCGACATCCACGGCAACGCGGTCGCTCTCGACGCCGTCCGGAAGGCCGTCCGCGCCGCACAGCCGGACGCGGTCCTGATCGCCGGCGACCTGGCCATGAATGGCCCGGATCCGGCCGCCGCGATCGACGGCGTCCGCGAGCTCGAGGCCGACGGGGCCCTCGTGGTCCAGGGCAACACCGACATCGCCGTGGCCGACTTCGACTACGCTGCCGCGTTCCCGTGGTTCACGGAGGGTGTCCCCGAGTCGTTCCGGGCGGCGGCCGAATGGGCCCACGAGGCGATCGGGCCGGACCGGGTCGACTGGCTCCGGCGCCTGCCCGCCGAGCGGCGCCTGCGGGTCGACGAGGCGCTGGTCCTCGTCTGTCACGCCTCGCCTGGCTCGCAGACCGCCGGCTTCGACCAGGTCCTCGATCCGAACGTGACCCTCGAGCGCGTGTCGCGGACGGACGCCCGGATCATCGGCTGCGGGCACACCCACCTGCCCGAGGTGCGTGACCTCGGCTGGAAGGTGATCGTCAACTCGGGCAGCGCCGGCTACGTCTTCGACGGCGACCCGACCGCGTCGTGGGCGCTCATCGAGCTGTCCGACGGCGAGGTCAGGGCGGAGATCCGGCGGTACGGAGTTCGACCTGATGACCGTCTCGAACGCGATCTCCGAGCGCGGCCTGCCCGGTGACGTCTACCGCGCGGCCACGGTCCGGACCGGGAAGCTCGTCCGATGACGGGCGCCGAGCGCGTCGCCGCCGCCTGGCCGGCCCCGCGCCGCGTCGTGGTGACCGGCATGGGCATGCTGACCGCGCTCGGCAACGACGTCGCCTCGAGCTGGGCACGGGCTGGCCGGCGGGCGGTCCGGGATCCGGAGGATCGAGGCGTTCGACCCGTCGCGGCTGACCTCGCAGATCGCCGCCGAGGTCCACGACTTCGACCCGAGCGGCGTCCTCGACCGCAAGGAGATGCGCCGGACCGATCGCTACATCCAGTTCGGGCTCGTCGTCGCCCGCGCAGGCGCTCGATCAGGCCGGCCTGCCCGGGCGGCTCGACGGACGAGCTCGCCGAGCGGACCGGGGTGATCCTCGGCTCGGGCCTCGGCGGCGTGAACACGCTCTTCGACAACGTCCTCGTGATGGCCGAACGGGGTCCCGACCGGATCAGCCCGTTCTTCATCCCGATGGGGATCGCCAACGTGGGCGCAGGCCAGGTCGCGATCGCCTTCGGACCGCTCGGCCCGAACTTCGCGACGGTCTCGGCCTGCGCCAGCGGCGGCCACGCGATCGGCGAGGCCTGGGAGACGATCCGCCGGCGCGACGCCGACGTGATGATCGCCGGCGGCGTCGAGGCCGCCGATCCACGAGGCCGCGATCGGCGGGTTCTGCTCGATGAAGGCGCTGTCGACCCGCAACGACGACCCGCCGGCGGCGTCCCGGCCGTTCGACCGCGATCGCGACGGGTTCGTCATCGGCGAGGGCGCCGGGGCGCTCATCCTCGAGGCGCTCGAGCACGCCGAGGCACGCGGCGCGACGCCGCTGGCCGAGCTCGTCGGCTACGGGGCGACCGCCGACGCCTCGCACATCACCCTGCCGGCGCCCGGCGGCATCGGCGCCGTCCGGGCCGCCCGGCGGGCGCTCGAGAAGGCCGGGCTCGAGCCGGCGGCGATCGACCACGTCAACGCCCACGCGACGTCGACGCCCGAGGGCGACCGGGCCGAGCTCCAGGCGATCCGGACGATCTTCGGCGCCCACGCCGCCGACGCGTCGCCGTGACCGCCAACAAGTCGATGGTCGGGCACACCCTCGGCGCGGCCGGTGCGATCGAGGCGATCGCCACGATCCAGGCCATCCGGACCGGCGTCGTACCGCCCACGATCAACCTCGAGAAGCCGGACGCGGCCGGCGAGGGCCTCGACCTGACCCCGAACCGGGCGACCCGGCGGACGGTCCGCACGGCGATGTCGAACTCGTTCGGGTTCGGCGGCCAGAACACCGCCCTCGTGTTCACGAAGTTCGAGCGATGACCGACCAGCGCGGGCCGGGCGAGGAGATCGCCAAGCCGACCCGCGAGCGCAGCCGCGCCCGTTCCGAGCGCGACGCCGGGGCAGCGGCCGCGAGCGGCTCGGGGACGTCGCGCGTGGAGGGCCCGGACGGCTCGCTCCTCGCCGTCCTCGACCGGTTAACCGGGCTGCTCGAGCGAAGCGACCTGACCGAGCTCGAGGTCGAGGCCGGCGGCACCGGCCTGGTCCTGCGCAAGGCGAGCGCGCTCGCCCCGACGCCGGTCGCGGCCGGCGCAGGCGGGGCCGCCCAGGCCGGCACCGAGCTCGGAGCCGCGGCAGCCGACCGGCCCCTGATCCGTCCGTCGGTCAAGGCGCCGCTGACCGGCATCTTCTATGCCGCCCCGGGTCCGGGTTCGGCGCCGTACGTCCAGGCCGGCGGCGAGGTGGCCATCGGCCAGGTCATCGGCCTCATCGAGGCGATGAAGCTGTTCAACGAGATCAAGAGCGACCTGGCCGGTCGCGTCGTCCGGGTCGTCGCAGAGAGCGGCCAGCTGGTCAAGGCCAAGCAGCCGCTCATCGAGGTGGAGCCGCTGTGAGCACCGAGCATCCGCGCTACGCCCACATCACCGGTTGGGGACGCTACGCGCCCGACGGGGTCCTGACGAACGCCGACCTCGAGCGAATGGTCGACACGAGCGACGAGTGGATCCGGTCCCGGACGGGGATCCGCGAGCGACGGGTCGCGGCTGCCCACGAGACGACCGCCTCGATGGCGGCGGTGGCCGGCCGCCGGGCGATCGCGGTCGCCGGGCTCGAGCCGGACGACATCGACGTGATCCTGCTCGCGACGCTGACGCCCGACTACTGGATGCCCTCGACCGCGGCCCTCGTCAAGGAGGCGATCGGCAACAGCCGGGCGTTCGCGATGGACGTCGCGGCGGCCTGCTCCGGCTTCGTCTACGCCTACTCGGCCGGCCAGGCGTACATCACGAGCGGGATGGCCCGCAACGTGCTCGTGATCGGCGCCGAGCTGCTCACCCGGTTCCTGGACTACACCGACCGGAACACCTGCATCCTGTTCGGCGACGGGGCCGGGGCGGTCGTCCTGTCGGCGGCCGACGAGCCGGGCGGCGGGCTCGGCATCGAGCTGACGACCGAGCCCCAGGGCGCCTACATGATCTGGCTGCCGGCCGGCGGCGCCAAGAGCCCGCCGTCCGAGGCCACCGTCGAAGCGGGGCGAGCACTACATCCGGATGGAGGGCAAGGAGACCTACCGGTTCGCCACCCGGACCCTCGCCTCGACGGCGCTCGCCGCGATCGCCCGGGCCGGCCTCGACCCCTCGGACATCGACCTGTTCATCCCGCACCAGGCGAACGTCCGGATCATCAAGGCGGTGGCCGATGGGCTCGGGCTGCCGATGGACAAGATGTTCGTCAACCTCGATCGCTACGGGAACACCTCGGCGGCGTCGATCCCGATCGCCCTGGCCGAGGCGGTCGACTCGGGCCGGGTCAAGGTCGGCGACCGGATCGTGATCGTCGCGTTCGGGGCCGGCTTCACGTCGGGCGCGGCGGCGATCGAGTGGACGGCCGATCCTGCGCGCGGCGCGCTCGCCGAGACGATCCGACCCGAGGACATCACCGTCCGGCTGCCCGTCGACTGGGATTCGGTCGACCCGATCCCGGCGGCCCTGGCCGAGATCCTCGCCCGGCCGGTCGTGCCGGGCGTCGAGCTCGACCTCGACGACGTCGTCCCCGGCGATCCCGACCCTGCGCCGAAGCACGAGGAGGTCCACGCGTGATCGACCTGGCCGGCAAGTCGGCTCTCGTCACCGGCGGGGCACGCGGGATCGGCCGGGCGATCGTCGTCCGGCTGGCGACCCAGGGCGCCGACGTCGCGTTCAGCTACCGGGGCAACGCCGAGGCGGCCGCGGAGACCGTCGCGACCGTCGAGGCGCTCGGCCGGCGGGCGCTGGCGATCCAGGCCGACGTCAAGGAGCCCGAGGCGGCCGAGGCGGTCGTCAAGGCCGCGCTCGACGCCTTCGGCAAGGTCGACATCCTGGTCAACAACGCGGGGATCACCCGCGACGACCTGATCATGCGGATGAGCCTCGAGGCGTGGCGCGACGTGCTCGAGACGAACCTCTTCGGGGCGTTCTACATGACCAAGGCGGTGACCCGCCCGATGCTCAAGGCACGGGCCGGCCGGATCGTCAACATCACGAGCGTGTCGGGCCAGGCCGGCCAGACCGGCCAGGCGAACTACTCGTCGGCCAAGGCCGGGCTCATCGGGCTGACCAAGGCGACCGCCCGCGAGCTCGCGTCGCGAGGGATCACCGCCAACGCGGTCGCGCCCGGCTTCGTCCTGACCGAGCTGACGGCCGACCTGCCCCAGCCGCTCCTCGACGAGCTCATCGCCCGGACCCCGCTCGGCCGGTTCGGGACGACCGATGAGGTCGCCTCGGCCGTCGCCTTCCTCGCCTCCGACGAGGCCGCCTTCATCACCGGCCAGGTCCTGGCCGTCGACGGCGGCCTGGTGATGATGTAGCGATTGGTCCAGCCGGCCGGGGTCAGCCGGCCGGCGACGCCCCGCCCGGACGTCGATCGCCGGACGCTGCGCGTTGCGTCTGGCACAGCCAAACGGGCAAACCGTCGAGCCCCGCCCGGACGTCAATCGCCGGACGCCGCGCGTTGCGTCTGGCACAGCCAATCGGGCCAGCTCCACGGGGCCCAACGCCGGTCAGTTGCCCCGAGCGCAACCAATCGGCTGAGCGGGATGGATCTGCTTCGGGTTCGAACGTCGACTGTTGCGGGTGATACACCGTTAGCGCTGTGCGGGCGAGCTCGCTCGAGTCGCTGCCGGCATCGGTTGCGTCACCAGCAACAGCCGGCGTCATCTGGTCAGCGTCCACTCACGCCCTTCGAGCACGTGACGCTACGCCGTCGAGGCCGATCCGATCCACAGGATCCCGTCGCCCGGCCACTCGAGGTCGGAGCGGATCAGGGCGCCATGCAGCATCGCCGAGCGAATGGGGAGTGCCGCCGCGATGGTCTCCGGGTGGTTGCCCACGAGCGTCCGATGGTGGCGAGTCGGAGGCAGGACGAGGACCGAGTGCACCCGACTGCCGGATGGACTGACCTGGGCGACGAGCGCGCGCTTCTCGTTCCCTTCGCGGATCGCGGCCTCGAGGACCTGCAGGTGCGACTCCACCTCGATCAGAACGATGTCGCGACCGCGGTCGAGCCTGAGGTCGGTCGAGCGCCGTCCGCCGCCCTGGACCGAGGCTTCCGGGCGGGCCCGCCACGACGGATGGCGCATGCGGAGGAGTCGCTCGACAAGCCGCGCGTGAGCGGCATCGTGGATGAGCGGAGACGCCGCAGGGAACAGCCCGAGCGCAAGCTCCGCCCCTACGACCGCTGCGGCTCGAGCTCGCACCTCGTTCGTGACGGCGGGGTCACCTGCCTCCAGCCGACAGATCGTCGAGCGGTTGACCCCGATGGCCCGCGCGACGGCGGCTTGGGTCACGCCGGTTCGCAGCCTCAGGAGTCGGAACTCGTCGCCCGATCGTCGCGCGATCGTCCTGAGCCGTCGATCTCCCTCGTAGACAGCCGTTCGGATCGTGGCGGGCTTCATCGGTGTTCTCCTGCCTGATCGGAGGGAACCATTCCAGCAGCCGCGTCTCACGTCGCACTTATCTCTGGGTCCGGATCGGTCGGCCAGCTGTGGGCCGACCACCGTCGTTGCGGATGAGGCAACAGACGGCACGAGCAAGCCTCGCTTCCACCCTCGCGCCGCGGTTCTGCTGCGAGTCACGCAACAGACCCCGTGCGGCGCGGTGCCGTCCACCCTCGCGCCGCGGTTCTGCTGCGAGTCACGCAACAGACCCCGTGTGGCGCGGTGCCGTCCACCCTCGCGCCGCGGTTCTGCTGCGAGTCACGCAACAGACCCCGTGTGGCGCGGTGCCGTCCACCCTCGCGCCGCGGTTCTGCTGCGAGTCACGCAACAGACCCCGTGTGGCGCGGCGCCGTCCACCCTCGCGCCGCGGTTCTGCTGCGAGTCACGCAACAGACCCCGTGTGGCGCGGCGCCGTCCACCCTCGCGCCGCGGTTCTGCTGCGAGTCACGCAACAGACCCCGTGTGGCGCGGCGCCGTCCACCCTCGCGCCGCGGTTCTGGGGCGGGTTACGTAGCAGACAGCTCGTTTGACCCGCGGGACCTGACCGGGTTTGGTCCATGGCGCTCAAGGATGGCGCTCGGCCCCAGCCGACCGACTTGCTCACCCGTCACGTCCGGTTGACCCTTCGCGCGGGCGACGACTACACTCGGCGGCGGCCCCGGGGGGCGTCGGCTTCGTCGAAGCGGACCCGCCGGCGACCGCTCAACCAGCACCGGAGGATGACTCCACTCGTGGAGCCTGGACCAAGTCCCCGCGCGACCGGGGTGATGACAACGGTCCGTACCGCCCTCTGACGGTTCGCGCCCACCGGGCGCGCCACCGGCGAGCGGGGACGGACCCCGCCGCGAGGTGGCAGATGCTGTACCTGAGCCAGGTGATCGGCCGGCCCGTGCGCGACCGGAACGGCGAGCCGATCGGCAAGGTGGCCGATCTCATCGTCGCCGTCGGCGAGCGCTATCCGCCGGTCACTGGACTCGTCGTCGAGACCGACCGGCGCCGGATCTTCCTGCCCTGGTCGTCGGTCCAGTCCCTGGACACGACGGGCGCGACCCTCCAGACGGCCACGATCGACATCGACAAGTTCCACCAGCGCCCCGACGAGATCCTGCTCCGGGCGGACCTGCTCGACAAGCAGATCGTCGACATCGACGGGCGCAAGGTGGTCCGGGTCAACGACCTCCGGCTCGACGAGGTCGAGGACGCTCTCCGACCTCGTGGCCGTCGACGTCGGCGCCGCGGGGCTGTTCCGCCGGCTCGGGATCGAGGGCGGCTTCCGGACGATCGCCCGCGACCTCGGGCTGCCGGTCCCCGAGCGCTACATCGACTGGGAGGACGTCGACCCGGTCGAGACCTCGATCGCGTCGATCAAGCTGCGCGTTCCCCACCACGGTCTCGCCGAGCTCCACCCGGCCGACCTGGCCGCGATCATCGACCAGCTCGCCCCGCGCGACCGGGCCGGCGTCCTGGCCACCCTCGACGACGAGGCCGTCGCCGACGCCATCGAGGAGATGGAGCCGGACACGCAGGTCGAGGTCCTCGAGGACCTCGCTCCGGAGCGGGCCGCCGACATCCTCGAGGAGATGAGCCCGGACGACGCGGCCGACCTCGTCGCCGACCTGTCCGACGAGACGCGCGACGAGATCCTGGCCCTCATGGAGTCGGACGAGGAGGCGGAGGTCCAGGAGCTCCTCGCGTACCCCGAGGACACCGCCGGCGGGATCATGACCACCGAGTTCGTGGCGGTCCCGGCGACACCTCACGGCGGCCGAGACGATCGACCGGCTGCGCGAGCTCGAGCCCGACGCCGAGACGATCTACTACGTCTACGTCGTCGACGACGACGGCCGCCTCGTCGGCGTGCTCTCGCTGCGCGACCTGATCGTCGCGCCGCCCGACGACCGCGATCGCCGAGGTGATGATCACTGAGCCCGTCGCGGTCGGCGTGCTGGCCGACGAGGACGAGGTCGCCGAGGTCGTCGCCCACTACAACCTGCTCGCCGTCCCGGTCGTCGACGACGACGGCCGGCTCGTCGGGATCGTGACCGTCGACGACGCGATCGACACCGTCCTGCCGACCGCCTGGAAGAAGCGGCTGCCGCGCCTCTTCGCGCGGACCTGACCCGGACCCGCACCGATGCCGCAGTACCGCCGGTTCGCCGCGTCGCCCGCCGGGCGGGCTCCGAGGCGAAGCATGTCGTCAGCGCGGCCGGCTCCGAGGCGAAGCATGTCGTCAGCGCGGCCGGCTCCGAGGCGAAGCACGCCGTCGAGGCTGCTGCCGCCGCCGGGCCGCGGCCGTCGATCCGACTGCGCGGACGGCTCGCTCCGCCGCCCGAGCCGAGCTGGCTCGCCCGCCTTCGCGACCGCCTCGCCTCGGGCGAGGGGCTCCGGCTCCGCGGCCGGTTCCGGGGTCGTGCGGGCGTCGTGGCCTTCCTCGCGGTCATGGGTCCCGGGCTCATCGCGGGGATCGCCGGCAACGACGCCGGCGGGATCACGACCTATAGCGTGATGGGCGCCCAGACCGGGCTGTCGCTGCTCTGGCTGTTCCCGATCACGATCGTCATCCTGGCCGTGGTCCAGGAGATGGCGGCCCGGCTCGGCGTGGTCACCGGGCAAGGGCTGAGCGATCTCATCCGCGACCGCTTCGGCGTGCGCTGGACCGTCTTCGCGATGGGCGTCCTGCTCATCGCCAACGTCGCCAACACGATCGCCGAGTTCTCGGGCGCGGCCGCCGCGACTCGAGATCTTCGGGATCAGCCGGTACCTCGTCGTGCCGGTCGTGGCGCTGCTCATCTGGGCGCTCGTGCTGTTCGCCAGCTACCGGACCGTGGAGCGGATCTTCCTGGCGATCGCCCTCGTCTTCGTCGCCTACATCGTCTCGGCGCTCCTGGCCAGCCCCGACTGGGGCGACGTCGGCCGGGCGCTCGTGACGCCCCAGCTCGAGCCGACGCCGGGGATCGTCCTGCTGATGGTGGCGGTCGTCGGGACGACGATCACGCCGTACATGCAGTTCTATCTCCAGAGCGCGGTCGCCGACAAGGAGATCGGCGAGGAGGAGCTCCGCCTGGAGCAGGCCGACGCGGTCGGCGGCGCGGTCTGGACGAACGTGATCGCGGTGTTCATCGTCGTGGCCACGGCGACGACCATCTACGCGACCGGCGGCGTGGTCGACTCCGCGGCCGACGCCGCGCGCGCCCTCGAGCCGGTCGCCGGGCGGCTGGCCGAGCTGCTGTTCGCGATCGGGCTGTTCGGTGCGAGCGTCCTCGCCGCGACGATCATGCCGCTCTCGACCGCCTACGTGATCTGCGAGGCGTTCGGCTGGGAGTCGGGCGTCGGCAAGCGGTTCACGCGACGCGCGGGCGTTCTTCGGGATCTACACGCTCGTGCTCGTGCTCGGGGCGCTGATCGTGCTGATCCCCGGGCTCGACCTGGTGCCGGTCATCCTCGCCTCGCAGAACGTCCAGGGCCTGCTCCTGCCGGTCGTCCTCGTGTTCATGGTCCTGCTCGTCAACGACCGCCGGCTGATGGGTCGCCACGCCAACGGGCGGAAGCTCAACGTGCTCGCCTGGGTCTCTGTCGGCCTGGTCGTCGCGCTCGACCTGGTCCTGCTCGGGACCGCCCTCCTGGGCGCCTTCGGGGTCCGCCTCGGCGACTGACCGGAGGCTCCCGGAGTACGGATGGCCGCGGCGGGGTGGTATCGAGGTACCGGGTGGGCCGGTACGAAGGATGAGGCGTCCCGGGCGGGCCGCCGATGGGACGATGCGAAGGCGATGCCGGCCCCGTCCGAGAGCCAGATCCTGGCACCGGGCTCGCCGGCCTCGAGCGCGCGCACCGACGACCAGGCGCCCATGGGGGGAAGCCTGATCTCGGCCGGTCTCGAGGCCGGCGGGCCCGATATCGCTGCCGTCCCGGCGACGGCCCGCTGGACCGGCGACGACCCCCCGGTCGCGAGCTCGCTGCCGACCGCCCTCCTGGCGATCGCGGCCCTCGTCAGCTACACGCTCGTCCGGATGCGCGTCGGCGCCCATGACCCGCTGGGGGTCGGTCTGGCGTCGGTGCCACTATTCTTCGCGGCCGCCTTCCTGACCCGGTGGCGGGCCCTCGCCGTCGGCGGCGGCACGATCGCCGTGACGCTCGTCCCGATCGGCCTCGATCGGGCGCGCTGGTCGGTCATCGACGTCGCGATCGTGGCCGAGCTCGTCATCCTGGTCGTCGCGGCCCTCGCGCTCCGGGCGGCGATGGTCCGGGCGTCCGCCTCGGCGGCCAGCGAGGCCGCCCACGAGGCGCTCCTGACCGACCGGCTCCAGGCCGTCCTCGGGGTCGCCGAGCGGCTCACCACGACCCTCGACCGCGACGCGATCCTGCGGACGATCGTCACCGACGTGAATCGGGCCCTCGGCACCGAGGGGACCACGATCCGGATCCTCGACGGGGACCGGGCCGTGGTCGTCGCGTCGGCCGGGCTGCCGCCCGACGTGGTCGAGCGGCTCCCGGCGCTCGCCCCGGACGAGGCCTGGTTCGGGGAGCTCGTGCGGGACCGCCGGCCGATCGTCGACGACGGGAGCCTGACCGACGAGAGCGACCGGGCGCTGTACGGCGGGATCATCGAGGTCGGCTCGTCGATCTCGGTCCCGCTCGTCGTCGACGACCGGGTCATCGGCGCGCTCGCGGCGTTCAACGCCGAGCCCCACCGCTGGTCCCCGGCGGACGTCGAGTTCGTCGTGGCCGTCGCCACGCACGCCGCGATGGCGATCCACAACGCCGACCTGTTCGCCCGGACCGAGGGCTGGGCCGCCCAGCTCGCGGTCCTCCAGGCCGCCTCGGCCCGGATGAGCCGGCAGAACACGATCGAGTCCGTCGGCCGGGCGATCGTGGAGGAGGTCGGCCAGATCATCGACTACCACAACTGCCGGGTCTACGTGCTCGAGGTCCCGGACGACGTCGTGCCGATCGCGTTCGAGGGGCGGGTCGGGGCCTACGACGATGTCGACATGGACCTGCTCAGGACGAAGCTCGGCGAGGGCTTCACCGGCTGGGTCGCGGCCAACGGCGAGCCGCTCCTGATCGACGAGGCGAACGCGGATCCGCGCGGGGTCACGATCGACGGCACCGACGACGTCGACGAGTCGATGCTGTGCGTCCCGATGCGCTACGACGAGCGGATCATCGGGGTGATCACGCTCTCGAAGCTCGGTCTCCGCCAGTTCTCGCCCGACGACCTGCGGCTCCTGTCGATCCTCGCCGACCAGGCGGCCACCGCGGTCGAGTCGGCCCGCCTGCTCGGGCGGAGCGACCGGCTCGCGGCCGAGCTCCGTCGGTTGCTCGACATGAGCAGCGCGCTGGCCCAGAGCCTCGATCCGCGCGAGGTGGCCGAGCTGATCGCCCGCCACATGGTCGACGCGATGGGCCTCGACGACGCGCGCGATCAGCTGGTGGGACCGGCCGGCGAACCGGCTGCTGACGCTGGGCTACTGGCCGGTCGCTCCCGGAGGACGAGATCCAGGCCGTGTTCGACCTGTCCGGCTTCCCCGAGACGATCCGGGTCCTCGAGCGAGCAGGTGACCTCGATCATCCGGGTCGACGACCCGGCGGCGGACCCGGCGGAGGTCGCCTACCTGCGGGCCGAGGGGATGGCCGTCGCGGTCATGCTCCCGCTCGTCGCCAAGGGACGCTCGATCGGCCTGGTGGAGCTCATGAGCCGGTCCGACGTCGTGCTCGACGAGACCGCCCTCGACCTCGCCCTCGCGATGGCCAACGAGGCCGCGATGGCGCTCGAGAACGCGCGCCACTACCAGGACGCCCGCGAGCTCGCCGACCGCGACCAGCTGACCGGGTTCTACAACCACCGCTACCTGCAGGAGCGCCTCGGCGAGGAGATCGTCCGGGCCCAGCGGTCGAAGGCGCCGCTCGCACTGCTCATGATCGACCTCGACGACTTCAAGCTCGTCAACGACACCTTCGGGCACCTGTTCGGCGACCGCGTCCTGGCCTGGGCGGCCGAGCAGATCCGGTCCACCCTGCGGGCCAGCGACGTCGGTGCCCGCTACGGCGGTGACGAGTTCGCGATCATCCTCCCCGACGCCGACCTGACCGCCGCCCGCCACGCGGCCGACCGGATCGTCCGGGCCCTCCACCAGCGGGCCTTCCAGAGCGAAGAGCACGGCGTCGTGCCCGTCGGCGCGTCGATCGGCGTGTCAGCCTTCCCGGCGGACGGCCGGACCGCGCGCGAGCTGATCGCGACCGCGGACGTGGACATGTACCGGGTGAAGCTCGCGGCCGGCTCCGGCCTGGCCGCCTCGACGGTCGGGGGCCACGTCCTTGGAGCGCCGTCGGGAGGGGAGCCGATCCGGCGGTCGTCGGGGCGCGCGCGAACCGGGCGCCGGGTCGCCGAGACCGACCCGATCGGCGACTGAGGGCTGTCGCGGCCGTCGCCCCGTTCTCGCGGCTCCGGGTAGAGCCGGCGCAGGGTCGGCCTACGGGAGCGTCGGCTCGGCTCGGGGGTCCTTGACCCTGGCGCGGCTCCCACCGACGACCCGATCTCGCCACCACCGTGCGAGCATGGCCACGCCGACGATCAGCATCCCCGCGGCGATCGTTCCTACGTCGTTGAGGGAGCCTCCGGTGGAGAAGTAGAAGAGGTTCCTGAGGGCCAAGGCGAGCGCCTCCGGCAGCACATCGCTCCGCGCGCTGGCGACGTTCCACCAGAGCCACGTCTGGGCGGCGAAGAAACCGCCCACGACGACATAGGCGAGACCGACGACCGCGGATGTCGACCTCCAGGCCAGCATCCCGAGCAGCAGCACGGACCCGGCGACCAGGAGCCCCTCGAGCAAGGTCATCGTGGCGAGCGGCGAGAAGTCGGTCTTCGCTTGCTCCTGAGCGTCGCTGATGACCGTGTTGTCGAACCAGGCCGCGATGACCAGCGCGATCGCGGCAGCCCCCAAGGCTACGAGCGTCCTGCCAGCCTTTGACATCCCCAGCTCCCCCGGTTGAGTCAGTTCCAACTGTCGGTACCGCCACCTCCCCGGTCAAGGGCCGGTAGACTCCTTCAGGCTCTGAGCCCGGGTTCGAGCCCCGGCCGGGCCGACCGGGACCTTCGTACCATCCCGCGGCCGCCGAAGGTACCCCCTCCGCCCGCTGGACGAACGGGCGTTCGAACCGGCATCCTTGAGGGGACGTGGCCGGCACCCTGCGCTCCCCGTTCGAAGCGCTCCCGAACGGCCCCGTCGACCCCCGGCTGCGACTCACCTGGCGCCTCCTCGCGGGCTCGTTCGCGCTGCTCGGCCTGGCCGGGCTGGCCGTGCTCGCCGCCAACCGCCCGCTCGGTCTCGTTGTCGTCGGGCTGATCGTTGCGACGGGCGGCGCGGCGTTCGCCCACCAGCGGTCGATGGTCCGCCTCGAGGCCGACCGACGCGCCGAGGCAGAGCACCTCGCCCGGATCCTCCAGGGGCTGTCGCGCTCGGCCAGCCCAGCCGAGATCGTGGCGGCCCTGGTGGCCGACCTCGGTCCGGGGACGGGCGCCGACCACGTCGTCGTCGCCCGCTACCGACCGGGCGCCGAGGCGCTCGAGGCCACCCTGGCCGGCCCGCGACCGGGCGATCCGTCGTCGACCGTGCAGCTGCCGATGGAGTGGGCGGGGGCCGGTCCGGGCGACGACCCGCGATCGGCGACGAGCCGGCTCGAGGCGCGCGTGGCGGCGGAGCTCGCGCTGGCCAACACGCTCGCCGCTCCCCTCCGCTCCGACGACGGGATCGCCGGGGCGATCGTCCTGGCCCGGCGCGGATCCGAGCCCTGGTCGGACGCGTCGCGCCGGATCCTCCAGGCGGCGGCGATCGAGGCGGCGGCCGCGCTCGGCCGGGTCGAGTCGCACCGGAGCGCCGAAGCGCGAGCCTCCACCGACGCCCTGACGGGTCTGCCGAACCGGCGCTACTTCGACGAGTTCTGCGCCCTGCTCGCCGGTCGCCGCCGGGCCGACGACGCCGTCGGGGTGCTCATGGTCGACATCGACCACTTCAAGGCGACGAACGACCGGTACGGGCACGATGCCGGCGACGCCGTCCTCCGCTCGGTCGGCGGGGCGATCGGTGGTGCGGTCCGCCTGGGCGACGTGCCCGCCCGGTTCGGCGGGGAGGAGTTCGCGGTCCTCCTGCGCAACCCATCCGAGCGGGTCGCCGTCGAGGTCGCCGAGCGGGTCCGGTCGGCCGTCGCCGCCCTCGACCTCCGCGCGGCCGGACCGCCATCGGTGACGGTGTCGGTCGGGGTCGCGGTCCAGGCCGGGCCGGAGGAGCCCATCGCCGACCTGCTCGCGCGCGCGGACCGCGCCCTGTACCGGGCCAAGCGCGCCGGGCGCGACCGGGTCGAGGCGGCCTAGGGCCGGCGCAGGCCGCTCGGGGGCCGGTCGGTCCGCGAGGCGGCACCCGACGGAGGAACGGCCGCTGTCCCGCGTCCGCCGGCCCCGGGGCCGATACCTCAGGTACGCTGCCCCCGTGGCACCGCCGTCCCCGGGACCGGGAACCCGCCCGCTGACCGTCCTCGTCGCGCTGTTCGTCGTCACGCTCGCCCTGCGGCCCCAGCTGGTCGGCCTCGGGCCGCTCCTCCCCCGGGTCCAGGACGAGCTCGGCGTGACCCACGGCGTGGCCGGCCTGCTGACCACGATCCCGGTCCTGTGCATGGGCATCTTCGCCCCGCTCGGGCCATTCATCGCGAGCCGGTTCGGGCCGCGCCGGGCGCTCGCCGCCTGCGTCGCCGGGATCGTCGGGTTCGGCCTGCTCCGGGCCGTCGTCCCCGGCACGCTCGCCGTCGTCGCGACGACGGTCGGGCTGGGCCTGGCGATGGGCACCGCCGGCGCCCTGATGTCGATCGTCGTCAAGGACCGCGCCCCGACGCGACCGGCCCTGGCGACGGGCGTGTACGCCGCTGGGATCGTGGCCGGCTCGCTGGTCGCAGCGGCCGTCGCCGTCCCGCTCGCGCTGGCTCTCGGCGGCTGGCGAGCCGCGGTCGGCATCTTCGCGATCGCCTCGGTCGGCTCGCTCGTGGGCTGGCTCGTCCTGCTGCCCGCCGATGCGCCAGTCAGGCATGCGGGCCCGGCCCGGACGCCGCCCCTGCCCTGGCGGAGCGGGCCGGCCTGGCTCCTCGTGCTCGTCTTCGGGATCCAGTCGCTCCTCTACTACGGGACGATCTCGTGGCTGCCCGACGTGTACATCGAGCGCGGCTGGACCGAGGCCTCGGCGGGCTCGCTGGTCGCGGTGATGCACCTCGTCGGGCTCGTGATCGGCCTCGCCGTCCCGTGGGCCGCGGACCGGGTCGGGACGCGCCGGGGCCAGATGGTCAGCGTGGCCTCCGTGGCGCTCCTCGGCTTCCTCGGCGTCGTCCTCGCGCCCGACGCCGCCTGGCTGTGGGCGGCCCTCATCGGCTTCGGGCTCGGTGCCATCTTCCCGCTCTGCCTGACCCTGCCGGTCGACATGGCCAGGAGCCCGTCCCTCGTCGGGGCGCTGGCCGCGTTCATGCTCCTCGGCGGCTACCTGATCTCGGGGACCGGCCCGGTGCTCCTGGGCTCGGTCCGGGACGCGACGGGCAACTTCGGGGCGAGCCTGTGGCTGCTCGTCGGTCTCGCCGGGTCGCTCGTCGCGATCTGCCTGGCCCTGACGCCCGACCGGCTCCGGCACCGCGTCGAGTCCGGACCCACCCGGCCCGAGCGGGTTGCGCCCGATACCATCGCCGGGTGAGCCCAGAGGACGACGTCCCGCTCCCGACCAACGGCGAGCTGGCCCGGATCTTCCACGACATCGGCGACATGCTCGAGGTCAAGGGCGAGCTCGTGTTCAAGACCGTCGCCTACCACCGGGCCGCCGATGCGATCGCCCACAGCCCGGTCGAGGTCGCCGCCGCCTACCGGGCCGGCAACCCGCCCAGGATCGCCGGCGTCGGCCAGGCCATCAGCGACAAGATCGCCGAGCTCGCCCGGACCGGGCACCTCGCCTTCTACGACCGGCTGGTGGCCGAGGTCCCGCCGAGCCTCGTCGAGCTGCTCCGGATCCCGGGCGTCGGACCGCGGACCGTCCGGATCCTGAACGAGGAGCTCGGGATCGAGACGCTCGAGGACCTGCGCCAGGCGGCCGAGGCAGGTCGCCTTCGGACGGTCAAGGGGCTGTCCGAGAAGACCGAGCAGTCCGTCCTCGAGGGGATCGCGGCCCTCGAGGCGCGTGAGACGCGGATGCTCCTCGGCACGGCCGAGGAGCTCGTCGAGACGCTGATCGGCGAGCTCCTCGACACGCCGGGGTCTCGTGTCGATCGTGCCGGCGGGGTCGTTCCGGCGGCGGCGCGAGACGATCGGCGACCTCGACCTGCTGGCCGAGTCGAGCGATCCGGCCGCCCTCGTCGCGCGGTTCACGGGCCTCGCATCGGTCGACAAGGTCCTCGGGTCCGGCTCGCACAAGGCCGCGGTCCGCCTGCTCCGCGGCCCGCAGGTGGACCTCATGATCATGCCGCCCGGCGCGGCCGGGACGTACCTCATCCACTTCACGGGGTCGAAGGACCACAACGTCAAGCTGCGCGGGCGCGCCCGCGACCGGGGCTGGAGCCTGTCCGAGCACGGCTTCCTGCGGATCGGCGAGGACGGTGAGCCGCTCACCGGCGATGACGCGGAGCTGCGGACGTTCCCGACCGAGTCGGAGGCGTACGGGTTCCTCGACCTCGCCTTCGTCGAGCCCGAGCTGCGCGAGGACCGCGGCGAGGTCGAGGCGGCCGCAACCGGGACGCTCCCGCGGCTGGTGACCCTGGCCGACCTGCGGGGCGACCTCCACTCGCACTCGGACTGGTCCGACGGGGTCCACACGATCGAGCAGATGGCCGGGGCAGCGCGTGCCCGGGGCCACGCATACCAGGTCCTGACCGACCACAGCCAGTCGCTGGCGATCGCCCATGGGCTGACCCCGGATCGGGTCGAGCTCCAGCGGGCGATCATCGCCCGGCTCAATGCGGGGTACGTCGCCGAGGAGGCGGCTGGCACCGCCCCGCCCGCCACGCCGAAGGAGGGGTTTCGCCTGCTCCACGGCTGCGAGCTCGAGATCCGGGCCGACGGCCGGCTGGACTACGAGGACGAGCTCCTGGCCACGTTCGACCTCGTCGTGGCGTCGCTCCACGTCGGGCGGCGCCAGCCGCGCCGCCAGCTCACGGACCGCGTCCTCGCGGCGATCCGCAGCCCGCACGTCGACGTCATCGCCCACCCGGCCGGGCGGATGATCCAGGGCCGCGACGACCTCGACCTCGACTGGGACGTCGTCTACGCCGAGGCCGCCCGGACGGGGACGGTCCTCGAGATGAACGGATCGGACCACCGGCTCGACCTGTCCGACGAGCGTGCCCGCCGGGCGCTCGAGGCCGGCTGCCTGCTCTCCCTCGACTCCGACGCCCACCGGACCGAGGAGCTCCACTACCTCGACTGGGCGGTGGCCCAGGCGCGCCGGGCATGGGTGCCACCCGAGCGCGTGCTCAACACCCGATCGCGAAGCGAACTGCTCGCCTGGGTCGCAGGCAAGGCGGAGCGGCTCGCCGGCTCGTAGGAAGCGCCGGGGCGACCAGGGCCCGTCAGCCGTTCAGTGCCCCGTCCCCGCCGGCTCGTTGCGTCGGGTGCAGCAGATCGGCGTTGCCCGGCCCATTACGGCGAGCATCCCGCCGGTCTGTTGCCTGACCCGCAACGCACAACCGGATCGACCGATCGCCGGCCGGGCTTCCCGCCAGTCTGTTGCCTGACCCGCAACGGACGGCCTTCCTGGCCGAGGACGCGAGCACCCTGAGGCCGCTGGACCGCCTGAACTACAGCCGGCGTCGGGCGGCCTCGACCGCCCGGTTGGACCACCAGGCCAGGTCGTCGGCGGCGGAGACACCGGTCGGCAGGGTCACGCCCTCCTCGGCGTCGAGGCCCTTGCGCCAGCCGCGGATGTACAGCCCGACGAGGACCGCCAGGTCCGCCTGAGCGTCCCAGTCGCCGAGGACCGCGGCTGCGCCGCGCGGCGGGTACGCGTAGCGCTCGAGGCGCTCGAGCGGTGGTCCGGGCGGCTCGACCGGCTCCGGCGGCCAGCCGGCGGGCCCAATGTTGAGCGGCTCGCTCGCCGCCCGGTTGAGCGCCGCGCGGTAGCGCTCGAGGATCGCGTCGGGCCCTTCGGCGAGCTGGGCGACGTTGGCGACGAGGAACCAGCCGAGCTCCACCGCGACCGGGGCGAGCGTCGTCATCTGCCAGTCGATGAGCCCGATCCGACCATCGGGCATGAGCGCGACGTTGGCCAGCTTGAGGTCGCCGTGGAGCCCGGTCGGCGGCAGGCTCGCGAGTGCGTGCAGGAGCGGCGTCGGGTCGGCCGACAGCTCGGCCAGGAGGTCGCGTGCGGGCCGCGGGGCGAGCCGGTCGAACGCGTCCCAGCCGGCGAGGAACCGGTCGGCGACGGCCAGCCCACCCTCCCGGTACTGAAGCGCCGAGTGGCGCGAGCAGAGCTGGATGCGCTCGCGCACCGGGCACCACGGCCAGTCGGGCTCGTGGCCGTCGACGCGCAGGTCGGACCACGGCATCGCGTGGAGCCGGGCCGTCGCCTCGAGGACCCGGTCGAGATCCTCGTCACCCAGCGGCGGCGAATGGCCGGGATGGTCCCAGGCGATGAGCTCGCCGGACAGGTCCGGCATCAGGATCGCGGCCGCGTGACCGTCCTCGGCGGCCCCCAGGTATGGCGCCCAGAGCGGCTCGACGAGGCGAAGCCGGCCCGCGGCAACGAACGCCTCGCGGAGCGCATGGTCGCGCGTGTGGCGGGCGATCCAGTCGGTCGCCCACGAGGTGCGCTTGAGGACGAACCGCTCGTGACCTCGCTCGAGGCAGGTGAGCGTCGCGCCCGACCAGCCGTCGTTCGGGAACGGGCGCTCCGGCAGGCCGTCGAGGCCGTGCTCGGCGAGCAGCTCGGGCAGCCGCCGGCGCGCCCACGGCGGCCCGTGGTCGACGGCAGGCGTGGCGGGCGTCGGGCACGTTGGGCGCCGGCTCGCTCACGACGGGGCAGGCGTGGCCGAGCCGTCGGGCTCGCCGTCGAGGTAGACCACGTGCGAGTCCGGGCAGTTCCGGGTCAGCACGACGACGAGCGGTTCGTCGGTTGACGCGTTCTCCTCGACGTGGATCTCGCCGGCCGGGATGTAGATGAAGTCGCCCGCCTCCGCCTCCATCGCCTGCTCGAGGCCCGTCGGGCCCCAGGTGTACCGGGCGTGGCCCTCGAGCACGTAGATCGATGTCTCGCACGGGCCGTGGTGGTGGACCCGGGTCTTCGACCCGGGCGCGGTCGTGACGACCGACGAGTAGAGGCCGGCCGAGCCCGTCGTGCGGGCCGACACGGCGATCGACCGTTCCATGTCGGCGTGCTGGCCGACCGACGTCAGGCGCTCGGCAGGGGTGACGCGCACGGCCATCGGGGCCTCCTCTCTCGGGAGCCGATCATACGGGGCTCCGCCGCCGGGTACCCTGCAGCCATGACAGCCGGGCTCCCCGAGCTCCCGCGCTTCGCGCTCATCGACGGTCCGTCGCCCTTCGCGCCGCTGCCCCGGTTTTCCGCGGCGCTCGGTGGGCGGGTGGACGTCTGGATCAAGCGCGAGGACCTCCTCCCGTTGGCATTCGGCGGCAACAAGCTGCGCAACCTCGAGCCGCTCGTCGGGGCCGCCCTGGCCGAGGGCGCCGACTGCCTCGTCACCGCGGGGCGGCGCTGGTCGAACCACTGCCGTCTGACCGCGGCGGCCGGCGCAGTGGCCGGGCTCGAGGTCCATCTCGTCCTGTCCGGACCGCCGACCGACCCGCCGAACCCCGGCACCCGGCTCGACGAGCTCCTCGGCGCGACGATCCACCAGGCCGCGACGGACCAGCGGGCGGAGCGCGAGGCGCTCGTCGCCGGCGTGACCGCCGATCTCCGGGCCGCCGGCCGGCGCCCGTACGTGATCGGCGTGGGCGGCGGCGGCGTCCTGGGCGCGTCGGGGCAGGTGCGAGCGGCGGACGAGCTGCTCGCGCAGGCGGCCGACCGCTCGGTCGACGTCGCTGCGGTCGTCCTCCCCTCCGCGACCGGCGGGACCCAGGCCGGGCTGCTCGCCGGGCTGCGGGCTGGCGGCTCGGCTGCGACTGTCGTCGGGATCGCGGTCGCCCATCCGCCGGCCGAGCTGCGGCCGACGATCGAGACGCTCATCGCGGGCCTCGGCGAGCTCACCGGCGTCGCCGTCGATCCGGCCGAGGTCGAGCTCGACGGCGACTGGCTCGGCCCGGGTTACGGTCGCCCGACCCCGGCCGCTGACGAGGCCTGCCGCGTGCTCGCTCGCACGGAGGGCCTGTTCGTCGATCCGATCTACACGGCGAAGGGCCTGGCCGGGCTCGTCGGCGCGATCCGGAGCGGTCGGTTCGACGGCCGCTCGGTCGTCTTCTGGCACGCCGGTGGCCTGCCCGGCCTGTTCGAGCCGCTCGACGACCCTGCTCCTCGTGGCTGAGGCGTCGCGTACCATCCCCGCGATGGACCACCGGCGCGCCCAGCGGCGCGAGCTCGTCATCCTGGCGATCGCGGTCATCGGTCCGTCGCGACTGCTCGATGGACCGCTCGTCTGGCTGACGACCGGGCTGCTCGCGGCCGCCGTGGCAGTCGGGGCGGCCGCCTACATCGCCGACGGCCGCGCCCGGGACGCGCCGGTCGAGGGGGTGATCCTGCCGGCGCTCGCCGCCGCGGCGTCCCTCGGGGCGATCCGGGTCGTACCGCTCGGGATCCTGCTCGTCCCGGCCCTCGCCGCGGCCTGGCTCCTCATCGACCGGACCCTCGCCTTCGAGGGCTCGCTCGTCGGCCATGAGGGCGAGGCCAGCCCCGACGACCGGACGACGGCGCTCGGCTACTCGATCGTCATCGCCTTCCTCGCGTTCGTCGGGATCGCCACATTCATCCAGGGCGGGCTCGTCGAGCCGGCGCCGAACGCCAGCGCCCCGGCCCCCGTCCCGCTCGGCGAGCAGGAGCTGCTCCTCCTGGCGCTCTCGGACGCGCTCGTGGCCGGGCTGCTCGGGTTCCGGGTGTCGGTGCTCCGTGAGCGCTCCGTCCGCGACGCGCTCTGGTCGGCGGCGACCTATGCGGCCGTGGTCGCGATCGCGGCCGCGGCCGTCCGCGCCGTGGCCCTGCCGCGGCTCCTCGCGCCGGCCCTGCTGGCCCTCGTGTTCTTCGTCTGGGACGGCGTCCACGGCGCCCCGCCGACCCAGCGCCGCGACCCACGCTGGATCTGGCAGACCGCGCTCTTGGTCGTCCTCGGCGCGGCCGTCGTCGCCTGGAACCTGGCCCTCCGCGACTGACCGCCTACCGCAGGGCAAACCCGTGGCCGCGTTGACGGAAACGGCCGTTGGTGCTACAAACCATTGCTCCCCGGAAGTGGCGCCGCGCCCCGGCTCGGGCGCCGAATCGCCGCCACCGACCGACACCCGACGCGCCCCGGAGCGGCGCCGTGAAAGGACGAACCTGCCCGTGACCTTCCAGGACCTCGAGAACCAGGCGGCGACGGCCGCGAGCTCCGTTCGCCTCAAGCGTGGGCTGGTCGACCAGGCAATCGCCCAGGCGTCGGCCGCCGACTGGGCCGCGGCCGTCGAGACGAACCGAAAGATCCTCGAGATGGGCGCCGATGCCGAGGCCGAGAACCGCCTGGCGAAGGCGTACTGGGAGCTCGGCGAGCTCGGCTCGGCCCGCGAGCACTACCAGACGGCGCTGGCCCTCGACCCGACGAACCGGATCGCCGAGCGGAACATCGACCGGCTCCGGGTCCTCATCATCGAGGCCGGCGAGAAGACGGTCCCGGCTGTCTCCGGCAGCAAGGCCCCGGTCTCGATCTTCGTCGAGGAGACGGGCAAGACCGGCTTCGCCTTCCTGACCGACCTGCCCGACCCGCGCAAGCTGGCCCAGGTCAACCCGGGCGACGCGGTCGAGCTGACGCCCGAGGGCAACCGGCTGATCGCGATCAGCAACGGGATCCGGATCGGCGTCGTCGAGCCGCGCGTGGCCGCCCGCCTGCTCAAGCTCATCGCCGACGGCAACAAGTACTTCGCCGGCGTGACCTCGCTCGGCGACAAGGACGTCCGGATCATCATCCGCGAGGTCTACCAGGACCCGCGCAACTACGGCAAGGTGAGCTTCCCGACGGCGGCCAAGTCGACCGACCTGCGGCCGTACACGAAGGGGACGCTCGTCCGCGAGGAGATGGACCTCGAGGAAGACCTCGAGGACGATCTCGAGGACGAGGAGATCGAGGACCTCGACCGGGTCCTGCCGGCCGACGTGACGACGGACGAGGCGTTCGTCGAGGAGCCCGACGAGCTCGACGAGCCGTAGGGCGAGCAGGCGCCCGGCCGCTGCCGGTTGGAATGTCAGGCCCGCTTGCGGGCCTTCCAGATCTCCTCGCTCGGCCATTGCCGGGCCCACGCGGCCGTGACGAACGGGCTGTCCTGGCTCGCGGCCCCCTCGGGCGCCTGGACCTCGATCAGGTCCTCGACCTCGAAGCCGTGCCTGCGCAACAGCCGGATCCAGTCCCCGTGATTGAGATGGAACTCGACCGAGGCCTCGCCCGGCCATTCCCAGCGGTGCCAGCCGAAGTAGGGTCGGAGCATCCGATCGGTCGCCGGCTCGTGCTCGTCGTCGGGTGAGCACAGCATCAGGGTCGCTGCGTTGGTGAGGAAGATCAGCCGTCCCCTGGGCCGGAGCAGCCGGCTCGCCTCGCGGACCCAGGCGTCGGGGTCGGCCCAGAGGCAGGCGCCGTACTCGGAGATCGCCAGGTCGAAGCTCGCATCGGGGCAGGGGACCGTCTCGGCGTTCCCGTGGATCAGCGGGAAGTCGATCCCGTACTCGGCCTGGAACCGGCGGGCGTTGGCGAGCTGGACCGCCGAGTTGTCGATCCCGACAGGGCGCGCGCCGCGCCGGGCGAGCCAGGCCGAGACGTAGGCCGTCCCGCAGCCGAGCTCGATGACATCGAGGCCGGTGACGTCCGGCAGGACACCGAGCTCGGACTCCGGTACGCCCCAGATCCCCCAGTCCGGCTCGGTCCTCGCCCACGCTCGGCGACCGGGCGCCTCGTACTCGGCGGCCATGATGTCCCACGCGGCGCGGTTCCGCCGCACATGCTCTGGGAGGTCGTCAGCGCCGCCCTGCGTCGGTCGGTCGCTCATCGGACGCCTGGCATGGACGGCCCGACCGGCAGCGTCGGACCGGCCCTCGGCGCGCGTTGCGGATCGTCGATTGGGTCCAGCATCGTGGGCTCAGGTTACCCATCCGTGGTGGGCTTGGCCACGCCTCCGGCGGTCCGCTCCGCGAACCGCTCCCGGAGCCGATCCCAGCGCCCCACCGCGCGCCGATCCTCCGCCCGGCTCAACCGCCGGCCGCCCCAGCGGGCAAGTTCGAAGTCGGCCGCCAGCAGGTCGAGCTCGAGCGTCCCGATGCCCTTCTCGCGCAGCCGCCGGGCGTGGGCCGCCGGCGTTTCCGCCGGGTCGCGCCGGAGCTCCTCGTCCGGTTCGAGCGCGCGCAGGACGGCGACGTACGCCGCGACCGCATCGCCGGGACGGCCTCGCCGGACGAGCCGGCGGAGCCGGTCGCCGAGACCGAGCCCGGCGCCCACGTCCGTCTCGCCCCGGCCGATGACGTGCTGGCGCCGCTCGAGGCCCGGTCGCCGGGTCGCATCGGTGTTCCGCCGCCAGGCCCGGGCGACGAACACGAGCACGGCGGCGATGATCGCGATCGCCGCCAGGGTCAGCCCGATCCCGAAGACCGGCGAGTAGGGATCCGGGCCCTGGCTGCCGGCCACCCCGCCCTCGTTCGGGGTCGGGCCGACCTCGTTGTGCGGGAGGAGGACGGAGATCACGGCCAGGACGGCGAGGATGATGAGCGGTCCGAACGTGAACGCGCCGGCCCGCCGCAGCACTCCACCGCGCGACGGCACGAGGATCCGGGCCACGAAGGCCACGGCGATCACGATCGGCAGGGTCATCGGCCAGGCGATGACCGCGGCCATCACCCGCTCCATGCCCTGACCGACCGGCAGTGCCGCCAGCCCGAGGGCGGCGGCCACGCCGAGCAGCGCGACGAGCCAGGATCGGTTCGTTCTCGGGTCGAAGTCCGCGTCCGATGCGGCATAGGCGGTCCGTGCCAGCCCGGTCGCGGCCAGGCTCCCGGCGACGAACGCGAGGGTCGGGACGACCGCGCCATCGCGGAACGCCGTCCGCATCGGCTCGCTGAGCGCCCCGCCGAAGGTCCAGGCGGCGGCCAGGCCGACGAGGCCGACGAAGAACGGCCGGGCGGCCTGACCGGCATCACGGAGGGCGCCGGCGCGGACGAAGCCGCGGAGTGCGGCAAGTCCGACGAGGACGGCTCCGGGGTCGTCGGTGAGCGCACCGATCGGGCTTCGCCCGCCGAGCGCGAGGCCGGCGACCGCCGCCATCGCGACCCCGGCGATGGCCCCGCCGACCAGGAGGCCGACGACGATCGTCAACCGGGACGGCGTCAGCCGGTCGATCCGTGCCGCTGCCAGGCAGCACCCGCCGGCCGCCAGCCCGAACACGATCGGGTGGAGCGCAGGATCCACCCGGGCGACGGCGTCGACGAGGAGGTAGAGCACCGCCACCCAGCCGCCCTCGGCCAGGCCGATGGCGATCGGGTAGACGGCGTCAACCGGCAACATCGAGCCTGCTCGCGGTCCGCCAGTCTCCGTCGAGGCGGGTCGATCGGGCCACGATCCCGCTGACCCTCGATCGCCGGGCCGCGGCCTCCGCCCCGGGCCCGATCGCGAGGTGGACGACCCCGAACCCGGCCCGGCCCAGCCGGCGGGCGACGGCCAGCCATGGTCCCGGGTCGCGCGACGACACGATCACGATGAGCGTGCCCGGCCGGACGAGCCTCGCCAAGCGCCCGAGGAGGTGCTCGAACGGCGCCGACGGGTAGGGGCTGATCCGGGCGAGCAGGTCGCCGACCCGTCCGGCCTGGAGCTCGGCGGAGCTCGGGGCGAGGAAGGCGAGCCGGTCGGGCGTGCCGGTGAACGCGGCGACGGCGAGCCCGCAGGCCGCGCCGTCGGCCTCCATCTGGCGGGCGAGCGAGGCCGCGACCACGCACAGCGTCTCGGCCATGTCGTCGTCGTGGCGGCCCGCCCACGTGCCGTCGTTGGTCTGGATGTCGAGGGCGACGACGACGTCCCGGTCGCGCGACGGGTCGAATCGCTTGACGAGCGGGATCCCGACCCGGGCGGTCGTCCGCCAGTGGATGTGGCGGACGGGATCGCCCGGCACGTACGGGCGCACGCCGGCGAACCGGCTCGGATCGTTCACGAGGCCGTGCCGGGTCCGGAGCGGACCGGCCCGATCGCGGGCGGCATCGAACCGACGGACCGGCACCGTCCGGGGCCGGACGACGAGGGTCGTGGCCAGCCGGCGCTCCTCGTCCGCGATCGACTCGCCGAGGAGGTCGCCGGCCACGAGCTCGACGGTGTCGAACCGGTAGACGCCGCGCCGAGTCGGTACGCAGGTCGATCCGCCGGATGACCCGCTCGTACGGGCCGAGCGTCCAGCCGTTGACCAGCGTGCGCCCGCCGAGCGTCCAGCCCTGCCCGCCATCGCTGGCGGCGGGTCGCAGGTCGATCGGCAGGAGCTCCTCGGTCCGCAGCCAGGGCAGCGGCAGGAGCTTGCGGTTCCAGGCGGTCACGACCATGTGGGCGACGTCGCCGCAGACGACCCGGTCGGGCTCGAACCGGCGCTCGAGGCGCAGCCGGCGCAGCGCCCGCGTCGCCCACAGCCAGCGCAGCCAGGCGGCGACGAGCACGACGATCCCGAACATCACGACGATCGGGATGCCGAGCAGGCCCCCGACGAGCACGAGCAGCCCGCCGAGGAGCGGGCGGAGGTCGAGCTCGGAGGCGGCGATCGCCGCGGTCAGGCTGGGATCGTCGTCGGGCTCGGGCTGCTCGCCCTCGGGGGCGGTCCGGTCGCCGGCGAGTGACCGACCGGTCCGGAAGCTCATCCGGCCAGACCGTGAGCCTGCTCGACCGGGACCGGGACCCCGGCGATGACGTCGGCGAGGATCCCCTCCGCGGTCGCGCCGTGGAGCGAGCTGTCGAGGTCGACCCGGAGCCGGTGACCGAGGACGGCCGGGACGATCGCCCGCACGTCGTCGGGGAGGACGAAGTCCCGCCCGTCGATGAACGCCGAGGCCTGGGCGGCCCGGAACAGCGCGACGCTCGCCCGCGGGCTCGCGCCGAGCTCGATGTCGACACGATCGCGGGTCGCGGCCACGATCGCCACGAGGTAGTCGGCGAGCTCGTCGGCGACCCGGACGACCCGGGTGCCCTCGCGCAGGGCGGCGATCCGGTCGGCCGGCAGGATCGTCGGGACGGCGTCGAGCGGCTCGGCCGAGGCCACGTAGCGGGCCGCGATCCGGCGCTCGGCGGCGGCATCCGGGTAGCCGATCCGGAGCCGGAGCAGGAACCGGTCGAGCTGGGCCTCCGGCAGGGCGAACGTGCCCTCGTACTCGATCGGGTTCTGGGTGGCCAGGACGAGGAACGGATCGGGCAGCCGGCGGGTCACGCCCTCGACCGAGACCTGTCGCTCCTGCATCGCCTCGAGCAGGGCCGACTGGGTCCGCGGCGTCGCCCGGTTGATCTCGTCGACGAGCAGGACGTTGGTGAAGACGGGACCCGGCACGAAGCGCAGGTTCATCCCGGTCGCCGGCGACCCGTCGAGGACGCTCGCGCCGGTCACGTCGCTCGGGAGCAGGTCCGGCGTCCCCTGGATCCGGCCGAAGCCGAGCCCGAGGGCGCGGGCGAACGCCCGGGCGAGGAGCGTCTTGCCGATGCCCGGGACGTCCTCGATCAGGGCGTGACCCTCGGCCAGGAGCGCGATCGTGAGCAGGCGAAGCGGCTCCTCGGCGCCGACGACGGCGTTCGCGGTCGCCTCATGCAGGGCACGGAAGGCGCGCGCCCCGTCGGCCGGCGGAGCCGGGCTCGGACGGGCGACGGCGTCGCTGGCGGGATCGGCGTCGGTCACGCGTGGCCTCCGCGGCGAAGCGATCGAGTCGCCCAAGGGTACGTCCCCGGGCGGACCGGCGTTCACTCGCCGGAACGCGTCGACTGTGGCAGGATGCCGTCCATGGCGGGTCGCGAGGTTCCGATCCGGAGCGAGCCGGGGTTCTCGCTCCCGGCGTTCAGCCGCCTGGCGCCGCCCCCGCCGCCCGAGCTCGTGGCCGCCCGGATCGAGGCCCACTCGAGCCTCGGTGACGTGGTGGTCGACCTTCACGGCCGGGGTGGCTGGGTCGCGCGCGCGGCGGTCGATCGCCAGCGCCGGGCCGCCTCGCTCGAGACGAGCCCGCTGACCCGGCTGCTCGCCGAGGTCGTCCTCCGGCCGCCGGACGTCCGCCACCTCGACGCGGCCTTCCAGGCGATCGCCGCGGCTCCCCGCGAGCAGTCGGCCCTCAAGGTCTGGCTCGGCGAGAAGTACGCCAGCCGGTGCGCGACCTGCGGGCGGAGCGTCGTCCTCGACGAGATCGTCTGGGAGGCCGTCCCCGACGCGGGCCCCCGCCCGGTCCACAAGCACTACCGGTGCACGGCCTGCCGCGACCAGGTCGGCGGCGGCGACCAGCGGCACGGCTCGATCGACGAGGGCGACCTGGCCCGGATCGCGGCGACCGACCCGCGCGGGCCGGCCTGGCGCTCCGTCCGCGACCGCTTCCCGACGGTCGACGCCGACGACGACCTGGTCGAGCAGCTCCTCGACCTCCACACCCCGCGCCAGCTCGTCGGGCTCCAGGCGATCCTCGAGCGGATCGAGGGCGACCTGCGGTCCGCCCCGGTCGAGGCCGCGATGCGCCTGGCGCTCCTCCACGCGCTGCTGCCGGCCTCGCGGCTCAACGGCTACCCGGGCCGGATCGTCAACCTCCGGATCAGCGGCGGCCGGATCCGGCTGCCGGCCGGCGGCCAGTGGCGCGAGCGAAACCCGTGGCTCGCGTTCGAGGACGGCTTCCGCGTCGTCCGCGGCTTCGTCCAGCGCCTCGAGGGCGCCCCGCTCGGGCTGATGACCGCCCGCTTCGGCGAGGACCTCCAGAGCCTCACCGAGGGGATGGCCAACGTCGTCGTCCGGCTCGGGACGCCGTCGTCGTACCGGGCGCTCGAGGCCGAGGCCGACGCGCTGGCCCGGCTGCCGAACCGGCCCCGTGTCCGGCTCGTCCTCGGCCAGCCGCCGCAGCGCCCGAACGTCGAGCGGCTGTCGTACGCCTACTTCGCGACCGGCTGGGTCCTCGGCCGCGACGCGGCGTCGCTGCTCCCGCTCGAGGCCGTCTTCGGCGGCTCGGGGCGCGCCCCGTGGGGCTGGCAGTCGGCCGCGATCCGGCGCGCCTTCGACGCCGCCGCGCCGCTCCTGGCTCGCGACGGCCGGGCGGTCCTCATCCTCGAGCCGGGCGGTCCCGGAGGGCCTCGTCGCGGCCGCGCTCGGCGGGGTCGCCGCCGGCTACCGGCTCGTCGGGGCACGGCTGGCCGAGCCGGGCGAGGAGATCGGCGGAACCGTCGAGTTCGTCCCGCCCGGGGCGCCGGTCCCGGTCGGCCCGCGGACCCGGGCGAACGTCGCCCTGCCCTCCGTCCCGGGCGGCGCCGGCGACCCGACCTGGTCCCGGGTCGCGGGCTGTTCGCCCCGCCCGAGCGGTTCGACCGGGCCCGCTCGTCGGAGGCCGACGTCGCCCGCACGGTGACCGACACGACCGTCGAGATCCTCCAGGCGCGTGGCGAGCCGGCCCGCTACGAGCGCCTGCTCGGCGAGATCCTCGTCGGCCTCGACCGCGCCGGCCAGCTCCGCCGGCTCGTCGCGATGCGCGGCGGACCCGACGACGGCGCCGACGGGCGACGATGGCGTCGAGCAGGTCGAGAGCTGGCCGACCGTCGGCCGTTCGCCGGTCGAGCCGGACGCCGACGCGCCGCAGGGCCCTGGCGGGGACGACCGTCCCGGGACCACCGGCGACGGCCAGCCCGGCGACGCGCCCGTGGCGGACGATCGACTCGCCTCATCGGCCTCGCGGGTCGAGCCCGGCCCGTCGCCCCGTGCGCGAGGCGGCCGTCGCCGGCGACCAGGTCGAGCGGCTCCTCGCGATCATCCGCGACGAGCTCGGCCGGCCGACCCACCGGCGGCTCCACGAGATCGAGCCGGGCCGCTGGTGGCTGACCGACCCGGCGGACATCGGCGCCGCGGCGCTGCCCCTCGCGGACCGTGTCGAGTGGTCGGTCTTCAGCCTGCTCTCGACGGGCGGGCGCCTGTCCGAGGCCGCCTTCAACGAGCGGATCGCCGCTCTGTTCACCGGTCACGACCTGCCGGACGAGGCCCTGGTGGCGGCCTGCCTCGACAGCTACCGCAGCCTGGCCAGCACGCCCGATCGGATCGTGACCTCGGACGACCTCCTGCGCCGCATCGCACGAGCACAGCGAGATCGTCGCCGACCTCGTCGACGTCGGTCACCGGCTCGGGATGCGCGCCTGGATCGCCAGCCGCGAGCAGGTCCGCCGGATCCACGGTCGCCATCTCGCGCGACTGGCTCGACGACAGCGAGCGACGCCAGGGCCCGCCACGGGTCGGCCGGGCACGTCCCGAGGCGTCGACGAGATCGACGTCGTCTGGCAGGTCCGCGGCCGGGCCAGCTTCCTGTTCGAGGTCGAGTGGACGGCGATGCTCGGCGAGCCGCTCCTCCGGCGGGGCGCGCTCATCCCGTCCGCCGACGACATCGTCCGCTTCCTCGTCGTCGTGCCCGAGCGGACCGAGCTGCTGCGCTACAAGCTCGAGCGGTCGCCGCTCCTCCGGACCGCGATCGAGGAGGGCAACTGGCACATCCTCAAGTCGAACCACCTGCGCGCGTTCGCCGCACGCGAGGCTCGTCACGCTGGCCGACCTCGAGCCGTACGTCGGCCTCGACCCGGCGATCGAGCACCGCGGCGGCGAGCAGATGCCCCTCTTCGCCGGCTGAGGCCGGGTTCGCGTGTACCCTGACCGCGGCCGCGTGGCGGCCCGGCGCCCGCGACCGGCCCAGCGACGGCCCAGCGACAGGAGGACCCCGGTGACCCAGCTCGATCCCGGCTCGCCAGTCAACGTCCTCGCCGCTCGGTTCTGGGAGGCGATCCTGGCCGAGGAACCCGACGACGGCCACGATGTACGGCGACGAGCGCTACGACGATCGCCTCGAGGATCCGGGTCCCGAGGGTCGGGCCCGGCGCCGGGCGCTCATGGAGCGGACGCTGGCCGAGGTCGACGCGATCGACGCCGACGCGCAGTCGCTCGAGGACCGGATCACCCTCGACATGATCGGGGTGGTCTGCCGGCTCGGGATCGTCCAGGACGACCAGCGGACCGACCTGCTCCGGGTCGTCGACCAGATGGCCGGCCCGCAGACGCTCCTGCCCCAGGTCGTCCTGTTCCAGGCGGCCGACACCCCCGAGCGGCTCGAGCGGCTCGAGGCCCGCCTGCGCGCCTACGAGGGCTACATGGCGGCCAACCGGGACCTCCTCCGCGAGGGCATGGCCACCGGCCTGACCGCCCCGCGGATCGTCACCGAGCGGACCATCGCCCAGCTCGAGCGGCTCCTCGAGATCCCGCGCCGACCAGTCGGTCATCACGACCGCCGCCAAGGTCGCCTCGGAGGCCGACCGGGCGCGGATCGAGCGCCTCGTCCGCGACGTGATCATGCCGGCCGACCAGGCGTTCCTCGACGCGCTCAAGGACGGCTACCTCGCGGCCAGCCGCGAGGATCCCGGGCTCTGGTCGGCGCCCAACGGCGACGCCCTCTACCGGACGCAGATCCTGGCCTGGACGACGCTCGAGATCGGACCCCGAGGAGGTCCACCGGATCGGGCTGGAGGAGCTCGAGTCGATCGAGGCGGAGCGCCGGGCGATCGCCCGTGGCGCCGGCTTCGGCGACGACACCGCCGCCTACCGGGCCGCGCTGGCCGCCGAGCCGGCGAACGTCCCGGCGACCCCGAGGAGCTGCTCGACCGGGCCCGCGATCGGACATCGACCGAGCCCTCGCCCTCGCCCCGCGCTACTTCGGCCGCCTGCCCCGGGCCGGCTGCGACGTCCGGGCGGTCGAGTCGTTCAAGGAGAAGGACAGCCCGTTCGCCTACTACATCCCGCCGACGACCGACGGGTCGCGCGCCGGGCATCTACTACGCGAACACCTACGACCTGCCGTCGCGGACGTACACGAAGCTCGCCTCGACCACCTACCACGAGGCGGTTCCCGGCCACCACTTCCAGATCGCCCTCGAGATGGAGAACGAGAACCTCAACGTCTTCCGGCGGCTCGGCTCGCGGATGGTCGGCGGCGCCTACGTCGAGGGCTGGGGACTGTACGCCGAGCGCCTGGCCGACGAGATGGGCCTCTACCGCAACGAGGCCGAACGGTTCGGGATGCTCGACGGGCAGGCCTGGCGGGCCGCCCGGCTCGTCGTCGACAGCGGGCTCCATGCGCTCCGCTGGCCGCGCCAGCGGTCGATCGACACGCTCCTCGAGGCCGGGTTGACGCCGACCGACGCGACGATCGAGACCGACCGCTACATCGCCTGGCCGGGCCAGGCCCTCACCTACAAGCTCGGCCAGCGGGAGATCGAGCGGCTCCGGGCCGAGATCTCGGCCCGTGACGGGCGCGGACTTCGACCTGCGCGCGTTCCACGACGCGGTCCTCGGACACGGCTCGCTGCCGCTGGCGACCCTCGCCCGCGAGCTGCCGAACTGGGTGGCGACCCCGGCCTGACCGAAGCCCGGCCCGGAGCTGTCCGTCGGAACCCGACCCCGGCCCTCAGCCGCCGGCGGCGCGGATCGTCGCGGCGACCTCGGGGTGGCCGGCCCGGTCGGCCAGCTCGGCGGCGGTCAGGATGTCGTCGTTGTAGGCCTTCGGGTCGGCGCCCCGGGCGAGGAGCAGCTCGACCGTGCCCGGCATCCCGTTCTGGGCGGCGCCCATGAGCGGGCGTGAACCCGAGGCTCTGGGTCGAGTTCACGTCGGCGCCACGCTCGACGAGCAGCGCCGCGACCGCTTCGTTGCCGCCGGCCACGGCGCTGTGGAGCGGCTGGACGGACTGCTCACCGGTGGCCCAGCGGTTGGGGTCCGCGCCACGGTCGAGCAGCAGCCGGGCGGCCTCGGGCCGGCCAAAGAAGGCGGCGAGGTGGAGGGCGGTGAACCCGTCGGCCGAGCGCCGGTCCACGGGCTCGGTCGCGTCGTCGTCGGCGTCCCGACCGGCGAGCGGCCCGCGGGCCTCGAGGCGCCTGCCCCGGGTCTCGCGCTCGACCCCGTGCTCCGCAGTCAGCCTCGTCGAGGAGGGTCCGCAGCCACTCGACGTCACCGACGATCGCGGCCTCGAACTGGTCGAGGTCGGGTCCGGTCGCCAGGATCCGCTCGACGATCGGCCACTGTCGGTGGTAGGCGGCGACGGTGAGCGCCGACAACCCGGCGGCGTCGCTGGCCATCGCCGCGCCGGGATTGGCCGCCAGGAGCCGGTCGACCGTCGCCTGGTCGCCGGCGCGGATCGCGGCGAAGAGCGGTGCGTCGTTCATCGGGCCTCCCGCATCGTGCGTCCGTCCCGAGGATAGGCCGCGGCCGGGGTCAGCTGTCGAACCCGATGCCGACGGCGTCGAGCGCCCGGAGCAGGAGGCCACGCCGGCCCTGCGTCCCGATCGGCTCGGGCCAGCTCGTGGCGGACGAGGTTCACGGCGATCGAGCGGAGGGGCTCGGGCGGGAACGGGAACGGTGCGCTCCGGACGATGTCGAGCCGGAGCAGGTCCGAATCGGGATCGAGGATGAGGTCCCGGACGACTCCGGCGGCCCAGCGCGACGAGCCGACGCCCAGACCGGTATAGCCGAGGGCGTGGATGACCCGGCCGCCCATCGTCTCGCCGAACGTGACCGTGAACCGGCTCGTCGTGTCGATCGCCCCGCCCCAGCGGTACGGGAACCGGAGCCCCGCCAGCTGGGGAAACGCGCTGAAGAAGTGGCGCTCGAGCCTGGCGAACGTGGCCGGTCGGTGATCGTAGCCCGGCCCGACCCCGTTGCCCGGGTGGTAGATCGCGTCGTAGCCGCCCCACAGGATCCGGTCGTCGGCGGTCAGCCGGAAGTAGTGGAACTGGTTGTTGGCGTCCGTCATCCCCTGCCGGCCGGCCCAGCCGATCGCCTCGCGCCGCCGGGCGTCGAGGGGCTCGGACACGAGGACGTAGTCGTAGACGGGCACGAACAGGCCGGCCAGCCGGGGATACCAGCCCGAGTAGGCCGAGGTCGCGACCACGACGTGACCGGCCTCGACCAGGCCCGTCCCCTCGTCCCCGTCCCGGACGGCGTCGGAGCGGGTGACCAGCCCGACGAGCTCGGTCGGGTCGAACGCCAGGCCGAGCCGGCGAGCCCGACCGAACGGCTCATCGCGCTCGGCCGTCCAGGGAACCGTCCGGACCCGCACGCCGCGCGGGATCCGCTCGAGACCGACCACCCGGGTGCCCTCGTACAGCTCCACGCCGAGCTCGACGCGCGACGCGAGCCAGGCCGCGACAGAGCCTGGCCGGGTCGACCAGGACCGCGTCCTGCGGGCCGACGAGGACGCCCGCCTGCCAGAGCGGCGAGTGGACCTCGGCCTGGACGGCGTCGCGATCGAGGAAGGTGAGCCCCTCGCCGCGGGCGTTCGCCTCGTCGACCCAGTCGCGCAGCTCCGCCACCTGGTGGGCCTGGTCGGCGACGTGGAGGACGCCGGTCTCCTCGAGATCGCACTCGATTCCGCGGTGACGAACGAACGCGATGAGCTCGGCCAGGTTCTCGCGGCCGAGTCGCTCGAGCAGGTCGACCTCGTCCGGGAAGTGGCGCTCGCCGTTCGCCCGTC
Source organism: uncultured Chloroflexia bacterium (assembly GCA_963708065.1). Classification (GTDB taxonomy): domain Bacteria; phylum Chloroflexota; class Limnocylindria; order Limnocylindrales; family CSP1-4; genus Chersky-267. The sequence goes on from CAVPRZ010000002.1 coordinate 391,820, forward strand.
CATGAGTCAGGCTCGCCTCGCAGAAGCCTCCGTTGCGGCCGCTCGCCCCGAACCCGACGTGGGCCGCCTCCACGACGACGATCCGGAGGCCGGGCTCCGCCTCGGCCAGCCGGATCGCCGTCCAGAGGCCCGTGAACCCGGCCCCGACGATCGCCACGTCGGCTCGCCTGGAGCCATGGAGCGGGGGATGCGGGACCGATCCGGGTCCGTCCAGCCAGAAGCTCACGCTCATCGGCACGATCGTGCCACAGGCCCTGCAGCGGCGTTGGAGGCCGACACTCCGACCGGCGGTTCACCGCATCCAGGACCGACATTGCCTCGGATATCGCAGCCACAGGCACTGGATTCCACGGATATCGAATTGACGGGCGTGAAGGCGCTGTGCCAAGATGGCAGCCTGCGCGTCCCGCATCGCGCAACCGTTCCGCCTGGCGTCCCGTCGACCGGGCGAACGTCCCACCCGCCGAACCGGTCGCCGAGCACGGCGCCGGTCGATCCATCGGAGTGATCATGACGACCGAACCGGCCGCCGGCCCCGTTCCGACCCTCAAGCGCGACCGCCAGCTCGAGATGTACCGGCGTGCCCTGAAGACGCTGCCGGGCGGCGCAAACTCCAACTTCAGGGTGTGGGGCGACGACACCGTGTACGTCGACCGCGGCAAGGGCGGGACGGTCTGGGACCTCGACGGGAACGAGTACATCGACCTGCGGTTGGGCTACGGGCCGGTGATCCTCGGACACGGCGACGACCGGGTCGACGACCACGTCAACGAGCGGATGCGCCGGGGCGTCAGCTTCTCGCTGACGAGCGAGGACGAGGTCCAGGCCATGGAGCTCATCTGCGAGCTCACCGGCTGGGTGAAGAAGGCCCGGATGACGGTCTCCGGGACCGAGGCGACGATGCATGCCATGCGGATCGCCCGGGCGTACACCGGTCGCTCGAAGATCGTGAAGTTCGAGGGCCAGTACCACGGCGTCCACGACTACGCCCTGATCAGCGTGACCCCGGACGACATGTCCGAGCTCGGCGACAGCGAGAACCCGGTCGGCCTCGCCTGGGGTCGGGGGATCCCCGAGGCGGTCGCCCGGACGATCATCCCGGCCCGCTACAACGCCCTCGACGTCCTCCGCCGGATCTTCGAGCGGGACGGCGACGACATCGCCGGGGTGATCATCGAGCCGGTCCTGGGCAACGCCCAGGCCATCATGCCCCAGCCGGGCTTCCACGAGGCCATCCGGGAGCTCACCCGCGAGTTCGGGTCGGTCCTCATCTACGACGAGGTCAAGACCGGCTTCCGGTTCGCCCGGGGCGGCGCGGCCGAGTACTTCGGGGTCACGCCCGACCTGGCGACCTTCGCCAAGGCGATCGGCAACGGCTATCCGGCGGCCGCGTTCGGCGGCAGCGAGGAGGTCATGAGCGTCCTGCCCGACCACGTCAGCCACGGCGGGACGTACGCCGGCAACCGGGTCGCCGCGGCGGCCGCCGTCAAGACCCTCACGATCCTCAAGGAGACCGACGCGCTCGAGAAGATCCACGCCACCGGGCGACGGATCCAGGCCGAGATCGGGGCGATCCTCGACCGGCGCGGGCTCGCCTACAGCTTCACCGGGCACCCGTCGATGTTCGGCATCTTCTTCGCCGAGCGGGCCCCGACCGAATACCGCGACTGGGCCAACTCGGACCACGAGCTGTACGACGCCATCGCGATCGGGATGCACCCCCGCGGCGCGATGCCCGAGCCCGACTCGCGCGAGCCGTGGTTCCTGTGCGAGGCCCACGCCGAGGGCAACTACGTCGACCGGATCGTATCGATCTTCGCCGACGCGCTCGACGCCGCCCTCGAAGGACGGGCTCACGGCGTCACCCCGAAGCACGTGGAAGGTGCCCAGGCCCACATGACCGCAGGCTGACGAGGATCGAACGATGACGATGGCTCTCGACGGCAACGCCGTCCGCTCGGTCGACCGGGCCGCCGCGCTCCTGCTGGCGCTCGGCGACAGCCAGGGCGAGGCCGGCGTGACCGAGCTGGCCCGTCGTCTCGGCCTGCACAAGTCCACCGCGTCGCGCCTCCTGGCCACGCTTCAGCGGCGCGGGCTCGTCGAGCAGGACGACGAGACCGGCAAGTACCGGCTCGGCCTCGTCGTGATCCGCCTCGCAGAGCGGGCCGAGAAGACGCTCGACCTGCGCGGGATCGCGATGCCCGAGCTGGAGCGCCTCGCCCGCCTCACCCGCGAGACGACCGGGCTCGGGGTCCTCGACGGGGACCAGCTCCTTACCGTGGCCCAGGCCGACGGCCCGAACCTCATCGCCGTCGGCGACTGGACCGGCCGGTCCGTGCCGCTCCACTGCGTGGCGTCCGGCAAGGTGCTGATGGCGGCGCTGGCCGAGCGCGAGGTCCTGCGGATCGTCCGCCGCGGGCTGGTCGCCTACACGGAGCGGACGATCACCGAGCTCGAGCCGCTGCTCGAGGAGCTGTCGCGGATCCGGCGGCGCGGCTACGCCACCGCGATCGGCGAGTACGAGACCGGGCTCAGTGCCGTCTCGGCTCCCGTCCGCGACGCGCGCGGATCGGTCATCGCGGCGGTCGACATCTGGGGACCGGCGTTCCGGCTCACCCCGCGCCGGATCCCCGAGCTGGCCGGCCAGGTCCGCGAGGCGGCCGCGGCGATCTCGGTCCGGCTCGGCGGCGCCGCCGCCTGAGCTCGGCGGGCCGGATGTCGTCACGGGCCGCCGCGCGAGGGTGCTCGGCGCCTCCGGCGTGGCGCTAGGCTAGGGCCGTGACCACGCCCGAACTCGACGAGCTCACGGGGTTCCTCCAGCAGCACGGGATCGGCGTCCTCGTCCTCCTCATCGTCGCGTTCGTCTCGTTCCGGCTCGTCCGGCCCGTGGTCCACCGGGTCCTCGTCCGGATCCTCGAGCGCCGGGTCGCCACGGGCGCTGACGCCGAGCTCGACGCGGCGGAGGCCGCCAAGCGCGCCGCGACGCTCGAGGACCTGATCTCCACGATGCTCCGGCTCACGGTGATCCTGGTGACCCTGCTCGTGCTCCTGACCTGGTTCAACCTGCTCCCGGTCATCGCTGGCCTCGGGGTCCTCCTGGCCGCGATCACCCTGGCCGGCCAGAGCATCGTCCTGGACTACCTCATGGGGTTCCTCATCGTCCTCGAGGGACCGTACAACAAGGGCGACTGGATCCAGGTCGGGGGAGTCGAGGGCGAGGTCGAGGAGATCGGGCTGCGCCGGACGACGCTGCGCGACACGAGTGGGACCGTCCATTCCGTCTCGAACGGGATGATCCGCCTCTCGTCCAATCTCACCCGCGTGTTCGCCCGGATGCAGGTCGACATGACGGTCGCCTTCGGAACGGATCTCGACGTCGTCAGCCGGATCGTCGACGAGGTCGGCGCGGCGATGGCCGCCGACCCGGAGTGGAAGGACCGGCTCCTCGAGACCCCGAGCCTGACCCGCGTCCCCGCCTTGGGCGACCTCGGGATCACCGTCCGCGTGGCCGGCAAGGTCAGGCCGGCCGACCGCTGGACCGCGCCGAGCGAGCTCCGCAAGCGGCTGATCGCGGCATTCCAGGCGAACGGGATCGAGATCCCCGTTCGTGCCCAGGCCGCCGTGAGTCCGTCGGCCGGAGCGACGTCGTGATCGGTGGCTCGTGGCTGCGGCCCGGCCCGCCCGCGTAGAATGGCCTCCCGTCGTCAGCTCCTGGAGGTGGGCACGTGAGCGTCGAGCCTTCGTCGCAGCCGGAGATCGAGAACCTCCTGGCCGAGGATCGGACGTTCCCGCCGTCGGCCGCCTTCGTCGCCCAGGCCAACGCGACCGCCGACCTGTACGCCGAGGCGGATGCCGATTTCGAGGCGTTCTGGGCGAAGCACGCCCGGGACCGGATCAGCTGGTTCACCCCGTTCGAGCGGACGCTCGAATGGGAGCTCCCGTTCGCGAAGTGGTTCCTCGGCGGGGAGCTCAACGTCACCTACAACTGCGTCGACCGGCATGTCGAACGCGGCCTCGGCGACAAGGTGGCCTACCACTGGATCGGCGAGCCCGGCGATACCAGAACCCTCACCTACCGCGACCTGCAGTCCGAGGTGAACCGGGCGGCGAACGCGCTCAAGGAGCTCGGGGTCCGGAAGGGTGACCGGGTCGCGATCTACATGCCGATGATCCCCGAGCTGCCGATCGCCATGCTGGCCTGCGCCAAGCTCGGCGCGGCGCACACGGTGGTCTTCGGCGGCTTCTCGGCGGAGGCGCTCGGCGACCGGATCAACGACGCGCAGGCCAAGGTCCTGATCACCGCCGACGGGGGCTGGCGACGGGGCAAGAAGGTCGGCCTCAAGCACCACGCCGACGAGGCCGTCGCGAGCACGCCGTCCATCGAGCACGTCCTGGTCGTCAACCGCCTGCGCGATGGCGCCCACATGGTCGAGGGGCGCGACCACTGGTGGGGCGAGCTCGTCGGCCGCCAGAGCGACGAGTGCGACCCCGTCCCGGTCGAGTCGGAGCAGCTGCTTTACCTGCTCTACACCTCGGGCACGACCGCCAAGCCCAAGGGGATCATCCACACCAGCGCCGGCTACCTGCTCCAGACGAGCCTCACCCACGAGCTCGTGTTCGACGTGAAGCCCGACGACGTGTACTGGTGCGCTGCGGACATCGGCTGGGTCACCGGCCACAGCTACATCGTCTACGGCCCGCTGGCGAATGCCTCCACCGGCGTCATGTACGAGGGGGCGCCGGACACGCCGGACTGGGACCGCTGGTGGCAGATCGTCGAGGACTACAAGGTCACGATCCTGTACTGCGCGCCGACGGCCATCCGGGCGTTCATGAAGCAGGGTGAGGCGTACCCGGCGAAGCACGACCTCTCCTCGCTCCGGCTCCTCGGGTCGGTCGGCGAGCCGATCAACCCGGAGGCCTGGCTCTGGTACCACGACAACATCGGCCGGGGGAACGCCCCGATCGTCGATACCTGGTGGCAGACCGAGACCGGGTCGATCCTGATCAGCCCGCTGCCCGGGGTCACGACGACGAAGCCCGGCTCGGCCACGTTCCCACTGCCGGCGATCTCGGCCGACGTCGTCGACGCGAAGGGCGAGAGCGTCCCGCGCGGCGGGGGCGGCTACCTCGTCCTCAAGCGCCCCTGGCCGTCGATGCTGCGCGGGATCTACGGCGATCCGGAGCGCTACCGGCAGACCTACTGGAGCCGGTTCCCCGGGATGTACTTCGCCGGCGACGGCGCGAAGCGCGACGAGGACGGCTACCTGTGGCTCCTCGGCCGGGTCGACGACGTGATGAACGTGGCCGGGCACCGGATCAGCACGATCGAGGTGGAATCGGCCCTCGTCGACGACAAGTCGGTGGCCGAGGCCGCCGTCGTCGGGAAGACCGACGAGATCTCGGGTCAGGCCATCTTCGCGTTCGTGATCCTGCGCGCCGGGGTCGAGCCGTCCGATGCGCTGGGGGTCCAGCTCCGCGAGCACGTCGCCTACGTCATCGGGCCGATCGCCCGACCCAAGTACCTGCTGTTCACCCCCGACCTGCCGAAGACCCGTTCGGGCAAGATCATGCGCCGCCTGCTCCGCGACATCGCCGAGGGTCGGTCGCTGGGCGACACGACCACGCTGGCCGACGCGACGGTCGTCGACGCGATCCGCGACAAGTCGGGCTCGGCGGAAGAGGACTGACGTGCCGTTCGACTTCCTCAAGAAGGGCAAGCCCCAGGAGCCGTCACCGCCCGCCAAGCAGGCCGCCGCGCCCACCGCGAAGAGCAGCGAGATCCCGGCGGTGACGGCCCAGGGGATCGCATTCGACGGCCTGACCGAGGAGTGGCGGCTCGTCGGGGCGATGCAGCTCGACGGCCGGCTGTCGGACGTCCTCAACCGGCGCGAGTCGATCCCGATCAGCGACGTCCACTGGGCGCCGATCGACGGGTCCGAGCCGTTCACCCCGGCGCCGGGTCTCAAGGCGATCGACCCGTACGACCTGATCGTCGTGCTGGCCGGCGAGACGACGCTCCCGGTGATGAGCGACGACGAGAAGGCGGCCCACCGGGTCCACAAGGTCAGCTACGACGTGTCGCTCGAGGTGCCCCCGTTCCGGGTCGTCGGGACCGTCTACCTGTTCCCGGGCTCCGATCCGGAGCGGCTGCTCGATCGGGCGACCGAGATGTTCGTGCCCGTGACCGAGGCCACTGCCTACCTCGGCGACGAGCGGATCGGCGGGACCGAGGTCGACACGTTCCTGGTCAACCGCCGCTACCTGCGAAGGATCGAGCAGATCGACCGGCGGACCGGCGAGGCGCCCCAGCGCCTGCCCGGGGGTTAGGCCCGGGCCGGCTCCTTGGTCCGGCCGAAGATCCGGAACGGCGCGCGCCCGTTCGTGGTCGGCTCGGACGGTGCGCTCTCGATCCCGAGGAGTCGGTCGGCCAGCGCGTCGAAGTCCTCGGTGACCTTCTCCCGGGGGTACTGCTCGACGACCGCGTGGCCCTCGTTGGCCGCCTTGACGAAGAGCAGCCCACCCGATCGGATGAGGGCCATGGCCGGCATCCCGACGGTGCGCTCCATGTCGGCGACCGAGACCCCGCTGTTGGCCCGGTTGACGATCATCGCCAGCTTGTTCCGGACGCCCAGCTCCGTGGCGTGGCCGGTCAGCTGGACGCCCGCCCGCAGGGCGGGCACGTCGGGGGTGATCGGGACGAGGATCCGGTCCGCTCGCTCGAAGATCGCCCGGTTGATCGGGCCGTACGACGGGTGCATGTCGACGATGATGAAGTCGTAGCCCTTGCCGCGAGAACGACAGGGCCTCCCCGACCCGGGTCGGGTCGAGGTTCCCGGTGTCGAGCGGCTGGCTGGTCAGGACGGCGACCTCGAGACCGTTCGGGTGATGGGTCGCGAGCTCGGCCAGCGTGCGCAGATCGTTGCCCTCGGCGAGGTCGTCCTCCCAGGCGTCGTCGACGGTCTGGAACTGGTCGAGCCCGAGCGAGTTCGCGATGTGCCCGGTGACGGTGTCGGCGTCGACCAGCAGGACGCGCTGGTCCCGGCGGACCTGGAGCGTCGTGGCGAGGTTGATCGAGATCGTCGTCTTGCCGACGCCGCCCTTCGGGTTGAAGATCACGACGATCGACGCCCGCTTCGTCCAGGCCGCCGAGTCGAGGCCCTTGTCCGACTCGATGATCGGCCCCGTGCCCGTCATCGACGGTGTGCGACCGGATGAGCATCGCCTCGACCCGCCAGCGGAGCGAATCGGCGCTGTAGGGCCGGGTGAAGTACTCGTCGTTGATCGTCGTCCGCGTCGCCGCCCCGGTCAGCTGCTCGAGGTTGCGCGGCGAGACGACCATGAGCGCCGGGATGTCCCGGCCGGCCTCGTGGAGGAGCGAGTAGTACTCGAGCGACTGGTCGAAGTCGCGCTCGCCGTCGAGGACGGCCAGGGCGAAGTCACGCCGCGAGTCGAGCAGGCCGGTGAGCTCCTCCGGCGACCGGACTCCGACCACGTCGTAGCCCGCTGCGGCCAGCTCCCGCTCAACCGAGGCGTACTCGTCGGCCGGCAGGGCGACGGCGATCGACTGGCGGCCCATCGGCGGGCGGAGCAGTCCGGCGGCGCCGGACCTAGCCCTCGGACTCGGGATCGCGCGCGCTCACGTTGACGACACCGTCGCCGGTGCCGGTGACGCGGGCCTCGAAGCCGGGCAGCGTCGGGACGGCGTCGGCGAGGGAGACGTCGGCGCCGTGCGCCACCTTGAACACGAACTCGCCGTCGGGTCCGGACGAGACGCCGACCGACTGGACGCCGGCGACGCGACCGAGGTGGCGCTTGAAGCTGGCGATGCTCGCGACGCTGACGAGGCCGGTCACGACGACCTGGCTCGTCGCCGCAGCCTTGGGCGCCGCGGGGCGTGCCGGAGCGGCCGAGCCGCCGGTCGGGACGAGACCGGCCAGCCGGGCGGCCAGCGCGTCGTCGTCGATCATCTGGATCTCATCGTCGGTGCTGGCGGCGGCCGCGGCTGCGGCCTCGGCCTCGGCCGCATCGAGATCCGAGCCGAGCCCGAGGGCCGCGAGGCGCGGGTCCGCGACCTCGGCGGGCGGGGTCTCCGGCTCGTCGTTCGCGGCGGGCTGGGTCTCCTGCTCGGCCGCCTCGTGATAGGCGGCCTCGATCGCGGCCATCGCGGCCTCGACCGCGGCGGGGTCGTCCTGGACCGCGTATTCCTCCTCGGCGCTGCCCTCCGGGGCGGCCTCCGCGTCGCCTTCGGCCGTCGTGGCCTCAGCCTCGCCGGTCGCGGCCTCAGCCTCGGCGGTCTCGGCCTCCGCTTCGGCGACCGGTGGCTCCACTTCGGCGATCGCCTGCGGAACGGGCTCCGTCTCAGTCGTGGCGACGCTGGCAACCGCAGCGTGGTCGTGCTCATCGAGCCCATTGAACGGCGGCGGCTCGGGCAGGTTCTCGGCCATCGCCGCGAACTCGGCCGGGTCGTCCTCGGCCATCAGCCGCTCGAAGAAGCGGTCCATCTCGCTCTCGAACGCGGTGACCCGGGCCTGGACCCGCTCGATCCGCTGCTCGATCCGCGCGGCGTGCTCCTCGAGCTCGACGTCGAGGTCGGCCTTGCGCTGGGTGATCCGCCGGTCGGTCTCCTCGCGGATGCGGGCGAGCTCGGCCTTCGACCATTCGCGGATCTCGACGATGTCGTCGTCCGCGCCCTTGCGGAGCTCGGCGGCCTCGTCAGCGGTGCGCGCGTGGATCTGCTCGATGTGCTCCTTGGCCTCAGCCTGGAACTGCTCCATCGTCGCCGCACGCGATGCCTCGGCCGCCGCCTGCATCGCCCGGGTGAGGTCGGCCAGGAACTTGGTCGGCTTCTTCGGCGCGGATACCGTGGCTCGGGGCGCCGGTGCGGGGGAGGCGGTCGGATGCACGGGGGGTTCCTCGTGGCTGCCGGCGTCAATGGATGGGACGGGATCGGGTGGTGCGACCACGGCGGTCGGGACTTCCGGAGTGGGCTCTTCGGCCGTCGTCTCCGCGGTCGGAGCGTCCTCGCTCACCTGGGCCTCGGGCGGTTCGGCGTCGGCCGGGCGGTCCGCATCCTGCGGCTCATCCGCGCGCTGGCCGGCGGCCTTTTCCTCCGAGCTCCACGGGAGCCGGAAGCCGGTCCGCGATTCGGTCGCTGCCATAACGTTTCGATCCCCTCCGGGTGGAGTCCCTGGTCCCGATCTCCGGGCGTGGTCGCATCGTATGGGCGGGAGGCGGTGTGGTGGAGTGCGCTAGTGGTACCAACCGTCGGACCCGGTGGTACCGGCGTGCAGGTCGGTGCCGAGCGTCACCGCGGCGTCGGTGCGAGCAGGCACCGGCCTTCGGTGCCGTCGGTCACCGCGAAGCAGCCCGATCGAGCGGACCCGTCCGGGCCACGGTCCGGGCATGTTCGCCCGGCACCTGTACCATGCCGCCCATGGCCGCGTCGACGTCGTCGGAGGATCCGTCCCGGTTGGTCACCGACCGCCTCGGGCGACGGGTCCACGATCTGCGGATCTCGGTCACCGATCGGTGCAACTTCCGCTGCACCTACTGCATGCCCAAGGAGGTCTACGGGCGGGACTTCGCGTTCCTGCCGCAGCGACCAGGTCCTGACCTTCGAGGAGATCGTCCGGCTCGCCCGATCGTTCGTCGACGAGGGCGTCGAGAAGCTCCGGATCACCGGCGGCGAGCCGCTCGTCCGGCGGGACCTGCCCGACCTGATCGCGATGCTGGCCGAGCTGCGCACGCCGGACGGCTCGCCCGTCGACCTCACCCTGACGACGAACGGCTCCGCCCTCCGGGCCCTCGCGCCGGCGCTCCGGGCGGCCGGGCTCCGGCGGGTCACGGTCAGCCTCGACTCGCTCGACGAGGCGACGTTCCGGGCGATGAACGGGGTCGACTTCCCGGTCGTCGAGCGTCCTCGACGGGATCGCCGCCGCCCGCGAGGTCGGGCTTCGAGCCGATCAAGGTGAACATGGTCGTCCGGCGCGGGATCAACGAGCGACTCGATCGTGCCGATGGCGCGCTGGGCGCGGACGGAGGGCCACATCCTCCGGTTCATCGAGTACATGGACGTCGGCCACTCGAACGGCTGGCGGCTCGACGAGGTCGTCCCGGCCGCCGAGGTGATCGCGACCATCTCGGCGGAGATGCCGCTGGAGTCGCTGCCGCCGAACTACCCGGGCGAGGTCGCCGACCGCTGGCGCTACGTCGACGGCAGCGGCAGAGGTCGGGGTCATCGCCTCGGTCACCGCGCCGTTCTGCGGGGCCTGCACGCGAGCCCGGATCTCGGCCGACGGGCAGCTCTACACCTGCCTGTTCGCGGCGAGGGGCACCGACCTGCGCGCGCTCCTCCGGGGCGGGGCCACCGACGCCGAGCTGCGGGCCGCGATCCGGGCGGTCTGGGAGATCCGCGCCGACCGCTACTCCGAGCTGCGCTCGGCCGCCACGACCGACCTGCCCCGGGTCGAGATGTTCGCGATCGGCGGGTAGCCGCCCGCCGGGGAGGCCGGGGACCTCCCTTGTCCACCGGCCGTCCACACGGCCTCGAAACTGGTGGACACACCCGGGGCCGTGCGGATGAAGTTCGTGGACAAGCGCGTTGACCCTCCCCGGACCCGGCTCGTACCGTAGGTCTTGCCCGAAGGGGCCGTCAGGGACCCGGGCACTGGAGATCACATCAACGGTGTCCCGCCCTACCGGTCGCTTCGGGCGCTTCGCGTTCCCGGGGCCGCGATCTCACCATCGCGACGTGGGGCGTCCGGGGGGATGTGACCGGCATCCCGGTGTCGGTACTCCCCCCGGACGAGCGAAGGACAGCCCGGTTCGTTCGTGCCGGGCTTTTTCCTTGTCCGGGACCGGCACCGGCGTATCATGCGGCGGCGGCGCAGCCGGGCACGTAGACTCCGGACCATGCCCGACCTCGACCCCTCCCGACCGATCCCGCCGGCCGAGCCAGCCGGCCCGGCTGGCGGCGCTCGAGTCGGCGGTCCGGGCCCGGACCGACCTCGTGCCGCGGGTCGGGATCGTCCTCGGGTCGGGTCTGGGCGGCCTGGCCGACGACCTCGTCGATGCCGTCGCGATCCCGTTCGCCGACCTGCCGGGCTGGCCGGCGGCCACGGCCCCCGGCCACGTCGGCCGGCTCCTCCTCGGCCGGCTCGACGGCGTGCCCGGTCGCGATGCTCCAGGGTCGGCTTCCACGTCTACGAGGGCAATGACCCCGGGCTCGTCGTCCAGCCGGTGCTGCTCATGGGCCGGCTCGGGGCGACGGTGGTCGTGCTGACGAACGCGGCCGGCGGCGTCGATCCGGCCTTCGGGCCGGGCACCCTGATGATCATCAGCGACCACATCAACCTGACCGGGCGGACGCCGCTCCTCGGGCCGAACGCCGACTCGATCGGGCCCCGGTTCACCGACCTGACCGAGGCATGGAGCCCGCGCCTGCGCGCGCGCCTGCGCGAGGCCGTTCGCCGCCGAGGGTGTCGACTACGCCGAGGGGGTCTACGTCGGCCTGCTCGGCCCGACCTACGAGACCCCGGCCGAGGTCCGGATGCTCCGGCACGCTCGGCGGCGACGCCGTCGGGATGTCGACCGTCCTCGAGGCGATCGCCGCCCGCTGGGCGGGGCTCGAGGTCTGCGGCGTGTCGCTGGTGACGAACGCCGGGGCCGGCTACACCGGCCAGCCGCTGACCCACGAGGAGGTCCTCGAGGCCGGCGCCCAGGCGGGCCCGCGGCTGGCCCGGGTCATCCGTCGCTTCGTCGCCGGCCTCGTCTGACGCGGCGGCATCGGCCGGGAGCCGGCCGTAGACCGGCTCGCCGGACGGTCAGCGGACCGCCAGCTCCCGGCCGGCCTCGCGGGCCGCCTTCGCCTTCTCGGCCCAGGCCCCGAGGACGTTGTCCTTGTGCGGCCGGATCGGGCAGTGCTCGTCGCGGTTGCCCATCTCGTCGCAGTAGCCGAGCGGCGACGCACTTCGGGGCGAGGAACGAGCCGAGGAACGGCGAGACGGTGAAGATCTCGTGGCGGATCAGCTGGAACAGCCGGCGGATCTCCCACTGGGCCATCGTGCACAGGCGCAGGCCCGCTCATGTGGATGAGCGCGCGCAGGTTCGTCGTCATCACGAGGTTCGTCCGGGTGGCGTTCGGGAAGACGAACCGGGCGTCCTCGCCGGGGATCCCGGCCGCGACAGCTCCCCGTACAGCTCGAGCGAGCCCTCGATCTGGTCCTCGTAGCGGCGGCGCAGGTCGGGATCGCCGTCGGCCAGGGTCGACGGGAGCATCGTCGAGGCGTCCTTGAACTTGACGTAGCGCTGGCTCTGCTGGTCGAACGCGACGCCGGCCCGATGGCGGACGAGCTGGTGGGACAGGGTCCGCGACACGCCGCTGATCCCGAACGTGAACACGATGTGCTCGATCGTCGAGCCGTGGCCCGACTCGATCACGCCCTGGATGAGCTTCTGCTGCTTGAGCGGGTCGATCTCGCCGGCGACGGCCCGGCGGAAGATCTCGTCCGGCTCGAGCTCCGAGTAGCACGTCCGGCAGGCCGTGTAGATGAGCGGGACGTAGAACCGCTCGACGATGTCGCGGTCGGGGAAGAGGAGCGTCGCCTTCATCCCGAGGTCGCGCCGGCCCGGGTTCTTCGGGATCGCCGTCTTCTCGCGAGCGGGCGTCGTCTCGGCGGCCATGAAGGCCCAGTCTAGCGCGCCGGGCCGGTCAGGGCCGGTCGGTCAGTAGTAGTCCGAGCAGCTCAGGAAGTAGCCACAGCGACAGATCAGCTTGCACTTGCGCTCGTCGAGCGCGGCGCCGCAGTTGGGGCAGGTCAGGATCACCACCGCGGGGTCGACCTGTTCGTCGTCGAGGAGGAGGATCGGCTGGATCGTCGCAGCCGCTCCGTCGGTGGTCGCGGGGTCTCGGGCCGACGTCCTCATCCGCCGTCAGGCATGACGCCGTCGATCGCATAGGCGAGCGCTTCCTCGAGCGTCCACCCACGACCCTCGGCCTCGAGCTCGGCGCGGCGCTCGGGCGTCGCGTCGGTCGGCAGCGGGTCGCGCCAGGCGTTCCTGCCACCGGAGTCGATCTGGGCCCGGACCAGCCCCGTCCCGATCGTCTCCTGGATCCGACGGGACGCCGCCCACAGACGGATCCCGCGCTCCTTGTCGCCCGAGGCGAGGGCCAGGGTGGCGAAGTCCTCGACGATGAGCGACTGGCCGGTGATGTCACCCGAGTCGGCGAAGTGCCGGTAGGCGTGGCGGAAGGCCTCGTCGGCCGCCGGGTAGTCGGCGAGCTGCACGTCGACCACCCCGGCCATGTGGAGCGCCCAGGCCTCCATCGTCTTGTCGCCGACCGACCGGAACGCCTCGCGGGCCTCGGCGAACACCGGGAGCGCCCTGTCGAAGTGCCCGGCGAACATGTCGGCGCTGCCCATCGCCCAGAGCACGTTGCCGATCCCGCGGGTGTCGCCGATCTCGCGGAAGATCGCCAGGCTCTCGGCGAGCAGCTCGCGACCCTGGCTCAGGTCGTAGACGTACGTCTCGGACTGGCTGTTCGCGTCGATGTTGTAGGTGAAGGCCAGGTTGTAGAGGGCGTTCGCGATCTCGGCGCGGTCGCCGAGCTCGCGCCAGACGTCGAGGGCGGCCCGGTACGGCCGGACCGCGCCCTGGAAGTCGCCCTGCCAGTAGGCGATGCCGCCGAGCGCCTCGAGGAACCGGGCGTAGGCGACAGGATCCTCCGGCGCCCACGGCTTGGCTCCGATCTCCTCGAGCCGGCGCCGGGCCTCGATGAGGTGACCGCGTTTCTGCCAGAACCGCCAGAGGGAGAAGGCGAGCCCGACCGCGATCTGAGGGGCTGGCGCCTCGATCGCCCAGCGAGCGCGGCGCGCATGTTGTCGTGCTCCCGCTCGAGCCGTTCGACCCAGCGTCGCTGGTCGGCCCCCGACAGCTCGGCGGCGGCCGCCCTGGCGAGGTCGAGGAACGCCTCGGCGTGGCGGCGCCGGATCTCATCGGTCTCGCCCCGCGCCTGGAGGCGCTCGTAGGCGAACTGGCGGATGGTCTCGGGGATCGTGAATCGGATGTCGTCACCGGCCTCGGAACGTCGGACGAGGCTCTGGTCGGCGAGCTCCGCGATCCCGTCGAAGACGTCGACCCCGAGCTCATCCGTCGGGCCGCACACCCGCTCGGCCGTCTCGAGGTCGCAGCCGCCGATGAAGCAGGCCAGCCGCTCGAGGAGGTGCCGATGCGGCTCGGCGAGCAGGTCGTAGCTCCAGGCGATCGCCCCGCGGAGCGTCCGCTGGCGCTCGGGGACGTCGCGGGCCGACGAAGCCAGCAGCTCGAACTGGCGCTCGAGCCGGGTGAGGATCGCATCAGGCGGGAGAAGTCGGATGCGGGCGGCGGCCAGCTCGATCGCCAGCGGCGACCCGTCGAGCCGGGCGCAGATGCGGGCTACGATGGCCGCGTTCGAGGCGTCGAGGCTGAAGCTCGGCCGGGCGGCCATCGCCCGCTCGACGAACAGGCGCACCGCGGAGTACGTCAGCAGTCCCTCGCCGACGGTCGCCCGGGCCACCGTCCCCGTCCGCCCGACGAGCTCGGACGGGTTGAGCCGCTCGATGTCCGGTGGGACCGTCAGGCCGTCCAGGGGGAACTCCTGCTCTCCGGACAGGTGGAGGATCGCCCGGCTGGTCACGACGAAGCGGAGCCCAGGAGCGGCCCGGAGCAGGTCGCCGATGACCGACGCCGCCGCGGTCAGCCGCTCGAAGTTGTCCAGCACGAGCAGGACGCGCTGTCCGCCTAGGAGCTCCTTGAGTAACTGGACTGGCTGGCGCGCGCCGATCTCCACGATCCCCACCGCCTGCGCGATCGTCCCCGGTACGAGGACCGGATCGTCGACCGGCTCGAACGGGACGAAGAACGTCCCGTCCGGGAAGTCGACCCCGGCGCGATGCGCCAGCTCGATGGCGAAGCGCGTCTTGCCGATGCCGCCGAGCCCGGTGACGGTGAGCAGCCGAGCGGTCTGGAGCAGCAGTCGGGCCTCCGTGAGCTCGCGCTCCCGACCGACGAACGACGTCACGGTCGACGGCAGGTTGTTCGGGCGCGCGTCGGCCGTTCGGAGGGCGGGGAAGTCGGCGGGGAGCCCGTCGATGACGAGCTGGCTGAGCCGCTCCGGCTCGGGGAAGTCGCGCAGCCGGTAGGTCCCGAGATCGCGCCAGGCGACCCCGTCCGGAAGCGCCTCCCCGACGAGACCGCGGGTGGCGGTCGACACGAGGACCTGCCCGCCGTGGCCAGCGGCTGAGATCCGGGCCCCGCGGTTGATGTCGATCCCGACGTAGCCGTCGACGCTCCGGCTCACCTCACCGGTGTGGAGCCCGATCCGGACCCGGATCGCCCGACCGTCCGGCCAGTCGGCGTCGGCCAGACCGCGCTGGGCATCGATCGCGGCGCGGACCGCCTCGAGCGGCGCTCGGGAAGACCACGAAGAACGAGTCGCCCTCGGTGCCCTGCTCCTCCCCGACGTGCGCCTCGAACGCGGCCCGGAGGATCGAGCGATGCCGGGCCAGGAGTGCCGCGTACGCCTCCGTCCCGACCTCCTGCTCGAGGCGGCTCGAGCCCTCGATGTCGCTGAAGAGGAAGGTGAGGGTCCCGCTCGCGGGCGGACGGTCCTTGGTCATCTGCGTCGCGAACCCCGATCGACGGATCAGTGACGGTGCGCCTCGGTGACGCTGCGCAGGCGGCGCGCGACGACCCGGAGGAGGGCGATCGTGATGCGTGGCTGTGTCTCGAGGAGCGTCTCGAACTTCCACGACGGGATGGCCAGGCAGGTCGTCGGGGTCTCGCTGACGACGGCCGCGATCCGGGGCTCGCCGTCGAGCAGGGACAGCTCGCCGAAGAACTCACCCGGCCCCAGCTCGGCCAGCGTCTCGCCGTCGCGGACCACCCGGGTCCGGCCGGCCAGTGATCAGGAAGAAGCCCGTCCCGATCTCGCCCTGGCGGACGATCGACCGGCCGGCCGCGAAGTCGACCTCCTCGGCCTGCTCGGCAACGGCCGCCAGCCCGTCCGGGCCGATCCCGTCGAACAGGGCGACGGTTCCGAGGAGCTCGATCTTGCGGTCCGTCGTGATGGCCATCGCGTCGTATACGATGGCAGAACGCGGGCGGTGGCGGGAAGTCCCGTTTCCCGGACCCCGGCGGCCCACTGTGCGAGGCGACCTGACCGATGGCGGGTGCGGACGAGATCGTCGACACGATCGCCGGCTTCGCGCTGTTCGCGGACCTGACCACGCCGCAGCTCCAGGCGGTCGCCCACACGTTCGAGGAACGCTGGTTCCCGGACGGCGAGCGGGTCCTCCGCCAGGGCCTCACCGGCTCGGGCTTCTACGTGATCCTCGAGGGGTCGGCTCGATCCGGGTCGACGGCGAGGAGCGAGCGACGCTCGGCCGGGGCGAGTTCTTCGGCGAGGTCTCGATCCTGCTCGGCGAGCCGCCGGTCGCCGACGTGGTCGCCCTGGGGCCGCTGCGCTGCCTCGTCCTGGCGGGCCCCGCCGTCGAGGGGTTCCTGGTCGGTCATCCCCGGGTGATGTACCGGATGCTCCAGGCGTCGGCCCGACGCCTCCGGAACGCGAACCGGTGGCGGAGCTGAGCGACCGGCCGTTCCCGCCCGGCGACTATCCGGTCGTCGTCGTCGGCAGCGGTCCGGGCGGCCTCCAGGTCTCGTACTCGCTGCGGCGGCTGGGGCGTGCCCCACGCGGTCATCTCGGCCGACGCCAAGCCGGCCGGGATGTTCCGGCGCTGGCCGTTCTTCCAGCGTCTCCTGTCGTGGACGAAGCCGTACGCTCCCGACGGCTCGCGGCAGCCGGGCCTACGAGCGCTACGACTGGAACAGCCTGATCCCCGACGACGACGAGCACCGGGCGATCCAGGCCGAGTTCATGGACGGCAGCTCGTACTTCCCGTCGCGCCCCGAGATGGAGGCGTCGCTCGCCGCCTTCGCCGAGCGGACGGCCATCCCGGTCCGCTACGGCTGCCGCTGGGAGTCGACCCGGCGTCTCGACGACGGCCGGTTCGAGCTGACGACGACCGACGGCATCTACACCACGCCGACGCTCATCGTGGCGGTCGGCGTCGCCGAGCCGTGGCGGCCCGACTCGCCGGGCATCGAGCTCGTCGCCCACTACGCCGACACCCGCCCCGTCGAGACGTACGCCGACAAGCGCGTGTTCATCGTCGGCAAGCAGAACTCGGGCTTCGAGCTGGCCTCGGGACTGCTCTCGTGGGCGCGCCGGATCGTGATCGCCTCGCCGAGCCCGGCCAAGCTGTCGGTCAATACCCACTCGCTGGTCGGGATCCGGGCGCGCTACCTCCAGCCGTACGAGGACCACGTCCTCGGCGGCGGCGTCGGCATCCTCGACGCGTCGATCGAGGCGATCGAGCGCGGCCCGGGCGGCGAGGGCTTCGTCGTCCGGACCCGACCGTCGAGCGGTGGCCCGGCGATGAACTTCGAGACCGACGAGGTGATCGCCGCGACCGGCTTCGTGACGCCGTTGCGCGATCTGCCGGAGCTCGGTGTCGCGACCTTCGGGCAGAGCCGGCTGCCGGCCCAGACGCCGTTCTGGGAGAGCGCCACGGTGCCCGGGATCTTCTTCGCCGGCACGATCGGCCAGGGCTCGAAGGGCCTCCAGAAGCACGGCATCCCGGCCAACTCGGGAGCCGTCCACGGTGCCCGCTACAACGCCCGCTGCCTGGCCGGCCACATCGCCCGGACCCGGTTCGGGATCGAGCCCGATCGCCCGTCGATCGCCCAGCGGGACCTCGTCGACTTCGTCGCCGCCGAGCTCACCCGCGGACCCGAGATCTGGAACCAGCGGGCGTACCTCGCCCGGTTCGTCGCGTTCGACCCGGCGGCCGGGATCCGCGACGACGGGATCGGCCCGCTGGCGCCGTTCGTCGACGAGGCCGGGCCGGCGACGCTCTGGCGATCACCCTCGAGACCGACGGCTCGGGCGCCGTCTACCCGGTCCTCTACGGTCGGGTCGACGGCCGGCTCACCGAGCACCGGCTCGACCCCCATCCGCTGCTCGACTACGACACCGAGGACGCACGCCGCGCGATCGAGTCGGTCCTGGCCGGGTTCGGCGCCGGCGTTCGCTGAGCCGGAGCCGCTCCTGGAAACCGCCCTCGTCGCCGGGATCGCCGCGGGTCTCGGCGTCGCCGTCCCGTTCGGGGCCATCGCGGTCCTGATCGTCGAGACGTCGATCCGGCGCGGCCGCGCCTTCGGCTGGGCCGCCGGCGCCGGCGCGGCGACCGCCGACCTGACCTACGCGACGCTGGCCGCACTGTTCGGGACCGCCCTGGCCGACCTGATCGCCCCGATCCAGGTCCCGCTCCGCTGGGTGTCGGTCGCGGTCCTCGTCGCGATCGCCGGGCGCGGGATCGCGGGTGCCGTGCGACGGGCCCGCGCCACGCCCGGTGAGCCCGGGCTCGAGCGCCTCGACGAGACGAGCCGGCGACGGACCTACCTCACGTTCGTGGGGCTGACGATCGTGAACCCCGCGACGGTGATCTACTTCGCGGCGCTCATCCTCGGCCTGCCGTCGGTCGGCGCGGGCGGGGCCGAGAAGCTCGCGTTCGTCGTCGGCGGCAGGCGCCGCGTCGTTCGCCTGGCAGCTGCTCATCGCCACCGGCGGCTCGCTGCTCCACCACCGCGTCTCGGCCCGGGCGACGGAGGTGCTCAGCCTGGTCGGCTACGGGATCGTCCTGTTCATCGCGACCAACATCGCGCGCGGGCTCCTGGCCGGCTGATCGAGCGCCGGCCCGCCGGCTGCCTCTAGTCGGGTCGAATCCGGGCGAGCCGTCCGGCGGCGGCGTCGAGCGTGTCGTGGCGCTTCGGGAACGCGAAGCGGAGCTTCTGCCGGCCGAGCTCGGGCCGCGAGAAGAACGACGAGCCCGGCACCCCGGCGATCCCCGGGTCGTGGATGAGCCGGCGGGCGAAGGTGACGTCGTCCTCGTCGGTCAGGTCGCGGATGTCGGTCATCACGTAGTAGGCGCCGGCCGGTCGATGGACGCGGAAGCCGGCCGCCTCGATGGCCGGCACGATCCGGTCGCGCCGCGCCCGGTAGTCGTCGGCCAGCCTGGCGTAGTAGCTGTCCGGGAAGTGGAGGGCGATCGACGGCCGCCGCCTGGAGCGGCGCCGCCGCGCCGACGGTCAGGAAGTCGTGGACCCGGCGGATCCCGACCGACAGCTCGGGGCTGGCGATCGTCCAGCCGATCCGCCAGCCGGTCACCGAGTACGTCTTGGACATCGAGTCGATCGAGACCGTCCGCTCGGCCATCCCGGGCAGGGTCGCCAGCGGGACGTGCTCGCCGTCGTAGACGATGTGCTGGTAGATGTCGTCGGTGAGCGCGACCACGTCGTGCTCCTGGCAGAGGCCGGCGATCAGCTCGAGCTCGGCTCGCGTCGAACACCTTGCCCGTCGGGTTGTGCGGCGAGTTCACGACGATCGCCCGGGTCCGGCTCGTGAACGCCGCCCGCGAGCTCGTCGGGGTCGATCGACCAGTCGGGCTCGTGGAGGGTCACGTAGCGCGTCGTGGCCCCGGCCAGGATCGCGTCGGGGCCGTAGTTCTCGTAGAACGGCTCGAAGACGATGACCTCGTCGCCCGGGTCGAGGATCCCGAGCATCGCCGCGATCATCGCCTCGGTCGCGCCGCAGGTGACCGTGACCTGCGTCTCGGGGTCGACGACCCAGCCCGGATGGAAGCGCTCGGTCTTCGCGGCGATGGCCTCGCGGAGCGGCTTCGCGCCCCAGGTGATCGCGTACTGGCTGACGTCCTCGTGGAGCGCCTCGATGGCCGCGCCGCGCAGCTCCCAGGGGCTCTCGAAGTCGGGGAAGCCCTGGGCCAGGCTGACCGCGCCGGCCTCGACCGCGAGCCGGTTCATCTCGCGGATGACCGACTCGGTGAAGCTGGCCGCGCGGGCGGAGATCCTGCCGGTCACACGAGCCTCCTCGGGATGGTCTCGTCCCAGTCTCGCCGGAAGAACGGCTCGCCGTCGAGGTCGACCTCGAGCTCGACCGTCATCCGGAAGTCGGTCTCGTCGAGGTCGTCTCGCCCGACGCCCGGACCTCGATCCGGTGGCCGTCCTGGGTCGAGTCGGTAGTCGACCCGGTTGGCCATCCGGGCGTGGGCCGGATCGGCGTCGGAGGCGGTCATGGTCGAGCCGCTCACCGGCGAAGACGACCGTCCCGTCGGGGAGCGTCGTCTCGCCGGCTTCGTTCGTCGACACCGTCACCGTGCCGGCGATGACGTCCTCGAGGATCGTCCAGACCGGCGGCTCCGATGTCCCCGCCCCGATCTCCTCGAGACCCGCCGGGCTCGTCTTGAACGCCGGCGTGGGCAGCGAGCCCGCGCCCGGCGGGATCGTCGGCAGGACGAGGCGCGATCGTCCGTGATGGATCGCCAGCTCGCCGGCGAACGGCGACGGCCAGAGCACCGGCCAGGAGTTGGAGGCGACCGAGATCCGGATCCGGTGACCGGGCGCGAACCGGTAGCCGGCCGCCCGGAGCGGGACGCGGACGTCGACGACCCGACCCGGCTCGAGCGGCGCCGGCGCCGCGTGTGACTCGCGGTGGGTCAGGTTGAGCACGCCCGCCGCGACCTGGGCCGTCGTCCCGTCCGGGCGCCACGTCGGCCAGGCGGACGACGACGGTCGCGACCGGCATCGACGCCTCGATCGCCAGCTCGGCCCGGGCGAAGCCGAGGATCTCGATCGGATCGGCGAGCGGCGCGCTCGTGTACGTCGGGAGGAGGGCGTCGTCGAGGCGGAGATCGCGGGCGAGGCCGTTCGGCGGGCTGCCGGCCCCCCACGACAGGGCGGTCCGGGTCCCGGTCGTCGCCCGGTGCGGGAACCGATCGACGCCACCGTCCGCGGGCGTCTCCGCGAGCGAGCCGACCCTCCAGCGGGACCTCGCCGCGCGGCCAGCCACAGGCTCGTCTCGCCCGCGCCCGGGGCCGGGATACGAGGGCTCGCTCCGCCATGCGCCCGGCCAGGTCGCCGGGAACGGCTCGGGCGGCGCGAAGTCGCGTCGGAAGAAGGTCAGGGCCGGCTCGTCCATCACCCCGTTGTCGACGCCCTTGAGCCAGTGGTCGAAGAAGCGGACGAGCTCGTGGAGCCAGTCGAGGTTCGGGCCCGGGTAGGCGGCGTCGGGATAGTCGTGGACCCAGTTGCCGATCGAGCGCCCGGCGCGGCGCGTTGACGCAGCGCTCGAGCATCCGCAGCGCCGGATCGACGTAGCCGTCCATCCAGCCGCCGATGAGCAGCATCGCCGCATGGATCGCCTCGTAGTCCGGGGCGAGCGAGCCCTGCCGCCAGTACGGGCCGTCGTGCTGCTGGCGGAGCCACTCGAAGAGCCAGACCGGCGTCCGCTCGAGCCGCTCGCGCCACTCGTCGAGCCAGCGCCTCGCCGCGGAACGCCGGCCGGGCCGGGAGCGCGTTCATCCCGACCATGCTCACCGCGTACTGGCTGAGCTCGCTGACCGTCACGCAGCCGCCGATGTAGTGGACGTCGTCGGTGTAGCGGTCGTCCGTGGCGTACATCGGGACGATCGCCCGGAGGTGCGGCGGTCGGAGCTTCGCGACCTGGATCGCGGTGAACCCGCCGTACGAGATCCCCCACATCCCGACGTTCCCGTTCGACCAGGGCTGGCCGGCCAGCCACTCGACGGCCTCGGCCCCGTCCTGCGTCTCGCGGGCCGTGTACTCGTCGAGGGCGATGCCGGGGCTGCTGCCGGTGCCCCGGACGTCGAGCCGGCAGAAGGCGTAGCCGCGGGCGGCCAGCCAGCGGCCGCGGCTCTCGTCGCCGGCCCGGTGCCAGTCGTCCTTGCGGTAGGGGATCAGCTCGAGGATCGCCGGGAACCGCTCGTCGGGCGCATCGGCGGCAGGGACTGGGCAGCCAGAGGTTGGCGCTCAGCTCGAGGCCGTCGCTCATCGGGATCCGGACGTCGAGCCGGCAGTCCACGTCGTGGCGCGGCTCCGAGGCGGGACGCGGCTCGGCTGACATCGCCGCGAGTCTACCGGCGACGGGCCGGCATCGGCCGCTCGTCCGCGCGGCTACCATCGGGTCATGCCCGCCGACGACGAGCCGACGCCTCAGCCCGACGCCGGTCGGCCCGTGGCGCCGGCGGAGTCGCCGCCTGGCCTACGAGAACCCCTGGATCCAGGTCCACCACGACGAGGTCACCCGGCCGGACGGCGAGCCCGGGATCTATGGCGTCGTCCACTTCCGGACCCGGGCCGTCGGCGTCGTCGCGATCGACGACGAGGACCGGGTCATCCTCGTCGGCCAGCACCGCTACACGCTCGATCGGTACACGTGGGAGATCCCGGAGGGCGGCGTCCCGCCCGACGAGGACCTGCTCGCGGGCGCCCGGCGCGAGCTCCGCGAGGAGACCGGCTGCGAGGCCGCGGCGTGGCGCGAGATCGGCGCGTTCGACACCTCGAACTCGTCACCGACGAGATCGGCATGCTCTACCTCGCGACCGGGCTGACGGACGGTGAGGCGGCGCCCGACGCGACCGAGGACCTGGTCGTCCGGCGGATCCCGTTCGGCGAGGTCATGGCGATGATGGATCGGGGGGAGATCACCGACGCGATGAGCCAGCTCGCGCTCGAGCGGGTCGCCCGGCTGCGTGCGGCGGAGGGGACGGGACGATGACGACGGAGCTCCACGTCCTGCGCGTCTTCGTCGCGCCTGACGGTTCGGCCGGCAACGCGCTCGGGGTGTTCCTCGATGGCGCGGCGATCGCGCCCGACCGGCGGCAGGCCGTGGCCGCGGAGCTCGGGTTCAGCGAGACGGTCTTCGTCGACGACCCGGCCGCCGGTCGGATCCGGATCTTCACCCCGGGCGCCGAGCTCCCATTCGCCGGCCATCCGACGGTCGGGACGAGCTGGCTGCTCGACCACGTCGGCCGGCCCGTGTCGGTCCTCCGTCCGCCGGCGGGGGAGATGCCCACCTGGGAGGCCGAGGGGCTGCGCTGGGTTCGCGCCCGGGCGGCCTGGGCGCACTCGGTCACGCTCGCCGAGCTCCCGTCGGCCGCCGCCGTCGAGGCCCTCGACGGCCCACCGCCTGGCGAGGGCTCCTACTACCCCTGGGCCTGGGAGGACGCCGAGGCGGGTACGATCCGGAGCCGCTACTTCGCGTCCGAGTACGGGGTCGTCGAGGACGAGGCGACCGGTCTTGCTGCGGTCGTCATCACCGACCGGCTCGGTCGGGACCTCGAGATCCGGCAGGGCCGCGGCTCACGGCTGTCGACCCGGCTCGGTCCCGACGGAACCGTGGAGCTCGGTGGGCGGGTCGTGCTCGACGAGGTCCGCCCGTACGGCTGACCCGTTGCCTGTTTTCAGTAGGTCTCGATGCGGACCGGCGTCAGCGCGAAGTCACGCGTGTTTCGAGTCAGGACGGCCGCGTCCAGGGAGTCGGCACACGCAGCGATTAGGGCGTCGGGGAGGCGCAGGGTCCAACCGTGGGCGCGTGCTTCGGCGCGCCAGCGTCCAGCTGCCCGGGCATGCGTCGGCCCGGGCTGGACGAACTCGATCGGCCCGGAGGAGTGCTTCTAGGTCCGGGTCGCCGGCGAGGTGGGCACCCGCCCAGGCTTCGCAGACGACGACTTCGTTGACGAACAACTCATCGCCGTCGTCGAAGAACGCCGCGAACCTCCGGACAGCGGCCGGATCGTTGCGAAGATGGTCGATGACGAACGTTGTATCGAGGACGTACCGCACCCTCACCCCTCCTCGATCGGACCGGTGGTCTCGGCGCGTCGGGCTCTGACCCAGGCGACGACGTCCTCCGGCGTCGCCAACTCTGGATAGTCGGTCGCAGACCAGCGCTCCGGCCGTCCGCTCGACGACCTCGCGGAGCCGGTCACGTCGCAGGCGAGCCTCGACGGCGTCGGCGACGTAGGCGCTGCGCATCCGCGGACCGGCGATCCGGTCGACCTCGGCGACCAGCTCCTCGGGCAGAACCAGGTTCGTTCGGCGTCCCATGCGCACAGCATGGCGCACAGCCGTGCGCAGGTCAATTGCGACTGTCAGACGCTAGTCAGAGGAGCCCAGGACGCAGTACCACCACGGGCCACCGAGTGGCTGACAGCTCATGAGGTCGTCTGCGGATGGTCCTAACGGCCGATACGCGAAGCCGTATTCGTTCAGCAGTCCGCCCTCGGGCACCAGGAAGAACCGCGTACCAGGTCGGTCAGGAACGTCCATCACGCCATAGAGACCGAGCTCGATGAACGGGCGCCCAATCGGAAGGAGACGGCGGCGCCTTGGCGGCCGACTCGAACGCGGTCCGGCTCAGCTCGAACCGAGCCCGCAACGGCAGGTCGTCTGCGACAGCAGCGACGCCAAGGAATCCGATCAGGGGAAGCAGGAGCCAGGCAGCCAGCTCGGTGAGTCGCAGGGCCGGCTGAGCGCGCGTGAGCAGCCACAGGAACCACACGATCCAGGCCACCGCAAACGCAACGCAGCCGAGGACGCCGATCATCAGGAGATCGAAGTTCCAGCCAGGGACGCTCGCGGCCAGAAATACCACGCCCAGGAGGACGAGCTCGATCACGATCATCACTCGGAACGAGATGGACGTGGACCGACGCGCATCCGCTGAAGGCTGGGTCACACCGTCGAGACGGGCCCAGCGATCGCCTTGTGTCACTCTCGCAGCTCCCGGTCGAAGAAGTCGACCAGGCGCTGTTCGTACTCGGCGGGTCGGTCCACGATTGCGCTGGCATGGCCCGAGCCCGGGACCACCCAGGTCTCGATCCGGGCGCCGGGCGGCCACGCCGGCCAGCGCGAGCTGGTCCGCGTACCGCGCATCGAGCCGATCGTCGTCGGTCCCATGGGTGACGAAGAGGGCGCGCCCGTCGAGCCGGCGCACGGCGAGCAACGGGCTCTTGTCCTGGAGCCCAGGACCGTCGAGCAGCCGGGCGATGAGCCGGCCGCCGGGCAGGAGGAAGCCCGGCAGGTGGTTGCGCCGGAGCTCGGCCCGGGTCGCGTCGTCGAGCTCGCCGTAGCTGCTGTCCGACCAGACGGCCGCGACCTTCGGCTCGTCGCCGGCGGCGATGACGACGCTCGCGGCGCCGAGCGAGATCCCGAGCAGTCCGATCCGCTCTGGCGGCAGGTGCCGCGCGCCGACGAGCCAGTCCCAGGCCCCCAGCACGTCCGCGCTCTCCTTGATCCCGCCGGTGTGGCGGCCGCCCGTCCGACCGGAGTCGCCGTGGTTGCGCAGGTCGATGAGGAGCGCCGCGAAGCCGTGCCGGTGGAGCATCCCGGCGGCGAGCAGGACCGAGCCGTCCCGACGGCTCGCGGTGAAGCCGTGGACGACGACGACCGCCGGGGCGTCCGGCTGACCCTCGATCGGGACCCACCAGCCGGCGAGGCCGACCGCGCCGGTCCGATCGGGGAATCCGACCTCCTCGTAGTCGGGCATCCGGTATGGCCGGACGTCGACTTCGGCGGCCGCGAACCTGGCCGGCGTGTTGGGCGAGTCGCGGAACGGAGAAGCGGCCGGGACCCGGGTGATCCGGTCGTAGAGAGCCGCGCACAGGGCCAGGTAGGCGACGACCGTCAGGCCTGTCGCGACGACGAGCGCGACCCATGGCTCGAACCAGACGTCCACGTCCCGCACCCCGCATTCGGCCGCTTTGCCGGCGGTCCGCCATCGATACTACCCACCGATCGGAGGCTGGAACGTGAGCGTCGACCCCATGACGACCGGACGGGACTGGGACGCGATCGTCGTCGGCCTCGGCGGGATCGGCAGCGCGGCCGCCTACTGGCTCAGCCGCCGGCTCGGCGACCGGGTCCTCGGCCTCGAGCAGTTCGAGCTCGGCCACGTCAACGGGGCGAGCCAGGACCACAGCCGGATCATCCGGCTCTCCTACCACCGCCCGGACTACGTCCGCCTGGCGAAGCGGGCGTACGCCACGTGGGCCGAGCTGGAGGCGGAGGCCGGCGTCCGGGTCGTCACCCGGACCGGCGGACTCGACGTCGCCCCGCGCGACGCCGCGATCCCGCTCGCCGACTACGTCGCGAGCCTGACCGCCGAGGGGGTGCCGTTCGAGCAGCTCGACGGCTCCGAGATCGTCCGGCGCTGGCCGCAGTGGCGCCTCGACGACCGGCACCACGGGCTGTTCCAGGTCGACGGTGGGCTCGCCGACCCCAACCGGGGCAACGCCGCCCACCAGCGGCTCGCCCGCGAGCACGGGGCGACGCTCCTCGACCGGACACCCGTCGTCGCGCTGCGCGACGCCGGCGGCGGCGATCTCGAGGTGAGGACCGCCGACGGGACCACCCACCGCGCGGGCTCGGTCGTGCTGGCCGCCGATGCCTGGACCAACGGGCTCCTTGCCGCCTTCGGTCGACGACTCCCGCTGACGATCACGAAGGAGCAGGTCACCTACTACGCCTGCCCCCGACCGCGAGGACTTCGCGCCCGATCGCTTCCCGGTCTGGATCTGGATGGACGAACCGTGCTTCTACGGCTTCCCGACGTACGGCGAGCCGGGGCCGAAGGCGGCCCAGGACGTCGGCGGCCGGGAGACGACGCCGGACGGCCGGACGTTCGAGCCCGACCCCGAGGCGCACGCCCGGGTCGACGCGTTCCTCCGCGCCCACCTGCCGGGTGCGTTCGGCCCGGACCTGCTGACGAAGACCTGCCTCTACACGCTCACCCCGGATCGCGACTTCGTCCTCGACCGGCTGCCCGAGGCGCCGGGCGTGCTCGTCGCGCTCGGCGCCGCCCACGCCTTCAAGTTCGCCTCGGTCATCGGCCGGATCCTGGCCGAGCTGGTCGTCGACGGGTCGACGCCGTCGGCCGGCGAGATCGGGGCCTTCCGGATCGACCGACCGATCCTGCTCCAGGACGACCCGCCGACGTCGTTCATGGTCTGAGCCGCGGGAGGTCGACGCCGCGACTGGCGACGCCGCTCGATGCCGCGATCCGGCTTCGGCGGGCGATGCGTCGGGCGCGACCGCTCCCGGTCGCGATTGACCGACTCTGGACCGTGTGCCACAGTGCGGACCATTCCGGGGATCGGTGGGGCGCACGCTCGGACGGCCGGATCCGTCGCGCGCCGGAGGAGGAACGACGATGCGCCTGTCCATGCCCGCGCGGCTCGCCCGGTTCGCGATGGCGACCGGCCTTGTCCTGAGCGTGGGTGCACCAGCGGCCGCGCCCGCCGCCGCCGCCGATGACAAGGTCCTCCGGATCGGCGTCCTCCAGGACCTCGATTCCACCAACCCGTACGGGACGATCCTCGGCGTCGGCTACGAGGCCTATCAGCTGACCTACGAGAAGCTCGTCGGCTTCGGCCAGAACATCGAGCCCATCCCCGCGTTCGCGTCGTCGTGGAGCCGGTCCGAGGACGGCAAGTCCTGGATCTTCAAGATCCGACCCGAACAAGAAGTGGTCCGACGGCACGCCCGCAACGTCCGCCGACGCCTGCTTCTCCTGGCAGCTCGACCTCGACGCCCAGAAGACAGGCGACTCGGTCGGCGCCGGCTACATCGACTACGCCCTGGGTCCGAACGGGTCGCGAGTGACCAAGGTCGAGTGCCCGGACCCCCAGACGATGATCATCTACACGGACGACGCCTCGAACCGCGTCCTGCAGACCTACATCCCGATCCTGCCCAAGCACATCTGGGGGAAGATGGACTACAAGCAGATCGGCGACGACAAGTTCGACCTGCCCGACGATGGCAGCGGGCTCGTCGGCAGCGGCCCCTACCTGGCCGTCGAGTGGAAGACCGGCGAGGAGATCCGCTTCAAGCGCAACCCTAACTACGGCGGCCACAAGGGCGTCGAAGACGAGATCGTCTTCCGGTTCTTCAAGACGAACGAGTCGATGGTCCAGGCGCTCAAGGCCGGCGAGATCGACTACGCCCACAACGTCAGCCCGGAGCAGTTCAAGGCGCTCAAGGGCGAGCCGAACATCCAGGCGGTGAACGGCGTCCTCAACGGCTGGACGGAGCTCGGCTTCAACACCTACGGGACAGGGACCGGCAAGACGATCAAGGGCGGTGGCCCGTCGACGAAGGCCCTCCTCGACCCCGCCTTCCGCGACGCGCTCGGCTACGCCATCGACAAGCAGAAGCTCGATCGACAGCGTCATCGGCGGCCTCGGCGAGATCGGCACCGACCCAGGTCCCGCCGGCCATGCCCGGCGTCCCTGGGCATCCGACCTGGCACACGGAGCCGACGAACATCCGGACCTTCGACATCGACCTGGCCAAGCAGAAGCTCGACGCGGCCAACTACGTGCTCGACTCGTCCGGTCGCCGGCTCGACCACGAAGGGCAAGCCGATCAGCCTGAGCCTTGTCATGCCCGACTCGGATGCGAACTATGCCAAGGCTGGCGCAGTTCATCACCGACTGGTTCGCCCAGCTCGGGATCAAGGTCAGCCCGCAGGTTCTCGACAGCGACACGCTCTACGCGCGGATGCTCCCACCGGAGGGCGGCAAGGAAGGCAAGGCGGATTACGACCTGTTCATCTGGGACTGGTCGTGGGGTCCGGACCCGAATGATGCGCTCGACGTCTTCCGCTGCGACGAGATCGGCGTGTCGTCGGACAGCCTCTACTGCAACCCCGATTACGACAAGCTCTACGACCAGCAGCTCGTCGCCCAGACGCCCGAGGAACGCAGGCGATCCTCGACCAGATGCAGCAGATGTTCTACGACCAGGCGCCGTACCACATCCTCTACTACAACGACAACCTCGACGCCTACCGGACCGACCGGTTCGGTGGCTGGCAGAACCAGCCTGCCAACGGGGTTCCCTTCATGGGCGGCTTCGACACCTGGGGCGAGACGCAGTTGACCGACGTCGTGGTGGCGCCGAGCCCGACGGCTGCGCCGACCGGGCAGGCCCCGGCGTCGGGTGGCCCATCGACCGGTGGGTCGAACCCACCAGCGTCTGGTGGGACTGGCACGGAGACCTCGAGCGGCGGCATCCCGGTTCTGCCGATCGCGGTCGTGATCGTGGTGGTGGTGGTGGCGGCGGGGATCCTGGCGATGCGCCGGAACGCGGCCCGGACCGCGTCCGACGACGAGGACGAGTGACACCTTCAGGCCCATCGTCCTGGCGCGGCTGAGGCCGAGGTCCGTCGATGGGCCCGCGCTACCTGGCCCGGAAGGTGATCCAGACGATCGTCACGATCGTCTTCGTGTTGATCCTCAACTTCCTCCTGTTCCGAATGATGCCCGGCGTCGCCTGAGCGGGATCCTCCTTCGCAACCCGCACATCACCGCCGAGACGAAGGCCGCCGCGCGGGCCCGCTGGGGTCTCGACAAGCCGCTGATCCCGGACCAGCTCGTCGACTACGTCGAGGCGACGGCGGCCGGCGACCTCGGCTTCTCGTTCAAGTTCCGCGGAACCGCCGGTCATCGAGGTCATCGGGGCTCGGTTCTGGCCGACGATCATCCTGATCGGGCTGGCCGAGCTGATCGCGATCGTCGTCGGGCTGGCGCTCGGCGCCCAGGCCGGCTGGAAGCGGGGTGGCACGCTCGACCGGGTCGGCAACGGCGCGAGCCTGATCCTCTACTCGATGCCCTACTTCGTGATCGGCATGCCGCTGATCATCATCTTCGCCGCCGAGCTGGGCTGGTTCCCGACGTCAGGGATGCTGACGCCCGGAGCGCACTACGATTCGTCCCTCGACCAGCTGCTCGACTTCCTGCACCACCTCGTGCTGCCCCTGGCCACGGTCAGCCTGGGCCTGATCGGCGGCTACTCGATCCTGATGCGCTCGTCGATCATCGAGACCAGGAGCGAGGACTACGTGACCACCGCCCGGGCAAAGGGCCTCACGGACCGAACGGTCCTGCGCGCCCACGCCTTCCCCAACGCGCTCCTGCCGACGGTGACCGTGATCGCGATCAACCTCGGCTACGTCGTCGCCGGGGCGATCACCGCCGAGATCGTCTTCAACTGGCCTGGGCTCGGGACGCTCACCTACGACGCCCTGCAGACCCGCGACTACCCCCTGCTCCAGGGGATCTTCCTGCTGCATCTCGGTCGCGGTCATCGTGGCCAACCTCGGGGCCGACCTGCTCTACGGCCGGCTCGACCCGCGGGTCCGGACCGCATGAGCGCCAGCGCAGCCCAGATCGACGTCCGCGGCGAGCGCTGGCGTCTCCGGGTCCGCAACGCTCGGTCGTTCGGTCGGCGCTTCCTCGGTCGAACGGACGGGGTCGTCGGCCTCGCGATCCTGGCCGTCTTCGTCGTCCTCGCCCTGTTCCCCGATCTCTTCGTCGGCCGCTCGAGACGGCGACCACTGCCTCGGGGCAGGCACTGGAGCCGCCGAGCGCGGCCCACATCCTCGGGACCGACGACCTCGGCCGGGACATGCTCAACCTGACGGTCCACGGGGCCCGGATCTCGATGACGATCGGCTTCCTGGCCACCCTCATCACGGTCCTCCTCGGGGCGGTCATCGGGATCGTCGTCCGGCTTCATCGGCGGCTGGCTCGACACCGGCCTGATGCGGCTGACCGACTTCTTCCTGATCCTGCCGACGTTCGTGCTGGCGATCCTGCTCGCCCCGATCATCCTCGACATCGATCGGAGCCGACGCCGAGATCCTCGGGATCAAGGCGACCCTGGTCGTCATCGTCGTGGTCATCGGGATCACCAGCTGGGCGAGCACGGCCCGGATCATCCGGTCCCAGACGCTGTCCGTCCGCGAGCGGATGTTCGTCGACCGGGCCCGGGTCATCGGGAGCGGCTCGGGCCACATCATGCGCCGCCACATCCTGCCCAACGTGATGAACCTGATCGTCGCCAACACGGTCCTGACCTTCGCCGGCGGCGATCTTCACCGAGACCACCCTCGCGTTCATCGGCCTCGGCGACCCGTTCGCAGCCGTCCTGGGGACAGCTCCTCGAATGCGGCCGAGACATCCGGCGCTCCGGGTCTCGGGGCGTGGTGGTACATCGTCCCCGCCGGCGACCTGCGTCGTCCTCGTCATCCTCGCCTTCACCCTCGTCGGCAACGCGCTCGACGACGTGTTGAACCCGAAGGCGGCCGGCCGCCGATGATGCGGATGCCGACCGGCCCGGACGAGACCGGGAAGGTCATGGAGGAGGTCGAGCTCGAGGCTGCCGAGCGAGACGCCGAGATCGCTCTGTCCCGCGAGCTCGCCGAGCGAGAGGCGCGGGGCGAGGGCGCTGCGGAGGCGGTTGATCGAGGCGGTCGCCGCCGACCCTGAGCTGGCCGCCCGCGTCCGCATCCGGGGCCGACGCCAGTGGCCGCTTCCGAAGCAGGCCGATCCGCCGCCCCGCTGCTCGTCGTCCGCGACCTCCGGACCCACTTCAAGCTCGCAGTCGGGCTGGGTCAAGGCGGTCGACGGGGTCAGCTTCCGGCTCAACGACGGGGAGGCGCTGGGCATCGCCGGTGAGTCCGGGCTGCGGCAAGACGACGACCGCCCTGTCGCTCGTCCGGCTCCTCCCGGCCAACGCCCGGATCCGCAAGGGCAGCTCGATCGAGCTGTTCGGGATCGACCTCGTCCCGAAGACCGAGGACCAGCTCCGGCGCTACCGCTGGCGCGAGATCTCGATCGTCTTCCAGGGCGCGATGAACGCCCTCAACCCGGTCCGCCGGATCGGCGAGCAGATCGGCGAGCCGATCGAGGTCCGGCTCGGGGTGTCGCGGGACAAGGCCGACGCCGCGGGCCGCGCGAGCTGCTCGAGCTCGTCGGGATCCCGCGCGAGCGCGCGGACGGCCTATCCGCACGAGCTGTCGGGCGGGATGCGCCAGCGGGCGATGATCGCGATGGCCCTCGCCTGCGACCCGGCGATCGTCATCGGCGACGAGCCGACGACGGCCCTCGACGTGATGGTCCAGGCCCAGATCCTGGAGCTGCTCGAGCGCCTCCGGCGCGAGCTCGGGCTCAGTCGCTGATCCTCATCACCCACGACCTGTCGGTCATCGCCGAGACCTGCGACCGGACACTGATCATGTACGCCGGCAAGGTCGCCGAGGAGGGCCCGGTCGCGACGGATCTTCACGGCGCCGCGTCACCCGTACACCCAGAAGCTGCTCGGGGCGTTCCCCAACATCCACGCCGACCGCCGGACGCTCGAGACGATCCCGGGCTCGCCGCCGGACCTGCGCGAACCCGCCGACGGGCTGCCGGTTCCACCCGCGCTGCCCGGCGGCGATGGACATCTGCCGGGAGGTCGAGCCGCCGGAGGTCGTCTTCCCCGACGGCGTCCGGGTCGCCTGCCATCTCTACCCGGCCGGGCTGCGACGGCGGCCTGGCCGTCGTGCCGAGCCAGCCGGCCGTCGCAACGAGCGATCCGGCCGCACCGGTGGTCGCCTCGACGCCGGCGTCATCGGCCCCTCCGCCACCGCCTGCACCGGGATGACCGAGCTCCTCCGACTCGAGGGCCTCGAGGTCCACTTCCCGATCCGGGGCGGGCTCGTCGACACGCTCGCGCGGCGGCCGGTCGGCGTCGTCCGTGCCGTCGACGGCATCGACCTGACCATCGAGCGGGGCGAGGTCCTCGGCCTCGTCGGCGAGTCCGGCTCGGGCAAGACGACGACCGGCCGGGTCATCGTCAAGCTCACCCGGCAGACCGCGGGCAAGATCGTCTTCGACGGACGCGACGTCACCGACCTGTGGGGCGACGAGCCAGCTGCGCGACCTACCGACGCCGGGTCCAGATCATCTTCCAGGACCCCTACGAGACGCTGAACCCGAAGCAGACGATCCACGACTTCGTCGCCGAGCCGCTCGAGGTCAACCACCTCGCGACATCGTTCGCGCCGACCGGGAGGCGCAGGTCCTGGCGGCGCTCGAGTCGGCCGGCCTGCGTCCCGGCCGCCGAGTTCGCGTTCCGCTATCCCGCACGAGCTGTCGGGCGGCCAGCGCCAGCGGGTCGTCATCGCCGGCGCCCTGGTCATGGGTCCCGAGCTGATCGTCGCCGACGAGCCGGTCTCGATGCTCGACGTGTCGATCCGGACCGAGCTGCTCCGGCTGATGCTCGACCTGCGCAAGGAGCGCGGCCTGACCTACCTGTTCATCACCCACGACCTGTCGCTGGCCTGGGTGATCGCCGACCGGATCGCGGTCATGTACCTCGGCAGGATCATGGAGATCGGGCCGGCCGAGGACGTCATCAAGGACTCGCACCACCCGTACACCCGGGCGCTCGTCGGCGTGTCGCCGTCGCCCGACCCCAGTCGACGCAGCGACCCGGGCGGCGCGGGTCATCCTCCTCGGCGAGACGCCCGAACGCCGCGGCCATCCCGTCGGGCTGCCGGTTCCACCCGCGCTGCCCGCTGGCGTTCGATCGCTGCCGGACCGAGGAGCCGCCGCTGTTCGACGTCGGGGCAGGGCAGCAGGCCGCCTGCTGGCTGGCCGAGGGCGGGCGCGAGCTGCCGATGTTCCAGCCGACCGTTGCCGCCGGTCACTCCGCGACCTCCGCCGCCGAATCGATCGCGGGTGCCCCGGTGTCGCCGGCCGCCCCGAATCCGGCCGCGTCGGAGCCGGAACCGGCCTCGTGACCGAGCCTGGGAACGCCCGCCGTTTCAGCGCCCTGAACGGGTAGGATCGGGCCATGGACGGCCCAACGATCCTGACGGCGATCGAGGCGTTCGTGGCCCTGCTCGGCGTGGCCGCGATCGTGGCGATCGTCGCCCGGCCCCTGCGCCTGCCGTACACGGTCGCGCTCGTCCTTGTCGGGCTGTCGGCCGGGATCGGCAGGCCGATCGTCCTGCCCGGTCCGGAGCCGATCGTCGCTCCCGAGATCGTCCTGGTCGTGCTCCTGCCCGGGCTCGTGTTCGAGGCCGGCTACCGGCTCGACCTGGGGCTGCTGAGGCGTTCCCTGGCGCCGCTCCTGTTCCTGGCGATGCCGGGCGTCCTGATCTCCGCATCGTTCGTCGCGGTCCTGCTCCACGCGGGGACCGGGCTCCGCCTCGATCTGGCCTTCATCGTCGGGGCGATGGTCTCGGCGACGGATCCCGCCGCCGTCATCTCGACGTTCCGGCGCCTCCCGGTGCCCCGGACCCTGGCGACCGTCGTCGAGGGCGAGAGCCTGCTCAACGACGGCACCGGGCTGGTCGTCTTCGCGCTCGCCGTGGGAGCGCTGACGACGCCGATCACGGCGGGCGGGGCGCTCCTCACGTTCGTCGGGACCGTGATCATCAGCGGCGCGATCGGCGTCGCCGCCGGGATTTGTCGCGGCGCGGCTGATGGCGCTGGTCGACGACCACCTGATCGAGCTGACGATCTCGGTCGTGCTCGCCTACGGGACCTACCTCCTGGCCGATGCCGTCCACGAGTCGGGGATCATCGCCACCGTCCTGGCCGCGATCGTGCTCGGCAACTACGGTCGGCGATCCGACGATGAGCGCTATCGGCATCGATGCCCTCGACACGGTCTGGGAGTTCCTGGCGTACCTCCTGACGGCACTGGTCTTCCTGCTGGTCGGACTCGCCTTCCCGATCACCGACCTGCCGGATTCGATCGTCTGGATCGCCTGGGGCGTGCTCGGGGCGCTGGTCGGACGGGCGCTCGTCGTGTACGGCGTCCTCGGCGGCGGCGCTCGGATCATGCCGAGGTCGGTCCGGACCGACGTTCCGCTCGGCTGGCTCCACGTCCTGTTCTGGGCGGGGCTGCGTGGGGCGGTCGCGGTTGCGATGGCGCTGGCCCTGCCGGTGACGGTCCCGGAGCGTGGCCTGCTCCAGGAGATCGTCTTCGGGATCGTCCTGTTCACGGTGATCGTCCAGGGCTCGACCGCCGCCTTCGTGGTTCGCCGGGCCCTGGCCCGGGCCGGCCCGCCGGCCGAGCCGACGACCGAGGAGGAGGGAGGACTCTAGGGCGAGCCCGCCGGTCGTCCGCCGACTCGTCCGTCGAAGCCGAGCCGGACGGCGTCGCCCCAGACCCGGCAGAGCAGCTCGACCAGCTCGAGCCGGTTGACGGCCGTCGTCACGTCCTCGCCGACGGCGACCGCGCCGTGGCGCTCGAGCAGGACGGCGTTCGCCTCCGGGACCTGCCCGTCGGCCAGGCTCTCGGCGATGGCCCGGGCGAGCTCCGGGCTGCCCATCTCCATCTGGCGGACGTATGGCAGCCGCGGGAGCAGGAGCCGGGTCTCCGGCAGCGCCGCCGGGTCCGGGACCCGGCCGGCCAGGGTGAGGGCGAGCGAGCTGGCCAGATGGGCATGAGCCACCGCGGCGATGTCGGGCCGCGCGGCATGCACCGCCCGATGGATCCGAAGGTCGGACGTCGGTCGCAGGTCCGGCCGATCGGGGTCGAGCGCCGGCGCATCGGGATCGGCGGGCACGAGCAGCAGGTCGTCCGGCGTCAGCTCGTCCTTGCGCAGGCCGGATGGCGTCACGAGGAGGCGGTCGCCGATCCGGACCGACAGGTTGCCCTCGCCGGCGACGATCAGGCCCCTGGCGCCGAGCCGCCGCCCACCGGCAATGATCGCCTCCGCGGCGGCCGCGAGGCGCTGAGCGTTCATGGCGTCATCATCGGTCATCGGACCCGGATAGGCTGAGCGGTTGGGGCGTTCGAGCGGGGCGGTGCGCGGTACCCTGTCCGCACCGTCTGACAGGAGGGAATCGGTCATGTCCGACCCCAACGATCGGCGCCGGTCACGCCGGGACTGGCGCGGCGCCGAGCTCCTCGGGATCGTCCTCATCGCCCTCGGCGTCGTCTACCTGCTCGGGAGCCTGGGGGTCGTCGTGGTCGCCTGGAGCGTCCTCTGGCCGATCCTGATCATCGCGCTCGGGGCGATCATCCTGTACGGCGCGTTCCGGCCCTCGCGGCGCACCGCCTCGAACGCCGCCGTCGAGCGGGCTTCGTCGGCCCGCCTCGAGCTCGACCTCAGCGTCGGCGCGGGTCGCTTCCGGCTCGCGGGCGGGGCGACGCCCGGCAACCTCGTCGAGGTGGCCTCGACGAACGACGACATCGCCACCCAGGTCGAGCGGGCCGGCGATCGCGCGCTCGTCCGGCTCCGCCAGGACCTCGCCTGGTGGCCGGACGCCTGGCGTGGCGGGGCCGACTGGACGGTCCGCCTGGCGAGCGACGTCCCGACGCTTGCTGTCGATGAACGCGGGTGCCGGCGACTTCTCGCTCGACCTGTCCGGGGTCGCGGTTGCCGGCGCGCGGCTGCAGGTCGGCGCCGCCCAGGCCCGCGTCGTCCTGCCCCGGCCACGCGGCCAGGTCGAGCTGCGGGTCAGCGGCGGGGCCGCCCAGCTGACGTTCACGCCCCCGCCCGGTGTCGACTACCGGGTCGAGACGAGCGGTGGCCTGACCTCGGTCGACGGGTTGCTCGAATCGCCCGGCTTCGCCGCGGCCACGGACCGGGTCCTGGTCCGGTTCAGCGGTGGGGCTGCCTCGCTCAGGATCGGCTGATCGCCGTCAGCCCGGCGCCGCTACGGCCGCGCGCGTCCGGTCGACGGCCGGGACCTCGCCCTCGAGGGCCTCTCGCATCAGCTCGTACGCCTCGGCGTGCCGGCCCACCGACGCGAGGGCGTCGGCCCACGCCCTGAGGACCTCGCGGACGCGTGGCGCCGGCGCATGCTCGCGCGCCAGCCCGGCGGCCATGGCGAAGGCCTCGAGCGCCTCATCGGTCCGACCCATGGCGAGCCGTGCCCGGGCCAGGGTCGTCCAACCGTCGACGGCCGCCTTCGCACCGTCGGCCGCCTGCGCCCGCTCGATCGCGAGCTCGGCGAGCGTGGCCGCCCTGCCGGGATCGCCGCCCGCGAGGGCGACCTGGGCCTCCGTGTCGGTCAGGTGGGCGAGCAGCCGATCGTCGCGATGGCGGCTGCCGATCGCCTGCGCCTCGGCCACGAGCTCGGCTGCCCGGTCGGTGCTGCCGATCGCCAGGTACGCCAGGGCCAGGTTGTTCTCGAGCGTTGCCGCCTCGAGATCGGCCTCCGCGGCGCGCAGGAGGGTCAGCGCCTGACTCCCATAGCGGATCGCGGCCTCGTTGTCGCCGGTCCCGCGGTAGCTGTTCGCGAGCGAGAACAGGACGATCCCGCGCCGCCGATCGTCGAGGTCCGAGCTCAGTCCGCGTGCCTCCTCGAGGTACCCGACGGCGGCATCGTTGGCGCCCCGATACGACTCGGTTCCCGCCAGCGCGACGAGCACCCGAAGCCTGAAGTCCGGGGCGACCGCGAGGCCGCCGCGGACGCTCTCGAGGATCTCGCCCAGGATCCGTCGCGCCTCGTCGGGATTGTCCTGGAGGTGCTGAGCGATCGCCAGCCAGTAGGCGGCCTCGACCCGCTCCGAGGGACGGTCCAGCGAGGCGAACAGCTCGACCGCCTCGGATGCCGCTCGGATGCCGTCGATCGGATGGTCGATCCGACAGGACGCCTCCGCCAACGCCAGCAGCAGGTCTCCACGACCACCGGGTTCAGGGGTGACGTCAAGCAGGTCACGGTAGGCGGCCGCGGCGGATGCCGCATCCCCGGAGGCTAGCGAGAGGTCGGCCCGGAGCCGGGTCCAGGTCGAGTCAGGATCGGCGAGGAGTTCAGCCGCGGTCGTCCCGAGTCGTCCGGCGATGAAGTTGAGCGCGGCCATCGAAGGTTTCGCGGCGCCCGTCTCGAGGGCGCTGATGTACGCCTTCGTGTAGCGGCCCTCCGCCAACCGCTGCTGGCTGAGCCCGGCGCGCCGTCGGCGCTCTCTGATCCGGCTTCCGATCGAATGGGCCAGGGCGGAGTCGTCGACCACGATCCGCCGACGCTTGGTCGTCGTCGTACTCATGGTCGTGAGTGTACACCGCCGTCAACCTCAGGTTGACGCATCGGAAGTACTCGTCGAGCGACACGTCGAGACGTTCGGTCAGCAGGACCAGGGCGGCCAGAGACGGGACCGAGCGGCCGGCTTCGACGGACGAGACGAACGACCTGGTCAGTGGAGCCCCGAGCCGCGCCTGGCTCATCCCCAGGAGCCGGCGCCGTCGTCTCAGCTCGGCGCCGACGGCTCGCGCAAACGGCGAGCGAGGTCCGGCGGCTCGTTGTTTAGATATAGTTGACATTCGCATGCGGAGACTCTAGCATCCGGAGCCTGCGTCGCGCCACTCCCCGAGTGGTGGTCTCTCGACCGCCCCTGGCGTCGACGCGAGGAGGGCTCCAGAAGTGCGCGTGCTCCGATCCGTGTTCCTGTCGTCCGCCGTCGCGGCGCTCCTCTCGCTGGCCTACACCGCGATCGCCCTGGCCGGCGATGCGCCCGTGCCCGGGATGCGCTGACCGGAACTGGAGATTGCTAAATACTGGCCGTTTGCCTATGATCGAGGCTGACCTCCACCCGGGGTCCATCCCGGGCCACTGGGAGCGCGCGTGGTCAGCCCGATCGGTACGAAGGCAAGCGGGGGTCGGCCGCGGCGTGCGGTCGACCTTCGTGGTGTGCCCGTCGACCTGGGCGACGCTCAGTCCGCGGCGATCACCCACGACGTCAACAACCTGCTGACGGCGATCCTCGGGCACGCCCAGGTCGCGCTGGGCGACGGTGGGCTGTCGGACTCAGCACGGGCGGATGTGCTCGAGATCGTCAAGGCCGCCCGCCAGGCGACACTCCTGACCCGCCAGCTCGCGGCATTGCGCCGCCCGTCGGCCGATCGGTCGATCGTGGACCTGCGCAGCGTGGTCGGGGCGATGGGCCGGATGCTCTGGCCGCTGATCGGCGAGGGCATCGAGCTGCGGACCGAATCCGGGTCCCGCCCGATCCGGGTCGAGGCGGACCCGATCGACCTCGAGGGGATCATCCTCAACCTCGCGATCAACGCCCGCGATGCGATGCCGACCGGCGGGGTCCTGACCCTGGCCACGTCGGTCCTCCCCGGCGCCGGTGGTCGACGAGCAGGACTGTCGGTCGCCGACACCGGCAGCGGGATGGATGCGGCCACGCAGGCGCGGGCCTTCGACCCGTACTTCTCCACGAAAGGTCCCGGTCGGGGGAGCGGCCTCGGGCTGGCGTCCGTCGCCGAGACCGTTCGCAGGAACCGCTGGACGATGCTCGTCGACAGCGAGCCCGGCAGGGGCAGCCGGTTCACCGTCACGATCCCGCTGGCGCCGCGCGCGGCGCCAGGCTGACCTGCCGACGAGCGGTGGGTCCGGCCCTCAGGCGGCGGCCAGCTCCGGGACGGCGATCACGAGCGGCCTGGCCGGGGCGATCTCGATCCGGGTGAGGCAGGCCCCGCAGGTGAACCCCGCGTCGATCTCAGCGGCGGTTGCATGCTGCGGTACGGAGCACCACGGGCAATCGATCGCGATCTGAGCCAGTTCGGCGTTTCCGGGAGCTCGATCCAGGTTGTCCATGACCCGAGTCTCGCCCGCCGCCGTGCCAGCTAGCGTGTCACGACCCTGGCGGCCCCAGGCGGCCGGCTGTCGAACGGCGTCGCGGCCTCGCGACGGGCCGTTCCACGATCCGCGGGC
Organism: uncultured Chloroflexia bacterium; assembly: GCA_963708065.1. Lineage (GTDB taxonomy): Bacteria > Chloroflexota > Limnocylindria > Limnocylindrales > CSP1-4 > Chersky-267. The sequence goes on from CAVPRZ010000002.1 coordinate 431,248, forward strand.
CGGCCGTCTCTGGCACGATGCTGACGATGCAGTCGGCGATCGAGACGTTCGACCTGGTGAAGCGCTATGGCCGGACGACCGCCCTGGCCGGCCTGACCATGCGGGTCGAGCCGGGCGAGGTCTTCGGCTTCCTCGGTCCGAACGGGGCCGGCAAGACGACCTCGGTCAAGCTCTTCGTCGGGCTGGCCGCCGCGACGTCGGGGCGGGCCACCCTGCTCGGGGCGCCGCTCGGCGATCGAGCCACGCGGCGCCGCGTCGGCTATCTGCCCGAGCTCTTCCGCTACCAGCCCTGGCTGCGTGCCCGCGAGGTCCTCGCGCTCCACTGCGAGCTCGCCGGGATCGCCGGCAGGGAGCACCCCGCTGAGGTCGACCGCCGCGCTCGAGACCGTCGGCCTCGTCGACCGGGCGGACGACCTCGTCGCGACGTTCTCGAAGGGGATGCAGCAGCGCCTCGGTCTCGGGGTCGCACTGCTCGGCCGGCCCGAGCTCGTCCTGCTCGACGAGCCGACCTCGGCCCTCGACCCGGTCGGCCGCGCCGACGTCCGCCGGATCATCCGCGAGGCCCGTGACCGCGGCGTCGACGGTCTTCCTCAACTCGCACCTGCTGTCCGAGGTCGAGCTCGTGTGCGACCGGGTCGCGGTCGTGGATGCCGGGCGGGTCATCGCCTCGGGCACGCTCGAGGAGCTGCTCGGCGAAGACTCCGTACGCCTCCGCGTCACCGGGCTCGACGCCGGCGGCACGGGCCGCCCTCGGACGGTTCGGGCCGCTGACCGACGAGGGCGACTGGCTGTCGATCCAGCCCGATCGCCGCCCACCAGATCCCCGAGCTGGTCGCCGCGATCGTCGCCGCGGGCGGGCAGGTCCATGCGGTCCAGCCCGGTCGGGCGTCGCTCGAGGAGCGGTTCCTCGAGCCTCCTCGGTGGCCAGGCGAGCGCGACGTGACCGGCCTCGAGCACATCCCGACGATCGTCCGGCTGACCCTGTTCGAGGCGCTCCGGCGGCGGACGCTGTGGGCGCTCGTCGTGCTGACCGCCGTCATCGTCGTGCTGACCGGGCTCGGCTTCGAGTACCTCGTGACCCAGGCCCGCGAGCGCGGGACCGGCGAGCTCCGGCTCCAGCTCGGGGTCAGCCAGGTGCTGATCCTGTGCGCGTTCATGTTCAGCTTCATCCTGGCGACGACGGCCGCCTTCCTGGCGGCCCCGGCCATCGCCGGCGACGTCGAGTCGGGGGTGCTCCTGGCGATGCTCGCGCGGCCGCTCGGTCGGGGCGACGTTCGTGGTCGGGCGCTGGATCGGGCTGGCGATCGTCGTCGTGGCCTACGGCGCGGGCGCCGGGCTCCTCGAGATCGCGGCGATGCGCCTTGCCTCGGGCTACGGACCGCCCGATCCCGCTGGCTGCGGTCGGCGCCCTGGCCGGCGAGGGGATCGTCGTCCTGACGGTCACCCTCCTGTTGAGCAGCCGGATCCCGGCCATCGCGAGCGGGGCCGTGTCGGTCGTGCTGTTCGGTCTGGCCTGGGGGATCGGCGTCCTCGGCGGCGTGGGCATCGCGCTCGGGATCGATTCGCTCGGGACGGTCGGTTCGCTCGTCCGGCTCGTCTTCCCGACGGACGGACTGTGGCGGGCGACGATCTTCGCGCTCGAGCCGCCGGCGGTCATCGCCGCGATCTCGGCCGACCGGTCGGCCGAGATCCTCCAGGCCAATCCGTTCTTCGCCGTCGACGGGCCCGAGCCTCGCCTACCTCGCCTGGTGCCTTGCCTGGGTGCTCGGGATCCTCGGCCTGACCGTCCTGTCGTTCCGTCGCCGCGAGCTCTAGCCGCCGGGCGGCTGCCGCGTTCGTCCGGGGTGCGGCTGGGCCGTATTGCTTATGGTGCGGAGCGCTGGAGTGTGGGAAGGTCGTCCCGACGTGATCGCCCAGCCCACACGCCGCCCGTTCTCCGGCGTCCTGCTCCGCTCGGCCGCCGCGACGGTCCTGGCGTTGGCCGCCCTCCTGCCGGTCGGGGCGAGCCTGGCGCCCGTCGCCGAGGCCGCCGCCCCGAACGGCCCCAAGGTCGTGATCGTCGGCCGGCCCGGTCGGGATCCACAACCGCCACTACAAGGCGGATGCCGACGCGCTCGCCAGGGTCGCTCGCAAGTACACGAAGAACGTCGTCCTGATCAAGACGCCGCATGCGACCTGGCCGGCGGTCAAGGCGGCCGCCCAGGGCGCGTCGATCTTCGTCTACCTCGGCCACGGCAACGGCTGGCCGTCGAAGTACCGCGACTACCTCTGGCCGTTCACCCAGAACGGACTCGGGCTCGACCCGGTGAGCGGCGCCGACGGCAGCGCCCACGTCTACTACGGCGAGGCCCAGGTGGCGTCCGAGATCCGGTTCGCCCCGAACGCGGTCGTCCTCCTGTTCCACCTGTGCTACGCCTCGGGCAACACCGAGCCCGGCCTGCCGACCGGGACCCTGGCCGACAAGAAGGCTCGCGCCGACAACTACGGGGCGGGCTTCTTCGCCGCCGGGGCCCGGGCGGTCATCGCCGACGCCTACGACGCGAACACGCCGTACATGAGCCGGCTGTTCACGTCGACCGCGACGCTGGAGAAGCTGTTCCACTCCGTCCCGACGTACCACGGCAACGACATCGCCTGGGACTCGTTCCGGTCCACCGGGGCGAAGATCATCATGGACCCGACGAGCATCGCGAAGGGCCCGTACTACCACTCGATCGTGTACGAGCCTGGGCTCACCGCCAAGCTCGTCACCCGGACCGACTACCGTCCGACCGATCGAGCCCCCGCGACGCTCTTGGTCCCCGGTGCGGCCACCGCCCGGGGCGCGACCGACCTGTTCGCGACCCGGGCCTGGGCTCACCGTCGGGTTCGCTCGCCGCGGGTAGCCGGCTCCGCCTCCTCAGCGAGGCTCCGGCGCTGGCCGATGGCTCGCGGATCGTCGAGGTGCGCACGCTCGACGGGTCCCTGACCGGCTACGTCCGCGCCGACGCCCTCGACCCGGCCGACAGCACCCCGGCCCGGCTCTACAACTACGACCCGCCGGGCGCCCTCATCGGGCCGAACGGGGACTACGTCTTCGACACGTTCCGGGTGATCGTCCGGGCCTCCGAGGCGCTCGACGGGACGGTCACGATCAAGAACGACGCGGGCGACACCGTCAAGACCCTGGCCGCCTCGGACGCGTGGTCCGTCTTCGACTGGGACCTCCAGGACGCCGGCGGGACGCTCGTGCCGGACGGTCGCTACAGCTGGTCGTACACCGGGACCGAGCCGTGGGGGAACAACGCCGCGCCGCTCACCCGCTCAGGCGCCTTCGTCCTTGACGCGACCGACCCGGCGACCGCCGCGTCGACCTCGGGCACGCTCGACGCGAGCGGCTGGTACTCGACCGCCGCGACCGTCAAGCTGACCGCTCGCGACGGGCTCAGCGGGATGCGGGCGACCTACTACACGCTCGACGGCGGGAAGAAGACCCGCTACGCCGGCCCCGTCGCGATCGCCAAGTCGGGCGATCACGAGCTCGACTACTGGTCGGTCGACAAGGCCGGCAACGTCGAGCGGACGCGGACCCTCGAGGTCAAGGTCGACGTGACCGCCCCGCTGACGAGGGCCGCGCTGAGCGGCCCGGTCGGCGAGCCCGGCTTCTATCGCGACGACGTGACCGTCGGCCTCGACGCGACCGATGCCCAGAGCGGCGTCGCCTCGAGCGAGATCGCGGTCGACGGCGCTCCGCTCACGGCCTACGACGGGCCGATCGTCGTGTCGGCCGCCGGGACCCACGAGGTGGCCTTCCGTTCGACCGACGTCACCGGCCGGCGGGAGAAGACCAGGACGGTGACGTTCACCATCGACCGGACCGCACCGACGCTCGGCGATCCGGGCGGGGTGGCTCCGTCCGCCGGGCAGTTCTCACCGAACGGCGACGGGCTGTCCGACGCGGTCTCGGTGGGCCATGCCCTGACGGAGCGCGGCGCGGATCCGCCTCGTCGTGACCCCGGCCGCCGGGGGCGCGGCCGTCCGGACCGTCACGATCCCGGTCGCGAAGGCCGGCCCAGGCTCGATCACCTGGGACGGCCGCGACGACGGTGGGGCGTACGTCTCCGACGGCGACTACGCGCTGACGCTCATCCCGCTCGACCGGGCCCGCAACGCCGGTCCGAGCCAGGCGGTGACCGTCGCCGTCTTCGGCGCGTTCGTCGGGCTGGCCCCGGCGCCGGCCCGGTTCTACCCCCAGGACGGCGACACGCTCGCCCCGCAGGCGGCTGCCACGTTCCGCCTCAACCGGGGCGCCAATGTCGAGCTGAAGGTCCTCAACGCCAAGGGCGTCGTCGTTCGGACGATCAGCGACACGTTCCCGGCCGGGCCGGTCTCGATGGCCTGGGACGGCCGGACAAACGGCGGCGCGTTCGCCCCGCAGGGCCCCTACCGGTTCGTCGTGAAGGTCAGCGCGGGCGGCCGCAGCGAGACCCACGCCGCCGCCGTGCGGGCCGCCGCGTTCGAGCTCAAGCCATCCGTCCTCACCCCCCGCCGCGGGGGGAGGCTGACCGTCACGATCGTGACGGCCGAACCGCTCAAGGGGAAGCCGAAGCTGACCGTCCGGCAGCCGGGCCTCAAGGTCTACGCGGTCACGCTCAAGAAGGTCGGGACCTCGACCTACCGGGCGACGTGGACGCTCAGGACCGGTGGTCGGTCCGGCAAGCTGACGCTGACGGTCGCCGGCCCCGACCGGCTCGGCGGACGCAACGCGACCTCGCTCAGCCTCCACGTCCGTTAGGCGAAGCGCCGCCGCCCGCCCATGCTGCCGCGCCGCGCGCGCCGCCGCGCGAGCCCGATCCGACCGTCAGCCTCCGCGCCCGAGCAGGCGGTCGAGCCACGAGCGTCGGGCCGGAGCCGGAGCCGCGTCGCCGGCCTCGGGCACGCGGGCCTTCTCGGCCTCGAGCTCGGCCCGCTCCTCGGTGACCGAGTCGTCGGCCCGGAGTGGGTTGTCCTCGATGGCGCGCATGGCGTCCTCGCCGACGACGCCCGGGTTGGGTGAGCTGCCGAGTGCCACGTTGGGTGCCTCCCGCTGAGCGGCCATCGATCCGCTCCTTGGACGACGTCGTCGTCGCCGGTACCATCGTCCGGCCGGAGTCACCCGCGGTCAAGCGCCGGTCGGCGCAATCCGGACACGCGGTGACAGGTACCTCGGGCAGAATCGACGGCGAACGACCCGCCTGACGGAGGTTCGAGTGGCCACCAGCGTCCAAGTCGTGATCGACTGCGCCGATCCGGCTCGCCTCGCCGCGTTCTGGGCCGAGGCCCTCCACTACACGATCCAGGCTCCTCCTTCCGGGTACGCCACGTGGGACGACTGGGCGCGCGCCCAGGGCATCCCCGAGGACCACTGGAACGACTTCAACGCCGTCGTGGACCCCGACGGCAAGGGCCCACGGGTGTTCTTCCAGAAGGTCCCCGAGGGCAAGGTCGCCAAGAACCGGATGCATCTCGATCTCAACGTCAGCGGCGGCGACTCCGTCCCGCTCGAGGAGTGGCGTGAGCGGGTCGACGCCGAGGTCGCCCGTCTCAAGGCGCTCGGCGCGTCCGACCAGCGTGGCTCGATCGAGCAGCGCGGCGAGTACTGGGTCCGGATGAACGACCCGGAGGGCAACGAGTTCTGCGTCCAGTAGCGGTGCCCCCGGCAGCGGCCGCTGGCGACCCGCGACCCGTCGCGCGATCGACAGGTCAGCCGCGGTCGACGATCGGCGGCAGGCCGCCCGGGCCGCTCTCCCGGTCGAGGGCGCCGAGCAGCCGCTCGCCGCGGGTCAGCAGCGCGACCCGCACGGCCTCGTGGAGGAGGTCGGCCATGCGGTCCTCGTCGATGGGATCACCGGGCGTGAAGGTCAGCCAGCGGACCCGCTTCGTCACGCCCGCTCCCTGGAGCAGGCCGTCGGGGTCGTTCATGAACGCGCCGTACTCGAAGCCGAGGTGGACGTGCTCGACCTGGGGCCACACCCAGGCGAAGTAGCGCGTCCGGCGACCGATCGGGACGTCGTAGCCGATGAGCTGCCAGTGCGGCCGGACCCGCTCGATCGCATCGGGCACGGCACGAAGGACGACCTCGCGGAGCCGCTCCGCCACGAGGCGCATCGGCTCAGCGCTGGACGACAGGAGCGCTTCGGGCGGGTACAGCTCCATGACCGACCCATCATCGCCCACGCGTCCGACGCCGAGTGTCATGAATGCCGTCGGGGTCGCCGGACGGCTCAGCGCAGCTCCTGGATGCGGATCAGGTTGCCCGCGGGATCGCGGAAGGCACAGTCGCGGACCCCGTACGGTTGGTCGGTCGGCTCCTGGACGACCTCGGCGTCGGCGGCCTGCAGCCGCTCGAAGGTGCCGTCGAGGTCGGCGGTGGCCAGGAGGAGGGAACCGAAGGTTCCCTTGGCCATCATCTCGGCGATGGTGCGGCGCTCGTCGTCGGTGATGCCGGGGGTGGCGAAGGGCGGATACAGGACGATGGACGTGCCGGGCTGGTCGAGGGGACCGACCGTGATCCAGCGCATCCCCTTGTACCCGACGTCGTTGCGGACCTCGAAGCCGAGGGTGTCGCGGTAGAAGGCCAGGGAGGCCTCCGGGTCGTCGTGCGGGAGGAAGCTCGCGTGGATGGTGATGTCCATGGCGGTCACTCTACCTGCGGCTCGGTGACCCGCGCTTCTCGATTCCTGCCGGATCCGCGAGGGCTCGGTCAGGTGCCGACGTAGAGCGCGAGGTGCTCGCCGGTGAGGGTGGAGCGGGCGGCGACGAGGTCGGCGGGTGTGCCCTCGAAGACGATCCGGCCGCCGTCGTGGCCGGCGCCGGGGCCGAGGTCGATGATCCAGTCGGCGTGGGCCATGACCGCCTGGTGGTGCGAGATGACGATCATCGATGTGCCCGCGCCGACGAGCCGGTCGAGCAAGCCGAGCAGCTGCTCGACATCCGCCAGGTGGAGGCCGCTCGTCGGCTCGTCGAGGACGTAGATCCCGCCCTTCTCGGCCATCCGAGTGGCCAGTTTGAGCCGCTGCCGCTCGCCGCCGGACAGCGTCGGGAGCGGCTGGCCGAGCTTCAGATAGCCGAGCCCGACGTCCGCGAGGCGCGAGAGGATCGCCACGGCGGCCGGAGTCCTGGCCTTGCCGTCGCCGAAGAAGGCGAGCGCCTCGGCCACGGGAAGGTCGAGCACCTCCGCGATGTTCAGCCCACCGAACCGCAGCTCCAGCACCGAGGCCTGGAAGCGCTTGCCGCCGCAGTCCTCGCAAGTCGTCGCGACGGTCTCCATGAAGCTGAGCTCCGTGTAGATCATCCCGTTGCCGTTGCAGGTGGGGCAGGCGCCCTCCGAATTGGACGAGAACAGCGCCGGCTTGACGTCGTTGGCCTTCGCGAACGCCGTGCGGATCGGGTCGAGCAGCCCCGTGTACGTCGCGGGGTTGCTGCGCCGCGAGCCCTTGATCGCTGCCTGGTCGACCACGACCACGCCGTCCCGGCCCGCCACCGAGCCGTGGATCAGCGAGCTCTTGCCCGACCCGGCCACACCGGTGACGACGACGAGCACCCCGAGCGGAACGTCGACATCGACGTCCTGGAGGTTGTGCAAGTCCGCGCCGCGGATCTCCAGCCTGCCGGTCGGCGTCCGAACCGTGCCCTTCAGGGCCGTTCGGTGATCGAGGTGCCGGCCGGTGAGGGTATCGGATGCTCTCAGCCCCTCGACCGACCCCTCGAAGCAGACGGTGCCACCGCCGGTGCCCGACCCGGGTCCCAGGTCGACGACATGATCGGCGATCGCGATCGTCTCTGGCTTGTGCTCGATGACGAGCACGGTGTTGCCCTTGTCCCTCAGCTCGAGGAGCAGGTTGTTCATCCGCTGGATGTCGTGCGGATGCAGGCCGATGGTGGGTTCGTCGAACACGTAGGTGACGTCGGTCAGCGCAGACCCGATGTGCCGGACCATCTTGGTGCGCTGCGCCTCTCCTCCGGACAGCGTGCCCGAGGGGCGGTCGAGGGAGAGGTAGCCAAGGCCGATCTCGATGAACGCGTCGAGGAGGCGGAGCAGGTTGGCGACCAGCGGCGCCACTCCCTTGTCGTCGATCCCGCGCAACCACTCGGCCGTGTCGGTGACCTGCAGGACGCACACGTCGGCGATGCCGAGGCCATTGATCTTCGAGGAGCGCGCCGCCTCGTTCAGTCGGCTGCCATCACAGGCCGGACAGGTCTTGAAGACCGCCGCCCGCTCGACGAACGCCCTGATGTGGGGCTGCAGCGAGTCGACGTCCTTGCTGAACATCGACTTGCGGATCTTCGGGATCAGCCCGTCGTAAGAGACGTTGATGCCCTTGGCCTTGATCTTGACCGTCTGCTTGTACAGCAGGTCGTGGCGCTCCTTCTCCGAGTAATCCGTGATCGGCTTCCCTGGGTCGAAGAAGCCGGACTCGATGAAGGTCGCCACCATCCAGCCGTCCGCGGTGTACCCCGGGACCAGGATGGCACCCTCGGCGAGTGACTTCGACTCGTCGATGATCACCGACAGGTCGAGGTCGGAGACGGTGCCCCGGCCCTCGCACTCGGCGCACATCCCGCCGAGGTAGACGGCGTCCCGGACGATCTTCTTCTCGCCTTTGGGGCCGGTCATGACGCCGCTCGCCCGCATGGTCGGGATGTTGAACGAGAACGCCGTCGGACCGCCGATGTACGGCTTGCCGAGGCGGCTGAACAGGCTCCGCAGCATGGCGTGGGCATCCGTGACGGTGCCGAGGGTCGAGCGTGGGTTCGCACCGAGCCGCTCCTGGTCGACGATGATCGCGGTCGTCAGGCCGTCGAGCACGTCGACGTCGGGCCGCGCCAGCGTCGGCATGAAGACCTGTACGAACGTGGAGTACGTCTCGTCGATCAGTCGTCGCGACTCCGCGGCGATCGTGTCGAACACCAGCGAGCTCTTGCCCGAGCCGGAAACGCCGGTGAACAAGGTCAGCCGGCGCTTCGGGATCTCGATGCTGACGTTCTTGAGGTTGTTCTCGCGCGCCCCGTGGACGCGGATCAGGTCGTGGCTGTCCGCCTCGTGGGGCCTCGGCGACGGCCCATCCGACTTCGTGGCGATGGCCATGGTCGATCCGGCCTCAGCCAATCGCCTTCTTCACGAGCTCGGCGATCTGCGCCACCGCGTGCGGGGTCAGCTCGGTCACGGCGAACGAGACCGGCCAGATCACGCCGTCGTCGAGGCGGGCATCCGCTTGGAACTCGAAGGTCGCGTAGCGGACCTTGAACTTCGATGCCGGCTTGAAGAAGCAGATGACCTTGCCGTCCTTGGCCCAGGCCGGCATCCCGTAGTACGTCTTCGGCACGAGAGACGGCGCCGTCTTCGTGACGAGCTCGTGGATCCGCTCGGCCATGACGCGATCGGTCGTCGGCATCTCGGCGATCTTCGCGCGCACCTCGAGCTCACCCTGGGCACGTTCCTCGTCCGGGCTGCGACGCGAGGCTGCCTTTCGCTCCCGGGCGCTCTCCTGCATCGCGGCTCGCTCTTCATCCGTCCAGACCTTGGCGGAAGTGCGGGCCGCACTGCCCTTCGTGGTGGTGCTCTTCGTTGCTGTCATTGGAGGATTCCTCCGTCACGCCTGAGTCGTCGTGGTGATGTCCATGGCCGTCACTCTAGGTGGCCTCCGTGACCGGCGCTTCTCGATTCCTGATCGGTCTGGTCACCTGTTTCGCGACGCACGACGGCATCCCCGCCGTCGCGTCCGCCTCGTAGCGTCGGTAGTCGCTGGGCGGCATCCCGACAAGTTCGGTGAAGCGACTGCTGAAGGTGCCCAGCGACGAGCAGCCGACCGCGAAGCAGACCTCGGTGACGCTCAGGTCGCCGCGACGCAGCAGCGCCATCGCGCGCTCGATGCGCCGCGTCATCAGATAGCCGTAGGGCGACTCGCCGTAGGCGAGCTTGAACTCGCGGCTGAGATGCCCGGCCGACATGTGCGCGCCGCGGGCGAGCGCCTCGACGTCCAGCGGCTCCGCGAACTCCCGGTCGATCCGGTCGCGGACGCGGCGCAGCCACGCGAGGTCGCGCAGATGCTGGTCCGCGCCGGGTGTGCTGGTCACCTGCGAGATCGTGCCACGTCGCGCCGGAGTTGCCCAGCGCCGCTGGCACCCCACCCCACTCCGCGTCCGCTCTGGCCCGGTCTGCTCCGCTTCCATCCTCTACCTGTTCTAAGGCCGTGCGGTATCCGCGACTCCTAGTCGCGGCCCAGAGTGGCTTTCGCACCAGGCTCGTGCTACCGGTTGGACCAGTAGCCATGCCCTGTCGACGGGATCCAGAGAAGGCCCGAAGGCAGGACCTCCGCCTCGATCTCGAGCGCAAGGCGGGACCGCAGCCGTTCGGAGAGCAGGAAGCCCCCCGCGCGTTCGATGACTTCTCGCGAGATGGCTCGGTTGGCATCGGCGCGATTCGCGTAGAAGATGCCCGACGTCTCCTCGCCGACAGTGGCGAGGTCGAAAGGGACTTGCCCGAAGACCCGATCCGCGACGTCCACGAGATCGCGCTCGACATCACGGATCCACGGATTGGTATCGTCCGAGAGCGGGTACTCGACGGGATAAACGAGCTCGAGCATGCCCGTCGGGATCGAGATGTCCAGCCAGTCGGAATCCGAATCGCGCACGGACAGGACCTCGCAGCCGATCGCCCGCTCGGCAGATCGAAGGCGGATCGTTCCGTAGGTGTAGATCGACGCTTCGGGATCGAGCGGAGGCTCAGGGAGCCCCCTGGCACGACCTGGGTATGGCGAGTTCAGGGGCCCGGTCATGAGTGGGCTGGCCCAAGCCGCGCGGAATGCCGCGAGCAACCGGGCATCGTCCGTATGGCCAAGATCGATCGCGACCTCGAGAAACGAGCCGTACCAATTCTCAACGTTCGTGTACCAAGCGGTATCACCGTTCACGACGCCATGATGCGGGACGGCACGGCCTCAGGGTCGGGGTTCGCGTCCTGAGTTTCACCCGCGTACAACGGGCAGCACGGGCCAACGGCTTGACAAGTGACCATATGGTCACATATCGTCCCGGAGGTGGACGAGGTCTTCCGGGCGCTGGCCGACCCGACCCGCCGCCTCCTGCTCGACCGGCTGTTCGCTCGCGACGGCCAGACGGTCGGGGAGCTGGCGAGCGGGCTCGAGATGACCCGCTTCGGGGCGATGAAGCACCTGCGGATCCTCGAGGCCGCCGGGCTCATCACCACCCGGAAGGTCGGTCGGGAGAAGCTCCACTACCTCAACCCCGTCCCGATCCAGCTCATCGCCGACCGGTGGGTGAGCAAGTACGCGGCGCGGTGGGCCTCGGCTCTCGGCGCCCTGAAGCGAGACCTGGAGAACGAGATGATCGCGACGAAGCCGATCCACGTCTACGAGGTCTACATCCGCACGACGCCCGACCGACTCTGGCGGGCGATCACCGATGGGGCGGACACCGCCCGCTACTACTACGGCACGAGCGTGAGCTCCACCTGGCAGGTCGGGGCGCCGCTGACGTACGCCTACCCGGACGGCACGATCGCCGCGGAGGGCGAGGTGCTCGAGGTGGACCCGCCGCGCCGCCTCGTGACCACGTTCCACGCGGTCTGGGACGACGAGGTCCGGGTCGACCGGCCCCACCGGATGATCTGGGAGATCACGCCGGCCGGCGACGCCTGCCGGCTCGTCGTGACGAGCGAGGACTTCGACGGCGAGACGGCCACGTTCCGCAGCTTCCAGGGCGGGATGTCGGTCATCCTGTCCGGGCCTCAAGACCCTGCTCGAGACCGACGAGCCGCTGGCTCTCGGCGGCTGAGCCCGCCGTCCCGCCCGCCCGACCCGTGCGGGCCGCTATCCTCGGGCGATGGATCGAGCTGCGTCCACGCCCGAGGCTGGCGGTCCGTCCTTCGACCCGTCGCTGCCGCGCTGCTGGTGGGCCGGCGCCGACGCAGCGCGACCGGACCCGCTGATGGTCGCCTACCACGACGACGAGTGGGGCGTCCCGGTCGACGGCGAGGCCGAGCTGTTCGAGCGGCTCGCGCTCGAGGGCTTCCAGGCCGGACTGTCGTGGTCGACGATCCTGCGCAAGCGCGAGGCGTTCCGGGCCGCCTTCCGCGGCTTCGACCCGGCGACCGTGGCTGCGTTCGGACCGAGCGACCGGGAGCGGCTCCTCGCCGACGCCGGGATCGTCCGCAACCGGGCCAAGGTCGACGCCACGATCGGCAACGCGGCGCGCCTCCTCGAGATCGTCGCCGAGACCGGCTCGTTCGCGGCCTACCTGGCGGGCCACGTGCCGGGTCCCCCGGCGCGGCTGCCGTCGACGGCGGTGAGCGGGTCGATCCCGGCGCGGACCCCGGTCTCGGACGCGCTGTCGGCCGACCTGCGCAGGCGCGGCTTCGGCTTCGTCGGCTCGACGATCGTCTACGCGTTCATGCAGAGCGTCGGCCTGGTCGACGACCACCTGCCCGGCTGCTTCCGGTACCGCGGAGCGTGACCGTCGGCACTTGACCCGGGTCGCCCGGGGGAGAGAGGCTTGATCCGCGCCCCTCGCCTGGGGGTCGTGTCGATGTCTGCCTTCGTCGCGTTCGCCTTTGCCAGCCAGCTCGCCCTGATCGCGTTCTTCGCGACCTACGGGCGGCGCCCCGACTTGTCGGTCGCCGCCGGCCGGATCGTCTACGCCCTCGGGATCGTCGCGGCGCTCCTGGCGATCGCTCTCGCGGCCGACGGACAGCCGTGGTACCTGGTCGTGGCCCTCGGCCTGTATGCCTCCTGGTCGGCGCTCGGCACCTGGATCGACATCGTCCATCCGATCGGCTGGCGGGTGCCGCCCAGGTTATCGATCTTCATCCCCTACGTGGCGCTGCTGACCGCGGCGGAGATCGGCATGTGGGTCACGCTCTGGTATGTCGACCTGCGGCTCTGGATCGCGTTCGGGATCCTGTACGCGATCCACACGACGCTCAACATCTCGGCGCACGTCGGCGCGGGCCGGACCGGGCAGCGCCCGACCTGACCCTACGGGATCGGCGAGGTCGAGACCAAGGTGCTCCACATGTACGGGTCGGCGGCCGGCGACTCGGCGTTGAACACTGCGCGGAACACCGCGCCCGACACGGTCTTCGAGCCGAGGCTCCCCGTGAGCGTCACGCTGATCAGCCGGCCGGACACCCCGACGTTCGACAGGTCGAGGCCGGCGAGCGCCCCGACGTTCGTGCGCGGGTCCGCGCCGAAGATCGCCGCCAGCTGGTCGAGGGTGTAGGCCGCCGTCTGCCACGTCGCGTGCGGCGCGGCCGCGTCGTAGGCCGTCCCGTCGGGCGCCCGGTCGGGCGAGCCGCGCAGGTATGAAACAGGACCGGCGACGATCTCCCCGGACGCGTTCGTGAACACGTTCTCGTTGTCCTCGGTCGCCCCGCCGCCCGTCGAGTGGAACAGCGTGTTGGCGAACGACGTCCCGCTCCGCAGGACCTGCCCGGCCGTGTCGTTGATCGCCTTCGTCGACGCCGCCCGCTCGGCGAGCGAGCCCCGGTAGCCCTGCGACCGCCCGTCGTCGTAGACGTCCCAGAAGCCGGTCTTCGGGTGGAGCCGATGCGCGGCGTAGCTCCGCGCGGCGATCGCCTGAGCCCGGAGGGCCTCGACCGGCCAGGTCGCCGGCATCTCGACCGGCACGACCCCGCGCAGGTACAGGTCGAGCTGGGTCTCGTTGATTGCGTCGATCCCCGACTTCGTCGAGCGCAGCCGGATGACCCCGCGGTAGCGGTCGTACGAGCCGGGCTTCGACCAGACCTGGATCCGCGAACCGGCCTTCGCTCCCGCCCGGACCCGGACGCTGCCCTTCGTGTCCCGGTCGAGCAGGAGTGCCCCAGCCGAGTCGCGGACGGTGAGTCGGAACCCCGTGGCGGTCTTCGTCACCCGGAGCAGGGCGTCCTTGGGGAACGACGCGTCGATGCCGTCGATCGTCCACGGGCCACCGCGCCCGTACAGCTTGAGCGGCTTCGTGGCCGAGGGCTTGAACGCCTGGAGGACCAGGATCCGGATCGGGCGCTTCGGGTCCGTCGTGCCCGGCGTGGTGCCCTGGTAGTAGTGGGCGAGGATCGTCGCGGCATCCTGACCGGCCAGCGCCCGGCCGCGGGCCCCGTACTGGGACATCCCGACGCCGTGCCCGTAGCCGCGACCGTAGAAGGTGATCGGGGCCGGAGCCGGATCAGGGACGGCGGCCGGCGGCGGGGTCGCGACGCGGCCCGCGGACACGCCCATGGGCGCCGACCCGACGAGGAGGGCGGTCGCAGCGAGAACCGTCGCCACCGAGCGCAGGCGGGCGCCGGGACGGGTCGCGCGGACGCGCGCGTGGAGGGGTCCCCGGTCGGGCACGGACAAGGCGCTTCTCCTGTCGGCAGGCTAGCACCATGGACCACGGGGCGGTCGACGACCACCACCCGACGGGACCACCCCGCACGGGTCCGAAGGAGCCATGGACGCAGCGCTGGCCTGATCGCCGACCCGCCGCCGACCCGGCACCGACGAACCCGCCGACCTCCGGTGTAGCCTGACCGCCGTGGACGCCCTGCGGACCGAATCGCTGACCAAGCGCTACGGGCGACCCCGTCTCGGACCGCTCCCGCCGGGCCCCGAGGTCGCGGCGCTCACGGACGTTTCGATCCACGTGAACGTCGGCGAGATCTTCGGGTTCCTCGGGCCGAACGGAGCCGGCAAGAGCACGATGATCCGGCTCCTCCTCGGCTTCCTCCACCCGACCGCCGGCCGGGCCGCGGTCCTCGGGCTCGACAGCGAGCGAGCCTCGGTCCAGATCCGCGCCAGGGTCGGCTACCTGCCGGGCGGCATCGCCCTGTACGACGGGTTGACCGGGAGCGACCTGCTCGACTACCTCGGCCAGCTCTACGACCGGGCCCCGATCCGGCGGGCCGAGCTGACCGACCGGCTCGAGCTGTCCGAACGGACGCTCCGCCGGGTCGTCCGCGACTACTCGCGCGGGATGCGCCAGAAGATCGGGATCGTCCAGGCCCTCCAGCACGATCCCGAGCTGGCCATCCTCGATGAGCCGACCGAGGGTCTCGACCCGCTCATGCAGCGCGCCTTCTACGACATCCTCGACGATCTGCGCGCGGCCGGGCGGACGATCTTCCTGTCGTCGCACATCCTGTCCGAGGTCGAGCGGGTCTGCGACCGGGTCGCGATCGTCCGGGCCGGCCGCCTGGTCGCGCTCGAGGACGTCGGCGCCCTCCTCGCCCGGCGGCGGCGCCACGTCGAGCTCCGCCTCCCGGGCCGGTTGCCCGACCTCTCGCGGGTGCCCGGGGTGAGCGGCATCTCCGCCCACGACGGCCTGCTGACCTGCCAGCTCGAGGGCGACGTGGGGCCGTTCCTGGGCGCCATCGCGGGCCTCCCCGTGGCGGACCTCACCATCGAGCCCGCCCACCTCGAGGAGGCCTTCCTCGAGTTCTACGAGGGCGACGACATCGACGGCGACGGGACGGGCCACCAGTCGGTCGTCGCCGGACAGCGGTCGGGTCCGGCATGAGCTGGCGCCTGTTCCGGCGGACGTGGCGGGCCCAGCGGACGAAGCTCCTGGCGGTGGCCGTCGCCCTCGCGATCTGGGGGGCGTTGATGCCGATCGTCTACGAGGCCTTCCGCGAGGAGATCCAGTTCATCGTCGGGTCGGGCCTCATCCCCGAGCAGCTCACCCGGTTCGGCGGGGGCGACATCTTCAGCCTGTCCGGGACCGTCGCCCTCGGCTTCATCCACCCGATCGCGGTCGCCCTCGTCCTCGTATTCGCGCTCGGATTCGCCGTCGCCTCGGTCGCCGGCGAGCGTCAGCGCGGCACCCTCGAGGTGCTGCTCGCCCGACCGCTGTCGCGCCGCCGGATCTACCTGACCCTGCTCGGCGCGACGGTCCTGTTCGTGGCCCTCGCGATCGCGGCCCAGGTCGTCGGCACGTTCGTCGGCTCGTCGCTGAGCGGCGACGCGGGTGAGCTCCAGTTCGATCACCTTGCCCTGATGTGGCTGAACGGGGTGCTGGTGTTCGCCGCGTTCGGGTCCGTCGCGCTCGCGGCCTCGGTCTCGTTCGACCGGCTGACCCCGGCGCTGGCCCTCAGCCTGACGTTCGTCCTGGTCTCCTACTTCCTCCAGATCATCGGCTCGCTGTGGCCCGCCGCCGGCTTCCTGCAGCCCTACTCGCTGTTCCACTACCTCGACCCGAAGGGCGCCCTCAGCGGCACGATGACGATCGGCGACTGGCTCGTCCCGATCGGGGTGTTCGTCGCCGGGCTGGTCGTCGCCCTCGTCGTCTTCCCGCGCCGGGACCTCGCGGCTCCGGCCTGACGGACGTCGGCCTGTCGCGTTCAGCGGACCTCGAGGATCCGCATCCGGAGCCGGCCCGACGGGACGACGGCCTCGACCTCGTCGCCGGCGACCCCGCCGAGAAGGGCGGCGCCGATCGGGGAGCTGGCCGAGATCCGGCCGGCACCGGGCTGGGCCTCGCTCGAGCCGACGAGCGTGTAGACCTCCTCGTCGCCGTGGGGACCCTCGACGACGATCGTCGAGCCCAACCGGGCCCGGCCGTCGTCGTGACCCTCCTCGATGATCTCGACGTGGCGCAGGAGATCCTCGATCGCCCGGATCCGGCCCTCGGCGAACGACTGCTCGCGGCGCGCCTCGTGGTAGTCGGAGTTCTCGCGCAGGTCGCCGAGCTCGCGGGCGGCGGCGATCCGGGTGACGATCGCCGGGCGGGTGACCGTCGTCAGCTCGTTGAGCTCGGCCCGGAGCGCGGCAACCCCCGATTCGGATAGCCGGGTCGGGGCGCGCGGGGCCTTGCCCGATCCGCCGGCAGGCGCCTCGCGCCGGGGCCGGGGAGTCGCCGTCGCGCGGGTCGGCGTCCGGCGGCTCCCGGGCTCGCCGGAGCGCAGCACGGTCCGCGAGCGGAGGATCCCGCTCGGCGCGCCGGCCCCCGTCTTCCCGGCCGCGGCCAGCCGCTCGGGCCCGGTCGCCGGCCGTCCCTCCTCGTCGGGCCGCAGGCCGCCCGCGATCCCGTGGTGCTTGCGGACGCGGTCGGCCGTCTGGAGGTTGGCGAAGGGCAGGATCACCTCGGGGTCGTGGAGCGACGCCGCGACCTCCGCCGGGACCGTCGCGGCGAAGGCGCCGAAGAGCGCGTCCTCGTACTCCTCGGCCGCGTCGGTCTCGGCCCACCAGACCCGGCAGCGCTCGAGGCCGGTCAGGGTCTTGAGCCAGTAGCCGCCGGCATGCGGCCGGCGCTCGCCGAGTGACGTCCGGACGAACGCCGCGACGCGGCTGCCGATCGAGGCGGTCGACATGCCGATGTAGACGACGGTCTGGTCGGGCAGCCAGAAGCGATTGAGCCGGGCGGCCAGGTCCTTCCCGGCGGGGCGCCCTCCGTCCAGGGCCAGGTCCGGGAGGTCGTCGATCCAGCGTCCGACCACCGCCAGGTCGATCGGCGCGCTCGGGAGGGCTGCCGGGAGCTCGACGAGGTAGACCCCGGGCCGATTGGATCGGACCGGGGTCCCCCAGGTCGCGGGGCCGTCGGCGAGCAGGCCGACGGAACGCAGGAGCTCGGGCCCGCCGAGGGCGCGAGGGCGGTCGGAGGTCGTGACGTCGTCAGGCAGCGTCCGTATCCCCGTTCACGAAGCGGTAGATCGCCCAGCCGAGAGCCCCGCCGACCACCGGACCGACGATGTAGATCCAGAGCTGGCCGAGGTCCTTCTGGCCGATGACGGCCGATGCGATCGAGCGGGCCGGGTTCACCGACGAGCCGGTGAACGGGACGATCGCGAAGTGGATCACGACGAGCGTGAGCGCGATCACGAAGGCCGCCTGGGTCGGCGTCTTCTTCGTCGCGGTCAGGATCACGATGATGAAGATCGCGCTGAAGACCGTCTCGATGATGACCGCCTGGATGTCGTTGATCCCCGCGCCCGGCAGGGTCTCCGTGCTCGCGACGGCGGCCTGGCTGGACATGGCCAGGACGAACGCGGCCGCGCCGATCCCGCCGATCAGCTGGGACACCACGTAGCCGACGCCGGTCATCGGATCCAGCCGCCCGTCGAGCACGGCGGCCACGGTGACCGCCGGGTTGTAGTGACCGCCTGAGATCGCCCCGAAGGTGACGATCCCGACGAACAGGCCCAGCCCGAACCCGAAGCCGATCGTGACCAGGCTTGGGCCACCTGCGTACGCGTTCGTCGACAGGATCGCCATGAAGCCGATCAGGAAGAACGCGAACGTTCCGAGCAGCTCGGCGAGGAGCTTCTTCGTGTCCATGTGCTGGATGCCTCCCTCGGTCTCGTGCCGGGTCGGGCCCGACGCCGGGCCTAGTGTACCGGGCCGTCCGACCGCTCCTCGGACCGTCGGGCCGGTGACCGATCGCCGGGCGGCAACCGGACCCTCCGCGGGGTCATCGGCGGTCTGGCCGTATAGTCCTGCCATGACCCGTCGAACGCTGGTCGGGCCGCTCCTCGTGGCCGCGGCCGTGGCCGCGGGCGTGTTCCTCGTCAGTGGTGGGCCGGGTTCCGGCACCCCGGCGGCCTCGACGGCGCCGGCCGGGTCGTCGTTCGCGGCCGGCGCGAGCGCATCCTCCGACTCACCGACGCCGAGCGTCGCGGTCGTCGTTCCGACCGAGCGACCGAGCCCCAGCCCGACCGAGCGGCCGTCGGCCTCGCCCTCGTCCTCGCCGACCCCGGGCGCGCCGGCCGTGAGCGCGGCGCTTGCGAAGCGGCTCCAGAAGGCGCTCGACAAGTTCGCCGCCGCGAACCGGCTCCCAGGGTCGAGCGTCACGATCACCTGGGCCGACGGTCGCACGTGGACCGGGACGAGCGGCTACGCGGACGTCAATGCGCGCCGTCCGGTGACCCCGGACACGGTCTTCGGCATCGCCAGCATGAGCAAGACGTTCACCTCTGCGCTCATCCTCGGGCTCGTCGACGAGGGCAAGCTCGGCCTCGACACGAAGGTCGCTACGCTCCTGCCCAAGGTCCGGCTCGGGAGCCCCGGCACGCCCATCCCGGCCGGCGTGACCGTCCGGATGCTGCTCGACCACACGAGCGGCCTCGCCGACTACTTCTTCGGGAAGGGGATCGACAAGGCGCTCATGGCCAATCGCGGTGCGACCTGGACGGCGGCGCAGGCCCTCGCCTACGTCGGGAAGCCGCTCGGCAAGCCGGGCCGGACATGGCACTACTCCAACACGAACTACCTGCTCCTCGGGCTTGTCGCCGAGCGCGTTGGCGGGGCGCCGTTCGCCAGGCTCGTCCGCCAGCGACTGCTCGACCCGGCCGGCCTCGAGCGCGCCTACATCCAGGTGGCGGAGAAGCCGACCGGTCCCCTCGCGCTCGGCTACTACTACAACCAGCCCGGCCTGAGTGCCCGGCCGATCGGCCTGGCCGACACCCGCCGGACGGTCGTTCCCTTCACCTCGGTCGTGACCGCGGCCGGCTCGGCCGGCAATGTCGCCGCGACCTCGGCCGACCTGGCCGCGTGGGCGCGCGCCCTGTACGGCGGGAAGGTTCTCAAGCCGGCGACGCTGGCCCTGGCCGTCGGGGACACGAAGCATACGAAGGCCTACCGCCCGTACGTGCCCTACGGGCTCGGCGTCCAGGTGACCAGGATCGACGGCCATCGCGCGTACGGCCACAGCGGCCGGTTCATCGGCGTCCGCGGCGAGCTGCGTTACCTGCCCGGGCCAGGCCTGGCAATCGCGGTCCTCACGAACCAGAACGCGGCGGACCTCCGACCGCTGACCGCGAGGCTGGTGGCGCTGGCCCTGCCGAAGCCGGCGGCCAACCCGTAGCCGAAGCCGACGCCCGGGCAGTGGCCGGCGCTCGCGCGCGGCCCCGGCTGTGGGCGGTCGACTAGCTCGCCCGGCGTCCGGCCGTCCGCGTCCGGATCGGCTTGTGGTGGGCGTGGTGGCCGCGCCCGTCGAGGGCCGAGGTCCCATCCCGCCCGAACCCCCGGATCGGTCGCGGCTGCACCGTCCGGTCGGGCTCGAAGCCCTCGACGACCAGGTACGGGATCGCCTTCTTGAGCAGGCGCTGGACGGCCCGCAGCAGCTCGACCTCGTCGAGGCAGACGAGCGAGATCGCCACGCCGGTCGAGCCGGCCCGCCCGGTCCGCCCGATCCGGTGGAGGTAGTCGAGCGCCTCGAACGGGAGCTCGAAGTTGACGACGTACGGGAGCTCCTCGATGTCGAGCCCGCGCGACGCGACGTCGGTCGCCACGAGGCAGGTTACCTCGCCGCGCTTGAAGTCCTCGAGGGCCCGGGTCCGCTCGGGCTGGCTGCGATCGGAGTGGATCGCTACGGCGTTGACACCGCGTCGATCGAGGTACGAGGCCAGCCGGCTCGCCGCCAGCTTCGTCCGGGTGAACACGAGGACCTGCTCCATCCGGTCGCGCCGGATGAGGTGGATGAGGAGGTCCTCCTTGCGGTCCCGGTCGACCGGGTAGAGGACCTGCTCGACGCCCTCCGCGGCGGTATTGCGGGCGGCGACCTCGACGGTGGCCGGATCGCGCAGGAACTCCTGGGAGAGGCGCCGGATCTCGTCCGAGAACGTCGCGCTGAAGAGGAGGTTCTGGCGTCGTGCCGGGAGCAGCCCGACGATCTTGCGGATGTCCGGGATGAACCCCATGTCGAGCATCCGGTCGGCCTCGTCGAGGACGAGGATCTCGACCTGCGAGAGGTTCACGGTTCGCTGGCCGACGTGGTCCATGAGCCGGCCCGGGGTGGCCACGAGGATCTCGACCCCGGCCCGGAGCTCGCGGATCTGCGGCTCGATGGGGACGCCGCCGTAGACGACCGCGCTTCGGAGCGGGACGTGCCGGCCATACGCGGCCACGCTGTCGGCGATCTGCATCGCCAGCTCCCGGGTCGGCGTGATCATCAGCGCCCGGACCGGGTGACGGGCGGGCGAGAAGCTCGAGTTCGCCTGGTCCTTGAGCCGCTCGAGGATGGGCAGGGTGAACGCGGCGGTCTTGCCGGTCCCGGTCTGGGCGGCGGCGAGCACGTCGCGTCCGGCAAGGACGAACGGGATCGCCTGGTCCTGGATGGGGGTGGGCTCGGTGTAGCCCTCGTCCGCGACCGCGCGGAGGATGTCGGCCGACAGGCCGAGGGTGTCGAAGGTCAAGCAGCGCTCCTGTGGCCCGTCGGGCGGGCCGTCGGGCGGGTCGATGGATGCGGCGCGAGTCGGGCAGGGCTGCCCCGCGACTCCGGTGAGCGGAGCGTGCGCGTCGTCCGGAGCGGAGCATAGCCCAAGTCAGCCAACCTGCACGCCGAACAGCACGAGACCCACGCCCAAGAGCGCGGGTCTCCTGTGGTCTTGCCGGCGTTCGGGCGGCAGGCCCGGACGCCTCTCAGAGGCCCGCGCGGGTGTCCGTGCTGATGTTCCCCGAATAGGGGATCGTGGCGAGGTTCGTGGCGCCGCGCGCTGGATCCGCCGTGCATCGGCAGCGTGGCCCCGCTCGTTCGCGGGTCCTCGCTCCGTCCGGATCGTCCCGGTAGGGTGCGGTCGAGGCGCATGGTTCGCGAGCCTTCGCCGGATCCGGTTGGACGGGCCGTCGATCGGTCGTCCGCGGACCTCTCGTGGCCCGAATCTTACGCCCCTGGTCCACGTCCGGCAACCCCGTGACGCGCGTTTCGGGCCGGCTCGTGACCGGTTCACGGCGGCTTCGGGGCCACCGAATCAAAGAGCGCCGGGGCGGTGAGACCCCGGCGCTCTCGGATCCCCCCAAGAGCCCGCCGGCCGCGACGAGTCGCCGTCGATGGGGCGCGAAGGATAGGCCCGCGACCGCCATCCGACGAGGGATTCGGGGGCCTCCGGAGCGCTTTCCGGTGCGGCGGAGCACCGCCGCCGCACGGATCGGAGGGGATCGAGACGGTTCGGTGCGGTCCGGGACGGTCGAGACAGGCAGCCGACGCCGGTCAGCGCCTCAGGACGAACCCTCCGCCCGGGTGGAGGATCTCCGTCCGGACCTTCGGCGCCTTCTCGCGGACGGCTGCCCGGAACTCGATCCCGGGCAGCCGCAGCCGGTCCGGCCGGACGAGGTCGAACGCCTTCGGCCAGAACGTACCCCAGTGGATCGGCACGGCGAACCGCGGCCGGAGCAGGGTCATGGCATCGGCGGCCATCAGCGGGTCCATGTGACCTCCGCGCAGGTTCGGCCCCCAGCCCCAGACGGGCACGAGCGCGACGTCGAGATCGGCGATCTCGGCCATCTCCGGGTAGAGCGACGTATCACCCGCGAAGTAGACCCGGTGTCGGTGGCCCGAGACGACGAAACCGAGGGCCGGGGCCGTCGGACCAAAAGGTGGCCGGAAGCCGCTGTGGTCGGCCCGGACCGCCTCGATCGTCAGCGGTCCGTGGTGCGTCCGATCGCCCGGGGCCAGCTCGTCGACGTCGCGGTGGCCGGCGGCGCGGAAGATCGCCCCCGAGCCCTTCGGGACGATCAGGCGGACGTCCCCGAGGCGGCGCAGCGATGGCAGGTCGAGGTGGTCCTGGTGGAGGTGGCTGACGAGCACGACGTCGATCCGCGCGACCTCGTGGTGGGGGATCGGCGCGACCTTCCGGTCGAGCGGGCCGATCCGGTCGCGGATCGTCGGGTCGGTCAGGATCCGGATCCCGTCGAGCTCGATCCGGACCGTCGCGTGACCGAGCCAGTCGATCGTGTCGTCCATCGCCTGGAGTATGAACGAGGTCGCGCGCGGCCCGTGCCCGGGGCCGTCTTCCCGCGGCCCGTGGCGCCCGGGTACCATGCGCCAATGGCCACGACGACGCTCCCCGACCGGCTCTACTTCACTGGTGACGACGAGGCCGACCGGCTCCTCGTGAGCGAGCCGATCGCGCTCCTCATCGGCTTCACCCTCGACCAGCAGGTGACCGTGCAGAAGGCGTTCGGCGGTCCGCTCGAGCTCAAGCGCCGGATCGGCACCCTCGACGCCGCGACGATCGCGGCGATGGACCCAGGCGAGCTCGAGGAGGTCTTCCGGCGACGACCGGCTCTCCACCGGTTCCCGGCCTCGATGGCCCGCAAGGTCCAGGCCCTGTGCGCCTCGGTGGCCAACGATTACGGCAACGACGCCGCCTCCGTGTGGACCGGTGCGAAGGACGGGGCCGACCTCGAACGACGGCTGCTCGGCCTGCCCGGGATCGGGCCGATGAAGGCGAAGACCCTCATCGAGATCGTCGGCGTCCGGCTCGGCGTCCGGCCACCCGGCTGGGAGAGCGTCCGGCCAACCCACCCGACCCTCGGGGGCGTCGACTCGCCCGAGGCACTCGCCCGCTACCAGGAGGGCAAGCGCGCCTACAAGGCGACGCTCCGCGCCAAGGGCGGCTGACCTGCCGTGGGGCCGGATGCTTCTGCGCCGCGAGTCAGTTCGTAGCCGCCGAGCCTCCGGTACGTCGCCATTCCGCGAGACCAGCAATGCCGGCGACTGCATATGGAACGGTGTACAGGATGAATCCTGTGGCCGATGACAATCCGAGCCCCTTCAATGCATCACGTAGATCGGTACGAAGTACCAGAGTCAGCGCGGCCATGGTCAGGGCGGCGACGACAAAGACCGCCAATGCCAGGCGCGACCGCCAGCTAAGGGTGACGAGGATCAAGAGCCAGATCGGCGAAAAGGCTACGAAGGCGCGCGATGCGGCCTGGATCCCCTCGAACGGTCCGCATTCAGGTTCGGTCGAGCACGCACTCATGAACGAGGCTGGGATCCAAAGCACCAGCGCGGCGAGAACCGAGAGGGTGGCCACGGTCATCGCCGGTCGGCCTGGCCGGCTCTCTTTGGGAGGTTCCCAACCGACGCTCACGGTCGCTCCCGTTGACTAACCGCATGATTGCGACGGCCCGGATCATGAGGCGAGCGCAGGTCGTCCATGAGTGAGTGGATCTACTTCATCCATCCGCTGCGCGACGACTTCGCGGCGACGATGACCGACGAGGAACGGGCCGTCTGGAGCGTCCACTTCGAGCGCTTCGAGCGGATGCTCGCCGAGGGGACGCTCATCCTCGTCGGGCCGACGCTCGGCTCGACGAACACCGGGATCACGATCTTCGAGGCACCGGACGAGGCCGCCGCCCGGCGGATCATGGAGGAGGACCCGGTCATCGCCGGCGGCTTCGCCCGCGGCGAGCTCCGACCGTTCCGCGTATCGCTGATGCGCGGCCGCGACGGCTGACGCCCCGACGGCTGACGCTCGCGACCGGGCCGGGTGCTCGCGGGCACCGGGCGCCTTGACCGGTCCGCGCCCGGGTCCCAGGATGGGCCGGCTGATGGACCGCCGCCGGCCACTTCCCGTCGTCGCCCTGGTCGGGCTACTCGTGCTTGCCGTCGCCGGCCCGCTCCTGCTCGACGGCTGCGCCCCCGCCCAGGCCGGCGCCACCGGGAGTCCTGGCTCACCGCCCAGCAGCGCCATCGGCGAGCCGACGACGGGCGTCGGCGGGCCGGCGGTTCCGTCGCCGGACCGGACGACCACGGTGATCCCGGAACCGAGCGCCGCACCCACCTCGAGCCCGACCCCGACCCCGACGCCCCCGCCGAGTCCGACGCCCGCTCCGAGCCCGACGAGCGCGCTGGTCCCGCCGCCCCGCCCAGGCCCATTCGAGATGGACCTCTACCACCGGGGCGACTTCGTCACGGAGAAGATGCCGATCTGGTGCGCCCCCGCCGCGCTCCAGACCATGATCAACATCATGTCGCCCGGGGCGGACACGACCCGGGCCACGCAGAAGCTGCTCCACAAGATTGCCCGTCGACTCGGCCCGGCACCGGACAAGGGCTCCGAGCCCGAGGGCGAGGCCCGCGCCCTGACCTCGCTCGGCTACGGGCGGTACACGGTCATCGCCGTCCGTACCAGGGCGGCCGCGTTCAAGGCCGCCGCCCGGGCGATCCGGCTCACC
Source organism: uncultured Chloroflexia bacterium (assembly GCA_963708065.1). GTDB lineage: Bacteria > Chloroflexota > Limnocylindria > Limnocylindrales > CSP1-4 > Chersky-267. The sequence goes on from CAVPRZ010000002.1 coordinate 456,162, forward strand.
GGCCGGCCCGCCGCCCTGCTCGTCTGGCGTGGCGCCCACAACTGGGTCGTGTCGGGGTTCCGCGCGACCGCCGACCCGGCGCTCGGCGACGACTTCCGGGTGACCCACCTCTGGATCGAGGACGTCTGGTATCCCCGGATCAGCTCGATCTGGGGCAGGTCGCGACCGCCCGATTCGCTCGTTCCGGTCCGCCTCATGCCCCAGGACTACCTCCCCTGGCGGCGTCCGACGGGGCGCTACCCGGCCAAGGACGGCAAGTTCGTCCTGATCATCCCGGTCGCGGGCTGAGGGCGCGCTCGTCGCGGACGAGCAGCTCCGATCGGTGACGACCGTGCCGGCCCGCGTGTCGACGAGGCGCCCGGCGCGGATGAGGAGCAGGTCGTCGGTCATCCGGCGCCAGCCGAGCCGACTTGGCCGGCTTCCCGTAGACTGATTGCCGACACAACTATACCGCAGCCTATTGGATCACATGGACGACACCATCAGCCAGGCGCTGGCGCACGGCGGCACGATCGACATCACGACCACCGGACGACGGACGGGTCTCCCCCGTCGGATCGAGATCGTCTTCTTCAACTTCGGCGGCCGGCTCTACATCTCGGGCATGCCCAGCCGGCGTCGCCGGAGCTGGCTGGCCAACCTCGAGGCTCAACCGGCCTTCACGTTCCACCTCAAGGGCCGGGTCAATGCCGACCTGCCGGCGACCGCCCGAGAGATCAGCGATCCGGCTGAGCGTCGCGCCATCCTGGCGAAGGTGGCCCGGGCGTGGAGGCGGACCGACGTCGACGGGATGGTCGCCTACAGCCCGCTGGTCGAGGTCACGATCCCGGGCCTGGCCGGCGCCTGAGCCACGGCTCCAATCGCCGGATACATCTGAATAAAGCAGCGGGCCGCGTCCGCTGGAGGAGGACTACCGGATCCGGCGGGCCCCGGGCAGCCTCGAGCTGACGGCGATCACCTCCTGGCAGCTCCGGATGCTCCGTGGCGAGCGTCGCTGCCAGCCGATCCAGGTGACGCTGCCGCGCGGTGCGCGCGTCCGGGTCGAGACGGCCAGTGGTGACGTCCGGGCCGCCGGCATCGCCGGCGACCAGCGCTATCGAACGGTCTCGGGCGACGTCGACGTCGACACCTCCGGCCGGGTCGAGCTCGAGACCGTATCGGGACGCGCGAGCCTGCGTTCGGACGCGCTCCTTGCCCAGGCGCGAACCGTGTCGGGCGAGCTCGACATCGCCGCTCCTTCGATCGTGGCCCTCCAGGCCAGGACGACGAGCGGGGACATGACCATCGCCGGCGCGTTCGACGGAGCGGGACCCTTCGACCTCGAGACGGTCTCCGGCAACGTGGCCGTCCGGCCGGTCGGACCGCTCCGGGTCGAGGGGACGACCCTCACCGGCGACGTTCGCAGCTCACTGCCGCACCGGTCCGGCGGAAGCGTCGGTCGGCGCACCGTCGAGCTCGGGGAGGGTGGGCCGGTCGTCGGCTTCCGGTCGATCTCGGGGGACCTCCGGGTCGACGCCGATCGGGACCGTCCGGCGGGCTCGGACGTCTCCGCCACGTCCGCTGCTCTCGAGGTGCCCGCCGAGCCCGCCACTTCCGTGTCCGGCGTGACCCAGCAGGCGTCCCCAGCGCCCGTCGATGGTCGCGAGCAGGACCGTCTGGCCATCCTTCGCGAGCTCGAGGCCGGGACGATCGAGGTCGCCGAAGCCGGGCGGCGACTGTCGGAGCTCGACGCGCCGCCGCCGCGCCCGGCGTCGCCGGGCGAGCCGAGCAGGATGATGGCCCTGGCACCGACGCAGGCGCAGGTGTCGATCGAAGGCTTTGCCTGGGTGCGACGTGTCTGATCCGTTCGAGGACGTCCTGCGAATGGTCGCCGACGGCCGGTTGAGCGCCGCCGAGGCCGAGCCGATCCTGGCTGCGCTCGACGCCGCGGGACGCGGCGCGGACGCCGACCGGCAGGCCGGCGAGTGGGCCAGCTCGGGCGGCGACACGCCCGCGGCGGGTCGGTCGATCCGCCTCGAGGTCACCGAGCGAGGTCGTGTCGCGGTCAAGCTCCGCCTGCCGGCGTCGCTCGGGGACCTGAGCCTCGAGGACATCCCGGGCCTCACGAGACCGAGCATCGACCGGATCCGGGCGGCGCTTGCCACCGGGAGGCGAGGGCCCGTCTTCGAGGCGGTCGACGAGGACGGCGACGGGGTCCGGATCGTCCTCGACTAGAACTGGCCGCCAACCCGCCAGTCTCGCGGGAATGAGCGAGCCATCGGCGTCTCCGACGCCTCGGGCGAGCCGGCAATCCAGCTTGGAGTGACAACTGGTCGCCCCGGAGCAGACGGGTTGCTAGCCGGCGGAAGGTGCCCCAACGACCTCCTCGGATTGACGTGCGGGCGATGCGGCAGGGTCCATCGGGGACCCGCCCGGGGAGCGTAGGATCGGCGAGTGGCCACGCGACCGTCGGTCGGGCACGTCGTCGTCACCGGCCTGATGGGCGCCGGCAAGACGACGATCGGCCGAGCGCTCGCGACTCGGCTCGGCTGGCCGTTCAGCGACAGTGACGAGGCGATCGCCTCGTCGCGCGGTCAGACGGCTCGCGAGATCGCCGTGCGGGCGGGACCGGCCCGGCTCCATCGACTCGAGGCGGACCACCTCCGGCGCGCCCTCAAGGCACCACGGAGCGTCGTCGCGGCCGCGGCGAGCGTCGTCGAGGACCCGCGCTGCCTCGCCGCGCTCGAGGCCCCCGAGGTGCTGGTCGTGTACCTCCGCGCGACCGTGCCCACGCTCGTGGCGCGGTTCGATCGCGAGGCGCACCGGCCGCTCTACGGGGACGACGCCGCGACGATGTTCCGCGACCAGATCGCGACTCGCGGCCCCGTCCTCGAGCGGCTCGCCGACCTCGTCGTCGACGTCGACCTGGCCGATTCGCCGGAGCGGCTGGGGCGTGCCGCCCGGGCGATCGCCGAGCGCGCCCGCGGCTGATCGGCCCGGAACGTGACCCGAAACCGGCCTAGGGATTCCCGCTGAACGTGTCGCAGTCGGCGGGGTCGGCGTTCCGGTAGCCGGCCAGGAACCAGGCCTGGCGCTGCTCGGCGGAGCCGTGGGTCCATGAGTCGGGGTTCACCGAACCCTGGACCTGCTGCTGGATCCGGTCGTCCCCGACGGCCGCCGCGGCATCGAGCGCGTCGGCGACCTGGGCCTCGGTCACCGGCTCGAGGTAGCCGGTGTCGGCGGCGTTCGCGGCCCAGACCCCGGCGTAGCAGTCGGCCTGGAGCTCCACCCGGACGGCCCCGCTCGTCGGGCCCGTCCCGCCCTCGGCGGACCGCAGCGTGCCGGTCAGGTCCTGGACGTGGTGCCCGTACTCGTGGGCGAGGACGTACGCCTGCGCGAGCGGTCCGCCCTGGGCGCCGAACCGGCTCCGGAGCTCATCGAAGAACCCGAGGTCGATGTACACGTACTGGTCGGACGGGCAGTAGAACGGGCCCGACGCGGCGCTCGCGTAGCCACAGCCGGTCTGGATCGCGTCGCTGAAGAAGCGCGTCCGTGCCGGCTGGTAGCGCTGGCCGGACTGAGCGAACTCGTCGGTCCAGTAGGCCTGGACGCTGTTGATGTAGCCGAGGATCCGGCAGTCCTCGCGGGTGTTCGCATCGGCCCCCGTGCGGCATTCGCTGGCCAGCGCCGTGCTCGCCGGTCCGACGTCGCCGCCGTCGCCGACGACCACCCCGGACAGCGCCCCGAGATCGCCCGGCGAGCCACCCAGGAGCAGGTAGGCGATGACGAGGATCAGGCCGACCGCGCCGCCACCGCCGCCGATCGCCATCCCGCGGCCGCCGACCCGGCGCCCTCGGACGTCCTCGACCTGGGAGGGGTCGAGCGACGCTCCGGGCCGGAACGTCATCGTCCCGACCCAGGCTCGGCGGCGCTGCTCGCGACCGGACGGTCCCGCGTGTGTCGCCATCCCACCCGCGGAGGATACCGCGGACGCTCACGGCTGCCGATCCCGCTGCCGACCGACGACCGACCGACACCGACGACGGTCGCCCCGGATCGAACATGACAGTTCCTGGCAGGTACCTCAACTAGGATTCGGGTCATGAAGAGACCGGCGGACACGATCGCCGGATCCGGAGGTGTCGTCCCCAATGCATGACCTCGAACTGGCCCGCCTGATCCATGCCGACCGCGAGCGCGAGGTGGCCCGCGACCTGCGGGTGCGCGCCTGGCGGGAGGCCCGGAACACCAAGGGCGACGATGCGTTCGTCCCGCCGCCGGCCGATCAGCCCGTCCGGATCAGCCACGCGCTCCGGCTGATCCCGAACCTGCGCCGGGGGTCATGACCGTCGCCCCGGCCGGCCCCGGTGGTTCGGTCGACCGGGGCGACGCGTAGCGAACGAGCAGGGCGTTGGCGTTGGCCAGCACCTGGTCGCGGACCTCGGGCGGATCGAGGACCTCGAGATCCGGCCCGACCCCGAGAAGGACGCTTGGTACCTCCTCGGGCCAGTCCAGCCGAAGACGGAGGTGCGCCCATCCGTCCGGATCGTCGGCCGGCAGGCGCTCAGCCCGGTCGACGGTCCCATGGCCCACGACCTGGCGCAGACGCCACAGCCGCTCGTCGGCGATGCGGACCGTTACCTCGATCCGGGGCGCCTCGCGCTCGTAGGCGGCGCTCGACTCGGCCCAGAACGACGCGAGGTCGAAGCCGTCCGGTCGTTCGAACCGCTCCTCGAGCGGGACGGCTCCGGCCACCCGGCCGACCCGGTACGTCCGGAAGGAGCCCTCGGCGACCGCGACGACGTACCAGACGCCGGCCTTGAGGACGAGCCCGAGCGGCTCGATCGTCCGCTGGACGGTCCGGTCGCCGCGCTCGTAGTCGATCGCGACCCGGCGGGTCTCCCAGACCGCCTCCGACAGCACGGCCAGGTGGGGGACCGGCTCGTCGGCCTGGAACCAGCCGCTTGCGTCGAGGTGGAAGCGCTCGACGAGCCGCGAGGCGCGCGTCCGGAGCTCGGGTGGCAGTGCGGCCAGCACCTTGAGTCGGGCCGCGGTCACGACCGTCCCGAGACCGAGCTCCGCCGCCGGCCCGGGCAGGCCCGACAGGAACAGCGCCTCGGCCTCGTCGGCGGTCATGCCGGTCAGCCGGGTCCGATAGCCGTCGACGAGCCGGATGCCGCCGTGGGGCCCCCGCTCCGCGTAGATCGGGACGCCGGCCTCGCTCAGTGCCTCCACGTCGCGGTGGATCGTCCGGACCGAGACCTCGAGCTCCTCGGCCAGCTCGGCCGCCGTCAGCCGGCCTCGGGTCTGGAGGAGCAGCAGCAGCGACACGAGGCGGGAGGCACGCATCGCCGACGAGCATACCCCGGTACATGACGAAAGGTGTCATGAACCTGCGAGATGATGGGGCGCGTGACGACGCTCGCGCCGCCCTCCACGAGCTACGCTGATCGGATGACGGGCGCCCACGATCCCGGGCCGGACCTCGCGAGCGAGCGCGCCCGGGAGGTCGAGACCGCGGCCGCCGAGCCGATCGAGGTCCGTGGCGGGGGGACGATCCGGATCGGGACCGCCTCGTGGACCGACCCGACGATGGTCGCGGCCGGGGTGTTCTACCCGGCCGGCGCCGACTCGGCCGAGGAGCGCCTCCACTACTACGCCGAGACGTTCCCAGTCGTCGAGGTCGACGCGACCTACTACGCGCTGCCGGCGCCGCGGACCGCCGAGCTGTGGGTCGACCGGACACCGCCCGACTTCACGTTCGACATCAAGGCCCACGCCCTGATGACCGGGCAGGGGACGGAGACCAGGCGCCTGCCGAAGGTCATCCGGGACGAGCTGACCGACGATCTCCGGGCCAAGCCGCGGATCTACGCCAAGGACCTGCCGTCCGAGCTCCAGGACGCCGTCTGGTCGCTCTTCCGGGAGGGCCTCGCGCCGCTCGCCGAGCGTGGCCAGCTCGGGTCGATCCTCCTCCAGTACCCGCGCTGGGTCTACCCGTCGTCGGAGAACCGGGCCGCGATCGAGGAGGCGGTCGAGCGGCTCGACGGCTGGCAGGCGTCGGTCGAGTTTCGCAACGGGTCGTGGCTCAACGACAAGAACGCCGAGCGGACGCTCCGCTTCCTCGCCGACCGGGGGATCGCGTTCGTGATGGTCGACGAGCCGCAGGGCTTCAAGAGCAGCGTCCCGCCCGTCACCGCGGTCACCTCGGCGGACCTCGCCATCGTCCGGTTCCACGGCCGCAACGCCGACACCTGGGAGGCGAAGGGGATCACCCCAGCCGAGCGGTTCCGCTACCTGTACTCGCGCGACGAGCTCGGCGAGTGGGTCCCGCGGATCCGCCAGGCCGCGACCGAGGCACGCGAGACCCACGTCCTCATGAACAACTGCTATGCCAACTACGGGACGACGAACGCGCGCGAGATCGCCCGCCTCCTCGAGGACCTCGACGCGTAGCATGACCAACGGTGCCGGCGACGCCGCCTTCCCGCTCGTGGAGCATTGCCGGTCCCTGCCGGGCTCGACCGAGGACATCAAGTGGGAGCACGACCTCGTGTTCTCGGTGGGCGGCAAGATGTACGCCGCGTTCGATCCGGCGAAGCCCGACACGCCGAGCTTCAAGTGCGACGAGGCCGACTTCCTCCGGCTGACCGCCGTCGACGGGGTCCGGCCGGCGGCCTACCTGGCCCGCGCCGGCTGGGTGTCCCTCGAGCGCCCCGACGCGCTCCCGATCGACGAGACGAAGGCCCTGCTGACGAGGTCGCACGACCTGGTCGTCGCGCGCCTGCCGAAGCGGATCAGGGCCGACCTGGTCGGGCCGCCGGGCTGACGGGACGCGGAGTCGATCACCGCCGCGCAGGTGGTCGGGCCCCAAGTCCCGACGTTCGGCACTGGTCGGTCGGCCGCGGCGAGTCCACGCTGGCCTCGACGTCCATCGGAATGAGCCGGCTGCGCGCCGGCAGGAGGTTTGACCATGCCCGAAACGATGACCAGGCCAACCAGGACCGAGGAGTTCCGGATCACGGGCGAGGAGCTCCTGGCCAAGGCCCGCGAGCTCGTCCGTGAGGGAAACGTCCGGCGGATCATCATCAAGAACGAGGATGACTCGATCATCGCCGAGTTCCCGCTGGCGATCGGCGTGATCGGTGCGGTGCTCCTGCCGGTCTGGGCCGCGATCGGGGCGATCGCCGCGCTGGCGACCCGCTGCTCGATCGTCGTCGAGCGCATTGACGAAGGGTAGGAACCGCGATGCTGAACCTCGAGACCATCGTCGACCGGGTCGACGACACACTGACCGCCCGGCGCGTCTTCGGTGAGCCGGTGGTCAAGAACGGGACCACCGTCATCCCGGTCGCCCGGATCATGGGCGGCGCGGGCGGTGGCGAGGGCCCGACACCGACCGTCCCCGGTGAGGCAGGTGCCGAGACGAAGCCGGCGACAAGCGGCGGGGTCGGGTTCGGGATGGCCGCCCGCCCGGCCGGCGTCTATGTCATCAAGGAGGATTCGGTCCGCTGGATCCCGGCGCTCGATGTCAACCGCGTGGTCATCGGGATGCAGGTCGTCCTGATCGTCCTGCTGCTCACGATCCGTTCGATCGCCAGGGCCCGCCTCGCCCACGCGTAGTCACGAGCTCGCGTCGCCGGCCGGTCTCGACGCCGCGCCGGGCCGCGAGCAATCGTCGGCGGGCACCCGTCGGTTGCGCCTCGACTGCGACCGGCCGGCGCCCGCCGACCCATGTCCGAGGGCTCAGTTCGGCAGCGTCCCCTGGCCGCCGGGGGCGCCCCGGTCGCGGAGGAACCGCTCGATCTCGGAGATGAGCTCGTCGCCGGCCGGGAGGCGCTGCTCGTCGACCATCGACTCGAGCCGCTCGACGTAGGCGCGGGTGGTCTCGTCGGCACCCGTCGCGAGGTCGAGTCGCGAACGGAGCTGCTGGGACTCGGCGACCAGCTCGGTCGCGGGGATGTCGACCCCGAGGTGGCGCCCCACGGACTGGAGCAGGGCGAGCGCGGCGACCGGGTACGGCCCCGACACGTAGTGGGGCACCTGGGCGAAGTAGCCGACGGCCGGCGTGCCGGCCTCGGCGAGCGCCATCTCGAGGACGGACAGCGCCGCCGCCGGCACCCGGAGGAGCCCTTCCGGGCCCGGCCGGACGTCGGCCTGGAGGAGGCCCGGCGCGGACTCGGTGCCCATGATCGGCACGGAGCGGGTATGCGGCACGGCGGCCGGGATCGCCCCGAGGCTGATCCACTCGGCGACCTTGAGGCGCTCGACGATCTCGACGACGGATCGGGCGAACTCTCGCCAGCGGTAGTCCGGCTCGGCCCCGGTGAGGACGAGGATGTCCCGCTCCCCGAGCCGGGTCCGACGCAGGGTCAGCTCGGGCCAGGTGAGCTCGGCGAGGCGGCCGTCGACGATCTCGAGCGTCGGTCGCCGCGAGCGGTAGTCGAAGAGCTGGTCGTCGTCGAAGGTGGCCACGACGTCACCGCCCGCGGCCAGGTGCTCGGCCGCGGTCGTCGCCGCGGTCCCGCTGTCGACCCAGCCGTCAAACGCTGCGACGACCGTCGGCGCGACGAGGTCACCCGGGTCGTCGAGACGGTACAGGCTCATGAGCCAAGGATAGGCGAGGTTTGCCGTTGGGTCAGGACGCTCAGCCGGTGAACCGCCAGGCGTCGACGTCGCGGATCGGCTCGTAGCCGATGTCCTGGTAGATGTGGTTCGCGGTCGGGTTGGCCAGGTCGGTGAACAGGAAGACGAACGAGAGCCCGGCATCGAGCTGGGCCCGGCTGGCACCCGCGACGCAGGCAGAGGCGTAGCCCCGCCCGCGCCGCTCGGGCGGCGTGTAGACCGGACCCACCCGGGCGCCGTGCGGCGTTCGCGAGCCGACGACCGTCAGCGACACCGGGTCGCCGTCGTCCCACAGGAAGGCGCCGCCCTGGGCGATCCGCCGGTCGATGACCTCGTCGGGGGTTGATGGCTCACCCGGCGGGAGGGCCTCGGCCACGAACGCGGCGTACCAGCCGATGACGACGGCACGGTCCTCCGGCCCGGCGAGCCGCAGCCGCCCGGGAGGCGGGTTCGGCGGAGGCCGGACGGCGGACAGGCGGAAGATCCGCTCGCGGATCGACAGGATCGGAGTGCGGCCGGCCTCGGCGCACCAGTGCTGGGCGAACGACCCGGCGTGCCCGGTCGGGCCGACGACCCCCGGCAGGTCGGCGCCGGCGAGCGCCTCGGCCAGCGCCGGAATGGCCTCGCCGTCGTCGACCTCGGACAGGACCAGGTTGTAGGGCGGCGTCCGGATCGCGGCCAGGACGATGCGCCTGTCCGACCACACGACGAGGAAGTCGACCGGGCCGCTCGCCGGCGGCCGATTGCCGAGCCGGAGGTTGGAGCAGATCCCCAGGATCAGGTTGTGCTCGGCCTCGCGGTCGGCCAGGAAGTCGCCGGTCGCGGCCAGGAATTCGCCGACCGTTGCGTGGCGTTCGACCGTCGGCATGGCCGCCGGCTCAGGCGAGCTCCAGGCCCGCCGCGCGCGCGTCGGCCGCCAGCGCCTCGAGCGCCCCGTCGCTCCTGGTCGACTCGTCGAGGATCGTCATGACCCGGGACACTCCCACCTCGCGGTAGGCGGCCAGCTGATCGATCCTTGGCGCCCCACCGGCGGCCAGCAGCTCGCGCCAGATGTGGACGGAGACCGGCAGGCTCGCGGGGTCGCGGCCGATCTCCTCGCAGCGGGACCGGATCACCGGCAGGGCCTCGCTGACCTCGTCGGGGCTCATGCCGTCGACGTTCAGCTCGTCGGCATGGCGGGCGGCCAGGCGCCAGGTCACGTTCGGCCCGTTGCCGCCGACCATGATCGGGACCCGTGGCTTCTGGATCGGCTTCGGGACGTTCCGCGCGTCGCGGACGTGGCTGTAGTGGCCATCGAAGGTGGCATGCGCATGCCGGTCGCCCGACAGCATCCGGACGATGACCTCGAGATCGTCGCCGAGGCGGGCCAGCCGCTCGCGGGTCTCGGGGAAGCCGTAGCCGTAGCCGAGCCACTCGTCGCGCTTCCAGCCGGCGCCGATCCCGAGCTCCATCCGCCCGCCGCTGATCGTGTCCATCGTCGAGATCATCTTCGCGGTCAGGGCCGGGTTGCGGAAGGCCGTGCAGATGACGATGTGGCCCAGCCGGACGCGCGAGGTCAGGGCGGCGAGGGCGGCCAGGCTGGTGAACGACTCGAACGTGATCTCGTCGGTCGGGCGGGGGATCGTGTGGAAGTGGTCGAACAGCCAGATCGACTCGAAGCCGAGCCGGTCCGCCTGCTGGGCGACGGCCACCGTCCGGCTCCACGCCTCGAGCGGGTCCCAGCCGTCGTACTCGCCGACCCAGCCCTGCGGGACGATCACGCCGATCTTCATCGGTCCCTCCGGATCCGTGACCCGGCCGCCAGGATGGAGTTCGGGCCGGGCCAACCCAATCGAAGGATAGGTCCTATCCTCGCCCCAGGAGGTGCCGGGTGGAGACCACGCTTCGACGGATGGATCGGCTCGCCGCGACGGTCGGTCCGTTCGTGTCGTTCTTCGAGGGGTCGTTCGCGCGCTGGAACGCCGACCCGGCGATGGCCAACTTCGCGGTCGGCAACCCGCAGGAGATGCCGCTGCCCGGCTACGTCGACGCCCTCCGGGCCGCCCTGACGCCACGCGACAAGGACTGGTTCGCGTACAAGATGAGCGAGCCCAACGCGCAGGCGGCGGTCGCCCGCAGCCTCACGGCGCGGACCGGGCTCGACTGGGACCCGGCCGACGTCGCCATGACGAACGGCGGCTTCGCCGCGCTCGCGGTGACCCTCCGGGCGATCGTCGAGCCGGGCGACGAGGTCGTGTTCGTGTCGCCGCCCTGGTTCTTCTACGAGCTCCTGATCATGGCTGCCGACGGCGTCCCGGTCCGGGTGCGGCTCGAACCGCCGGCATTCGACCTCGACGCGGCCGCCATCGAGGCCGCGATCACGCCGCGAACCCGGGCGGTGCTCATCAACACGCCCCACAATCCGACCGGCCGGATCTACCCAGTCGAAGCGCTCCGCGCCCTCGGTGAGATGCTCGCCCGGAGGTCGGCCGGCCGCGACCGCCCGATCCTGCTGGTCAGCGACGAGCCGTACAACCGGATCGTGTTCGACGGCTTGACGTTCCACAGCCCGTCGGAGGTCTACCCGAACACGATCGTCACGTACTCGTACGGCAAGACCCTGCTCGCGCCCGGGATGCGCGTGGGCTACCTCACGTTCCCGCCGACGATGCCCGATCGCGCGGAGCTCCGCCGGGCCGTCTTCGTCGCCCAGATCGCGACCGGCTACGCGTTCCCGAATGCCCTCCTCCAGCACGCGATCGAGGACCTCGAGCGGCTGTCGATCGACGTCGGCGCGCTCGAGCGGCGACGCGACCGGCTCGTCCCGGCGCTCCGGGCGATGGGCTACGAGGCGACGATGCCCGAGGGCACGTTCTACGTCATGGCCCGCTCGCCGATCGCGGACGATGTGGCCTTCGCCGAGCGTGCTCGCGAACCACGGCGCGCTCGTCCTGCCGGGCTCGGTCGTCGAGGTCCCGGGCTGGTTCCGGATCAGCCTGACGGCGTCGGAGGAGATGGTCGATCGCGGGCTGCGCAGCTTCGGGGAGGCGTTCGAGGCGGCCGCTCGCGGCTGACATACTCGGGATCGCCCCGTCCGCCGTCCGGGTCACCGTCCCGCCCGGCCGTGGTCGGGCGCTGTCCCACCAGCCTAGACAGCCGCCCGCAGGCGCGAACCGACCTTCTACCGTGGGCGGGCCGTGCCCGGCGGGTGCTCCCCGACGGGTCCGGAGAGGTCATGACGACGCGCAGCGAGGCCGCCTGATGATCCGGACGACGCCCTTCCACGAGCGCACAGCGGCGCTCAACGAGACGGGCCTGTGGGAGCACTGGTCGAACAACCTGGCGGCGACCCGCTACCAGATGTCCGAGAAGTTCGAGTACTTCGCGATCCGGAACGCGGCCGGCCTGTTCGACTCGTCGCCGCTCTACAAGTACCGGATCCACGGCCCCGATGCGGAGCGGTTCCTGGCCGGCGTCCTCGCCCGCGACATCCGGACCTGCCAGCCGGGTCACGCCCAGTACACGCTCTGGTGCGATGACCGCGGCTTCGTCGTCGAGGACGGGGTCATCCTCCGCCACGGACCCGACGAGTACGTGCTGACCGCGGCCGAGCCGAACCTGGCCTACTTCGAGGAGCTCGTCGGCCGGCTCGACGTCGGGATCGAGGAGGTCTCCGACGACTGGGCCGTCCTCGCCGTCCAGGGCCCGCGCTCTCGCGACCTGGTCGCCTCGCTGGCCCACGGCGTGGCCGAGCTGCCCTACTTCGGGGTCGTCGCGACGAAGATCGCCAAGGTCCCCGTCCACGTCTCGCGGACCGGCTACACCGGCGACCTCGGCTACGAGATCTGGATCCCGGCCGCCGACGCGCTCACCGTCTGGGATGCGGTCTGGGCGGCGAGCCGCGGACGGGGGATCGTCCCGATCGGGATGACCGCCCTGTACATGGCCCGGATCGAGGCCGGGCTGGTCCTGCTCGATGTCGACTTCCACTCGAGCCGGTTCGCCTGGACCGACGCCGACCGGACGACCCCGATCGAGCTCGGCTTCGGCTGGATGTTCCGCGACCTGGCGGCCGACGATCGGGCGTTCATCGGCCGCGACGCGATCCGGCGCGAGCTGGCCGAGAAGACGTCGCGCTGGAAGCTGACCGGGCTCGTCGTCGACTGGCGCGACTACGACCGGATCTACGACGCGGCCGGGCTCATCCCGCCCAAGGACCACACCCCGATCCAGGACGAGTACTACATCTACGACGACGACCTGCGCCAGCTCGGCTATGCGACGAGCCAGATGTACTCGCCGATCCTCCAGCGCCACATCGCCCTCGCCCGCGTCCCGCTCGACCGGCTCGCCCCCGGCTCGCGGGTCAAGCTGGAGCTGGCCGTCAGCCACCGCTACGAGTACTTCGACGCGTACGTGACCCGGACCCCGCTGTTCAACCCCGAGCGAAGGACCGCCTGACATGCCGAAGACGAAGACCGCCACCGCCAAGTCCCGGGCCGCCGCCGCTCGTCGTCCGGAGTCCCCGGCGCGCCGCTCGCCCTCCCGAGGCCGTGACCGCGCGTCCGATCGGGCCGGCCGGACCTACGACGCGATCGTCATCGGTGGCGGCCACAACGGCCTGACGAACGGCGCCTACCTGGCGAAGGCCGGATTGAAGACGCTCATCCTCGAGCGACGCCACCTGGTCGGCGGCGCGGCGATCACCGAGGAGCTCCGGCCGGGCTTCTGGTTCACGACGTTTTCGTACGCGCTCAGCCTGCTCCGCCCGGACATCGTCCAGGAGCTCGACCTCGTCAAGCACGGGTTCATGCCGATCCTGATGCCGACGACGTTCTGTCCCAAGGAGGACGGCGACTACCTTCTCCTCGGCCAGGACCACGGTGAGAACCTCAAGGAGATCGCCCGGCACAGCCCGCACGACGCCGACGCCTACGACGCGTTCAACCACGACGTCAACAAGGTCCTCCAGGCGATCAAGCCGCTCCTGGATGCGGCTCCGCCCGACATCTTCAGCGACGACCCCGAGGAGCTCGTCGCGCTCGCCGCCCTTGGCGGGCGCTTCCGCCGGCTCGACAAGAAGGTCCTCCACGACGCGGTCCGGCTGCTGACCGGGTCCGCGGCCGACTTCCTCGACGACTACTTCGAGTCGGACATCCTCAAGGGCTACATGGCCTCGTCGGCGATCATCGGAACGAAGGTCGGGCCGTACTCGCAGGGCTCGGGGCTCGTGCTCCTGTACCACATCCTCGGCGAGCACGACGGCGAGTTCGGGGCGTGGTCGTTCCACAAGCGGGGCAACGGCGGCTTCACCCAGGTCCTCGCCCGGGCAGCCCAGGCGCTCGGGGCCGAGATCCGGCTCGAGTCGCCGGTCGAGCGGGTGATCACGACGAACGGGCGGGCGACCGGGGTTGCGCTGGCCGACGGGACCGAGTTCCACGCCCCCGTGGTCGTGTCCGCGCTCGACCCGCGCCGGACGTTCCTCGAGCTCGTCGAGCCGCGCGAGCTCCCGACCGACCTGGTCGAGACGATCCAGCGGTTCCGCTTCCAGGGCACGTCGGCCAAGGTCAACTTCGCCCTCGACGCCCCGCCGCGCTACCCGGCCCTCGGCGACCGGACCGACCAGTACCGCGGCTTCACGAACATCGGGCCGTCGATGGAGTACCTCGAGCGGGCCTACGACGACGCCAAGTACGGCTGGTACTCGAAGCGGCCGTACCTCGACTGCGCCGTCCAGTCGATGGTCGACCCGGACATGGCCCCGCCCGGCAAGGCGGTCATGAGCTGCTTCGTCCAGTACGCCCCGTACCACCTGCGCGAGAGCGACTGGGACACCGAGAAGGAGAACCTGGGCGACACCGTCCAGTCGACGCTGGAGTCGTTCTTCCCCGGGTTCGGGGAGCTGGTCCTCCAGCGCGAGGTGCGCACGCCGCTCGACATCGAGCGAACGGTCGGCCTGTCGGAGGGCAACATCTTCGCCGGCGAGTTCCTCGCCCCGCAGATGTTCTTCTTCCGGCCCGCGCCGGGCTGGTCGCAGTACCGGACCCCGATCGACGGCTACTACCAGTGCGGCTCGGGCACGCACCCGGGCGGCTGCGTCATGGGCGCCCCGGGCAAGCTCGCCGCCGGCCAGATCCTCAAGGACCGCGAGCGGGTCGCCGTCCGGGTCTGAGGCCGAGGTCCGAGCACGGAGCCCGGGCCGAGCGAGGCCCAGCCGGAGCGGGGCTCCGGCTCGTCCCTGCCATACGTTCGACCGGCGAACGTTCGCCGGCGTTTCGCGACGCCCGGACCCCGGCTCGCCCCCGATTCGTCCCGCGCCGAGCGTGCGACGGGATGGAATCGCTCGGGTGGAACCGCCCACGCCACGGCTGGGACCGGCGAGCGTTCACCAGATGACCGTTTGTCATGAACGTGGACCGTGAGGGCGAGCGGCGGCAAAGGTCCGGCCGCGCGTCCGGTCCGGCCGGCGACTCAGGATCTCCCGCGCCGGCTCAGGTAGTCGTGCCAGAGGAGGCGGGCCGCGACCGAGCGCCAGGGTCGCCAGGGCTCGCCCAGCTCGGCCATCTCGCGCGGACCGGGTCGCCGGTCGAGGCCCTTGACCTCGGCGACCGCCTGGGCGAGGGCGATGTCGTCGACCGGCCAGACGTCGGGCCGGCCGAGGACCATGAGCAGGTAGACGGCCGCGGTCCACGGCCCGATCCCGGGGACGTCGATGAGCGCGCGGTGGACGGCCTCGTCGTCGAGCTCGGGCAGGCGGTCGAGCGCGAGCGACCCGTCGATCACCGCCGTCGCCAGCTCGCGGCCGTAGCGCGCCTTCTGGCGGCTGAACCCGATCGCCAGGAGCTCGGCGTCGGTCAGCTCGAGGAACCGGTCCGGGGTGAGCGGGTCTGCCGCGGCCCGCAAGCGGTCGAACGCCGCCTGCGCCGACGCGAGCGAGACTTGCTGCTCGAGGATGATGTGGATCAGCGTCGGGAAGCCGGGCGCGCGATCCCACAACGGCGGCGGGCCCCAGCGCGCCACGATCGCGGCGAGGTCCGGGTCGCGACGCGGCCAGCTCGGCGACCGCGATCGCCAGCGTGGGCTCGTCGAGCGGGGCGATCGCACCACCGCCCGGATCGACCGACATCGATGGCGTCAGTCGGACCGGCTGCGCTCGCCGCCCGTCTCGAACGACGACAGGACGAAGAGGAAGGCGACCATCGGCCGGGCGAGCAGGATCACGAGCAGCGCCTGGAACGCGCCGACGCTGCCGGTCAGCGCAGCGGCCGCCGAGGTCACGAGCGCGCCGATGTTGAGCGCCGCGACGATGATCATCCAGTCGCGCTGGAGCTGGATGTTGAGCTGGCGGGCGCGCCGGACCAGCACGGCCGCCGCGACGAGCATGTACACGAAGGCGACCGCCCCACCGATCCGCAGGCTCTGCTGGACATCGCCGGTGAGCGACGTCAGCGGGATCATCGAGACGGCGAAGAGGATGTTCGCGAAGCAGAACTCGACGATCTGGTGGAGCCGATAGCGGTCGTTCGTCGACAGGCCCTCGCCACGGCGAAGCGCGGCGACCAGACCCGCCAGCCCGGCCAGGCTGGCGCTCAGCGCGGCGATCGAGAGCAGGAACGGGGAGTCGGCGGTCATGGCCCTCAGGATGCCCCAACGGGGGATCGTCGCGCGAGCCCGGCGCGCTACCCTTGCCCGATGCGCGAGGCGGAGGAGGACACGATCCCGTCCATGGCCGGCGTCGACGTCCCGTACCGGGTCGTCCGGACCGAGCCGGCCCGGAGCGCCGAGGAGAGCGCCCGGTTCCAGGGGATCGAGCTTGGGTCGCTCCTGCGCACCATCGTCGTGCGGCGCGGCGAGGACGACTACGTGTTCGTCCTCGTCCCGGGCGGCCGGCGGTTCGACTGGCCCAAGCTCCGGGCACATCTCGGCGTGAGCCGGCTCTCGCTGCCCGACGCCGAGGAGGCGCGCACGGCGACCGGCTACGAGCGCGGCGCGATCACCCCGTTCGGCGCGACCAGCGCCTGGCCGGTCATCGTCGACGCCTCGATCGTCGACCGGCCCGTCGTCGCCATCGGCGGCGGCGTGCGCGGGGTCAACGTCCACATCGCCCCGGCCGACTTGGTCCGCGCGCTCGGCGCGGCGGTCGTCGACGTCAGCCAGCCGGAGGGCGAGCCGGCGGCCGCCGGCTGAAGCGAGGGAGCGTCATGGAGATCGCGAGCGGGATCCGGCGCATCGGGCAGGGGATGATCAACTCGTACCTGGTCGAGGAGGCCGGCGCGGTGACGATCATCGACGCCGGCGTGCCCGGCTACTACGGCGACCTGCCCGCCGAGCTGACCGCGATGGGCCGGTCGATCGGCGACATCAAGGCGCTCGTGCTGACCCACGGGCACAGCGATCACATCGGCTTCGCGGAGCGGCTCCGGAAGGAGCGCAACGTCCCCGTCAGCGTCCACGAGGCGGACGCGGCCCTCGCCCGCGGCGAGGTCCCCAACCCGGCCAAGGGCTTCGGGCCGACCCGGATCCGCCCGCTCATCGAGTTCCTCTGGCTGACGATGCGCAAGGGTGGGCTCCGGATCCCGCGCCTCGTCGAGGTCTCGACGTTCGGTGACGGGGCGACCCTCGACGTGCCCGGCGCGCCGCGGGTCATCCTCGTCCCCGGCCACACGCCCGGCAGCGCGGCACTCCACGTCGTCGGCCGCAGTGCGCTGTTCGTCGGGGATGCCATCGCGACGTACGCCGTAACGACCGGCGTCTCCGGCCCCCAGGTCGCCCCGTTCACGGCCGATCGCGACCAGGCCGTCGCATCCCTCGCGCGACTCGAGGGCCTCGAGGCGACCCACGTCCTGCCCGGCCACGGCCAGCCCTGGACCGGCGGCGTCGCCGAGGCGATCCGGCTCGTCCGGTCGAGCGCGAACCGGCCGACCGGCTGAGGCCCGCGCCCGGTCGTCGCGCCGGGAACGACCACCGGCCCCCGGGTGTATGAAGGTTCGATGAACGGTCGCGGACGCACCGGGCTGGCTGCCGTGCTCGCGCTCGTTGCCGTGCTCGCGTCGGTTGGCGCGGTGCCCGGCCAGGCGGTCGCGGCAAGCCCGACCGTATCGCCCGACCCATCGGCCCCGCCGAGCGCCGAGCCGTCCTGGAGTCCCCCCGCCGACGCGGGGTTCCCGCTCGAGGCGTGGCTCGATCGCACCACGCCGACGGACCTCGCTCCGGGGACGACCGTCCCGATCGGCGTGACGATCTGGGACCGAACGGCCCGGCGGCTCGGTCCGGCCCAGTCGCTCCACCTCTGGTGGTACCCGGCGACCGGCGACGGCCCGCCGTCGCAGGCGACGATCGCGGCCGACTGGAACGGTCACGGCATCGCGACCATCGCGGTGCCGGAGGGCGGTGGCGGCCGGCTCGGCCTGACCTTCCCCGGGACGGCCTGCGCGAGCGACGGCTGCGCGCCGGCGGAGTCGCTGTTCCCGATCGCCGGCGTCGGCCCGCCGCCGGACGCCCCACTGCCGCAGGTCGCGAGTGCCGAGATCCAGCCGGGCGGCGCGATCGTCGCCGGACGGCCGACCCAGGTGGCGGTTGTCCTCCGGCCGAAGGCCGCCTGGGAGCCCGGCACGTTCACGATGCCCGACCGGCTCTTCGTCGAGGTCCGGATCCCCCGCGGCGCAACGCTCGCCAGCGTCCCGGCGACGCTCGAGGACGCTGCCCAGGGTCGTTACGTCGCGACGATCAGCCTGCCGGACCCGGGCCCGTACATCCTCGAGGTCGCGGCCACCGCCGATCCGTCGAGCGCGGTCTCATTCGACGCGTCGATCGCGCGCGTCACCGCGATCCCAGCCGACGAGGCCACCGCGGCGCCGCCGTCGGCGAGCGGGGCGACGGACGGGGCCGGTCCGATCGTTCCGGCCGTCCTGCTGCTCGTCGCGCTCCTGCTCGTCGGCGGCCTGGTCCTCGTCGTCCGCCGCACATCGTGAAGGCGCAGCGCCTCGCGCGCCGCGGCGCTTCGTGCTCCTCGACGGACGCCGCCGATCAACGCGGTGCGTTGAGCAGGAACAGGATCGCAACGATGAGCAGCACGACGACGATCGACCCCACCGCCCACGTCAGGATCCGATAGCCGAAGGGCCACCTCGGCTTGCCGGTCGTCATCGCCCGACCTGGAGGATCGTGCCGCCGCCGAAGGCCTTGCCGTCGGCCAGCTGCCAGGCGTCGGCCAGCGTGTTCCAGGCCGCGAAGCGGGGGTCGTTGTCGTGCTCGTGGTGCCCCTCGCCGGTGGCGAACGCGACGACGATCAGGTACTGGACCGCGCCGTCGACCGGGTGCGACGAGATGTCCATCCGCGACAGCGACGCGCTGAGCATCACGCCCCGCTCGTGGTAGTCCTCCCAGATCGGCAGCTCGTGCGCCCGGAAGCCCGCCTCGAACTCGGCGACCCGCTCCCTGGCCACGCTCAGGACGACCGCGATCGTCTCCATCTCGCCCTCCGAACGCGCCACGATCGACTCGATCGCCACATCATCGCCGCGGTGTCGAGGCCCGGCCGCGCCGCCGAGGCCCGGCTAGGATGTCGCCATGACAGCCCTCCCCGCCCCGGTCGTCGCGTTCCTGGCGACCGGCCCGCTCGCCCACGTCGTGACGCTCGGCCCCAACGGCGAGCCGCACGTCACGATGGCCTGGGTCGGGGTCGAGGACGACGAGGTCGTCATCGGCACGCTCGGCGACCAGGCCAAGCTGCGCAACCTGCGCCGTGATCCGCGGATCGCGCTGTCCTTCCAGGCGCCCGGCCGGAATGCCTGGGGCCTCGACCACTACCTCGTCCTGCGCGGCCGCGCCCGGGTGACCGAGGGCGGCGCGCCCGAGCTCCTCCAGCGCCTCGCCTCCACGTACATCGGACCCGGGGTCAAGTTCCCGGCCATGCCGAACCCGCCGCCGGGCTATGTCATCCGCGTTGCGGTCGACTCCCTCTCCGGGATGGGCGACTGGAGCGATGGGTGAGCCCGATCGCCCAGGCGGCGGCGCTGCTCGCGGCCGCCATCCACGTCCTGTTCTTCGTCATGGAAAGCCTGACCTTCACGAGGCCCGAGACATACCGGAGGTTCTTCGTCGCGTCGCAGGGCGACGCCGAGATCCTCCGGCCGTGGGCCTTCAACCAGGGCTTCTACAACCTGTTCCTGGCGGTGGGCGTCGTGGCCGGGGTCGTCGCCGTAAATGCCGGCCAGGTCGAAGCTGGACCGGCGCTCGTCCTGTTCGCCTGCGGCTCGATGGCCGCCGCCGGGATGGTCCTCATGGCGACCGACCGGCGCTTCCTCCGACCAGCCCTGATCCAGGCGGTGCCGCCGCTCATCGCGCTCGGGGCCTGGGTCCTGTAGGTCGACCGAACCACGGGGGTGCCGTTCCCACGCGCGCGGGCTCAGGAGCCGGCGAACAGGCTGTCGACGTCGACGCGCGGGTGACCCGACGTTCCAGAAACTCTGATCACGATCGTCCGCTTCGCCGTCGTGGTCCAGCTCTTGGTGAACAGGAGCTTGCGGGACGAGGTCGTCGCGGCATGGAGGTTGAGCGTCGCGACGAGCGCTCCATTGACGTAGACCTTCGCGGTCCCACGACTCGGCCCCGTCGTTCCGACCCAGGCGAACGACCGGCCCGTGAACGAGATGGAGGCGGTGGCTCCGGCCGACGTCGAGTAACGCTCACGACCGCCGAGATAGCTCGTGCTGCTGGTCACGTGCCAGGTCCCGTGGTAGTGGATCGATCGCGCGCTGTCCCGGAATTCGGTGAACCGGGTGGTCCTCCCGTACGACCAGACGCCGACGTTCCCCGCGGCGTCGGCGGCCCGCACCCGGAAGCCGTAGGAGTGGCCGCTCGTCACGGTGACGGGCAGTGAGGCGGAGGGCACGTTGCCGCTCACGGCCGCGTACGCGCCACCGTCGATGCTCTGCTCGACCTCGTAGTGCGCGACGCCGCTGCCGTCGTCGTGACCGCTCCAGGCGAGCCGCATCGTCGGGCCGGCGACCGGCACCGACGATCCCTTGGTCCAGCCCGCCGCGACGCTGCCCACGGTCGGCGCCGTCGCGTCGTAGTAGATCGAGGCCGTGCTGCCGGCGGACCAACTGAAGTCGGATGCCTGCCAGCGGACCG
Organism: uncultured Chloroflexia bacterium; assembly: GCA_963708065.1. GTDB lineage: Bacteria > Chloroflexota > Limnocylindria > Limnocylindrales > CSP1-4 > Chersky-267. The sequence continues at coordinate 476,880 of CAVPRZ010000002.1, forward strand.
TCACGGTCTTCAGGCCCTCGAGCGGGTCCCCGCCGTACTGCCTGTCCGTGAGCGACCAGGTCGTCGACGTCACCGGTGGCAGGAACACCTTCAGGCTGTCGGGAGCGTTCCCGACGCCAACCGCGATCGCGCCGGATACCGCGCTGATGTCCAGCTGGACGTTCGCATCCCTGGTCGCCGCGGCGCCCCCGTTGATCGTCACGGTGCCCGGAACAGCCCCCTGGGTGACGGTCACGGACCCGGTTCCGGTCGAGGGCAGGAACCGCTCCGCCGTCCCCGGGTAGTCGGCCTCCAGCGCGTAGGTGCCCGGCTGCCGCGCGGGCAGGTCGAGGAACGCTGTCTCATGTCCCGCGGTGCCCAGCCACTGCAGGTCGGCCGAGCCGAGGAACGTCCGGCCCCCGCCGGTCGTATCGAAGAAGTCCACTGCACCCCTCGGGTACCCATCGGTCGCGGCGACGGTCGCCTCGATCCGGATCGGCTCCGTCGACAGGAAGTCACGACCACCGACGTTGACGACCTGGGTCGGGCGGCGCGACACCGTGAGGGTGATCGGCTGGCCCGACGAATCCTGGACCGGCCAGCCCTGGTTGAAGGTCGCATCGATCCGGTAGGTGCCGGCCACGAGGTCGAAGCAGCCGAGGAAATGCCCGGCCGGGTTCGCCGACACGTCCGCCCTGAGTGTCGCCGGACCCGACGCTGGCGTGGCGCTGAACGTCACGTAGCCGTAGTACGGCGTCGGCGTCACGGTTGCCTGGTAGCACGCGCCGTCGACTGCGAGGACCGATGTCGGGCCGGTCAGGCCGAGCGTCGATGGGACCGGCGGGAGGAGTCCCCCGAGCTGCTCCATGTTGAGGTCGGTGTCGAAGATCAGGACCTCGTCGACGTCGCCGCGGAACCGCGGGGCGCTCGGGCAGGCGGCGGCGGGGTGCCCGACCGCCAGCGCGTCGGTGGCCATGCTGGCGTAGTCGAACGACGGCGGGTGCGGCGTGAACGTCGTCGGGCGCCGGTCGATGAGGGCGCTCATCTGGTAGTAGTAGTTGTCCGGGACGACGAGCGAGACGTGGTGCCAGGCGCCATCCCAGAGCTCGAAGCCGGGGCTGGACGGAATCTCGACGAGGCGCGGGATCCCGTCGGAGGCCTCGAGCCACCCGACCTCGAACGCGGTGCCCTTCGCGTAGATCCCCCAGGCTGCCGAGGAGCAGTCGCCGGTCCGTCCCTGCTCGATGATCACGCTGCCGTCGGCGGGCGGTGAATCCGGATCCCCGCGGACCCAGAAGGCGACCGTCATGACCTCGGGGTGGAAGCCGGCGGCCGGGGCGAGCGCACCGCTGCTGGTCGTCCCCCGGAAGTGGATCGCGTCGTCGAGCTGGCCGTCCGTGATCCAGTCCGTCGAGGTCAGCGCCAGGTCGTGGCCTTTGCCGGTGCCGTCTGCGGCGACCGAGCCCGATCCCTCGTCGAAGGCCCAATGAACGACCGGACTCGGGTCGGCCCCGCTGGCGCCCGGCGGGGCACCGAGCGAGGCGGCGAGGAACATGGCCGCGAGCACGCCGGCGAGTCGAGACCGCCTGGCTCCGCCGCTCACCTTGCCTCCGTCCGGTACGGGGCCGTCGAACGCATGACCCGAATGGCAGGATGGGCCATCCATTGGTACGTGTCCACGCTTGGGCGAGCTTGGAATCCGTTTCCGTGGTGCCTCCGGGCATCACGACGGGACCGTGGGCGCACCGCATCGTCTCCTGGCGGTCGCCTGCCGACGCGTGGCGCGCATCCGCCGCGAACCGGTTCTCTGCGCGGGCCGTATGCACTGGTATGAACCGTCGGTTGCCGTTGCCCCCCGGGCTCGGTCGGTTCCTTGATGAATATGGGCTCGCCGTCGGGATCGCCATCGGCGCCGTGATCGGGCTGATCTTCGGCAACGTGGCGATTGGCGTCGTGGCCGGCATCCCGCTCGGGCTCGCCAGCTGAGCCGTCCGGTCAGCCGGCGGCGAGTCGGCCGATCAAGTCACGCAGGCCCGGATCGAGCGCCGGCAACGAGGCCGCCCTCGCGTTCGCCCGCGCGTGATCCGGTGACGACGTCGCCGGGATCGCGACCGACACGCGGGCGTCGGCGAGGCACCAGCGGAGGAGCGTCTCGGGCCAGCCGGTGAGGCCGGCCGCGACCAGCTCGCGCGGAAACGGCCGGCGGAGGAGCGAGCCCTCGCCGAACGGCCGCATGACCACGACCCCGAGCCCGAGCTCCGCCGCGAGCGGCAGGACCCGCCGCTCGGCCGCCCGCTCCTGCGGGTTGAGCGGGACCTGGATGGCATCGAGCCGCCCGGTCCGCATGACCCGCTCGAGCTCGTCGAGGGCCGACGCCGCGTAGTGGGTCGCGCCGAGCCAGCGGATCCGGCCGGCGGCGCGCTCATCCTCGAACCAGGCGAGATGCTCACGCCAGGCGACGAGGTTGTGGACCTGGAGCAGGTCGACCCGGCCGCCGAACCAGCCAAGCTGGCGCTCGAAGTGGCGCCGGCCGTCGGCGACGGACTCCGTCCAGACCTTCGTCGCGACGGTGAACTCGTCCCGGCGCGGCGCGATCGCCCGGCCGAGACGCGCCTCGGCCTGCCCGTACATCGGCGAGCTGTCGACGAACCGGACGCCCTCGTCGAACGCCGCCTCGACGACCGCATCGGCGATCGCCTGGCGGTCGGGCGGGAGGTCGAACGTCCGCCACGTCCCCAGCCCGACGACCGGGACGTCGACCCCAGTCCGCCCGAACGGTCGCCGCTCCATGCGGCTCACGGTACCCGGTCCGGTCCGGTCCGGTCCGGCCGGGGGTGGTGTCCTCCGATGAGTGATCAGCCCTTGACGACACCGAGCGGGGTCAGCCTCTTCGTCGGGCGGACGAGCGTGGCCGACAGCGCCATCACCGTCTCGATGTCCTTGTAGGCGAACGCCGCTTCCTCGGCGACCGCCCGCGGATCGCCGGCATGGAGCGAGACGCCTAGGCCGGACATCTCGTCGTAGACCTCGCGCGACGACTTCGCGCGCCGGGCCGCGTGGCGGCTCATCGCCCGCCCGGCCCCGTGTTGGCAGGTCTCGAACGCGTCCGGGTTGCCGAGCCCCTCGCCGACGTACGAGGCCGTCCCCATCGAGCCGGGGATGAGCACGGTCTCGCCGGCCCGCGAGCGGACGGCGCCCTTGCGGTGGACGATCCCGCGGCGCCCGAAGTGCTCCTCCCAGGCGGCGTAGTTGTGCTGGATGTCGACAACCCGCTCGAACCGGCCGATCCGGGTCGTGGCCCCGAAGGCCCGCTCGACGACGTCGAGCATCCGGCTCCGGTTGACCACCGCGAAGCGGAGGGCGTACGTCATCGCCGCCCAGTAGGCGTGGTACTCGTCGGTGTCGTCGGGGAGATAGGCCAGCTCGCGGTCGGGCAGCTCGAGACCGCGTCGCCCGTCGAGCTCCACCGCGCGGCGCTGGAACGCGTCGCAGATCGCCTTGCCCAGGCTGCGCGAGCCGGAGTGGAGCATCACGTACACGCGGCACGCCTCGTCGCGCTGGATCTCGAGGAAGTGGTTCCCCGAGCCGAGCGTCCCGAGCTGGTCGATCCCGTGGTCGAGCCAGGCCGGGGCGATCGAGGCCGGCGGCTCGAGCCCGATCTCGGCCTCCGCCCGCGCGTGGTCGACCCGGTGAGGCTGCGAGCGCATCCCGACCGGCACGCCGGCGGCGATCCGGTCGAGGACATCCTCCAGAGCCGCCGGGCGGAGCGTGTCGACCGTCAGGTCGGTCTCGACGAGCGCGACGCCACAGCCGATGTCGACCCCGATCGCATACGGCACGACCGCCCCGTCGGCGAACAGGACGCCGCCGATCGGCATGCCGTAGCCCGTGTGCGCGTCGGGCATGAGCGCGACGTGGTGGATCGCGATCGGCAGGTTCGACAGGTTGGTCGCCTGCCGCAGCGCCGATTCCTCGAGTTGGGGCGCCCAGCTCTTGATCGGGACGCGCCCCGGCTGGCTCACCAGGGGCAGCTCGGTCGGCTCGGCTTTCTTCATCCGTGGTGTCGTTCGCACCGACATGACTGCCCGACCTCCCACCGGCGTGGCGGCGGTCCTCTTCACCGGACCATTGTGGGCCGAGGTCGTCGGGTCGGGCAGAGGCGAAGGTGCCGAATCCGGCCCGGGCCGGATGGGGACTACACTCGACTGGCTGATGGATGCCGACCTGCTGAGCCGCGAGATTCCGCCGTCCGAGGAGAAGCCACCGCCCGACGTGCGGCTGCGCGAGATCGAGGACGACGACATCCCGGTGTTCTTCGAGTTCCAGCGCGACCCCGTCGCCGTCGAGATGGCCGCGTTCCCCGGGCGCGACCGCGAGGCGTACTACAGCCATACGGCGCGGATCCGGGCCGACCCGAGCGTGACCTTCCGGACGATCCTCGTCGACGGGCGGGTGGCCGGCAACATCGTCGCCTGGGACGACGTCGACCAGCGCGCCGTCGGCTACTGGCTCGGCCGCGAGTTCTGGGGGAGGGGCGTCGCGACGCGGGCCCTCACGGCGTTCCTCGAGATCGAGACGACCCGCCCGCTGTACGCCCACGTCGCGAAGCACAACACCGGCTCGATCCGGGTCCTCGAGAAGTGCGGCTTCACCCTCGCCGGCGAGCGCGGCCCGGAACCCGACGACGAGGTCGAGGAGCTCCTCCTGCGGCTGGGTTGATAGCGAAAGAGGCGGACTCCCTCTACGACGAGGACGGCGCCGCGGTGATCTCGAAGTCGGCCGGTCCACTCCGGGTGATGCCGCCGTACGTGCAGGTCGTAGTCGCCTTCGCCATGCCGGCCGGGGTCGACGACGGCACCGTCCACGTCCAGCTCCAACTGCGGGACGAGCCGATGCGGTGGTACGGGAACGACTTGTGGCCGCCTCCGGGATACGTCACGGCGAGCTTGCATTGGGCGCCGACGGGCAGGCAGGACACCCCGACGCGCGCCTGGTCGCCTGCCTGGAGGGGCGACCGAACGTCCCCGCAGTAGCCGAGGAAGGGCGACTTCGTTGGCTTGGGCGTTGGCTTCGGCGTGGGTTTCGGGGTCGCTGGCTTCGGCGTCGGGCGCCTGGTCGGAGTCGTAGTTGGAGTCGGCTCGACGGCAGCAACGGAGCTCGGTTCGGTCGAGTGCGCCTCGATCGAGGCTGTCGTCGGTGGGTTCGACGCGACCGAGCCGGCCGACGTCGGCTCAACCGACGCAGTCTCGACTGCGGCGGTGACCGATCCCGAGCTGGGCGGAACGGCAGCTGTACAGGCAGCAGCAATCACCATCAGCACGAAGATGGCTGCTCCGGCCCGTGTTACGAATGCGCGTTCCATGTTCCTCGTAGTCGGCGGTGCGACATCGCGTCGAGCACGTTGGCGACGATGAAGACTACCGCGTCGTCACGAGATAACGGCTCCTTCCGCCGGGTGCGAGGAAGCTCGGCCGTCAGCGGCGTCGGACGACGGCACGGCCCACCAGCCCAATGGTGCCCCCGATCATCACCAGCACGAGCAAGACGGTCAGTGTTTCGGTTGTACCCGAGGCGTTCGACGGTTCCGGTGTCGCCGCCTCGGCAGGCGGACGAGAGGACGACGGGGCCACCGAGACGAATGCGATGGCGATGCTGCGCGTCGGGACCGTCGAGGCGACCACCAGCGACGGCGGCGACGAGGCAACAGCGTCGAGCGTTGCGGTTGGCTTTGGCGTGGGCTTCGGGGTCGGCTTCGGGGTCGGCTTCGGTGTCGGGGGGGCCGTTGGCCTCGGCGTTGGCTTGGGCGTTGGCTTGGGCTTGGGCTTCGGCGTTGAGGTTGCCGAGCCGAAGTAGTTGACGCTGTCGGATGCCGGGCAGCCCGAGATGCAGCTCCCCGAGCTGAGGTAGACGCGCCCAGTCACGGGTCCATTACCGCCGTCCGGTCCGATCTGGACCTTGGCCGTGACGGTCTTCTTGCCCGAAAGCGATGCGAACTGCCAGTACGCGTCCGTCCCCGCGATCTGGCAGCCGCCTGAGCATCCCTGGATGTGCGCCCACGTGTGGTTGAACTCGAGGAAGAACCCGACATCGTTCAACGTGCCACCCGAAGGGGTCACCGTGACCTTCCAGGTGGTGACGTCGCCAGGGTCGATCAGCGAGGGCGTGGCCACAACCGTCACCCTCAACCCGGACGCACCCGCCACGGGCGTCGTCATGGTCGAGGCAGCCAGGACGATCCCGGCGATCGCGCCGATCCAGAGGGCGGCGGTCCGGTGCGGAGCTGCGACAGTGAACGACCGACGAGTGATGGCAGGTACCCGATCAGTGGGCAGTCGCCGTCGACTGACGTCCTCATCGTGCCGAGGGGAGGCCGTCGATGTCCAGTCGTCCGCGTCACCCGCTGGTGCTAGGCGGCCACACGACGGTCAGCCGCCGAACGTCCTCCGGACTAGCTACAGCCGCTCGTGGAGCCGCAGTTCAGGCACTTGTAGCAGCTGCCGTTGCGGACCATGATCGAGCCGCATTCGGCGCAGCTGGGGGCGTCCTCCTGGACCGTGAAGGCGACCTTCGTCGTGCCGAGCGAGGCGGCGATCGCGCTCAGCGCGTGACCGTTGCCGTTCCCGTTGGCCTTGCCGTTTCCGTTGCCCTGGGTATCGGCGTGGCCGTTCGACTCGACGACCGGGATCTCGACCTTGCCCGCAGCCGCCGGCGTCGCCTCGGAAGGCTCGGCGGCCACGGCGGTCGCGCTCGGCCGGTCGGTCGGCGGCTCGACCGCCTCGTCGATCGCCGACGGACCTTCTTCCGGGTTCGGGGCGGTCGGCGAGGAGGAGGAGTCCCCGCCGAAGCCGCCACCGAACGAGATGGGTGAGGGCGAGTCGACGACCGCCCCGCGGTCGACCAGCCCGATCTGGGCCTTCTCGTCGGCCGGCAGGAACCGGCTCCCGAGCCATCGGAAGATGTAGTCGACGATCGACTTGGCGATCGGGATCTCCTGGTTGCCGGTGAAGCCGGACGGCTCGAACCGGACGTGGGCGAACTTGTTGACCAGGTCGCGCAGCGGCACGCCGTACTGGAGGGCGAGGCTGACCGAGGTCGCGAAGGTGTCCATCAGGCCCGAAACCGTCGAGCCCTCCTTGGCCATCTTGAGGAAGATCTCGCCGGGCTGGCCGTCGGGGTACAGGCCGACGGTGATGTAGCCCTCGTGACCGGCGACGTCGAACTTGTGGGTGATCGCCTGGCGCTCGGCCGGGAGGCGATGGCGGTGCGGCTTCTTCGCCTCCGCCTGGGCCGCCGCGAGCTGTGCCCGTAGCTCAGCGACGGCCCCGGCGTCGGCCCCCTCGTCAGTAGTCTTCTTACCGGTGCGACAGCGGCTGGCTCCGCTTGGAGCCGTCGCGGTAGATCGCGATTGCCTTGAGCCCCAGCTTCCAGCCCTCGAGGTAGACCTGCTCGATCTCCTCGACGGTGGCGGCCTCGGGCATGTTGACCGTCTTGCTGATCGCGCCCGACAGGAACGGCTGGACCGCGGCCATCATCCGGACGTGGCCCATGTAGTGGATCGAGCGCTCGCCGTTGACCGGCTTGAAGGCGCAGTCGAAGACCGGCAGGTGCTCGGGCCGCAGGTGCGGGGCGCCCTCGATCGTCTCGCGGTCGTTGACGTAGGCCAGGATGTCCTCGACCTGGTCGGGCGCGTAGCCGAGCTTCTTGAGCGCGGCCGGGACCGTCTGGTTGACGATCTTGAGGAAGCCCTCGCCGACCAGCTTCTTGTACTTGATCAGGGCGATGTCGGGCTCGATCCCGGTGGTGTCGCAATCCATCATGAAGGCGATCGTGCCGGTCGGCGCCAGGACGGTGACCTGGGCGTTCCGGTAGCCGTGCTCCCGGCCCAGCTCGAGGGCCTCGTCATAGACGAGACGAGACGCCTCGAGCAGGTCGGCCGGGACACCATCCTTCGGGATCGCGTACGCGGCGTCACGGTGCTTGCCGATGACCCGCAGGAACGGCTTCTCGTTCTTCTTGTACTCGCTGAACGGCCCGCCGTGGTCGCGGGCGATGACCGCGCTCTGGCGGTACGCCTCGCCGTGCATGATCGCGGTCAGGGCGGCGGCGTAGTCGCGGCCCTCCTGTCGAGTCGTAGGCCAGGCCACGGCTCATGAGCAGCGCGCCGAGGTTGGCGTAGCCCAGCCCGAGCGGCCGGAAGCGGTGGCTGTTCTCCTCGATCCGCGGCGTCGGGTAGGACGCGTTGTCGACGAGGATCTCCTGGGCGGTGATCGTCAGCCGGGCCGCGTAGCGGTAGGCCTCGACGTCGAACTCGCCGTCCTCGCGGACGAACTTCATCAGGTTGAGGCTGGCCAGGTTGCAGTTGTGGGCGATCAGCCCCTCGGCGACGAGCGAGTGGGTGACCGGCTCGGTCACGTCGTAGACGGTCTCGACGCCGTCGGCGACGACCGAGGCGACGGTCGAGGCGTGCGGGTTGCCGAGGCCGCGGGCGAACGGGTGGGCGAGGATCGCCGCGCCGCGAGCCTGCTTGTCCGCCGACAGCGGCGTCCCGACGAGCCCGAGGAACTTGCGGGCGGCCTCGCCGTAGATGTGGAGATGGAGCTCGGCGTCGGGCGGGCCGTACGGCTCGGCGCCGGCGACCCGGCTGGCGATCCCGAGGTCCGAGAGCATGAGCTGGACCGACCGGACGAGGTCCGGCGCGGTCGAGGCCAGGGTGACCTCGGGACCCGCGGCCCCGGTCGCGGCACGGACCGTGCCGTCGGCCGAGAACAGGCCCTGGAGGTAGGCGACCTTGAGGTCGTCGGCGACGCGGTGGACCTCGGACGGCGACGTCGCGCCGCGCCGGAACGGACGTGGCGCGCAGCCCGTAGCGGTCCTGGAGCATCCGGACGAGCGCGCCCGACTCGGTCGCGACCCGGATCGTCCCGCCGGACTGGATCGAGATCTCGGCCCGCTGACCGGTCGACACCGCGGTCGCCGCGGCGCCGTCGTCGGCGCCCGCCGAGCCGGCCTGCCCGAGCAGCCCGCGCTCGATGTCGCGGACGGTCTGCTCGCCGTCGAGCGCCTCGGCCAGGAGCGTGTTGAGCTCCTCGGTCACGGTCTCGGCGGTGCCCAGCTCGGTCGACCCGAAGGCGAGCGCGGCGACGTCGCCGCTGAACACGCCGTCGGCGCTCATCCAGCCGAGGACCTGCCAGCGCCGGACGTCGGCGTCCGGCGACTCGAAGGTGACCGTGTTGCCCGACTCGCGGACCTCGATCCGATCGACCTCCGGGGTCAGCTGGTCGACCCGCTTCCAGGTCCCGTCGTCGGTCAGGAAGCGGTGGTCGCCGGTCGCCCGGATCGAGCGGCCGTCGCGCAGGGTCAGCCGGTAGACCTGGCGATCGCCGACGAGGGTGACGAGGGCCGGCCGGTGGGCGGCCATCCGGCGGTGGTCGTGCTCGGCCAGCAGGTCGGTCGTGACGCAGACGGACTCGCCGCGCTCCTGGGCGCGGTAGAGCTCCTCGACCGTGCGCAGCCCGTCGGGCGTGCTGATCCGGGTCTCCGGCGCGAAGCAGGCCGTGTCGTTGAGGAACATGTATTCGCTGCACGGGTTGCTGGCGTAGATCCGGTCGGTGTTGGCGCTCGTGTGCCAGTCGTTGATCGTGCTGTCGTACTGGATCCCGGGGTCGCCGCAGAGGTGGGCCGCCTCGGCCATCCGGCGGAAGATGTCGGCCGCCTTGTAGGTGCCCATCGGCCGGTCGTCGACGACGGCGTGGGTCGTCCAGTCCTTGTTCGCGACGACCGCGTTCATGAACTCGTCGGTGACGCGGACGCTGTGGTTCGCGTTCTGGAAGAAGACCGAGCCGTAGGCCTCGCCGGTGAAGCTCGGGTCGTAGCCCTGCTCGATGAGCGCCCAGGCCTTCTTCTCCTCGAGCATCTTCGAGTCGATGAAGTCGAGGATGTCGGGGTGGTCGGCGTCGAGGATGACCATCTTGGCCGCGCGGCGGGTCTTGCCGCCCGACTTCACGACGCCGGCGAACGCGTCGTAGCCCTTCATGAAGCTGACCGGGCCGCTGGCGGTGCCGCCGCCCGACATCTTCTCGCGGCTCGACCGGATGGGGCTGAGGTTGGAGCCGGCGCCCGAGCCGAACTTGAACAGCATCGCCTCGGTCTTGGCCAGGTCCATGATGCTCGACATCGAGTCCTGGACCGAGTTGATGAAGCAGGCCGAGCACTGCGGCTTCTGCTCGATCCCGACGTTGAACCAGACCGGCGAGTTGAAGGCCATCTTCTGGTGGACCAGGAGGTGGGTCAGCTCGGCCTGGAAGGCGCGCAGGTCCTCGTCGGTCGCGAAGTAGTGCTGGGTCTCGGCCCACGCGCTGATCGTGTTCACGACCCGGTCGATGAGCTGGCGGACGCTCGTCTCGCGCTCCCTGGTGCCGAGGTGGCCGCGGAAGTACTTGCTGACGACGACGTTCGTCGCGAGCTGGCTCCAGAACTCGGGGACCTCGACGTCCTTCTGCTCGAAGACGACCTTGCCCGACTCGTTGCCGATGCTCGCGGTCCGGGTCTCCCAGCGGATCTCGTCGTAGGGGTGGACGCCCGGCCGGGTCCAGCGCCGCTCGAAGGTCAGGCCCGGGGCCCGGCTCCCGTCGGGGTTCTGGCCGTTGAAGCTGACGCCGTAGGGGCCGTAGTGGCGGCCGGTCGCGTGGCGGTCGCGGGTGGCCTTCTTCGGCTGGTCGGTCGCCGCCGCAGCGGCTCCGGACTGGGCCAGGACCTGGATTCCGGGATTCCCCTGGTCGGCGGCTCGGGCCATCGGTGCTCTCTCCTCCGGAAACGCTGGGCTGGTGGGGGCGGTGTCGTGCTGTGGGCTGGCCTGGTGCGGGGTCCCTGGCTCTCGATCGAGCGAGGGCGGCGGAGCGGCTTCCCGGGGCCGCTGGTCGGCTGAGGCGGGTCGGGCGGCGTAGCTGCGACCTAGCCTCCGTGATCGTGTCGTTGGGGGCGTGTTCCCGGCGGTTCCGGCGGGTCGCGGTGCTGGCGATCCGGGCGGCCGTTCCGGCTCGACTCCACGCCGTCGAGCGACCCGTCAACTGTACGCCTCGGCGGATTGGGCGTCAAGGCCGAAACCACAACATGTAGTGGTACGACCTTCGTACTGACCGCTACATGCTGTGGATGTGGAGTAGTGGGCCTCCGAGCGTGGACAGCTCGTCCGGGACGGTGGACAGCTCGTCCGGGACGGTGGATTGGGTGTGGACGGAGGGTGGGATTCTGTGGGTTTGCGTCCGTTCCCTGGTCGCGTTCCGGCTGCGATTCCGCGGCGAGGGATCGGGACGAGTTTAGAACAGCCGTGCGGTTCTGTGCCCACCACGGGCCCTTGACAGGTGCAGGACAGTCGGTCCCGGCCGCGGTCTGGGCGCGGGCGCCTGTCAGGTGCACGCCATGCGGCCACGGGCCCCGCACGACACGCCGAGTCGTGACAGGTGCACGCCAGGCGGACGTTCGTCCCCGTTTCCGCCCGCGATGCCGGCGGTCGGCTTCGAATTCGTCCCGCCGTGAGCGTGGCTCGGGTCGAATCCGAACCACGGGGCCTTCAATCCATCGCCGAACCCTGACGAGTGTCCGCCTGAAGAGCACCTGTCAAGGAATTGACTCCGGATGCGCGACCGCTGGGACGATCAATGCAGGCCACACACCTCGCCCTCGGGCATTCCGCCGGCCGGACGAAGCGACGACCGAGCGCTCTCGCCACCTGCGCGCACTCCAACAGCCGGACGAAGCGACGGCTGAGCCGACTCTCCACCTGCGCGCACTCCGCCAGCCGGACCAGGCGACGGCCGAGCGCGCTCTCCGCTGCCCAATGGTCCGCCGACCGGACCGGGTAGCGGCCGAGGGCTCGCTCCATCGTCCGTTGCGACCGCCAGCCGGACCAGGCAGCGCCGGCCCCGGAACCGCCCGGCCGGTGGCTCAACGCCCGGCCCCGGCTCAACCGCCCGCTCGGCAGCCTCAGCCCGCCCGGCGGCGGCCAGAGCGGCGCGCTTGACCTGGAGGACGACGATCCGGTTGTGTGTCGGTGTCGGGCAGGTAGAGCTTGCCGTCGTCGGTCAGCCACAGGTAGGCCGGCGCGATGTAGCCGTGACCGGCTACGACCTCGGGTCCGAACCGGGCGATGCGCTGCCCGGATCGGGTCGAGGACGTACACGTAGTCGTCGGTGTCGACGACCCACATCCGGCCGGCCCGGTCGAGGACGACGCCGTTCGTCGTGGTCGAAGCCGCTGCTCGTCCGGGTCGTCGCCGAAGGCCGTCACGAACTGCCCGTCCGCGCGTCATCACCTCGATCCGCCGGTTGGCGAAGTCGGGCACCCAGAGGTCGCCGGTCGCCGGGTCGACGAAGGGTACGGCGAGCCGGTCGAACTGGCCGTTGCCGCTGCCCTGGCTGCCGATCGTCCGGACGAAGCGACCCTTCTTGTCGAAGACCTGGATGTCGCCGCGACCGGGTCGCGCGACGTACAGCCGCCCGGCCGGGTCGAAGGCGACGCAGCACGGGTTGACGAACTCGCCCGGTGTCCTCGCCCTCGTGGCCGATCGCCATCAGGAAACGTCCGCCTGGCGTCGAAGACCTGGACCCGGTGGTTGCCGCCGTCGCCGACGGCGATCCGTCCGTCGCGAGCGATCGGCGACGCTCTGGCTCTGGTCGTCCAGGGTGACCTCGCCGAAGTCGAACTCGCCCGGCTTCGAGCCGTGGTGACCCCAGAACGTCGGGTGGCCGTCGCGGTCCCAGATGACGACGCGGTCGCCGAACCGGTCGGCGCCGTACACGTTGCCCTTGGCATCGACCATCACGTTCAGGAACAGCGTGGGCGCGTCGTCGCCCGTGGTGAGATCGGCCACCCATTCGACCGCCGAGTCGGGCACGGTCGCGGGCTCGCCCGATCCAGAACCGAGGGCCACGATCCCGCTGCGACGTCGTGGCGATTGGATCAGCAGCCCGCCGGTCACGACCGGGCTGCCGACCGCACGTCCGGGGCCAGTGAAACGCCAGATCTCCTGGCCGGTTGCCGCCGTCAGGGCGATCACCGTCCCGTCGGTCGCCTCGATGTCGACCTCGTCGCCGACGAGCGTCGGGTGGATCGCGATCGAGGCCGGGACGCTGGCCTTCCAGCGCTGTTGGCCGTCCGTGCGATCGATCGCCCAGACATCCGTGGTGCCGCTCGGCCCGTCGGAGGTCGTCACGACTCGGTCGGGGCCGACGCTCAACGACGCCAGGCTCGGGTGACCCGGCGCCCGGAACGCCCAGCGCTCCTGGCCGGTCGCGGCGTCGAGGGCCAGGACCCGACTGTCCTTGCCGGACACTTCCACGACGGCCATGTAGACGGTGCCCCCGTCGACGGCCGGGGTGATCGAAAGAGCGGCCCCGGTCGCGACGCTCCAGCTGATCGTGTGATCGGTCAGGTCGATCGCGTAGAGCCGATCGCTCCCGTCGCCGTCGACGTAGGCCATGCCGTCGGCGATCGCCGCCCGACTGGCGCCGCCCTCCACGTCCACGTGCCACTCCTCCTGCCCATCGGTGACGGACAGAGCGGCGAATTGACCGCTGGTCAGGCCGACGTAGGCGCTGTCGCCGTCGACGGTCGGTACCGTGCCTTTCGAGATCCCCGCCACGCGCCAGCGCTCCGCGTGGGTGGCCAGGTCGACCGCATGGAAGACGCCATCTTCGGTCGCGACGTAGACGGACCCGTTCGCGACGGCCGGGGTCGACTGGATCGGCGCGCCGGCCGCGAAGGACCAGGCCTCCCGCCCGGTGGCCAGGTCGAGGACGTGGAGGGTCCCATCGCTGGTGCCCGCGAAGACGAGATTGCCGGCCACGGCGGGCGCCGCGCCCGGATTCGCGCCGGTCGCGAACTGCCAGCGGATCCCGGGGGTGGCGGCGAGCGCCGGTCCGGGCATCTGGTTCGTCCTGCCGAGCCCGCCCTTGTACGTGGGGACGTCGGCCGCCGGGACGGACGGGGACGGTCCGGGCGATGTCGTCGGCGAACCGCCGGGACCGGTGACCGCGCCGGACCCGATCGGGCCGAGGCTTGCCCCGGCGTCGCCTCCGCTGGGGACCGTCGAGCCTTCGCCGGCGCTGGGCGGGCCTCCCTGGGACGACCCCGGCGCCGCGGAGCCACGACCGCCCAGGCCCTGGGCGAAGACGAGGGCGCCGCCGACGACGAGGACCGCTACCGCGACGAGGGCCGCGATCGCCGGACGACCGCTCAGCGGCTGGGCGGTCGGCCGCCGGGCAGTTCGCGCGCTACCCGTCGCTGCCGTGCCCTCCTGCTCCACGCCGACCACCCGGAACGAGCTCTCGAAGCCCTTCAGGCGGACCGACTTGGGCTCGCGGTAGCGGATCCCCTCGATCCGCGCGGCCAGGTGGATGACGGTCTCGGTGGCAAGGATCTCGCCGGCGCCGGCCTGCGCGCACAGGCGGGCGGCGACGTTGAGGGCGGTGCCGCGATAGCCGCCCTCGACCGGCACGGCCTCGCCGGCATCGAGGCCGATCCCGATGCCCCGCGGGAGGCCCGCCGCCGCGATCCTGGCCTGGAGCTCCACGGCCGCGCGCAAGGCCTGGCGGGCCGAGGTGAAGACGGTGAGGGCCTCGTCACCGCGGAGCTCGACGAGCGTCCCGTCGCGGGCCTCGACCGTCTCCCGGACGAGCCCGGCGAACCGCTTGGCGAGCGCCGCCGCCGCCTCGTCGCCACGCTCGTCGGTGTAGCTGGTGTAGCCGCGGATGTCGGCGATCAGGAACGTGCGGTACTCGGCGGGCCGCTCGGGGGCAGGGCCGGGCGGCGTCGGGACCGGGGCGACCTCGTCGGGCCGAGCCGATGCGGCGTCGGGCGCTGTCAGCCGGGCGTCTTCGCGATCAGTGGCCCCCATCCGACCACCTCGTGCGGGTCCTCGCCGCGGCCAGTGTAGCGATGGGCCGTCGCCTGCCAACCCTGCGAGGGAGGTTCGCGGGCCCCGGCTCGAGACCGGCCTCGTGACAGGTGCACGCCAGGCGGTCACGGACGTCGTCCGAGGGCCGAACTTGTGACAGGTGCACGCCACGCGGGCGTTGGTCAGCGTCTTCCGCCTCGAGGCGAGCTGTCCGCTCCGATTTCGTCCCGCCGCAGGCGTGGCACGCGAAGAATGCGGTCCCGCCGGCCAATAGAACGGCTGCTCGCAGTGTCGAACGACCGCCTGGTGTGCGAGTGACAAGAACTCGGGCCACCGCGGGCCCCGTTACTGGGCCGAGGTCGGAGCTCGAGCGAATCGCGAGCGGGCCCTGCCGAGCCGGACCGGCCTCGCGGACCCCGTCCGAGCGGCGCCGGCGGCCTCCGCCGGCCTACCGGCCGAAGCGCCTCGCCCGTTGCTGGTAGGTCCGGATCGCGCGGAGGAAGTCGATCTCGCGGAAGGCCGGCCAGTAGGCCTCGGCGAAGTGGTACTCGGCGTAGACGCTCTGCCAGGGCAGGAAGCCCGACATCCGGACCTCGCCCGACGTCCGGATGATGAGGTCGGGGTCGCTCGAGCCGCGGGTGTAGAGGTGGGCCGCGAGCGCGTCGGCGGTCAGCGAGTCGGCCAGGCTCGTCGGGCGGCGTGCCGGCCTCGACCGCGTCGCGGACCGTCGCCCGGAACGCCTCGAGCAGCTCGTCGCGGCCGGAGTAGGCGAGCGCGATCGTGACCGACATCGCGCCGTCCTCGTGGGAGAGCGCGCCGGAGCGCTCGACGACCGAGGCGAGCCCCTCCGGCAGCAGGTCGCGCCGGCCGATGACCCGGAGGCGGATCGGCAGGCGGGTCTTGCGGCGCCCATCGGCGAGCGCGGAGATCGCGTCGGCGGCGACTTCGGTGATCTTGCCGACCTCGTCCTCGGGCCGCTCAAGGTTCTCGAGCGACAGCGCCCACAGGGTGACCTCGCGGATCCCGAGGTCGGCGCACCAGTCGATGAGCTCGAGCGCCTTCTCGGCGCCGGCGCGATGGCCGGCCCCCGGGTCGTCGAAGCCCTCCGCGGTCGCCCAGCGTCGGTTGCCGTCCATGATCACCGCGACGTGAGCCGGCCGGGGGTGGGCCATGACGGCCGCCGTGAGCCGGGTCACGTAGAAGGCGTAGACCGGCTTGAGAGCGAGGTCGCGTGTCCGCCGGTAGAACGCGCCGAGACGGGGACGGATCGTCGTTCGCCAGGCGCCGGCGCTTGCGCCGGCGGGGCGTGGGGCCAGGCCCGCGGGCTGGCCGGTCGGTCGATCGATCGGTCGGGTCATGCGGTCTCCGCTGCGTCCGATGCCGGTCCAGTGTCGCACCCGCGGACGACGGGCGTGGCTCCTCCGGGGTACCGGCTGTCGTCGTAAGACGTCCTGCCTGCCGGCCGTGCTGCGCTCGACGAGGGCCGTACCTCGGCTCCGGCCGCCCGTCCCGACCGGCCGCGCGTCCCGACCGGTCGCCGGCCGGTCGCGGGGCTACGCTAGACGGGCGGACACCGAGCCCGCGACCGGAGGAAGCGGATGACGCTGCGCGACGAGATCCTCGAGCAGCCGGCGGCGGTGCGAGCGGCAGCTCGCGTCGAGCCAGCCGGCGATCGACGCGCTCGCCGAGCGGCTCCGCGCGGAGCCGGTCGACTCGGTCGTGATCGCGGCCCGCGGGACATCGGACAACGCGGCGATCTACGCCCAGTACGTCCTTGGAACGGTCAACCGCCTGCCGGTCGCCCTCGCCGCGCCGTCGATCCTGTCCCTCTACGGGGTCGTGCCGCGGTTCGCCCGGGCGCTCGTCGTGGGCATCAGCCAGTCGGGCCGTTCGCCGGACGTCGTCGGGGTCGTCGAGGCCGGCCGGCGCCAGGGCGCCCCGACGCTCGCGATCACGAACGACCCGACGAGCGAGCTCGCCGAGGCCGCCGAGCACGTCGTCGCCCTGGACGCCGGGCCCGAGCAGGCGATCGCGGCCACGAAGACCTACACGACCTCGCTCGTCGCGATCGCCCGCCTCTCGGCGGCGCTCGCCGGCGACTCGGACGCCGTGGCCGCGCTCGGCCGGCTGCCCGGCGCGATCGCGCCGGGCGCTCGCGGTCGAGCCCGACGTGGAGCGGATCGCGGCGGACCTCGCGGCGGCCGACCGGTGTGTCGTCCTCGGCCGCGGCTACGAGTACGCCACCGCCCGCGAGTGGGCGCTCAAGCTCAAGGAGCTCGGCCGGGTCTTCGCCGACCCGTACTCGGCCGCCGACTTCCAGCACGGGCCGGTCGCCCTCGTCGAGGCGGGAGTGCCGGTCCTCGCGGTCGCCCCCGAGGGGATGGCGGCTGCCGGCATGGTCGAGCTCCTCGGCCGGCTCCGCGGAGCGCGGCGCGGACCTCCTCGTCCTGTCGGACGAGGCGGCGATCCGGGCGATCGGCAACCGCTCGATCGCGCTGCCGGAGGACGTCCCCGAGTGGCTGCGGCCGATCGTCTCGATCGTTCCTGCCCAGCTCTACGCCTACCACGTCACCCGCGCCCGGGGCCTCGACCCGGAGGCGCCGCGCAACGTCAGCAAGGTGACCCGGACCCGCTGACGCCGGGGCTGAGCCGCCGCCGCAGTCCAGCGCGCGCTGGGGCCGTCAGCCGCCGACCGTCGCCCGGAGGAGGACCGCCTCGCGACCGACCAGCCGGAGGACGACGCCGTCGAGCGGCCGGCGGCCCGCGCCATGCGGGTCGGTCGTGTAGATGGGCTCCCAGGTCAGGGCCGCCGTCGCCGGGTCGGCCAGCGCCACCGAGATCGCCTCCGCGCCGAGGTTGATCGCGACGAGGACGGCCTCGCCCGGGGAATCGCGGCGATAGGCGAGGACCTCGTCCCGGGCCCGGATGACCCAGCGGAACGACCCGACCTGGAGCGGGGCCAGGGTCCGGCGGATGGCGAGCAGCCGGCGGTACGCGTTGAGCACCGAGCCCGGGTCGGCGGCCTGGGCGGCCACGTTCCGGGTCGCGGTAGTCCGGCGCCAGTCGGAGCCACGGACGGCCGGTCGTGAAGCCGCCGTTCGGCTCGCCGGTCCACGGCATCGGCGCCCGGCACTGGTCGCGGTTCCACCACAGCGGGAGCGGCCAGTAGCGCCGCGCCGGCGGGTCGACGATCTCCTTCCGCGGGCACCTTGACGTCGCCGAGACCGATCTCCTCGCCGTAGTACAGGAACGGCGTTCCGCGCAGCGTGAGCAGCAGGACCGCGGCCGCCTTCGCGACCGCGTCCCGCTCGGGACCCTTGGCGAGGCGGCTGGCGTGGCGCGGCTGGTCGTGGTTCGACAGGACGACCGTGGGCCAGCGGTCGGGTCCGTAGCGCCGCCTCGCGCTGGTCGATCACCCCGGCCAGCGGCTCCGCCTGCCCACGGCTGTCGGAGCAGCTCGAAGTCGAAGACGAGATGGCGCGGGCTGCGAGTGACCGACGGCCGACCTCCGGGCGTCCCGTCGAACAGCTCGCCGACCGTCATCCGCCCGGGCACTTCGTCGACGATCGCCCGGAACTCGGCGAGGAAGTCGTCGAGATCGGGCTGGTTCCGGTCGTAGAGGTGCTGCTGGCGGTTCCAGGCCCGGAGCCTGCGCGATCCCCTTCGGTGGCGGGACGCGCGGCGGGTTCGACGGCAGGTCCGGGTGCTTGAAGAAGGCGTTGAACACGTCCAACCGGAAGCCGTCGACGCCGCGAGCCAGCCAGCCGCGGATCATCTCGAGCTGGGCGGTCCGGACGGCCGGGTTGCGCCAGTTCAGCTCGGGCTGCTCGCGCAGGAACGTGTGCATGTAGAACTGCCTGCGGGTCGGGCTCCCACTCCCAGGCGGGGCCGCCGAAGAACGACACCCAGTTGTTCGGCGGGATGGGCTTGCCACGGCGCCACCCGGCGGGGTCGCGCCACAGGTACCAGTCGGCGTGCTCGTTGTCCCGGCTCGAGCGCGAGTCGACGAACCACGGATGGAGGTGGCTCGTGTGGTTGAGGACGAGGTCGAGGATCACCCCGAGCCCGCGCTCGTGCGCGGCCGCGACCAGTCGGTCGAAGTCGTCCATCGTCCCGAAGACCGGATCGATCGCCGAATGGTCGGAGACGTCGTAGCCGACGTCCAGCCCGGGTGAGGGGTAGATCGGCGACAGCCAGAGCGCATCGATCCCGAGCGACTCGAGATGGTCGAGATGGGCGAGGATGCCCGGCAGGTCGCCGATCCCGTCACCGTCGCTGTCGGCGAAGCTCCGCGGATAGATCTGGTAGACGACGCCGCGCTGCCACCAGTCGGTCGGCAGGGAGCCCGCGCGAGGCCCGGACGCCGGGCGGGTTCGCGAGGCGGGGCGGGTCCGGGCGGCCATGCGCTCCGAGCGGTCCGTTACAGGCCGGAGTAGGCGTGCAGGCCGTTGAACCAGAGGCTGCCGGAGTAGGTCACGAGGACCATCCCGAAGCCGAGGACGAGCAGGAGCGCGGCCGGCCGGCCGGCCCACGCCTTCTGGTTGCGGGCGTGGAGGTAGACCGCGTAGACGAGCCACGTGGCGAGGGCGGCGGTCTCCTTGGGATCCCAGCCCCAGTAGCGCGACCAGGCGATCGACGCCCACCAGGAGCCGAGGATGATCATCGTGGCGAAGATCGGGAAGCCGATGATGACCGCCCGGTAGGCGACCTCGTCGAGGACGCGGTGCGTCGGCAGCCACGAGAACCGGTCGCGCTGGCCCTGGACGAGGTACCCGACGCCGGCCGCGAAGCTCGTCGCGAAGATCCCGTACGAGATCGTCGCCATCCCGACGTGGATCGTCAGGAGCGGCGCGTTCTGGAGGGCCGGCACGAGCGGCTTGATGTCGCTCGGCAGGCTGCTCGCGTAGAGGAGCAGCGCGAGCGCGACCCCGAACGGGATGAAGCCGAGCGAGCGGATCGGGTAGCGCCGCTCGAGGAGCTGGTAGCCGGCCAGGATCGTGAAGCCGAAGGCGACCGTGAACTCGAACATGTTGCCCCACGGGCCGCGACCGACCGCGATCGCCCGGGCGACGAGCGACAGCCCGAGCACGACGACCGCGATCCAGCCGAGGATCTCGGCGCTCCGCGAGAGCGGGCTGGCCGGCTCGACCGAGCCCGAGCCGAAGCTCGTCGAGCCGCTGGCGGCCCGCTCGGCGAACGAGCCGCTCACGACGCCGGCGAAGGCCGGCTCGGGCGCGACGACGACCCGCGGGAGGGCCCGCCGGCCGTTGGCCAGGAGCACGGCGTGCGCGACGTGGGCGGCGAAGCCGAGCGCGACGACGATGACGCCGAGCGTGAACAGGAGCTGGCCGGCGCCGGCCATCAGGCGGCCGCGGCGCCGCCGGGCGGCGGCCCGGCCGGGACCACCGCGCGCAGCTCGGCGTTCTTGTCCATCTGGAGGATCAGGCCGCAGTTGGCGCAGGTCTGGATCCGGGCCTGCCGGCCGATCCCGCACTTCGGGCAGGTCACCACGAGCTCGTCGCGGCAGGTGGAGCAGACGGTCGAGCCGCTCGGGTAGATGAGCCCGTCGCGGGCGCAGTACGGCCGGCCGGTCGGGTACATCGGCTGGCCGTCCTCGTCGAGCGGCGCCGGGCGCGGGCCCTCGACGACCGCCAGCTTCGCCCGCGGCTTGCGAACGAAGTAGACGAGCCAGACGAGCGCCATGAGGGTGAGCAGCGGCCCGAGGAGGAGGGCGAGGAGGAACAGCGGCAGCAGCCCGATCAGCGCGCCCCAGTCGGGGATGACGAACGGAGCCGATGAAGTCGAGGATCTGGTTCCAGATCTGGTTGAGCTGGTCGACGATGTTCACTGGCGGCATTCTAGCGGGGGACGTTCCCGATCGGCGTCGTCAGCGCGGGTGGCCGCGGCGCGGGTTGCCCGTCTTCTTCGTGGCCCCTCGGCCCGGGCCGCCAGCGCCGCTCGTCGGCGTCCTCGTCGGGGCCGCCACTCGGACCGCGCGGTGGGCCGGGCCGTCGGCGGTTGCCCGGCCGCGGGCGCGCTGAGGCTCTCGCGGTCGAGCCGACGGGTGAGCCAGGCGGTGCCCGGCCGTCCGCCCGCCGCGGCGGCGGATCGCCCGCCCGAGCTCGATGTCGTCGCTGACGACGAGGATCGCCGAGCCGGCCGCGTGGGCCGCCTCGGCCGTGCCGCCGGTCCCGATCGCGTCGGCCACGAGCCGGTCGATCAGGCTGTCGGCGCTGTACCGGCCGCTGTGGCGGACGGTCAGCCCGGACGCGATCCGTGTCCCGCGCAGTCCCGGGTCGGGCGGCCCGTCGAAGACGAGCTCGATCCGGACGGCCGGCGGGATCGCGCCGCGGAGGCGGCCGATCAGCGTCGCCGCCGGCGCCGGTCCGCCACCGCGCCGCCCGATGGCGTGGAGCAGGTTCGACCCGTCGACGATCAGCCGCTCGGTGCCGGCGAGGGGGTCGTGATGGTCTCGGCTGCGTCATGGCGCCTGGATCGTGACCCAGACGGCGCCGTCGGGTGCGATGTCGATACCGGCACGGACGACCGCCGACAGGTATGCGAGCGTCGAGCCTGGGGCCGGCTGGCGTCGACGCGGGCGACGGCGCGTGTCGAGTGGAAGCGCGACCCATGCGACCTCGCCGGTCACGATCAGGTTGTCGCTCACGAGCCCGGTCCGGATCGTCTCGACCTGTCGGGATTCGAAGTCGATCCGGACGACGCGAACCATCGGTCGCCGCGCGCCACACCGCGGCCTCAGACAGGGCGACCGTCCGGTTGTCCCATGCTGCGACCCAGCGAAGACCCGCTCGGCTGTGGCGTTTCCGGCTGCGATCCGCGCAGAGACCGGGCCCGCTTGATATCGGCGATCCACGCGGCTGCCATCCCCGTAGGCGACCGGTCCGGTTCCAGAAGCCACGAGAACGCCCCCTTCGACGCTCGGCGGGTCGTCTACCTGGATCGTCGTTCGGTTGAAGCTCGTCGGCATGTTGTCACATCCGCTCGTGGGTCGAGCGCGGATCGACCACTCCGCCCACCGAGTTCGTGACCCACAGTGCTCCTCCACCAGCTGCGAGTCCGAAGTAGCCTTCGTTCGGCTGGTATCCTCGCGAAGGAGGCTTCGAAGCTACGGCGTGGTGACCCCGACCGACTCGGTCGTTGGGGACCCTCTGGGAGTAGGAACGTGTCCTCGATCTCGGCCGGTCGCCCCGATCGATCCGACGCAGGTGGGCATCGACGCCATCGAGCACCCAGACGGACCCTCGACAGTTCGGCGAGCGCGGTCGGTTGGCCGCCAGCCGAGACGACTCGGGTGACACCCGTCGCGAGGTCCAGTCGACTGACGGTCTCATCGACGGCGCTCACCGTCCATGCCGCGATCTTCGTGACGATGATCCCGTTCGGGTTCTTGCCGACCGGATAGACCGCCACGACGCAGTTGCGGGCCGGGTCGATCCTGGCGACGACGTCCTTGGTACGTCGCCGGCAGGCTGAGGCAGTCGGTCGGCCGGTTGAGGGCATAGGCGCCGCCGGCCGCGACGAGGGCGACGACGACCAGGCCGGTCAGGATCGCCAGCCGACCCCGGCGGGCCCCGAGCTGGCGGGCGAGCCGGGCCCGGCCGGAGCTCGGGACGGCCTCGACCCGGTAGAGCGGGATCCCCCCGGCGATGCCCTTGAGGGTCTGGGTGCCGAGGCTCGGTGTAGGTGTACGGGCAGGTACGTCCGGGTCAAGGCCCGGACGGTGTCGGTGACGAGGACCTCGCCGGCCTGGGCCTTGGCGCACACCCGTGCGGCGATGTTGACCGCGCCACCGACGAGACCCTCGGTCGTGGCCACCGTCTCGCCGGCATGGATCCCGACCCCGACCCGGATCGGTCTCTCGCGGGCTCGAGGCCTCGGCCGCCGCGGCGACGATCTCGAGGCCGGCCTCGACCGCCGCGCTGGCGGCCGGGAAGACGACGTAGACGCAGTCGCCCTCGGTCTTGATCTCGGCTCCGGCGTGGACGGGCGATGGCCGTGCGGACGAGCTCGCGGTACGTGGCCAGCAGCTCGGCGGCGGCCTGGTCGCCGCGACGCTCGACGAACGCGGTGTAGCCGCGCAGGTCGCAGAACAGGAAGCCGTTCGTGCCGGCGCTGGCGCCACCACCGCGTCACGCGCGCTCACCCTCCCTGGCGGGCTCGTGGCCCGCCGCGGTCGGCGATGGTACGTCCGCGGATCGCCTCGGGTCTATGGCCGCTACCATGCGCCGATGCTCCTCCTCGTCGACCTCGACGGCGTCGTGTATCGCGGCGCCGAGCCGGTGCCCGGCGTCGCGGCGGTCCTGGCCGCTCGGGCCGCGGCCGGCGACGAGGTCGTCTACGTCACGAACAACTCGCTCTACTACCGGGCCGAGTACGTCGAGCGCCTTGCCGCGATGGGTGCCCCGGTGGCTGCCGACCGGGTCGTCAGCTCACCGCGGGCGACGGCACTCTGGCTGACCGAGCTGGAGCGGCCGCCGCACCGAATCCTCGCGCTCGGCGGAGACGGCCTCCGGCGCGAGCTCGAGGACTGCGGGTTCGAGGTGGTGATGGCCGGCGACGCCGCGGCGCGCGTGGCGGCCGACGGGCTCGACGGGTTCGAGGCAGCCGGACGCCCCGACGCGGTCGTCATCGGGCTCGACCCGGACGTCACCTACGGGCGGCTGGCCGTGGCCGCGGACGCCGTCCGGGCAGGCGCCAGGTTCGTGGCGACGAACCGGGATCCGGTGTTCCCGGCGGAGCGGCGGCTGATGCCCGGGGCCGGGGCGATCGTCGCCGCGGTCGAGGTCGCCGCCGGCGTCGTCCCGGTGTCGATCGGCAAGCCCGAGCCGCTGCTCCTGCGCGAGGCGGCCCGGGTCGTCGGGGCGGAGGCGCGCGACGCGGTGATGATCGGCGACGGGATCGGGACCGACCTGGCCGCCGCGCGGGCGGTCGGGGCGCGCTGCGTGCTGGTCCTGACCGGGGTGACGACCGAGGCGCACCTCGAGGCGCTGCCGCCGGCAGAGCGGCCGACGGCGGTGGCCCACGACGCGGCGGAGCTCGCCGCAGTCCTGGAGCGGCTCGCTTCCGAGTAGGTCGCCCAGCCGTCGGTTGCTCCGGCTGGCGGAACACCGGGAGCGCGAGGGGCTGCCCAGCCGTCGGTTGCTCCGGCTGGCGGAACACCGGGAGCGCGAGGGGCTGCCCAGCCGTCGGTTGCTCCGGCTGGCGGAACACCGGGAGCGCGAGGGGCCGGACCCGACGTCAGCCCCCGGTGAGCTCCGAGATCCCGGCGGCCCACCGGTCGAACTCCGACCGGAGCGGGGCCAGGACCGCATCCTCGCCGAAGGCGACGTCGAGGGCCCGGCGATCGATCGCCCACAGCTCGGGGAGGGTCAGCCCGTTCTCCGTGACCGACCGGCGGTACTCCTCCGAGAGCGTGACGTCGGAGACCGTCAGGTCGTCCGTGGACAGGGTGACCGCGACGCCGGCGCGATGGAGGCGGGCGAGCGGATGGTCGGCGACTGACGGGACGATCCCGGCCTGGACGTTGCTCGTCGGGCACAGGTCGAGGGCCACGCCGCGGGCGATCAGCTCGGCGACGAGCGCCGGATCGTCGATCGCCCCCGGGCCGTGGGCGATCCGTTCGGGGTCGACCCCGAGCGCCCGCCGGACCTGGGTGGCCCCGCCCCACTCGCCGGCATGGATGGTGATCCTGAGCCCACCTGCCCGGGCGGCGGCAAAGGCGCGCTGGAACACGAGCGGATCCGGGTATCGCTCCTCCGGCCCGGCCAGGTCCCAGCCGACGAGCCCCGACACGCGGAACCGGGCGGCGACCTCGGCCAGCTCGACGTTCAGATCCGGATCGTGTGATCGGAGCGCGGTGCAGATCAGCCGAACGATGGTGCCCGTTCGGAGGGCCGCCTCGGCCGCGCCCCGGCAGACGGCCGCGATCCCATCGGCGAGCGACAGCCCGCGCCGGGTGTGGAGCGCGGGCCCCCAGCGGATCTCGACGTAGCGCACCCGGTCCGCGGCCTTGGCCTCGACCAGCTCGCCCGTGACGAGCTCGAGCGCCTCGGCGTCCTGGACGAGGCCGATCGGGAGGTCGAACCGCTGGAGGAGCTCGGCCTGCGACGCGGTCCGCTCCGGGGCGACGAGGGCGTCGTACATCCCGGCGTACGTCGACGGGGCGTCGACATGCCGGGTCCGGGCGAGCTCGAGCGCCGTCTCGACCCGGAGCGAGCCGTCGAGGTGGAGGTGGAGCTCGGCCTTCGGGAGCGCCTCGACGAGCCGGCGCAGAGGTCCGCGGTCGGGCTCGTCCATGCCCGGATGCTATCGTGTCGCGCGCATGACCTTCGACCGCGACCCTCAGGCCGGGACCCCCGGACCGTCACCCGGAATTCCCGACCCGTCCGCCGGTACTCCCGAACCCGACCCGTTCGCCGCGTGGCCGGGACCACCGGCACCGTCGGTAGACCCGACGCCTGCCCCGACCCCGGATCTCACCTCGCCGCGTCGACGCCGGCTCCGTCGGATCGGTGCCGCGGCCGGCTGGCTCGCCCTCGCGGCGCTCATCGCGTTCGGGGGCGCCGGGGTGGTGGCAGTCACCAACAAGCCACCGGTCGCCGGCGCGCGGCCGGAGCTGACCTGGACCGTCGACCGCGCCCTCGAGCCCGAGCTCGGCACGGCGATCGGCGACCTGAGCGCCGTGTCGGACGACGTCGACGGGCTCGGCGACATCGGCCGGCGAGCGCTCACGACCCTGGTCGACCGGAACACGACCGGCCTCCAGAAGGCGATCAAGGACGGCGAGACGCAGCTCGGGCTCATCTCGGACGCGACCGACACGCTCCGGGCGAGGCTGGCCGCAATCCCCGGGATCGGTCCCGACGACCCGACCCGGATCGGCGCGGCCCTCCGGGTGCGCTACGACCGCCTCGTCGCGGCCCTCTCGGCGACCGACGGGCTGTCCGACTCCTGGTCCAACCTGACCCTTGGCAGCCTCGCCGCCATCGACCTCACGACGAGCCTGGCCGACCATGAGACCCAGGCCGCCGAGGCGGTCAAGCTCGGCAGCAAGTCGCTCTACAAGCGGGCGATCGTCGTGCTCGACAAGGCCGATGCGGCGCTCGCCAGGTCGCGCGTGCTGCGCGATCGCCTGGCGAACACGACCGACGTCACGATCCTGACCCGCTGGATCGACCTCAACGCGGCCTACGACGCCGCCGTCCGCAAGCTCTACTCGCTCCTGGTGAAGTCGACGGGCAAGGTCAACAAGGACATCCGGACGGCGTTCGCCGAGGTCTCCGCGGCGCAGGCGGCCCTGCCGCCCGACAACCGGGCGATGGTCGTGATCATGGCCGACGTCGCCCGCGGCGGGCTCAACCAGGCCGTCATCGAGATCGAGGAGGCACGGGGCCGGCTGGCCGCGGCGATCGACGCGCTCCGGGGCGGATAGGGCCGCTACACTGGCGGCCACGCCCCTCGCTCCATGACATCGGGCGCCGGTGCCGGCGGCGCCACCGTCCATCCGGAGGACCCTGCCCGAATGCACGTGCGCATCTCGACCGACCAGCCGTGGGACGTCGCCGCCGACGTCCTGGCCATTCCTTATGTGGACGAGCCAGCCTTCGACGGCGCGCTCGGTGAGCTCGATCGACGGACCGGCGGCGAGCTCATGACGCTGGCCGCGTTCGGCGAGCTGGGCGAGAAGCGCTACAGCGCGGCGCTGGCGGCGCCCGGCGAGCTGCCGGTCAAGCGGATCGTCCTCGTCGCAGCTGGCGTTGCCGGCGCGGTCGACCGCGAGACCGTCCACCGCCTCGGCGCGACCGTCGAGCGTCGGCTCGGCGGTCGGAACGTCAGCCGGCTCGCCGTCTGGGTGGGCGACCTGCCCGACCGGATCGACGGCGGAGCCGCGACGGTCGTCGAGCTCCTCGTCCGGGGTGTCGTCGAGGGGCAATACGAGCCGAAGGGGATCTACCTCGACAAGGTCGAAGACGCACCGCCGGTCCTCGACGAGCTGGTCGTCGTCGTCCCCGGTGGCGACGCGGCCGGCCTCGCGACCGCCGCGGAGCGCGGGCGGATCATCGGCGAGGGCGCCAACACCGCCCGGACGCTGGCGAACCGTGCGTCGAACGACGTCAGCCCGGAGGTCCTGGCCGACGAGGCGAGCGCGATCGCGAAGCGCAACGGGCTGTCGATCGACGTGATCTCGCCGGAGAAGGCGGCCGAGCTCGGGAATGGGGATGTTCCTGGCGGTCGGACGGGGGAGCGACAACCCGCCCCGGATGATCGTCCTGCGCTCCGGGGATGCCGGCCAGAAGGACGCCCTCGGGCGACACCTCGCGATCGTCGGCAAGGGCGTCTGCTTCGACTCCGGCGGCATCTCGATCAAGCCGGCCGACCGGATGGAAGAGATGAAGATGGACAAGACGGGCGCGGCGACCGTCATCGCGGCGATCGAGACCGTCGCCCGGCTGGCCCCCGGGACGCCGCTCCTGGCGATCGCCCCGGCGGTCGAGAACATGCCCGGTCCGCACTCGACCCGGCCCGGCGACGTCGTCCGGGCGCTCAACGGCAAGATGGTCGACATCACGAACACCGACGCCGAAGGCCGCCTGATCCTGGGCGACGCCCTGACCTACGCCGAGCGGCTCGGGGCGACCCACCTGGTCGACGTCGCGACGCTCACCGGGGCGGTCGGGCGGGCGCTTGGGCACCTGGTCACGGGCGCCTTCGGCACGCCCCAGCCCTGGTTCGACGAGGTCGTCGCGGCTGGGCGGCGGGCCGGCGAGCGCTACTGGCAGATCCCGCTCGTCGACGACTACGTCCCGGACATGGACAGCTGGTACGGTGACCTGCAGAACGCCGGGACGGCCGAGGGCTCGCTCGTGAAGAGCGGACTGTTCATCCGCGAGTTCGTGACCCGGCCATGGGTCCATCTCGACATCGGCGGGACCGGCTACTTCCGGAAGCCCCTGCCGTTCGCCTCGCGCGGCGCCAACGGCGTGACCCACGCGACGCTCGTCGAGCTCGCCCTGGCCGGGGCGGGCTAGGGCGACCGCCCGCTCGCGCACAGCCGCGGGATGGACAACGTCACGCTGGACCTGTCGGCAGCGGCGATCGCGCTTGCCGTGATCGGCGGAGCGTGGGGTGTCCTCGCCGACCGGATCGCCACGCGCTGGCCCGAGCACGACGAGGAGGCGGGGTTCCACGCCGGCCGACGGGTCGGCTGGCGGACCGTCGTCGTGGCGGTCTTCGGGGCCGTCGGGCTGGGGATGTTGCCGACCGTCTTCGGCACGCCGCACGACTCGGCCGCCGTGCTCGACTCGGCCTCCCTCCGACAACCGCTCGTATTCGCAGCGTTCGGCGCCTACGTCGTGGTGCTCGTCCTGCTCCTGGCCACCGACCTCGACCAGCGGCTGATGCCGGACCTCCTGACCTTGCCGATGATCCCGCTCGCGTTCCTGTTCGCGGTCAGCGGCGCGAACCCGCTGGTCGGCGGCGCCTGGATCCCTGCGCTCGGCGCGGCGGTCGTCGATCCCGCTGGTCCTCTACGTGCCGTCGCTCCTGTTCGGCGCGGGCGCATTCGGGCTGGGGGACGTCAAGCTCCTCGTGACCGTCGGGCCTGATGTCCGGGGCCTACCGAGCGCTGCTCGGGACGGTCGCCGGGGTGTTCGTCGGGGGCATCGTCATCTTCGTGCTGCTGGTCCTCCGGCGGGTCAGCCTGACCTCGTACATCCCGTTCGGGCCGTTCCTCATCCTCGGCGCGCTCTGGGCGATCGTCCTGCGGACCTGAGCCGAAGGCGGTCGCGCCGGGGCGTGCGTGCCCCAGCCGGAGGGCATCGCCCTCCCCGAGGTGCTTCGCCGCTGAACTTCAGCGGCGTTCGTTCGGCCGCGGAATTCAGGACGGAACGATCTTCCGGAACGAGACCCCAGCCGCGACGCCGGATCGATCCGGCGCGGAGGGGCGGAGGCCTCCCGCTCATCGGGCGGCGCCACGGGACCGACGGCCCACGCGACAGCGGGACCATCGCGCGTCTCGGGCGTTCTGGACGGCGAGGCGTATGATGCCCGGAGCCGGAGTCGTCCCGAGGTGTGCCCCGGGGACGGCGCGTACCGGCGGGCGTAGCCGCCATCCGCGTCGAACCAGACGCGCGCAACGGAGTTTGCTCGCAGCGTGACGTCGCCTCGATGATCGTCCGACCCCATGCGAATCGCGACCCGCGTCCCGTCGTGCCCGCGCGCCCCGCGACGACGCCGGCACGCCCTCGACCCCGGCCTCACCTGCGAGCGGTCGCCCGGATCGGCCTGATCGCGGCCGTCCTCGTCCCGCTCCTCGGCGGCTCGCTCGGTGCGCCCCAGGTCGCGACCGGCGACGAGCTCTCGGACGCGCTCGCCAAGCAGAAGGCGATCGCGGCCAAGATCAAGGCCCAGAAGGCCAAGGTCGCCGAGCTCAACGGGCTGCAGGCCGACCTCCGGGTCGTGATCAAGTCCACCTCGGCGAAGCTCGACGGAATCAACGCCGACCTGGTCGACGTCAAGGCCCAGGTCAAGGACATGACCGTCAAGGTCAACGCGATCAAGGCGGTCTACGACGCGCAGGTCGCCCAGCTGGCCGATCTCGACGCGCAGCTCGCCGAGATCCAGGCCGAGCAGGACGCCAAGGCCGCCCAGCTGGCCGAGCGCAAGGCCATGCTGGCCGACCATGTCCGGGCGGCCTACGACAGCGACCGGACGTCGCTCCTCGAAACCATCCTGTCGGCCGACTCCTTCTCCGACGCGATCAACGACGTCGGCTATCTCATCGACATCGGCAACCAGGACAAGGTCCTCGCCGCCCAGATCGTGAAGGACCAGCAGACCCTGTTCGCGCTCAGTCAGACCGTCAGCCAGACCCGCTTCGACACCGCCCAGCTGCGGGCCGAGACGGCCGCCCAGAAGAAGGTCCTCGACAAGAGCCTGGCCGACCTCAGGAAAGCCCGGGTCAAGCTCAAGAAGCTCGAGGTGGCGACCGCCCAGCAGCTCGCCCTCCAGCGCAAGGCGTATCAGAACATGGCGGTCAACAAGGCGGCGGCCAAGGCGATCCTCGCCAACGAGGCGAAGGAGAACGCCGCACTCCAGCGCAAGATCCGGCGCCTGCTCTCCGACCAGTTCAACGGCGGCGGGATCCCGTCCGAGTACAGCGGCTCGTTCATCTGGCCGCTCCACGGGACCGTGACCCAGGAGTTCGGCTGCACCGGGTTCGCGTGGGAGCCGCCACTCGGCAACTGCGCCCACTTCCACACGGGCATCGACATCGCCGCCCCGCTCGGCAGGAGGATCCACGCCGCCGGCGATGGCAAGGTCCTCTATGCCGGCCCGCTGTCGGACGGCGCCTGGGTCGTGATCATCGCCCACAGCCAGCACCTGATCACCCTGTACGGGCACGTCAAGACGAACATCCCGGTCCATGCCGGCCAGTTCGTCAAGCAGGGCCAGGTGATCGCCTACGTCGGCATGACCGGCCACACGACCGGCCCCCACCTCCACTGGTCGGTCGAGCTCAACCACACCTGGGTGAACCCCCGCCTCTTCCTGTAAGGCGAAGGCGCCCGAGCCCGGATCCGCTCGGGCCCGGCGAGCCGCCCGCCTCGTCGGACCGCTCACCCGTCGGTCGAACCGCTGGTCATCTCCGGGGCGGTCGGCCCGACGCCGCAGCGCCTCGGGACGCAGCCCGCCAAGCGAGGTGGCGGTTCGACCACCGCCGTGTCGGCACGACGCGGCAGCGCCTCGGGACGCAGGCCCGCCAAGCGAAGGCGGCGGGCCGATCGCCCCCGTTCAAGGCAACTGTTCACCGAACGTTGACCGCGGCGTGGCGACCGCTGGCGCCGGACGCGTGCTAGGATCGACCCGTGGGGATCCCGGCCCGGGCCCTGAGCTCGAGGGCATCCCCGGCGCTCGTAGGTACCTGCGATGAGACCGACGATGGCCGTGATCCTCGCCGGCGGCGAGGGCGAACGCCTGTCCATCCTCTCGTCCGTGCGCGCCAAGCCGGCGGTGCCGTTCGGGGGCAAGTACCGGATCATCGACTTCACGCTGAGCAACTGCGTGAACTCGGGGATCCATGACGTCGTCGTCCTGACCCAGTACAACCCCCGCTCGCTCAACGACCACATCGGCCTCGGCCGGCCGTGGGACCTCGACCGGAACACCGGCGGGGTCAAGATGCTCCAGCCGTACATCGCCCGGGGCCGGGTCGCCGAGTGGTACCGGGGCACGGCCGACGCCGTCCTCCAGAACTTCAACGTCATCGAGCACGAGGGCTCCGACGACGTCCTGATCCTGGCCGGCGACCACATCTACAAGATGGACTACACGCCGTTCCTGGCCGCCCATCGCCGTCGTCGCGCGGACGTCACGATCGCGGTCCGCCGGGTGCCCCTGTCGGACGCCACGCGGATGGGGATCCTGGCCATGGACGAGGGCAACCGCGTCGTCGAGTGGCAGGAGAAGCCCAAGCAGCCCAAGAGCGACCTGGCCAGCATGGGGGTCTACGTCTTCTCGCGGAAGGCCCTCCGGCGCTGGCTCGACGAGTCGCGGAGCGACTTCGGCGCTCACGTCGTCCCGGCGATGATCGACGGCGACGCGCGGGTGTTCGGCTACCGCTTCGACGGCTACTGGCAGGACGTCGGGACGATCCAGTCGTACTGGGAGGCGAACATGGCCCTCCTCGACGACCACCCGGAGCTCGACCTGTACGACAAGGAGTGGGTCATCCACACCAGGTCCGAGGAGCGGGCTCCGGCACGGATCGGCCAGACGGCCCAGGTCCATCGGAGCCTGATCAGCCACGGCTGCATCGTCGACGGGACGGTCGTCAACTCGGTCCTCTCGCCGGGCGTCCGAGTGGAGGTCGGGGCGGTCGTCCGCGACTCGATCGTGATGTTCGACACGGTCATCCGTCGCGGCGCGATCGTCGATCGCTCGATCCTCGACAAGGAGGTCGTGGTCGGACCCGGCGCGATCGTCGGCGACGGCGGCGACGACACGCCGAACCGGCGCGAGCCGACCCGGCTCAACACGGGGATCAGCGTCATCGGCAAGCGCGCGGTGATCCCTCGCGGGGCGCGGATCGGCCGGAACGTCAAGGTCGCCGAGGGTTGCCGGACGACCGACTTCGTCCGGCGGGTCGTTCCCAGCGGCGGCTCGATCGACCGTCACGAGGGGACGTCGGCGGCGCGAAGACGACCGGGCGCGATGGCCGACGAGCGGGCGGTCGACGGCGCGACGGTCGCCCGGAGCGTCGAGGTGGCCGCCTCGCGCCGCGCCGGCGACTGAGCGCGGGCTCGGTCGGCATACCCGGCTCCCTGGGCGCCCCTGCGCGCGGCTCCCTGCACCCGGCTGCACCCGGCTCCTCCCGGCGCGGCTCCCTGCCAAACGGTCATCCCACGAACGTTCGCCGACGGATCGGGACGGCCGACACCTCGACCGGGTCCGGTTTCATCCCGCGCCGAGCGTGCGGCGGGAGGATCTCGGGCCAAAGAGCCTCGTCGTGAGCCTGCGCCACCTGGCGAGCGTTCATCACGCGACCGTATGGCAGGAGGGTGAGGGACGCTGATGCCGTCGATCGTGTCGGCGGTCACGACACGATGCTGGTCCCGGACCGGGCGGCCTGAGACGGCGACTGATCCCGGGGCCGCCGGGCGGTCCTCGGCTAGACTGTCCCGGCCATGTCGCCGAACGGATCGGACGCCGCCGTGCGCCCCGCGGCTCACCCGGCCGACACCGCGAGCCCACCCGTCCTCCCGATCGTGGTCGAGGGCTGGCTGACCGAGCTCGGGCTGCACCCGGCCGAGCGGGTCGAGCGCGACGGCGTGGCGGCCTGGGACCTCGAGCTCGACGGGCGACGCCGCTTCGACGTGCGGGTGACCCTGATCCTCGATCCTGCCCTCGGCCTGATCTCGTGGGTTCACTTCGCGCCGCCGATCGGGGACGGCCTGCGCAAGGCGTACCGGACGCTGCTCCGCTGGAACGACGAGTTCCCGTTCGTGAAGTTCTCGCTGGCCGAGGACGGTCGGCCGACGCTGAGCACCGAGATCCCGCTCCGGATCGTCGATCGCGATGAGCTCGGGCTGGCCCTCGCCCGGTCGCTCGCGATCTGCGACGCGCTCCTGCCCGAGTCCGCCGGCTGGCTGTGGCTCGGTGGCCGGGTCCCCGACCAGGGAGACCGGCGACGGCGCAACGCGTCGCTCCTCGAGCGCTACGCCGACCGACTCCCGGAGCTCCTCGACTCGTGAGCCGGGCGATCGCCCCCCGGCTGGCGTGCCTGGCCGCGGCCGCCGCCATCGCCGTCCCGCTGGCGGTCGGCCCGATCGCCGCGGCGCCGGTCGCGGCGGCCGGACCGCGCCTCGACCTCGTTGGGACGACCCGCTACATCGTCCAGCCCGGGCGGCACCGGGTCCACGTCACGGTCGACCTGGTCGCCACGAACCGCTCGGTCGAGACGATCACGACCCGCTACGTCTACGACCACGCCAACCTGGCCGTCCTGCCGGGCGCCGTCGGCTTCCACGCCTCCAACGACGGATTGAAGGTCACGTCGTCGATCGTCGCGCGCACGCCTTCGTCGACGCTCGTCGCGATCCGCTTCGCCAAGCGCCTCGGCAGCGGCCGTTCGACGACCCTCCGGCTGACGTTCGACCTGCCCGATCCCGGCGGGAGCCCGTCGCGCCAGATCAGGGTCGGGCCGTCGCTCGTCGCCTTCCCCGTCTGGGCCTTCGGCAGCCGCGGCGTCGCCGGCTCGTCGGTCAGTGTCACGGTCCCGGCCGGCTACAAGGTCACCGTCGGTGCCGGCAGGCTGAGTCGACCGACGATCGAAGCCGACGGCACGACCAGCCTGACCACCGGGAGCCTGGCCGACCCGTTTGCGTTGTCGGGCTACGTGCTGGCCGATCGGGCCGGGGCATTCGCCGAGACGCCGCTCAACATCCCCGTCGACGGTGGCACGGCTCACCTCGTGCTCCGCGCCTGGACCGACGATCCGGCGTGGGCGAGGAAGACGGCGACCCTCCTCAAACGGGCGATTCCGGCACTCTCGAAGTCGATCGGGCTGCCCTACCGGCCGACCGCCCCGATCGCGATCGAGGAGACGGTCGCGCGCTCGATCGACGGGCGGTCGGGGGTCTACGAGCCCGCCGCCGACACGATCCGGATCGCCTATACCGCTCCGCCCAGCGTCGTCATCCGATCGGTCGCCCACCTGTGGTTCGACGAGTCGCTGTTCGCCGACCGGTGGATCGTCGAAGGCCTCGTCAGCCAGGCCACCGCCAAGGCCGCGCTGCGGCTCGACCTCCAGTCCGACGAGCCGACCTCCGGGCCGACGGCGGCGGACGCGTTCCCGCTCAACGCCTGGGTCGCCGACCCGGGCCGGGGTCCCGAGGCCGAGGCGTCCGAGGCGTACGGCTACGCCGCCTCGGCCGAGCTCGTCCGGCTCATCGCCGCACGGACGGGGGCCGACGGCCTGCGGGCGGTCCTGGGCGCCGCGATCGACCGGTCCTCGAGCCAGCCCGTCGACTGGCGCGGGCTGCTCGACCTGCTCGAGCAGCAGGCCGGCGTCGACGCAACCGACCTGTGGCGGACCTGGGTCGCCCGGCCCGAGGACGCCGCCCTGCTCGATGCCCGGGCCCTCGCCCGGTTCCAGGACGCCGAGCTCGTCCGCGACGCGGACGGCTGGGCACTCCCACCGTCGATCGACGCGGACCTGGCGGCCTGGCGGTTCGACGACGCCGAGGCCGCGATGACGCAGGCTCGCGCCGTCCTGGACGCGCGCGACGAGCTGGCGGTCGCGGCCGCCGTCGCGGGCCTCGAGCTCCCGCCGAACCTCCGCGCCGCGTTCGAGGACGGCGATGCAGAGGCCGCCGCCGCGGAGGCGCGGATCGAACGGGCGATCGTCGATCAGATCGTCGCCGCGGAGCAGGCAGGGGCCGCCACGTCGTCGTCCCCGCTCGTCGCCGTCGGGCTGCTCGGCCAGGAGCCGATGGCCCAGCTCGCCGCGGCGCGGTCCGCGTTCAGCGCGGGCGACCTGAGCGCGGCCCAGGCGAAGGCGATCGGCGCCCGCGAGGCCTGGGCCGGGGCGTCCGACCTCGGCGGGCTGCGGCTCCGAGCGTCGATCGCGCTCGGGCTGATCGCCGGCCTGCTGGCCCTCCTCGTGTCCGCCCGCCTCCGCCGGCCGCGGCGACGGGAACGGAAGTGGTTCGAGACCGGAGCCCGTTGACCCGGACGAGGCTCCGGCAGCGCGCCGGCCTGCTCGCGGCGCTCGGGTCGCTGCTCGTCCTGTCGGCGCTCCCGGGCGTCCCGGCCCCGGTTGCCGCGGCCGACGACGGGATCGACGTCCGGACCGCCACGACCTACACCCTCGTCCCGGACGACCGGGTGGTCCGGGTCGTCGTCCAGATCGAGGCCGCGAACACGACCCCACCGGTCACCACCGGTGGCCTGGTCCGGCGCTCCTACTTCGCGGAGGTCCACCTCGCCGTCCAGCCCGAGGCGGTGAACATCCGGGCGACGTCCGCCGGTCGCCGGCTGGCCACGACGATCGACGACCGGAAGGGCTACCGGCGGGTCGGCGTCGCCCTCCGCTCGAAGCTGTATTACGGCCAGACGGCCGACGTCCGGGTGAGCTACGACCTGCCCGGCGGCGAACCCCGCTCGGACAGCGAGATCCGGGTCGGTCGCGCGTTCGCGTCGTTCTACGCCTGGGCCAACGGCGACCTCGCGTCGGTCCGGATCGTCGTGCCCGACACGTTCGACCCGACGGTGACCGGGGCCGACCTGACCGAGCGCCGATCGGCCGGCCGGATCGTCTACAGCGCCGAGCAGATCGACGCGACGGCGAGCTGGTACGCGATCGTCGACGCCGACCGGTCGAGCGAGCTCGGCGTCCGCTGGCTGACCATCCCGACCGGCGAGTCGGTGGCGGTTCGGGCGTGGCCCGAGGATCCCCAGTGGCGGGACCGGGTGGCCGACCGGCTCGAGCGCGGGCTGCCCCAGCTCGACGGGCTCATCGGGCTGCCCTGGCCGGTGACCAGCTCGCTCCTCGTCACGGAGGTCCATACGCCGCTCCTCGAGGGCTACGCCGGGATCTACCACCCGGACCGCGAGGGGATCGAGATCAGCGAGGACCTCGACGACCTGACGATCCTCCACGAGGCATCGCACGCCTGGTTCAACGAGGGGCTGTTCGACGGGCGCTGGATCAACGAGGGCCTCGCCGATGCCTACGCAACGAAGGCGCTCAGCAGGATCGACATCTTCTCCCCGGGACCGCTCGACTTCTCACGGTCGGACCCCGCGGCGTTCCCGCTCGCCGAGTGGCCGCCCCTCGGCCGGATCGACGACGACCAGGCCCAGGCCCGCGAGCGGTACGGCTACGAGACCTCGTTCCGGGTCATCCAGCAGGTCGTGACCCTCGCCGGCGACGACGCGATGCGCCGGGTGCTGGGCGCGGCCGCCAACCACGAGATCGCCTATGTCGGGGCGGTGCCGGTCGAGCATCGGCCCGGCGCGCCCGACTGGCGGGCGCTCCTCGACTACCTCGACGAGCGTGCCCAGTCGAGCAACGCCGACTCGCTGTTCCGGCTCTACGTCGCCGCCCCTGGCGACCTCAACGACCTGGCGGCGCGGGTGAAGGCGCGCGACGCGTACGCGCGGCTCGTGGCCGACGGGCAGGGCTGGCAGCCGCCGTACGCGATCCGCTCGCCGATGGCCGGCTGGGACTTCGCGGCGGCCTCCGGGGCGATGGCGACCGCCGAGTCGGTCCTCGAGCTGCGCGACCAGATCGCCGTCGTCGGGGCGCCGGCCGACCTCGCCGCACCGGACGCGCTCCGGACCGCCTACGAGACGGCCGATTCCGACCTGTCCGGCGTCCTGGCCGCGGCCACGACCGATCTCTCGGCGGCGAACGCGATCGCCGCGGCCGCTCCGCGGATCGCCGCGCCACGCGACCCCCTGACGGTTATCGGGCTGGCCGGGTTCGAGCCCGCGACGGTCCTCGACGCGGCCAGGTCGGCCTACCGCGCCGACCGCGCGGCGGCCGCCCAGGCGAGCGTGGCCGTGGCGATCGACGCGCTCGACCGGGCGCCAGAGGCGGGCGCGCGGACCGTCGGCGGGGTCGGCGGCGGCATCGTCCTCCTGGTCGCCGTCGGCGCGATCGTCGTCGTCCGCCGGCGCCGCGAGCAGCGGCTGCCGGCCATCGCCGCGCCCGGCGCGAGGTGGGGTCCTGGGGTGATCCCGGCTGGTACACTGCCGAGCCAGCCCGGCCCGGAGCCGCCGGGCCCGGAGGGAGCACTGGAGCCGACCGTGAGCCAGCCCATCGTGGACCCGCCCGGCGAGGACGTCGGCTGATGGGGGCCCTCCGGACGCGCCCTTCGCAGGAGATCCTGTCGGGCGAGTCGGCCGACGTCTACTTCGCCCGGGCGGAGAGCATCCTCGAGCGCGAGGGCCTCGACCCGCTCGTCGTCATGGAGGTGTTCAGCCGCCAGAGTGGCGTCCTGTGCGGGATCGACGAGGCGAAGAGCCTCCTCGCCCACGTGCTCGGCGACGCCGACCCGTCCGAGCTGACCGTCGAGGCGCTCGAGGACGGCGACACCTTCTCGCCCAAGGAGGTCGTCCTCCGGATCCGCGCCCGGTACCGCCGCTTCGGGCTGTACGAGACGGCGATCCTCGGGATGCTCGCCCAGTCGACCGGCTGGGCGACGGCCGCCCGCGAGTGCGTCGACGCCGCGGCTCCCCGGCCCGTGATCTCGTTCGGGGCGCGCCATGTCCATCCCGACATCACCGACGTCCTCGACTACGCGGCGATCGTCGGCGGCTGCGTCGGGGCCTCCACGCCGGCCGGGGCCAGGCTGGCCGGGCTCAACCCGACCGGCACGATGCCCCACTCGCTCGTCCTGATCTTCGGCGACACGGTCGAGGCGGCGATCGCGTTCGATCGCGACCTCGGGCCCGACGTCCCCCGGATCGTCCTCATCGACACGTTCAAGGACGAGGCAGAGGAGGCGCTCCGGGTCGCGCACGCGCTCGGCGACCGGCTCTACGGGATCCGCCTCGACACGCCCTCCGAGCGGGGCCGGGTGACGGCCGACCTGGTCACCGAGATCCGCGCCCGGCTCGATCTCGAGGACTTCCACCACGTCAAGATCGTCGTCTCGGGCGGGCTGAGCCCGGACCGCATCCGCTACTTCATCGACAATGACTCCCCGGTCGACTCGTTCGCGGTCGGCTCCTACATCAGCGGCGCCGCGCCGATCGACTTCACCGGCGACATCAAGGAGATCGACGGGCGGCCGATCGCAAAGCGCGGCCGGATCCCGGGCCGGACCGAGAGCCCGCGGCTGCGGCCGGTCGACCTGGCTGCCTGGCGCCCGCAGGGCTAGGCCACCGTCCACAGACGGCCCCGGACCATCTGCTGACGGACGTCGTCGGACGGTCCGTGCGACCATCCGGGGATGAACCCGGATGCCGAGCGGGACCCGAGCCCCGACGCCGAGGGCGGTCGCGCGCCGGAGCCCGACGATCCCGACCACGAGGGTGCCTACGCGTTGTTCCAGCGCGGCCACGCCCTGATGCGCGGCCGCCACAACGCCCAGGCGGCGATCGTTCTCGAGCGCGCCGCCCGGGCCGAGCCGGGCAAGGCGTCGATCCTCGAGGCGCTCGGCCGGGCCTACTACAACAGCGGCCAGCACGACCGGGCGCGCGAGACGTTCGAGGCGCTCCTCCAGATCGACCCGTCGGCCGACTACGCCCACTTCGCGCTTGGCCAGAGCCTCAAGCAGCTCCGCCGGACGAGCGAGGCGCGGACCCACCTGCGGCTGGCCGTAGCCCTCAACCCGCGCTCCAAGCTGTACCGCGCGGCGCTCGACCGGCTCGGTCCCGCCGGTCGCTGAGGCGCTCCGCCCCTAGCAGCCAGACGTGCGCAGCCGGGCCAGCCGGAGCAGGCCCACGATCGACTTGGCGTCCTCGATCCGGCCGTCCTCGGCCGCGGCGATCGCATCGGCGACAGGGACAGCGCTCAGCACGAGCGCCTCGTCCTCGTCCGGGCCGAGACCGCCGTCGTCGACGACCGCCAGCTCGGTCGCGAGGTAGAGGTGCATCAGCTCGGTCGCGAAGCCTGGCGCGGTCCAGAACTCCCCGAGCTTCTGCCACCGCCCCGCCCGCCGGCCGGTCTCCTCCTCGAGCTCGCGCCGGGCGGCCTCGTCGGGGTCCTCGACGGCACCCGTGGTCTCGTCGACGTCGAGCGTGCCGGCCGGGATCTCGAGCAGCGTCTTCCCGACCGCCGTCCGGAACTGGCGGACGAGGAGGACCCGATCGTCGGCGTCGACGGCCACGATCGCCACGGCCCCGGGATGGCCGACGATCTCGCGCTGGTGGCGCGACCCGTCGGCCCGCTCGATCGTGTCGATCCGGAAGGCGAGCGTCCGCCCGCGGTGGATCACCCGCGAGTCGACGGTCGTCTCGTGGAGCTCCGTCTCCGCGGCGGCGTCGGCGAACGGGTCGATGGTCGGCCCCGTCTCGACGCCGCCGGCCCTTGCCGCGCCCAATGCCCTCAGGCCGCGGTCGCGGCGACCCCGTCGCTGGCCAGCGATGCCCCGCTCTCGGCGTCGAACAGGTGGAGCTTGTCCATCGGCACGACGAGGTTGACGATGTCGCCCGGACGGACGCGGTGCTCCGCGCCGACGACGGCGACCAGCTCCTTGGCCCCGGCCGTCACGTGGAGGAGCTCCTCGTTGCCGAGGTACTCGACGACGTCGGCCTTGACCTGGATCGTCGTCGCGTCCTCTCCGGCCGCCCCGAGGTCGAGGTGCTCCGGCCGGATCCCGGCCACCACCTTGCGCCCGGTCATCGGCCCGACCGACTCGCGGAGGCGGACCGGGAGCGGCAGGTTGAAGTCCGGACCCTCGAGCGACACGCCGTCGCCGGCCCCGGCGAGGGCCATGTCGACGAAGTTCATCGCCGGGCTGCCGATGAACCCGGCCACGAACCGGTTGATCGGGGTGTCGTACAGCGACTGGGGCGTGCCGACCTGCTGGAGGAGGCCGTCGCTCATGACGGCGATCCGGGTGCCCATCGTCATCGCCTCGATCTGGTCGTGGGTGACGTAGACCATCGTCGTCTTGAGCCGCTGGTGGAGGCGGGCGATCTCGGCGCGGGTCTGGACGCGGAGCTTGGCGTCGAGGTTCGACAGCGGCTCGTCCATGAGGAACACCGCCGGCTCGCGGACGATCGCCCGGCCGAGCGCGACGCGCTGGCGCTGGCCGCCCGACAGCTCCTTCGGCTTGCGCTTGAGGAGCTTGCCGAGGTCGAGGATGCCGGCCGCCTCGTTGACCCGCTTGTCGATATCGGCCTTGGGGACCTTGCGCAGCTTGAGGCCGAACGCCAGGTTGTCGTAGACGGTCATGTGCGGGTAGAGCGCGTAGCTCTGGAAGACCATCGCGATGTCGCGATCCTTCGGCGCGACGTCGTTGACGACCTTCTCGCCGATGCGGAGGGTGCCGGCGGTGATCTCCTCGAGCCCGGCGATCATCCGCAGGCTCGTCGTCTTGCCGCACCCGGATGGTCCGACCAGGACCATGAACTCCCCGTCACGGATCTCGAGATTCAGGTCGTCGACCGCGGTGACGTCCCCGAACTTCTTCGTGACGTGGTCGAACGTGACCGTCGCCATCGCGCTACTCCCGCTCCACGACTCGTCGCGAGCCCATGCATCCGGCCGCGCTGGGCGGACTCGGACGGGCTCCGTACGCGACCCGTGGGGTCGTCGGCATCTTAGCCCCCGCGGCGGGACCCGGACAAGGTCCGCTGCGCGGCGGCGGGGGAGCTACGCGACGCGCCCCGGCCGATGCGCGAGGTGGCCCCGGCCCTGGTGTGCCCGCTCACGACGAACATCGTCGGCGTCGAATGGGCCAGACGACCCTTCCCAGGTGTCGCGTCAGGCGCTTGACTGGGCACAGGAACTCACCGAGTCTGGCCGACGACGCCTGTCCGTCGCACCTCGTGCCGCGCCCCCGCACCCCGTGTCGCGTCCCCGCCTGAGCCGAGCGGCGGGTCCAGCGTCCGATGGAAGCGTGGTGGAGGTGGTTCGAGTGAAGCCGCTCATCGTCTTGTCGTTGTGCGCCATGTTCGCGGTCCTGTTCCTCGTGGGGTTCATGAACCGCAGCCAGATGGTCGGCGTCGTCGAGGCCGGGCTGGAGCATGCGGGCCTGAAGCCGATGCCCGAGCCGGAGGAGGCCTCCTCATGAAGAGATTCCTGCTGATCGTCGCCGCCCTCGGGCTCGTCGCCGCGGCATCGGCTCCGGCCGTGCTTGCCGCCGACCCGACGACGCCCCAGAACAGCCGCGTCCTCGTGTCGGTCGGGGGTGACGTGACCCTGCCGGCCGGCGATCATGCCGACGCGGTCGTCGTCATCAACGGCACCGGCACGATCCTCGGCGACGCGACCTCGGTCGTCGTGGTCAACGGGACCTTGAACGTCCAGGGCGCCACGGTCGAGTCGATCGTGGCGGTCCGGAGCCCCGTGACCCTCGGTCCCGGATCCGTCGTGACGAAGGACGTCGCGACCTTCGACTCGGTCGTCACCAAGACCGGTGACGCCGCGGTCCAGGGCGAGGTCCGCGACGTGGGCGCCGGGCTCGCCGGCATTGGCTTCGTGCTCGGGCCGCTCCTCTTCCTCGCCTGGCTCGGCTTCGCCCTCGCGGCGATCGCCTCCGGGCTCCTCCTGGCCGCGCTGGGCGCCCGCCAGGTCCGCGCCGCCGAGGCGATCATCCACCACGAGCCGCTGCCGACGATCCTCGTCGGGATCGGCGGCGTCCTCCTCCCGATCGTCGTGGGCATCCCGCTGTTCCTGACGGTCATCGGCGCCCCGCTCGCGCTCGGCATGTGGTTCGGGCTCTGGCCGCTCGTCGCGCTGGTCGGCTATCTCGTGGCCGGGATCGCGATCGGCGACTGGATCCTCCGCCAGGCGACCCCGACGGTCACCCGCGAGCGCCCGTACCTGGCGTCGGTCATCGGGCTGATCGTCCTCCAGCTGCTTGGGATCGTGCCGTTCCTGAGCGCGATCGCCAGCCTCGTCGGCTTCGGTGCGGTGCTCATCCTCGGATGGCGGACGTTCCGCCACCACGGCGCCGGCGAGACGCCGGTCTCCACTCCCGTCGCAGCACCCACGCCCGCGTAGTTCTCGACGACCCGGCGGGTCGCACGCGCCATCGACCCTCGGCTCGCACGCCGAGGGTCGATCCGTATCCGGCGGCCGGCATCAACCCGGCTCGGATCAGGGCTTGACGGCCTCCCAATTGGTGTAGACGCCGTTCGCGTCCCCGGCCGCGGAATCGCCCGAGAAGAAGTACAGCGGCAGGCCGTTGTAGGTGACCTGGAGCGCGCCGTTGTCGGCCCGAGTGATGGTCGCGAGCTTGCCGGTCACCCCGTTGCCCGCGCTGGGCGAGGCGCCCGTCGGCACGGTCAACGCCGGCCACTTCGTCAGGCAGGCGGCGGTGCAGGCGCTCGCCCCGCTGTCCTTGACGTCCTTGGTGAAGGTGTAGACGGTCATGCCGTTGGAGCCGGCGACCAGGACGGTCCCGATGGATCCGACCGACTTGGCCTCGACGGTCGTGCCGCCGGCCGCGGGCGCCTGTGACGCCGGCGCCTGGGAGGGCGCAGTCGTCGGGGCTGTGGTTGCGCCGCTGCCGGAACAGCCGACGACGGCGACGGCAGCGAACAGGACGATGGCTGCCGTCAGGATCCTTGAGCGCATGGTGTGGGTGCCTCGCTAGCGATGAATCGGGCCGTCTTCGACCCGACAGTCCCGCTACGTCGCCGGTCGATCCACCGGTTTCGCCTGCTGGCAGGTCGGCGAGAGCGACCAGCGGCGCCACCCACGAGGTCCTTCAGTAGCCGGAGGTGCCTCCGCCACCGTTGTTGCAGGCCGCGACGATCATCGAGACGATGACGGTGAGCCAGGCGGATCGGATCGGTGATCCCAGGAGTCGAGTTGCGATGCGCATCATGTCCTCGGATACGTCCGAGAGACAGCGTCCGGATCCAGTCGGACGCGCGCTACGTCGTGCGGGAAATGGGGTGGCCTACGGGGGTCGAACCCGTAACCTTCGGAGCCACAACTCGGCCCAGGCACTCGGCGACGCTCAGGACGCCCGTCCGGATCGAGCGTGATCAGCCCCGATCCGTCCGGCCCCGTCCGACTGCGTGGCTGCATCGCCGGCTACACAGACGCGGGGAGACGAGGCCGAGACCGTAGACCTTGGCCCGCCCGACCGGACGCGGCTAAGCACCGTGCTCGGGCTACGACTCAGGCGGGTCCTCGTAGTGGTGGCCCGACCGTATCCACCGCGTGAAACGCCTGCCGAAGCCACTCAGCCACGGCGAGGCCCTCATCGGGGTTGAGCAGCAGCGTGGCCGAGACGCTGCCGTCATCGTTCAACTGCCCGAATTCGCCAGGAGTGACGACGGTGAGCGTCACGCCGCCATGCGGCTGCCCACCGACCGAGAATTCCGCCGCACGGACCTTCACGATGCCGCCCGACAGGACGGAGTCCCACTTCTCGAAGTGCGTTCGTGGTTCCATCAGCCGAGTATGGACCGCAGGCCCTCAGGCGGGGTGCCAGACAAGGCACAACATGACATAGGACCTTGTTCGTGCGGCTTGGTCGAGCGACTGTTGCGTGGGACTGGGGGTTCCGTGACGATGGAAACATGACGCTCCCGCGGAGGCCCGGGCCAGCTGGCGCACTCTTGGTCGTGCTTGCCGTCCTCGTCGCGGGGTGCTGGGGAGAGGCCCAGGGCCGGGAGATGACGGTCTTGAACCAGACGTCGAAGACCATCCAGATCAACTACCGACATCAGACCGGAACCGGAACCGTCGAGAAGGAGGACCCCGTCAAGGATGCCGGACCAGGCCAGCGGGTGATCCTCTTCCTGCACCAGGCCGAACCCGGGTGCCTCCAGGGGACGCTACTCGCCGTGCAGGACGGCCGGACCATCGCGACGCTGTCGCAGCCGTGCGAGGGGACCGAGTGGGTGGTCCCTGCGGAGGCGAGCTCTCCGGCGTCGTCGTAGAGCCCGAGTACGTACGGCGATACACCACAACTGCCACGATGACCTTGGCCAAACGTCCATCCGACGCGTGGCCCTAGACTTCGAGCGTGAAGGTCCCTTGGCGTCGCAAGCTGAAGATGACCCCGCCCCCTGGCGTGGTGGCGAAGGCCAAGGAGCATGCCGACGGCTGGGTCTACGAGATTGTCGGGCCCTATGTGCCCGAGGTGGACTTCGTCCCACCTGAAGCCATCAAGGGCGCATGTCGCGTCGGTCCCACTGGGGAGCTGACCGGAGAGTACGAGCCCAACCCCAACTTCCGCGAGCCCGAAGCCTAGGCCTTCGGGCTTGCGCCTTGGCCTGCGTTCGGGACCACAACTTGACCGATGGACTTGGCCTATGAGTCGGCCCTCGTTCGGGACCGAGGCACGGCGTATGACTGGCGATCAACACGCTCGCCCGTCTAAGACGCGAGCCACTCGACCAGCCCGACGAACTCGGACGGAATTTACTCCTCCCTTGGTCGAGCCGACGCTCGTGTCCGGTACGCCTAACCGACGCGCGGCGGACCCGCGTGGCTACACATCGGGCTACACGGATGGCCGTGATGTCGGGCAAGGATGGCGCCCTGAACGGACTCTTGTGTTCAGGATGATGGGGTGGCCTACGGGGCTCGAACCCGTAACCTTCGGAGCCACAATCCGATGCTCTGCCATTGAGCTAAGGCCACCGCGGCGCGTCGACCGCCGGAGGGTGTGGCCCCGTGGGCGCGCCGCAGGCGATCGAGCCACGGGAGTATAGCGGCTCGGCCACCGGCCGCCGCACGGGGGAGCTGGCACTCCCCCGTATCCTTGGCCCGTGGTCGGTTCCCGCGCTCAACGGATCCTGGTCGCCGTCGCGCTTGCGGGCGCGGTCGGCCTCGGAGGCCTCGGCCGGCCGGTCGAGCCCGCGGCGGCCGGCGGGTTCGCGCTCGAGCTCCAGGA
The DNA here is from genome assembly GCA_963708065.1 of uncultured Chloroflexia bacterium. Taxonomy (GTDB): domain Bacteria; phylum Chloroflexota; class Limnocylindria; order Limnocylindrales; family CSP1-4; genus Chersky-267. Next base: position 521,808 of record CAVPRZ010000002.1, read on the forward strand.
GCGCGGTGACTTCGTCGCCCAGACGAACCTGGTCCAGTGCGTCGGGGCGAGCATGCAGATGATGATCAACGTGATGGCGCCGCGGAACGATCGGACCGCGGCCACGCAGCACCGCCTGTGGCTGCTCGCCCGATCGCTCGGCCCGCACCGACCGAAGAGCGTCCGCGGGCGAGGCGCCTCGCCGGTCGGCTGGGCCCGCGGCCTCGACCGGCTCGGCTACGGGCCGTATCTCGCGGTCGGCTTCCCGACGCTCGGCGCGGCGGTGAAGTCGGCGGCCCGGGCGATGCGCCTGACGGGCAAGCCGGTCGGCGTCCTCGTCTTCGGGGGCCGGCACGCCTGGGTGATGACCGGGTTCCATGCCACCGCCGACCCGATCCGGACGAACGCCTTCCGGGTCACCGACGTCACGATCCTCGACCCGCTCTACCCGCTCGGCAGCGGCGTCTGGGGTCCGAGCCCGCCGCCGGGCAGCCGGCTCACTCCGTCGCGGCTCGGGCGGACTTTCGTGCCCCGCCGGCCGTTCGTCCGCCCGTCGCCGCTCGACGGCCGGTACGTCCTCGTCGTGCCGGTGTTCTCGTTCACGCCGCGAGCCACGGATCGGGCGATCAGGCTCTAGCCGTCCCTTTGGTTCGTGAACCTTTCCGAGACGGGCGACGCCATAGGCTATCGAGCACGACCGCCGTGGTCGTGCCGGCCGAGAGGGGACCGTGGACCAGCGGGACATCGTCGAGCGAGCCAGGCAGGGCGATCATGACGCCTTCGCCATGCTCGTCGACGTGCACCTCGCGCGGCTGGACGCGGCGGCTCGGCTCATCCTCCGGGACGCGGAGCTCGCGCGCGACGCCGTCCAGGAGGGGCTCTTCCGCGCCTGGCGCGATCTGCCGGGTTTGCGCGACCCGGATCGATTCGACGCCTGGCTCCATCGCCTGACTGTCAACGCCTGCCTTGACCTTGCTCGGCGCCGCCGAAGGCGTCCGATCGAGGTCAAGCTCGACGCCATCCATGCTCCGGCGACGCCGGACGTGTCCGGCGCGCTGGCCGACCGCGAGCTCGTCCACGAGGCGCTCGGGCGCCTCGATCCCGGACACCGCGCGGTCGTCGCGATGCACTTCCTGCTGGACATGCCGCTGACCGATGTCGCGGTCGCCCTGCGGATCCCGATCGGGACGGCCAAGTCCCGGCTCCACTACGCGCTCGTCGCGATGCGGGCCAGCGCGTCGGCAGTCCCCGGCTCGGATGCCGAGACCGTTCACGGAGGGCAGCCGGCATGACCACCCGCGAGCGCTTCGATCGCGACCTGCCCGACGTCCTCGAGAGCCTCTATCTCGGCCCGGCACCGTTCTACCGAGACGACATCCTCCGCCGGACCGCCGCCATCCGGCAGCGACCCGGTTGGACCTTCCTCCAAAGGTGGCTCCCCATGTCTGCCCTCAGCGAGCGGATGGCCGCCGCGCCGCGCGTCCCGATGCGGCTGGCGATCGCCGTGGTACTCCTCATCCTTGCCCTCGTCGCTGCCGCCGCCTACGTCGGCAGCCAGCAGCGCCGCCTGCCTGCGCCGTTCGGTCCCGCCGGCAATGGTTCCATCGCGTACTCGTCTGCCGGCGACATCTTCGTGGTCGACCCCGTGTCCGGGAAGTCGGTGGCGATCGTCGCCGGCCCGGACATGGACTTCGACCCGGTGTTCTCACTGGACGGGACCCACCTCGCGTTTCGCCGCGGGGGTTCCGCGACGACCGGCGGGTCGGTCCTTGTCGCAAGGGCCGACGGGAGTGACCCCCGCGTCGTGGCCCCCGGTTTCCTGGTTGACCTGTCGATCGTCGGGTTCTCGCCCGACGGGACTCGCGTCCTGCTCTCCTACACCGATGGAGCGAAGAAGGTCGTCTCGGTCGCCGCGACCGACGGCAGCGGGAATCACGTGGTGCCCGTGCCGATGTCGGCCACCGAGCCGAGCTTCCGGCCTCCGGACGGCAGGGAGATCGTCTTCGTCGGCGCGACGCAGGGGACCGACGACGGCATCTTCCGGGTTGCGATCGACGGGGCAGGCCTCACCGCGCTGGTCAATCGGGCGGGCTACAACCACGGCCTGCCGGTCTACTCCCCGGACGGGGCGCGGATCGCCTACAGCGAGTGGGGCGGCCCCGAATCGGACATCCGGCTGACGGTCAGGGCTCGGGTCATGGCGGCCGACGGTAGTGGTGACCGATTGATCGATCCGTTGTCGACGGCGGTGTGGGATTGGGTCGGAGCGTGGTCCAACGATGGGACACGCCTCGCGATCGTCCGTGGCTACGGCCCCAACTACGAGGACGTCCGCGCCGCCATCGTGCCCGTCGTCGGGACAGCCGCTGGGGTCGAGGTACGGGACGCGGGCAACGTCAACCTGGAGTGCTGCTCCGCGTGGTCGTGGGCTCCCGATGACAGCGTGGTCCTCGGCGCACCGACCGACGCCAACGGCATGTTCACGAGGCACATCCTCATCGACCCGACGAGCGGAGCGTCCCACGATGCGCCTTGGGACGCGACGAGCGGCCCGGCCTGGCAGCGCGTCGCGCGCTGAGCGTCTCCGTCTCGAACCGCGATCGGCCGACCTCCGCCGGGCCGGCCGGTCGTTTCCCTGCTTGACACCCGTGACGCGGGCGAGTTTGCTGGTCGTTGCAGGGCGAACCACCCGAAGAAGGAGTCCGAGCGCATGCCGACGTACCTCGACACCCACGACCACATCCCCGGGCTGACCGCGGAGGCCGTGGCCGCCGCTCACGCCCGCGACGTCGAGGTCGGACCCAAGTACGGCGTGACCTACCAGCGCTACTGGTACGACGAGTCGACCGGCAAGGTCTTCTGCCTGTCCGAGGCGCCATCGGCCGAGGCGGCGATCGCCACCCACCGGGAGGCCCACGGCCTCATCCCGGACTCGATCGTCGAGGTCCGCGAGGGCTTCTAGCCCGGGGCGCGGAGTTCCAGCTCAGGCCGGCAGCGTCGCCACGACCTCGACCGGGGCCATCGTCCGCCCCTCGCCGAGCGCGTCCGCGAACGCCGACTCGCCGAGCCGCTCCCGGAGTGCCGCCAGCCGGCGCGCGTAATCGGCCAGGGCGACCGCCGGAATCGGGGCGCGGATCGCCTCACGGAGCGCCTCGGCACAGCCGATGAGCCGGGCCGCCGCCTCCGGCTGATCCGGGGCCAGGACCCAGGCCAGCTTCTCCATCGCCCCGGCGATCCCGGGCATGTCGCCGAGACCCTGGCGGATCGCCAGGCTCTGCCGGCTCCGGTTCCGGGCCTCCGCCAGGTTGCCCTCGATCTCGGCGACGTCGGCGAGGTGGACGAGCGCCCGGGCGACCCCGCGCTGGTCGCCGAGCTGGCGCCAGGTCTCGAGGGCCATCTCGTGCAGGCTCCCGGCCGTTGACGCGTCCCCCTGGTGGGCGAGGACCGTCGCGAACTCGTCCTTGGCAAACGCGATCCCCCAGGGGTCGCCGAAGCGCTCGAAGATGGCGATGCTCTCCTCGAACCCCGCCCTGGCCCCGGCCTCGTCACCCAGCTGCGCCGCGACACCCGCCAGGTTGATGAGCGCGAACCCCTGGCCCCGCTCGTCGCCGGTCGACCGGGCAAGCGTGACGCACTCGGTGTAGAGGCTCCTGGCCCGCGCGAAGTCGCCCTTGCGGACCGCCGCGTTGGCCAGGTTGTTGATCGCGTAGGCGATGGCGGTCGGGTCGCCGAGCTTGCGCTGGATGGCCAGGCTCCGCTCGCCGAACGCGATCGCCGCGTCGTCGTCGCCCTGCATCGAGGCGAGCACGCCCGCGCCCACGAGCGCGTCGGCCACGAGGAGACTGGGCCGGTCGGGTCCGACCGCCGCGAGCATCCGCTCGATCCACGCTCGACCCTCGTGGGGATGTCCGCGGATCTCCCAGAACCGCCAGAGGCCCGTCGCGAGGCGCAGCCCGGCGACCGGCTCCTCGGCCTCGCCGGCGCTCCACTGGAGGGCCGCCCGGAGGTTGTCGTGCTCCAGCCCGAGCCGGTCGAGCCAGGAGCCGGACTCGGGGCCGTGGAAGAACTCGGGCGCGGCCCGCTCGACGAGGGCCTGGTACCAGTCAAGGTGGCGGCGCCGGATGATCTCCGTCTCGCCGGCCTCGATGAGCTTGTCGCGGGCGTACTGGCGGAGCGTCTCGAGGAGACGGTAGCGGCCCTCGCCCGTCGGCTCGGCCACCACGAGCGACTTGTCGACGAGCCGCGTCAGCAGGTCGAGCACATCGATCCGGTCGACGGGCTCGATCCCGCAGACCGACTCGGCGGCCTCGAGCGACAGGCTCCCGGCGAAGACGGCCAGCCTGCGGAGGACGGCCCGCTCGTCGTCGGTCAGCAGGTCGTAGCTCCAGTCCATGGTCGCCTGGAGCGTCTGGTGGCGCGGCACGGCGACCCGGCTTCCACCGGCCAGCAGGCGGAACTGGTCGTCGAGCCGGGCGGCGATCTGGTCGACCGTGAGAACCCGGGTCCGGGCGGCGGCCAGCTCGAGCGCCAGCGGGATCCCGTCGAGCCGGCGGACGAGCTGGGCGATCGCGGCGACATTGTCCGAGCCGACCCTGAACTCCGGGCGAACGGCGGCGGCACGCTCGACGAACAGGGTCACCGCCTCGGACCGTCCGACCGCCGCGGCGCCGGCCCTCGGGACCTCAGGGAGCGACAGTGACGGGACCGGGTAGAGCGCCTCGCCTGGGACGCCGAAGCCCTCGCGACTGGTCGCCAGGATGCGCACGTCCGGACAGGTCGCGAGGACGCGCTGGACCGCGGCCGCGGTCGCCTCCAGGACGTGCTCGCAGTTGTCGAGGATGAGCAGCCGGCTGCCCGTCCGGAGGTGGTCGAGGACGGCCGTCGCGATGTCCTTGCCCGGCTGCTCGGCGATGGCCATCGTCGCGGCGATGGTCTGGAAGACGAGGGCGCCGTCCTCGACGGAGCCGAGCTCGACGAGCCAGGCACCCTCGTCGTACTCGTCGAGGTGCTCGACCGCGAGGCGCAGGGCCAGCCGCGTCTTGCCGACCCCGCCCGGCCCAACGAGCGTCAGCAGCGGGGTGGTGGCGAGGATCCGGCTCGCGGCCTCGAGCTGGCGGTCGCGCCCGACGAAGCTCGTCAGCTCGCGGGGCAGGTTGTTCGGGCGGCCGCCCGCGGTCCGCAGCGGCCCGAACGAGGCCGCGAGCCCGGGTGCCGCGACCTGGTACAGGTGCTGGGCCTCGTCGATGCCCTTGAGCCGGTGCTCGCCGAGGTCGACGAGGGAGACGTCCCCGGGCAGGTCATTGGTGAGCAGGTCACGGCTCGTCTGCGACACCAGGATCTGGCCGCCGTGCCCGGCCGCGCAGATCCGCGCCGCCCGGTGGACGTCGATCCCGACGTAGCCGCCCTCGCCGCTCCGGGGCTCGCCGGTGTGGATGCCCATCCGGACCCGGACGGTCGCCTCGCCGGGCCACGTCGCGGCGGCGATCCCGCGCTGCGCCTCGATCGCCCCGAGCAGGCCGGCGCGGGCGCTGGGGAACGTGGTGAACAACCCGTCCCCCGCCGAGTCGACCTCGGACCCACCGTGCGCCGCGAACGCGCCGCGGAGGATCCGGTGGTGGTCGGCCAGCAGGACGCCGTAGCGGTCGCCGAGGACCTGGAGCAGCGCGGTGGAGCCTTCGATGTCGGTGAACAGGAGGGTGACGGTCCCTCCCGGGAGTTGGGCCATGGGCGGCGACTCAGTCCCTGCACACGGGCCGCCGGCGTCGGAGACGCGCCGAGATCGGGGGTGCCTATTGTGGACCAGTCGGGTCGAGCGGGCCGATCGCGCCGACATGACCGGAGTCGTGCCGCTGGTACCGCGGTCCCGCACCAACCGGGACCATCGCGCGGGCTGACCGGGAGGGATCGGGCGACTACGGTGCGGTCATGTCGGATCGCCCCGCCCCGACGACCCCAGCGCGTCGGGACGACCCGCAGGCCCAGCCGCGCCGCCGCCGCCGCCCGGCGCCGCCGCGCCGTCTCGGCCTGTTCGTCACGATCGCCTTCACCGTCGTCTCGCTCGTCAGCCTTGCGCTCCCGGCCGCCACCCTCGCCTGGTCGCCCAACTCGTTCAGCTCCGCCTCGGAGCAGGAGCTCCTGGCGCGGACCAACCAGGCCCGCGCGAGCGCCGGGCGTCGGACGCTGCGCTGGGACTCGGCGCTCGCGTCGATCGCCCGCTGGCGGAGCAAGGACATGATCAAGCGCGGCTACTTCAGCCACGACATCCCGGGCGGCAGGCAACGTCTTCGACGAGATGAGCGCCCGCGGCTACTGCTACAAGGTCGCCGGCGAGAACATCGGCTGGAACACCTACCCGGACGATGTCGCGACGGCCCAGATCCAGCAGGCGTTCATGGGCTCGTCGGGCCATCGCGCGAACATCCTCGGACGCGACTGGGACCACATCGGGATCGGCGCCTACAAGGGCTCGAACGGCAAGAAGATGTGGACGGTCCTGTTCGCCGACAAATGCGGCTCGGGACCGGTCGCGTCAAAGCCGAAGCCCAAGCCCAGGACCCCGCCGAAGCCGGCGACGACGAAGCCGAAGGCAACCGCCCGGCCGAAGCCGAAGCCCACGCCAAGCCCGACGCCCGCTCCGACGGCGACCCCGGTCGACCAGCTCGCCCGGGTCGGAGGGCCGGACGCGGTCGGCGGGTCCGCCGGATCGGCCGGATCCGCCGGATCGAGTGGGCCCGACCCGGGGACGACCACGTCGGTCGCGTCGTCGGGAGGCGGCCTGCGGGTCGTCGATCGCCCGTCGGGTGGCCTGCTCGAATCCATCGTCGGGGGTGTCGCGGGGTTCTTCGGCGGCTGACCGCAGGGCGTACGACCGACCCGGTCCACCGCCCGCGGACGACCCCAGTGAGCCACAGCAGGAGTTGCCACGATGACCGCCATCCTCGAGGCCCGCGACCTCACCAAGGCCTACCGGCTCGGCGAGACGACCGTCGACGCGCTTCGCGGCGTCTCGCTGACCGTGGAGGCGGGCGAGTTCGTGGCCCTGATGGGTCCGTCCGGGTCGGGCAAGAGCACGCTCCTCCAGCTGCTCGGCGGGCTCGACCGGCCGACGACCGGCGAGGTCGTCCTCGACGGCGACCCGGTGAGCGCGATGTCCGACGACAGCGCCACCCGGCTGCGCCGGCGGAAGACCGGCTTCGTGTTCCAGTTCTTCAACCTGATCCCGCTGCTCGACGTGGCCGAGAACGTCGGCCTGCCGTTCACGATCGCCGGCGGCGACGCGCGCAAGGGCAACGCCGCGGAGCGGGTCCGCGACGCGATCGAGCTCGTCGACCTGACCGGCAAGGAGCGCCACCGGCCCGACCAGCTGTCGGCCGGCGAGCAGCAGCGGGTGGCGATCGCCCGGGCGCTGGTGACCCGGCCCACGCTCCTGCTGGCCGACGAGCCGACCGGCAACCTCGACTTCACGACCGGCATCGAGATCCTCGAGGCGCTCTGGAAGTCGTGCGTCGAGCGCGGCCAGACGATCGTGCTCGTGACCCACGACGCCAAGGCGGCGGCCTACGCCGACCGCGTCTTCTTCGTCCAGGACGGCCGGCTCCGCGACGAGATCCGGCTCGGCCGGCGCGACGACCACTCGGCCGCGCCGCTCATCGGCCGACTCGCCCAGCTCGGGCTCTGAGCGATGAGCGGACTGTCCTCGTACGCCTGGCGCAGCCTTGCCGCGCGGCCGCTCCGCTCGGCCCTGACGGTCGTCGGGATCGCCCTCGGCGTCGCCGTCCTGTTCGCCGCGCTGGCCACGAACGCCGGGATCGACGGGGCGATCGAGCGGACCGTCGGCGACCTCCTCGGGCGCTCGGACCTGCGGGTCGAGGGGTTCACCGAGCGCGGCCTGTCGGGCGCCTCGGTCCAGGCGATCGCCGGCACCCCGGGGGTGGCCGTCTCGACCCCGATCCTGGAGCGCCGGACCTACCCCGGCGCGGATCCCGCCGCTCCTCCCGGGCTCCGCCCGCCGGTCACCGTCCTCGGGATCGACCCGGCGACGTACCCGCGAGCTCCACGACCTCGACCTGGCGTCGGGCGAGGCCCTCGACGGCATCGATTCGAGCGGGGCCCTCGTCACCGAGCGGATGGCGCGCGAGAACGGGCTGGCGCTCGGCGGCGCGCTCACCCTGAGCGGGGCCGACGGCCCGCGGACCGAGCCGATCGTCGGGATCCTGACCGGCGACGGCCCGCTCGCCACGACCGACGGGCGGACCGTGATCCTCGGTCTCGGCGAGGCCGGCCGGCTGTTTGCGACCGAGGCGCTCTCCCGGGTCGATCTCGCGATCGGCGACGACACGACAGCGTCCGCGGTCTCGGTCGAGCTCCAGGACGCGCTGACCGGCGAGCCCTACGTCCTGTCGGGGCCGGACGACCTGGCCGCCTCGATCCGGGCCTCGACGGTCGACTTCCAGGCGACGACCGCGCTCATCGCCGCGCTCGCCCTGTTCGGTGGGGCGTTCCTGATCTTCAACACCCTGTCGATGACCGTCACCGAGCGCGCCCGTGAGGTCGGCCTCTTGCGGGCCGCCGGGGCGACCCGCCGCCAGGTCAACGGGCTGGTCCTCGTCCAGGCCCTCGCGATCGGACTCGCCGGCTCGGCGCTCGGGGTCGTCGTCGGCGCCGGCCTCGCGGCGCTCGTGGCCTGGTACCTCGGCTCGGCGGGGGTCGTCCCGATCGACGGCCTGACCGTCTCGCCGGCGGCCGTCGTCCTGGCCGTCGTCGTCGGCACGCTCGTCACGCTCGCGGCGGCCGCCGAGCCGGCCGACCGCGCCGGGCGGATCTCCCCGGTGGAGGCGCTCCGGCCGATCGGGGTCGGGCGGACGATCCGTGCCCGGCTGCGCTGGCTCGTCGTCGTCTTCGTGGTCGTCGCCGCGACCGGGCTCGTCCTCTGGCCGGCCCTCGCGGGGAGTGGGACGACGGCGACCGTCCGCTGGCTCACGGTCTACGGCATCCTCCTGGTGGCGACCCTCGCCACGCCGTTCCTGCTCGGCCCGCTCGGCACGCTCGCGGCGCTCCCGTTCCGGCTCGTCGCTCCGGGCGCCGTCCGGTTGACCCGCGGCTCGCTCGTCCGCGATCGAAGCCGGACGACGCTCGCCGTCGGCGCGCTCACTGTGGGGCTCGCCATGATCGTCGCGCTGGGGGCCGTCTCGCAGGACGCACGCCGGTCGGCCACCGACTGGATCGCGGGCGTGGTCCCGGGCGACACGCTCGCCACGTCGATCCGGCCCGTCGGCTCCGACGAGCCGGTCGCGGCCGACCTCGCCGCCGCGCCCGGCGTGTCCCGGGTCAGCCCGATCGCCACGTTCGAGACCGCGTTCCGCGGGCTGCGGGTCGACGCCAGCGCCGTGGTCGGCCGGGACCTCCTGGCCGACGGCCGGCTAACGTTCCTCGGCGGCGATCGGACCGCCGCCCTCAACGCCCTCGATGAAGGTGGCTCGACGATCGTCCCGGAGGGCCTTGCCCGGACGCTCGGGCTCCGCGTCGGCGACGAGATGGCCTTCCCGGTCGGTGCCGGGCGTGAGGTCCGGCTCCGCGTCGTCGGGATCGTCACCCGCTCGATCCCGGGGCACTCGGGCGAGTCGGTCCTCGTCGGCTGGCCGGACGCGACGGGTGGCTTCGGAGTGAGCGGCGCGGATGCCTTCGCGATCCGGTTCGAGCCGGCCGCAACGGCCGAGGACCGGGCCGGGCTGGCGGCCATCGCGAGCGGCTACGCCCTCGAGGCGAACCCGGTCGACCGGATCGCCGGGGCGGTCGACGCGACCCTCGCCCGGGTCTTCGGGCTGTTCGACGCCCTGGCGCTCGTGGCGGTGATCGTGGCCGCCCTCGGGATCGTGAACACGCTGACGATGAACGTGTACGAGCGGGTCCGCGAGATCGGCGTCCTGCGCGCCACGGGGATGACCCGGCCGCAGGTCTGGCGGATGGTCGTCGTCGAGGCCGGGGTGCTCGGCCTGGTCGGGGCGATCCTCGGCTGCGTCACCGGCATCGTCGCCGGCGCGGTGATGATCGGGTTCGGCGGCGGCGGTCTCCGGCTGCCCGCTCGAGCCGGACTGGCGGACCGTCGTCGCGGCGGCCGTGTTCGGGGTCGTGGTGGCGATGCTCGCCGCGGCCTGGCCGGCCCGCCTCGCGGCCCGGGTCTCGATCGTCCGCGCCGTCCAGTACGAGTAGGCGAGCGGGTCACGCCTCCGGCGGCGCGTCGGGCTCCTTCTGGAAGTACTCGGTGAACGCGCGGCAGCGTCCAGCCTCGTCCAGGTCGACCAGCCAGATGTTGTGGTACACGCGGGCCGGGTTCTCGTCGGTCGCGACGTACCTGGTCACGCAGCGGGCGATGCCGAGCGACCCATTGACCGCGAGGGGCTCGCAGCTGAGCGTCCAGCTCTTCGGGTCGTCGGGGCTCTCGAGCCAGGATGCGGCGATCGCGTCGCGCCCGACGATCCGGTCGTCCCCGTCGACCCACGGGTAGTAGCGGTAGACCGCCCCGTCGGTGAACAGCTCGGCGATGTCGTGGGCGTCGTTGCTCCTCCAGGCGTGCTCGTAGCGATGGAGCCAGTCGTCGAGCGTCCTCAGGTCCGTCATGTCATGAGGATGCCACGACCTTCCTGCCAATTCCGGACATGATTGCGGCCGTGGCCGGGATTCCGCGCCCCGCGACGGCTCCGACGCCGGCCCAGGGACTGCGCCGGATGGAGCCCGGGCGCCCGAAGGCCTCTGCTAGACTCGCGCCGATGGTCAGCCAAGCCAGCCGCCTGAACCGCCTGCCGGCCGCGGAGCGCGGGATCACGATCGGCGATTTCCTCGTCCCGGTGACGATCGGCGAGCGGATGAGCAGCCGGGTCCGGCACATCGCGCTGATCGTGGCGGGTGCGCTGATCATCGCCCTCTCGGCCAACGTGTCGTTGCCCGTCCCGGGCTCGCCCGTCCCGATCACGGGCCAGACGTTCTCGGTCCTGCTGGTGGGCGGCGCCCTCGGGGCGCGCCGCGGGGTGCTGGCGACCTTGCTCTACCTGGTGCTGGGCCTGTTCCTGCCGGTCTACGCCGACCACAAGCAGGGGATCGGGATCATCGGCACGGTCAGCGACGGCCACGTCGTCCTCGGGGCGACCGGCGGCTACCTGGTCGGGTTCGTGCTGGCCAGCGGGCTCGTCGGACGGCTGGCCGAGCTCGGCTGGGACCGCCGGTTCGTCGGCGCGTTCGCGATGATGGCGCTCGGCGACCTGGCGATCTACGTGATCGGGGTCCCGTGGCTCATGGCCGCGACGGGGATGGACGTGCAGACCGCGCTGGACAAGGGCGTCTACCCGTTCGTGCTGGGCGACATGATCAAGCTCGCGCTGGCCGCCGGCCTGTTCCCGATCGCCTGGTGGGTCGTCGGCCGGAGCACCGAGGAGCGCTGAGCCCGACCGGCTTCCGTCGCGACCGCTCCGGCGCCACGCCGGCCGTCGTCCCGAACGATCAGCCGTCCCCGCGCGAAGACGACCCGACCGCCTCGGACAGGCTTCGGTACGACGCGCGCAGCAGGCGCCCGACCTCCGGCCAGTAGGCCGTCCCGGCCCTGGTCGGACCGTCCGGGTCGGCGGTCGCGCCGCGATCCCGGACCTCGGCGGCCCGCCCGCGCAATCGCCCCGCCTCGGCGACGACGGCTTCTGGGACCTCGTAGAGCGCCGCATACAGGCGGGCGATCGTCGTGCCCGCCTCGGCGCCGGCCGCGAGCCCGATCTCACGGCGCACGACCCACCAGCCCAGCTCCTCGCGGGCAACCGCCTCGACGTCGACCGAACCGGGCAGCTTCATCGTCCGGTAGCCGCGGGCGACGTCCGGCGCGAACCGCGCGTAGTCGCCGGTCGCCCGGCCGAAGCCGACGGCCGCCTTCGTCAGCCAGACCGCCGCGAGGAGCGAGCGGGGCCACGAGACGCGTGCCTGCTCGCGCAGGCCGAGGACGAGGTTGCCGAACAGCCGGGCCGGCTGGCGCCGGTAGTAGGCCTTCCACATCCGGAGCTCGAGCAGGGCGAGCCGGTCCGGGTCGAAGTCGGTGCCCCAGCGCCCAGTGGTCATCGGGATCCTCTCGGCTACGATGCGGGCATGGATGGGCTGCCGGACAGTGTACGAACGACGCGGCGCCGCGGATGACGAACAATTCTGCGCCGCGGATGACGACCGACTGGACGGCTGAGCTCGCCGGACTCTACGGTCCGGACAGCGTGGCCTGGCGGCTGAACCGAGAGGCGACGCTCCTCATCGCCGCCGGCCCCCGGGCGCTGCTCATGCAGATCGCCCATCCGCTCATCGCCGAGGGGGTCGACCAGCACAGCGACTTCCGGGCGGATCCCTGGCGCAGGTTGCGCGGGACGCTCAGGAGCTACCTGGCGATCGTCTACGGGACGACGACGACGGCACGGGCGGAGATCCGCCGGCTCAATGCGCTCCACCGGTCGGTGAGCGGCCCGGTCCGCGACGCCGAGGCCCGCGCGGCGACCGGGGCCGCGACATACGACGCCCGCGACCCGGCCCTCTCGATGTGGGTCCACGCGACGCTGGTCGACGCGACGCTCGTCGCCTACGAGGCCTGGATCGGGCGACTGGCTCCGGCCGATCGCGCGGCCTACTACGCCGAGACCCGGCCGATCGGTCGGGCCCTCGGGATCCCGGAATCGACCCTGCCGGCCGACCTCGAGGCGTTCGAGGCCTACCTCGACGCGCAGCTCGGTCCGGGCGGCCCGATCCAGGTGACGCCGACCGCTCGCGACCTGGCCCGGACGATCCTGGCTCCGCCGCTCGGTCCGCTTCATCCGGTGCTCGGGGCTCTGCCCGCGGTCACCTACGCGTGGACCATGTGGCCGGCGATCGCCATCCTCCCGCCGGGCATCCGCGAGGCCTACGGCCTGTCGTGGGGTCGTCGCGAGCGGGTCGTCTCGGCCTGGCTCACGCTCGGGTTTCGGGGCTGGCGGCCGCTCGCTGCCGGCTCGCTGGCGCTCGATGCCCCAGGCGCTCGCGGCGGACGCCCGGCTGGCGCGCGCCATTGGCCACCTCGAGCGGCCCGTCGCGCCGACCGGTCCGACGGCGCCCGGACCGGGCCTCGAGGCGCGGGTGCCCGCTACGCTGCCGGGGTGATGACGCCGGCCCTGCTCGCGATCGACCTCGGGACGACCCAGGCCAAGGCCGGCCTCGTCGGGCTCGATGGCCGGCTCATCGGTCTCGCCCGGGCCGCCTATCCGCTCGCCACCGACGGCGCGACCGGCGCGGTCGAGCAGGATCCGGCCGAGTGGTGGGCCGCGATCCGGTCGATGACGGCCGAGCTCCTCGCCGTCGCCGAACCCGTCACGATCCGGGCGATGGCGGTCGACGGCCAGGGCCCTACGCTCGTCGCGGCGGCCGGGGACGGGATGCCGATCGGTCGGGCGATGACCTGGCTCGACACGCGGGCGGTCGCGGAGGAGGCGGACCTGGCGTCGGCGACCGGCGAGGCCGGCTGGGTCCTGGGGATCCTGCCCAAGGCGCTCTGGGCGCAGCGCCATTCCGGGGCCGTGGCCGCCGGGGCGCGCTGGTACCTCGCGAGCTGGGAGTGGGTCGCCCTCCGGCTCTGTGGGGTCGCCGCCGAGACGAGCCTGCCCGGGCAGGTCCATCCGGACCTCGCGGCGATCGGGCGAACCGGGCTCGCGGTCGACCGGATTCCACCCCGGGTCGCGTCGGCCACGGTCCTCGGGCCGCTGCTCGCCCAACCGGCGAACGAGCTGGGCCTCGAACCCGGCATCCCGGTCGTGGCCGGGATGGCCGACGCCCACGCGAGCTTCGTCGGCGCCGGGCTGCTCGACCCGGGCGACGCGATCGACACCGGCGGGACGAGCGGTGGCTTCGCCGTCTACACCGACCGACCCGTCGGGATCCCAGGCGTCTACGAGGCCGCCGCGCCGATCGCCGGGCGCTGGTTCCTCGGCGGGGCGATGAACGCGACCGGCAAGGCGTTCGACTGGTTGCGCGACGACGTCCTCCGATCATCCGCGCCGACGGGCGACCTGCTGGCCGAGGCCGCCGCGGTCGTCCCCGGGGCGGACGGGCTGCTGTTCCTGCCGTACCTCGCGGGGGAGCGCTCGCCGATCTGGGACGCCTCGGCGCGCGGTGCGTTCGTCGGGCTGACCCTCCGTCACGGCCGGGCGCACCTCGTCCGGGCAGTCCTCGAGGCGGCCGACCTGGCCCTCCGTCACGTCGCCGCGCCGATCGTCGCCGCCGGCATCGCGGTCCGCGAGCTGCGAGTGTCCGGTGGGCTCGCCCGCGAGCCCGAGCTCAACCGGATCAAGGCCGACGTCACGGGCTTCACCGTGGCCGTCCCGGCGATCGTCGAGACGGCCCTCGTCGGCTCGGCGATCGCGGCCGGGGTCGGGACCGGCGCGTTTGCCGATCTCGCCGAGGGGGCGCGGGCGGTCGTCCGGGTCGACGACCGGATCGAGCCCGATCCCGCCCGGCGCGAGGTCTACGACCGGCTCTTCGCGACGTACGTCGACCTCTACCCGGCGCTCCGACCGTCGTTCCGGCGGCTTGCCGCGCTCGACCCAGACGCGCCCGGCTGACGATGGCCGGCGAACTCGATCCGCTCGGCGATGTCCGGCCCGGGGGCCGGCCGAGCTGGTGGCTGCGCGAGGCGCTGGCCGTGGATCCCGGCCAGCCGGTCGCGCCGCTCGTCGGCGACACGACCGCCGACATCGCGATCGTCGGGGGCGGCTACACCGGGCTGTGGACCGCGTTCTTCGTGACCGAGCACGACCCGTCGGCGCGGGTCGTGCTGATCGAGCAGGCGATCTGCGGGAGCGGCGCCAGCGGGCGCAACGGCGGGTTCGTGACCGCCTGGTGGGACGAGCTGCCCGAGCTCGTCGCGGACTTCGGGGTCGACGCGGCGATCGAGCTCGCCCAGGTCAGCGCGGCGACCGTCGAGGCGATCGGGGCGTGGTGCCGCCGAGCACGACATCGACGCCTGGTATCGCCGCTCGGGCTACGTCCTGGCGAGCGCCGCCCCGAGCCAGGACGGCGCCTTCGCCGACGTCCTCGAGACGTGCGCGCGACTCGGCGCCGGCGACGAGGTCGTAGCCCTGACGGCCGACGAGGTCCGCGCCCGGTGCGCCAGCCCGATCCTCCGGAATGGGGCGTTCATCCCGAGCGCCGCGACGGTCCAGCCGGCCCGGCTTGCCCGCGGCCTCCGGCGTGTCCTCCTCGAGCGTGGCGTCACGATCCACGAGGGGACCCGCCTCGTCGGGATCGACGGTCAGGCATCGGCAGGCGGCCGAGGAGGCGCGGGCGGCGGGCCGGTCGAGCTGCGGACCGACGCCGGCGGCGTCCCCGGCCGGATCCGCGCGGAGCAGGTCGTCCTCGGGCTCAACGCCTGGGCCGCCGGCTGGCCCTGGTCCGACCGTCGTCTCGTCACCTGGTCGAGCTACATCGTCCTCACCGAGCCGATCCCGGAGCGACTCGTCGAGCTCGGCTGGACCGGCGGCGAGGGCCTGTGCGACGCCCGGTTCACGCTCCACTACCTGCGCACGACCGCGGACGGGCGGATCGCCCTCGGGGGTGGCGGCGGCCGGGCCGGCTGGGGTGGCCGGATCGGCGCCGCGTTCACCGCCGACGCAGGTTCGGCGCGACGAGCGGCGATCGGCCTGCGCCAGCTGTTCCCGAGCCTGGCCGACGTCCGGATCGAGGACGCCTGGGGCGGCCCGATCGACATCTGCGACGACCATCGGCCGTTCTTCGGGTCCCTTCCCGGCGGCCGGTTCCACTTCGGCCACGGCTACAGCGGCAACGGCGTCGGCCCGGCCCACCTCGGCGGGCGGATCCTCGCCGCGCTGGCGCTCGGCCGGGCCTCGGAGCCGCTGCTCGAGCTGCCGATCGTGGGCCGTCGCCCGCGGCGCTTCCCGCCCGAGCCATTCCGCTCGGTCGGGGCCCGGCTCGTCCGCGAGGCGATCGTCCGGCGCGAGGAGGCCGAGCAGGCGGGCCGGCCGGTGGGCCCGATCGCCCGCGAGATCAGCCGGCTGCCGCGCCGGTTCGGGTACCACCTCGGACTCGACTGACCGCCCGGCAGGATTCGCCCGGATGCCTCACAATAGAGTGCCCCACCCCTGAGCCCGACAGGAGGCCATGTTGGCCGCATCCCCGCTGAGCAAGCCGGTCCCCACGCCCGAGTTCAAGCACGTCATCGACGAGTACAAGCACCGCGAGCAGACCGTGACGTGCGTCTGCGGCTGGCACGGCAGCTCGGCATCGCCCGACGGCGGACCGTCGGAGTGGAACGCGCACCTGTTCGCGGTGCGCGGGAAGAAGCGCTAGGACCTACTCCGCCCCGTCCGGGGGCGTGAGCTCGACCTCGCCGTACCCGCCGAGGTCCGGTGCCGCGAACGGGCGCGGCGCCGCGGGCGCAACGGGCTCCGGCTCGAGATCGGCCCCCTGGAATGCCCGGCGCCGGTCCGCGTTCAGCCGATCCTCGGCAATCCGGGTCGCCGAGCGCAGGTCGCCACCCGGAGTCGGGCAGGCCCAGCCGATCGCCAGCCGGGTCGCGACGGCGCCCGCGGCCAGCCAGCGATCGCACTCGGCCCGGACTCGCTCGACGTAGTTGATCGCCTGGATCTCGTCGGTCTCGGGTAGCAGGACGGCGAACCGGCTCAGGCCGATCCGCGCGACGTGGTCGGCCGCCCGGGCCTGGCGGGTGAGCGTCTGCCCGACCGGCGGCACGAGCCGTTCCGCGGCATCGGGACCGAGCCGCTCGACGAGCCGCTCCATGCCGTCGAGCTCGACGAGGACGACCGACACCGGACGGCGGTAGCGCGCCAGACGGGCCTCCTCGTCGCGCAGCCGCGTCTCCCAGTCGAGCTGGCCGTCGGCCGCGCCCGTCGACCGCTGGGGAGCGGTCGCGACCGGCCGCGGCGCGGCGGCCACCGGCCGGGGGGCGATCGGCGTCGGCCCCGGACCCTCGGGTGCGGCGCCAGGTCGCGGCGTGGCGGCGGTCGGGCTCAGGAACGAGGCGATCGTCGTCTCGACCCGCTCTCCCTCGTCGGACATCACGGGTCGGAATCGTCGGTAGTCGGCGGGTTCGGTGGCACTCACGGTCTGGTCGAAGTCCTCATCGGCGCGCTCGTATTCCTCGTCATCGTCGTCGATGTACGAGATTGCCGCAGTGGCGGTCGGCGGGGACGTCGGGATCGCGCCGTAGCGGTAGGGCTGGGGCTCGACGATCCCGTCGGGGGTGGCGAACTGGCCCCGGCGCCGTGCGATGACAGACACCAGGAGGCCTCCCATGATGACCAGATTCACGGCGATCGCGATTCCGATCACGATGAGGATGGGCTGAGTCGACATCTCTCGAGCGGACTCCGAGGCGGGAGTGGAGGACTCCCGGGCGCCGATGATAAGCGTGGATCGGCGGGCATGACCACCGTCAGGGGGGCCTGTGGTACGAATGGCGGTGCCGTGCGACACCGGGCCGGTGGGTGCGTGCGGGAGCGGTGTAGTAAGGGGCGCGCGACGGGCCCGACGAGCCGATCCGCGGTGACACGCTAGCTGTCACGGACGGGGCGCACGATCGGGTCATGAAGAACGCCACCGTCATCCCGTTCTCGCCGCCCGACGCCACCGCCGCGGCGCCCGATTCGCCGGTTTCGGCGCCGGCGACCCCGCCGGCGACGATCGTCCGCGTCGACGGCGACCGGGTCGTCGTCGAGCGGCTGTCGCTGACCGACGCCGGCCTGGCGCTGTTCGTCGCCGAGCGCCCGGCGGACGATCGGCCCGCGCTCGTCGAGCGGGCGCTCCGGATCGGCCTCATCGCGCTCCAGGACGCCGGGGTCACCGTCAACGTCGACGCGGTTCGGCGCGAGTTCGACGGGCTGCTGGTCCGGACGGTCCAGGCCAACGAGCAGGCCGCGGCCGCGCTCGGCGACCTGCTCCGCCAGAACTTCGCCGACGGCGACGGCCGCCTGCCGCGGACGCTCGAGGCGTTCCTCGGCGACCACGGCCGGCTCCAGGCGTTCGTCACCGAGCTGTTCGACGAATCGAAGCGCGACAGCGCGATCGGCCGGATGCGCGAGCTGCTCGGCACCTACTTCGACGGGGATGCGTCCCGGCTTGCCCTGCTCCTCGACCCGACCCGGATGAACTCGCCGCTCCACCAGTTCCGGACCGAGGTGGCCGACGGGTTCAACCGGCTCCAGGAGCGCCTCGTCGCGATCGAGGCCGCGGCCGCGGCCCGGGGGGCCGAGCGGTCGCGCTCGGCGGCCAAGGGGGCCGACTTCGAGGACATACTCGAGGCGATGCTCGGCGAGGTCGCCCGCGGCTCCGGCGACCTCGTCGAGCGGACCGGGACGGCCGCCGGCGACGTGATCCGCTCGAAGAAGGGCGACTTCGTCCTGACCGTCAACCCGGCCCACACGGCCGGCGCCGAGCTGCGGGTCGTCATCGAGGCCAAGGACCGCTCCACGTCGGTCCGCGAGATGCGCGAGGAGATCCGGGCGGCGCGGACGAACCGCGGCGCCGCGGTCGGGCTCGTCGTGTTCACCCCGGCCCACGCACCGAGCGGGATCGCCCCGTTCGACCTCCGGGCCGGGGACGTCTACTGCGTCGTGGACCCGGAGGCGCCGGATCCGGCGACGTTCGAGGCGGCCGTTCGGCTCGCCCGCCTCCTCGCTCTCGTCAGCACCCGCGAGCGGGACGTCGCGATCGACGCGCCGGCGGTCCGGGCGGCACTCGACGGCGTCCGCGAGCAGCTCGACGCGATCAGGGGGCTCAAGGCCACGCTGACCTCGATCGGCACGAGCTCGCGCGACGTCGCGACCGGGCTGGACAGGCTCCGCGACGGCGTCCTGGCCAGGCTCATCGAGGCCGAGACCGAGCTGCGCCGAGCAGGCTGAGACGCAACGCCGACGAAAGGCCTCGGAGGCCATCGGTGGGTTTCCGGGTCGCCGATCCCGTGCTACCCTCGCGGTCCGCACAGAGGGTGAGATCGTGGCGCGCGCGATGTGGCGGGGGGCCATCCAGTTCGGGCTGGTGACCATCCCGGTGAAGCTCTACCTGGCGACCGAGTCCAAGGGCGTGAGCTTCAACATGCTCCACAAGACCGACCTGTCCCGGATCCAGATGAAGATCTACTGCCCGGTCGACGAGGACGTGATCTCCCGGACCGACACGGTCAAGGGCTTCGAGTACGCCCCGGGCCAGTACGTCGTCGTCACCGACGAGGACCTCGAGTCGGTCCCGCTCAAGACCGTCCGCTCGATCGAGATCGAGCAGTTCACGCCCCGCGACGGCGTCGACGACGGCGCGGTGCGGTTCGTGAAGCAGGCCTACTACCTGGAGCCCGACGCGATCGGCCGCAAGGCGTTCTACCTGCTCAAGGACGTCCTCGAGGAGAAGGGCCTCACCGCGATCTGCAAGGTCGTGATCAAGGACCGCGAGGCGCTCGCCGCGATCGACCCGTTCGCCAAGACGATGCTCCTGACGCACGCTCCACTGGCCGGACGAGATCCGCTCGCTCGGCGAGCTCGACCTGCCGGCCGAGGAGCCCGAGATCAAGGCCGCCGAGCGGAAGATGGCCGAGCAGCTCATCGAGGCGATGACCGGCGCGTTCGACCCGACCCAGTACCACGACGACTACCGCGAGGCGCTGCTCCAGATCATCGAGGCGAAGGTCGCCGGCGAGGAGACGGTCGCTGCCCCGGAGGCCGAGCCGGCCACGAACCTCGTCGACCTGATGGCCGCGCTCGAGGCCAGCGTCAAGGCGGCCGTCGAGGCGCGCGGCTCGACCGAGCCGACACCGGTCGCGGCGGCGAAGTCGAAGAAGGCCCCGGCGCCCGAGGCTGCCGAGCCGACCGAGGTCGAGGCCGAGGAGGCCCGGCCCACCCGCCGCCGCAAGAGCGCCTGACCGAACGGGTCGGAGCTCGGTCACGTTCTGGCGGCTGAACGGCACAGCCACCGAGTGGTCCGCCTGCCGGAGCGCCTGACCGACGAGCGCCACCTCAGACGCCCGGTGGTCCGCCTGCCGGAGCGCCTGACCGACGAGCGCCACCTCAGACGCCCGGTGGTCCGCCTGCCGGAGCACGTCGTCTGGCGGCTGGGTCATGCCGGCGGATCGACGCGCTTACGGCCGCCACGGCACACTGGTCGCCATGCCGCTCGAGCAGTACCGCCGCAAGCGCGACTTCGCGAAGACGCCCGAACCGGCGCCGGCGGCCGTCCCCGCGGGCGCGTTCGTTGCGCGCGGGGGCCGCTTCGTCGTCCAGCGCCACCGGGCGACCCGCCTCCACTACGACTTCCGGCTCGAGATCGACGGCGTCCTCGTCAGCTGGGCCGTCCCGCGCGGGCCGACGCTCGACCCGGCCGAGCGACGGATGGCGATCCACGTCGAGGACCACCCGATCGAGTACCTCGACTTCGAGGGCGTCATCCCGGCCAAGCAGTACGGCGCCGGCGACGTCATCGTCTGGGACTGGGGGACCTGGGAGCCCGAGGCCGAGACGCCCGACCCGAAGGCCGCCGTCGCCGCGGGCGAGCTCAAGTTCCGGCTCCACGGCGAGAAGCTCCGGCGGGCGGTTCACGATCGTGCGCACCTCGGGACGCAGGACGGGGACCCGCCCCTTCGAGGCCGACGAGAGCGAGCAGTGGCTGCTCATCCACAAGCGCGACGAGGCGGCGGTCGACGGCTGGGACGCCGAGGACCACCCGGCGAGCGTCAAGACCGGCCGGACGAACGACGAGGTCAAGGCCGACCGCGACGCGTACTGGATCAGCCAGGCGCCGACCGCCGAGGCCGAGATCGACCTGTCGGCGGCCGAGCCCGCCAAGGGGCCGCCGGCCTTCCTCGAGCCGATGCTGGCCACGCTGGCCGACCGCTCGTTCGACGATCCGGACTGGCTGTTCGAGATCAAGTGGGACGGCTACCGGGTCCAGGCGATCCTCGCCGACGGCAAGGTCCGGATCTACACCCGGAACGGTCACGACGCGGCGACCTACTTCCCGCGGCTGCTGCCACCGCCGGCGAAGTGGATCGCGGCCGAGGACGCGATCCTCGACGGCGAGGTCGTCGCGCTCGACCCTGCCGGGCGACCCGACTTCTCGCTCCTCCAGGCGCGGATCTCCCAGTCGACCGGCGGGCGGGTCCCCGGCCTGTACGGACCGGGCGGACGGACGTCCGAGGGTGGCGCCATCGAGGCGGCGGCGGCGGACGACGAAGCGGCTGCGGCGCCGCTCGTCTACCAGGTCTTCGACCTGCTCCGCCACGACGGCCGGTCGCTCCTCCGCGTCCCGCTCGAGGACCGCAAGCGGCTCCTCCGGGCCATCGTCAGCGACAGCTGGGAGCGTGCGCTTCGCGGCCCACGTCGTCGGCGAGGGGCTGGCCTTCTACCGCGCCGCCTCGACAAGCCAGCTCGAGGGGATCGTGGCCAAGCACCGCCGCTCGCGCTACGAGCCCGGTCGGCGGACCGGCGCGTGGCTCAAGATCAAGCTGCGGCCCGAGCAGGCGCTCGTCGTCGGCGGCTGGACGCCGGGGGAGGGGAACGCGAAGGAGCTCGGGGCGCTCATCGTCGGCGTCATGGACGACGGTCACCTGCGGTTCGCCGGGAAGGTCGGCTCGGGCTTCGACGCCCGGGCGCGGCGGCTGCTCCGCGAGCGGCTCGACGCGCTCGCCTTCGCCACGCCGCCATTCGACCCGTCGCCCGCGGCGCGGCCCGAGCTGCGCGGCGCCCGCTGGATCGAGCCGCGGCTCGTGATCCGGGCCGAGCTCGGCGGCTGGACGCGCGACGGGCTCGTCCGCCAGTCGGCCTTCAAGGGGATCGACGACGGGCGCGAGCCCGAGACCGTCACCCGCGAGTCGCCCGTCTCGAGCTCAGCGGCCGAGGCCGAGGCGGACCGCGAGCTTGGCCCAGGCGGCCGGTCCGGTACGACGAGCCGCGTCCCGCTCACCCCGAGTGGACCGCCGTGACGGACGAAGAGCTCGCCGCCCTCGACCGTCTCGGCAAGGCCGGGACGTGGACCGTCGGCGGCACGGAGCTGAAGCTGACGAACCTCGACAAGGTCCTGTTCCCGCCCGGCCTCGCCCGACGAAGCGCCGGTCGTCAAGCGCGAGCTCATCGCCTACTTCGGCCGGATCGCCCCGGCGCTGCTGCCGCACCTCGAGGAGCGGCCGCTCAACCTCCAGCGCTTCCCGGACGGCGCGACCGCTCCCGGGTTCTGGCAGAAGGACCTCCGCCCGACCGACCCGTCCTGGCTGCGGCGCTGGCGCGAGCCGGGCGTCGAGGCTCGCGGCGCCAACACCCACCTGGTGGCCGACCGGACGGCCACGCTGTGCTGGCTCGGCAACCAGGCGGCGTTCGAGATCCACGCCTGGACGAGCCGCCTGACCGCGCCGGACCGTCCGACGTTCGCGCTCATCGACATCGACCCGGGCGAGCGGACGACCTGGGCCGAGACGCTGATCCTCGCCCGCCTCTTCCGGACCGCGCTCGGCCACCTCGGCGTGCGCGGCTACCCGAAGCTGACCGGCAAGCGCGGGATCCAGGTCTGGATCCCGATCGAGCCGCGCTACGGCTACGACGAGACGAGCGCCTGGGTCGAGGGCGTCTCGCGGGCGGTCGCGGCGACGGTGCCGGACCTCGTCTCGTGGGAGTGGTCGAAGGACCGGCGCGACGGCCGGGCCCGGCTCGACTACACCCAGAACACGTACATCAAGACGCTCGTCGCGCCGTACGCCGTCCGACCCGCGGCCGGCGCCCCGGTCTCGGCGCCGATCGCCTGGGACGAGCTCGACGACCCGTCGCTGACCGCCCGAGCGCTGGACGATCCGGACGATGCCCGACGCGGGTCGCCGAGGTCGGCGACCTGTTCGCCCCGGCCCAGACCGACCTCCAGGTCCTGCCGAGGCTCTGACCGCAGGTCCGGTCAGGCGGGGTAGGCTCGCTCCTCTCCGCCGCCGGCCTCGTCGCCCGGATCGGCCGGCCGGATCGGGAGGTCGCGGGCGATCACCCGCGCTCCGGTCTCGCCGAACGCGCCGGCGCGGGCGCGCCACCAGCGGGCGAGCGCGTTCTGCTCCAGCGCACGGAAGAAGTCGTCCCGGTCAGGTTCCGGGAAGGGTGGGACGTCGGCGAGCATCGCATGCCTACGATTCGTCGCCGTGCTCGAAGCCCATCGACAGGAGCGTCAGCCGGGTCATCGTCGCGGAGTAGCCGGCGAAGCCCTCGTCCTCCGGGAGCAGGGTGAAGTGATCGCCGACCCGGCGGTCCGGCGGAGCCGGGCAGCGGTGGGCCATCAACCCGAACCACGGGACGTGGACCCAGATCTCGTCGACGGGGTCGTAGTAGTCGCTGATCGGTCGGCGGCGGACCGTCGCGCACCAGTTGCAGCGCACGCCCTGGCACAGGCAGACCGACAGGCGATCGTCGAGGGTCCTGCCGCGCACGCCGCCGCAGACCTCGCAGGTTCGCAGACCTCTTGGCAGCCGTAGCACCGATTCCTCCACCGGTTCCCGCATTAGCACCGTGGCTGAAGGCTCGGTTGCTGCGGCCTCATCGGGCTGGGTCCCTCTGCCGCTCTTACGGTCACCAGTCCACCACACCAAGGGTTGGATGGCGGTTACGGCCGGCGTAAGTCTGATGAATCAATGAGGCAATCGACGACCGGCCCAAGGTCACGCTGGCTACCGGCGCGGGGTCAATGAGCTGCCGCGCGGGCGTCAGCGGCCGGACGCGCAGTCCCGGGCGAACCACTCGATGTCGCGGACGATCGCCTCGGGGGTGACCGAGGAGAAGTACAGGGCGATGTGGTCGACGCCGATGGCCGCCCACTCGTCGAGGCCGGCCCGGATCTCGTCTACGGTCCCGCGCAGCGCGTAGCCCTCGTCGTCCTCGGGCCGGACCCGGACGCGCGCCGACAGGGTCGGCATCGGGCGCCCGGCGGCCCCGGCGGCCTCCCGGATGACCGGGATTCGTTCGGCGTACTTCTCGGGCGCCGTCGAGCTCGAGTGATAGCCGTCGCCGAGCCGTCCCGCCCGCTTGAGCGCCGCCTCGGCCCGGCCGCCGAACCAGATCGGCAGCCCGGCGCCCTGCGGTGGGAGCGGCTCGAAGACGAAGTCGTCGATTTCGTGGAAGCGGCCATGGAACGGGGTCGTCGCGCCGCCCCACAGGTGACGCCACAGCTGGACGGCTTCCTCGAGGTAGGCACCGCGGGCGTGGTAGCGGTCGGCCGCGCCGAGGTTGGCGAACTCGATCCGGTCCCAACCGACGCCGACGCCGACGATCAGCCGGCCGCGCGAGAAGGCGTCGAGCGTGGCCAGCTCCTTGGCCAGGACGACGGCCTGGCGCTGGGGGACCACGATCACGCTCGTTCCGAGCTTCAGGCCCGGGTGACGGGCGCCGACGTGGGCGAGCGTCAGGATCGCCTCGAAGATCCGCCCGTACTCGCCCTCCGAGGCATGCTCGACGAGGACGTGATCGGTCGTCCAGACCGATGTCCAGCCGACCCGCTCGGCGACTTCGGCTGCGGCCTCGATCCCTTCGGCGCTCGCGCCGGCGTGCATCGTCGGAAGCACGAGCCCGTAGTCCATCCGGCGATGGTACCCGCGTCGCGCCGTCGATGCCCTGCGTCGTGGGCGCGTCGGCCGCATGGTCACGATCGGGTCGCCCCACCGCGTGGGACCTTCGGGTGAGTGGCACCGCGGCGACCCGCGACGACCCTGAGGACCACACGCCGAGGGGTACGTGCCTTGCCCGTTGCCAGCTTCCGCGTCCTGGGCGTCCCGGTCGAGATCCGGGCGTCGTTCTTCCTGCTGGCCCTCGTCCTGGGGCTCCAGCGGCACGTCGATGCCCTGCTCGCCGCGTGGCTCGTCGTGGCGACGGTCGCCGTGCTCGTCCACGAGGCCGGACACGCCGTCGCGTTCCGCTCGTTCGGGATCGTCCCCCGGGTGATCCTTGACGGCGGGGGCGGGGTCACGATCGGGGCCAACCCCGGGATCCACCGCCGGATCGTCCTGACCGCGGCTGGGCCGGTGGCCGGTCTGCTGCTTGGTGTCGTTGCGGTGCTCGTGGCCCGGGCGCTGCCGCCGACGCCGACGTCCCATGCGCTCCTCGACGACATCCTGTTCGCCACCCTGGGCTGGAGCCTGATCAACCTGCTCCCGGTCGGCGGCCTCGACGGGCACGGCGTCGTGAAGGACGTCGTCCGGGTGGCGCTCGGCCATCCGGCGGTCGCCGAGATCCGGGTCGTCGGCGTGGTGCTGGTGGTCGTGCTCGTGACGGGCGCGATCGTCGCTGGACAGTACGAGGCCGCGTTCTTCATGGGGTTCATCGCGATCATGTCGGCCACGCCCCTCGACCGGGTCGCCGGGCTCGGATCCGGCTCCCGAGGCGATCCTGCCCACCTCCTGATGCAGGGCAGGAATGACGAGGCGCTCGCGGCCGTCGAGAAGGCGCTGGCGCGGAACCCGGCCGATCCGGAGGCGCTCTTCCTGAAGGCGACCACGCTGCGCCTGATGACCCGCTATGACGAGGCCGAGGCGACCTACACCGACCTCCTCGATCGCGATCCCACGCATGCCGAGGCTCGCTGCGGGCGGGCGATGGTCCGGTCATTGGCTGGCCGTGAGGCGGAGGCACGGGCCGATCTCGACGCGATCCCCGCCGAGCCGGACGACGACAGCCGCGGGCTGCTCGGTCGGATCGCGGCGCTGTACGTCGCCCAGCGCTATCGGGAAGGGCTGGCCGAGGCCGACAACCTCGCCGCCCGACCGGGCCTCGACCGGGGCGTCGCCCACCAGCTCCATGCGATCCGGGCCATGCTTCGCGAGGCCATGGGCGAGGGGGAGGTCGCGCTGGCGGACCTCGACGCCGCCCTCGTCGACCACCCGGACGACATGGTCCTCGACGAGGCCCGGGCGCTGACCCTCGTCGGGTTGGGCCGGCCCGACGAGGCGATCCGGAGCGCCCGGCGGGCCGTGGACGCGGCGCCCCGGAACCCCGAGCTGCTCGAGACGCTGGGGATCGCCGAGCGGTTCGCCGGTCGCCCCGAAGCGGCACTTCCCAGGCTGATGGACGCCGCCGCGGCCCGACCCGAGCTCGCCCGGGGTCGGGCCGAGCTGTGCGCCTGCTTCGTCCAGCTCGGTCGCCTCGACGAGGCCCGCGCCGCGATGGCGACCCTCCCGGACCGGGTACGCGACAACGCGTCCGTCCTCTACGCGGAGGCATGTCTCCTCGGCGCTACCGGGGAGCGGACCGAGGCCACGGCCCGCCTGGCGCGGATGGCCAGGATCCGGCCCGGGCTGGGCGGCCGCGCTGCCGCCGACCCCGTGCTGGCCTGGACGCGGCCGGCCCGCGACACGACGGACGACGGCGCCGCGGCCTGACGAGGAGCGACGCCCGATCCGTCGGCGGACCGGGCGTCGCGGGCGGCGATGATGCCGCGCCGGCTGGTACCGTCGGCGGGAAACCGTAACCTTTACGTCAACGTTAAGGTTCGGTAGAATGGCACTCGTGGCTGTCCCCAGGAACGACCCTGATCGACCCGACCGGCTTCTCCGGATCCAGGAGGTGGCGGCCGAGATCGGACTGACGCCGCGCTCGATCCGCTATTACGAGGAGATCGGGCTGCTCGCCCCGCCGGCCCGTTCCGAGGGCGACTACCGGCTGTACGACGCCGATGACGTCGAGCGGCTGCGCTACATCAAGGGCCTGCGCGACGACGCCGGGTTCAGCCTGGCCGAGATCGCCCAGCTCCTCGAGGACGAGACGGCCCGGGCCCGCAACCGGGCCCGTTTCCGCGAGTCGGACGACCCGGCCGAGCGGCGGGCGATCGTCCAGGACGCCCTGGCTCGGACCGACCGCCAGGTCGAGACCCTCCGTGCGAAGGTCGATCGGCTCGAGGCGATGGTCGCCGAGGCTGACACCCGCCGGGCCCACCTGACGGCCCACCTCGAGGAGATCGAAGCCGAGGTCGCCGGTGACCTCGAGCGAGCAGCGGAGCGACACGCCGCGGCCCACGCGGGCGCCGACCACCGCCACCCCGGCCGCGCCGAGCGCGCCGCGGCGAAGGCGTCTCGATCATGAGCCCGGCCGCCGCCATCCGGGGCTCGGACGGTTTCAGCGCGCTGCGCCACCGCAACTTCCGGTTGTTCTGGTCCGGTCAGCTCATCTCGCTGGTCGGAACCTGGATGCAGAACATCGCCCAGTCGTGGCTGATCCTGACCCTCACCGGCAGCCCATTCATGCTCGGTGTCGTCACGGCCGCCCAGTTCGCCCCGATCCTCGTCTTCGGTCTGTTCGGCGGGATCGTGGCGGACAGCCTGCCGAAGCGCCGGACGCTGGTTGCGACCCAGACCGTCGCGATGCTCCTCGCGTTCCTGCTCGCCTTCCTGACGCTCACCCATACCGTCCAGGTCTGGCAGGTCGTCCTGATCGCGTTCGCCCTGGGTTGCTCGAGCGCGGTCGACATGCCGACCCGCCAGGCGTTCGTGATCGAGATGGTCGGCCGCGAGGACGTCGGGAATGCCGTCGCTCTCAACTCGGCGATCTTCAACGCCGCCCGGATCGTCGGTCCCGCCGTGGCCGGGATCCTGATCGGCGTGTTCGATATCGGGATCGCCTTCCTCCTCAACGGGTTGAGCTTCCTGGCGGTCATCGCCAGCCTCCTGGCGATGCGGCCCGTCGAGCTCCGCCCGGCCGTCCAGACTGCGATCCCCCGGACGGTCCGGGCGGTCTCCGCCAACCTGGCCGAGGGACTCAGCTACGTCCGCCGGACGCCGGTCGTGCTCCTCGCGGTCGGCGTCGTCGGGCTCGTGTCGACCGTGGCGATGAACTTCGGGGTGGTCGTCCCGGCCTTCGCCAAGGACGTCCTGGGCACCGATGCCGACGGCTACGGCTTCCTCATGGCGGCGGCCGGCGTGGGCTCGCTCATGGCGGCCCTGACGATCGCCTTCCACAGCCGTCCGGATCCGCGGGTCATCGTGGCCGGCGCGGCCGTCCTCGGGGTCCTCGAGATGGCCCTCGGCTTCACCCGCGCGATGCCCCTTGCCCTCGTCTGCATGTTCGGGATCGGGGCCGGGGCGATCAGCATGGCCGCGATGGCCAACACGACGATCCAGCTCAACGTCCCCGACGGCCTGCGCGGCCGGGTCCTGGCCGTCTATGCCACGGTCTTCGCCGGGTCGACGCCGATCGGCGGCCTCGCGTTCGGCGCGCTCGCCGCGGCGGTCGGTGCGGCACTGGCGATCACGATCGGCGGGGCGATCGCGCTCGTGGTCGCAATCCTGGGCGGCGTCTGGGCGTGGCGACGCGGCCTGCTCGTGCGGCTTCCGGTCCGACGCCGGGTCGCCGGCCCCGCACCTTCCGCCGCCACCGGCGTCATCCCGGGCCCGCCGCCGGGCCCACCATCGCTCCCGGGCGCGGCCGTCGCGGTGTCGCTGTCAGCCGACGGGCTGGCGGAGGATCGTTCGTAGGCGGTCGGGCGCCGAGCGTCCCGGGTCGTTCGGGTCAGGCTGGACCCTGCTGACCGCCCAACGGCACCAGCCCGAGCACCGGCGCCTCGCCGGCGATGTAGTCACATTCCATCTGGCCGCCCGGCTCGACCAGTGCCAGCCTGAGCCGGAGCGAATCGTCGTCGGGGTGGTTCGGGTCGTAGATCGACAGAACGAGGGTCCCAGCCGCCGCGTCGAGCTCGTAACCGAAGGCCACGACCTGGTGGTCGCCGATGAGCCGGCGCGGGTCGGCCGAAGCGACGTGGACGAGGCCGAGCCCGGCCGGGTGCCCGGCGTCGATCTGCCGGCGGACCGCCGGCCAGGCCTCACGCACGGCGATCCGGGCCCGCCCCCGCTCGCCGACCGCGGCCGCCCGGTAGAAGCGGGCGATCGCCCGGCCGAGCTCGAGGCTGTCGACCTGGCGCCGGACGATCTCGCGGAAGAGGGGGCTGCCCGGTGGCGGCGGCTCGCGATCGGGTGGCGGTGGCTCACCCCGTGCCCAGCGATCGAGGGTCGCGAGGGCCATCCCGCCGCACAGGCCGTTGGCGGCGTCACCGATGCGAACCTCGAGCCCGACCGGGACCGGGCCGCCGAGCCGGGCCCCGAGGCGGAGGACCGGACCCGCCGGCCAGCGGTTGGCGAAGTGGAAGCCGGCGATCGTCGGCAGGAAGCCGGGGACCGACCGGACGACAGCCGTCATCCAGGCACGATACCCCGATGAGCTGCGCTCAGCGGACGGGACCAGCCGACGGGATCAGCGCTCGTGATCCTGGAGGTCCTCGATCCGGTAGGCCATCGTGCCCGACGACCAGGTCGCCGAGACGTCGGCCCGGGCGGCGGTGAAGAAGCGGGTCAGCCCGGACACCGTGAACAGGATCGCGAACGTCGGGTAACCGAGCGGGAGCACCGCCAGGATCGTGGCGTTGACGCACTGCCCGGCCGTGACCCCGATCGCCGTGCCGGCCACGAACCGGCCCTGGGCCTGGATCAGGTCCGGGCCCGGTGCCAGGCGCATGAGCCGCTCGTTCGACGACAGCGTTCCCGCCGCGGCACCGGCGCTCGCCAGCACGGCGACGGCGCACAGCACGAGCCAGGCCAGCGGGTTCTGCGGGAAGCTGAGGAGCCCCAGGATCATCGACCCGCCGCGCATGAGGAAGGACAGGCGGAGCGTCCGCGACGCCGACCCCCGTCCAAGGAGGCCACCGACGATCGTGGCCGACACGAGCGAGGCGGCCGACGCGAGGGCGGCCAGCAGGATCGCGAAGGACGGCGGGAGTCCGAGCACGCTGATCGCATAGATCGAGAGGTAGGGCCCGAACCCTGCCCCGAACGCGGCGAGCGTGATCGAACGGAGGAAGCGGTCGAGCTGGCCCGGAGGCGCCGCAGCCGGGAGCGGAGTCGGGGCCTGCGCCGGACCGTCAACCGAACGTTCCGGCGCGGCCTCGACGGCCGGTCGTTCCACCACGAGCACGCGGCCGGGCCGGCGGAGGCGACCGATCACGACGAGCTCGGCGACGCCCACGATCCCGGCCGCGACGAACACGATCGCGTAGACGAGCACGCCGATCGTCGGCTGGGCGACCTGGACGAGGACCGCGACCGGCAGGAGGAGGATCGCGCCGAGCCCCAGGTTGACGCCCATCACCCGGGGAGCCACGAAGCGTCGCTCCGGGTCGGGCAGGATCGCCCCGAACCAGGCAAGCAGGTTCGTCCCGCCGATCGTCGTCGCCGCGCCGGCCATCGTCATCACGAGGCCGATCGCGACGACCGCCGCCGGATGTGGCAGCACTCCTCGCCCAGGCCAGGACGGTCAGCCCGGCGAGCACGAACCCGCGCGTCTCGCCGACGGCCAGGATCGCGATCGTGACCCCGCGCAGGTTGCCGTCGAACCGGCGGAGGAGTCGCGGCACGAGCAGCTGGGCGGAGGACAGCGCGAACGGCAGCACGCCGATGACCGTCGCGACGGCGGGATGGGCCCCGAGCGTCAGCAGCAGCGGGATCGTCAGGCCGTCGCCGGCAAGCGCGGAGACCGTGGCCTGGCCGACCCCGATCCCGAGGTAGCGCCGGTACGGACGGCCGAGAAAGACGCGCCACTCGTCGACCGCCCGGCCGACGCCACTCCGCTCCGTCCGGGCCATCAGCTCCCGATCGCCGGTCCGTACCACACGCTGGCGGCGATGATGAGATAGAGCGCAACGAGGGCGAGCCCCTCGAGCCAGGTCGACTCGCCGTCGAACACGATGAGCGCTCCGAGGATGACGGCCAGCGCCAGCGAACCCAGCAGGAGCGGCGTCAGGACCAGGGTCAGCGGCAGTCCCGCCGATGAGCAGGCTGATCAGGACGAGTGCGGGCGTCAGTGCAAGGGCGACCTGGAGGCTCGAGTTCATGATCAGGCTGATCGCCAGGTCGACCTCGTTCTGGACCGCGAGCCGGATCCCGACGACGTTCTCGACCGCGTTCCCGGCGATCGCCACGACGACGAGCCCGGCGAACGCCTCCGAGATCCCGAGCGCGCCGAGCGACGGCTCGAGGGCGGTGACGAACCAGTCGGAGACGACGGCGGCGCCGCCCGCGGCGACCGCCAGGAGGCCGATGGCGAGGGGCAGCGGCCAGACCCGCTCGACCGGCACCTCGAGCGCGCTCGCGCCCGGCCCTCCGGCGATCGAGAACGGGATCGATGCCGCGAACAGGACGAGCAGGACGATCGCCGTGAAGACGCTCAGCTCCTGGGCGTGGCCCGCGTCCGGGCGCGCCCGGCGCGGTTGCCAGCGTCGGGATCGCCAGCGCCGCCACGGCGAGGAGGAGCAGGACCGCGATCGTTCGGACCGGAGCGGCGCCGAAGCGCTGGACGCCGTACCGGCGGCCCCCGGCGAAGAACGCCAGCCCGAGGACGAGCAGGCTGTTGGCCAGGATCGAGCCGATGAGCGCGGTCTGGACGACGACGACCAGCCCGGCCTGGAGCGCGAAGATCGAGATGAACAGCTCGGGCAGGTTGCCGAGGGCCGACTGGAGGACGCCCGGTCTTGCCCGGCCCGAGACGGTGCCCGAGCTGGTCGGTGCCCGCGCCGATGACCCCGGCGAGCCCGGCGAGGGCGACCGCCGAGACGACGAACACCGCCGCGTCGGGCGCCCCGCCGAAGCGCAGGACGGCGGTCGCGATCGTCGCCCCGACCGCCACGACGAGCAGCGACAGCGCGGTCCGGCCGAGCACCTCGGGGATCGACGAGATGGGCGACGCGGGGGCGGTCACGGCTTCGATGATACGGGCGTCGGGGGCGCACGGACGGCCCGTCGGCGCCGGCGGTCAACCGCGTCGGCGCTACCATCCGGTCATGCCCACGAACCGGCTCGCCGGCGAGACGAGTCCGTACCTCCTCCAGCACGCGCACAACCCGGTCGACTGGTACCCGTGGGGCGAGGAGGCGCTCGCCCGGGCCAGGACGGAGGACAAGCCGATCTTCCTGTCGATCGGCTACGCCGCCTGCCACTGGTGCCACGTCATGGAGCGCGAGTCGTTCGAGGACCCGGTCGACCGCCGCCGAGCTCAACCGCGACTTCGTGCCGATCAAGGTCGATCGCGAGGAACGCCCCGACCTCGACCAGGTCTACATGGCCGCGGTCCAGGCGATGACCGGCAGCGGCGGCTGGCCGATGAGCGTGTTCCTCACCCCGGACGGCCGCCCGTTCTACGGCGGGACGTACTTCCCGGACGACGCCGCGTCACGGGCTGCCGTCGTTCCGCCAGGTCCTCGAGGGCGTGGCCCGGGCCTACCGCGAGCAGCGCGAGGAGATCGATCGGTCGAGCGCGGCGATCGTCGCGGCGATCGGCGACGCCGCGCGGCTCGGCGCGCCAGGCGGCGGCGCCGAAGAGCCGGGGGGCCTGCCGGACCGGGCGGTCCTGGACGCCGCTGTCGCGACCCTCGAGCGCACCTTCGACGCACGGCACGGCGGCTGGGGCGGGGCCCCCAAGTTCCCCCAGCCGATGACCATCGAGTTCCTCCTCGGCCGGGCGGCCGCGGGCGACGACGGCCGGGCCCTGGCGATGGCCCGCCGGACGCTCGACGCGATGGCCGACGGCGGCATCCGCGACCAGCTCGGCGGCGGCTTCCACCGCTACGCGACCGACGCGATCTGGCTCGTGCCGCACTTCGAGCAGATGCTCTACGACAACGCCCAGCTCGCCCGGGTCTACGTCCACGCCTGGCAGCTCACCGGCGACCGGCGCTACCGCGAGGTCGGTCTCGGGACGCTCGACTACCTCGCCCGCGAGCTGCTCACGGCCGACGGGGCGCTCGCGGCGAGCCAGGACGCCGACACCGATGGCGAGGAGGGCGGGACGTTCGTCTGGACCGCCGAGGAGATCCGAGCCGCGCTCGGACCGGAGGTGGCGCCGCTGTTCATGGCGGCCTACGACGTGACCGACGCCGGGAACTGGGAGGGTCGCTCGATCCTGCGCCGGATCCGCTCGGACGACGAGCTGGCCGCGATGATCTCGGCGTCGACCGACGAGGTCGCCCGCCGGCTGGCCGCCGCCCGCGCCAAGCTCCTGGCCGTCCGCCGCCGACGCTCGCAGCCCGCCCGCGACGACAAGGTCCTGGCCGGCTGGAACGGGCTCGCGCTCGCGGCGTTCGCCGACGCCGTCCGGGCGCTTCGGGCGACTGGGGACGACGACGATCGCGTCCAGGCCGAGCGCTACCGCGGCATCGCCGAGACCGCCGCAACGGCCCTCCTCGCGAGCCTCCGTCGCCCGGACGGGCTCCTCCGGCGGAGCTGGAAGGATGGGCGCGCTTCGGCGGACGGGGTCCTCGAGGATCACGCCTGCCTCGCCGAGGGCCTCCTCGCCCTCTACGAGGCGACGTTCGACGAGCGCTGGTTCGTCGCGGCGCGCGGGCTCGCCGACATCGATCCTCGTCGGCTTCCGCGACCCGGACGGCGGCTTCTTCGACACGAGCGACGTCCACGAGACCCTCGTGACCCGTCCGAAGGACCTCCAGGACAACGCGCTCCCGTCGGGCAACGCGATGGCGGCCACCGTCCTGCTCCGGCTCGACGCCCTGACCGGCGACGGGCGGCTACCGGACGGCCGCGGAGCGCGCGATCGGGCTCGTGGCCGGCGTCGTCGGGCGCTACCCGCAGGGGTTCGCCCAGTGGCTCGTCGCCGCTCGACTTCGCGCTGGCCGACGTCGTCGAGGTCGCCATCGTCGGCGATCCCGGCGACCCGGCCACCGACCGCCTCCTGGCCCCGACGAGGACCGGCTTCCGGCCGCACCTCGTGGTCGCGTGCCGGGCGGACCCGGAGACGAGCGCGATCGAGCTGCTCGGGCCGCGCTTCCAGCTCGACGGCCGGCCGACGGCGTTCGTCTGCCGCGACTTCGCCTGCCGTCAGCCGGTCCACGAGCCCGAGGCGCTCGCTGCCCAGATCGTCGGATGAGGGCCACGCGATGACGATCCAGGTCCGCGAGGTCCGCCCGGACGAGTACGCGGCGCTCGGGGAGGTCACCGTCGCCGCCTACCGAACGGTCGGCGAGGATCGACCCCGGCTACCTGACCTTCGTCCGGGACGTCGCGGCGCGGGCGGCGATCTGTCCGGTGCTCGTCGCGGTCGACGCGACCGGCCGGGTCCTCGGCGGGGTGACCTACGTCCCGGGTCCCGGCACGCCGTACTCGGAATCGGAGTTCGAGGGCGAGGCCGCCTTCCGGATGCTGGCCGTCGACCCGGCCGCCCAGGGTCGCGGTGTCGGCCGGGCGCTCGTCGTCGCCTGCATCGACCGGGCCCGGGCCGACCGCCGGAGCCGGCTCGTCCTGCTCACCCGGCCGTTCATGCGCTCGGCCCACGGCCTGTACGCCGGGCTCGGCTTCCGTCGCGCGCCCGAGCGGGACTGGGAGCCCGAGCCGGGACTCGAGCTGCTTGGCTACGAGCTCGACCTCGACCCGGCCATCGATCCCCCAGGCGCCTGACGCGGTGGTGGAGCGGCCTCCCGGCGACGATTCCGGCACGCCGGTCACGCCCCGGCCCGCGGCGACGATCGTCCTCG
This sequence comes from uncultured Chloroflexia bacterium, assembly GCA_963708065.1. Lineage (GTDB taxonomy): Bacteria > Chloroflexota > Limnocylindria > Limnocylindrales > CSP1-4 > Chersky-267. The sequence goes on from CAVPRZ010000002.1 coordinate 556,320, forward strand.
TTCGGCCGGGTCGCGACGGCCTCGAGGTGCTGCTCACGCGGCGACCCGACTCGATGGCCTTCGCGGCCGGTCTGCACGTCTTCCCGGGCGGCCGGGTCGAGCCGTCGGACGCCGATCCGCGGCTCGTCGGGCGGGCCCGCGGACCGCGAGACCGGGCGTCGTTCCGCGTCGACCATCGGATCGCCGCGATCCGCGAGACCTGGGAGGAGGTCGGCGTCCTGCTCGCGGCGCCGGACGACCGGCCATCGAGCGCCCGGTCAGGAGAGGTCCTCGACCGGGAGCGGCCATTCGTCGACCTGGTCGAGGCCGGCCGGCTCGAGCTGCTGACCGACCGGCTCGTCGAGGTGGCTCGCTGGACGACCCCGCGGTCGTTCCCGCGCCGGTTCGACACCCGGTTCTTCGTCGCCGAGCTGCCCGCCGACGCCGTCCTCGACCCCGATCCGCGCGAGGTCGTCGGACCACGCCTGGCTCACGCCGCGGGCGGCCCTCGCGCGCGATGGCCGGCGGGCTCGATCGCGATGTGGCCGCCGACCTCGACGACGCTCCAGCGCCTCGAGCGGGCCGTCTCGTTCGACGAGATCCGCGCGCGGGCTGGCCGCGGGCCGAGGAGCCGCCGATCGGCATCGAGCGGATCTCACCCGGCCTCCGGGTGATGACCGGCCAGAACGCCTTCGGCCCGGCCGGTCGGCCGGCGAACACGGTCCTCGTCGGGCAGCGCGAGGTCGTGGTGGTCGACCCCGGGGACCCGGGCGAGGCGTTCGTCGACGCGGTCGAGGCGGAGGTCGCGTCGCGTGGCGGACGGATCGTCGCGATCGCCCTCACCCACGTCGACCCGGGTCACGCCGTCGGGATCGGAGGAGCTCCACGCGCGGACGGCGCCCCGATCGTCGTCGGCCCGGGCGGCGCCACCGCCGCTGTCGTGGCCGGCGATCGAGATCGGCGACGGCGCGACGGTCGGGACGGGCGACGGGCTCATGACCGCCATCGCCACGCCGGGCCATCGCCCGGACCACCTGGCCTTTCGAACGGCCGACGGGACGCTCCTCGCCGGCGACGCGTTGACCGACCGCCCGACGTTCATCCGGCCGCCCGAGGGCGACGACGCGGACCAGCAACGCTCGCTCGTCCGGATCGCTGCACTCGTCGCCGACGGGTCGGTTCGGCGGATCGTCCCCGGGCACGGCCCGCCGATCCTGCCCGACCCGGCGTCGGCCCTTGCCTCGGCGATCGGTGCCGATCGCTAGACTGACCGGCGATGAGCGAGCCCGCCGTCGTCCCCGAGCCCACCGTGCCCAGCCCGGAGATCGAGGCCGAGGCGCGCCGGATCGTCGCGGCGGCGACCGCCCAGGGGCTCCGGGTCCGGCTCATGGGCGGCCTGGCGATCCGGATCCAGTCACCGACCGCCGCTCGGCCGCCCTACGAGCGCGACTACCGGGACTTCGACCTCGTCGCCCACGGGCGCGGACGTCGGGTCGTTCCGGCGGCTGCTCGAGTCGGAGGGCTACGTCGGCGACAAGCTGTTCAACGCGATCCACGGCGCCCAGCGGCTCGTCTACACGGCCCCCGACGGGCGCTGGTCGGTCGACATCGTCATCGATCGCCTGGCGATGTCCCACACGATCGAGCTGCAGCGACCGGCTGGCGACCGACGGCCCGACCCTCGACCTGGCCGACCTGCTCCTGACCAAGCTCCAGATCTGGGAGACGAACCACAAGGACCTCGGCGACGCCGCCTGCCTCCTCGCCGACCATCCGCTGGCGGCCGTCGGGCGGCTCGTCGGCGGACCGGGCCCCCGACGGCGTCACCCGGGCCGATCGACCTCGTCCGGATCCGGTCGGTGCTCGGCGCGGACTGGGGGTTCTGCCACACGGCCGAGCGCAACCTCCGGCGATCGCCGAGCTGGTCGCCGAGACGCCGGTCCCGGATGCGCCGTACCCGGTCGAGGCCCAGGTCGCCGCGCTCCTGGCCGACATCGAGGCGCGCCCCGAAGTCGCTCGGCTGGAAGGCCCGGGCCGGGTCGGCGAGCGCGTCCGCTGGTACGAGACCCCCGAGGAGGCCCGGCGCTGACCGCTCCGGCCGCCGCTCGTCGGCTCAGCTGCCGTCGCCGAGCCCGTGCCGGACGAGCGCCTCGCGCCAGTAGGTCGACCGACTCGACCAGGTCGTCGAGCGACCGCCTCGTCGTCCTGCTCGAACGGCGGGATCACCTCGAGGATCAGGACCGACTCGTCGACGCCGCCCTCGCCGAGCGCCTCGAGGACCCGATCGGCGTCGATCCGGCCGGCGGCGTTGCGCTCCGCCGTGAACGGCCAGTGGTGGTCGCCCTCGGCGTCGGACTGCTGGAGCTGGACGACCGGCGCGGCCCGGCCGAGCTGGCGCAGCCAGGCGTAGGGGTCGCGGTCGTCGCCCGACGTCCCCGGCACGCACATGTGGCCCGACGTCGAGGCAGAGCCGGATCGGGACGGCGGCGTCGTCGCCGTCGGTCAGGAGGTCGCGGATCATCGCCATCGTCGACGGCTCGCGGGCCGCGGCGAGGTTCTCGACCATGAGGTACTCGAGGCCGGCCGCGTGCGCCTCGCCGGCCAGGCTGACGAGCGACGACTGGAGGTCGCGCCAGCGGGCGGCCCGACGGTCCGGATCGGTCCAGTCCGCGACCGCGAACGCCCCGACGTGCCCACCGGTCGCCACCCCGCCCAGCGGCCGCCGTCAGGCGATCGCGCCGCCGAACCAGGCCAGCGCGGCTGCCGCGCGCCGCCGCCTCGGGTGGAGCAGCAGGTTTCGCGAGTAGGCCGCCAGGCCGGTGAACGTCGAGTGAGAGTCAGGCCGTGGCGGCCTCCGATCGTCCGGACCGCTGGCCCCCGCCGCGACCGGATCGAGCCAGGCGGGCGGCGACTCGTCGAGATCGAGCGAGTGCTGGACGAGCTCCAGCCCGAGCCGATCGCGGACGATCGGCGCCCAGTCCTCGGCGCGCGGCCAGCGCTTGACCGCGAAGCAGGTGTTGATCCCGAGCCGGACGCGCACGTCAGCCTCCCGTGCGGTCGCGCGCGATCGCGCGACGCCGCGGACGCGGCGGCCGACCGCGCGCCGAGCCAGCGCGCGGTAGGCGGCGCGCGCCGGCATAGGCGCGCGCGGCCGCGGATCCGGCTCGATCGGCGGTCTCGAGCCGGACGCAGCGGGCGATCGCCTCGGCCGGATCCCGATAGACCCCGGCGCCGAGACCGGCCAGCATCGCGACCCCGGTCACGGCGGCGTCGCCGGGGACGGTCCGGACGGGGATCCCGAGGACGTCGGCCTTGATCCGGCATCCACGTCCCGAGGCGGGTGTCGCCGCCCGACACGCGCAGCTCGTCGACCCGGGCCCCGCCGACCCGGAGCAGCTCGAGCTGGTCGGCGATCGCGAAGGCGACGCCCTCGAGGATGGCCCGGGCCAGGGCCGCCCGCCCGTGGCGAAGCGACAGGCCGGCGAACGCGCCCACGCAGGTCCGGGTCGGTCCGCTCGCCGTCGCCGAGCACCGGCAGCGCGACGACGCCGTCCGCGCCGGGCGGGACGGCCGCGGCCTCGCGCGTCGAGCCGGGCGTAGTCGGCCGCCGTCGGGCCGGCCCGACCGTCCCGCCGTAGGCGAGCCCGGCCAGCCAGGCGACCGCCGCCCCGGTCGTGTTGATCCCGGTCTCGGTGCGTGAACGGGCCGGGGACGACGTGCGGGTAGTGGGTGACCGCGAGGACGTCGAGCGGCGCGGGGACGGCCGCGTTGAGGCAGGTCGACGAGCCGGCCATCTCGCTGACCGGGCCCGGGATCGACGACCCCGGCGCCGAGGGCGCAGGCCTGGCTGTCGGCGCCACCGATCACGACCGGCAGCCCCGGCGCGAGACCGACCCGCGCCGCCGACCCGCTCGAGCGAACCCGCCCAGGACCGCGCCCGAGGCGAGGATCGGCGGGAAGAGCGCTCGGATCGAGGTCCAGGTCGGCCAGGAGCTCGCCGTCCCAGCGCCGCGCCGCGGAGGTCGTAGACGAGCGTCGCGGCGGCATGGGTCCCGTCGGTCGCCGCCTCGCCGGTCAGGGCCAGCGCCGACGAGGTCGCGCGGCTGGAGGGCCAGGGCGGCCCGGCGCGAACTGTCCGGGCTCGTGCTCGCGCAGCCAGAGGAGCTTCGGGGCGATGTGGAAGCCCGACGGGAGATGGCCGGTCCGGCGGTGGATCGCCTCGTCGCCGAACCGCTCGCGGAGCGCCTCCGCCTCGCGCCGTGGCCCGGTTGTCGCGGTAGATCAGCCCGGCCGAGACGGGCTCGCCGCGCCGGTCGACGAGGACGACCGACGGGCACTGCCCGGTCAGCCCGATCGCCCGGACCTCCGCGGGCCCGCCGAGGCCGCCGGCCGCCACGCGACCGGACGAGGTCGGCGAGCGCCCCGATCGCCGCCGAGCGCCACGCCCGGCCGTCCTGCTCGGCCCAGCCCTCCTGCGGCGAGCGGGTCGGGTAGGGACGGCGGGCCTCGAGCAGGCGCCGCCCGTCGAGGTCGAACGCCGCCGCCCGGGCGCCGGACGTCCCGACGTCGATCGCGACGAGGAGCCCGGCCCGCGCGCCCGCCGCGCCACCGTTCAGCCGCGGACGAGCTGGTGGGCCGCGACCTTGTCCCGCTCGAGGGTGATCAGGGCGCCGTTGAGGACCCCGGTCCCGTAGTCGCAGCCCGGGTTGATCGCGATCGTCCGGCCGAGCCGGCGGATCCCGCCCGACTCGTGGATGTGGCCGTGCAGGCCCGAGGAGCGGCTGGACCTCCAGCACCAGGTCGCGGACGGCGGTGCTCCCGACCGGCGCGAACTTGACCTGGCCGAGCGGCGGTCTGCACGGTCAGGTTCTCGTCGAGGACCGGCGCCTCGTCGAGCCCGCTCCCGTACGGCGGGACGTGGAGGTTGAAGATCGCCCGCTCGGGGGCCTGGAGCTGACCGGCCAGCCCGCGGAGCGCGCCGCCGAGCTCCTCCTCGGTCATCTCGCGGTGGCTGTGCCACGGGGTGATGTTGGAGTAGCCCCACGAGATCATCTCGTGGTCGTCGTCGAGCATGACGACCCGGCCCTCGTCGTGGACGCCCCACGGCGCGCCGTCGAGCAGCGTCGCGCAGCTCGGCCGGGTCGTCGTTGCCGAGCATGAAGTAGAGCCGCCTGCCGGCCGGCCGGAGCCGCTCGTCGGCGAGCGTGAGCCAGTCGGTCAGGCGCGCCCGCATGAGCTCGACGAACAGGCCGTCGAGGCTGCCGTCGGCCTGTCGCGCGCTCGAGCTCGCCGGTCTCCGCCCGGTACGGGTAGTAGCCGTGGTCCGCGATGAGCTTCTCGAGCGCCTCGAGGTCGGGGCCCTCGTCGACGTCGTAGTCCGTCCCGATGAACGTGCACCGGTAGCGCCCGTCGGGGCCGCGGACGATCGTCTGGAGCGCCTTGCCGGCGACGTCACCGCCGAGGATGAGGACGTCGGCGCCGTACGCCGCGCCGGCGTTGACGAACTTGCGGAAGCACTTGCTCGAGCCGTGGAGATCGGTGGCGAAGTAGACCCTGGTGCGGTGCCCCATCGCGGCTCAGCCGACCGGCCGGGCGCGGGCGGTCCGGGCGGCGTCCATGAGCCGCATCGCCCGGTCCCGGTCGACCGGGTTCCAGGTGATCCCGTCGACCTTGAGGCTGGTCCCGACGATCGCCCCGTCGGCGACGGCGAAGATCTCGGCCACCCGGTCGGCGCGGACGCCCGTGTTGGCGATGACCGGCGTGTCCGGCACCGCATCCTTGGCCAGCCGCAGGTCGCTCATCTCGAACGGGCACCCCGGCCGCCGGCCCGCTGATGAGGATCGCGTCCATGCCCAGGAAGGCGGCGCCCTGGCCCGGTCGGCGACGGTCCGGCCGCCGATCGCGCTGGCGAACTCGGGCTGGATGTTGTCGAACAGGGCGACGTCGCCGGCGCCGATCATCGTCCGGTAGCCGGCGATCTCGCCGATCCGCGGCTCGATCATCCCGAGGTCGCTCTCGTAGACGCCGGTCAGGACCTCGCGGATGAAGCGCGCGCCCGGTCGCCCGGGCGAGGGCGAGGCTGGCGATCGCGTCCCACAGGATGTTGACCCCGAACGGGACGCGGATCTCCGACCGGAGCGGCGCCGATCGTCGCGGCCATCGCGGCCGGGATCTCCGGGCCGACCGCGAGCTGGTAGGGGTGATCGGCCTCGTTGCAGAACAGGACGCCGTCGACGCCGGCCTCCTGGAGGACCGCGAGGTCGCGGCCGACGACGTCGACGAGCAGGCTCGGGCCCGGCCGCCGCGTCGTGGTGCGGCCGGCCGGGCAGGCCGGGGAAGTGGAGCATCGCGATGACCGGCTTGCGCGTCCCGAAGATCCGCTCGAGTGCGTCCATCGCTCCCTCCTCAGCCCGGCCCCGCCCCGTTGCCGGGTACGGCCGGCGCTGCGTCCTGGGCTCCCGCCATCACGATCTCGACGCCGAGCGCGGCCGAGGGCGGCCAGCTCGCGGCTCGGGCGCCCCGGCGATCGGTCACGAGCGTCCCGATCCGCTCGGCCTCGGTCACCACGGCGTTCGTGGCCGACCCGATCTTCGAGCCATCGGCGATCACGACGAGCCGCGACGACCGCTCGATCGCGAGGCGCTGGATCTCGGCCTCGCCGTCGTCGAGCTCGGTCAGGCCCCAGCGCGCGCTCAGCCCGGCGGCGCCGACCACGGCCAGGTCGAAGCGGAAGCGCCCGAGCGTCGCGGCGGCGGCCGGGCCGACGCAGGTGAGCTCGTCGCGCCGGACCGAGCCGCCGAGGGCGACGACCTCGATCGGGCGGGTCCCGAGCAGGCTGGCGATCGGCAGCGACGGCGGTCACCGCCAGCGAGCCCCGGCCGGACCGGCAGGAACCGGGCGAACTGCTCGGCGGTCGTGCCGATCCCGACGAAGATCACCCGGGCGTCGCCGAGGAGACGGGTCGCGCGCATCCCGATCCAGCGCTTCTCGCGCGTGTGCTGGAGCGCCCGGGCGTTGAAGGCGACGTCGAGCGACTGCGGTCAGGTGGGCGGTCGCCCCGCCGTACGTCTGGCGGACGAAGCCGTCGCGCTCGAGCCGGCGGATGTCGCGCCGGATCGTCATCTCCGAGACGCCGAGGGTCCGGGCGAGCTCGCCGACGTGGATCGTCTGCTCCTCGGCGATCCGCTCGAGGATGCGATGGCGTCGGTCGACGGCGGCCAGAGGCCGGTCTCCAGCGCTCACCGGAGGATCGGCCTCACAGCATCCGACATCGGAGTCTCTCCAGGCGCACAACAACTATTGACGAATGGTGTGCGATTGTGTTCGACTATCGGTGCGGTCGTGCCCAACCTGTCAAGCGTTGCCGCCGCCGCAGGTTCGCGTCGGAGGAGGGTTACCGTGGCCACGTCGGGCAGCGGATCCGGGGGCAGCCAGCTGTTCGTCCGCCAGAGCACGGGCCTGGTCCGGGAGGCCTCGGCGCTCGACGCGACCATCTTCAACGCGGTCTTCTCCGCGCCCGGTCGGGGCGACCCTCGCCTGGGGCGTGTTCTGCCGCGCTCACGCGCGTTCCCGGGCGCCGACATCGTCACCGGCGACGATCATCTCCGTTCGATCCTCAACATCCCGGTCCTGATCATGATGGCCCTGCTCGCCTCGAGCATGCCCCGGACCGGCGGCGACTACGTCTGGGTCAGCCGGATCCTGTCGCCGCCGCTGGCGCTCGATCTCGAACTTCGGCGCGGCGCTGTCGGCGATGATCGGGGCCACCTTCTGGGCCCGCTACTTCCCGGTCTTCGCCCTCGGGCCGATCCTCGTCACGCTCGGCATCTTCTTCGACAACCAGACGCTCATCGACTGGGGCAACAACTTCCAGAAGGACAAGCGCCTGGATCTTCGTCGGCGGCATGGTCATGGTCGTGCTCATGACGCGCGATCCTGATCGCTCGGCCTGCGGACGACGTTCCGCTGGCAGAACACGTTCTGGATCATCGCCTCGGTCGGGACGTTCCTCGCGTTCATCGTCCTGGCGATCGGCTCGACCTCCGACTTCCAGAACAACTTCAACACCCTGAACGCCCAGTACGGCGGCGGGACGACCGCAGGACGTCATCTCGGCCGCCGGCGTCGCCGGCATCCAGCCGAACCCGGGTGACATGAACGCCACCCTGCCGACCGTCTTCGTCATCATGACCTTCATGATGTGGAACTGGTGGTCGGTCTACCTGTCGGGCGAGCTCAAGAGCGCCTCGAACCGGGGCCGCCAGCTGTCGGTCATGTTCGGCGCCCTGGTCTGGGACGTCGTCGTTCATCGCCCTCGGCGCCGCTCCTCCTGTTCAAGGTCACCGGCTACGACTTCATGGTCGCCGTGAACACCGCCGGCAACACCGCCTACGCGATCCCGACCGGCGCCCTGGTACCACTTCCTGGCGTCGCTGGTGTACAACATCCCGATCCTGACGTTCCTGATCGTCGGCTCGTTCCTCTTCTGGAGCCTCCCGGCGATGGTCGGCAACACGTTCATGCCGATCCGGACGCGTGTTCGCCTGGTCGTTCGACCGGCTCCTGCCGGAGAAGTTGTCCGACGTCAACGAGCGGACCCACTCGCCGGTCGCCGGCCATCCTGCTGATGATGGTGATCATCACGGTGATGCTCATCTGGAGCATCACCAGCGACGGACTTCATCACCTGGCTGACCCTCGGCGTCCTGGCCGGCGTCGTCTGCGTCGTGATCGTCGGCGTCGCCGCCATCGTGTTCCCGAGCCGGCGCCCGGACCTGTACCAGGCCTCGCCGGCGAACATGAAGTTCGCCGGCATCCCGGTCCTGTACATCGTGCCCCGCTGTCGATCCTGGTGATGGTCTTCCTGACCTGGTGCACCCTCGCCTACCCGGCGCTCGCCCTCGGCGGCGACTTCGACAGAACTGCGTGGCAGGTGCCCTCGTTCATGGGGATGATCGTCGTCATCGGGCTGGTCATCTTCTACGGCGCGAAGCTCATCCGGCGCAGCCAGGGCGTCGACATCGACCTCGTCTACAGGGAGCTGCCGCCCGAGTGACGACCTGCGCCCTGGTCGGGCCGCTCAGCCGGCCAGGGCGCTCGCCAGGTTGCGGAGGAGGTTGAGGCCCTCGTCGACCTCGTCTGCGGGCGCATACGGGCCGGGCATCAGGAAGCACGGCCGCCCGCCGAGCGCGACGCCCTCGAGCTGGCCCCAGCGGGCATCGAGCGGCCGCCCTGCGGCCGTCGTCGCGGCCCGCTTGTAGATGAACACGACGGCCCCGGGCCGCCACAGGGCGATCTTCTGCCACAGGGCGCCCGACCCCGGCCGTGAGCTCCTCGTCGCTGGCCGTGTCGCGAGCGGTCGGGAGCTTGAGCAGGTCCGTGATCCCGTGACCGGCGGCGACCAGCGCGTCGTCGGCGGCATCGAGCGGCGCGCCGGCCGGGATCACGCCGACGCGCTCGAGCCGCGACCAGAACCGGCGACCGAGGCGGCCCTGGTGGTAGTGGCCGGCGGCGACGCTGACCGGCGAGGGGTTGAGGCCGACGAACAGGAGCCGGCCCCGCTCCGGCGGCAGGTCGGCAAGCGTCTCGACGGGTCGCCCGCCGACGAGGATCGTCACCCGGTGCGAGCCCGGCCCGGGCCGGTGGAGCAGCTCGTCGAGCGTCGTCATCAGACGTTCGTCATGCGCCGCTCAGCGCCGGCCCCGGTGGCCGTCGGCGCCGCCGACCACGAGGCCAGGCGAATCAGGCCGGCGGGGTCGTCGGGGGCTGGTCGCCCGGCGTGCCGTCGCGCTCCTTCTGGAACTCGGAGGCTTCCTTGCGCGCCTCCTTGACCCCGCGGCCGAGCATGCCGCCGATCAGGGGGAGCGTCTTGGGGCCGCGGACCATGATCACGATGATCAGGACGACGACGAGGACGACGAGGAGGGTGTCCATCGCCGGAATGGTACAGCCTCAGCCCGGCGGGCGAACCAGGCGGCGGGCTATCGTGCCACCCATGGCCCGACCGCCACGCTCCGACGACCCGCTGCTCGTCTTTGGGCCGCGCTCGACGACGTACGACTTCGGCCCCGGCCACCCGTTGACGCCGCGCCGGTTCGGGCCGGGGATCGACCTGCTCCGGGCGGTCGGCGCCGAGCCGGGGCTGGCCCCGGAGCCGGCAAGCGACGAGGAGCTCGGAGTCGTCCACACGGCCGAGTACATCGCCGCGGTCCGTGGCTTCGGCGAGGACCCGACCCGGTCGCCGGCCTTCGGGATCGCGCCGTTCGGCGACGTGCCCGCGTTCCCCGGGATGCACGAGGCGTCGGCCGCCGTCGCGGGTGGCTCGCTCCGGGCGATCGAGGCGATCCTGCGCGGGGAGGTCGCCCACGCCTTCCACCCGGGCGGCGGCCTCCACCACGCGATGCCGGCGCGCGCCTCGGGGTTCTGCGTCTACAACGACGTGGCGCTGGCCGTGGCTGCGGCCCGCCGGGCGGGGCTGCGGGTGCTCTACGTCGACCTCGACGTCCACCACGGCGACGGGGTGGAGGCGATCCACGCGGACGATCCGGGCGTGATGACGGTCTCGTTCCACGAATCAGGGCGCTATCTCTTCCCGGGCAGCGGCGAGGCGTCCGGCGGACGTGGGGCGGCCGGCGGCACGGTCGTGAACGTCCCGCTCGAGCCGTACACCGGCGAACGTGCCTGGCTGGCGGCGGTCCGTGAGCTCGTGCCCGTCCTCGCCGCCGCCTTCCGGCCGGACATCGTCGTCAGCCAGCACGGTGCCGACAGCCACGCCTGGGACCCGCTGGCGCATCTCCGGGTTACGACGACGGCCATGGGCGCGGCGGCACGGATCGTCGACGAGGTCGCGCATCGCCATGCGGGCGGGCGCTGGCTGGCGACCGGCGGAGGTGGCTATGACGTCTACCGGGTCGTTCCCCGGGCGTGGGCATTGACCTGGCTGGCCGGCGCCCATCGCGAGCCGCCGCCGGCGATCCCCGAGGCGTGGAGAGCGCGGTGGACCGACGAGGCGGCGGGCCACGGCGACGGCCCGCTACCGGCCCGGTTCGAGGACGAGCCGAACGCCGGGCTCCGGCTCGATCCGGCCGAGACGGCCGCCGACCTGGCGGCCGCTGCGACGGTCGCCCGGGTCCGCGAGCTCGTCCTCGGATCGCTCGACCGGCAGGCCTGACCCGCGCGGTGGCGCATGTGCGCGGCTACGGGCTCGCGAGGTCGGAGAAGGGGATGACACCGGGCCGTGAGGGCCCTGCTCACGTCGAAGCGGCGAGCCGGATGGCTCGCCGCTTCTCTTCGGCTCGATCGCCCGACGACCGGCGAGGCCTGGTCGGGTGCGATCAGTGAGCGGCGGCCAGGACCACCGAGGCGGTGGCCAGGACGGCGGCCGCGGCGCCACCGAGAGCGACCACGAGGCGCGCTCGCGAATCGTGCTTGACGGGTCCCCCGAAGTCGACCTCGCCACCATAGCGAGCGATCCGGGCGAGCCGGCCGCGCTCTGCCTCGCGCATGAGCTCGGCCTGGTGCTGACGTGTCAGTTCCTGGGTGAAGTAGGCGTTCATCTCGTCCCCTCTCGTTCCCTGCCGGAGCTTCCGGTCGTCAGCTGAATCCTCGTCCCGGAGGGCCCTCGGCGCGACCGCATGGGCGACCCGGACACCGTCAACACCCAGCACCGTTCGCGGTCACGCCGATGGCCCGGTCGGTGTCGCACGTGCGACAGGGCGGCCGACGCGGTCGGCGGAGACGGGCCGTACAAACGACGACACCCCCGCCGTTCGGCGGGGGTGTCGGGTGCTTGCGTCGCTTGGGCGCGACGGTCAGATCACGCGGGCGCGGGTGGAGCGCTGCCCGCAGCGGGGGGTGGAGCCTCGGCGGCCAGCTTGCCGGGTCGCCACGGGGTGCCGAGGACCGGCAGGAGCCAGCGGTCGACGCCGTAGTAGCCGGCGACCTTCCAGGCCAGGATCACGCCGATCGCCAGGAAGAACAGGATCGGGTTGGACGACGCGGAGCCCGAGAGCATGAACGACATGTTCATGAACGAGCCGAAGAACGCCGCGAAGCCGGTCAGGCAGCCGACGATGAGTCCGATCCCGACCAGGAGCTCGCCGAACGTGACGACGTAGGCGAACCAGCTGTAGGCGTGCTGGTCGATCAGGAGCTGGAGGAAGTTGCGCCACCAGTCATAGGTGATCGCGGGGCTGCCCGTGTCGGGGACCGCGACCGCCTTCGTCCAGTACCCCTGCAGCGCGGTTCCGCCGTCGAGCCAGCCCCCGCCGGTCGCCTTGTGCCAGCCGGCGGCCATCCAGGAAAAGCCCAGGAACAGGCGAATCGGCAGCCAGATCAGGCCGGCCCGCGAGTTCGAGAACAGGAACCGGGTGATCGCCGGACCCTCGATCTCGATCTCATCGACTTCCGCGCCGGAGCGGCTGTCCATATAGATGAGGATGATCATCACGATCGACGAGATCCAGAACGCGTAGGCGATGACGTCCTTGTACGCCGGGTCGATCGTGTACCAGGGATTCACCGCGATGATCATGAGGATCGCCGCGATTGCCGCGACGCCCTTCGTCACGGGTCGTAGTGCGCCCATCAGCACTCCCTCAGTCTGCTGCTGGTGCGGCGCGTTCTCGGTGAGACGCGACCGAACAGCTCTGCCCCGAGGATCATTGAACCACCAGGGGTACCGCCCGGTCCAGACGGACCCTATCTGCACGCCGGATGGCCCAACCGAATGCGCATGTGCAGATCCATGGACCCTGTGGCGGCGGTCCAGATGGACCGGGCCGCACGCCGGATGGCCGCATCGCATGCGCATATGCCCAGGCACCGCGCGCGCCTGGTCGCGGACTCGACCTAGGATTCGATCATCTGTTCGAATTGAGCGCCACCGCCTATACTCGACCTCCCGTGGCCACTCGCACGCCTGCCTCGCCCACGACTCTGTCTCGGCCGGCCGTCGACCTCGACCCGCTCGAGGCGTTCAGCCCGGCCGTCCGCGACTGGTTCGGCGCGACGTTCAGCGAGCCGACCCGCGCCCAGGTGGACGGCTGGGCCGCCATCTCGGCCGGTCACCACGCCCTGATCCACGCTCCGACTGGGAGCGGCAAGACCCTCGCCGCGTTCCTGTGGTGCCTCGACCGGCTCGTCCGCGACCCGACCCCTCCTGCGACGCGCGAGCACCCCGGTCACGTCCGGGTCCTCTACGTCTCGCCGCTCAAGGCCCTGTCCTACGACGTCGAGCGGAACCTCCGGGCCCCGCTGGCGGGGATCGCGCTCGCCGCCGCCCGGCGCGGGGAGACCGTCCCGGCCATCTCGGTCGGGCTGCGGACCGGTGACACGAGCGCCGAGGAGCGCCGGGCCCACGCTCGCCGTCCGCCGGACATCCTGATCACCACGCCCGAATCCCTCTACCTGCTCCTGACGAGCCAGGCGCGCGAGAGCCTGCGCAACGTCGAGCACGTGATCGTCGACGAGGTCCACGCGATCGCCGGGACGAAGCGGGGCGCCCATCTCGCGCTCAGCCTGGAACGGCTCGAGCGCCTCCGCGCGGCCGATGCGCCGCCCCTCCAGCGGATCGGCCTGTCGGCGACCCAGCGACCCCTCGAGACGATCGCCCGCTTCCTGGGCGGGGCCGGACCGGGGCGCGAGGTCCGGATCGTCGATGCGGGCGCCCGCAAGCCGCTCGAGCTGTCGGTCGTCGTCCCGGTCGAGGACATGGGCCGGCTCGGCGAGCCGCTGCCGCTCGACGAGCAGCCCGGTGGTCCGGCCGCCGGGCCCGAGGCGCGGGTGAGCATCTGGCCGGCGATCCACCCGCGGATCCTCGAGCTGATCCGGGCCCACCGCTCGACGATCGTCTTCTGCAACAGCCGGCGGCTCGCCGAGCGGCTGGCCCAGCGGCTCAACGAGCTGGCCGGTGAGGAGCTCGTCCGGGCGCACCACGGCTCGATCGCCCGCGAGCAGCGGGTCGCGATCGAGGAGGCGCTCAAGGACGGCCGGCTGCCGGCGATCGTGGCCACCTCGAGCCTCGAGCTGGGGATCGACATGGGCGCGGTCGACCTCGTGATCCAGGTCGAGTCGCCGACGTCCGTCGCGCGCGGTCTCCAGCGGATCGGGCGGGCCGGGCACCAGGTCGACGCACCGTCACGCGGGGTGATCTTCCCCAAGTACCGCGGGGACCTGCTCGAGGCGGCCGTCGTCGCCGAGCGGATGCATGCCGGGGAGATCGAGACGACGACGATCCCGCGCAACCCGCTCGACGTCCTTGCCCAGCAGCTCGTCGCGATGACCGTGATGGATCGCTGGACGGTCGACGACCTCCATGCGGCGGTGACCCGGGCGATGCCCTACGAGACGCTCGGTCGAGAGCCGTTCGAGGGCGTCCTGGCGATGCTCGCCGGCGCCTACCCGTCGGACGAGTTCGCCGAGCTCAAGGCGCGGGTCATCTGGGACCGGGTCACGGGCGTCGTCGAGGGCCGGCGCGACGCGCGGGTCGTCGCGGTCACGAGCGGCGGGACGATCCCCGACCGCGGCCTGTACGGCGTCTTCCTGGTCGGCGAGCCGGGCACGCCGGGTCGGCGGGTCGGCGAGCTCGACGAGGAGATGGTCTACGAGAGCCGTGTCGGCGAGGTCATCACGCTGGGTGCGTCGGCCTGGCGGATCGAGGAGATCTCGCACGACCGGGTCGTCGTGTCGCCGGCCCCGGGCGAGCCCGGCAAGCTGCCGTTCTGGCACGGCGACGCCGTCGGCCGGCCGATCGAGCTCGGCCGGGCGCTCGGCGCGTTCGTCGGCGAGCTGGAGGCGGACCTCGGGCGCGGGACCCGCGGCCGCTCGACGGCCCTGGCTCGGCTCGGCGAGCGTCACGACCTCGATCCGCTGGCGGCCGAGAACCTGCTCGCCTACCTCGAGGACGAGCGCGACGTTGCCGGGGCGCTGCCGACCGACCGGCGGGTCGTCGTCGAGCGGTTCCGCGACGAGCTCGGCGACTGGCGGCTGTGCCTGCTGACCCCGTTCGGCGGCCGGGTCCACGCGCCGTGGGCGCTCGCGCTCGAGACGCGCCTGGCCGAGCGTCTCGGGGCCGAGGTCCAGACGATCTGGTCCGACGACGGGATCGCGATCCGGCTGCCGGACGCCGATCTCGAGGGGATCGACGGCCTGCTCTTCCCGGACCCGGACGAGATCGAGGAGCTGGTCGTCGGCAAGGTCGCCGACTCGGCCCTGTTCGCGGCCCGGTTCCGGGAGAACGCGGCCCGCGCGCTCCTCCTGCCCCGGCGCCGGCCCGGGACCCGGACCCCGCTCTGGCAGCAGCGCCAGCGGGCGGCCGACCTGCTCGCCGTGGCCAGCCGCTACGGCAGCTTCCCGATCCTCGTCGAGACGTACCGCGAGTGCCTGTCCGACGTGTTCGACCTGCCGGCCCTGCGCGAGGTCCTCGCCGGGGTCGCCCGGCGCGAGATCGCCGTCCACCGGGTCGAGACGGTCCGGGCCTCGCCGTTCGCGAGCTCGCTCCTGTTCGACTACGTCGCCGCCTACATGTACGAGGGGGACGCGCCGCTCGCCGAGCGACGGGCCCAGGCGCTGACCCTGGACCGCGACCTCCTCCGCGAGCTGCTCGGCCAGGAGGAGCTCCGCGAGCTGCTCGACCCGGCCGCCCTGGCCGATCTCGAGCTGGCCCTCCAGGGCCTGGCCGACGAGCGGCGGGCGACGACCGCCGACCAGCTCCACGACCTCCTCCGGCGGGTCGGCGACCTGACCGAGGCGGAGGTCGCGGCTCGGTGCGCGGTCCCGCCCGCAGAGAGCGCAGCCTGGCTCGGCGAGCTTGCCGCCGGCCGGCGGGCCGTCGCGGTCCGGATCGGCGGCGAGCTGCGCTGGATCGCGATCGAGGATGCCGCGCGCTACCGCGACGCCGTCGGCGTCCAGCCGCCGGCCGGCGTGCCGCTCGCGTTCCTCGGGCCGACGACCGCCGCGCTCGAGGGTCTCCTCGCCCGGTTACGCCCGGACCCACGGCCCGTTCCTGTCACCCGAGCCCGCGCTCCGCTGGGGCCTCCCGGTCGGGGTCGTCGAGGACGCCCTCGGTCGGCTGCTCGCCGCCGGGTCGCTCCTGCGCGGCGAGTTCCGACCGGGTGGCGCCGAACGCGAGTGGTGCGATCCGGAGGTGCTCCGCCAGCTCCGCCGTCGCTCGCTCGCCCGTCTCCGGCGCGAGGTCGAGCCGGTCGAGCCGGCCGCGCTCGGGCGGTTCCTGCCCGAGTGGCAGGGGGTAGCGCCGCTCTCACGGCTCGGCGGCGGTCCGACCGAGGCGACGCCGCCGTACCGCGGCTCGGCAGCCCTCGAGCGGCTCGCCGAGGTCGTCGACCAGCTCGCCGGGACTGCCGATCCCGGCCTCGATCCTCGAGCGTGACGTCCTGCCGGCGCGGGTCCCGGGCTACCAGCCGCGGCTGCTCGACGAGCTCGGCGCACTCGGCGAGGTGACCTGGGTCGGGCGGGGGAGCCTCGGCCGGGACGACGGCCGGCTCGCCCTGTTCCGCCCGGGGCGCGAGGCGCTCCGCTCGGTGGGCGGCGGCCCGGGGTCCGTCGAGGCCGCCACGGCCGAACGGCCGTCTGGACCGCGCCACGACGCGATCCGGGCGTTCCTCGCCCGCCGCGGGGCGTCGTTCTACCGCGAGATCCACGCCGCGGCGGGGGGCGGCCCCGATCGCGAGATGCTCGACGACCTGTGGGACCTCGTCTGGGCAGGCGAGGTGACGAACGACACGTTCGCCCCGCTCCGTGCCCTCCGCTGGGCACGGCCGGGCCGCGAGGCGCGGCGGCGACCCGGCCGGCTCACCAGCCTCGGACCGCCCGAGGCCGCCGGTCGCTGGTCACTGGTCGATGGACCGGAGGGGGATGACGGGCTTCGGGACGATGGGACGGCGGCGACGCCGACGACCACGAGCCCGACGCGCGACCGAGCGAGCCCACGCGCTCGCCCTCGCCCTGCTCGAGCGCCACGGCGTGCTCACCCGCGAGGCCGTCGCCTCCGAGGGCGTCGCCGGCGGGTTCAGCGCCGTCTACCCCGTCCTGCGCGCGCTCGAGGAGGCCGGCCGCGTCCGGCGGGGCTACTTCGTCGCCGGGCTCGGGGCCGCCCAGTTCGCCCTGCCCGGCGCGGTCGACCGGCTCCGCTCCGTGCGCGACTCCGCCGACGAGGCCGGTCGCGCGCGGGTCCACCTCCTCGCCGCGGCCGACCCGGCCAACCCGTACGGTGCCGCGCTCGGCTGGCCTCGGCGCGACGACGACGACCGGCGGGCGTTCGCCCGGGCGGCCGGCGCCTACGTCGTGCTCGTCGACGGCGTCGCGGCCCTGTTCCTCGAGCGGGGCGGACGATCGCTCGCGACGCTCCCGGCCGCCGACGAGCCGGAGATCGCCGGGCTCGCCCTCCGGGCGCTCGGGGCGCTCGTCGTCGACGGCCGCTTCCGCGAGCTGCTCGTGGCCCGGGTGGACGGCGAGTCGGTCGGCGAGTCGCCCTGGCGGCCGGCCCTCCTCGAGGCGGGCTTCGTCCCGGGCTACCGCGGCCTGGCGCTCCGGGCCCGCTGAGCCGGCGATGCCCGAGGGCGACACGCTCCACCGGACCGCCGACGGGCTCCGGCCGTATCTCGTCGGCCGGGCGATCGTCGCAGCCAGGGCCGCCGGCCCGGGTGCCGTCCCGAGGGTCGGCCGCGTGGTCGGCGCGACCGTGACCGGCGTCGAGGCCGTCGGCAAGAACCTCCTCGTCCGGTTCGACAACGGCCTCGAGCTGCGGACCCACCTCCGGATGACCGGCTCGTGGCACCGCTACCGGCCGGGTGAGCGGTGGCGCCGGCCGCCGTCCCGGGCGCGGCTCGTCCTCGAGGTCCCGGGCGCCGTCGCGGTCTGCTTCGACGCCCCGGTCGTCGAGCTGCTCGAGACCCGGGCCGAGGGGCTTCATCCGCGCGCTGGCCGCCCTCGGACCGGACCTGCTCGACCCGGCCTGGGGCCCTGAGACGGCGGCCGAGGCGATCCGCCGGCTGCGCGACCCGGCGCGCGCCGACCGGGCGATCGGCGAGGCGATCGTCGACCAGCGGGCACTGGCCGGGATCGGCAACGTCTACAAGAGCGAGCTGCTGTTCATCGAGCGGGTCGACCCATGGACCCGCGTCGGCGAGCTGCCCGACGCGACGCTCGTCGCGCTGGTCGCGACCGCCCGGCGGCTCCTCGTCGCCAACGCCGACCGGCGCGCGGGTCCCGAACGGGTGACGACCGGCCGGACGCGCGCCGCCGCGGGCGCGCCGCTCTGGGTCTACGATCGTGCCGGCCGCCCGTGCCGCCGGTGCGGGACCCCGATCGAGCGGCGGCGCCAGGGAAGGGACCTCCCGCGGTTGACGTTCTGGTGCCCGCGCTGCCAGGGAGGAGGCTGATGGCCGAGATCGACGTCCGGTGCGAGCCGGACGGGTACGGCTGGACCTGCCGCGTCGAGGTCGCCGAGGGCGGCTCCACGACCAGCCACCGGGTGGCGGTCGCGGCGGCCGACCTCGCCCGGCTCGATCCCGGGGCGACCGATCCGACCGACCTCGTGCGGCGGTCCTTCTCGTTCCTGCTCGAGCGGGAGCCGAAGGAGTCGATCCTGCGCGCGTTCGATCTCACGGTCATCGGTCGCTACTTCCCGGACTGGGAGCAGAGCATCCGCTAGCATCGCGTCGCATGTGCGAGCACTTCGTCGCCCGGGCGAGCGAGCCGTTCCGGCTCGACGAGCTGTGGCCGTTCAGCGAGCGGCTCGAGCGGTTCGGGATCGCCGGCTTCGGCTGGGGGGCAGCGTGGCTGACCGGCGACGGATCGCTCGGCTCGTACCGGGATCTGCGCGCGTTCCGTGACGACCCGCATCGCGATGAGGTCGGTCGGACCGAGACGACGAGCCTGCTGGTCCATCTCCGCCGACCGTCGCGGCTGTCGACGCTCGGCATCGCCGACACCCAGCCGTTCATGGACCCGGCCGGGCGATACGCCTTCAGCCACAACGGCGACCTGCGCAACTACCGGCCGTGGCGCCGCCGCTACCGCGCCGAGGGCCGGATCCACGGCCGGGCCGACACCGAGGCCGGGGCCCGCTGGCTCGAGGACGCGTGGACGCCGAACGAGCCGGTCGGACACCTCCTCGGAGCCCTCCACGACACCTTCGCCGGGCAGGCGAACATGGCCGTCCTCGCCGCCGACGGCACGCCGTACCACTACGCCGGGAACGGGGAGAACCCGGTCTTCACCTTCCGGCTCGGTCGGATCCGGCTCGCCTCGACGGGCATCTACTCACTCGATCGGTCGCTCTTCCGGTACGCGGCGCCCGGCGCCGAGGACCGCCGCCTCGTGTCGATCCGCACCACGGTCGCCCTGGATCCCGTCTGAGCTCAACCGGAAGACGGCGGGTGACGGCCATGCCGTACAGTCGCCCGCACGACGGCGTCCCAACGAGGGGAAGGATGCACGGACCGGCCGCGGGATCGATCGCCGGGACGGCCGACGGTCGCCCGACCGAAGAGCTCAGCCTGCGCGAGCTGTTCGACCTGAACGCCTACTGGCTGGCGATCAACATCCTGTGGGGCGCCATCGGGATCAGCCTCCTCCCGATCCTCATGATCGACCTCGTGTGCGGCGGCAAGGCAGCGTGCACCAGCCCAACGCCGATCCTGCCCAGCCTGTCCGTGGACAAGGGAGCCGCCGAGGCGATCATCGTCAACGTCGGGGTGCTCATCGCGATCCTTGTCCAGCCGACGGTTGCCGCGATCAGCGACCACACGACGAGCCGGCTCGGGCGGCGCAAGCCGTACATCATCGTCGGCACCGTGCTCGACATGGTCTTCCTCGTCGGGCTCTACCTCGCCGGCGCCTGGATCGGCGTCCTCCTGTTCTACTGCCTGCTCCAGTTCAGCTCGAACTTCGCCCAGGGCCCGTTCCAGGGTTACATGCCCGACCTCGTCCCTGCGAAGCAGGTCGGGCTGGCGAGCGGCCTCATGGGCCTCATGATCCTGCTCGGGATCGGCGGCGGGGCGATCCTCGTCGCGGTTGCGGTCGCGCTCGGCAACGCCCGCTACGTGATCTTCGCGATCATGGCCGTGGAGCTGGTCACGATGCTGCTCACCGTGACGCGCGTCAGGGACGGCCGCCAGGGTGTCCCGCGAGCGGGTCGATCGTGGCTCGACGTGGCCCGCGGCGCGTGGGGCACGGACATCCTCGGCGAGCGGAGCTATGTCTGGCTGCTCGGGTCCCGGCTGTTCTTCCTCATGACCGGGACGACGCTCGTGGCCACGTCGCTCTTCTTCATGCAGGACACGTTCCACCTCGAGCGCGGGCCGGCGGCCAACCTCGCCGCGCTGGCCTCGATTCTCATCATCGTCTTTGGAGCCCTGTCGACCGTCCCGTCGGGCCGGCTATCCGGCCGGATCGGCAAGAAGCGGATGATCTACGCGTCGGCCGTCATCGGCCTGATCGGGATGGCCCTGCTGGCGCTTGCCCCGTCGACCGGTCTCGCCTTGGCATTCGCCGTCCCGATCGGCGTCGCGTCCGGGACCTTCCTGGCCGTCGACTGGGCGCTCATGACCGACATCATCCCGAAGGCAGAGTCGGGTCGCTACATGGGGATCAGCAACGTCGTGACCGGCTCCTCCGGCGCGATCGCGACCGCGATCGCCCTGGTGCTCATGGACGTCGGGAATCGCGCGTTCGGCCTGGGGACCGGGCCGCGCCTGGCGTTCGCCGCCGCCTGCTCGTACTACGTGATCGGTTCGCTCCTGCTGACACGGGTCGATGAGCGCCGGCGCGAGGACGCTCCCGTGGCCGAACCGGCCCTCGCGGCGGACCCGACCGCGACGCCCGCCTGAGCCGACGCGGGTCGGCCGACGGTCAGCGCGCCTCGAGGCCGAGGAACGTCCGGAAGCGCTCCATCGGCTGGGGGCCGGAGCGCCAGCCTGCGACCGCCGTCCGCCAGGTCATCGGGCGGAGCCAGCGGATCGGGTCCTCGGACAGCCACAGCCAGGGCACGGTGGCCCACAGCAGGACGAGGTAGTCGAGCCGGATCGGCCGTGCGCCGAAGCCGAAGATCGCCTGGAGCTGGACGATCGTCAACGGCAGCATGATCAGGCTCAGGACGGCCGCGGCGAGCAGCCAGACGACGCCCCAGCCACGGGCCTTCGGGGCGAGGATGAGCCAGAAGGGCGCCGGGACCCACTTCATCCAGGTCGCCAGGCCCCACAGCAGCCCGGCGGTCGGCGGGCCGACGAAGCGACAGGCCCACAGCATGAACGCCAGCATCAGCGTGATGTTCCCGGTGTCGAGGTTGGCCGCGATCGGGAAGGCCAGGATCAGGACGGCGATCGCGGTCGCGAGCGGCTTGCGCTTGTACGCCCAGTGGATCGTCCAGAACAGGAGGAGGAGCGCGCCGCCGCGCCAGACGAACCAGGCGACGTCCCACGGGAGGAGGGCCCACGGGGCGAACAGCGGGAGCATCCACGGCGCGTAGACGTACGGCAGGAACGGGCCGGTCGGGGCGTATGGGTTGCCACCAGCGAGCCAGATCCGGACGCCGGCCCAGTACGCCCGGGCGTCCGCCCCGGCGAGCTCACCGCGGGCGATGAGGCCCGCCCCGAAGACCCCGGCCAGCGCGATCAGGATGGCCATCGCGGCGAGCCGCCGCGGGTCGTGGAGCCGGGAGACCTCGCGCCGGAGCGCTCGCTGGAAGACGCCGGCCCGGCGCCGGGTGGGCCGCGAGATCCGGTCGGTCGGGAACCCGGCCACGATCCGCGCCGGGCCCGTGGCGGGAGCCCGGCCGTGCGGGGCGAGATCGGAGCGATCGGCCATCGGACCGCGATTGTCGCACGGCGCTGGAGCGGGTCAATCCGGTGCGATCCCGTGGGGTCCGGTGCACAGCAGGTGGACGAAGGGTGGATTCAACGTGGGTGCGCGGAGGCACCAAATGGCGATTTTGTGGACAGGATCCCTTCCGCCCGACGGGCCGGTCGTTGCATCATTGGCCGACCGGACGGGAGGCACGGGACCCCGCGGGTCCCACGGCGCGACGACCCGAAACGGTCGCCAGATCGTCGCACCGGCCAGGGCGAGACCGGCCCATCCGTACCCTGCGAGCCCGTCCCGATGACGCTCCGAGAGTACGGCCTCCTCGTTCAGGCCACCGACTGGCTGACCTTCTCGATCGCCGTCCTGACCGTGCCCGCGCTGGCCCAGTTCGAGGTCGGGCCGATCGGGCACATCCTCCAGGCGGGCGGCATCCTGGGCACCCTCGCCTGGAAGGCCGGCGGGCTCGCCGTCGTCTACGGGGCCCTGTCGTTCGCGCGCCCGTGGGGCCAGTTCGTCGGCCTGACGGCGGTCGTGGCGCTCGGCGCCCTCGGCACGGTCGGCAACCTGTGGGCCCTCGCCCAGGTCGTGCACTAGCCCGCCCGGTAGGCGATGACCTCCACCTTCTCGAGGGTGATCAGGCCGTCGCCGACCATCGTGTCGAGCTCGGGGATGACCGCTCGGATCCGGTCCTCCTGGTCGACGATCTCGATGAGCACGGGCAGGTCGGAGGACAGCCGCAGGATGCGGGTAGTGTGGAGGTGGGCCTTGGCCCCGAAGCCCTCGATCCCGCGGAGGACGGTCGCCCCGGCCAGGCCCTTCCCGCGGAGATGCTCGACGATCGCCTGGTAGAGCGGCCGCCCATGCCAGGTGTCCGATTCGCCGATGTAGATCCTGAGCAGGAGCCCCTGGCCCTCGATCTTCACGGTATCGCCCTCCCGAGCGTCATGCCGGCGAGCACGGCCACGAGACCGAGCCCGACGCTGCCGACGAGATTGACCGCCGCCAGTCCGGTGGCTCCGTCCTCGATGAGCCTCCAGCTCTCGAGCATGAGCGTCGAGAACGTGGTGTAGGCGCCGAGGAAGCCGATCATGGCCGGGCCCCGGATGGACGCCGGCAGGACGCCGCGCTCCGTCGCCAGCGCGAACAAGACCCCGAGGAGGAACGACCCGGACAGGTTGATCGCGAAGGTCCCCCACGGGAAGGCGCCCCGGGCGATCCCGGACACCCACCCATCGACGACGTAACGGGCGATCGCCCCGGCCGCGCCTCCGACGCCGATCCAGACCAAATCCACGGGCATGCTCCTACCGCTCGAGGGTCCGGATAGGAGCCATCAGCCTGATCGGCGGTTCCGGGCGAGCCCCATCGCCGACGACAGCATCGCCGCGGCGCCCGACCGCCGTCAAGGCGACAGGAGGCCGCGGACGGCCATCGGACCCCGGCCAGACCGCCGATCCAGCGAGTGAGGCGCGTTGCGGTCGTTGGCCGCCCCCGCTCCTGTATCCTCTCCGGCAAGTTACGGAGGCGACGTCCAGCTCGTGCCGGAAGGTACCGTCATCGTCATCGGCGGGGCCGAGGACAAGGTCCGCGACCGGGTCATCCTCAGCCGGTTCGTCGCGCTTGCCGGCGGGGAGACGGCGACGATCGCCGTCATCAGCACGGCGTCCTCGCTCGGGGCCGAGGCCGGCGAGGGCTACCGGCAGGTGTTCACCGAGCTCGGCGCGAAGGCCGTCCACACCGCTCCACGCGGTCACCCGGCCGCAGGCCAACGACGAGGCTGCGGTACGCGTCGTCAGCGACGCGACCGGCATCTTCATGACCGGCGGCAACCAGCTGCGGCTCGCCTCGACGCTCGGCGGGACCCGCCTGGCCGACGCGATCCTCGAGCGCTTCCGGCACGGCGCCGTCGTCGCCGGGACGAGCGCCGGCGCCTCGGCGATGAGCAGCCACATGATCGCGTTCGGCGCGTCGGGGGCGACGCCGAAGCAGCGGATGGCCCAGATCGCGGCCGGGCTCGGCGTGCTCCCGGGCGTGATCATCGACCAGCACTTCCAGCAGCGGAACCGGCTCGGCCGGCTGCTCAGCCTGATCGCCCAGAACCCGAGCCTGCTCGGGCTCGGGATCGACGAGGACACCGCCGGGATCGTCGGGCCGGACCACGTCCTCGAGGTCATCGGTCGGGGCAGCGTGACCATCGTCGACGGGGCCGCGTCCGAGACCGACGCCTGGGAGGTCCGCGGCCATCGGCCGCTGATGATCAGCAACGTCGTGCTCCACTCGCTCCCGGCGGGCTACCGGTTCGACCTCCGGCGCCGCCACCGGGTCGCGACCCCGGCGCTCCGCGCGATCAGCGGCGGCGAGGCCGCGACGTGACGACGTCGGAGCGGCCGCCGCCGGCGCGCGCCTCTCGGCGCCGGACGAAGCGGGCGCCGGCCCGGTCGGGACCGCCGCGGCCCGAGCCGACCCTTCGGATCGTCGAGACCCGGATCCTGCGCGGCCCCAACTACTGGGCGCGCGAGCCGGTCATCCGCATGCTCGTCGACCTCGGCGTCCTCGAGGAGTTCCCGTCGAACCAGATCCCAGGCTTCGTCGACGGACTGGTCGGGCTCCTGCCGTCGCTCGAGGACCACGCCTGCTCGCTCGGCCGGCGGGGCGGCTTCCTGACCCGGCTGCGCGAGGGCACCTGGGCCGGCCACGTCGCCGAGCACATCGCGCTCGAGCTCCAGAACCTCGCCGGGACCGACGTCCGCCACGGCAAGACCCGCTCGGCGGGGCCGCACGGCCAGTACAACGTGATCTACGAGTTCCGCGAGGAGACGGTCGGGGTCGAGGCCGGCCGGCTCGCGGTCGCCCTGGTCAACCACCTGGTCGATCCGGTCGCGGTCCCGTTCGACCTCGGCGAGGAGCTCGAGAAGCTCATCCTGCTCGCCGAGCGGTCGGCCTTCGGCCCCTCGACCCAGGCCCTCATCGACGAGGCCGTGAGCCGGGACATCCCGTTCATCCGGCTCGACCGGTACTCGCTCGTCCAGCTCGGCCAGGGCGTCCACCAGCAGCGGATCCGGGCCACGATGACGAGCCGGACGAGCGCGATCGGGGTCGACATCGCGAGCGACAAGAGCCTCACCAACCGGCTGCTCGACTCGGCCGGCCTGCCCGTGCCGCGATCCGAGGTCGTCGACTCCGAGGACGCCGCCGTCGGCGGCCGCCCGCCGGCTCGGCTTCCCGTGCGTCGTCAAGCCGCTCGACGGCAACCACGGCCGGGGCGTCCACCTCGACCTCCGCTCGGACGAGGCGGTCCGGGCCGCCTTCCACGGCGCCCTCGGCCAGAGCCGTGGCGGCGACGTCGTCGTCGAGTCGTACGTCACCGGCAAGGACTACCGCTGCCTCGTCATCGGCGGCAAGCTCGCCGCGATCGCCGAGCGGGTGCCGGCCTCGGTGACCGCCGACGGCGAGCACACGATCCGCCAGCTCGTCGAGCTGGCCAACCAGGACCCGCGGCGGGGGATCGGCCACGAGAAGGTCCTCACCCGGATCAGGCTCGACGCCGCCGCGGAGGAGCTCGTCCGGGCCCAGGGCTGGGAGCTCGACGCCGTGCCCCCGGCGGGGACCGTGGATCAAGCTCGCCCTGACCGGCAACATGTCGACCGGCGGGACGTCGATCGACCGGACGATCGAGGCCCACCCCGACAACGTCGAGATCGCCGAGACGGCTGCCCGGATCGTCGGGCTCGACGTCGCCGGGATCGACTTCATCTGCCCCGACATCGCGACCCCGGTCCGCGAGACGGGCGGGGCGATCGTCGAGGTCAACGCCGCGCCCGGCTTCCGGATGCACACCCACCCGACCGAGGGCGAGCCGCAGTACGTCGCCAAGCCGGTCATCGACAACCTGTTCCCGCCCGGCTCGGCGGCCCGGATCCCGATCATCGCGGTCACCGGCACGAACGGCAAGACGACGACGGTCCGGATGATCGCCCACATCCTCAAGCTGATGGGCCGGCGGGTCGGGATGACCTCGACCGACGGGATCGTCGTCGACGGCCGGCTCATCAAGAAGGGCGACATGTCGGGGCCCAAGTCGGCCCAGATGGTCCTCCAGAACCCGACCGTCGACACGGCCGTCTTCGAGGTCGCCCGGGGCGGGATCCTGCGCGAGGGCCTCGGCTACGACCGCAACGACGTCGCCGTCGTGACCAACGTGACCGGCGACCACCTCGGGCTCGGCGGGATCGACTCGCTCGGCCAGCTGGCCAACGTCAAGGGCGTCGTGGTCGAGGCCGTGCCGCGCTCGGGCACCGCCGTCCTCAACGCCGACGATCCGTACGTCGCCCGGATGGGCCGCCACTGCGCCGGCGCGCGTCGTCTACTTCACGCTGGCGACCGAGAAGGGCCGCGACGGCTACGACCGGGTCGACGGCCACCTCGGCCGGGGCGGCGCGGCGTTCTGCATCGAGCCCGGCCCCGAGGGCGAGCTCATCGTCCTCCGGCTCGGGCCGCGGACGATGCCCGTCCTGTACACCCACCTCATCCCGGCGACGTTCGGCGGACGGGCCCGGATGAACGTCGCCAACGCGCTCGCCGCGGCTGCCGCGGCCTGGGCGGCCGGTGCCCATCTCCACGACATCCGGCAGGGGCTGCGGACGTTCTCGACCTCGTTCTTCCAGGCGCCCGGCCGGCTCAACCTGGTCGAGATCGGCGGCGTCAAGGTCGTCATCGACTACTGCCACAACGTCGACGGGATGCGCCAGCTGGCCGACTTCGTCGAGCGGATGGTCAGCGAGCCGGAGCTCCGGGTCGGCCGGACGGCCAAGACGGCGACGAAGACGAACGGGGCGAGCCCGCGCACCGGCCGGGCGATCGGCGTCATCGGCATCCCGGGCGATCGGCGCGACGACGACCAGCAGGAGTACGGGGCGATCGCGGCGACGGCCTTCGACGAGATCTACGTCCGCGAGGACCGCAACCTGCGCGGCCGCCAGCCGGGCGAGACGGCCGCGAACGTCGTGGCCGGGGTCAAGGAGGCGCGGGCGGCCGGGCGGGCGCGGACGGTCCGGGCCGAGAAGGTCCTCGACGAGATGACCGCCGTCCGGGCCGCCCTCCGGCGTGCCGCGCCGGGCGACCTCGTGGTGATGTGCGTCGACGACGCGGTCGGCGTCTACCGCGAGGCGATGGCCGCGTCGCGCGGTCCGGCCGGGCCGACCGCGTTCACCGATCCGGGCGAGCTCGAGGCCCCCGAGGGCTAGTCAGCGCCGACCGCGCGGTCAGCGTAGCGTGTTCTGTCCGACGACCCGGATGACCCCGAAGATCTCGATCAGCGAGATGACGATGAGGATGATGCCGACGGCCATCTCCATGGTGGATCCGCGCTCCTCGTCCTGATCCGGCCGGGTCGGCCGGGCTGCCCGGATCATGCACGGCCCGACCGCTCCGGCGCAACCCTCGGGCGGCGTTTGGCCGACCCCGCTCCCGCCCGCCGGTGATGCGCGTGTCGCATCTTGGCGTTGGCGCGCAGATCGGCGCTTCGACTCCCGGGCCCCCTTCTTCCCCGTCTGTGATGCGCGTTGTCGCATCGTTGGTTGGCGCGCCGGCGGCCCCCGATCCATGAGGCGATGCGTCCCATCGCCCGATCATCGTTTGGCGTGGACCAGCGAACCCCTACGATGCTTCAACGAGCATCACGGAGGAAGGCCCAAGCTGGCCACGATCGGCCGGTGCTAGCGCCGCCGCCCGAGGCTAGCGCCGGGGCCGGTCCTGGAGGCGGGGCAGCAGCTCGGTCAGCTCCGCGGCCACGTCGATCGGTCGGGCACCCAGCTCGCCGAGGAGGGCGAGGACGTCGTCACGCTCCTCGTGGCACATGAGGACGACCACCCGGGCGGCGTCGGGGCGCAATCCGCGGGCCTCGGCCGCGGACGCGGCGCCGTTCAGCTCGCCCACGCAGGGCCGCGGTCTCCGACGGGTAGACCGGGACCTCGTCGGCCGACCGGCCGCCGGCGACGACGCCGGCCAGGAGCTCGCCGACGACCGCCTCGCGGGTCCGTCCGCGGAGGTACCTCTGGGTCTCCTTGATCGCCACCCGCTGCGCGCGCCGGGCCGGCGATCCGGCCGATCCCCCGGAGCGTGTCGTCGGGCGGTCGCCGGCCGTCCCGATGATGACCGTGATCGGGGCGGCCCGCCCGGCGGCCCCGCCGGCGATGCCCTCGGCCACGTCGAGCACCGCGTCGACCCCCGCCTCGTTGTGGGCGAAGTCGACGATCACGATCCGGCCGCCGAGCCGGAACAGGTTGAGCCGGCCGGGCGAGCGGTCGGCGTCGGGCCGGAAGTCGCGCAGCCCGTCGGCGACCTGCTCGATCGTCGCCCCGAGGGCCCGGGCGCCGCCTGCGGCCGCGAGCGCGTTCGCCACGTTGTGCCGGGCGATCCCGCCGATCGCGATCGGGACCTCGCACGATCGGGACGATCGGCGTCGCCTGCCCGTCGTCGACCTCGACCAGCGTCCCGCGCCGGACGACGTACGCCCGGCCGCCGGCTGCCACGTGGCGCCGGACGGCGGGGCTCGCCGATTCATCGAGGCGAGAACAGGGCGACCCGGGCCCGGACCCGTCGCGCCGACCGCGCGCACGAGCGGGTCGTCGCCGTTGAGGACGACCCAGCCGTCGGGCCGGGTGATCCGGCAGATCGTGGCCTTGACCTCGGCGAGCTCCGGGCAGGGTGTGGATGCCCTGGAGGTCGAGGTGGTCGGCGCTGACGTTGGTGAGGACGCTCGCCTCGTTCGACTCGTAGCCGACGCCACGCAGGACGATCCCGCCCCGGGCCGTCTCGAGGACGGCCACGTCGACGTCGCCGCGGCCCAGGATCTGGCTGCGCCCCGCCCGGCCCGGTCCAGTCGCCGGCCTCGACGAGCCGCTCGTCGACCAGCACCCCGTCCGACGTCGTCGTCCCGACCCGCCGGCCGGCCCGGGCGAGGATGTGGGTGATCAGCCGGGTCACCGTGCTCTTGCCGTTCGTGCCGCTGATCGAGACGATCGGGATCCGCCGGTCGGCGTCCCGGATCCAGCCCGGCGGCATCGCGCTCGCCGCGTCGATCCGGGCGCGCCAGCGCTCGAGCAGCCGGGCCTGCGCCCCCGTGAGGCGGGCCGTCCGGACCGGCGACACGTTCCGCTCGTCGAGGGCCAGGGCGGCTTCGGCGATGGCCTGGGCCCGCTCCGCGCCCGACCACGGGAACGTGACGATCCAGTGCCCGGGATCGGACGACCGGTGGACGGCGACGCCCGCCGCGGCCCTCGCCATGATCGGCGCGCAGCCGCCGGACCCAGGCGACCAGCGCGGCCACCTCGTCCGGCCAGTCGCGCGGCCGGGACCGTCGCGGCCGAGGTGGACGAGCGCGTGGCGACCGGGCAGCCGCTGGCCGTACCAGGTCCGCCGGCGACCGATGGCGAACTCGACCTTGACGACCGGCTCGAGCCGGTAGACGGAGGGTCCCTCGAGCAGCCGGATCTCGACGACGCGCACGGTCCGGGCAGGATAGCGCGCCGACGAGCGGCCTCGCGGGTCGCTAGACTCGCCGGATGGAATCGCTGTACGCGCCGGGCGCCGCCGTCAGCGCCGACGAGCTCGCCGAGCTCGAGGAGATCCTCGAGGACGAGCTCCCGGCCTACCTCGAGGACCTCGCCGCGCTCGTCAACGTCGACTGCGGGAGCTACACGAAGGCCGGGGTCGACCAGGTCGGTCGCTGGACCGCGCGCTTCCTCGAGCGGCTCGGGGCCGACCGTCGAGATCCGGCCCGACGAGACGCTCGGCGACACCGTCATCGGCACGTTCGACGGTCAGCCCGGCGGTCCGCGGGTCCTGCTCATCGGCCACCTCGACACGGTCTTCCCGGAGGGGACCGCGCCGGGCCCGGCCGTTCCGGATCGAGGCCGGGATCGCCCGCGGCCCCGGGTGACCGACATGAAGGGCGGCCTGCTCACCGGGCTCTATGCGCTGCTCGCCCTGCGCGCGCTCGGGACCGACGAGGACGACGACGAGGTGGCCGACCTGCCGTTCGAGCGGCTCGTGTTCGTCGCCAACCCGGACGAGGAGATCGGCTCGCCGAGCTCGACGCCCGCACATCCGCGAGCTGGCCCTCGAGGCGGACGCCTGCTTCGTGCTCGAGTGCGCCCGCGCGAACGGCGACATCGTGTCGGCCCGCAAGGGGACGGTCGACCTGCGCCTGACCGTCCACGGCCGGGCCGCCCACGCCGGGGTCGAGCCGGAGAAGGGCCGGAGCGCGATCCTCGAGGCGGCCCACCAGGCGATCGCGATCCACGCCCTCAACGGGCGCTGGCCGGGGGTCACCGCCAACGTCGGGGTGATCCACGGCGGGATCCGGCCCAACGTCGTCGCCGAGGAGGCCGTCCTCGAGGTCGACCTCCGGGCGACGACCCGGGAGCAGCTCGAGGCGGCCGAGGCGGCCGTCCGCGGCGATCGCCGCGGCCACGACCGTGCCCGACGTGACGCGTCACGATCGAGGAGACCGGCCGCCACTGGCCGATGGAGAAGCTCGAGCGATCCGGCCGGCTCGTCGAGCACGCCGTCGCGATCGCCGAGCGGCTCGGCTTCCCGCTGGCCGACTGCGCGACCGGCGGCGCCTCGGACGCCAACACGACGGCCGGCCTGGGCGTGCCCGACGCTCGACGGGCTCGGGCCGATCGGCGGCAACGATCACTCGCCGGCGGAGTACCTCGAGGTCGACTCGATCGTGCCCCGGACGACGCTGTTCGCGGCGCTCCTGCTGGCCGTCGCTCGCGACCCGCTCGTCGCGTCGTGGCGGCCGCACCGGGCGTGAGCCAGGGCAACGACCGCCGGCTCATCTCGAGCGGCGGGCCGTGGGAGGCGAGCGCCGGGTACAGCCGGGCGGTCGTCGTCGGCGACGCCTGCTGGGTGTCCGGGACGACCGACGCCGGACCCGACGGCCGGTCGCGTCCACCCGGGCGACGCCGGGCGCCCAGGCCGAGGCCGCGCTCGACATCATCGAGCGGGCGCTGGCGGAGGCCGGCTTCACGATGGCCGACGTCGTCCGGACCCGGATCTACGTCACCGAGCGTCGCGTCACTCCCGGCGGTGCTGGCCGCCCACGGCGAGCGGTTCGGCGACGATCCGGCCCGCGTCGACGCTGCGTCGATCGTGGCCGGTCTCATCGACCCGTCGCTGCTCGTCGAGATCGAGGTCGACGCCCGAGGCGGCTGACGGCGGTGCGGGCCCTCGCCCTCCGGCGTCAGGCCCAGCCGTCGCCCGCGCCACGGCCACGAGGACCACCCCGAACGCCAGGCCGAGGAACAGGTTCCGCCGCCAGGCCATCAGGACGATCGCCGCGATGACCGCCAGCCATTCGACCCCGACATGGAACGCCTGGCCGACCGTCCACGGTCACGACCATGACGTTGACCGCGGCGAGCGCGGCCAGGACCGCCGGTCCGACGAGCTGGAGGTAGTCGAGCGCCCAGCGCGGCAGGCGCTCGATTCCCGGGGCCAGGAGCGGCAGCGCCCGCGACGGGTAGGTCACGGCGCCCATCAGCAGGGCGAGCAGGACGAGCTCGCTAGACATCGCCGGCCCGGTTCGGGTCGTCGCGATCGAACGTCTCGTGCGGCGCGCCGGGCATCCGCGTACCGCTCGGCCGAGGCGGGGGTCCCGAGCGGGGCCTCCTCGTGGGCGGCGGCCGCGGGGACGAGCAGCCCGGCCAGCGGTCCGAGGACTCCGCCGGCGATGATCCCCACGCCCGTCCCGAGCGCCAGGCTGACGAGCACGCCCGACCGTCGCCCCGACGGCCGCGGCGACGAGCTCGCGTCGGCCGGTGATGAGACCCACGCACAGGCCGGCCATCGCGGCCGGGAAGACGACGTCGAGGCCGTAGCGCGACGGGTCCGTCGATCTGGCCGCCGAGGGCGACCCCGGCCAGCGTGGCCAGGTTCCACGGGATGAAGGTGACGACCGACGGCCCCGATCCAGTAGCCCCGGTCGTCGGCCCGGCCGAGCCGCTGGAAGTGGGCGATCGAGAGGGCGAATGCCTCGTCGGTCAGGACGTGCGCCATGACCGCACGCTTGCCGACCGGCCGGTCCCGCAGCCAGGGCGCGAGCGCCGCCGAGTAGAGCAGGTGCCGGGCGTTGAGCAGCGCTGTCAGGAGGATGACCCCGGGCCAGGCCAGCCCGCTCGCGACGTAGCCGACCGCCGCGAACTGGGCGGCGCCCGGCGAAGACGATGACGCTCATCGCCATCGCCTCGATCGGGCTGAAGCCGGCGCCGCGGGCGGCGAGCCCGTAGACGAAGCCGAACCCGGTCGCCGAGACGGCGATCCCGGCGGACTCCTGCCACAGCCGGCGCCGCGCGGCGGGGAGGTCCACTGGCCCAGGACGCGGGGTCATACGGCGATGCTAGCCGTTATTGGCCTATCGGGCTAGGCCAACTCGGTCCCGCGACCGGTCGGGTCGCCGCTCGGGTCAGCGCAGGAACGTCTTCGCGCAGGTCCCGTCGCAGACGACGTACACGGCGTGCTTCTCGAACGCGTAACCGGCGGCGTGGAGGAGTCCCGGGCAGCCCTTCGTCGGGCACTTCCAGACCCACCACCGCTCGTCGCTCGTCGAGCGGCGTCGTCTCGGCCGCGATCTTGTCGGCCAGCTCGGGGTGGGCCTCGACGACCGCCGCGACCGCCCGCGCCCGATCCTCCTCCGTCTCGCTCGTGTACGGGTAGTTCTGGCCGACGTTGGACGACACGGATCCCTCCCGGGGGTCGATTGGGCGTGCCGGTGGCCGCGGGTCGTGAGCGCAGCGGCCGCCGGCACCGGGGAGTATAGGCGAGGCTCGGCGCGCGGCGGCGCGCCGGCGGCCCCGCTGCCCGGACCGAGTCGGCGCGGGTTTGCCGGGGGCCGGGACCCCGGCCTACCAGGCGGCGGGCAGGCCGGCGCTCCGCGGGTCGGTCGCGGCCGCCAGCGTCCCGATCTCGGCCGGCCCGCCCTCGACGAGCTCGATCGCGTGGCAGTGGCCGAGCAGCCCCGAGAATGGCTCCGTCGGACCGACCGGGTGGCCGAGCGCCGCGAGCCCCTCGAGCAGCCCGGGCCGGAAGCGCGGCTCGGCGCGGACCAGCTCGGGTGGCGCGAAGTGCTCGGCGGGCTCGACGAACCAGCGCGGCATCCCGACCGTCGACGCCACGTCGAGGCCCCCGTCGACGAGGGCCGACACGACCTGGGCGTGGATCTGGGGCTGGGCGTCGCCGCCCATCGAGCCGGTCACGACCCACGGCCGCCCATCGCGGAAGAGCATCCCTGGCATCAGCGTGTGGAGCGTCCGCTTGGCCGGGGCGAGGACGTTGGGGTGGTCCGGATCGAGGCTGAAGAACGAGCCCCGGTTCTGGTAGGCGATCCCGGTCGACGGGCAGACGACGCCCGATCCGAAGCCCATGTAGTTCGACTCGATCAGGCTGACCGCGTTGCCCGCGTCGTCGACGACGCCGAGCCAGATCGTCCCGCCGCCGCGCGGCACCTTCGCCTCGGGTGGACGGGTCGCCCGGACCGGGTCGATCGCGGCGGCCAGCCGGGCAGCGTGGTCCTTCGACAGGAGCCGCTCGAGCGGCGCGGCGTGCGCCTCGGGGTCGGTCAGGTGGGCATCGCGATCGGCCATCGCCGCCTTGGACGCCTCGATCCCGAGATGCGCCCAGCGAAGGTCGGCCCCGGCGCCGCCGGCGAAGACCTCGGCCGCCGGCGGCTCGAACTGCTCGAGGACCTTGAGGATCTCGAGGGCGACGAAGCCCGAGCTGTTGGGCGGGTGACTCGTGACGAGAGCCCCCCGGTAGTCGATCGCGATCGGTTCCGTCCACGTCGAGCGATGCGCCGCGAGGTCGTCACGGCCGATCGGCGAGCCGGCCGCTTCGAGCGTGCGGGCCTGGTGGTCGGCGGTCTCACCGGCGTAGAACTCGTCCCAGCCCGTCATCGGCGATCCGGGTGAGGGTCGCGGCCAGGGCCGGGAGCCGGACGCGTTCGCCGGGTCGCCACGGCCGACCGTACGGCCGGTAGATCGAGAACCAGTCCGCATCGCGCCCGAGCTCGCTCGGCGAACCTGAGCGCGCCCTTCTCGACGGCATCGATGAACCCGTCCCAGGCCGGGAAGCCGAGCGTGGCCAGCTCGATCGCCGGCGCGAGGAGCTCCGCCCGCGGCAAGCGGCCGTAGCGGTCGTGCGCGTCGCCCCACGATCGGACGGCGCCGGGGACGGTGACCGTCAGCCCACCCCGCAGCGGCAGCCGCTCGAGACCCGACCGGCGGAGCGCCTCGGCGTCGGCCCGCACGGACGAGCGGCCCGACCCGTTGAGGGCGAGCTCGCGTCGCTCTGCCGCGTCCCAGATCAGCCAGAACGCGTCGCCGCCGATCCCGCAGGCATCGCCGTTGACCACCGCCAGGACGGCATTCGTGGCGATCGCGGCATCCACCGCCGATGCCACCGGCCCGGAGGATCCCGAGCCCGGCCGCCGTCGCGAGGTGGTGCGGGGCGACGACCGCCCCATGCGAGCCGCGGGCGAGGGGGATCGGGACGAGGGGCCGGCTCACGGCGGTCAGTCTAGTCGGGCCCGCGCGCCGGATGTCGTCCCGAGCACCCGGCGTCGTGTGGCGACGCAGGGGCAGGCGCTACCCTTCGCGCGTGGAGACCGCCGCGGATCACGGCCGCCCCGGGATCGTCCGTCGGATCCTCGGCGACGTCCCCCGCTCCCTCGCCGCCGTCCTGGCCGGAACCTTCACCCTGCGCTTCAGCACGGGCCTGACCGGCACCCTGCTCGTCTACTATCTCGCCGACCTGCCCGCCCACGGCGGCGAGGTCGTGGACGCCCGGGCGCTGGGCCTGATGACCGCCGCGTTCTACGCCGCGGAGCTGATCCTCGCGCCACCGTTCGGGCTGCTGTCCGATCGGTGGGGTCACCACCGGGTCATGCAGTTCGGCCCCGTCTTCGGGATGGCGGCCGCGGTCCTGACGTTCCTCACGACGAACCTCGTGCTCCTCGGCGCGACGCGGATCCTCGAGGGCGCCTCGACGGCGGCCTCCGTCCCGTCGATCCTCGGTTTCATCGCGGTCATCACGTCGGGCGACGAGCTCCTGCGCGGCCGGGCGGCGGCCCGGTTCGAGGGTGCGACGCTGGCGGGACTCGGCGCGGGGATCGTCGCCGCGGGCCCCATCTGGACGTACCTCGGCCGGTGGGGCTTCCTGCTCAACGCCGGCATCTACGTCATCTCGTTCCTGATCTACCGCTTCGGTGTCCCCGAGACGCCCGGCGACGAGACGACGGTCAGCGCGCCCCATCCGGGGACGCGCCGCTACGTCGAGATCCTGCGCAGCTCGCACGTCTGGCTGCTCGCCCCGACCTGGATCGCGGTCAACGCGGCGATCGGGCTGTGGACGACCCAGTCGCTCTTCCAGCTCGTCAAGGATCCCGCCGCCAAGTTCGCCGACCAGTTCCTCATGGGCCGTGCCGAGCCGATGACGATCAGCCTCGGTTTCGTGCTCGCCGGGATCGTGTTCTTCGCCGGACTGGCGTTCTGGGGCGAGCGATTCCGGCGGATGCGTCGGACGACGATCCTGTTCTACGGGATCCTCGGTGGTGGGGTCGTCGTGGCGGCCGTCGCCGTCATCAACCACAGCGAGGGGCTCCCGCCCGTCGTGCGCCTCCTTCCCGCGGTCGTCGCGATCGGCGGTCTGTTCGTGCTGGCCGGCGCGACCCCGGCTGCCCTCGGCATGCTGGCGGACCTGTCCGAGGCGTTCCCGGCCGACCGCGGGGCGATCATGGGCATGTACTCGGTCTTCCTCGGGCTCGGCCAGATCATCGGCAGCCTCGTCGGGCGGCTACGCGGCCGAGTGGCGCGGGATCGACGGGATCCTGATCGCGACCGGGCTCGCGCTCGTCATCGCGCTCATCCCGCTCGGCAGGCTGCGGACCGTCGAGCACCTCCTGGACAATCCGCCCGAGCGGCAGGTCGCGCCCGGCTGACCGGTCCGCCGGTCTGCGCCGGCCCTATGATCTCGGCCACGCAGAGGAGGGTTCGCCCGTGGGCCGCGTCGCGATCGTCACCGACTCCGCCTCCGACCTCGATCCCGCGGTCGCCGGACGGCTCGGGATCGTCGTCGTCCCGCTCATCGTCAGCTTCGGACCGGACAGCTTCCGGGCCGGGGTCGAGCTCACCACCGAGGCGTTCTGGGAGCGGATGGTCGCCC
Source organism: uncultured Chloroflexia bacterium (assembly GCA_963708065.1). GTDB lineage: Bacteria > Chloroflexota > Limnocylindria > Limnocylindrales > CSP1-4 > Chersky-267. The sequence goes on from CAVPRZ010000002.1 coordinate 592,344, forward strand.
CCGACGCGCCGTTCCCGACCACCGCCGCGGCGAGCCCGGGCGTGTTCAAGGACACGTTCGAGGCGGCCTTCGCCGACGGCGCCGACGCGATCGTCTGCGTGACCGTCGGCTCGACCCTGTCGGGGACCAACAAGAGCGCTCAGGTCGCCCGCGAGCTGCTGGCCGACCGGGAGATCCACCTCGTCGACTCCCAGAGCGCATCGATGGGCCAGGGCCTGCTCGCGATCCTCGCCGCGGAGCTGGCGCAGGAGGGCGTGCCGGCCGACGGGATCGCCCGGACGCTCGAGGCCCGGCTCGACGACGCCCTGGTCGTGATCTGCCTCGACACGCTCGAGTACCTCAAGAAGGGCGGCCGGATCAGCGGACCGCAGGCGGCGATCGGCTCGCTCCTCGGGGTGAAGCCGCTCATCTCGATCAAGGACGGGCTCGTCGACACGGTCGACCGGGTCCGGACCCGGACGAAGGCCCGCGAGCGGGCGATCGAGTTCATCCTGGCCGCGCCCGTCGAGCGGATCGCGGTCCTCCACACGGTCAGCCCGGACGTCGAGGCGTTCCGCGACGAGATGGTCCGCCGGGCGCCCGGCGGGATCGACCCGGCCAGGGTGTCGATCAGCCTCGTCGGCCCGTCGGTCGGGCCGCACCTCGGCCCGGGCGCGGTCGGGGCGGCGGTGCTCAGGCGGCGCCAGGCCTGAGGCCGCGGCCCGGCCCAGGCCGCCACTCGTTCACTCGGTGAACCAGTCGAGCGCGCGGCATCGCCGAGCGCCGCCGTTCACGGAACTTCAGCCGCTGCAACGTCCGAGCCGCTGAATCTTCACCGGCGAACGTCGAGCCGCAGCCGATCGAGACCGCCCTCGTGCACCGGGCGAGCCGCCACGGCCCGGACCGCCCGAGCGGAACCTGCGCACCGGACCGCCCGGGACCCGATCAGCCATGGGCCGAACGGCCTATGGACGACCCCGCAACCGGTCCGCAACGTAGGCGCAACCGGACCGCGACGAAGCGCAAACCCGGCGGATATACTCCCGATGCTTCGAACCACGCGTCGCGCGTCCCGCGCGGACGGCGGCGCCCCGTGGGGTCGTCCGGGAGACGACTCAGGATCCGGTCACCCTCGTCCCGGGCGGCCGAACGGAGGACTACTCACCGATGACCACCGAGCAGGCCGCCCCGCCCATCAACCCCTGGCGGGTCGCCCAGGCCCAGTTCGACCTCGCCGCCGAGCGCCTCAACCTCGATCCGGGACTGCGCAAGGTCCTCCGCGAGCCGCGCCGCGAGCTCACCGTCCACTTCCCGGTGAAGATGGACGACGGCAGCGTCCAGGTCTTCACGGGCTACCGCGTCCAGCACAACCTCGGCCGCGGCCCGGCCAAGGGCGGCATCCGCTACCACCAGGACGTCAGCCTCGACGAGGTCAAGGCCCTCGCGATGTGGATGACCTGGAAGTGCGCCGTCGTCGGCATCCCGTACGGCGGCGGCAAGGGCGGCGTCATCGTCGACCCGAAGAAGCTCTCGCTGAAGGAGCTCGAGGGGCTGACCCGGCGCTACGCCACCGAGATCAGCATCATCATCGGCCCCGAGAAGGACATCCCGGCCCCGGACGTCAACACGAACGCCCAGACGATGGCCTGGATCATGGACACGTACTCGATGCACAACGGGTACACCGTCCCGGGCGTCGTCACCGGCAAGCCGATCGCGCTCGGCGGCTCGGAGGGCCGCAACGAGGCGACCGCTCGCGGCGCCGTCTACTGCATCGTCGAGGCCGCCGCCCATCTCGGGCTCGACCTCCGCACGGCGACGGTCGCCGTCCAGGGCTTCGGCAACGCCGGCTCGATCGCCGCCCGGCTCATCCGCGACGAGGGTCGACCGTCGTCGCCGTGTCCGACTCGACCGGCGGGATCCACAACCCGGCCGGCCTCGACATCGACCGGGTCATCGCCTGGAAGAAGGAGCACGGCACGGTCCAGGGCTTCCCGGGCACGACCGACATCAGCAACGCCGAGCTGCTCGAGGTCGACTGCGACATCCTCATCCCGGCCGCCCTCGAGAACCAGATCACGGCCCACAACGCCGGGCAACATCAAGGCCCGCGTCGTGGCCGAGGCGGCCAACGGTCCGACGACGCCGGAGGCCGACGAGATCCTGTATCGCAACGGCGTGTTCATGATCCCCGACATCCTGTGCAACGCCGGCGGCGTGACCGTCAGCTACTTCGAGTGGGTCCAGGACCTCAACCGCGACTTCTGGAACGAGGCGCGAGGTCAACGAGAAGCTCAAGGGGATCATGGTCCGGGCCTTCCGCGACACCCTGATGATGAGCCTCAAGGAGACGGTCAACATGCGCACGGCGGCCTACCTGCTGGCCGTCCAGCGGGTCGCCGACGCGACCGCGATGCGCGGCCTCTACCCGTAGCCCGTCGCGCCCCGTCAACGCAGCCTGCGAGACCCCGCCCGTCGGACGGGGTCTCGCGCTGGGAGCGGTGTACCATCGCGGCCATGCTCGACCACGAAGAGAAGTTCCTGTTCAAGGAGGAGATCCTCCACCTCGCCAGCTCGGTGGGGGAGTCCGGCATCCTCGACAACGTCGAGGACCTGCTGACCGACGTGATCACCAGCCCGCGCTTCGACTCCGAGGTGTTCACGCTCGAGCGCAGCCTCCAGGTGATGCTCGGGGCACGCGCCGGGACCACCCTCGTCGGACTGCTCACCGTCGCGCCCGAGGTGTTCGAGGAGGTCGCCGACGTCAACATCCCGTCGGAGGTCCACGAGCGCCTCGTCGCCTGGCGGGCCCGGTTCGGGCTGGCCATCGACAACGCGCTCAACTTCCTCAACAACCCCGACGGGATCCAGGGCCACAACTTCGCGACCCAGGTCGCCCACGTCGAGGACCGCCGGGTCCTCCAGGGCCGGCTGACCCTCGTCCGCTACAACAACGAGCCGCAGTTCTTCGTGGCCGACGCCAGCGTCTATCTCGGGCTCGTCGCCGACATCATGGAGCGGCTCGCCCCGTACCTCGAGCCGGATGCCGTGGACGCCGACACGCTGTCGCGCCTGCGCGACGCCGTCCAGCTCATCGAGCGCCGAACGACCCGCGCCTGATCGGCGCGATGCGCCAGGTCTACCTCGCCGCGACCGGTCAGAACCGGGGCAAGACGACCGCCAGCCTCGGCCTGTTCGACCTGTTCCTCGGGCGCGGGCTCGAGGCCGGGTTCATGAAGCCGGTCGGCCAGCGGACGATCATCGAGGACGGGATCCCGGCCGACGAGGACGCGGTCCTCATGCGCGAGGTCTTCGGGCTCACCGACCCGATGTCGGTGATGAGCCCGGTCCACATCCCGCGCGGGTTCACCAAGGCCTACATCAACGGCGAGGTCGTCGAGGACCTCGGGGCGCGGATCCGCGCCGCGAACCACGGCGCTGGCCGAGCGGCACGAGATCGCCCTCGTCGAGGGCACCGGCCATGCCGGCGTCGGTGCGGTCATCGGCCTGTCGAACGCGGTCGTGGCCGGGATGCTCGGGGCCCCGGCGATCATCATCAGCGAGGGCGGCGTCGGCCGGCCGATCGACGAGATCGTCCTCAACGCGAGCCACTTCGCCTCGCACGGGGTCGAGGTCGCCGGGGCGATCGTCAACAAGGTCGACCTCGACGCCCAGCCCGCGCTCGTCCGGATCCTCGAGCGCGGGCTCGGCGCCCACGGGATCCCGCTCCTCGGCGTCCTGCCCTACCGGCCGATCCTGTCGAACCCGACCCTGGCCATGGTCCTCGAGGGGGTCCACGGCGAGACCCTCCACCCCGGCCCCGACCTCGACCGGGTCATCGACAGCGTCGCGATCGGGGCGATGGAGCCGGTCCACATGCTCGAGCGGATCGGACCCGGCACGCTGGTCATCGTCCCCGGCGACCGCGACGACGCGATCCTCCGGCTGACGTCGGCCCACGCCTCGGGCAGCAGCACGTCGCTCGGGCTCGTCCTGACCGGCGGCTACCGGCCGAGCCAGACGGTCATCGACGAGATCCGCTGGGCCGACCTGTTCGCCACGCTCGTCGCCGAGGACACCTACGAGGTCGCCTCGGAGGTCCACGACCTGCTCGTCAAGACCCATGCCGCCGACGCCGAGAAGATCGCGCTCATCAAGGCGCTCGTCGCCGAGTGGCTCGACCTCGACCGGATCCTGGCCGTCGCCCGCTGACCCGCCGGCGCGACCCGCCGACCGCCCGCCGACGCCCGGCCACGGTCGCGACCGCCCGCCGCCGGTCGCAGTCGGCCCCCGACCCGCTCAGGCCGGGGTCGCGAACCGGGGCAGGAACCGGCCGTTCACCTCGAGGATCGCCTCGAGCAGGCCCTCGGCCGCCCGCAGGTCGGGCACGAGCGGGTTGGCAAGCAGCGCGAGGAGGGCGATCCGCTGGTCGCCCGTGAGCGCCGCCTCGATGGCCAGCTCCTCGTACGCCTTGGCCCGCTGGACGAGCCCGCGGATCTCGGGCGCGAGCGGGGCGAGCGGCACCGGATGGGCCCCGTCGCGGTCGATCCGCGCGGGCACCTCCACGACGGCCGACGGCGGGAGGTCGGCCAGCGCCCCGTCGTTCCGGACGTCGACGACCTGCACGTCGCCGGTCCCGGCATGGAGCGAGGCCATCAGCTGGGCGGCCGCCTCGCTGTAGAAGGCGCCGCCGCGCGACTCGAGGAGCGCCGGCTTCCGATCGAGGGTCGGGTCGCGGTAGAGCTCGAGCAGCTCGCGCTCGATCGACATGACGTCCTCGGCCCGGGTCGGGCCGGCCAGCTGCTCCTCGAGGACCGCCCGGGTCTCGTAGTAGTAGTGGAGGTAGTAGGAGGGCAGCGCCCGGAGCGCCCGGAGGAGCTCGACCGAGGTCGAGGCCTCGTCCGCCAGCTCCGCGACGTGCTGGTCGATCAGCTCGGGCAGCCGATCGACCCCATCGACCCGGATCGCCCGGACCCAGGTCAGGTGGTTGAGGCCCACGTGCTCCAGCTCGACCCGATCGGGAGTCACCCCGAAGCGGGCCGCCATCCGGCGCTGGATCCCGATCGCCACGTTGCACAGGCCGATCGCCCGGTGGCCCGCGTCGAGCAGGGCCTGGGTGACGATCCCGACCGGGTTCGTGAAGTCGACGATCCAGGCACCCGGCGCGCTCCGCCGGGCGACCTCGTCGGCGAGGTCGAGGACGACCGGCACGGTCCGGAGTGCCTTCGCGAACCCGCCCGGTCCGGTCGTCTCCTGGCCGATGCAGCCGAAGCGATGGGGGAGCGTCTCGTCGCTGAACCGGGCGGCCTGTCCGCCGATCCTGAGCTGGACGAGCACGAAGTCGGCCCCGTCGATCGCCGGGTCGCGATCGGTCGTCGTGGTCAGCCTTCCGGGCCAGTCCTGGCGGCGGAGGATCCGCTCGCACAGCCCGGCCACGATCGCCAGTCGCTCGCCGTCGATGTCGTGGAGGGCGACCTCGTCGACCGGCAGGCTCTCGGTTCGGTCGGCCAGGCCCTGGACGAGCTCCGGGGTGTAGGTGCTGCCACCGCCGATGACGGCGAGCTTCAGGCCCATCGTCCCTCCCGTCAGTGTTCGGTCCGGGGCTTGACAACCGGTCGTCCGATTGCCCAAGGTTAGTTATAACGTTATCAGCAACTGGCCTTCGCCGACAGGGAGCCGATGGCGACCTTCCAGCTCCAGCCCGGGCCCGTGCCGTTCCATCATCAGGTCTACCTCGACCTGCGCGCCGCGCTGGACCGCGGAGAGTGGCGCTCGGGCGACCGGCTGCCCACGGAGCGCGACCTCGCGGCCCGCTATGGCTGCAGCCTGATCACCGTCCGGCGCGCGCTCGGCGAGCTCGCTCGAGAGGCACGGATCGAGCGGACCCGTGGCCGTGGGACCTTCGTGACCCGACCGTCGATCCGGCTCGACATGGGCGGCTCGCTCAGCTTTGCCGACGAGATGGCCGACCAGGGCCACCTGGCCGGGACGCGTCTCGTCGCCTCGCGGACCGAGACGGCCAGCTCGACGGTCGCGGCGGCCCTCGGAATCGAGCCCGGAGCGCCGACGCTCTACGTCGAGCGTCTCCGGCTGGCCGACGACGAGCCGCTCCTGCTCGAGCAGGTCCACCTGCCGGCCGACCGGTTCCCCGCGTTGCTCGGCGCCGACCTGGAGCACGTCTCGCTGTACGAGCTCCTGGCCAGTCGCTACGACACCCACGTGGCGCTGTCGCGCGAGACGTTCGTGCCGGTCACCCTCCCCGCCCGCGAGGCTCGCCTGCTGGGACAGGAGCCAAACCGCCTCGCCCTCCTCGTGGAGGGCGTTGCCTACACCGGGGGCGGCATCCCGGTTGAGTACGCCCGGTCCTATGTCCGGGGCGACCGACTGCGCTATCACGTCGAACGGGAGATCGCTCGCTCGAGCCGGCTCGCCGAGGTGGATCGGTGAGCGTCCGGCCGGGCGGCCAGTCCGTGAGGAAGGACCGAAGGAGGAGCGCCATGAACCTGAAGCTGCGAGCCCTGACCGGGCTGGCGATGATGTCGATCATCGCCACCGCCTGCGGAACCGGAGGCGCAACGACGACTCCCACGGCGGCCGGGCAGAGCCCGGCGGAGTCGGCCGGGGCGGGCGCCTCGACGGAACCGTCGGCGCCGCCGGCGAGCCTCGACACGACCCCGGTCACGATCAAGGTCTGGGACTACTACGGCGACTCGACGCCGATCAAGCCCGCCCTCGAGGGGTTCGCCAAGGAGTTCCCGTGGATCACGGTCGACTACGAGGCGCTCGACTGGGATTCGATGAACGAGAAGTTCACCGCCGGGATCGGCGCCGGTGAGGTGCCCGACATGGCGACCCTCGACATGACCTGGCTCCCGACGCTCGCCGCGAACGGGGCCCTCGAGGACCTGACCTCGCTGTCGGGCGGGATGCTCAACGGGCCAGCCGATCGCCGACCAGTACACCCAGGGCGCCCAGGACGCGATGCATTTCAACGACCAGTTGATCGCGATGCTCTACGACTTCGACACGTACGCGCTGTACTACCGGAAGGACCTGTTCGACCAGAAGGGGATCGCCGTCCCGACGAACTGGGACGAGCTCCGGGCGGCAGCCAAGCAGCTCGCCGAGGCCTCCAAGTCCGGCGGCAAGCTGGACCGCTACCTGACCGCCATCCGGCCGAACAGCTTCCATTTCTCGCAGTACCTCTACCAGGATGGCGGCGCGCTCCTCAACGACGCCAACACCCAGGCCGTCTTCAACTCCGATGCCGGGGTCAACGCGGTCAACATCCAGAAGGCGATCCTCGACGACGGCAGCGGCAAGTACTGGCCGGATGCCGATGGCGACCTGACCCCGGCGATCAAGTCGGGCGAGGTCGCAATGTTCCAGGACGGCCCGTACTACATGGGCCTGCTCAAGACGGGCGTGCCCGAGCAGTCGGGCAAGTGGGCCGTCGCCGGTCCCTACGAGCCGGCTGAGCGGACCTGGTCCCCGGAGCGCGATCCGCGGCCCCTCGTCCGCGGCTGGCTCAACGGGTTCGTGCTGGCGGCGCGGGCGGGCGTGGCGGCCACGTTCCCGCGCGAGCGTCTCGACGACCGCTGGCCGGAGACGGGGCTCCTCATCGTGCCGGCCCCACTGACGTCGACCTCGTCGTCGCTCCACCACCTCCGGACGAGCTTCTGGCGCGGTGCCGGCGACCACTTCGCCCGCGGCGGGAGCCTGTGGCTGTCGGTGTCCGCCGACGCGGCGCTCCCCGAGATGGCCGACCTCGCCGGCTGCCACCTCGCCGACCGGGCCCCGGCGGACCGCCCCGGCGTGCTCCGCTTCGTCCGCCCGTGGGGACCGTTCGCGACCGGCGATGAGCTCGCGCTGCCCGACGGCGACGGGACGCTCGCGACGCGCTGGGCGCGGCTGGCCGTCGACGACGCCGAGGTCGTGGCGGTCGATCCGGATGGCGGGCCCGGACTGGTCGTCGCGCGGCGCGGCTCGGGCGTCGTCGCGACCTGTGCCGCGCCGGTCGAGCTGCTGCTCGCGGCGGCGCCGGGAAGCCACGGGCCGGCCGACCGGAGCCCGGGCCTGTACGCCGGCCTCATCGCGCTGGCCGGCATCCGCGAGACCGCCGGCGTCGACCATCCGGACGTCACGACCGGATCGCTGTCCGGACCCGACGGTGGCGCGCTCGTCGCGACGAACCACGCGCCGAGCGAGGCCCGGATCACCGTCCGGCTGCCCGCCGGCGCGACGGCGGCCCGGGCCTACGATCACCTCGGAGCGCACCCGCTCCCCACGGAACCGGCCGGCGCCGACGCGGCCATCGAGGTCGAGCTTCCGGCCCACGGGGCCACGCTCATCGGCTGGCGGCGGCCCGGGTGAGCGGACCGCCCCGCGCCGGGCTCCCGGCGATCCTCGCCGTCGACGGCGGCAACTCCAAGGCGGACGTCGCCCTCGTGGTGGACGACGGGACGGTTCTCGGGGCGGTCCGCGGTCCGACCGTCTCGCACCAGGCGGTCGGTCTCGCGGCGGGCCTCGACGCGCTCGAGCGGAGCGTCGCTCGCGTCCTCGCCGAGGCAGGGCTGGGCGCGGCGGGCCGCCCGGCCGCCCGCCTTGGGATCCACGCGCTGGCCGGCGCCGACCTGCCGAGCGACGTCCGGCTCCTCGAGCGGGGGCTGCGCGAACGCGGCCTGACCCAGGAGGTCGTCGTCCTCAACGACACCCACGCCGCGCTGCGGGCCGGGAGCGACCGGCATTGGGGCGTCGTCGTGGTGTGCGGCGCCGGGACGAACGGGCTCGGGCTCGGACCGACCGGTCGGGTCGTCCGTTTCGCGGCCGTCGGCGAGGCCTCGGGAGACCGCGGTGCCGGCGGCGGGATGGCGATGGAGGCGCTCGCCGCCGCGATCCGCGGACGGGACGGTCGTGGACCGCGGACGAGCCTCGAGCGGCTCGTGCCCGCCGCCCTCGGTCGGAAGCGGCCCGGTGACCTCACCACCGATCTCGAAGCCGGCCGGCTGACCAATGAGCGGCTGCGGGCCGTCCTGCCGCCGGTCGTGTTCGCGGCGGCCGCCGACGGTGACCCGGTCGCGGCGGGGATCGTCGACGGGGTGGCCGACGAGGTCGTCGCCTGGGCTGGTGCGATGATCCGGCGGCTCCACCTCACCCGGCGCGACGTGCCGGTCGTCCTGTCGGGGGGCCTCGTCCGGACGACGTACCGCCCGTTCCACGAGCGGATCCAGACCGGGATCCTGGCCGTCGCGCCGGCCGCCCGGATCCGGGCCCTGGCCGTGCCGCCGGTGGTCGGGGCGGCGCTCCTTGGCCTCGATCGGCTCGATCTCGGGCCCGCCGAGCGGACGGCGGCGGAGGATCGGCTCCGGTCTGGGCTGACGTTCGAGCGCCTCGGCGTTGCCCGCCCGGAGCCTTCCTAGTCGAGCAGCTCGTTGTCGATGAGCCGGGTCGACCCGAGCCGGACGGCGAGCGACAGGAGCGCCGGCCCGTCGACCCGCTCGAGCTCGGCCAGCGTCTCCGCGTCGGCGCAGCTGACGTACTCGACCTCGATGAGCGGCTCGCTCGCCAGGACGTCGCGGACGGTCGTCCGCAGCGCCTCGGCCGACCGCTCGCCGGCGGCCCAGCGGTCGCGTCCCGCCGCGAGTGCCCGGTGGATCCCGGGCGCCGCGGCCCGCTCGGTCGGGGTCAGGTGCACGTTCCGCGACGACAGGGCAAGGCCGTCCGGCTCACGTACGGTCGGGCAACGGACGACCCGAGTCGGGAGCGCGAGGTCACGGGCCATCCGGTCGATGACCATGACCTGCTGGGCGTCCTTCTGGCCGAAGTACGCCCGCTCGGCGCCGACGAGCGCGAACAGGATGGCGACGACCGTCGCGACCCCGTCGAAGTGGCCTGGGCGGGCGCTCCCCTCGAGCGGCCGGGCGATCGCCCCGACCGAGACCGTCGTGTCGAAGCCGGGCGGATAGACCTCCTCGACAGGCGGCGCCCAGACGAGGTCGACCCGCTCCTCGGCGCAGATCGCAAGATCGCGGGCCTCGTCCCGCGGGTACTGGCCGAAGTCCTCCCGGGCGTTGAACTGGCGCGGGTTGACGAAGATCGTGACGACGGTCGTCGCCGACTCGTCGCGGGCACGCCGGATCAGCGACCGGTGCCCGTCGTGGAGCCAGCCCATCGTCGGAACAAGCCCGACGGGACGGGGAGCGCGGGCGAGGGCCGACCGAAGCTCCGCGCGCGTCCGGAGGACTCGCGTCGTCGGACGGGGACCCTCGGTCAACGGGCGGCTACCGGCTCGTTGAGGGCCGGGGCACTTCCCCTCGCCATCGGCCCGAGGATTTCACAGGTCGCGGTCGAGCGGGATCCCCGCGCTCGGGATGCCGGCCTCGGGTCGGTCGAGGCTGGACTGGCCGAGCACCTCGCCGAGGACCGCCTCGTCCATCCGGACGGTCTGCTCGGGCCCCGGGAACGTCCCGGCGACGACCTCGTCGGCGTAGGCCCGGGCGGCGGCCAGGATCGTCCCGCGCAGGTCGGCATACGGCTTGGCGTGGCGCGGGACGAAGTCGCCGAGCCCGAGCAGGTCGGTCACGACCTGGACCTGGCCGGCGCAACCGGCGCCGGCACCGATCCCGATCGTCGGGATCCGAAGGCGGTCGGTGATCGCGGCCGCAAGCTGCTCGGGCACGAGCTCGATGACGATCGAGAAGGCGCCCGCCTCCTGGATCGCGAGCGCGTCGCCGAGGAGCGCCCGGGCGCTCTCGCGGCTCTTGCCCTGGACCCGGATCTTGCCGATCGCGTTGATCGACTGGGGGGTGAGCCCGATGTGGCCCATCACCGGGATCCCGGCCTTGACGAGCGTCTCGACGATCCGGGCGCTTCGGACGCCGCCCTCGATCTTGACCGCGTGGGCCCCTGCCTCGCGCAGGAAGCGCCCGGCGTTGTCGAGCGCTTCGTTCGGGGTGGCATAGGACAGGAACGGCATGTCTCCGACGACCAGGGCGCGACGGGCGCCCCGGACGACCGCCTTCGTGTGGTGGATCATCTCGTTCATCGTCACGCGGACGGTGGACTCGTAGCCGAGCATGGCCTGGCCGAGCGAATCGCCGACCAGCAGGATGGGGATGCCGGCATCGTCGAGCAGGCGGGCCGTCGGGTAGTCGTAGGCGGTCAGCATCGGGATGCGGACGCCCTCGGCGTACATCCGGGCGATCTCGACGACGGTGATCCTGGCGGTCGTCGCTTCGGTGGCGGCGGCGTTGGGATTCGGCTTCGGACTGGCGCTCACGTCTTCGACTCCTGCGGGCTCGCCCGTCCAGTCTACGCGGGTCGAGCGAGCGCGCAGGACGTCCCGCGGTGTCCTCGCCGGCCGCAGCGAAGTCGGGTCAGGCCTCGGCGGCCGGGAGGATCGGTCCGGGGGTCGTCGTGGTCGGTCCGCCCGGCCCGGCGTCGCCCGCGTCGGGTCGGGTCCGGCGCAGCCGGCGGAAGACCAGGAGCGCCACGAGCGCGATCAGGCCGAGCACGATCAGGATCGGCAGCCACAGGATGGCGAACCAGATCCCGGCGGCGGCAAGCGCCTGGCCGATCTCGACCAGGCTGGCCGTCGCCCGGTCGGCCTCGGCAGCCGGGTCGAAGCCCTTCTGGGCCTCCACGACGGCGACCGTCTCGATCCCGAACGTGACCCCGAGCGTGCCGTAGGCGGCCTGCTCCTCGAGGTGCGCCTTCTGGGTCTCGAGCTGCTCGATCTGGCCGCGCACGTCGGTGAGCTGCGACTGGACCTCGAGGACGTCGCTGATCTTGATCGCCTTGGCCATGATCGCCTGGAGCGCCCGCTCGGTCGCCTGGAGGTTGCTGATCCGCGCCCCGAGGTCGAGGACCTGGCCGGTCACCTCGGCGGTCTGCGTGTCCTCCCCGAGGACCTTCTCGGCCAGCCCGCGGAGCGCCACGAGGGCGTCGTCCCAGCGGGCGGCCGGGATCCGGTAGGTGACCGTCGCGACCGCGCTCTCGCCGTCGCCGGACCGTTGCGAGCCGCTGACGTAGCCGCCCAGGGCCGCGATCTTCTGGCTCGCCTGCGAGAGGCTCGCGTCGATCCCCTTCACCTGGAGGGCCAGGGTGCCGGTCTTGATCACGAGCAGGTCGGACGGCGCCGTCACCGTCCCGTCGCCCACGACCTTGCCGGGGTCGGAGGCCTCGTCGGCGGGCTGCGCCGCCGGCACGGGGCCGGCCGCCCGGCTGGATCCCGCGGCCTCCGAGCCGACCGAGTTGCCGACCGTGCTCAGGACCTGCGCTCCCGACGAGCAGCCGGCCACGATCGCGACGAGTGCGAGGAATGCAAGCCAACGCCGCCGTGGCGTCGTCCGGATCCGTCCGATCATCGTCGGAACCTCCGCCCCAGGCGGCGCGACCGTCGTGGTGCGTCCGCCGGGCCGCTGACGCTCGGTCGGTCGCGCCGGTTCCCCCGGAGCACGGTCCGACCGGTCCGCGCGGGGTCAGCCGGGCCGGCTGGCCAGGCGGGGCGCGATCCGATCGAGCAGGCGCTCGGCGACCTCGCGCTTCGGGACGAGGGGCCAGGCCTCGGGCTCGGCGTCGGCAGCGAAGAGGGTGACCCGGTTCGTGTCGGTGCCGAACCCGGACCCGGGCTCCGCGACGTCGTTCGCGACGAGCAGGTCGAGGCTCTTCGCACGGAGCTTGTCGGCCGCCCGCTCGAGCGAGCCGGTCTCGGCCGCGAAGCCGACGAGGATCGGCCGCGGCTCGAGCGGCGCGCGCGTCGGTGCCCCGGCGCTGTCGAGCCCGTGGACGATCCGGGCGACCTCGGCCAGGATGTCCGGCGTGGGCTCGAGCTCGAGCGTCAGCGGGCCCTCGCGGGTGAGCTTGGCCGTCGCAGCGGTGACCGGTCGGAAGTCGGCGACGGCGGCGGCCATGACCAGGACGTCGAACGCGGCTCGGCCGTCGGGTGCCGTGAGCCGTGCGAGGAGGGCCGCCCGGAGCTCGCCCGCGGTCGCCACCCGGACGACCTCCGCGTCCTCGGGAAGCGGGACGGAGACGTCGGCGGCGATGAGGGTCACGGCCGCGCCCCGGTCGAGCGCCGCCCGGGCGATCGCCACGCCCATCTTGCCGGTGGACCGGTTGCCGATGAACCGGACGGGGTCGATCGGCTCGGCGGTCCCGCCGGCCGTCACGATCAGCCGCCGCCCGGCGAGGTCCGCCTCGCGCGGCGTCGACGCCGAGCACCGGCGGGCGGGCCGCCGGATCGGGCGCCCGGACCGGACGCCCGCCGATCGCGGCCACGACCGCGTCGACGATCCGGGGCAGGTCGGCCAGCCGGCCGGGACCGACCTGGCCCGACGCGAGCGGGCCCACCTCTGGCTCGACGATCGTGTAGCCGAAGTCGTCGCGCAGCCGGGCGACGTTGGCCCGGGTCGCGGGGTGGGCGTACATCTCGCCGTCCATCGCGGGGGCGACGACGACCGGGGCGGAGGTGGCCAGGCAGGCGGCCGTGATCGGGTCTCCGGCGAGTCCGCCGGCCATCGCGCCGAGCCACTGCGCCGTCGCCGGGCGCCACGACGATCGCGTCGGCGCTGTCGGCGACGACGATGTGACCGATCCGTCCGTCCGGGAGCAGGCCGAGGACGTCGCCCTCGACCGCGTGCCCGCTCAGGGCCGCCAGCGTGAGCGGGGCGACGAACCGGCCGGCGGACGGCGTGAGCAGGACCTGGACGTCGGCGCCCTCGGCGCGGAGCAGGCGGATGAGCTCGGCCGCCTTGAACGCCGCGATCGAGCCGGTGATCCCGAGGCCGATCGAGCCGCCCGTCGAGCCGATCGCTCACGCCAGCCCGGCCTCGAGCGGCTCCCCGCCGCTGACCTCGGCGTGGAGGATCGCAAGGCCCTTCAGCGTGAGGTCTGGGTCGATCGCGTCGATCCCGGCGATCTGGCGCGCCCAGGGAGCGGCCGACAGCCCGCCGGTGAGGATCGCCCGGACGTCGCCCGGGGGCACCCCACTCGCCTCGGCGAGCTCGGCCCGGATCCGCGCGAGGAGCCCGGCGACGAGCGCCTGATAGCCGAGGATCGCCCCGGAGCGCATCGCGCCGACGGTGTCCCGGCCGATCGCCCGGTCGGGCGCCCGGAGCTCGATCCGGGGCAGCTTCGCGGTCCGCGCGGCGAGCGCCTCGAGACCGAGCTCGAGGCCGGGCGCGATCGCCCCGCCCACGAAGGCGCCGTCGGCCGCGACGGCGTCGAACGTCGTGGCCGTGCCGAAGTCGGCCACGACCGCCGGCGTGCCGTACAGCCGGGCGGCGGCGAGGGCGTTGACGAGCCGGTCCGCCCCGACCTCGGCCGGGCGGTCGACCCGGATCGCGATCGGGACGTGACCGGCGCCGGCGACGAGGAGCGCCTGGCCTCGCCGGGCGGCGACCGTCGCGAGCGCGTCGGTCAGCGACGGGACGACCGAGGCGCAGGCGATCGCATCGATCCCCGCCAGCTCCGCGGCGTCGATCCGGAGCAGGCCCTCGAGCAGCACCTCGAGCTCGTCGGCGGTCGCCCGCGCGTCGGTCCCGGCGCGCCGGCTGCCGACGAGCAGCCCGTTGCGGAACAGCCCGGTCGTGACGTTGGTGTTGCCGATGTCGACGGCGAGGAGCATGGCCGGATGATACGGCCGCCGCGGGACGTGCCCACCGGTTCCGCCCCGGAATCGTCTTGTCCGGGGTAGGCCCGCTGCGGTAGGCTGGGGTCGGGCAGCCGCCCCGCAGCGTCGTCCTCGCACCACCAGCCTCAATCGCCGGGAGAAGTGCGTGTCGTCCGTGCCGCCAGCGAAGTTCTTCGTCAATCGCGGCATCGTGTCGAGCCGGACCGACCTCTACAACCTGCTCCGGCCGCTGCTCAAGCAGACCGTCACCTACCGCTACAGCCGGGGCAGCGAGATCGTCAGCCACGGCACCGGCTGGGTCGAGCGGATCGTGCTCGACCACCCCGAGGTGTCGACCTACTTCACCCCGCTGTCGATCTGCCTGAACATCGACTCCTTCGAGCACCTCGAGTTCGACACGCGTCCCGACCAGCTCCTCGTCTACACGCTCGTCCAGGGAGACGAGCGTGTCGTCCTCGAGTTCGCGCCGATCGGCGACGACGGCCCCGAGCCGCCGCTGCCGCGTCAGCTCGAGTTCGACACGAGCGGCTTCGTCCAGATGGAGCTGCTCGGGCTCGATCGCGAGGACACCTAGCCGGGGAGCATCGGCGGCCGCCGGAGGGACGGCCGCCGATGAGGGTGTCGGGCGCGGGAGGGCGCCCGACGGGAGTGGAGGCCCGCGGCGGCGAGGGGCCGTCCGACCGGGCAGGCGTCCTGGCGCGATCCTGGCCGCTTCGGTCCGGCGCGCCGCGCGGAGCGAGGAGGGTGTCGGTCGGTGGACGCAGCACAGACGGAGCGACCCCCGGCGCCGGTGCCGGAGACCGGGCTGGCGGGCTACTTCAAGTTCGCCGAGCGGGGGACGGACCTCGTCACGGAGGCACGCGCGGGCCTGACCACGTTCATGGTCATGGCCTACATCATCTTCGTGAACCCGGCGATCCTGTCCGCCGCCGGGCATCGACGTCCCGGCGGCGGCCGCGGCGACGGCCCTCGTCGCCGGGATCATGACGATCGCGATGGGCCTCGTCGCCAACTACCCGTTCGCGCTGGCCGCCGGTCTCGGGATCAACGGGATCGTCGCGTTCGCGCTCGTCCTGACCCGTGGCCTGACCCTGCCGGGCGCGATGGGCGTGATCGTCCTCGAGGGCCTCGCGGTCACGATCCTCGTCGTCGTCGGGCTCCGCGAGGCGATCATGAACGCCGTCCCGCTCGCCCTGAAGCGCGCGATCGGCGTCGGCATCGGCCTGTTCATCCTGTTCATCGGCTTCGTCAACGGCGGGCTGATCGTGTCGCCCGCAGGGCGGCGTGCCGCCGGTCGTCCCGGTCTACCCGACGACGACCGCCCACTTCGTCTTCCTGGTCGGGCTCGCGATCACGATCGCCCTGTACGTCATGAAGATCCGGGCCGCCCTCATCATCAGCATCGCGATCACCACGGTCATCGCGATCGCCGCCGGCGTCCAGAAGATCCCGGACTAGCTTCGCCGTGACCCCCAGCTTCGCGACGCTCGGCCAGTTCAACCTGACCGAGCCGTTCGACAAGCTCGGCGTCCTGACGGCGCTGCTGGTGATCTTCACGATCATGCTGACCGACTTCTTCGACACGATGGGGACGGCGACCGGCGTCGTCGCCGAGGCGGGCCTGGCCAACCAGGACGGCTCGGTCCCGGGCATCGGCCGGGTCCTGCATCGTCGACAGCGTCGCGGCGGTCGCCGGCGGTGTCGCCGGGATCAGCTCGAACACGACCTACATCGAGAGCGCCGCCGGCGTCGCCGACGGCGGCCGGACCGGCTTCGCGTCGGTCGTCACCGGCGTGCTGTTCCTGCTCGCCGATCTTCCTGTCGCCGCTGGCCGGCATCATCCCGAGCGCGGCGACCGCGCCGGTCCTGGTCCTCGTCGGCTACCTGATGTTCACGCTGGTCAAGGACATCCCGGTCTCGGACGTCGAGGAGGGCCTCCCGGCGCTGCTGACGATGATCCTGATGCCGCTGACCTACGACATCACGGTCGGGATCGGGGCCGGCTTCATCACCTGGGTCTTCATCAAGGTCGATCCGCGGCAAGTTCAGCGAGATCCACCCGCTGATGTGGGTCGTCGCGATCGCCTTCCTCGTCTTCTTCGCCCAGTCCTGGATCCAGACGGCTACATCCCGAAGTAGGCTCACCGTCCGGGCACCCGACGGCAGCTCGAACGGCCGGCCTCCCGGGAGGGGCCGGCCGTTCCTGTACCATCCGGGCGATGTTCGAACGAACCGTGCTGCCCGACGGGCCGCGCGTGATCAGCGCCCGGCTCCCCGGCTCGCGCTCCGTGTCGATCGCCGCCTACGTCCTGGCCGGCTCGCGGCTCGAGTCCGACGACCAGGCCGGCGTGGCCCACTTCATGGAGCACATCACGTTCAAGGGGACGGCGGCCTACCCGACGACCCGGGCGATCTCGGAGGCGATCGAGGGCGTCGGCGGCAGCTTCAACGCCGCCACGGACCGCGAGTCCACCGTCTACTGGGTCCGGGTCCCGGCCCGCGAGGCGGCCCGGGCGGCCGACGTGATCGCCGAGCTCATCGTCCGGCCGCGGCTCGAGGACGCCGAGATCGACCACGAGCGGTCGGTCATCGTCGAGGAGATCCGGTCGTACCTCGACGACCCGTCGGAGTACGCCCAGATCCTGATCCAGCAGGCGATGTTCGGCGACGGCGCGCTCGGACGCGAGATCTGCGGCGACGAGGAGGGCATCCTGGCGCTCCCGCGCGAGACGATCCGGGCGTTCTGGTCGGCGACCTACCGGCCGTCGAACGTCGTCGTGGCGATCGCCGGCGATCTCGACCACGCCGCGGCGCTCGACCTCGTGGCGCCGGCGTTCGGGACCGGCAACGGGATCGCGCCCACGTTCGAGACCGGCGCCGCCGCTGCCGGCCGGCCCGCACCTACCTGCGCGGCGACCGCGACACCGCCCAGGCCCACATCTGCCTCGCGGTCCCCGCCTACCGCCGCGACCACCCCGACTCGTGGGCGGTCGGCGTGCTCAACGGGCTCCTCGGCGAGGGGATGAGCAGCCGCCTGTTCCTGGCGGTCCGCGAGGAGCTCGGGCTGGCCTACGACGTCGGCTCGGGGATCACCGAGTACGCCGACAGCGGCGCGCTGGGCGTCTACGCCGGGGTCGACCCCGACCGGCTCGAGCCGGCGCTCGACGCGATCCTCGCCGAGCTCGCGCGACTGCGCGACGAGCCGGTCCCGCCCGAGGAGCTGGCCAAGGCCAAGGCGTACCTGTCCGGTGGGCTCGAGCTGCGGATGGACGACACGCGCCACCTCGCCTCGTGGATCGGCGGCCAGGAGGCCCTCCACGATCGGGTGCTGACGCTCGACGAGGCGCTCGACGCCGATCGCCGCGGTCACCGCCGACGACGTCCGGCGGGTGGCCGGCGAGCTCTTCCACGACGACGTCCTGCGGATGGCCGTCGTCGCGCCGCGTGGCCACGGGCTCGGCCTCGACCGGGCCCTCCGGCTGCCGGGCTGACGGACGATCGATGACCGGGACGGGGGAGCCGACCGGACCGGGCGACCTGCCGGACGAGGGCGGGGGCGAGCCAGGTGGCGGCCCCGGCGCGAGCCACCCCAACGGCGACCGGCCGGCCGCGCTCCGGCTCGCGCGGCTCCACTTGCGGACCGGGTCGCTCGCGCTCGCCCGGGTCGAGCTCGAGACCCTCGCCGGGGCGGGCGCCCTCGACGACGAGGCGCTCCTCGATCTCGCCGAGGTCCGCTGGCGGACCGACGACCTGACGGGAGCCGGGGAGGCCGCCGCCGCCTACATCGCCAGCGGGCGGGTCGCCCTGATCGCGCTGGTCGTCGCCGCCGAGGCGACCGCCGCCCTCGGCCGGCCGGGCGAGGCGCGACGCCTGGCGGGACGGGCCCTCGAGCTCGTCGACGGACCGATCGACCCGATCTTCGCCGGGATGCCCCGGAGCGAGGTCTGGCCCGCCGCAGCGGGTCGAGCGGGTGGCGATCGAGCCCCTCGCGCCCGTCGCCCCCGCGGCCGATGCCCCGATCGTGGCCGTTCCGATGGCGGCCTCGATGGATCCGGGTCGGGAGGCCTCGGAGGCCATGCCCGATCCGGCCGCGGAGCTCGCCGCCGCGCGGGCCGCGCTGGCGGCCGGCGATCGGGCGGGTGCCGCGATCCGGCTCGCCGTCGTCCTGCGCCTCGCGCCGTCGCTCGCCCCGGCGGTGCTCGACCTGGCCGCCACTGAGTCCGGGCCCGAGTTCGACCTCGTCCGTGGCGACGCCCTGCGGCTCGTCGGGCGGGAGACCCAGGCGCGCCGGTCGTTCGTCGCTGCCGCCCGCCGGTCGGCGAGCGACGAAGGCGCCGAGGTCGAGCCCGTGGACGCCGGCGTCCCCGCTCCCGAGGGCCCCGAAGCCGGGGAGGCATCGGAGCCCTCCTAGGCGCGCTGCCGCGGCGCGACCTCGCCGGCCGGCCACGGTGCACGACGCGTGGCTGGCGCCGACCGTCCCCCGCTATCCTTGACCGCAATCCACCACCCAACGATAGGATCGTGAACCCGTGACCGAACGCACCCTCGTCCTCGTCAAGCCCGACGGCGTCCAGCGCCTCCTCGTCGGCCGGATCCTGGCCCGCTTCGAGGAGCGCGGCCTGAAGCTGGTCGGGCTCAAGCTCGTCCAGGTCGACCGTGAGCTCGCCGAGCGTCACTACGCGATCCACCGCGAGCGCCCGTTCTTCGGCTCGCTCGTCGACTTCATCACCTCCAGCCCGCTCGTGGCGTTCGTCGTCGAGGGGCCGAACGCGATCGCGGTCGTCCGGACGATGGTCGGGGCCACCCGCCCGAACGAGGCGGCGCCGGGCACGATCCGGGGCGACTTCGCGCTCGAGACCGCCCAGAACCTGATCCACGCGTCGGACGGCCCGGAGACGGCCGAGACCGAGCTGGCGCTCTGGTTCGCTCCCGGCGAGCTGCGTCGACTACGAGCGCGACATCGACCGCTGGGCGCTCGCCCCGGACGACTGACCGACCGCCCTCGGCCCGTCGTCTCGTCGCCCGTTCACCCGGTGAACCAAACCGGCCTGTAGGCGCCCTCCACGGACCATTTCATTCACCAGGTGCATCAAACTGGCCTGGAGGCGCCTTCCCCCGGCCGTCTCGTTCACCGGGTGAACCAGCCAGCCGCCTGCCTGCGTCGTCTGGCGCCTCTCGTCCAGCGGGTGAACGCAATCGGCGTGGCCGTCCTGGGGAGTCTCGTCCGGCGCCTCCCGTTCAGTCGGTGAATGCAATCAGCGTGGCCGAGCCGCGATTGCCTGTCCTAGTGCAGTGGGTGAACGATGCTCGGGCGACGAGCTCGGCCGACCACCCGCCCAAGGAGCCGCCTACGCCGTGGGGCTCGGCTTGGCCGTCGGCGTGGCGGTCGGCCTGGCGGTCGGCGTGCTGCTCGGCTTCGTCGTCGGCGTCGCGCTGGGCTCCACGCTCGATCCAGCCGACGGCTCGGCCGTCGGCTCCTCGCTCGGGACGGTCGACGGCTCGACGCTCTCTCCCGGGCTCGTCGACGGCGGCTCGGTCTGGCCGGGCACGAACGTCTCCGTCGGCGCGATCGGCTCGGGCGCCGGCGCGGCCGCGGCCGTCGACACCCCGAGCCCGCCGAGCCCGACGGCCATGGCGGTGAGGGCCAGGATGAGTACCCCGGCGGAAGCGATCGGCGCCCGGTTGGCGTCCCAGCCGGCCCGCGCCCGGACCTCGATCGTCGCGGGGCCCGCGTCCTCGGCCGGCGCGTCGGGCCGTCGCGGCAGCTCGGAAGGGCCGGCCGTCACGAGCACAGACGGCGGTCGGGCGCCGGTCAGCGCGATCCGCCCGTAGTACGTGAGCGAGGCCAGCCCGCCGAGCGTGACCAGCAGGCGCATCAGGTCGTTGCTGACGCTGAGCTCGACGAGCCGGGCACGGGTGTCCCACGTCAGAATCCCGGGCAGCCCGATCGTTGCCAGGACGATGAGCGCGAACGCGACCGCCAGCCCGGGCGACCGGCGTGCCCAGCCACCGAGGTCGGGGATGCGCCGGGTCGCGAACCGCGTCCGGAGCGCGACCGCCCACGCGGCGAACGCGGTCTTGACGACGACGAAGACGAGGACCCAGGTCCGCGTCGGTTGCCAGGCCGCCGGATCGAGGATCGCCAGGCCGAGCATGACGAACCCGGCGTCCTGGAGGATCGAGTAGCCGACGACGTGCTCGAGGTCGTCCTGGAGCCACGCCCCGACGGCCCCCAGTGCGATGCTCAGGATGCCGATCGCCAGCACCACCGAGCGCTCGACCTCGAGCGGCAGGAGGAGCGGCGCGATCGACCGGTCCATCCAGGCCAGCGCGACGACCGCGAAGCCGGCCGGGGCCCACGCGAGCAGCAGCGGCAGGGCGACCTCCGGGGCCGAATCGGACAGTCGCGCGGCCCAGCGATGGAACGGGATCTCGCCGAACCGGATCGCCGCGGCCACGGCCACCGCGAGGTAGGCCAGCCCGAACACCGCCGGCTCCTCGGCCAGCGCCCCGAGCGGCCGGGCGATCCAGGCCATCCCGACCAGCGCGAGCGCCCCGGCGACGGCGATCGCCCGGAACTCGCGGCTGGCCACCTGGACGTTGCGGGCCGTGACCGGCCGGACGAGCGTGACGAGCGACCCGACGAGCGCGCCGGCCAGGATGGCGACGAGGGCGCTGATCGGGTCGCCGACCGACAGCGCGAGCCCGAGGGCGCCGAATGAGCCGAGCAGGGCCGTCGGCAGGTTCCGCTGCCAGGCCGTGGCCAGGCCGACGATGACGATGACCGTCCCGGTGGCGCAGCCGAGGGCCAGGAAGAGGCGGCCGAACTCGGTCGTCTCGAGCCGGCCGGGGCCGACGGCGAGCCGGTCACCGGGGACGATCGCCAGGGCGAGGACGGTGGCGGCGACGAGGCCGACCAGGCCGATCACCAGCGACAGGCGCCGGTAGCGACGGACGATGAGGGCGGCCGCCGCGGCCCCGAACGTGACGGCGAGGAACGGGATGAGGCTCACGAACCGACCGGGTCGCCGCGGTCGTCGGGGGCGCTCGAGGCACGACCGACCTCATCGGCGGGCTCGTCGGCGTTCGGCTCAACCGGCTCGTCGATCGCCGTGGCGTCGTCGGCGGCGACCGCCGGTGGCGTCGGCTCCTCGGCGGACCACAGCTCGGCCTGTGCGGCCGGCTGCGCCGTCGACGCCTCGAGCCGATGGGCGTCCGGCGCCCGCTCGGCGCGCCGGACCCGCGACGGCCGGCGAGGCAGCCACGTCGGCCGGAGGCTGCTCGGGGCCGTGGGGGTCACCGGGTGCGCCTCGAAGAGGACGCTCCGACGAGGCTCGTTGCGGAGTGCCAGCCCGCCGGTCGCGGTGACTGCGTTGACGGACAGGACGGCCGCGGTCCCGAGGAGGCCGACGGTGAGCCCGGCGGTCATCAGCTGCTCGAGCGGCGGCGGCGTGCCCGCCAGCCCGACGCGGACGAGCTCGGCGCCCGTGACCAGGACGGCGAGCGCCACGCCGAGCCGGAAGACGTCGGCGCCGCGGACGATCGGGCCGATCGCGATCACCGCCAGGGCGAACCCGGTCGCGCTCGCCGCGGCGGGCCCGAGCGCCACGCTGCCGAGCCCGTTGGTCCCGTAGCCGATGACGAACGCAGCGGCGGCCGCGAGCGTCTCGGCCGGGAGCCCGACGAGGGAGCCCGCGGGTCACGGCGGTCGTCTCGCGCAGGACGACGAACAGGAGATAGCCGCCGAGCAGGGCAGCCACGACCCTGGCCCCGAGCGCGGCCGGACCGGGCAGCGGATCGGCCAGGAACGGCGCGGCCGCGAGCGCCACGACGAGTCCGATGAGGGCGATCCGCGCGTCGCGGCCGCTGACCGCCACCAGTGCCCCGGCGACGGTCGCGACCGCGGCGATGGCGAGCAGCCCGCTCACGGCGTCGCGGCCTGGACCCCCGGGTAGGTCGGGGTCTGGAGGATCCCGAAGACGTTGAGCGGCCAGTAGCGCAGCCACGCCCGACCGATGACCGAATCGCGCTTGATCGGCCCGAAGACGCGCGAGTCGGACGATTGCTCGCGATGGTCGCCCAGCACGAACAGCTCATCCTGACCGACCGTCCACTCGGCCCGATCGGGCGGTGCCTCCGTCGGCTGGTACGGGTCGGTCCCCGGGTAGACGTAGGGCTCGCTCAGGGCCTTGCCGTTGACGACCACCTGGCCGTCGCGGACGTCGATCACGTCGCCGGGCAGGCCGATCACCCGCTTGATGAACGGAGTGTTCGAACCCTGGTCGTAGCCCGGGGGCGGGGAGAAGACGACGACGTCCCCCCGGCTGTAGTCGTCGAGCCGCGGGGTCAGCTTGTCGACCAGGACGTACTCGCCGGGCTGGAGCGTGTTCTCCATCGACATCTGCTGGACCTGGTACGGCTGGGCCACGAAATTCTGGATGACCAGGAAGATGACGAGGGTCAAGACAAGTGTCTCGACGACCTCGAAGAGACACCCAAGAGGGCGCTGGCTCACAAGTCCGGCAGTATAGGTGCTGTGCTATCGTCCTGCCCCGTGACCCCCTCCCGCCGCGTGCGGTGAGCCGATGTCCCGACGCTGGATCTCGAGGCTCCTGGCGGTCGCCGCCGTCGTCGTGCTCGGGCTCGTCCTCTACAACGCGACCCTCGTCGACCGGCGCCCCCCGGCCCTCACCGGGATCTCCCTGAGTGCGACGGCGGGCGGCGACGACCACCTCGCCCAGACCCTGACCGCGATCGACCTCGTCTTCAGCGAGCCGGTCGACCGCTCGTCGGTCGAGCAGCGGTTCCGGATCGAGCCCTACGTCGGCGGGACGTTCACCTGGGATCGCGACACGACGGCCATCTTCACGCCGGCGGCGAAGCTCCCGTCCGCGACGGCGTTCAGCGTTGGACTGGCCGCCGGCTTCGCCGACCTCGCGGGCAACGCCGCTCCGGACCCCGCCGGGCCGTTCACGTTCGATACGGTCGGTCCGCCGGTGGTCACGACGATGGACCCAGCCTCGGGCTCGGCCGGGATGGCCACGGACGAGGTCGTCCGGCTGACGTTCGATCGGCTGATGGACACGGGCTCTGTGGAATCCGCGCTCGAGGTCCTGCCGGTCGCTCCATACCGGGTGACCTGGAGCGGCTCGAGCCTGACCATCGCGTTCAGCGCCCCGCTCGCCTACGGGACGACCTATACCGTCTCGGTCGGCAGCGCCGCCGCCGACACCGACGGGAGCCACCTCGCGGCGCCCTACAACGGCACCTTCACGACGGTGAACGCGGGTCTCGGGGTGCGGGCCGTCGTGCCTGCCGACGGCGTCGCCGGGATCTCGGTCCGGACGCCGATCGCGATCGTCTTCGACGGGCCGATCGACCCCGCCTCGGTCGACGGCGCGATCCGGATCACCCCGTCGATCGGCGGCGACGTCCGGGTCGTGGATCCGGTCAGCGACGTCGCTCAGCCGAGCTCGTCGCTGGGGCCGACCGGCTCGGCGCCGGGCGAGCCGACCGGCGCATCGACGGGCTCGGTCCTGCTCTTCACGCCGAGCAACCCGCTCGCCCAGCACACGACGTACACGGTGGCGCTGGCACCGGTCGTCGAACGGGCCGGCGACCCCGGCCAGGTTGCGGCCGGCCGGACATGGACGTTCACGACGGGCGGCGAGACGACGAGCGCCCAGAACCAGATCGCGTTCCTGTCGGCCCGCGGCGGGGTGCGCAACGTGTGGCTGATGAACCCCGACGGCTCGAACCCGCGCCAGGTCACGACCGAGCTCGCGCCGGTGAGCGCGTACGACGTGTCGTCCGACGGTCGGTCGATCGCCTACGCCGCGGGTGGGGTCGTCCGGCTCCTCCGGCTCGACGGCTCGGACCTCGCCACGGTCACCGGTGACGGCCAGCTCGACTATGCCCCGACCCTGGCCCCGGGCGGCGAGGCCGTCCTCCTCGGGCGGCGCGACCTCGCCGGCACGGACCTCGGCTGGTGGCTCGAGCCGCTCCCCGGCGCCCCCGCCGGCAGCCAGGCCCGGCAGCTGATCCCGTACGGGGCGCCGCCGGTCGGCTCGGTCGCCCTGGCCGGTGACGGACTCGTCGCCGGTCCGGGCGTGTCGCCGTGGGCCGACCGGGCGGCCTTCGACCCGACCGGTCGCTGGCTCCTGTTCGTCACAGCCGACGGCCGGGTCATCCACGCCGACCTGGCGACCGACGGCGACGGGCCGACCGTCGCGCCGCTCGACCTGTCCTCGGCCACGGGCGTGCCGGCCTGGGACGCGACCGGCCGCGGGTTCGTCGTCGTCGGCGAGGGCCCCATCGGCACGGGCCTCGTCCGGGTCGCCGCCACGGGTGGCGGCCAGGCGGCACTCTTCCCGGCCGTCGGCCCGGCCTCCGTGGCCGGTCACGGCGGGATCGCGACGCTCGTGGCCCCGAGCGGCGACCACCTCGGCTATACCCCAGACGCGACCCGCTCCGCGGACGCCCTGACGAGCGCCACCGACCTGCTCGACCGATCGCCCGCCTTCTCGCCCGATGGGATGACCCTGCTGTTCAGCCGGGTGCGGGCCGCCGACCCGACGGCTTCGGCCGGGATCTGGCTGTGCGACCTGGACGGCCGCAACCTGCGTCAGCTGTCGACGGACGGCGCGGATCCGCGCTGGCTGCCCTGAGCCTCCCGACCCGGCCGCCGACGACGCGGGCGGGCTGCATATCTGTCGCCACCGTCGGGTTTGACCCGTGTCTCGGCCGCTTGTTACACTCGCCCGCGGCCTGAAAGGTTTCGCTCCGGTTGTGGCCGGAACGCTCGACGCCAGCATCTTCCCCGGTGGACCCGCCGAACGCCGGCGGAGCGCGCAGTCGCGCCCGGGATCGCCCGCGACAGGAGGAAGCCCGGACCCCGATGGATGCCAAGACCCTCGAGCTGATCATCCTGCCCGCGGGATTGATCGCGATCTTCTTCGCGCTCTACCTCGCCCGCGACGTCCTGCGGCGCGACCAGGGCACCCAGGCGATGCAGGATGTGTCCGGCACGATCTACGAAGGCGCCGTGGCGTTCATCCGGCGCCAGTACTCGACGATCGCGATCCTTGCCGTCGTCGGGGCGGTGGTGATCGGGATCATCATCACCCTCGTCGAGACGGCGTCCGTCGCCGATGTCCCGAAGCTCGCCGGCCTGCCGATCGGGGTCATGACCGCCATCGCGTTCGCCGTCGGTGCGGCCTGCTCGATGGCATCCGGGATCATCGGCATGTTCGTCAGCGTCAAGGCCAACGTGCGAACGGCGTCGGCCGCCCAGCGCAGCCTCGTCGAGGCGGTCCAGGTGGCGATGCGCGGTGGGGCCGTCTCGGGCTTCCTCGTCGTCGCCCTGTCGCTCCTGGGCGTGTGGGGCATCTTCACGTTCTACTCCACGTTCATCGGGGACGTGACCGTGGCCGAGGCGCCGTTCCTCATCGTCGGGTTCGGGTTCGGAGCCAGCTTCGTCGCCCTGTTCGCCCAGCTCGGCGGCGGGATCTACACCAAGGCCGCCGACGTCGGCTCCGACCTCGTCGGAAAGGTCGAGGCCGGGATCCCCGAGGACGACCCGCGCAACGCCGGGGTCGTGGCCGACCTCGTCGGCGACAACGTCGGCGACTGCGCCGGCCGCGGCGCCGACCTGTTCGAGTCGACCGCCGCCGAGAACATCGGCGCGATGATCCTCGGCGTCGGCGTGTACACGATCGCCGTGGCCGCGGGCTGGCCAAACCCGCAGGCGTGGATCTTCTTCCCGCTCGTCGTCCGCTCGTTCGGGCTCCTCGCCACGATCGTCGCGATCTTCTTCGTGCGGGGCAGGGAAACCGAGAACCCGATGAACATCCTCAACCGCGGGTACTGGGTCACGACCCTGCTGTCCGTGGTCGGTCTCGCGATCACCACCGCAGTGATGATGCAGACGAACGGCGGGACCGGCAACGGCGGCCTGCCGACCTGGGTCTACTTCTTCTTCGCCGGCATCGTCGGGCTGGCGACGAGCGTCGCCTTCGTCTACATCACCCAGTACTACACCGCGGGCTCGTTCCGCCCGGTCCGCGAGATCGCCGAGGCGTCGAAGACGGGCCCGGCGACGAACATCATCAGCGGCACCGCGGTCGGCTTCGAGACGACGGCCGTCACGGCGATCACGATCAGCATCGCGCTGTTCGCCAGCCACTGGCTGGGCGACCAGGCCAACCTCCTGTCGGCCGATGGCCGCAACGTCGGCGGGATCTTCGGGACCGCCGTCGCCACGATGGGCATGCTGATGACGACCGCCTACATCCTGGCCATGGACACGTTCGGCCCGATCACCGACAACGCCGGCGGGATCGCCGAGTTCAGCCGGGCCGAGGCCGGCGCGCGCGAGATCACGGACCGCCTCGACGCGGTCGGCAACACGACGAAGGCGCTGACCAAGGGCTACGCGATCGCCTCGGCATCGCTCGCCGCGTTCCTCCTGTTCAGCGCCTACATCGACAAGATCAACCTGATCCAGGGCCGCCGGCTCGAGGCGGGCGTGCCGGGAGTCGAGCTCCTCAACTCGGTGAACCTCGCGAACGTCAACGTGTTCATCGCCGCGCTCATTGCGGGGATGCTCGTCTACTTCTTCAGCTCGCTGGCGATCCGCGCCGTCGGCACGACGGCCCAGTCGATCATCGTCGAGGTCCGGCGCCAGTTCCGGGAGATGCCCGGGATCATGGATTACACCCAGCGACCCGACTACGCCCGCGTCGTCGACATCACGACGAAGGCGGCGCTCAGGGAGATGATCGCGCCCGGCGTCGTCGCGGTCGCCACCCCGATCCTGATCGGCCTGCTCCTCGGGTTCGAGGCGGTCGCCGGAATGCTGATGGTCGGGACCATCGCGGGCGTCCTGCTGGCGACCGTCCTCAACAACGGCGGCGGCGCCTGGGACAACGCCAAGAAGTACATCGAGGCGGGCCACCTCAAGGACGACCAGGGCAACGTCCTCGGCAAGGGGACCCCCGCGCACGCCGCGGCGGTCGTCGGCGACACCGTCGGCGACCCGTTCAAGGACACCGCCGGCCCGTCGCTCCACGTCCTCGTCAAGCTCCTGGCGACGATCTCGCTGGTTCTCGCCCCGCTGTTCATCCGCTAGCCGGCCCGACCACCGGGGCGGGCGCCGCTCGCCCCAGGGAGCCACGATGGACACGATCGTCCAGGCGCTGATCATGGGGATCGTCCAGGGACTGACCGAGTTCCTGCCGATCTCCAGCTCGGGACACCTCATCCTCGTCCCGTACCTGCTCGGCTGGACCGACTCGTTCATCACCTCGCTGGCGTTCAGCGTGATGCTCCACATGGGCACGCTCGTGGCGCTCCTCGCCTACTTCCGGCATGACTGGCTGGTGCTCATCCCGGCCGGGTTTGCGACGATCCGCGACCGCTCGTTCCAGGGGGACCACAACCGGGTCCTCGCCTGGCTCATCGTGGTCGCCACGATCCCGGCCGTGATCGTCGCCCCGATCCTCGCCGACACGATCGAGGCCGCCATCCGGTCGGCCGGGGTGGTCGCGATCACGCTCCTCATCGGCGCGGCGATCATGTGGCTCGCGGATCGCCAGGGCGCGAAGGATCGGACCATCGAGCGGCCTCACCTTCCCGCGCGCGCTCCTGATCGGCTGCGCCCAGGCGATCGCGCTCGTGCCGGGGATCAGCCGCTCGGGGATCAGCATCTCGACCGGCCTGTTCGTCGGGCTGAACCGGGAGTCGGCGGCCCGGTTCAGCTTCCTGATGGCCACCCCGATCACGCGCGGCTGCCGGGGCGTACGAGACGGTCAAGCTGATCCGCGGCGAGGCCGGCGCCCCGATCCAGATCGCCCCGCTCGTCGTCGGGATGGTCGCCGCGCTCGTCTCGGGATTTGCGGCGATCCACTTCCTGCTGCGCTACCTGCGGACCAACACGCTGGCGATCTTCGTGATCTACCGGCTCGTGCTCGCGGCCATCGTCATCGTCAGCGTCCTGTCGCTGTCGCGCTGAGTCGTGCGCCGATGGAGGTGATGAAGCAGCTCCGCCAGCGGTCGATCCGGGACCTCGTCGGCCAGCGGACCATCCGGACCCAGCAGGAGCTCGCTGCCGCCCTCCGCGAGCGCGGCTTCAAGGCGACCCAGGCGACGATCAGCCGCGACGTCGCCGAGCTGGGCCTGATCAAGATCAACCGCGAGGGGACGGTGGCGTACGCCCTGCCGCCGCGCCTGATCGAGGCCGAGACGAGCGGCGAGGACCGGCTGCGCAAGCTGTTCCACGACCTGCCCGGTCGAGATCCGCGAGGCCGGCCTGCTGCTCGTCATCCGGACCCTGCCCGGCTCGGCCCACGCGATCGCGGCCGCGCTCGACCGGGCGCGCTGGCCCGAGGTCGCCGGGTCGGTCGCCGGGCGACGACACGCTGTTCGTGGCGTTCACCGACCGGACGTCGCTCGGCCGGATCCGGCGCCGGCTCCAGCGCCTCAACGAGAGCTGACCCGACCCGGTCGCGCCCGGCCGGGAAGCGGTCGGGAACGGGTCGCCAGGGTTGCCCGGTGGGCGGCTTTGACACCCCGCATCGGCGGGACTACCATTCGCCACCGGCCGAACTTCAGGTGCGCGAGCAACGTGCACACCTGGAGTTCTTTCCTTTACCCAGGCCCGAGCCGACGGGCTCGCGACGGTCGCAGACGGGGGTTCACCCGCCGTGAATACGAAGCCCACCTACCTCAGCCGGGACGGTCTCGAGAAGCTCCGCTCGGAGCTCGACGAGATGACGAACGTGCGGCGTGCCGAGGTCGCTACCCGGATCCACGACGCCAAGGAGCACGGCGACCTCTCGGAGAACGCCGAGTACGAGGACGCCAAGAACGAGCAGGCGTTCGTCGAGGGCCGGATCCAGACGCTCGAGGCGCTCATCAAGAACGCCACGATCATCGACGAGCAGCACTCGACCGAGCACGTCCAGATCGGCTCGACGGTGACCGTCGAGAGCGGCGACGGCACCGAGACGTTCACGATCGTCGGCTCGACCGAGGCCAGCCCGCGCGACGGCCGGATCTCGAACGAGTCGCCGGTCGGCCGGGCCCTGCTCGGGCGCAAGAAGGGGGACAAGGTCGTGGTCCGCGTCCCCGCCGGCGACTTCAGCTACACGATCACCGCGATCCGCTAGACTCGGGCCAACGGCCGGCGCGGAGCTCCGCCTCGGACCTCGGAGAGCGACTGCCGGCTCCGCGCTGAGGGTGCCAACTCGACGGGAGGCACGAGGATTCGATGGACTGGGCCGACGAACTCGCCACATCGGTCAGCGGCCCGCAGGTCGTCAACGACAGCAAGACGCCGTCGGGGACCGTCCATGTCGGGAGCCTGCGTGGTCCGGTCATCCTCGACGTCATCGCCCGGGCCCTGAGGGCCCACGGGATCGAGACCACGTTCCTGTACGGCGTCGACGATCTCGACCCGATGGACGCCCAGGCGCTGCTCACCCCCGACGCGGTCGAGCACGAGATGGGCCGCCCGCTGGCCCACGTCCCCGACCAGGCCGGCGACGGCCATGCCTCCTACGCGCGGCACCACGCCCAGGCGTTCATCGACACGTTCGACGGCCTCGGGATCCGGCCCGACCGCTACTACTGGATGAGCGAGATCTACCCCACCGGTGCCCTCGACCCGTACATCCGGCTGGCGCTCGACCGGGCCGCCGAGGTCCGCGAGATCTACCGCCGGGTGGCCAACGTCCAGCACCCCGACGTGTGGCACCCGCTCGGCGTCATCTGCCCGACCTGCGGCAAGGTCGGGACGACGATCGTGACGAAGTGGGACGGCGAGCGGGTCTTCTACGAATGCCGGGCGGACCTCGTGACCTGGGCTCGCGGCTGCGGCGCGTCGGGCTGGATCTCGCCGTTCGGCGGGACGGCGAAGCTGCCCTGGAACCTCGAGTGGGCGGCCCAGTGGAGCCTGTTCGGGGTGACGATCGAGCCGTGCGGCAAGGACCTCTCGACCGCCGGCGGCTCGCGCGACCGCTCGGATGCGATCGCGCGCGAGATCTTCGAGCGCGAGCCGCCGCTCAACGTGCCCTACGAGTTCCTCAACATCGGCGGCCGGAAGATGTCGACCTCCAAGGGTCGCGGCGCCGCCGCCCACCGGATCGTCGAGGTCGTGCCGCCCGAGCAGCTCCGGCTGCTCTTCCTTCGCCCGCGCCCGCAGTCCGCGATCGAGTTCGACCCGGAGGGGACCGACGCGATCCCGCGCCTGTTCGACGAGTTCGACCGGCTGGCCGGCGCGACCGCCGGGCGGGAGGTCAAGGGCAGCCTGCCGCCGTCGCCCGAGTCGGTCTTCCGCTACTCGCTCAAGGCGCCCGATGCCGACGTGGCGACCGAGGCGGCCGCGTACCGGCCGAGCTTCAGTCACGTCGCGACGCTCGTCCAGGTCAAGCCGGTCGAGCCCGCCCTGTTCGTCACCGAGAAGGGGGCGCCGCTCAGCCAACGCGAGGTCGAGATCGTCGACGAGCGGATCGGGGCGGCGCACCGCTGGCTCGCGACGTACGCCCCGGAGTCGTTCCGGATCGTCGTCCGCCGCGAGGGGCTGCCCGACGTGGCCGGCGGCCCTCGAGCCCGACCAGCGCGCCTACCTCCGTGCCCTGGCCGACGCCGTCGAGCAGACCGGGCCTGACGGCAGGCGACGCCTGGCAGGCGCTGATCTTCGCGGTCGCCGCCGAGCGAGGGCTACCCAACGGCCGCGCCTTCACGGCGATCTACCTGGCATTCCTCGGACGATCGAACGGGCCGCGCGCCGGCTGGCTGCTGGCCGGCCTGGAGCGCGAGCTTCGTCCTCGACCGGCTGCGCGAGGCGAGCGGGATGATGGAGGCACGCACATGAGCGTCGGGCTGCAGCGGCTGCGCGAGGACGCCGCGACCGTCCGCCAGGGGGCGATCGACAAGGGCGAGGACGCCTCGCTCGTCGACGAGGCGCTCGCGGCCGACGGGCGCCGACGCGAGCTCCTGGCCGAGGGCGACCGGCTCAAGGCGGAGCGCAACCAGGCCTCGAAGGCCGTCGGCGAGGCCGTGCGGGGCGGCGCCGACGCGAGCGGCCCCGAGGTCGCCGCGCTGAGGGCCACGTCCGTCGCGGCCGGCGAGCGGATCACGGCCATCGACGCCGAGCTCGCCGAGGTCGAGGCTCGCGTCGACGACCTCCTCCTGCGGATCCCCAACCCGGCCGACCCGGACGTCCCGGTCGGCGGCGAGGAGGCCAACGTCACGGTCCGCGAGTGGGGCGACCAGCTCCCGCGGATCCAGCCGGTCAGCGGTGAGGTCGGCGCCGACGCAGCGGCCGGCGGGGAGACCTGGGAGCGCCGGCCGCACTGGGAGGTCGGGGAGCGGCTCGGGATCCTCGAGCTCGAGCGCGGCGCGAAGATCACCGGCTCGGGCTTCCCCGTCTACCGCGGCTACGGCGCCCGGCTGGAGCGGTCGCTCATCAGCTGGTTCCTCGACGTCCACAGCACCGAGAACGGGTTCACCGAGATCTGGCCGCCGGCGGTGGTCAACGCGGCCTCGGCGCGGGGGACCGGGCAGATCCCGGACAAGGAGGACCAGATGTACGTCGTCACCCGCGACGACCTGTACCTGGTCCCGACGGCCGAGGTCCCGGTCACCAACCTCCACCGGGACGAGATCCTCGAGGCCGCCGAGCTGCCGATCCGCTACGCCGCCTACACGCCGTGCTTCCGCCGCGAGGCGGGAGCGGCCGGCAAGGACACCCGGGGCATCCTCCGAGTCCACCAGTTCGACAAGGTCGAGATGGTCCTCTTCGAGCGGCCCGAGTCGTCGTCCGAGGCGCTCGAATGGATGACCGGCCGCGCCGAGATCCTCCTCCAGCGCCTCGGGCTGGCCTACCGGGTGCTCCTCATGAGCACCCGCGAGATGGGCTTCGTCCAGGCCAAGAAGTACGACCTCGAGGTGTGGGCACCCGGCGTGGAGCGCTGGCTCGAGGTCAGCTCGTGCTCGAACTTCCGCGACTACCAGGCGCGCCGGATGGCCGTCCGCTACCGGCCCGAGCCCGGCGCCAAGCCCGAGCTCGTCCACACCCTGAACGGCAGCGGGCTCGCCCTCGCCCGGGTGGTCGCCGCGCTGCTCGAGACGTACCAGCGCGCCGACGGGACCGTCGAGATCCCCGAGGTGCTCCGACCCTACCTCGGGGTCGCTACCATAACCGTGCCGGGCTGACCGCCGGGAGGGTCGACCCGCCGAGGGAGGTACGCCATGGAGACGCCCCAGGGATCCAGCCCGGAGTCGAGCGAGCCGTCCGGCTGGCAGTCGCCATCCACTCCGGAACCCGCACCCGCAGCCCCACCGCCGGCGGCCGCTCCGCCGCCCCCGCCTCCGCCACCGCCCACGAGTTGGGAGGCCCCCGCCGACCTGACGGCGGGACCCGCACCGGGCTGGGTGTTCGGTGGCGCCGGTGAGCGCCTCGTCGCCTACATCGTCGACATCCTGATCACCGGGGTGATCGTGATCGCGATCGGCCTGGTCGGTGGCCTGATCCTCGGGGCCGGCGCCGCGTCCGACAGCGGGTTCCTGGCCGGGGCTGGCGCGATCGTGCTCCTGTTCGCGCTGATCATCGTGCCGCTGGCCTACTTCCCCTGGTTCTGGGCCCGCGACGGCGCGACGCCCGGGATGCGGATGTTCGGCCTTCATGTCGTCCGCGACCGCGACGGTGGTCCGATCAGCGGCGGCCAGGCGATCCTGCGCCTGATCGGCTACTGGGTCGACGGGCTCGTCTTCTACCTCGGTTACATCTGGATCCTGATCGACAAGCGGAAGCGCGGCTGGCACGACCTGATCGCCGGCACGGTCGTCGTCAAGAAGGCCGACTGACCGGGGACGCGTGCCCTGGGGCGTCGATTCAGAGGACGGGCGGGCTCGGGCACGGCTGCTATCCTCGGCTGCGGAGAGGTGGCAGAGCGGTCGATTGCGGCGGTCTTGAAAACCGCTGATACGCGAGTTCCGTGGGTTCGAATCCCACCCTCTCCGCCAGCCTCTTCACGTACCAGTGTCCCGCCGCGCGACTCGCGGCAGGCGAAGCGCGACATGAGGATCAGGGGACGGCCCCGGACTCAGCCACCGCGCCCGGGAGCGGTGGGCGCGTGAAGGCACGGAAGCGGCTCAGCGTCTACCGCGTCGTCGACGTCCCGCTCAAGGAGGTCTCCGGAGTCTGTCTCGGACGGGGCGCGGCCGGTCAGCTGGCGCTCATGGCGATCGGGGACCGGGCCGCGACGGCGGCCTGGTTCGTCCAGCCGAAGGACGACATGGCATCCCTCGACTGGCAGACCGCCGACGTCGCCCGCCTCGAGGGCTCGCGGCTGCCTGAGGGCGACCCCGACATCGAGGCCGTCTGCGCCGACGGCATGAGCCGCGTGCTGCTGCTCCAGGAGTCGCCCCCGCGGGGCGAGCTGATCGACGCCCCGGCTCGCCGCGTCATCGCCTCCGTCGCCCTCGACATCCCAGGCGACGACCGTCTCGCCAGGGCGTGGGCGGACCCGGCCGGCTCGCGCGGCGAGGGGGCGGTCTTCCTGCCCGAGGGCCATCTCCTCGTCGCCAAGGAGAAGGACCCCTCCGCGCTCATCGAGTTCGGACCGCCGGGCGCGCGGCCACTCGGGCTGGCGCGAGGTGGCGCACTGTCCGCGGGGGCCGCCTGGGAGATCGAGCCCGGCGACCACCGCTACGTTGCCCTCGCGGCCTGGTGGCCCGACAAGGCCCTGCGCAAGGCGTGCCGGGATTTCAGCGACCTCGAGATCGGTCCGGACGGCCACCTCTACCTGCTCAGCGACAAGTCCGACTCGATCGCCCGGCTCTCGGACCTCACGCCGACCGGAGACGTCGTCTCTGCCCTGTCGACCTGGCCGCTCGGCGACCTCGATGGCAAGCCCGAGGGCCTCGCGTTCACCCCCAACGGTCGAGCGATCGTCGCCCTCGACACCCGCAAGGCGCGCCACAACCTGATGCTGTTCGAACCGGCGATCGCGGTCGGCTGATCGGGCGGCCTTCGAGCCCGGCCGCGCGGTCCCGGGAGCGCCCCGCGGAGCGGATGGCTAGCCCTTCCAGCGGGTCGCGACCCCGTACCTAGGTCAGGTGGGCCGGCTGCGGTTCCGAACGTAGGCTGGGTCTGAATCCGTTCGAACCGAACAGGAGGCGCTGATTCGTGTTCGGAGCTCGCGTGCGCGCGCGGCGACCGATCCTGCTCCTGCTCGTCTTCGGCGTGTTCCTCGTGATCGTCGGGATCACCGCGACGGCCCAGGCGATCCTGGTCGGGACGAACTACTCCAACTCGATCGAGGATTCCGTCCTCGGAGACGACGCTGCGACGGTGCGCAGCGTGATCGGGCTGATCCTCCTGCAGCCCGATGACCTCGCGCCCGGTGCGCCGCAGACCGAGCACGCATCGGCCGTCCAGGCCGGTCTGGAGACGCTGGTCGACCCGAACGGGATCCTTCGGGTCGAGGTCCGCCTACCGGACGGCACGGTCGTCTGGGCCTCCGACAAGGTCGTGGTCGGCCAGAAGGCCGGCCCGACCGCGAACTTCACCAGGGCCCTGGGTGGGAAGGCCACGGCGGACTTCGTCCCGCTCGCCAGCTCGGAGGCGCTGCCGGGCGCCCGCGCCCTTCCGGCAGACGAGGTCTTGCGGGAGTACTACCCGCTCAGGACCGCCAACGGGGTCGTAGCCGTGGTCGGCCTGTGGCGCGACGCCGG
The DNA here is from genome assembly GCA_963708065.1 of uncultured Chloroflexia bacterium. Classification (GTDB taxonomy): domain Bacteria; phylum Chloroflexota; class Limnocylindria; order Limnocylindrales; family CSP1-4; genus Chersky-267. Next base: position 627,694 of record CAVPRZ010000002.1, read on the forward strand.
GCCGATCCTGGGGCGGCTCGACGCTGTCAGGACCGACGTCATCATCGTCACCCTGACCGCGGCGCTCGCAGCCGCGGTGGTGCTCTTCCTCGTCTTCCGGGCGGCCCAGGGCCGGATCAACCGCCAGACCGACGCCTTGATCGAGGCGACCCGCCGGGATCCGCTCACCGGTAGCCCGAATCACGGTGCGCTCGTCGAGGCGCTCGCGGGCGCGATCGAGGAGGCGCGCCCGAAGGGCGAGCCCATCTCGGTGGCGCTGGTCGACATCGACAACTTCCGGCTGCTCAATGACACCCATGGTCACGCCGCCGGCGACGAGGCGATCCTGACCGTCGCCAACCTCCTGCGGGCCGAGTTCCCGAGCGGTGCCACGCTCGGCCGGTACGGGCCCGACGAGTTCCTGGTGATCGAACCGTCGGCCGAGGTCGCGACCCTCGAGCACGCGATCCTCCGCCTGCGGGCGGCGCTCGCGGAACGTGCCCTCCAGTTCGGTGACTCGGAATCGCTCCCGGTCACGGTCAGTGCGGGGATCTGCGCCTACCCCGAGCACGGCGGCTCGGTCACCGACCTGCTCTCCGGAGCGACGATCACGCTCCAGGAGGCCAAGCTGAGCGGTGGCGACGCCGTCCGGATCGCCGGCCCTGGCTTCGACGTCCCGTCCGAGATCCGGACCTTCGACGTGTACCAGGGGCTGATCCTGGCCGTCGACGGCAAGGACCGCTACACGAAACGGCACTCCGAGGATGTCGCTCGCTACGCCGTGTTCCTGGCGGAACAGATCGGCCTCGACCCGGAGCTCACCGCCACGATTCGGGTGGCCGCCCTCCTCCACGACGTCGGCAAGATCGGCGTCCCCGACACGGTCCTGCGCAAGCCCGCCCGGTTGAGCGAGGACGAGTTCACGATCATGAAGCAGCACGTCACGCTCGGCGACGCGATCGTCCGCGACCTGCCGAATATCGACCTGATCCGGGCCGGCGTCCGGCACCACCACGAGCGCTGGGACGGCGACGGCTACCCCGACGGGCTGGCTGGCGAGGACATCCCGCTCGTCGCCCGGGTCGTGTCGGTCGGCGACGTCTTCTCGGCGATGACCACGACCCGTCCGTACCGCAAGGCGCTCAGCGTCGACGAGGCGCTCAACCGGCTCGAGATCGCCGGCGGAACCCAGCTCGAGGAGCGCCTGGTCGAAGCCTTCGTCGAAGGGCTCCGGACCGTCCCTGACGCGCCGCGGCCCGGCCTCGAGTCCACTCCACCCGGCCTGTGGACGCCATACCGCAAGGTGGCCTGACACCGATGGGCCGCTCGACGCTTCATCGAGGGCGGCGTTCCGGGCGGAGCTTCGCGGCAATCGGCGGTGCCTTCATTGCTGTTCTGCTCATCGTCGGTCCGGTGGCCGCGGCTCAGAGCTGGACGGTGACTGCCAACACCCTCGCCGTTCCGCTCGGGACGTCGACCGACGTTCGCTTGACGATCACGAACACCTCGTCGAGCGGGAGTTCGGGGATCGGCTGCGTCACGATCCAGATCCCGACCCAGTACGGCATCTCCGGCGTGGCCGTGGTCTCGGCATCCGGACATGCCTGGTCGGCTTCCCAGACGAGCTCGCCCCGTGGCGTCGTCGCGACGGCGGACGCAAGCGTCGACCGGCTGATCGGCGCCCCCGACTTCGACAAGCTCGTCGTCGACGTGACCGTCGTCGGGAAGGTGGTCGGCGCTCACCCCTGGACCGGCACCGCATACCAAACCCGCGGCTGCAACGAGGATCACCTGAAGTCGGCGACCATCCTGATGACCGTGCTTGGGCTGCCCACACCGGACCCGACGTCGGCCCCGACCCCGCAGCCGACCCCCACGCCCACGCCGACACCGACCCGCACGCCGACGCCCACCCCGACCGCCACGCCGGGAGTGACGCCGACCCCCGTGCCGACGGCTCGGCCGTCCGACGCTGACCCGACCCCGACCCCGACCCCGGTTCCGAGCACGACTCCCGGCCCGACCGCGCGGCCGACGGCCTCGCCGACCCAGACGCCCACGCCCGGCCCCGGAGGCTCGGGTGGTGGCAGTCCGGCCGCCGGCGGGGGCGGCACCGGACCGGGAGGCTCGGGCAACCCCGAGCCCAGCACCGCCCCAGTCCGCCGGCCGCTCGACATCCCTGCCGCCGAGCCGGGTCAGGGCCACGGCTTCGACACGGGCGGGCTCCCCGGCTTCGAGGCGTTCGACTGGGTGGTTCCCGGAGTGATCCTGACCGGGCCCGGGCTCCTGCTCCTCGCGCTGATCGCGGCGCAGGCCGTCGGGGCCATGGCCTGGCTGCCGGTCGTGCGCAAGAGGATCGGGGCCTTCGGCTTCGGCCGGCGCCGACGCCCGACCGGCACGACTTGACGCCCCGGCGGGGCACGCCTAGACTCCCGCCCACATCACGAACAGAACGGGCAATGAACGGGACGAGTACCCGTCGCACGTCGGCACAGAGACCCGGTGGCTGATGGAAACCGGGGCGGCGACGGCGGGGAATGGACCCGGGAGCCTCCGGACCCAACGGGAGCGATCCCCAGTAGGCTCCGGCGCAGAGCGCCAGCGATAGCGGGCAGCGCCGATCGGCGCCGACGGATCCAGCGGATCGTCGGACGACCCGTCGGTCAGGTGAGTGCGGCAGACGCCGAACGAGGGTGGCACCGCGGAAGGCACGACCTTTCGTCCCGGGACGATCGGTCGTTTCTGATTCTCCGGCCCGCGGCCGGAACCGCTGCAACCGCCCTGGAGGCCCCGAGCTCGATGACCACCACCGACCCGCTCAGCCTGGCCGCCGCGAAGCGGCTCGTCGGCGACGCCGACACGATCCTGCTGGCGGCGACCCGGGATGCCGACCTCGAGACCCCGATCGGGGCGTTCCTCCGGCTCGACGACGGCGGACCGGCCTACCTGCTCGAATCGGTCGAGGGCGGCGAGCGGCTCGGGCGCTACAGCTTCCTCGGCGTCGGCCCGCGCCGTCTCCTCGAGGTGCGCGACGGCTTCGCGGCCATCCAGACCCGTCCGCTCGACGTCGACGCCTACCACCCGGACCTGCCGACCGAGCGGACGGCGGCCGCCGACCCGCTGGCCGCGCTCCGCGGGTTCGTGACCCATCGTCGGGTCCGCCCGGTCGAGGGCATGCCGCGCTTCACCGGCGGGGCCGTCGGCGCCCTCGCCTACGACGCGGTCTCGACCTTCGAGCCGACGGTCCCGCTGCCGGTCGCCGACCCGGTCGGCGTACCGACCGCCGCGTTCATCGAGACCGATCTCGTCCTCGTGTTCGACCACCTGACCCACACGCTCAGCGCGATCGCCAGCCTCCACACCGACGCCCCGGACTTCGAGGGCCGCTACGCGATCGCCGAGCGGGCGATCTTCGAGCGCGCTCGAGCGGACCGCCCGGCCGAGTGCCGCCGAGCTGGCCGGCCAGGCCCCGGGGCGGCCGGCGGGCGTCGCCCCGAACGGGCCGGTGGGCAGCGTCGCGGCAAGGGTCCCCGAGGGCGCGATCGACACGAGCCTCGGGCGCGACGCCTACATCCGGGCCGTCGAGGTGGCCAAGGACGCGATCGCCGCCGGCGAGGCGATCCAGGTCGTCCTCGCCCGGCGCCAGTCGTTCGACCTGCCGGCCGGACCGGACGGGCGCGACGATCGACGGGATCGGCCTCTACCGGGCGCTCCGCCGGGTCAACCCGAGCCCGTACCTGTTCTTCGTCCGGACGCCGTCGTTCGAGGTCGTCGGCGCGAGTCCCGAGCTGCTCCTCCAGGTCGAGGGCGACCGGCTGACGACCCACCCGATCGCGGGGACCCGGCCGCGCGGCGCGACGCCGGCCGAGGACCAGCTCCTGGCCGAGCAGCTCCAGGGCGACCCGAAGGAGAAGGCCGAGCACGTGATGCTCGTCGACCTGGGCCGGAACGACCTCGGCCGGGTGAGCCGGCCCGGGACCGTCCGGGTCACGAAGTACATGGAGGTCGAGCGCTACAGCCACGTCCTCCACCTGGTCAGCCACGTCGAGGGCCGGCTTCGCCCGGACATGGACGCGCTCGACGCGCTCCGGGCCGTCTTCCCGGCCGGGACGCTGTCCGGGGCGCCCAAGGTCCGGGCGATGCAGCTCATCGCGGCCGCCGAGCGCGAGCGGCGCGGGCTGTACGGCGGGGCCGTCGGCTACCTCGGCTACGACGGCAACCTCGACACGGCGATCACGATCCGGAGCGCGGTCCTGCGCGCCGGCCAGGCCCACGTCCACACCGGCGCGGGGATCGTCGCCGGCTCGGTGCCCGAGCGCGAGTTCGAGGAGACCGAGCACAAGGCCGCCGCGTTGCGCCGGGCGATCGAGCTGGCCGCCGGGGCCGGCGAGGCAGCCGGGAGGACGGCGCCCGGTGCATCCGAGCCCGGCAGCGCGACCGCCGCCGTGGCCGGCGCCGGTCCGGCCATCCCCGGGGGATCGTCCGAATGATCCTCGTCATCGACAACTACGACTCGTTCACGTTCAACCTCGTCCAGGCGCTCGAGGCGGCCGGGGCCGACGTGCGGGTCGTCCGCAACGACGCGATCGACCGGGCCGGGGTCGAGGCGCTCGCCGACGACCCGGCCCGCCGGCTGCGCGGGATCGTCGTCTCGCCCGGGCCGGGCGACCCCGCCTCCGCCGGGCGTGTCGGTCGAGGCGATCGAGGTGGCCGCCGACCGGTCGATCCCGCTGCTCGGCGTCTGCCTCGGGATGCAGTCGATGGCGGCCGCGTTCGGCGCCGCGATCGTCCGCGCCCCGACCCTCGTCCACGGCGAGGCCTCGGAGGTCACCCACGACGGCGAGGGCCTCCTGCGCGGGCTGCCGCCGGCGTTCATGGCCGCCCGCTACCACTCGCTGTGCGTCGATCGGACGACGCTCCCCGCCGAGCTTCGGGTCACGGCCGTGACCGAGGAGGACGGCGTGGTCATGGGCCTTCGCCACGTGTCGCTCCCGCTCGAGGGCGTCCAGTTCCACCCCGAGTCGGTGCTCACGCCGGAGGGGCCGCATCTCCTCGCCAACTTCCTCCGCCTCGCCGGGGAAGGGGAGGCCGGGCGGCTCGACGCCGCCGCCGGCTCGTTCGCCACGGCCGGGATGGCCGAGGCCGACGCACCAACCGCCAGCGGTCCGACCGGGGCGGCCGTCCGATGAGCGACGTCGTCCGGGCCGCCCTGGCCGCCGTCGTCGACGGCCGGACGCTGACGATCGACGAGGCGCGAGCCGCGATGGGCTCGGTGATGGACGGCGAGGCGACGCCCGCCCAGCTCGCCGCGCTCCTCGTCGCGCTCCGGATGCGCGGCGAGACGACCGACGAGCTGGCCGGCTTCGCCGGGGCGATGCGCGACCGGGTGGTCCGGGTCGAGGCGCCGCCCGGCACGATCGACCTCGTCGGGACCGGCGGCGACGGGAGCGGCACGTTCAACATCTCGACCGCCGCGTCGCTCGTCGTCGCCGCGGCCGGCGTTCCCGTCGCCAAGCACGGCAACCGGGCGATCACCTCCCGCTCGGGGTCGGCCGACGTCCTCGACGCGCTCGCGGTCCGGATCGACCACGACGCGGCGAGCGCCGCCGAGGCGCTCCGCCGCGAGGGCTTTGCGTTCCTGTTCGCCCCGAACTTCCACCCGGCGATGCGCCACGCGGGGCCGACGCGCAAGGAGATCGGGGTCCGGACGTCGTTCAACCTGCTCGGCCCGCTGACGAACCCGGCCGGGGCGACGCGCCAGGTCCTCGGCGTGGGCGACGCGGCCGCGGCGCCGCGGCTCGCCGAGGTCGCCCGGCGCCTCGGGACGGAACGGACGCTCGTCGTCCACGGCGCCGGTGTCGACGAGCTCCCGCTCGACGGCAGCGGGGTGATCCTCGACGTCACCCCGGCCGGGATCGAGCGCCGGACGATCGACACCGCCGTGCTCTCGGCGCTCGGGCTCCGCGGTGCCCCGACTGCTGCGCTCGGCGGGGGCACGCCCGAGGAGAACGCCACGCTCGTCGAGGCGGTCCTCGCCGGCTCGGACGGTCCGCACCGCGACGTCGTCCTGCTCAACGCGTCCGCCGCGTTCGTGGCCGCGGGTCGCGCCGACGACCTGGCGGCCGGGATCGGGCTCGCCACCGCCGCGATCGCCGACGGCAGGGCGACGGACCTCCTCGAGCGGCTGCGGGCGGAGCGCGTCGCGGCCGAGGCTGCGCGGACCGCGGCAGCCCCCGGGCAGGGGACCACGGCATGACGGTCGCGACCCGGCGGCCCGCGACCGACCGACCCGCCCGCGGGTCCGGCCCTGGCGTCGTCGAGGAGATCGCCGCCCGACGGCTGGCCGACCTCGGGCCGGAGCTCGTCCGCACGACGCCCGCGGAGCGCGCTCGAGCCGCGGCCGCGGCCCCGCCCCCGCGACCCTTCGCCGAGCCCCTTGCCCGGCCCGGCCTCCACCTGATCGCCGAGGTCAAGCGCCGATCGCCGTCGGCCGGCGCGATCGCCGGTCCCGGGGAGGATCCCGTCGCCAGGGCCCGCGCCTACCAGCGCGGTGGCGCGCGTCGCGATCTAGCGTCCTGTGCGAGCCGCACTGGTTCGGTGGCTCGGTGGCCGACCTGGCGGCCGTCCGCGCCGCGGTGTCCGTCCCCGTCCTGGCCAAGGAGTTCGTCGTCGACCCGCGCCAGCTCCCGCTCCTCCGGGCGGCCGGCGCCGACGCGGTCCTCCTCCTCGCGGTGCTCCATCCGGCGCGCCGGCTCGCGGGTCTCGTCGACGCCGCGCTCGACCTCGGGCTCGAGCCGCTCGTCGAGGCCCACGACGCGCGCGAGCTCGACCGTGCCCTCGCGACCCGTGCCCGCGTCATCGGGCTCAACAACCGCGACCTGCGGACGCTGGACGTCGACCCGGAGCGGGCCGTCCGGCTCGCACGCCGGCGTTCCCGGCGACCGGCTGGCGATCGCCGAGTCGGGCGTCCACGAGCCCGCGACGGTCGCCGGCTGGCGGGCGGTCGGCTTCGACGGCGCCCTCGTCGGCGAGGCCCTCATGCGGGCGGCCGATCCGGCCGCGGCGGCGCGATCGTTCGTCACCGCCGGAGCGTTCCCCGACGATCCCGCGGTCGCCGACCGGCTCCCCTTCGTGAAGATCTGCGGGGTGACCGACGCCGCCGGCATCCACGCCGCGATCCGCGCCGGGGCCGACGCCATCGGGCTCAACCTCGTGCCGGGGACGCCCCGCGCACTGGCGCTCGACGAGGCCGCGGCGCTGGCGCGACTCGCCCGGACGGCTGCGCCCGCCGACCGGCGGACCGCGGATCGTGGCCGTCACCGCCGACGCCGGGCGCGCCCGGCTGGCCGAGATCGCCGCGGTCGTCGATCCGGACGCGATCCAGCTCAACGGCGGCGAGCCGCCCGAGCTCATCGGCGCGCTCGCTCGACCGACCTGGAAGGTGCTCCACCTGCCGGCGGACGCGCCGGCGGACCTGGGCGCTGCGACAGCGGCCGTGGTGGCCGCCGGCCGGACGTTCCTCGCGGCCGGCGCCGAGCAGCTGATGCTCGACACCGCGGGCGGTCCGTACCCGGGCGGGACCGGCACGCGGGCGGCCGCCCCGCTCGCCGCGGCCGTCGCGCGCGAGCTGCCGGTCACGCTCGCCGGCGGGCTCGACCCGGCGAACGTCGGCCCGGCCGTCCTGGCGATCCCGGCCGTCGGGGTCGACGTCGCGTCCGGCGTCGAGGCGCCCCGTGTCGCCGGCGAGCGGCCGGTCAAGGACCCGCTGCGCGTCGCGCTGTTCGCCAAGCGGGCCCGTGCTGCGCGGGCCGACCGCCCGCACGTCCCGGCCCGCCCGACCCCCGTCCATCCCGGGCTGCTCGAGGCCGATGTCGGCCGGTCGCTGGGGTGTCGACCGGGCATTCGGCGGGCGCTACGTGCCGGAGACGCTCATGGCCGCGCTCGAAGCGCTCGAGCGTGCCTACCTCGAGATCCGCCGGGATCCCCGGTTCTGGGCCGAGTTCCGCGAGCGGCTGGCGACCTACTCCGGCCGGCCGACGCCGATCTACCGGGCCGACCGGCTCGCGGCGGACGCCCTGGCGACCGCCCGGCGCCTGCTCGGGTCCGAGTCTGACGCCCCGGGGCGCCTGCCGGCGAGCCTCCGCGTCTACCTCAAGCGCGAGGACCTCGCCCACACGGGCGCCCACAAGATCAACAACGCGCTCGGCCAGGCGCTGCTCACCCGGCGGCTCGGCAAGTCGCGGGTGATCGCGGAGACCGGCGCCGGCCAGCACGGCGTCGCGACGGCGACCGCCTGCGCCCTGCTCGACCTGCCGTGCGTCGTGTTCATGGGCGAGGAGGACATCCGCCGGCAGGCGCCGAACGTGCTCCGGATGCACGCGCTCGGAGCGGAGGTCCGGCCGGTGACGAGCGGCTCGGCCACGCTCAAGGACGCGGTCAACGAGGCGATGCGCGACTGGGTGACGAACGTCGAGACGACCCACTACGTGCTCGGCTCGGCGATGGGCCCGCACCCCTACCCGACGATCGTCCGCGACCTCCAGCGGGTCCTCGGCGACGAGGCCGCGGCCCAGCTGGCGGCCGTCGAGGGCCGGCTGCCCGGACCTCGTCCTCGCCTGCGTCGGCGGAGGGTCGAACGCGATCGGGCTGCTCGATCGGTTCATCGGCGAGCCGTCGGTCCGGATGGCCGTCGCCGAGGCGGCGGGCGAGGGGATCGCGACCGGGCGGCATGCCGCGGCGCTCGCCGGCGGGACGCCTGGGATCCTCCACGGCAGCCGCTCGCTCATGCTCCAGGACGCCGACGGCCAGGTCGTCGAGGCCCACTCGATCTCGGCCGGGCTCGACTACCCGGGCGTCGGGCCGCAGATCGCCGCGCTGGTGACGGCCGGCCGGCTCGAGCTGGCGGCCGCCACCGATACCGAGGCGCTCGCGGCCGTCCGGGCGGTCGCCCGGGTCGAGGGAATCCTGCCCGCCCTCGAGACCGCGCACGCCTTTGCGGTCCTGCCCCGGCTGCTGGCCGGGATCGAGGGCTCCGGCCGGCCGTACCCGGCCGAGACCGTCGTGCTCATCGGGCTCAGCGGTCGCGGCGACAAGGACCTGGCGGCGCTCGAGCGCGAGGTCCCGGTTTGAGCGCGGCCGTCGCCGCGCCTCCGGTGGAGGCCCCCCGGGGCACGAACGAGACCGCCGGTGCCCGGCGGATCGCCGACGCCTTCGCCCGGGCGAACGAGGACGGACGGGCGGCGCTCATCCCGTACCTCGTCGCCGGGTTCCCTGATGCGGAGACGTCGCTGCGGATCGCGCTCGCGGCGGCCGATGCCGGCGCGGACCTGCTCGAGGTCGGGCTGCCGTACTCGGACCCGCTCGCCGACGGGGCGACCCTCCAGCGGGCCTCGGGCGTCGCACTGGCCGCCGGGGCGACGTTCGCCGGCTCGATCGGGCTGATCGAGCGGATCGCGGCCGCCCGCCCGGACCTGCCGATCGTCCCGATGGCCTACGCCAACCAGGTCATCGGCGGCGGGGACGGGGCGGCGACGGCGCGGCGCCTGGCCGACGCCGGCGCGAGCGGGATCATCGTCGCCGACCTGACGCCCGACGAAGGCGGCCCGTTCGAGGCAGTCGCCAGGTCCGCCGGGCTCGCCGTCGTGTACCTCGTCGCCCCGACGACCGAGCCCGAGCGCCGAGCGCGGATCGCCACGCGGACCGGCGGCTTCCTCTACTGCGTCTCGCTCGTCGGCGTGACCGGTGCCCGTGACCGCCTGCCACGGACCGTGGGCCGGCTCGTCCGGGACGTCCGGGCCGCCAGCCCCGTCCCGGTCGCGGTCGGCTTCGGCGTCAGCCGGCCGGCCCACGTCCGGGCCCTCGTCGATGCCGGGGCGGACGGCGTCATCGTCGCCTCGGCCCTCGTCGACGCGCTCGGGCCGGACGGCCGTGACGTCGAGGCGCTCGGCCGGCTCGTCGGGGAGCTGCGCGCGGCGACCCGGTGCGCCCGGACCTGATCGAGGCCGTATCCTCGGGTCGATGCACCTGGACCGGATCGACACGGGCGAGGAGATCGGCCAGAAGCGGACGTTCTGCTGGGCGACCGACTGGCCCGGCTGGGCGCGGGCCGGCAAGACGCGCGACCTCGCGCTCGAGGCGCTCGTCGCCTACGCGCCGCGCTACGCCGCCGTCGCCCGGGAGGCCGGGCTCGACTTCCCTGGCGCTCCGGGCGCCGTGACGGCCCACGACATCTACGTCGTCGAGTCGGTCCCGGGTGGGAGCGGGACCGACTTCGGCGTCCCCTCGGCGATCACCGCCGCCGACCGCCGGCCGGTGGACGCCGCCGAGGCCGAGCGGCTGGCGGCGCTCGTCGCGGCCGCCTGGATCGTCTTCGATCGGGTCGCGGCGGGAGCCCCGGCCGAGCTGCGCAAGGGCCCGCGCGGCGGAGGCCGCGACACCGCCAAGATCGTCGGTCACGTGGTCGGCGCCGACCACGCCTACGCGCGCGAGATCGGTGTCCGCCTGCCGCCCCCGCCAGCGGACGACCGGGCAGCCGTCGAGGCCGAGCGGTCGGCGATGCTCGAGGTCCTCCGCCGGCCCTCAGACGGCTCGCCGCTCGCGGAGCGCCGCTGGACCGCCCGCTATGCCGCCCGCCGGATCGCCTGGCACGCCATCGACCACGCCTGGGAGATCGAGGACCGCTCCGAGCCCGGCTGACCGATCGCGCCGGGGGCGTCAGTCCTCGGAGCGCTGCCGCTCCTCGAGGGCGACGACCGCCTCGATGACCAGCCGGTAGATCTCGACCAGGTCGGCCTGGGGGAGGGGTCCCTCGTTGGCCATCGCGACCCGGAGGAGGACCTCGCGCTCGCGCTCCGGGTCACGGACGCCGTCCCGCCCGGCGGCGGCCTTCAGCCGTCCGGCCTCGAGCGCCAGCCGGGCTCGTTCGTTGAGCCGCTCGACGATCGCCCGGTCGAGCTCGTCGATCCGGGCCCGGAGCGCCTCGAGCTCGTCGTCGCGCCGGGTCATCGCGGCAGCTCCCCGGCCTCGACCCGCCGGGCGATCGACTCGATGGCGAGCGTGTAGCCGCGCGGCGCCCTGCCCGACGATCGACTCGAGTGCGATGTCGTGCAGGAAGTTGACCTGCCGGAACGGCTCCCGGGTCGACGGGTCGGACAGGTGGACCTCGACGAACGGCCGCTCGACCGCGAGCAGTGCGTCGCGCAGCGAGACCGACGTGTGGGTCAGCCCGCCGGCGTTGACGATCGCGACGTCGAAGTCGCGGGCGTGGAGGCGGTCGATGAGCTCGCCCTCGTGGTTCGACTGGAAGAAGTCGACCGCCAGGCCCAGCTCGTCGGCCCGGGCCGGCGATCGCCGCGTGGATCTCGTCGAGCGACGCCCGCCCGTAGATCTCCGGCTGGCGTGTGCCCGAGCAGGTTGAGGTTCGGGCCCTGGAGGACGAGCACGCGGGTCATCGGGCCGGCGCTCCCGAGGTCGCCGGCTCGAGCAGCCCGGCGATCGCGGCGTCGACGATGGCGTCGGGCACGTCGGACCGGACGACGACCCCGTCGGCCGTCGGGAGGACCCAGCGGAGACGTCCGCCGGCGTGCTTCTTGTCGATCCCGAGGTGGTCGCGGACGGTGTCGGCCGGGAACGGCAGCCGGCCCTTCCCCAGTCCCAGCCGGTCGAGCAGCGCGCCGATCCGGGCCGCGCGCTCGGGCGGCGTCACGTCCGACGGCGATCCCGATCGCGCAGGCCGCCCGCAACCCGTAGGCGACGGCCTCGCCGTGGAGGAGCGCCTCGTACCCGCCGGCGGCCTCGACCGCGTGACCGAGCGAGTGGCCCAGGTTGAGCGCGAGCCGGCCCGCGGCCGCCGTCCCGACCGCGCCCGGCGCTCCGCCACGCTCGCGCTCGTCGGCCAGGACGACCTCGACCTTCGCCCAGGCCGCCCGCTCGACGACCTCGGCGACGGCCCCGCTCTCGAACGCCGCTTCGGTCCCGCCGGCGATCGCATCCCCCTCGGCCTCGAGCAGCTCGAACAGGCGCTCGTCGCCGAGGGCGGCCATCTTGACCGCCTCGCCGAGGGCTGCCCGTCGCTGCCGCTCGGCGAGCGTGCGCAGGGCGGCGACGTCGGCGATGACCGCAACCGGCTGGTGGAACGCTCCGACCAGGTTCTTGCCCTCGGGGAGGTCGACGGCGGTCTTGCCGCCGATCGAGCTGTCGAGCTGGGCGACGAGCGTCGTCGGGACGTGGATGAGCGGGATCCCGCGCACGAATGTCGCGGCCAGGAAGCCCGCGGCGTCGCCGAGCGCACCGCCCCCGACGGCCACGAGCGGCTCCGAGCGCTCGACCCTGAGCCGGGCGAGCTCCCGGGCGCCACCCTCGACGACCGACAGGCGCTTGGCCGGCTCGCCCTGCGGGAAGAGGCCGAGCTCGAGGGGCAACCCGGACGCCTCGAGGGCGGCCGTGATCGACGCGCCGACGGCGCCCCACGCCCCTGGTTCGGAGATGACGAGCGCCCGCGCGGCGCCGAGGCGGCGGAGCTGCTCGACGATGAGGCGGCCGGCGACATCCTCGCCGAGGACGATCCGGCCGATGGGCGTGGCCGCGTCGAGGAGCGTCGTGCCGGGTCCGGGCGAGCGGCGCACGATCGCGTCGACGGCCTCGACGACCGTGCTCATCGGGGCGAGACCGTTGACCCGATGGCCCGCCGCGTAGAACCGCTCCCGGGCGGCCATGAGCGCGCGGATCGTCCCGAGCGGGTCGGGCCCGGCGACCAGCGGCCGTGGGTTCGGGCTGTGCCGCAGCCGCTGGGCGATCGCCTCCGCCGGCCCGTCGAGCCAGACGACCGTCCGACCGCGGTAGAGCCGCCAGCGGTTGCGCGGGTCGACGACCGCGCCGCCCCCGGTCGCGATCACGCGGACCACCTCGGTCCCGGGGCTCGGCGGCCCGAGGGCCTCGACCGCCGCCCGCTCCCGGGCCCGGAAGCCGGCCTCGCCCTCGGCCGCGAAGATCTCGGCGACCCGCTGTCCCGCGGCGTTCTCGATCGTCTCGTCGAGGTCGATGAAGACCGCGCGGTGGCGAGCCGTCAGCCGGCGGCCGACGGCGCTCTTGCCACTGCCCGGGAGCCCGACGAGGACGAGGTCCACCCGCGGCCTCAGTCGTCCCCGCCGGAACCGACGGCTCCGCCATCGTCGTCGGACGGGGGCGTGGTCCTCTCAGACGATTCCCGCGCTCGGCCACCAGCCACCGGCGCTTCCGGGGCGCGCGCGATCCGCTCCCGGTAGCGCCCAAGGTTGTCGAGGGTCTCGGCCAGCGAATCGCCGCCGAGCTTGTCGAGCGCGAAGTCGGCGAGGGTGAGCATGACCATCGCCTCGCCGACCACCCCCGCGGCCGGGACGACGCTGATGTCGCTCCGCTCGTAGTGGGCCTTCTCGACGCTCTCGCCGGTCACGAGGTCGGCCGACGGAAGCGGCCGGGCGAGGGTGGAGATCGGCTTCACGGCGCCGCGCACGACGAGCGGCTCGCCGTTCGTCACCCCGCCGGTCAGCCCGCCGGCGTTGTTCGAGCGGTGGATCCAGCGGCCGCCCTCGCCGCGGCCCTCGATCACGTCGTGGACCGCCGACCCGAACCGGCGGGTCTGCTCGAACCCGAGCCCGAGCTCGACGCCCTTGACGATGTTGATGCTCATCACGGCGGCAGCGAGCGCGGCGTCGAGCCGGCGATCCCACTGGACGTACGACCCGAGCCCGATCGGCAGCCCGTGGGCGACGACCTCGAACACGCCGCCGACCGTGTCGCCGTTCTCGCGGGCCTCGTCGATCCGGGCGATCATCCGCTCCTCGGCGCCGGGATCCGGGCAGCGCAGCGGCGAGGCGTCGGCCTCGTCCCGCGACCGAGTCGCCCGCGCCGGGTCGACCGCCACGCCGCCGACCTCGGCCGTGAACGACCAGACGTCGATGCCGAGCTCGGCCAGGAAAGCCCGGGCGATCCCGCCGGCCGCGACCCGGGCGGCCGTCTCGCGGGCCGATGCGCGCTCGAGGACGTTGCGGACGTCGTTGAAGCCGTACTTCAGGGCGCCGGCCAGGTCGGCGTGACCCGGCCGGACCCGGGTCACCGGCTGGGCGCGCTTGTTGCCGCCGTCGGCCGCCGCGAGGAGCTCCGCCGCGTCCTCGTCGCTGAGCGGCTCGACCTGCATGACCCCGGTCCAGTTCTCCCAGTCCCGGTTGGCCACCTCGAGCAGGATCGGCGAGCCGAGGGTCAGCCCGTGGCGGACCCCGGCGAGGATCTCGGCCCGGTCGTGCTCGATCGCCTGGCGAGCGCCCCGGCCGTAGCCGCGCTGTCGGCGGGCGAGGTCGATCGCGATCGCATCGGCCGTGAGGGCGAGGCCGGCCGGCACCCCCTCGACGATGACCCCGAGGGCCCGCCCGTGGGACTCGCCGGCGGTCAGGAACCGGAGGCGTCCCACGTCAGCCGGTGGCGGCCGCGCCGGTCGGCTCGCCCTCGGCCGACTCGATCCCGCCCGCCCGTGCCTCCTGGAGCTTCGCCTGCATGAGCTCGAGCGGGGCCGCCTGCCCGGTCCACAGGGTGAACGCGGCCGCGCCCTGGTGGAGGAGCATGGTCTCCCCGTCCGCGGTCTGGTCGCCGGCCGCCGCGGCGTCGCGGAGGAGCTTCGTCCGCCGGTAGATCAGGTCGAGCACGAGCAGCTCGGGCGGGAGCAGCTCGCCGGGGATCGGCGACTCGTCGCCGTGGAGCCCGATCGAGGTGGCGTTGACGAGGACCCGCGTCTTGGCCAGCTCGGACTCGATGATCGACTCGTGCCAGGGCATCGCCTTGAGCTCCATGTGAGCGGCGCTCCGGCCGAAGTGCTTGACCAGCGCCTCGGCGCGGTGGAGGTGGCGGTTGAATACGACCACACGGGTGAACCCCTCGGTGATCAGCCCGTAGACGACCGCCCGGGCACCACCGCCGGCGCCGAGCACCACCGCCTGGCGGGGCATCTTCTGCTTGCCGACGAGCCGGTCGAGGGCGACCCTGAAGCCGGGCACGTCCGTGTTGTGGCCGATGAGCTTCTTGCCCTCGCGGGTGATCGTGTTGACGGCGCCCGTCGCGTGACCCTCCTCGGTCAACCGGTCGACCAGCGGGACGACCCTCTCCTTGTGCGGGATCGTGACGTTGGCGCCGAGGAAGTCGTCGCCGCGGAGCTCGCCGATGGCGTCCGCCAGCTCCATCGGTGGGCGGTCCCACAGCTCGTAGCGGGCATCGATGCCCAGGCTGTCGAAGGCGGCCTGCTGCATGGCTCCGGAGAGCGAGTGTGCGACCGGGTGACCGATGAGGACGACGCGCCTGGTCATGCCCGCACCCCCTCGATCTCGCGGAAGAAGCCGGGATAGGAGATCGCCGCGCTTGCCGGCGCATCGATCGTCGTGCTGCCGGCGGCGACGAGCCCGGCGATCGCGAAGGTCATCGCGAGGCGATGGTCGTCGAGGCTCTCGACCGCCGCCCCGGTCAGGGGAGTCGGTCCGTCGATGGCCAGGTCGTCGCCGTCGATCGTGACGCGAGCCCCGAGCGCGCCCAGTCCGGCGGCGATCCCGGCGATCCGGTCGGATTCCTTGTGGCGGAGCTCGCCGGCCCCGCGGATCGTCGTCCGCCCGGTGGCCTGGGTCGCGGCGAGGCAGAGGATCGGGATCTCGTCGATCGCGGCCGCAACCTCGGCGGGGCCGACGTCGATCGCGTGCAGCTCGCTCGACCGGACGGTCAGGTCGGCCAGCGGCTCGCCGACACCGTCGTCGGAAGCCGTGCCGATGGCCGTCTCGTCGATCCGGGCGCCCATCCGCCGGAGCAGGTCGATGACGGCCCGTCGGGTCGGGTTGACGCCGACGCCGCGGAGCGTCAGCTCGGCGTCGGGGTGGATCGCCCCGGCGACGAGCCAGAACGCGGCGGCGGACACGTCCGCCGGGACCCGTTCAGCGACGGCTCGCACGCGTACCCCTCCCTCGACACTCCAGGCCGAACCCGGCCCACCCTCGATCGCCTCGTGCGCGACCGGCACCCCGCGCGCCCGGAGCATCCGCTCGGTGTGATCGCGGGTCGCGATCGCCTCGCGGACCGTCGTCCGGCCGTCGGCCCGCAGCCCCGCCAGCAGGATCGCCGACTTCACCTGGGCGCTCGGGACGGCGGTCGTCACGTCGATTGCCCGGAGCGGGGTGCGTCCGACCACGGTCAGTGGCGGAAGGGAGTCGTTCCGGCGCGCATGGAGCACCGCGCCCATCGAGCGCAGCGGTTCGATGATACGAGCCACCGGTCGCCGCCGCAATGAGCGATCTCCGTCGAGGACGTGGGTGGCGGCCAGTCCGGCCAGGATCCCGGCCGCCAGGCGGAGGGTCGTCCCCGAGTTTCCGCAGTCGAGCACGCCGTCCGCCTCGGCGAGCCCGTCGACCCCGGGCGAGACGACCCGGTAGCCGACCCGGCGCCCGTCGGCTGCGAACCGCTCCACGACGACACCGAGCCGCTCGATGAGCGCCGCGGTGGTCCTCACGTCCTGCCCGTCGCCCGCGCCGTCGATCCGGCTTTCGCCCTCGGCCAGGGCAGCCAGGAGGAGCGCCCGGTGGCTGATCGACTTGTCGCCGGGCAGCCCGGGCTCGCCACGCAGGCGCAGAGCCGGCCGGATCGTGGCGGCGCCGCCTTCCGCACGCTCGGGGCCGCCCTCTCCGGGGTCGGCGCCATCCGTCGAGCGGGCGGGATCACCGGTCACCGACCCACGACCGCTCAATGCTTGCTCGTGCCGCCGACCCGGAGCGCCGCCCCGGACAGGACCGGGTCGCCGTGGAGGTCGCGGACCTGCTCGTGGACCGGCCGGAGGGCCGCCATGAGCGCGGTGAACTGGTCGAGCGTGATCGACTGCTCGCCGTCGGACAGTGCCTCGTCCGGTCGCGGGTGGACCTCGACCATGACCCCGTCGGCCCCGGCCGCGACCGCCGCCAGCGCCATCGGCTTGATCAGCCAGCGCTTCCCGGTGGCGTGGCTCGGGTCGACGATCACCGGCAGGTGGGTCAGGTGGTGGAGGAGCGGGATGGCGGCCAGGTCGAGCGTGTTGCGGGTGTACGTCTCGAACGTCCGGATCCCGCGCTCGCACAGGATGACGTTCGGGTTGCCGCTGCTGACGATGTACTCGGCGCTCATCAGCCACTCCTCGATCGTCGCGCCGTAGCCCCGCTTGAGCATCACCGGCCGGGCGATCCGTCCGACCGCGGTGAGGAGCGAGTAGTTCTGCATGTTCCGGGTCCCGACCTGGAGGATGTCGGCGTACTCGGCGACGATGTCGACCTGGTTCGGCTCCATCACCTCGGTGATCACGGGGAGGCCCGTCCGCTCGCGCGCCTCGGCCAGGTAGCGCAGCCCCTCGACGCCGAGGCCCTGGAACGAGTACGGGCTCGTCCGGGGCTTGAACGCGCCCGCCCCGGATCACGGTCGCCCCGCTCGCGGCGACGCCGTCGACCGTCTCCATGAGCTGGTCGCGGCTCTCGATCGAGCACGGTCCGGCCATGACCGTCAGCGACCCGTCGCCGATCGTGGCGTCGAGGACCCGGATCACCGTGTCCTCCGGGTGGAACTCGCGCGAGGTCAGCTTGAACGGGCGGCTGATCGGGGTGACGGACTCCACGCCGGGCAGCGCCTCGAGCCGGCTCATCAGGACGGGCTTGCGCGGCCCGATCTCGCCGACCACGGCGATGACGACGCGCTCGGTCCCCTCGTGGTCGTAGGGCGTCAGGCCCTCGGCCAGGATGTGGCTCTTGACGGCGTTGACCTCGCCCTCGCTGGCGCCGACGGCCATCACCACGAACATCCGAGTGTGTCCTTCCTTCAGGTCGGCTCGAGCCGGGACAAACAAAAAAGCAGAGGTCCTGACCTCTGCTTACCCCGGCACGACCCGCGCTCCCGGGCCTAGGCTCCGGGAACGATCATGCCGGGGTGCGAAAGTAGAAGATGCGGCTCATGCGTGGGTGGAGGCTAGCCGAGCGTCGGGGTCGTGTCAACGGACGCGCCGGACGGCCCCGTTCCGGGTCCCGCGGACGGGCCCGCGGCGGGCCTGTGCCCGGCCCGGGCGCGGTGGGGCCCCGTGCTAGAATGCCGCGCGGTCCGGGGAGAGGTCGCATAGAGGCCTAGTGCAGCGGTTTGCTAAACCGCCAAGTGGGGTAACCTGCTTCGAGGGTTCGAATCCCTCCCTCTCCGCCAGCTTCCCCATCCGGACCCATCGCGTGCGCCCGTAGCTCAGCGGATAGAGCGTCAGGTTGCGGACCTGAAGGTCGTGGGTTCGAGTCCCGCCGGGCGCGCCAACCCCACGACGTCCAGGCGCCTCCAGGGGCTCGCGTGGCATGATCGCCTGCTCCAGCTCGAACGTGGAGGCAACGTGCAGGAGCGAGTGGCGACCTTCCCGCTCGGCTGGGCGGCCGCGATCTTCGCCGCGGCCCAGCTCGCCGACCTCGTGACGGCCTGGCGAGTGGCTCGCGAGCTGAACCCGCTGGCGGCCGTCCTCCTGTCCCACCCGCTCGCCGGGCTGGCGGTGAAGGTCCTCCTGATCGTGTTCGTCGTCGCCGTCGCGCAGCTCGTCGCCCAGCGGCGTCCGAGCCTGGCCCGGCTGCTCCTCCTGTTCGGGACGCTGGCGGGGCTCGCCGGCATCATCAGCAACACCCACCTGACGCCGTTCGTCGGCTGAGTCCGAGCACGGTCGTGAAGGCCGCCGCAGCCCGGCCGTCCCGAGCAGATCGGGGATAGCGGTACAATCCGCGCCCCCACCGCCTAACGGCGGACCCAGTCGGAGGATCGCCCGTGTCGCCAGCGCAGCGGATCGACGGTCGTCGGATCGGGATCGCCGTCCTCGTCACGGTGATGCTCGCTGCCACGCTGGCCATCCCAGTGATCGCCGCCACCGGCCACGTCACGGGGACGCTCACGCTTAAGGAGAACGTCGCCCTCAGCGGCGAAGCGGTCGCAGTCGTCACGGTCGTCGACCTGGCGGCCGCCCCGGATGCCGGGGCGATCATCGCCGAGCAACGGGTCGACGAAGTCGGCGAGGTCCCGATCCCGTTCTCGGTTCCGTACGATCCGGCCAGGGTCAATCCGAAGCATCCGTACGGCCTCTTCGCGACGCTCATCGATGGCTCGAAGTCGTGGCAGAACCCGCAGGGCACGGCCGTCCTGACCGGCGGGCCGACCGATGGCGTCGACGTGGCCCTCGTCGCGGTCGGGACTCCAGCGGCCACCGTGACCGGCACGATCAGCCAGAGTCAGAGGCTCACCCTCGGACCGGCCGCGGTGTCGATCGCCGCCCTCATCAAGGTCGAGACCGGGACGCTCGTCAACCGCCAGGTCCTGCCACTCTCCGGGCAGCCGCCGGTGGCGTTCACGATCGGGATCGACCCGACGACGATCGACCCGGCCGCGACGTACGTGGTCAAGGCTGCGATCGTCGACGGCAGCACGGTCTGGGAGAACCGCCAGGGCGTCACCGCGATCACCGGCGGGGCGGTGGCTGCGAACGTCACGGTTCCCGTGACGAAGACGCCCGAGTCGATCCCGGCCCCGTCGCCGATTCCGACCGTCGCCCCCACACCGACGCCCCAGCCGACCGTCTCCGCGACCCCGACGGCGACGGTCAAGCCGACGCCGAAGCCCACCGCCAAGCCGACCGCGAAGCCGTCGCCAACGCCGACTGCCAGCCCGACCCCGTCGCCAAGCCCCACACCGTCGCCAAGCCCGACACCGTCGCCAAGCCCGACACCGTCGCCAACGCCGACTGCCAGCCCGAGCCCGACCCCGTCGCCGTCACCGACTGCCAGCCCAAGCCCGACCACAAGCCCATCGCCGACGCCCACCCCGACCCCGACCTCGGCCCAGCCGACGGCCACGTCGGCGACCGGGACCGTCACGGGGACGCTCGACTATGCCGAGCCGCACGAGCTATCGGCCGATGCCGCCGCAGTCGTGGTCCTCGTCCGCGGGACGGCCAAGCCCAACGAGGGCTCGATCGTCGCGACCCAGGTCATCTCCAAGCCCGGCGCGACGCCGGTCGACTTCCGCCTGGTCTACGCCACGGCCGACATCGACCCGTCGGTGACGTACACGGTCCAGGCCGGGATCCTCGACGGCGCGAACGCCTGGACCACGGCCAAGGGCACGAAGGTGATCACGAACGGCGCGCCGAGCAGCGACGTCGGCCTCGTCCTCGCCTACCGGCCCGACCTGGTCAAGGGCGAGGTCAGCGGCATGATCACCGGAGTGGGGATCGCGCCCTCGGCGACCGCCTACTCGGTGGCCGTCCTGCTGGACCCGTCGACGGGCGAATCGCTCGGGATGGACGTCCAGCCGACGAACGGGAAGGTCCCGGTCCCGTTCTCGGTTCCGTTCTCGCTGGACAGCATCGATCCGGCCAGGGACTACGTCGTGACCGGCGAGATCTCCGATGGCGCCCAGACCTGGGAGAACTCGGCCGGGGTGCCCGTCATCACCAAGGGCAACGCGATCTCCGACGTGGAGGTCGTTGTGACGGCAATCGTCGCCCCGTCGCCGAGCCCGTCACCGGCCCCAGGGGAGACGGGCGGCGGGGATACCACCCCGGCCCTCCTCCTCGTGATCCTGGCCCTGGTCCTCGGCGCCATCGGCCTGTACCTGTGGAGCCGCTCGCGGAACCAGCCGCCACCTGGCGAGCCGGGGCCGCCCTCCGGTGCCCCGCCAGATGAAGCCGCCGGCGCCGAGGGTGGCACGCCGGCAGCCGCGACCGAGGGTCCGGTCGGCGCGGAGGCCCCCGGCGAGGCTGCTCCGTCGCCGGAGCCGGCGGGCTCGGCCGAACCGGACGCCGCGAGCCCGGACGCCGGGCCGGCCGTCGAGACGGAGGAGCCGGCATCCGGGAACGCGGGCGACACCGACGACACGGACGCGGGTCCTCGGACGGAGGCCTAACCGGCGATGGACCGCCAGGCTTCGAGCGTCTCGCCGTCGCGCAGCTCGAGCCAGCGCACGACGTAGGCCGCGAGGAGCGGGGAGGCGACGAGCCGTCCGCGGAGGTCGGGCTCGGCCCCGTCGAGGTCGACCGGGGGGACGGCCTCGCGGGCGAACGATTCGACCAGCAGCTCGAGGCTGGCGATCGGGGCCAGGTGCCCACGGATCAGCTCGACCCAGCGTCGGAAGCCCTTCCGGCGCCAGGCCGGCGGCCGTTCGGCGCGGAGCTCCCAGAAGATGGCCGCACCGCTGACCAGGGCGGACGCGGATCGGGAAGCCGGCCCGGCCCCCAGTCCGACCCGGGCGGCGCGCCCGACCCGCCCGCCACCGAGCCCGATTCGTCGAGGGACCCCACCCGGGACCACCCGTCGACCGCGCTCGCCGGTCAGCGTGGATGCGACCATGGGTGCAGACTCCGTCCGGCCGGTCAACGCCGCGTCTTCGGGCGGTCATCGCCGAGTCAACAATCGAACGTGAGGTAGGCGGTCGTGGAACGCATCGGGTTCATCGGTCTCGGGACGATGGGCGCCGCGATGGCCGGTCACCTCGCCCGCGCCGGCTATCCGCTGACCGTCTGGAACCGCACGCCCGGGCGGGCGTCCGAGCTCGTCGGGCTGGGAGCGGTCGAGGCACCGGATCCCGCAGGCGTCGCGGCGGCGAGCGACGTCGTCCTCGTCTGCGTCTCCGACACGCGGCGACGTCGAGGAGGTCCTGCTCGGTTCCGCTGGCGTCGCCGGGGCCGCGCGACCCGGGACGCTGGTCATCGACTGCTCGACGATCGCGCCGGGTGCGACCCGCGACTTCGCGACCCGGCTGGCAGCGCGCGGGCTCGCCCTCGTCGACGCCCCGGTGTCGGGCGGTTCGGAGGGGGCGCAGCAGGCCACGTTGACCATCTTCGTCGGTGGCGAGGCGGCGGACGTCGAGCGCGCCCGCCCGATCCTGTCCGTCATCGGGAAGACGATCACCCACGTCGGCCCGGTGGGCTCCGGACAGGCCGTCAAGGCCGTCAACCAGGTGATCCTGGCCGGCACCTATGTCGGGGTGGCCGAGGGGATCGTCCTCGCGCTCAAGGCCGGGCTCGACGTGGAGCAGGTCGTCGGGGCCCTGTCAGGTGGCGCGGCCCAGAGCTGGGTCCTGGCGAACCGGAGCGGGCGGATGCTGGCCAACGACTACCCGCTCGGGTTCAAGGTCGCGCTCCACCTCAAGGACCTGGGGATCGCGCTCGGCCTGGCCGACGAGCTCGGGGTCGATCTGCCGGTCACCCGGGTGTGCGCCGACCTCGAGCGCGGTCTCATGGCCGGCGGCCACGCCGACGACGACATCTCGGCGGTCGCCCGGCCGCTTCGTGCCCGGGCCGGCCTGCCGAGCTGACGGCCGGGCTCAGGCGAAGGCCGGCGCCGGCGTCCCGAGCAGGAGGAGCGGCTCTCCGAGCTTGCCCGAGTAGATCGGGCGGAACCGCTCGGTGTCGTACAGCCGGTCGACGTCGACCCGGCGCGGTCCGAGGCTCGGGTCCGGGAGCGTCGTGTGGGCGTAGTGGCCGTCGCGGATCGCGACCATCCGACCGCGCTGTTCATCGGCGATGAGGTCCATGGCCACGTTGGCGAACGTCATCGCGACCATCTGGTCGAGCGAGTCGGCCTCCCCGCTGCGCAGGTCGTAGGTGAGCTCGCTCGACACGGTCTCGATCCCCGTCCGCGTCCGGATCTCCAGCGCCAGGGCCTCCCCGACGTTGACCTTGTGCCGGTGGCCGAAGGCGTCGGCCTCGCCGTACTCGGCCAGCGATCCGCCCTCCCACATCGCTCCCTCGGCGGCGATGACGAAGGCGTAGTGGCTCGGGTTGAGGCGGTGGTCCTCGGCCATGATGTCGATCAGCCGCTCGAGGTCGAACGGCGCCTCGGGGATGAGGCAGCGCCCCGACGTCACGTAGGCCGTGAACAGCGCCGAGAACCCCGCGTCACGACCGAAGATGCGGAAGATGCCGATCCGCTCGTGGGAGCCGAGCGTGGTCCGCTGGCGGTTGATGAGCTCCTTCGCCCGCGTGATCGCCGACGAGAAGCCGATGCAGTACTCGGTCCCCCGGACGTCGTTGTCCATCGTCTTGGGGATGGCGACCAGGGCGACCCCGTTCGACGCGAGGGCCTCGGCGAAGCTGAGCGTGTCGTCGCCGCCGATCGCGACCAGGTAGTCGAGGCCGAGCGAGGCGATGTGGTCGAGGACGAGTGGGGTGAGGTCGTACAGGTCGTCCCCGACGAGGAACCGCGCCGCCTCCGCCTCGGTCAGCCAGGACGGAAGCGTCTTCGACCGCATCTTGCGCGGGTTCGTGCGCGAGGTGTGGAGCCAGGTGCCGCCGGTCCGATCGATCGTCCGGGTGTTGATCCGGTCGAGATGTCGCAGGTACTCGGGGTCGAGGTCCGGGCCGGGCCGCATGTGGGTCAGCCCCTCCCAGCCGCGGCGGATGCCCACGACGTCGTAGCCGAGCTCGGTCGAGCGGTAGACGACGCTCTTGATCACCGAGTTGAGGCCGGGGACGTCACCGCCACCGGTGAGGACGCCGATCCTGCGGGTCCGGGCCATCGCTGCGCTCTCCCTGTGTCCGACGCGGGCTGCCGTTGAATCCTAGCCCCAGCCGCCGCCCGGCGATGGGCGACCTGTATCATCGCGTCATGAACTACGAGCTGTTCATGGGCGAGGCGCTCGCCGAGGCTCGCCTGGCCGCCGAACGCGGCGAGCAGCCCAATGCCGCCGTCGCGGTCGTCAACGACGCGATGGTCGCCCGAGCCCACGACCGGGTACGCGAGACGAACGACCCGACCGCCCACGCCATCGTGGTCGCCCTCCGCGAGGCGGCCCGCCGGCTCGGGACGGCCCAGCTCGGCGACGTGACGATCTTCGCCACGCTCGAGCCCTGCGCGATGTGCGTCGGGGCGCTCCTCGCGAGCGACGTCACGGAGCTCGTGTACGCGGTCCCGAACCGTGCCGACGGCGCAGCCGGGACCGTCCTCCAGCTGGCCCAGCATCCCGCCCTGGCCCGGCGCCTCCAGGTCGTCAGCGGCATCCGTCGCGGCGAGGCGGAGGAGCTCCTCGAGCGTGCGATCGCGGCCGTCCCGGCCCGTTCGCCGGGCTGACCCGGACCTTCGACCAGCCGGTCCGGGCGGCCCCCTCTGCTATCCTCTCGCGCGGAGAGGTGTCCGAGTGGTTGATGGTGCCGCTCTCGAAAAGCGGTGTGCGAAAGCACCGCGGGTTCGAATCCCGCCCTCTCCGCCAAGATCCTCAGGCCGATGGCGTCGCAGGGGCTCCGCCTCGGACTTCGGAGAGCGCGTACCGGCTCTACGCTGAGGTTGCTGGCTTCGCGGTCGCGCCCTGAGCGCGACCTGGTCACCCGCGGAGAGGTCGCCTAGTGGCCTAGGGCGCCGCACTGGAAATGCGGTACAGGGAAACCTGTCGCGGGTTCAAATCCCGCCCTCTCCGCCAAAATCCTCGGGCGAATGGCCTCGCGGAGACCTCGGGCCAATGGCGTCGCGGGGCTCCGCCTTGGACCTCGGTGAGCGAGCGTTGGCTGATCGTTGAGGGTGCCCACGCGCGCGGCGGCCAGCACGCTCCGCCCGTGCCCGGGCCGATCCGCGGTAGACTCTGTGGGCCGTGCTAGGCGGGGAACTAGCGGTGCCCTGTACCTGCAATCCGCTCCAGCAGGGCTGAATCCCCTCCCGAGGTCTTCGTTCTCGAAAGCCGCCGTCACGAGCGACGTTGAGGGCCGGGTCCCGCGCAGCGGCGACTCGTGAACCGTGTCAGGTCCGGAAGGAAGCAGCACTAAGCGATCTTCGCCGGGTGCCGCGGAACGGCCTGGTCCGAGCCGCTCGAGATGCGTGGGCGCGGGATCGTCCGATCGACGGAGGGTGCACGGCGATCGACCTTCGACCCGGAGCCGAACCTGGCGTGGATCCTGACCTGAACCCCGACGGCGCCGCCCAACGCGGTCCGCACGTCGCGCTCTATCGGCGCTGGCGCGCCCAGACGTTCGGGCAGATCGTCGGCCAGGCGGCCGTCGTGACCACGCTCCGGAATGCCGTCCGGACCGGCCAGGTCGCCCATGCGCTCCTGTTCGTCGGGCCGCGCGGGACGGGCAAGACGTCGATGGCCCGGATCGTCGCCAAGGCGCTCAACTGCACGAACCTCCAGGACGGCGACCCGTGCGACGTCTGTCCGTCGTGCGTCGCCATCCGCGAGGGTCGCACCCTGGACGTCATCGAGCTGGATGCGGCCACGAACAACCGGGTCGACCAGATCCGCGAGCTGGTCGAACGGACCTGGACGGCGCCGTCGGACCTGCGCCGGAAGGTGTTCGTGATCGACGAGGTCCAGCGGATCGACCAGGGCTGGGACGTCCTGCTCAAGACGCTCGAGGAGCCGCCCGACCACGTCGTCTTCGTCTTCTGCACGACCGACCCGACGAAGATCCGACCGGCCGTCCTGTCGCGCGTCCAGCGCTTCGAGTTCCGCCCGCTGACGATCCCGGAGATCGAGGGCAAGCTCGGCACGATCCTCCGCGCCGACGGCCACGAGGCCGACCCGGACGCGATCCGGCTCATCGCCCGGCAGGCCGCCGGGGGCATGCGCGATGCGGAGTCGATGCTCGACCAGCTCCTCAGCGCGAGCGCCGAGCGCCTGTCGGTCGACGCGGTGCGCGACCTGCTCGGCCTCGTCGATGCCGAGGTCATCGACGCCTTCCGCGACGCGCTCGTCCGTGGCGACGCCCTGGCCGGGATCGCGATCCTCGACGACCTCGAGGCGTCCGGCCGCGACCTCGGCAGCTTCCTCGATCAGCTCATCGTGGCCCTCCGCGACGCGCTCAGCGGGGCCCTCGGCTCGGCTCCCGACGCGGCCGGTCCGAAGGTCGTCGAGCTGACGGCAGCGGCGCGCCGGATCGCGGCGATCGACCCCGGGCGTCAGGGCGTCGGCGGACTCCGCTTCCAGCTCGAGCTCGCGCTCATTGACGCCGCGAGCACCAGGTCGGTCGGCTCGCCAGCCCTGCGATCCGCCGAACCCTCGATCGGTCCACCTGCGGTGGCCCCTGATCGCCCCGCCGTCGCGTCCGCTCCGGAGGCTGTCGCTTCGCCCGGGGCACGACCCAGGCCGGCGCGCCGATCGGAGCGCGAGCCGGCCCCGCCGGTGCCGGCCGGCTCGGTCGCCGGCGAGGCGCTCGACCCGGCTCCGACGTCGGCCGGGGCACCGCTCGCGGCCGATGGCGCACCCACCGAGGGTGTCGCACCCGCGCCCGCGCCTGGGTCCGTCGCACCGGCTGTGGCCGAGGAGGCGCCTGCGCCGGCCCCCGACCCTGCCGAGGTCGCCGAGCCACGATCCACGCGTGCCGCGTCGTCCGGTGATCTCGAGGAGCTCGATCGGGCCTGGCCCGAGATCGTGGCCGAGCTGAGCAAGTCGCCGCCGCTGAAGCCGCTGATCGCCGTCTGCCGGCCGATCGCCGTGGACGGCAACGTCGTCACCCTCGGCTTCCCCGAGGGCCAGTCGTTCCTCAAGGACGTCGCCGAGCGACGGCGGCCCACGCTCGAGGACGGGATCGGTCGAGTGCTCGGGCGAACCGTCGCCGTGCGGCTCGAGGCGACGAACCTCGATCTGCGTCCGCCGGCCCTCGACGACGACGCCGCGCGCGTCCTCGACGCGGCTCGGCGCATCTTCGCCGACGACCTCGTCGATGCCGGCGAGGTCGGCTGACGTCCTTCGACGCAGCACGGCCGGCGCGCATCGGCCAGACTTGACGGAGTGACCGCGACGGCGCGGGGCAAGGAGGGCGATCCCGGATGAGCATGGCCAACCTCCAGCGGATGGCGCAGCAGATGCAGCAGGAGATGCTCCGGGTCCAGGCCGAGCTCGGCGAGGCCACGGTCGACGGCTCGGCCGGTGGCGGCGTCGTCCGGGCGACCGTCACCGGCAAGCAGGAGCTCGTCAGCGTGACGATCGACCCGAGCGCGGTCGATCCGGCCGACGTCGACATGCTCCAGGACCTCGTCGTCGCCGCCGTGAACGACGCCCTGCGCGCCTCGCGCGAGCTGGCCGAGTCGAAGATGGCGGCGGTGACCGGCGGCCTGCGCCTGCCGGGGATGTAGGCCCGATCGCCTCGTGTCGACCGTCGTCATCGAGCCCGTCGCCCGGCTGATCGAGGCGTTCTCGCGTCTGCCCGGGATCGGCCCGAAGACCGCCCAGCGGCTGACGTTCCACCTGCTCCGCGCGCCCGACACCGAGGCGCGTCAGCTGGCCGCGGCGCTGGTCGCGGTCCGTGACCAGGTGGTCTTCTGCGAGCGCTGCTTCAACATCAGCGACGCGCCCGTCTGCGCCCATCTGCCTCGACCCGGCGCGCGACCAGCGCCGGCTGTGCGTCGTCGAGGAGCCGCTCGACGTCCTGGCCCTCGAGCGGACCGGCGAGTTCAAGGGTCTCTACCACGTCCTCCACGGCGCGATCTCGCCGATCGACGGGATCGGTCCCGAGCGGCTCCGGATCCGCGAGCTGCTCGCCCGGGTCGAGGCGGCCAGGGATGCCGGCGAGCCGTTCGAGGAGGTCATCCTGGCCACGAACCCGACCCTCGAGGGCGAGGCGACCGCGATGTACCTCGACGAGCGCCTCGAGGGCGCGGTCGGACTGGTCAGCCGGATCGCCCGGGGGATCCCCGTCGGCGGCGACCTCGAGTACGCCGACGAGGTGACCCTCATCCGGGCCCTCCAGGGCCGGCGGGCGATCCGGGCGTGAGCAACCTCCTGGCCGAGATCGGGCTGCGCCTGCTCAAGGCCCTGGCCGCGCTCGTGCTCGGGGTCGTCGTCTACGGACTGGCGGTCGGGCTGCTCGGGGCGACGCCCAGCGTCGAGCTGGCCCTCCTGAGCTGGCTCAGCGGGGCCGCCTTCGTCCTGCTCGTCGAGACGAGCCCGATCTGATCCGGCGCCTGTTTGACACCCCGACCGGGCGCCCCTACCATTCGCGCTCGTGCCTCCCGACGGAGGCTCGCGACGACCGGCCCGGCCGGTCTCGCGGCGGGGCGTCTCTCGTTTGACACCCCCGCCTCCCGTGCCCCACAATGGGTAGTCGCGCCGGGTGCTCTCGTGTGCTCGGAAGCTGCACCTTAACAATTGAAGAGTGACAGGAAATCCGGGTAAGGATGTGCGAGCGGTCAGACCCTCGAACCAAGTCCCGACCGCAAGGTCGGGCTTCTTTTGGAGAGTTTGATCCTGGCTCAGGATAAACGCTGGCGGCGTGCATGAGACATGCAAGTCGAACGGACGATCAGGGCTTGCTCTGATCGTTAGTGGCGGACGGCTGAGTAACGCGTGGGTGACCTGCCCCGAAGTGGGGAATAACTGCCCGAAAGGGTGGCTAATACCGCATGTGGTGGTGCGTTCGATCGCACCAGTAAAGCCGCAAGGCGCTTCGGGAGGGGCCTGCGTCCGATTAGCTCGTTGGTGGGGTAACGGCTCACCAAGGCGACGATCGGTAGGTGGTCTGAGAGGACGATCACCCAGACTGGGACTGAGACACGGCCCAGACTCCTACGGGAGGCAGCAGTCGGGAATTTTGCGCAATGGGCGAAAGCCTGACGCAGCAACGCCGCGTGAGGGATGAAGGCCTTCGGGTTGTAAACCTCTTTTGTCAGGGACGATGATGACGGTACCTGACGAATAAGTCACGGCTAACTACGTGCCAGCAGCCGCGGTAATACGTAGGTGACAAGCGTTGTCCGGATTTACTGGGCGTAAAGAGCGCGCAGGCGGTCGTTCAAGTCGAGTGTGAAAGCCCCCGGCTCAACTGGGGAGGGTCACTCGATACTGATCGACTCGAAGGCAGGAGAGGGAAGCGGAATTCCCGGTGTAGTGGTGAAATGCGTAGATATCGGGAGGAACACCAGTGGCGAAGGCGGCTTCCTGGCCTGTTCTTGACGCTGAGGCGCGAAAGCTAGGGGAGCAAACGGGATTAGATACCCCGGTAGTCCTAGCCGTAAACGATGGACACTAGGTGTTGGTGGTATCAACCCCGCCAGTGCCGAAGCTAACGCATTAAGTGTCCCGCCTGGGGAGTACGGCCGCAAGGCTAAAACTCAAAGGAATTGACGGGGGCCCGCACAAGCAGCGGAGCGTGGGGTTTAATTCGACGCAACGCGAAGAACCTTACCAGGGCTTGACATGACCAGGACCGCGGCGGAAACGTCGCTTCCCCGCAAGGGGCCTGGCCACAGGTGTTGCATGGCTGTCGTCAGCTCGTGTCGTGAGATGTTGGGTTAAGTCCCGCAACGAGCGCAACCCCTACTGTGTGTTGTATCACTCACACGGGACTGCCGAGAGAAACTCGGAGGAAGGTGGGGATGACGTCAAGTCAGCATGGCCCTTACGTCCTGGGCTACACCCACGCTACAATGGCCGGTACAACGGGCTGCGAAACCGCGAGGTGGAGCAAATCCCTTAAAGCCGGTCTCAGTTCGGATTGTAGGCTGCAACTCGCCTACATGAAGCCGGAGTTGCTAGTAACCGCCGGTCAGCATACGGCGGTGAATATGTTCCCGGGCCTTGTACACACCGCCCGTCACGTCATGAAAGCTGGCAACACCCGAAGCCGGTGGGCCAACCGCAAGGAGGCAGCCGTCGAAGGTGGGGTCGGTGATTGGGACGAAGTCGTAACAAGGTAGCCGTACCGGAAGGTGCGGCTGGATCACCTCCTTTCTAGGGAGATCCGAGTCGATGACCTTCGGTGGGTCGTCGGCGTTGATGGCTCCTAGGGTTGATCGCACGATCGGCTCGCGCACCTCCGCCAGGTGGGGCGCGCCGGACGGTCCTCGGACCGTTCGGACGATCGACCGCGAACCTGGCGAGAACACCGAACCCGTTCTCACACCCGAACCCTGAGTTCCTGTCACTCTTCAATCGTTAAGGGTGCAGCCGCCGGCCCGCGACCTCGTGTCGACCGGATCGTCGGCACGGCCCCGGCGGGCGTTTAGCTCAGCTGGTTAGAGCACTGCCCTGATAAGGCAGAGGTCTCTGGTTCGAGTCCAGAAACGCCCACCACCCTCCTCGGCACGGGGACGTAGCTCAGTTGGCAGAGCATCTCCTTTGCAAGGAGAGGGTCAGGAGTTCGAGTCTCCTCGTCTCCACCATCCCCCGTCCGGGCGATGGGGTCGGGTCACCCAGCGCAATCGAATAGGCACACGAACACGAAGCCGGGACGCGGCCGCGCCGGGACCGTCGCTCCGGAGCCCGTGGCTCCCACAGACCGCAAGGGATCCCCTGATCCGTGCCCCGATCGATCGACCGGGTCACCGACCAGCGGATCGCTGGACGCCCGGTCTCGAGCTCGCTCGAGCCCGCGGTGGGTGACCCACCTGCGTGGGTCGCACCTTAACAACTGGATAGTTGTTCGGCAGTAAATCGAACTTCGATTTCGCCGAGTTGTTTCAAGGTGTATCCCGGACCCCGACCGGCGACTGATCGCTTGATCAGATGCTGGAGGGGGTCAAGCTACAAAGGGCACGGGGTGGATGCCTTGGCGCCAAGAGCCGATGAAGGACGTGGCAGGCTGCGAAAAGCTTCGGGGAGTCGCGAGCAGACGTGATCCGGAGATGTCCGAATGGGGAAACCCGGCTGGGGTCATGCCCAGTCACCCCTGGTTGAACCAAATAGACCAGGTGGAGGTAAGCCAGCGAACTGAAACATCTCAGTAGCTGGAGGAAAAGAGAACATTCCCTGAGTAGTGGCGAGCGAAACGGGAAGAGTCCAAACCCACTCAGCGCGATAGGTTGCGGCCGTTTCTGAGTGGGGGTTGTAGGAGTCGATCGTCGGGAGCCCGCAAGGTCCCGGCGGAGTTACCAAGCCATTCGCTAGTCGAACCTGTCAGGAAGGGCAGGCCGTAGAGGGTGACAGCCCCGTAGGCGAAAGCGACATGGCCTCCGTGATCGACCACCTGAGTACCACGTGGAAGGTCTCTCATGTGGGAAGCTGGGCGGACCACCGTCCAAGGCTAAATACTCTTGGCGACCGATAGTGAACGAGTACCGTGAGGGAAAGGTGAAAAGCACCCCGGAAGGGGAGTGAAATAGTACCTGAAACCTCGTGCCTACAAGCAGTCAGAGGGTGTTGCCGATCTTCGGGTCGGTAGCCTGATGGCGTGCCTTTTGAAGAATGAGCCGACGAGTTACGTGCACGTGGCGAGGTTAAGTCCGCGAAGGACGGAGCCGGAGCGAAAGCGAGTCTGAATAGGGCGTTCAGTCGCGTGCAGTAGACCCGAAACCGAGTGACCTATCCATGGCCAGGGTGAAGCGGGAGTAATGTCCCGTGGAGGCCCGAACTCACTAGCGTTGAAAAGCTAGGGGATGAGCTGTGGATAGCGGTGAAATGCCAATCGAACTCGGAGATAGCTGGTTCTCCCCGAAATAGCTTTAGGGCTAGCCTCGGGCGTTCAATCGTGGGGGTAGAGCACTGGATGGGCTAGGGGGCTTCCCGCTTACCAACCCCAACCAAACTCCGAATCCCACGATTTCAGAGCTCGGGAGTCAGACTGCGAGGGCTAAGCTTCGTGGTCAAAAGGAAAACAGTCCGGACCGCCGGCTAAGGTCCCTAAATCCAAGCTAAGTGGTAAAGGATGTGGATTCGCATAGACAACCAGGATGTTGGCTCAGAAGCAGCCATCATTGAAAGAGTGCGTAACAGCTCACTGGTCAAGTGGATCTGCGCCGAAAATTCAGCGGGGCTCAAGCTTGGTACCGAAGCCGCGGATTCGACGATCGGTCCGCCGATCGCCGGATGGTAGGGGAGCGTTCCGTTCAGCTGTGAAGGTCGACCGTGAGGACGGCTGGAGCGTACGGAAGTGCGAATGTCGGCATGAGTAGCGCAATGTGAGTGAGAATCTCACACGCCGTAAGCCTAAGGTTTCCTGAGGAAGGCTTGTCCGCTCAGGGTTAGTCGGGCCTAAGCCGAGGACGAAAGTCGTAGGCGATGGACATCCGGTTGATATTCCGGAACCACCAGAGATCGTTTGCACCGCAAGGTGTCGCCTGGGGGTAGGTGATCGGAGGTTGGCTGGCGCAAGCCAGTCGAGTCCAGGAGCTGATCCCAGGTGAGAGCAAGGGCATGACACGGCATGGTAGTTCGAGCGCGTTTTGGCTATACGCGTCCAAGCCGGTAGGGGGAGGAGACAGGCAAATCCGTCTCCTCAGTTTCAACCCCGAGAAGTGATGGAAAGTGGCATCTGCTGCAATTCGAGCGAGCCAAGCTGGCAAGAAAAGTGTCTAGCGAGATCAAAGGTGTCCGTACCGCAATCCGACACAGGTAGGCGGGTAGAGAATACCAAGGCGATCGGGAGAACCCTCGTTAAGGAACTCGGCAACATGGCCCCGTAACTTCGGGATAAGGGGCGCTTCGCGGCTGCTGCTTGCAGTGGTCGATCGAAGCCGCAGTGAAAAGGCCCAGGCGACTGTTTAGCAAAAACACAGGTCTCTGCGAAAGCGAAAGCTGACGTATAGGGGCTGACGCCTGCCCAGTGCCGGAAGGTTAAGAGGAGGGGTGCAAGCTCTGAATCGAAGCCCCGGTAAACGGCGGCCGTAACTATAACGGTCCTAAGGTAGCGAAATTCCTTGTCGGGTAAGTTCCGACCCGCACGAATGGCGTAACGATCTGGGCGCTGTCTCAACGAGGGACCCGGCGAAATTGAAGTACCTGTGAAGATGCAGGTTACCCGCGATAGGGCAAAAAGACCCCGTGGAGCTTTACTGCACCCTGATATTGGATTGGGATTCAGCTTGTGTAGGATAGGTGGGAGGCTGAGAAGCTGGGGCGCTAGCCTCGGTGGAGCCAACGTTGAAATACCACCCTTGTTGGATCTCGGTTCTAACCGCGACCCGTAATCCGGGCGCAGGACAGTGTCAGGCGGGCAGTTTGACTGGGGCGGTCGCCTCCTAAAGTGTAACGGAGGCGCCCAAAGGTTCCCTCAGGCTGAATGGAAACCAGCCGTAGAGTGCAAAGGCATAAGGGAGCTTGACTGCGAGACCCACAAGTCGAGCAGAGACGAAAGTCGGGCTTAGTGATCTGGTACCTCCGAGTGGAAGGGGTATCACTCAACGGATAAAAGCTACCCCGGGGATAACAGGCTGATGGTGCCCAAGAGTTCACATCGACGGCACCGTTTGGCACCTCGATGTCGGCTCGTCGCATCCTGGGGCGGAAGTACGTCCCAAGGGTTTGGCTGTTCGCCAATTAAAGCGGCACGCGAGCTGGGTTCAGAACGTCGTGAGACAGTTCGGTCTCTATCCATCGTGGGCGTAGGGAACTTGAGAGGAGCTGCTCCTAGTACGAGAGGACCGGAGTGGACGAACCGCTGGTGTGCCAGTTGTCCTGCCAAGGGCACCGCTGGGTAGCTATGTTCGGTTGGGATAAGCGCTGAAAGCATCTAAGTGCGAAGCTCGCCTCAAGATGAGGTTCCCCACCGGGTCAACCGGGTAAGACCGCAGGGAGACTACCTGCTTGATAGGCGGCATGTGGAAGTCCGGTGACGGATGAAGCTGAGCCGTACTAATGGTCGAGGGCTTGACCTCTTCAGCAACTGATCAAGGGTCAGTGGCTGGCATCCGAGAGCACCGCGCCCACCGGGCGCACGAATCGACTCTCGCGAGATCGAAGCTCGATCGTCGTCGCCTCCACGCGGAGCGCGACGGCCACGCCGAACGACGTCCAGACGCACGAAATCCTGGTGACTCTAGCGGAGAGGCCACACCCGTTCCCATCCCGAACACGGAAGTTAAGCTCTCCAGCGCCGAAGATACTGAGAGGGCAGCCTTTCGGGAACATAGGTCGTCGCCAGGATTTCTGCGTTTTCCGCCCGAATCGGACCCTTCCTCCGGTGCCCCGGCGCCGCTTCGGTATCCTGTCGTTCGATGACATCCACACCGGACCGCGAGTCGTCGACACCGGACCGCGAGGCACCGGCCACCACCGATCCGGGCACGATCTGCCCGTACCTGCTCGTCGCCACCGGCCGACTGGCGGAATGCCGAGCCTTCGCGCGAGCATGTCTGTGCGGCCCAGGCCGAGGTCGTCCCGGTCGGCCTTGAGACCCAGCGCCGCCTGTGCTTCGGCGAACACGCCGCCTGTGGTCGATACCAGGACTGCCCTCGAGGCGTACCGCATGGCGGTGCCGCTCGTCCCGCTCCGGCCGGTCGCCCGCACGACGCCGGTGGTGGTCGACCGTGGCCGAGCCCCCCTGCCGATGCCGCACGTCGGCGATCGTCGCACCCTCGGCCAGGCGATCCTCGCGCTCGCGATGGTCGCCGCGGTCGGCGCCGTCCTCGTCGCCCGCCTCGGCCCGTCGGGAGGCGTCGCCGGGGCGACCGCGACCCCCGCGGTTGCGAGCCCATCGATCGCCGCGGCCGTCACTCCCAGCCCGACACCCGTGTCGACCCCGTCGCCGACCCCGACCGTGTCGCCGACCCCTTCGCCGAGCCCGAGCCGCACCCCGAAGCCGAGCCGCAGCCCGAAGCCCTCGGCGAGCCAGACCTATACCGTCAAGCCCGGCGACACGCTCTCGTCGATCGCGGCCAAGTTCGGGACGACGGTCAAGGCGCTCATGAAGCTCAACGCGATCAAGGACCCGACGGTCATCCGGCCCGGGCAGGTCCTGAAGATCCCCTGAGCCGCGACGAGATCGACCTCACCAGCGGTGGCGAGCCGGTCGGTTGGCTCAGCGCTGGCAACCGCGGCAGTACGACGTCACGAACCCGCCCGGCTTGACCTCGGTGATCCGGGTGCCGCAGCGCGGGCAGGGCGTCCCGCCCTTGCCGTGGACGGCCAGGAAGTCGCGGACCTGGGTCTCGAACGTCGGGGGCACCCGCACGCGGAGAACATCGACCGCCCCGGCCAGGGTCGCGCGGGTGGCCGCGTACAGGCCGTCGACCTCCTCCGGAGCCAGCGACGATCGCTTCCGGAACGGGAGGAGCGCCGCGGCGTGAAGGATCTCGTCGCTGTAGGCGTTCCCGATCCCCGCCACGAAGGCCTGGTTCTTGAGCAGGTTCTTCAGCTCGCCGGGGCGGGCCCGGATCCGGCGTCGCCATTCGTCGATGGTCAGGGCCGGGTCGTCCGCGTCCGGGCCGAGCTCGTCGTCGAGTCCGGGGACCGCCCGCTCCAGGGCAGCCGGCAGGAGATAGACCTTGCCCATCTGGGTCGGATCCCGGTAGCGCACCTCGACCCGCGCCGCATCGGTCGGCAGCCAGCTCGCGGAGCGGGTCCATGCCGGGGCGTCGGACGGGACCCCACCGTGCCGCCCGCCCAGGGCGACCACGAGCGCGGTCTTGGTCGGGAGCTTCTGGTCCGGCGAAGCCAGCTGGAACCGGCCGGTCAGCATCGGGTTCACCACGATCCGGTCCCGGTCGAGGTCGACCAGCAGGAACTTGCCGCGCCGGCGGATCCTCACGATCCGCTGCCCGACGAGCTCGGTCAGCTCGGCCGGAGTGCCCCGGACCGCGAGTGGAGCCAGCGCCTCGACGCGCTCGATCTCCCGGCCGGCGAGGGCGGCCTCGAACGCCTCGGCGACGACGGTCAGGTCGGGCAACTCGGGCACGGTCCGGCGATTGTAGGCCGCAAGAACCGTGTGCTAGACTCTCCCGGCCCTCGCGGGCAGGACAGCAGAAGAGCGTGACCCCAGCGCCATCCGACACGAAGGAGCGGACCGAGGCCCAGCAAGCACGGACCGGCTGATCGTCTCCCACGGCCTGAGTCGTCGCTCGGGCCGTTCTGATTCTCGGGGAGCCATCCGAACAGGAGAGACCATCCGTTGACCGACCAGCAAGAGGGCGGGACCGCGCCCGAGACGGAGGCGACCGCCGCCGTCACCGATGAGGCGCAGAAGGTAGCCGTCGCCGTCGCCGACGAGCCCGCCGAGATCACCGAAGCCGTCGCCGCGGCAGAGATCGCCGAAGAGGCCGAGGCCGAGGAAGCCGTCGCCGAGATCGCCGAGGGCGTGGCCGCCGACGAGGCCGCGCTCGAGACCGCGGCAAAGGCCGAGCTCGATCGCCTGGTCGATGCCGCCACCGCCAACGACGCCAACGTGGAGCCCGCGACCGAGGACGCGGTCGAGGTGATCGAGGCCGTCGCCGACGTCGAGGCGGCCGAGGAGGCCGTCGCCGCCGAGGCCGTCGCGGAGATCGCCGAGGCTGTCGTCGCGGACGAGGTCGCGCTCGAGACCGCCGGCGCCGCTACCGAGGCCGTG
Source organism: uncultured Chloroflexia bacterium (assembly GCA_963708065.1). Classification (GTDB taxonomy): domain Bacteria; phylum Chloroflexota; class Limnocylindria; order Limnocylindrales; family CSP1-4; genus Chersky-267. The sequence continues at coordinate 663,884 of CAVPRZ010000002.1, forward strand.
CTCGCCGACGAGGCCGCCGCCGAGCTGGCCGGCGAGATCGCCGACGCACCGGCCGCCGCCGAGGAGGCGCCCGAGCCGGAGCCCGCCCGCGACCTCGGACCGGAGCCGGCCACGATGGAGGAGCTGCTCGCCGAGCAGGACTCCGACATCAAGAGCTTCAAGCACGGCGACGTCGTCGAGGGGACCGTCGTCCGGATCGACAAGGACGAGATCCTCGTCGACATCGGCGCGAAGAGCGAGGGCGTGGTCTCGAACCGCGAGCTCTACGGCCGGAACGCCGAGACGCAGCCTGCGCTGGCCATCGGCGACACCGTCCTGGTCTACGTCCTCCAGCCCGAGTCGCAGGAGGGCCACGTCGTCCTGTCGCTCCGCCGGGCGGGCCTCGAGCGCAAGTGGCGCTCGATGCAGGAGCAGTTCGAGAGCGGCGTGATCATCGAGGCGCCGGTCATCGACCACAACAAGGGTGGGCTGATCGTCGACTGCGGGATCCGTGGCTTCGTGCCGATCAGCCAGATCGTCGACTTCCCTCGCCGGCCCCAGAACGACCAGCCACGCGACGCCGCCCAGGAGATCGCCGAGAAGCTCCAGCCCTTCGTCGGGCGCAAGCTGCGGCTCAAGATCCTCGAGGTCAACCGCAAGGCCAACCGGCTGATCCTGTCGGAGAAGGTCGCCCTCTACGAGGAGCGGCGCGAGAAGCGCGACGAGCTGTTCAGCAGCCTCCAGGTCGGCCAGAAGGTGAGCGGGACCGTCCGCTCGATCGCCCCGTTCGGCGTGTTCGTCGACCTCGGCGGGATCGACGGCCTCGTCCACAAGAGCGAGCTCAGCTGGAACAAGGTCAACAACCCCGAGGCCGGCTACAAGGTCGGCGACGAGGTCGAGGCCGAGGTCATCGACATCAACCACGAGCGCGGCCGGATCAGCCTGTCGATCCGCCGGCTCCAGCCCGACCCGTGGCACTCGACGGTGGCCGACTTCAAGGTCGGCGACATCATCGACGGGACGGTCACCAAGCTCGTCAACTTCGGCGCGTTCGTTCGCGTCCGGGACGGGCTCGAGGGCCTGATCCACATCAGCGAGCTGTCCCACCAGCGGGTCGCCCACCCCGGCGACGTCGTCCACGAGGGCCAGACGCTCAAGCTCAAGATCATCTCGCTCGACTCCGAGCGGCACCGCCTCGGGCTCAGCCTCAAGCAGGCCGAGGAGCCGCCGGCGCGGCCGGCCGCACCGGAACCGGGCCAGGCCGCTCCGCGACCCGAGCGCCGACCCCGGCCGGAGCGCGGCTACTCGATGGCCGACGCCGTGCAGGAGCCGGAGGGCGGGATCGACAACACGCTGGCCTCTGCGTTCGCCCAGGTCCGCCAGCAGCTCGCCGAGGCCGAGATCGAAGAGGTCGCCGAGGCGACGGCCGAGGCGGAGGCCGCCGATGAGGCCGCCGCGGCCGAGGCCGTCGAGGAGATCGCGGAGGCGGTCGCCGCCGACGAGGCCGAGCTCGAGGCCGCGGCCACGGCGAAGATCGACCAGCTCGAGGACGCGGCCGCGGCCAACGACGCCAACGTCGAGCCTGCCGCCGAGGAGGCCGTCGAGATCGCCGAGTCGGTCGTCGCCACGGAGGCCGCCGAGGAGGCGGTCGCCGCGGAGGCCGTGGAGGAGATCGCGGAGGCCGTCGCCGCCGACGAGGCGAAGCTCGAGTCCGAGGCCGCCGAGGCCGTCGCCGAGATCGCCGAGGAGACGATGGAGGAGAACACGAAGGGCTGACCGCGGGAGCCCGCGCGAACGACGGCCCGTCGGACCGACCCGACGGGCCGTTCGATTCGGGCCCGCATCCGGATCGCTCCGGGCGGCGAATCAACCATTGGCGGCGCGTCGCCGACCCGCCTGACCGGGCGGGTTGCGGGGAGGGGCTGCCGTGCTAGCATGGCCGCGGGCGCCCACAGTGATGCCCGCAAAGAGGAACAGGCGTTCGACCTGATGGATCGCTTCGACAAGTTCACGGACCGCGCGCGCAAGGTCCTCACCCTCGCTCAGGATGAGGCCCAGCGGTTCAACCACAACTACATCGGCACGGAGCACCTCCTGCTCGGCCTGGTCCGGGAGGGCGAGGGCGTCGCCGCCCGCGTGCTCGAGAACATGAACGTCGAGCTCCCGAAGGTCCGGACCGCCGTCGAGTTCATCATCGGCCGGGGCGACCGACCCGTCGTCGGCGAGGTCGGGCTGACCCCGCGCGCCAAGCGCGTCATCGAGCTCGCGATCGACGAGGCCCGTCGGCTGGGTCACAACTACATCGGCACGGAGCACCTCCTGCTCGGGCTCGTCCGGGAGGGGGAGGGGATCGCCGCCGGCGTCCTCGAGTCGCTCGGGGTCAATCTCGACAAGGTCCGCCACGAGGTCATCCGGGTCCTGTCGCAGAGCTCGTCGACCGGGCCGTCGGCCCAGGAGACGAAGCGCGCCAGCAAGACCCCGACCGTCGACCAGCTCGGGATCAACCTGACCGAGCTGGCCCGGTCCGGCAAGCTCGACCCGGTCATCGGCCGCGAGAAGGAGATCGAGCGGGTCATCCAGATCCTGTCGCGCCGGCTCAAGAACAACCCCGCGCTGATCGGCGAGCCGGGCGTCGGCAAGACGGCGATCGCCGAGGGCCTCGCCCACCGGATCGTCAGCGGCGACGTGCCCGAGACGCTCCTCAACAAGCGAGTGCTGACCCTCGACATCGGCTCGCTCGTCGCCGGGACGAAGTACCGCGGCGAGTTCGAGGAGCGGCTCAAGAAGATCATCGAGGAGCTGCGCAACACGAACGACGCGGTCCTGTTCATCGACGAGCTCCACACCCTGGTCGGGGCCGGAGCCGCCGAGGGCGCGATCGACGCCGCCAACATCCTCAAGCCGCCGCTCTCGCGCGGCGAGCTCCAGTGCATCGGCGCGACGACGCTCGACGAGTACCGCAAGTACATCGAGCGCGACGCGGCCCTCGAGCGCCGCTTCCAGCCGGTGATGGTCGAGGAGCCGACGCTCGAGCAGACGATCGACATCCTGCTCGGGATCCGCGAGCGCTACGAGCAGCACCACAAGGTCACGATCACCGACGAGGCCGTCAAGGCCGCGGCGGACCTGTCGATCCGCTACATCACCGACCGGCACCTGCCGGACAAGGCGATCGACCTGATCGACGAGGCGGGCAGCCGCGTCCGCCTGCGCCACTCGTCGGCGCCGCCGGCCCTGCGCGAGGCGCAGAAGGAGCTCGAGCGGGTCGTCAAGGAGAAGGACGCCGCGATCAACGCCCAGGAGTACGAGGATGCGGCGGGCCTGCGCGAGGCCGAGGCGACCGCCAAGGAGCTGGTCGAGGGCCTGCGGGCCGAGTGGCAGGCGCAGCAGTCGAGCGACCAGCCGACGGTCGGCGAGGAGGAGATCGCCCAGGTCGTCGCGATGTGGACCGGGATCCCGGTCACCCGGATCGCCCAGGAGGAATCCGAGCGGCTGCTCCACATGGAGGACGCGCTCCACGGCCGGGTCATCGGCCAGCAGGAGGCGATCGAGATCGTGTCCAAGGCGGTCCGGCGGGCCCGCGCCGGCCTGAAGGACCCGAAGCGGCCGATCGGCTCGTTCATCTTCCTCGGCCCGACCGGCGTCGGGAAGACGGAGCTGGCCAAGGCGCTCGCCGAGTTCATGTTCGGCAGCGAGGACGCGCTGATCAAGATCGACATGAGCGAGTTCATGGAGCGCCACAACGTGTCACGGCTGGTCGGCGCTCCCCCCGGCTACGTCGGGTTCGACGAGGGCGGCCAGCTGACCGAGGCGGTCCGCCGCAAGAACTACTGCGTCGTCCTGCTCGACGAGGTCGAGAAGGCCCACCCGGAGGTGTTCAACATCCTCCTCCAGATCCTGGAGGACGGCCACCTGTCGGATGCCAAGGGCCGCCGGGTCGACTTCCGCAACTCGATCATCATCATGACCTCCAACCTCGGGGCGAAGCAGCTCCAGACGAACTCGACCCTCGGCTTCCGCGTCCAGGGCGACTCGGACGAGACGCGCGCCCAGGCGTCCTACGAGCTGATGCGTGACAAGGTCCAGCAGGAGCTCAAGCAGAACTTCCGCCCGGAGTTCCTCAACCGGATCGACGCAACGGTCGTCTTCCGCAGCCTGACGGTCGAGGAGATCACCCAGATCGTCGACCTCATGCTCGCCCGGGTGCGCGACCAGCTCCGGGCGCAGCAGATGTCGCTCGAGGTCACCGAGGCGGCCAAGGAGCACATCATCAAGCTCGGCTACGACGTGGCCTACGGGGCGCGGCCGCTCCGCCGCGTCATCCAGAACATGGTCGAGGACGTCCTCGCCGAGCAGCTCCTCCTCGGCTCGTACGCGCCGGGCACGACGATCGTCGTCGACAAGGGTGAGGAAGCGGGCCTCGACATCCACGCGGCCGACGAGAAGACCCCCGTCGAAGCCCACTAGGGCCGGCGGCCCGATGGCGAAGAGCCACAGCCGCTACGTCTGCCAGGCCTGCGGGGACGCCTTCCTGCGCTGGGAAGGCCAATGCCGCACGTGCGGCGCCTGGAACACCCTCGTCGAGACGGTCGTCCGCGAGCCCGGCCGGAACGCACGCGGCCCGCTGGGCGGTGGCCATGGCGGGTCGGCGGGACCCGGTCCCCAGCCGCTCGGGTCGGTCGTCGAGGCCGAGCTGCCCCGACTCGAGATCGGGATCGGCGAGCTCGACCGCGTCCTCGGTGGCGGGCTCGTCGCGGGCTCGCTCGTCCTCGTCGCCGGCGAGCCGGGGATCGGCAAGTCGACCCTCCTCCTCCAGGCGGCCGCGGGGGTCGCCGCCCGGCTCGGCCCGGCCGCCGGTCACGTCCTGTACGCGACGGGCGAGGAGTCGACCGGCCAGGTCCGGTTGCGCGCCGCTCGGCTGGGCCTCCTGGACGGACCGGCCGGCACGTCCGTTCGGGTGGTGGCCGAGAGCGAGATCGGTCGGATCGCGGAGCTCGCCCGAGCGGAGCGCCCCGGACTCCTGATCGTCGACTCCATCCAGACCGCCACCGTCGACGAGCTCGACGGCCCGGCCGGCAGCGTCGGCCAGGTCCGCGAGGCCGCCCTGCGGCTGATGGACGTCGCGAAGGGCGACGGGATCGCGGTCGTCCTGGTCGGCCACGTGACGAAGGACGGCACGATCGCCGGACCGAAGACGCTGGAGCACCTGGTCGACGCGGTCCTCGGCCTCGAGGGCGACCGGTCGGCTGGCTTCCGCCTCCTGCGCGCCTCGAAGAACCGCTACGGCTCCACCGAGGAGGTCGGGGTGTTCGAGATGGGCGAGCTCGGGCTCACCGAGCTCACCGATCCCGCACGAGCGTTCCTCGTCGAGCACGATGGCGCCGCGCCCGGCAGCGTCGTCGCCCCGACCCTCGAGGGCACCCGGCCGCTGCTCGTCGAGGTCCAGGCGCTCGTGGCACCGGTCGCCTACGGCACGCCCCGTCGGACCGGCGTCGGGATCGACCCGAACCGGCTCGCCCTGCTCGTGGCGGTCCTCGGCCGGCGGGCCGGGATCGGCCTCGGCAGCCACGACGTGTACGCCAACCTGGCCGGTGGGTTGACCCTCGAGGAGCCCGGTCTCGATCTGCCGCTCGCGCTCGCCCTCGCGTCGTCCCTGCGCGACCGGCCGGTCCGGCCAGGGACCGTGGCGATCGGCGAGGTCGGGCTGCTCGGCGAGCTGCGCAGCGTGACCGGGCTCGAGCGCCGGCTGCGCGAGGCGGCCCGTCTCGGATTCGGCCGGGCGATCGTCCCGCGCCCTCCGCGGGGCGGGTCCGCGCCGACCGTCGACGGGCTCGACGTGATCGCCGTCGGGACGCTCCGCGACGCGATCGGCCAGGCGCTCGAGGCAGACGTCCGCACCCCGGCGATGCTAGGCTGACGCCCGCACCGCTGGCCCCGCGGTCCGTCACCTCGATCGAGCCGGGAGTGCGTCCACCACGTGATCCGGAACATCCGCATCCTCGGCGCTGCGCTCGGCGGGATCGTCGGGCTCGCCCTGGCGACGTCGCTCGGTGGCGTGTTCGACCGAGGCGGCCCGTACTACGGGTTCTTCCTCGCGGCGTGGGTCGTTGCCTGGATCGTCGTCGGATTCGCGATCCTGCCGTACCTCACGATCGTCCCCGCGGAGTGGCTGGTCCGGAGCGCCCAGGCGCTGTCCACCGCGGAGTTCGTGACCGCCGTTCTCGGCCTGATCATCGGCCTGTTGATGGGCCTGCTCCTCGGGATCCCGCTGTCCAACCTGCCCGACCCGCTCGGCAAGTGGCTGCCGCTCGTGACCTCACTCGGGCTCGGACTCGGGATGGTCGGGCTGACGGTGGCCAAGCGCCAGGACCTGGTCACCGCCGCGGAGGCGCTCGGCGTCTTCCGGCGCGCCGGAGCCCGATGACGGCGGGACGCGCAAGGGCGACCCGCACATCGTCGTCGACACGAGCGCGATCATCGACGGCCGGATCGCCGAGATCGCCGAGTCCGGGTTCATCTACGGGACGCTGGTCGTGCCGCGCTTCGTGCTCGACGAGCTCCAGCACATCGCCGACAGCGCCGACACCCTGCGCCGGAACCGCGGCCGGCGCGGGCTCGAGATCCTCGCCCGGATGCAGAAGGACTCGCCGACCCCGGTCGAGATCGTCGCGGACGACTTCCCGGACATCAGCGAGGTCGACGCCAAGCTGGTGGCGCTGGCCAAGCGCCGGAGCGGGGCCATCCTGACCAACGACTTCAACCTCAACCGGGTCGCCGAGCTCCAGGGGCTGCGCGTCCTCAACATCAACTCGCTGGCGAACGCGGTCAAGCCGGCGGTGCTCCCCGGCGAGGAGCTCCGGGTCCGGGTGATCCAGGAGGGCAAGGAGCTCGGGCAGGGGGTCGGCTTCCTCGACGACGGCACGATGATCGTCGTCGAGGGGGGTGCCCGATTCATCGACAAGGACCTCGACGTCGCGGTCACGCGCGTCCTCCAGACCGTGGCCGGGCGGATGATCTTCGCCCAGCCGCGTCTGGAGTAGCGGCGCGGCGTCGATCGCGACCGTGCCCGGGAACACCGCGGACCTGGCCCGTTCGCCCGTGCGCGCCGACGCGGTGGTCGTGGCGGCGGGTGCGTCGCGCCGGATGGCCGGCGTCGACAAGCTCATGGCCCCGATCGGCGACCGGCCGCTGCTCGCCTGGACGCTCGAGGCCCTCGCCGCCGCGCCCGAGGTCGAGCGGATCGTCCTCGTGGTCGCGCCCGACGCGATCGGAGTGATCCGGGCTGCGCCTTGGCTGCCGGCCAAGGTCGACGCCGTCGTCGCGGGCGGGGAGCGTCGCCAGGACTCGGTCGCCGCGGGGCTGGCGTGGCTCGATGCGTCGGCGCCGGCGACGATCGACGGCGGGGCGGCGTCCCGGGCCGACCCCGACGCGCGGGTCGTGCTCGTCCACGACGGCGGCCGACCGGCCGTCTCGCCGGCCCTGGTCAGCGCGATCGCCCGTGCCGCCGCGGAGCACGGCGCCGCCATCCCGGTCGTGCCGATCGTCGAGACGGTCAAGCGGGTCGACGGCGGCTGGATCGGCGCGACCCTCGACCGCTCCGCGCTGCGCGCGGCGCAGACCCCGCAGGGCGTTCGGGCGGATGTGCTGCGCGAGGCGCTGGCCCGTCATCCGGCGGACGGTCCTGAGGCCTGGACGGACGAGGCCGCCCTGCTGGAGGCCTGTAGAATCCCCGTGCATGCGATCCAGGGTGAGCCCACGAACCTCAAGGTGACGACCCCCGACGACCTCGGGCGGGCCGAGCTCGCCCTCCTCGGCCGGCGGTCCGACCCGGATCGGCTACGGCGACGACAGCCACCCGTTCGGGCCCGGCGGGCCGCTCGCCCTCGGCGGGATCTCCATCGCCGGCGCCCCCCGCCTCCACGGCCACTCCGACGGCGACGTCGCCCTCCATGCGGTCGCCGACGCGCTGCTCGGCGCGGGTGGGCTGGGCGACCTCGGCCGGGCCTTCCCGGCAGGTCCCGCCACCCCGCGTGGGATCGCCAGCCGGGAGCTCGTGGCGGACTCGGTCCGTCGGCTCGCCGCCGTCGGGCTGCGCCCGGTTCAGCTCGACCTGACGATCGTCGCCGCCCGCCCCAGGCTGGGCGACTCGCTCGACGCGATGCGCACGGCGATCGCCGACCTCGTCGGCCTTCCGACGGACCGGGTCAACGTGAAGGCCTCGACGGGGAACCTCGCCGGTGCCGAGGGGGCCGGGCGAGGGATCTCCGCGCGGGCCGTCGCGCTCGTGGAGCCGATCGGGTGACCGTCCGCCTGCTCGACACGCTGACCGGGGAACAACGCGACCTCGTGCCGCTCGAGCCGGGTCACGTCCGGGTCTACAGCTGCGGCCCGACGGTCTATGGGCCGGCCCATATCGGCAACTTCCGCTCGTTCCTGTTCGCCGACCTGCTCGTCCGGCACCTGCGCTACCGCGGCTACCGGGTGACCTGGGTGATGAACATCACCGACATCGACGACAAGATCATCAAGGGCGCGGCGGCCGCGGGCGAGGGGATCGACGAGCTCACGGAGCGCTGGACGGCCCGCTTCCTCGATGACGCTCGGACCCTGCGGATGACGATGCCCGACGTGCTTCCACGGGCGACCCGTCACATCCCCGAGATCGTCGCCCTCGTGTCGACGCTGCTCCAGAAGGGCCATGCCTACCGGACGGACGACGGGTCGATCTTCTTCCGGATCGCGTCGTGGCCTGCCTACGGGCAGCTCGCCCGGCTGGACCCGGCCCAGCTGCGCGTCGGCGAGCGGGTCGAGGCCGACGAGTACGCCAAGGACGACGTCCGCGACTTCGCGGTCTGGAAGGGGCCGAAACCTGGCGAGCCGTCGTGGGAGACCGCGATCGGAGCGGGGCGGCCGGGCTGGCACATCGAGTGCTCGGCCATGAGCATGAAGCACCTCGGCGAGTCGTTCGACGTCCACACCGGCGGGGTGGATCTCATCTTCCCCCACCACGAGGACGAGATCGCCCAGAGCGAGGCGGCGACCGGGCACGCAGTTCGTCCGGACCTGGCTCCACTGCGCCCACCTCCAGATGGGCGGCGAGAAGATGGCCAAGTCGACCGGGAACATCGCCCGGGTCGAGGAGGTGCTCGCGCGAGGCGTTTCGGCGCGGGCCCTGCGCTACGCCCTGCTCGCGGTCCACTACCGCGCTCCGCTGACCTACAGCGAGGAGTCGCTGGCGGCCGCGACCGCGGCGATCGAGCGCCTGGACGCGGCGCTCCTCGCACTCGCGGGCTACCGCGAGGATCGACCGGACGACCCGACGCTCCCGGAGGCGCTCGAGGCCGCTCGGACGGCGTTCGGCGCGGCCCTCGACGACGACCTCAACGTCTCGCCCGCCCTGGCCGCCCTGTTCGACCTCGTCCGCGAGGTCAACCGCCGGATCGATGCGCGGGCGATGTCGACCGCCGACGCGGCACGGGCCGCGAGCGTCCTCAACGAGCTCGATGCCGTGCTCGGGATCGGCCCGGATGGCACGTCCGAGTCCCTCGAGCCGGCGCTCCAGGCCCTGCTCGATGCACGGGCGAGCGCTCGTGAGGGGCGCGACTGGGCAACCTCCGACCGGCTCCGCGACGAGCTGGCCGCTGCCGGGATCGTCGTCGAGGATTCGCGCGACGGCCAGCGCTGGCGGCGCGCCGAACGGGTGCCCGGTGGCTGATCCACGCCGCCCGCGCCCCGACCGCTCGCAAGGTCGATCGGCCGGCCGGTCGGCGCCCAAGGGGCGCCCGCGCGACGGCCAGCGTCCGCGCGACGGCGGTCCACCTCACCCCGCCGGCCACGACCCGGGCGATCAGGGCCGGGGTCGTCGGCCGGCCTTCGGGCTGCGCGGGTCCGAGGGCCCGCCGCCCGGGCGATCGCGCGGCACGGCGGGCCGCCCGCCGGGTCCGGGACGGCCGCTCCCGGAGGGTCCGGGCGGTCCGGACGCCGGGGCCTCACATCGCCCGGGCGAGACGCCGAAGCGTCGGGGCACGGGTCCGGCCGGTCCCCGCGGTCCCGGTCGCCCGGGTGCTCAGCGGGGCGCGCCGCCCGGTCCGCGACCCCATCCGTACCCAGGACCGGGCGACCTCCGTGAGCGTCCGTCCAGCCCGCGGCCCGGCGCCCATCGCGGCCCGGTGGAGCGGGCTTCCCCGGGCCATGCAGGCATGGGCCCGGCACCCGATCGCGGATGGCCTCCGGGTCCGCACAGCCACGGGCAACCGGGCCCCGACCGTCGTGGGCCACGGCCCGTCGGCCCGGGGCCGCAGCGTCGGCCGCCCTCGTATGGCGGGGGCTTCGCGGCCGGCGTCCCCTTCCGCCCCCGACGACCCGGGCCGCCGCCGCGACCCGGCGGTCGACCGCCCGCGATCCGACCTCGCCACGAGATGCCACGGCCGGCCGAGCGACCCCACGGGATCGTGCCCCGGTTCGACCTCGTGGATCCCGAGTCGGACGAGCTCGTCGCCGGCCGGCGGCCGGTGGAGGAGGCGTTCGTCGCTCGCCGCGAGGCGCGCCGGCTGCTGGTCGTGCCACAGCGCCGGCAGGCGCTCGAGAAGCTCGTCCTCCACGCGACGAACCTGCGCATCCCGATCGTCGAGGTCGAGGGCGGGACGCTTACGGCGCTGGCCGGGTTCGACGGTCACCAGGGCGTCGCGCTCGTGGTGGCACCGCGCCAGTACGTCGAGCTGGATGACATCGCCGCCCGGGCCATCGAGCGGAACGAGCCGCCCTTCGTGCTCGTCCTCGACTCGCTCGAGGACCCCCAGAACGTGGGGACCCTCCTGCGGAGCGCGGAGGCTGCTGCGATCCACGGGGTCGTCTTCCCGACCCGTCGCCAGGCTCCGCTCACCCCCGCGGCGGTCAAGGCCTCGGCCGGAGCCGTCGAGCATCTCCTCCTCGCCCCGGTCGACGACCTCGCCGGAGCCCTTGCCGATCTCCACGTCCGCGGACTCCGGATCGTGGGCGCCGATGCCGACGCACCATTGACCGTCCGCGAGGCCGACCTCCGCGGGCCGCTCGCGCTCGTCGTTGGCAGCGAGGGCCAGGGCCTGGGCCCGGCCGTCCGTCGCCGCTGCGACCTCCTCGTGCGGATCCCGATGCGGGGGTCCGTCGGCTCGCTCAATGCCTCGGTCGCCGGCTCGATCCTGCTCTACGAGGCGGCCACCCAGCGCGGCGCTCGCGACGAGCCGTTGCTGGACGAGACGGTCCCGTCCGAGGCAGCGACCGGGGAGGCCGCCTCGGAGACGATCGCGGAGGTGAGCCCGCCGGCGGCCGCGCCGGAACCCGTCGCGGCCGCGCCGGCGAAGCGTCGACGGGTCACCAGCAAGACGGCGGCGGACGGACCCGCCGAGGAAGCGACCGAGCACCGCGGGGACCTGCTGCCCGGGGGACCCGAACCGGGGTCGTGAGCGACCGACGGCCCGGTCGAGGGAATCCGGGCCAATCCGCCTGCGCGCTCCGCGGAAGCCCGGGCATGACCCGGACACTCAGCCCGAGCGCGGTTGACGCTCCGGGTCGCCCGGTCCTATCATGCCCGGGCGCCACAGGGTCACCTGCGGTATGGTCCTGCGCGCGCCGACGTAGCTCAATTGGTAGAGCAGCGGTTTTGTAAACCGCCGGTTCCGGGTTCGAGTCCCGTCGTCGGCTCCAGCGCGAATCATCGCGTGCCGGGTGCACCACGACGCCGCAGCGTCACCGGGCACGCTCAGTGGGTAGGTTGAGCAGGTGGTGAGCTCCGCTGACTGTAGATCAGCCGTCTTCGACTGTGGGGGTTCGATTCCCTCCCTGCCCACCATCCATCCTGGCAACCTCAGGGGTTCACCCGGGCCCACATAGCTCAGCTGGCAGAGCACTTCCTTGGTAAGGAAGAGGTCATCGGTTCAAGTCCGATTGTGGGCTCCAGCACCGGTTCCCACCGGCGCGCCGGTTCCCCGGCGGCAGGGCCCTCTGCCCAACGTTCCGACGCGGCGCTGCCGCATCGATAGCCCGACACGAAGTCTGGAGTAGGCGCTCACGATGGCGAAGAAGAAGTTCGAGCGGACCAAGCCGCACGTCAACGTGGGCACGATCGGTCACATCGACCACGGCAAGACGACCCTCACCGCGGCGATCACCAAGTACCTCGCCCTGAAGGGCGGCGCCGAGTACCGCGCCTTCGACTCGATCGACAACGCGCCCGAGGAGCGCGAGCGCGGGATCACCATCGCGATCGCCCACGTCGAGTACCAGACCGACGCTCGCCACTACGCCCACGTCGACTGCCCCGGCCACGCCGACTACATCAAGAACATGATCACCGGCGCCGCCCAGATGGACGGCGCGATCCTGGTCGTGGCCGCGACCGACGGGCCGATGCCCCAGACCCGCGAGCACATCCTGCTCGCCCGCCAGGTCGAGGTCCCCTACATCGTCGTCTTCCTCAACAAGTGCGACGCGGTCGACGATCCCGAGCTGCTCGACCTGGTCGAGCTCGAGGTCCGCGAGCTGCTCACCAAGAACGGCTTCCCGGGCGACGACATCCCGGTCATCCGCGGCTCGGCCCTGCTCGCCCTCGAGGCGCCCGACGACCCGGCCGACCCGGCCTACGTCCCGATCCAGGAGCTGATGGACGCGGTCGACTCGTACATCCCGACCCCCGAGCGGCCGATCGACAAGCCGTTCCTGATGCCGGTCGAGGACGTCTTCGGGATCAAGGGCCGGGGCACGGTCGCCACCGGGCGGATCGAGCGCGGCGTGATCAAGGTCGGCGAGGAGGTCGAGATCGTCGGGGTCAAGGCGACCCGCAAGGTCGTCGTGACCGGGGTCGAGATGTTCAAGAAGCTGCTCGACGAGGGCCAGGCCGGCGACAACGTGGGCTGCCTGCTGCGGGGCATCGAGCGCGACGAGATCGAGCGCGGCCAGGTCCTCGCCAAGAGTGGCTCGGTCACCCCCCACACCAAGTTCGTCGCCCGGGTCTACGTCCTGACCAAGGAGGAGGGCGGCCGCCACACCCCCTTCTACAACGGCTACCGGCCCCAGTTCTACCTGCGCACGACCGACGTCACCGGGGCGATCGGGCTGCCCGAGGGGGCCGAGATGATCATGCCCGGCGACAACGTCGACATGACCGTCGAGCTGATCACCCCGATCGCCCTCGAGACCGGCCAGCGCTTCGCCATCCGCGAGGGTGGCCGGACCGTCGGCGCCGGCGCCATCGTCTCGATCACCGGGTAGCCCGATGGCGAAGGTCGAGAACCGCCCGGTGATCCTGCTCGCGTGCACCGAGTGCCGCGAGCGGACCTACACCACGCGCAAGAACAAGAAGAACGATCCCAATCGGATCGAACTCATGAAATACTGTCCGCGAGACCGCCGTCACACGCTCCACCGCGAGGCGAAGTAGCGACGATCGAAGGGGTGTAGCTCAATTGGCAGAGCACCGGTCTCCAAAACCGGCGGTTGTAGGTTCGAGTCCTATCGCCCCTGCCACCCCGTCTCCCAACCGTACCTGAAGGCATCGAAATCCAAGTGTTGCAACGGATCCGTCGGTTCCTCGACGAGTCATGGTCTGAGCTGAAGAAGGTCACCTGGCCGACCCGGCAGCAGGCGTTGAACCTCACGTTCCTCGTCTTCCTGGTCAGCTTCGTCGTCGGCGTGTTCATCTCCGTCGTCGACTTCGTGTTCACCCAGGGCCTCACCTTCATCCAGACGCTGGGTTAGGACGGCAACCGATGACCGACGCGACAACCGAGACCCAGACGGCCCAGAAGCACTGGTACGTCATCCACACCTACTCGGGCTACGAGAACAAGGTGAAGACCAATCTCGAGCACCGGATCGAGTCGATGGGCATGGACGACAAGATCTTCCAGGTCCTCGTCCCGATGGAGGACGAGATCGAGATCCGCCAGGGTCAGCGGCACACCGTCCAGAAGAAGGTCTACCCGGGCTACGTGCTCGTGGAGATGATCCTCGACCCCGACAGCTGGTTCGTGGTCCGCAACACGCCGGGGGTGACGAGCTTCGTCGGCGGCGGCAACATCCCCGGCCAGCGCAACGAGCCGATCCCGCTCGCCGACCACGAGGTCAAGCAGATCCTCCGGACCATGGGCGTCGAGACGCCGAAGTACCGGGTGGCGTTCATGAAGGGCCAGAGCGTCCGGGTGACCGACGGGCCGTTCGCCGAGTTCATCGGCACGGTCGACGAGGTCAACCCCGAGCGGAACAAGGTCAAGGTCCTCGTGAGCATCTTCGGCCGCGAGACGCCGGTCGAGCTCGATTTCCTGCAAGTCGAGAAGCTCTGAGCCTCGGCCCCATCAGCACACCCGAAAGGCAACAACGTTGGCCAAGAAGATCCGAATCGTCCTGACCCTCCAGCTGCCGGCCGGCAAGGCGACGCCCGCCCCGCCGGTCGGAACGGCGCTGGGACCGCACGGGATCAACATCGTCGAGTTCACGAAGTCCTACAACGAGAAGACCGCCGACAAGTCCGGCCAGATCATCCCCGCCCAGATCACGATCTACGAGGATCGCTCGTTCAGCTTCGTCCTCAAGACACCGCCGGCGGCGGATCTCCTGCGCAAGGCGGCCGGGATCGAGAAGGGCGCCCAGACGCCGTCCCGCGAGACGGTCGGCAGGGTCACTCGCGACCAGCTCCGCGAGATCGCCACGATCAAGATGACCGACCTCAACGCCAACGACATCGAGGCGGCCGCCCGCCAGATCGAGGGCACCGCCCGGTCGATGGGCATCGAGGTCGTCGGCTGAGACATCGGGCCGATGGGATCGCGGAGGTTCGCCTCGGATCCTGGTGAGGCGCGGCGCACACCCCGCGTAAGGGGGGAGGCCGGACCGCCGGCCGTCAGGAAGGAACACGACACATGGCTCACGGAAAGAAGTACCTCGAGGCCGCCAAGCTCGTCGACCACGACGCGACCTACGGCCCGGCCGAGGCCGCCGAGCTGATCCGCCAGACGAGCACGGTCAACTTTGACCCTTCGATCGAGGCCCATCTGCGCCTCGGGGTCGACCCGCGCCACGCCGACCAGATGGTCCGCGGCACCGTGGTCCTGCCGCACGGCACCGGCAAGGTCGTCCGGGTGGTGGTGTTCGCCCAGGGCGAGAAGGCCCAGGAGGCCCTCCGCAACGGCGCCGACGAGGTCGGGGCCGAGGACCTGGTCAAGAAGATCGAGGCGGGCTGGCTTGACTTCGACGTGGCCCTCGCGACGCCCGACACGATGGGCATGGTCGGTCGGCTCGGCAAGATCCTCGGCCGGCGCGGGCTGATGCCGAACCCGAAGTCCGGGACGATCACCTTCGACATCGAGCGGGCGCTCAAGGAGGTCAAGGGCGGCCGGGTCGAGTTCAAGGTCGACAAGGGCGCGATCATCCACGTCGCGATCGGCAAGGGCAGCTTCGAGGCCGACGCGATTGTCGCGAACCTCGCGGCGCTCGTCGACGCGGTCAATCGGGCGAAGCCGGCCGGGGCGAAGGGCCAATACTTCCGCAGCCTCACGATCGCCAGCACGATGGGCCCGGGGATCCGGGTCGACATCCCGGCCGTCCTCGCCGCCGCGGCGGCCTAGCCCGGGACCTTCCGCGGTCGGGTTCGCCCGATCGTGGCACCATACGCGGCGACGGCCGAGGGGCAACCCCGGTGCGTCGCCTGACAACCGAAGACGACGGACGCCCAAGACAGCCTGCGCCCGACGGACCGCTCGCCCACCCGGCGGACGGTCGGGGCTTGAACCGCCGGACCGGACCGGGAGCCATTCCCGGGGACGACGGCGAGCACGCCGAGGCAGGACGAGCCTCCCGAGACGCGGGTGGTGCCACCCTGCAGACGCAAGTGGACCGTCGCAGGGTCGAGCCGGCCGAGGGCCGGATCGGCGCCACCGCCGCGCGCCGGCTGCGCGCTGAACCTAGGGAGGTCGACACCATGCCGACCGAGGCCAAGCGAGAGGCGGTCGCCGCGCTGAAGGAGGAGCTCTCCGGCAGCACGACGCTCATCGTCTCGGAGTATCGCGGCCTCAAGGTGAGTGAGATCGCCGAGATCCGGCGATCGCTGCGCAAGCAGGACGTCTCGTACCACGTGGTCAAGAACCGGCTCATGCGGATCGCCGCGAACGAGGCCGGCAACGACGCCCTGCCGGCGATGCTCGAGGGGCCGACCGCGATCGCGTTCGGGACCGGTGACGAGGCGACGATCGCGAAGGCGGTCCTCGACGCCACCCGGCCCTACAAGATCGTCAAGGTCAAGGGGGCCGTCCTGGGCGGTCGCGCGATCGACGCCGACGGGGTGACCCGGCTCGCGACGCTCCCGTCGCGGGACGTCCTGCTGGCCCAGATCGCCGGCGCCATCGCGGCGCCGCTGGCCACCCTCGCCGGGCTGTTCGACGCGCCGCTGCGCGACGTCGCCGGCGGGATCGGAGCGCTCGCCGACCAGCGCGCCTCCGGCTCCTAGCCCGCTCACCGGACCGTCCACCCCGTCGGGCCACCGGCCCCGGCCAAGATCCAGGAGGATCTACCGATCATGGCAACCATCACCGCAGACCAGCTCCTCGAGGCGTTCGAGAAGATGACCGTTCTCGAGCTGTCCGAGTTCAAGAAGAAGTTCGAAGACCGGTTCGGCGTCACCGCCGCCGCCCCGGTCGCCGTCGCGGCCGCTGCTGCCGCCCCGTCCGGCGCTCCCGCCGAGGCCGCGGTCGCCGAGGAGCAGACCGAGTTCACCGCGACGCTCACCGAGATCGGGCCGAACAAGATCCCGGTCATCAAGGTGGTCCGCGAGCTGACCGGTCTCGGGCTCAAGGAGGCCAAGGACCTCGTCGACGCCTCGCCCAAGCCGGTCAAGGAAGGCGTCACCAGGGACGAGGCCGAGAAGATCAAGGCCGCTCTCGAGGAGCAGGGCGCCAAGGTGGAGATCAAGTAGCCCTTCGGATCGGCGGGACGAGGACGGGGCGAGCGGGCACCCTCAACCGGGAGTGGCCGCTCGCCCACCGAGGCCCGAGGCGGAGCTCCGCGACGCCATCGGCCCGAGGTCTCCGAGGCGGAGCTCCGCGACGCCATCGGCCCGAGGTCTCCGAGGCGGAGCTCCGCGACGCCATCGGCCCGAGGTCTCCGAGGCGCTCGCTCTCGTGCTCGCGGCGGGAAACCGCGGGAGGTGCCGACCTCCAAACCCTGCGCGTCGCCGAGGCTTGCCGTTGACAGCGGGCCACGGTTCGCTACAGTGGCGCCCCCGGCATCGCGCGCCGGGCTATTTGACATGTGCCGGAATCGCGGTATCCTACTCCTTCTGTGAGCGCGGCCCTTCCCCTTCTCCCCACACTCCTCGGATAGGAGCGGTTTCATGCTGTCTGCTGAGTCGTCGCCCCGGGCGACCCAGGCCTCGGCGCGCAAGTCGTATGCGCGGATCCCCGAGGTCCTCCCGATCCCGAACCTGATCGAGCTCCAGCTCGACTCGTTCCGGTGGTTCGTCGAGAAGGGTCTGCGCGAGCTGTTCGACGAGATCAGCCCGATCAAGGACTTCACCGGCAAGGTGATGGAGCTCCAGTTCCTCGACTACGAGTTCGGCCCGCCGAAGTACACCGAGCTCGAGTGCCGGACGAAGGACCTGACCTTCAGCCGCCCGCTCTACGTCAACGTCGAGCTGCTCATCAAGGAGACGGGCGAGATCCAGCGCCAGCGCGTCTACATGGGCGACTTCCCGACGATGACCGACCAGGGGACGTTCATCATCAACGGGGCGGAGCGCGTCGTCGTCTCCCAGCTCGTCCGATCGCCGGGCGTCTACTACAGCGACACCGAGGACCCCACGAGCGGCCGGACGCTGTTCAGCGCCAAGGTCATCCCGAACCGCGGCGCGTGGCTCGAGTTCGAGACGAGCAACAAGGACCTCCTCTCGGTCAAGGTCGACCGCAAGCGCAAGATCGCCGCGACGACCCTGCTCCGTGCCGTCGGCTACGAGTCGAACGAGGAGATCGCCGGGCTGTTCGTCAACGTCGACACGACCCCGAGCACCCGTACATCGCGGCGACCCTCGACAAGGACCTCACCAAGACCCAGCAGGACGCCCTGATCGAGGTCTACAAGAAGCTCCGCCCCGGCGACCCGCCGACCGGCGACAACGCCCGCCAGCTCGTCGAGAGCCTGTTCTTCAACTTCCGCCGCTACGACCTCGGCCGGGTCGGCCGCTACAAGTTCGACAAGAAGCTGGATTCGGTCGCCGCCCGGATGGCAATCGAGCTGCCGCGCGACGAGCGGACGATCACCCGCGAGGACATCGCCGCGATCGTCGGCCATCTCATCGAGCTGAACATCGAGGCCCAGAAGCCGCTCGGAGAACGACGCTGGACGGCGGACGACATCGACCACCTCGGCAACCGCCGGATCCGGGCCAACGGCGAGCTGATCCAGAACGCGTTCCGGATCGGTCTTCTTCGGATGGAGCGGGTCGTCCGCGAGCGGATGACGATCCAGGAGATCGACAAGGCCACCCCGAACGCGCTCATCAACATCCGGCCGGTCGTGGCCGCGATGAAGGAGTTCTTCGGGGGCAGCCAGCTGTCGCAGTTCATGGACCAGACCAACCCGCTGGCCGAGCTCACGAGCAAGCGGCGCCTGTCGGCCCTCGGGCCGGGCGGCCTGTCGCGCGAGCGAGCCGGGTTCGACGTCCGCGACGTCCACCACAGCCACTACGGCCGGATCTGCCCGATCGAGACCCCGGAAGGGCCGAACATCGGCCTCATCGGATCGCTCGCGACGTACGGCCGGATCAACAGCTACGGCTTCATCGAGACGCCCTATCGGAAGGTCAGGCGGACGGTCGCCTGGGACGACCCGAAGGTGCGCACCTACGAGGCCGGCGGCGACCTCGTCTCGAAGGCTGGTGCCGTCGTCCTCAAGGCCGGCCAGCCGTTCACCGATGCCGCGGTCGCCGAGCTCAAGAAGCAGAAGGCCCAGGCGTTCCCGATCCGGCCGGTCGTGAGCGACGAGATCGAGTACCTGCCCGCCGACGAGGAGGAGCAGCACGTCGTCGCCCAGGCGAACGCGCCGCTCGACGAGGCCGGCCACTTCACCGCCGAGCGGGTCCCGTCGCGCTACCGCGACCAGTTCCCCGAGGCCCGGCCGAACCAGATCGAGTACATGGACGTCTCGCCCAAGCAGGTCGTGTCCGTGGCCACGGCGCTCATCCCGTTCCTGGAGCACGACGACGCGAACCGCGCGCTCATGGGTTCGAACATGCAGCGCCAGGCGGTCCCGCTCCTCGAGCCCGAGGCGCCGATCGTCGGCACCGGGATGGAGGTCCGCGCCGCGCGCGACTCGGGCCAGGTCCTCATCGCCCGCGACGCCGGCGTCGTCACCAGCGTCACCGCCGAGCGGGTCCAGATCGAGACCGACGGCGGGGAGCTCGTCGAGTACCCGCTCCAGAAGTTCGTCCGCTCGAACCAGGGGACGTGCATCAACCAGCGCCCGATCGTCGACGTCGGCACCCGCGTCGACGCGAGCGACCCGATCGCCGACTCGAGCTCGACCGACCACGGCGAGCTCGCCCTCGGCCGGAACGTGCTCGTCGCCTTCATGAGCTGGGAGGGCGGCAACTACGAGGACGCGATCGTCATCAGCGACCGCCTCGTCCGCGACGACCTGTTCACGAGCATCCACATCGAGAAGCACGAGATCGAGGCGCGCGACACCAAGCTCGGGCCCGAGGAGATCACCCGCGACATCCCGAACGTCGGCGAGGAGTCGCTCAAGGACCTCGACGAGCAGGGGATCGTCTACGTCGGCGCGGAGGTCGCCCCGGGCGACATCCTCGTCGGCAAGATCACCCCGAAGGGCGAGACCGAGCTGACCGCCGAGGAGCGCCTCCTCCGGGCGATCTTCGGCGAGAAGGCGCGCGAGGTGAAGGACTCGTCGCTCCGCCTGCCCCACGGGGAGCGCGGCAAGGTCATCGAGATCCGCGAGATCCAGCGCGGCGACGACGACGACTCCGCGCTGATGCCGGGGGTCAACCGGCTCGTCCGGGTGTCGGTCGCCCAGAAGCGCAAGATCTCGGTCGGCGACAAGATGGCCGGCCGCCACGGGAACAAGGGCGTGATCGCCAAGATCCTGCCCCAGGAGGACATGCCGTTCCTGCCCGACGGGACGCCCGTCGACATCATCCTCAACCCGCTCGGCGTGCCGAGCCGGATGAACATCGGCCAGATCCTCGAGACCCATCTCGGGTGGGCGCTCAAGGCGAAGGGCGAGACGGCGGCCACCGCGGTCTTCGACGGCGCCTCCGAGAGCCAGATCCAGGCCGAGCTCGTGTCGGCCGGCCTGCCCGAGGACGGCAAGATCGAGCTCCGCGACGGGCGGACCGGCGAGCCATTCGATCGGCGGATCACCGTCGGCCAGATCTACATGCTCAAGCTCCACCACCTCGTCGAGGACAAGATCCACGCCCGGTCGACCGGGCCGTACAGCCTGATCACCCAGCAGCCGCTCGGTGGCAAGGCCCAGTTCGGCGGCCAGCGGTTCGGCGAGATGGAGGTCTGGGCGCTCGAGGCATACGGCGCCGCGAACATCCTCCAGGAGCTGCTCACGGTCAAGTCGGACGACGTCCTCGGGCGCGTCCAGACGTACGAGGCGATCGTCAAGGGGGAGGAGATCCAGCCGCCACGAGTCCCGGAGTCGTTCAAGGTCCTGATCAAGGAGCTGCGCAGCCTCGGGCTGAATGCCGAGATCCTCGACCCGAACGATCAGGAGATCGAACTCGGCGAGGACGACGGCACGGTCTACTCGCTGCCCGATCTCGGCGGGATCAACCTCGCCGGCTTCGAAGACTAGTCATCACCACGCATCACCCGCGAGCTCGGCGCCCGGCCAGCCCGATCTCGCTCGCTCCCGGTCCAGATCGCGTCGCCGAACCAGGCGGCGACGCGGAGGAGAACCATGCTCGAGGTCAATAACTTCAGCGCGATCCGGATCTCGCTCGCGAGCCCGGATCAGATCCGCGAATGGTCGAAGGGCGAGGTCACCAAGCCCGAGACGATCAACTACCGCACGCTCAAGCCGGAGAAGGACGGTCTCTTCGACGAGCGGATCTTCGGTCCGACCAAGGACTGGGAGTGCTATTGCGGCAAGTACAAGCGGATCCGCTACAAGGGGATCATCTGCGACAAGTGCGGCGTCGAGGTGACCCGCAGCAAGGTTCGTCGCGAGCGGATGGGCCACATCCAGCTGGCGAGCCCGGTCAGCCACATCTGGTACTTCAAGGGCACGCCGTCGCGGCTCGGCATCCTGCTCGACATCAGCCCGCGCAACCTCGAGCGGATCCTCTACTTCGCCCTGTACATCGTCAGCCACGTCGACGAGGAGGCCCGCGCCCGGGCGCTCCGCCAGCTCGACGAGGAGGCCGAGGGGCGCGGCGGCAAGGGCGGGCGCGTGCTCGCCGAGCGCGAGGACGAGCTCCGCTCCGTCTTCCACCGCGAGAAGGACGAGCTCAACGAGGCGCTCGCGGCGACCAAGGCCGACCTCGAGCACCAGCGGACCGAGGCGACCGACGCGATCGCCGAGGCGGCCAAGGCCGTCCAGGCCCAGCTGGCCGAGCTCGGCTCGGCCGTGGCCGAGGAGACGATCGCCTTCGCCCCGACCGGTGAGGTCGTCCTGGCTGCCGGCGAGAAGCCGGGCAAGACCGCGCTGGCCACATTGCGCAAGATCGCCGCGGCCGAGACCGACCGCGTGTCCGAGGAGTTCAAGCGGCGCGCGGCCGACGAGGAGGCCGCGACCGCCCAGCGGATCGCCGACGCCGAGCTGCGGATCGACGCCGAGCTCGAGGCGGAGCGCGACCAGCTGCGGCGCGACGCGGACGGCCTCAAGGACGAGATCCGTCGTGCCCGTGATGAGATCGAGCGGCTCCAGCCGCTGATGACCCTGCCCGAGACCTCGCTCGACGGCTGGAACTTCCGCGACCTCGACGCCAAGTACGGCAGCGGGGCCCGGGGTGGCCGGATCTTCTATGCCGGGATGGGTGCGGAGGCGATCCGCGACATCATCCAGCGGATGGACCTCGAGGAGCTCTCGCGGTCGCTCCACGTCGAGGTCCGGACGACGTCCGGCCAGCGGCGCAAGAAGGCGATCAAGCGGCTCCGCCTCATCGAGGCCTTCCGCCGCTCGGGAACCCGGCCCGACTGGATGATCCTGTCGGTCCTGCCGGTGATCCCGCCGGATCTCCGCCCGATGGTCCAGCTCGACGGCGGCCGCTTCGCGACCTCCGACCTGAACGACCTCTATCGGCGGGTCATCAACCGGAACAACCGGCTCAAGCGACTGCTCGAGCTCGGCGCCCCGGAGATCATCATCCGCAACGAGAAGCGGATGCTCCAGGAGGCATGCGACGCGCTCATCGACAACGGCCGTCGCGGGCGGGCGATCGCCGGGACCGGCAACCACCGTCTCAAGAGCCTGTCCGACATGCTCAAGGGCAAGCAGGGCCGGTTCCGCCAGAACCTCCTCGGCAAGCGGGTCGACTACTCGGGCCGCTCGGTCATCGTCGTCGGGCCGGAGCTCAAGCTCCACCAGTGCGGCCTGCCCAAGAAGATGGCCCTCGAGCTGTTCAAGCCGTTCGTCATGCGCCAGCTCGTCGAGAAGGGCTTCGCCCACAACATCAAGAGCGCCAAGCGAATCGTCGAGCGGGTCCGACCGGAGGTCTGGGACGTCCTCGAGGAGGTCATCCGGGATCATCCGGTCCTGCTCAACCGCGCGCCCACGCTCCACCGCCTGGGCATCCAGGCGTTCATGCCGGTCCTCGTCGAGGGCTCGGCCATCCAGATCCATCCGCTCGTCTGCACCGCCTTCAACGCGGACTTCGACGGCGACCAGATGGCGGTCCACGTGCCGCTCTCGACGGCCGCCCAGGAAGAGGCGCGCGAGATGATGCTGTCGACCGCGAACCTGCTGTCGCCGGCCGACGGCAGCCCGGTCGTGGCGCCGACCCAGGACATGGTCCTCGGCAACTTCTACCTGACGATGGACGGCGAGGCCGGTCCGGAGGCCCCTGCCAAGCGGCGCTTCACCGACGAGAAGGAGGCCGTCCTCGCCTACCAGCTCCGGGAGAAGACCGGGCTCACCCTCCACGAGCGGATCGAGGTCGAGGTCCGGACCTGGGACGACGACGCCGGCGAGCTCCGCTCCGAGCGGATCGTCACGACCGTCGGCCGGGTGATCTTCAACGAGATCCTGCCCGACCGTCTCCGGTTCAACAACCGGGTCATGAAGCGGGCCGAGCTCCGTCGGCTCGTCGAGGAGTGCTACCGCCTGCTCGGCCCGGTCGAGACGGCGCACCTCGTCGACGGCATCAAGAGCGTCGGCTTCGAGTTCGCCACCCGGGGCGGGATGACGATCGGGGTCTTCGACATCGAGGTCCCGCGCGACAAGGCCGCCCGGCTCACGACGGCCGACAACGAGGTCGACGAGATCGACCGCCAGTTCCAGCGTGGCCTGATCACCGACGACGAGCGCTACGAGCAGGTCGTCTCGGTCTGGCAGCGCACGACGGCCGAGATGTCGGACGCGATGATGGCCGGACTCGACCCGTTCGGGGCGGTCACGATGATGACCACCTCGGGCGCCCGCGGCAACAAGGGCAACATCGGCCAGCTCGGCGCGATGCGTGGCCTCATGGCCGACCCATCGGGGCGGATCATCGACGTGCCCGTCCGGAGCAACTTCCGGGAGGGGATGTCGGTCCTCGAGTACTTCATCTCGACCCACGGCGCGCGCAAGGGCCTCGCCGACACCGCCCTCCGGACGGCCGACTCCGGCTATCTGACCCGGCGCCTCGTCGACGTCGCCCAGGACGTGATCACCCGCGAGGACGACTGCGGGACGGAGGAGGGGAGCTGGATCACCCGGACCGAGTCGATCGAGATCGCCGGCAACGAGGAGTTCGCCTTCGGGCGCCGGCTCGTCGGCCGGCTGGCCGCCGCCCCGATCGTCGATCCGACCAGCAAGGGTAAGAACCCCAAGGTCATCGTCGAGCGCAGCGAGCTGATCACCGAGGATCTCGCCCGGGCCGTCGACACGGCCGGGGTCGACGAGGTCGTCGTCCGCTCACCGCTCACCTGCGAGGCGCGTCACGGCGTCTGCCGGGCGTGCTACGGACGGAACCTGGCGACCGGGCAGCTCATCGGGATCGGCGAGGCGGTCGGCATCATCGCCGCCCAGTCGATCGGCGAGCCCGGCACCCAGCTGACGATGCGGACGTTCCACACCGGCGGCGTGGCCGGCCTCGACATCACCGCGGGCCTGCCCCGGGTCGAGGAGCTGTTCGAGGCGCGAGTCCCGAAGGGCAAGGCCGAGATCAGCCACATCGATGGCGTCGTCGAGGTCGTCCGCGACACCCAGACGCGGGTCAAGGTCATCAGCCGCGAGGCATACGACACGTCGCTCACGATCCCGAAGGGCGCCGAGGTCCTGCTCGCCGCGGGTGACGCCGTGGCGGCCAACCAGGTCATCGCCCGCAAAGAGGGCAAGGACGGCACCGCCGAGGTCCAGGCCCCGGTGGCCGGGTTCCTGGTCAAGGACGGCAACGCGTTCGTCGTCCGGGCCGAGGACGTCGTCGAGCGGGAGTACCTCATCCCGCACAACGCGAAGCTGAAGGTCGAGAGCGGCCAGGAGATCCGCGCCGGCGACGCGATCACCGACGGTCCGATCAACCCGCAGGAGTACCTCGACACGCGGGGCAAGGACGCCGTCCAGCGCTACCTGGTCAAGGAGGTCCAGAAGGTCTACCGGAGCCAGGGCGTCACGATCAACGACAAGCACATCGAGATCATCGTCCGGCAGATGCTCCGGAAGGTCCGGATCGACCAGCCGGGCGATGTCGACCTCCTGCCGACCGAGCTGATCGATCGGCTCGAGTTCGAGGAGGCCAACGACCGGGTCCTGGCCGAGGGTGGTGAGCCGGCGACGGCCCAGACCGTCCTGCTCGGGGTGACCAAGGCGTCGCTCAACACGTCGAGCTTCCTCGCCGCAGCGTCCTTCCAGGAGACGACCAGGGTGCTCACCGAGGCGGCCATCAACGGCGCCAAGGATCACCTGATCGGGCTCAAGGAGAACGTGATCATCGGCAAGCTGATCCCGGCCGGGACCGGCGCGCCGGCCAACCTTGCCGCGGCCCAGGAGCGCCGCCGACGGGCCGCCCTCGAGGCGCTCGCCGGCGAGGAGATCGAGGGCCTCACCGGGGAGGGCGAGTTCAACCCGTTCCTGGAGGATGGCTCGGCGCGGCCGGTGGACGACGAGACGGCGGGGCTTGCCTCGTTGCTCGCCGCGACCCCGTCCGAGGACGACGACGAAGAGCTCGGCGACCTCCTCCTGGAGGGCGACGACGGGGCGGACCCGGACCTCACCGATCCGACCCGCAACCCCTTCCTCGCCGCCGACGAGGACGAGCCGGCCGAGGCCGTCTCGACCGAGCGCGAGTAGCCATCGGCCGGCGCCCGGGACGACCGCGCCAGTGGCCCCGTCACGTTTGACACACGCTCGGGGCCACTGATATCCTGCCCGTTCGTGGCCTCGTCGAGGCCCGACGCTCGTGTGCGTGCGTCGCGGCCCGCCACCTCACCATCAACCCTTCATGACCGCCGGTCCCGGCGCGCGGCGCCGGCGGACCGGGGCGGCTCGGCCGCCAGAACCAGACTTGAGAGGAGCAGCGTCTTCGTGCCGACGATCAGCCAGCTCGTGCGACACGGCCGCAAGCGCAAGATCGCCAAGGTCAAGGCGCCGGCCATGCGCAAGAACTGGAACAGCCTGAGGCAGCGCCAGGAGCCCATCCCGGGCGCCCCGCAGAAGCGTGGCGTCTGCCTCCAGGTCCGCACGATGACCCCGAAGAAGCCGAACTCGGCGCTTCGGAAGATCGCCCGCGTCCGGCTGACCAACCAGATGGAGGTCACGGCCTACATCCCGGGCATCGGGCACAACCTCCAGGAGCACTCGGTCGTGCTCGTCCGGGGCGGCCGGGTCAAGGACCTGCCGTCGGTCAAGTACCACATCATCCGGGGCACCCTCGACGCGGCCGGCGTCCGCGATCGGAAGCAGGGTCGCAGCAAGTACGGCGCCAAGGCGACGCCGGCGATCGGAGGCCGCTAGTGCCGCGTCGCCAGAACGTCGCCCGCAAGACCAAGTACGAGTCGGTCCCGGCCAACCGGACGACCGCCCGGTTCAGCGCCAAGCTGATGCGCGACGGCAAGCGCAACCTGGCCGACCGGATCATGCGCCAGGCGCTCGCCCGGGCCGAGGCCCAGGCCCGCCGGCCGGGGATCGAGGTCCTCGAGTCCGCCCTGCGCAACGCCACCCCGATCATCGAGGTCAAGCCCCGCCGGGTCGGTGGCGCGACCTATCAGGTCCCGGTCGAGATCCGGGGCGACCGCCGCCTCTCGCTCGGCGTGCGCTGGCTCGTCCAGGCGGCCCGCAAGCGAAGCGGCAAGAGCATGGGCGAGAAGCTCGCCGCAGAGTTCGTCGACGCGGCCAACGGCCTCGGGGCCGCGGTCAAGCGTCGCGAGGACACCCACAAGATGGCCGAGGCGAACAAGGCCTTCAGCCACTTCAAGTGGTAGTCACCAGCACCCAGGAGCGCAGGACCACCGTGGCACGCCAGGTTCCGCTCGCGCAGACGCGGAACATCGGAATCATCGCCCATATCGACGCCGGCAAGACGACCGTGACCGAGCGGATCCTCTTCTACACGAAGAAGATCTACAAGATCGGCGAGGTCCACGAGGGCGCGGCAACGATGGACTGGATGCCCCAGGAGCAGGAGCGGGGCATCACCATCACGGCCGCGGCCACGACCGCGTTCTGGGGCGACCATCGCATCAACATCATCGATACGCCCGGGCACGTGGACTTCACGGTCGAGGTCGAGCGGAGCCTCCGCGTCCTGGACGGCGCGGTGGTCGTCTTCGACGGCGTGGCCGGTGTCGAGCCGCAGTCGGAGACGGTCTGGCGCCAGGCCGATCGGTACGGCGTTCCGCGCTTCTGCTTCATCAACAAGCTCGACCGGACCGGAGCCGACTTCTGGCGCGGCGTCGCCAGCATCAAGGACCGGCTCGGGGCGAATGCCGTGCCGATCCAGATCCCGATCGGGATGGAGGATCGGTTCCAGGGCGTCGTCGACCTCGTCGAGATGAAGGCCGTCTACTACCGCGACGACCTGGGCAACCAGATCGACGTCGTCGACATCCCGGACGACCTGCGGGCCGAGGCCGAGAAGCACCGCCACACGATGATCGAGGCGGTCGCCGAGATGGACGACGAGCTCCTCCACAAGTACCTCGAGGGCGAGGAGCTGACCGTCGCCGAGATCAAGCGCGGGCTCCGGCTCGGGACGCTGACGACCCGGATCGTCCCGGTCCTCACCGGCTCGGCGCTCCGCAACAAGGGGATCCAGAAGGTCCTCGACGCGGTCGTCGACTATCTGCCCTCACCGCTCGACGTGCCCCCGATGATCGGGATCGACCCGCGGACCGGCACCGAGATCGTCCGGACCGCCGAACGACAGCGAGCCGTTCAGCGCGCTCGCCTTCAAGATCGCGGCCGACCCGTTCGTCGGCAAGCTCGCCTTCTTCCGGGTCTACTCCGGGACGCTCAAGGCGGGCTCGTACGTGCTCAACCCGACCAAGGGCAAGAAAGAGCGCATCGGGCGCGTCCTCCAGATGCACGCCAACCACCGCGAGGAGATCGACGAGGTCTACGCCGGCGACATCGCCGCCGCGGTCGGGCTCAAGGACACGTTCACCGGCGACACCCTGACCGACCCGGATCACCCGATCGTCCTGGAGTCGATGACGTTCCCGGAGCCGGTCATCGAGGTCAAGATCGAGCCCAAGACGAAGGCCGACCAGGACAAGCTGGCGATCGCCCTCCAGCGACTCGCCGAGGAGGACCCGACCTTCCGGGTCCACACCGACCCCGAGTCGTCCGAGACGCTCATCGCGGGCATGGGCGAGCTGCACCTCGACGTCCTCGTCGACCGGATGGTCCGCGAGTTCAAGGTCGCCGCCAACATCGGCAAGCCGCAGGTCTCCTACCGCGAGACGATCCGGCGGGCGGCCGAGGGCAACGGCCGGTTCGTCCGCCAGACCGGCGGCAAGGGCCAGTACGGCCACGCGGTCATCAAGCTCGAGCCCCAGGAGAAGGGCGCCGGCTACGAGTTCGTCGACAAGATCGTCGGCGGGACCATCCCGCGCGAGTTCATCAAGTCGGTCGACGCCGGGATCCGCGAGGCGCTCGAGACCGGCATCTATGCCGGCTTCCCGGTCGTCGACGTCAAGGCCACCCTGTTCGACGGCTCGTACCACGAGGTCGACTCGTCGGAGATGGCCTTCAAGATCGCCGGGTCGATCGCCGTCAAGGATGCCTTCGGCAAGGCCGATCCGGCGATCCTCGAGCCGATCATGAAGGTCGAGGTCCTCATGCCCGAGGAGTTCATGGGCGACGTGATCGGCGACCTCAACAGCCGCCGCGGGCAGATCGAGGGCATGGAGTCCCGCGGCGGGACCCAGGTCGTCCGCGCCTACGTGCCGTTGGCCGAGATGTTCGGCTACGTCACCGACCTGCGTTCGATGACCCAGGGTCGGGCGAGCAGCTCGATGGAGTTCAGTCACTACGCCGAGGTCCCCACGAGTCTCGCGGCGGAGCTCGTCCAGAAATCCAAGGTCTGAGTCGACGGTCGGGGACCGAGCAGAGGAGCCAGGAGCAGACGACAATGGCGAAGAAGAAGTTCGAGCGGACCAAGCCGCACGTCAACGTGGGCACGATCGGTCACATCGACCACGGCAAGACGACCCTCACCGCGGCGATCACCAAGTACCTCGCCCTGAAGGGCGGCGCCGAGTACCGTGCCTTCGACTCGATCGACAACGCGCCCGAGGAGCGCGAGCGCGGGATCACCATCGCGATCGCCCACGTCGAGTACCAGACCGACGCTCGCCACTACGCCCACGTCGACTGCCCCGGCCACGCCGACTACATCAAGAACATGATCACCGGCGCCGCCCAGATGGACGGCGCGATCCTGGTCGTGGCCGCGACCGACGGGCCGATGCCCCAGACCCGCGAGCACATCCTGCTCGCCCGCCAGGTCGAGGTCCCCTACATCGTCGTCTTCCTCAACAAGTGCGACGCGGTCGACGATCCCGAGCTGCTCGACCTGGTCGAGCTCGAGGTCCGCGAGCTGCTCACCAAGAACGGCTTCCCGGGCGACGACATCCCGGTCATCCGCGGCTCGGCCCTGCTCGCCCTCGAGGCGCCCGACGACCCGGCCGACCCGGCCTACGTCCCGATCCAGGAGCTGATGGACGCGGTCGACTCGTACATCCCGACCCCCGAGCGGCCGATCGACAAGCCGTTCCTGATGCCGGTCGAGGACGTCTTCGGGATCAAGGGCCGGGGCACGGTCGCCACCGGGCGGATCGAGCGCGGCGTGATCAAGGTCGGCGAGGAGGTCGAGATCGTCGGGGTCAAGGCGACCCGCAAGGTCGTCGTGACCGGGGTCGAGATGTTCAAGAAGCTGCTCGACGAGGGCCAGGCCGGCGACAACGTGGGCTGCCTGCTGCGGGGCATCGAGCGCGACGAGATCGAGCGCGGCCAGGTCCTCGCCAAGAGTGGCTCGGTCACCCCCCACACCAAGTTCGTCGCCCGGGTCTACGTCCTGACGAAAGAGGAGGGCGGCCGCCACACCCCCTTCTACAACGGCTACCGGCCCCAGTTCTACCTGCGCACGACCGACGTCACCGGGGCGATCGGGCTGCCCGAGGGGGCCGAGATGATCATGCCCGGCGACAACGTCGACATGACCGTCGAGCTGATCACCCCGATCGCCCTCGAGACCGGCCAGCGCTTCGCCATCCGCGAGGGTGGCCGGACCGTCGGCGCCGGCGCCATCGTCTCGATCACCGGGTAGCCCGATGGCGAAGCAGCGGATCAGGATCCGCCTCAAGGCCTATGACCACCGGCTGCTCGACCAGTCGGCGGCGCAGATCGTCGAGACGGCCCAGCGGACCGGCGCGGATGTCGTCGGTCCGGTGCCGCTGCCTACCCGGATCGAGAAGTTCACCGTCATCCGCTCGCCGTTCATCGACAAGGACTCGCGGGAGCAGTTCGAGATCCGCACCCACAAGCGGCTCGTCGACATCCTCGATCCGAGCGCGAAGACGGTCGACGCCCTGATGCGACTCAGCCTTGCGGCTGGCGTCGACATCGAGATCAAGATGTGATGACGCGACCGCTGATCCGGCCCGATGGCCGCGTTGTCGCCTGCGCTCCTCGCTCACGCACCCCGGTGTGCGTTCGCTCCGGTACTCGGCTCCGCCTTGCCCTCGGACCGGCTGAGCGGTCGCTGGAGGAACGTGGCAGGTGAGTATCGGATTGATTGGCCGCAAGGTCGGCATGACCCAGGTCTTCCAGGCTGACGGGACGATGGTTGCCGTCAGCGTGCTGGCGGTCGAGCCGAACACCGTCACCCGGCTGCGCACGCTCGAGCGCGACGGCTACACCGCCGTCCAGCTCGGGACGGACGTCGTCGCGCGCCTGACGAAGCCCGAGGCGGGCCAGCTCGGCGCGGGCCTGCCGAAGGTCGCCACGATCCGCGAGTTCCGGGTCGACGACGTCGACGCCTACGAGGTCGGCCAGACCGTGTCGATCGACGACCTCTTCAGCCCCGGCGACCTCGTCGACGTGACCGGCGTCTCGAAGGGCAAGGGCTTCGCCGGCCAGATCAAGCGCCACAACTTCAAGCGCGGTCCGAAGACCCACGGCTCGGATCACCACCGCGAGCCCGGTTCGATCGGTCCCGGCACGACGCCGGGGCGGGTCTACAAGGGGATGCGAATGGCCGGCCACATGGGCGACGACCGGGTCACCGTCAAGAAGGTCCGGATCGTCCGGACCGACCCGGACCGGAACCTCCTGCTCGTCAACGGCTCGCTGCCCGGCTCGCGCAACTCGCTCATCCTCGTGAAGAAGGCCTGACGATGCCGCAGACCACGCTCTACGACCGGACCGGCGCCTCGATCGGCAGCGTCGAGCTCAGCGACACGCTGTTCGACGCTCCGGTCAACGAGGCCGTCCTCCACCAGGTCGTGACCGCTCAGCTCGCCGGACGGCATCTCGGCACGCACGACACGAAGACCCGCGGCGAAGTCCGCGGCGGTGGTCGCAAGCCGTACCGCCAGAAGGGCACCGGCCGCGCCCGCCAGGGCCATCGCACGGCACCGCACTACCGCGGCGGCGGGACGGTGTTCGGACCCCATCCGCGCTCGTACGTCCAGCGCCTGCCGCGCAAGATGAAGCAGCTCGCCCTGCGTGGCGCGCTGACCGCCAAGTACGGCGACGACGCGATCAAGGTCATCGACGGCTTCGGGCTCGAGGCGATCCGCACCCGCGACCTCGTCGGGGTGCTCGCCGCGGTCGGCGCCACCGGCCGCGTCCTCGTCGTGGCGCCGGCGCGCGACGAGGTCCTCCACCTGTCGTCGCGCAACCTCCCCACCGTGGCGGTGATCCTCGCCGACTCGCTCAACGTCGTCGACCTGCTCAACGCGGACACGGTCCTGATCGAGCAGCCGGCGCTCGCCCGGATGGAGGAGGTCTACGCATGACGCTGACCGCCCATGAGGTGATCCTCCGCCCGGTCATCAGCGAGAAGTCGATGGATGAGTCGGGCCGTGGCAAGTACACGTTCGCCGTCCACGACGACGCCAACAAGATCCAGATCAAGGCCGCCGTCGAGGAGCTCTTCAAGGTCAAGGTCACCGGGGTCAACGTGCTCACGACCAAGGCCAAGGAGAAGCGGCGTGGCACGCGCCGCGGCCGGATCAGCGGCTGGACGACGCCCTGGCGCAAGGCGGTCGTGACCCTGGCCGCCGGCGACAAGATCGAATTCTTCGAGGGGGTCTAGCGATGCCGCTGCGCAGCTACAAGGCCACTTCGCCGGGTCTCCGCCAGATGACCCGCTCGACGTTCGAGGAGATCACGACCCGCGAGCCGCACAAGCCGCTGCTCGAGTCGCAGAAGCGCGGCTCCGGCCGGAACAACGCCGGCCGGCTCACCGTGCGTCACCGTGGCGGCGGCGAGAAGCAGCACTACCGGCGGATCGACTTCAAGCGCGACAAGATCGGCGTGCCGGCCCGCCTGGCCACGATCGAGTACGACCCGAACCGGTCGGCCCGGATCGGGCTGCTCCACTACCGCGACGGCGAGAAGCGCTACATGCTCCTGCCCCACGGCCTCAAGGTCGGCGACATCGTGGTCGCCGGTCCGGACGCCGAGGCACGTGTTGGCAACGCCCTGCCGATCGCCAGCATCCCGCTCGGCACGACGATCCACAACATCGAGCTGATCCCGGGCAAGGGCGGTCAGATCGTCCGCTCGGCCGGCGTCTCGGCGCAGCTCCTGGCCAAGGAGGGCGACTACGCCCAGGTCCGGCTGCCGTCGGGCGAGGTCCGGCGGGTCAGCATCCGCTGCATGGCCACGATCGGCCAGGTCTCCAACCTCGATCACGAGAACCAGAACCTGGGCAAGGCGGGCCGGGCCCGGCGGATGGGCCAGCGGCCCGAGGTCCGCGGGGTCGTGATGAACCCGCGCGACCATCCCCACGGCGGTGGCGAGGGCAAGTCCCCGACCGGGATGCCGCCCAAGACGCCCTGGGGCAAGCCCGCGATGGGCTACCGGACTCGACGCAACAAGACCAGCGGCCGGCTCATCGTCCGGTCCAGGCACCGCAAGTAGCGGGGAGGAGAGAAGAGCATGTCGCGATCGGTCAAGAAGGGGCCGTTCGTCGAGGCGCGGCTCCTCGGCCGCGTCACCGAGATGAACAAGCGCAACGAGAAGAAGGTCGTCAAGACCTGGTCCCGGGCGTCGGTGATCTTCCCCGAGTTCATCGGCCACACCGTTGCCGTCTATAACGGCAAGAAGCACATCCCGGTCTACGTGACCGAGAACATGGTCGGTCATCGCCTCGGCGAGTTCTCCCCGACCCGCAACTACCGCGGGCACGGGAAGCACACCGAGCGCTCGACCGCGCTGAAGTAGGAGCGATCGGATCGTGCGCGTTTCGGCAACCGCCAGGTACGTCCGCGGATCGACCCGCAAGGCCCACCTCGTCACCCAGGCGATCCGGGGCAAGCGGGTCGAGGATGCGGCCGCCCTGCTCCGGTTCATGCCCCAGGGCGCGGCGCGCGACATCGCGCTCGTTCTCAAGAGCGCGACCGCGAACGCGGAGAACAACCACAACCTGTCGGCCGAGGACCTCGTCATCGTCGAGGCCCGCGCCGATGAGGGCCCGACCATCAAGCGGTATCGGCCGCGCGCGCAGGGCCGCGCGTTCCCGATCCACAAGCCGATGACCCACATCACGATCGTGGTCGAGGACCGGGAGGCCTAGCAGATGGGACACAAGGTCCACCCGTACGGCTTCCGTCTCGGTGTCTCGCGCACCTGGACCGCGAAGTGGTACGCCGACAAGGAGTACACGACCCTCCTCAAGGAGGACATCGCGATCCGCCAGCTCGTCGAGCGTCGCCTGGCCAATGCCAGCGTCAGCCAGGTCGAGATCGAGCGGGGCATCAACCACGTCACCGTTACGGTCCACACGGCCAAGCCCGGGATCGTCATCGGGAAGGGTGGCCAGAACGTCGAGATCCTCCGCCAGCAGATCGGCGCGCTGACCAAGCGCAAGGTCAAGCTGGAGATCAAGGAGATCCGCCAGCCCGAGCTCGACGCCTACCTGGTGGCGATGAACATCGCCCAGCAGCTGTCGCGCCGGATCGCCTTCCGCAAGGCGATGAAGCAGGGCGTCCAGCGGACGATGAAGGCCGGCGCCAAGGGCGTCAAGATCATGGTCTCGGGTCGCCTCGGTGGCTCCGAGATGGCCCGCCGCGAGTGGGACAAGGAGGGGCGGATCCCGCTCGGGACGCTCCGCGCCGACATCAGCTACGGCCAGGTCCACGCCCACACGACCTACGGCCGGATCGGCGTCAAGGTCTGGATCTACCGGGGCGACATCATCCCCGAGCGGACGCCGGCCCGCGACGCCGTTCCCGCACCCGGTGCCGCACCCGCGGCCGGGGCGGCCTAGCCATGTTGATGCCGCGGCGGGTCAAGCACCGCAAGGTCATGCGCGGACGGATGTCCGGGATGGCCAAGGGCGGGCACACGGTGGCCTTCGGCGACTACGGCCTGGCCACGATGGAGCCGGCCTGGATCACGAGCCGCCAGATCGAGGCCGCCCGGCGGGCGATGACCCGCTCGGTCAAGCGCGGCGGCAAGATCTGGATCCGGATCTTCCCCGACAAGCCCGCCACCAAGAAGCCGGCCGAGACGCGGATGGGCTCGGGCAAGGGCGCCCCCGATCACTGGGTCGCGGTGGTCAAGCCCGGCCGGATCCTGTTCGAGATGGCCGGCATCGGCCACGACGAGGCGGTCGAGGCGATGCGCCTCGCCAGCCACAAGCTCCCGGTCGCGACCCGGGTCGTCGTGCGCGAGACGCTGGTCAAGGAGGCGGCGACCGATGGACATCGATAAGGTCCGGGCGATGACCGACCTCGAGCTCGAGGAGGCCCTCCGCCAGGCGAAGCAAGACCTGTGGGGTGCGCGCTTCGCGCTGTCGACCCGCCAGCTCAAGGACTACAGCACCATCCCCCAGACGCGTCGAACGATGGCCCGGATCCTCACCGTCCAGCACGAGCGCAAGCTCGGCCGGACGGCCTGACGGGGCCGGCGATGACAGGAGCCACGGTGAACGGGAAGCGGAAGACGAAGGTCGGCCGCGTGGTCAGCGACAAGATGGACAAGACGATCGTCGTGTCCGTCGAGCGCCTGGCGCGCCACCGGCTGTACAAGCGGGTCATCCGCTTGAGCACCAAGTTCAAGGCGCACGACGAGCTGAACGAGGCTCGCGTCGGCGACACCGTCCAGATCGAGGAGTCCCGGCCGCTGTCGGCGACGAAGCGCTGGCGGCTCGTCGAGGTCCTCGCCCGGGCCGGCGAGGCGACCCCGATGAGCGAGATCGTGACCGAGGAGGAGGCCACCTCCGAGGCGATCCACGGCGCGGCCCATCCCGGCCGCCACCGCGCGCCGGCCGAGGCCGCCGAGGCCGCCGCCGACGCCGCTGCGGATGCCGAGCCGGGTGAGGCCGCCGAGCCGGTGGAGGCCGGGGCGTGATCCAGGAATCGACCCGGCTGAAGGTCGCCGACAACACCGGCGCCCGGACGATCGAGTGCATCCGGGTGATGGGCCGCTCGCAGAAGCGGACGGCCGGTGTCGGCGACGTCATCGTCGCCAGCGTCAAGCAGGCGATCCCGAACGCCGCGGTCAAGAAGGGCGACGTCGTCCGCGCGGTGATCGTCCGCACGGCCAAGGAGTACGGCCGCCCGGACGGCAGCTACATCCGCTTCGACGAGAACGCCGCCGTGCTCATCAACAACCAGGGCAACCCGCGCGGGACGCGCATCTTCGGGCCGGTCGCCCGCGAGCTGCGCGATCGCAACTACATGAAGATCGTGTCGCTCGCGCCGGAGGTGCTCTGACATGGCGCAGCTTCGACGGAAGGAAGCCACGAAGGTGCCCGAGATCCGCAAGGGCGACACCGTCGTCGTGCTGACCGGCAAGGAGGCCGGCAAGCGCGGCGTCGTCGATCGCGTCGTCCGCGACCGCCAGGGCATGGCCAAGCTCAAGTCGCGCGGCGGGGGCTCGTGGCGCCACATCAGCCCGCTGTCCGAGGTCGCCGTCGTCGTCGAGGGGCTCAACCTGGCGAAGCGCCACACGAAGCCCCGGGCGACCGGCTCGACCTCCGATCGGATGCCCAAGGTCCAGCAGGGCGGGATCCTCGAGATCGCCCAGCCGCTCCCGATCAGCAAGGTGATGATCGTCTGTGGCAGCTGCGACCGGCCGACCCGGGTCAAGCACGCCGTGCTCGACAACGGCCAGCGTGTCCGGGTCTGCGGCCACTGCGGGGAGCGGCTGGAGGTGAAGGGCTGATGGCCAACCGCCTCCACGAGCGCTACAAGGACGAGGTCGCGCCCGCCCTCATCAAGCAGTTCGAGTACCGCAACCGGAACGAGGTCCCGCAGGTCGCCAAGATCGTCGTCAACATCGGCCTGGGCGAGGCGCTGACCAACGCCAAGGCGATCGACGCGGCCGTCGGTGACCTGTCGATGATCACGGGCCAGAAGCCGATCGTCACCCGGGCCAAGCGCTCGATCGCCCAGTTCCGACTGAGGACAGGCAACCCGGTCGGGGCGAAGGTGACCCTCCGCGGCGAGCGGATGTGGGACTTCCTCGACCGGCTCACCTCGCTCGCCCTGCCCCGCCTCCGCGACTTCCGGGGGATTCCCTCGAAGTCGTTCGACGGGCGGGGCAACTTCTCGCTCGGGCTGCGCGAGCAGCTCGCCTTCCCCGAGATCGACTACGACAAGGTGGACCGTCTCCGCGGGCTGGAGATCAGCATCGTGACGACGGCGAAGACCGACGAGGAATCGAAGCGCCTGCTCGAGCTCCTCGGCATGCCCTTCGCCGGCTAGGCGCGGGGAGGAGTCAGATGGCCAAGAAATCGATGATCGCCAAGGCGAAGCGAACGCCCAAGCACCCGGTCCAGGGGTATCACCGCTGCTTCGTCTGCGGCCGCCCGCGGGCCTACATGCGCCGGTTCGCGCTGTGCCGGATCTGCTTCCGGGAGCGAGCGCTCCTGGGCGAGCTCCCCGGCGTGACGAAGTCGAGCTGGTAGGACAGCGATGAACATCTCCGACCCGATCGCCGACATGCTCACCCGGATCCGCAACGCGTCGCGAGCGCGCCACGCGGAGGTCGTCGTGCCCGCCTCGCGGACGAAGCGCGAGATCGCCCGGATCCTCAAGGACGAGGGCTTCATCGCCGACGTGCGCGAGGATCGTGACGGGACCGTGCCCGTCCTCCACCTCCAGCTCAAGTACGTCGACGGCAAGGTGCCGGTGGTGTCCGGGCTCAAGCGGATCAGCAAGCCCGGGCTCCGGGTCTATGCCCGCAAGACCGACATCCCGCGGGTTCTCGGCGGGCTCGGCATCGTCATCGTCAGCACCAGCCAGGGGATCATGACCGGCGCGCAGGCCAGGCGGGCCCAGCTCGGCGGCGAAGTCCTCGCCTACGTCTGGTAGGGAGGAACCAATGTCGCGGATCGGTCGACTTCCGATCACCGTTCCGGCCGGCGTCGAGGTCACCCTCGACGGGCGGGCGATCACGGTCAAGGGCCCCAAGGGGACCCTGGCCCGCGAGCTGCACCCCGACATGCGGGTGGTCCACGGCGAGGGCACGCTCCTCGTCGAGCGCCCGTCTGACGCGAAGATGCACCGCCAGCTCCACGGCCTGACCCGGACCCTCGTGGCCAACATGGTCGAGGGGGTCACCACCGGCTACCGCAAGGGGATCGAGATCACCGGCGTCGGCTACCGCGCCGCGAAGGTCGGCGAGAAGCTCCAGCTCAACCTGGGCTACAGCCACCCGATCGAGATCACGCCGCCGGGCGGCATCAGCTTCGAGCTCGAGAACCCCACCCGGCTGGCCGTGGTCGGGATCGACAAGGAGCTGGTCGGCCAGGTGGCGGCGAAGGTCCGCTCGACCCGCAAGCCCGAGCCGTACAAGGGCAAGGGCGTCCGCTACGCCGGCGAGGTCGTCCGCCGCAAGGCCGGCAAGGCCGGCAAGATCGGCGGCAAGAAGTGATGACGAAGGATCGTCCAGCATGACCCAGACCGGCACCCGGAGCGCGGCGCGCCACAAGCGCCACGAGCGGATCCGGCTCCGCATCAGCGGAACGTCGGAGCGGCCGCGCCTCGCCGTGTTCCGCAGCCTCAGCCACATCTATGCCCAGGTCATCGACGACGGCTCCGGCCGGACGCTGGCCGCCGCCTCGACCGCCGAGAAGGAGCTCAGGGGCTCCAAGTCGACGAAGTCCGAGGCGGCTGTGGTCGTCGGTCGCCTGATCGCCGAACGCGCCCGCTCAGCCGGCGTCGAGCACGTCGTCTTCGATCGGGCCGGGTTCCGGTACCACGGACGGATCAAGTCGCTCGCCGACGCCGCCCGCGAGGCCGGTCTCGACTTCTGATTCGAAGGGAGCTGCCGAGTTGGCCAGGATCGATCCGAACAAGCTGACGCTCGAAGAGCGCGTCGTCCAGATCAACCGTGTCGCGAAGGTCGTCAAGGGCGGCCGTCGGTTCAGCTTCAGCGCGGTCGTCGTCGTCGGCGACGGCGCCGGGCACGTCGGGGTCGGGCTGGGCAAGGCGGGCGAGGTGCCGGAATCGATCCGGAAGGGCGTCGAGGACGCCAAGAAGAACCTCATCCGGGTGCCGCTCGTCGGCACGACGATCCCGCACGAGGTCCGGGTCGAGTACGCCGCGGCGAAGGTTCTTCTCAAGCCCGCCTCCCAGGGCACCGGCGTCATCGCCGGCGGGGCCGTCCGGGCGGTGGTCGAGGCGGCAGGCATCCACGACATCCTGGCCAAGGTCCACGGCTCGACGAACCCGGTCAACGTGACCCGGGCGACGATCGCGGGGCTCGCCTCACTCCACTCGGCCGAGGAGATCAGCGCCCGGCGGGGCGTCCGAGTCCGCGCCCTCATTCCGGGTCAGCCGGTCATGGAGGGCGCCGATGGCCGCTAAGCTGCGGGTCACCCAGATCAAGAGCACGATCAGCCACATCGAGCGGAACCGGGCGACGATCCGCGCCCTCGGGCTGCACCGCATCGGCGACACCGTCGAGGTCCCCGACAACCCGGCCACCCGGGGCATGGTCCGCCAGGTCCGGTTCCTGGTGCGGGTCGAGGAGGTCCCGGGGACGGCGAACCCCGAGGAGAAGCGATGAAGCTCCACGACCTGAAGCCCGCCGACGGCGCCCGCACGCCCCGGCGCCGCGTCGGGCGCGGCATTGCGGCCGGCCAGGGCAAGACCGCCGGGCGCGGCACGAAGGGCCAGAAGGCGCGTGCCGGCGGCTCGATCCCGCCCTGGTTCGAAGGCGGTCAGACCCCGCTCCACATGCGGATCCCGAAGCTGCGCGGGTTCAAGAACCGGCTCAAGATCGAGTACGAGATCGTCAACGTCGGCCGGATCGGCGAGCTCGCCCTGCTCGGGGCGTTCGAGCCTGGCGACGCTCCCGGTGCGAAGAAGGCGGCCAAGACGGCCCCGATCACGGTCAACCAGGAGATCCTGCGCGCCGTCGGCCTGGTCCGGACGCTCGACCGGCCGATGAAGGTCCTCGGGCAGGGTGACCTCGAGGTCGCCCTGTTCGTCGTCGCCGACGCGTTCAGCAAGAGCGCCGTCGCCAAGATCGAGGCGGCCGGAGGCTCGGTCCAGGTCATCGAGGTCCCGACCCGGAGCCTCCCGGCGCTGGGTCTCGAGCCGACCGAGGAGGCCGCCCCCGAGCCGGCCCCGAAGGCGCGCCGGACGAAGGCGGCGGCCGCCGAACCGGTCGTCCCCGAGCCCGAAGCAGCCGAGGAGCCGGTCGCGCAGGCCGCGCCCGCCGAGGTGGCCGAGTCCACCGAGCCGGCTCCGACCGAGTCCACCGAGCCGGCTCCGACCGACGCCGGCGAGCCGGCCGCGATCGAGACCAGCGAGCCGGCGGCGAAGCCCGCCCGGGCAAGCCGGTCGAAGGCGACCCGCGCGAAGACGGCCAAGCTCGAGGCGTCCGCCGACGAGGCGTCCGACCCCGGGGCCGCCCAGGCGGCGGCTGAGACCGCGGAGGAGTCCACCGGCGACGACGCCACTGCCGGCGACGCCTGACCGTGATCGAGAACCTGCTCAACGCCTTCCGGGCGCCGGACCTCCGGCGGCGAATCCTGTTCGTCGCCGGGATCCTGGTCATCTTCCGCTTCCTGTCGCACGTGCCCGTGCCCGGGGCGGACCCGTCGGCGATGGCGCAGTTCTTCAACAACAACTCGCTGTTCGGGCTGCTCGACCTGTTCTCCGGCGGCGGGCTGTCCCGCTTCTCGATCGTCGGCCTGGGGGTGAACCCGTACATCAACGCCTCGATCATCATGCAGCTGATGACCGGGGTGGTCCCCCAGCTCCAGGCCCTCAGCCGGGAGGGGGAGTACGGCCGGAACAGGATCAACCAGTACACCCGCTACCTGTCGGTGCCGCTGGCGCTGCTCCAGTCGTACGGGTTCCTCGCGCTCCTCCACAACACCCAGCCGCCGGTCCTGACCGGCTCGTTCGGGCTGGCCGACCTCGAGACGCTGACCCAGATCGTGTCGCTCACGACCGGGTCGGTCCTGCTGATGTGGCTCGGCGAGCTCATCACCGAGAAGGGTATCGGCAACGGCATCAGCTTCATCATCTTCGCCGGCATCGTCGGCCGGGCGCCGACGGCGCTCATCGCCTTCCTGAACGCGCCCGACGTCCTCGCCTTCGTGGCCTTCGCCGTCGTCGCGATCCTGGCGGTCTTCGTGATCGTCTACATCCAGGAGGGCCAGCGGCGGATCCCGATCCAATACGCCAGCCGGGTGCGCGGCAGACGGATGTACCAGGGCGGCTCGACGTTCCTGCCGCTCCGGGTCAACCAGGCGGGCGTCATCCCGATCATCTTCGCCGTCAGCATCCTGCTCTTCCCGTCCCAGATCGCCCAGTACTTCACGACGTCGCAGATCGACATCGTCAAGAACATCTCCCAGGCGATCGTCGACCTGATGAGCCCCCAGCGGCCGCTGTACGCGGTCCTTTACTTCCTGCTGACCTTCGGGTTCACCTACTTCTACACGGCGTTCACGTTCAAGCCGGACGAGACGGCCGAACAGCTCCGCAAGAACGGCGGGTTCATCCCGGGCATCCGGCCCGGCCGGCCGACCCAGGACTACCTGACGAAGGTCGTCTACCGGATCACGATCGCCGGCGCGTTCTTCCTGGCCATCGTCGCCGTCTCGCCGATCATCGTCGGGGCGATCTTCCCGACCCTCGGCGGGCTGACCCTGGGCGGCACGAGCCTGCTCATCGTGGTCAGCGTCGTCGTCGAGACGATGAAGCAGATCGAGGCCCAGCTCCTGATGAGGAACTACGAGGGCTTTATTCGGTGATCTTCCTGGTCCTGCTCGGCGCCCCAGGCGCCGGCAAGGGCACCCAGGCAGCGCTCCTGTCCGAGCGACTGGCGATCCCTCACGTGGCGACCGGCGACCTCTTCCGGGCAGCGGTCCGCGAGGGATCGGCGATCGGCCTCCAGGCCCGCCGGTTCATGGAGCGCGGCCAGCTCGTCCCCGACGAGATCACGGTCGGGATGCTCCTCGAGCGGCTGGCCGAGCCGGATGCCCGGGCCGGGGTCATCCTCGACGGCTTCCCCCGCACCGTCGCCCAGGCCGAGGCGCTCGATCGCGCGCTCGCCGAGCACGACGCGAGGGTCGACCACGCCCTCGAGATCGACGTCCCCGCCGACGAGCTGGTCCGGCGGATGTCCGGACGCTGGATCTGCGAGGCGAATGGGCACGTCTACAACGCCTCGTCCCACCCACCCCGGGTCGCCGGCCAGTGCGACCTCGACGGGTCACCGCTCATCCAGCGCGAGGACGATCGCGAGGAGACGATCCGGGCCCGGCTCGAGGGCCAGCTCGGGGCGCTTCGCGAGGTGAGCGGGCACTATCGCGACCAGGGCGTCCTCCGGACGGTCGACGGGCGGCGCCCCGCGGAGGAGGTCGCCGCCGATCTCCTCCGGATCGTCGAACCGGCCGTGCGCGGCGGTCGCTGATGGCCGTCACCCTCAAGTCGCCGGCCGAGATCGAGCGGATGCGCCGCGCCGGGCGGATCGTGGCCGAGGTCCTTGCGCTCGTCGAGTCCGAGCTCCGGCCGGGGGTCTCGACCGCCCACATCGATGCCCTCGCGGAGGCCCACATCCGGCGCTCCGGCGCGACGCCCTCGTTCAAGGGCTACCCCGGGGTCAACCCGCGCCGGCCGTTCCCGGCGAGCGTCTGCATCTCGATCGACGACGAGATCGTCCACGGGATCCCGGGCGACCGGCTGATCCGCGAGGGCCAGGTCGTGTCGATCGACGCCGGGGCGATCGTCGAGGGCTGGCACGGCGATGGGGCCAGGACGTTCTACGTCGGGACCCCGCCCGCGCCGGTCCGCCGGCTCATCGACACCACCCGCCTCGCGATGATGGCGGGGATCGCGGCCGCGGTCCCGGGCGGCCACATCGAGGACATCTCGGGCGCGATCGAGGACATCGCCCGATCCGGGGGCTACGGGATCGTCCGCCAGTTCGTCGGTCACGGGATCGGCCGGGCGATGCACGAGGAGCCCCAGGTCCCGAACTACCGCCTCGGTCGCAACGGCCGCCGGCTGGAGCCCGGGCTGTGCCTGGCGATCGAGCCGATGCTCACGCTCGGCGACCACGACACCCGGATCCTCGACGACGACTGGACGATCGTGACCCGGGACGGGTCGCTGGCCGCCCATTTCGAACACTCGATCGCGATCACGGATCGCGGACCAGAGATCCTCACCACGGTATGACCGGAGCGCCACCACCGGTTGCCGGAACCGGCACGGTTTGGTATCCTGACCATTCGTGTGTCGGCCCGGCCGGGCCGACATTCCGTGCGAGAAAGGGAACCTGGACGCCTGTGGCCAAGAAGGACGCGATCGAGGTCGAGGGAACGGTCATCGAGCCGCTGCCCAACACCATGTTCGCGGTCGAGCTCGAGAACGGCCACCGGGTCCTCGCCCACATCAGCGGCAAGCTGCGGATGAACTTCATCCGGATCCTGCCCGGCGACCGCGTCCGGGTGGAGCTCTCGCCGTACGACCTCACCCGGGGTCGGATCACCTACCGCCTGAAGTGACCAGATGGCCGCCCCAGCGGCCAAGACATCGAATGAGGATCCGTTGAAAGTCCGAGCCTCCGTCAAGGCGCGCTGCGACAACTGCAAGGTCATCCGCCGCCACGGGACGGTCATGGTCATCTGCACCAACCCGAAGCACAAGCAGCGGCAGGGGTAACCGATGGCACGTATCGCCGGCGTCGACATCCCGCGCGAGAAGCGGGTCGAGATCGCCCTCACCTACATCTTCGGGATCGGCCTGCCGACCAGCCAGAAGGTCCTCGCCCAGGCGAACATCAACCCCGACACCCGGGTCCGCGATCTGACCGAGGAGCAGGTCAACCGCCTGCGCGAGATCGTCGACCGGCGCTACAAGGTCGAGGGTGACCTGCGCCGCGAGGTGGCCCTCAACATCAAGCGCCTCATCGAGATCGGCTCGTACCGCGGCGTGCGCCACCGGCGCAACCTCCCGGTGCGCGGCCAGCGGACCAAGACCAATGCGCGCCAGCGACGCGGACCGAAGAAGACGGTCGGCGTCCGGCGGAAGAAGTAAGGGGCTCCGACCAGACTCATGGCCGAACGCAAGCGCGCCGTCAAGCAACGCCGCCGGGAGAAGAAGAACGTGCCCCAGGGGCACGTCCACATCCAGGCGACGTTCAACAACACGATCATCACGATCACCGATCCAGGCGGCGCCGTCGTCAGCTGGGGCTCGGCCGGGGTCGCCGGGTTCAAGGGCTCGCGGAAGAGCACGCCGTATGCCGCCGCACTCTCCGCCGAGGGTGCCGCCCGCCGGGCGATGGAGCACGGCATGCGCTCGGTCGAGGTCTACGTGAAGGGCCCCGGCGCCGGGCGCGAGCAGGCGATCCGGTCACTCCAGTCGGCCGGGCTCGAGGTCACCGCGATCACCGACGTCACGCCGATCCCGCACAACGGCTGCCGCGCCCCCAAGCGGCGCCGGGTCTAGGCGAGGGGGATCGGGATGGCTCGCTACACCGCATCCGTCTGCCGGCTGTGCCGCCGGGAGGGCGCCAAGCTCTATCTCAAGGGCAGCCGCTGCTACTCCAAGAAG
This sequence comes from uncultured Chloroflexia bacterium, assembly GCA_963708065.1. Taxonomy (GTDB): domain Bacteria; phylum Chloroflexota; class Limnocylindria; order Limnocylindrales; family CSP1-4; genus Chersky-267. The sequence continues at coordinate 707,749 of CAVPRZ010000002.1, forward strand.
TGCGCCTTCGAGCGTCGTCCGAGCCCGCCCGGCCAGCACGGCGTCCGCCGGCGCAAGGTCGGCGACTACGGGCTCCAGCTGCGCGAGAAGCAGAAGGTCCGCCGGACGTACTCGGTCCTCGAGCGCCAGTTCAAGAACTACTTCGACAGCGCCGATGCCCGCCCCGGGGTGACCGGCGAGAACCTCCTGCGGATGCTCGAGCTGCGGCTCGACAACGCCGTCTTCCGGATGGGCTTCGCGACCAGCCGGGCCGCCGCGCGCCAGCTCGTCGCGCACGGTCACTTCGCCGTCAACGGGCGGCCGACCAACGTGCCCTCCTACCAGCTCAAGTCGGGCGACCGGGTCGAGGTTCGCGAGTCACGTCGCAACCGCGAGCCGTTCAAGGTCGCCAAGGAGACCCTCCGCTCCCATCAGCCACCGGACTGGCTGAGCATCGACGCCGCGAAGCTGTCCGGCACGGTTCTCGACCAGCCCCGCCGCGACCAGATGCCGCTCGACCTCAACGAGCAGCTCGTGGTCGAGTACTACTCGAGGTAAGCCCCAGATCATGATCGAACTCGAGAACCCCCAGATCGAGCCCGTCGAGGAGCTCGGGACCTACGCCAAGTACGAGGCGGGTCCGCTCCCGGCCGGGTACGGCGTCACGCTCGGCAACGCGCTCCGCCGGGTGCTCCTGTCGTCCCTGGAGGGCGCCGCGGTCACCTCGATCCAGGTCCGCGACGTGTACCAGGAGTTCTCGACGATCCCGGGTGTCAAGGAGGACGTCACCCAGATCGTCCTGAACGTCAAGAAGCTGCGTCTCAAGAGCTTCGCGACCCACCCCGTCCAGCTCCGGCTGGTCAAGAGCGGTGCGGGTGCGGTCACCGCGGCCGACATCGCCGAGTCGGCCGACGTCGAGATCGTCAACCCCGACCAGGTGCTGATGACGCTCGACACCGACGACGTGACGATCGAGGTCGACCTGACCGTCGAGCGCGGCGTCGGCTACCTGGCCGCCGAGCGCTCGGAGGCCCTGCCGATCGGGGTCATCGCGGTCGACGCGATCTTCACCCCGGTGCGCAAGGTGAACTACTGGGTCGAGCCCACCCGGGTCGGCCAGATCACCAACTACGACAAGCTCACGATCGAGATCGAGACCGACGGCACGATCACCCCCGAGGAGGCGCTCGCCCGCGCCGCCGACATCCTCGTCCGCCAGTTCGCGCTGTTCGCCAACATCGGGATGGTCGCCACCGCGGTCGTCCCCGGCGGCGGTGCGCCGCAGCTTCCGCCGAACATGCTCGACATGCCGATCGAGGAGCTCGACCTGCCGATGCGGGCGTACAACTCGCTCAAGCGCAACAACATCGTCAAGGTCGGCCAGCTCCTCCAGCTGTCCGATGACGACCTCCTCCGGATGCGCAACTTCGGCCGCAAGTCACTCGACGAGATGAAGGAGCGGCTTCGGATGCGCGGCTTCGTCGTCCCGGACACCGAGCTCCCCGACGAGCCGTTCCCCGATGACGAGACCGAGGAGGTCTAGGGGTGGCCCATCGGATCGACGGGCGGAAGCTGTCGCGCAAGCACGGCCCGCGCAGCTCGCTCTACAAGAACCTGACCGTGTCGGTCCTGCGCTACGAGAAGGTCAAGACGACCGAGGCCAAGGCGAAGGAGATCCGCGGCCGGGTCGAGCGGATGATCACCCTCGCCAAGCGGGGCGACCTGTCGGCCCGCCGGGCGGTCGTCGCCGAGTTCCCCAACGAGCCGCTGGTCGTCGACAAGCTGTTCGACGAGATCGCCCCCAAGTACGCCGACCGGACCTCGGGCTACACCCGGATCGTCAGCCTCGGCCAGCGCCGGGGCGACGCGGCCGAAATCGTCCAGATCGAGTTGGTCTGACTGCCGACAGGAGATGAGTGTCCGAGAGGGCAGCCCCGTCCGGTATTCGGCACGGGTGGAATATGACGGAACGGACTTCGCCGGCTTCCAGGTCCAACCGGGAAGGCGGACGGTCCAGGGAGAGCTCGAAGCCGCGCTGGCCCGGCTCGACCCCACGGGGTCGAACGAGGTCGACGCGGCGGGACGGACCGATGCCGGGGTCCACGCCTCCGGGCAGGTGATCGCATTCACCTACCGGGGACGAACCTCGGCGGAGGAGCTGGGCCGGGCGCTCGACGCGCTCCTCCCGGCCGACGTCTCGCTCGGAGGCCTTCACCGGGTCCCCGACGGCTTCGACCCACGCTATGCGGCGCGGTACCGGGAGTACCGCTACACCGTCTGGAACGGGCCGCGCAGCCCGCTCCGCGAGCGCTACGCGCTCGGGGTGCGGGACCCGCTCGACGTCGCCGCGATGGCACGAGCCGGATCGGTCCTGGTGGGCCGGCACGACTTCCGGGCCTTTGGGACGACGAACCGGTCGCCGGTCCGGACCGTCCACGCGGTCCGGGTCGCACGGAGGGGCCGAGTCGTGACGATCGACGTCACGGCGGACGCCTTCCTCCGCGGGATGGTTCGGCGAATCGTGGCCGTCCTCATCGAGGTCGGGCACGGCAAGATGGATGCGACAGGGGTCGCCGCGGCGCTCGCCGCCCGGCGGCCGGCCCTGGACGGAGCGAGCGTTCCGCCTCACGGGTTGTGCCTGCGACGGGTCGCCCTCGGACGATCCGGGAGAGCTGACGGAGAACACGAAGCGTCATGAACTCGAAGACCTACGCGCCACGCGAGAGCGAGATCGAGCGCCGCTGGTACGTCGTCGACGCGGCGGACCAGACCCTCGGTCGCCTTGCGTCGCGGATCGCTCGTGTCCTCGAGGGCAAGCACAAGCCGACCTACGCCCCGAACCTCGATTCGGGCGACCACGTCATCGTCCTCAACGCGGCCAGGATCGCCGTCACCCGCGACAAGCTCGAGTCGAAGCTGTACCGCCGGCACAGCGGTCATCCCCAGGGCTACAAGGAGGAGACCCTCGGCCACCTCCTCGAGCGCCGGCCCGAGGAGGTCATCCGCCGGGCGGTCAAGGGGATGCTCCCGCACAACCGGCTCGGCGCCCAGCAGCTCCGCAAGCTCAAGATCTACCCCGGTTCGGACCATCCGCACCAGGCCCAGCGGCCCGAGCCGCTGGCCTGACGAGGAGCCTCGATCAGATGACGACCCCTGCGTTCTACTACGGCACCGGTCGGCGCAAGACCGCGGTCGCCCGCGTCCGGCTGCTGCCGGGCGAGGGTGAGATCGTGGTCAACGGCCGGTCGCTCGACGAGCACTTCGGCAACGCGGTGAACGAGGCCGAGGTCCGGATGCCGTTCCGGGTCACGGGCACCGAGGGCCGCTTCAACGCGATGATCAAGGTCGAGGGCGGCGGCGTCACCGGCCAGGCCGGGGCCATCCGCCACGGCATCGCCCGGGCCCTCCTCCAGCTCGATCCCGAGGGCAACCGCCTCCCGCTCCGCCAGGCCGGTCTCCTGACCCGCGACCCGCGGATGAAGGAGCGCAAGAAGTACGGTCTGAAGCGCGCCCGCAAGGCCCCGCAATACACCAAGCGCTGACGCGGCGCACCTGACGGCCGATGCCGGCGTTGGGCGCTCCGGGCGCTCGCTCACGCACCTTGGGGTGCGCTCGCTCACGTCCTCGCGCCCGCCTTGGCCTCGACCGCCATCTACGCCGCTCGGACGCGTGGGTGAGGATCCTCGCGCCCGCCTCGGCCTCGACCGCCGGATCGGGTGCTTCGGCTGGGTCTCCGCCCACCAGCAACCGCCGTTGAACGCCGCCGCGAAGCCGCCTGTGTCAGTAGCCGGGCGGGATCTGCTCAGCGCGGGTGACCTCACGACCGACGAGGTCGAGCTCGTCTTCGGGCGGGCGACCGAGCTCAAGGCGGAGTTCCGGGCGACGCGCCGCCACGCCGGGCTGCCGCTCGCGGGGCGGACCCTGGCGATGCTGTTCCAGAAGCCGAGCCTGCGCACCCGCGTGACGTTCGAGGCGGGGATGACCCAGCTCGGCGGCCACGCGGTCCATCTCGCGACGTCCGACGTCGGCGTCGGCACCCGCGAGACCGCGGCCGACGTCGCCCGCAACCTCGACCGCTGGGTCGACGGGATCATGGTCCGGACGTTCGGCCACGCGATCGCCGAGGAGATCGCCGCTGCCGCCTCGATCCCGGTGATCAACGCGCTGACCGATCTCGAGCACCCCTGCCAGGCCCTGGCCGACCTGTTCACGCTCCGCGAGCGGTTCGGCTCGCTCGACGGGCTCGTCGTGGCCTTCATCGGTGACGGCAACAACGTCTTCCACTCGCTGGCCCTGCTCGGATCCCGGCTCGGCGTCGAGGTCCGACTCGCCCATCCGGCCGGCCACGGCCCGGATCCCGCCATCACCGAGCGCGCGCGGGCAATCTCGGCCGGCGCCGGGCGGGTTGTCCTCGGCGACGACCCGGCGACGGCCGTGCGTGGCGCCGATGTCGTCTACACGGATGCCTGGACGTCGATGGGCCAGGAGGCCGAGGCGGAGCGCAGGCGCACCGAATTCGCCGGCTTCCAGGTCGACGCGCGGCTCCTTTCATCGGCTGGACCGTCTACTCTCGTGATGCACTGCCTGCCGGCCCACCGGGGCGAGGAGATCACCTCGGACGTCCTCGACGGGCCGCGCAGCATCGTCCTGGACCAGGCCGAGAACCGGCTCCACGTCCAGAAGGGATTCCTGGCCGAGAGCCTCGGGGGCCGATGAGCGAAGAAGCGCTCTACGAGCGCTACAAGAGCGCCCTCCGGATCGGGCACGTCGCTGCGGTCCGGGGCCGCCACGAGGCGGCCGTCGCCGCCTACGCCGAGGCGGCCACCCTCGCACCAGACCGGCCGCTGCCCCATGCCAGCATGGGTCGGGCCCTCATCCACCTCGGCCGGATCGACGAGGCGCTGGCCGCCTTCGAGACGGCGCTTCGCCTCGCGCCGCGGGACGAGACCAGCCTGGCGGGCCGGGCCGAGGCGCTGGTCGCGGCCGGTCGCCCGGCCGAGGCCGCCGGGGTGCTCGACCTCCTGGCCGACACGCAGGAGGCGGATGGGCGCCTGCCCGACGCCTGCGACACCGCGCGGCAGGCCCTCGAGCTGGCCGAGTCCCGCGCCCGGCGCCGCCATCTCGAGGCGCTCGTGGCCGAGCTCCGGCAGTGGACACCGGAACGGGGTGGCGAGGAGGAGCTCGCCCGCGCCCTCCGGACGCTCGAGGCGCCGGTCGCCGCGCCGGCCGCGACCGTCGAGCCGGCCGGCGGCCCATCTGCGGAGGGGACCACTGGCGCCGAGGCGAGCGTCGCGTCCGCGGCCGCCGACGAAGTCGAGCCGCCGCCCGATCCGGGTGCCCTGTCGATCGCGGTCGAGTCGGCGGTCGAGACCGCTGACCCGGCGGTCGTCCACGAGATCGTGCTCGACGCGGTCCGGGCGATGCGGGCGGCCGGCTGGCTGGACGCGGCGATCGATGCCTGCCAGCTCGGCCTGACGGTCGCGCCGGCCGATCCCGACCTCCACCTCGCCCTGGCGGAGCTCGACCTCGACCACGGCTGGACCACGGCGGCCGCCGACAAGCTCGTGATCCTCGATCGCTACGTCGAGCTCACCGACAACGGCCCGGCTCGCGAACGCCTCCGCGAGCTCGTCGCCAGCCGCATCCCGGACGACCCCCGACTGTCCACGCCACCCGCCTGACGTACACTCTGGCCACGATGCCGCAGGCCATCCAATCGATCCTCGATCAGGTCCGTCTCACGACGATCGTCGACATCGGGATCACCGCCGTCCTCATCTACTGGTTGTTCCTCCTCATCCGCGGGACCCGGGCGGTCCGCCTGGTCATCGGAGTCAGCGTCCTGGTCGCGGTCTATGCCGCGGCCCGCCTGTTCAACCTCCCGCTCCTCCGCCAGATCCTCGAGACGGGGGCGATCGTCGGCGTGTTCGCGCTCGTCGTCGTGTTCCAGCCCGAGCTCCGGCGTGCGCTCGAGCGGATCGGCCGGGTCGGCTCGATGGCCTGGCTGTTCTCACCCGCCGACGAACGGAGCGCCGAGCACGTGGCCGCCGAGATCGCCCACGCCGCGACTCTGCTGGCCAGCCAGGATCACGGCGCGCTCATCGTGATCGAGCGCGAGACGGGACTCGAGGAGATCGCCGAGTCCGGCGTGATGCTCCACGCGGACCTGTCGGCCGACCTGCTCGTGACGATCTTCATGCCGCGCACCGCGCTCCACGACGGGGCGGTCATCGTCCGCGGCGAGCAGATCGTCGCCGCCGGCGCGCTCCTGCCGCTTGCCGAGCTGACCGTGCAGGCCGAGCGGCTCGGGACCCGCCACCGAGCCGCGCTCGGCATCGCCGCCGACACGGACGCGGTCGTGGTCGTGGTCAGCGAGGAGAGCGGCCAGGTCAGCCTCGTCGAGCGGTCGCGGATCCGGCGCAACCTGAACGAGGCTCAGCTCACCCGGGCGATCGTCCAGCTCCTCCGCCCGAGCCAGGCCGGCCGGTCGCTCGTCCAGCGCGGAACGGGCGCGGTCCGTTCCGTCGCTGTGGCCCGGCCAATGACGGGGCGGGTCTCGAGCCTGCGCCGGACGGTCCGTGGCTCGACCGCGCCGGAGACGGAGCCAGCGCCGCAGCCGGCGGATCGCCCCGGCGAGGACGGCGCCGGCGTCACGCCGACCACGACCGGTGACGACGCCGGAGGCCCGCCGGGCGCCCTGGCGCCGGCCGAGGTCCACGAGCCGGAGGCGCGACCCGCGCGGGCGACGCCGGCCAGCCGATGAGACGGGCCCTCGACCTCGTCGTCCGGAACTGGCCCCTCAAGCTCGCCGCGGTGATCGTCGCAACCTTCCTGTACGCCGGGCTCGTCCTGTCCCAGAACGCCCAGGTCTGGCCGGGCAGCGTCCCAATCGTCCCGAAGCTGCCGTCCACGGCCGTCCTCATCGGCAACCTCCCGAGCGTGACCAACATCCGCTACTTCGCCCCCGCCGACGTAGCCCAGCGGCTCACGAGCAAGAGCTTCCTCGCCACGGTCGACCTGTCCCAGGCGAATCCCCAGCCCGGCAACCCGTTCGTGACCGTCCCCGTCGTGGTCACGGCAGACCCACGGGTGACGATCCTCGACTACGACCCGGCGCTCGTCACCGTCCAGCTCGACCCGCTCGTGTCGAAGACCGTGCCGATCCAGGTCGACCACGGCGACATTCCCCCGGGCCTGGAGATCCGCGAGCCCGTCCTCTCGAACGACCAGGCGACCGTGTCCGGGCCCGAGTCGGTCGTCCGCCAGGTGACCGCCGCGCAGGCGAGCGTCGTCATCCAGCCGTCGGGGATCGATGTCGACCAGACCGTCGACCTCGTGGCCGTCGACATCCGGGGCGAGGTCCAGGGGCCGGTCGAACATCGAGCCGAGCACGGTCCGGGTGAAGATCTCCGTCGGAAGCGGGCTCCAGTCCAAGACCCTGCCGGTCAACCCGATCGTGACCGGCACCCCGGCCACCGGCTTCCAGGTCGAGTCGGTGACGGTCTCTCCGCCGGTCGTCCTCGTGGAGGGCGACGCCGATGCGCTCGCCGCCCTGGCCGCGGTCGACACCGATCCGGTCTCGATCAGCGGGGCGTCGACCGACCTCAGCCGGTCGGTGCCGCTCGACCTGCCCGACGGCGTCGACGCCGTGTCCGGTGGCACGGTCACCGTCACGGTGACGTTCCAGGCGGTCGCCGCGACGCGGACGTACACGGCCGGGATCGTCCTGTCGGGCGCCCGCGACGACCGGACCTACACCCTCTCGACGGGCTCGGTCCTGATCACCGTGGGCGGGACCGTGGCGGCCCTCGACGCCCTCGATCCACGATCGCTCGCGGTGATCGCCGACGTCGACGGGCTGGGGCCCGGGACGCACAAGGTCAAGCTGAAGATCTCGCTGCCGGCCGACGTCAAGCTCGTCGCGGTGAGCCCGCCCGAGGTCACCGTGACCGTCGCCGAGAACTTGCCGCCACCGCCGTCGAGCAGCCCGGCGCCGTCACCCAGCGGGCCGTAGCGTGGCCCGCCTGTTCGGCACCGACGGGATCCGCGGCGTCGCCAACGTCGATCTCAAGCCGACGATCGCCTACGACCTCGGCCGGGCGACGGCGCACCGGCTGGCCGGCCCCGGGCGGCGCGATCGTCGTCGGCCAGGACACCCGCCGCTCGGGCGACATGTTCGTCGCCGCGATCGTCAGCGGGGCGACGAGCCTGGGCGTCGACGTCCACCGGGTCGGGGTCGTCCCGACACCGGCCCTCGCGTTCATCGCCGGGTCCGGCGGGTTCGCGGCCGGGATCATGGTCTCGGCGTCGCACAATCCGGCCGAGGACAACGGCCTCAAGGTGCTCGACTCGGCCGGGCTCAAGCTCGACGACGACGTCGAGGACGAGCTCGAGGAGCTGATCTGGCGCTCGGCCGAGCTGGGAGCGGTCGGCAACGCCGAGCTCGGGTCGCTCGATCGACGCCGCGCGGCCTGCTCGACCGCTACCGCGACCACCGGGTCCGGCTCGCGCGGAGCGTTCCGACCGACCTGCGGATCGTCGTCGACTGCGCCAACGGCTCCGGCTGCGTGGTCGCCGGCGACGATCCTCGCGGCCACCGGCGCACGGGTCGAGGTGATCCACGCCGAGCCGGACGGGTCGAACATCAACCTGGACTGCGGTGCCACCTCCCCGGCGTCGCTGGCGGCGGCTGTCGTCGACCGCGGCGCCGACCTCGGGTTCGCCCTCGACGGCGACGCCGACCGCTGCGTGGCCGTCGACGCGACCGGGCGGGTCGTCGACGGCGACCAGCTCATCGGGCTCCTCGCCCTCGACCGGCTCGCCCGCGACGCGCTCGACGGCGGCGGGCCTCGTCGTCTCGGTCCTCTCGAACGGCGGGCTCCAGGCGCGTCATCGAGGCCGCCGGCGGGCAGCTCATCCGGACGCCCGTCGGCGACAAGTACATCCTCGAGGGGATGCAGGTGTCCGGCGCCGTCCTCGGCGGCGAGAAGAGCGGCCACGTGATCGTCCGCGAGCACAGCACGTCGGGCGACGGGATCGTGACCGCCCTCGAGGTGCTCCGGGTGATCGGCCGGCGCGGGCGGCCGCTCGCCGAGCTCGCGGCCGAGATCCCGCTCCTGCCCCAGCAGCAACGCGCGGTCCCGGCTCGTCACAGGGACCAGTGGGAGGGGGACCCCGTCCTCCAGCGGGCGCTCGCCCAGGCGACCGCCCGGCTCGGCGCCGGCGGCCGGATCCTCGTCCGGCCGTCGGGCACCGAGCCGGCCCTGCGGGTGATGGTCGAGGGACCGGACGCCGACGCTGGTCGCCGAGCTGGCCGACGCGATCGCGACCCTCGCCGGGGAGCGTCTAAACTAGCCCGGCCCGGAGCAGCGCCCGGGTCCTTCAGGAGACTCGGACGGCATGTGCGGGATCGTCGGCTACACCGGACCGCGCGAGGCGGGCCCCATCCTCATCGAGGGGCTCAAGCGCCTCGAGTACCGCGGCTACGACTCGGCCGGGATCGCCCTGGTCGACGACCGGCGGCGAGCTGTTCGTCGAGAAGCGAGCCGGCAAGCTGGCCAACCTCCAGACCGCGCATCGCCGACCGGACCCCGCACGCCGCGATCGGGCTGGCCCACACCCGCTGGGCGACCCACGGGCGGCCGAACGACCTGAACGCCCACCCGCACCAGGACTGCACCGGCGACATCACGGTCATCCACAACGGGATCATCGAGAACTTCCGCGAGCTGCGCGACGGGCTCGAGGCGCGCGGCCACACGCTGACCTCCGAGACCGACACCGAGGCGATCGCCCACCTCATCGAGGAGGCCTACGCCGGCGACCTGGCCGACGCCGTCCGGGCACGCCCTCCGCCAGGTCCACGGGGCCTACGCGCTCGTCGTCATGCACCGCGGCGAGCCCGACCGGCTCGTCGGCGCCCGGATGAACGTGCCGCTCGTCGTCGGCGTCGCCGACGGCGAGAGCTTCCTCGCCAGCGACGTCGCCGCGATCCTCGCCCACACCGACCGGGTCATCTTCCTCGAGGAGGGCGACGTCGCCGACCTGCGGCCGGGGGCGTCACGATCACCGACCTCGACGGCGCCCCGATCGAGCGCCGGATCTCGACGATCGACTGGACGCCCGAGGCCGCCGAGAAGGGCGGCTACGAGCACTTCATGCTCAAGGAGATGCACGAGCAGCCGACCGCCCTGCTCCAGGCGATCACCGGCCGGGTGACGACCGACGACCGGATCGAGGTCGCCGAGCTGGCCGACCTCGGCGACGTCCTCCGGACGGTCGACCGGGTCGAGCTCGTCGCCTGCGGCACGGCCTACTACGCCTCGCTCGTCGGCGCCGCGGCGATCCAGGACTGGGCCGGGCATCCCGGCCCGGGCGACCGTCGGCTCCGAGTTCCGCTACAGCCCGCCGCCGCTCGACGAGCGGACGCTCGTCATCGCGGTCACCCAGTCGGGCGAGACGGCCGACACGATCGCGCCGACCCGGCTCGCCCGCGAGCGCGGCTGCCCGATCGTCGCCGTGACCAACACGGTCGGCTCGGCGATCACCCGCGAGGCGGACGCGGTCCTCTTCCTCCAGGCCGGCCCGGAGATCGCGGTCGCCGCCTCGCAAGACGTTCGTGACCCAGGTGACGACGCTGGTCATCCTCGCCGCCGCGATCGCCAAGGCCCGCGGGCGGCTCGGCGCGGAGCAGGAGCTCGAGCTCGGGGCCGCGCTGCGCCGGCTGCCCAAGCAGGCCCAGGCGCGCTCGACGCCTCGAGCGGGGTCCCCGACCTCGCCCGGCGCTACGTCAACTCGCGCGGCTTCATGTTCGTCGGGCGCGGCTACACCTACCCGGCCGCGCTCGAGGGCGCGCTCAAGCTCAAGGAGGTCAGCTACGTCCACGCCGAGGGCTACGCGGCCGGCGAGCTGAAGCACGGCCCGATCTCGCTGCTCGACGCCGAGGTCCCGCTCGTCGCGGTCGCGACCCGCTCGTCGGTCTACGACAAGCTCATCAGCAACGTCATGGAGGGCCGCGCCCGCGACGCCCGGGTGATCGCCGTGGCGACCGAGGGCGACGTCCAGATCGAGCGCTTCGCCGACGAGGTCCTGTGGGTCCCCGACACCCACGAGGCGCTGAGCCCGATCCTGGCGATCATCCCGCTCCAGCTGTTCGCGTACTACACGGCGATCGCCCGCGGCACCGACGTCGACCAGCCGCGCAACCTGGCCAAGTCCGTCACGGTCGAGTAGGCCGATGGCCCCGGACGGCGACCCGCTGGAGGCCGTGCCCTCGGGGCTCGTCCCGACCGGCACGACGGAGCTCGGGATCGACATCATCAAGGTCGAGCGGATCCGGGCCGCGCTCGAGCGGTTCGGGACGCGCTTCTCGAGCCGCGTCCTGACCGCCGGCCGAGCGGCGCTACGTCCGCGACCGGCCGGAGACGCTTCGCCGGGCGCTGGGCGGCCAAGGAGGCGGTCAGCAAGGTCCTCGGGCTCGGTGTCCGCGGGATCGGCTGGCGCGAGATCGAGATCGAGCGGATGCCGACCGGCCAGCCCGCCGTCCGGCTCCACGGCCGGGCGGCCGCCCGGGCCGAGCAGCTGGGGATGGAGCGGATCGCGGTGTCGATCACCCACGAGTCCGACTACGCGGTCGCGATCGCCTTCGGGATCCGGACCGCCGGCGGGCGCTACGTCTTCCCGCCCGACATCGAGGATCGGCTCGACGAGCAGCGAGCGGCGGATCCTGGCCCGGATGGACCGTCTCCGGGCGCTCGCCGCCGAGGCCGACCGTGCCTGACCGCGCGCCGGCCAGGTCGCGCCCCGGCCGCCCTCGAGGAGCTCGACGACCGGACGGTCGCCGGCGCTGCTCCCGGAGCGGCCGGCGCGCGGCCACAAGGGCACGTTCGGCAAGCTGCTCGTCATCGCCGGCTCGCTCGACTACGCCGGTGCCGCCCTGCTCGTCTGCCGGGCGCGCCGGCCGGGCCGGCGCCGGACTGGTCACCCTGGCCGTCCCCGAGTCGCTCCAGCCGCTGTTCGCGGCCAAGGTCGTCGAGGCGACGACGATGGCCCTGCCCGAGGACGACGTCGAGGAGGTCGAGCCCGACGACGCGCTCGCCCGGATCCTCGACCAGGAGCACGACGCGCTCGTCGTCGGGCCGGGCCTCCGCCCCGGACTCGCCACGGCCGAGCTCATCGCCGGCCTCCTCGCCGTCGAGGACGACGGCGGCCCGCCGCCGGCCGTCGTCGACGCCGAGGCCCTCCGCTCGCTGGCCGTCCGGGACGAGTGGTGGGAGCGCGTCCGGCGGCCGTGCGTCCTGACCCCGCACCCCGGCGAGTTCGCCCGGCTGCGCGCCGCCAGCGGGATCGCGCCCGATGCCGACGGCGACCTGTCGGCCGACGACGCCGCCCGGGAGCGGCCGCCCGCGACGCCGCCGAGCGCTGGGGCCAGGTCGTCGTCCTCAAGGGCGCCCGGACGGTCATCGCCGCGCCGGACGGACGGGCGGCGCGGGCGCCGTTCGAGAACCCGGCGCTGGCAACCGGCGGGACCGGCGACGTCCTCGCCGGGACGATCGGCGCGCTCCTCGCCCAGGGCCTCGCGCCGTACGACGCGGCCCGCCTCGGGGTCTACCTCCACGGTGCCGCCGGCGAGGTCGCTCCGCGATCGGCATCGGCGACGCGGGGCTGCTCGCCGGCGACCTGCCGGTCGAGCTCGCGTTCGCCCGCAAGCGCCTGGCCGCGACCGTCCGCCACCGAACGCGCCCGGCCCGCCTCGGGTTCGGCGCCGACGGGCGGGGCTCGCCGCCGCCCGCGTCGTGACGGCGGGGCCGTCGATCGAGGGTCGACTCGCCGCGGCCGGTCTGCCGCCGCTCCCACGGACCGCCTGGCTGGAGATCGACCTCGACCGCCTCCGGGCGAACCTGGCGACGCTCCGCGCCGCGGTCCCGCCGGGTGTCCGGGTCGAGCCGGTCCTCAAGGCGGACGCCTACGGCCATGGCGCCGTCCCGGTGGGGCGTGTCCTCGAGGCGGCCGGCGCCGACGGCTTCTCGGTCGCCACCTTCGACGAGGCCGTCGAGCTCCGCCGCGCGGCGGCCTCCGGGCGCCGCTCCTCTGCCTCTACGCGATCCCGCCCGAGGTCGTCCCCGACGCGATGCGCCTCGGCATCGCCGTTGCGGCTTCGGGGGAGCAGCTCCTCGGCCGGATGCTTGCGGTCGCCGCGGCCGCCTGGCGCGGTGAGCGCGGGCCGCGTCCGCGGCGGGCGCTCCGGGTCCACCTCGACGTCGAGACCGGGCTGGGCCGGGCCGGTCTGCCGGTCGATCGCCTCGTGCCGGCCGTCCGCCTCGTCTCGTCGACGCCCGGAGCCCGCCTCGTCGGGATCTGGTCGCATCTCCAGCAGGCCGACGACCGGCCCCGGACCGATCGCCAGGCCGCCCGGTTCGCGGCCGCCCTCGGGGGCCTGGCCGAGGCGTGGCGCCGGGTCCCGCCGCGTCACCTGGCGAACAGCGCCGGGCTGCTCGGGCGGGCGGTGCCGCCGTACGACGGGGTGCGGATCGGCCTGGCGACCTACGGGATCGTGCCCGACGACGTCGCACCGGCTGCGGCAGCCGTGGCGCCCGCCGGCGCGCTCCGACCGATCCTGTCGCTCCACGCCCGGCCGGTCCGGGTGGCCGACCTGCCGGCGGGCACCGGGATCAGCTACGGCCCGACGTTCACGACCGCCCGCCCCAGCCGGATCGCCACGCTGCCGCTCGGCTACGGCGACGGCTTCCCGCGCGCCCTCTCGAACCGGGCCGAGGCGCTCGTGCGCGGGCTCCGGGTGCCGCTCGTCGGGAACGTCGCGATGGACGCGCTGATGGCCGACGTCACCGACATCCCGGGGCCCCCGGTGACGATCGACGACGAGTTCGTCCTGCTCGGCTCGCAGGGCGCGACGGACATCTCGATCGAAGAGCTGGCGCGACTGCGCACCACGAACACGTGGGAGACGGTTACGGCCATGTCCCGACGGCTGCCCCGGGTGTACCATGCCGCGGCGGTACCGGTGGCGATCCGGACGCTGACACCGTGGAGGGAACGGTGAGTCGGATCCAACTCTGGAACGGCGACATCTGCGAGCTCGAGGTCGACGCGATCGTCAATCCGGCCAATCCGACCCTGTGGATGTCGACCGGCGTGGGCCAGGCGCTCAAGGCGAAGGCCGGCGACGAGATCGAGTTCGCCGCAATCCGCCAGCAGCCCGTCGCGGTCGGTGATGCGATCGTGACCGGAGCCGGGCGACCTGGCCGCGCGGCTCGTGATCCACGCCGTCTCGATCGACCGCGACCGCCGGACGAGCGCCGCCATGATCGAGCGGGCCGTCCGGAACATCTTCGCCCGTGCCCGCGAGCACGACGTGATGAGCCTCGCCATGCCGGCCCTCGGGACCGGGGTCGGTGGCTTCCCGATCGACGAGGCCGCCCGGGTGGCCGTCGCCACCGTCCGCGACGAGCTCCGCCGGTCGCCGGGCATCGCCTCGGTCACGTTCGCCCTGCGCGGCGTCGCCGCGTACGCCTCCTTCGAGCGCGCGATCGCCGCGCCGGTGGGGATCGAGGTCGTGGCCGACGCCCGGCCACCGGTCGCCATCGACATCGTCAGCGAGGTGCGGGCGTGAGCTTCCCCCGCGAGCGGACCGACGAGCAGCGCGATGACCTCGTCGAGCAGGTCGCCCGGGAGATCCAGTTCCGCGGCCTCACCGCCCCGGCCGTCCACTTCCTGAACGCCAGCCGCCCGTACCGGCCGCTCGGCAGCAACGCGATGCTGTTCTTCGACCCGACTCTCCGCGGGCTGTTCGGGGGCGACGTCGTCGTCGGCCTCGGCGATCCTGGCCGACGACATCGGCATCGAGCAGCTCATCGACCGGCTCGAGGAGTTCGACGAGGACGAGACCCTCGACGCCTGACGGCGTGCCGTGGGGCGCCATCCCGCGACGGGTGACGTGCCACCCCGCCGGGATCCGCGGCGATCGGCCGTGACGGCCTCGGCTAGCATGGACCGGTGACCGTGGATCCGAACGTCCGCATCGCCCTCGACCTCGGGGCGGCCACGGCCTCGGCGGCCCTGATCGGCCCGGTCGACGGCCGGCGGCACCTGCTCGGATCGGTCGCGCTGCCGGCCGGCGTGGCCGATGACGTCCTCGTGGTCCATCTCCTCCGGCGGGTGGTCGAGGCCGACCCCGCGACGGCGGCGCGGCTGGGGCTGGACGCCGGGTCGGACGGAGCGATCCCCAGGCTCACGGTTCGCTCGCCCCGACCGCCGCTCCTGGCCGTGCTCGCGACGACGGTCCGCGAGCGCCAGGCCGTCGAGCGGATCGCCGGCCTGGCCGGTTGGCGCACCCGTGGCGCCAGCCTCGACCAGGACGGGCCCGTCGGGGCCACGCGGGTCGCGCTCGGCGACGACGTCGCCGCCGTCGCGGTCGTCGGCGAGCCGGCCACGAGCCGGGAGGAGACCGCCGCGCTCGAGGAGCTGGCGTCGGTCGTCGCGGGGGTCGCCGCGCGGCCCATCGCACCACGGCTCGTCCTCGTCGGCGAGCTCGCTCGCGACGACCTGCCATCGCCGGCCGCGGACGAGGCCGGTCATGGGCCGCTGTACGCCCCCGGGCCCGAGGCCGGCGAGCCGCCGGGGGAGCCGCTCCGGCGGATGCTCGACCGGCTCGATCCGAGCGGACCGACACCGCGCCGATCAGCCCTGCTGGCCCTGCTCGACCTGGCCGTGATCCTCGACCGTCGGATCGAGCTCGTCGAGGTCGGCATCGACGGCGCACTTCGCGCGCTTGCCGGGCCGGCCGGGCTCGAGGGTCCGGCCGCGATCGTCCCGGCGGCCGGGCTTGTCCCGCCGGACCTCGATGACGAAGCGGTCGACGAGGTCCTCGCCTGGTCGACGATCGCGCTCGACCGGCACCGGATGCGCGACCGGCTGCGCGAGCTGCGCCTCGCCCCGTGGGTGGAGGCCCACGGCGACGGTGCCCGGCTCCGGATGGCTGCCGCGCGAGCCGCGGTCAGCCGGCTCGTCCGGTCGACCCCGTGGCTCGACGAGCGCCCGGCGCCCGACCTGATCGTGGTGTCGGGCGGCGCCTGGTCCGCGGCACCGGGCCCGGCGATCGCCCTCGCGATCGCCGACGTCATCCGGCGGCCCGGGGCGAGCCAGCTCGCCTTCGACCACGCCCGGCTGCTCGGCCCGCTCGGGTCGGTCGCCGGGCCAGACGAGCGCCGCGCCCTCCTCGCGGAGATGGCCGACGACGTCCTCGCGCCCCTCGGCAGCGTGATCGTCCCGCAGGGCCTCCGCGCCGGCCGCAGCGCGGGGCGGCTGACCGTCCGTGGACCCGCCGGCGAGACCGAGCTCGACCTCGTCCCGGGCGGGCTCCAGCTCGTCGACCTGCCACCCGGCCAGGTCGCCACGGCAGATCTCCGGTTCCGCGACCCGGTCGACCTCGGCACCCGCGGTCGGCGGCTCAGCGTCGAGGTCGGCGGCGGTCTCGGCGGGCTCCTCGTCGACCTCCGCGACGTCCCTCTCCGGCTGCCCGAGCGGGCGGAACGGCGGCGGGCCATGCTCGAGGCCTGGGAAGGGGCGTTCTGGGCGGGGCACGACGGATGACCGACGTGCTCGATCCCGCCGCGCCACCGGACATCGGACCCGGTCTCGAGCTGTTGCCGGTCCGCCGGCTGATCGAGCGATCGCCGGTCGCCCGGTATGAGCTTGGCCCGGGCGACCGGATCCTCGTCGCCCCCGGTGACGCCGTGACCGTCGGGCTCGGGCTCGCGGAGCGCCAGCGCGACCCGCGGGTGGACGACGGTCCGCCGATCGCGGCGCCCGAGGACAGCGACAGCCCGCCGCTTCGGGCCGGGGACTGGTGGCCGGGTGACGGTCACGAGGCGGGCGGCCCACTCCGCCGGCGCCAGCCCCGCTCGCCTGCTGGCGAGCTGCTCCACCCGGCGGAGGGTCGCTGGCGCATCGCGACGGGCGTCCACGTCGATCGGCTCGAGGCGCCCGCGGCCGGGACAGTCCTCGAGGCGATCCCCGGGCGCGGCCTGACGGTCCGGCTGGCCGGCCGCGGCCTCCTCGGGACGATGGCCGTCGGGATCCCGAGCCGCGGCCGTCTCGAGCGGGTCGCCGGCGACATCGGGCTGCGCGGGGCGCTCGACGTCGGCCGGGCCGGGACGATCCTCGTGGTCGACGGCCGGATCGACTCCGAGGCGATCATCCGGGCGCGGGCGACCGGGGTCCGCGGTGTCGTCGCCGCGGGGCTGGCCGGCAAGGACCTGCGCGATCTCCAGGGCTCCGAGGCCCGCCAACGAGCGTCCCTCCAGCCGCTCGCCCCGTTCGCCGTGCTCGTCCTCGACGGGACCGTCCGCCGGCCGATCTCCGGCCCCGTCGCCGCGCTGCTCGCCGCGCTCGACGGGCGCGAGGTCGCGCTCGTCGTCGATCCGCCGATGCTCGTCTTCGACCCGCCCGTCCCGGAGCCCGACCCGCCACCGGCCGACTGGGTACGGGTCCTCGGGGGCGAGCACGCCGGGCGCGAGGGTCGCTGGCTCGGGCCGGCCGGGCTGCGCCGGTTCGCCGCCGGCGTCCATCTCGAGGCCGGGACGATCGCGCTCGACGACGGCCAGGTCGTGGTGGTCCCGCTCGCCGACCTGGAGCGCTTCGGCTGACGGCAGGCGGCGGCGGAGTCCGCTACGCTCGTGCCATGCTCCCCCGATCGTCCGCTCCCGCCGCGCCGTCCGCCGCTGCGCGGGTCGTGACGAGTCGCTCGCCCGAGGCCACCCGCGAGCTGGCCGCGGCGCTCGCCCGGGTCGCCGAGCCGGGTGATCTCATCGCCCTGGTGGGCGAGCTCGGGGCGGGCAAGACCCAGTTCGCCAAGGGGTTCGCGACGGGTCTCGGCGTGACGGCCACGGTCAACTCGCCGAGCTTCGTTCTCATGGCCGAGTACGCCGGCCGGCTGCCCCTGTTCCACCTCGACCTGTTCCGCCTGGCCGACGCCGCCGAGGCGTACGCCGGCGGGCTGCTCGACGAGCGCCAGGGTGCCGGGGTCACCCTCGTCGAGTGGGCCGAGCGGTTCGGCCCGGCCCTCCCGACGGATCGCCTCGACGTGACGATCGACGGGACGGGCGACGAGCCACGGACGATCCGGCTGCGGGCCGGCGCGGGCTCCTACCGGCGCTACCTGGAGGTGCCCGGGTGACGACGAGCCCTGCCCACGGACGCCCGATCCTGGTCATCGACACGGCAACCACGCGGGCGGTCGTCGGCGTCGCCGACGCGGACGGGCGGCTCGTGGCCGACGATTCCTGGACCGCCGGGTACCGCCACGGCGAGGAGCTGCTGGTCCGGGTCGACGGCGTCCTCGCGGCGGCCCGGGTCCGGCTGGCCGACCTCGGCGCGGTCGTCGTCGGGATCGGTCCCGGGGCGTTCACCGGGCTGCGGGTCGGCCTGGCCACCGCCAAGGGGCTCGCCCACGGGCTCGGCATCCCGATCGTCGGCCTGCCGACCGGAGCGATGCTCCTCGCGGCGCTCGGCGACGACGCGGCCAGTCCCGAGCCGCTGGCCCTGCTCCTGCCGGCCGGTCCGTCGGACCGGATCCTGGTCGATCCGGAGCGCCGCCCGCGGCTCGTGCCGGGCGGCCAGGAGCCGGGGCTCGACGCGGCCTGGACGATCGTGGCCGTCGACCTCGCGGGGCGGGCACCCGACGACGCGCTCGCCCGGGGTGAGCGGGCGCGGGACGGTCTCGCAGCGGCGCTCGCCCGGACCGGAGCCGAGCGGCTCCGGAGCGGCGATGCCTCGGACCTCGCGACGCTCGTCCCGGAGTACGTGACGCTCCCGCGTGGCGTGCGCGAGGAGGTCGGAGCGATGGCATGGTCGCGCGACCCCCGGTGAGCGTCGTCGTCGCCTCGATGGAGCTCGAGGACGTGGCGGCCGTCCAGGCGATCGAGCAGGCCAGCTTCAGCGCGCCGTGGCCGCCGAACGCCTACGAGACCGAGCTGCGCACGAACCGGCTCGCCCAGTACCTCGTGATCCGGGTGGAATCGGAGATCGTCGGCTACGCCGGGCTGTGGCTGATGGTCGACGAGGCCCACGTCACGACCTTCGCGATCCATCCCGACTGGCGGCGGCGGCGGCTCGGCGAGCGGCTGCTGCTCTCGCTGCTCGACATCGCGATCGCCCGGCGGGCGGCCGAGGCGACCCTCGAGGTCCGCCTGTCGAACCTGCCCGCCCGGCGGCTGTACGAGAAGTTCGGGTTCCGGCCGGTCGGGATCCGGCCGCGCTACTACACCGACAACAACGAGGACGCCCTGATCATGACCACCGACCGGCTCACCGGCGCGCCGATGCGCGATCGCCTGGCCCGGCTCCGGGCCGCGATCGACGCGGCGCCCGACCCGGCCGCCACCCCGGCCGGCCGCGTGGCGGGCGGCACGGATCCGTCCACTCCGCCACAGCGGCCCCAGAACCGACCCGGATGAGCGGACCGCTCGTGCTCGCGATCGAGTCGAGCTGCGACGAGACCGGGGTCGCCCTGGTCGAGGACGGCCGGCGCATCCACGCCAACGTCGTCGCCAGCCAGGTCGCGCTCCACGCCGCGACCGGCGGGATCGTGCCCGAGGTCGCCGCCCGGGCCCACCTTCGCTGGATCGTGCCGGTCCTCGAGGCGGCGTGGTCGGACGCTGGCGTCGACTGGTCGGACGTCGACGGGATCGCCGTGACGTACGGCCCGGGACTCGCCGGGTCGCTCCTCGTCGGGGTCAACTTCGCCAAGGCCCTCGCCCACGTCCATGACAAGCCGCTCGTCGGGGTCAACCACCTCGAGGGCCACGTCGAGGCGGGCTGGCTGCTCGACCCGGGCGAGGATCCGGACGACCGGCCCGAGCCGCCGTTCCCGCTCGTCGCCCTCGTCGTGTCGGGCGGCCACACGTTCCTGGCCGAGATGCGCGACCACGGCGCCTACCGGCTGCTCGGCCAGACGGTCGACGACGCGGCCGGCGAGGCGTTCGACAAGGTGGGTCGCCTGCTCGGGCTCGGCTATCCCGGTGGTCCGGCGATCCAGGCCGCCGCCGAGGGCGCGACGCGGCGCGACGTCCGGTTCCCGCGGGCCTGGCTGGGCGACTCGTACGACTTCAGCTTCAGCGGGCTCAAGACGGCCGCCCGCAGGATCGTGGCCGCGGCCCGGGCCGATGAGGGCCTGCCGGCCGACGACGCGTCGGCCCGGCTGGCTCCGGCGACCGTGGCCGAGCTCGCCTGGGGCTTCCAGGACGCGGTCGTCGACGTCCTCGCGACGAAGACGCGCCGGGCCGCCCGTGAGACGGGTGCCCGCGCGATCGTCGTCGGTGGTGGCGTGGCCGCCAACGCGTCGCTCCGGGCCCGGCTCGAGGGCGACGCCGCCGAGCTCGGGCTGCCGCTGCTCGTGCCGCGGCCCGGCCTGTGCACCGACAACGGCGCGATGATCGGCGCCGCCGGCGCCCGCCGGTTCGCCGCCGGGGAACGCTCGGGGCTCGACCTCGACGCCCGGCCGTCGCTCCCGCTGGCGACCCGCTGAGCGGCCGATGAGCTCGATCGCGCGCCTCGACCCCGCGGAGGTCCGCCGGACGCTGCGTGACGCCGGGCTCCGGCCCCGCCACTCGCTGAGCCAGAACTTCCTCGTCGACGTCGACGTGCTCGAGCGGATCCTGGCCGAGGCGGCTCCGACGCCCGGTCGGGCCGTCCTCGAGATCGGCCCCGGCCTCGGGATCCTGACCGGGGCCCTGCTCGACGCCGGCGCCGCCGTCACCGCGATCGAGCTCGACGCCGGGCTGGCGGCCCGCCTCCGTGACCGGTTCGCCGGGGCGATCGCCGGGACCGCGGACGATCGCGCCGCGCCCGGCGCCCTGACGCTCATCGAGGGCGACGCGCTCGATGAGCCGCTCACCCGGCTCTGTCCCGCACCCTACGACGTGGTCGCGAACCTGCCCTACCACATCACCAGCCCGATCCTGCACCGGCTCCTCGGCGAGCCGCCGCGGCCCGAGCGGCTCGTGCTCATGGTCCAGCGCGAGGTCGCCGAGCGGATCGCGGCCCCGCCGGGCAAGATGAGCTACCTGTCGGTCTTCGTCCAGTACCACGCCGCCGTCCGGCTCGCGCTGCGGGTCGCCCCGTCGGCCTTCGAGCCGGCCCCCGAGGTGGACTCCGCGGTCATCGTGGTCAGCCCGTTCCCGCCCGACGACCGCCTCGACCGCGCCGCCGAGGACGAGCTCTGGCGACTCGTCCAGGCCGCCTTCCGCGAGCGGCGCAAGATGCTCCACAACGTGCTGACCCGTCAGCTCGGCCTGCCGCCCGAACGGGTCGCCGCGGGGCTCGCCGCCGCCGGGATCGCCCCCGACCGGCGTCCGCAGACGCTGGCAGTCGGCGAGTGGCTGCGCCTGCTCGAGACGCTCGGTCCACTGGAGCCGGACCGTCGCGGCCGGGCCCCGGAGCCATGAACGACCCGACGCCCGATCCGACCCGGCGCCTCAGCCCGGTCGTCCGGGTCGCCCCGGCCAAGCTCAACCTGAGCCTGGCCGTCGTCGCTCGGCGTGCGGACGGCTTCCACGAGCTCCACTCGGTGATGGTCCCGCTCGGGCTCGCCGACCGCCTCAGCCTCGCTCCGGCGGCCGGGTCGCACGACACGCTTCACGTCGGCGGATTCGACCCGGGCCCGGAATCGGGCAACCTCGTCCTGAAGGCGCTGGTCGCGACCCGCGAGGCGGTCGGGGCCGGCTGGGCCGGGAGCGGCGGACCGCCATCGGCGCTCGCGGCCCGGCTCGACAAGCGGATCCCCGTGGCCGCCGGGCTGGCGGGCGGGTCGAGCGACGCCGCGGCGACCCTCGACGGGGCCCTCGAGGCCTGGGGAGCGACGCTGACGATCCACGAGCGGCTCCGGGTGGCCGTCCGACTCGGCTCGGACGTCCCGTTCTTCCTGGCCGGCGGCGCCGCGCTCGTCGAGGGACGCGGCGAGACCGTGACGCCGCTCCGCGGGATCGTCGGCGAACCACCGGGCGTCCTGCTCGTGACCCCGCGCGTCTCGCTCGCGACGGCCGAGGTCTTCGCCGTCCACGACCGGGGGCCGGGGACCGGCGGAGCGACCCGGACGAGCTCGATCCATCTCGCCGACGAGCTCCGTGCCGGGCTGTCCGGAGGGGCGCTGCTGGATCGGGCGGGCATCCTCGCCGTCGCCAACGACCTGGTCGCCGCCGCGGCCGCGATCGAGCCGGGCCTCGTCACGCTGCGCCGGGCCCTGTCGCGCCGCCTGGGACGGCCGGTCGGCCAGTCCGGGTCCGGACCGACGATGTGGGTCCTCTATCCTTCGCTGGCGACGGCAGCCGAGGCGGCCGACGAGGTCCGCGCGGCGGTCGGGACGGGGGAGGTCCCGGTCCCCGGCACGGACGAGCCGTTCGTGGCCGCGACCACGCTTGGACTGACGACCGACCCAGACAGGAGCGAACGATGACCCGCCAGGCGATCTCGACAACCGGAGCCCCGGCCGCGCTCGGCCCGTACAGCCAGGCGATCGCGACCGAGGGCCTCCTGTTCTGCAGTGGCCAGATCGGCCTCGACCCGGCGACCGGCGAGCTGCCCGACGGGATCGAGGCCCAGGCCGAGCGCGTCCTCGCCAACCTCGAGGCGGTCCTCGCCGCCGACGGGCTCGGCTGGGGCGACGTGGTGAAGACCACGATCTTCCTGGCCGAGGTCGGCGACTTCGCCACGGTGAACGCGATCTACGCGGCCCACCAGGCGGACCCGCCCCCGGCCCGCTCGACGTTCGCCGTCGGCGCGTTGCCCCGCGGCGCGCTCATCGAGATCGAGGCGATCGCCCGCCGCCGCTGATCACGCCTGCCGTCAGGCGCACCCGCCGTCATTTGACGCCCGGCGCAGGATACCGGGATGGGCCTCCGAGCCGACCACGCCGCGCTCATGGAGCGCTACCTCGCCCAGTTCGCGGGCGGACCCTCGGCGCGGGCCTCCTATGACGACGACTACGTCGAGGTCTATCCGCAATCCGGCGAGCAGGTCGCCGGGCCGTCCAGGGCGATCGAGGCGATCCATCGCCAGCCCGCCGACGTCACCATCGCCGGCGCCCCGCACCTGACCTCGCTGGGCGAGGACCGGGTCCTCGTCGAAGCCCTGTTCGACTACGGCGGGCCGCGCTGGTGGACGGTCGCCCTGTTCGAGACCAACGCCGGCCGGCTCCATCGGACGACCGCCTACTTCGGCGAGCCCTTCGAGGCGCCCGCCTGGCGGGCCGCCTGGGCCGAGCGGTTCGACCCGCTCGACGCGGCGGCCTGGGACGGCGACGGCGACGGCCAGCCGGTCGAGGAGGCCGAGGTCGACCGGGTCGTCAAGGCCGCGATCGGCGGTGACATCGAGGTGGTGCGGGCGGTGGCCCATCCGGACTACCGGGGCAGCTTCCCGCAGTCGGGCGAGCGGTTCGACTTCGCCGGGCTCGAGGCGGTCGACGCGCACTACCCTGGCGGCCTGCCCGAGATGGAGCTCAACTGGCTGGCGGGCGCGACCGAGCGCTGGATCGTCAACCCGGCGAACGTCCCGGTCCGGGTGACCGGTGGCGGCGACATCTGGGCCGGCGAGGTGCTCCTGCGCTACCCGTCGGGCGAGCGCTACTTCGGGCTGACCGTCCAGCTCTACCGCGAGCGACGGGTCTGGCGCCAGCGCTACTACTACTTCGCTCCGTTCGAGGCGGCCTCGTTCCGCGGCGATCTGGTCGACCGGATCGACCCCGGCACGGTCCTCGGCTGACCCGCCGGCCGCCGCCGGGACGTTTGACACCCCGCTCGGGACGCCCCTACGATGCCCGGGCCCTGATGAAGCCAGAACCAGTCCCGCCACGGACCGTCGCGATCGTCCTCGCCGCGGGACTCGGGACGCGGATGAAGTCGCGTCTCCCGAAGGTCCTCCACGACCTGTGCGGCCGACCGATGCTCGGCTACGTCATCGAGGCCGCCCGGAGCGCGACCGACGCCCGTCCGCTCGTGGTCGTGTCACCCGACCCGGCGACCGTCCAGGAGGCCTTTGCCGAGGTCGCCGACTTCGCCGTCCAGGCCGAGCCGCTCGGCACCGCCGACGCGGTCGTGGCGGCGCTCGCCGCGCTGCCGGCCGACGTGGCCGAGGCCCTCGTCGTGTACGGCGACGTGCCGCTCCTCGAGACCGGGCTGCTCGAGGCGCTCCTCGATGCCCACCGGGCCGCGGGAGCCGCGCTCTCGCTGGTGAGCGTCGCGACGATCGACCCCGGTCTGCTGGGACGGCTCGTCCGGGACGAGGCCGGCGAGGTCGAGCGGATCGTCGAGGCTCGCGACGCGTCCGAGGACGAGCTCGAGATCGACGAGATCAACGCCGGGATCTACGCCTTCGAGGTGGCCTGGCTGCGCCGGCGGATCGGCGACCTGCACCCGTCGCCGGCCACGGGCGAGCTGTACCTGACCGAGCTCGTGGCGCTCGCCCGGGCGGACGGACGCCCGATGGCCACCGTCGAGGTCGGGGACGACGGGACGCTCCTCGGGATCAACGACCGGGCGCAGCTGGCCGACGCGACCTATCGCATGCGCGAACGGATCAACGAGCGACACCTCCTCAACGGGGTGACGATGCTCGACCCGTCGACGGCCTGGGTCGATGCCGACGTCGTCCTCGCGCCCGACGTGACCCTCGAGCCGAACGTGATCCTGCGCGGCCGGACGACGATCGGGGAGGGGACGACGATCGGCTCCGGCTCGCAGCTCGTCGACACGACCGTCGGCCGCGACTGCCGGATCTGGGCCAGCGTCCTCGAGTCGTCCGAGGTCGAGGACGACGTGTCGATCGGGCCGTTCGCCCACCTCCGCCCGGGCTCGTCGATCGGCACCGGCGCCAGGCTCGGCAACTACGCCGAGGTCAAGAACAGCCGGCTCGAGGCCGGGCGTCCAGCAGCACCACATGAGCTACCTGGGCGACGCGCACGTCGGCGCCCGGGCCAACATCGGGGCGGGCACGATCACGGCCAACTACGACGGCACACACAAGAACCGAACGACGATCGGGGAGGGCGCCTTCGTCGGCGTCGACACGATGCTCGTCGCCCCGGTCGAGATC
This sequence comes from uncultured Chloroflexia bacterium, assembly GCA_963708065.1. Classification (GTDB taxonomy): domain Bacteria; phylum Chloroflexota; class Limnocylindria; order Limnocylindrales; family CSP1-4; genus Chersky-267. Next base: position 732,829 of record CAVPRZ010000002.1, read on the forward strand.
GGCGCCGGCGCGAAGACCGGGGCCGGTGCCGTCGTGACCCACGACGTCCCGCCCGGCAGGCTCGCGTTCGGCGTCCCGGCGCGCCTCCGCGAGCCGCGGCCGCCCGGTGAGCCGGGACCGCCCGGGGCGGGATCCGAGGCATGAACCTGCCGATATCCGAGCTGCTGTTCATCGCCATCCTGACCGTCCTCGAGGGCTTCTTCGTCGCGTCCGAGATCGCCCTCGTGTCGATCCGCCGGAGCCGGGTCGAGCAGCTCGTCGAGGAGGGCAACCGCGGGGCGCGCCGGGTCCGCAAGCTGCTCGACGATCCGGGCCGGTTCCTGGCCGTGGCCCAGATCGGCCTGACGTTCCTCGGCTTCTTCGCCTCGGCCTATGCGGCGGTCAGCCTGACCGACCGGCTGACCGGCCTCCTCGAGGGGGTCGCCGCCCTCCGCGAGTACGCCGCCGGGATCTCCCTCGTCATCGTGACCGTCCTCCTGGCGATGTTCACGATCGTCTTCGGCGAGCTCGTCCCGAAGACGCTGGCGCTCGCGTTCCCGGAGCGCTTCGCGCTCGCCGTGTCGCGCCCGATCGACGTGCATCGGGCGGCTGCTCGGGCCGCTCGTCGCGCTGCTCACCGGGATCACCCGGGCGGTCACCCGGCCGTTCGGCGCGGACGTCGACGCGGGAGAGCCAGATCACCGCCGAGGAGCTCCGCCTCATCGTCGAGCGGGGCGGCCAGCAGGGCGTCCTCGAGGCCGAGGAGGAGCAGATGATCAACGCGGTCATCGAGCTCGGCGAGCGTCGCCTCCACGAGGTGATGGTCCCCCGGATCGACATCGTCGCCCTGCCCGTCGTCGGCCACCCTCGAGGAGGCGATCGACACGATCGTCGAGGAGGGCCACAGCCGGGTCCCGGTCTACCAGGAGTCGATCGACGAGATCGTCGGCATCCTCTACGCCAAGGACCTCCTGCCGTACCTCAAGACGTCGGCCGAGCCCCGTCCGGCGATCCGCGCGATCCTGCGCACGCCGGTCTTCGCTCCCGAGTCGATGTCGATCGACGACCTGCTCCACGAGTTCCAGCGCAAGAAGGTCCACATCGCGATCGTGCTCGACGAGTACGGCGGCACGGCCGGGCTCGTGTCGATCGAGGACCTCCTCGAGGAGATCGTCGGCGAGATCCAGGACGAGTACGACGTCGAGGAGGAGATGGTCGTCCGGCTGTCCGACGACGAGATCCGGATCGACGGCCGGGTCGCGGTCGACGAGCTGGCCGAGCTGTTCGACACGGCCTTCGAGCTGGAGGACGAGGACGAGTACGACACGGTCGGCGGGCTCGTCTTCCACCGCGTCGGACGGATCCCGGTCCCGGGCGACCAGGTCGAGGTCGACGGCCTGCGGCTCACGGTCGAGTCGACCGACGGCCGGCGGGTCGGCAAGGTCCTGGCGATCCGCGAGCATCGCCCCGAAGGACGACCTCGACGACGACGAGGCCGATCGCTAGGCGCTGATCACCGAGACGATGATCCGCTCCAGGCCGGCCCGGGCGGCGGCGTCGACGGTCCCGGCCGCGTCGAGCTCGGCGAGCGCCTCGTCGCGGTAGCGACGGGCCTGGTCGCGGGTGTAGTCGCGGGCGCCGCTCCGCTCGAGGATCGCGATCGCCTCGGCCAGCTCGGCGGTCGTCGGCGCGTCGGCCGCCTGGATCGCCCGGAGCCGGTCGCGGTCGGCCGCCGTCGCGTGCTCGAGCGCGTAGATCACCGGCAGCGTCTTCTTGTGCCGGGCGAGGTCGGTCGGCTCCTTGCCGGTCGACTGCTCCTGGCCCCAGATCCCGAGCAGGTCGTCGTTGAGCTGGAAGGCGAGCCCGAGCGCCCAGCCGAAGCGCCCGGTAGCGGGCGATGACCGCCTCGTCGTCGGTGGCGAGGAGCGCGCCGGCCTCGATCGAGGCGCTGATCAGGGCCGCCGTCTTGCGCCCGATCATGTCGAAGTAGAGCTCGACCGACATCGGCGTCGTCGTGCTCCGAGGTCCAGATGTCGATGTACTGGCCCTCGCACAGCGCGACGCAGGTCGTGTCGTACAGGCGCATGAGCCGGAGGACCTTCGTGTCGCTGAAGCCGAGCGTCGGTCAGGCGATGGAGCGCCACCCGGCTCAGGCTGAACAGCATGTCGCCGGCGTTGATCGCCTGGGGGATGCCGTGCTTCGCCCACAGGGTCGGCCGGTGGCGCCGCTCGACGTCGCCGTCCTCGATGTCGTCGTGGACCAGGCTGAAGTTGTGGCCGAGCTCGACGGCGGCGGCGCCCGGCAGGGCCGGCTCGTACTCGCCGGTGATCGAGGCGTAGGCGAGGAGCCCGAGGAGCGGCCGCATCCGCTTGCCGGTCGGCGCGCCGACCCCGTCGAGCCCGAGGTGGTAGCGGACCATCTCGTAGACGCCGTGGGTGGACGGATCGCGGTCGCGGACGAGCGAGAGGATCTCGTTCTCGGTCGCGGCGATCAGCTCGGCCAGGTCGTAGCCGGGGGTCGTGGCGGTCATCGTGGCCCGAGTGTACGTCTCCGACAACGTGTACGTCCAAGGTAGCCTGTTCGGTTCGGCGCGTGCATTCCGCCGACCTGGCAATGAGCAACCCGGGTGGTCCGCGACGGCGTTCCGGCCCGCGCTGGAGGACCGACGACCGGCGCCCTGCCAGCTAGCAACCCGGGTGGTCCGCGACGGCGTTCCGGCCCGCGCTGGAGGACCGGCGACCGGCGCCCTGCCGTAGCAACCGGGTGGTCCGCGACGGCGTTCCGAGCCTGAGCAGACCCGGGTGGTCCGCGACGGCGTTCCGGCCCCAGCCAGCAACCCCCGCGATCCCTGGCAGGAGCCTGGGTCTCGGCTGAGCGTGACGTGCAGCCAGCGGCATCGCCGGAACCCGTACCGGACCACGGGGATTGCTGGATGGGAGGCCGCGCCCCGGAGAGACGAGGTTCGCAACGGCCGGCCGGTGCTACCGTGGGTCCGTGCCCCGGCCACGGACGTTCACGACCGACGCCATCGTCCTGAGCCGGTTCGACCTCGGCGAGGCGGACCGGGTCCTGACCCTGATCACGCCCGGGCGACGGCAAGCTCAAGGCGATCGCCAAGGGCGTCCGCCGGCCGACGAGCCGGCTCGGCGGCAGCGTCGAGCCGTTCGCCGAGCTGCGCGTCCAGCTCGCCCATGGGCGGACGTTCGAGGTGGTCACCCAGGTGAGCGTCGGCCACGCCTGGCTCCGGCTGCGCGACTCGCTCGAGCCGGCGGCGACGGCCTGGTACCTGGCCGAGCTGGCCGACCGCTCGCTCGAGGAGCGTCACCCGGCCGAGCCGCTCTACCTGCTCCTCAAGCGGGCCTACGAGCTGCTCGACGCGGGGATGGCGCCCGGGCGGGTCGCCCGCTGGTACGAGATGCGCCTGACCGACGAGCTCGGCGTCCGGCCCGAGGTCGACCGCTGCGTCGAGTGCGACCGGATGCTCGAGGCGACCGACACGTTCCGCTGGGTCCCACCCCTCGGCGGGGTCATCTGCCAGCGCGAGGCCGGTCCACCGGCCGACCGGGCCGGGCTGTCGCTCGAGGCGCTCAAGCTGCTCAAGGCCTACCAGCGGATGGACGTCGAGGCGCTCGCGCTGCTGCGCGTGCCCGCGACCGTCGAGCGCGAGGTCGAGGGCGCGATGCGCGACTTCGTCCGGATCGCGCTCGAGCGCGACGCTCGCTCGCTCGCCTTCCTCGACGAGGTCCGGATTCCGCAGCCGGCCCGGCGCGAGGTGCCGTCGCCCGATCCCGCGGAGGTGACCTGATGCGCTGGCTGCTCCTGCTCCACGGCGACGAGGCTGCCGAGCTGGCGATGACCGCGGACGAGCGACGCGAGGTGATGCTCGCCCACGCCGGCTACGCCGCCCGGCTGACCGACGCCGGGGCGCTCGTCGCAGGCGAGCCGCTCGAGGCGAGCGCGACGGCTGCGACGGTCCGCTTCCCGCCCGGCGACCGGCCGATCGTGTCGGACGGTCCCTACGCCGAGACGAAGGAGCAGCTGGGCGGCTACTACATCCTCGAGTGCGCCGATCGCGACGAGGCGCTGCGCTACGCTCGAGAGGTGCCCCGCAGCCCGGGGCTGATTGTCGAGGTCCGCCGGATCGCGACGATGTGAGCCGGAGGTGACGATGCTCGACATGACCACGGAGGCCGGCCGGACGGCCGCTCATCGGCTCGAGACCGAGCTCATCATCTGGCTGACGACGGTCAGCCCGACCGGCCAGCCCCAGAGCTCCCCGGTCTGGTTCCTCTGGGAGGACGGCGAGTTCGTCGTCTACAGCCTCGCGGTGACGCCCAGGATCCGGAACATCCGGGCGAACCCCCGCGTGGCCGTCAACCTGAACAGCGATGCCACCGCGGCAGACGTCGTGACCGTCGAGGGTGAAGCCCGGATCGACCCCGACGCCCCGCTCCCATCGGGCGTGCCGGCGATGATCGCCAAGTACCGCCACCTGATCGAGGAGTACGGCTGGACGGTCGAGTGGTACGCCACCGACTACCCGACCGCGATCCGGATCCGGCCGACCAGGTTCCGCTTCGGCTGACCCGGCCGGCGTGGCCAGGTCGTGTCCGCCGATCGCGCCCCACAACCTCACCGGACCGCACCCGAACGCACCGCTCCCGACCTGCGAGGCGGCTAGAATGGGCCGCGGCGAGCCGGGACGAGCCAACGTTCGAGCACGGTCGAGATCCGGAGGTGGCGTGCGGACGCTGGCGGTCATCAATCACAAGGGCGGCGCGGGCAAGACGACCACCTCGGTGAACCTCGCCGCCGCGATCGGTGAGACGGGCACCCGGGTCCTCCTCATCGACCTCGATCCACAGGGCTCCGCCTCGGAGTGGGTCGGCGCCCACGACGACAGCCGCGGGATGTTCGATGTCTTCGTCGGTACGGTCGAGTTCGCGACTCTGGCCCAGCGGACGATCGTGCCCGGTGTCGACATCGTCCCGGCGTCTCCGTGGCTGGTCACCGCCGAGCGGACGCTCATGGGCGACCTGGCCGCCGCCTTCGTCCGGGCGATCGGACGGCTGCCGGCGAACTGGGACATCGTGATCGCCGACTGCCCCCCGTCGATCGCCTTCCTGAGCGTGGCGGCGCTCACTGCGTTCCGCGAGGTGCTCATCCCGGTCGAGACCCATGCGATCGCCCTGCCCGGGGTCGCCAGCCTGATCAAGGAGATGGACCAGGTCCGGCTGGGCCTCAATCCGGGCCTCGGGCCGCCGCGCATCCTGGCCGGACGGGTGAACCGGACCGTCCATTCGCGCGAGGTGCTCGAAAAGCTTCGCTCGACGTACGGCGATCTCGTCCTCCACGCGACGATCCGCGACAGCGTCCGGCTGGCCGAGGCCGCCGCCCTGCGCCTGCCGATCACGCTGAGCTCGCACGACAGCCCCGTCGCCCACGACTTCCGGGCTGTCGCGGCCGAGGTCCTCGAAGGACCGGCCGCGAGCGGTCCGGTCGAGGCCCCCGAGGCCTCCGGCTGGCGCCGCTGGCTGACTCGCACGCCGACCGCCCGTTGACTCCCCGATGGACGGTGCTGCGCTCCTCGCCGTGCTCGCCATCGTCGTCACCGTCAATGCGATCGCGACGGTCACGCTCCTCGTCCTGACGATCCGCGAGCGCCGCGCGCGGCGGGACGTCGAGGCCGGCCCGGACCGAGGGAGCGTTGCCCAGCCGGCCGACGGCGGTCCAGCTGCGCTCGGCGGGCGGGCGGTCTCAAACCCGATCCAACCAGCCTCGACTCCCTCGGCATCGACTGGCGACCCCCTGGCCGGTGCGATCTCGGCGTTCCTCGAGCGACGCGAGGGGATCTTCACCACCGGGGTTGCCGGCGAGGCCGGTCAGGGGCCACCGGGTGGTGCGGCCGAGGTTGTGTCGGCGCCGCCGCCGGACGGGTTGCTCGCCGGACCGGCCATCGGCCAGCCGGTCGAGCCGGTCGTGCCGATTGCGCGCCAGGCGCCCGTCCGGCCGGCTCGCTACGTGCCGTCCGGCCCACCCGTCGGGCCAGCTGCGGTCCCGCCCGCGACCGCCGGGCTCGCGTCCCCGGGCGAACCCGTCGCGGCGCCCGTCGTCAGCGCCGGCGGGGCACCGGCCGCGCGCGAGCCGATCCCGGAGCCTTCGATCCCGGCGCAGCCGTGGCCGGCGCAGCCACTCCCGGTCCAGCCGCTCTACCGGCCGGCGAGCCGGCTGAGCGTCGCCCTGGTCGGGCGGGAGGGGTCGCGCCCGGAGCTGGCCGGGGCCGCGATCGCCCGGCTCGGGCCGGTGATCGGAGGGCTGCTGAGGGAGCGGACCCGTTCGCGTGATCGGGTCGCCGAGGAGGGTCCGGGCCGGTTCGTCGTCGTCCTGCCCGAGACCCACCTCGATGGAGCGCAGGCGCTTGGGCTCCGGGTGCGGAGTACCTGCGACGCCTGGCTCGGTGCCGAGACGCCGCCGCTTTGGCTCGACCTCGAGGCTGCCGATCTCCCCGGCGGCGTCCCCGGAGGCTTCCCCGAGCCCGAGCCCGGCCGCGCCAGCGGCCCCGAGCGCCGCCGCCCACTGCCGCTCCAGTCCTGAGCCCGGAGTCGCAGCTACTTCCCGGCCGCCGTTCGGTGCACCGGCGCACCGGGCCCACGAGGCGTTCGTGATGGAGTGTGGGCGCGAGCGGTGCGGTTTGGTTTACAGGCCGTTAGAACGTTCGTACTGGACATCGCGCTGCCGATTGGGCCATGATGGCGCAATCATCGATCATGGTCCGGCCCATGCCGGACACCGGGACATCATCGGATCGGTATCGGTCCAAGGAGGATCAGACCATGCGGACCCCCGTCCGTCATCGGTCGGTTCGACGCGCAGGGCGGTGGATTCGTCCGGTCGGCTGGGCGGCCGTGGCAGCACTCCTTGCGCTCTCCGTGCTCGGTCCCGCGGGCGTCGGCGCCGCCAGCCCGCCCACTCCGACGCACGGGTCGGCCACCGTCGACGGCCACACCGGGGATTGGAACCTCGGCTCAGACAAGTTCGCCGACATGACCGACGCCGGCAACCCGGCCAAGCCGGTCAATGCCCACCTCTACCTCCGCTATGACTGCGACACCGAGACGCTCTTCGCGCTCGTTCTCGGCGTCGACGGCACCCAGTTCCGGCAGGACCGCCCCGAGAACGCCTACATCCGCATCGACGGGACGGGCAAGCTCGTGAGCGGGCTGAGCGGTAACAACGGCACCCCGCCGGACTTCTCCTGGGTCAACCCCGACGGCCAGCTCACCGACGGCTTCGAGGCCTCGGGTAAGGTCGCCCCGGGCAGCCACACCGTCCGGGCCCACGTGCTCCGGCCTGACGAGAGCAAGGACGCCTACCAGAACGTCGACAACATCGGTCGGTCGGACCCGCTCGAGCTCGTTTGCGAGAAGGCGACACCGACCCCGACCCCGACGCCGACGCCGACCGGGACCGGACAGGTCGAGCCGACGGCGACGCCGACCAGCCAACCGACGAGCAGCGTCGAGGGCGTCACCTCGAAGCCCAAGGTCACCCTGCCGCCGACCGCGACGAGCGTCGGTGGCGAGCCGCCGACGGGATCGCTCTCGGTCGTCCTGCTCGGCCTGGGCCTGGTCATCGCCGGCGCCCTGGTCCTGCTCGACAAGCCGAAGCTGCCCGCGGGCCGACGCCGCCGCTGACCCCGCGCCTGACGAGATCGGCCGGAGCGACCCTCCGGCCGATCCTCGATTCGCGGGGGTCGCTGCCCGCGGGCCATCCTTCGAGCCGGCCGTCGTGAGGACCCCGCTCGGCATCCGCGCCGGCCTGGTGGCGGTCGCCGCCGCGGCCGTCGTCGCCGCGGTGGTCCGGATCGCGTTCCGGGTCGTCCCGGACCGGGTCGCGATGATGAAGAACCCGGTCGCAGTCCGACCCCCGTACCACGCGTCCGAGCGGGCGCGCGAGCTGCACCGCGAGCTCCTGGTGGTCGACCTCCACGCCGACTCGCTGCTCTGGGGTCGCGACCTGCTGGTCCGCGCCCGCCACGGGCACGTCGACGTCCCGCGGCTCGTCGAGGGTGGGATCGCCCTCGAGGTCATGGCGGCCTCTACCCACGTGCCGCGCCGGGCGAATCTCGAGCGCAACGACGACCGGACGGACGACGTGACCCTGCTCGCCCTCGCCCAGCGCTGGCCGCCCGCCACCTGGCGGAGCAGGCTCGCCCGGGCGCTCTACCTGGCCGGTCGGCTACGCGAGATGGCCGCTCGCTCGGACGGCCGGTTGACGGTCATCGGCTCCGTGGCCGACCTCGACGCCTACCTCCTCCGGCGGGCGGCCGATCGGTCGATCACGGCGGCGCTCCTGTCGATCGAGGGCGCTCACGCGCTCGACGGCGACCCGGCCAACATCGACCGCCTGGCTGACGCCGGGTTCCGGATGATGTCGCCGACCCACTTCTTCGACAACGCCTTCGGCGGATCGGCCCACGGGATCGACAAGGGCGGGCTGACCGCGGCGGGCCGCGAGCTGATCGCGGGGATGGAGCGTCGCTCGCTGCTCGTCGACGTGGCCCATGCCTCGGAGCGGACGATCGACGACGTCCTGTCGGTCGCGACCCGTCCGGTGATCGCGTCGCATACCGGGGTGCGCGTCGCCGTCGACTCGATCCGCAACCTCGCCGACGACCAGGCCCGAGGGATTGCCGCGAGCGGCGGCGTCATCGGGATCGGCTTCTGGCCGACGGCCTGCGGCGGGGCCGACCCGGCCGCGATCGCCGGCTCGATCGTCGCGGCGGTCCGCCTGGCCGGGGTCGACCACGTCGGCCTCGGGTCGGACTTCGACGGGGCCGTCCCGGTGCCGTTCGACGCGACGGGGATGGTCCAGCTCACCGACGCGCTCATCGCCGAGGGGTTCGGCGACGGCGAGATCGGCGCCATCATGGGCGGCAACGCCCTCCGGGTCCTGCGGGCGACGCTCCCCGCGGTCTGAGCCGCCGGACCTCCGGCGGCGGGCGTCTGCTAGCATCGACCGGCCAACGACCCCGCGATCGTCCCTGCCACGGCCGATCGCCCCAGCGGAGCCGCCCGCCGTGACCCAGCCCCACGAATCCGACCCCCAGGCGGTCGCGCCTGCCGTGGCCAACCTCGACACGATCGTGTCGCTCAGCAAGCGCCGCGGGTTCATCTTCCCGTCGTCCGAGATCTACGGCGGGATCAACGCCGTGTGGGACTACGGGCCGCTCGGCGTCGAGCTCAAGAACAACGTCAAGCGCGCCTGGTGGCGCTCGATGGTCCAGCTCCGCGACGACGTCGTCGGGCTCGACGCCGGGATCCTGATGCACCCGCAGGTCTGGGTGACCTCGGGCCACGTCGGGTCGTTCTCCGACCCGCTCGTCGAGTGCTCAACGTGCCACCGCCGGTTCCGGCTCGACGAGCTGCCGGGAGCCGAGGAGCTGTCGGCGACCGACCTGCGCGACGAGACGGTCGTCGAGCGGCTCGGGCTGCGCTGCCCGGTCGACGGCGGGCCGCTCTCGCCCCCGCGCCGGTTCAACCTGATGTTCCAGACCTGGATGGGGCCGGTCCAGGACGAGGCGTCGATCGTCTACCTGCGACCCGAGACGGCCCAGGGCTCATACGTCAACTTCAAGAACGTCCAGCAGTCGAGCCGCAAGAAGGTCCCGTTCGGGATCGCCCAGATCGGCAAGAGCTTCCGCAACGAGATCAGCCCGGGCAACTTCGTCTTCCGGATGCGCGAGTTCGAGCAGATGGAGATGCAGTACTTCGTCCGCCCCGGTGAGGCCGCCACGGCCGCGTTCGAGGAGTGGCTGCCGAGCCGGCGGGCCTGGTACGAGGCCTACGGCGTGACCCCGGCGCGGCTCCGGCTCCGCGAGCACGCCCCGGACGAGCTCGCCCACTACGCCAAGCGGGCGATCGACGTCGAGTACCGCTTCCCGTTCGGCTGGAAGGAGCTCGAGGGCGTCCACAACCGGGGCGACTTCGACCTGTCCCGCCACAGCGAGGCGTCCGGCGAGGTCCTCGACTACTTCGACCCGGCGACCGAGGAGCGGTTCATCCCGTGGATCGTCGAGACGGCGGCCGGGGCGGACCGGGCCGCGTTCACGTTCCTCATCGACAGCTACCGCGAGGAGGAGGTCCGCGGCGAGACCCGGGTGTCGCTCGCGCTCCACCCGGAGCTGGCGCCGTACAAGGTCGCCGTGCTGCCCCTGCTCAAGAAGCGGCCCGAGATCGTCGAGCTCTGCCACCGGATCAAGGACGACCTCAAGCGCGACGTCATGGCGGTCTACGACGACACCGCCGCGATCGGCAAGCTCTACCGGCGCCAGGACGAGATCGGCACCCCGTGGTGCGTCACGGTCGACGTGGAGTCGCTGGAGGACGGGGCGGTCACCCTGCGTGACCGCGATTCGATGACCCAGGAGCGGATCCCGGTCGACCGGGTCAAGGCGGTCGTCCTGGAGCGCCTGGCGGCCGCCCGCCCGTAGGCGACGGCAGCACGACCGCTGCAGCCCCCGGAGGGGACCCAACCGGCTGGGCGGGCCGCCGGAAGTGCCCCTCGGTGTCTTGACGGCGATGGTGTACGTTGCCGCCCCGGGCCGGCGTTGCGGGCCCGATCGACGAGGTGGCGGCGTGATCGCGCGTTCGGGCCCCGGCCTCTCCAGGGCAGCCCTCGTCGCCATGCTGGGCCTGCTCACCCTGGGCGCCGGGACGAGCCTGGGCGCGACCCCCTCGTCGGCCGAAGCTGGGGCCACGGCCGATGCGGCACCGGTTCACACGCTCCGGCCGGGCTGCGCCGTGTCGGGCAACGTGGTCGCGGCCGCCGACCGGCTGATGAAGGACCGCTACACGCTGGGCTCACGGCCGGCCGTCCGCCTGCCCCACAACCCCACCTGGCGTGAGAACCCGTTCCACGACGACAACTGGCTGTTCGACTACCACTCGCTCCGGTTCGTCCTCAAGCTCGAGGCCGCCTGGGCGAAGACCGGCGCCCGGCGCTACCTGGATCGGGCGCTGTTCCTTCTCCGCGACTGGTACCGCGACAACCCGCGCGCCGCGCCCCGCTCGCGCTTCTCGTGGGACGACCATGCGACGGCCTGGCGGGCGATCGTCTATGCCTGCACCGCCGAGCTCGTCCCCACGTCGAGCTGGCTCCACTCCGCGCTCGTCCTCCACGGCACCGTCCTGGCCGACCCGCACTTCTTCGTCCATCACGGGAACCACGCGCTCAACCAGTCGATCGGGCTGCTCGACATCGGCTGCTTCCTGCATCGGGCGGGCTGGCTGAGCCTGGCCGCCGACCGGATCGACGGGCTGGTCGCCGAGAGCATCGACACCCAGGGCGTGGCCAATGAGCAGTCGATCGGCTACGAGTACTACGACTACAAGCGGTATCGGGCCGCCGAGGACCGCCTCCGGGCCTGCGGGCAGCGCGTCCCGCCGGCCTTCAGCCGGGTCGACGGGATGCCGACGTTCCTCGGCTGGGCGACGCTCCCCAACGGCGAGTACGAGCTCATCGGCGACACCCACACCGGCCACGCCAGGTCAATCCCCGGCACGCTCGCCGAGTTCGCAGCCACGGGCGGCACCTCCGGACCCCGGCCGTTCGGGACGTTCGCGACCTTCGTGGCCGGCTATGCCTTCGGGCGATCGGGCTGGGGCGAGACCCGGCCCTTCGCCGACGAGACGGCGTTCGCGGTCCGCTTCGGGCGCGGACGGGCGTACCACGGCCACGCCGACGGCGGCTCGCTGACGGTCTACGGCCTTGGGTCGCGGCTGATCGTCGGGAGCGGCACGTACAGCTACAACCCGGGGCCGTACCGGCGCTACTTCATCGGCCGGTCCGCCCAGAGCGTCGTCACCGTCGCGGGCGTGCCCTATCGGGCTTCCGCCACGACGCCGCTCCTGTTCCGGGTGGAGACGCCACAGGCGCTCGGGGTGGCCGTCAAGGTCCAGGGCTACAGCGGGGTGAGCGACACGCGGACGGTGATCTTCTCGCGGACCGGCGGCTACCTGCTCGTCGACGACCGGCTCCGATCGTCGGTCTCGCGGACCTACACCCAGCTCTGGCACCTTGCCCCGCGCTCCCATCCGCGGGTCACCGGACTGACGGTCGCGACGCACACCGCCGGCGGCGACGTCGTCATCCGCCAGCTCGTCGGGCGCCCGTCGATCTCGATCGTCACGGGCCGGACCAACCCGATCCAGGGCTGGCGCACCTACCGCTACAACCAGAAGGCCGCCGCGCCGACGGTCCAGGCCCGCCGCTCCGGCCGGAACGTCCGGTTCCTGACCCTCATCGTGCCCGTGCGCGACGCCGGGACGACCGTGCGCGTCGTGTCGGTCAAGCTCCGGGCGAACGGCTACACCGTGGTGGTGGCGGTCGGCGGCCACGCGGAACGGGTCGTCCTGAACGGATCGAGCGTGACGATCACCCCGCTCGGCTGACCGCCGGCGAGACCGTTCGACGGGCTCGACCCTGCCAGGCGTGGGGTCATCGCGCCGCGGGTGATCGCGGGTGAAGCGAATCCCCGCAGACTGCGCTGCCATGGACGACGTTCGCGTCGGACGAGCCCTCCGAGCGCTCCGACTGCGCCGCGGGCTCCGTCAGGCGGACGTGGCGACCGCCGCCGGTGTCGCGCAGTCGACGATCTCGCTCATCGAGCGCGGTCACTGGTCGACGCTGTCGGTGCGGACCGTCCGGCGGGTCTTCGGGACCGTCGACGGCCGGTTCGACGGGTTGGTGACGTGGCGCGGCGGCGCGCTGGATCGGCTGCTCGACGAACGGCATGCCGAGCTCGTGGGAGCCTTCGCCGACCGACTCCGGCGAGCTGGCTGGGTGGTCGTGATCGAGGCGACCTTCTCCGAGTACGGCGAGCGGGGTGCCATCGACATCGTGGCCGCCCGGCCGGATCACCGCGCGGCGCTGGTGGTCGAAGCGAAGACGGAGGTCGTCTCCGTCGAGGAGACCTTGCGCCGACTCGACGTGAAGACCCGGCTTGCGCCACGGGTGGCTGCGGAGCGACTCGGGTGGCGGCCAATGGTCGTTGGTCGATGCCTCGTGATCGCCGATGGGTCGACGGCCCGGCGCCGGGTCGCGCGGCACGCCCGCGTCCTCGACCAGGCGTTCCCCGTTCGAGGTCACGCCGTCGGGGTGTGGCTCGGCCGACCGACGGGACCGATGTCGGGCCTCCTCTTCCTCCCGCTCACCAATCGGAGTGGTACGAGACGACGAGTTGTCAGCCCCGGCCACCGGGCGCTGGGCGACTCGGTGGTCTGACCTTGTCATGCATCACCCGGGTTGCTGCCCGGTGGCCATCGGCGCCACCAGGCGCGTGCTCGGCCCGCGAGGATTCGCCTCGAACCACGTGGGTTGCTGAATGGGAGGCAGCTAGCCGTCCACGCCCAATCGGCAGCGTCCGGGTTGCTGCGCGGCAGGCAGGGCTGTCACCGAGCGTGGCGGGTGCTACGCGGGGACGGCGGCGGTGGCGGCTGCTATGCGGCGGGCCCCGCAGCCGCCGGCTTCGCAGCAGGGTCCGGCTTCGCGGCAGGGGCCGGCTTCGCGGCAGGGGCCGGCGCCGGTTCAGGCATCGCCTCGAACGGCTCGCCGCGGAGGTAGTGGTCGATCGCCATGGCCGAGCGCTTGCCGTCGCCCATCGCCAGGATGACCGTGGCCGCGCCGCGGACGATGTCGCCGCCGGCGAAGATGCCCGGGATCGAGGTCATCCCGTTGTCGTCGGTCACGATGTAGCCCCACCGATTGAGGGCCAGGTCGGGCGCCGACTGGGTCAGGACCGGGTTGGCCCGGGTCCCGATCGCGACGACGACCATGTCGCAGGCGATCTCGAACTCGGAGCCGGGGACCGGGACCGGTCGCCGCCGGCCCGAGTCGTCGGGCTCACCGAGCTCCATCCGGACGCAGCGGACCCCGCGGACCCAGCCGTGCTCGTCGCCGAGGACCTCGACCGGCGCCGCCAGGAACTCGAACCGGACGCCTTCCTGCTCGGCGTGATGGACCTCCTCGCTCCGGGCCGGAAGCTCGTCCCGGCTGCGCCGGTAGACGATGATCGACTCGGCCGCACCGAGCCGTCGAGCGGTCCGGACGCTGTCCATCGCCACGTTCCCGCCACCGACCACGACGACCCGCTGCCCGTGCAGGATCGGCGTATCCGCGCCCGGCGCGTAGGCGCCCATGAGGTTCACCCGGGTCAGGTACTCGTTGGCCGAGTAGACCCCCTTGAGGTTCTCGCCGGGCACCTCCATGAACACCGGCAGCCCGGCCCCCACGGCGATGAAGATCGCGTCGAACCGCTCGCGCAGCTCCGGCAGCGTGTAGGTCTTGCCGATGATCGCGTTCCGCTCGATCTTGACCCCGGCCGTCACCAGGCGGTCGACCTCCTTGGCCACGATGTCCTTGGGCAGCCGGAACTCGGGGATCCCGTAGACCAGCACGCCGCCCGGGGCGTGGAACGCCTCGAAGACCGTGACGTCGTGGCCGCGCTTGGCGAGCTCGCCCGCGGCGGTCAGGCCGGCCGGCCCCGAACCGACGACCGCGACCCGCTTGCCGCTCGGCTCCGGATGCGCGGCGGGCGTCCCACCGCGGTTCTGGAGGGCCCAGTCGGCGACGTAGCGCTCGAGGTAGCCGATCGCGACCGAGGAGCCCGTCTTGGCCCGGAGGCAGACCTTCTCGCACTGGGTCTCCTGCGGGCAGACCCGCCCGGTGACGCAGGGCAGGGCGTTGTCGTCGAGGAGGGAGCCCGCCGCCCCGGTCATGTCGCCGTCGCGCAGGAACTTGATGAAGCGCGGGATGTTGACCCGGACCGGGCAGCCCTCGATGCAGTACGGCTTGGGGCACTGGAGGCAGCGCTCGGCCTCCATGATCGCCAGTCGCTCGGTCAGGCCCAGGTTGACCTCGCCGAAGTTGGCGGACCGGGCGATCGCGTCCTGCTCGGGCATCGCCTGGCGGACGAGCTTCATCCGCTCCTTCTGGGTCAGCGGAGCGGCGGCGAACGGAGTCTCCTGGCCCGCGGCGCCCCGGGTGGGATCGTCTGGAGCTGCGGATCCGTCGGTCTGGGGTCGTACCTCGGGGACGCGATCGGTCATGACCCGGCCCCTCCGACCGCGGCTCCCGCGGGTCGTCCGCCGACCTCCGCCGTCTCGGCGAGGGCCGGGATGAGGCAGGCCTGTCGCCGGGCGACCGCTTCCTGCTCGAACTCCCGGTAGGTGGACAGCCGGTCGGCCAGGAGGGCGAAGTCGACCGCCTGCGCATCGAACTCGGGTCCGTCGACGCAGGCGTAGCGGGTCTGGCCGTCGACCACCACCCGGCAGCCGCCGCACATCCCGGTCCCGTCGACCATGATCGAGTTGAGCGAGACCGTCGTCGGGACTCCGTACGGCTGGGTGAGCGCGGCGATCGCCCGCATCATCGGGACCGGGCCGACCGCGTAGATGGCATCGATCCCACCGGACTCGCACAGGTCCTTGAGCGCCTCGGTCACGAAGCCGGGCCGGCCATAGCTGCCGTCGTCGGTGCAGGTCACGACCTCGCCCGTGGCGCGGAGCTCCTCTTCGAGGATCACCCACTCGCGGGATCGTCCGCCGATGACGCTGGTCACGGCCACGCCGCGGCGATGCAGCTCCTGGGCGATCGGGAGGATGACCGCGGTCCCGACGCCGCCTCCGACGCACACCGCGTGGCCGGTCTCGATCAGGTCCGTCTGGCGGCCGAGCGGGACCCGCCACGTCCTGGATCGCCCCGCCGACCTCCAGGTCGACCAGGTCCATGGTGCTCTTGCCGACCGCCTGGATGATCAGGGTGATCGTACCCGCGACCGGATCCGCGTCGGCGATCGTGAGCGGGATCCGTTCGGCCCCCTCGCCGAGGCGGACGATGACGAACTGGCCCGGCCGACGAATCTCGGCGATGCGGGGCGCTTCGATTACGAGCCGAGTCACGTTCGGCGAGAGCTGGCGTTTGTCGAGGACGCGGTGCATCACGACCCTATCAACGAGTTCCAGGCTGATCGTGGCGCACGCGGCACGCCTGACTCATTCGCCGTTGCGCATGAATCGGGGTGCCGAAGGTCACCCCGGGTTGGGACCCTGGGGTGCTTCAGCGCCCGAGAAGCGCGGCGTCCTTGCCCTTGGGCCAGTAGAGCTCCTTCTTGACGTGGAACTCCGGGAAGCCGCGGTTCATCAGGTCGGCCTCGACATTGAGGATCATGTCCGGGTTGCCGCAGATGTAGACGACGGTTCGATCGGGCCGCACCCCCAGCTCCTTGCAGACGGAGCCGACGACGGCCTCCACCCGGCCGGTCCGGCCGGACCAGCCGCCGTTGCGCGGGTCGTTCGGGCGCGAGATCGTCGGGATGTAGTGGAGCGGATAGCCGCCGTCGCGCTCCCAGGCCTCGAGCTGCTCGCGGTAGCCGAGCTCCTCGACGTACGAGCAGCCGTGAAGGACGATCGTTCTCCGCGGCGCGCGATCGTGCTGGGTCTGGCGGATCATCGAGATGAACGGGGCGATCCCCGTCCCAGTCGACACGTACAGGTGGGTCCGGTGGTCGTCGGGCTCGAGCAGGAACTTCCCCTTTGGCCCGATCATCCGCATCTTGTGCTCGAGCGGCAGCCGCCAGAGCAGGGTCGTGAACCGGAGGATCGGCACGAGCCGGACGTAGAACTCGTAGCCGCCGTCGGCCGCCTCGACCGGCGGCGAGGCCACCGAGTAGGGCCGCTGGACGAGCTTGCCGTCGGCGAACACGCCGATCGTCATGTACTGGCCGGGCTCGAAGTGGGTCGGCGGGCCGTCGAACTTGACCCAGAAGTAGGCCAGGTCGTCGGTCTCGTCGACCCGCCGGACGAGGCGGGCGTTGTACTGCTCGGCCTCGGGATCGATCTCGCGCGTGTCGTGCTCGTGCTCGGTCATCCGGGGCGGTGCCTCTCTCCGGCGCTCTGACGGCCCCAAGTCTACCGGGGAGCCGGTGGCGCCGACGGTGGCTGGACGGCGGCGAACCCCGTCCGGCACTTCACGGAACCGCGACCGAAACCCCTCCGTTCGGTCATCGTCGCGGCGCTCGACTGTACAATCGGCCGGTCAGCCGCATGATCCACGCGCCCGCCGGCGCCACCGCACGATCCCCGCAGGAGCCCCGCACATGACCGACACGGCCGCGAGCCCGACCGAGCGCGCCCACAAGGCGGCGAAGCGCTACATCTACGCCTGGGGCGCCGGCAGCGCGGAAGGCGACGCCACGATGCGCGACCTGCTCGGCGGGAAGGGCGCCGGCCTGGCCGAGATGACCCTCGCCGGCCTGCCCGTGCCGCCCGGGTTCACGATCACGACCGAGGCCTGCAACGACTACTTCGCGGCCGGAGAGCGACTCCCCGACGGCCTCTGGGACGACGTCCTCGAGGCCGTGCGCGACGTCGAGCGCGAGACCGGCAAGGGCTTCGGCGACCCGGCGAACCCGCTCCTGGTGAGCGTCCGCTCGGGGGCCAAGTTCTCGATGCCCGGGATGATGGACACGGTCCTCAACCTCGGGCTCAACGAGCAGACGCTGCCCGGGCTGATCGCCCTGACCGGGAACGAGCGGTTCGGCTGGGACGCCTATCGCCGGTTCATCCAGATGTTCGGCCGGATCGTGATGGGCGTCGACGGCGAGCGGTTCGACCACGCCCTCGACGCGGCGAAGGCGGCCCGCGGCGCCAGGCACGACACCGACCTCGACGCCGCCGCCCTGCGCGAGGTCGCCGACGCGTTCAAGGCCATCGTCAAGGCGGACACCGGGCGCGACTTCCCGACCGACCCGTACGACCAGCTCGACCTGGCGATCAAGGCCGTCTTCGCCTCCTGGTTCGGCAAGCGTGCCCGCGACTACCGCGACAACCAGAAGATCCCGCACGACCTGGGCACGGCGGTCAACGTCGTGACCATGGTCTTCGGGAACATGGGCGACGATTCGGGCACCGGCGTGGCCTTCACCCGCGACCCGAACACCGGCCGCAAGGTCCTCTACGGCGAGTACCTGACGAACGCCCAGGGCGAGGACGTCGTGGCCGGGATCCGGACGCCCCAGGAGATCAGCCACCTCGCCGCCGACCTGCCCGAGGCCTACGCCGAGTTCCAGCGGATCGCCGAGCGGCTCGAGCGCCACTACCGCGACGTCCAGGACCTCGAGTTCACGATCGAGCGGGGCCGCCTGTACATGCTCCAGACGCGGAGCGCCAAGCGGACCGCCGCCGCGGCCGTGAAGATCGCGACCGACATGGTCGCCGACGGGCTGATCACGAAGGAGGAGGCGCTCGCCCGGATCGAGCCGGCCCACGTCGACCAGCTCCTGCGCGACCAGTACGATCCCGTCGCGCTGAAGACGGCAACCCGGCTGGCCCACGGGCTCAACGCGTCGCCCGGCGCGGCCGTCGGCCGGGCGGTCTTCTCGGCCGACGACGCGGTCGCCTGGACCGACCGGGGCGAGAAGGTCGTCCTCGTCCGGATCGAGACCAGCCCCGACGACTTCCACGGGATGGCGGTCGCCCAGGGGATCCTCACGGCGCGCGGTGGCGCGACCTCGCACGCCGCGGTCGTCGCCCGCCAGATCGGCAAGCCGTGCGTCGCTGGCTGCGCCGAGCTCGTCGTCGATTACGGCTCGAAGACCGCCCGGAGCACCGAGACGGGGGCCAGCTTCGGCGAGGGCGACTGGATCAGCGTCGACGGCTCGACCGGCGACGTGTACGCCGGCGCCCTGCCGACGGTCAGCGCCCGGTTCGAGGACCAGCCCGAGCTCCAGACGATCCTCGGCTATGCCGACGAGGTCCGCCGGATGGGCGTCTGGACGAACGCCGACAAGCCCGAGGAGGCGGCCCTGGCCCGGAGCTACGGCGCGCAGGGGATCGGGCTGTGCCGGACCGAGCACATGTTCCGCGAGGGCGAGCGGCTCGACATCGTCCGCGACGCGATCCTCGTCGCGAACGTGGCGACCCGGGCCAAGGCGCGCGCCGCTGCCGGCGAGCCGGTCGGGCCGGACGAGACCGCCGCAGTGGCCCGCTTCGACGCCGCGATGGCCAAGCTGGAGGTGCTCCAGCAGGGCGACTTCGAGGGCATCTTCCGGGCGATGGACGGGCTTCCGGTGGTCGTCCGCCTGATCGACCCGCCGCTCCACGAGTTCCTGCCCAACCACGACGAGCTGCTCGTCGAGGTGACCGAGTACCGGGTCAAGGGCACCCCGGCGTCCGATCCGGACTACGCCCGCGCCCGCGAGGTGCTGGCCGTCGTCGAGTCGATGCGCGAGCAGAACCCGATGCTCGGGCTGCGCGGCTGCCGGCTCGGGCTGATGATCCCGGACTTCGTCAAGATCCAGACCCGGGCGATCCTCAACGCCCAGATCGCGGTCAAGAAGGCCGGTGGCAACCCGATCGCCAAGATCATGATCCCGCTCGTCGGGCACGTGAACGAGCTGTCGGCGACGAAGGCGCTCCTCGAGACCGAGGCCCAGGCGGTCGAGGCGAAGGCCGGCGTCTCGGTCGACTACAAGTTCGGGACGATGATCGAGGTCCCGCGCGGGGCCCTTACCGCCGACGAGATCGCCCGCGACGCGGCCTTCTTCAGCTTCGGCACGAACGACCTCACCCAGATGACCTTCGGCTACAGCCGCGACGACGCGGAGGGCGGCTTCCTGCTCAAGTACGTCGAGGAGAAGATCCTCCCGGCCAACCCGTTCCAGACCCTCGACGACGCGGTGGCCGGGCTGATGAAGATCGCGGTCGACAAGGGCCGGGCGACCCGGCCGGACCTCGAGCTCGGCATCTGCGGCGAGCACGGCGGCGACCCGGAATCGATCTTCAAGTGCGAGAGGATCGGGCTCGACTACGTCTCGTGCTCCCCGTTCCGCGTCCCGGTCGCCCGCCTCGCGGCCGCCCAGGCGGCCCTCGTCAACGCCGCCGAGCGCGACAAGTAGGGCCACGGAGCCGACCGGTGCCAGACGTTCGTCGGTCATCCGCTCCAGGCCCGGCGGGCCGCCGCCGGGATCGTCGTCCGATCGCCCTCGCCGTGGTCTGGCTCGTCCTCGTCCTGCTTGCGGCCGCCTGCGGGTCCTCCTCCGCGCCGACGGCCGGCGGCAGCATCGGTCAGCCCGACGAGAGCGCGCTGGCCAGCGACGAGCCGATCGACGAGGGCGACGGCAGCGATCAGGTCGACGAACCGCCGACCCTCGCCCCGGTGCCGTCAGGAGCGAAGGCCAAGCCCGCCTGCGAGGCCGCGTACACGGCCTGGGTCGACTGGTGGCAGGCGTCGGCTGCCGCCGACAACCAGAGCGACCCCGATGCGAGCGCGGCCGAAGAGCCGTCCGGCGACCCATACGAGCTCGAGCGCGTCGTGTTCGAGAAGTGCTCGATCGAGGACATGGCGATCGCCAACGCGCGTCACCCCGTCGTGCTCGATCCCGAGGAGTCCCCCGTGCCGTACATCGACTACGACGTCCGGACGTTCGCCGAGGACACCTGCCAGATCGATGCCGACATCATCGGCGACACCGTGCTGTGCCAGGGGCTTCCGAGCCCGAGCCCTTGACCGACGAACCCGGCGGCCCGGCGGCCGCGCCCGCGGCCGACGATCGCCGGCCGCTCAGCCGTGCCGTCGCCGCGGCCGATGCCGGCCTCGGCGGGCTGAGCGGCGGCTTCCTCCGCCTCGAGGACGCAGCGCTCCTCGCCTGGCTGCTCGTCGGGGTGCCGATCGGCCGGTCGCTCAGCGGTGCCGGATCGAGTGGCGCCCAGGCGCTGCCGGGCTCCGACCCGATCGGCGGGCTCCTCCTGCTTGGGGCGGTGTTCCTGGCGATCGTCGTCATCGCCACCCGGAGCCCGGGTGACCCGGCGCTCGGCTTCGATGACATCGCCACGCCCCGCTCGTACGCCCCGTTGCCGTTCCTCCTGTCGCTCGCGATCGTGAGCGACCAGGCGCTCGAGCGGCTCGGGCACGAGACGGGCGCCCTGGTCGGGATCATCTTCCTCGTGACGATGGGCTCGTACGTGCTCTGGAACCACCTGCCCAACCTTCCCCGGACGGTCCGCCGGCTGATGATCCTGCCGTTCATCTTCGTCGCCGGGACCGTCTTCGCCGGGATGGTCACCGACCTGGCGGGCCTGTTCGACTACCGCGCGCTCCTCGGCGACCCGAACGCCACGCCGGCGGCGTTCGCCGGGCTGCTCGCCCTCGACGTCCTGTTCAGCGGGTTCTTCTACCTGGCGTTCGTGTTCTCGCCGCGGATGGTCGCCGAGGCCGAGGGGTCGTGGCCGGCCTGGCTCGTCCGCTATGCCGTGTTCGTCGGGGCGACCATCGTCAGCGTGACCTTCCTCGGCGCGGCCGGCTGACGCCGGCTCAGAACGCGATGACGCTCCGCAGCCCCTCGCCGCGGCGGAGCCGATCGAAGGCCGGCTCGATGTCGTCGAGACCGATCCGCCGGTCGACGAGTCGCTCGATGGGCAGGCGGCCGGCCAGGTGGAGCTCGGCGTAGTGGGGAAAGTCGACCGCGGCCACGGCCGAGCCGTAGTTTGAGCCCAGGATCCGCCGGCCACCGTCGACGAAGCGGTAGACGTCGAACCCGGCCCGCTCGCCCTGTGGGGTCATGCCGACGAGCACGGCGGTGCCGCCCGCCGGCAGGACGTCGATCGCCAGCTCGGCGGTCGCCGGGCGGCCGATCGCCTCGAACGCGAAATCGGGACCGCCGCCGGTCGCCGCGCGGATCGCGTCGGCCGTCGCCGACGGGTCGTCGCCGGCCAGGATGACGTCGCTCGCCCCGACCTCGAGGGCGAGCTCGAGCTTGGCCCGGACGCGGTCGACGGCGACGACCGGTCCTGCCGCCGCCAGCCGGGCGCCCATGACGATCGACAGGCCGACCCCGCCGAGCCCGATCACCGCGACGCTCGCCCCGGCCGGGACGGCCGCGGTCTTGACGACCGAGCCGACGCCGGTCGCCACGCAGCAGCCGATGAGCGCGGCGACCTCCGCCGGCGTCCCGTCGGGCATCGGTACCGCGGCGCCGACCGGGACGACCTGGGCCTCGGCCATCGTCCCGATCGAGAGATAGGCCAGGACCTCGCTCCCGTCGGCGCGGTGGAGGCGGGTCCGCCCGGTCGCGTCGCGGCCGTGCCCGAACGACGGCGACTCGGGGCACTCCCACGAGCGGCCCGCCCGGCACGACCGGCAGGTCCCGCACGGCACGACCCACGACAGCGCCACGAGCCGGCCGGGGCTCAGCCCGCTGGCCAGCGGATCGACGGCCGGTCCGATCGCCTCGACCAGCCCGGCTCCCTCGTGGCCCATGACGATCGGTCCCGGTCGCTCCCACTCGCCGTCGCGGACGTGGAGGTCCGAGTGGCAGATGCCGCTGGCGAGCATCCGGACGCGGACCTGGCCGGGACCGGGCTCGTCGAGCTCGAGCTCCTCGATGGCGACCGGCTCGCCGGGGCGGGGGAGGACGGCGGCTCGCATCGGGTCGAGTGTAAGGGCCGGGTCAGCGCCGTTGTCCGACGACCGACCGACCCGCTGTCGGTGGCTTCGTCGACCCCGGTCGGCGGGCCGGTCTACGGTGAGCTCGGTCGACAGGAAGTCCGTCGACAACAGGGAGGAAGAACGACATGACCGCACAGACCCAGGCACTCCAGGCGCCGAACCGGGTCACCTCCGGCTCGAAGGTCCAGGTCCTGGCCTTCGCCGTCCTCGCCGGGACGCTGGTGATCGGCCTGACCCTCGCGACCCGGATCGCCGCGCCGGCGGGCGCGACGACCCTGTCCGACCGGGCGATCGGCATCCCGTCGGGCGGCCTCGCCGGCCCGAGCCGGTTCGTCCGGCCCATTGGCCCTGGTGTCCCGTATCCGGGTGGCCTCGCCGGCCCGAGCAGCGCGACCTTCAGCCTCGGCGTCCCGTTCCCGGGTGGGGTCGCCGGCCCGAGCCTGTCCCCGTACGTGCCGCATTACGTGCATCCGGCGACCCGGCTGCCGCTCCGGATCACGGCACCGCTCCATCCACCGCGCAACCCGAGGTCCGGAGTCGATCCGGTCCAGAAGGCCCACCAGCGGATGGTCTGACGCGCACCGGGCCAGCCCGGAACGAGTCGCGTGAGCCCCGGCCGAGCACCGGGGCTCATCGATTCGCGTCCATCCGGCCGATCGCCGGCTGGCTACCATGGATGGCGTGCCGCGCTACGTTCCCGAGGACTCCCTCGCGTCGCCCCGGTTCACCGGTCCCTCGACGTTCGCCCGCCTGCCGCTCGTGCGGACGCTCGAGGACGTCGACCTCGCCGTCGTCGGGGTTCCGTTCGACACGGGCGTGACCTATCGCGTCGGCGGGCGCTTCGGGCCCAACGCGGTGCGCGCCGCCAGCGTGATGCTCCGGCCCTACAACCCGAACCTCGCGATCGCGCCGTTCGAGATCCTGAGCTGTATCGACTACGGCGACGTCGCGATCGTTCCCGGGTCGATCGAGAAGAGCTACGCCGCGATCGAGGCCGAGGTCGGCCCGATCGTCGCGGCCGGGGTGATCCCGCTGCTCATCGGCGGCGACCACAGTTGCACCCTGCCCCATCTTCGCGCGACGCGTCGCCGCGGGCCGGTTGCGGTGATCGACTTCGACTCGCACACGGACGCCTGGGACAGCTACTTCGGCGAGCGCTACAACCACGGGACGTGGATGCGTCGGGCGATCGAGGAGGGCCTCGTCGACCCGGCGCACTCGATCGAGGTCGGCCTGCGCGGATCGCTCTACGGCGGCGCCGACTGGACCGGCCTGCGCGACGAGCTCGGGCTCGAGTACCTCACGACCGAGGACGTCCTCAGGATCGGACCCGCTGCGACCGCAGAGGCCATCCGGCGTCGCGTCGCCGACCGCATCGCCTTCATCAGCTTCGACATCGACGTCGTGGACCCGGCCTTCGCGCCCGGCACGGGCACGCCCGAGCCCGGCGGTCTCTCGTCGCACGACGCGCTAGCGATCGTCCGTGAGCTCACCGGGATCGGGTTCGTGGGGTTCGACGTGGTCGAGGTCATCCCGGCCTACGACCCCGCCGGCCAGACGGCGTCCCTGGCCGCCAACCTCGGCTACGAGATGCTGTCGCTCGTCGCGCTCGAGCGCCGATCGGCCGGCCCGACCCGATGACCGAGTCGTGGCGCGACGTCGTCCCGCCGGGGTTCCGCTGGCCGCCCGGCGTACGCGCCGCCGCCTGCATCACGTTCGACCTCGACGCCGAGAGCCCGCTCCTGTTCGAGCACCCCGAGACCGCCCGGCAGCTCGACGTGATGACCCACCAGGCCTATGGCCCGCGGACCGCCGTTCCGCGCCTGCTCCGGCTGCTGGACCGGCAGGGGCTCCGGGCGACGTTCTTCATTCCCGGCTACACCGCCGAACGCTGGCCATCCGCGGTCCGGAGCATCAGCGACGCCGGTCACGAGATCGCCCATCATGGCTACCTCCACGAGGGCTCGCGCGACGCCGACCCTGCGACCGAGGAGCGCCGCCTCCTGCGTGGCCTCGAGGCGCTCGATGCGGTCGCCGGCGTCCGCCCGATCGGCTATCGGGCCCCGAACTGGGAGGCGTCGTACGCGCTGCCGGCGATCCTCGCCCGGCACGGCTTCCGCTACGACTCGGGACTCATGGACGCGGATCACCCGTACCGGTTGGCGGTCGGCCCCGAGCCAGGCGCGGCCACGATCGTCGAGCTCCCGGTCCATTGGGCGCTCGACGACTGGGAGGCCTACAACTACCTGCCCGGGTTGACGGGATCGGGCGTGATCGCCAGCCCCACGGAGGTGCTCGAGCGCTGGTCGCTCGAACTCGACGCGCTCGTCGCCGAGCACGGGCTGTTCGTGCTCACGAACCACCCGTTCGTGAGCGGGCGAGCGTCACGGGCGGCGGCGCTCGAGCGGCTGATCGAGCGCGCCCGCGCCACCGACGGGCTCTGGATGGCGACTTGCGCCGAGGTCGCCATCCACGTGGAGACGCTCGACCTGGTCCCCGTCGTCCAGCGGCCGCCCGACCTGCCCGCCGGCTGAGCGACGGGCAGGTGCCAGCGATGGCGTCAGCTCATCGGCACTGATGTCGGCGACGAACGCTCGAGCAGCCCATAGATGACGCCGGCAACCACGAACCCAACCAGATAGGCAATGTCGGCACCTCCCAGGGCGTTCGCGGCGGGACCGACGTAGAGCGTCTGGTTCATGAACGGGATCGAGACCACGAATCCAATGACCAGGGCAAGGATTGCGTTCCGACCCGATGGAAGGAGCGAGAACTCGACGGCTTTGGTGCCATCGATCCGATCTCCCCGCCGACGCCAGTCGATCAGCACGATCGCCGCCCACGGCCCGATCCAGTACGTGATGACGAGCAGGTAGTTCTCGACGGTTGACTGGAAGTTGCCGTAGTACAGGTACAGCGTGGCGAGGAAGCTCAGGACGGCCACGATCGCGGCCGAGATCGGCCGTCTGACCTTGATCCCCGCCGCCAGCAGCGACAGCGAGCCGGTGTAGTCATTCATCGCGTTGACCGCGACGGTCCCGAAGAAGATCGCGATCATCGCCAGGATCCCGATGATCCCGCCCCCGAGGAGGCCGTTGATCTGGTGGACCGTGTCGCTCTCCGAGCCTAGCGCCCCGGCGACGGCGAGCCCCAGGGCCTCGATCCAGATGGCCGACAGCCCGAGGCCCAGGAACGTCATCGTGAAGATCCGGGTTGGAGGGGTATCGCGCGATAGATAACGCGTGTAGTCGGACGCGTAGAGGGCCCAGGCCAGATTGAAGCTCCCGGCGATCGTCGTCATCAGGATGAATGTGCCGAGCGTTGCCGCATCGGTGTTGGCTAGGCCGAAGTTCGCCTTTGGCAGGACTGCGATGGTGACGATCCCGAACAGGATGGCAAGGCCGATGGCTGCCCAGCGCTCGAAGGTGTGAATGGCCTCGTATCCGACGATGCTCAGGGCAGCCTGGCAGGCCACCACGATGAGCAGACCGACCGGGAACGGCACCACGTCCCCGGTCACCACCGAGATCGCGTAGGCGCCGAAGAACGCGTTGATGGCGTCCCAGGCGATCGTGCTCAGCCAGTTGATGCCGGCCGGGACGACAATCGACTTGCCGAACGGCAGGCGCGACTCCGGGATCTGGGCCATGCCCGTGACCGGACCCATGGCGGCCAAGACGCCGACGAGGGCGGCGCCGATGACGTTGCCGACCACGATGGCCGCCAATCCGGCCCACCAACCCAGGCCAATGAAGTCGGCCGCCGCCAGCGTCCCGACGAAGAACGCGGCGGGAACCAGATTCGGCGTGAACCAGACCGTGAAGACACGGCTGACCGATCCGTACCGGAGGTTCTCCGGGATCGGCTCCATTCCGTGGCCTTCGATGGTCAGGTCGCCCTCGCCCGATGGCATTCCGAGGTCATGCGCGACAGCGGTCATTCCTTCGCTCCCTCTCCCTTCGTGAACGTCACCCGGTGGTCGGCTCCGGCGTGGTGGACCACGCTCGTGGCGGGCTGCGTCTCGGCCACGACCCGACCCTGTCGGACGACCCAGCGGGCGGCCGGCCGCAGCCGGATCGCCTCGGTCTCGTCCTCGCAATCGAACACGACGAAATTCGCGACTCGTCCCTCCTCCACCCCGTATTCGACCCCGGCGGCCCGTGCCGGGTTGCCGGTCACCATCTCGAACGCTCGGAACAGCTCCGCACGTCCGGTCATCTGGGCGACGTGAACGAGCATCGACAGCGCGTCGAGCATCGAGCCGCGCCCGAGCGGGTACCACGGATCCATGATCGAGTCGTGGCCGCAGGCGACGTTGATCCCGGCGGCGTCGAGCTCCTTGACCCGGGTCATCCCGCGCCGCTTCGGGTAGCTGTCGAAGCGACCCTGGAGCACGATGTTGTCGAGCGGGTTGGCCACGATCGTCACGCCCGCCCGGCGCAGGATCTGGAGGAGCTTGAAGGCGTAGGCGTCGTTGTAGGACCCCATCGCCGTGGTATGCCCGGCCACGACCCGGCCGCTCATCCCGTCACGGATCGTTCGCGCGGCGACGACCTCCAGGAAGCGCGACTGCTCGTCGTCGGTCTCGTCGCAGTGGAGGTCGATCGGCCGACCCGTTTCGCGGGCGAGGTCGAACAGGAAGTTGACCTCCTCGACGCCGTCCTCGCGGGTCCACTCGTAATGCGGGATTCCGCCGATCACGTCGCAGCCGAGGGCCATCGCCTCGCGCATCAGCTCGCGACCGTTCGGGAAGCTGAGCACGCCGTCCTGTGGGAACGCGATGAGCTGCAGCTCGACGATGTCGCGGACCTCGTCACGCAGCTCGAGGAGCGCGCGAAGGGCGACCAATCCGGGATCGCACACATCGACGTGCGAACGGATGAGCCCGGTCCCCTGGGCGACCTCCCAGAGGATCGCCTGGCGCGCCCTGGCCTTGACGTCCGCGTGGGTGAGGAGCGGTTTGCGCTCGGCCCAGGTCAGGATCCCCTCGATGAGCGTGCCCGATTCGTTGTGGCGCGGCTCGCCGACGGTCAGGACGGCGTCGAGGTGGACGTGGGGGTCGACGAGCGGCGGCGACACGAGCCGCCCCCCGGCTTCGAGCACGGTGTCGTCCGCTGTGGGCGTCAGCCGGCCCGTGGGTGCGATGGACGCGATCCTGCCGTCGACCACGCGAAGATCGACCGGTCCCCCGGGCAGGCCGCGAGTCGGGTGCAGGCGAGCCTCGCGAACGAACAAGACCATCCGGGCGGGTCCTGCTGGGAACGCGGCGGTTCCGGGGTCGGCGCCGCGGGACCGGTCTAGCGCGGCGAGTGTGCGCGGCGGTCGTCGGGGACGTCAAGGATAGACCTGAGGGATCGATCGCCGATGTGAATGGGGCCTCCATCTGGGCTGCGCGGACGCCGCGCAGCACGCATCCGGGACGAGTACCCTCGGCGGCAGCGGTGGGCGCCGTCGCGATCGGGCCAGACCGGGTCCGGGAACTGGTCGACGCCACGGAGACGACCCGCCGGTACAAGTGAACATCCCGGGATCGCACGCCTGACCCATCGTCCACCCGTTCGGCGTGCGCGCTCCGGATCCTGCGGTTGGCGGACACCAGAGGTCCCCGGCGAGCGGTCGGCCGGGAGGGAGGGTTCGGGAGATGGGTCATCGCGGCCGGACGGCCAGGCGTGCGGGTGCGCTCGCCCTGGTCGCGTTCTTCGCACTCGTCCAGGCCGCCCCGATCGCGGCCGCCGGTTCATCCGCCGCGGGCGGGACGCGGGCCGCCGCGGCGCCCGACGCCAAGATCGAGCGCGGCCTGCTCAAGGCCCTCGAGACGAAGGCGGTCGACCGGTTCATCGTCGAGTTCACCGCCAAGGCCAACCTTGCCGGGGCCGCTCGGATCGTCGACCGAACGAAGCGGACCCGGACGGTCTTCGACACGCTCCGCAAGACGGCCACGACCACGCAGGTCGCCGCCCGCGCGGTCGTCGCCCGCACGCCGAGCGCGCGGGCCGAGAGCTACTGGCTGACGAACGTCATGCTCGTCCACGGCGACGCGGCCCTGGCGACCAGGCTCGCCGCGCTGCCGAGCGTGCGCGTCGTGCGCCAGGAGAAGGTCTTCCCGCTGGTCAAGCCGATCGATCCGAAGGTCGTGGTCGACGTCGGCGAGACGCCCGAGTGGGGCGTCGCCAAGATCGGCGCCGACCAGGTCTGGGCCGAGGGGATCACCGGCCAGGGCGTCACCGTCGCGACGATCGACACCGGCGTCGACTACACCCACCCCGCGCTCGTCGAGCACTACCGCGGCAACAACCACGACGGCTCGTTCAGCCACGACTACAACTGGTGGGACCCGACCGGCATCTGCGGCGACGTGCCCTGCGACAACGCGGGCCACGGGACCCACACGCTGGGAACGATCGTCGGCGGCGACCTCGGCGGCCCGCTGCCGGACATCGGCGTGGCACCCGGCGCCGAGTGGATCGCGGCCAAGGGCTGCGAGGACTTCGACTGCAGCGAGGGCTCGCTGCTGTCGGCGGGCCAGTTCGTGATCGCCCCGACCGACCTCCAGGGGAACAACCCCGATCCGGGCAAGCGCCCCGACATCGTCAGCAACTCGTGGGGCAACGACGACCCCAACGACACGTTCTACCTCGCCACGGTCCAGGCCTGGCGCGCGGCCGGGATCATCCCGGTCTTCGCGGCCGGCAACGCCGGGCCCGGGGTGCAGCACGGCCGGGACGCCCGGCCTGTTCCCCGAGGTCATCAGCGTCGGCGCGACGGACAGCAAGGACCTCATCGCCGACTTCTCGTCGCGCGGCCCGTCGCCGAGCGACAAGATCAGCCCGAACGTCTCGGCGCCGGGCGTCGACGTCGTCTCGAGCGTGCCCGGTGGCGGCTACGAGTCGATGTCGGGGACGTCGATGGCGACGCCCCACACCGCCGGGGCGATCGCCCTGATGCTGTCGGCCAAGCCGGCGATCGCGGGCAACTTCAACGCCGTCCTCGACGCGCTCAACAAGACCGCCGTCGACCGGCCCGACGACCAGTGCGGCTCGCCCGACCCGACCGACAACGACCCCAACTACGTCTACGGCGAGGGGCGGATCGACGCCAAGGCGGCGGTCGACCTGGTCAAGTCCGGCGGGACCCTGGCGGGCACCGTGACCGACACGGCCACGACGGCGCCGATCGCCGGCGCCCGGGTCAGCGCCACGAACGGCGACCGCGAGTTCGCCACGACGACCGACTCCAATGGGCACTACGAGCTGTTCCTGGCCGCCGGCGACTACGTCGCGACCGCGACGGCGTTCGGCTACGGCGCCGACACCGCCCCGCTCGTGACGATCGTCACCGACCAGACCACGACCCAGGACTTCTCGCTCGCGGCCCTGCCCAGGTTCACCGTCAGCGGGCACGTGACCGCAGCGGAGGACGGCAGCCCGATCGAGGGGGCGTTCGTCCTGGCCGTCGGCACGCCCGTGCCCGCCGCCAAGACCGACGCCAGCGGCGCCTACAGCCTCGAGCTGCCGATCGGCACGTTCACCCTCCGCGGGTCGTCCGGTGGCTGCACCGAGACCGCCTTCATCGACATCGAGTCGCTCGGGCCGGATGTGACCCAGGACTTCTCGCTCGCGCGCAAGCTCGACGACTTCGGCCACGGCTGCCGCGAGATCCCGTTCGACTGGGTCGACGCGGGCACCCAGTCGGCGCTGTTCGGCGACGAGTTCGCCGGCCGGCTCCGGCTGCCGTTCGACTTCAGCTTCTACGGCGAGACGTACTCGGCGGTCTACCTCTCGGACAACGGCTATCTCAACTTCCTGGCCGCCGACCAGTTCAACCCGTTCCCGATCGGGATCCCGTCGAAGGGCGCCCCGAACGCGGCGATCTACGCGCTTCTGGCAGGACCTCGTCCTCGACACGACAGCTGGGATCGACTACGACACGATCGGGACGGCCCCCGACCGGACATTCGTGATCGAATACGCCGGGATGAAAGCCGGCGGGACGTCCCGGGTGAGCTTCGAGATCCAGCTCCACGAGGACGGCCGGATCGACCTCCTCTACGGGCCGAACCCGCCCAACCCCGGTGACGGTCGCAACGCCCTGACCGGGATCGAGAACGCCACCGGGACCGATGCCCTCCAGATCTCGTTGTTCGACGGGGTCATCGAGCCCAACAGCGCCATCAGGATCGAACCCGTCGCGAGCGGGCTCGTCCACGGCACGGTCGTCGACAAGAACGACGGCCTGCCGATCGCCGGGGCGGAGGTCACGGCGTCACCCGGTGATCGCACGACCCATACGGCGGAGGACGGCAGCTACTCGCTCCGTCTCCGGCCCGGCCACTACACCCTGTACGCCAACTCCGAGAACTACGTCGAGGGCAGCGCCGACCTGACCGTGACCGACGGCGGCGACGAGGTCCGCGACTTCAGCCTCGCCGCCCCGATCGCGGCCCCCGACCCGACGACGATCGACGCGTCGGTCGACTTCGGCAAGACGACCAGCGCCGTCGTCCACCTCGCGAACCCCGGGTCAGCCGTGCTCAACTGGGGCGCCCGCGAGCGCGACCTCGGGGTCGAGCTGCCCGTCCTCCCGCCGATCGAGCCCACCTCGGTCACCTACCGGCCCGGCTGGCACAAGCCGACGATCCACGGCCGACTCCCGGCGACCACGATCCCGGCGAACGTGCTGCCGCCCGGCTCGCTCAGCACGATCATCACCGACCCGGCCGGCGACAGCGCCGGGTCGGTCGACGCGACCACCGTCCGCGGTGGGTCCGACGGCTCGAGCGTGATGGCGATGTCGATCGACTTCACGCCCGACACGCCGATGGACCAGGCCGTCGGCGAGATCTACGTCGACACCGACCAGGATCCGACGACCGGGATCCCGCCGTCCGGCCTGTCCGGCCTGCCGACCCAGGACATCGGTGCCGAGTACCTCATCAGCCTGTTCACCGTCCATGACGCCGATCCGGTCGTCCTCGTCATCGACCTGTCGACGTTCGAGACCACGGGCACCGGGCCCGCGACGGTCGACGGCAACACGATCTCGTTCGAGGCGCCGCTCGATGCGTTCGGTGGCGACGACGGGTTCATGGACGTCGACCTGGTCCTCGGCGACCCCAATCAGCCGATGGACTACGTGCCCGACGTCGGCCACGGGACGATCCAGCCGTTCACCGACCTGCCCTGGCTGAGCGAATCGCCCGAGGCGGGCGAGACCCCGGCCGGCGGATCGACCGACGTGACCCTCGCGCTGGGCACGCCGGACCTGACCCCCGGGACCTACCACGGGCTGGTCGTGTTCATCACGAACGCACCGAAGCAGCAGATGGTCCCGATCGAGGTCAACCTCACCGTCAACCTGCCCGACGCCTTCGGGGCGATCGAGGGCACGGTCAGCGACGCTCACAGCGGAGACCCGATCGCCGGGGCCTCGGTCGTCGTCCACGCGACCTGGCAGGGCGCTCCGCTCGACCTTCCCGCGACGACCGACGGCGGCGGCGCCTACCGGATCGTCGGCCCGGCCGGGACCTGGCCGACCGACGTCACGGCCACCGGCTACGTCCCGATCCAACCGGATGTCACGATCGTCGAGGGCGGGACCACGACGGGGGTCGACTTCGCCCTCGAAATCGACCAGCCGCACGCCTCGATCGACGGGGGCCCGTTCACGTTCGTGCTCGTGCCGGGCAAGACCGGCCACGGCACGATCAGCATCGGCAACCCCGGGGGCCAGGAGCCGCTCACGTTCACCGTCGGCGAGGTCGACCTCGGCGGCGCTTCCGAATCGGCGGTCCAGAAGGCACAGGCCGCGGCGGCCGCTGCCCGCCGGGTTCTGCCCGCCGGCGCCAACACGGGCGCCCGGACGACCCGCAACCTCGGTGGGACGAAGCCATCCGGGCTTCCGTCGCCTCGCGCGACCGGCGACCCGCTCGCCTCGTGGCCGACCGGTCTGGCCGGGCCCTGGGGCGTCGGCTACACCGGCAACGTCTGGATCAGCAACGTCATCAACAACGGCTCGATCTGCGGTGACACCGGCCCGTGCACGGACACCGAGTTCGACGTCGCGGGCAACCCGACGGGCAACTCGTTCGAGACGCCCTGGGCGGCCACCTTCAACGGCGACATGGCCTGGGACAAGAACCACGGCCTGCTCTGGCAGGTCAACGTCGACGGCGACAACGGGATCTACGGGCTCGACCCGGCCGACGGCTCGGTCAAGAACGTGATCACCGGCTCGCCGTGGTCGAACATCAGCCAGCGCGGCCTGGCCTACGACGCGGCCACCGACACGTTCTACGTCGGCGGCTGGAACGAGGGCATCGTCTACCACGTGGCCGGGCTCGACAGCCCGACCCCGGGCGAGACCCTCGGCCAGTGCGCGACCGACGATCCGAACATCTCGGGTCTCGCCTGGAACCCATCGTTCGGAAGGCTGTGGGTGGCCACGAACTCGGACACCGACACGATCTACCAGATCGACCCGCAGACCTGCGCCACGATCGACTCGATCGCCCATCCGGACGGTGGAGGCTTCGGCGGAGCCGGTCTCGACATGGATGCGGCCGGCAATCTGTGGACGGTCGGCCAGAACAGCGGCAACGCCTACCTCATCGAGTCGGGGTTGCCCAACTTCTCGGACGCGAGCTGGCTGACGGTCAGCCCGACGAGCGGAACGGTGGCGCCGGACGCGTCGACCAACCTCGACGTCGCCGTCGACACGACCGGGCTCGCCCCCGGCGCCTACCGGGCGATCGTCGTCATCCAGACGAACGACCCCGAGCACTCGATCACCCAGGTCCCGGTGACGCTCGTCGTGCCCGGGCTACCAACAGGGGATCAACGTCGGTGGCAAGGCCTACACGACGGTCGTCGGCGTCGACTACGCCGACGACCGCTCGTATGGCAGCGGTCCGTATCGGCTACGTCGGCACCGGCTCGAAGAAGAAGACCTCCCACTCGATCGCCGGGACCGACGACGACCCGCTCTACCGCGACCAGCGGCTCGGGATGAAGTCCTACCAGTTCGACCTGCCCGACGGGCACTACCGGGTCGATCTCCAGTTCGCCGAGCTCGTCGAGCGGCGGGCCGGCCGGCGGATCTTCAACGTTACGATCGAGGGCGTCCCGCTGATCCCGTACCTCGACGTCGCGGCCGAGGCGCCGGGTCGCTACGTCGCCCTGGATCGATCGTTCGAGGTCGACGTGAGCGACGGCCAGCTGAACATCGACTTCGGGGCCCACGTCGGCGACAAGGCGATCGTCAACGCGATCCTGGTCACCGAGCTCCCGCCGGGGAGCCCGGGCGTCTGACCGCGGCGCATGCCGAGACCCGGACCCCGGCGGCCACCCGCCGGGGTCCGTGGATTCAGGGGGTCACCGTCACGATGCCGACCATCCCGTAGGCCTCGTGGCCGGGGAGGTGGCAGACGTAGCGGAGCGTCCCCGGTGCACTGAACGTGACCGTCGTCGTAACCGTGGACAGCGCGTCGACCGAGACCTCGGTCGGCCGCTCGCCATGGTGAGGCTCGGTCCCGTTCGCGTGGCGGGCGTGGGTCGCCTCGTCGCCGACGATCCACTCGTGGTCGATCGGGTCGTCGTTGCGCAGCTCGATGACGACCGGGCGCCCGACCGGGACGCTGAACGAGGCCGGTTCGAAGTGCGAGTAGTGGATCTCGATCCGGACGTGGACCGCGTCGGCCGAGGGGCCCCCGACGGCAGCCGCCGCCCCGGCGGCGATGGCAGGGACGAGCAGCAGCGGGATCGCGATGACCAGCGCCCCGCGGACGTGGCCGCCGGATGGCCTCACGGCCCGACGACGGTCCCGCGACCGAGCCGCATGACGAGGACAGCCACCCCGGCGACGTACGAGCCCACGAGGAGGAGGAACGGGCCGGCCGGGACGAGCGGTGCCTGCCCGTCGGCACCGGCGGGGCGGGCGAGGCCCGCCGCGACCCGCGACGGCGTCCCCTGCCCGCTGGCATCGACTGCCAGGTCGTAGCGGAGCTGGGACGGCGCCGCGTCGATCCGGAGCTGGGTCAGCCAGCCAGTCTGCGGGACCCAGCCCATGCCCTTGTCCGAGCGCAGGTCGCCGAGGAGGGAGTCCGACGCCGAGGCGGCGTGGGCGAGGGTCATGCCGTTCCCGGTCGCCGCCGGGAGGAGTGCGGGCACGGCGTCGGTCAGCAGGTAGACGTCGGCCTCGACCCGCTCGGCTTCGGCCTTGCCGAGGCCGAGGATCCGGAGGGGGACCCACGGGTTCGGGGTCGGGATCGTGACGTGGATCGGCGTCCCGTCGCCGATCGACTGGCCACGCGCGGCGGCGGCATCCGCATCGAAGCTGGCGGCGAGGAAGATCGGGCTCCGCTCGGCGTAGAAGTCGAGGACCTCGGGGGCGTCGGGCGGGAGCCGGAACCCGTGCGCCTTGGCCCACACGCCGACATCGTCGCCACCGCCCTTGAGGACGGTGATGTCGAGGGCATCGATCCGGGTCTGGAGGAGGACCTGGATGCCCCCGGCCGCCGAGGCGGCCCGTGCGTCGAGGGCGATCGCCTCGGGGACGGGCTGGGTCTCGCGGACGAGCCGCTGGAGGGTCCAGTCGCCGCCGCGCTCCACGCTCGAGGGGATTCCCGGCAGCGGGGTGATCGAGCCGAACCGGCCGCCGCCGCCGGCGAACGCGAACGCGGTCACGTAGTGCTCGATCCCGGCGTGGTAGCCGACGAACGTCGTGGTCCGCAACAAGTTCACCGCGCCGTTCGGACCGATGAGCCCGCCGCAGCCGAGTGCCGGTCCCGCCAGCGCGAGCAGGCCGACCGCGGCCAGGATCGCCGCCGAGATCGACGAGTGTCGCCGTCGCATCATTCGACCTCCGAGTCTCGTCTCCCCGACCCCGGGCGGGCCGGCTTGGCCCCTGAGACTCCGTCGGTCCGGCGCCGGTTCCCTCGTCCCGATGCACCCGAACACCACCTACCCCCTGTTCGGGCTTGCGCCGCGAGCGTATCCTGCCGCGGTACGCACGCCGTCCGGGCCGGACGGCTCGGCGAGCGGAGCACGAGGGAGGTCAGCGATGTCCGGTCCCGAGCCAGGAACGACGCCGCCGCCGGAGGCGCCACCACCGTCCGCGGCGTCGGCACCACCGCCCCCGAGCGCGTGGACGGCTCCACCCCCGGGCTCGACGAAGGACCCCGGCCCGGCACCGGGCGTCGCCTACGCCGACCTCGGCATCCGGATGGTCGCCTTCATCGTGGACGCGATCATCGTCGGGATCCTGTTCTTCGTGATCGGCGGGATCATCATCGGCGTGCTCGCCTCGCTCGGTGGCTTCGCGAGCTTCCTGCTCGGGTTCATCTTCCTGACCGCGTTCAACGCCGCGTTCAGCGCGATCTACTTCATCTACGGCTGGACGAGCCTGCGCGCGTCGCCGGGCCAGAAGATGCTTGGGCTCGAGACGGTCAACGCGGCCGACGGGGTCACCCTGACCCAGCCGCAGGCGATCCGGCGCTGGCTCGTCCTGTTCGGCCCGTTCGTGCTCCTGTCGGCCCTCCAGCTCGTGGTCGGCTATGGCGTGGGAAGCCTCCTGAGCCTGGCCAGCCTGGGCTACCTCATCTACCTGCTGTACACCACCAACCAGGACCCCAAGCGCCAGGGCTTCCACGACCACTACGCTGCCACGGTCGTCGTCAAGCGCAGCGCCTGACCAACCCGCCGAGAATCCAACGACCCCGGTGCTCCGGCGCCGGGGTCGTTTGCTGCGGGACGGAAGTCCGGATCCGCCTCAGCCGATCTGGTGGTGGGTCCGGCAGCGGGCCTCGTAGCGCTCGTCGCCGATCCCGCCGATGACCACGAGCGGGTCGCTGGCGGATGCCGGACGGCCGTCGACGAGGCGCTGGGTCCGGCTCGCCTCCTCACCGCAGACCATGCAGATCGCCGAGAGCATGACGACGTCCTCGGCGATCGCGAGCAGATCGGGCATCGGTCCGAACGGACGGCCCAGGAAGTCGCGGTTCAGCCCATCGACGATGACCACCCGGTCGCGGTCCGCGAGCCGCTCGCAGACGTCGACCAGGCCGTGGTCGAAGAACTGGCCCTCCTCGATCGCGACCACGTCCGCCCGGGTCTCGGTGACGACCGGCTCAATCCCCGCCGAGTCCGGCACCGGGCGGGCGGGGAAGGCGACCCCGAACCGGCTCCGGACGGTCTCGGGCTCGGTCCGGTCGTCGAGGGCCGGTCGGATGAGGACGACCTTGCGCCGGGCGATCCGCGCCCGCTCGCACTGGCGGATGAGCTCGGCGGTCTTGCCCGAGAACATCGGGCCGGTGATCACGGTGATCGAGCCGCGCGGGTTGAACATGGGGCCAGCGTAGCGCCTCGGTCGCGCCGGCGAGCCGGCTCCGGTCATGTCGCCGGGCGGCCGGTCACATCCCGGTCGAGACGCCGATCAGCCGGCCGACCGCGTACGTGACCGCTGCTGCGGTGCCACCAAGGAGGACCTGGCGGACCGACGAGAAGAGCGCCGACCGGCGGGTCAGCCGGCTGATCCCGTAGCCGAGCAGGGCCAGCGCCACGAGGCTCGCGCCGAGGCTCGTGACGAACGCCGCCTGTCCCGACAGCAGCAGGTACGGCACGAGCGGGACGAGGGCGCCGAGGGTGAACGCCAGGAACGACCCGATGGCGGCGCTGAGCGGCGAACCGATCGACCGGGCGTCGAGGCCGACCTCCTCGTGGAGCAGGAGCGCCACCGCATGCTCCGGCTCGGCGAAGACCCGGTCGACAAACGCCTCGGCCTCACCTGAGCTGAAGCCGCGCGATCGATAGATGCCCTCGAGGATCGCCCGCTCCTGGTCGGGCGCCTCGCGCAGCTGGCGGCGCTGGAATGAGTCCTGGAAGTCGAGCAGCTCGCGCTGGGACTGGACCGAGATGTACTCGCCGACGCCCATGCTGAACGCCCCGGCGAGGAGACCGGCGATCCCGGCCAGGACGATGACGCCGGGCTCGGCGGCGGCTCCCGCGACGCCCATGACGAGCGCCAGGTTGCTCACGAGGCCGTCGTTGGCCCCGAACACGACCGGGCGCAGGACGCTCGTCGCGCGGTTCTCATGGAGGTCGGGCGAGACCTCCGAGTCCGGGACGGGGCTCAAGCGGGGGATGCGGCTCAAGATCGTTCCGTGGGTCATGCCACCACGTTCGGGCGCGGTCGTTCGGCAGGCGCCGTCGGACAGGATCGTCGCCGCCCTGGGACGGTCGGGACAGGGCCGAAGCGCCCGTCGACCGGTGTCCTCCGGACGCGCCGGGCCGCCGGGCCGCTAGCCGTGGGGCAGCGGCAACCTGAACCAGGCGGTCATCCCGGCGCCCGGCACGCTCAGCACGCCGATCTCACCGCCGTGCGCCTCCACCAGGTACTTCGCGATCGCCAGTCCGAGCCCGCTGCCGCCGGAGTCGGCCGATCGGGCGAATCGATCGAAGACGCGGTCGGCAACCTCGGGCGGCAGGCCCGGGCCCCGATCGCGGACCTCGATCCTGGCCCAGCGACCGGATCCCTCGCCCGCCAACGCGATCGTGACCGGCGCTCCGGGCGGGCTGTAGCGGAGCGCGTTCGCGACGAGGTTCGAGAGGACCTCGCGAACCCGGATCGGGTCGACATCCAGAAGTGGCAGCTCGTCTGTCGTGCCGTTCGGGATGTCGAGCGCGATCGTCGTGCCGCTCGCCTCGGCGACCGGCGTGAAGGAGCGCGCGACGTCGGCGATCAGCAGGCCGAGGTCGGTCGGCTCGCGGTGGAGGGGCAGGGTCCCGGCCTCGGACAGGGCGACCGTGCGCAGGTCGTCGATCAGCCGGCCCAGCACCCGGGTCTCCTCGAGGATCGCCGCAAGGTGCTCGGGATCGGCCGGGCGCACGCCGTCGACGAGCGCCTCGACGTTACCCTGGACCACCGCCAGCGGGGTCCGGAGCTCGTGGCTGACGTCGGCCAGCAGCGAGCGGCGCTGGCGTTCGTCGGCCTCGAGCCGGGCGGCCATCGTGTTGAAGCCCCGGGCCAGCTCGAGCAGCTCGGGCGCACCGCGGTCCGGCTCGTCGACCCGGACCGAGTAGTCGCCGGCCTCGATCCGGCTCGTGGCGTCGGCCAGCTCGGCGATCGGCTCGCCCAGCCGCCGGACCCGGCGCACGATCGACGCCACGCCGAGCACCACGAGCCCGACGCCCGCGATGCGCAGGAGCACGACGAGCGGACCGCCACCGACCGGATCGGGCCCGAGGAACCCGAAGACCGAGGCGACCACCCAGGCGAACACGGCCGTCGTGAACGCGACCACCAGCACGAGCCCGATGACGATCGGGACGACCCGACGCAGGATCCAGCCCGGCCCGGGGCGCGGTCCGTCGCCCCATGGAGGCCCGTGGTCGGGGGCGCCATCGGGCGCCCCGTGCTGCCAGCGGCGGCGCTGCTCCAGGTGCCGTCGCCGGCGGAGATCGCGCTGCTGGCGGCGCCAGTAATCGCGCCGCTCCCATGGCCCCGCTGGCCACGGCCGGGACCGGGGGTCGGATCGCCGATCGCCCGGGCCCCCCGGATCGCCCGCCCGCTGACTGCCGTCCGTCACGCGGGCCGCTCGTCGGCGAACCGGTAGCCGACCCCATAGACGGTCAGCACGTAGCGCGGCTCGCGCGGGTCGGGCTCGAGCTTCCGGCGCAGGTTCTTGACATGGGTGTCGATCGCCCGCTCGTACGACTCGAACGTCACCCCGCGGACCGCGTCGAGGAGCTGGCTGCGGGTGAAGATCCGGCCTGGCCGGCGGGCAAGCGTCGCCAGCAGCTGGAACTCGGTCGGGGTGAGCTCGACCATCCGCCCGGCGACGTCCACCCGCATCCGCGGCACGTCGATGGTCACCTCGCCGGCCCTGATGACGTCGCTCGGCTCGTCGGCGCGCTCCGAACGGCGCAGCACGGCCTTCACCCGGGCGACGAGCTCACGCGGGCTGAACGGCTTGGTGACGTAGTCGTCGGCCCCGAGCTCGAGACCCAGGAGTTTGTCGATCTCGTCGTCGCGGGCGGTCAGGACCACGATCGGGATCGTCGAGTCGCGCCGCAGCGTCCGGATGACCTCCAGGCCGTCGACCTCGGGCAGGCCGAGGTCGAGGACGATCAGGTCGGGTGAGCGCGTCCGTGCCGCGAGCAGGGCCTGGCCCCCGTCGGCGGCCGTGTCGACGGCGAACCCGGCGTGCTCGAGGTAGTCCCGGGCGAGCTCGCGGATCTTCGGCTCGTCGTCGACGAGAAGGATCGTCTTCATCGGCTCATCGCTCGCATCGTACGGCGGTCGAGGCGCGTGGAGGCGCCGGGTCCCGGTCGGATACCCGGCGCCAGGGTCCGGGTCGCGCGATGACCGCGCGGCCCGGGACCATCAGCCCTCGGGGTGGAGCGGCTCCTGGCCGGTCGTGTCCGCGGGAGCGGGGGCCTGGCCGGGCGTGACCGGGCCGGTCGTGGCGTGGGCGGTCCGGTGCCACTCGTCGAGCCGGTCCCGGATCCACGCCTCGCGCGGGTCGCCGGACGGGCGGTCACCCGCCTCGGGGCCTCGATCCCAACCCGACGGCCCGTACCCGTGCCCGTAGCCCCAGCCGTACCCCCGCCCGCGCCGACCGCCACCGAACACCAGGCGGAGGAGCCCGATGATCAGCACGACCACGAACAGGAAGGCCAGGAAGTGGAAGATCCCGAACCCGAACCACGGGATGCCGTACCAGCCGTAGGCGGCGACCGGGGCGACGACCGTCGTCCCCGGGGTGGTCACGACCCCGGCGGCGGCCAGCCCGGCCGAATAGGCCGCCCCGGCCACAAGGCCGATGATGACGAGGATCCCGAGCACGCCCAGGATCGGTCCGATGATGCGACGCATCGATTGGTCTCCTTCGCTGGCGGCCACCCTGGCCGCCGTTGTCCATGGCGCAATCGTCGGTCCGACTTGTGGGCCAGGTATGGAGGCGCTGCGGAGGTTGGCCGGAGAAGATGCTTCGTGGGTGCGGTCCACGGCCCGCCGTGGGTCGGCTCCCGTGGTGGTCCGGATTCCGGTTGGCGCGACGGGCACGCCCCGAACCGTCTACCGTCGCCCGCACAGCAGACCGCGCACAGGTGAGCCATGGACACGTTCGATTTCGTGATCATCGGAGCGGGGCCGGCCGGCGAGGCCGCCGCGTTCAAGGCCCGCGAGCTCGGCGCGACCGTCGCGATCGCCGACGATCGCTGGTTCGGTGGGAGCTGCCCGTTCATCGGCTGCGTCCCGTCCAAGTCGCTCCTCAACGCGGCGGCCCAGCATGCCGCGAACCCCGCCACCTACGACTGGCCGCGCGCATCGGCGCGGCGCGACTACATGGTCAACCGTCCCGCGGACGCGGCCGAGCCCGACGACACGAGCCACGTCCGGGCGCTCGAAGCGGCTGGCGCGGTCCCGATCCGGGGGACGGCCCACATCACCGGCCGCGGTCAGGTGGAGGTCGATCACGGCGGATCCGTCCAGGGGCTCGCCGGCGGCAACATCGTCATCGCGGTCGGGTCGAGGACGAAGGTCCCGCCGATCGAGGGCATCGAGCGCCTCCCCACCTGGTCGAACCGGGAGGCGACCCTGGCCCGCGAGCTGCCGGCGAGCCTGCTCGTCCTCGGGGGCGGCCCGACGGGCTGCGAGCTCGCCCAGGTCTACGCCCGCTTTGGCGTCCCGACCTCGATCGTCCAGTCCGGGCCACGGCTCATGCCCACCGATCACCCACGAAACGCGGCGACGGTCAGGGAGGCGCTCGTCCGTGACGGGGTGACCGTGCGGACCGGGGTGCGGGCGATTCGCGCCCGCGCGGGGGCTGGGGCGGGCGGCGCTCACGTCATCGACCTCGACGACGGCTCGTCCGCCGAAGGCCACGTGGTGCTGCTCGCGGTCGGGCGGGCGTTCCCGCTCGACGAGCTCGGGCTCGAGCACTACGGGATCGACGCCTCGGGCCGGACCCCCTCGTACCCGCGCGATGGCCGGCTCCGCGTCGCCGAGGGGCTGTGGATCATCGGCGACCCGGCCGGCCCCGAGCTCCACACGCACCAGGGCCACTACCAGGGCGAGATGGCCGTCAGGATGGCCCTCGGCGAATGGGTCGTGCCCGACTACCGGGCGCTGCCCAGGGCGACCTACACCGACCCGGAGGCCGCCTCGGTCGGGTTGACCCTCGACGAGGCCCTGTCGGCCGGGCGCGACGCGTTCGAGGTGACGACGCCGTTCGCCACGACGGCCAAGGGGTACTCCGTCGAGGCCGACATCGGCCACGTCACGATCGTGATCGACCGGTCGACCCGCGAGCTCATCGGGGCGGCCATGGCCTGCCCCGACGCATCGGCCGCGATCCACGAGTGCGTCCTGGCGATCAAGGCCAGGGTGACCGTCGACGTCCTGGCCGAGACGATCCACGCCTTTCCGTCGACCGCCCGAATCTTCAACGGGCTGTTCGCCGACGCCGCGAGGCAGCTCAGGACGGCCTGACGGACCGCAGGGCCGCCGTCGGGTCGTGTCTCAGGCGCAGGGATCGGGGTCGTCGGTTGGGGTCGGGGTCGGGTCCATCGGGTCGGGCGCGAGGACCGGCGGCGGCGTCGGGGTCGGGTCGGGCTCGTTGCTCGGGAAGATCCCGCGCACGACCTTGTGGATCTGGCGGATCTCGGCATCCGTGATGTACTCGGGGTAGGTCGGTGGCGCGAACATCAGGGTCTTGACGTGCTTCGCGTCCGTCCGGGCCGCGAGGCTGAGCAGGCTCGGCAGGTCCGAGGGCTTGAAGCTCGTCCAGGCGTCGTCGCGGGCGATCTTGAGCAGGGTCGGGACGCGCGGGATGAGGCGACACGGCTTGAGCCGGCTCCGGAGCGCGACGAGCACGGCCTGCTGGCGGCGCATCCGGCCGTAGTCCGAGTCCTGGTGGCGCGACCGCGCGTACATCAGCGC
The DNA here is from genome assembly GCA_963708065.1 of uncultured Chloroflexia bacterium. Classification (GTDB taxonomy): domain Bacteria; phylum Chloroflexota; class Limnocylindria; order Limnocylindrales; family CSP1-4; genus Chersky-267. The sequence continues at coordinate 775,247 of CAVPRZ010000002.1, forward strand.
GCGGTGGCCATCGAGGTGCTGGCGGCCGGCCCGGAACGAGATCGCCACCACCCCGCTGCCGTCCTCGAGGGGGTAACGCGCGTCGTACAGGGGCCTCGGGATGTCGATCGTCACGCCGCCGACCGCGTCGACGAGCCGGACGAAGCCGTTCAGGTTGACGACGGCGATCCCGTCGAGCGGAACTCCGGCCAGCTTCTGGATCGTCCCCCCGATCGCCCGGAAGCCGCGGACGGAGCCGCCCGGGAACTGGCCCGGGTGGGCGTTGGCGTAGACGTAGATCGAGTTCAGCAGACCGGGGTATCGGCCGCCCGGAACGGCCCCGGCGCTCTCCCGTGGGAGCGGGGCGCCGGTCATGTTCCTGGGGAACCCGAACATGGCGGAGCGCCCGGTCGCCACGTCGACCGAGAGCAGGATCATCGTGTCGGTCCTGAGGCTCCAGCGGTCCGGTCCGGCGTCCGCCCCGATGAGCAGGACGTTGAGCCGTCCGTCGGCGGCCCAGGCCGGGCCGGGGGTGGCCGTCGGGGCCTGTGTCGGCGTCGCCGTCGGACTCGCGGTCGGCGTCCCCGCGCCTGCCGAGCTCGGCGACGGCGACGACTCCTCGAGGTCGCCGCTATCCGGCTCGATGGGCGGGATGACCTCCTGGTCCGTGCCGGACGCGTCGTCGCCGGGTCCGACACCCAGGCCCGGCGAGTCGAACACGTCGACGATCGTCTCGCGGGTGTCGACGATGACCGCCCCGAGGATGACGTGGGGAGCCACGATGCCGATGGCCAGGACCGCCGCGAGCAGGATCCGGCCGATCCGGGCCGCGCCCCGCGCCGGCCGGACCCGGGCGGCGAGGAGGACGGTCGCCCCGAGGACGACGAGCCGGTACAGGCCGAGGCCCCCAACGACGATGACCAGGAAGCCGAGGATGTCCGGCGACAGGGCCTCGCCGAGCAGGTCGGCCCGATCGGGCACGGCGAGGATGATCGCAGCGGCGACGACTGTTACGACGAGAATCGGGGCGAACAGGAGCGCCGCCCGCCGCCGCCGCCCGAGGAGAAGGTGGCCGAGCCCCGGGACGATCGCGCCACCGACGATCGACAGCCACGCGGGAGCGACGATGCGGCGCGGCGGCTGCTCGGTCGGTCCGCTCGCGGCCGCCGCGACCGGCGGCTCCTCCGACGATGCTGCCGACTCGTCGGCTGGGGCCGTCGGTTCCACGGACGCGACCGCTGGCTCCTCGGTCGGGGCCGTCGGCTCGGCCGAAGCGACCGCCGGTTCGCCGGCGGTGGCTTGCGCCTCGTCGGCCGCGCTCATGGGCTCGCCCTGCTCCGCCGCGCCGGCGGGCTCGCCCGGCTCCGCCGCGTCGGCGGGCGGCGAACGGTCGGGCTCGGCCGTCCCCTTTTCCGGTTCGTGCTCGTCGTCCGTTGTCGGCCCCAATCGTGCATGGACCAGCGGGCCCGGAGCGACGCGCCGCAGCGAGTCCGCGCAGATAGTAGCGGTCAGGCGTTCGAACGCCATGACGGGAGGGTCGGGCGTCCGGCCCGCCTCTCATGATCCGCGGTGGCGTCGGTCGCTAGGGTCGCTCGATCCTGAGGTCGTCGACCGCGGCCTCGATCCGCGTGTCCGACCCGCCGTCGGCCGCCCCGATCACGATCCGGACCGTCTGGCCGGCCCAGGGGGTCATGTCGATCCGGGCCGAGCCCCACGCGGCGTCGTCGTCGGTCGCCTTGCCGAGCTCCTCCTTGACCAGGGTGCGCGTCCCGTCCTCCGCCTCGACCCAGACGCGGAACCAGTCGGCAGACGTCGCGTTAGAGCGGTGGGCGAAGTAGTAGCGGAACGTCAGGTTCCCGACCGGATCGGGCAGGTCGACGGGTGCCGAGCGGATCGTCGTGACCCCGCCGTCGAGGTCGTTGCTGTCCGAGCCCTTCATGCCCGCCAGCCCCGTCACGAGGGCGTAGCGGCCCGAGGTCGTCGTGCCGAGCTGCTTCGGGCCGTCGATCGACACGGCGGCCGGGTCGCCGATGGCCCACCGGCCGTCGGTCGCCGTGTCGGTCCCGTCCGGGTTGCCGGTCCAGCCACGGTTGATCTCGAAGTCATCGTTGAGCGGCCCGCACAGGGTCTTCGACTTGTAGATCGGCGAGTACGGGCAGTCCGCCTTGTCGATCGCGTACAGGAGCGCGGACCGGTTGTGCGAGACGGCCGCCGCGATCTTCTCGTCGGCCGGGTAGAAGTCGGAGACGCGGTAGTGCTCGGTCGGGTAGAGCTCCCAGGTGAACGAGAAGATCCGGTAGCGGCCGTACATCCAGTCGATCTGGTCGCCGTCGGTGATGTACAGGTCGCTCGACTGCTCCGGCTTGTAGCCGTTGCGCTGGGCCATTCGCTTGCCCAGGGCGACGAACGCGTAGTGGTCGTCGCGGCTCATGTCGCTCGGGATGTTCGTCTTCGTGTGGCCGTACGGCCACAGGATGAGCTGGCCGTTCGTGTGGAGCGTGATATGGATCCGGATCTGCTGCCGGCCGTCGACGACCCGGCTCTTGACGAAGTCGCGGATCGCCTGGGTCTCGGGCGCCGAGAACGGCTTCTTGCCCCGGTAGGTGATCGAGGCGGTTGAGCCGGACGACCCCCCGCAGCAGCCCCAGGCATAGTCGTAGTTGCGGTTCAGGTCGGTCCCGATGTGGGTCGAGCCCGTGTTCGGCTGGCGGTTCTTGCGCCACGCCCGGTACGGGCTCCCCGTGAGGTCGTACTGCATCCCGTCCGGGTTGAGCGGCAAAGATGATCCAGATCTCGCGCGTGTCGACGAGCCGCTTCACGACGCTGTCGCTGGCGTAGTCGTGGGTGAGCGTCTTGAGCAGGTACAGGGCCTGCTCGGTTGTGAGGTGCTCGCGGGCGTGGTGGAGCGCGTCGATCAGGACCTCGGGCTCGGGCTCGTCGGTCGCGACGTTGTCCGAGACCTTGGCGATCCAGATGTCGCGGCCCTTGTAGCTCTTCCCGATCGACGAGACCTTGACCAGGTCGGGGTAATCGGCCTCGGCCTGCATGATCTCGGCCACCATCTCCGGGTAGTTGTGGTAGCGCGAGTCCTTAGCCGGGAAGTTCGGCTCGACGGCCAGCGACCCGGCCGGTGCGAGCCCGAGGAGGGCCAGCCCGAGCAGGGCGGCGGGGACGATCCTACTGCGCACGGTCATAGGGTGCCTGCGCCGGCCGATTGAGGCAAGTCGGCATCGGTCGGGGCACCGACCGGGACGATGGGGCGAGCCGGCGAGGCGAGCGGGCGATCAGCCCGACGAGGGCGCACGAAGCTCGTTCGGATCCCTCCGTGGGAGCAGCACCGCGCCGAGCAGCGTGCCCAGGAGGATGAACCCGACCCCGAGAGCCACGGATCCGGGGAGCGAGATCGCGGCCAAGGTCCCGCCGATCGCGGCCCCGATCGGGTAGCCCATGAAGTTGGCCGCCATCGACACCGCAAACCCGCGGCCCAGCCAGAGGGGGTCGGTGCGGCGCTGGCGGACGGTGAACAGGGCGATGTCCATCGGCCCGTTGAGGAACCCCAGGATGAGCGACGAGAGGCCCATGAGCGCGAGCCCGGCGGTGATGCCGAACAGGCCGGCCGCGACGGGGGCCACGATGGCGTACGCCGGGGCCATCAGGATCATCGGGACGATGAGCATCCACCACTCGCGCCCGCGGCTGTCGAACCGGCCGAAGAAGAACGCCGAAGCCATCCCCGACAGGCCGGACAGGGCAAACACGACCCCGACCGCCAGCTCGCTTGCGCCGAGCACCTTGAGCACCGTCAGCGGGATGAAGATCGTGCTCATCCCGTAGGCCAGGTTGAGGACCGTGATGGAGGCGGCCAGCCCGCGCAGGGTCGGGTGATGGAGGAAGTAGAGCAGGCCGCGCCACGCGTCCACGAGCAGTCGGCCGCTTGTGTCTGTCTCCGCCGGCGGGTCGGGCACGCCGATCATCGGCAGCGCGGCCAGCGCGAAGGCGAGGCCGATCACCACCATGGCGACCGCCCCGCCGGCGACCGCGACGAGCGCGGCGGCGACCGGCGGTCCGATGATCGTCGCGACCACGTAGCCGTTCGAGTCCACGGCGTTCACCCGTTCCCAGAGATAGCGCGGGACGAGGAGCGGGAACAGGCTCCGCAGACCGGTGACGCTCAGGATCGCGGTGAACGACGAAGCCACCGCGATGAGCACGAGCAGGGCCGGTGGCAGCGCATCGGCCAGCGCGAGGAGCCCGATGAGCACCATCGCGACGGTCTCGACGGCGTAGTCGAGCAGGATGAGCCGGGTCCGGCCGTGCCGGTCGAGGAGCGCCCCGGCGATGGGGCTCACGACGAGACCGGGGAAGAGCGCCGCGAACGTCACGATTCCCGCCAGCTCGGGCGAGCCGTACTCCTGGAGGGTGAACAGGACGAGGGCGACGCCGACCATCGACTGGGCGATCCGGGCGATCCCGGTCGCGAGGAGGATGCGGCCGAGGGTCGGGACCTCGAGCAGGGCTCGGTACGAGGGGTCGGGGTGATCGGCCGGCGCGACGTCGATCGCGAGGGGATCCTCGGTCAGGGCGTGGTCCGTCGGGGCGTGGTCCGTCGGGATGTCGGGCATCCTTCGAATGCTAGCGGTCCGGACGGTGGCTAGACTTGAGGCCATGCAGCCATCGCCGTGGGTCGCGCCCGAGCTCGTCCAGTTGGGCCGGCTTCCGATCCACAGCGTCCCCCACGCCGACCGTCTCGAACTCGACGGCACGTGGCGCTTCCAGCTCCTCCCGCGTCCCGATGCCGAGCCCGGCCCGACCTGGCGCGAGATCGTCGTCCCCGGGGCCTGGACGATGCAGGACACCGGCGACCTGCCCCAGTACACGAACGTCCAGATGCCGTTCGAGGGAACCCCGCCGAACGTCCCGGACGCCAATCCAACCGGTCTCTACGAGCGCTCGTTCGAGCTCCCCGCCGCGTGGGCCGGTCGACGGGTCGTCCTCCACGTCGGGGCGGCCGAGAGCGTGCTGATCGTCCGGCTCAACGGCGGCGACGTCGGGATGAGCAAGGATTCGCACCTCGCCGCCGAGTTCGACCTGTCGGCCGGGCTCCGGCCCGGCACCAACACGCTGATCCTCAGGGTCGTCAAGTGGTCCGACGCCACGTACGTCGAGGACCAGGACCAGTGGTGGCACGGCGGGATCACCCGATCGGTGTTCCTGTACGCGACCGGCCCGGTCCACCTTGCCGACATCCGGGCCGACGCCGGGCTCGCCGACGACCCGACGACCGGCACGCTCGAGCTGGCCGTCCTCGTCGGCTTCCCCGGCCGCGAGCTCGAGCCCGGCTGGACGGTCGAGGCGCGCCTCGAGGGTCGCGCGGAGTCGCTCCGGGCGGAGGCGCGGAGCATCGACCCGCGCTCGCTCGAGGGCTGGACGCTGGACGACCAGAAGCTCATGTTCCGCAGCGCGGCCGGGTTGCCGCTGTCGGACGCGGAGGCGGCCAGTTGGGTTGCCGCCCACCGGCGGATGGCCCCGCCGCGCGACGGTCTCGTCACCTGGCGCATCGAGATGCCCGGCGTCGAACCCTGGTCGGCGGAGCGGCCGACGCTCTACGACCTGTCGGTCGTGCTGCGCGGCCCCGACGGGCGCGTCGCCGAGCAGGCCACGCTCCGGATCGGCTTCCGGCGGGTCGAGATCGTCGGGCTCGACCTCCTGGTCAACGGCGCGCGGGTGTTCATCCGCGGGGTCAACCGCCACGACTTCGACCAGCACACCGGACGGACCGTGACCCGGGACCAGCTCCGGGCCGATCTCGTGCTGATGAAGCAGTTCGGGTTCAACGCCGTTCGGACCTCGCACTACCCCAACGATCCGGCCCTCCTCGAGCTGACCGACGAGCTCGGGCTGTACGTGGTCGACGAGGCGGACATCGAGTCGCACGCCTTCCAGAGCACGCTGTGCGACGACCATCGCTACCTGGGCGCCTGGGTCGATCGGGTGTCGCGGATGGCGATCCGGGACAAGAACCACCCGTCGGTCATCCTCTGGTCGCTCGGGAACGAGGCGGGCCACGGCCTCAACCACGAGGCGGCGGCAGCCTGGCTGCGGCGCTACGACCCGTCACGGCCGCTCCACTACGAGGGGGCGATCCGCTACGACTGGACGAGCGACCAGGGCATCTCGGACGTGACCTGCCCGATGTATCCGCCGATCTCCGCGATCGTCGAGCACACCCGGACCGGGCGGCAGCGCCACCCGCTCATCATGTGCGAGTACCAGCACGCGATGGGCAACAGCAACGGGACGCTCGGCGAGTACTGGGATGCGATCGAGTCGACGCCGGGGCTCCAGGGCGGATTCATCTGGGAGTTCTGGGACCACGGCCTCGTCCAGCGGCTGCCCGACGGGACCGAGCGGTGGGCCTACGGCGGTGACTTCGGCGACACGCCGAACGACGGCAGCTTCTGCGCCGACGGTCTCGTCTGGCCCGACCGTCGCCCGAAGCCGGCGATGTGGGAGCACAAGGCGATCGCCGCGCCGGTCCGGATCGGCGAGCTCCACGACCGACGGGCGGGGGTCCTCGAGATCGTCAACCACCAGGCGTTCCGGGACCTGGCCTGGCTCCGGGCGCACTGGGAGCTGGCGATCGACGGGCGGGTGGCGGCCTCCGGAGAGGCGACGCTCGAGGACGTCGGGCCCGGCGAGCGCGGAGCGGCGGTCCTGGTCGGCTGGATCGACCCGTCGATCGAGCCCGGCGCCGAGGCCTGGCTCACCATCCGCTTCGTGACCGCGGCCGACGAATCGTGGGCACCGGCCGGGTTCGAGGTCTCCGCCGCCCAGCTCGCCCTCGGGAGCGCGCCCGACACGGCTTCGGCGCGCCCGGGAGCCGTCCCGGCGGGGAGCCCGCCGGTCGAGGTGGATGCCGACGGGCTGCTCGTCCACCCGGCTTTGGCCGCCCCGCCGACGCTCTCGCTGTGGCGCGCGCCGACCGAGAATGACCGGTTCGGCGGGATCTCCCGGCCGTGGCTGGACTGGGGCCTCGACCGGCTCGAGCGCCGGCTCGTCGGGATCGAGCGCGACGGGCCTACGACGGTCGTTCGGAGCGAGTACGCCACCCCGGGCGGGATCGTCGTCGCCCACGAGCAGACGTTCCGGCCGCTGGCCGATGGCGGCATCCAGGTCGATGAGGTCGCCGTCGTGCCGGACGAGCTGTCCGACCTGCCCCGGGTCGGGACGGTCCTCGAGCTCCGCCCGGGGCTCGAGCAGGTGGCGTGGTTCGGGACCGGGCCCCACGAGACGTACCCGGATCGTCGCCGGAGCGGGCTCGTCGGCCGCTGGCAGTCGACCGCCACCGACCAGCACGTCCCGTACATCTTCCCGCAGGAGAGCGGCGGTCACGCCGACGTCCGCTGGCTCGAGCTGACCGGCGCCGACGGCCGCGGGGTCCGGATCCGGCCCGACCGGCCGCGCCAGGTCTCGGCGACCCACTTCCGAGCGGCCGACCTGACCGTCGCGACCCATGACGGCGAGCTCACCCCGCGAGCCGAGACGGTCGTCCATCTCGACGCCGCCCATCGCGGGATCGGGACCGCGAGCTGCGGGCCGGACACGCTGCCCGAGTACCTCGTCGGGCCGGGGACCTATCGCTGGTCGTGGACGCTCAGCCCAGTCGGGGCCGGCTGAGCGTTGCCGATCGACTGGGATCCCGGGCTCCGCCAGCTCCACCTGCGCAACGATCGGATCAGCTACGTCATCCGGGTCCTCGAGAGCGGCGCGCTCGGCGGGCTCTTCTTCGGCCCGGCGCTCACCCCCGACCGGTCGTACCAGCACCTGGGCCTCGGGCCGTTCCATGGCTTCTCGAACCGCATCGACGACCCCGTCGCGCTCGAGTATCCGACGCCCGAATCCGGCGACTTCCGGGTGCCGGCCCTCACGATCGAGGGGCCCGACGGCTCGCGCGTCCTCGACCTGTGCTACGCCGGCCACCGGATCGCGGCAGGCAAGCCGGCGCTTCCGGGGCTGCCCTCGACCTACGTCGAGGCGGACGCGGAGGCCGACACGGTCGAGATCGACCTCGCCGACGCGCCGACCGGCGCCGGCGTCACGCTCCGCTACACGATCTACCGCGATCGGCCGGTCGTCGTCCGCAGCGCGACCCTCCACAACCGTGGCTCGGCGCCGCTCCGGGTGAGCTGCGCAATGTCGGCCAGCCTCGACCTGCCGGACGCCGACTGGGTCCTCGTCCAGCTGAGCGGGACGTGGGCTCGAGAACGGCACGTCGTCGAGCGGAGCCTCGTCCCCGGGAGCCAGGCGGTCGGGAGCCTGCGCGGGGCTTCGAGCGCCCAGCAGAACCCGTTCATCGTCCTCCGCCGGCCGGCCACGACCGAGGCGGCCGGCGAGGCCTATGGCTTCAGCCTGGTCTACTCGGGCAACTTCCTCGCCGAGGCGTACGTCGATCCGCTGGCGACGACGCGGGTCCGGATCGGGATCGCCCCGGAGGGCTTCGCCTGGCGCCTCGAGCCGGGCGCCGAGCTGGCCCTGCCCGAGGCCGTCCTGGCCTACGCGGCCGACGGGCTCGGCGGCCTGAGCGACGCGTACCACGGCCTGTTCCGGGAGCGGCTCGCCCGGGGACCCTGGCGCGACCGGCCCCGGCCCGTCCTCATCAACAACTGGGAGGGAACCTACTTCGACTTCGACGAGCCCAAGCTGCTCGAGATGGCGACCGCAGCGCGCGACCTCGGCGTCGAGCTGTTCGTCCTCGACGACGGCTGGTTCGGAGCGCGCGACGACGACACCACCTCGCTCGGCGACTGGTTCGTCGACCGGCGCAAGCTCCCGAACGGGATCGACGCGCTGGCCCGCGGGATCGAGGGCCTCGGCCTCCGGTTCGGGCTGTGGATCGAGCCGGAGATGGTCAGCGAGAAGAGCCGGCTGTTCGAGGAGCACCCCGACTGGGCGATCGGCGTCCCCGGCCGGGCGCGGACCGAGAGCCGCCAGCAGCTCGTCCTCGACCTCTCCCGGCCGGAGGTCGTCGAGCACCTCGTCGCGGTGCTCTCGGACGTGCTGGGCAGTGGGCCGGTGTCCTACGTGAAGTGGGACATGAACCGGTACATCACCGAGCCGTACAGCCTCGGCCTGCCCCCCGATCGCCAGGGCGAGTTCTTCCACCGCTACGTCCTCGGCGTGTACGAGCTCTACCGGCGGCTGACGGCGGCGTTCCCGGACATCCTGTTCGAGTCGTGCGCCAGCGGCGGCGGCCGGTTCGACCCGGGGATCCTGGCGTTCGCGCCGCAGGGCTGGACGAGCGACGACACCGACGCCGTCGAGCGGCTCCGGATCCAGTGGGGAACGTCGCTGGCCTACCCGGTCAGCTCGATGGGCGCCCACGTCGCCGCGGTCCCGAACCACCAGGTCGGGCGGGTGACGCCCCTCGCGACCCGCGCCGCGGTCGCCTTCTTCGGTGCCTTCGGCTACGAGCTCGATCCGACGCGGCTCACGCCCGACGAGCGGCGGGCCGTGGTCGACCAGATTGCGTTCTTCAAGAGCCAGCGCGAGCTCATCCAGTTCGGGCGCTTCCTCCGTCTCCGGAGCCCGTTCGAGGGCGACCGCAACGAGACGGCCTGGATGTGCGTCTCGCCCGACCGGCGGCGCGCGATCGTCGGCTTCTACCGGATCCTCAACCGGCCGGTCCCGGGGCCCGACCGGGTCCGGCTCCGCGGCCTCGATCCGGAGGTGGCCTATCGGGTCGGCGTCTGGCCGGCGACCGGCGATGTCATCGAGCGGTCGAACGCGATCGTGCGCGGCGGGGACGACCTCATGGCGGCCGGGTTGCTCCTCGCGGCGCGGCGCGAGGACGCCGCCACCTGGGGCGACTTCTGGGCCCGGCTCTTCGTGCTCGAGGCGGTCTAGCCTCGGCCCGATCAGCCGGCGGTCGGGCCACCCTCGGTTCGGTCGGGCGCGGCGTCCTCGTCGGCCAGGAGCCGGTAGAGGCTCCGGCGGGCGTCGTTGAGGATCGCCGTGGCGGCGGCGACGGTCTCCGGCGAGCCACTTCCGGCGACCTGGCGCCAGGCCGAGGCGAAGGCGAAGAAAGCCGCCTGCAGGTCGACCCGCCTCCTCGGCCCCTTCGAGCTCCCAGGGGACCCGACCGCGCTTCGCGCCTGCGGCAGCGGCCTCACGGCCGGCGTCGGTCAGGCTGTAGACCCGCCGGCCGTCCTGCTCGGCGGCGGTGACCAGGCCCTCGTCCTCGAGCTGCTGGAGGGTCGGGTAGACCGAGCCGGCGCTCGGCTGCCAGATCCCGCCGCTCCGCTCGGCGAGCTGCTGCATGACCTGGTAGCCGTGCATCGGTGATTCGGCGAGGAGGGCGAGGATCGCCGTCCGCACGTCGCCCCGCCGGACGCCCGCCCGGCGACCGTGGCGACCCAGGAAGGCCCCCGGCCCGAAGGGGATGGCAAACCCGCGGCTGAAGTCGGCGCCGGGCCCGAAGCCGCCCCGGCCGGGTCGCCGGCCGCCCTCGCGGTGATGCCGGCGCCCGAACCGCAGCGCGTGATGCGCGGGGTCGAGCCGGCTGGTGGGATGTGGATGTTCGTTCATCAGTGGTTCTGAGACTCCTTGTTTGGTGTTGCGATCGCTGTGTATCGCGTGGCATCACGATATATCGCGATAATCACGCATTGTCAAGCCCGCCCGGGCGGCACTGCCGGGAACGTCGCAGCCGGGTCGCCAGGGTTCCCTCCCGGCGCTAGGTCCGCGTATCGAGGTTCGCCACGAACCCGAGGACGAGCTCGTTCAGCCGGTCGGGCGCTTCCATCCCGATCAGGTGAGCGACGCCGGGGATGATCACCGCCCGTGCATCGGACGCGTTCGCCTCGAGATGACGCGCCGTCTGGGAGACGGTCGATGCGTCGAGCTCGCCGGCGACCGCGAGGATCGGGGCCCGGAGCTCGCTGAGGCGACGCGCGACCCGGGGGTCCAGCCAGTCCGGGCGCCCCGACACATGCCCTGCGACCCACTGGGGCCGGTCCATCTCGCGCACCGCCGCCTGGATCGCCGGGTCCACCCGGTCGGGCGGTTGGAACGGCCCGTTGACCCAGATCCGCAGGTCGATCGCGACGATCGCGTCCGGATCCGGCGGGTCGCTCTCCTCAAGCGCGTCCATCTCGTCGAACAGGGCCGCCTCGGCGGGGCTGGGCTCGGCCCGGAAGCCCGGCAGTCCGGCGGCGACGGCGACGATCCCGGCGACGCGCTCCGGGAACACGACCGCGGTCTCGAAGGCCACCATCCCGCCGAGGCTGTTGGCGACCAGGACGGCCCGGCCGATGCCGAGGGCGTCCAGGAGCCCGACGAGGTCGGCCCGATGGCTGAACACGACGTCCTCGGTCGTCGATCGGCCGAAACCGCGCAGGTCGTAGCGGATGACCCGATGGCCGGCAGCGGTGAGCCCCGGGACCATCGCCGCCCATTGGCGGTGGTCGGCGATGCCGGCATGGATGAGCACGAGTGGCGATCCCGCGCCGTCCTCGACCGCGAAGAGCCGACCTCCCGGGACCTCGATCTCGTGGTCCATCGGCCCAGCCTAGCAGCCCCCTCGGCCGGTCAGCTCCGCTGGACCGAGCCGACGCCCTCCCCCTCGCGCCACCAGCGGATGTCGAGGTGGTCGCTCTCGGTCCGGACGATCGACAGGTCGGTGATGTCGGCCCTGAAGAGCGGGAACGGCCCGGGCGGGGGCGGGTAGCCCGTGGCCGCCTCGAAGGCGGTCCGGTACTGGGCCATCGTCGCGTCGTCCTCGACTGGGAGCGCCCGCCCCGACAGCTTGGCATCGCCGGCGACGAGGTCCTTGTCGATCGTCGCGCAGTGGAGCGCGAACCGCGAATCGCGCAGGAGGTCGAGCGCCTTGCGCGACATCGGCATCATCCCGAGCCACAGCTCGCCGAGCGCGAACAGGGGCTCGACGCCGCTGATCCGCGGCGAGCCGTCGCGGCGGAGCGTGGCGAGCAGGCCCAGGCCGTGCGCCTCGAACCGCTCGCGGACCGCCTCCGCCAGGTCGGGGGCCGTGACCTCGAGCTCTGCCCAGGTCGACATGCCGTCAAGGGTAGCGGCGATCGCCCGAGGGTGACGGCTGGCAACGCCCAAGGTACGGCCGATCGCGGGACGACTTCGGGAGTGACACGCGGCACCGGGTCGGCGACGATCAGGCCTCCACGATGTCGCTCCGCCGTCTTCTCGTCGCCCTTGCCGTCCTCGCCGTGGCTGGCTCCGCCCTCGCCCCGGTGGGCCTGGCCGCGCGACCGTCGGGCCGCCCGCTCGACGGCCCACCGGTCGGCCGGTCGGGTGGCCCGGCCGGCGCTCCCATCGGGCCGCGGGTCGGAACGGAGGCCGCCCCGGCGCTGCCGGCGATCCCGGCCGCCTGGCCGTCGACCCACCTCGAGCTCGGCCTGGCCGACGGACCCGGCGGCGCCGCCGACCTCCACGCCAGCGCGCCGTTCGCCTTCCGCTACCAGTACCTCGCCGGCGGGGTGAACACCGGCAACGGCTGGGCCACCTGGAACACGAACGGCCAGTTCGTCTCGTACTACATCGCCGACTCGGTGGCCAACCACGTCACCCCGGTGTTCCCGTACTACCAGCTGCTGCAGTCGAACCCGTCGACCGGGGCCAGCGAATCCGCGCGGGACCTGTCGAACCTGGCCAACCACACCACCATGGCAGCCTATTACAACGATCTGAGGCTGTTCTTCGCCCGAGCCGCGGGTCCGGACCCGGTGGTCCTCCACGTCGAGCCCGACCTGTGGGGCTACATCGAGCAGGCGACCGGGACGGCCGACGACGCGACCCTCGTGCCGGCCTCGGTGGCCAGCTCCGGCGACGCCGCCCTGGCCGACCTGCCCAACACCGCGGCCGGGTTCGCCCGGGCGATCGTCCGGCTGCGTGACCAGCTCGCGCCGAACGTGATCCTCGCCTACCACCTGTCGGTGTGGGGCACGAACCGGGACATCAGCTACTCGAACGACACCGACCCGCAGGTCGACGCGCTGGCCGCCCGGGCCGCGGCGTTCTACCACTCGCTCGGCGCGGCGTTCGACGTGTCGTTCACCGACATCGGCGACCGCGACGCCGACTTCAAGAAGATCCAGCCGCCTGGCGACGGGGGAGCTGCCTGGTGGGACGCCGCCGACTTCGCTCGTTACGCACGGTTCATCAGCGGGTTCGTGGCCGGTTCCGGGACCCGGGTCGTCGTCTGGCAGATCCCGCTCGGCAACACGAAGATGCGCGCCCAGGACGACACCTGGGGCCACTACCAGGACAACCGGGTCGAGTGGTTCCTCGACGATCCGGGCGACGGTCACCTCGCCGTCTGGCGCGACGCGGGCGTCCTTGCGCTCATGTACGGCGGGGGTGCCGGCGGGACGACCTGCGCCTGCGACGCCACCGGCGACGGCGTCACGAACCCGGCGCCGATCAACGGCAACACCGACGTGTCGCTCAGCGCCGACGACGACGGCGGCTACTTCCACGACCGAGCCGCGGCGTACTACGCCGGGGGCGCGCTCACGATCGATCCGGGCTCGGGCGGCGGGGGAGGCGGGGGAGGTGGTGGTGGCGGCTCCGTCGCGAGCTGGACCCTGAGCGCGTCGCCCAGCCCGACCAGCCTGACCCGCGGCCACGACGTGACGATCACCGCGAAGGTCAAGGCCTCGGTCTCGACGCGGGCCCGGGTCCGCGTCGACGTCTACGACCCGGCCGGGCACCTCGCGTTCCGCAAGACGTACGCCGCGCGGACGTTCAAGGCAGGTGCGACGGTCACCGTGAAGCCGACATTCTTCGTCTCGTCGAAGCGCCGCCTCGGGACGTACGTCATCAAGGTCCGGACGCTCGCCCCGACCGGAACGACCATCCTCGCGACGAAGACGAGCAGCCGGACGTTCCGAGTCCGCTGAGCGCGCCGTCTCCCGCTCCGCCGACGGTCATCGTCGCGTTCTTCGCGGCCCACTGACGCTCCCGAGCTCGACCTCGAGCGGCGTCCGGAAGCGTGGGGTGATCCGGACCGGGCCGAGCCAGCGGGCGAGTCGTTCGGCCTCGGCCTCGACGGCCGCCGTGCCCTCCGCCCCGATGTCCTCGAGCAGCCGGATCGCGATCTCCCCGTCGGGCCGCTGGCCCCAGCCGCCGACGACCCGACCGTCCGCCCAGATCGTCGGTCCGGCATTCCCGTTCGTGTCGAACACGGTCGGACGATGCGGACCGAGGTACCAGTCGCGATCGGCCCAGCCCATGATCGTCGGATCGAGCGCCGGGAGGAGGGTGACCCACGGCGGGGAAGTGTCGCCTGACCTAGGGTCACCCCCGCCCTCGGGCTCGGCATCGTCGGCGAGGACCCAGCCCGGGCCGTCCTCGAGCTCGACCTCGACCGCCCCGACCTCGGCCAGGGTCCGGCGGACCTCCGCCACCGTCCAGCCTGTCCACCAGCGGAGATCGCGGACCGTGCCGGGACCGAAGCCCCGGAGCCAGCGCCGGACCAGCTCGTCGCGGGCCGCCGCCGTCGGGATGTCGACCAACGGGCCCGGCAGCCACGTCTCCATCCGCGTCCAGCGGTACTGGCTGCTGATCCAGGATCCGCGCGGACGGGCCCGGACGATCCGGCCGGCCGTGGCGAGCCCGAACAGCACCCGGGTGGACATCCCGAGCGTGCCCTGCCAGCGCTTGCCCTCGCCGAACGGGATCTGCTCGCGGAGCCCAGCCACGTCGGCGGCCAGCTCGGTCGCGGTCGCCTCGCCCAGGACCTCGAGGGCGCGCAGCGTCTCGGCCTCGAGCTCGGCGAGCCAGCGCTCGGGATCGGTCGCGAGGCCGGCGCCGGCGATCAGCTGGACGGTCGCCCGTCGCTGCTGGGCGGCGTTGTCGCGGGCGCACGCCGCGAGGACGACCGGGACGAGCTCGGCCGGCTCGACGAACATCGTCCGGCGCATCCCGAGGATCCGGACGAGGGCGCGATCGTCGTACAGCACCCGGCCGATCGCCTCGGGCTCTGCGCCGGGATCGCCGGGCGCCATCCGGGCGACGACCGACAGGTAGACCGTGGCCGGATCGGAGCTGTGGAGCCCGACGAGGGACGTCGCCGCCTCGACCGGCCCCGGCGCGCGGGCGCCCGCCGTCAGGTGGTGGCGTCGGGTCAGGCGCGTCCGCCGCTCGCGCACGTCGATGCGTCGCATCCGCCCACGGTACCCAAGATGGACCCAGCGTCGCTCGGGGCCGTCCGCGGCCGCCGCCCAACGACGCTCGGCGCTACCAGAGCCGGAGCTGGTCCGTGTGGCGCAGCCAGAACAGGGCGACGAAGCCGAGGATGAACCCGACCGCCAGGAAGATCCACTGGAGGATCATCGTCTCGGGCATCACCAGGAGCTGGACCGAGATCCAGACGATGAGCCCGACCCCCAGCACCCCGGTCAACCACGGGGCGACCCAGTGGCGATAGGCGCTCAGCCCGGCCAGGACGAGCATCATGATCCCGTTCATCGCGAACAGGTACAGGCCGGGGATGAGGTAGCTCCCGAACGAGCCGGCGATCCAGTCCTGGGGGACGCCCATCGTGCCGCCGCTCGGATCGAGGATGAACGCCCAGCCGACCGGGATGGCCAGGACGGCCGTGACCACCTCGAGGGCGATCGCCGGCCAGACATAGGTCGGCCGCTCGACCCGACGGGTCTGCGGGATCAGGTGGGCATGCATGTCGACCTCCGTGCCCGTGTCGGTCCCGGGCGACCTGCGGGCTATCGTTCCCCAGGGAAAGACGACGGGTCCGCGATCGAATGGTGCGTTCGCGGGCGTCCGGCCGGTAGGGCCGGGAGGCCCCGGCGGCACGGTTCCGAATGGCCCCGGCCGACGGGACCGTTGGTGCTCGAAAGGGCAGGGGCCGCGTCGGCGGGCACGCCGGGCCGTCCGGGGCAGTTGGTCCGGAGGCACTCGCCCGTCGCGGCCGGCCCCCTGACCCCTCGTGTCGTTCACCGGGTGCACGAAAGCCTCGCCACGGGGCGTGGAGCAACCTGTGTCGTTCACGGGGTGGACGAAAGTCTCGCCACGGGGCCTCGAGCAACCCGCGTCGTTCACCGGGTGCACAAAAGCAGTCTCGCGAGCCTCCACGCGTTCGGTTTCGTTCACCCGACGGAACGGATCGGGCATGATGCGCTCCGATCCGGCCTCCACCTCGCTGTTTCGTTCATCGGGTGAAACGAGGCCTCGGAAAGGGGTCCCGGAAGACCGTCAGGCGGATGAGGTAGCAGCCGCGGGCCGCCTCGCAGACGCGAGGCCCGATGGGCGGCCTTGTGACCTCGAACGGGCCGGGCCGCCGCGAAGCCGCCGCCTGCCCCGCCCGACCGGCGGGTCGCAACCGCGAGGTAAGCCGGTCGGCGTATCGTGGGCATCGGCGACCGGCATCACCGATGGAGCGGACCCATGGCGACGGCGACGATCACGACCACCCTCCCGGCGTTTGACGGCTTCTCGCGCGGGGCGATCGACTTCCTGGCCGAGCTCGCGGCCAACAACCAGCGCGACTGGTTCCAGCCCCGCAAGGCCGACTACGAGCGCCTCGTCAAGCGCCCGCTCGAGGGGCTCTGCATTGCACTGGCCGAGCGGTTCGAGGCCCGTGGCCTGCCGCTCCGGAGCGACCCGGCGAAGTCCCCCTTCCGGATCTACCGGGACACCCGCTTCTCGAAGGACAAGTCGCCCTACAAGCCGTACGCCAGCGCGAGCTTCCCATGGGTCGAGGCGGAGACCGTCGGTCCCGGCGGGTACTTCCACTTCCAGCCCGGCGAGATGTACATCGGCGGAGGGATGTGGCACCCGGAGCCGGCCCGGCTCGCGGCCTGGCGAGCGATGGTCGACCGTGACCCGGCCGCCGTCCACGGCGCGATCGGGGACGAACGATTCGTCGCAACCTTCGGCGACGTCCACGGTGACAGCCTGAAGCGAGTGCCCGCCGGCTTCCCCGGCGATCACCCGGACGCCGCGCTGCTCAAGCTCAAGGACGTCACGTTCGGGCGCCGGCTGTCCGACGACGAGGCGCTCTCGGCCGGTCTTCCGGACCTCCTGGCCGACGCGTTCGCCGACGCGGTCCCGGTCTTCCGGCTGCTGGCCGGTCTCGGGGGCTGACCCCGTCGC
Source organism: uncultured Chloroflexia bacterium (assembly GCA_963708065.1). Taxonomy (GTDB): domain Bacteria; phylum Chloroflexota; class Limnocylindria; order Limnocylindrales; family CSP1-4; genus Chersky-267. Next base: position 792,368 of record CAVPRZ010000002.1, read on the forward strand.
CCAGGCTCGAGCGGCCGCGACCGCCAGGGTGAGCGCTTGACCGACCCCGTCGGCGCGCCCACCCTTCCACCATGACCCGGCGCCAGCGGACCTTGGCCGCCCTCGGCGGGCTCGTCGCGGTGATGGTCGTCGCGGGACTCATGCTGGGCGGCGCGCTCCGGCCGGGCGCGTCGGGGCAGGCGGCCAGCGGCCCCGCCTCCGCGGCGTCGGGCGGTGGGTCGGGCGGCCCCGGCCTGACGACGATCACACCCGAGCCGACGCCAGTCCCGGCCCCCGGTCACGAGGTCTACGGCTTCCTCCCGTACTGGGAGATGGACGACACGATCGCCGCCCATGTCGCCACCACGGACCTCACGACGCTGGCCCTGTTCTCGGTCACGAACTTGACGAATGGCACGATCAACACGGGCCAGCCCGGCTACCAGAAGATCAGCGGCCCGATCGGCCGCCAGCTGATCCGCGAGGCCCACGGTCGCCACACCCGGGTGGAGCTCGTCTTCACCAGCTTCGGCACGGCCCGCAACAAGCGCCTGTTCGGTGCCGGCGCGGCGGCCGAGACCCGCCGGGCGAAGGTCGTCGGCGGGTTGCTGGACCTGGCCGGCGAGCTCGATGTCGACGGGATCAACGTCGATGTCGAGGTCATCGACGACGCGCTGATCCCGACCTACGGCACGTTCGTCGGGCAGCTCCGGTCGGCCCTGAGGAAGGCTCACCCGAAGGCGCAGGTGTCGGTCGCCACGACGGCCAACGTGCGCGGGGCGGCGATGGCCGTCGCCGCCTCGCTCGCGGAGGCGGACCGGATCTTCATGATGGGCTACGACTATCACTACGCCGGCTCGGCGCCCGGCGCGTCGGCGCCGATGGCCAGGCGGGATGGGAGCGAGAAGGACCTGGTCTGGTCGCTCGACCTGTACGAGTCGGTCGGGGTGCCGGTCCAGAAGACGATCCTCGGGCTCCCGCTCTACGGGATGGCCTGGCCGGTGACCGGTCCGGAGCTCGGGGCACCCCAGACCGGCAAGGGCGCGAACTGGTTCCCGAGCGATCACCTCGACTTCCTGCGCGACCCGACCAACGTCGCGGTCCTTGACGACATCGAGGTCGTCGAGCAGTACACGATCCCGAGCTCAGGCCCGGAGCGGACGCTGGACCCGAGCGCCCGCCCCACCGACTGGACCGCGATCTATGTCGATTCACCGGCGACGCTGGCCCCCAAGATGGCCCTCGCCGACGCGCGCGGCCTCGCCGGGGCCGGCTTCTGGGCCATCGGCTACGAACGCGGCCTGCCCGCCTATGCCGCCCTCATCGGGCGCTTCCGCAAGGGCAAGCTCGAATAGCGCGCCGGTCGTGCCCGCTCGCGGGAGTTCGGGCGGATCGGCACTGCCCGAGAATTCGCGGAACGGGGTAGGGTTGCGGCCGGAGGTGAATCACATGATCAGACGGATCGTGTTCGGCGCGTCCATCGCCGCGGCCGGTTGGGCAGGCTACTACGGCATCCGGCGCTGGTGGGCCACCTGGGGCGTCGTCCCCGACGAGCAGACCCGGCCGCTCCCGGGCGACGAGCTCCTCCCCGACGGGACGAACCTGCTGACCCGCGGGATCACGATTGACGCCCCGCCGGAGGCGGTCTGGCCGTGGCTCGTCCAGATGGGCTTCGGGCGCGGCGGCTGGTACAGCTACGACCAGCTCGACATGAAGGGCAAGAGCGCCGACGCCATCACCCCGGAGCTCCAGAAGATCGCGGTCGGTGACACGCTCCCGACCCATCCCGGCGGTGGATTCCAGGTCAAGCTCGTCGACCCGAACCGGGCCCTCGTGGTCTACCTCGACAGCGAGATCGTCAAGGGCTGGCAGGAGAAGCCGGCCGAGTCGATCTCGACGACGGAGACCCCGGGCCTGGCGATGTCGGGCTCGTTCCTCGGGACCGCCTCGCCGCAGGAGTTCAAGATCGAGTGGGCCTGGATCCTCGAGCCGGCCGGCCCCGGCCAGACGAGGCTGATCGAGCGGACCCGCGGCTGGTTCGGCGAGGGCAACGCGGCGTCGAAGGCGACGATGCCGATGCTCGGCTTTGGCGTCTTCGTGATGATGCGCCGCCAGATGCTCGGCCTCCGGGATCGCGCCGAGCGCCTGGCGCGTCTCGAGGGCATCGAGCGCGAGGTCGCCGTGGCCGTGCCGATGGCCACGGGCGAGGGGAACGGCAGCGCCCCGAAGGAGGTCGTCGCCCCGGCCGGATAGGCACGGGCGCGGCCCTGGGTCACTCGACCGGGATCACGGTGACGAAGTTGCCGTCCTTCTTCGGGTAGACGCCGCGCGGGCGCTTCCAGGGCAGGAAGTCCTCGTCCAGCTTGACGACCGGGACGCTCGCGTCGGGCGGCCGGGAGTAGCCCCAGATCGTCGAGAAGCGCGGATACCAGACGTCCTCGATCCGGACCGCGGTCACGTTGAAGTCGTCGGTCAGGGCCGGGTCGGCGCTCGCGGTGAAGCCGGACATGACCCAGGAGTGGGCACCCCGCCAGACCATCAGGCCGGCGGGCCGGTTCGTCAGCCGGACTTGCCGGGCAGCGGCGTGGATCGCCGCCTTGATCGAGGGCTGGATGTCGACCTCGTAGTTGCCGTAGCCGAGCTGGGTGAGGCCCTGCGCCCAGCCCTCGGGCTCGGCCGCGCCGTCGGGCGCCGGGTCGATCGAGCGGCTGAGCTCGAACAGCCGTTCCTGGGTCTTGGCCGTGTGGTCGGCCCCGTCGTCCATGATGTTCATCGAGGTCTGCATCGCCGCCGACAGGCACCAGATGTCCGTGAACTCGCCGACGAAGTCGCCCTTCTGGTAGAGGTCCATCGAGAACGGCCCGAGCCTGGGCGTCGGTGACGGGGTTGCCGGCGGGGTGCCTGCCGAGCTCGCCGGTCCGCCGCCCGACGAGCCGCTGGAGCCGCCCGACGAGCCGCCGATCGCGCCCAGCGAGGCCGCCGGAGCGACGCTCGGCGGGACGACGCCGTGGGAGGCCGGGGCGTTGACCCGAACCCACGGCGTGACGGCCGGCTCGACTCCACCGATCATCGCCGTCCCGGTCGCGCTCGCGATCGAGGCCGCGAGCAGGACGAGCCCGACGAGGACGATCGAGCCGGCCGCCGTCCGAAGCCGCGCCCGGGCAGGATCGGACAGCCCGAACCGCCCGGCCCGATGGGCCATCGGCCGGCTCGGCGTCCGCCCGATCCGGGCCATCCGCGGGACCAGCACGACGGCGAGGATGAGCACCTTGACCCCCATCCCGGCGGCGAAGCTGCCGGGGATCGCGAGGATCCCGATCGAGCCGACCAGCGACTCCGCGACGATCACGGTCACCACGAACCCGACCACCGAGGCGATCGACGGGAGGAGCGTCTCGTGGGTGGCGTAGACCGCCCGGCTGAGCAGGTGGGTCATGCTCTCGAGCGGGATCGCCAGGGCGAACACGCCAAGGACGCCGGCGGTCCGGGCGATGTCGGCCTCGTCGAATGCGCCGCCGCCGAGCAGGATGCGAATGGCGAGACCACCCACCGCGACGAGCAGGATCGCGGCCAGGATCGTGAGGACGCTGATCGTCGCGAAGTTCCGGCCGAAGGTCCGTCCGAACGTCCGCCGGTCACCATCGGCGAACGATGCCGACAGGAGGGGGAACGCGGCGATCGCGAACGCCGCCCCGACGACGCTGACCGGGACGCTGGCGAAGTTCCGGGCGAAGCTGACCGAGCTGACGCTGCCCGGTTCGAGCGACGAGGCGAGGGCCGTGAAGAACAGGAACGTCAGCGGCTCGATCGGGTGGCTGATCATCTTGGGCACCATGAGCCGGCCGAACTCGCCGAGCCCGCGCGTCCGAAGGCTGAGCCGTGGCTTCGGGCGGAACGGGGTCCGCCAGAGCCCGACGAGGCGGATCGCGAGGTGGAGGAGGGCGCCGAGGACCGCCCCGATGGCCGCCGCGAAGATCCCATACCGGTCGGCCAGGAGCAGGACGCCGATCACGATCCCCGCGTTGTAGAGGAGGGGAGCCGCCCCATAGGCCACCATCCGATGCTCGGCGACCAGGATCTCGCCCAGCACGATCGAGGCCGCGAAGATGATCGGGGTCACGCACATGACCCGGAACAGGTCGATGTAGAGCTGGCGCTGGTCGCCCTGGAAGCCGGGAGCGATGAGCGCGACCGACTGAGGCGCAAAGACGAACAGGATCGCTGACGTCACGGCCATGACGATCACGGCCCAGGTCAGGACGGTCCGGCCGAAGTCGCGGTCGGCGGCCGGGACGGCCTCCGGCACGGGCGCGGCGATCGCGGTTTCGAGCTCGTCCTCGGCCCGGGCGCCGGTCGCGGTCGCGCTCGGGTGCGTCTTCAGCCCGGTGAAGATCGGAATGAACGGCGCGACGAGCGCCCCCGCCACGAGCACGTCGAGGAGCAGCTCCGGCAGGACGAACGCGGCGTTGTAGGCGTCGAGCTCGCCGCTCGCGCCGTACGTGTGGGCGAAGGTCCGGTCGCGGACCAGGCCCATGACGTAGCCGGCGAACGTCAGCACAGACAGGACGAGGGCGCCCTTCGGCAGGACCGTGAAGAACAGGTCGACCGCTCGGCGCCAACCCGTGACGGGCCGAGGATCGAGCTGCTCCGGGATGGCCGCGTCCATCAGCCCCCGTGACGGGCGGCGCGGCTCGATGGTGTCGCCATCACCCGACCATGGTCTGCCGACAGGGCGATCCCAGCAATAGGTCGTCCGACCCACGGCCGCGGCGCCCGAGCAGGCGACCGGCGGCGGGAGTGGCCAAGGGAGCCGGAGTCGGCTATGATTGAGCCTCGCCACCTCTCGTGGTGAGCCTCCGCGTGGTCGACCCCCCTTCTCGAACGGACCGTGCGCTTGCAGTTTGCGTTCGGGAAGATGTGGGAGGTCACTGTGGCCACCGGCACCATCAAGAAGGTCGTCGCCGATCGCGGCTTCGGCTTCATCACCGCCGAGGATTCGAAGGATTACTTCTTCCATCGCGGCGGTCTGGACTCCTCGCTCGACTTCGACCGTCTGGTCGGCGGCGAGCGCGTCGAGTTCTCGATCGAGCAGAGCCCCAAGGGTCCGCGCGCGAACAACGTCCGCGCCGCCTAGCCCACCGGCTTCGCCTGACGCCCCGTCCATCGCGGACGGGGCGTCGTTGTTTTCCACCCTCGAGCCTGCCGGACTGCCGTATCGTCGGGACCACGAGCCCACGTGGAGGATCCCGACCGATGCCGTTCCCGCCCGCGTTCCTGTGGGGCACCGCGACCGCCAGCTACCAGATCGAGGGAGCCGTCGCGGAGGACGGCAAGGGCGAGTCGATCTGGGACCGGTTCAGCCACACGCCGGGGAACATCGCCAACGGCGATACCGGCGACGTCGCCTGTGACCACTACCACCGGTACCGTGAGGACGTCGACCTCATGGCCGACCTCGGGCTGAACGCCTACCGGTTCAGCATCGCCTGGCCGCGGCTCTTCCCGAACGGCGACGGGCAGCTCAACCCGGCCGGCCTCGACTTCTACCAGCGTCTCGTCGACCGGCTGCTCGAGCGCGGGATCTCCCCGATGGCCACCCTGTACCACTGGGACCTGCCGCTCGCCCTCCAGGAACGGCAGGGCGGCTGGACCAGTCGCGACACCGCCCACCGGTTCGCCGACTACGCGGCCGCGGCGTTCAACGGGCTCGGTGATCGGGTCGGCCACTGGATCACCGTCAACGAGCCGTGGGTGTCGGCGTTCCTCGGCCACCAGGACGGAGCGCACGCACCCGGCGTGCATGACCTCACGAGCGCGGTCCGGGCCGCGCATCACCTGCTCCTCGGGCACGGCCTCGCGGTCGACGCGTTCCGGGCGGCCGGGCGGCCCGGCGAGATCGGGATCACGCTCAACCTCAATCCGGCCGACCCGGCCAGTGACCGGGACGCCGACGAGAACGCGGCGATCCTGTTCGACGGCCACCTGAACCGCTGGTTCCTCGACCCGGTGCTCCGCGGGCACTATCCCGCGGACCTGGTCGAGCACTACACCTCGCTCGGGGCCGACCTCGACGCCATCGAGCCGGGCGACCTTGACGGGATCGCCCGCCCGATCGACTTCCTCGGGGTCAACTACTACTTCCGGAACGTCGTCGCCGCCACGACCGAGGGACTGGGCTGGGATGCCCGGCGGACGCGGCCCGGCCTCGCGACGTCGGACATCGGCTGGGGGATCACCCCGGACGGGCTGACCGAGACCCTCGACCGGCTGCGGCGCGAATACCCCGCGATCCCGGTCCACGTGACCGAGAACGGGATCGCGCTCGACGACTCGCCTGGCCCCGATGGCGCCGTCCACGACCCACGCCGGATCGACTACCTGGGTGACCACCTGGCCGCCGCGGAGAGCGCGATCGCCGCCGGGACCGACCTGCGCGGCTACTTCGCCTGGACGTTCATGGACAACTTCGAATGGGCGCTCGGGTATCGCGCGCGCTTCGGCCTGGTCTACGTCGACTTCGAGACGCTCGCCCGGACTCCCAAGGACAGCGCCCGCTGGTACGCGGCGTTCATCGCCGATCAACGTCGCTAAGCCGACACTCCGGGGACGGCACACGAGCGCGGACCGGTCCGTCGCACCGCCGTCTGACGGCGCCAAGGGCGTAGGATCACCTCGCCGGCGCCGCGTCCAAGAGGGGAACCCAAGAGATGCGTGGGCTGCTGATCCTCGTCGTCGTCCTGCTGGCCGGCTGCACCGGAGTCCAGAGCTCGGCGGGTCCAACCGGCTCGCCGTCGGTCGCTCCGCCATCGTCTGGGCCGAGTTCGCCGTCGACCGCGCCGTCGCCGACGCCCTCGACCGCGCCGTCGCCGTCGGCGAGTCCGGTGGCCCTGCGCCGGAACAGCGTGGCGAAGGTCGTGCCCGCGAAGCTCGACGTCCGTCCGAGCGCCAACCCGAAGGCGGAGGTCATCGACAGCCTCGTGGACGGCGACCTCGTGTACGTGGTCGACGGGCCGAAGACGATCGCCGGCCATCCCTGGTACGACGTCGCCGCCTTCGACCTCGAGAAACCGGACGGCTGGGTCGACCAGCTGCTGCCCGACGGCTCCGGCGCGCTCGCTCCGAGCGCGCCGGGGTGTCCGAATGCGGCCGACAGCTACGACGTCATCCAGTCCCTGGCCTGGGTAGCCCAGCCGATCGGGTTGGCCTGCTTCGGCGCCCAGCCGATCGCATTCGACGCCCGACTGGCGGCCCACGAGGCGACCTGCGGGGTCAGCCCCGGCTGGACGACGAAGCCCGGCTGGCTCGGCCCGTGCGAGCCGCACGACTACATCACCGCCCTGACCGGCAAGACGATGGACACGTCGTTCGATGCGATCCTTGCGCCCGGCGTGAGCACGAAGAAGCTCAAGTACGGGATCGACCCGAAAGACTGGCTCAAGGTCCGCGTCGTGGGCCAGTTCGACTACCCGGCGGCGCGGACGTGCAAGGGCGTCAAGCAGGACGCCGATCCACCGTCGCCCGCCGAGGTCGTGCTGGGCTGCCGTGAGAAGTTCGTGATCACCTCGATCAAGGCGGCGCCCTAGAGGCCGACGCCGTGTTGACACGGCGTGACCCGGTCGTAGAATTCATCGGGTGATGAATTCGGCGGAGCCCTCGACTGCGAGCCCGGCGGTCCCGGCGATCCGGGCGACTGGGCTGGTCAAGACATTCGGTGAGATCCGGGCCGTCGACGACATCAGCTTCGAGCTCGCCCCGGGTCGGATCTACGGCCTGCTCGGACCGAACGGCTCCGGCAAGACCACGCTCATCCGCCTGCTGACCGGGCTGACCCGCCCGACGGCTGGCCATGCCGAGATCCTCGGCGTGACGATGCCGTCGCGGGCCAACCTGAGCCGAATCGGCTACATGACCCAGAGCGACGGGGTGTACATGGCGCTGACCGTCGCCGAGAACGCCCGCTTCTTCGCCGCGACCTACGGCGTCCGGGGCCACGAGGCGGTCGACGAAGCGCTCGCGCTCGTCGAGCTCGCCGACCGCGCCGGGACGCTGACCGGGAACCTGTCCGGTGGCCAGCGCCGCCGGCTGTCGCTCGCCTGCGCGCTCGTCCACCGGCCTCCTGTCCTGTTCCTCGACGAGCCGACCGTCGGGATCGACCCGCTCCTCCGGGTCCAGTTCTGGGCCCACTTCCGGCAGCTCGCCGACGCCGGGACGACGATCGTCGTCTCGAGCCACGTCATGGACGAGGCCGACCGGTGCGACGAGCTCCTGTTCATCCGCTCGGGCAAGGTCATCGCCCGCGGGACCGGCCGCGAGATCCGCGAGCGGGCGGGGACGGACGATCTCGAGCAGGCGTTCCTCTACTTCGGCGGCGAGGTCGAGGTGACCCGGTGAGCGGCCGGCGGATCGGCGCCCTGTTCCGGCGCGTGACCGAGGAGATCCGGCGCGACCGACCGTCGATCGCGCTCCTGTTCATCGCGCCGCTGATCATCACCGGCCTCGTGACGTTCATCCTCCGCGAGGGCGAGCGGCCGACGATCGAGGCGGTGATCGTCAACCAGGCCGGCCAGCCCGGGACGGTCGTCACCGGCGCGCTCGAGGAGGCCCTCCGTGAGCAGGATGCGACGGTCACTGAGGTGCCCGACGAGGCGACCGCTCGCTCGATGATCGAGGACGACCGGGCTTCCGTCGCGATCGTCCTCCCGGCCGAGCTCCTGACGACGAGCTCGCCGGCGATCACCGTCATCACCAACGGGCTCGACCCGGCGGGCGAGGGGACCCAGCTGGCCGCCCTTCAGAAGGCGCTCCTCGCTGGGGCGACCGCAGCGACCGGGCGGAGCCTCCCGGCGATCGAGCACGCCACCGTCTACGGGACGCCGAGCGAAGACCCGATCACGCCCTACGCCCCGGCCCTCGTGGCGTTCTTCGTCTACTTCTTCGTCTACCTGCTGACCGGGGTGAGCTTCCTGCGCGAGCGGACCGGCGGAACGCTCGAGCGGCTCATGGCGACGCCGGTCGCCCGGGGCGAGATCGTGACCGGCTACACCCTCGGGTTCGGGCTGTTCGCGGTCATCCAGGTGACGCTGATCATGCTCTGGGTCCTCGGCACCATCCACGTCCCGTCGATCGGGCCGCTGCCGGCGTTCTCGATCGGGCTCGGGATCACGGTCGCCGGGAGCCCGCTCCTCGCCTTCGTCGTCGTCCTGCTGCTCGCGATGGGCGCCGTCAGCCTGGGCATCTTCCTGTCGTCGTTCGCCCGGACCGAGCTCCAGATCATCCAGTTCATCCCGATCGTGATCGTCCCGCAGTTCCTCCTCTCGGGCGTGATCTTCCCGGTGAGCAGCCTGCCGGCGGTGATCCAGCCGATCGCGCCGCTCCTGCCGCTGAGCTATGCGGTCGACGGCCTGCGCCAGGTGTTCATCCGCGGCGCCGATCTCGGCGTCGATGCGCTCCAGATCGACCTTCTCGTGCTCGCAGCGTTCGCCCTGTTCTTTGCCGTGATCGCGGCGCTCACGATCCGCCGGGAGGTGGTGTGAGCCCGTCCGCAGCCGGGACCCGAACCGGGCCGGCGGGGCGAGGCGGCAGGGCGGTCGGGCGGGCCGCCGAGGCGGGGAAGCGGAAGGGGCGGGTCGGTCGCCGACCCGGGTCGAGCGACACGCGCGAGCGGATCCTCGGCGTTGCCCGGGTGAGCTTCGCCGAGCGTGGCCTGGAGGCGACGACGATCCGCGACGTCGCGCGCCGGGCGGAGGTCGATCCGGCCCTCGTCCACCACTATTTCGGCTCGAAGCAGCAGCTGTTCGTCGCGGCAATGGAGCTCCCGGTCGACTTCGGGACGGCCGTCCCGCGGCTCCTCGAGGGACCGCGCGACGAGCTCGGCGAACGGTTCGTCCGGTTCCTCCTCGACCTGTGGGAGACGCCGGCGATGCGCCCGCTCATGCTCGGCATCATCCGCTCGGCGACGACCGACCCGGTCGCGGCCGGAATGCTCCGCCAGGATCTCGCGGAGGGTCCGCTCCTCGCCCTGGCGCGGGCGATCGACCGGCCCGACGCTCCGCTGCGGGCGGCGCTCGCCGGCGCCCAGCTCGTCGGGTTGATGATGGCCCGCTATGTCGTGGGTGTGGAGCCGCTCGCCTCGGCGCCGCGCGAGACGATCATCGGGACCATCGGCCCGGTGATCCAGCGCTACCTCGCCGGCGACCTCGCGACATCCGACGCGCCGGTCACGGGCTCCAGAAGCCCTTGACGCCGGCCGCGAGCGGTCGGGGCGCCGTGCCGTCCGCCGGGACGACGTAGAGCCGGCCGGTGCCGTCCGCGTCGACGAGCGGGAGCAGGATCGAGCCGCCGTCGGGTGACCAGAGGCGGTGGCTCAACGCGTACTGGTCGAAGTAGGGCAGGAGCTGGTCGACGAAGTCCGCACCGAGGTGGACGACCCGCTCGGAGCGGACCGCGCCGGTGGCCACGTCGATGAAGGCGAGGCGGGCCGGCACGCCCTCGGCCTGAGCCGGATCGCCGGTCGAGGAGGCCGATCCGCGCGCGGCGGCCAGGACGATGCCCGCGTCGGCCGACACCGGCTCGTCGCCCGGCTGGGCCTGCCTCAGCGCGGCGATCGTCCGGCCATCCGGCGACCAGAAGAAGCTGACGACCGAGCCGTCGAGGAGGGTCCGGACCTCCCCGGACGCCGGATCGAGGAGCCGGAGCGGCCCGACGGGGAACGCTCCGGCATCGGCGACCGGCGCACCCGCGGCGATCGTGGCGAGCCGGTCGCCGGTCGGATCGAAGACGAACGCGGCCGGTCCAAAGACCGGCAGCGGCTGCCGGGTCGAGCCATCCCGCGCGGCCACCACGATCTCGCCGGACGACGTGTCGACCGAGTGGACGTAGGCGAGGTAACGGCCGTCGCGGCTCACGATCGCGGACCGGAAGCTGCCGGTCCCCGGGACGGCCGGCGCGAGCGACGTGCCGTCCGGGCCCACCTCGCCGACGAAGGCGTCCGGCCCGAGCCCGACGTGCACGAGGACATGCCCCGCGTCCACCCAGTCGAAGTAGAGCGGCGCCCCGATGCGGATCACCCCGGCGCCGTCCCCGACCGCAGGCGGGCCGGTGCCGTCGGCGGCCGCGACCCGCAGGGCGATGCCGGCCGGCTCGTTCGTCAGGAAGCTGAGCCATCGCCCGTCCGGCGTCCAGTACAGGTAGAACGGCAGGTGGTCCGGACTCCGGTAGACGACGGTGGACTGGGCGATGCTGCCCGTGCCGCCCGCCCCGGCGCCGCCCGAGCCTGCCCGCGCGACGGTGAAGACGTAGATGGCGGTGTCGGTCGGGCCCTGGCCGACCGCGGCGATCCGGGTGCCGTCCGGTGACCAGGCCGGGAACCCGAAGGTGATCCCGGGGTCTCCGTAATGGACGATCGAGCGGCCGTGGTCGTCCATCGTCGCCAGGCCGCCATCGGCGTCGACGACGGCCACGAGCCCCGTGGCCGGGGAGACGGACGGCGGGGCCGTCGGCTCGGAGCGGATCGTGAACAGCCAGCCACCGGCGATCGTCACGACCAGGGCCACGACGAAGAGCCCCGAGCCCACGAGCACGGCCCGGCCGAGGCGGCGTCCCCGGTCCCGCCCGCGATCGCCGCCCGGTGCCGGGACCCGATCCTCTCCGACTCGAGGCTCTGCCATCGTGCGCACGATACGGGACGGTCGATTGGATGGTTTCGACGTCACCGCCGCTGCCTGGTGACCACCCTGTCGCCTGCGTGACCATGGGGCGGCTCCGGAGCGGACCCGAATGGCTTGTCGTCGACGACGACGGGGCCGTCAACGGGTCGTTGGAACGCGCCGCTCGATCCGCCCACGATGTCCCCAGTTGGATCGCCGCAAATGGCGATCGAAGGGGGGACCAGAAATGACCGCAGCTCAGAACACCATCCAGGTGGGTCGACCGAATCGGCTCGGCGGGCTCGCCGCCGCCGCCGCGATCGGATTGACCGTCGCCGTCGTCGGGGTCGCCGTCAGCGCCCGGCCGATCATCGCCCCGGCCTCGGAGGCCGCTCTGGCCGCCGTGCCGGCGCTCGCGCCGAGCCAGACCTCGAGCCTCGCGTTCGAGGAGCTGCTCAGCACGGCCCACGCGCCGGCAGTCGCGCCGAACCTCGCGTTCGAGGAGCTGCTCAGCAAGGCCCACGCGCCGGCGTTCGCGTCGAGCCAGAGCCTGAGCTTCTACCTCGATCAGGTGCTCCAGAGGGGGCAGCCCAGCGCGCTGACCCCGAGGGAGCAGCTCGACGCCACGATCCAGGCGCAGATCCAGAAGCACGAGCTCGACCTGCAGGCCCAGGAGCAGCGTGTCGCCTTCGCGTCGGGTGGATGGCCGGTCGTCTCGACGCTGACCCCGAGGGAGCAGCTCGACGCCACGATCCAGGCGCAGATCCAGAAGCACGAGCTCGACCTGCTGGCCCAGAAGCTGGCCGCCGCCGCCGCGCGCCTCGGTGGTCCGCATCGCGGCTGACCCACCAACCGAGCCCAACGCCGTCGACCCCCGACTCGCTCGGGGGTCGCTTGGCGCACCCCGCTCCACGAGGGGACAGTGGAGCATCCGGCACCGGGGTCGATCAGCGTCTGAGCGCCTGGCTGACCTCCGGGACCAGGTCGATGGTCCCGATCACGAGGATCGCCGCGAGGCCGATCCGCCCGACCAGCGTGACGGTCCGTGGCGGATCGGTCACGCCGCGCAGCCGCAGTCCCCACCAGGCGAGGGTCGCGCCACCCGCGACCAGCAACGCGAGGCCCAGGGCCACGTGCGGACGATCCCCACCGAAGTACGCCCCGAGCACCGCCGTCACGGCGAAGAGCCCGCCGAGGGACGCGAGCCCGAAGTACGTCGCGATCACCCGGCCGGAGGCGTTCTCCACGCCCGGCAGGATCCGGTCGAGCCAGCCGTCGGCCAGGGCAACCACGAGCCCAACGGCGGCCACGAGCAGGACCAACGCGGCGACGACCACCGGCGAGTGGTCGAGGACGACGAAGTCCGGGTTCGGACCGTGGATCAGGCCGATGGCACCGAGCGCGACCGCGAGCGGCATGGTGGCCACGGCGCGGCGGACGCCGGTCCACGGGATCCACGGCGCCAGCGCGACCCAGATCGTGCCGATGAACAGCCCGAAGAACGCGCCGAGCAGGACGAGGCCGGCCGTGCCCGGGAGGGTGATCACGCCGATCGTGTTGCCGTTCTCCGTGGCGCTCCCCGTCGCGCTCGGCACGACGAGTGCGGCGAAGCGCATCACCAGCCGGCCGCCGATCCCGGCCACCGTGACGCCCGCGATGACGCCCGCCACACCTCCGCGGACGATGTCCCGAAGGATCAAGCGCAGCGCGAGCTCGGTCGCCGCGCCGGTGATCGGCTCGGCGACGGTGGTCATCGATCGGCCGGGGTGGGTTCGGGGTAACCGCGCAGGAGCAGCGCGCCGACGACAAGCCACGGAGCCGCGAGCGGGCCGAGGATGACGAGGTAGTTGAGCTCCGCTACCCGACTCGCGTACCAGGGCAGGAACAGCATCGCCACCATCATGCCGGCCGGGATCGCCAAGAGCGCCACGAGCAGGAGCTCCGACCAGACCGGCAGCAACCCGGCCCGGCGGGCACCCACGGCGAGTCCCAGCAGTCCGATGATGAAGGCCAGGGCCATCGGCAGGACCCAGGGCATGAAGGCCCAGAGCGGTCCCACCACGATCGCGGTCCAGCCCGCGAGGCGGGAGCCGGCGGCATCCTCCGGCAGGCGTTCGACGATGCGGTAGAGCCCGATCGACAGGAGGACGAGGGCCAGGGCGAGGAACGGCAGCCCGGCCGCGCCGTCGCGGTACGTCCCGTACTCGTCGTAGTGGACCGGGCCATTGGCCATCACCACGACTGCCAGGGCGAGGAACCCGAGCCCGATGAGCGGAGCGAGGCCGAACCAGTCGCGGATCCGCCTGGGGGCGGGGACCTGGGGATGGAGGTGGGCGTCGGCCGCCCCCAGCACGACGTCGACCCACTCGCGGGGCGACCTCGGTCGCGACGCAAGGAGGGCCCCGAACTCGTCGCCGTAGCGGGCCCGCCAGGCGGCCGGGTAGAGCGCGATGAGGCGGTTCATCGGACCTCTCCTCCGAGCCGGGCGAGCCCGGTCTCGCTGAGGTCATGGAGCCGCTCGAGCTCAGACTTCAGGGTGCCCGCGCCGAGCGCCGTGAGCCGGTACGGGCGGCGGCGGCTGCCATCGGGCGGGAGCGCCTCGATCATCCCGAGCCGCTCGAGCCGGGCGAGGGCCGCGTAGAGCGTCCCGGCCCCGATCCGCCGCCCGGCGATCGCCTCGCTGTCGTCCATGATCGCGTACCCATGCCGCGGTCCGGCCGACAGGCTGACGAGGATCAACAGTGACGGCTCGGCGTACCTGCCGAGGTCGAGATCGCCGGCGTTCACTGCGGCCCTCCTAGCGTCGATCGCTATACCGATGAACGATATAGCAGACCGCTGGCCCCATGTCAACATCCGGTTCGCCTGCGGTATGGGCGTCTTGGCCGGCGACGGGTCCCGTACGTTGGAGTGGCACAATCGCCGACATGAGGGACCAACCCATCCCGATCGAGCCCGTGGCGCCCGAGCCCGACGGGTCGACGCCGGGCGTGCTCGCGTCCGCCGGCGATGGAGGCGCGGTCAACGAGGAGCCACACGGATACGGCACGGAGCTGGCCATTGAGCCAGCCCCGCTCCCCGCCGCCGCCGGACGAAGCCGCCGCGGCCCGGGCCGCCCTCGACCGGCACGCCTGGGATGAGGCGTACGAGCGCTTCACCCGTGCCGACGCGGTGTCCATGCTGTCCGGCAGGGACCTCGAGGCGTTGTCCAACGCCGCGTTCTTCACCGGCCGGGCCGATGCCGAGATCGAGGCACGCGAACGCGCGGTCAAGGCCTACCAGGTCGACGGGGACGAGACCCGGGCCGCGTTCAACGCCTTCCATCTCGGCCGGATCTGGGACTACAAGGGCAAGCCCGCGATCGCCGCCGCCTGGGTCCGCCGGGCCGAGAAGCTCCTCGAGGGCCAGCCTGAGGGGTATGCCCATGGCTACCTCGCCCTGGCCCGGAGCGAGATCGCGAAGCGGGCGGGGGACATCGACGCGGCCGTCGCCCAGGCCGAGACCGCCGTCCGGATCGCCATGGCCTCGACGGATCCGGATCTCCAGGCCACCGCCCAGACCGTGCTCGGTGCGCTCAGGATCGTCACCGGGTCGACGTCCGATGGGCTCGGGCTCATGGAGGAGGCCACGATCGCGGCGGTCAGCGGCGAGCTGTCGCCGTTCGTGACCGGGGTCACGTACTGCTCGATGATCGCGGCCTGTCGCGACCTGACCGACTACACCCGGGCGAGCGAGTGGACCGAGGCGACGGAGCGCTGGTGCCAGCGCCAGTCGGTCGGCGGGTTCCCTGGGATCTGCCGGGTCCACCGGGCCGAGATCATGGCGCTCGGTGGCTCGTGGGAACGGGCCGAGGCCGAGCTGCGGCGCGCCACGACCGAGCTCAAGGCCTACAACGCCACCCCGCCGATGGCCGACGGGATGTACGCCCTCGGCGAGCTCCAGCTCCGGATGGGCGATCTCGACGCGGCCGAGCGGACGCTCAAGGAGGCCCACGGTCTCGGGCGCACGCCGCAGCCGGCGCTCGCTCGCGTCCGCCTCGCCCAGGGCAACGCGCGAGCCGCGGCCATCGCCCTCCGGACGTCGCTTGCGGAGAACCCATGGGACAAGCTCAATCGGCTCCGCCTCCTGCCGGCCCAGGTGGAGGTCGCGCTCGCCGCGGGTGAGGTCGAGGTCGCCCGGGCGGCCGCCGACGAGCTCGACCGGCTCA
The DNA here is from genome assembly GCA_963708065.1 of uncultured Chloroflexia bacterium. Lineage (GTDB taxonomy): Bacteria > Chloroflexota > Limnocylindria > Limnocylindrales > CSP1-4 > Chersky-267. The sequence goes on from CAVPRZ010000002.1 coordinate 808,199, forward strand.
CGGAGTCGTACGACTCGCCGGCCCTCCGGGCGACCCGCCACGAGGCCCGCGGACGGGTGCTCCTCGTCGAGGGGGACGCGTCCGGCGCCTCCCGCGAGCTCCGCGCGGCTGTCGTGGGCTGGCGCGAGGTGAACGCTCCGTACGAGGTCGCCCGCAACCGGGCGCTCCTGGCGACGGCCCTCCGGGCGCTCGACGACGAGGATGAGGCGGACCTCGAGCTCGAGGCCGCGCGCGACGAGTTCGTCCGGCTCGGTGCCCGGCTCGACGCGGACGCCGCCGAGGCCACGATCAAGGCGGTCGCCGAGCGACGCGCCGGCCCGGTCCAGGCCCGCCGGACGTTCATGTTCACCGACATCGTCGGTTCGACCAGTCTCGCCGAGGCGCTCGGCAACGAGGCCTGGGAACGGCTCCTCCAGCGCCACGACGATGTCATCCGCGAGCAGGTCGGCCGGACCGGCGGGACGGTCGTCAACTCGACCGGCGACGGCTTCTTCGTGGCGTTCGGGACGGCTCGTCGAGCGGTCGACTGTGCGATCGGGATCCAGCGGGCCCTTGCCGAGCTGCGCCGGGCCGGCGTCGTCCCCGAGGTCCGGATCGGGCTCCATTCGGCCGACGCCAGCCAGCGCGGCGGTGACTACAGCGGGATCGGCGTCCACCTCGCCGCGCGGGTGGCCGCGCTGGCCGACGGCGGGGAGATCGTGGCCACGATCGACACCCTGGCCGAGGCGGGTGATGTCCCGTCGGCCGACGCGCGGGAGGCGTCGCTGCGCGGCGTCACGGCGCCGGTCAGCGTCGCCTCGGTGAGCTGGACCTGAAGGCCCCCACGCGACGCCTCCGCCGCTGAGCCCGGCCTCGATCTACTTCGCCACGACCCGGAAGAGCGCCACCTCGCCGATCCCCTGGAGGTTCGCGGGGGCGACCGGCTCGAGCCGATGGGGCGACCCCTCGATCGCCTCGGCGATGGCCGAGGTCACGTAGACCTCGCCGGCGGGCGCGACGTCCGAGACGCGGGCCGCCAGGTTGACCGATCGCCCGAAGACGTCGCCCTCGCGCTCGATCAGCGGACCGCTGTGGATGCCGGCGTGGCCGCTCGGCAGGCCGGCGCCGGGCAGCGCGCCGAGCAGCTCGAGCGTCGCCTCGACCGCGGTTCGGGCATCGGGCAGCCGAAGGAGGACGCCGTCGCCGAGCAGCTTGACGACCCGGCCGCCGTGCGCCTCCGCGGTCGTCCGGGCGAGCTCACCGAGCTCGAGCGACACGCCGGCCGCGGCCTGGTCGCCGCGCTCCTCGGACAGCCGGGTAAAGCCGGTCAGGTCGACGAAGGCGACGCCGGGGTAGACCACCTGGCGCTCGGCGACGAAGCCGGTTTCCTCGAGGACGCGCTCGGTCGTCTCCGAGCTGAAGGCGTCGATCGTCCGGCTGAGGTGCTTCGTCGCGAGGAACGCGGCCAGCTCCGGGGCGAGTCGCGCGAGCTGGGCCCACGGCTGGAGGACCCGCTCGTACTCCTCCCGCGGCGGGATGCCCGTCAGCGCGATGACCTCGCCGAGCTGGGCCAGGACGTCCTCGTACACCCCGAGCGAGCCCTCCGCGGCCCGCCGGTTCGCCTCGCCGAACAGCCGCACGATGCGGTTCGCGGCATCGGGCATGCCCGTGCGATCCATGTTCCCGAGGAGGCGGCCGAGGAACGCCTCCTCGTCGGCCTCCAGGCGGGCCGTCGGGTTCGGCTCCGCCAGGCCAAACGCGACGTACAGCGACGGCAGCCACTCGCCGAGCCGCCCGAGCGACGCCTTGAACTCGCCGTACGTGTGCGGCGAGATCGGCCCGGGCGGCGGGTGGAGCTCGTCGTAATAGGCGAAGCTGATCCGCCCTTGCTCGGCCGCCGCGACGAGCGCGTCGATCGTGATCCCCTCCGATTCGAACGCCCCGACCAGCCGGATCCGGTGGACGTCGCCCGGGGCGTAGTGGTCCGGCGCCTCGACCTGGATCACCCCGCGCTCGGTCAGCTCGATGATCCGCTCGCGCGGCGTGCCGGTCCGCATGGCCAGCTCGTCGGCGGTCAGGAAGGCCGGTCCGTCGGACCGTCGTCGCCAGTCGGTCATCGGCCAATTCTCGCCGGATTGCCGTGGGGGTGATACCGCCACGTCGTCGGGCGGAATGGAGCGCCGGACTAGTCCTCGTGCGCGAGTCGGACGTGACCGCTTCGGCCGCTCGCCTCGACGTCCCAGCGCGTCGCCGAACGCCCGCAGGCCGTGGATCGACGACCCGGCCGATCGCGTCGGGCACAGCCGGGTCGAGCGTCACCTCTCCGTCGCGGGCCTCGAGGCCGAGCATCGCCCGGACGAGGAGGAGCGGCGCGCCGGTCGCCCAGGCCTGCGGGCTGCAGGCCGTCGGGTAGGGGACGGGGAAGCGGCCGAGCGCCCGCGAGTAGCCCGAGAACGCCTCCGGCAGCCGGTACGCCGAGAACGACGCCGCGTCGAGCATCGCCAGCGCGATCCGGTTCGCCTCGTCGCGGAAGCCGTAGCGGGCCAGGCCGTGGGCGATGATCGAGTTGTCGTGCGGCCAGACCGTGCCGCGGTGGTAGCCGATCGGGTTGAACCCCTCGTCGTCGGTCGACAGCGTCCGGACGCCCCAGCCCGAGAACAGCGCGGTCGGCCATCAGCTGGCGAGCCACGATCGCCGCGCGCTCCTCGGACACGATCCCGGTCCAGAGGAGCTGCCCGATGTTCGAGGTCAGCGAGTCGATCTGGCGCTTGTCGCCGTCGAGCCCGATGGCGTAGTAGCCGCCGCGGGCGTCGATCCAGAAGTCGCGCTCGAAGCGCTCGCGCAGGGCGGTCGCCTCGGCCCGGAGGCGGGTCGCCAGCGCCGGGTCGGCGAGCGGCCCGTCGGCCAGCTCGGCCAGCCGGATCTTGGCGTCGTAGACGTAGCCCTGGATCTCGGCCGTGGCGATCGGCAGGAACGGGCAGCGACCCGTCGGCGAACAGGACGCCGTCGTACGAGTCGCGCCAGCACTGGTTGCCCAGCCCCTGCGACGAGCGGGTCCCGTACTCGACGTAGCCGTCGCCGTCGCGGTCGCCGAACTCGTCGATCCACCTCAGCGCCGCCAGGGCGTTGTCGCGCAGCCCGCCGACGAGCTCGTCGTCGCCGGTCCAGCGCCAGTACTCGGACAGCAGGATCAGCCACAGCGGCGTCGAGTCGGCGCTGCCGTAGTAGGGGCGATGCGGCTTGAGCCCGAGCTGGGTGAGCTCGCCCATCCGCACCTCGTGGAGGATCTTGCCGGGCTCCATGTCCCGGAAGTCGTCGCTGTCCGTCGCCTGGTAGAAGGCGAGCGCGAGCAGCGCGCCCTTGGCCAGCCCAGGTCCGAAGGCCATCGTCTGGTAGGCGGTCAGCAGCGTGTCGCGGCCGAACAGGGTGAGGAACCAGGGCAGCCCGGCCGCCGGCAGCATCAGGGTCTGGTCCTCGTAGCTTGCCTCGATCCGGAGCGCGATCAGGTCACGGGCGCGACCGGCCGACGACCTCGCCGAGGAGGTGCGAGTCGGTCTCGAGCCGAGGCAGCTCGGCGAGCCAGGCGTTGACCGGATCGTCCATCTCGGACCCGAACACGTCACCGAACCCGGAGTGCATCGGCTGGAGCTCGCGCGGACCGAGCTTGAGCGGCACGTGGAGCTCGCAGGTCCAGCGTCCCGCGCGGCGGCAGGTCGATCACCCAGAGCAGGCCGTCGTCGTCGATCTTCGTCGCCGCGGCCGAGACCTCGAGGGTCGTCTCGGCGGAGAAGGTCTGGTTCGTGTAGCGGAAGGTCAGGCCGGACCGGTCGGCGGCCGGCGTCCGGACGATCTGCTTCGATCGGTCGCGGACCCGGTCCTTGATCTCGAACAGGTCGGCGAAGTCGTTGTCGACCGCCAGCCGGAGCTCGATCTTGAGCGGCTCGTGGAGGTAGCTCTCGAGCTCGAGCCGCTCGTGGAGGCCGTCGCCGACAAAGCGCAGCCGGCGCAGCCCGACGCTGTTCGCCTCGAGCCCCTCGAGCCGCGGGTTGGTCAGGAAGAACTCGGCCGAGTAGTAGTCGACGGTGCCGGCGCGGAGGACGAGGAACGGCGCGCCGTTGATCGTCAGCGCCCAGTGGCTCAGGAAGCGGGTGTCGGCGTGGACGAGGCCGCCGATCGAGCCCTTGGGAACGTCCCCGACCGAGTCGGAGTACATGAACGTCCGGCCCTCGAGGACGGCGATCGCGTCGGGTCCGAGCTCGGGCGGCATCGTCCGCTTCGGGCCCGGGATGCTCCGGTCGACGCTGACGCCCGGGCAGCGGGTCGGCCGGTGTGGCTCGCTGGTCGATGACGGCGGATTGCTTGCCCATGTCAGCGCCTCTCGACCTCGGCGTGCGCGGCGTCCGCATCCTCCGTGGCCCGTCGGGCTCGTCGACCTGGCCCCAGTCTAGGCCGGCCGTGAGCGGAGTGTTTCCGTGAGCCGGAGTGCCGCTCGGTCGCCGCCTGTGCCGCCTGGCGGAGCCCGGGCGGGGAAGGTGCCGCTCGGTCGCCGTGGCGCCTGGCGGAGCACCGGGCGGGGGTGCCGCTGGCGCCGGCTGTCCGCGGGCCGGACCGACGGCACCCACAGCGGGGTATCGTTCGAGCACATGCAGCAGACCCGCACCGGCCGGATCTTCGGGTTCGTCTTCCTCCTCGCCGTGGCGGGGGCGGTCGTCTTGCTCATCGCCGGGTTGGGCGTGCCTGTCGGGGTCGGCGCGCTCGTCGGGCTGATCCTGGGCTTCGTCGCGGGGATGCTCGGCGTGCTCTGGGCGATCCGGGGAGGCGGCTCGACGAACGCGACGACGTATTGGTTCTCAGCCAAACCGTCAGAGCCGACCGAGGACGTGCTGGCCGAGGTACGTGAACTCACGGACGTCCAGCAGATCGACCTTGGCCCGATCCGGGCCGTGCGTCCGGCGCTCCAGATAGTCGAAGCCGGCGGGCTCACCGTCCAGCTCGTGGCGCTCGAGGAGCGCGAGGCCGGGATGACCCTCGATCTCGACGTACGGGTCGGCGTCGGCGCCCGGCCGCCCGGGCACATGGCCAGGGTCGAGGTCACCGACGATGTCGGAACGGCCTATCGCGCGTCGGCGATGAACCAGGGTGGCTCGGCAGGCCACCTGCGCTTCGAGGTTGCGGTCATCCCGGTCCACCCGCCAACTGCCACCCGGCTCGACATCCGCGTCGAGCGATTCGTCGACCCCTTCGAGCGCGCCGCCGCCGACCAGGCCGGCCCGTGGGCGTTGTCGATCGACCTGAAGCCACCGTCCGGGCTCGACCCGCCCGCCTGACAGCGCTGGCAGACCATCGGGTCGCATCGGCCGACGCACGCATCGGCTCGTCACCGCGGCATCGGTGACCAGTGGTGGCCGTCCGGCGTCGGTTTCGTGCATCAGGTGAGTGGATCCGGTGCGCCGTTCACCCCATGAACGTGTCCGCCCGATCGGCCGTCCGGCTTATCCAAGATGTGCACCCCGTGCACAACCTGGGCCGCCGGGAAGGCGTCGCGGCTCTGCCATTCATGGGCTGCACATCTGGCGACGGTTCGGGGCGTGTGCTGTCCCGGGCCGGTCGGACTCGTTCATCCGGTGAACATGGACGGGCCGCGATCGCAGCGGCATCGGCCACTTGCCGGACGGTATCGGGCGCCCCTCGACGAAGACCGGCGCCGATCTCGCTCGGCGATGTCTTGACAGTGGCACGTTGCACTGTCATAATGACGGCATGCCACCCGAGAACCAGTACAGCCTCCAGGACCTCGCCGACCTGGCCGACGTGTCGCCGCGGACGATCCGCTACTACGTCGCCCAGGGGCTCCTGCCGTCGCCCGGGCAGGTCGGGCCCGGCGCGCGCTACACGGACGGTCACCTCGCCCGGCTGCGCCTGATCCGGCGGCTCCAGCGCGAGCACCTCCCGCTGGCCGAGATCCGGACCCAGCTCGTCGAAGCTCGACGACGAGACGATCGCCGCCCTGGTCGAGGCCGAGTCGCCCGCCCCGCCCGACGGCTCGGCCCTCGACTACGTCCGGTCGGTCCTCGGCGGACCGGGCGTGACCGGCCGCCCGGCCATCCGCGCGGACAGCCTCGTCCCGCCGGCCAGCCGGGCGATCCTCGGGATCCCGCTGGCGCGAGCCCAGGTCAGCCGCCTGGCCGAGCTCTCAGCCGCCCGCTACGAGCCGTCGCCGCCGGTCGCACCCGAGCCGCCCGCAGACGCCGCAGCGTTCGTCGTCGGCCGGGTCACCCTCCCCGCCGAACCTCCGCCGCCCACATCCACCACCACCGAGCCCGCCACCCAGCGCTCCCAGTGGGACCGCATCGCCCTCACCCCCGATATCGAACTCAACATCCGTCGGCCCCTGAGCCGCCAGCAGAACAAGCGGGTCGAGCGCCTCATCGCGATCGCCCGAGAGCTCCTCGAGGAGGACCCGTCATGACCTTCACCGCCCGCACCGACCGCCACTTCATCCGACCCGACCTACCGGAGCAACCGCTTCGTCCTGGCCGAGATCGACGCGCCGCCCGCCCGTCGCGAGCGCGCCCGGCCGCCCGTCCACCTCGCCTTCGTCATCGACCGGTCCGGGTCGATGGCCGGCGACAAGATCCGCCTGGCCAAGCTCGCCGTCGAGGAGTCGCTCGCCCGCCTCCACGACGACGACCGGTTCGCGATCGTCGTCTACGACGAGGTCATCGACGTCGTCTTCCCGTCCACCCGCGCCACCGCCGACGCCCGCCGCTCCGCGCTCGCTCGCCTCGGCGAGATCGACGCTCGGGGGAGCACGAACCTCGGCGAGGGCTGGCTGCGCGGCTGCGAGCAGGTCGCGCTCGCGCTGTCGGCCGAGGGCGTCAACCGGACGCTCCTCCTCACCGACGGGCTGGCCAACGTCGGGATGACCGATCGCGACGAGCTCGCCCGCCACGCCGCCGAGCTGCGCGCCCGGGGCGTGAGCACGACGACCTTCGGCGTCGGCGAGGACTTCGACGAGGTCCTCCTCCAGGCGATGGCCGACGCCGGCGGCGGCCACTTCTACTACATCGCCAATGCGGCCGGGATCCGCGACTACGTCACGAGCGAGGTCGGCGAGACCCTCGAGATCGTCGCCCGCGACGTGACCCTCCAGGTCAGCGCACCGGACGGCATCCAGGTCGAGTCGCTCAGCCCGTTCCCGACCCAGGCGTTCGGCGGCCGGACCATCGTGACCCTCGGCGACCTCGTGGCCGAGCAACGGCTCCAGGTCGTCCTCCGGCTCAACTTCCCGTACGGCGAGATCGGCCGCGACACCGGCGCGCTCCTCAGCCTGTCCGACCGCGACGGCGTCCTCGACGGTGCCGGCATCAAGCTCGGCTGGGAGTACGCCGACAACAGGGTGAACGACCTCCAGGACCGCGACCGCGACGTCGACCGGGCGGTCGCCCGGATCTTCGCCTCGAAGGCCCGCCAGGAGGCGATCGGCCGCAACCGGGCCGGCGACTTCCAGGGCGCGAAGGAGGCGCTCTCGAGCGTCGCCCGCCGGATCCGCGACTACGCCGGCCGGGACGCGCAGCTCCGCGAGATCGTCGCCGAGCTCGACCTGGAGTCGGACCAGATGGCCGCCCCGATGGCCGAGCTCGCCCGGAAGCAGGCGTTCTTCGCCAGCGCCAACATGGCAAGGATGCGCATGCCCGACGGCACGGCTACGAAGGGACCGGGCGCCGGAGGGCGCTGATCCAGCAATCCGCCCCGCGCCGCTGACCGCGCGCCCTAGCCCGCCTCGGCAAGCAGGTGACGGATGACCTGCTCGGAGCCGCCGTAGTCGCCCTCGCCGAAGTGGGTGTGCCGGATCCTGCCGGACCGGTCGACGAAGTAGAACGCCGGCCAGTACGCATTGCCGTATGCGTTCCAGGTCGCAAAGGCGGGGTCGAAGGCGACCGGGAACCGGACGTCGGACGACGCCACGGCCGCCCGGACGTTGTCGAGGTCCCGTTCGTAGGACAGCTCCGGCGTATGGACCCCGATGACGACGAGCCCGTCCGCCGCGTACCGGTCGGACCACGCCTTCACGTAGGGCTGGACATGGATGCAGTTGATGCAGCCGAACGTCCAGAACTCGACGAGGACCACCTTGCCGCGGAGCTCGGCCATCGTGAGCGGCCCCGAGTTGATCCAGGCCGTGATCCCGGTGAGCTCGGGTGCGGGCCCGAGGTCGTCGAGCTCGATCTCTGCCGGTTCGGTCGTCATCATCGCCTCCTGCTGCCCGTCCGCCGGACCGCCGGCGAGCGCGCTCGTCGAATCGCCCGGGAAGATCGCGGCGACGGTGCCTTCGACGGCCAGGTCGGACCCGCTGATCACGGCGATGGCGACGACGACCATCGCCACGCCGAGACCGCGCTGGAGGCGTGCGCGGCGCGCGGCGCTCCCCAGCGCGGCCAGCACCCGACGTCCCGAGACGGCCACGAGCGCCAGCGGGACGGCGGCGCCGACCGCGTAGGCCGTCGCGATGGCCACGGTCTCGACGCTCGGCCCTCGAGTGACGGCCAGGGCGATGACGCCGGCCATGATCGGCCCCACGCACGGGGCCCAGACGAGCCCGATCGCCGCGCCGAGCAGCAGGCCACCGACGAGCCCGCCATCGACGGTTCGACCGGCCACGCGGGTGCCGACGGTGGCGACACCGTCGAGACGTCGCCCGACCCGCTGGCCGACCGGGCCCACGACCAGCGCCAGCCCGACCAGCGCGAGCGCCATTCCGCTCACGAGCCGGAGCACGTCGGTGGTCAGGCCCGCGGCGGCCAGGGCGGATGCCAGCAGCACGGTCGTGGCGACGAACGCGAGCCCGAATCCGGCCATGACCCCGACGACCCGCCGCCGGCCTCCCGTCAGCGTCGAGCCGACGACGAGCGGCACGACCGGCAGCGTGCACGGGGCGAGGATCGTGAGGACGCCGGCGAGGAAGGCGAGGGTCAGGCTGACGAGCATGGGTGGATCGTCGGACGAGCCGGTGACGGGACGATGACGCCGCGGTCAGGCCGGGAGGCGGAACCAGAACCGGGTCAGGCCCGACGACGACTCCGCCCCGACGCTCCCACCCATGGCCCGGACGAGCTGGTCGACGATCGCCAGGCCGATGCCCGCCCCGCCGTGCGCCCGGTCGCGCGACTTGTCGACCCGGTAGAAGCGCTCGAAGACGTGGGGCAGGTCGGCCGCCGGGATGCCCTCGCCGGTGTTGGTCACCGACACGAGGACGTCCTGCGATCGGCGCTCCGCCCGGACCACCACCCGGCCGCCGGCCGGCGTGTAGCGAATCGCGTTCTGCAGCAGGTTGCCAAGCACCTGGGCGAGCGCGTCCGGGTCGGCCCGGGCCGGGAGGCCCTTCGGCACTTCGACGGCCAGCGTGATTCCCGACCGTTCGGCGCCCGGCGAGGCAAGGTCCACGGCGGTCCGGATGGCCGCGTCCAGGTCGAGCTCGACGATGCGCGTCGGCGTCGCTGCCGCATCGTCGCCGGCCAGCGTGTCGAGCGACGCTGCCAGGCGGACGAGCCGCTCGACCTCCTCGGACAGCGAGACGAAGGTCGTCTCGTCGGCGGGGATCACGCCGTCGCGCAGGCCCTCGAGGTAGCCCTTGAGGTTGGTCAACGGCGTCCGGAGCTCGTGCGCGGCGTTGGCGACGAACTCCCGCCGGAGCCGCTCGCCCTCCTCGAGGCTGACCGCCATCTGGTTGAACGAGTCGGCCAGGCCGGCGATCTCGTCCGGTCCCTCCCGTGGCACCCGCGCCGCGTAGTCGCCGGCCGCGATCCGGCGGGCAGCCCGGGCCGATCTCGCCGAGCGGCGCGGCGAGCCGTCGCGCCAGGAGCATCGACAGGCCGACCGCGGCGACCGTCGCCACGATCACCGCGACGACCAGGACGATCCGGACGGACTCGTCGAACATGGCGTGCGCGTCGGCTGCGCTGCTGCCGTGCTCCATCATCAGCTGGGTGAACGTGTCGGCCCCGACGACGAGGACCCCGAGACTGACGATGCCGACGCCGAGGGCGCTGGCGGCGAACGCGGCGACGGCGATCCGGAACCCGACCCCGCGGGTCCAGCCGGGCCGGGTCATCGCGACGCCCCCGACGGCCGAGCGGCGGCCGCCGACTCCGCGGCCAGCGGCGCGAGTCGGTAGCCGACCCCGCGGACGGTGGCGATGAAGCGCGGTGCCTCGGCCGGATCGCCGAGCTTGCCGCGCAGGCGACCGACATGGACGTCGATCGTCCGGTCGAGGATGTCGCCGACGTCCGAGCCGTAGACGGCGTCGAGGAGCTGGTCGCGGCTGAGCACGTGCCCATCGGCCTCGAGGAGGGCGACCAGGAGCCGGAACTCGACCGCGCGTGACCTCGACCGGGCGGCCGTCGACGCTGACGGCGTGGCGGTCGCGATCCACGACCAGCCCGGCGTGCTCGAGGACGGGCGCGGATCCGCTCGCTCGGTGTCCGTCCGCCCGCGACAGGACCCGGCCGATCCGCAGGACGAGCTCCGCTGGCGAGAACGGCTTGGGCAGGTAGTCGTCGGCGCCGAGGCCCAGGCCCGCGATCCGGTCGGACGTCGTGCCGCGGGCCGACAGGATGATCAGCGGCGTGTCGGAGCGGTCGCGGATCGCCCGGACGAGCGCCAGGCCGTCGATCTCGGGGAGCATGAGGTCGACCACGACGAGCGCGGGATCGTTCGCCTCGAAGGCCTCGAGGGCGGTCGCGCCGTCGTAGGCCTCGATCACCCGGTAGCGCTCGCGCTCGAGGTACATCCGGACGAGGCGGACGATCTTCGCGTCGTCGTCGACGACGAGGATCGGCCTGGCGCGATCGGCACCCATGGCGCGAATGGTATGCGGCCGGCCGGCCGTCGCCGGCCGGCCGTCGCCGGGGATGGCCGCTACTGGAGCGGCGCCGCGGCGATCGCGTGGGCCATCTCGGAGTCCCATAGGACCACGGTGTGGTAGGTCATCGCGTCGGCCGAGGCCGGGACCGCGAAGTCCTGCATCCCCGAGGTCCCCTTCAGGGCGCCGAGATCCACGAGGGTGGCCTTATCGACGTCGCCGTCCTTCTGCACGTCCTTGGCCGTGACCAGGGCGACGTGGGTGTTGGCGGCGCTGTCGATCGAGAAGTCCTCGAAGGTGACGGTGAAGCTGCCATCGGGGTTGTGGAACAGGGCGACGGTTCCCTGGGCGCTGCCGTCGACCTTGTGGAAGGTGCCGCTGGCAACGGGCGCGGCCGGCGACGGGCTGTGCTCCATCATCGCGCTCGCCCCGGGCGACGGGCTCTCCTCCATCATCGCCGACTCGGCCGGCGACGGGCTCTCCTCCATCATCGCCGACTCGGCCGGCGAGGCCGTGGCGCTCCCGCTGCCGGTGCAGGCGGCGACGACCAGGATCGATGCAAGGGCGACGCCGCCGAGCGCGGCGGTCGAGCTACGGGGACGGGACATCGCTGTCTCCTCGAATGCACTGACGGGCGTGGGCGAGGCCCGCCTTCACGAGCGAGCCCATCTCGCGGCCCAGCCTGTCGATCGCCCGTGACAGCCGGATGACGGGCTCGACATCGATCCGTCATACAGCCCGGCTAGCGTCCCGGTCATGGCCCGCACCGACGCCTCCAACCGCCCCTTCGACGCGGCCCGCGCGTCGCTCTCGGCCCGTCGCCCCGGGCTCGTCCGGACGGTCGCGCTGGCGGTGGCAGGGGCGGTCGCCGGGGCGCTCGCGATCGGCGTCTCCGAGCTGTTCGCCGGACTCGTCGCCGGCGCCCCGTCGCTCGTCATCGCGGTGGGTCGCTCGTCATCAGCCTCCAGCCGCCGGGCGCCAAGGAGGTCTTCGTCGACCTCTTCGGCACGAACGACAAGCCGGTCCTCAACGCCCTGGTCGTCATCGCCGCGGTCGCGATCGCGGCCGCCGCGGGCGTCCTGGCCGGCAGGCGCATCTGGTACGGCTGGGCGGTCTTCGTCGCCTTCGGGATCGTCGCGCTCGCGGCGGCCCTGGCCGAGCCGCTCGTCCAGCCCGGCCTGGCCGTCGCCACGGCGACCCTCGCAGTGGTCGTCGGGGTCGCCGCGCTGACGACGCTCGTCGGTCTCGCGCCACCGGCGCGGCCACCTGCGCCCGAGCCCTCGTCACCGGCCGCCGGGATGCCGGAGTGGGATCGGCGTCGGTTCCTCATCGCCAGCGCCGGCACGCTGGCCGGGGCCGTCGTGGTAGGCGCGGTCGGTCGGATGCTCGTCGACGCCCAGCACCCCGGCGGGGTCGTCAGCACCTCGCGCCTGCCCGAGGCCCTGCGCAGCGTCCCGCCGATTGCCGCCGACCAGTCGCTGACCGCGCCCGGGATCAGCCCGCTCGTCGTGCCGAACGACGACTTCTACCGGATCGACACGGCCCTGCTCGTGCCCCGGGTCGATATCGGGACCTGGCAGCTCGACCTGGCCGGGATGGTCGACCATCCGTTCTCGCTCACGTACGACGAGCTCCTCGCCCTGCCGCTGTTCGAGCAGTACGTGACGATCGCCTGCGTGAGCAACCGGGTCGGCGGGAACCTCGTCGGCAACGCGCTCTGGACGGGCGTCCGGCTCAAGGACCTGCTCGAGCGGGCCGGCGTCCAGGCGGGCGCGACCCAGATCGTCGGGCGGTCGGTCGACGGCTTCACCGTGGGCTTCCCGACCGCCTGGGCCACCGCTCCGGAGCGCGAGCCGATGGTCGCGGTCGGGATGAACCGCGAGCTGCTGCCGGCCGATCACGGCTACCCGGCGCGGCTGATCGTCCCGGGCCTCTACGGCTACGTGTCGGCCACCAAGTGGCTCCGGTCGATCGAGCTGACGACGCGCGAGGCGGTCGACGGCTACTGGGTCCCCCTCGGCTGGGCCAAGGACGCGCCGATCCTGACCCAATCACGGATCGACACGCCGGCGGGTGGCGCGAACGTGGCCGTCGGGCCGGTCCTGGTCGGCGGCGTCGCCTGGGCTCCCGACCGCGGCATCGCGAGGGTCGAGGTTCGCTTCGACGACGGCCCGTGGGGGACGGCCACGATCAGCCAGCCGATCTCCGACGCGACCTGGGTCCAGTGGCAGGCCCCCTGGACCGCGGCTCCTGGCCGGCACAGCATCGAGGTCCGAGCCACGGACCGAACGGGCGACGTCCAGACGGACCAGCAGACCGCCCCCGCTCCCGATGGCGCGCGAGGCCACCACCGGATCTTCGTGACCGCAGGCTGACCTCGCAGGGCCGCCGCCGAGGTCCCGGGTTGCGTGAGATCCTCGCCAGCAAGGATCCGGCCAGGCCGGTGCCCGCGTTGCATCGCACGCAAGGATCCGGCCGGGCGGCCCCGACGGTGTCCAGGTCAATCTCGGCCGCCTGGCAGGATGACGGACGCGGAGGGGCGAGAGCGTGGCATCAACCTCTGGCGGGTGCCCTGAGCCCAACGACGGACGCGTGACGAGGAACCGGTAGCCTCACCTGCGTCCCGACCTGGCGGTTTCCGCGCAGGCCACCGGGATGTTGCGAGATCGAGGCGGGTCGTGGATGCGACCGAAGAGCCAGGGACCGAGGGTCTTTCGACCGTCACAGGGCAGCGCTTGAGTTCTCCGGGTCGTCCGATGCGCCGGATCGCGCTTGTCGTCATCACCGTCGCACTCCTCCTCGGGGTCGGCTACGTCGTTGCGTCGGCCCTCGTCTACCAGCAGCTGAGCGAGATCGACGCGAGCTGCGATGACAAGTACGCCGGCAACACGCCGCGCAACTTCACGATCAGACCCGTAGCGGGCGTCAGCGTCGATACCGCTTCCTACGAGATGCCCGACTATCGGGACGTCTCGTTCCCCGCCCGGGGCGGCGGTCCGACGATCCGTGGCTGGCTCGTCCCGGCGCCGTCCGGAGCGCTCGCCCCCGCCGTGGTCGTCGTCCATGGGAAGGGCAGCTGCCGGCGCGAGGACCGGATCCTGCTGACCGCCGGCATGCTCCATCGGCACGGCTTCGCCGTCCTCCTGATCGACCTGCGCAATCACGGCGAGTCCGATCATGACGATGGGCGCTTTGCCGGCGGGATCAAGGAATACCTCGACGTCCTCGGGGCGTGGGACTGGCTCGTCGGCCAGGGCGTGCCGACGGCCCGGATCGGGCTGCTGGGGCAGTCGCTCGGCGCAGCGACGACGATGATCGCCACCGGGGAGGAGCCGCGGGTGGCGGCGGAATGGGAGGACAGCGGCTACGCGGACGTCGAGGTCGCGATCAAGGCGGAGCTTGCCCGGAACAGCTTCCCCCAGATCCTCGAGCCGGGCGGCCTGATGGCCGCGAAGGTCATGGGCGGGGTCGACCTGACGAGCAAGAGCCCACTGGCAGAGGTCCAGAAGCTCGCGGGTCGCCCGATCTTCATCGTCCACGGCACCGCCGACCAGCGGCTGTCGGTCCAATACGCGTCCGACCTTGCCGCCGCCGTTCGGGCGTCCGGCGGCTCGGTCGAGCCCTGGATCATTCCCGGCACCGGCCACACCCAGGCCGACGTGCTCCACCCCGAGGAATACGAGGCCAAGTTGGCCGAGTTCTTCGGGGCGGCACTCGGTCGGCCCTAGGTCGGTTGAGCGGGCGCGCGAAAGCGTTGACGTGTCGATCATGGACCCGTAATCTGGGTCCATGACCCAGCCTCGGACGAAGCGGACCTACAACCTGCCCGAGCGGACCGTCCGGCGGGTCCGCGAGCTGGCGGCCGGCGGGCAGGTCGGGTCGAGCCAGGATGCCGTCGTCGAGACCGCGATCGAGCGGCTCTACGACCAGGTCCGCGCCGACGAGGACGCCCGACGCTGGGCCGAGGCGGCCGAGGACCGCGACTTCCAGGCCGAGATGGCGGCGATCGCCCGGGAGCTCGACGAGCCCGACCGATGGCCCGCCTGAGCGGGCCGGCATCCAGGGGAACTCGTCCGACCGGGCCGCTCCGCTGGGCGATCGTGCTCGTCGACTTCGATCCGTCCACCGGCCACGAGCAGCGCGGGACCCGGCGCGCCCTCGTCGTGTCGTACGAGTCGTTCCACCGCTCGGGGATGGCCACGGTCTGCCCGATCACGACGCGACCGCCCAAGTACCCCGGCGAGGTCCCGATCCCGGCCGGTCACGCCGGCCAGACGAGAGACGGCCTCATCCTCTGCCACCAGCTCCGAACGATCGACCTCGCGCGAGTGAGCTCGTTCGACGTCGGCGGCCGGCCGCAGCAGCTGACCGATCCCGGGACCCGAGCCGAGATCCGCGCCGCCCTGGCCCACCAGCTCGGCCTCGACCTTCGAGCCACCTTCGACGGGGCGGCGTAGCACCGAGGCTCGCCTCATGAGCCCGGTGCCTGGACCGCCGCCGAGCGGAACCGCCGCGTAGTCGCCAAGATGACAGGTCGGGCCGAGGTGAACGTCGTGTCATCCCGCCGTGGCCGATCGTCGTACCCGGCAGCCGTGGCCCGTGGCAACCTGCCGAGTGAGGGCCGCGTTGGGGAGCAGCCATGAACGAGCAGGACGCCGGGATGTCCGGCTGGCGATCAAGCAGGGCCGGGACGTCGCTTCCGAGCGTCGGTCGCCTGATCCGGCCGCTAACCATCTTCGCGACGTTGACCTTCCTGGTCGCCTGTTCCCCGACCCCGCAGCCCTCGGCCTCGCCGTCGGCCACCTCGACGCCATCGGCCGCCCCCTCCTCGGCCGCGACACCATCGCCCGCCGCGCCGAGCCCGAGCGTCGCGCCGTCGGAGACGCCGGCCACCGGGTGGCTGATCGTGCCCATCCAGCCCGAGCTCGGGCCGGCCGCGCTCGTTGACCTGGCGACCTTCCGCGGCTCGCTGGTCGCGGTCGGGAACGCCCAGACCGACCTGGCCCCCGGCCTGATCTGGACTTCGCCGGACGGCGAATCCTGGCACTCCGCGGCCGGAGCCCTGTCCCTCGCCGGGATCCAGCTCGAGAGCGTCGCGGCCGGCGATCCGGGCATCGTGGTGGTCGGCTACAACGACCATGGCGCCGTGGCCCTCTTCTCGGCCGACGGAACGACCTGGTCGAGACAGCCGCTGCCCAACGCCGTGGGCAATGCGGCCCATCAGGTCGCCTGGGGCCCGGCCGGGTTCGTCGCCGTCGGCGACCGGAACGGGGAAGGGTTTCCTTCTGGCATCACCTGGTGGTCGCCCGACGGCCGGTCCTGGACACGGGTCACGAAGATCGACGGGTCGAGCCATCCGGCCCTGGGAACGGTTGCGGCCGGACCCGGAGGCTACGTGGCCGTCGGGGTCGACGGCTCCCATCGCGCGGCCTGGAGCTCGACGGACGGTCGGACGTGGCATCGGCTCTCGACGTCGGGGACCGTCCCGCAAGTCGCGCGGGCGCGGCTGCGTTACGTGAACGGCCGGTACGTCCTGCCGACCGGACGCGAGGTCTGGAGCAGCACGGACGGCCGGAGCTGGACCGGGGCCCGGGTACCCGGCCAGGGCAACGATGTGTTCGACGTTGCGGCCGGGCCAGGTGGTGGCTTCGTCGCGGTCGGGCGGTCCCCGGCCGGCGAGCAGCCCGGCGAGGTCGCGACCGCGGACCCTGAGCTACACGCCTGGACCAGGCTGCCGGAGGACCCGGTCTTCAGCAGTGCGCTCGCGATCGCGATCCTGCTCTCGCCCGACGGCACGCGGCTCGTCGCCGTCGGCAACAGCGAGACCGGCGAGAGCATCTTCGTCGCCGATCCGTCGATCCTCAGCCAGCCATAGGGGTTGCGCCGGGGCACCGGCATTGAGCGTCGGTGCCGCAGAGGCTCCGGATCCGTGACAGGCGAGCTGGCACGCGCCATTCGCACGTTGCTGGCATGTTCGATCAGCTCTCGTTCATCGATTCCTCGGGCAACCCGTCCCGATCCGGCCACGTCCTCCCGGCTCCGTCGCCCGAGCGGGCCCCCGGCCGGCTCGACCAGCATGGGAGCGGCATTCGCCGGCTCGGCGTCGTCGGGCTGGCCGTCGCCCTGTTCCTCGGTGGCGTCGGCTTCGAGCGGGCGACCACGGCCGCGATCCCGGCGACCGACAACGGACGCGGCCTCCGGGCGCGCCGACAGCCGAATGACTTCGCGCTCATCCGCGAGGCGTGGGACCTGCTCCATCGCGAGTACGTCGATGCCGCCGACCTCGACCCGAGCGTGCTCGCCCACGGGGCGATCGAGGGGATGGCCGATGCCGTCGGCGACACCGGCCACACCTACCTGCTGACCGCCGACGAGGCGGCCGACCAGGACCAGGCGCTGTCGAGCTCGCCCGACGGAAGCGACGAACCGGTGGTCGCGTGGGCGATGGTGCCGCGCACGAAGCTCGCCCTGATCCGACTGGCCGTCTTCGCGGAGGGGAGCGCGGGCAAGGTCCGGGGCGCCGTCGTCGAGGCGACCGCCGCCGGCGCCACCGGCCTCATCCTCGACCTGCGCGGCAATCCCGGTGGCTGGGCAGACGAGGCCGTCGGCGTGGCATCGGTCTTCCTGCGCGCGGGCGACGTGGTCCTGCGGGACCGCGAGCCGGACGGCACCGAGCACGAGATCGACGCCCAGCCCGACGCCTCCGCGACCCGCCTTCCCCTGGTCGTCCTCGTCGATGGCGACTCGGCGAGCTGCGCCGAGATCGTCGCCGGGGCGCTCCG
The DNA here is from genome assembly GCA_963708065.1 of uncultured Chloroflexia bacterium. Lineage (GTDB taxonomy): Bacteria > Chloroflexota > Limnocylindria > Limnocylindrales > CSP1-4 > Chersky-267. The sequence continues at coordinate 825,821 of CAVPRZ010000002.1, forward strand.
GGACGACCATCGGGCGAGGCTCGTCGGGACGACGACGTTCGGGACGGGGACGCTGACGACCGACTTCCCACTCGCCGACGGCTCGGTCCTCTCGATCGGCACGTCCGAGTGGCTGACGCCGGCGGGCCGGTCGGCCTGGCACGTCGGCCTGGTCCCGGACGTCCGGGTCGAGCTGGCGCCGGGCGTCGCGCCGGTCCGTCCCGACCGGCTGGCGGCGCTCGGGTCGAAGGGCCTGGCCAGGTCCCGCGACGCCCAGCTCCTCCGGGCGATCGAGCTGCTGCAGAAGGGCTGACCCTGACGCCGCGCTTCGTGACCCGGCACGGGTCCCGCGGTACGCTGATCTCGGCATCGCGACGGTGCCGCCTATCACGAGCGCCCGAGAGCCCTGGCTCGATGACGGCGCAGCAACCACCGGCCTCCCTCGGGCCGGAACGGTGCTCCAGCCAGGATCGATAGGAGACGAGGCCATGAGCACGCCTTCACGCGCCGATCATCCATTCGACCTGCCCTACATTGGGCTCGGCCTGCTCGACGAGTCGTCGATCCAGCGCGACGGCGACGACTGGACGGCCGAGTACCGGGCCGACGGCGAGCCGTACCTCGCGCTCCGGGTCACGCCGGATCTCGCCCAGGTCGTCGAGATCGACGAGTACGGCGACCGCGTCGCCACGACGACCGAGCGGACGCTGGTCCGGGCGCTCGGGCTCCACGCCGGCAGCGCGGTGCGCGGCCTGCCGTCCCGATACTGGACGCGGGCCCGGAGCCTGGCATTCCAGTTCGACGTCTGGGTCGAGATCTCGCTCCCACGGGCCCCGCTCGCGTACGTGCCGGCCTTCGGCCTCGGCCGCCTCAGCGTCCCCTGCCCGCTCGACGTCCCGTGGCTGAGTCCCGAGCCCGGGCCCATCGCCCGCCGGATCGGCGCCGTCCCGTTCGACGAGCCCGACGTGATGGTCCGGGCGATGATGCACCGGACCTTCCTGTACCGGCCGGACGTCGTGTCGGAACCGATCCGGCTGTTCAGCACGACCATCCCGGGCATCCTCCTGCCCGAGACGCTCGCGGCCCTGCACGAGGCCAACGGCCCCCACGAGTCGGTCGCCTGGCGCCCGTTCGTCGAGAACCAGCCGGCCGGACCGGTCGCCCGTTCGTGGCTCGCGCCCCAGGCGATCCGACACGAGGGTGGCGCGCCTACGACGGTCGCGATCGTCGACGACCGGGTCGCCGACCGCTACGACGGCGACTGGATGTCCCTCGACTGAGTCTCGTGGAGCCCGTACCCAGGCGAGGGAAACGATGCTCCAGGCACTCACGCGTCCGAGGCTTCGACCACCGTGATGGGCTCGGCGTCGATGGCGCCCCGGGCCATGCCGAGCAGGGCTCGACCCCAGACGACCGGCGCCGCCCGACCCGTCTCGGTCCGGCAGTCGAGAGCCAGTGAATCGGGGTGGACCGGGCGCCGTCGTCGCTCGATGAGCGACCTTCCGTACTTCAGTGCGTCGCGCGCGGTCCGGAACCGTCGCAGCTCCCCGTCGGTGATGTGGCTGACGACGAAGATCGGGTCGCCGTCGACGGATGGGTCGTAGCCCTGCGCCTCGAGAGTCCGGAGCCAGCGAGGCGGGCTCCACTCGGGCGCCCGCCCCTTCACGGCGAGGTCGAACCCGTCGATCAGCCGGCCGGCCATCCAGCCGCGTTCGGGGGGCGATCCGTCGGGCATCGATGGGCCGGTCAGGCCGAGAGGGTCCTGGAGGACCGACGCCGCCTCTCCCGCGGTGACGCGGCCGCTACGAGCGTTCGTAGGCATCGAGTTCGCGCTTCATGGCGCGCCGTGCGGAGATCGACTGTACCCGATGGAGTCGGAGTGAATGGCCGACACATAGGCTGCGGCGGTGCCTGAAATCTCACGCTTCTTCGGGATCGTCGTATCTATGTACTTCAACGACCACGATCCGCCACACGTGCACGCACGATACGGATCCGAGAAGGTCCGGGTCGCGATCCAGACCACTGAGATCCTGTCGGGAGCCCTGCCTCCTCGTGCACTGGCCCTGCTCGTCGAGTGGATCGCAATCCACCGTTCGGAGCTCGACGACGATTGGAGTCGCGCCCGAATCGGCCGGGAACTGGTGCAGATCGAGCCGCTTCGCTAGCATCGAGCCGATGCTCGAGATCACGCATGTCGATCCACTCGCGGGACGCGTCGTCCGACTCACCCTGAGCGACGGTTCGGTCGTCGAGCGCGATCTCACGGATCTGCTCCACGGACCCGTGTTCGAGCAGATCGCGGCCGATGACGCCGCCTTCCGAGAGGTCCGCGCTCGGGACGGCACGATCGCGTGGCCCGGCGATGCCGACCTGGCACCCGAGACACTGATCTGGAACGGCCCGCCCCCGGACGACGAGAGGACAACGCGGCCCGCCTTCTTCCTGCGATTGCGACCGCCAAACGACTGACCGACGACCGTGCCGTACGCTGTGCGGACAGGGAGCGGGGGATCAGGTTGGTCGAGCAGGTCGCCGAGACGCGCGGGCAGGCCGCCGAACGACGCGTCCATGACGTCCTGAGGTCCGCCCTCCCGGCCGAGTACCACCTCTTCCCAAGCGTCCGCTGGTGCGCGAAGACGCGCCGCGAGGGTCCAGCCCACGATGGCGAGGCTGATCTCGTCGTCGTTCATCCGGAGAACGGCCTGCTCGTCGTCGAGGTCAAGGCGGGTGAGCCCAGCCGCGATGCCAGCGGGCACTGGTTCATCGGGCCGAAGCCGCTCGATCGCTCGCCGTTCGCCCAGGCCGAGGCGGCCAAGCACGACCTCACGCGTGCCCTGACCGACCTGCCCGACTGGCCGGTCCACAGCGAACCGAGAGCGGGCCACGCCGTCGCCTTCCCCGACGTCGACCTCGCCAGCCTCCCGCGCGGACACGCGCTCCTGGGTCCTGACGCACCGCGCGAGATCGTCCTGGACGCGGACGCGCTGGCGACCCCTGCGGCGGCTCGCGCGGCCGTCGAGCGAGCCTTCGCCTACTGGGTCGGCGACGGCAGCCGGGGCGAGCCGCTCGGCGAGGCGGGCATGCAGCGGGTCGACGAGTACCTCGCCCCCACGATCGCCCTCCGCAGGCTCCTCCGTCACGACGTCGAGGACGATCGGGCCCGCCTGATCCAGGCCTCGCGCGAGCAGGTCCGGACGCTCGACCACTTCCGGAGCCATCGACGCGTCGCGGTCGTGGGGCCGGCCGGCAGCGGCAAGTCGATCCTCGCGATCGAGAAGGCTCGAAGGCTCGCCCGCGACGGCTTTCGGACGCTGCTCGTCTGCTTCAACCAGCCGTTGGCCACCGCCGTCCTACGCGAGGTCGAGGGGACGACGGCGGACGACCCGGCGACGGCCCAACGCCTGATCGTCTCGACGTTCCACCGGCTGTGCGAGACGCTCGGGGAGCGGGCGGGCGTGCTCCCGCCGAAGGCGGACGACCCGCCGCGGGAGTGGTGGGACGAGGTCCTCCCGGCGACCCTCGACGCAGCCATCGACGCGCTCCCCGACGAACGGTTCCACGCGATCGTCGTCGACGAGGGGCAGGACTTCGAGCACGCCTGGCTCGAGTCGCTGACGTTCCTGCTCGACGATCCGACCGGCGACGTCCTGTGGGTCTTCCACGACCCCGGCCAGGCGCTCTACCGCGACGACCAGGTCGCCGCGCTCGGTCTCGAGCAGGTCGAGCTGTTCGAGGACTACCGCTGCCCGGCGCGTGTCAGCGAAGTCGCCTCCCGGTTCTACCGCGGACCGGGCGAGCCGTTGGCGGTCGCATCGCCCGGCCTACCGCCGCGGATCGTCGAGGCCGCGGCGGGCCAACCGACGATCGAGGCAGTACGCGTCGAGCTCCACCGGCTGATCGTCGACGAGGGGGTCCGGCCGTGGCAGATCGTCGTCCTGTCCGGTCGATCGGCTCCCGAGAGCGCGGTCTGGCGCCAGCGCCAGTTCGGCAACGAGGTCCTCTGGAACGGCGCGATCGACGACGCCGGCCGCTCGCTCCGCCTGCCCGCCGACGAGGTCCCCGACGAGCCGCCCGACATCGTCCGGTTCGAGACCATCCGCCGGTTCAAGGGCCTCGAGCGCGAGGTCGTCGTCCTGTGCGAGCTGCCCGAGGCGGGCGAGCGGCTCGACCAGCTCCTCTACGTCGGCCTGACCCGCGCCACGACCCAGCTCGTCGTGATCGCGCCACCTGAGCTGGCACAGCGACTGGGCAGGATGCCGGTGTGAGGCACGTACCGGGTGTCGAGCGCAACGGACGATGGCGTCAGCCAGCGCTGGGATACGGCTGCGTCCAACGCGGCCGTGTACGCGTGCGCGACCTGCGGCGCGATCCTCGACGGCGATCCCGGACGAGGACCCGACCGGCGACGCCGGCCGGCCGATCTGCGGCGAGTGCGAGCGCAGCCGCAACTTCGACGCGGACCTCCAGCTGATGGACGAGGAGGACGTCGGATTGACGGCTCGGTCAGACCGAGCTCGCTCACCTCTGCCACGCGCTTCACGCCGCCGGGATACGGATGTGGTTCGCCGTTGTTGAGCCGTGCGAAGCTGAGGAGGAACGGACCCGCGGACACTCGTCCGATCCGCCCGTCGGCAAGGATGCAGTCGAGCGCGAGCGTTCGCGGCGATCGCCCGCCTTCGACCGTTGCGATGATCACGGGCCAGGCCTCGAGGGTCGACCGGAATCGGGCCAGGATCTTGTTTGATGGGATCAGCCGGAGCTGGTATCCGATCGCGTTGTCGATGCGGATCTCGGTCTTCTCGCCCGGTGCGCGGGCGTATCGCCCGACCTCGGCCTTGCTCCAATCGAGTCCGCTCAGGTCCGGGGCGTCATCGCTCTTCGTAGACACGTCGTTCGCGCTTCGAGGCGCGCCGTGCGGAGATGATCCGTGGCTTGAGGCCGCCGAACGAGATTACCACCACCAGGAGTCTCCCCAGGCTGGAGTACCCGATCGCCCAGAATCGCGGCTCAACCAGGGAGTGGTCCGGGTCAGGGAAGAAACGAGCCAGCGGGCTCGTCGCCGCAGTCTCGGCCTCGTCGAACGACACGCCATGGTTTCTGAGATTCTCGGCTGCCTTGTCCAGATCCCAGTCGAAAAGATCCGACACTATCGAACGGTAGAGAAGGGCCCTTCACTGCCACTCACTCCGACCCTTCCACGGTGTGTGGCGTGATGGCAGTCGTTGAGGTGGCCACGTTGACGCCGGAGCAGCGGCGGATCGTCGAGTACGGGGAGGGGCCGCTCGTCGTCATCGCGGGGGCGGGGACGGGCAAGACGCGGGTCATCGTGGAGCGGGTGCGGTGGCTCCTCGATGCCAAGGGCGACGGGACGCTCGATGCGCACGGGCGGCTCCTGGCGGCGGAGCCGATAACAGCCCCAGAGACTGCAGCTGAGCAGCCCGAGCCGCCGTCGGCTCTTGGCCTCTGGGACTCGCCACCCGCAGCCCCCGACCGAGACCGGCCCTTCGATGGGCCGCTCGTGCCGGAGCAGGTCCTCGTCCTGACCTACAACGTCAAGGCGGCGAAGGAGCTCCAGGCGCGGCTCGACGATGCCGTCGGGCCGGCGACGCGCTCGCGGATGACCGTCAGTCGAACTTCCACAGCTTCTGCAACCGGGTGCTGACCGAGTCGGCCGCGGACGCCGGGCTGCCGCCCAACCCGGACGTGCTCGACGGCGTCGGCCAGGTCCTCCTCCTGCGCGACATCCGGCCGCAGCTCCCGCTCGTCTACCACACCGACTGGTGGCTGCCCCAGTTCGTCGCGTTCATCAACCGGGCCAAGGACGAGCTCGTCACGCCGGCCGACTTCGAGGCCTTCGTCGCCGAGGAGCGCCGCGTCTTCGAGGACCGCCACGGCCCCTACGAGGCGGCCGCCGAGCGCCTCGAGCGCCAGGGCAACCTGCGCGCCCCTCGCGAGGTCCGCAAGGCCTACGCCGACCTCCGCCGCCACGAGCGCGCCGACGCGGAACGGGAGCGCACGCACGAGGAATGGGCACGCGCCGACGCGGCCACGCGACCGACCGGACGCGGACGCACGCCAACGCATGACCGCCGAGGAGCTCGCCGACGCCTTCCGCCCGGACCTGGCCGCCGACGCCGAGCTCAACGTCGAGAAGGTCGCCGACCGCGAGGCCCGCCGGGCCATCAGCGGCGACGGCTACCCCCACCCGCGGAACCAGTTCGACCCCGACCAGCAGGCCGCGATCGACGAGCTGGCCGCCACCTACATCCAGGACGCGGCCGCCCTCGAGGTCATGCGCCTGACCGAGCTCGCGACCGTCTACCGCGCCTACCAGGCCGAGCTCGTCCGGCGCGGCGCGCTCGACTTCGGCGAGCAGATCGCCGCCGTCACCCAGCTGTTCAAGGTCCGCCCGAACGTCCTGCGCCGCTGGCAGCGCCAGTTCCGCTACCTCCTCGTCGACGAGTTCCAGGACGCCAACGTCGCCCAGATCGAGCTCATCGAGATGCTCGGCCGGACGCCCGACCGGCCCGACAACGTGATGGTCGTCGGCGACGACGACCAGTCGATCTACCGCTTCCGGGGCGCCAGCTTCGCCGCCTTCACCGAGTTCGA
>CAVPRZ010000003.1:0-74615 GCA_963708065.1 uncultured Chloroflexia bacterium
CCTGTCGGGCGCGCCAGATATCACACTGTGCTGAGAGGGTGGTGCGGGATATCAGAAGAGTTTCTGCTAATCGCTTGCAGTAAGCGCGGGGCTCCGCGGGCGGGAGCCCGCCGTGTACTAGGAACCGGCGATGCGGCATCGATTGAAATCCCAAGCCCCAGGCGCTCGTGCGATTGGCTCGCCGGGTCATTTGTCGAGTGCGCAGGGTGCCAGTCGCTCGTCAAGCGTCGGTCGCCGACTCAGCGACGTTGCGACGACTGCCGAACCGTCGATCGTCGAGAGCGCGCTCGGCTCGGCATGCGGCGGCTGCGGGGGCTACGCTGACGAGCCCGTCGACATGCCGAACCATCGGTCGACCTCGTGAGCCTGGCGCCGACGGCGCCGAGGTCAGCGCCCTCAACCAATTGGTCGATGCTCAATCCTCGGTCCTCCGCGGTGCCCAAACCAATTCACGCTCCGTCACAGGCCCCGGCCGGCATCGGGCAGCCGTCGCTCCGACCAGCTCGATCCGATCACCGTCCAGGACCTACGAGGCGCTCGCGGTGACCCACCGGTATTCGTCACCGGGCATGGAGTGGTCACGGCGGTGTAGCTCGTTGCCGATGAGCACCGTCCAGAAGATCGTCAGCCCAGCTTGTGCCAGTTGCGGAACTAGGTCGCGGCGCATCGTCAAGGCCGCCGGCCCTCCGGAATCCGCCGCGGACCACTCCGGATCATCGGGATGCGCCCCCAACAAGACGTTGTGCGGCTCTGCGAGTCCGGGCATCCACAGCCCATACCAGTCGAGGGCGAGCACGGCCGCAAGCGGCGGCGGAACCCGGCCGAGGACGTCGTGACCAGCGAGGTCGAAGCCGTCGTTCCCGAGCAGCTCTGGACGAGGGTGCAGGAGATGCTGGTCCGCCGCCGGAAGAATCGGTTGGCGCCGCAGCGATACGCGGGCGGCTACGTGCTGACGGAGCTGCTCCGGTGCGCGTGCGGGTCGCCGATGGTGGGCACGAGCAATCGGTCATATCGTTACTACCGCTGCAAGGCGCGCTGCGGTCGACCAACGCGTGCGGGCGAACGATCTGGATGCCGGCGTCATGGACCTGATCCGCCGGACTCTGGTGACCCCGAAGGCTGTCCGGGACATGGTCCACTTGCTCAACGAGGACATCCAGATGCGAGCCGAGCGGCGTGCGCCCGATCTCGATGAGGCGAAGGCGCGGATTCGCAAGCTCCAGCAGGAAGACGCCAACTTGCGTCGTGCTCTTCGCAGCGCCGGCCCGAGAGCTTCCGAGCGGATCAACGTCGAGATCGAGGCGGTTGCGGCCGAGCTTGAAGCGGCCCAGGCGCGAATCGCCGAGCTTGACCAGGCGGAGCGGCCACTCCGGATCACAACGAAGCTCGTTCGGCAGACGATCGACGACATGAACGGGATCCTCGACCACGCGCCGTTGGCGACGCGGGTGGCGTGGGTCCGAGACCTGTTCGAGCGGATCGACGTCGACAGTCGCGACGAGAAGGCTGTCGCCGTCTGGAGGGCCGCGACCGACGACGGTGTTAACCGGTCGGATTCCGTATACGAGTGGCTCCGGCGGTAGGACTCGAACCTACGACCAAGCGGTTAACAGCCGCCCGCTCTACCACTGAGCTACGCCGGAGCGAGGGACCGCGCGAGGCGGTCGACGGGGCACAGGCCCGCCCGGGCTGCGCCGCGCCAGAGGATAGCACGGCACCCCGGCGCACCAGCCGGATACGCGGAACGCGGGCCGGCCCCACGGTCCATCCGTCTGTCATCGATTGCCGAAGGATGCGATTCAGGCGCCCTGGAGGTCCCCGACCGGCTCGGGCTCCCCTTCGATCGTCACGTTCGGCAGCCAGCGCAGGAAGCCTGGCAGCCACCAGTTCCAGTCACCGAGCACGGTCATCCCCGCCGGCAGCAGGACCGAGCGCACGACCGTGGCATCGATGAGGACCGCCACCGCGAGCCCGAGGCCCAGCTCCTGGATGAACGCGAACGGAATCGTCACGAAGGCGAGGAACACCACGACCATGATCGTCGCGGCACTCGTGATCGTCCCGGAGGTGATCGCGATTCCGCGCGCCACGGCCGCCCGGGAATCGAGGCCGCGATCGCGCGCCTCCTTGACGCGGGTGAGGATGAAGACGTGGTAGTCCATCGACAGCCCGAACAGGATCGTGAAGATGAAGATCGGGACCCAGCTCTCGATCACGCTCGACGTCGCAATCCCGAAGGCGCCCCGGTAGCAGGTCGTCCTGGAAGACCGCCACGACGACGCCGTATGCGGCGGCCGTCGAGAGCAGGTTGAGCAGGATCGCCTTGATCGGGATCACGATCGAGTGGAACACCACGAGCAGCAGCAGGAACGACAGCCCGAGAACGAACGCGAAGACCAGCGGAATCGCGTCAACGTAGATCCGGGTGATGTCGAGCGCCTGCGCCGCGTTGCCAGTCACGTAGGCCTGCACCCCCGAGAGACCGCCGAACGCGGCCGGAACTGTCGAGCTGCGGACCTGCTCGACGATGGCCTGGCTTGCCGGGTCGTTCTGGCCGGCGCCGGCGATCGTGAACGAGACGAGGGCTACCTTGCCGTCGCGTGACGGCGTGACCCTGGCCGGCTCGCCGAGGCCCGGAATGGCGAGGCCGGCCGTCTCGAAGGCGGTCACGGCCGCCTTCGTCTCCGGCTGGTCGTAGCCCGTCACCGCCACCTGGAGGGTCTGAGTCGAGCCCTGGGGCCATTTCGCGTAGAGCAGCTTGATTGCCTGCACGCCGTCGATCTGGTCGGGGAACGAGGTGATGTCGGTCACCCCGATGTGGAGGTGGAGTCACCGGCGTCGCGAGCACCAGCAGGAAGACGATCGCGGCCAGGCCGTAGCCGATCGGGCGACGCATCACCACGCCGACCAGGCGCGCCCAGATGCCGCTGCCCTCCTCCCGATCGCGGCCGAAGTACGGGATCCGGCCCAGGTTGACCCGGTCGCCCAGGATCGCGAGCGTCGCGGGCAGGAAGGTCAGGCTGCCGACGACCGCGACCAGAACGACCCCGATGGTGCCGATGGCCATCGATCGGAAGATCGAGACGTCGATGATGAACAGGCCGGCCAGCGAGATCATGACGGCGATCCCGCTGAAGAAGACCGCCCGCCCCGCCGAGCCGCTGGCGATCTCGATGGCTCCGAGCCGCGAGCGCCCTCGGCGCCGCTCCGATCGGAAGCGGGTGATCATGAACAGCGAGTAGTCCACCGAGACGGCCAGGCCGATCAGGATCACGAGCTGGCTGGCGTACGGGCTGACCGGGGTCACGAGCTGGCTGAACAATCCCAGGATGCCGAAGCCGGCCAGCAGCGCGGTGACCGCGAGGACGATCGGGACGATGCTCGCGACGACGGCCCCGAACGTGATCAAGAGAATCACGAAGGTCAGTCCGATCGTGAAGAACGTGGTGTCCAGGCTGCTGTTGATGAGGTCGGTGATGTCCTTGTTGGTGAGCGTCTGGCTCACGCTGTGGACGACGAAGCCGCCCGAGTTGGATTCGATCGAGGCGATCGCGGGCCGGACCGGCGCGAGGTGCGCGTCGACCGTCGCCTGGTCGCCGTTGATCGTGGCCACGATCTGGACAGCGCTGAGGTCGGGCGCGACCTGGCCGGTTTGGGCGGGCGCCGTCGCCGGATCGGAGACCGAATCGAAGGCCGGGACGGTCGTGCCGCCGTCCGACACCGTGAGCGCCTTCAGCGTGCCGATCGTCTGGGCCACGAAAGCCTGGAAGGCCGGGTCGGTCACCTTGAGGCTGGGATGGGTCGCGACCAGGATCACGTCCTCGGACGGGGTCCCGGTACCACCGGCGTCGAAGACCGCAAAGGCCTTGGCAGACTCGGTCTGCGCCTGGTTCGGGTTGCCGTTCGGGTCTTCGGCATTGATCCCGCCGGCGACCAGGCTGATCACGAACAGCCCGATCGTGCCGACGAACCAGAGTGCCGCCACGGGCCAGCGATGGCGCGAGCTCCACATCGCGACCCGTACCGTCGCCGGCTCGCGAGATCTCGTGGCTCCTCCACCAACCATCGTGGCTCCCTCATGTCGCGCGGCCCCAGACGCCCGTCCGAGCCTAGCGACTCCTCATTAACGAAGGTTTGCATCGGCCAGGCTCGGCGCTCCTCGCGCGGGCCGCGCTTCCTGTCCAGGCATATCTACGGACGCGCGTCAGTCATCGGATTGGCCGAGCTCGAGCCGCTGCACGACCCTGACCCTCCATGGCCAGCGCCACGAGGTCGCGCTCACGATGTGCTGGGTGGACCCGGACGCTCGTTCGACCGGGTCCGGGGCGTGCCAGTGGCCCGATCCTTCGCGAAGAGCGTGACACCGGACGCACCCCTGCGCCGAGCTGCCGGCCCGCGGGCAGGCTGATGACCTCCAAGAGTCGGCCCGGCCGGCGCGATCACGCCGCGCCCGGGGCCTCGTGCCCCTTTCGGGCATACTCGGGCAATGACCTCAGGGTCGCTCCGCCGATGACGCAGAGTTCGCCGCTCATCTCGCCGGAGACCCTCCTGACCCGGATCGGCGACCCGCACGTCCGCGTCGTCGACGTCCGCTGGGTCCTCGGCCAGGTGGGGGCGGGACGCCGCGCCTACGAGTCCGGCCACCTGCCCGGTGCGATCTTCCTCGACCTCGACGGCGACCTCGCGCTCGCTCCGGGTCCAGGGCGGGCGGGCCGCCACCCGCTGCCGGTCCCGGCCGACTTCGCCCGCCGACTGGCGGCCGCGGGGATCGGCTCGGACGATCTCGTCGTGGCCTACGACGACGTCGGCGGCTGGGTCGCCGCCCGGCTGTGGTGGATGCTCGACGACCTGGGCCATCGCGGTGGCGAGGCCGTCCTCGACGGCGGGCTCCAGGGCTGGGTCGGCGCGGGTGGCGAGCTGACGACGGAGGTCCCCGTGCGGCCGGCCGACCAGCCCACCCTCGAGCTGGCCGACCACTGGACGAAGGTCATCGAGCGCGACCGGCTGCGCGCCCGGCTTGGCGAGGTCGTCCTCCTCGATGCCCGGAGCGAGCCGCGCTACCGCGGCGAGGTCGAGCCGATCGACGCCTACCCCGGCCACATCCCGACGGCGGTCAACGCCCCGACCGACGGCAACCTCGTCGAGCCGGCCGGACGGTTCCTCCCGCCGGCCGAGCTGCGGGCGAGGTTCGAGGCGCTGGTGGCCGCGGCCGTCGAGGCGGGTGCGGCTCGCCCCGGCGCGCCCGTCGTCAGCTCGTGCGGCAGCGGCGTGTCGGCCTGCCACGCCTCGCTGGCCATGCGGCTCGCGGGCCTGCCCGACCCGATCCTCTACGTCGGCTCGTACAGCGACTGGTCCCGGGCCGGCGAGGCCGTGGCGGTTGGCCCGAAGCCGGGGACGCCGCCGGCCAGCTGAGTGGCTGTCGAGATACGTAGCGGGTGATCGGTGACTGCCATCCTGTGCGGATGGCCGTGAAGGAACGCCCGCTGGACGTCGGCACCGAGCGGGCCCGTCGGATCGCTATCGAGCTCGGACGGGAGATCCGGCGTGCTCGGATCGATCGCGGCCTGAGCATTGCCGTCACGGCCCACGCGGCGGGAATGTCGGGTCCAACCGGGAGCCGGATCGAACGCGGCGAGGCCCGGTCGGTTTCGGTTCTTCAGCTGGCTCGCCTGATGACCGTCGTCGGCCTCGAGCTGTCAAGCCGAGCGTTCCCAGCGGGTGAGCCGATCCGCGACGCGGCCCACGTCGCCCTCCTCGCGCGGTTCCGATCGAAGATCGCCGGGAGCGTCCGCTGGGCAACCGAGGTACCACTTCCGCTGCCCGGCGATCGACGAGCGTGGGATGCGCTCATCGCTGGTGACGGGTGGCGCTACGGCGTGGAGGCCGAGACCGGCCCGCGGGACAGCCAGGCCCTCGCCTACCGATTGAACCTCAAGGCTCGTGACGGCGAGGTTGACGGCGTGATCCTCGTCCTTCCGCGGTCGCGCAGGTCACGTGACTTCCTCCGGTCGGCGGACACGTCGCTCAAGCCCAGCCTCCCGGTCGACGGCGCTCGGGCGCTCGATCGCCTTGGCTCCGGGCTCGATCCGACCGGAAGCGCGATTGTCCTCGTGTGAGGGTGGGCCGTTCAGCCGATGAACGAAAGCCATGCACGCCGACGTCCCGGACGGGCTCCCACGCCCGGTTTGTGCGCCGGGTGAACGGGAAACGGCTCACGACGCCCGTGGGTCACCAACCTGTTGCACCCGATGAACAAAGCGTGAACCAGGCCGCCGCGTTGAATGCCCGAGGGGCCGTCTCGTTCAGGCGGTGATCGGCCGCAGGTGGAGTGGGCCGGATCGGGCCGTCTCGTCCAGGCGGTGAACGCCTGCCCGGGGTTCAGTCGCTGTCAGCGGCGCGGGCTGGCGTTCGCGGCGTCGAGGGCGTCGATCTTGGCCACCTTGCGGGCCGAATCGCCGCCCTGGAACTCGGAGGCCAGCCAGTGGTCGACGAGGATCGCCGCCACCTCGGGCGCGACCACCCGCGCACCCAGGCAGAGGACCTGCGCGTCGTTCGACTTGCGGGCCCGCTCGGCGGAGTACGGGTCGGCCACGTTGGCTGCCCGGACGCCGGGCACCTTGTTGGCGGTGATCGCCATCCCGATCCCGGTCCCGCAGACGAGAATCGCCCGCTCGAAGGTTCCGTCCGCCACCGCCCGGGCGACCTCGACCGCGACGTCCGGGTAGTCGACCGGCGTCGTCTCGTGGACCCCATAGTCGACGACCTCGTGGCCGGCGTCCTCGAGATGGCGCTTGACCGAATTCTTGAGCGGCATCCCCAGGTGATCCGCCCCGACCGCGATCCTCACCGCGCCCGTCCTTCCACGTTGTCCGACCCGGCCGGGTCGCCGGCCTCGGCCGGGAGCTCGGCCCGCGCCCGGGCGATCCGCGCGAACCGCTCCGGATCGAGCGCGTAGCGCCCGACGAACAGCCCTTCGACACCCGGCTCCGCGAGCAGCCGGCCGGCCGCGGCCTCGTCCACGCTACCACCGTAGAGGATCCGCGGCGGACGACCCTCCGCCCGGCCGCGGAGCCAGTCGGCGAGGAGCCGCTGGACCGCCCCGACCCGCTCCGCCGGCGCGGCGACCGCCCCGACGCCGATCGCCCAGGCCGGCTCGTAGGCGACCACCACCCGCCCGACGTCGGCCGGCGGCAGGCCCGCGAGACAGGCGTCGAGGTCGGCCAGGACGAGCGGGGCCGCGACCTCGACCGGCGCCTCGGCCGTCTCGCCGACGCACAGGATCGGCGTCATCCCCCAGCGCAGGACGGCCCGCAGCTTGGCCCCGACGAGCGCGGGCGTCTCGCCGTGGTCGCGGCGGCGCTCCGAGTGGCCGACCTCGACGTAGCGGCAGCCGAGATCGGCCAGCATCGGGGCCGACACGTCGCCGGTGTGGGCACCCTCGTCCTCGGGGTGGACGTCCTGCGCCCCCCACGCGATCGCGCTGCCACGGAGGCGCTCCCGGGCGACCGGGATCGCGGTGAACGGCGGAAGGACGAACAGCTCGCGATCGGCCAGGTCCGCGACGAGCGGGACGAACGCACGGAACCAGCCGTCGGCCTCGCTCGGGGTCAGGTTCATCTTCCAGCTCGTGCCGATGAGCGGGTTGGTCATCCGTCCCCCGATCCGGCCGGCGCCGAGGGTGCCCGGGACCCCGCCGACGGGGCCGACGAACCCGAGGCCGAATCCGGCAACGGCTCCGCCGGCCCGAGGACGCTCCCGATGAGCGCCTCGACGACGAGCGCGAACGATGTCGCCCCGGGGTCGGGCGTCCCGCGGCTCCGTTCCCCGAACCGTGCCGAGCGGCCGACCGTCGCGACCATCCCGGTCGTCGCCTCGGCCCCCGCGCGGGCTGCGGCGCGGGCACGCACGAGCGCGGCGTCGAGCGGCTCGCCGGCACGGTCTGCCTCGGCGAGCGCCGCGGCCGTCGGCCCGAGCGCGTCGAGGAGCGTCTTGTCGCCGGGCCCGGCGTGGCCCAGGGCGGCGACCGCCGCCTCGGCCGCCGCGGCGCACCGGGCGAGGATCGCGACGGCGCCGGCCGCTCCGTCCGTCTCGAGGGCGGCCAGCGTCCCCGCCACCGCCAGCAGGCCGCGGCCATAGATCGGCCCGATCGCCCCGCCCGCGCCGGCCATCCCGAGCGCCACGGCCCGGACGAGCGCCGCCGGATCCTCGGTCGACACCCCGTCGAGCTGGCGCCGGACGCCCCTGGCCCCGATCGTCATCGTCACGCCGTGATCCCCGTCGCCGGTCGAGGCATCGAGCTCGCAGAGCGCCTCGCGGGCGCCCTCGACCGCGTCGCAGGCGGCCAGGATCGCCGCCCGCAGGGCCTCGCCCATCAGCCGAGCCGGGCCGTCCGGGCCGGCGCGTCGAGGAGCGACCGAAGCTCGTCGTCGAGGCGGAGGACGGAGATCGATGCGCCGGCCATCTCGAGCGAGGTGATGTACTCGCCGACGAAGCTCCGGCTGACCTCGCAGCCGGCCGCCTCGAGGAGACGCCGGGTGGCGCGGTAGAGGATGTACAGGTCGAGGTACGCCGTCGCCCCCAGCCCGTTGACGAGGAGCGCGACCTCGCCGCCGCCGACGCCGCTCGCCGTCCAGTCGGCGCGGATCGCCTCGACCATCCGCTCGGCGACCGCATCAGCCGGCGCGAGCCGCTCGCGCTTGATGCCGGGCTCGCCGTGGACGCCCATCCCGATCTCGATCTCGTCGGGCCCGATCTCGAACGTCGGACGGCCCGCGCCCGGAACCTCGCACGGCGACAGGGCGACCCCGATGCTCGCGCTCGCGGCGTTGGCCCGGCCGGCCAGCCGCTCGACCTCGGCCAGGTCGTCGCCGCGCTCGGCCGCCGCACCGGCGATCTTGAACACGAACACGTCGCCGGCGATCCCGCGCCGCCGGTCGCGCTCGGCCGGCGACGCCGAAGCGACGTCGTCGGACACCCGGACGGTCCGGGTCTCGATCCCCTCCCCCGCCGCGAGCTCGGCGGCGAGGTCGAAGTTGAGCACGTCGCCGGCGTAGTTCCCGTACGCCAGGAGAACGCCGCGACCCGACGAGGCGGCCTGGATCGCGGCCAGGCAGACATCGGGCCCGGGCGCCGCGAAGACGTTGCCGAGCGCCGCGGCATCGGCCAGCCCTCGACCGACGTACCCGGCGAAGGCGGGCTCGTGGCCCGACCCGCCACCGATGACGAGGCCGACCTTCGGCCCGCCCGGAGCCCGCCGGGCGACGACCCGCGGCGCGACCAGCCGGACGACGTCGGCGTGGGCGGCAACGAACCCGTCGAGCATCTCGTCGACCGCGTCGAACGGATCGTTGATCAGCTTCTTGAGCACGCCAAGGCCTCCTCCGCTCAGCTGGCGTCACCGGCCGCGTCGGCGATCGCCGAGGCCCAGCCGTTGAGGGTCTGGCCGCCGTCGATCGCGAGGACGGCGCCGGTCGTGAACGTCTCGTCGGGATCGCACAGGGCGACGACCCAGCGGGCGATGTCATCGGGCTGGGCGATGATCCCGAGCGGCGACGCGCCGCGGAGGGCGACGTAGGCCGCCTCCATGTCGGCCGCCCAGGTCAGGTGGATCGGCGTGTCGGTCGGCCCGGGCGCCACGCAGTTGACCCGGATCCGCCACGGCGCGAGCTCGGCGGCCCAGGATCGGGTCAGGTACTCGAGGGCGGCCTTGGTCAGGCCGTAGACCGCCTGGCCGGGGATCGCCAGGCTGGCCGACGACGAGGAGATGTTGACGACCGCACCGCTGCCCGACGCCTTGAGTGACGGGAGGGCGGCCTGGACGAGCAGGTACGGCGCCCGGATGTTGACCGCGAGATGCTGGTCGAGCACGGCCCGCGGCATCTCGGCGAGCGGCAGGTTCTTGATCACCGCCGCGTCGTTGACGACGACGTCGATCCGACCCCAGCGATCGAGGACCGTCGCGACGATCCGGGCCGGGACGGCGGGATCCTCGAGGTCGCCCGGAACCGCGAGCGCCAGGCCGCCGGCCTCGACGACCTCGCCGGCGACCTCGTCGAGCGGCCCCGGCCGGCGCCCGACCAGCGCCACTGCGGTGCCACTCGCCCCGAGACGCCGGGCGACGGCCGCCCCGATCCCCGTTCCGCCGCCGGTCACGATGGCGACCCGACCCGGAGCGTTCATCTCGGCCTCCCGTCCATGTTCGCCCGGCGTCGCCGGGAGGTGGCCTTCAGGCGTCCCGGTCCAATGTCCCCGCGGAGCATCGCCTCGGCGGTCGCGCCATCGGTCACCAGGATGTCGATGCAGCCGGTCGCCAGCGCCCCGCCGATCGCGACCGCCCGCTCGGTGCCGGCCGCGACGGCGACGACCGTCCGGATCGCGCGGAGCTCGTCCCAGGTGATCGCGATCGTCCGCCGGTCGAGGAGCTCGACCGGCATGCCCATCGCGTCGAAGAAGCGGGTGTTGACGTTGCCGACCGCGCCCGCCTCGAGCAGTCGAGCCCAGTCGTCGCGGGGCACGTGGCCGCCCCGGTACAGGGTCGACCCCTCGTCCATCGCGCCGACCCCGACGAGGGCGAGCTCGCTCCGCCGGGCGGCATCGAGCGCCGCCTTGACCGTGCGGTCGGCGAGCAGGATCCGGCGGGCGTCGTCGGACCCCACGATCGCCGGAGCGTGGAGGTAGTGGGCGCGTGAGCCCGGGAAGAGCTCGGCCGTTCGGCGAACGAGCTCGTGACCCTGGATGCCCGGCGTGGGATCGTCCACCCCGCCCGCGAGCTGGGCGATGCTGAGGTTGCCGACGACTGCCGGTCGGAGATGACGCACGACCGCCGCGAGCGTCCGCCCCCAGCTGATCCCGATCTGGAGCCCGGACCGGAGGAGCCCGTCGACGAACTCCGCGGCGACCGGGCCGAGGGACACGTCCAGGTCCGGGTCCGTCGGGGCGACCACGACCCGGGCGAGGCCGTAGCTCGCCGCGACCTCCCGGCCGAGGTCGACGTCGGCTCGGCGCGGAGGGCGGATCTCGACGTGGACGATCCCCTCCTCGCGGGCTCGCTTGAGGTAGCGCGACACGGTCGACGGATCCAGGCCGAGGTCCCGGGCGATCTCGATCTGGCTCTCCTCGCCGAGGTAGAAGCGCGTGGCGATCTCCGTGAGGACGTCGATCGTCCGAGCCTCGGCCCCCGCTGCGGCGCCCTGCCGCTGTCGCACGACCAGCCCTCCAGTACGGCCGCTCGTCGCCGACGATATCACTCGTTGCAAGGTCTTGACGTGACTGGCACAATCATTCTGTCCAGGTCCCGGCGCGCGGCCGAGGGGCTCCGGCTGACGGTCATGGGACGTGGCGGTACGTTCGCTCGTGGGCGATGACCGGCGGCCACCGCTCGCAGGAGGGGTGCGCCATGGAAGCCGGGAAGGGCCCGACCCACATCTCCCAGGTCGCAATGGTCGTCCATGACCTCGACGCGAGCATGAAGATGCTCCACGAGACACTCGGCTGGGGGCCGTGGAACGTCTACGAGCATGTCCCGCCCAAGCTCCACCACACCCACCTGCGGGGCAAGGACGTCGCCTTCTCCATGCTCGGGGCCGAGTGCGAGGTCCAGCCCGGCCTCGTCTTCGAGCTCGTCCAGCCGCTCGACGGTCCGAGCATCTACAAGGAATGGCTCGACGAGCACGGGGAGGGCGTCCAGCACATCGCCTGCATGATGCATTCGCAGGCCGACTCCGACGCCTTCAAGAAGGACTGGGAGGCCCGCGGGGCCAAGGTCCTGATGGGCGGCCGGATCGGCGAGACGATCGAGTTCTACTACCTCGACACCGAGCCGATGCTCAAGTTCGTCCTCGAATCCGGGAGCGGTCACGCGATCGATCTCACCCCCAGCCGGACGTACCCACCGTCCTGATCCGCGTGCAGCGGAGGCGACCGTGGATCAACGAGAGCGCCACGCGACGGAGAGCCGGGTCGACCGGGACCCGGCTCGATCCGGGCTGATCGCCGTCGACTGATGGCCAACCGGCGTCGCCTCCGGATCCTCGTCGTCGGTGACTCCTATTGCCCGTCGTCGGCGTTCCAGGCGGCGTTCGAGGGCCTGGCCGACGACCATGCGGTGACGTTCGCCGACGTGACCGACGAGCCCGGCTTCGTCCCGGGCACCCCGTCGGAGCTCGGGCTCAAGGAGTACATGGGGAGCCCGGCCCAGGTCATCGCCGCGCTCGACGACCACGACGTCCTCGTCGTCCAGGGCGCGCCGGTCAGCGACGCCGTCCTCGACGCCGCGCCGGCGCTCCGCCTCGTCTGCTGCGCCCGGGGCGGGCCGGTCAACGTCGACGTCGCGGCCGCGACCGCCCGGGGCATCCCGGTCGTGACGACACCCGGCAAGAACGCCGACGCCGTCGCGGAGCTGACGATCGCCTTCATGGTCATGCTCGCCCGCCGGTTGCCGGAGGTCATCCGCCACGTCGAGTCGGGCGGCGAGTTCGGTCACGACAACTACGAGGGCGCCCACTGGTTCGGCCACGACCTGGCCGGCCACACCCTCGGGATCGTCGGCTTCGGCCAGATCGGCCGGCGGGTCGCCACCCGGGCGTACGCGTTCGGCATGCCGCGTGGTCGTGTTCGATCCGTTCGTCGACCCGGCGGCGATCGTCGCGGCCGGGGCCGAGCCGGTCGGCCTCGACGAGCTCCTCGAGCGGTCCGACTTCGTCACCCTCCACGCCCGCGCGACGGCCGACAACCGCGGGCTCATCGGACCGGCCCAGGTCGCCCGGATGAAGCCCGGGAGCTACCTGGTCAACACCGCCCGCGACACGCTCGTCGACGAGGCGCGCGGTCGTGGCCGGGCTCGAGTCGGGCCGCCTGGCCGGGGCGGCGTTCGACGTCGTGAGCCCCTCGCCGGCGACCGGCCGTCACCCGCTCCTCGCGTTCCCCAACGTCGTGATCGCGACCCACATCGGCGGGGCGACGCTACGAGACGCTCCATCACGGCGGGGAGATGGCGGTCGCCGAGATCGAGCGGCTGGTCGCCGGGGAGCCGCTCGTCAACGTGGCCAACCGCGACGGGCTCGCCGCCCGGCGGACCGGATCGGCCGCCTGATGCGCCTCCTGCTCGCCCTCGATCTCGGGACCGGCAGCTGCCGGGCGGTCGCTCTTCGACGAGGACGGCACGCCAGGTCGCGATCGGGCCAGCGCGAGTGGTGCCACCCGGCCCTGCCCGGGTACCCCGGCTCGCAGGTCTTCGACACGGCCCGCAACTGGGCGCCTGCTCTGCGACTGCATCCGCGAGGCCGTCGCGCGGTCCGGCGTCGACGGCCGCCGAGATCGCGGCGGTGAGCAGCACGAGCATGCGCGAGGGGATGGTCCTGTACGACGCGGCGGGCCGCGAGATCTGGGCCTGCCCGAACGTCGACTCGCGCGCGAGCGCGCAGGCCGACGAGCTCGTCCGGAGCGGCGACGCCCGCCGGATCTTCGAGACCGGCGGCGACTGGGTCGCGATCACCTCGCCGGCCCGGTTCCGCTGGATCCGCGACGCACGCAGCCCGAGGTGTTCGCGGCGATCGCCCACGTCGGGATGCTCAGCGACTGGGTCCTCTACCGGCTGACCGGCCGGTTCGTCACCGACCCGTCGTCGCGGCTCCAGCTCCGACCTGTTCGACCTCCGCGCGCGGTCCTGGTCGCCTGCCCTGCTCGACCTCGTCGGGCTCGACCCGGCGATCGTCCCCGAGGTCCTCGAGCCGGGCACGGTCGTCGGGCCGCTGAGCGGCCGGGCGGCCGAGGAGACCGGCCTCGCGGCGGGCACGCCGGTCGTCGTGGGCGGCGCGGACACCCAGCTCGGGCTGGTCGGCATCGGGGTCGACCGACCCGACCGGATCACGCTCGTCGGGGGCAGCTTCTGGCAGCTCACCGCGGTGACCGACGAGCCCCTCATCGACCCGGAGGCCCGGGTCCGGACGCTCTGCCATGCGGTCCCCGGCCAGTGGATGACCGAGGGGATCGGGTTCTACTGCGGGATCGCGATGCGCTGGTACCGCGACGCGTTCTGCGAGCTCGAGACGGCGGAGGCCGCCCGGCGCGGGGTCGACCCCTACGTCGTCATGGAGGAGGCTGCCGCGAGCGTGCCGGCCGGCTCGGACGGGATCCTCGCGATCTTCTCGAACGTGATGAACGTCAAGCGCTGGGTCCAGGCGTCGCCGTCGTTCCTCGGGTTCGACGTCGACCGGCCGGCGGCGTCGAACCGGGTCGCCTGCATCCGGGCGCTCGAGGAGCAGGCCGCCTACGCCGCCCGCGGCCACCTCGCGGATCATCGAGGAGCTGACCCGGCGGACGTACGACGAGATCGTCTTCACCGGCGGCGCGGCCAAGGGCCGGCTCTGGCCCCAGATCGTGGCCGACGTCCTGGGCGTGTCCGTCCGGGTGCCGGTGGTCAAGGAGTCGACGGCGCTCGGGGCGGCGATCTACGCCGGCCTCGGGGCCGGCCTGTACGACGACCTCGAGTCGGTCGTCGGCCGGCTCGTCCGGTTCGAGCGGACGTTCGAGCCGGACCCCGCGACGCTGGACGCCTACGACGACCACTACGACCGCTGGTGCGAGCTCTACCCCCGGATCCTCGGCCTGTCCGAGGCCGGGCTCCTCCGACCGATGTGGTGGCCGGCCGGCGCCGATGCCGCCGCGCCCACCCCCGCGACCGCGCGTCCCTGAAAGGAACCCACGCGATGCCCGAAGCCGACAGCAGCGAGACCAAGCAGTTCCACGAGGACGTCCCCCAGCGCACCGAGGCCTTCTTCCTCAAGGGCTCGGGCGCGTACGACTGGGGGATGCAGCACCGGCTGGCCCGGATCTTCCGACCGGAGAGCGGGCGGACCGTGATGCTGGCCATCGACCACGGCTACTTCCAGGGCCCGACGACCGGCCTCGAGCGGGTCGACCTCAACATCGTCCCGCTCGTCCCGTACGCCGACGCGCTGATGCTCACCCGCGGCATCCTCCGGACCGTCGTCCCGCCGACGATCCAGCAGGGCTTCGTCCTCCGGGCGAGCGGCGGCCCGAGCATCCTCAAGGAGCTCTCGAACGAGCAGATCGCGCTCGACGTCGACGACGCGGTCCGGCTGGGCGCCTCGGCGATGGCCGTCCAGGTCTTCGTCGGCGGCGAGTTCGAGACCCAGTCGGTCCACAACATGACCCGCCTCGTCGACGAGGGCTACCGGCGCGGGATCCCCGTCCTGGGCGTGACCGCGGTCGGCAAGGAGCTGGTCCGCGACGCCCGCTACCTGGGCCTGGCGACCCGGATCTGCGCCGAGCTCGGCGCCCAGGTCGTCAAGACCTACTACTGCGAGGAGGACTTCGAGCAGGTCACCGCCGGCTGCCCGGTCCCGGTCGTCATGGCCGGCGGCAAGAAGCTGCCCGAGCTCGACGCGCTGACGATGGCCCGCCGGGCGATCGACGGCGGCGCGGCCGGCGTCGACATGGGCCGCAACATCTTCCAGAGCGACGCCCCGATCGCGATGCTCCAGGCGGTCCGCAAGGTCGTCCACGACGGCGCCTCGCCGGCCGAGGCCTTCGAGATCTACCGGGCCCTGCGCGGCGAGTTCGGCCGGGCGGGCACCCCCGCTGCGGCCCCGGCGGAGGCGGCCCGATGAGCGGACCCGCGCTCGAGCGGCTCCTCGCCGACGGTCCGCGCCTGACGGTCGGGATGATCACGGCCGACCTGACCCGGCTCGGCGACGAGATGGCGGTCCTCGAGCGGGCCGGCGTCGAGCTCGTCCACGTCGACGTCATGGACGGCGTCTTCTGCCCGATGCTGACCGTCGGTCCGCCGGTCATCAAGGCGATCCGGACGCCGCTCCTCAAGGACGTCCACCTGATGATCGACGACCCGCTCCCGAAGGTCGACCGCGTTCGTCGATGCCGGCGCCGACATGATCACCTTCCAGGTCGAGGGCGCGGCGCAGCCGCACCGGGTCCTCCAGGTGCTCGCGACCGCGACCAACGCGAACGACCCGGCCCGCGGGATCGTCCGCGGCGATCGCCATCAACCCGAGCACGCCCGGTCGGCGCGATCGAGCCCCTCCTCGACGAGGTCGACTACGTCCTCGTCCTGGCGGTCAACCCGGGCTGGGGCGGGCAGGCCTTCATCCCCGCCACGGAGGGCCGGCTCGAGGCCGCCCGCCGGCTCATCGAGGCGTCCGGCCGCCGGATCCTGCTCGGGGTCGACGGCGGGGTGACCCGGGCCAACGTCGCCCGGGTCGCCGGCCTCGGGGCCGACGTCATCGTCAGCGGCAGCGCGATCTTCGACGGATCGGCCGCCGCCGAGAACGCCATCTTCATGCTCGACCAGGTCCGGTCCGCCGGCCGGTCGAACGCCGCACGAGTCCCCGTCGGGACAGGAGCGCACCCATGACCGAACTGCTCAGCCCGCCTGCCTCGATCACCGAGACCTACGAGCGCGTCCGCCGGCTGTACGGGCCGGCCATCGGCCGGCCACGATCGGAGGTCGTCACCCCGGCCCTCGTCCTCGACCTGCCGGCGGCCAAGCGGAACATCAGCCAGATGGGCCGCCGGATCGCCGAGCTGCCGGCCGAGATCCGGCCCCACATCAAGGTCCACAAGAGCCCCGAGCTCGCCCGGCTCCAGGTCGAGGCCGGCGCGATCGGCCTGTCGTGCGCGACCGTCTGGGAGGCGATCGTCCTCGTCCGGTCGGGGCTCGACCACATCTTCGTCGTCAACACGGTGGCCGGGCCGCACAAGCTCCGGGCGCTGGCCGAGCTCGCCCGCGAGGCCGACGTGATGGTCGCCGTCGACGATCCGGCCAACATCGACGCGCTCTCGGCGGCCGCCGTGGCGGCCGGCTCCGAGCTCGGCGTCCTCGTCGAGATCGACACCGGGATGGACCGCTGCGGCGCCGACACGCCCGAGGAGGCGATCGAGCTCGCCCGCCGGGTCGTCGGCCGGCCGGGCCTCCGGCTCGTCGGGATCACCGGCTACGAGGGCCACTGCTCGCTGACCCCGGACCACGACCAGCGGCTGGCCAAGGAGAAGAAGGCGATGGCCTTCTTCATCGAGATCGCCGATCGTTTCGAGCGCGAGGGGCTGCCCTGCCCGATCCGCTCGGCCGGCGGGACGGCGACCTGGGACTGGACCGCCGCCTATCCCGGCGTGACCGAGATCCAGGCCGGCACCTACGTCGTGATGGACAACTTCCACGGCCGGATGGTCGGCGGGTTCGAGCACTCGCTGACGGTCCAGGCCACCGTCATCAGCCGCCGCCCCGACCGGGTCATCGTCGACGCCGGCGGCAAGTCGATGGGCGCCGGGGACTTCGCCTCGATCGTCGGCCACCCCCTGCAAGTCGTTCCGCTTCGACGAGGAGCACGGCGTGTTCGACGCGACCGGAGGCACGACCCTGGTGGTGGGCGACGTCGTCCAGCTCGTCCCGGGCTACTCGCCGTCCACCGTCAACTGGTACGACGCGTTCCACGTCGTCGAGGACGACGTCGTCATCGACATCTGGCCGGTCATCCCGCGCGGTCCCGGCCACCAGGGCCTGATCCATGCCTGAGCGCGTTGCGCCGGGCCGAACGGAGGTTGAGCAACCATGACCGTCAAGCGATTCGAGGGCAAGGGCGCCATCGTCACCGGCGCCGGGACGCGGGATCGGCCGGGCGACCGCCGAGTGCTTCGCCGAGGAGGGCGCCGGGGTCGTCCTGTTCGGCTGGCACGCCGACGTGCTCGAGGACACCGCCGCCGGGATCCGCGAGAAGGGCGGCAGGTGCGAGGTCGTCGTCGGCGACGTCTCGAAGCGGGCCGACATCCAGAAGGCCGTCGCGACCTGCTCGCAGGCGTTCGGCAGCACCGACTACATGATCGCGAACGCCGGCATCGCCGACTTCGTGCCGTTCCTCGAGGGGACGGACGAGTCGTGGGAGCAGCAGATCGGGATCGACCTCAAGGGCACCTGGCTCGCCCTCCAGGAGGCGGCCCGCCAGATGGTCAAGGAGGGCCACGGCGGGGCGATGGTGGTCGTCTCGTCGACGAACGCCTACCAGCCCGAGCAGGAAGGGGTCTTCTACAACACGAGCAAGTCGGGCCAGGTCGCGGTCATGCACACGGCGGCCATGGAGCTCGGCAAGTACGGGATCAGGGTCAACGGGATCGCCCCGGGGATCATCAACACCCGGCTGTCGTGGTTCGTGATCAAGGACCCGGTCCAGTCGAAGGTCTTCCTCGACCGGACCCCGATGGGCCGCTTCGCCGAATCGGTCGAGATGGCCAAGCCGATCCTGTTCATGTGCTCGGACGACGCGTCGTTCATGTCCGGCGCGCTGATGGTGGTCGACGGGGCGTACTCCGTCGGGCTGCCGGTCCCGGGCGTGCTCGACGCGCCGCTCGTCCCCGGCGGCGTCCGCTGATGGAGGCGGCGCGATGACGACCACGACCGAACGTCCGCTGGTGACCATGGCGGAGTTCGACACGATCTTCGAATCGGTCAAGAACTGGGGGCGCTGGGGACCGGACGACCAGCTCGGCACCATGAACTACATCACCCCGGCCCACGTCCGCGAGGCCGCCGGCCTCGTCCGGTCGGGGCGCAAGGTGTCGATGGAGATCCCGATCAACAAGGTCGCCGGCCCGGACAACCCGAACCCGGCGATCCACTTCGTCAGCCAGGCCCACGACATCGACATCGACTCGAACGGCCTGCGCTTCGGGCTCGACTTCCTCGGGATGGCCTGCCACGGCGACTGCCACACCCACGTCGACGCCCTGTGCCACATCTCGTACAAGGGCCAGACCTACAACGGGAAGCCGGCCCAGGAGGTGCTCACCTCGAAGGGCGCGACGACCCTCGACATCACCAGCTACGGCACCGGCCTCGTCGGCCGCGGCGTGCTCCTCGACATCCCGCGCTTCCGCGGGGTGAAGTGGCTCGAACCGGGTGAGGCCGTGACCCGGGCCGAGCTCGAGGCCTGCGAGCAGGCCCAGGGCGTCCGCGTCGGCGAGGGCGACATCTTCGTCTTCCGGACCGGCCACCACCGGCGCCGGCTCGAGATCGGGGCGTGGGACAACGGCTACCCGCCCGGCGAGGGCAAGGCCGGCCTCCACGTCGACACCGTCCCGTGGATGCACGAGCGGCGGATCGCCGCATTCCTGCCCGACGGCGACGGCGAGGCCGTCCCGAGCACCGTCGAGGGGATGCTCTACCCGATCCATCCCCTCCAGATCGTGGCGATGGGGATGCTCGCGTCCGACAGTCTCCAGTTCGAGGACCTGGCGAAGGCCTGCGAGGAGGAGGGCCGCTTCGAGTTCATGGTCGTCGGCCTGCCGCTCCGCCTGCCCGGCGGGACCGGCTCGCCCTGGAACCCGATCGCGATCTTCTGAGGGGAGGGTACCGAACGACCGAAACGACCCGAACGACGACCCACGACCGCGCGAGGGGGTTGACGACCGCCCGGCGACGTTGCCCACGCCGGGCCCAACGAGGAGGGAGTAGCGGACCTGATGACGATCGATCCCTGAGAGGGAGCCACCTATCGCTCAACCCGTACCAGAGGAGTGACTCGTGACTGCCCAGTCCGCGACCGGGACGACGGTCGCCGAAACCAACCTCAAGCCGGGTGCCCTCCGGTTGCCATCCATCTTCATGCAGAGCCTGACGATGGTGGCCCCGGGCATCGCGGCGCTGTTCTACACCCCGGTCGTGGTCGCCCAGGCGGGCCTCGCCGCGCCGCTGGCCTACCCGATCGCGTTCGTCATCGTCCTGCTCACCGCGATCGTCCTGGCCCAGCTGGCCCGGGCGGTCCCGGGCGCGGGCGGCTACTACAACTACGTCTCGCGCGGGATCAACCCGACGCGCCGGGTTCCTCGTGTCGTGGCTGAACCTCATCTACGCCCCGCTCGTCCTCGGCGCGGTGACCGTCTTCGGCGGCTTCGTCCTCGCCAGCTCGCTCGACTGGACCGGGCGCGGCTCGTCGACTGGTTCCCGATCGGCGTTCGGCGTCGTGATCGTCACGATCGTGGCGATCATCCAGTACCTGGGCGTCCAGCTGTCGGGCAAGACGCTGGTCATCACCGGCGGGATCGAGCTGATCGTCGTCTTCCGTGCTCGGCCTGTGGGGCCTCGCCAATCCGGGACCCGGCGGGCTCAACTTCCAGCCGTTCAACCCCGGCAACGCGTCGAGCATCGCGGGCCTGTTCATCGCCGCCGTCTTCGCCATCCAGGCCTTCACCGGCTGGGAAGGCGCGGCGCCGATGGCCGAGGAGTCCGAGAACCCGACCAAGAACGTGCCCGCGGGCCCTGATCGGCTCGGTGATCCTGTTCGGGATCTTCATCGTCATCGTCCAGTGGGGCGTGATGATCGGCTGGGGGACCGACCACTACAAGGATCATCGCCCAAGCCGTCCCAGCTGCCGGGCATCCAGCCTGGCCAAGCAGTTCTGGGGCGACTTCTGGGGCATCCTGCTGGTCATGCTGATCAGCTCGGTGATCGCCGTGTCGATCGCCTGCGCCAACGTGTCGCACCCGGATGTGGTACCGGATGGGCGCGGACGGAGCCTTCCCGAAGTGGTTCGGGGTGGTCCATCCGACCCGCAAGACCCCGGTCAACGCGATCATCGCCCAGTGGGTCCTGGCGATCGCGACGGCGATCGTGCTGACGGGATCGCCGCCCTGTTCACGCCGGTCCCCGAGGGCGCCAGACGTCCGTCCCGCTCGACACGATCTACCAGAACCAGTACTACATCGATGGCTACATGCATCGGCTACGTGGTGCTGATCATCTACACGATGGGCAACATCGCGGCCTACATGCTGTATCGCCGGGAGCGCAAGAGCGAGTTCAACTGGGTCCTCCATGGCCTGTTCCCGCTCCTGTCGACCCTGGGCATGGTCGCTCGTCCTGCTGTTCTCGCTGAACATCTTCGGGGCGAACCTCGAGTTCCAGCCCGACAAGGCGACGCTCCCGCCGGCGCCGTTCAACATCCCGGTCGTCTTCGTCGCGGTCTGGTTCCTGATCGGCGCTCGTCCTGGTCCTCTACCTGCGCTCGTCCGGTCACACCGACTGGATGCAGGCGGCAGCCGACGGCGCCTCCGAACGACCGGCCACCCCGGAGGAGATCGAGGCCCTCAAGGGCGAGTGGTGATCGCCACCGCCTGACCGTTCGAACCGACGATGATCCGACCGCCGCCCGGGACCGCCACGTCACGGGCGACGGCCTTCTCAGCCGCCGCGGGCCGGACCCCCAGCCGGCCGCGGCGGCACACCCGCCGTCCCCGCGTCCGCACGAGAGGCAGCGTCATGACGAACCTGTGGGGCACGGCCTGGTCCCGTGCACGAGCTCCTCCGCCGGGTCGGCCGGCTCGACCAGGTGGCCGGCGTCCGGCTCGTCACCCTCGGCGACGGGCTCGGCCGGGGCGTTCGCCTGCTCGAGTTCCGGACCGGGACCGGGTTCGCCTTCGACGTCGTCGTCGACCGCTCGTTCGACGTCGGGCGGTGCGAGCTCGGCGGCCGGCCGCTGGCCTGGATCGCCAACCCGGGGACCGTCGGGCCGTGGTTCTACGAGAACACGGACTGGGGCTGGTTCCGCGCCTGGGGCGGCGGGATGGTCGTGACCTGCGGGCTCGACCACACGCTCGGACCCGGCGAGGACGACGCCGAGCAGTTCCACCAGCCGCACATCTTCAAGAAGGTCCCGTACAACCTCCACGGCCGGATCGGCGGGCTGCCCGCCCGGCTCGTCGGCTACGGCGAGCGCTGGGACGGCGACGAGTGCGTCCTGTGGGCGGAGGGCGAGGTCCTCCAGTCGGCGATCTTCGGCGAGCACCTCCTGCTCCGCCGGCGGATCGAGGCGCGCGTCGGCGAGAGCCGGTTCACGATCCACGACGAGGTCGAGAACGTCGGCCACAGCCGCTCGAGCCACATGCTCCTGTACCACTGCAACGCCGGGTTCCCGGTCGTCGACGACGGCTCCGAGCTGCCACGTCCCGAGCCGAAAGACCACGACCGACTACGGCGTCCCGATCGAGGGCTACCGGACGCTGAGCGGCCCGATCGCCGACTTCACCGAGGCCTGCTTCGAGCACGAGCTCGCGGCCGAGCCCGGCGGGACGGTCCCGGTCGGCGTCGTCAACCGGCGCCTCGGGCTGGGCGTCTACCAGGTCTTCCGGCTCGACCAGCTCGGCCACCACACCGTCTGGCGGATGATGGGCGAGGACACCTACGCGATGGCGCTCGAGCCGAGCACCAACCGCGACGCCGGGCGGTGGGACGCCCGCGAGCGCGGCGAGCTCCTGTGGCTCGAGCCGGGCGAGGTCCGCCGCTACGACCTGGAGATCGGGGCCATCGACGGGGCCGCGGCGATCGACGCGTTCGCCGCCCGGGTCGCGGCGATCGACCTGGGGGTCGGGGCAGGGGCCGGGGCACGGTGAGGCGTCCCGAGGCGGCGCGATGAGCGGACGGACGGCCGCGCGGTGAGTCTCCGCGAGGCGGGCGCATGACCCTGTGCGAGGCGGCCCCGTGACCCTCCGCGAGGCCGCCCTGGCCGAGGCGATCCGCCGCCCGCTGCCGCTCGCCTACCACCCGCTCTGGCGGTTCTACGAGGGCGGCTCGCTCACCCGCCAGTTCCGCGACCTGCCCGACCGCCCCGACGACTGGTGGTCGGAGGACTGGGTCGGGTCGTGCACCCTCGCCGGGAACGCCGACCCGGACGGCGCGCCGCAAGGCCTGAGCACGGTCGACCTGCCCGGCGTCGGGCCGGTGACCCTGCTCCAGCTCGTCGAGACGTTCCCCGAGTCGATGGTGGGGAGCGCGTTCGCCGCCCGCTGGGGTCCGCTGACCGGCGTCCTCGTCAAGCTCCTCTCGCCGGCCGGCCAGGTCCCGCTCCACGCCCATCCGAGTCGCGAGTGGGCCGCTCGCCATCTCGGCTCGCCGTTCGGCAAGACCGAGGCCTGGATCCTGCTCGACACGCCCGGGCGACGGGATCGAGCCGGCCTATGCCGGGATGGGCTTCATGCCCGGGCTCGACCGGTCGGCGTTCCGCGACGCGGTCGAGCGTCACGACCGGGCGGCCGTCCGCGCGACGCTCCACCGCACGCCGATCGCGGCGGGTGAGGTCTACGTCGCCCACGCGGGCGTGCCGCACTACCTCGGGCCGCGGGTCTCGTTCATCGAGGTCCAGGAGCCGTCCGACCACATCGTGATCCCGGAGACCGACGGGTCCGACGACGCGGGCGCGACGATGGGCCTCGGCTGGGACGTCGCGCTCGACATGATCGACTACACGGCGCACGATCCCGGAGACGACGTTCGGACGGGCGCGCCAGCGGCCGACGCTCCTGCGCCGGTCCGGCGCATCGACCGAGACCCGCCTGTTCAACCCGGACGTGCTGACGTTCTTCGACGCGACCCGGCTCGACGTGGTCGACGAGATCGACGTGGCGGACGGCCGGTTCTCGATCGGGATCGTCACCTCGGGCGAGGGCGCGATCGAGGGCGACTTCGGGCATTTCCCGATCCGGCGCGGCGAGACGTTCGCCTGCGCCGCCGCCCTCGCCCACCGGTTCGTGGCCGGGCGGGAGGCCCTCCAGGTCGTGCGCTGCATGGGCCCGGCGACATGAGCTCAGCGTTGCCGACCACCGGCCTGGCCGGGCTGCACTACCCGATCACCCAGATCTCGCTCGCGGTCCGCGACCTCGACCGGACGATGGAGCGCTACCACCGGCTGTTCGGCTGGGCCCCGTGGCAGGTCTTCGATCACGTGCCGCCGGTCCACCACGCCACCGAGCTCCGCGGGCGGCCGGTCCACTACGCGCTCCGCGGCGCCGAGGTCTACGTCGGGGCGCTCAACTTCGAGCTGCTCCAGCCGCTCGAGGGGCCGAACCTGTGGTCCGAGCTCATCGACCGGCGCGGCGAGGGCATCGCCTCGATCGCGACGATGTTCCACGAGCGGGTCGACGGCGACGCGGTCAAGCGCGAGTTCCTGTCCCGCTACGGCATCCCGGTCAGCATGAAGGCCGACATCGGCGACCACATCGAGTACTACTACCTCGACACCGAGGCACGGTTCGGGTGCCTCATCGAGTCGGGCAGCGGTCACGCGATCGACTTCGTCCGGCCGGCCCAGGTCTACCCCTCCGAGGACGCCGTCTTCGGGCCGTCGCCGACGACCGGGCTGACCTGCCCGATCACCCAGGTCTCGATCGTCGTGCGCGACCTCGACGCCCGGCTGGCCGCCTACGAGGAGGC
Organism: uncultured Chloroflexia bacterium; assembly: GCA_963708065.1. GTDB lineage: Bacteria > Chloroflexota > Limnocylindria > Limnocylindrales > CSP1-4 > Chersky-267. Next base: position 24,231 of record CAVPRZ010000003.1, read on the forward strand.
GTTCGGCTGGGGCCCCTGGCGCCGGTTCGACGGCCGCGCGCGGCGAGCGGGCGGCGTCGGCCGGGCCGTCGTCCTGTCGAATTGCCGGATCCGCGGCGTGCCGGTCGACGGCTTCGCCGTCCGGTTCGCCCAGACCCGGGTCGACGACCTCAACGTCGAGCTCATCGAGCCGCTTGGCGGCACGGACCCGTGGCAGGCGTTCCTCGACGCCAACGGCGAGGGGATCGCGTCGATCGCGGTGACCTTCGAGACCCCCGAAGAGGTCGCCCGGCTGACGGCCGCGTTCGCCGACCTTGGCATCGGAGTACTGGCGTCGGCGACGATCGGCCAACGTGATGAGTGGCTCCTGTTCGACAGCGCCGAACCGTTCAAGTGCCTGATCGCCTCGGGGACGGGCCACGCCGTCGATCGGTAGGCCGGTTGGTCGATCGTCGGCGCGTCCCGATAGGGCCGATCGTCCCTCCGTCCCGGTGCCATCGCCCCTCCCGCTCCCGCCGCTCGCAGGTGCACGCTGGTGACCTGAGGGCGTTCAACCCTGGGGTGCGATGGCCTCTGCGGGTGCGCTTCGCGCGCGTGCGTCCCGTGTTCGGGCTGCGCTCCCCCTGCGCGCCGCCGGATCGTTCGCGGCCGGCCTCCTCGGGTTGCTCCTCGTCGCGGCGCTCTTCGGATCGTCGTCGTGGTCCTGGGTGCTGTGGATCGGGGTCGGCGTGGTCGCGGGCGTCATCGCCCGGAGCGGGCGGCTCGTCTGGCTGGCCTGGCTCGACGTCGTCGCCTTCTATCCGCTCTCGCTCGCCCTCGGGCTGACGACCCATCTGGGTCCGTTCTGGTTCCTCGGTGCCCTCATCGGGGCCGGCCTCGTCAGTGCCGGCTTCGCGATCGGGGTGCCGATCCGAGCCGGACGCGATCCCCGGGAGCGGATCCGCTCCTGGTGGCGAGACCTCGGGCCCGGTTGGCGACGCCTCCTCATCCTGCTCGCCGTCCTGGGCGTGGTCGTCCTCGTCGGCTACGCGCTGTTCGCCGTCGTCGTCGGCTCGGACACGTTCGTCAATCCCGGGACGAGCGCCAACTGCCTGACCCCGGACCGGCGCTTCGGCTGGGACTACGAGGCGATCAACTACGACCAGCGCGACGACCTCAACCTTGCCCCGGCCCTCGTGCCGGACAAGAACGGCCGGCTGGCCTGGACCTGCCCGAGCCAGGGCGCGATCGCCGGCGACGACGTCGTGACGAGCGACGGCATCCACGTCGCCGGCTGGTACATCCCCGCCGCGAACGGCGCCGGCCCGGCCGGCCCGACCGTCGTCCTCGTCCACGGCAAGGCGTCGAACAAGAGCGAGATGCTCGACTACGCCGTCCCCCTCCACGACCGCTTCAACCTGGTGCTCCTGGATCTCCGGAACGGCGGGCGGAGCACGCGCTCGATCTCGACCGCCGGAATTCGCGAGCAGCGCGACGTGGAGTCGATGATCGACTGGCTGGTCCGGACGAAGCGGCCGTCCTGGATCGCCGGGCTGGGCAATTCGATGGGCGCCGCGACGATCCTGGCCGCCGCGCGGTCGGATCCGCGGATCAAGGCGCTCATCCTCGACTCGATGCACGCCCGGATCGTCGTGTCGACCGGGAACGCGATCGAGACCGAGTTCGGCCAGCCGTCGCTGCCGGGCTCGTGGGGGGTGGTGATCGGGGCCTCGCTCCGGGCCGGCGCGGATCTCACCACGGTCGATCCCGTCCGGACGATCACCCAGATCGGTGCCCGGCCCGTCCTCCTCAGCCACGGCTCCGCCGATGTCGTCGACCCGCCGGACGAGAGCGCCGAGCCCAACCTCGCGGCCGCACGACGGGCCGAGGTCCCCGTGGAGCTCCACTACTGCCCATCCGCCGGGCACGGCAAGGTGATCGAGGTCTGCTCCGCCGACTGGGGCCGCTGGGCGACCACGTTCCTTGAAGCGGCGATGGCTCGCTGATCCTCGGGCGATCGCGCCAGGTTCCACGCTGGCCTATGATCGGCGATGGAGGGCTGACACCGATGACGATGCGGCGTGCGGCGGTCGTGCCGCTCATCACCCTGATCGTCGCCGCGTGCTCGGGCGGCGGTGGCACCGGCGCTGGACCGAGCAGCGCGGCGGGCGGCGGTTCGGGCACGGCGACCCCGGCGACAGCATCGCAACCGCCCGCACCGGCGGCGGGTGGCGGTGGCGCCACCGGTGGGCCGGTCGCAGCCGGGGCCGACCTGTGCGGGCTGCTCGGGACCGGGTGACTTCGCCGCCGTCGGCGTCAGCGGGACCGGCGCTCCAGCGGAGAACAACCAGGACAACAACAATGTCTACTGCGTCTACGCCGGGAAGTCAGCCGGGACGGGCGGGGTCGAGTTCGATGCCTTCCTCGCCCCAACCAGCGCGGATTCGCAGGCTGCGTTCGACGCCGCTTCGGCGCCGATGCTCGACTTCGAGGGCGCGGGCAAGGCCGCCTTCCCCGACGCCAACGGGGCCAAGCTCAGGACCGACATCCCGGGCGGCTACGCCGGCATCACGATCTGGCAGGGCAAGCTCGTCTTCGACATCGGGATCCCGACGACCGACCAGGCCAAGGACCAGCTCATCGCGCTCGCCAAGCTCGTCCTCCAGCGCGCCGGGAGCCTGACGGGGTAGGTCGACGCGCCGGCCCCACCCGTCGAGGCGTCGGTTTCCGCTATGGGGCCAGCCACTGCCAGCTAGCGTCACCACCGGCCTCCGCAGGGATCTCGACGACCCCGCGCGCTGGCCCACGTCGACCTGATCCGGGCGATCCGGGCCGCAGGCCATCCGCGAGGTCTGGCCGTGAGCGAACGACGCCTGGTCGCGGACCTGCGGGCCCAGCTCCGGATCGGCGCCGACCGGGCGGCCGACGATCCGTTCGGCGCGGGCGCCATCTACGACGACTTCGACGCGGCGCCCCACACGTTCGGCCTGATCGCAACCGCCAGGCTCTATCGCGAGCTGACCGGCGACCACCAGTTCGACGCATTCGCGACGGGGCAGCGCGACTGGGCGCTCGGCGCCAACCCGTGGGGCGTGTCGCTCATGATCGGCGTCGGGACCACCTTCCCGACCTGTCCGCAGCACGTCGTCGCCAACCTGTCGGGAAGCGTCGACGGCAGCCCGCCGATCCTGCGCGGCGCCGTCGTCAACGGGCCGAACAGCGCGGACCTCTTCAGCGACGGCCTCGGCGAGTTCTTCGACGAGGGCGTCACCTGCCCGGCCGACGGGATCGACCGCTACGCCGGGTTCACCGGTCGCGGCAGCCAGTTCGTCGACGACGTCCGTTCGTGGCAGACGGTCGAGCCCGCGATCGACTTCACGGCCGCGGCCCTGCTCGCCTTCGCCGCGCTGCGCTAGAGAGTCGGGCGAGTCGACTTCGGTGAGAGAATCTGTGGTGGCGGGAGGCTTGGACACGCGGTCCAGATCACGTGCCGCCGGGACCGCGCCGAGCCACTGGCGAGACCGACCCGCGGGAGGACGTCCCCTGAGGGTGTCGTCATGCGTGAGGCGTCGACCACCAGGACCAGGGCCGCCAACGTGCGCTGGACCGTCGCTGCGGGCTCGATCGTCGCGGTCCTCCTCGCGGCGTGCGGATCGGCCACGACCACCGCCCCTCCATCGGCCGCAGGGGCGGTCACCTCCGCGACCCCTGCTCCGCCCGCGACGGCGCCATCACCGACCCCGAGCCCGACGTCCGATCCCGAGGCGGTTCGCAAGACTGCGGCCGCTGCCTATCTCGCCGCGGCGGAGACCGCGAACACGGGTTTCAAGGCCCTCGACCAGCAGTACAAGCCGTTCAAGACCGTGGCCGAGGTGGCGGCCTACGGCGCGGCCGCGGCAAAGATCGAACAGGCCTTCGTCTCGGCCCTGAACCAGATCGCGATGCCCCCCGATGCGTCCGGCGACGTGTGGTCCCTCGTGATCTCGGCCAACGAGGCCAAGGGGACAGACGAGGTCTGGTCAGAGTACCTCCCCACCGATCCCCCCCTGGACGCCTACTGGCTGACGCGTCTCGATTTGACGAACTGGGGTGAGGGCCCCCAGGCGGCCTCCAACCGTGTCCGAGCCGACATCGGACTGCCGCCAGTCAGTGACGGGCGATAGACCACGAAGCCCGCCGACATGGGCGCGACCATCGCATCTGCACTGGATGCCTCCGGTGCGATCCCGCCCAGGAGGCGAGCCGACCTGGCTCGATCGCACCTAGTCCCAGGCCTCGCTCCCAGCGTCTCGCTCGACGTTCTTCCAGGCCTCCAGCAGCGGCTCCCATTTGAGGGCAGGGTGGTGGATGTCGATGTCCTCCAGGCGGTCGCCGAGGACGATCGACGACCGTCGGAGAGTCGAGGAGAGGGGCTCCCGTTGGAAATCGGCAAGCGCCATCCGGGCTTCATCCTTCGCCTGGCGGACGGGCGCCCGCATGAACGATGACGCCGCCCCCAGGTCCTCAATGGCCTGCTTCAGGTGGTCGAATACCCGTCGGTCCATGGTGCGAACGATGCGCTTCGGAGCCACGCGCGGCGAGTGCCATCCGGTACCGTCTCGGCGGGCCCCAGGCTCCACGGGCCGGGGTCTCGCATCGTCTACGCCCCGGGCTCTGGAAGACTAGGAGCCGTCTTCTTCGTCTCGGGGCGCTCCTCCTGAGTGGCACTCATCCCCGGGTCGTCGTTCCTGGGCCGTTTCAACGGTCTGAGCGTGGCCCGTGGTGGTCCGCGCATCACTTCCTGTAGCGTTCAGACCGGCCGGGCTTGGGCCCCGTCGAGAGGCTGATGCGACAACGCGCATCACCGACGCAGACGCGGCACGAGAGCCTGACTGCCCGAGCAGGACGACGGGCTGGCCGGCGACGAGACGCGCTACCTGAGCCACCGACCTGCCTTCCGGGCGAACGATCCCGGTGCGCCGCTGCCGCCGAACCTCGCCGGTCGGATGGCCGCCGCCCTCGCCCTGGCCGCCCAGGTCGATGCGCGCCGAGACCCGTGGCGCGCTCGTCGGGTCTTCAGCGACGGCCTCGGCGAGTTCTTCGACGAGGGGGTCACCTGCCCGGCCGACGGGATCGACTGCTACGCCGGGTTTACCGGCCGTGGCAGCCAGTTCGTCGACGACGTCCGTTCGTGGCAGACGGTCGAGCCCGCGATCGACTTCACGGCCGCCGCCCTGCTCGCCTTCGCCGTGCTGCGCTAGAGAGGCGGGGAGCGTCCCGGCCTCTCGGCTCCTACCGACGCTGCGGTGCATGGCCGCGTAAGCCCGGCGTGCAAGGCTTGCCGAATGGCGACCTGGCAACGTCCGGCCGACGTCGGTCGAGAGCGTGGACGCTCAATCGCAGCGGAGCTGGGACGCGAGATCAGGCAAGCTCGCGTCGACCGAGGCCTGTCGCTCCGGGAAGTCGGCCGTTCGGCCGGCCTGTCGGCGTCGGCGCTGAGTCGGATCGAGCGCGGTCAGGTTCCAGGCATCGGGCTGGTCAGGGTCGCGATGGTGATGTCGGTCGTCGGCCTGGAGCTGTCAGCCAAGGCATTCCCGGGCGGACAGCCGGTCAGAGACGCGGCTCATGTGCGTCTCCTGGCGACGTTTCGCTCGCGCCTTCATCGGACCATCCGGTGGTCAAGCGAAGTGCCGCTTCCCCGGACAGGCGACCGTCGCGCCTGGGACGGGATGATCGCGCTCGGGTCCGAATGGCGCTACGGCGTCGAAGCCGAGACCGCGCCACGGGACAGCCAGGCACTCCTCCGGCGTCTCAACCTCAAGGTCCGCGACGGTGGAGTGAACGGCGTGATCCTGGTCCTGCCTGGCACCCGCCGGGTGCGCCTGTTTCTGTCAGCCATGGACGACCTGAGCGCGACCTTCCCTGTCGACGGCCGACGCGCGCTTGAGCTCCTGGCAGCCGGGATCAACCCGGGCGGGAGTGCCATCGTCGTGTTGTGAGGCGGTCTGGCGAGATCCCGACGCAGCACGCGAGCGTCTGCCTCGGGCGGGTATGCCCTGGTTGCGGGGAGCCCACGCGGCCTTCACACCGCACTGCGCCGAGCCTCATGCCGCGTTGCGTCGGACGGCAACAACTCGCTCCCTCACCCGCGCTATCCAGCCACGTAAGTCAGTTGTTTGAGTCCCACGCAACCTCTCGGAAGTGAGAGGCCAGCTGGGCAGCGGAACGGGCCGAGCGTTGCTCCCGGCGCAAGAAAGCCACCACGTCTCGCCGAATCGCTCGAGTTACTTGCGTCCGACGCAACGCCAGTCAGGATCCTGTCGTCGGGCGCAACAGAACGTAAGGGCGAGGCCCGAACGACCCCGCAGATGGCCCGCCGGCCTCGGGCCCTCCGTCAGAGGCCGGCGCGCAGCGGGTCAGCCACTCTCCGTCAGCGGCCGGCGCGCAGCGGGTCAGCCACCCTCCGTCAGCGTGCGCCGCGGCGCGAGCTCGGGACCCCGCCGCGGGTGACCAGGTGGATGGCCAGGCCGTAGACCTCGCCGGTCTCGACGTCGCGACGGACGGCCGCGACCAGGCGGCGCTCGACCCCGTCCACCCGGATCCAGCCGGCCAGCGACCGACCCTCGCGGTAGGCGAGATCGAGCAGCTCGAAGGCCGCCGCCGGCAGGCCCGTCAGCACCTCGATCGCCGGCAGGCCAACGCTGTCTCGGCCGAACTCGGCCGTGAACGCCGGGTTCCCGTAGACGATCCGGTGCCCGGGTCCGTAGAGGAAGGCGGCCGGGCTCGGCTCGCGCCGAGGCGCCGACTCGCGCGGAGGCGCTGGCTCGCGCCGAGGCGCCGACTCGCGCCGAGGCGCTGGCTCGCGCCGAGGCGCCGACTCGTGCCGAGGCGTTGGCTCGCGCCGAGGCGCCGACTCATGCCGAGGCGCTGATGCGACAACGCGCATCACGGACGGATCACCGTGTTCGGGAGGCGCCCCGCCCGCCCCCACACGCCCTTCCGGCGCCGATGCCCCAGGGGACGGTGCGCGCCGTCCGTTCCTCGCCGTGACTATGCCCCCTGCGGCGAGGCGAAGGGCTGACCGACGATCGGCAGCGGCGTGTCCCAACGCCCGGTGCCGATCGATTCGCGGACCAGCGCAGCGGCCAACCGCCGGCGGAGCTCGCTCGCGACGGCCATCTGGGTACCCGTCGGGACTCGCTGCTGGAGCCTGATCGAGGCACCGTCCGTGCCGATCCCGGTGACCCAGATGTCGGTCGGAGCATCCGCGAGGAACCGCTCCGCCCACTCGGCGTCCCCGCGCATCTCGGCCGCGACCCGGCCCACGGTCGCCAGGGCCCGATCGAGCTCCGCCGCATGGAGGACATGGAGCTCGACGACCGCGACCGAGAAGACGCGGGTGAGGTTGGACGAGTACCGGACCAACCCGTTCGAGACGGCGTGCGAGGCGCCCAACCCGTCGCGCAGCAGGGTGCGCCGCAGGCCGATCTCCTCGACGACCCCTTCTGCCCCGGGAAGGTCACGGACGACGACGTAGTCGCCCTTGAAGAACGGGCCCTCGATGAGGATGAGGAATCCCATCACGTAGTCGAGGACGACCTCCTTGGTGGCGAACACGATGGCCACGATGAGCAGGACGATCGCGCCGAGGACGTACCACAGCTCAAAGACGGCCAGCGCGAAGGCGAGGAGGCCGGCGAGGACGGCCACGCGCAGGAGCTTGAGCATGAGGTCCTCGATCGTCCCGGTCCGCTTTCCGACCTCCTCGGCCGAGCTGGACCCCGACGGGAGGTGCGTCGCCTGCGCGGTGACCAGGGCCGGCACGAAGCGGTGGATGGCACCGACCCCGATCCGATAGACCAGCAGCAGCACGATCGCGCCGACCAGCAGCGCGGCACCCCTGCCGATGAGCCAGCCAAGCGTCCCGTTCAGCTCCATCTCGCCTCCCTTCGAGAGGCTGATGCGACAACGCGCATCAGGGCGGAGACGCGGCCCCGGCCCCGGCTCCGACCACCCCTACTCCAGGTAGTCCTTGAGCTTGCGGACTGCGCGACGGGTGGCGGAGCTTGCGGAGCGCCTTCGCCTCGATCTGGCGGATCCGCTCGCGGGTCACGTTGAACTCCTTGCCGACCTCCTCGAGGGTCCGGGCACGCCCGTCCTCGAGGCCGAACCGGAGCTGGAGCACGCGCCGCTCGCGGCCGGTCAGCGAGTCGAGCACCGCCTCCACCTGCTCCTTGAGCAGCTGGTGCGAGGCCGCCTCGGCCGGGGCCAGCGCGCCGCGGTCCTCGATGAAGTCGCCGAGGTGGGAGTCCTCCTCCTCGCCGATCGGCGTCTCGAGCGAGACCGGCTCCTGCGAGACCTTGATGATCTCGCGGACCTTGTCCGGGGTGACCACGACCTCCTGGCCGCGTGACATCGCCTCGGCGATCTCCTCGACCGTCGGCTCGCGGCCCAGCTCCTGGAGCAGGTTGCGCGAGACGCGGATGAGCCGGTTGATCGTCTCGACCATGTGGACCGGGATCCGGATCGTCCGGGCCTGGTCGGCGATCGCCCGGGTGATCGCCTGGCGGATCCACCACGTGGCGTACGTCGAGAACTTGAAGCCCTTCTCGAAGTCGAACTTCTCGACCGCCCGGATGAGCCCGATGTTGCCCTCCTGGATGAGGTCCAGGAACGACATCCCGCGCCCGATGTACTTCTTGGCGATCGACACGACCAGGCGCAGGTTGGCCGAGGTCAGCTGCTCGCGGGCGTCGCGCCCGATCCGGACGAGCTCGCCCTTCCGGTCGCGCAGCTTCGTGTTGAGCGGCACCTCCGGGTCGTAGCCGAAGGTCTTGAGCAGCGCGGCGTCCTGGCCCGAGGTGATCCAGCGCTCGAGCGCGGGGAATGCCACGGCCTCCCGGCTCCAGTCGTAGATCGCCCGCAGCCCGATGTTGTCGCGCGAGTCGAGGTCCCCGTTGTGGACCGCGAAGTAGGCCCAGTCGAGGAGCGGGATGAACGTGTCGGCGGTCGACTTCGCGTGGTAGGCCGCGATGAGGTGCTTGGCCTCGCGGAGCAGCGTTCTTGGTTCCGTCCGACTGGACGTCGCGCCCGGCCTTGATCAGGTGGAAGTCAGGCGTCGGGGTCAGAAGGTCCCTGGCGCCCTTATCCGAGATCGCGTCCCGGACCATCTTGTGGGCCTCCTCGCCGAACGGCAGCTGGTGCTGCGGCTTGGCGGTCCGGGTCTTCTTCTCCGTTTCATGGAGGGTCCACTCGTGGAGCGACACCATCGCCTTCCAGGGCGCCTCGACGGTCTGCTCGCCGAGCTCGATCGCCTTGGCCAGGACGACCTCCTCCTCGGCGGTCAGCAGGGCGACCTTGCCGATCTCCTTGAGATACATCCGGACGGGATCGTCGATCCCGATCATGTCCGCGGAGAGCGCCTCGAGCTCCTCGGCGGTCGGCTCCTCGAGCTCGGCCGCGTCGAGCTTGGCCGGGGCATCGGCCGGCAGGACGACGCCCGCCGCCTCGCCCTCGACCGAGACGTCGACGACCTCTTCCTCCTCGTCGGCCGCGATCAGCCCTTCCGGCGCCGGGCCGAGCTCGAGATCGGCCTCGAGGTCCTCGTCCTCGTCATCGTCGAGCTCGATCGCCACGTCGGCTTCGGCGACGGGCGCGTCGAGCTTGCCCGGCCGCTTCGAGGCCAGCCGGGCCTCCTCGATCTCGGCCTTCGTCCGGCGCGGCCGGGCGGAGAGCACCGCTTCGACGAGCTGCTTGTCCAGTAGGTCCTGTGCCATGAGTTCAGTGCCCTCCGTCGGTCAAGGTCGGCCGGCCGTCGCCGGGGCGGCGGCCGTGGTGGGTCGGGTGAGGAGACGCGTCTGCTCGATCCGTCGGTCGAGCGACCGGCGCGCCTCGTTGATCTGTGCTTCTTCGGCCAGGAGACGAGCCATCGCCTGGTGGTCGTCGTGGAGCTCGGCCTCGGCCTGCTCCGCCTGGTTCCAGTCGCTCCGCTCCTCGAGCCCATCGGCCTCGAGGGTGAGGAGACACTTGTCCACGTTGTAGATGACGCGCTGGGACGGCAAGTTGCGCGGGTCTGGCCGGTCGAGCGCATACAACCCGAGCGCGAGCGCCCGGGTTTCCGGGTCGAGCGACTCGAGGAGCCGGCCCCGCTCGAAGCGGCCGGGGCCGTCGGGGTCGCCGGCGGCCTCCGCCCCCCGTCGCCGGTCCGCGAGGATCGCCCCGTACAGCTCGCGGGCCACGGTCGAGGGCAGCTCGTCGGGCTTGAGCACGTCCTCGACCCGTGCCTGCTGGTCGGGCAGGAGCAGGAGGAGCCGGAGCAGCTCGACCTCGACCGGGCTGATCGACTTGACGACGTCCTCGGGGCTGACCGACTCGGCCGCCGCACGGACCGCGTCGAGCGTGATCCGCGCCCCGGCGTGGTCGCCGCCCACCGCCGGCCCGCCTCCGCCCGGCGCGCCGACCGAGCGGCCGAGGTCCGGGCGCCGGTGGAGCGTCTCGAGCAGCGTCTGCTCGCTGACCGTCGAGCGCCGGGCGAGCAGCTGGAGGTAGGTGTCGCGGACCGTCGGGTCGCCGACCTTGCGGAGGGTCGGCAGGACCGCGTCGACGAGCCGCTTGCGACCCTCCGGCGTGCGCACGTCCACCCGCGCGGCGTGGTAGTCGATCAGGTAGGCGAGGATCGGGTCGGGCGACCGGACCGCCTCGCGCCAGGTGTCGGGCGATTCGCGGATGACCTCGTCGGGGTCCTTGCCCTCGGGCAGCCGGACGACGCCGACGTCGGTCAGCCCGACGCCGCCTTCGGCCTGGACCTCGGAGATCAGGTTGTTGAGCTCGGTCACCCCGAACGAGCCGGCCGACTGGCCTGCGGGGTCGACGTCGTAGGCCAGGGCCACCTTCCGGGCGTATCGGGTGAGGAGCGCGACCTGGCCCGGGGTCAGCGCCGTGCCGAGGCTGGCGACGACGTTGTCGAAGCCGGCCTGATGGGCCATGAGCGCGTCGGTGTAGCCCTCGACGATCACCGCCTGGCCGGACTTGCGGATCGCGCCCTTCGCCTTGTCAACGAGATAGAGGGTGCGCGACTTGTCGAACAGCGGCGTGGCCGGCGAGTTGAGGTACTTGGGTCCGTGGTCGCGGGTATCGCCCTCGGCGATCAGGTACCGGCCACCGAGCCCGACCGCGTTCCCGTTCATGTCCCGGATCGGGAAGATGATCCGCTCGCGGAACCGGTCATAGGCGCCGCCGCGGCCCGTGCCGCGCGGGGTCGTCAGGCCGACCGCCGCAAGCTCCTCCGGGGTCGCGCCGCGCTTGGCGATGAGCTGCTTCGAGGTCGTCTCCCAGCCGCCCGGCGCCCAGCCGAGCTGGAAGACCTGGATCGTCGTCTCGGTGAAGCCGCGGCTCTTGAGGTAGGCCAGGGCGGGCTCCCCGGACGGGTGGCTCGTGAGGACGGAGTGGTAGAAGGCGATCGCGCCCTCGAGGACCTCGCGAAGGCGGCGGTTGCGCGCATCCTGGCGGCTCGTCCGCTCGTCGAGCTCGACGCCGGCGCGGGCGGCAAGGACCTTGAGGGCCTCGGGGAACGACACGCTGTCGCGCTGCATGACGAAGCTGAAGATGTCGCCGCCCAGCCCGCAGCCAAAGCACTTCCAGCTCTCGCGGGCCGGGGTGACGTAGAACGACGGCGTCTTCTCACCGTGGAACGGGCAGAGGCCCTTGTAGGTGCTGCCCGACTTCTTCAGCTGAACGGTGTCCTGGACGACGTCCACCACGCTCAGCTTGCTCTTGACTTCCGCGGCGACGCCGACGGCCAAGTCCACCTCCGCTCGACTGTCCGTACCGCCCTCCCCGCTCGGGGGTTCACGGGCCGGACATGCCTATCGGCTTGTCAAGCCCTTGACAAGCCGCATCGGTCTGTAGTGTACCACATTGTCAATACCCCCGGGATGTATTGACAGGTTCACCGGCCCTGCCCGAGGCCCGGGCCGTGACCCTCGCCGTCCCCGGCCGATGGGCCGAAGGGGCCGCAGGTCTGCCCATCCGTTGACCTTCGGCACGTCCGACATCTCAGCCCACCGTGAGATGTTCTCCACGTGGTCCTCACCCTCGCCCTCGTTCTGCTCGCCGTTCGGGCCGCCCGGCCCCTGACCGGGTGAGGCACGCCATGCGGGTCGAGCTCCCGGTCCTGCCCGAGCCTCGCCTCGATCTCCGCGCCCCCGACGTGGGCGCGGCCGTGGCGGCGGCGACAGTCCTCGCCGATCCGACCCGGGCAGCCATCCTCCGCCTCCTGCGCGACGGCCCGCACTGCGTGTGCGAGATGGCAGCGGCCACGGGACAGCGCGAGAACAACCTGTCCAACCACCTCGCCCGGCTGCGCGAGGCCGGCTTCGTGAAGGCGAGCCGGCACGAGGCGAACGCGCGCTTCCAGTACTACGAGCGCGACGAGGCCGCGATCCGGGCGGCCGGTGACGCGCTCCGCCAGATCCTCGGATGACGACCCTCGCCGTCCGCCGGCTCCACCTGCCGTTCTGGCCGCTGGCGACCGCGCTCGCGGCCGCCTGGGCCGGTGCCTGGTTCGCCAACCTGCCCGCGGCAAACTGGCTGGCCTATGACGTCCTCGGCCTCGAACCCGGGACGCACCTCGGCGATGCCGTCGCGTTCTTCCTGTACGACACGCCCAAGGTCCTCCTCCTGCTCCTCGGCATCGTGTCCGTCGTGACGTTCCTCCGCTCGTACTTCCCGCCGGAGCGGATGCGGGCCGCGCTGGCCGGCCACGGCACGCTGCCGGCGACGGTCGGGGCCGCCGGCTTCGGCATCGTCACCCCGTTCTGCTCCTGCTCGGCTGTGCCGCTGTTCATCGGCTTCGTCGAGGCCGGCATCCCGATGGGCGTGACGTTCGCCTTCCTCATCAGCAGCCCGATGGTCAACGAGGTCGCCCTCGTGCTGCTGTGGGGCCTGTTCGGGCCCGAGATCGCGCTGGTCTACATGGCAGCCGGGCTCATGGTGGCGATCGTCGGCGGCCTCGTCCTCGGCCGCCTCGGTGTCGAGCGCTGGGTCGAGCCCTGGGTCCTCGAGGTCCGCGGCAGCGGCGGGGCGACCTCGCTCGACGTGCGCCGGTCCGTCGAGCAGCGCCTTCGGGAGGCCTGGACCTACACCCTCGACCTCGTCCGCAGGGTCCTCCCCTACGTGCTCGTCGGGATCGGGGTCGGGGCCTTCATCCATGGCTTCGTGCCGACCGACCTGGTGGCCCAGATCGGCGGGCGCGACAACCCGTTCGCGGTGCCGATCGTCATCGCCATCGCGATCCCGCTCTACTCGAGCGCGGCAGGGACGATCCCGATCGTGGAGGCGCTCCTGGGCAAGGGCATGCCGCTGGGCACGGTGCTCGCGTTCATGATGGCGATCGTCGCGATCAGCCTGCCCGAGTTCCTCATCCTGCGGCGGGTCCTGCGCGTTCGCCTGATCGTCCTGTTCGGGTCGGTCGTCGTCGCGGGCATCCTCGCCGTCGGCCTGCTGTTCAACGCGCTCGGTCTCTGATGGAGGTACCTGCGATGAAGGTCATCGAAGTGCTCGGTCCCGGCTGCGCCAACTGCCAGAAGGTCGAGGCGAACGCCCGCGAGGCCGTCGTCCTGGCCGGCGTGGAGGCCCAGGTCCGGCACGTCACCGACTACCGCGAGATCGCGGCGCGCGGCGTCATGAGCACGCCCGGGCTGGCGATCGACGGCAAGGTCGTCAGCACGGGGCGCGTCCCGAACGCCGGCGACATCGCGACATGGCTGCTCGAGTGACCGCCGTCGACTGACGCCGTCGAGGTCCGGGGCCCAGGCTCCCTCCGCCCAGCGGCCAGCAGCCAGGCGGCGGCCGCGGTCAGGCGGCACGCAGCCGCCGGTCCGTCCGGCCGGATGCCGCGTGGCGGACCGTCGCCGCGGCCCACATCACGAGGGTGGCGGCGACGAGGATCGCGAGGGTCCCGTCGGTTGCGTTCACGACCGTCAGAACGCCGCTCACCAGGGCGACGAGCCCGACGAGCGAGGCACCGACCAGGTAAGCCCTGGATCCGGCCAGCAGCGCGGCGAACCCGGGGACGACAGCGGACGCGGAGGCGAGGAACCCGAGGACGAGGACGACGAGCGCGACCGCGCTGGTCGTCAGCACGCCCAGGAAGCCGGCGAGCCACAGGCCGTAGGTGATGACCGACGCCGCGACGAGGAGCGTCGCAAGCTGGTCTCGCGTTGTCAGGTTCATGGTTCCTCCTACCCGTTTGCGGGGAAGGACGCAACGTCGGACGGGCGCACCGTCCGATAGACGGCTCCACCGATCAGCGACAGCCCGAGCACGATCAGCACGACCGGCCAGACGGCCGCCTCCAGCCCGGCGACGCTCCCGACGCCCGCCACCAGGGCGATCACGCCGACGACGGTCGTGAACCCGCTGACGGGGAGCCGCAGGATCGCTCGGACGACGCTCACGCCGAGGAAGACGACGCCGGCCGCGATGAGCCACGAGCCCTCCGGCAGGTCCGGAGTGAGGCCGACGACCCCAAGGACCACGAACAGCACCCCCCAGCCGAGGATGTCGACCCGCTTGTCCAGCTCGGTCCGCGTCGCTCGTTCGTGCCCACTCATGGTCCGGCCCTCCAGGACAGTCATCGAGATGGAGCCATGATGAATGACCATTCAGTGTCTCGCTAGAGCCGTTTGGCCCATTCCTGTCGCTCGGCCGTGCGCTATCCTGTTGAGCGACCGTTCAGTTTGATATCCGAGGAGCGCACCAGATGCCCCGCATCAGCGCCGAACGCGAGGAGGCCACCCGACGAGCGATCCTGCGCTCGGCCCGGAACGCCTTCGTCCTGCGTGGGTTCCACGAGGCGACCACCCACGACGTCGCCCGCGACGCCGGCCTGTCGGTCGGGTCGATCTACACCTACTTCGCGAGCAAGGACGACCTCATCCACGAGAGCGTCCTCGCCGCGAACCAGGCGGAGACCGAGACGATCATCCGGGCCGTTCAGTCGACCGGGTCGGTGCGGGAGAAGTTGGCGCGGGCGATCGACGGCTGGTACGACTACACGCTGGTGGCGCCTGGCGTCCCGGCGTTCCTCGCCGAGGCGTGGGCCGCGGCGACGCGGAAGCCGCTCATCCGCGACCTCATCGCCCGGCGGCGCGAGCGGACGCTGACCGTCGCCTCGATGATCCTCCAGGAGGGCGTGGCCGCCGGCGAGCTTGCCCCCGACCTCGACGTCCCCGCCGCCGCCCGGGCCATCACGGCGATGCTCGACGGGATCGTCCTCGAGACGATCGGATCCGGCGCTCCCCCGTCCCGCCTCGAGGTCCGCCGACGGACGGAGCTCATCGTCGGGCTCTGACGGACGTTCGGCGTCCCTACGTTCCGGGTAAACCCTGATCCGAAGTCGGGCAGGCCCCGATGGCAGCGGCGCGCTCGTCCGCCATCGTCACGGGGTCAACCCGCACGGATCGAGAGGGAAGGTATGAATCGGATCATCGGACTGGTCGGGGCGCTCCTCGTGGCGCTCCTGCTCATGGCTCCCGTGGCGCTCGCCGCGGACCCCGGCGCCCGGAATGACCACACGCTCGTGTCGGTCGGCGGCAACTTCACCCTCGGGCCGGACGAGACCGCCGGGACGCTCTTCGTCGTCAGCGGCTCGGCCACGGTCGAGGGCAAGGTCGACAATCTCATCGTCGTCGACGCTCAGGTCACCACCCGCGGCGCCACGATCGGTCAGGTCGTGACCTTCTCGGGCACGCTCGACCTCGGGTCGGGCACCGTCGTCACGCACGACGTCCAGACCCTTGGCGGGACTGTCAGCCAGGCGGCCGATGCCCAGGTCATGGGCGAGGTCGGCGGCTTCGACACCGACTGGCTCGCCGTCGGAACCGCGCTCACCGCCGTGTGGGCCGTCTTCTACTTCGGGTTCATCCTCGCGGCGGTCGGGTTCGCTCTGCTGGCGGCCGGTCTCGGCGCGCGGCAGGTCCGGGCGGCCGGGGACCTCATCTCGAAGGAGCCCGGGCTCACGATCCTGAGCGCGATCGTCGGCGTCATCGTCATCCCGACGCTCGCGGTGCTCGCCGTGATCACGATCGTCGGGGCACCCTTCGGGCTGGCGATCCTGCTCGGCGTCTTCCCGGTCCTGCTCTTCACGGGCTACATCGTGACCGCGATCTGGATCGGCGATCGGATCATCGAGCGAACGTCGTCCCGGCCCGTCCGCGAGCGCCCGTACCTCGCGGCCGTCATCGGCATGGCCATCCTGTCGGTGGCCGTGATCATCCCGATCATCGGCGGGCTCATCGGGCTCGTCGGGTTCGGAGCCGTGGTCCTCCTCATCTGGCGGACCCTCATGGGTCGCTCGACCGTGTCGGCCACGGCCGTCGCGGCGACCCAGCCCGGCTGACCCCGGACAAGCCCAGCGGAGCCCGGTCGCCCCAGCGGCGGCCGGGCTTCGTGCTGTGATTCCCGCGGCGGCGCCGAGGCTAGACTGCGCGCATGGTCGAGCCGCTCGATCCGAGGGCGTGGACGGAGTTCTTCTTCTCCGTCGCGGCCGCGGCGGCGGTGCTCACCGGGTTGATCGTCGTGGGCCTGTCGATCCACGCCGAATTCATCGCCGGTAGCCTGACCCACCGCTCGCACGCCCGGGCCACCCTCGTCGTGCTGACTTCGGCCATGGTCATCGGGCTCGTGGTGATCAGTCCACAGTCCACCCAGTTGCTCGGCGGGGAGCTCCTGCTGATCAGCCTCGGCTTCGCGGCGATCAACACCTACAACAACGCCCGAGCGATGCGTGGCAGCGGGTGGCGCCTGCCACGGGACGCCTGGATCCGGATCGGGATCGGCTATGCGATCGCGGCCTGCGGGGTGATCGGGGGGATCTCGATCGCCGCCCTCGACGGCCAGGGCGGCGGCCTCTACTGGATCGCCGTCGAGACGATCGCCGCCCTCGTCTGGGCCATCGCCGGCGCCTGGCGCTTCCTCATCGGCGTGACGGACGAGAAGCGGTCGTAGCGAGGACGCCATAACGCGAGTCCCGCCCGATGGCGGGCTCGTAAGATGGCCGCCATGACACCGCAGACCGGGATCTTCGCGCTGGGCACGGCCTCGCACGGGTATCTCGAGCTCGACCTGGCGCCGGACGCCGACCCAGTCGCCGCGGTTGCCCGGGTCGGTGGCCTGCGCGAGCCGCGCACGACCATCGGCGGCGTCAACATCGTCGCGGGGTTCCGGCCCGAGCTGTGGTCGACGGTCGCTCCCGGTCACTGTCCCGGCGGGCTGACGGGCTTCAACGAACCGATCGTCGGGCCGGACGGCTACACCCTTCCCGCGACCCAGCACGACGTCGTCATCTGGCTCACCGGGGCGACCTACGACGTCATCTTTGACCTGTCACGCGGCGTGATCACGGCGCTGGGCGACGACGCCACGCTGGCCCACGAGATGGTCGGCTGGCCGTACCACCACGATCTCGACCTGACCGGCTTCATCGACGGCACCGAGAACCCGACCCTGGTCGAGGCGGCGACGGTCGCCCTCGTCCCGGCCGGGTCACCCGGAGAGGGCGGCTCGATCCTCCTGCTCCAGCAGTGGGAGCACGACGCCGCCGCGTGGGAGGGACTGTCGGTCGAGGCCCAGGAGTCGGTCATCGGCCGGCGACGGTCGGACAGCGCCGAGCTCGACCCGCGGCCGCCGGCGTCGCACGTCAGCCGCACCGACCAGGACCGCTTCGGCAAGATCTTCCGGCGCAACATCGCCTACGGCTCGGTGGACCGCCACGGGACGATCTTCGTCGGGTTCGGCGCCGAGCAGCGGATCCTGGCCGGGATGCTCGACAGCATGGTCGGACGCGACGGCCCGCGAGACGAGCTCACCCGCTTCACCCGCCCGCTGACCGGCGCCTACTACTTCATCCCGTCGGCCGAGGACCTCGCCATGCTGGGCGAGTCGGCGGCGCCCGCCTGAGGGACGCTCCGACTTCATCCAATGTGGACGATGCGGCCGAAGACCTCTCGGGCGCAGGCTCATTCCGAACGTCCATGACGGCCCGCGCACCCCCGCCGGGCCGGCCGTCCCCGGGACCAGCGTCCCTGATCGCATGACTGCGGAGGACTGATGTCGATCCTGGAATACCCTGCCGGGTCGCCGTTTCCCGGCGTGATCGGGCGAACGGCCGACGAGTCGAGCCCGGCCTGGCCCGCGCCGACCCGCGCCCGCAAGGGTGCCCCGAACGTGCTGTTCGTCGTCCTCGACGACACGGGTTTCGGACAGCTCGGCTGCTACGGCAGCCCGATCGCCACGCCGAACTTCGACTCCCTCGCGGCCGATGGACTCCGCTTCAACAACATGCACACGACGGCGCTCTGCTCGCCGAGCCGCTCGTGCATCATCACCGGCCGCAACCATCACGCCAACGGCATGGCCGCCATCACCGAGCTTGCCTCGGGCTATCCGGGCTACAACGGGGTCATGCCGTTCGAGAACGGCATGCTCTCGGAGATGCTGCTGGAGCACGGCTACGGCACCTACATGGTCGGCAAGTGGCACCTCACGCCGAGCAACCAGGAGACCGCGGCCGGCCCGTACGACCGCTGGCCGCTCGGACGCGGATTTCAGCGCTTCTACGGGTTCCTGGGCGGGGACACGAGCCAGTGGTACCCCGACCTCGTCTACGACAACCACCCGGTCGAGCCGCCGCGCACGCCCGAGGAGGGCTACCACCTCACGGAGGATTTGGTCGACAAGTCGATCGAGTTCATCAGCGACCTCCGGCAGATCGACCCCGACAAGCCGTTCTACCTGCATCTCTGCTTCGGCGCGACCCACGCTCCGCATCACGTCCCGAAGGAGTGGGCCGATCGCTACGCCGGCCAGTTCGACGACGGCTGGGACGCCTACCGCGAGAAGGTCTTCGCGCGCCAGAAGGGGCTCGGGATCCTGCCCGCCGACGCAGAGCTGTCGCGCCACGACCCCGACGTTCCCCTCTGGGAGTCGCTCTCGCCCGAGGCGCGCAGGCTGTCGGCCCGGATGATGGAGGTGTTCGCGGGCTTCCTCAGCCACACCGACCATCACCTCGGGCGGCTGCTCGAATTCCTGCGCGAGCAGGGGGTGCTCGACAACACGATCGTCATGGTCATCTCCGACAACGGCGCGAGCGCCGAGGGCGGCCCGGCCGGGACGACCAACGAGGCCCAGTTCTTCAACAACGCCCAGGAGACGCTCGAGGAGAGCCTGGCGGTCATCGACAAGATCGGCGGCCCGGACCACTTCAACCACTACCCGTGGGGCTGGACGTGGGCCGGCAACACGCCCTTCCGACGCTGGAAGCGCGAGACGTATCGCGGCGGCTCGACCGACCCGTTCATCGTGTCCTGGCCCGACCGGGATCAAGGCGCGCGGCGAGGTCCGCGCGCCAGTACGCCCACATCGTCGACATGGTGCCGACGGTGCTCGACCTGCTCGGCATCGAGCCGCCGGCGGCGATCCGCGGCGTGACCCAGGCCCCGATCCAGGGCGTCAGCTTCGCCCATGCGCTCGACGATCCCGCGGCGCCCAGCCGGCACCACACCCAGTACTTCGAGATGCTCGGCCACCGGGCGATCTACAAGGACGGCTGGCGAGCCGTCTGCCCGTGGCCGGGTCCATCGTTCGCCGAGGCCGGCACCGGGTTCGGCAACCCGATCTCGGCCGAGAAGCTCACGGAGCTCGATGCCACCGGCTGGGAGCTCTACCACATCGACGAGGACCCGGCCGAGAATCACAACCTCGCCGCGGACCATCGCGCCAAGCTCATCGAGCTCATCGGGACCTGGTACGTCGAGGCCGGCAAGTACGGCGTGATGCCGGTCGACGGCAGCGGCCTGCAGCGGATGGTCGCCGAGAAGCCGCTGGTCGCCTTGCCGCGCGACCAGTACGTCTACCGCCCCGGCACCCAGTCCATCCCCAACTTCGCCGCGCCGCGCCTGTTCAACCGCCCGCACAGCATCACGGCGACCGTCGAGATCCCCGAGGGCGGCGCCGAGGGCGTCCTGTTCTGCCAGGGCACGGCGGCCGGCGGGTACTCGCTCTACGTCAAGGATCGGTCGGCTGCACTACGTCCACAACTACGTCGCCCGGGAGCGGTTCGGCGTCTCGTCGCCCGACCCGCTGCCGGCCGGGCGCCACGAGCTCCGCTTCGAGTTCGAGCCCACCGGGCAACCCGACATGCCGCACGGCAAGGGCGTCCCGGCGCGGCTCCAGCTCTACGTCGACGGCGCCCTGGTCGCGAGCGCCGACGCGCCCTACACCACCCCGTTCATGTTCAACCCCGGCGGCGTCAGCTGCGGCCACAACCCGGGATCGCCCGTGACGCCGGACTACACGAGCCCGTTCAAGTTCAGCGGCACCCTCGACACTGTCGTCGTGGACGTCAGCGGGGAGCTGATCGTGGACCACGGAAGCAGAGCTGCGGGCGCACATGGCACGCCAGTAGGCGACAGACTCGCGCTCCGGAGGCACCGGTGCCCGAACTTGCCCTCATCGCGCTGCTGATCCTCGCCTACTCGCTGGTGGCGGTGCGTCTCGACCGCCTGTCGATCAGCGGCCCGATCCTGCTCGTGACGGCCGGAGCGCTGGTTGGGCCGGCGGGAATCGGCGCCGTCGACGCCCCGGCGACGTCCGAACCGTTCCGGGTGCTGGCCGAGCTGACCCTGGCGCTCCTCCTCTTCACCGATGCCTCGACGATCGGCCTCCGGGAGGCCGGCAGGATCGCCTGGCTGCCGGGTCGGCTGCTCGCCATCGGGTTGCCGTTGACGATCGCCCTCGGGGCCCTCATCGGCTGGCTCATGATCCCGGCGCTTGGTCTCGGCTTTGCCCTGCTGGTCGGGTCCATCCTGGCGCCGACCGATGCCGCGCTCAGCCTGCCGATCCTCCTCGACCGCGCGATCCCCGTCCGGGTCCGCCGGGCGATCAACATCGAGAGCGGCCTGAACGACGGGATCGCCACGCCGTTCGTGACCCTGGCCCTGGCGATCGCGGCGGCCGAAGAGACGAGCGGAGGCCAGCACTGGCTCGTCACGGCCGGGATCGAGATCGCCATTGCGATCGCCGTCGCGATCGTGGTCGGCGGCGTCGGTGGCCGGCTCCTGGTGGTTGCGCGCACGCACGGTTGGGCGTCGGCAGGATCCGAATCGCTCGCCGTCGTCGTGCTGGCCATCCTTGCCTATGCCGGGGCGACCGCGATCGGCGGGAACGGGTTCGTGGCGGCGTTCGGGGCCGGGGTCGCCTTCCGGACGGCGACGGCGCAATCAGAGCCGTCCGTGGAGTTCGCCGAAGCCATCGGCCTGGGTGCGTCGTACCTCGTCTGGCTGCTCTTCGGGGTCGCCCTGGTCGGGCCCGTCGTGGCGGCGGGATTCGACCCGGTCCTCGTCGCCTACGCCGCCCTGAGCCTGACGATCGTGCGGATGGCTCCGGTGGCGCTCGCGCTCGTCGGCACGCCGCTGCGCCGGGACACCGTCGCCCTGATCGGCTGGTTCGGGCCACGCGGCCTTGCGTCGGTGGTCTTCCTGCTCGTGGCGTTCGACGAGCTGGGTCCTGACCATCCGGCCACGAGGTCACTCGTCGGGCTCGTCACCTGGACCGTGCTCCTGTCGGTCTTCCTCCACGGTCTCAGCGCGGTTCCCATCGGCGCCTGGTACGGCCGCCGGATCGCTCGGGCATCGGCCGATGCCTGGGAGCGTGGCCACGCCGCCGAGCCCAGGATCAGCCGGCGCCACTCGCTGACCCGGCATCCGAGTCACGATACGAGCGCATGAACCCGACCGAGACGTCCCTCACGACCGCCGGCCTGACCGCCGGGCCCCCGGCGTTCCACCTGCTGGCCAAGCCGACCGGGGCGACCTGCAACCTCGACTGCGCGTACTGCTTCTTCCTGTCCAAGGAGATGCTCTATCCGGGCAGCCGCTTCCGGATGGCCGACGAGCTGCTGGAGACGTACATCCGGCAGCTCATCGAGGCGCACCGGACGCCGCACGTCAGCGTGGCCTGGCAGGGCGGTGAGCCGACGCTCATGGGCGCCGACTTCTTCCGGCGCGCCCATGCCTACGTCGAGAAGTACCGCCGTCCCGGGATGACCGTCGAGCACACGATCCAGACGAACGGCACCCTGATCGACGACGAGCTGGCGGCGCTGTTCAAGGAGCACGACTACCTGGTCGGGATCAGCATCGACGGGCCGCCCGACATGCACGACGCATACCGGGTGGATCGCGGCGGCGCCCCGACCTCGGACCGCGTGCTGCGCGGTCTCGAGATGCTCAAGAAGCACGGGGTCGAGTTCAACACGCTGACGACGCTCCACCGGGCGAACGCCGATCACCCGCTCGAGGTCTATCGCTACCTGCGCGACGACCTCGGCTCGCGGTATCTCCAGTTCATCCCGATCATCGAGCGGCTGCCGACTCCGCGGATCGACGTCAGCCTCGACCAGGTCGAGCTCTCGCCCGGGCTCGCCCGCGAGGCCCCCTGGCGCTCCTGGCGGGACCGGCCGCTCTACCGCCAGGAGGGCGAGCTGGTCACGGATCGCTCGGTCACCGCGGAGCAGTACGGGACCTTCCTCAACGCCGTCTTCGACGAGTGGGTCCGCCGGGACATCGGGTCGGTCTACGTCCAGATGTTCGACGTCGCCCTGGCCAACTGGTACGGCGAGCCGGGCGGGCTGTGCGTCTTCCAGCCGACCTGCGGCGGGGCGCTGGCGATGGAGCACAACGGCGATATCTACTCGTGCGACCACTTCGTGGAGGAGGGCTACAAGCTCGGCAACATCACCGAGACGCCGATGGCCGAGCTGGTCGCGTCACCGGCCCAGCGGAAGTTCGGCCAGGACAAGCTCGACACGCTGCCGCAGTACTGCCTCGACTGCGACGTCCGGTTCGCCTGCCACGGCGCCTGCCCAAAGGACCGGTTCATCCGGACGCCGGATGGCGAGCCCGGCCTCAACTACCTGTGCGCCGGGTACAAGGCGTTCTTCCACCACGTCGACGAGCCGATGCGGGCGATGTCGCAGCTGCTGCGCCAGGGCCGCGCGCCGTCGGAGCTGATGGCCGCCTACGCCGCGCGCGACGCGGAGCTGCGAGCGGCCGTGGTGAAGGCCGGGCGGAACGATCCCTGCCCGTGCGGCAGCGGCCGCAAGGTCAAGCACTGCCACGGGGCGATCGCGGCTGGCCCTGCCTGAGGCTCAGGGGGGCCGCGCCGGCGATCCGTCGAACCTGTCGTTCTACTCCCGCATCAGCATCGCCACGGCCTCGCGCTCGAGGTCGAGGTAGGGCTCGCCGCTGACGTCGATCGCCACGCGCTTGATCGTTCCGCCGGTGAACCGCCAGGGCTCGGCGCCGGGATAGTCGGCGGTGACCCCGGCTCCGCCGTCGCGCCCGATGCAGAGCCCTTCGCCGGCGATCATGAACTTGCCGGGCTGGGTCTTGATCTGTCCTTCGCCGACTTTCGCGTCGCCGTGCCAGAGCGACAGCACCCCGCTCGCGACGCCGGGTGGATCCTCGCCCTGCTTGTCGAACGACGCCGAGAGGATGAGGTTCGTGCCCGTCGGGACGTCCACGGTCGAGACCACCATCTGCTCGTTCATCCCGACGAAGTTGTAGACGTAGTGAAGCCGGTTGTCCTTGACGTAGAGCGCGTGACCGCCGAACGGTGATCCGTGGGCGAACAGGACGCCCTGGGCGCCGGCGGACGGAATGTCGACCAACGCCCCGATCGCGAACGACCGGTTGCGGACGTTGACCGCCTGCGACTCGGGCACCTCGGCGGTGTTCGGGAAGTACACGTAGCGATTCCTGGGTGGCGAGAGCACGGGCCGGGGCGTCAGCAGGATCTCCAGCGGCGACCGGTCGTCGAGCGGGAACGCTCCGTTCCGGCCGGCCTCGGAGAACCAGAGGTTCTGGAGCTCGCGCACCTTGTCCCGGTTCTCGGACGCGAGGTTGTGGAGCTCCGCCCGGTCGACCTCGGTGTGGTAGAGCTCCCACTCGTCGTCGTTGAAGTGGCTCCATCCCGCGACCGTCGGGTGGTTGGTGACGGCCTTCCAGCCGTCGTGCCAGACCGCCCGAGAGCCGAGCATCGAATAGAACTGGGTCCGGCGGGCCGATGGCGCCTTCGCGTCCTCGAAGCTGTAGCGCATGCTGACGCCGTCGAACGCGCTCTGGACGTGGCCCTTGATGGCCGGCGGCGGCTCGACGCCGAGGGCATCCAGGATGGTTGGGACGAGATCGACCGCGTGGTGGTACTGCTCGCGGACCTCGCCCTTCGCCTTCATCCCGGCTGGCCAGGAGACGATGCACGGGTCGCTCGTGCCGCCGTTGAACTCGTAGCGCTTCCACATCTTGAACGGCGTGTTGAACGCCATCGCCCAGCCGTTCGGGTAGTGGTTGTAGGTCCTGGGGCTGCCGAGGTCGTCGAGAAGCGGCAGGTTGTCCTCGACGGTGTCGGGGATGCCCTGCATGAACTTCATCTCGTTGACCGAGCCGTTCGGGCCGCCCTCGCCGGAAGCGCCGTTGTCGGACACCAGCACGACGAGCGTGTTCTCGCGCCAGCCGTACTCCTCGAGGAAGCCGAGCAGGCGACCGATCTGGTCGTCGGCGTGAGCCAGGAACCCGGCATAGACCTCGGCCATGCGGCTGAACATCCGTTTCTCGTCGTCCGACAGCGCGTCCCACGGGCGCGTCACGTCGACCGGCGGGAATGGCTTGCCGTCTGGGCCGGTCCGGGTCTCGGTCGTCCCGATCGGGTTGATCGGTGGCAGCTCGGTGTCGGCAGGGACGAGTCCGAGCTGCTTCTGGCGTGCCAGCGTCTCCTCGCGCATCGCCTCGTAGCCCTGATCGAAGCGGCCCTTGAACTTGTCGATCCACTCCTTCGGGGCGTGGTGCGGGGCGTGCGCGGCACCGGGCGCGTAGTACAGGAAGAACGGCTTCTCCGGGGCGACCGCCTTGGCGTCCATGATGAACTCGATCGCCTTGTCGGTGAGGTCCACCGTCAGGTGGTAGCCCTCCTCGGGCGACTTCGGCTGGTCGACCAGGTGGTTGTCGTAGACCAGGTCCGGGTACCACTGGCTCGTCTCCGCGCCGAGGAACCCGTACCAGCGCTCGAACCCGCGGCCGCTCGGCCAGTTCCGCCGGGTCGAGGCGAGGTTCATCTCGTCCTCGGGGCACAGGTGCCACTTGCCGACCATGTAGGTGTTCCAGCCACGCTCGCCCAGAATCTCGGGGAGCATCCCGTTCTCCGGCGGGATCGTCCCACTCGCGTTCGGGAAGCCGATCGCGGCCTCGGTGATGCAGGCCATGCTGTTCCGAGTGTGGTTCCGTCCGGTCAGCAGGCACGACCGCGTCGGCGAGCAGAGGGCCGTCGTATGCCACTGCGTGTAGCGCACGCCTTCGGCTGCGATCTTGTCGATGTTCGGGGTTTCGATCGGGCCGCCGTAGCAGCTCATCGCCGAGTAGCCGACGTCGTCGAGGACGATGTAGACGACGCTCGGCGCTCCATCGGGGGCCTTGGGCGGCTCGAACGGCGCCCAGTCCGGCTTCGAGTCGCGGATGTCGACGTTGATCGTGCCCGTGAACGGGGTGCTCATGTGGAGAGGCTCCCAACTGCGGCGTAGAACGAGCATCGCCGCGGGGCGTGGCGTTCGCATCCACCGGTTCGGGTGAAAGCCCTGGAGCGGCTCCCGGGGGAGGCCGTGGGGAGGCCGTCCGAAGTCTAGCGGTCGACGGCCCGCGTCTCGACCAGCAGCAGCTCGGCGCCGGCGTCGCCGGCCCGAACCGTGACCTCGGGCTCGCCGGTGACCTTCGCGGCGCCACCCTCGTCGAGCTCGCCGGCGTCCTGCCCGCCGGCGCCGGCCACGCTCGCCGACCCATGGACGACGAACAGGTAGCCCTGGAAGCCGGTGCGGAAGCGATGACCGAGCTCCCGGCCCGGCCCAAGGACCGTGGCGTAGACCGCCGCGTCCTGGTGGACCGTGACCACGTCGGGGTTGGCCGGGGCGTCGGCGCCGCCGTAGCCGTCGGCGGGGACGAGGACGGGCAGCCAGCGGCCGGCTCGCTCCTCGTCGCTGAAGCTGTGCTGCTCGACCGAAGGCTCGAGGCCACGCTCGGTCGGGATGATCCACATCTGGATGAAGCGCATCGGTTCGGTCTGGCTGTTGTTGCCCTCCGAGTGCTGCATCCCCGAGCCGAGCGTCGCCCGCTGGACCGAGCCGGGCGGCAGGATCCCGCCGTTGCCACGGCTGTCGCGGTGCTCGAACATCCCCTCGGCGACGTAGGTGATCCCCTCGATGTCGCGGTGCGGGTGCATCGGCCAGATGGCGCCCGGGATGAGGCGGTCGTCGTTGAACACCCGCAGGTCGCCGAACCAGGTGTTCTCCGGATCGTCGTACGTGTCGAAGCTGAAGTGCCAGTTCGCGCTGAACCAGCCGCCCTCGACGTGGTGGAGCGATCCGCGCGGTCGGAGGGTGATCATCGATTGCTCCTTGCTCGGTTCGAACCGCGACCCGATCAGCTCGCCAGCCCCAGCCGGACGGCGACCGCGGCGGCCTCGGTCCGGCTGGTCACGCCGAGCTTGCCGAGGATATTCGAGACGTGGACGCCGGCCGTGCTGGCGCTGATGAACAGTGCCTCGCCGATCTGGCGGTTCGTCCGGCCCTCGGCGAGCAGGGCGAGGACCTCGCGCTCGCGGACGGTCAGGCCGAAGGGGTCGGGAGTCTCGCCGGGTTCGACGCCCAGTCCGATGGACGACGGCAACGCCGGCACGGCCTCCTCCGCGACCGCAGCCGGCGCGGTCCCCTCCTCGACCGCAGGCAGCTCGACCCGCCCCCGTCGCGCCAGCGCCTCGATCCGTGCCTGGAGCGGCCGCGCGCCGAGCCGAGCCACGGCAGCGTGGGCGGTCCGCAGCTCGGACTCCGCAGCGGGGCGCCGATGACCCTCGGCGAGGAGCGCCTCACCCGCCCGGTACCGGGCGTAGGCGGCTTCATAAGGTTGGTGCAGGGCCGTCCATCGCTCGGCGACGGCCGCCCAGGCGGCCGCATCGGACCGGCCCTCGAGCCTGGTCAGCTCCGCCTCGGCGGTCGTCACGTCGGCATCGAGCCAGCGGACCGTCGGCGATGACGGATCAGGGAACGTGGTCACGACCGCACGTGACCGGACCAGGAGCGCGTCCGCTCGCGTCTTCGCTTCCTCCACCTCGCCCTCGTGACGTCGCGCTCGGCCAAGCTCGGCGAGATCCGCCTCCGCCTCCAACCCGATCCGGCCCGCGAATGTCAGCTCCTGGTAGCGCGGATCGGTGAACAGACCCTCCTCCACCTCCCGACGGGCCGCCTCCGGGCGGTCCTCGAGAAGCTCCTGCTGGGCGCAGACCACGTGGAGCCAGGTGGCCCAGCGTGGGTCCCGGAGCTCCGCTCGCAAGCGTTCGCCCCTCGTCGAGGAGGCGATGGGCGGCGACGAAATTGCCACGGAGCGTCTCGAGCGAGCCAGCCGTCGCGCAGTAGAGCAGGCGCATGATGCCCTCGGGTCCGAGCATCGCCGCCTCGTCGATGTAGTGACGCGCCTCGACCCAGCGGCCCAGAGTGATGAGCATCCAGGCATGGTCGAGCACGTACTTCGGGCCGAACGACCGCCCGACCCCGTACTCCCGGGCGCGCTCGAAGCCGGCCCGGGCGACCTCGATGGCCCCCTCGACATCACCGCTCTCGCGGACGGCGCCCGCGAGGTGGTCGTAGGCGCGTCCGAGCTCCCACACATCGCCGGTCGTCTCGGCGATCGCCATCGCCGTGTGGAGATGACCGATCGCCGCGTCCGGATCGCCGACGTCGCGGAGCGCGCCCGCCAGGGTGACCAGGGCGTCGGCCTCGGCGAACGGGACGTCGACGGTCCTCGCCGCTGCGATCGCGCGTTCCGCCGCCTGGACGGCGCCGTCCAGGCCGCGGATGTAGACGTTCCGGGCATAGCTCGTCAGGACGACGACCTGGG
This sequence comes from uncultured Chloroflexia bacterium, assembly GCA_963708065.1. GTDB lineage: Bacteria > Chloroflexota > Limnocylindria > Limnocylindrales > CSP1-4 > Chersky-267. The sequence goes on from CAVPRZ010000003.1 coordinate 52,160, forward strand.
CCCGCGATGGCGGCGCGGATCCGATGCGTGCGAGGGCCGAGGTCAGCAACTCGGTCGCCAGGGCGACGTCGCCGAACTCCGTCGCCGCCCAGGCCAGGCGTTCGTCGAGCATCGCGGCACGCTCCGGATCCGCCCCATCGAACCGTTCCACCGCTCGGCGGGCCAGCCCCAGCGCCTGCGACGGATGGCCGGCGACACCCATCGCCCACGATGCCTCGTAGAGCACGGCCGACAGATCCGACCCGACCAGCCCCTCGGCGTCGGGCACCTGGTCCCAGAGCTCGATCGCCTGCTCGAAATGTCGACCGGCGTCGGCAAACGCGTGCTCGGCTGCGGCACCGTGGGCGGCCGCCAGCGATGCCACGAGCGCTCGAGGGTGGTCCCCGGCCGCGGTCCAGTGATAGGCCAGCTCGGCCATCCGGCTGGCGCCGCCGCCATCGCTCGTCGGCCCACGCCTCTCGAGCGCGCTCGCGAGCGTGACGTGGAGCCGACGGCGATGGCTCGGAAGCAGCTCGGCGTAGACCGCCTCCTGGACCAGGGCGTGGCGGAACGCGTAGCGCGCGCCCGCTGGGTCCGACTCGACGATGAGGAGCCGCGCCGCGATGGCCTCGTGGACTGCAGCTTCGACCTCGGGCTCGGTCATCGACGCGACCTCGGCCAGGAGGTCCGGATCGACCCGCCGACCGGCCGTGGCGGCGGCGTTGAGGACCGACCGCCCAGACGGCGTGAGACCGGCGACCCGGATGAGCACCACGTCACGCAGTGTGCTCGGCAGGCGATCGCCGGCCGCTTCGCCACCGGCCGCGACGATCTCCTCGGCGAAGAACGGGTTGCCGTCCGACCGAGCGAGCACCGATTCGACGAGGCCCGGCGTCGGCGGCGACGCCAAGGATCGCCTCGAGCTGGGCAACGACCTCGGCCCGGTCGAACCGAGCCAGGGCGAGCCGCTTCGACCCGCGGCAGTCGTTCCGTCTCGGCCAGCCAGGCCAGGAGCGGGTGGCCGCGCTGGAGATCGTCGGTCCGGATCGTCGCGACGATCGTCAGTCGTTCGGTCCGCAGGTTGCGCGCCAGGAACGCGAGCAGGTCCCTGGTCGAAGGATCGGCCCAGTGGATGTCCTCGACGATGAGCAGGACGGGGGCCGTTTCCCCGAGGCGGCCAAGGAGACCGAGGAACCCCTCGAAGATCCGACCCTGCAGCCAGTCGCCTCTCAGGAACGGCGAGATCTCGGGCTCGGCCTCGTCGGACAGCTCGGGGACGAGCCTGGCCAGCTCGGTCGCCGACGGCCCGAGCGCCTCCTGGAGCTCCGCTCGCGGGACCTGACCGACGAGCGACCGGAGGACCTCGACGATCGGCCCGAACGGCAGGCCGGTCTCGCCGAGCGGGACGCAGCCGCCGGCCAGGACGAGCGCCGAGTATGGCTCAGCGGGCCCTCCGTGGGCTGCCTGCGGCTCACGCCGCATCCGCGCGACGAGCTCGGCGATGAGCCGGCTCTTGCCGATCCCCGCCTCGCCGTCGACGAAGACAACCGACGGTTGCCCGTCGGCGGCCGTCTCGACGGCGCCCTCGAGCTCCGCCAGCTCCGCGCGGCGACCCACGAAGACGGGGCTGGAGACGCGACCTGACATCGAGTCGATGGTAGCGCCGACCCGGACCCACTCGTTCGCGGGCTCGTAGACGGTCCGGTGCACGACTAAAGAGGCCTGCGGATGGCGAGCCTCGAATCTGAACACCTGGCTGCGGCCGGATACCTCGTCCGCCAGATGTGGCCCGCCTCCCCTCCCGCCTACGGTCGACTCAGCTCGTCGGACCCACCGGCGACACGGCAGGACAGGTGGACGCCATGGATCCCACGACGCGACTGCTCTTGATCCGGCTCGAGATGACCCAGCGCCAGCGCGCTGTCGATCTCGGTCGCCTCGCGGGTGCCGTGGCGGGCCCGTCGGGCGCCGAGCGCCCTCGCGGCGTCTCCCTCAGCCCTGCGCTCAGCATCGACAAGGAGGCAGCATGACATCGGCGATCAGCACGAACCGGCTGACGAAGCACTACCCGGGCGTCCAGGCCCTGACGGACCTGGACCTCGAGGTGCCGGTCGGATCGATCTACGGCTTCCTCGGCCCCAACGGCGCCGGGAAGACCACCGCACTCAAGCTCCTGGCCGGGCTCGCCCGGCCGACCAGCGGCAGCGCCATCGTGGCCGGCGTCCCGCTCGAGGCCGGTGAGGCCTACAAGCGGGCGATCGGCTACCTCGGCCAGGAGCCGCGCTTCTACGACTGGATGTCCGGGCGCGAGACGCTCCGCTACGCCGCGTCGTTCTACCCCTGGGTCGAGGACCCGATCGAGACCCGGGTCGATGGCCTCCTCGAGCTCGTCGGCCTCACCGACGCGGCCGAGCGCCGGACGCGGACCTACTCGGGCGGGATGCGCCAGCGGCTCGGGATCGCCCAGGCCCTCGTCGGCCGGCCGTCGGTCCTGCTCCTCGACGAGCCCGTCAGCGCGCTCGACCCGATCGGCCGCAAGGCCGCCTTCGACCTGCTCGGGCGGCTCAAGCACGAGACGACGATCTTCTACTCCACCCACATCCTCGAGGACGTCGAGCGGGTCAGCGACTACGTGGCGATCCTCGATCACGGCCGGCTCGTCCGCGCCGCCCCGACCGCCGAGCTGCTCGGCAGCTTCACCCGCGACCAGCTCCAGGTCACCTTCAACGGCACCGACGCGGACGTCGCCGGGAGCCTCGGCGAGCTGGCCGGGGTCGTCTCCGTCGAACCGGGCACGGTGGACGGCACCAGCCGGTCGTACGTCCTCACCGTCGCGCCCGACGCGATCGGCGCGGTCCAGCGGACGGTCCAGGGCTACGCCGCGGCCAACGACCTGCTCATCACCGAGAACAGCCCGGTCCACCTCGACCTGGAGGACGTGTTCCTCCGCCTGATCGACCCGAAGGAGCATGCGGCATGAACGCCACCCCGATCGCCGTCGAGCGCGTCGCCAGCGTCGCGCCCACGGCCGAGTCCGCGACCCTGCTGGGCCTCGGACCGCTCGTCCGCAAGGACTTCCGCGAGTGGCTCCGCGGCAAGCGAGCCTGGGTCACGGCGCTCGTCGTCGCCCCGATGCTCGGGCTGACCGCGGCTAACGGCGCGATCAACCACTGGGTGATCGCCAACTTCCCGTCCGAGAACGCACAACAGATTAAGCCGATCTCCCTGGTCCCGATGGACAACTTCATGGCTGCGATCGGCACCCAGTTCGTCATCGTCGCGGCGATCTTCGCCACGATGAGCCTCATCGCCGCCGAGCGCGAGTCGGGCACCCTGGCCTGGACGGCCTCGAAGCCGGTCTCACGCCTGAGCATCTGGCTCTCGAAGTGGTTCACCGCCAGCGCGATGCTGTTCGTGGTCGCGGTGGCCGTCCCGGTCGCGGTGACGACCGCCGTCGTCGTGATCCTCTACGGCGCGCTCGACCCGGTGATCGTGGCCGTCACGATCGCCTCGCTCACGGCCTCGGTCGTGCTGTTCACGGCGATCGGGCTCGCGGTCGGCGCCTACGCCCGCAGCCAGGCGGTCGTCGTGGCTGTCGGGCTCGGCGTCCTGCTCGTCCCGTCGATCCTGAGCGGGATCTGGGCGCCGCTCAACGACTTCCTGCCGACGTCGATCTTCGGCTGGGTGCTGGAGCTGGGGGCCGGCAAGGTTGGCTCACCCGTGACCCCGGTCGCGTGGCTCGTCACGATCGGCATCATCGTCGCCGTTGCCGCGCGGAGGATGCGCCGCATGGAGTTCTAGCCGATGTCTCGGCTCGCTGAGCCCGGAATCGAGAGACGGCGTGCCGAGCGGCACGCCGTCTCTGTGCTTGTCGATCGCCGCGGTCGTCCACGGCGCGGCCTCAGCCTCCGGACTTGAGCTCCGCCAGGCGGGTCTCCACTTCGGCGTTCTGCTCGTCGGACTCGAGCGACTTGAACTGCTCCTCGATCGACGACGCGGCGACCTCGTCCCGGCCGCGGACCAGGGCCTCCTGGCGCCGGATCTTCTCCTCGAACCGCGACAGCTCGCTCGTCGGGTCCATGACCGACACTTCCTTGAGCGAGGTCTGGACCTTCTCCTGGGCCTGGGCCATCTTCGCCCGGCTGACCAGCTCGTCGCGCTTCTGGACGAGCTCCTCGCGCTTGACCCGGAGCTTGTTCAGGCCGTCCTTGAGCTGATCGGCGATGACGGTCTGCGACGCGACCTGGGTGTCGAGCGTCTTGGCCTGCTCCTCGTAGCTGATCTGGCGGCTCAGGGCGATCCGGGCCAGGTTGTCGAACTTGTCGGCCTCGCTCGTGTTGCCGGCCGTCCGCAGCTCGTCGGCCCGCTTCGAGGCCGCCTTCGCCTTGTCGCCCCACTCGGTCGCCGCCGCGTGGGCCTCCTTGCGCGTCGTCCTCGAGCATCCGCAGGTTGCCGATCGTCTGGGCGACCGCGTCCTCAGCCTCGGCGATGTTGTTGGTGAAGTCGCGGACCAGCTGGTCGAGCATCTTCTCGGGGTCCTCGGCGCTGTCCAGCATCGCGTTGATGTTCGCCGAGATGAGCTGGCTGATCCGGCCGAGGATCGACGTCTGGGCCATCGTTGGGCCTCCTTCCCATGGGTGTCCAGTCATACGTTAGGCCTGCGCCGGGTCCGGTGCAGGACCGTCGGGATTACCAGTGGCCACCTCGCGAGTGACCGCCACCGCCCCACCGCCGCCGAACCCGCCCGAGCCGAAGCCGCCCCCGCCGTCCCCAGCCGCCGCCCAGACCGCCTCCCCCGCCACCGCCCCACGGCGAGCCGCCCCAGCCGCCGCCTCCGCCGAAGCCACCGCCGCGCCCACCACTGGCCAGGACTGCCGCCGATGATCGCGCCGAGGACGTCGGCCGTCGGGCTCCCGGCAGGTGCCGGTGCGCTGACCCCAGCCCGGACCGCCCTGGTCCCAGTCGTTGAAGTCGTCGGCGGCCAGGTGGTACGCCTCCTGTGCGAGCGAGTCGGCCCGTTTCGCGGCGGTCAGCGCGGCGGCCGGGTCCGAATCCACGAGGCTCGTCGCCTGGTCGATCATCCGCTGCGCTTCGGCCAGCCGGGTCCGCGCGGTGTCGCCCACGCCCCGCCGGCGCACGGAGATGAACGCCTCCGCGCGTTGGATGTCGGCCGCGGCCGTCTGGATCGACGAGCGGGCCGAGGCGATCAGCCGGTCCGTCGCTGCCGCCGACTCCCGAGCGGCGGCCAGCGCCACGGTGGCGAGCCGGTGCGCCTCGGTCGCCCGGCGCAGCGCATCTGGAGGATCGGCGGGCGTGGTCCCGGTAGCTCGCCGGGCGTCGTCGATCGCCGACTTGGCGGCCGTCAGCTGCGCCCCGACCTGCGGGCTCGTCGGGCGTCCGGTCAGCGCCGCCTGCGCGTCGGCGAGGTCCTTGTCGGCCTCGGCCGCCTCGGTCGGGGCCCGGCTCTCGGCCTCGGCGATCGTGGCCGCGAGCTGGTCGATCGCCTTCAGCAGAGCGTCGGCGCCGGTCAGCCCCTCGAGCGCCGTGCGGGTCGCGACGGCGACCCGGGCCATCTCCCCGTCCCGCACCGCGTCGGTCCCCTCGATCACGGCATCGCGTGCCCCGGCCAGCCCCTTGCGCGCCTCCTCGAGGTTGCCGGCGACGGGCTTGAGCGCCGACGGGGCGTAGCCCTTGAGCTTCTCGAGCGTCGCCTCGGCGGTCGGCAGTCGGTCCTCGACCGCCTCGATCTTCTCGGGCAGCTCGACCAGCGTGTTCGGGGCGTCGCGCTCGAGGTCGCGGAGCTCGCGGATCCGGCCGGTCTCCTTGTCGAGCGTGGCCTGGGCTCGGGTCGTCCGGTCGACGATCTCGCGCTGCATCGCCGCCCGGGTCGCGTCGTCCTCGGGGATCTCGTCGTCGAGCTTCTGGCGGATCGTGAACGCGGCCTTGAGCTCCCCCTGGGCCGAGGCGACCGCGGCCCGCAGCCCGGTGACCTCCTCGGCCCCGTACTGGGCCTCGGCGAAGTCGACCTCCTGCTGGGCGTCGCGGATCCGCTCGTCGGTCGCGATGAGCAGGGCGTTCGCCCGCTGGGCGAGGGCGGCCGCGTCGGCCGCCGCCTTGCGGGCCGCCGCGCCGGCCTCGCGCCGACGCATCCACCACCAGGCGACGAGGCCGCCGCCGGCCAGGAGGAGGACGATCCCGAGGAAGGCGCTGAAGGCGCTTCCGAGAAGTCCGCCATTGTCGGCCGAGCCGCCGTCCGTCGTGCCCCCGCCGGTCCCGCCGCCGGGGACCGCGGTCACGGGCTCGGTCGTCGGCTGGGGCGCCGCGCTGTCGTTGGCCTGCCCCAGGGCCTTCGCCGTCTCGATCGCCGCGCCGGCGAAGTCGCCGGCCTGGAGGCCGGGCTCGAGCGAGCCCGTGATCGCCCCGTCGATCTCGTCGTTGGTGATCGACGGAAGGGCGTCGGAGACCCAGATGGCGTCGGTCCGGTCGTCGATCGCGACCAGGACCAGGGCATCGTCGCCGCCGAGCGAGTTCCGGGCGGCGGTCTGGTCGGCGAACTCGGTCGAGGTGAGGTCACCGGTGTTCTTGACGTACAGGACGAAGACCTGGACGTGGTGGTCCTTGAGGACCTGGTCCAGGGCCGACTGGATCTCCCCCTCCTGGCCCGCGAGCACGCCCGACGAATCGGTCACCTGCCCGGTGAGCTTCGGGATGTCCTCGGCCGAGGCCGTCGGCGCCGTCGCCAGCAACGCCACGGCCAGGCTGGCGAGGACGACCAGCCACCTCAGCAAGCCGGTGTGGGGGCGTGTGGGCGGCACGGGTTAATCGTACTGCCGCGGCCGGTTGGCGCGGCCTCAGCCGCCCGATGGGGCGCGACTGGCTCCGGCAATGAGCGGGCCCCGGGGTACGGTGTGCGTCGATGACTGATCTGGTGGAGCGTCTCGAGTCACTGACCGGCGAGCTGGGCAAGCTTGGATCGCCGATCAACCGCTGTCTTCGACCAGGTCGCCCCGAAGCCGATGTCCGGGCCACACTCGAGGCGCTCGGCCTGACCCCGCCTGCCGAGCTCGTCCAGTGGTACGGATGGCACGACGGGATCGACGACGCGACCGCGAAGCTCGAGGTTGAAGACTCCCCGATCGAGGTCTTCTTCAGCCTCACGCCGCTCAGCCTCGACGAGGCGGTCGGCCTGTGCAGGGAACGACGCACCAGCATCCGCGAGATATTCGGCGTCGACCCGCCCGGCCCGGAGGCGGATCCGTTCTGGCGCGATCCGTGGTTCCCGATCCTCGAAGGCGGCGACAGCCGCTTTGCCATCGAGTGCGCCGGCGACGCGCCGCGCGAGATGGCCCCGATCTGGCGCGTCTTCTCGCATCCAGGTCCGTTCGAGACCGGCATCGTCGCTGACAGCCTCTCGGCTCTCGTTGAGCGAATGGCCACCGAGGTCCGGGCCGGGAGCCTGTGGTGGGACCAGAACAGCCACTCGCTCCAGCCCCGCCAGGCGGATGAATGGCGCCTCGCCGAGCTCGGCCTCTACTAGCCGGGAGGCTCTGGCCCGCGAGGGACGATACTGGAACCCGATTGGGACGACGTAGCCGATCCACATTCAGGTGATTCCGGAAGCCGATGAGCGACATCGAAGCCTTGACACCGCAACAGCGGGCAGCGATCCCGCACCTGATCCGACAAGCGGTGGCTGTCGCCGATTACGGACTCGGGCACGACGGTTGCCCATTCTGCGGGCGGATCGTCGAGCACGAGGGTAACTGCGTGGCACTCGTGTTCGGAGCGACCAGCGGACGACTGCTCCCCGAGGCTGAACTCGGAACGGTCGAACAGCGCCGGCAGGATCCCTCCTAAAGGTCCATAGCCGCCCCGCGCGCGCCGCCTGGGATGGGGCTTCGTGGTTCAGGCGTGGCGGCTCGGCGACGCGCCGCAGTCGTCGCGAGCGACCCCTCGCCTCAGCGGAGCTGCCAGACCGCGACGGAGTGGTCGGTGTCGGCCGGGTTGGGCCCGATCCCGATGACGCCGGCCGGCCCGTCGGCCACGATGCCCGGGGCGAAGACCGAGCCGGGCCACGGGTGAGCCATGGCCGTCCAGGCCAGCCCGTCGTGGCTCAGCCAGGTCGCCTGGTTGGCCTGCTCGCCGTCCCAGAAAGACGTCACGGCGACATAGCCGAGCGACGCGTGGATCATCGACTGGACGCCTTGGACGAGCGATCCGGTCGGGGTCGGGAGCATGGTGGCCGTCCACTCGGACGTGTCCGTCGAGGTCCAGACGGTCGGGATCGAGGTCTCTTCGTCGACGATGCCGCTCGCCCCGGCCAGGATCCAGCGCGAGGAGTCGGCTGTCGGCGCCAGGCCCGCGGTCACCTCGACGTCCTTGCCGTCGAAGCCGTCGATCGCGGTCCAGGTCCGGCCGTCCGGCGACGTCGCGAGCGTGAAGGTCGGCCGTCCCGCACCGGACGCGAACGGTTCCCGGGTGAAGTCGCTCCAGCCCTGCCACATGAGGCGGTGCCCGGACGCGTCGGCGACGCCCTCGTGGGTCCACGGGAACGGGTCGGAGTCATTCGTCACCGTCGTGGGCGGAGGCTTCAGGGCGGTCCACGTCAGGCCGTCCGCCGAGTGCATCAGGTCGCGCCCGTGGAGCGATTCGCCCTGCCAATACGACAGCGCGGCATCCCAGCCGCCGGTCGGGACGGGCCAGGCGGCCACGAACTCGCTGCCCTGGTCATACCCCTTCGGGTCGGCGGGGAGCGGCCCGGGATAGGCGCTCGTCCAGGTCCGGCCGTCGTCGGAAATCCAGGCGAGCGGGGCGAGTGGACAGCCCGGTCCACCACCGGTCAGGCCGGGACCCGGGCGACACGGCCCGTGGGCGTAGGCGCCGACGACCAGGACTCGGTGGCCGTCCGTCGCGACCGCCTGGACGTCCGCGTCGAGCTTGGCCCCGGAGCTGGCCTTCCTGACCTTGAACGGGAGCTTGACCGCCTGCCAGGTTGCGCCGTCCGGCGAGAACCAGGCCGTGCGTGTCGAGTCGACGGCCACGTAGCCGTCGTCGAAGCCGACCACCTCACGGACGTTCGGCGAGGCGATGGTCCCGAGCGACTGCCAGGTCAGCAGCGCCAGCGGATCCGGCGTCGGTGCTGGTGCGGTGGACGGAGATGGCGAGCCGGTCGCTGGCGACGACGCCGGCGAGAGTGAGGCGGAGGCCCCAGGTGTCGGGCTCCCACCGGATGACGTGGTCGCGCTCCCGCAGCCGGCGATAAGCACGATGCTGAGGAGGGACGCACCGAGGATTCGCGACATCGTCGAAGCCCTCCGCTCCGGTACGTGCCGATGAGACGGTCGGCCGAAGGTCGAGGTGTCGCCACGAGCCGGGCCAGCGTCTCGCAGGGCCAGCCAGCACCGGCTTACCCGGTCCCGAACAGTCGGGCGACCACGACCAGCGACACCAGGGCCCCCACGACGCCGGCGATCCCCTGCGTACGCGGGGATGCCCCCCTCGACAGACTCCTGGCGATCGGCATGGCGCCCACGACCACGATGGCGTACACGAAGTGAAGGGCCTCACCGGGACCGCCGCCGCCGACGAGCAGGCCGAGGCCACCGGCGACCGTCACGAGCAGCGCGATCAGAAGCACCGTCTGCAGCCGGTCGGCCAGATCGCCCGGTGGCCGGCGGTCCCATGCGCGCCAGCCGGCCTCGGCACCGGCCAGCACGATCAGCAGACCACTGGCCAGCGCGAGCCACGTATGGAGCTGGGCGACGATGGCAGTCCTCCCCGGACGGTTCGGGACGGTCGGTGTCAGCCCGCCTCTGCGATCGCGTTCTGGACGACGCCCACGATCAGGATCAGCCAGAACACGCCCATCGCCAGGAATGCCCAGCCGCGCTTCCGCCAGTTGAACGCAGCGGCCGAACTGTCGGGCGCGTGCCGGCTGCGGTCGACGAACGGGATCACGAGCAGCACAGCGAGCATCACCGCCATGGCGAGGACCGTACCCCAGATGTCAGGGTCGATCCCGAGATTCGCCGCAACGATGTTCATGCCTCGCGTCCAGCTGATCGGATAGGTGGGCTTGAAGCCGAGCCCGCCGGGGTCGTCGTCGGTTCCAAAGAGCGGCGACGACGAGATCAGCTGGGGAGCGGTGCCCGGGTCGCGCGGGAACAGGATCGAGATGAGCAGGACCACCCCCAGGACGATGACGCTGAGGATGACCCAGCCCCTGATGTGCTCGCTGAACGCTGCGGTTCGGCCACTCGGACGCAGCCAGAACGGTACCGAGATGCCCTTGAACCGAATCAGCAAGTAGTGCCAGCCGACGAAGAGGCCCAGAAGGATCGGCACGATCGAGATGTGCAAGATGTAGATCTGGACCAGCTTCTCGGTCGCGGTCGGGATCGCAAGTAGGGCGTCGGAGGTGTAGTTGAAGGCGCCAGCGAGCCCGACCGCATTCAGGACCTCGGCGACGTTCCACGGAACGCCGAAGCCCACCTCGTCCCAGTGGAGCGCCTCGCCGGTCAGCGAGATGACGAAGGTGAGGCCAGCCAACCCGACCCCGACGAGCCAGAGCCCCTCCTTCCCACCCCGGTAGCCCCCGGTGATGAACACCCGGACCATGTGGATCATCACGAGGCCGAAGATCAGGTACGAGTTGTAGAAGTGGAAGTTGAGGGCGACCGACCAGCCCGACGCGGTCAGCAGGTGCTGCGTGATCCCGTAGGCCTGGCCGGCATCAGGGACGTATACGAGCGACAGCAGGAACCCGGTAAGGACCTCGAGCGCGAGCGCGATCGCCAGCACACCGCCGAGCAGGTACCAGATGCTGTTCGTCTCGACCGGGATCAGGTACTCGCTGATCGCCTGCCTGATCCCGAACTCGTCGCTCAGCGTCGACCAGAACCCGCGCTTCGCGGGGGTGTCCGATGGCGGTTCGGGGGACACTGTGGACGTCATGGGGCGCGCCCTCCTCCCTCGGGATCGAGACGGAAAACCCGACGGGACGCGGATCGGGCAGCCTCGCCAACGACCTTGAGCGGATTATCTCCCCCCACGCAATGGGTCCGGCGCGCCGCGAGGCCCGTCCGAGGTCGTTTCAGCCTAGGTCGGCGGGTCGATCCGCCCGAACGACGCCGGTCTCGTAGGCGAGGACGACCGCCTGGGCCCGGTTGCGCAGCCCGAGCTTGGCCAGGATCCCGGCCACGTGCGACTTGACCGTCGCCTCGCTGACCACGAGCGTCTCGGCGATCTCGGCGTTGCTCATCCCGCGGGCGAGCAAGCCGAAGACCTCGCCCTCGCGCGGGGTCAGGTCGGCCACGGCACGGGCCGATTCGTCGAGCCGCGGCGCGGTCGGCGGGCGGGCGTAGCGCTCGACGAGGCGGCGGGTGATCGACGGCGCCAGGAGCGCGTCGCCCGCGGCCACGGTCCGCACGGCGCCGACCAGGTGCTCGGGGGTCACGTCCTTGAGCAGGAAGCCGCACGCCCCCGACTGGAGGGCGCGGTAGACGTACTCGTCGACGTCGAAGGTGGTCAGGATGATGACCCGCGGTGGCGCGCCGGGGGATGCCGAGCCTTGGGCACCATCCGCGCCGAGCATCCGGCGGGTCGCCTCGAGGCCATCGAGGCCGGGCATCCGGACGTCCATCAGCACGACGTCGGGGCGGAACCGTCGGGCCAGCCGCACGGCCGACTCGCCGTCCGGTGCCTCGGCCACGACGGTGATGTCGGGTTGGGCCTCGAGGATCATCCGGAAGCCCGCCCGGACGAGGGCCTGGTCGTCGGCGACGAGGACCCGCAGCCTGGGCGACGCCGCCGCCCGATCGCCGGCCGTCGATGCCGCCGGCATCGTCACTCGTCGAGCGGCCGGCAGCGGAAGCCAGGCCCGCACGGCGTAGCCGCCGCTCAGCCGCGGGCCCGCCTCGAGCCGCCCGCCGGCCAGCGACGCCCGCTCGCGCATCCCGACCAGGCCGTGTCCCGTGCCCCCGCCGGCGTCCTCCGCCGGGCGCGTCGCAAGCGGGCCGTCGTCGAGGACCTCGACCCGGAGCTGAGCCGGCTCGTAGGTCAGGTGGACCACCGTCCGGGCGCCGCCCGCGTAGCGGAGCGCGTTGGTCAGCGCCTCCTGGACGATCCGGTAGACGGTGACGTCGAGGCTGGCCGGGAGCACGCGCTGGTCGCCGTCGATCTCGAGCTCGGCAGGCAGCCCTGCGGCCCGGACTCGTCCGACGAGAGCGTCGAGCTGGTCGACGCCGGGCTGGGGCGCGAGCCCACCGCCGTCGCTCGCCGCCGTCTGATCGATGGCCCCTGCTGGCTCATCGGCGACCCCGGCGGCCGCCGCGCCCACACCGACCTCCTCGACGTCGCTCAACGCGCCGAGGAGCCGGCGCAGCTCGGCCATCGCCCCGCGGCCAGTCGACTCGACGGCGAGCATGGACTCCTCCGCCCGATCCGGCGCGGTTCGCAGGACCTGCCGAGCGGCCCCGGCCTGGATCACCATGACGCTGACGCTGTGGGCGACGACGTCGTGGAGCTCGCGGGCGACGTGCCGGCGCTCCTCCGCGACCATCGCCCGGAGGCGGGCCTCGCGGTCCAGGAGCTCGCGCTCGGCCGCCTCGGACCGGGCGACCGTCTCGAGCCGGCGGGTCCGGATCGCGTCGCCGACGATCCACGACGGGGCGACGATGACGATCGGCAGCACGAGCGACAGCGCCGGGTCGGCGTCCTGGAGAAGGAAGCCGGTGGTCATCAGCCCGGCGACCACCAGGACGAAGACCGCCGAGCGCGTGCGGTCGGCGAGGTACTGGCCGACCGACTCACTGGCAAGGGCCACGGCCGCGATCTGGACGAACGGGTTGTCGGTGACAGCGGCGGTCAGGAGCGAGGCCAGCGCGACGAGCCCGAAGGCCACCGCCGGCCAGTGGCGCCGCCCCAGCAGGGGCAGGATCACCAGCATCAGCGCCGCGTAGTCCTGGACCAGCCGCTCCGAGCGAACCGCGAAGAGCGAGCCCAGGGCCAGGACGACCACCGGCCCGACGTCGAGCAGGACCGAGAACCCGGGCGACGTGCGGGCCACGGGAGGCGACGCTCCGAGTCGTGCGGTCGAGGCCATCGCCGTCACTGTACGCGCCGCCCCGGATCGTGCCTATCCGACGCGGGATGGGGAGGTCTCATCAGATCGGATGAGGCGGGCCGGACGTTCGGCGGAGGCGCCGCGCCATTCCGCCGATCGGACGAGCCGGGTCCGATCCCCGGGCCGACGACACCGCCCGGCCCGCCTGCCAGCCTCGGGAACAGCGAAGGAGGTCCCGGATGCAGGCAATGATCAGCCTTCGAGGCGTCTCGAAGACCTACGACGGATCGGCGCGACCCGCGCTCGACGGGCTCTCGCTCGACATCGAGGCCGGGCGGGTGACCGCGATCATGGGTCCGTCGGGCTGCGGCAAGTCGACCCTGCTCAACCTGGTCGGCGGGCTGGACCGGCCGACCCGCGGCGAGATCGACCTCGACGGCGTCCGCGTCGACGGGCTCGGCGAGTCGGACGCTGCCCGGTTCCGGCGGACGAAGGTCGGCTTCGTCTTCCAGTTCTTCCAGCTGCTCGACGACCTGTCGGTTCGCGACAACGTCCTGGTCGCGGCCGAGCTCGCGGGCGCGCCACGAGCCGAGGCCCGGGCCCGCGCAGAGGAGCTGCTCGCCCAGCTCGGCCTCGGCGACCGGCTGGCTCGCTTCCCGGCGACGCTGAGCGGCGGCGAGCGGCAGCGGCTGGCGATCGCCCGGGCGGTCGTCAACCGGCCCGCGGTCCTCCTGGCCGACGAGCCGACCGGGCGCGCTCGACACGCGCAACGGGGAGTCCGTGCTCGCCCTGCTCGACGACCTCAACCGGCACGGCCAGACGATCCTCCTCGTCACCCACGACGAGCGCCTCGCGGCCGGCCGGGCTCACCGGATCCTCCGCCTCGTCGACGGGTCGATCGTCGGCGACAGCGTCGTCGGACGGGCCGCCTGATGGGCGCCGTCCGGATGAAGGCGCTGGCGGGGCTCCGCCGGCGCCGGCTCCAGGCCGTGGTGATCGCCGCGGTCGTGGTCCTCGCCACGGGCGCCGCGACGATGGCCCTCGACACGCTGGTCGAATCGCAGGCGCCGTACGACCACGCCTTCGCCGAGGCGAACGGGGCCCACCTCGTCGTCGACTACCGAGGCGAGGTGACCGCGGCCCAGCTCGCGGCGACCGCCACGGCCAGCCCGGTGACCGCGGCCGCCGGGCCGTGGCCGATCGGAACGGCGGACATCGCCCAGGCGCCGACTCCCGGGAAGGGCGGCTTCCGGCTGATCGGCGGCGGCGAGCTCTCGGGCCGGGCGGATCCCGGGGGTCCGGTCGACCGGATCGCGGTCTCGGAGGGACGCTGGTGGGAGCGGCCCGGCGAGATCGTCCTGTCGCAGGACTGGACCGAGATCGCCGCGGGCGAGCTCGGCGGGACGATCGTCCTGCGCGAGACCCCGGTCGGCGACAACGGCGCGCGGTCGGGGCCGGAGGCGCCGACCCTGGCGCCGGCACCGGTGCGAGCGGGCCTGCCCTCGCCGAGCGGACGTTCACCGTCGTCGGGATCGCGGCCTCGATCAGCACGCCCGACGCCTTCGCATGGGTCAGCCCGGAGGACGTGGCGGCGCTCATGCTCCGCCAGGCCCCGCGCCAGCAGATGCTCTACCGGGTGACGCCGTCGGCGACGGCGAACGACCTCGCGACCGCGCTCTCGGCGATCACCGGATCCCTGCCGTCCGACGCCGTGGCCAGCAGCACGACGTACCTCACCCAGAAGGCGTCGGTCGACCGGACGGCCAGCATCTTCGTCCCGATCCTGCTGGCGTTCTCTGTCTTCGCGCTCCTGGCCGCGGCGTTCATCATCGCCAACGTCGTCAGCGGGATCGTCCTGTCGAGCTACCGCGAGATCGGGGTGATGAAGGCGGTCGGGTTCACGCCCGGCCAGGTGACCCGGACGCTGCTCGTCCAGATCCTCGTGCCGGTCGCGGTCGGGGCCGTCGTCGGGGTCGCGCTCGGGACGGCGTTGAGCCAGCCGGTCCTCGCCGACACGGCGCGGGCGTTCGGGCTGCCGACCGCGTTCAGCCTGTCCGCGCCGGTCGTCGGCGCGGTGCTGGTCGCCGCGTTCGCGACGGCGATCCTGGCCGCGATCGGGCCGGCCGTCCGGGCGGGGCGGCTGAGCGTCGTCGGGTCGATCACCCGCGGGACGACGCCGTCGGCGCGGGTCGACGGCGGACGGCTCCGGGGCGCGGCGCTACGGCTGCCGCTGGCGGCACCGGTCCGGCTCGGCCTGGCGGCCAGCCTCGCCCATCCGCTCCGCGCCGCGATGACGCTCGGCGCGCTGACCGTGGGGGTGTCGGCGCTGGTCTTTTCGCTCGGGCTCGATGGGTCGCTCAACCGGATCGCCGGCCAGCTCGAGCGCGACCAGGCGAGTCCGGTCCGGATCGAGACGGTTGGTCCGACGGGCAAGGGCGGCGGCCCGGTCCTGGTCGGACCGGGAGGGAGCCAGGCGGCGGCCGGGGGCCTGGCGCCGGGTTCCGGCGGCGGACCGGCATGGCAAACCATCGACGCGGCGATCGCGGCGTCGCCCGACACCGGCCGGTCGGTCGCGATCGGGGGAATGGACGTGACCGTGCCGGGCCTCGGCGGCGCGATCCCGTTCGTCGGGTACCGCGGCGACGCGAGCTGGATCGGCTACGAGCTGATCCGCGGACGCTGGTTCGCCGGGCCCGGCGAGGCCGTCGCCCCGACCAACTTCTTCGCCACGGCCGGGCTCCACATCGGCGACACGGTCCGGTCGGCGCGAACGGGCGGTCGGTCAGCCTGACCCTGGTCGGCGAGATCTTCGACGAGGCGCCCGAGAACGACGACAACCTGGTCATCCGGGGCACGTTCGCGGACCTGGCCGCCCTCGATCCCGCGGTCGAGCCGTGGCGCTGGGAGGTCCAGCCGGCGGCCGGAGTGGAGCCGCACGCCTACGCCGCAACGCTCGGAGCGACGATCGGTCAGCTCGGCCGGATCGGGGTCGCCGACGACTCACGGCTCAACGAGACCTTCCTCCTGTTCGAGGGCGTCATCTCGGCGCTCGGTCTGGTCCTGATCGTGATCTCGCTCGGCGGGGTGTTCAACACGGTCCTGCTCGAGACCCGCCAGCGGGTCCGCGAGACCGCGGTCCTCAAGACGGTCGGGATGACGCCCCGGCAGGTGGTCGCCATGGTCCTCGCCTCGATCGCCCCGATCGGGATCCTGGCCGGGCTCATCGGCGTCCCGCTCGGGCTGGCCTTCCAGCGGATCGTCCTCGGGCTGATGGGCCGGGCGGCGTCGAACACGGGCGTCCCGGAGAGCTCGTTCGACGTGTTCCCGGTCGGGGCGCTGGTGGTGCTGGGCCTGGCCGGCCTGGCGATCGGCGCGCTCGGCGCCTGGGTGCCGGCCCAGCGGGCCGCCCGCGCCCCGATCGTCGAGACGCTCCAGGCCGAGTAGACCGAGGGCGGGTCAGCGCTCCGTGGCGACCTCGGTGGTCGTGCCCCTGCTGGCCGCCGAAGGCTCAACGGTGACGGCTGCCGGGGCCGCGCCAGCCGATGCGGGTCCGGCCGCCGACTCATCGAGCCGGGCCAGGAGCGGCGTGGCCCGGAGCCGGGTCAGGGTCTCGCGCGCCCACTCGATCGCCGCCGGGCGCCTCGGCCATCTCGCGCTCGGTCGGGGCGAGGAGGATCGCCATGTCGAGGGCTGCCATCGCCTCGTCGAAGGCGAGTCCGAGCCCGCGCCAGCCGCGGAGCACCTCGCGGTAGCCGGCGATCGCGTCGGCCCGCCGACCCTCGAGCGCGGCCAGCCCGGCGCGGAGCGTCGCGACGTCCTGCCCGAATGCCTGACCGCGGATGACGGACGAATCGAGCCGGGCGATCAGCGTTGCCGGCACGATCCGCATCTCCGGCCCACAGAGCGGCCCGGGCGCCCAGCGGCAGCGCGATCGGGACGAAGTAGTTCACCAGTTCGGCCGCGGCGACAGCCTCGCGACTGGCCTCGTCGAGTCGGTCGGCAGCGACCGCGGCCCAGGCCCGGCCCCAGTGGACGTATGCGGGGTACTGGGGATCGTCCATGAACTCGGCGACCAGCCGCTCGGCCTCGGCAAGGTCGCCCGTCGGATCGCCCCCGCGGAGGGACGTGATCACGGCGCGATCGGCGAAGAGCTCGAGGTAGAAGGCACCGGTGATCTCGTCCGACAACCAGTCGTCGAGGAGCCCGACCGCCCAGTCCCAGTCGCCAACCCTGATCGCGCATGACGTGCTGTTGCCGACCATCATGAAGGCGTAGTTCGCCGAGCCGGCCCGCCCGGCGATCTCGAGGCCCTCCCGTGCCCGCGCCAGGCCGGCGAGCGGGTCGTCGAACTGCTCGTAGAAGGTCAGTGAGGTCCGGCTGTTCCGGTCGACGTCGGTCAGGCCGTTCGCGACGGCGAGCTCGTTCGTCCCTCGGAGGATGATCAGGCTCTCACGCGGCCGATCGAGCCTGAACAGGGTTCCGCTGAGCCGCTGGAGCGCTGCGGCCAGCTCCTCGAGGAGGTCGAGCCGTTCGGCAATCGGCAGCAGCCGCTCCAGCCACAGGAGCGCCTGGGACTCCTCGTGAATGAAGTTGTAGCCGGCGGCCATCTGGTTCATCAGGGCGACGCCTGCGGGCGTCTCTTCCAGGTCCGAGAACTCCTCCCAGGCCGGGCGCACGACCCCCAGCAACCGCTCGCCGTCGGTCCCGAAGAACTGGATCGCCAGTGCGTAGTTGGCCGTCGCGAGGGCGATCGCCTGACGATCACCCAGCTCGCGTCGGGCCTCGACCACCCCGAGCGCGTGCCGCTCGGCGACCTCCGCGGTGAGGCCCTGCATCGCGGACTGGCGTGCCCGCTCGTGGAGGTCCGCGCGATCGGCCGCGTCGGGGCTGACCGCCAGCGCGTGCTCGAGGAACGCGATCGCCTGGCTGTGCGCGCCGAGGGCGGCCGCCCGCTCGGCCGCGCCGCGCAGGGCGACCCGCGCCTGGGCGGCCAGCGCGTCGGCCTCGGGCCCGTCGGCGGCGTAGCCGTGGGCGGCCAGGTAGTGACCGGCCAGCGCCCCGGCCAGCTCGTCGGTCTCGAGCGTCTCGAAGTAGCGGGCCGCGGCGAGGTGGCGCACCTTCCGGTCGCGCTTCGCCAGCGTGTTGTAGGCGACCTCGCGGATGAGCGCCTGGACGAACGCGTACTGGCCGCGCTCGGGCGAGCGCGGGTCGACCTGCTGGACGAGCAGCTCGCGCCGGACGAGCGCCCGCAGCCGCGGCTCGACCGCCGCGACGTCCTCCCCCGACACGGCCGCGACCGCCGCCGGCGTGAAGCTCTGGCCGAGGACCGCGGCGTCGGCGACGAGCGAGCGGTCGGCCGCGTCCAGCTCGTCGAGCCGGGCGGAGATGAGCGCGGTCAGCGTCTCGGGCACCGCCAGGGCGCTCACGTCGCCGGACGGCCGGTAGACCCCGTCCTCGAGCACCAGCCGGCCCTGGGCCAGCAGCATCCGGACCGTCTCGACCGCGTAGAGCGGCACCCCGTCGGCCCGGGCGACGATCACGTCGCGGGCGTGGGCCGGCAGGCCCGGCACCAGCCCCGCCAGGAGCTCGCGCATCGCCTCGGTCGAGAGCGGCTCGAGGTGGATCGAGGTGAAGCTGCGCTTGCCGGCGCCCCAGTCGGGCCGTCGCTCGAGCAGCTCGGGCCGGGCCAGGGTCAGGATGAGGATCGGGACGCCCCGGGTCCACTCCATCAGGTGGTCGACGAAGTCGAGCAGGCCCGTGTCGGCGTGGTGGAAGTCCTCGAAGACCATCACGACCGGGCCGCTCGCGGCGAGCCGCTCGAAGAACGTCCGCCACGCCCCGAAGAGCTGCTGCGACCCCGCGTCCGACTCGAGCCCCAGCAGCGACAGCAGCGCCGGCCCGATCCAGGCCCGCTCGGCCTCGTCGGGGACGTGCTCCTCGAGCATCGCGGCGATCGCGGCCCGGGTCGTCGCCTCGTCGTCGGTCTCCTGGAGGTGGGCCCGGCCGCGGATCATCTCGCCGAGCGCCCAGAACGTGATCCCCTCGCCGTAGGCCGGGCTGCGGCCGTCGTGCCACCAGACCGTCTCGACCAGCCCGTCGATGTACTTGAGGAACTCCCAGGCCAGGCGCGACTTGCCGATCCCGGCCGGGCCGATGACGCTGACCAGCCGCGGCCGGCCCTCGCGGGTCGTGGCGTGGTAGAGGTCCTTGAGCTGGCGGAGCTCCTCGTCGCGGCCGACGAACGGCGCCTCGAGCGTCTCGGTCCGGCCGACCCCGCCGCGCTGGGCGACGACCCGGACGGCGCGCCAGGCGGGGACCGGGCTCTGCTTGCCCTTGAGGACCTGGTCGGCCGCCGGCTCGAAGACGATCGCGTCGGCGGCGGCGCGCTGGGTCGCCTCGCCGACGAGGACGGTGCGACGGCGGCGCGACGCTCTGGAGCCGGCTGGCCGTGTTGACCATGTCGCCGGCGACCATCCCCTGGTCGGTGGCGCCGAGGGTGACCGCCGCCTCGCCGGTCAGGATGCCGACCCGTACCTCAAGGCCGGCGCCCAGCGCCCGGACCGCCCCGACGAGGTCCAGGCCGGCGCGGACCGCCCGCTCGGCGTCGTCCTCGTGGGCGATCGGGGCGCCCCACAGCGGCCATGACCGCGTCGCCGATGAACTTCTCGACCGTGCCGCCGTAGCGGCCGATGATCTCGCGGACGGTCTCGAAGTAGCGGTCCTGGAGCTCGCGGACCTCCTCGGCGTCGCGCCCCTCGGAGAACGCGGTGAACCCGACGAGATCGGCGAACAGGACGCTGACGAGGCGCCGTTCGGCGACGGCGTCGGGTTGGGTGCCTGTCGCGGCGGTCGGTGCCGAGGCGGTGGGCGTGGCGGTGGGCGTGGCGGTCGTCGCCCGGGCCGCGGCGCCGGCGAGCGGCGTGGCGCACTCGGAGCAGAACTTGGCCGCCGGCAGGTTCGTCGCCCCGCAGCTCGGGCAGGTGATCCCGAACGGCGTCGCGCACTCCATGCAGAAGCGCGCGCCGGGGAGGTTCTCCGTACCGCAGTTCGAGCAGATCACGCGCGCGTTCGTCTCCCTGCCGCTCGCCTCGAGGCGCAGAGCATAGCGGAGGGGTCGAGTGGCGGAGGGGTCGAGTGGCGGCGACGTCCCTCCGATGTTGCGCGACGAGCAAGACGGCGTCGTTCGTCCGATGAACGAGACCGGACATCCGAGACCCGTCTCGGGGCGGCCGGCGGTCGATTTCGTGCACGGCATGCACGGTTGTCGCCGAAAGGGCCGCCGACCGGACGATCTCGTGCACCCGGTGCAACGAACCGGCTCCTCGAGCGGTGGGACGCATCGTCTCGTTCAGGGGGTGAAACGGCGCCTGACGCGACGAAGGTGTCGGTCCGTGATGCGCGTTGTGGCATCAGTCGTGACGGAGCGGCCGGAGAGGGCCCGGTGGTTCGCCTCCGAGAGGCCGGAGCGGACTCCCCTGCTGGAAGTCCTTCGATCATGAAGTTCGAAACGGAAGGTTCGTCGATGAAGTTCAGCAGCGAAGGATCTCGGGGAGGGCCCTGACGTCGGGGCTTGACAGCGCCGGCCGTTCGGTCGTATATATCGACGCACGATATATCGTCAATCGTAGGAACGGCGTCGCCAGCAGCAGGAAGTGAGTCCATGACCAGGGTCGACATGCCCGAGCTCGGGCGGTTCGCGGAGCCGGCGCTCCTCATCCTCGTGAGCCTCAGCGAGGGGCCGAAGCACGGCTACGCGATCATGACCGACGTGGAGGCCGGGACCGGTCGACCGCTCGGCCCGGGCACCCTCTACGCCGCCCTCGCGCGGCTCGAGGAGCGCGGGCTCATCGAAGCCCTGCCACCCGTCGAGCGGCGCCGGCCGTACCGGCTGACCGGCCTCGGCGCGACGGTCCTCCAGGAGCAGCTCACGGCGCTCGCGTCGTTCGCGTCGCTCGGCCTCGAGCGGCTGCGCGGGACCGCGCCGTGATCGCCCTCCTCCTCCGGCTCTACCCCGCGTCCTGGCGGACGCGCTACGGCGACGAGTTCGGCGCGCTCCTCGAGGAGCGCCAGCTGGGCCCGTTCGACGTCCTCGACATCCTCCTCGGCGCGCTCGACGCGCGGCTCCGGCTGCGCGCTTCGGACCGCCGAACCGCCCATCGAAAGGGGTTCCCGATGACACTCCGTCTTGGCGGTATCGCCGCCGTGATCGGCGGCGGGTTGTGGCTCGCCTCGTTCGTCCTCGGCATGGACAGCGCCGACTCGTGGAACCAGCCCGCTGCCGTGCTCTTCCTCGTCGCCAATGTCGTCCTGCTCGTCGGGATGGCTGGTCTCAGCGCCTTCCAGGCGCGCGAGCATCCGGAGGCCGTGTGGGCCGCGTTCCTCCTCCCGGCGGTCGGGGCAGTTCTCGCCCTCATCGGGACGATGATGATGGCGACCGCCGATCCCACCCAGCCCGAGGGGCCCGGCTGGGCCTTCTTCATCCTCGGGGTGATCGCCATCATCCTGGGCTCGGGGTTGTTCGCGATCGTCACCTTCCGGACGTCGGCCCTCCCCCGCCCCGGCGCGGCGGCGCTCGGGATCGCCTCGCTGATCTCGGCCCTCAGCTTCGCCGGCGTGTCCAGCGCGCACGCCGATGTCAGCGCGCTCGGTGCCGCCGCCATCGCCGCGTTCGCCATCGGCTGGATCGTCATCGGCGTCCAGGCGATCGCGGTCGATCGACGTCGGTGGCCGCCGGACCCGCCTGATCGACCCGTCGCTCAACCGAAGTAGTGGCGCTCCCCGGCCGATCGCTCGTCGGCGTCGTCGCTCAGCTCGTCCCCCATCGCCGCCTCGACGAGGCGCGACACGTCCTCGTCGGGTCTCGGCTCGGAGATGGCCTTGCGGATGCTGTCCGCGACCGCGCGGACGTGGTCCTCTTCCCGCTCATCGTTGGTCATCGTGTGCCTCCCGGAACTGTGGATCCACGCTACCGCGGGATTGTTTCCGGACGATGACCGGCCATCGCCGGCCGCGCTCGCGATCGCCGATCGGCCCGGCCCCCGGGGTCGTACGATGGCGTCCATGACGACCGATCCCGACATCGATCCGACCGTCCCGCCGAGCGGTCCCGGCTGCGTCGAGTGCCTGGCGACCGACGACGGCTGGTGGTTTCACCTCCGGCGCTGCGCGCGGTGCGGGCACGTCGGCTGCTGCGACTCGTCGCCGTCGCAGCACGCCAGCCGGCACGCGGCGGCGACCGGGCACCCGATCGTCCAGAGCTACGAGCCGGGCGAGGACTGGTTCTGGAACTTCGCGACCGAGGACGAAGTCGCCGGGACCCGGCTCGCGCCGCCCCACCACCACCCGCTCGACCAGCCCGTCCCCGGCCCGGCCGGCCGCGTCCCGCCCGACTGGCAGTACCACCTCCACTGACGG
>CAVPRZ010000004.1:0-713146 GCA_963708065.1 uncultured Chloroflexia bacterium
CCTGAACGCCTGTTCGCTTTCGACGGGATCGCGTACACTGGGCCCGACATGCCCCAGGACCGGATCGTCGTTCGCGGCGCGCGCGAGCACAACCTGAAGGACATCACCGTCGCGTTCCCGCGCGACCGGCTCGTGGTGATCACCGGGCTGTCCGGGAGCGGCAAGAGCAGCCTCGCGTTCGACACCATCTACGCCGAGGGGCAGCGCCGCTACGTCGAGAGCCTGAGCGCCTACGCCCGCCAGTTCCTCGGCCAGATGGAGAAGCCGGACGTCGACCAGATCGACGGCCTGTCGCCGGCCATCTCGATCGACCAGAAGGGCGCCAGCCGCAACCCGCGTTCGACCGTCGGCACCGTCACCGAGATCTACGACCATCTCCGGCTCCTGTTCGCCCGGATCGGCCACCCGCACTGCCCGAACGGCCACGAGATCCAGCGCCAGACGGTCCAGCAGATCGTCGACCAGGTCCTGGCCCTGCCGGAGGGGACCCGGCTGCTCGTCCTCGGTCCGCTCGTCAAGGACCGCAAGACCGAGGGGGACCGCGTCTTCGAGGCCGCCCGCAAGCAAGGCTTCGTCCGGGTCCGGGTCGACGGCGCGCAGTACGACCTGTCGGAGGCGCCGACCCTCGACAAGTACAAGCGCCACACGATCGAGGTCGTGGTCGACCGCTTCGTGGTCCGCCACGCGGAGTCGCCCGAAGGCGCGGCCCGGGACGCCGATGGTCGCCCGATCGATCCGGAGACCGGCGTGGCGATTCCCGACCCGGATGCGGCTCGGCTGGCCGACTCGATCGAGACCGCGCTCCGGCTGGGCGAGGGGATCGTCGTCATCGCCCCGGCCCCGCGCGAGGACGAGCCGCCGCCGTTCGAGGAGCGCCGCTATTCCGAGCGCTACTCCTGCCCCTACGACGGGTTCACGATCGACGACCTCGAGCCGCGGAGCTTCTCGTTCAACTCACCGCACGGCGCCTGCCCCGACTGCACGGGCCTCGGGACGCGTCTCGAGATCGACCCGGACCTCGTCGTCCCGGACCGGACGCTGTCGGTCGCGAAGGGCGCGCTGCTCCGACCGTGGGCGCGGATGCCGATGGCCGACTCGTGGTTCGGCAAGGTCGCCGAGGCGGTCTGCCGGGCCCACGGCTGGGACCCGGACGTGCCGATCGGCCAGCTCCCGAAGGAGGCCCTCGACTACCTGCTCAACGCCCCGAAGGGCGAGCAGGTCGTCATCGGCTATCGCCACGAGCGCGGCGAGAACACCTACACGGCGAGCTTCGAGGGGATCATCCCGAACCTCGCCCGGCGCTACCGCGAGACCGACTCGGAGTACGTCAAGAGCGAGCTCGAGCGGTTCATGGTCAGCCGGCCCTGCCCGACCTGTGGCGGCCGCCGGCTCCGGCCGGAGGTCCTCGCGGTCACCGTCGACGGGCGGAACATCTGGGAGGTCTCGACCCTCTCGATCACCGACGCGCTGGCCTGGATCGAGGCGCTGCCGGGCCGGCTGACCGACCGCGAGACCGCGATCGCCCGGCAGGTCGTCAAGGAGATCACGTCCCGGCTCGGGTTCCTCGTCGACGTCGGCCTCGACTACCTGACGATCGACCGGACCAGCCAGACCCTGTCCGGCGGCGAGGCCCAGCGGATCCGCCTGGCGACCCAGATCGGGGCGGGCCTGATGGGCGTCCTGTACATCCTCGACGAGCCCTCGATCGGGCTGCACCAGAAGGACAACGCCAAGCTCATCGCCACCCTGACCCGGCTGCGCGACCTCGGCAACACGGTCCTCGTCGTCGAGCACGACGAGGAGACGATCCGGACGGCCGACTGGGTCATCGACATCGGACCCGGGGCGGGCGAGCACGGCGGCGAGGTCATCGCCAACGGCCCGCTCGAGGCGCTGCTCGGCGAACCGCGCTCGATCACCGGCGCCTACCTGCGCGGGGAGCAGTTCGTCCCGGTGCCGGCCGGCCGGCGGAAGGGCAGCGGCAAGGAGCTCGTCGTGCGCGGCGCCCGCGCCCACAACCTGCGCAACATCGACGTCCGGTTCCCGCTCGGGCGGTTCATCGCCGTGACCGGCGTGTCCGGCTCGGGCAAGAGCACCCTCGTGACCGAGATCCTGTACCGCGAGCTCGCCCGGCGGCTCAACGGCTCACGCGAGGAGCCGGGACCGCACGACGGGATCGACGGCGTGGACGAGATCGACAAGATCATCGAGATCGACCAGAGCCCGATCGGCCGGACCCCGCGCTCGAACCCGGCCACCTACACCGGCCTCTTCGGGCCGATCCGTGAGCTGTTCGCCGGCACCCCCGAGGCCCGGGTCCGCGGCTACAAGCCCGGCCGGTTCAGCTTCAACGTGAAGGGCGGCCGGTGCGAGAACTGCAAGGGCGACGGGATCCTCAAGATCGAGATGCAGTTCCTCGCCGACGTCTACGTCCAGTGCGAGGTGTGCAAGGGCAAGCGCTACAACCGCGAGGCGCTCGAGATCCACTACAAGGGCCGCTCGATCGCCGACGTCCTCGAGATGACGATCGAGGAGGCGCTCGAGGTCTTCTCGGCGGTCCCGAACGTGGCCTCGAAGCTGCGGGTCATGTCGGAGGTCGGGCTCGGCTACGTCCACCTCGGCCAGCCGGCGACGACCCTGTCGGGCGGCGAGGCCCAGCGGGTGAAGCTCGCGACCGAGCTCAGCCGGCGGTCGACCGGCCGGACGCTCTACCTCCTCGACGAGCCGACGACCGGGCTCCACTTCGCCGACGTCGAGAAGCTCCTCCAGGTCCTCCACCGGCTGGTCGAGCAGGGCAACACCGTGCTCGTCATCGAGCACAACCTCGACGTGATCAAGACCGCCGACTGGATCGTCGACCTCGGACCGGCGGGCGGGTTCCGCGGCGGGCGGGTCGTCGCGACCGGGACGCCGGAGCAGGTCGCCCGGATCCGGACCTCGGCGACCGGCGAGTACCTCGCCCGGGTCCTGCGCGGCGAGCCGCTCATCCCGCTCAGCGACGTCACCTTCGCCGACGAGGCGGGGCGCGGGAAGCGGGATGGGAACGGCGCTCGCGAGGCGATCCCGCTGCCGATCGCGCCGAGCCGCAAGCGCGCCGCCGCCCGCGGCTGACGATGGCTGAGGCGTCGACCGGATCCCGGGCGGCTCGGCACGAGCTGCCGCTCATCGACGAGCGGGCCCTGGCGGCCGCGCGGGCCGGCGATCGGCTCCTGGAAGCGGCCGCCGCGCGTGGTTCGGAGCGGTGGATGCGCGAGCTCGGCGGGATCCCCGACGTCCTCCGCGATGGCGACCTCGCCGACGTCCGGCGCGCCGCCGCCCGGGCGCGATCGGCCTACGGCCCGAAGGACTCGATCAGGGACGCGCTCCCGCCCGAGGCGACCGAGCCGTTCCTCGAGGCGATCGACCGCCTGATCCGCGAGATCGCCCGTCACGACCGGGCGCGCTGAGGACAGCGCCAACGCCGGCCAGGGTCAGGGCGTCGGGTCTGGAGTCGGATCAGGCGTCGGGTCGGGCGTCGGATCAGGCGTCGGCTCGACCGTCGGGTCGGGCGTCGGGTCCGGCGTCGGTTCCGCAGTCGGTTCAGGCGTCGGCTCCGCAGTCGGGTCGGGCGTCGGATCCGGCGTCGGTGCAACAGTCGGATCCGGGGTGGGGTCGGGAGTGGGCGCGGGTGTCGGATCCGGTGACGGCGTCAGGTCCGGCGTCGGAGCCGCGGTCGGGTCCGGCGTCGGCGTCGGCGCGGCGAGCCCGGTGGGATCCGGCCTCGGCTCGGCACCGGGCCCTGGGGCCGGGTCGCCCGCCGGCGGAGCGGCGGCCGCGCCGGGTGTCGGCACGGGCGCCGGGGAGGGGCCACTCGTGCCGAAGGGTCCGACAACCGGACCGGTGGGTAGGTCAAACGTGCGCGCGACGCGTTCGCAGCTGATGAACGTGTCTGAGCGGGTGCCGTGGCAGACGTCGAACCCGTCGCCCCCGTTGAGCCGATCACCGGGGCGGTGGCGGCGGAGGGGGATGCCTCCGGCGAACGCTCCGCCGAGGTCATAGGCCGCTGCCTTGTCGGCACCGCCGGGACGGTCATGTCCGTCGTCGTCCTTCAGGTCCTCACGGCCGCCGGCCAGGATGTCGTTGCCGGCCTGACCGAGCAGGACGTCCTTGCCGTCGAGACCGCTCAGGACGTCATTGCCCTCCCCGCCGACGAGGCAGTCGCGACCGTCGCCCCCGATGAGGACGTCGTTGCCGTCCAGGCCGAAGACGAGGGCCGGCCCGTGCTCGCTCATGATGCGATCGTCGCCTTCCGTCCCGACGATTACCTCGCGGAAGTCCATGCGCTCGCACTCGGGCGGCGTCGAGGGCGTCGCGCGGGGTTGATTGACCCAGGTGCCTACCTCCGCCACGAAATGGCCGATTGCACCATTCGCCACGCCGAACCCCACCCCGACCGACGAGGTCGCGACCAGCAGGACCGTCCACCCGAGGGCGACGATCCTGAGCGAGGGCGCGGCGTTGCGCATCGCGATCAGGCCGGCGTCGCGCGGCGGCGACGGAAGCGGACGACTTCGTAGACCAGCCAGGCGATTGCCGTGGCGATCGCGAGGCCGAACAGCACTTGCTGGACCTGACCGGAGCCAAGGACGCCGCCCACGGTTGGCAGAGACACGAAGACGACACCCCGGAACCGGTCCGTTGCGACGGGGACTCCGTCGAGGGTCGGATTCGCATCGCCCTTCGTCCGAAGCAGGCGGGTGGTCTCACTCGACTTGGCCCCGGTCTTCGAGTCGGTCGTGTTGACGGTCACGTTGATGACGCCGACAACGCGGTGGACCACGGTGATCCTGGTGAACTCACCCTCATCGAAGGCGACGATGTCGCCGTTCGAGACGGTCGTGATCGGGGCCGGCCTGGTGATGACCAGGTCGCCGCGCTGGAGAACCGGCGCCATGCTGTCGGACGCGATCCCAAGGGCATGGAACCCGAGCAGCTGCGTAGCGATCAGCGCGATTACCACGGCCGCGACGAGGAGCCCCGCCAGCAGGGCACCGATCAAGCGGAGGACGAAGCCGATCGGCGTCAGGCGGTGCTGGTGGCTGACGGGCAGATCGGACGCGACGGTCGATTCCATGGCCGGTTGGCTCCTCGAGCGGGACCGAGGAGGTCGAGCGTGGTCGACCTCCTCGGCGACCTGTTACCTACGTTCCGACGTTGACGATGACGTCGTAGCTGAGCGTCTGGCCCTGGCAGGCGTCCGGAGCATCGGTGTTCATGTGGAGGTTCGCGTACCACAGTCCACCGACATTTCCACCTGGGCTGACAAGGCTGCTGTCCTGGACGGACACGTTGCCCGTGATCCCGCCGGCGACCCGGAAGGTGTCACAGACCGGAACCCCGGCGTTGGTCACGTTGACGCTGCCACCGGTGATGTAGACCGCGATGCCCGGGTCGGCCGGGGTGTTGTTCTTGATCCGGCCGTACAGGACGAAGATGTCGGTCCCGGTCGGATAAACCTTGGCGCCGGTGTAGTGGTCGTCCGCGATGGCGACGGACAGCGATCCGGCGGCGGTGGTGTAGGACTGCGTGGCCGTGCTGGTCCACGCGACGGCGACGCCCACGACGATGGCGAGGGTCGCGGTGGCCACGAATACGAGCGGGAAGACTCTGCGCATGAAGGTTCTCCTCGGTGGGCATGAGAATCGCGAACGAGGAGCGGTCCGCGGGATCAACGCTGGTCGTCGCTCGGCGCCACCCCCTTCCAATCGCCTTCCGCGCCCTTGAGCAGAACGGATCGATGGGCCATCTATCCGATCGGACGGCGGACTCTTGGGACGTGGGGGACGATGCGCCGACGGGCCGCGGTTGTGCGGTTGAGGGTAGATATGTGAGGTCGCGTGAGGTAGGGCCGAACGGCACCCGATGGGTGCGCCGTCGGCACGATCAACCGTCTGGAGCCGTCTCGTCGGGCGCGCGAACGCCTCTGCCATGGACGGCGACGGTCATGCCGGGTCATCGGCGCGGGTCAGCGAGCGCCGGGGCGCGTCACGCGACCGAGCCGGGCGGCGCCCTTCCACGGCCGCGTAGTATCACGAACGATGGACCCCGAACCGACCAACCAGCGCGGCAACCGATTCGACGCTGACCGCCACGTCGGCGACGATCCGACGCCGCACGCTTCCGAGCCGTGGGGCATACGCCGCCTGCGCGTCGCCCAGCCGCCCCGGGCGGGGAGGCGCCGCAGGGCCGCGCCGGCACCGTTGTCGACCCTGTCGGCCGGCACGGCAGTCGACCCCGATCCGGTCACGATGCAGCTGTTCGCCGGCCCGCCACCGGAGCCGCATCGGGTGGTGCCCCCGCCGCCGACGGCGTGGCGGTCGGTCTCGACGGTCTCGGTCCTGAGGTCGATCCTTCCCCCGACCGAGCTGTCGGTCGCGCCGACGCCACCGGACCCTCGGGTCGCCAGTGAGCTCCGGGCCGCCATGCTGCAAGCCCAGGCGATGCCGGTAGCAGAGGCGCCACCGGCGACCACCGTCGCGGTCGTTCCGTGGCCGGCAGAGACCGTGGCGCGAACCGAGTCCGCCAGCGCCCCGCGACCAGCGGTCGGAACGCGCGGCCTGCGACGGCGTGCCCTGTTGGTCTTCCTGAGCCTGATTGGGGCCGCGGTGTCGTCCAATCGCCCCGCCGGAGCGACCCAGGGTCGCCGAGATGAACCTCAGGACCCGAGCTCCTCCGGCGCGAACGCCTCGGCCAGGAAGGGCGACGGCGCGGCCGGGTCGTAGACGAGCGTCAGCGAGCGCCGCGCCCGGGTCCACGCGACGTACGCCAGGCGGCGCTCCTCCTCGAGGGCACGGGCGGGATCCTCGGCATCGTCGAGCGAGCGCTGGCTCGGGAAGCGACCGGCGTCCATGTCGACGACCGCGACGTGGTCGAACTCGAGACCCTTCGTCGAGTGGGCCGTCGCCAGGGTCAGGGACGCGTCGTCGCGGCGGAGACCGGCGAGGTCGGACCGGGCCGCCCGGATGGCAGTCGCCAGGTCCTCGGCATCGCGGAACGGCGCGGCCCAGGCCAGGACCGACCCGAGCAGCTCGTCCCACGGCAGGCGATCGGAGGGAGTCGCGTCGTCCACGGGTGACGGGTCGCCGGGGTCAGACCGCCCTTCCGCGGCCGGGTCGACGCCCGCCGTCGGATCGGGCTCGCCGTCCCGCAGTCGGCCGATCCGGACGAGCAGCGGAAGGCCCGGGTCGGTCGCCGCAAGGGCACTGAGGATCCCATCCAACCGTGGATCGTCGAGCGGGAGCTCGAGACGCTCGGCGCGGAACGGGATCCGGAGCTCGGTCGCGACCGCGGCCGCGGGCAGGAGCTCGCGGTTCGTCCGGGCGAGGATCGCCCACGTCGCCTCGTCGCGATCGGCGGCCGGCTCTCCGCCCGGGTCGCCGTTGGCGGATCGCCAGCTCGCGAGGACGCGACGGACCCGCTCGTCGTCGTCGCCGGGGTCGGGGGCCAGCACGAGCCGGCCGATGGCGCCCGGCCGCGCCACGATCCGCTTGGCGAACCGCTCGCGGTTCCCCTCGACGAGGCGCACGGCTCGCTCGACGACCGGCGCCGGGCAGCGGAAGTTGGTGATCAGGTCGTGCCGGCGGAGGCCCGCCAGCCGGCCGGCCAGGTCGAGCACCCTCCGGACGTCGGCCAGCCGCCAGCCGTAGATCGACTGGTCGTCGTCGCCGACGAGGAAGATCCGGTTGGCCGGGGCGGCAATGAGGAGCGCCAGCTCGAGCTGCGATCGGTCGACGTCCTGGACCTCGTCGACGAGGAGCTCGACGCAGCGCGACCGCCAGCCGGCGAGCACATCCGGATCGGCTTCGAGCAACGCCAGGGCCCGGGCCACGAGGTCGTCGAAGTCGAGCCCGCCGGCGTCGGCCAGGGCCTGCTCGTAGGCCACGAACGCGCGCGCCCGCGGCCCGGCGTCGGGATCGGCGGCCACGTCGGCCGGGTCGGCCCGGTGCTCCAGCTTGAGCGTCGAGAACGCGGTGTCGAGCCGGCGCCGCTCGGCCGCGTCGGCTCCGGGCAGGATCCGGCGCAGGACGGTCTCGCGGTCGACGAGCGGCTCGACCGGTCGGCCGGCGGCCCGCAGGATCTCCCGGCCGAAGGCGTGGAACGTCCGGATCCGGACCGTCCCAGGCGCCACGCCGAGCGGCCCGAGGGCGGTGTCGACGCGCTCGACGAGCTCGTCCGCGGCCCGCTTGTTGAACGCGATGGCTCCGATCCGGTCGGCGGGCGTGCCGGTCGCGACGAGCCAGGCGACCCGGGCGACGAGCGTCGTCGTCTTGCCGCTCCCGGCCGGCGCCAGGCACAGCACCGGACCGGGCGGTGCCGTGGCCGCGGCGCGCTGGTCTTTCGTCAGCCGAGCGAGTCGCGCCTCGACGTCCGGATGGAGCTCCACCCGCCGATCGTCGCGTACGCCAGTCGACCGTCGCCGGTCTGGTCCTTATCGGGCCCTTATCGCGCCCTCACCGTCGATTCGCCCCCGTCGATCGAACCAACCGGGCGTTTCGGCCCCCATCAGGGGTGTAGCGTCTCGCGACGAGATGCAGGGACGGGAGCAGCGGGTGGACCCGACACTCGTGGAACGGGCGATGCAGGGCGATGAGGACGCGTACGGCGGGCTCATGACCGTGATCGGTGACCGGCTGCTCGCGACCGCCTACCGGATCCTCCGTGACCTCGACCAGGCCGAGGACGCGGTCCAGACGGCGCTCATCTCGGCCTGGCGCGACCTCCCCGCCCTCCGCGATCCCGACCGGTTCGAGCCGTGGATGATGCGCCTCCTCGTCCGCGCCTGCTACGCGGAGGCGGAGCGGCGGCGCCGCTGGAGCGACCAGATCCGGGTCCTGCCGATCGACGGTCCGGCCACGCCCGACCCAACGACCTCGGTGGCCGATCGCGACCAGCTCGAGCGTGGCTTCCGGCGGCTGCCGATCGACCAGCGGGCCGTCTTCATCCTCCATCACTACCTCGGCTGGTCCCAGGCCGAGATCGCCGAGAACCTCGATCTTCCGCTCGGGACAGTCAAGTCCCGGCTCTACTACGCCACCCAGACGCTCCGGGCGGCCCTCGAGGCCGATGCGCGGACCGTCGCATCGACAGGACAGTCGGCATGAGCACGGAAGAGGATTTCGATCGCATCGTCCGCGACTGGGTCGAGCTGGGCCCCACCGAGCTGTCCGACCGGGTCCTGGACGCTGCCCGGCAGGGCGTCGGCCGGACGCGGCAGCGCCGTGGCCCGTTCGGGTGGTGGCGGCTCGCCACCCGCAGGCCCGCCCGCGTGTTCGCGATCGCGGGTGCTGCCCTGGTGGTGGTCGTGGTGGCAGTGCTGGCGTTCGGGCTGGTTCCGGGTCGTGACGGGATCGGGGGTCCGCAGCCGACTCCGGGTCCCACGAGTGCCCCGAGCGTGTCCGCCCAGGTGTCTGCCCGCGTGCAGGTCCGGTTCCATGCCCGACCGACGGCCTCCGCGTCCCCGGATGCGACGGCCATGAACACGATCCGCGACATCGTGCTGCGGCGGTTGGAGGCGGCCGGGTTCGCCGACCCGGTCGTGACCCTTGACGACCGCGACACGGTCGTCGTCGACCTGCCGCAGGGCACGGATTCCGGGCTCGTCCGGTCGATCGTCGAGCCGCAGGGCCAGCTCGCGTTCGTCCCGCTGCCGGCCGACACCTACGGGACGTCCACGACGACCAGCGGACCGACCGGGGTCATCGACGGCCAGCCCCTGCCCGACGACCCGAGCCTGAAGCCGCTCATCACCGGTGCGGCGATCATCGCGGCGAACCCGGCCACCGACCAGGGCGGCGTGCCGGCCGTCCAGTTCGAGCTCGACGCCGCAGCCACGAAGCTGTTCGCCGACTACACCCGCGACCACGTCAACGACTACTTCGCAATCGTCCTCGACGGCACCGTGATCTCCGCCCCGAGCATCCGCGAGCCGATCACCTCGGGCTCCGGGCAGATCACGATGGGCAGCGGCACCGACGCGGTGAAGCAGATGAACGACCTGGTCACGGTCCTGCGCTCCGGCTCGCTGCCGTTCAAGCTCGACTGGGCCGGCCCGGCCACGCCGCCGTCGACATCGCCCTGACCGGGCCCTCCTGCCGGAGGGGCCCACCGGCGGTAGCATCGAGGGGTGACCCCCGAGCTGAACGCGACCCTCCGGAAGCTGCCCACCCGTCCCGGCGTTTACCTCATGAAGGACGCCCGGGGTGTCGTGCTCTACGTCGGCAAGGCGCAGAACCTGCGCACCCGGGTCCGGAGCTACTGGCAGAAGCAGGCCGTCGGTGGCGAGGTCCACCGGATCCGGAGCGTCATCGACCGGGTCGCCGACGTCGAATACACCCTGACCGATTCCGTCTCCGAGGCGCTCCTCCTCGAGGCGAACCTGATCAAGCGCCACCAGCCCCGGTTCAACGTCCGGCTCAAGGACGACAAAAGCTACCCGTACATCAAGGTCACCCTCGCCGACGACTTCCCGCGGATCGAGCGGACGCGCAAGCTGCCGGCCGACGGCAGCCGCTACTTCGGCCCGTACGCCTCGGCGACGAGCGTCGACGAGTCGATGAACCTGATCCGCCGCCTGTTCCCGTTCCGGACCTGCACGATCGACATCCGGGAGGGCAAGCGGGCCCTCCAGCGGCCGTGCCTGCTCTACCACATCAAGCGCTGCCAGGGCCCGTGCATCGAGGCGATCTCGAAGGACGCCTACCGGGCCGACATCGAGCAGGTCGAGCTGTTCCTCGAGGGCCGCCAGGAGACGCTCGTCAAGGCGCTCGAGGGCGAGATGGCCGAGGCCGCCGAGCGAACCGAGTACGAGCGGGCGGCCGTCCTCCGCGACAAGATCCGGGCGATCGAGCGGACGATGGAGAGCCAGAAGATGGCCGCCTTCGCGCGGACCGAGCTCGACCTCGTCGGGCTCGCCCGCCACGACAACCAGGCGGCCGTCCAGCTGTTCGTCGTCCGCAACGGCAAGCTGATCGGTCGCGACGTCTTCCTCCTCGAAGCCGTCCACGACGCCCCCGACGACGAGGTCCTGCGCGGCTTCCTCGAGCAGTACTACGCCCGGGCGACGGCGATCCCCGTCCAGGTCCTCGTGCCGAGCCTGCCCGGCCCGGACGAGGTCGCGGTCCTCGAGGCGTTCCTCGCCGGACGACGCGACGGCCCGGTCCACCTCCGCGTCCCGCAGCGGGGCGAGAAGCGCGAGCTGATGGCGCTGGCCGTGCGCAACGCGACCGAGACGCTGGCCCGCGAGCAGGCCCGCTGGATGGCCGATCAGGGCAAGACCCTCGGCGCGCTGCGCGAGCTCGCCGACGCCCTCGGGCTGGCCGACCCGCCGCTCCGGATCGAGTGCTACGACATCAGCAACTTCCAGGGCGACCAGTCGGTCGCGAGCATGGTGGTGTTCGAGGACGGCAAGCCGCGCTCGGGCGACTACCGCCGGTTCCGGATCAAGTCGGTCGAGGGCCCGAACGACTTCGCGAGCCACCAGGAGGTCCTTCGCCGCCGGTTCCGCCGGGCCAAGGCCGGGGAGGAGGGCAGCGAGGAGGAGCTGCGCTGGCGGCTGCCCGACCTGGTGATCGTCGACGGTGGCAAGGGCCAGGTCAGTGCCGCGGCCGAGGTGCTCGACGAGCTCGGGCTGGCGGACCTGCCGCTGGCGGGTCTGGCCAAGGAGCGCGAGGAGCTGTTCCTGCCCGGCCGCTCCGAGCCGATCCTCCTGGCCCCGACCTCGCAGGCGCTCTACCTCGTCCAGCGGCTGCGCGACGAGGCCCACCGGTTCGCGATCACCTACCACCGCAACCTGCGGGCGAAGGCGTCGGTCCGGTCCGCCTTCGACGACCTGCCCGGGGTGGGTCCGAAGCGGCGCCGGGCGCTCCTGCGCGTCTTCGGGTCGGCCCGCCGGGTGCGCGAGGCGCCGGTCGAGCAGATCGCCGCGGTGCCGGGGATCGGACCGGCCCTGGCGGCCCGGATCAAGGCCGGTCTGGAGGCCTGATCGGCGCCGACGGCCCGTGGCCGCCTCGACTGGTATAGTCCGCCGCGATGCGTCGCTTCGTTCCCATCCTCATCGTCGTCATCGGCCTGTTCGCGCTCATCATCGACTTCTGGCCCGGCCTCAAGCTGCCCGTGCTGGGCGACCCGCAGGCCGGCCCGCGCGTCGTCGAGACGAGGCTCGGGCTCGACCTCCAGGGCGGCCTCCGGGTCGAGTACCAGGCGCTGCCCGTCAACGGCAAGAGCCCCGACGCGGCAGCGATGTCGACGATTCGCGACATCATCGAGCGGCGGGTGAACTCCACCGGCGTGTCCGAGCCGGTCGTCGTGGTCCACGGCAACGACCGGGTCGTGATCGAGCTGCCGGGCGCGACGAACCGCGAGGAGATCGAGCGCCTCGTCGGCCAGACCGGCCAGCTCACGTTCGTCCCGCTCCCATCCGACACGTACGGGACGTCCACGACGACCAGCGGACCGACCGGGGTCATCGACGGCCAGCCTCTGCCGAGCGATCCGGCCCTCGTCCCCCTGTTCACCGGCGAGCACCTGACCGGGGCCAATCCCGGGCAGGACTCGCAGACCGGCCAGCCGGTCGTCGCGTTCACCCTGGACGGCGAGGCGTCCAAGCTGTTCGCCGACTACACCCGCGACCACGTCAACGACTACTTCGCGATCGTCCTCGACGGCACCGTGATCTCCGCCCCGAGCATCCGCGAGCCGATCACCTCGGGCTCCGGGCAGATCACGATGGGCAGCGGCACCGACGCGGTGAAGCAGATGAACGACCTGGTCACGGTCCTGCGCTACGGCTCGCTGCCGTTCCCGATCGCGGCCGTCCAGGACACCCAGATCAGCGCGACGCTCGGCAAGGAGTTCCTCCAGGCGAGCCTCATCGCCGGGGCGATCGGGATCGGGCTCGTCTTCACGTTCATGCTGATCTACTACCGCTTGCCGGGCCTGATCGCCGACATGGCGCTGATCTACTACGCGCTCGTCGTCCTGGCGATCTTCCGGCTCATCCCGGTCACGCTCACCCTGGCCGGGATCGCCGGCTTCGTCCTATCGGTCGGCATGGCGGTCGACGCCAATATCCTCATCTTCGAGCGGACGAAGGAGGAGCTCCGGCTCGGCAAGTCGCTCAACGCGGCGGTCGAGGCCGGGTTCTCGAGGGCCTGGAACTCGATCCTCGACTCGAACGTGTCGAGCCTGATCACCGCCGGGATCCTGTATGCGTTCGGCTCCCCGACGATCAAGGGCTTCGCGCTCGTCCTGATCATCGGCGTGCTCACCTCGATGTTCACGGCCGTGACGGTCACCCGGACGGTCCTCCGCGTCGTCGTCCGCCAGGACTTCGCCCGGCGGGCCAGGCTGTGGGGCGTCGGCGACGAGGAGTTCCAGGCGCGAACGCCCGGCCGGGGCGCGCGGACGGCACGCGCCCGTGTATGACGTCGTCGGCAAGCGTCGCTGGTTCTTCCTGTTCTCGGCGCTGCTGACGATCCCCGGGCTGCTGTTCATCCTCCTCACCCCGATCACGAACGGGGCGGCCGGCCTCCAGTTCTCGATCGACTACACCGGCGGCACGGTCTGGGAGATCCAGTTCAAGGACCCGTCGGTGACCGCCGACCAGATCAAGACCGCCCTCGCCAGCCAGGGCATCACCGACGCGACCGTGATCGCGACGAGCGACGGGTTCTACGAGATCCGGTCGCGCCAGGTCGCGCTGCCGCCACCGGCCCCGAGCCCCTCGCCCTCGGCCTCGCCTGGGGCCTCGGGTTCGCCGGGTGCATCAGCATCGGCCGGGGCCTCGGCTTCCGCGGCGGCGTCGCCGGCTGCCTCCGCCTCGGCATCGGCCGGAGCGTCGGCTTCCGCCGCGGCGTCGCCGGCTGCCTCGGCCTCGGCCGGTGCATCCGCGGCCCCGAGCGCCTCCGCCGCGACCGCCCCGAGCGCGTCCGCGTCGACTGCGCCGAGCCCCTCCGCCTCCACGGCCGCATCGGCGAGCCCCGGCACGTCGGCCGGCCCGGGTGCCTCGGTCGCGCCATCCGCGAGCCCCGGCGCGGGCGGTACCGGGGTCCCGACGACGGGTAAGTTCGGCGACGTCGCCACCGGCATCCAGAAGGAGCTCGGACCGATCGTCGCCCAGCGCTCGCTGTCGACCGTTGGACCGGTGATCAGCCAGGAGCTGACCCAGCAGGCGGCCCTCCTCGTCCTCCTCGGCTCGGTCGGGATCCTCATCTGGATGACGATCCGGTTCACCGACTTCCGGTTCGGAGCCACGGCCCTCGTCGCGCTCGTTCATGACGTCCTGGTCGTCATCGGGACGTTCGCGATCCTCGGCACGTTCTTCCACGTCCAGGTCGACGCGCTGTTCGTGACCGCGGTCCTGACCGTCATCGGCTTCAGCGTCCACGACACGATCGTCGTCTACGACCGGATTCGGGAGAACCGGGCCCGTCACGTCGGCGAGCCGTTCGAGCGGATCGTCAACCACTCGATCCTCCAGACGTTCGGCCGCTCGATCAACACGAGCCTGACCGTGGTCCTGACGCTCAGCGCGCTCCTCCTCTTCGGCGGCTCGGCGACCTACTACTTCGTCCTGGCCCTCCTGATCGGGATCGTGTCCGGGACCTACTCGTCGATCTTCAACGCGTCGATGGTCCTCGTCGTGTGGCACAACCGGGACGACCGGCGCCGGGCCCAGCTCGCCGCCGCGAGCCGGACGGCCCGCCGGCCGGCCTCGTGACCGGGCTGCCGATAAGCCCGGGTGCAGCGGGCCGTGGCATCCTGACGAGGTGATCGAGCCGCGCTTCCGCTGGCGCCTTCCGGGACCGGTCGACGCCACCCCGGAGTTCCGGGCGGCGGCCGCGGCGGCGGGCTTCTCCGAGCGGATCGCGAGCCTGCTCGCCGCGCGTGGCGTGGATGATCCGGAGACGCTCGCGGCGTTCGTGGCGGAGGTCGGCGAGGGACTCCACGACCCGCGCCTGCTGCCGGACGCCGACCGCCTCGTCGAGCGGCTCGAGCGGGCACGCTCCACCGGCGAGCGGGTCCAGGTCTTCGGCGACTTCGACGCCGACGGCCTGACCGGCCTGGCGATCATGGTCCGCGCGCTCCGTGCCTTCGGGCTCGACGTCGAACCGTACGTCCCGAGCCGGCTCGACGAGGGCCACGGCCTCAGCCTCCAGGCGGTCGACGCGGCGGCGACAGCCGGTCGCTCGCTGATCGTCACCGTCGACACGGGGTCGACCAGCGTGGCCGAGGTCGCCGAGGCCGGCCGGCGCGGGATCGACGTGATCGTGACCGACCACCACCGGCTGCCGCCGGAGCTGCCGCCAGCCGTCGCGATCGTCAACGCTCACCGGGCCGACTCGGCCTACCCCGATTCGCGGCTGGCCGGGAGCGGGGTGGCGTTCAAGGTCGCCCAGCTCGTCCTGGCCGGTGTCCCGGGCGGCCCGGAGCGGGCACTGGCGCTGGCCGAGCTCGCCACGATCGGCACGGTCGCCGACGTCGCCCCGATCCTCGGCGAGAACCGGGCGATCGCCCGGCTCGGTCTCGACCGGCTGCGGACCGAGCCGCTGCCGGGGCTCGCCGCGATCCTCGAGGCCGCCGGCGCGTCGCCGTCGGGCGTCGACCTGGAGACCGTCGCCTTCGTCATCGCGCCGCGGCTCAACGCCGCGGGGCGCGTCGGGGATGCGCTCGAGGCCGCCCGGCTCCTGCTGACCGACGATCCGGCCGAGGCGACCGGGCTCGCGGCTGCGCTCCAGGCCGCGAACCTCGTCCGCCGCGACATGACCCGGAGCGCGCTCGCCGAGGCCCAGGCGGCGCTCGCCGCCGATCCCGGCGATCCGGCCGCGACGGTCGTCCGCGGGGACTGGCCGGTCGGCGTGATCGGCCTCGTCGCGGGACGCCTCGCCGAGGAACGCGGCCGGCCGGCCGTCGTCGGCACCGACATCGACGGCGTGATCCGAGCCTCGTGCCGGAGCGCCGCCGGGTTCGACCTCGCCGCGGCGCTGGCCGCCTGCTCCGACCTGTTCATCCGCCACGGCGGTCACCCCGGCGCCGCAGGGTTCGAGCTCCCGGCCGAGCGCTGGTCCGACTTCCGGGAGCGGTTCCTGGCGCTCGTCACGGACGGCCTGCCACCCGCGTCCGATGGACGCCCCGAGCTCCGGATCGACCTGGTCGTGCCGGCGCCGGAGGTCGATTACGCGTTCCTCGCCGAGCTCCGTCGGCTCGATCCGACCGGTCCGGGGAACCCTGATCCGCTCGTCGCCGTCGAGGGCCTCACCGTGACTCGTGTCCGCTCTGCGAATGGCGGTCATACCCAGCTCACGCTGCGCAAGCGGCTCGACGTCGTCGACGGGATCGCGTTCGGCCGAGCCGATCTCGCGGAGGCCGTGACGGAGGGCGACCGGCTCGATGTCGTCGCCCGGATCGTCACCCGGCGCTTCGGCGGCTACGAGTCGATCCAGCTCGAGATCCGCGACGCCGCCGAGGCCGGGCACGCCGCCAGCCTCGTCCCTGCCGCCGAGCCCGAGCCGGCGACCGCCGCGGGAGCGGTCGGGTGACCCGCCGCGCCGGTCGGTTCGGGCCCACCAGGGGGCGCGGCCGAAGAGCGACCCGTACGGAATCGGTCCCGCCGGCACCCTTGCCGCACCGATCCTGGCCGCCGTCGGGCTCAGCGTGGTGGCCCTCCTGACGCTGGCCGTCTTCAGCGGGACGATCCCGCTGCCCGGCGGCTCCGGCTCCGGTGGGGGAGGCGGCGACGGCGGCGGCGGTGGTGGCGGTGGGACCGTCATCACGCCGAACCGGACGCCGGCCCCGTCGAACGTCGTCATCGTCGACCCGAGGACGAACATCCCGGGGACGCTCGTCTACGTCAAGCAGGGCAACCTGTGGACCCAGACCGGCAACAAGGCGGTCCAGATCACGACGAGCGGCGCGGGCTCGATGCCGAGCTGGTCGTTCGACGGCCAGTGGATCTACTACATCGAGAGCGTCCACGACCAGGGCTACTTCCCGGGCGGCACCGAGGGCCTCGCGCGCTACACGATGGACTACCCGGTCCTGACCCGGATCCATCCCGACGGGACGGGAGCGGAGAAGCTGCTGAGCGGCCGCTACCGCCAGGGCTCGTACACCTGGTTCTTCTGGATCCGCCAGCCACGCGTGGCGCCGGACGGCCGGACGGTGGCCATCGTCTCGGACGGCCCGGATCCGACGAAGAGCGACGTCGTCATGCAGACGTACGACGTCAAGACGGACAAGACCCGCAAGCTCGGGTTGCCCGAGAACGCGCCACTCGGTCACCAGGACCCGGCCTGGCGGCCGGACGGCAAGCTGCTGCTCTACGTCAAGAACGGCCGCGACGGCGCCCGCGGCGCCCCGGTCATCTACCGCTACGACCCGGCGTCGAAGCGCAACGTGGCCCTCAGCGCGCCGGGCTACATGCAGCCGTCGTGGTCGCCTGACGGCCGCTACGTCGCGGTGACGAAGACGAGCACGCTCGGCACGGACGTGGCG
Organism: uncultured Chloroflexia bacterium; assembly: GCA_963708065.1. Classification (GTDB taxonomy): domain Bacteria; phylum Chloroflexota; class Limnocylindria; order Limnocylindrales; family CSP1-4; genus Chersky-267. The sequence goes on from CAVPRZ010000004.1 coordinate 17,530, forward strand.
ATCCTCGACGCCAGGAACGGCAACGAGGTCCTGCGCCTGACGAACGACGACCGATCGTGGGCGCCGGTCTGGTCGCCGAAGGGTGACTCGATCGTGTACATGCACATCGAGGGTCTGATCGTCGACCTCAGGATGATCGGTCTCAAGGGCGACGGCCCGACGTGGACCACCGAGCAGCTCCCCGACGTGACCCAGTTCAGCGGCCTCGACGGCGGGTCCGGCGCGAGCTGGTACATCCCCGGCTACCCGACGCCGGCCCCGAGCCCGTCGGCGCCCGCGGCCAGCCCGAGCGGCTCGACCGCTCCGTGACCGGGGGCTTCCTCGAGCGACTCGCCGCCAGGTCCGCGGCGACGCGAACCGTCCTCTGCCTCGGGATCGACCCGGACCCCGCCGCGCTGCCGCCAGGCTTCACGGCCGACGCCCGCGGGATCGAGGCGTTCTCGCGACTCGTCGTCGAGGCTTGCCTGCCCCACGTGGCCGCCGTCAAGGCGAACCTGGCCTTCTTCGAGGCGTTCGGTCCCGACGGCATCGCCGCCCTCGAGCGGGTTCGTGGCGCGGTCCCGCCCGACGTCCCGTTCATCGCCGACGCGAAGCGCGGCGACATCGGCTCGACGGCCGCCCGCCAGGCGGTCGCCCTGTACGACCGGCTCGCCGCCGACGCGATCACGGCCAGCCCGTACCTCGGGTCGGAGGCGATCGAACCGCTCCTCGGGCGGACGGACCGCTTCGTCTACGTCCTGTGTCGGACATCGAACCCGGGAGCCGGCGAGCTCCAGGACCTCGTCGTCGGGGCGGCCGACGATGCCCCGGCCGAGCCGCTCTTCGAGCGCGTCGCCCGGCGGGCCACCGCCTGGGGCCCGGGCCGGACGGTCGGGCTCGTCGTCGGCGCAACGGCACCCGAGGAGATGGCCCGCGTCCGGGCCGTCGCGCCGGGGCTGGCCTTCCTGGTGCCGGGTGTCGGGGCGCAGGGGGGCGCGACGGAACCGGTCCTGCGCCACGGTCCGGCGACCGCGCCACCGGCCGGCGACGGCCGCGCCGGCGGCCTGCTGGTGAACGTCTCGCGCGGGATCGCCGGGGCCGCCACGGCGGGTCCCGGAGCGAGTGGGCCGGGCGATCCCGGCGAGGCGCTCGCGAGGGCTGCCGCCGACTGGGCCGAACGACTCCCTGTGCTACCCTAGGCAGCCCGCACTGGGGGCACGTTCGAACCACAAGGAGCATCTCCCAGCGATGCCCACTCCCGGACCGCTCGAGCTCGTCATCATCCTGGTGATCGCGCTCCTCATCCTGGGCCCCGGCCGGCTGCCGGACGTGGGCTCGGCGCTCGGCAAGAGCCTGCGCGAGTTCCGCAAGGCCTCCTCCGACATCCAGGACGCGGTCAAGGTCGACACGTCGCCACTGCCACCCGACGAGACGACGGCCGCCCAGACGCCTGCGGCCCCGCCGGCCGTCGCTGCCGCCCCGGTCGTCGCCGCCGTACCGGCCCCGGTCGCCACCGACGCACCGGTCGCCGCCCCGGCTGCGACCCCGGCCCCGGCGGTCGCTCCGGACGCACCCGCTCCGGCGGCAGCCGCTCCGGACGCACCCGCTCCGGCGGCAGCCGCCCCGATGGCGGCCATTCCGGAGGCACCCGCCCCGAGCGTGCCGTCCGCCCCGACCGAGGGGGTCGCGGCGGCCCCGGCGTCCGCGGGACCCGCCGACTCGTCCGGCTCCGAGAACGCCTCCTAGCCCGGGTCGCCCGACCCGGACCAGGCGATCGTCATGGCCGACGACTCGACGCCTGACGCGCTTGCCCCGGACGGCGGCGTCGCCCAGACCGCGGCGCTGACGACGATCCCGGCGGCCGCCCCCGGTCCGGTTCCGACGGCCGCCCCGGCCCCGACCGAGCCCGACCCCGGCTCGAGCCCTCCCGAGGGCGAGGCCGTGATGAGCCTCCTCGACCACCTCGGCGAGCTGCGCAGCCGGATCTTCCGGGTGGTCCTGGCGGTCGCCGTCGGGTCGGTCGTCGGGTTCCTCATGGCCCCGGCGATCATCCAGTTCCTCGTCAAGCCGCTGCCCACCCAGAAGGTCATCGTCCTCGGCCCGGGCGACGCGTTCTTCATCAACATGAAGATCGCCGTCGTCGTCGGGATCGTCCTGGCGATGCCGGTGATCCTCTACCAGCTGTGGGCGTTCATCGCGCCCGGTCTGACCGCCCAGGAGCGCCGGATCATCCGGCCGTGGCTTCCGCTGGCGCTGGCCTTCTTCGCGCTCGGCTGTGCGATCGGCTACGTGATCCTGCCCTACGCGACGGGCTTCCTCCTGAGCTTCACGAACGAGACGCTGGTCGCCTCGATCGCGGCCGGCCCGTACTTCGACTTCGTGACCACGATGTTCCTCGCGTTCGGCCTGACCATGGAGTTCCCGATCGTGCTGTTCGCCCTGTCGCGGGTGAACATCGTGACCTCGCAGCGCCTCCGCGCATCGCGCCGCTACGTGATCCTCGGGATCGCCGTGTTCTCGGCGGTCGTGACACCCGGTGGCGATCTCGTGAGCCCGTTCGTGCTCGGGATCACGATGTACGTCCTCTTCGAGGGGACGACGTGGTTCATCGCCCGAACGGGTCGCTGAGCGTCGGGGCTCGGTCGCCGGCGGGCCGGCGCGCCGGTCGGTCGGCCGCTCGGCGCGGCGTAGACTGGCCTCGATGAGCGGCTCCGGGTCCCTCGATCCATCCGATCCCGCGGAGGCGGCCCAGGCACCGGCGCGCCAGCACGTCGTGATCCTGAGCGGGCTGTCAGGCGCCGGCAAGACGGCGGCGACGAAGCTGTTCGAGGACCTCGGTTACATCTGCGTCGACAACCTGCCCGGCGAGCTCCTGCCGGAGCTGGCCGAGCTCGTCTCGGAGGACCTGGAGCGGTTCGAGAAGACGGCGATCGTGCTCGACGTCCGGGCCGGCGACGTCGTGTTGGCGCTCGCGGCGATGCGCGGCGCGCTCGAGGGCCGTGGGATCCATCCGCAGGTGTTCTTCCTCGAGGCGCGCGACGAGGTCCTGATCCGGCGCTTCTCGGAGACCCGCCATCGCCATCCGCTGGCCGACCAGCGCGGGATCGCCAGCTCGATCGCCGAGGAGCGGCGCCGGCTCGAGCCGATCCGCGACGAGGCGGACGTCGTCCTCGACACGAGCGACCTTGCCCTGCGCGAGCTGCGCGAGCGGCTGTTCGCCCACCTGTCCGACTCGATGGACCCGGACCACCTGGGGATCCAGCTCATCAGCTTCGGCTTCAAGTACGGCCTGCCGCTCGAGGCCGACCTCGTGTTCGACGTCCGGTTCATGCAGAACCCGTACTACATCGAGGAGCTGCGCTCGCTGTCGGGGCTGACCGGCGAGGTCCGCCAGTTCGTCATGGACCAGCCCCCGCACGGCTCGCTTCCTGGCCTACCTGCGCGACTTCCTGGACTTTGCGATCCCGGCCTACGTCTCGGAGGGCAAGACCCGGCTGACGATCGGGATCGGCTGCACCGGCGGCTACCACCGCTCGATCGCGATCGCCGAGGAGGTCGCGGCCTGGCTGCGTGAGCAGGATTTCGGATCGGTGGCCGTGTTCCACCGCGAGCTCGAGCGAGGCTGACCGATGGCCGACCGACCGCGCCGCTTTGGTGGCGTCTACGAGCTCCGCCGCTGGATGTCGATGGGGATCGGGGTCAAGCGTTGGCTCGTCGTCGTCTTCCTCGGCGAGCTGGGCCTGGCGCTCGGGCTCGCGTTCGTGCTCCGCCAGGTCTACCGCGACATCGTGCTCGTCGAGCCGTACCAGTCGATCGTCTCGGCCATCACCCTCCAGTCCCTGCCGTACTGGCTGCGGGCCCTGATCCTGGCCTCGGTCGGCGTCGCGATCTTCGCCTTCGCCGCCTGGAAGGTCGTCACCGTCCTGATGGGCCCGTTCCGGTCCGACGACGAGGACCGGCCGCTCGTCGAGGTGATCTACCAGAAGCGGTTCCTCGCCCGTGGCCCGCGGGTCGTCGCGCTCGGCGGCGGGACCGGGCTGTCGACGCTCCTGCGCGGCCTCAAGGAGCACACGAGCAACCTGACCGCGGTCGTGACCGTCGCCGACGACGGCGGCTCCTCCGGCAAGCTCCGCACCCAGCTCGGGCTGCCGCCGGTCGGCGACATCCGCAACTGCATCGTCGCGCTGGCCGACGCGGAGCCGCTCATGGGCGAGCTGCTCCAGTACCGCTTCCCGGGCGAGGAGGGACCCGAGAGCCTCGGCGGGCACGCGGTCGGCAACCTCCTCATCGCGGCCCTGACCGCGGTCGAGGACGGCGACTTCGAGGAGGCCGTCCGGATGATGAACCGGGTCCTGGCGGTCCGCGGCCAGGTCGTCCCGGCGTCGTCGACGCCGCTCGTCCTCCACGCCGAGCTGCACGATGGCCAGGAGGTCATCGGCCAGTCCAAGATCGCCGCCACGAGCGGGATCGAACGGGTCTGGCTGACGCCCGAGGGGGTCGAGGCCTCGGCCGACGCCGTCGCCGCGATCTCGGAGGCGGACCTGATCGTGATCGGGCCGGGCAGCCTGTTCACGAGCGTCCTGCCCAGCCTCCTGCTGCCCGAGATCCGGGCCGCCGTCCTGGCCTCGTCCGCACCGCGGATCTACGTCTGCAACGTGGCGACCCAGCCGGGCGAGACGACCGGCTTCGACCTGGCCGACCACGTCGAGGCCCTCGAGCGGCACGCCTCGAGCGGGATCGTCGACATCGTCCTGGCCAACAACCGGGCGATCGGCTCGCCCGTCGGCCGGGAGGCCACGAACGCGGACGGTCAGGCGATCCAGCTCCGCTGGCCACCCGAGGTCGAGCGGCCGCCGAGGCTCGTCCTCGACGACCTCGTCGATCCCGACGATCCGCGCCATCACGATCCGGCTCGACTGGCCGCCGCGATCATCCGCATCGCCGAGCACGACGGTGGCGCCCGCCGGCGGGGTGGGGCGGTCGCCCGCACCGCGTGATCGAGCGGTCCTCCGTCGCGCCGGGCGACCGTCCATGACCGACGCCGAGCGCGACCTCGTCAGCGCCATCCGGACCGAGCTCGCCTCGATCGTCCCGCAGCGCGCCTGCGACCGCGCGGCCGAGTCCGCCGGGCTCGGCAGCCCGCTTGCCACCCGGGAGGCCGCGGTGGCCCGGCTGGCGGTCCGCCTCGGCGGCGAGCCCACCGACGCCCCACGGTCGGTCGGCGCGCATCGCCGGATCAAGCACGTCCGGATCGGCGGCGCGGGCGACGCCCGCGAACCATTCGACTGGGACGCGGCGGCGGACCACTGCCGGGTCGCCTGGCTGCGCGGGCTATTCCTGGCCCACGGATCGCTCAGCCTGGCGGCCGGCCGGGCCCACCTGGAGTTCGTCGTCCCGCCGTCCGAGGCGTCGGTCCTCGCGGGACGCCTCGCCGATCTCGGGCTGCCGGCGTCGTGGCGATTGCGCCGCGGCCGGGGGGTCGTGACCTGGAAGAGCGCCGATACGATCGGCACGTTCCTCCGCCGGGTCGGCGCGGGCTCGTCGGTCCTCGAGCTGGAGAGCCGGCAGGTGTCGCGGGCCCTGCGGGGCGAGATCAACCGGGTGATCAACGCGGAATCGGCCAACCTGCAGCGAGCCGTCATGGCGGCTGCCCGCCAGCTCCGGGCGATCGACCGGCTCGAGGCCGACGGTCGGCTCGCCGAGCAGCCGCCCGTCGTCCGGCTCGTGGCCGCCGCCCGGCGCGAGACGCCCGAGGCCACCCTGACCGAGCTCGCCGAGCGCCTCGGCCTCAACCGCTCCACCGTGCAGCGGGCGCTCGAGCGGCTCGAGCGGCTGGCCGAGGAGGGAGACGAGGCCCGCGCTCTGGCATGATTCCCGGTGATGAGACCGGTCGTGATCGCCGCCAACTGGAAGATGCACACCACCCCGGCGGATGCCGGGGAGCTCGCCGCTACGATCGCCGCCCGGACCCGGGTCGAGGCACCGGTCGAGCGGGTGATCTGCCCGCCGTTCGTCTGCCTGGCCGCCGTCCGTGACGCCCTGGCCGGCAGCGGGGTTGCGGTCGGTGCCCAGAACGTCCACCACGAGCTCAGCGGCGCCTACACGGGCGAGATCAGCGCCCCGATGCTGGCCGGCCTGGCGAGCTGGGTGATCGTCGGCCACTCGGAGCGGCGGCGCGACGCCGGCGAGACCGACGAGCTCATCGGTCGCAAGCTGCGCCGGGCGGTCGAGGCCGGGCTGCGGCCGATCGTCTGCGTCGGCGAGCAGCTCGACGAGCGCGAGGCCGGCCGGGCCGAGGCCGTGGTCCGCGGCCAGGTCCACGGGATCCTGACGGCCTTCGGGGACGCGACGATCGGCGATGTCGCGGCGGATCTCGGCGAGAGCGGCCTGGTCATCGCCTACGAGCCCGTCTGGGCCATCGGGACCGGCCGGAACGCGACCGGAGCCGACGCCGCGGCCATGGCCGACACGATCCGGGCGGCGATCGCGGCCACCGGCCTGGTCGACCTCGGCGCCGCGGTGCCGGTCCTCTACGGCGGCAGCGTCACGGCCGCCAACATCGGCGAGTTCCTGGCCGAGCCGGCGATCGACGGCGCGCTCGTCGGCGGGGCGTCGCTCAAGCCCGACGAGATGGCCGGAATCGTCGCCCGGGCCGGGCTGACGGCCGCCGCGCGGACCGGCGGCGCGGGGTGACGGGACCGGCGCAGCGCGACGTCCCGAACGAGGCGCGCCGGCCGCGACCGATCGTCCTCGTCGTCCTCGACGGGTTCGGCATCGGGCGCAACCCGTCGGCCGATGCGATCGCGGCCGCGCCGATGCCGGTCTGGCGGTCGCTCGTCGAGCGCTGGCCTCACGCGGTCCTCCGGGCATCCGAGGACGCGGTCGGCCTGCCGGCCGGCCAGATGGGCAACTCCGAGGTCGGCCATCTCAACCTGGGCACCGGGCAGCCGGTCCTCCAGGACCTGCCCCGGATCGACGCGGCGATCGCCGATGGCTCGTTCGTCACCCGCCCGGCGCTGCTGGCCGCGTGCGACCGAGCGGCTCGACCCGGGCGGGCGGCTCCACGTCGTCAGCCTGATCGGTCCGGGCGGCGTCCACGCCAACGACCGTCATCTCGTCGCGCTCGCCGGGCTGGCCGCCCGGCGGGGCGTGCCGGAGGTCCGGGTCCATGCCCTGCTCGACGGGCGCGACACGCCGCCGCGGTCGGCCGACGGGTTCATCGTCGGACCTCGAGGCGCGGCTCGCGGCGGCTCACCCGGATGCGCGGATCGCCACCGTCGGCGGACGCTACTACGCGATGGACCGCGACCGGCGCTGGGAGCGCACGGGATCGGGCTACCAGGCGATCGTCCACGGGGTGGGGGAGCACGCCCCGAGCGCCCTCGCGGCGGTCGAGGCCGGCTACGCTCGCGACGAGAACGACGAGTTCGTCCGGCCGACGGTCATCGACGGCGGTCGACGGCCGGGTCCGCGACGGCGATCCGATCGTCCATGCCAACTTCCGGGCCGACCGGGCCCGCCAGCTCATCCACGCGCTCACCGACCCGACGTTCGACGGGTTCGACCGGACCGGGCCCGGTGGCCGGCCGGCGCCGAGCGACCTGCTCGTCGTGACGATGACCGAGTACGAGAAGGACCTGCCGGTCGAGGTCGCCTTCCCACCCGAGGTGGTCCCCTCGCTGGCCGAGGCAGTGTCGCGGGCCGGCTGGCGCCAGTTCCACGTCGCCGAGACCGAGAAGTACGCCCACGTCACGTACTTCTTCAACGGCGGCCGCGAGGCCGCCTGGCCCGGCGAGGACCGGCTGCTCGTCCCGAGCCCCAAGGTCGCGACCTACGACCTCCAGCCGGAGATGAGCGCCGCCGGGGTGACCGATGCCCTCGTGGCGGCGATCGGGTCGGGGACGTACGACCTGATCGTGGCCAACTACGCCAACGCCGACATGGTCGGGCATACCGGCGTGTGGGACGCGACGATCCAGGCGCTGGCGACGATCGACGCCTGCCTCGCCCGCGTCGGCAGCCGCGGTCGAGGCCGTCGACCACGACGATCCGGCGGCGCAGGGGGCGGTCCTCATCGTGACCGCGGACCACGGCAATGCCGACGAGCTCCGTGACGCGAAGGGCGCGCCCGTCACGGCCCACTCGCTCAATCCGGTGCCCATCCTCGTCGTGGGTCGGTCCGTCGCCGGCCGGCGACTCTCGGACGGCGTGCTGGCCGACGTCACCCCGACGATCCTCGAGCTGGCCGGGCTGCCGTCCTGGCCGGGTGTCACCGGACGCTCGCTCCTGGGGCCTGTGCTACCATCCGACGGCCCTGAAAGTCCGAGGTCCGCACGTCCGTGAACCCGCTGTTCGCCATCGGCCAGATCATCGTCGGCATCGCCCTGATGATCTCGATCCTGCTCCAGGCCCGTGGGACGGGCCTGTCGGGCGCCTTCGGCGGCGACAGCGCGGTCTATCGGAGCCGGCGTGGCGTCGAGCGGCGACTGTGGCAGTTCACGATCGTGCTGACGGTGCTGTTCGTGCTGTTCTGTCTCGTCTCGTTCGCGCTGTCCACGTCGACGACCGCCTGACGCCAGACCGCCCGTCGAGGGCGGAGCTCCGGGTCGCCTCGCACGGCACCCGCTGGAGGCAGATCGATTGACTCATCGCGACCGGGGGATCGTCGTCGCCCTCGGCGTCCTGCTCGTCGCGCTGTCCATCGCCGTGGCCCTGCCCGGCGGGTCGGCTGAGCCCGGCGCCTCGCCCGGTGCCAGCCTCGCCATCGCCAGCCCGACACCCAGCGGCGGCGCCACGGAGACGACCGTCTACCGCGAGGGGACGATCGGCCGGCCGAGCTCGATCAACCCGCTGACCGCCCGGACCCAGGCCGATCGCGACCTCGTCGCGCTCGTCTTCAGCGGGCTCGTCGCGCTCGGGCCCGATGGGACCTACCGGCCCGACCTGGCGAGCGGCTGGACCGTCGACAGCAAGGGCAAGGTCTGGACGTTCACGATCCGGCCCGACGCCCGCTGGCAGGACGGCGAGCCCGTGACCTCGGACGACGTCGTGTTCACGGTCGGCATCCTCAAGGACCCCGGCTACACGGGACCGCTCGGCGTCGTCGTGGCAGGGGGTCAGCGTGACGGCCGTCGACGAGCGGACCGTGCGGTTCGAGCTCGACACGCCGATCGGCGGCTTCCTCCAGGCGGCGACCATCGGGTTGCTGCCCGCGCACCTGCTGAGCGAGGCCCCGGTCGAGACGCTCGCCGACGATCCGTTCAGCGTCCAGCCGGTCGGGTCGGGGCCGTTCGTGCTCACCTCGTGGAACGCCGAGTCGGCGATCCTCGCCCCGGCCAGCCTGGCCGACACCCCGGCCACCAATCCTGGGTCCTCACCGGGGGCGTCCCCGTCCGATCAGCCTCGACGCCTCGACCGCGCCGGACGCCTCGACCGCGCCGGACACGTCAACTGAGCCCGACGCCTCGGCCGAGCCGAGCGCGTCGCCGACCGCCGCCCCGACCACCCAGGCCCCCCCCGAGCCGGGCCTGCCCGGGATCGAGATGACGTTCTACCCGGATGCCGCCGCCCTGGCCGACGCCTACCGTGCCGGCGACCTCGACGCGGCGTCGGGACTGACGCCCGAGCTCGCGGACCAGCTCGCCGCGCTGCCCGGCAGCCGACTCCTGAGCTATCCGCGAACGACCCTCAGCGCGATCGCGCTCAACCTGCGGCCGGGGGCCACCGAGCTCAGGACGCCCGCGGTCCGGCACGGCCTGCTCGCCGCGATCGACCGCAAGGCGATGATCAGCCAGGTCTTCGGCGGTGCGGCGACGCGGGCCGACTCGCCGATCCCACCGTCCTCGTGGGCCTTCGACCAGAAGGCGAGCAAGATCGTCCGGTACGACCTCAAGCGGGCGGCCGCCGACCTCAAGAGCGCGGGCTGGAAGCGGCTCGCCGGCGGCTGGACGTCGCCGGGCACCAAGACGCCGTACCAGATGGAGCTGATCGCTCCCGACGCCGCTTCGAACCCGACCGCGATGGCGGTGGCCGAGGCGGTGGCGGCCGACTGGCGGGCGTTCGGCTTCCAGACGAAGGTGACCCCTCTGTCGCCGGCCGCCTTCGTCGGGGACCGGCTGCGGCTTGGGAAGTTCCAGTCGGCATCGATCGACGTCAACATCGGGCTCGACCCGGACCTCTACCCGCTCCTCGGCTCGACCCAGGTCGCCAAGGGCGGCTCGAACGTGAGCGGCATCCAGGACGTGGCCCTCGACCGTGACCTCAACCGCGCCCGCGCCCCGGGCACCCTCGAGGCGCGGAAGGCCGCCTTCAGCCGGCTCCAGCAGCGCCTCACGAGCAAGACCTACCTGCTCCCGATCGCGTTCCGGAACGAGCTCGTCGTCTTCCGGGACCGGGTCCAGGGGCCGACCGTCCGCGAGCTCGGCGATCCCAGTGACCGCTATTGGGATGTGCTAACATGGCGCCTCGCTGACGGCGGGTGAGCGCGCTCATCGGCCGTCCGGGACTCTCGCCGAGGTGGCGGAATCGGTAGACGCGCTAGCTTCAGGAGCTAGTGTCCGCAAGGGCGTATGGGTTCAAATCCCTTCCTCGGTACCACCCTCGACCGAGTAGCTTGACATCGCTCCACTGCCCAGGTGGCGGAATTGGTATACGCGTACGTTTGAGGGGCGTATGAGGCAACTCATCCGGGTTCAAGTCCCGGCCTGGGCACCACTCACTCGCTGATCACGACGGCGGTCCGACCGGGACCGCCGTTCCGATTCCGGACCGCGCGGGGCGAGCTCGCGCCGGCCGGGTATCCTGCCCCTGCCCGGGCGGTTAGCTCAGTTGGTCAGAGCGCCTCGCTTACACCGAGGATGCCGGGGGTTCGAGTCCCTCACCGCCCACCACGTCGCGTGTATCCAACAGGCCGTGGCCGCCGGCCCGGCCGGCCCGGCGGCGACCCCAGGGCTACTTCGAGCGGACCGAGGAGGGCCGGTGGAGAGCTCGCGACAGGACCGGTTCGAGCGGGGCCGTGCGCTCCGGAAGGAGGTCCCGCGGTCGGCCCACGCCGAGTGGACCGCGCCGTCGTCCCGTGCCGATCCCATCGACGTGCTCGAGGCCTCGAACGAGACGCGAGTCCGGGAGCTCATCCCGATCCGCTACGGTCGGATGCTCCCCTCGCCGTTCGCCTTCTTCCGCGGGTCGGCCGGGATCATGGCGCTGGACCTGGCCGGCACGCCGACGACCGGGCTCCGCGTCCAGGCCTGCGGCGACGCCCATGTCAGCAACTTCGGCGAGTTCGCCACGCCCGAACGCACCCTCGTCTTCGACGTCAACGACTTCGACGAGACCCTGCCGGGTCCATGGGAGTGGGACGTCAAGCGGCTCGCGACGAGCCTGGACCTCGTGGTCCGGCTGCGGACACGCTCGGCCGAGGTTCGGGCCGACATCGTCGGGGCGGCGGTCAGCGCCTACCGGGAGCGGATGGCCGAGTACGCCCGGATGCGGGTCCTGGACCTGTGGCATGCCCGGATCGAGATGGGCGACGTTCTCGACCACTTCCCCTCCCGCTACCGGGCCGAGGTCAGGCGGAACGTGGCCCGGGCGGAGCGCAGGACTCACCTCGAGGCGGCCGCCCGGCTGACCAGGTTCGAGGGTGGGCGACGGCGGTTCGTTGAGGACCCACCGCTCCTCATCCGGCTGGAGAACACGAACCACGATCCCGAGGAGGCCGTGGGCATGCTGGCCGGCTACCGCGAGTCGCTCACCGAGGACCGGCGCCAGCTGCTCGACCGATATCGGCTCATGGATGTCGCGCGCAAGACGGTCGGGGTCGGGAGCGTCGGGACCCGCTGCTGGGTGGCCCTGTTCGAGGGGCGCGATCACGGCGCCGGCGACCCGCTGGTCCTCCAGATCAAGGAGGCGAACGCCTCCGTCCTCGAGCCGTACGCGGGCCCGGCCGCGCTGCCCCACCACGGCCTCCGCGTCGTCGGCGGACAGCGCCTGACCCAGTCCGCGAGCGACATCTTTCTGGGCTGGTCGGAGGGTCCGAAGTCCGGCCGTCACTACTACATCCGCCAGCTCTGGAACATGAAGGGCAAGGGCGACCCGACGGTCCTCGATCCGGCTCACCTCGCCTGGCAGGGTTCGCTGTGCGCGTGGGCGCTGGCCCGCGCCCACGCCCGGACCGGCGACCCGGCGGCGATCGCCGGCTACGTCGGGAGCGGTGGCGGGTTCGACCGCGCGATCGTCGAATTCGCCGCCCGCTACGGCGACCAGGTCGAGCTCGATCACGCGGCGCTCGCCGGGGCCGTCGCCGCCGGTCGCGTCGAGGCTCGGCCCGGGACCTGATCGCTGCCATCAGCGGTCGCCCGCGGCCGGCGTCAGGTCGCTGACTCGGACCCGGGTCGCGCCGCGGTCGGTCTGGAGCGTGGGGTGCCGCCCTGCTAGACTTCATCGTGTCGCCGGCCACTGCCGAGTGCCCGTGTCGGCCGAGGGCCAGAGGAGGACCATGACACTCCCGCTGATCATCCTGATCGTCGTCATCGTGGCGATCGTCGGCTTCGTGATCCTGCTCTACAACAGCCTGGTCCAGCGGCGGCTGAGGGTCGACGAGGCATTCGCCCAGATCGAGGTCCAGCTCAAGCGACGCCACGACCTGATCCCGAACCTCGTCGAGGCCGTCAAGGGCTACATGCAGTTCGAGCAGAAGGTCCTGACCGACGTCACGAACGCCCGTGCCGGCGCTATCGCCGCAGGCGCCCAGGGCCCGGCCGCCCAAGCCCAGGCCGAGAACGTCCTGACCGGCGCGCTGCGCTCGCTGTTCGCCGTCGTCGAGAACTACCCGCAGCTGAAGGCGAACGAGAACGTCCTGTCGCTCCAGGAGCAGCTGACCACGACGGAGAATCAGATCGGGTTCGCCCGCCAGCACTACAACGCCACCGTCCTCGACTACAACACCGGCATCCAGACGTTCCCGGCGGTCCTGATCGCCGGCATGCTCGGCTTCGTGAAGCGGGAGTTCTTCGAGGCAGAGGCGGAGGCACAGACCGTCCCGACGGTCGACCTCGGCTTCGGCCCGGGGGCCGCACCCGCTGCCCCGCCGGCCGCACCGCCTGCCCCCCGGTCGATCCCGGCACATCCGCCGGTCCGAGCGCCGGCCCACCGGCCGGCTGATCACGGCCCGGTCCCGCCCGTCGAACGGGCGGGACCTCGGCACGGGCACCCACGATGGCGGTCACGTTCTACAGCCAGATCTCCGCCAACAAGCGGAACTCGGTCCTGCTCGCGGGCGGTCTCGTGATCATCCTCGCGATGCTGGGCCTGACCATCGGCTACGCGCTGACCGGGTCGGCGTCGGGCGCCATCGGCGCCACGGTCTTCGCGGTCGTTATCGGGTTGATCGTGGCGCTTGCCTCGTACTTCCAGGGCGACACGATCGTCCTCGCCGCGTCGGGTGCGAAGGAGGCCAGCGAGGAGCAGCTGCCCCAGCTGTTCAATGTGGTCCGTGAGCTGACGATCGCGGCCGGGATCCCGATGCCCCGCGTCTACGTCATCGACGACACCTCGATGAACGCGTTCGCGACGGGGCGCGATCCCCAGCACGCCTCGATCGCCGTCACGAGCGGGCTGCTCAGCCGGATGGACCGCGAGGAGGTCCAGGGCGTGATCGGCCACGAGCTGTCGCACGTCCGCAACTTCGACATCCGGTTCGCGCTTCTGGTTGGCGTCATGGTCGGGAGCATCGCCCTGCTGTCCGACTTCTTCCTGCGGTTCACCTTCTGGGGCGGCCGCGGCCGGTCGAGCAGCAACGACAAGGGCGGGGGAGCGCTCCAGCTGGTCGTCCTCGCGATCGCCCTCGTCCTGGCCATCCTGGCCCCGATCGCGGCGCGGCTCGTCCAGCTGGCCGTGAGCCGCCAGCGCGAGTACCTGGCCGATGCATCGGGCGTCGACCTGACCCGCAACCCGGTCGGGCTCGAGCGCGCCCTGGCGACGATCGCCGGCGACACCGAGGTGCTCGAGGTCGCCAACCGGGCCACCCAGCACCTCTACTTCACGAACCCGATCATGAAGCTCGGCCAGACGGCCGAGGAGGACCAGAGCGCCTGGTTCTCGACCCATCCGCCGCTGCTCGCCCGGATCAACCGGCTCCGCTCGCTGCGAGGCCTGCCGCCGGTCGATTCGACCGCCGAGGAGCTGGCCGGCCCCGACCGGGCCGTGCCGCCCGCCGCCCCGCCGGCCGTTCCCCCAACCGCACCACCCGCCGCGCCGGTCGGTTGAAGGCCGTTCGAGGCGCATGGTATCCTCCGCCTCGCCGACGGGCGGCCAAAGCCTGGTCAGGCCATCGGGCCGAGATAGCTCAGTTGGTAGAGCACGCGACTGAAAATCGCGGTGTCGCCAGTTCGAATCTGGCTCTCGGCACCATATCGGTGGTCCGCAGCTCTCGAGCGGAAGTGGCTCAGTTGGTAGAGCATCACCTTGCCAAGGTGAGGGTCGCGGGTTCGAGTCCCGTCTTCCGCTCCATTTTCTTGTCCTTCGACCGGTCGGGCCGGCCGGCACCCGCCGACGATCCGATCGGTGCCCCTTCGTCCAGTGGTAGGACAGCGGACTTTGGATCCGTGAACCGAGGTTCGAATCCTCGAGGGGCAACGACCACCTAGACTGGCTGCAGGGCCCACGCCGATCCCCTTTCGGCGGCCCTTCCGGGGCGACGTACCCAAGTGGTTAAGGGGGAGGTCTGCAAAACCTCTATTCAGCGGTTCGAATCCGCTCGTCGCCTCCACATCCTGAGCATCGACCCGACCCGTCGGATCACCGGCGGGTCGCCGTTTGACCGACGACCGCAGGTCCACTCGATGAACGATGACGACGCAGGCCCTGAGTTCCACGCATCCGGCGATCCGACCGTGGTCCTCGGTCATGTCTCCGGGGGACGGGTCCTGGATGCTGCGACCGGTGACGGCCAGTTCATCCGGTTCCTGCTCGATGGCCTGAGGGATCATGGCGAGATCATTGGGATCGACTCGGAGCCGAGCGAGGAGGCGCTGTTCAATGAGCGGTTCGCGGGCGAGGACGGGATCAGGTTCGAGCTGATGGACGTGCTCAACCCGCGGTTCCCGGACGGCTCGTTCGACACGGTCTCGATGGCCAACTCGCTGTGCGTCTTCGAGGATCCGGCGCCGGTCGTCGCCCGGCTCAAGCGCCTGGTCCGCCCGGGAGGTCATCTGATCGTCACATCCGAGTACCGCGACTTCCAATCGGTCCCGGCGACGGTGTACGTCGACCTCCACGACTGGTGGGCGGCCGTCGATCGCGCGCTCGGCAAGACCCACCGGGGCGGGCTCCCTCGCGCCGAGCTGGCCGGGTTCTTCTCCGGTCTCGGGCTCGGAGACCTCCGGCTGTTCGATGTCGGCGACGCTGACCAGGATCCCATGGACCCGGCGCTGATCGCCAGGATCGACGGCGTCATCGATCGGACCATCCAGCGGGCGGACGGACACCGGGAGCTCCAGGGTCGCGGGGAGACCCTGCGGGAGCGAATGCACGTCGCTGGTTTCGGCCTGCCCGTCGCCCTGGTCGCCGTCGGACAGCGCTGAACGCGAGGGCTCAACGGTTGGACTGAGCCTTCGGGCGCTACCCTTGCGGCGGCCGAAGTGGCGGAACCGGCAGACGCGGCGGACTTAAACTCCGCTGGCCCGCAAGGGTCGTGTGGGTTCGAACCCCACCTTCGGCACCAGCAGGTCGAGCTGTGGCAGGCACGCAGGTTCGCGATCAGCGGCCGTTGCTGGGCGTGCGCGTCGCAGCCGGGAGTGTGGCACCGGTCAGCCAGTCCAGGTCCAGCGCGGCATAGGCGACCGAGCCTTGCTCGAGGATGTTGGCCATCTCCCCAGCCAGGGTGCTCTTGCCGGTTCCGTAGACGCCGGTCACGAGGACCGCCCGCGGGGCGGAGTCGTGCATCACGAACCAAACTCCAAGGCGAGGTCGCTGATACTAGCCGGGCGCTGCCTTGGGCGGTATCATGCCGGCCTGTTCGCCGCGGGTGACGTCCATCCGCCGCCGGACCGAGGATACGAGACCGGACGCGATGGTCACGGGCGACGCCGACCCCGGGTCGGGATTGGCGGAGGCAGCGGAGGGATTCGACGGTCGAGTCGTCCGGTACGACGCGGGCTGGATGGGTTGCGACCGGATGCCGATGGTCCAGCGCCGGCAGCTCCAGGCGGTCGACGTGGGCGACATCGTGGAGTTCGTCGTGTACGACCCCTCGTCGAAGGAGGACGTGCCGTCGTTCGCGCGCATGCTCGGCCACCGGGTCCGGTGGATCAAGGAGCAGGAAGACGGGGCGCTGCGGATCGCGGTCGAACGGATGCGCTGAAGGAGAACCATGAGCGATCGTCTGATCTTCGTCTGCAGCCACGGCAGGGACGATCCGGAGCGAGCGATCGTCGCCTTCACGGCGGCGAACACCGCGGCGTTGGGCGGCCAGGAGACCGCCGTCATGTGCACGATCGACGGCGTCTGGCTCGGGACGCGCGGGGGCACCGACGGCCTGGATGTCGAAGGCTTCACCCCGCTGTCCGAGCTCGTCTCCGGCTTCGTTGCGAACGGCGGCGAGATCTGGCTGTGCGGGACCTGCACCCGGCCACGCGAGATCACCGAGGACCAGCTCATCGAAGGCGCCAGGATCGTCGGCGCGGCGCGGGTCATCGAAGAGGTCATCCAGGGCGCGAAGACCATCACCTATACCTGAGTCGGCTGCCCCGCAGGCTGGATGACCGACGAGACGTCGGATCGACCCGCAAACGTCGAGCGTAGATCGGCGTCACCGAGCCCAGCGATCACCGGCGACAGGGCGCTCGCCGCGTCGCGCCGGACGGCCACCGCGTCGACCCTCCGACCGAGCGCGTCCAGAGCGTCCGCGAGGAGTGCCCCACTCCGCCAGACGATCGGCATCTCACCGACAGCCAGCGCGGTCGCCAGCGCCAGCCGCGTCTCGTTCTCGGCCACCGCGATGTCGCCTCGGTGCATGGCGGCCAGACCCGCCCCGAACCTGGCCCACGCCTGGAGCGGCGGGCCATCGTTTGACGCGGCCAGCGCGATGCGATTGGCGGCGAGGGCGACGATCTCGGTCGAATCGACGGACGTCCCGGCGAGCAGCATAAGGCGGCCCGCGAGGAATGCTGGGAAGCGCATTCCGGCGACGGCGGCCGACGCCTCGTCGAACGTGGCCAGAGCCCGTTCCGGGTCGCCGTCGGCTGCCTCCATCCAACCGCGCGCCGCAAGGAGCGGTCCCCGGTGGACCCTCTCTTCGGTCGCCGCGGTTCGCTCGAGCCCGATGGCGATCTCGTCGGCCAGCGGTCGGATGTCGCCGAGCTCGGCCAGGACGACCGACCGCCAGACGCTCGTCTCCGTGGCAACGGCGGACGACCCGAGCTGACCCGCGAGGAGAGCGGCCTCCTCGGTCGAGCGGATCGCCGGCCCAAGCTCGCCGGTCGAGCTCGCCAGGAACCCGTAGGTGGCGAGAGCCGAAACGAGGTCGCGTCGGCTTCCGACGGCGCGACACCCCGCCACGGCGGCGTGCGCGACATCGATGGCCTGATCGCGTTGCCCGGTGACCCACATGAGCAGGCCGATCAGCCGCTCGTTCCGGTGGACCAATGGCGTCTGGCCAAGTCGGCGGAGCAACTCGTCGGCCTTCCGAGCCTGGTCCAGCCCATCGTCGAACGGACCCACCGCCAGTGCCGCTTCGGCGAGCCCATGCCGAGCGACAGCCTCGCCTTCCCGGTCTTCGGCCTCCGTGGCCACCGCGAGGGCACGCTCGTGGAGAGCGATGGCGCTGATCGGATCGCCTCGGAGCAGGGCGGTCGACCCGGCGCCCGACGACAGCCGGGCGACGAGATCGTCGGCGCCCTGATCCACGGCAGCCTCGAGCGCCTGCGGCAGGAGCGCCTCCGCCTCGTCGAGCCAGCCCGCACTCCAGTCCACCTGGACGAGCGCAGCCAGGGCCCGGCTTTCAAGCCACTCGCGGCTGCCGGTCGATCGCAGCCGGGCCACCTCGAGCGCCTGTCCGATTCCCGACCTGGCCTCCGCGAACCGGCCGAGCTGCTCGTA
The DNA here is from genome assembly GCA_963708065.1 of uncultured Chloroflexia bacterium. GTDB lineage: Bacteria > Chloroflexota > Limnocylindria > Limnocylindrales > CSP1-4 > Chersky-267. The sequence continues at coordinate 35,602 of CAVPRZ010000004.1, forward strand.
CGCCTCGCCGCGAGCGAGCAGCGTCTCGAACCGGACGAGAGCTGCGGGCTCCGAGCCGTGGCGATCCAGGGCATCCAGCGCTCGGTCGTACCAGCGGATCGCCTCATCGGCGTCGTACACCCGCCGATGCCGGTAGCCGGCCAACATCGCGAAACGTGCTGACCGTTCGAGGTCGCCCGCCTCGCTGGCGTGGTGCGACAGGATTTCGGCGAACTCCTCGTCGCGCCCGCCGGTCACCTGATCGATCCAGTCCAGGACGATGGCGTGCGCCTCGACCCGGCGGGCACGGGGGATGCTCGCATAGGCCACGTCGCGGATCAGGATGTGGTTGAACATGAGCTCGCGTTCACCCTCGATCGCCGAGCCGTCGCGCTCCACGACCAACCCCTTGTCGACCAGCTCGTCGGTCGCCGCCAGGGCTTCGCCCGGGCCCAGTCGGGCCAGGACGCCGAGCCAGAAGACGCGCCCGACGACCGACGCGTCCTGGATGGCCCGCTTGCCGGCTCGCGTCAGCAGATCGAGTCGCGAGGCAATGACGCCCTGGACCGTGTCGGGCAAGGCCGACGGCAGCGATCGGGTCGCCCGCCAGCCGCCACCGGTCGAGTGTTCGAGCGTCCCGTCGTCGACCATCATCCGGAGCAGCTCGCCTACGTAGAACGGATTGCCTTCCGACTGCTGGAGAACGCGCTCGACGATCTCGGGCGGGCCGTCCCCAGCGAGGAGGCGGTGGATCAGCTCGATGCCGTCGGCGCCGGACAGTGGGGCCAGCGCCATCGTGTTCGCGTTCGCGACTGCCGCACCCCAGCTGGGCCGCCGCTCCCAGACCTCCGGCCGTGCGGTGCACACGAGGAGGACGGGGCCTGACACCGAGCCGGCCACGGACTCGAGCAGGTCGAGCAGGCTCGCCTCGGCCCAGTGGATGTCCTCGATGAGCGCAACGACCGGGCCCTCGGTCGAGATCGACTCGAAGTACCGCCGCCAGGCTGCGGCGATGGCCCGCCTGGCCACGGCCGGCTCGAGGCCGACGAGCGGATCGGACCTGAGCGCGACTCCGATGGACGACAGAAGCACCTCGGTTGTTCGGAATGCCTCGTCGGTCCCCACGAAGCGTTGGTCGAGGCGGCCGGTCGCCTTGGCCGCGATCGTCTCGGGCGGGTCGCTGTCGAGAATCCCAGCCTCTGACTTGAGGATCTCCGCCAGCGCCCAGTAGGCGACCCCGTCGCCGTAGGGCAGGCACCGACCCCGGACCACACGCGCGTCCGGCACCGAGGCGGCGAACTCGTGGGCCAATCGACTCTTGCCGATCCCCGGCGGGCCCAGGAGGGTCACCAGCGTCGGCGCCCGTGCCCGGATGGTTCGATCGAACAGGGCTCGCAGGAGCACGAGCTCGCCGTCCCTCCCGACCATCACCGAACGCAGGTCGCTTGGCTCGACGCTCGGCTCGAGGTCCGGAAGGATCTCCCATACCGGGATCGGATGGTCGACGCCCTTCAGGGTCGCCTCGCCCAGGTCGCGATAGGCGAAGGCTCGACGAGTGAGGCGTCGGGTCCGATCCGCGGCGACCACGGAACCCGCCGGCGCCAGTGACTGGATCCGGGCGGCGAGGCTGATCGCGTCACCGGTCACGGCGCCTCCGCGGTCCGATGCGGGACCAGCCAGCACGTCGCCGGTGTTCACCCCGATCCGCATCGCCAGGCGCCCCTCGGTCCCGTACGAGAACCGGGGATCGCGGACCAGACGGGCCTGCATCGCCAGCGCGGCCCGGACCGCTCGCTCGGCGTCGTCCTCGTGGGCGACGGGGTGGCCGAACACCGCCACGATCGCATCGCCGATGTACTTTTCCACGGTCCCACCGTGGCGGGCGATCTCGTCGGCCATCGTCTCGAAGAACGGCCCGAGGATCGCCCGGAGCTCCTCCGGATCCAGCTGCGTGGCGAGCTCGGTCGACGCGACGAGATCGGCATACAGCACCGTCACGACCTTGCGCTCCTCCGCCGCGCTCTCGAGTCCCGTGTTGATGTTCTCAGGCGCCCTCGTGCGGGGCTGGCCCGCCCCGAGTCGGCCGGCCACCTTCGCCGGCTCACCCAGACCGACTCCGCAGCGACCGCAGAACGCGAGCCCTCGCGATGTCGGCGCACCGCACGATGGGCACACCGATTCCAGGTTGGCGCCGCAGGCGCCGCAGAAGCTGAACGCGGTTGGGTTCGCCTGCCCGCATGCCACGCAGACGAGCTCCTGGGTGTCCACTCGACTCTCCAGCGCGGTTGGCTACCGGCCGACGCCCGGTCCCGAGCCGCGAGCGACCCCGCGACAGTCAGGTCATGTTGCCACCCGCCGGCAAGCGTGTGTCGGACCTCCGATGGGCTGGCCGTCCTCTGCGGGTGGCCGGGCGCCCCCGTCGACCGGACCGTCCGAGGGCATCCCACCCGACAGGGGCGGGGTCGGCGCGACGATTCCCGCCCGGCCCGTCCCGGCCTAGGGTTGCAGCCCAGGAGGTGGGGAATGTACGAGCCGATGAGTCCAGAGACGCTCCAGCGGTTGATGACCGAGGAGCCCCCCGAGGCCGCCGAGCAGGAGCTCGAGGCCGAGAGCTACAGCCGGGCGGTCCAGGTCGCCCGATCGCTGATCGCCGGCCTCGGGCCGGAAGGCGCCGAGCGGTTCGCCCGCCAGCTGGAGCGACAGCTCGCCCGCCAGCTCGAGCTCGCGCAGGCCGATGACGTGAGCGCCAGCCTCGGAGCGGTCCGCTCCGCGCGCTGATCCTACGGCAAGGGGGGCGCCCACAGCAGCGCGCCCGGACGGCAGCGGCTGATGCACAGCCCGCAGTGGGTGCACAGCTCCTCGTCGAGGATCGCCTTCTTGTCGACGACGTGGATGGCGTCGGCGGTGCAGGACAGCTCGCACAGGCCGCAGCCGTTGCACAGGTCGAGGTCGAGGAGTGGCGCGCCAAGCCCACGTCCCGGGTCGCTGAGCCGCAGGGTCAGGCCGCGGATCGCGTCGAGGTTGGCGTACCCGTGGCCGGCCAGCCACGCCGCCATCTCGCCGGCGATCTTCCCGAACACGGCCGGACCGCGCAGGATCGCCGCCGTGCAGACCTGGACGGCCGAGGCTCCGGCCATGACCATCTCGATCGCGTCCGTCCCGCGTGACACGCCGCCGCAGCCGATCACCGGGATGTCCACGGCCCGGGCCACGTCGTGGACGCAGCGCAGGGCGAGCGGCTTGAGGGCCGGTCCGGACAGCCAGCCGTAGCCGTCGGCGCCGCCCATCCGCGGCAGCCCGGTCTCGATGTCGATCGAGAGGCACGGCCCGAACGAGTTGATCGCAACGATCGCGTCGGCCCCGGCCGCCTGGGCCAGGGTCGCTGCCCGGCCCATCTCGCGCCCGAGCGGGCTCAGCTTGACGAAGACCGGGACGTCGAGCGCGTCCTTCGCCGCCCGGATCGCGGCGACCATCGGCGCCGCGTCCTCGCCGATGTAGTGGGTCGACAGCTCGACGGCGTCGGCGAACGGCCGGACCCGCGGGGCGAGCGAGGCGATGTCGGCGGGGCTGTAGCCGAGGCTGACGACGAGCGGGAGGCCGGCCGTCCGGGCCATGGCGTACTCGGTCTCGATCCAGCGCTCTGGCGGGAGCTCGGACCACAGCTCGGCATTCAGGAAGCCGTGGGGAATCTCGGCCATGTTCGGCGCAGGGACAGTCGCCGCCACGACCGAGATCGTCTTGGAGACCAGGCCTCCGGCGCCACCCTGCGCGCAGGCGAGCATCGCGGCGCCGTCGCGGACCGGCGGTCCGGCGGCGGTGAGGACCGGGTTCGGGAAGCGGATCCCGCAGATCTCGGTCGAGAGGTCCACGTCGGCGACGGTGACGCCGCGTGCCGGGATCGTCCGGGTGCCGGTCATCGGACGGCCAGCCCTGCCGGGCGATACGGATGCTCGTCGAGCGCGTCCACTCGTCGCCACAGCCGCTCGGCCGCCTCGCCCGCCGTCGCCGCGATCCGAGCTCCGTCCTCGGTCGCCAGGCGATGGTCGGCCACGACCACTCGACCGGCCACGACGACGTCGCGGACCGAGCGGGCCGACAGGCCGAAGAGCCAATGACCGGCCAGCGTCTCCGGAGTCAACGGGGTCGGGGCGGGATAGTCCAGGACGACCAGGTCCGCCGGGGCGCCGGGCACGATCTGGCCCAATCGCGGCTCGTCGAACAGCCGGCCGGTGAACCGGGATCCCTGAGCGAGTCGATCGAGCGGCCATTGCAGCGCGGGATCGTCCCCGCCGTCACGGAGCCGGAGGTAACCGACACGCGACTCCTCGAACATGTCGGCGCCGATGCCGTCCGTCCCGAGCGCGACGCGGCTGCCCAGCAGCCGGAGCGGCGCCCGGCCGACGCCGTTGTTCATGTTCGAACGCGGGTTGTGGGCGACGGTCGCCCCGGACGTCACGACGAGCTCGGCCTCCTCCTCGTCGAGGTGGACCCCGTGCGCGAGGAGGGTCCGGTCGTCGAGCGCGCCGGCGTCCGCGAGGCGGCGGACGACCCGCCTGCCGTGACTGGCCACGGCGTCGCGCTCGTCGACGGCGTCCTCGGCCGCGTGGATGTGGAGCCCCGTGCCGAACTGGTGGGCCGTCTCCGCGCAGCGGTCGAGGGTCGGGTCCGACAGCGTGAAGGAGGCGTGGGCACCGACCATTCCTCTCGCGAGGGGATGGTCGCCCGCCTGGATCGCGCGCAGGAATCGCTCGTTCTCGGCGAGCCCCGCAGCGGCCGGGCCGGGTCCGTCGCGGTCGGTCACCTCGTACGCCAGGACCGACCGGAGGCCGAGGCGCTCGAACTGGCCGGCGATGATGTCGAGCGAGCCGTCGATGGCATTGGGCGAGGCGTGATGGTCGACCAGCGTGGTCGTCCCGGCGAGCAGCGCCTCCATCGCGCCGACCGCCGCGGATGCTGCGATCGATTCGGGGTCGAGCGCCCGGTCGAGCCGCCACCAGAGCCGGCGCAGGATGTCCAGGAAGTCACGCGGTGGCTGGAGCCGCTGGGGCATCCCGCGGGCGAGCGCCGAGTAGACATGGGTGTGGGCGCAGACGTTGCCGGGGACGACCAGGCAGCCCGCGCAGTCGATGGTCACGAGGCCGTCCCGTCCGACCGGTGAGCCGTTCGTCGGGCCGGCGGGGGAGGGACCCACGAAGGCCACCCGATCGTCCTCGACCAGCACGTCCGCGCGGAGGACGCGCGGCGCGTCGAGCGACGTCACGACCGTCCCGCCGGTCAGCAGCAGGCTCACCGTGGCACCGGGGCGACGAGTGGTGGCGGGGGCGTCTCCGCCTCCGCCAGCGCCGCCGGGTTCGCGGACCGCGAGGCGGGCCGGGCAAGCCGCGGCAGGACCGCCCGTGCGGCAGCCGTGTCGCGCATCGGGAGGCTGGTCCTGCGGATCCCGTCGAACCGGTACAGCGCTCCGGCGACCGCGGCCGCCGTGGGCACCATGACCGCCTCGCCCATCCCCTTGGCGCCGTAGGGACCCTCGGGCTGCGGCTCCTCGACGAACAGGCACTCGACCGGGGGCATGCCGGCCGCGGGGATGATGCCCAGCGACTTGAGCGTGTCGGTCGTTGGCACGCCGTTCTCGACGACGAGCTCCTCGGTCAAGGCCTGGCCGAGCCCCATGTGGACCCCGCCCTCGACCTGGCCCTCGAGCAGCGTCGGGTTGATGACCCGGCCGACGTCGTGGGCCGCGATCACCCGGGCGATCCGACCGTCCTCGTCGAGGACCACGACCTGGGTCGCCCAGCCGTAGCCGAAGTGGGTGACCGGCTCGTCGGTCCCCTCCATTGGGGTCGTCCAGTCGACGACCACCTCGCCGGCGAACTCGCGGCCGGCGAGGCTCGCGATCGCTGGCCCGTCCGGAGCGCGTCCGCCGAGGGCATCGGACAGCCGGTGGGCCGCCTCGACGACCGCCCGCCCGCCGAGCATCGTGGCCCGGGATGCCGTCGTCTCGCCGGTGTCGAGCTCGCGCTCCGTGTCGACCTCGACCCGGATCCGCCCGGAGGCGATGCCCAGCTCTGCGGCGGCGATCTGGCGGAAGACGGTGTGGCAGCCCTGGCCCATCTCGGTCCAGGAGTGGTGGAGGGTCAGCGTCCCGTCCGCCTCGGCCCGGAGGACGGCCCGGCCGAACTCGCGCAGGCCGTTGCCGATGCCGGTGTTCTTCGCCGCGCAGGCGATCCCCGCGTAGCGGGCCGACCGATACGCGTCGCGGACGGCGAGCAGGGTCGGCTTGAGCCCGACCCCCGGCCCGAGCCGCTGGCCGGTGCCAAACCGATCGCCCGTCTCGAGCGCGTTCCGCCAGCGGATCTCCCAGCCGTCGATGCCGACCCGCTCGGCCAGGGCATCGAGCACCGACTCGAGGGCGAAGTTCGTCTGGCTCACCCCGAACCCGCGCATGGCCCCGGACGGTGGGTTGTTGGTGTAGACGGCGCGCGCCTCGACGTCGACGTTCGGCACCCGGTAGGGGCCGCAGGCGTGGCCGGCTGCCCGCTCGAGGACCTTCGCCCCGACGCTCGCGTAGGCCCCGTTGTCGCCGACGATCCGGGCGCGGACGGCGACCAGCCGGCCGTCCTCGTCGCAGGCCACCGTGTAGGTCATCCAGAACGGGTGTCGCTTGACGTGGAAGCGGAGGCTCTCGCGTCGGCTGAGCGCGAGGAGGACCGGCCGGCCGGTGTGCAGCGCGAGCAGGGCCGCCTGGCCCTGGACGTTGAGGTCCTCCTTGCCGCCGAAGGCGCCGCCGGTCGACACCTGGGTCACCCGCACCGCGCGCTCCGGGAGCCCGAGGAACGAGGCGATCTGGCGGCGATCCTCCCAGGCGCCCTGGCCCTGCGAGTAGACGCGCACGCGGACGCCGTCGCCGGCCGTGCCCGTCGCGTCGGTGGCATCGGACGCCCGGCCCGCCGGCACGGCGAGGCACGATTCGGGCTCGAGGAAGGCGTGCTCGATGGCCTGCGTCCGGAACGACTCGGTCACGACGTGCGCCGCTGCGGCGACGGCCCCGTCCACGTCACCGCGGCGCACGACCGAGCGGGACAGCAGGTTGCCTCCGGAATGGAGGGCCGGGACGTCGCCGGCCAGCGCGGCAAACGGATCGGTGATCGGCTCGAGGACCTCGTAGTCGACCTCGATGAGCGCGGCGGCGCGCCTGGCGACGGCGCGCGACTCGGCGGCGACGGCCGCCAGCACGTCCCCGACGTAGCGCGTCGTCTCGCCCTCGGCCACGAGGAGCGGCCAGTCGTCGATGATCAGGCCCTGGTTGCGCTTCCCGGGGACATCGGCAGCGGTCACGATTGCGACGACCCCCGGCTCGGCCAGGGCCCGCCGGCAGTCGATCCGGCGGACGATCGCGCGCGGGTGGTCGGAGAAGCGGAGCGCGCCGTGGAGCATGCCCGGCTCCCGCAGGTCGGCGACGAACGGCTTCTCCCCGAGGGCCAGCTCGCGGGCCCCGTAGCGCATCGCCGGGTCGCCGATCGCCGGGACCGCGTCGTCGGCGACGACCTTGCGGGGACCGGTCGCGTCCGGCTCTCGCGCCGGGCCGTCGCGTCGAGTCGCGGCCGCGGCCCGGATCGCCTCGATGACCTTGACGTAGCCGGTGCACCGGCAGAGGTTCCCGGCCAGGGACCGGGCCACCTCGTCGTGGGTCGGGTCGGGCACCCGTCGCAGCAGCGCCTCGGCCTTCATCACGATCCCCGGCGAGCAGTAGCCGCACTGGGAGGCGCCGCTCCGGGCGAACGCCTCGGCCCACGTGCGGCGTTCTTCGTCCGGGAGGCCCTCGAGCGTCTCGACGGTCCGACCGGCGACGCGCGCGGCGGGCTGGGCGCACGACACCACGGGCCGGCCGTCGACGATCACCGTGCAGGCGCCGCACGAGCCCTCCGGCGCGCAGCCGTCCTTCATCGAACGCAGGCCGAATGGACCCCGCAGGAGGTCGAGGAGGCTGTCCTCCGACTCGACCTCGATCGACACCGCCCGCCCGTTGAGGATGAACTCCACGGACCGTCCTTCCTTCGGCAGGCGGCCATCCGGCCCTATCGGGGACGCCTGTCCAGAGGCAATCGTAGGCGGGTGGTCGCGAACGAGACCCTGCTGTTCGTCCTGAGCACAGCGGCCCGTTCGGACCCGAAGTCGACCGGGCCGTGACCGGCGATCAGGAGGGAACGATGCGACGACTGGGACTGGAGGGCGAGCTGGTCGACCCGGCCGTCTACGAGCGGACCGTCGGCCGGTTCCGCGAGGCCGGCATCGTCCTGCCGACGTTCGCCCAGCTCGCCGAGCCGTCGCAGATCCCGGACGCGATCGCGGCCCGCCTGGCGGGTGTCGACCCTGACGCGGCGGACCCGCTGAACCTGTTCCGGGTCCACTGGTTCAACGGCCCCGATCGTCGCGAGCGGGTGGCGGTCCCCGTCCACGTGGACCTCCCACCGGAGCTGACCGGCGTGCCGTGCCGGATCGTCGTGGCGCTCGGCGATCGCTTCCCGATGATCGGCTCGCACAAGGTCATCGCGGCCTACGGCTGCCTCGCCCCGCGGATCGTGACCGGCCGGTTCGACCCGACGGCCCACCGCGCCGTCTGGCCGTCGACCGGGAACTACTGTCGCGGTGGCGTCGCGATCTCGCGGATCATGGGCTGCCGCGGCGTGGCCGTCCTCCCGACGGGCATGAGCCGCGAGCGGTTCGACTGGCTCGAGCGGTGGGTCGCCGATCCCGCCGACATCATCCGGACGCCGGGGACCGAGAGCAACGTCAAGGAGATCTACGACCGCTGCGCGGAGCTCGACCGCGAGCCCGACACGGTGATCTTCAACCAGTTCTCGGAGTTCGGGAACCACATCGCCCACTACGCGCTGACCGGCCGCGCGGTCGAGCGGGTGGTCGAGGCGCTCCAGGCCACCGAGCCGCGATTGCGCCTCCGGGCGTTCGTGTCGGCGACGGGCTCGGCGGGGACGATCGGAGCGGGGGACTACCTCAAGGAGCGGCACGGGTCGAAGACCGTCGCGGTCGAGGCGCTCGAGTGCCCGACGATGCTCCGCAACGGGTTCGGCGAGCACAACATCCAGGGGATCGGCGACAAGCACATCCCGCTCATCCACGACGTCATGGCCACGGACCTGGTCGTGGCCGTGTCGGACCGGGCGACGGACCACCTGGAGGTGATGTTCGCGTCGCCGGCCGGGCGCGATCACCTCCTCCGGCGGCGGCACGTCCCCGAGGCGGTCGTGGCGGCCCTGCCGTCGCTCGGCTTCTCGAGCCTGTGCAACGTCGTGGCCGCGATCAAGGTCGCGAAGTACGAGGGCTATGGGCCGGACGACGTCGTGGCCACGGTCGCGACCGATGGTGCCGCGATGTACGGGACGGAGATCGAGCGGATCCTCGGGCGCGACTTCCACGGCGAGTTCGACCCGCTCGACGCCGCCGAGACGTTCGGGCGGTTCATCCTGGGCGCCGGCACGGACGACCTCATCGAGCTCTCCCGGGTCGATCGCGACCGGATCTTCAACCTCGGCTACTACACCTGGGTCGAGCAGCAGGGGGTGCCGCTCGACGAGTTCGAGGCACGCCGACGGCCGGAGTTCTGGACCGAGACGCGGGCCATCCTCCCCGTCTGGGACCGCCTGATCGACGAGTTCAACGCCCGAGTCGGCGCGGCGGTGGCGGTGTGACCGGCCCCCGCGCACCGTCCGTGGAGGTCCCACCGTCGGGCGGCCCCGAGGCCGGCGGACCCACGGCACCGACCGCGCGGCTTCCGATCGGCCTGGTCTGCGCCGGTTGCGGCTACCGGGTGCCCGACGACCGGGTCTTCGCGGCTCGCTGTCCGGCGGCGAGGGCCGGGGACGACGCCGACCACGTCCTGCGCCGGGTCGTCGACCCGGGAGCGCTCGGCTGGCCGAAGGACGACGACCCCGCGACGTTCGCGCGCTATCGGACGCTGTCGCGCGGCTATCACGCGGCCCGCGCGGCCGGCTGGACCGACGCGGACGTCGTCCAGCTCATCCGCCGGCTGGACGACGCGGTCGCCGCCGTCGACGGGCGGGGCTTCCGGGAGACGCCGTTCGAGCCGGTCGAGGCGCTCGCCGCCCGGCTCGGATCGACCGGCGGCGGCGTGTGGGTCAAGGACGAGACGGGCAACGTGTCCGGCTCGCACAAGGCGCGTCACCTGATGGGCGTGATGCTCGAGCTGCTGATCGACGGGGCGCTCACGGGCCGGGATCGGCCGGGAGCGCTGGCGATCGCGAGCTGCGGCAACGCGGCGCTCGCGGCGGCGGTCGTCGCCCGAGCCGCCGGCCGACCGCTCGACGTGTTCGTCCCGACCTGGGCCGACGCCACGGTCGTGGCGCGCCTGACGCGCCTCGGCGCGAACGTCGTGACCTGCCCGCGGGCACCGGGTGAGGCCGGCGATCCGACCTATCGGGCGCTCCGGGCCGCGATCGCCGGCGGGGCGATCCCGTTCACCTGCCAGGGGACCGAGAACGGCCTGGCCATCGCCGGAGGGGAGACCCTCGGCTACGAGATGGTGAGTCGGCTGGCACGCCCCTCGGGAGCTGAGCCGCACCGAACCGCGCCCGAGCTCGACGCGATCGTCGTCCAGGTGGGCGGCGGGGCCCTTGCCTCGTCGGTCGCGGCCGCCTTCGCCGAGGCAGTGGCGCTCGGGGTGGTGACGCGGGAGCCGCGCCTGTACGCCGTCCAGGCCGCGGGCTGCGCCCCGCTCGAGCGGGCGTGGCACCGGTTGCGCGAGCGCGCGGCGACGGACGGGATGCCGGCGGCCCTGGCGGACGCCCGGCGCCATCGCTCGACCTACATGTGGCCGTGGGAGACGGAGCCGACCAGCGTCGCCCACGGGATCCTCGACGACGAGACCTACGACTGGTACGCGATCGCCGAGGCCCTCGCTCGGACCGGCGGCGACGTCGTGGTCGTCGACGAGGCGACCATCGCCGAGGCCAACCGGATCGGCCGGGCGTCGACGGGGATCGACGCGGATCACACGGGGACGGCCGGGTTGGCCGGCCTCCTGTCGTTGCGACGGAGCGGTGTCGTCCAGGCGGACGAGTCCGTGGCCGTCCTGTTCACGGGTGCCGCCCGCGAGGGCGGACGCGGCGAGGCGCCGACCGGCTCCACCGTGGCCAGCCCTCAGTCAGTGGAGCGGAGCAGACCATGAGAAGCTTTCTCGGCCGGGACATCCTGTCCCTCAAGGACTTCAGCCGCGACGAGTTCTTCCGGGTGTTCGGGGTCGCCGACGACCTGAAGCCCTATGCCCGCGACCGCCGCAACGGCGACCTGCTCAAGGGCAAGACCCTCCTGACCGCGTTCTACCAGCCGAGCACCCGGACCCGGCTGTCGACCGAGGCCGCGATGCATCGGCTCGGCGGGCACGTCCTCGGGTTCAGCGACGCCAAGATGACCCGCGCCGGCGACTTCTACCAGGAGTCGATCAAGGACACGTTCCACATGCTGGAGTACTACGGTGACGTCATCGCCATCCGGCACTTCCAGCAGGGAGCCCCGGCCGAGGCCGCGCGCTGGGCGTCCGTCCCGGTCATCAACTGCGGCGACGGCTGGGGTGAGCACCCGACCCAGGTCCTGACCGACCTGTACACGATCCTGACCGAGGTGGGGACGCTCGACGGCCTGACCTACCTGCTCGTCGGCGACATGCGGATGCGGACGATGCACTCGATCCTGTACGCGCTCTCGCAATTCGACGCCGAGGCCCTCGTCGTCGGCCCGCCCGAGATGTCCCTCCTGCCCGAGTTCAAGGCCGAGCTCGACGCGCTCAGCGTGCGCTACCGGGAGGTCCCATCGGTCGCCGACGGGATCGCCGAGGCCGACGTCATCTACATGGAGCCGGTCGTCCAGGCCGACTACACCAAGGGCCGGGTCGAGCGCGACGCGACGCTGCCGACGACGCCCGACGCCTACCGCGTCACCCGCGAGCTGCTCCGCGACCGGGCGAAGCCGAGCTCGATCGTCCTCCATTCGCTGCCCCGGATGGACGAGCTGCCGACCGACGTCGACGAGACCCGTCACCAGCGCTACTGGGTCGAGGCGTTCAACGGGGTGGTCCTCAGGATGGCCCTGCTGAGCCTCGTCCTGGGCGCCGCGGAATAGGGGGCCGACGATGCAGACCGACCTGCGCGGGCGGGACCTCATCAGCCTCCAGGATTGGACGAAGGAGGAGATCGACACCGTCCTCGACGTCGCCTTCCAGCTGAAGCGCGAACGGGCCCTGGGCATCCCGCATCCGCTCCTCCGGGACCGGGTCCTGGCAATGCTGTTCTTCTTCGCGAGCACCCGCACGCGGGCGTCGTTCGAGGCCGGGATGGCCCAGCTGGGTGGGCACGCCCAGTTCATCGAGAGCCGGACGACCCAGATCGCCCACGGGGACACGGCCCGCGAGATCGGCGAGATCCTCGGCCGCTACAACGACGGGATCGCCATCCGCAACGTGGACTGGGGGATCGGCAACCGCTACATCCGCGAGGTCGCGGAGGCGAGCCGGGTCCCCGTCCTGAACATGCAGTGCGACATCTTCCATCCCCACCAGATCCTGGCCGACCTGATGACGATCTTCGAGAAGAAGGGCGACCCGCGCGGCCGGACGATCACCGTCAGCTGGGCCTACGCGGCCAGCTACCAGAAGCCGATCAGCGTGCCCCAGGACCTCGTCCTGGCCGCGACCCGCTTCGGGATGAACGTCCGGCTGGTCCACCCGCCGGAGTTCGAGCTGATGCCCGACCTGGTCGAGCAGGCCCGGGACAACGCCCGGCGGGCCGGCGGCAGCCTCGAGCTGATGGACGACTTCGACGCCGGGTTCCGCGGCTCGGACGTGGTGTACGCCAAGAGCTGGGGCGCCCTGCTCCGGGCGAAGGACGATGCCGAGGGCGCCGAGATCGCCGGCCGCTACACCGACTGGATCACGGACGAGCGACGGATGGCCACTCGCCGCGGAGGATGCGATCTACATGCACCCCCTGCCGGCCGACCGCAACGTCGAGGTCGCCGACGCGGTGATCGACGGGCCGCACTCGGTGGTCTACGACGAGGCCGAGAACCGGCTCCACGTCCAGAAGGCCGTCATGGCCCTGACGATGCGATGACCGGCAAGGACAGGCTCGGGGCGGGTCCGGTCGTGCGTGACCCGTCGGACGGGCAAGGGAGATCGACATGAGCCCGACGCTCGTCGTCGCGATCGGCGGCAACTCGCTGATCAAGGATCCGCAGCACATGAGCGTCCCCGACCAGTACCGTGCGCTCGGTGAGACCAGCGGCCATATCGCCGCGATCATCAGGGACGGCTGGCGGGTCGCGATCGGTCACGGCAACGGGCCGCAGGTGGGGTTCATCCTGCGCCGCTCGGAGCTCGCGTCGCACGAGCTCCACGAGGTACCCCTCGACGTCTGTGGCGCCGACACCCAGGGCGCGATCGGCTACGAGCTCCAGCAGAACCTGGCCAACGACTTCCGCCGGCTCGGCATGGATCGCCAGGCCGTGACGGTCGTGACCCAGGTCGAGGTCGCCGCCGACGACCCCGCCTTCACCAACCCGTCCAAGCCGATCGGGTCGTTCATGGACGAGCCCGCGGCGCTCCGGCGCCGCGACGCCGACGGCTGGTCGGTCCGCGAGGACGCCGGCCGCGGCTGGCGCCGGGTCGTGGCCTCGCCGAAGCCGATCCGGATCGTCGAGGAGCAGGCGGTCCGGGCGCTGCTCGACGACGGGTTCATCGTCATCACGGTCGGCGGCGGTGGGATTCCGGTCGTCCGCGACGAGGCCGGAATGCTGACCGGGATCGCTGCGGTGATCGACAAGGACTACGCCTCATCGCTGCTGGCGACCGCGATCGGCGCAGATACCTTCGCCATCAGCACCTCGGTCGAACGGGTCGCCCTCGACTGGGGCCGCCCCACCCAGCGCTGGATCGACCGAATGACCCTCGAGGACGCCCGGCGCTACCTCGCCGAAGGCACCCATTTCGCAGCCGGGAGCATGGCGCCCAAGATCGAGGCGTGCATCGGCTTCCTCGAGCGGGGTGGGGAAGAGGCAGTCATCTCGAGCCCCGAGAACCTGGAGCTCGCGATCCATGGGCAGGCCGGCACCCACATCGTCCGCGACTAGCAGCCCGCCGCGGTTCGCTCGACGGATGACGGCGACCGGCGGCGCGATGGTCCGCCGCTGATCAGGTCCGCTTGAGCAGGCTGCCGAGGCCGCGCGACTTGCGGTCCTCGGGGACCGCATGCGGGTGCCCTGCGCGCTCGCCGAAGGCCCGGGAGGCCAGCGAGATCATCGCCGCGGAGACCGGTGTGCGGACCGCCCCGAGGACGACCGGGTTGCCCTCGTTGACGGCCTTCAGGTAAAGGAACGGGTCGTAGGGCAGCGTCTGGGCGACCTTCGCCCCGAGGCCGCTCTCGATGTCGCGCATCTTCAGGACATCCTTGGCCACCGCGCTGTTGAGGACGAACGTCGTCTTCGTGCCGATCGAGCCGGCCTCGTTGAGGTAGTCCAGGAACGAGCGGACCGCCTTGAGCGCCGAGATCTCCGGGTACACCGGCACGAGCACGACGTCGGCCCGGTCGAGGGCGGCCATCGTCCGCTCATCGAGCGTCGAGCCGCCGTCGACGACGACCGCCTCGTAGGCCAGCAGGGCGGTCTCGAGGATCCGGTCAACGTGGGCCGCGGTCACCAGGTCGGCCAGCTCCGGCGAGCCCGGGGCGGCGAGCACCTCGAGGCCGGAGGCATGATGGGCCGAATAGGTCCGGAACAGCTCCGGCTCGCGCTGCGACTGCTCGTCGCGGACGAGGTCGGCGATCGTCTGGCGCGGGGTGACGTTGAGATGGGTCGCGACCTGGCCCCACTGGAGGTCGAGGTCGACGATCTGGACCCGACCGGCCCGCGGACCGGCATGAGCGACCGCGATGTTGACCGCGATCGTCGTCGTCCCGACCCCGCCCTTCGGACTGTAGACCGCGACCATTCGGCGTGGGCGGTCGATGAGCCCGCCGCCGATCGTCGACGCGGGGATCATTCCGCTCGAGCGCTGGAAGCGGAGGAGGAGCGCCTCGACCCGGGCCTCGAGCTCGCGGCTGTCGAACGGCTTGGCGATGACATCGTCCGCACCCGCCTCGAGGAGCAGGATCCGCTCCTCGACGTCATCGGCCTGGGACAGGCACATGACCGGGATCGCCGCCAGGCTCGGCGTGGCGCGGAGCTGGCGACAGACGTCGGCCGGCGTCGCGCCGGGTCCGGTGACGTCGATCATGATCAGGCTGTGGTCGGCGGCATCGGCGACGGCGGTGGCCGGGTCCGTGACGGTGGAGACGGCATAGCCGACGCCGGCGAGCACCGTCTTGATGGCCTCTTCGGCCAGCGTATCGGTCTCGAGGAGCAGGATGGAGCTCGAGGGCACGACGTCTCCGGGGCGGCGGGGTCGAGATGGACGAACGTCAGGATACAACGTCGCCCGTCGCAAACCGGTCGACGGACGTTGCCACGCGCCAGCCTCACGTCCGGCCTCGCCCCAAGGGGACGATCGGCGGCCGTGCTAGACTCCGCCTGTTTCCTTTCGGCTCCGCAACGCGCCGGCCGCGGGCGACCGCCCGTCGTCGACCCGTCAAGCGGGGCGATCCCACAGGAAGGAGTGAAGCGCGGAATGCGCCGTTACGAACTCATGCTCGTCCTCCGGCCCGACATCCCGGACGAGCGCAGCCAGGCGATCATCGACCGAACGACGCGCCAGATCGCGTCAACCGGTGGCCAGATCGTCAAGGTCGCCCCGTGGGGCCGCCGCCGGCTGGCCTACCCGATCGATCGCCATCGCGAGGGCTCGTACCACATCGTGATCTTCGAGGCTCCGGCCGAGTCGATCATCGAGCTGGAGCGCAGCCTGCTGATCACCGAGGAGCTCCTCCGCCACCTGGTCACCCGGGTGGAGCGCCCGGCCAGGGCCGCCCGACGCGAGGGCGCCGAGGAGCTCGACCTCGAGCTGGAGGCCGAGGAGCTGCCGTCCGGCGAGGACGAGGAGGAAGAGGAGACCGGCGAGCGGATCGACGAGTCCGAGAGCGAAGCCGCTCCGGCCGCCATCGACTGATCCGACCCCACCCGATCCGGAGGCACGGCCATGTCGCTCAACAAGGCGATGATCATCGGCAACCTCGGTCGCGATCCCGAGATGCGCTACACCCCGAACGGCCAGGCGGTCACCCAGTTCACGGTGGCCGTGAACCGGAACTACAAGAACCAGGCCGGCGAGTGGCAGGAAGAGACGGAGTGGTTCCGCGTCGTCGTCTGGGGCCAGCAGGCCGAGCGCGCCGCCGAGTACCTGCGCAAGGGCAACAAGGTCTACGTCGAGGGCCGGCTCCAGACCCGCCAGTGGGAGGACCAGTCCGGCCAGAAGCGCTACACCACCGAGCTCGTCGCCAACCAGGTGACGAACCTCGAGCGGCGGACCCGCGACGAGTCCGAGGACGCCGCCGCGACCCCGGCGGCCCGCCCGAGCCGGCCATCCGCCCCCGCTGACGGCGGCGGCGAGAAGTTCGACGACGGCAACTTCGACGACCTGCCCTTCTGACCGACCACCGAAGCCCACCACCACGACATCGGAGACCTGAACGAAGATGCCCCCCGCCCCTCGATCCAAGAAGCGTGACGACTACTACCGCGACCGGCGCCGGCGCAAGGTCTGCGCGTTCTGTGCCGACAAGACGGTCCAGATCGACTACAAGGAGGTCAACCGCCTCCGGCGCTACCTGTCCGAGCGGGCGAAGATCGAGCCCCGCCGCAAGACCGGGACCTGCGCCGGGCACCAGCGCGAGCTGGCGGTCGCCCTCAAGCGCGCCCGTCACGTCGCGCTCCTGCCCTACGCGCCCCAGCACCTGCGCCCCTGAGCGCGACGCGGTCCGGGCGATCCCAAGCAGGTGGCTGACGCCGGCGTCGCGGCCCTGATGATCGCCGGCGGGTTCGCCGCCGGCGTGTTCGGATCGCTCCTCGGGCTCGGCGGCGGGATCCTCATCGTCCCGCTGCTCACCCTGGGCTTCAACCTGCCCCTGCGCGAGGCCGTCGGGGTGAGCCTGGTCGCAGTGATCGTCACGAGCTCGGCCTCCGCGAGCGTGTACCTCCAGCGCCACGTCGCGAACCTGCGCCTCGGGATGACCCTTGAGCTGTTCTCCGCCTCCGGCGCGCTGATCGGCGGGCTCATCGCGTTCGCCCTGTCCGACCAGGTCCTCGCCGGCCTGTTCACGGTCCTGCTCCTGTACACGGCCTTCGCCATGCTCCGGCGCCCGGAGCCCGGACCGGGAGCCGAGGCCGAGGGCCTGGTGGCCGACGCCGGGACGCCCGATGTCGACGCCGAGCCGGGCGATGCCGTTGCCGGGCCGGCCGGCTCCATCGGCGGTAGCGTCGTCGCGATCGGAGCCGGGTCACCGCCGTACGCGGTCCGCAACCTCGGCATCGGGATCGTCGGCAGCATGTTCGCCGGGGTGATGTCGGCGCTGCTCGGCATCGGGGCCGGCATCGTCAAGGTGCCCCTGATGAACCTGGCGATGGGCGTGCCGCTGCGCGTGGCGACGGCCACGAGCAACCTCATGATCGGCATCACCGCCGCGGCGAGCGCGATCATCTACCTGGTCCGCAACGGGATCGATCCCTACGTCGCCGGCCCGATCGCAGTCGGCGTCTTCTTCGGAGCGGCGCTCGGTTCCCGGACCGCGCATCGGGTCGACGTCCGGGTCCTGCGGGTCCTGTTCGTCCTGGTCCTGCTGTTCACGGCCTGGCAGATGGCAGGGCGGGCGCTCGGATGACCGGCCGGCCGCGACCTCGATCGGACCATCGCCCGGCTGCTGACCTGGGGCACGTACCTGAGCGTGCTCCTCCTCGGCTTCGGGGTCATCCTGATGGTCGTGAACGGAACGTCGCCGCTCGACGCGGCGCCGTCGTTCGACCCGGCCCAGATCCCAGCCCAGATCGTTGCGCTCCAGCCGGTCGGCTTCCTGTGGCTCGGGCTGCTCGTGACGCTCGCGACCCCACTCGCCCGCGTGGTCGCCGCCCTGATCGGGTACGTCGCCGGCGGCGAGCGTCGGATGGCGCTGATCTCGTTCGGGATCCTCGTCGTCATCGCCGTCGGGGTGGTCCTGGGCGTCGCTTCGGAACGCTGATGACGGACCTCGCCCTGCTCGTGACGGCGCTCCTGGTCATCCTCCTGGGCGCCGAGCTGTTCACGAACGGGATCGAGTGGTTCGGGCACAAGCTCGGGCTGGCCGAGGGCGCGGTTGGATCCGTCCTGGCCGCCGTCGGGACCGCCCTGCCCGAGACGATGATCCCGCTCATCGCGATCCTGTTCGGCGGCGGCTCGGCCGACGAGGTCGGGATCGGGGCCATCCTCGGCGCGCCGTTCATGCTCGCGACCCTGGCCATGTTCGTGACCGGTGCCGCGATCCTGGCGACCAGGGGCAGGCGACGGACGGGCCCGGAGCTCGACATCAACGGCCCGGTCCTCGTCCACGACATGCGCTTCTTCGCGGTGGCCTACGCGACCGCGATCGGCGTCGCCTTCCTTCCGGCCGACCTTGCCTGGCCGCGCTTCGCGGTCGCCGCCCTTCTCCTGGGGATCTACGCCTACTACGTCCGGGAGCACTTCCAGGCGGAGTCGGGCTCGGGCAACCCGGACCTCGCGCCGCTCCGGCTCCACCGGCTCGACCGGCGCGGACCGGCCCATCCCGAGCCGCCGCGCCTCCGGATCGTCAGTGTCCAGGTGGTCCTCGCCCTCGGCTGCATCATCGGCGGCGCGTACCTGTTCGTCGGGGCGGTCACCGACCTGGCCCACAACCTCGGCCTGGACGAGGCGCTGCTGGCCCTGATCATCGCCCCCATCGCGACCGAGCTGCCCGAGAAGTTCAACAGCGTCATCTGGGTCCGCCAGGGCAAGGACACGCTGTCGATGGGCAACATCACCGGGGCGATGGTCTTCCAGAGCGCCATCCCGACGTCGGTCGCCCTCGTGTTCGCGTCGTCCGGCTGGGCCGTGACCAGCGGCTCGATCCTCGCCTTCGCCTCCGCCGCCATCGCGTTCGCCTCGTCGGCGGTGATCTTCTTCCCGCTCGTCCGGGGACGGAGCCTGACGGGACGTCGCCTGCTCGTCGGCGGGGCGTTCTACCTGGTCTATCTCGGACTGGTGCTGGCCGATCTGGGCGGCGCGATCTAGCCTCCGCGGGCCGATCGGCACATGAGGGATGGCCCGGGCTCGCTGCTATACTCGGCCGGCATTCGCCGGGCGCTCGCGTCCGGCCTGGCGCCGCGAACCCGCCTGGCGCCATCCCGATCGGAGCCGCAGACCATGCTGACCGAGAAGAATCCTTCGGACCAGTCCGCTCCCGCCCAGGCAGCCGCGAAGCCGCCCGTCGCGATCGATGACCTGACCTGCTACTTCGAGGGCGCGTTCGTTCCGATGCGCGACGCCCGGGTCAGCATCATGACCCATGCGTTCATGTACGGGACCGCCGTGTTCGAGGGCATCCGCGCCTACTGGAACGCGGACCAGGGCCAGCTCTACGGGCTGAAGGTCCGCGAGCACGTCGAGCGGATCCGGCTGAACGCCCGGATGCTCCTGATGGACCCAATCCCGTCGGTCGACGAGCTGACCGGCCTGATCGTCGAGACCGTCCGCCGCAACGGCTTCCGCGAGGACGTCTACATCCGGCCGTCGTTCTACAAGTCGTCCCGCCAGATCGGCGTCCGCCTCCATCACCTCGAGCACGAGCTGTACATCGTCGCCCTGCCGTTCGGGAACTACATCGACACCGACGCCGGCGTCCGGCTCATGTCGTCCTCGTGGCGGCGCAACGCCGACGATGCGATCCCGGCCCGGGGCAAGATCGTCGGTGGCTACGTCAACATGGCGTTCCAGAAGTCCGAGGCGGAGCTGAACGGGTTCGACGAGGCCCTCGTGATGACCGCCGACGGGAATGCGTCCGAGGCGTCGGCCGCGAACCTGTTCATCGTCCGCGACGGCCAGATCGTGACCCCGCCGGTGACCGACGACATCCTCGAGGGCGTGACCCGCAAGGCGATCCTCGAGATCGCCCGCAACGAAGGGATCCCCGTCGAGGTCCGCTCCGTGGATCGGTCCGAGATCTACGTCTCCGACGAGATGTTCCTGTGCGGGACCGGCGTCCAGGTGTCCCCGGTCATCGAGGTCGACCATCGCCCGATCGGATCGGGCCAGGTCGGGCCGATCGGCCGGCTGATCCGCGATCGCTACTTCGACGCCGTCCGCGGCCGGCTCGACGCGTACCGGCACTGGCTGACCCCAATCGACGAGGGTGGCTGAGGATCGGGCGTCGATCCTGGGCGGGGGCCCGATGATCACTCCCGCGCCGGCGCCGCCAGAGTCCGGGACGCTCCCGCGGCCGGACCCGGTGGTCGCCATCGGCGTGCTGCCCGAGGCGCCCGCCCAGGTCGCTGACTCCTCCGTCGCGCCGCCGGCCGGGCCGATCACCGATGCCGGAGACCCGGCCCGGGCGCGCCTGCTCCAGCGCCTCCTCGAGATCGTGCCCGGCCTGGTGAGCTGGCTGCTCATCCTCAGCCCGCTCGTCCTGTCGTTCCGCTTCCCGCAGATCGTCGCCTGGTTCGTCCTGACGTTCGACTTCTACTGGCTGTACAAGGCGGTCGTCCTGACCGGCAGCGTCTGCATCGCGTTCGGCCGCGTCCGGCGGACGACCGCGGCCGACTGGCGGACGCGCGCGCTGGCCCTGGCCGACCCGGCGGCCCGGCTGGCCGAGATCGATCGGCTCGTGCCGCTCATCCGCGAGCGGGTCGACGAGCTGCGACGGTCGGGGCAGCGCCTGGCCGCGCTCGGCGGGCGGCGTGAGCTCGACCGGCTCGACGCGGAGCGGCGCAACCTCGCCCTCCTCCTCGCCCGTCGCGGCGCGCCGATCCCCGACCCGCGCCGGCTCTACCACGTCGCGCTCGTCCCGACCTACACGGAGCCGTTCGACAAGCTGTACGAGACGATCCGAGCCCTGGCCGAGGCCGACTACCCGCGCGACCGGGTGATGGTCGCGATCATCACCCGCGAGACCGACCTCGACGGGCGGCGCAACGTCGCCCGGCTGCGCGAGCTGTTCGGCGACCGGTTCCTCCACTTCTTCCACATCCTCGATCCGCTCGAGCCGGGGATCGTCATCGGCAAGAGCTCGGCGATGGCCTACGGTGGCCGCTGGCTCTACCGCGAGATCGTCCGGCTCGGGTTCGATCCCGCGGACGTGGTCGTCACCGACCTCGACTCGGACTATCGCGTCCACCCGCAGTACTTCGGCTACCTGACCTACACGTTCCTGACCGACCCCGACCGCTACCGCCGGCTCTTCCAGCCGGTCCCGATGTTCCACAACAACCTGTGGGACACGCCGATGCCGATCCGGCTCGTCGCGGTCGGGGCGACCCACGTCCAGATGTGGCGCTCGCTGACCCCGGAGAAGCTGGTCTCGTTCTCGTCGTACGCGGTCAGCCTCCAGACGATCCACGAGGTCGACTACTGGGCGACCGACGCCATCCCGGAGGACAGCCGCTTCTACTGGAAGAGCTTCTTCCGCTACAGCGGCGAGTTCCGGGCCGTGCCCCTGTTCATCCCGATGTACGGCGACGCCGTCCGGGCCCGCTCATACCCCCGGTCGCTCGTCCAGCAGTACACCCAGATCCGGCGCTGGGCGTGGGGCATCACCGACATCCCGTACTACATCCGGAACGCGTTCGCCCACCGCGAAATCTCGCGCGCCACCCGGATCCGGCGCCTGGTCGACCTGTGGATGGACCACATCAACTGGGCCATCGCGCCGTTCGTGATCATCTTCGGGTCGAACCTGCCACTGCTGATCAACCCGGCGTTCGCCCAGACGACCCTCGGCCAGAACCTCCCGCTGTACGCCGCCTGGCTGTTGACCGGGGCGTTCTGCTGCCTGCTGATCCTCGTCTTCGTCGAGGAGCAGATCGCGCCGCCCCGGCCGCGCTCGTGGGACATCTTCCGGCGGTTGACGACGTATCTCCAGTGGCTGCTGTTGCCGTTCGTCGGGCTCGTCTTCAGCAACCTCCCGGCGCTCGACGCCCAGACCCGGCTGATGGCCGGCAAGTACCTGGAGTACCGGGTCACCGAGAAGGCGTAGCCGGGGCAGCCGAGTCCCGCGTGTCAGGGGCCGGGCGGCGCGGTCAGGTTCGGGGTCTTCGTCCCGGTCGTGACGATGATGTCGACCACCCCGGTCACCGACGGGTCGGTCACGTACGTCGCCTTCACGTCGAACACGTTCTCGAGGAGGGCGATCGATGCAGGGAGGTCCGCCTCGCGGCCGTTGTAGACCTTGATCGTCGTCTGGCTGTAGGTCCGGTCGGGCCGCTTCGTCGGGGCGCTGGCGGTCAGGCCGAGGTACTCGAGGTAGGCCGCGATCGAGCTGGCCTGGCCGACCTTGCCCGAGCCGTTGACGACCCAGACCACGGCGTTCTCGTCACCAAGCTGCTCGCGCTGCTGCTCGAGCTTGGGGTCGATCTTGAACGCGTTGTCGACCGTCTGGCGGATCCGGCTCACGTTCGGCTCGATCCGGTAGCCGCGGCTGTCGGTGCCCTCGCTGCCGTAGCGCGGCGGGGTGAACACGAACGATCGGATCCGGCTCGTGTCGATCTGGCTCGACAGGCCGATCAGCGCGGGCAGCTTGTCCTGCGGGATGTCCGTCTTGAACGACGTCTTGAGGTCCTTGAGCAGCGCGCTGAGGTTGTCGAGGACCTTGCGCGGGTCGACCTGCTCGCGGATCGACAGGATGACCCGCTGCTGGCGCTGGGCGCGGTCGAAGTCGTTCGAGGTGTGCCGCGAGCGGGCGTAGATGAGGGCCTGCGCGCCGTTCATGTGCTGGACCCCGGCGGGGATGTAGACGCGGATGCTGGCGCCCGCGACGCCGCCCGGGTAGTGGTCGTCGAGGACCGGGTTCTGGACGTTGATCGTCACCCCGCCGAGCGTGTCGACGATGTCCTGGAAGCCCTGGAAGTTGACCATCACGTAGTACTGGATGTTGAGGTCGTACAGCTCGCCCAGCGTCGCCTTGAGCGCGTTGAAGCCGCGGGTCTTGTCGTTGCCGGGGAAGGCATCGGAGCGGTTCCGGGCGTTGAGCCACAGGCTGTTGATCTTGCCCTGGTAGGTCGACCCGAAGACGGATCGCGCCGGCCCGGGCGGGATCGGGACGTCGACGACGTCGCGGGGCAGGCTGAACATCGCGACCTGCTTCGTCTTGGGGTCGATCGACACGACGATCAGCGTGTCGGTGTTGAACGTCCCCTCCTTCGGGCGCTGGTCGGCGCCGATGAGCAGGATGTTCAGGCGGCTCGTCCCGTCCCACTGGGGGAGCGTCGCGGTCGGCAGCGGCGTCCCGAGCGGCGGGGCGCTCGTCTGGCCGGGCGTGGGTGTCTGATCGGGGCTGACGGTTGCGCTGCCACCCGGCGCCGGGGTGTCGGTCGTGTCGTCGCAGCCGGAGGCGGTGCCGTTCGGGTCGAAGATGCAGCTGAGCGTCGACTGGGCCTCGGTCCCGTAGTAGGCCACGACCCCATGACCGCCGGCGATCACGAGGCAGACCGCGATCAGGCCGGCCAGCGAGATCGGGTCGAGCCGGAGCGAAGGACGGCCGAACCGACCTCCGCCCGACGCGTCGACGGCGTTGAGGTAGGCCGCCACGCGGTAGGCGTCGACGGCCGCGACGACCCGGTAGGCCAGGAAGATCAGGTTCAGGATGAGCAGCAGCGGCAGGTTGGCGATCAGCTGCGCCCCGAACTGCTGGATGCCCGAGCTGAGGGCGATCCCGCCGATCAGGGCGAGGACCAGGATCGGGACGGCGGCGAACCCGAGCGCCCGGTTCCAGGCGCCCGCATAGGCGTGGCCGAGACCCGGGAAGATCAGCGACAGGAAGGCGGCGGCGAAGGCGGACCGGTGTCGCGGCCGGGCTTCCTGCGGCGGCTGCTGCATCGCGGGTAGGATACTTGGAACCTCGGTAGGGCGTGGCCGAGGGGTTCCGACGGGTCGCTCCGTCGACGTGTGACGCCCCGCGCTCGTTCGACCCAGCCGACCCAGCCGAGGCCCGATGTTCCAACCGGTCAGCTCGAAGCCCGATCTCGTCGCCCAGGAGCACGAGATCCTCGCCCGCTGGGACGAGCGCAGGACGTTCGCCCGGCTGCGTGCCCAGAACGCCGCCGGCGAGCGCTGGAGCTTCCTCGACGGGCCGATCACCGCCAACAACCCGATGGGCGTCCACCATGCCTGGGGACGGACCTACAAGGACGTCTACCAGCGCTTCCGGGCGATGCTCGGGTACGACCAGCGCTACCAGAACGGATTCGACTGCCAGGGCCTGTGGGTCGAGGTCAACGTCGAGCGCGACCTCGGATTCACGAGCAAGCGCGACATCGAGGCCTTCGGGATCGCCGAGTTCGTCTCGCTCTGCAAGCAGCGCGTCCTGACCTACGCGGCCCGCCAGACCGAGCAGTCGATCCGGCTCGGGATGTGGATGGACTGGAACGATCCCGACGAGCTGCGCCGGCTGCGCGACCTGCTCGCCGCCGACCCGTCCGCGAAGACAACGACCGAGGGGCCGGGAGGTGCGGTCGGCGACACCGTCGAGATGCTCGTCGGGCGGCTCGGGATGCCCGACCTCGGCGGCAGCTACTTCACGTTCAGCAACGAGAACAACGACCTGATCTGGGGCTTCCTCAAGGAGTGCCACCGGCGGGGCTGGATCCTCAAGGGCCACGACTCGATGCCGTGGTGCCCGCGCTGCGGGACCGGGCTCGTCGCAGATGGAGATGAACGAGGGCTACCAGGACCGCGAGGACCCCGGCCTGACGATCCGGCTGCCGCTCGTCGACCGGCCGGGCGAGTCGCTCCTCGTCTGGACGACGACGCCCTGGACGCTGGCCGCCAACGTTGCTGCGGCGGTCGGTCCCGACCTGCGCTACGTCCGGGTCCGCGAGGGCGACCGGGACCTGTGGGTCGGCCGCGGCCGGCTGAAGGAGGCGCTGGTCGGCGAGTTCCAGGTCCTCGAGGAGCGGCCTGGCTCGGAGCTGGTCGGCTGGCGCTACGCCGGGCCGTACGACGACCTGCCGGCGGTCGCGCGGGCGTTCGGCGAGCCGGCTACGAGCACCGCGTCGTGGCCTGGGACGACGTCGGCGAGGAGGAGGGGACCGGGATCGTCCACATCGCGCCGGGCTGCGGCGCGGAGGACTTCCAGCTCGGCAAGGCGCTCGGGCTGCCGGTCGTCGGGCCGATCGACGAGGACGGTCGCTACTACGAGGGCTTCGGCTGGCTGAGCCGGCTCGAGGCGCCCGCGGTGACCGAGCGGATCGTCGACGACCTGGAGCGGCGCGGCTTCTTCTACCACCTCGAGGCGTACACCCACCGCTACCCGCACTGCTGGCGGTGCGGCACGCCGCTCCTGTTCCGGCTCGTCGACGAGTGGTTCATCAGCATGGGCGAGGTCTACGACAGGCCGCGCTCGGAGCTGACCGCCGAGGAGGTCGAGCGGAGCCTGCGCTACCAGATCATGGAGGTGGTCGACCGGATCCGCTGGATCCCCGGCTTCGGCTACGAGCGCGAGCTCGACTGGCTCCTCAACATGCACGACTGGATGATCAGCAAGAAGCGCTACTGGGGGCTGGCGCTGCCGATCTACGACTGCGCGGCGTGCGGCACCTTCGAGGTCATCGGCGGCCGCGACGAGCTCCGCGAGCGCGCGGTCGAGGGCTGGGAGACGCTCGAGGGGCACACGCCGCACCGGCCGTTCGTCGATGCCGTCCGGATCGCCTGCCCGGGCTGCGGCGCACCGGTCGAGCGGATCCCGGACGTCGGCAACCCGTGGCTCGACGCCGGGATCGTCCCGTTCTCGACGCTCCACTTCCGCGAGGACCCCGACTACTGGAGCCGCTGGTACCCGGCCGACTTCATCACCGAGAGCTTCCCCGGCCAGTTCCGGAACTGGTTCTACTCGATGCTCGCCATGGGCACGGTTCTGCGCCGCGAGCCGCCGTTCCTGACGATCTTCGGCTACGCCCTCGTGTTCGGCGAGGACGGCCGCCCGATGCACAAGAGCTGGGGCAACGCGATCGAGTTCGACGAGGCCGCCGAGCGGATGGGCGTCGACGTCATGCGCTGGATGTTCTGCCGGGCCCGGCCCGACGACAACATCCGGTTCGGCTGGCACGCCGCCGACGAGGCCCGCCGCGAGCTCCTCGTCCTGTGGAACGTCTACGCCTTCCTGGTGACCTACGCCCGGCTCGCCGGCTGGGCACCGGGCGCGACTCGCGGCGCGGTGGCGGTCGCGGAGCGATCGCCGCTCGATCGCTGGATCCTGTCGCGGATCGCCGACCTCGCGGCGCGCGTCGAGGACCGTCTCCGCGACTACGACGCGGAGGCAGCCGCGCGGGCGATCGGCGAGGCCATCGACGACCTGTCGACCTGGTACCTGCGTCGCTCACGCAGGCGCTTCTCGCGCTCGGACGATCCCGGCGACCGGGAGGCCGCGTTCGCCACGCTCCATGGCGCGCTCGTCGCCCTCGTCCGGGTCCTGGCCCCCGTCCTGCCGTTCCTCACTGAGTCGATCTACGACAACCTCGTCAGCGGAGCCGGCCGGCCGGGGAGCCCCGACAGCGTCCACCTCACGCCGTGGCCCACCGCCGAGCTGGCCGGGCTCCGCGACGAGCCGCTCGAGGCGGCAATGGCGACCGTGCGGCGAGCCGTCGAGCTGGCGCGGACGCTCCGTGGGTCGGCCGGGCTCAAGACCCGCCAGCCGCTCGCCCGGCTCTGGCTCGCGCTCCCGGGCGGCGAGCTGCCTGAGCGCGATGCGCTCCTCGCCCTCATCGCTGACGAGGTGAACGTCAAGCACGTCGAGCTCATCGGCGACGAGTCGGAGCTCGTCGAGCGGCGGGTCAAGCCGCTGCTGCCGAAGATCGGACCGACGTACGGCGAGCGCATCCCGGGGATCATGGCGGCCGCCCGGGCGGGAGAGGTCGCGTTCAACGCGGACGGAACGGTGACCCTGGCCGGCGTGACGCTGGCGCCCGACGAGGTCGAGATCCTGGCCACGCCCCGACCGGGGACCGCCGTGGCCCACGACGAGGGGCTCGTCGTGGTCATCGACACGTCGCTGACGCCGGAGCTGCGGGCCGAGGGCGACGCTCGCGAGCTCCAGCGGGCGATCCAGGACCTCCGGCGCGAGGCGGAGCTCGAGCTCGCCGACCGGATCGAGGTATGGGTCGACCCGCTGCCGGCTTCGACGGCGTCGTATGTCGAGTCGATCGCCGCCGAGACCCTGGCCGACTCGATCGTCGCCGCCGCGCCGCCGGAGGGGATCCCGACGGGCGAGGTCGAGCTCGACGCCGCGACGGTCCGGGTCGCCTTGCGCCGGGTCGGCGGCGACGGCTAGGCTTGTGAGCGGACCGATCGGACCAGAGGGAGGCGAGGAGCTGGAGCAGTCCCACGCGCCGGGCGCTCCCGCGACGCCCGAGGTGCCGGCGGGCTCGGCGGCCCCCGCCGCGGCGACCTCGGCGGGCCGGCCGGCGTGGGTCCTGTTCATCGGCATCGCCTTCGCCGTCGTCGTCCTCGACCAGCTGTCCAAGGCCTGGGTCATCGCGAACATCGCGCCGGGATCGTCGGTCCAGCTCGTCGGCGAGTTCCTCCGGTTGATCCACTCGAAGAACAACGGCGCGCTCTTCGGCCTGTTTGGCAGCTCGGCGCCCGTCCTGGCGGTGGCCAGCGTGGTCGTCATCAGCCTCATCGTCTGGTTCCACGCGCGGTCGGGCCGGAACCTCCTGATCTCGGTCGCGCTGGGGCTGCTCCTCGGCGGGGCGATCGGGAACCTCATCGACCGGCTGCGCCTGGGCTACGTCGTCGACTGGGTCGATGGGGGCATCGGCGACATCCGGTTCTGGACGTTCAACGTGGGCGACGCCGCGATCAGCGTCGCGCTCCTGCTGCTCCTGGCGAGCATCCTGTGGCCCGCGCTCGGGAGACCGTCCTCCGATGCCTGACGCTGCCACCACCGACAGGGTCTTCGTCGTCCCGGACGACGCGGAGCCCCGACGAGTGGACCGGTTCGTCGCGGACGTCTCGGGGCTCTCCCGGAGCTATGTCCAGAAGCTCATCTCCGAGGACCGGCTGACCGTCGCCGGACGGCCGATCAAGGCGAACGCTGTGGTCGGCCCGGGCGACCGGCTCGAGCTCACGATCCCGCCCCTCGCGCCGCTCGAGGTCGCCGCAGAAACGATCCCGCTCGTCGTCGTCTACGAGGACGACGACCTGCTGATCGTCGACAAGCCGGCGGGCCTCGTCGTCCACCCGTCGCCCGGTCATCCAGCCGGCACGCTCGTCAACGCGCTCCTTGGCCGTGCCGGCGGGACCGAGTACGGCGGGATCGCCGGCGTGGCGCGGCCGGGGATCGTCCACCGGCTCGATCGCGACACGAGCGGGCTGCTCATGGTCGCGAAGCACGACGCGGCCCAGGCCGGGCTCATGGCCCAGCTCAAGGCGAGGCGGGTCAAGAAGACGTACCTGGCGCTCGTCCTCGGGAGCGTCGCCGCGAACGCGGGCCGGATCGAGGCGCCGATCGGACGGGATCCGAAGCACCGGACCCGGATGGCGGTCGTGCCCGACGGCCGTCCCGCGGTGACCGGCTACCGGGTCCGCGAGCGGCTCGCCGGCTGGACGCTCCTCGAGCTCGACCTGGTCACCGGTCGGACACACCAGATCCGGGTCCATCTCGAGGCCATCGGCCATCCGGTCGCCGGGGATCCGGTCTACGGCACCGGGACGTCGCGGCGCGGACCCGAGGGGCTGACCCGGATGTTCCTCCACGCCTGGCGCCTGGAGCTCGCGTCGCCGTCGGACGGCCACCTGATCCGGGCGACGGCGGCCCTGCCGCCCGAGCTCGAGGCGGTCCTCGAGCGACTCCGGGCGGGCGATCGTCCGGTCGAGCTGGGGACCGTCGCGGGGGGTGCGGGATGAGCGACCGGCCGACGATCGGTGACCGGCCCGCGCCGCCGGCCGGGGCCGGCATCGCCCCGGGAGCGCCCGGGGCGATGCTCGTGATCATCTCCGGGCCCTCGGGCGTGGGCAAGGATGCCGTGATCGCGGCGCTCCGCGGGCGCGACGGGAGCCACGACTACCACTACGTCGTGACCTGCACGACCCGGCGCCGCCGGCCGGGCGAGACCGATGGCGTGAGCTACCACTTCCTCGACGTCGACCGGTTCCAGGCGCTTCGCGAGGCCGGCGAGCTGCTCGAGGCCAACGAGGTCCACGGGAACTGGTACGGGACGCCCCGAGCCCAGGTCCGCGACGCGCTGGTCGCCGGACGGGACGTGATCCTCAAGATCGACGTCCAGGGAGCCCAGGTGGTCAAGGAGAACGTCCCCGAAGCGGTCCTCATCTTCATCGTCCCGCCGTCCCTGGAGAGCCTCTTCCAGCGCCTGAAGGCGCGGGCGACCGAGACGGCTGACCAGCTCGAGCTGCGCCAGCGGAACGCGGCGATCGAGCTTGCCCGGCAGGATGACTACGACTACATCGTCGAGAACCGCGACGGCGAGGTCGAGGCGACCGCCGAGCGGATCGAGCGGATCCTGGCCGACGAGCATGCCCGCCACCCGGATCGGCGGGTCCTCGTCTGACGCCGCCATGCCGGCCGAGCTGGCACGCCGGCCTGCGACAATCGAGCCGATGACGATGACGGGCAACCGCGCCGAGCGGGCGCCTGCCGAGCCCACCCTCGGCCTGGCAGCCGACGGCGCCGTGCCGGCGGGCGAACGACGCGTCGCCGTGGCGGTCGATGCACCCGGCGCCGGTCGCCGCCGGTTCACGTACTCGGTGCCCGACCGGCTGGCCGACCTCGAGGCCGGAGAGGCCGTCCTCGTCGAGTTCGGCAAGCGCCAGGCGCTCGGGATCGTGCTCGGTCCGGCGGCGGCTGGCGGCGTGGACGAACCGTCCCGTGGGATCGAGGCCAAGCCGATCGTCGACCGGGTCCGGGCCGACGGGCCGATCCTGCCGCCGCTCGGCCTCGCCCTCGCCGAGCGGATCGCCGCCACGTACCTCGTGCCGCCCGCGGTCGTCCTGCGGGCGATGCTCCCGCCGGGGCTCCTCGAGCGCCTGGAGCTCGTCGCGGAGCGCCGTCCCGTGGCCGGGTCCGGCTCGCCGGCGGACGCAGAGGCGGGCGCGCCGGACGGAGAGGCCGCCGACGCCGAGGCGGGGGTGCTGGACGCCGCCGACCTGGCCGTCCTCGACGCCCTTGCCGACGGGCCGCGCGCGGTTCGCGACCTCGCCGCGCCCGAGGGCCGGGCGGGGCTGACCCGCCGGCTCCGCTCGCTCGCCGCGCGGGGGATCATCGACCTCGACTGGACGCTCCTCGCGGCGTCGGGCGGGCCACGCTACGAGCGCTGGGCGCTGCCCACCGACGCCGGCCGGGCGGCAAGCGCGACGCTCCATTCGGGCGGCCGGCTCCCGGGACGGCCGCTTGGACCGCGCCAGGTCGCCCTGCTCGACGAGCTGGAGGCTGGACCGCCGAGCGGGCTGCCGGCGGCCCTGCTCGCGGGTCGCCACGGAACGTCGGCGCTGGCCGGCCTCGTGCGGCGCGAACTGGCGGCCGTCGAGACCCGCGAGCGGCCACGCCGGCCCCTCGCCCACCGGCCCGCCGGACGACGTGGCGGTCGGCCCGCCGCCACCGAGCTGACGGGGCCCCAGGCGGAGGCGGTCGGCCTGATCGAGGCGGCGCTCGCGGCCGGCGATCCGACCCCGCTGCTCGTCGATGGGATCACCGGCGGCGGCAAGACGGCCGTCTATGCCGAGGCGATCGCGGCCTGTCTCG
This sequence comes from uncultured Chloroflexia bacterium, assembly GCA_963708065.1. Taxonomy (GTDB): domain Bacteria; phylum Chloroflexota; class Limnocylindria; order Limnocylindrales; family CSP1-4; genus Chersky-267. The sequence goes on from CAVPRZ010000004.1 coordinate 66,486, forward strand.
ACGCCGGCCGGCCGGCGCTCGTGCTCGTGCCCGAGATCGCGCTCGCGATGCCGCTCGTCGACCGGCTGCGGGCCGACCTCGACGCCCGCGTCGCGCTGGTCCACTCGGCCGTCGGGGCGGGGGAGCGGACCGACGAGTGGCGCCGGATCCGGGCCGGCGACGTGGACCTCGTCGTCGGCACCCGGCTGGCGGTCCTCGCCCCGCTCGCCGACGTCGGGCTGGTCATCGTCGACGAGGAGCACGAGGCGACCTACAAGAGCGACCGGACGCCGCGGCTCCAGGCCCGCGACGTCGCGATCGAGCTCGGCCGGCTGGCCGGGGCCGCGGTCGTGCTCGGGAGCGCCACGCCGGCCGTCGACACCTACGGTCGGGCGGTCGACGGCACCTACCGCCGGGTCGCCCTGCCCGACCGGCCGACCGGGGCGGCGCCCGATGTCGAGGTCGTCGACCTGCGGGCCGAGCTGGCGGCCGGAAACCGCGGCCTCATCTCGGCCCCGCTGGCGGCCGCCCTGGGCGGGCTCGATCCTGCCGCCGGCGACCGGGCGATCCTGGTGATCAACCGGCGGGGCACCGCGTCGGTCGTCATGTGCCGGGATTGCGGTCACGTCCAGTCCTGCCCCGAGTGCGAGCGGCCGCTCGTCTACCACGCGGCCGGCGGATCCCTCCGCTGCCACCACTGCGGGACGGCCGCCCCGATGGCATCACGCTGTCCGGCCTGCGCGTCGCCGCGCATCCGCTACCTCGGCGGCGGCACCGAGCGGGTCGAGCGCGAGGTCCGCGAGCGCTTCCCCGGGCTCCGCGTGGGCCGCCTCGACCGCGACGTCGTCGAGCGGAAGGGGGCCGCCGAGCGGATCGTCGATGCGTTCAGCGACGGCCGGCTCGACGTCCTCGTCGGGACGAGCCTCGTGACGAAGGGCCTCGACATCCCCGAGGTGACCCTCGTCGGGGTCGTGAGCGCGGACGTCGCCCTCAACCTGCCCGACGAGCGAGCCGCGGAGCGGACGTTCCAGCTCCTCGCCCAGGCCGTCGGCCGGGCGGGCCGCGGCGATCGGCCCGGGAGGGCGATCATCCAGAGCTACCAGCCCGACCATCCGGCGATCGAGGCCGTCCGCTCCGGCGACGCGCGGGCGTTCTACGACGCGGAGCTGGCGATCCGGCGCCGGTTCGGCTCGCCGCCGTTCGGGCGGCTCGTGAAGCTGACCGTGGCCCTCGCCGACCCCGCGGCCGCCGAACGGGTCGCCCGCGAAGAGGCCGATCGGCTCCGGACGAGAGCCGAGGAGCGGCACGCCGACGTCGCCGTGATCGGACCGGCCCCGGCGTTCATCCGCCGGCGGGCGGGGCGCTGGCGCTGGAACGTCGTCCTGCGTGGTCCACAGCCGGCCGCCCTGCTCGACGGCGGGCTCGACGCGCCCTGGGCGGTGGACGTCGACCCGGAGTCGCTGCTCTGACCGACGGCTGGTGCGGTCCGGGGTCCTGTGGTCCGTTGACACGCCCCGGGTGAGCCTCTACGTTCGGGCGGCCGGCGCGCGTGGCTCGCCGGCGATTGGCACGCACAGCGGAGATGCCCGCCGGATGGCCGACCGGTTCGACCCATACGCGATCCTGCAGGTGAGCCAGGACGCCGACCAGGACGTCCTCCAGGCCGCCTACCGGGCCCTCGCCCGCCGGTTCCATCCGGACCACTCCGACGACCCCAAGGCCAGCGAGAAGATGGCCCAGCTCAACGCCGCCTGGGAGACGCTCGGCGATCCCGCCCGTCGCGCGACGTACGACCGGACCCATCTCGCGGGCGTGATCCTCGATACGTCGGCCCGGACGGCGTCGACCACGAGCCGCCCCACGGGCGGCGCGACGGGTGGGGGAGCGTCGTCCGCAGCGCCGGCCGGCGCGCATCACGGCACGGCCCCCCGGCCCGGCACCTCCACGGGCGTCGCCTGGCGGCGGGGGCCAAACGGCGAGGGCGGGGCTGGCCCGCCGCCCGGAAACGCGTCGGGGACCGTGCTCGACTTCGGGCGGCACGTCGGCTGGTCGCTCGGGGAGATCGCCCGCGTGGACCCCGGCTACCTCGAATGGCTCGACAAGCAGCCCCAGGCCGCGCAGCTGCACGAGGAGATCGACCGGATCCTCCGTTCCCGCGGGTTCCGGCAGGACCGCGAGCCGGTGAAGGGCGGCGGCAAGGCGCCGCGCCGGTTCGGGCTGTCCGGCCGCTAGCCGGACCAACCCCGGCCGACCGAGCGTCGGCGACTGACGCGACCGTCGGGTCGAGAACCGCGACTGGACGCCCGGCGTATCGTCGGACAGGAGCACCCGGGAATGGGTGCCGGGAGGCAGCCATGCCGTCCTATCTCGTCGTCGCCAACCAGACCCTCGGGAGCCGGGCGCTCGCCACGGCGATCCTCGAACGGTTCGAGGCCGGCGACGCCACCTTCCATGTCGTCGTGCCGGCGACGCCCATCCCGCATCGGATGACCTGGGACGAGGACGAGGCGCGTCGGGCCGCCGTCGAGCGGCTCCAGGGCCTCCTGGATCGACTCAAGGCGATGGGCGCGGAGGCCGACGGTGAGATCGGCTCGCCGGACCCGGTGGCCGCGGTCACCGACGTCCTGCGCGCCCGCGACGTCGACGAGGTGATCCTGTCGACGCTCCCGGCCGGCGTCTCGCGCTGGCTCGGGCTCGACGTCCCGCATCGCCTGCGGGGCGCCGTCCACTGCCCGGTCGTCGTGGTCACCGAGGTGCGCGAGCCGTCCGAGGCCGCCGCGCGGTAGGCGGTTCGCGGCTCGCCGGCCGATCCGGCCGGCGGCGGGAACGGGGGCCTGCTTCGCTATACTCAGCGGCCATGAGCGTGAAGCCGATCATCCTCCTCGGGGACCCCCGCCTGCGCCTCAGGGGCGAACCGGTCGACAGCTTCGGGAAGTACCTCCACGAGCTGCTCGACGACCTGGCCGACTCGATGCGCCACGCGCCCGGTGTCGGCCTGGCGGCGCCCCAGCTCGGCGAGGCGCAGCGGGCCTGCGTGATCGAGGTCGAGAGCCGGCTCTACGAGCTGGTCAACCCGCGGATCGTCCGGTCGACCGGCGACGACCGCGACCTCGAGGGCTGCCTGTCGATCCCGGGCTACGTGGCCTACGTCACCCGGCGCGAGAAGGTCTGGGTCGTCGCCCAGGACCGCCACGGCAAGAAGTACAAGGTCGCCGGCTCGGGACTCCTCGGGCGCGCCCTCCAGCACGAGCTCGACCACCTCGACGGCAAGCTGTACATCGACTACCTCGAGTCGATGGACGAGCTCATCGCCGTGGGCAGCGGCGAGGACGACGAGGAGGACGAGGCGATCCGCGAGGCCCAGGGCGCGCTCGCCTGAACCGGGCGGTGGCTCGCCGGTGAGCGCCGGGGCCGACCCGGGCCCGGTCCGGACCGTGTTCTTCGGCAGCGGCGCGTTCGGCGTGCCGATCCTCGATGCGCTGGCCACGGCACCCGAGGTCGAGCTCGTCGGCGTCGTGTCCGCACCGGACCGACCGGCGGGACGCCACGGGCCGGTCCGGGCGACGCCGGTCGCGGCCCGGGCCCGCGAGCTCGGCGTGCCGCTCCTCCAGCCGGCCCGGATCCGGGACGACGAGGCGATCTCGGCGATCGCCGCGCTCCGGCCGGCGCTGGGCGTCCTCGCCGACTACGGGAGGATCGTCCCGCCGGCGATCCTCGACCTGCCGCGTCACGGGATCCTCAACGTCCACCCCTCGCTGCTGCCACGCCACCGTGGCGCCTCGCCGATCCCGGCCACGATCCTGGCCGGCGACCGCCAGACCGGGGTGACCCTCATCCGGATGGACGCCGGCCTCGACACGGGTCCGATCGTGGCCGTCACCGGCTGGCCGCTCGACGGGACCGAGACCGCCCCGGAGCTCGAGGCGCGGGCGGCAACGGCCGGCGCGCGAGCTGGTCCGCCGCTCGCTCGCCGGCTGGCTCGCCGGGACCCTGCCGGCGCGACCCCAGGACGAGGCGTCGGCGACGCTCACCCGGCCCCTCCGCCGCGAGGACGGCCGGCTCGATCCGCGCCGATCGGCGACCGAGCTCGAGCGCCAGGTCCGGGCGTACCAGCCGTGGCCCGGGAGCCACCTCGACACGGCCGCCGGCCGGCTGGCCGTCTGGCGCGCGTCCGTCCGTCCCTCGCCGCCCGCGGACGAGCCGGGGCGGATCGTCGTCGTCGACGGGCTCCCCGTCCTCGTCACGAGCGAAGGCCGGCTCGCGCTCGACGAGGTCCAGCCCGCGGACGGCCGGCGGATGGGCGGTGCCGAGTTCCTCCGGGGCCGGGGACGGGTGCTCGCGCGGCCGGCGGAGGGCTGACGGGTCGGCGCCCGGGACGTCCGGGAACTGCGGTCAGCGCGGGTTGCCGTGCGACAATGCGCCGCGTGACCGACGCCCCAACCCTGGACGCTCCGGCGATCCCGCCGCGGTCGACCGGTGGACCCGCCGGCGACCCCCGGCCCGGCCTGTCGGGCGTGCCACCGGACGGTCTCGCCGCCTGGCTCGCCGAGCGCTCCGAGCCCGCCTACCGCCTCCGCCAGGTCGCGGACGGGCTGTGGGCAGGCGGCAGCGGCGGCGCCCAGAGCGCGGCCGAGATCCGGACTCTCCCAGCGAGCCTCCGGATCGCCCTGGACGGGGCCTTCCGACTCGACACCCTGACCGAGACCGAGGTCCAGCTGGCCGACGGCGGCCTGACCGAGAAGGCCCTCCACCGCCTGTCCGACGGTGCCCTCGTCGAGTCGGTCCTCATGCACTACCCGGCCCGGCCCGGGCACCGCGAGCGGCACACGGTCTGCATCTCGAGCCAGGCCGGCTGCGCCGTCGGCTGCCCGTTCTGCGCGACCGGTGAGCTGGGCTTCACCCGCGACCTCGAGACCGCCGAGATCGTCGACCAGGTCCGCTCCGCGGCGCGGCGGCTCGCGGCCGACGGCCGGCGCCTGACGAACGTCGTGTTCATGGGGATGGGGGAGCCGCTTCTCAACCTGGACCGCGTCCTCGAGGCTGTGACCGCCCTGTCCGACCGGCACCGGTTCGGGCTGGGTGCGCGGCACATCACGGTCAGCACGAGCGGCGTGGTGCCGGGGATTCGCCGGCTCACCGCCCTCGGGCCGCAGTTCACCCTGGCGGTCAGCCTCCACGCGGCGCGCGATCCGCTCCGCGACGTCCTCGTCCCGCTCAACCGGCGCTGGCCGGTGGCCGAGGTCGTGGCCGCCGCCCGCGAGCACGCCCGGGTGACCGGCCGGCGGATCTCGTACGAGCTCACCCTCATCGACGGGATCAACGACACACCCGAGGACGCCGACGCCCTGGCGACGCTCCTGCGCGGCGACCTGTGCCACGTCAACCTCATCCCGATGAACCCGGTCGCCCACACGCCGTGGCAGGCGAGCCCGATGCCCCGGATCGAGGCGTTCGCCGGCCGGCTGCGCAAGGCCGGGATCCCGGTGACGATCCGGCGCAACCGGGGCCAGGAGATCGGGGCGGCCTGCGGCCAGCTCGCGGCCGAGCGGGCCGGGGAGCCGGCGCCGCGGGTCGTCGCCCGCCGCCGCGAGCTCATCGTCCGCGACAGCGCAGCCGCGCTCCGAGCGGTCGGGAGCTGAGCGGTGGGCACCGGCCGGGCGCGGCTGTCCGCGAGCATCCTCGACGCCGACCTGTCGAACCTCGCCTATGCGCTGCGCCGGGTCGAGGCGGCAGGCGCCGACCGGATCCACCTCGACGTGATGGACGGCCACTTCGTGCCGAACCTGACCTTCGGCTGGAAGACGATCGAGGCGCTCAGGCCCCGGACCGAGCTCCCGTTCGACGCCCACCTCATGATCAGCGAGCCCGGCCGCTACATCGAGGACTTCCTGGCCGCGGGCTGCGACTCGATCACGTTCCACGTCGAGATCGACGAGCCGATCGAGCCGACCCTGCGGCGGATCCGCGAGGCCGGCCGGGCGGCCGGCCTGGCGATCAAGCCGGGGACGCCGGTCCGGGCGCTGGCCAAGTACCGCGAGCTGCTCGACATCGTCCTGGTCATGACCGTCGAGCCCGGGTTCGGCGGCCAGCAGTTCATGCGCGATACGGCGCGCAAGATCGTCAAGGCGCGCGAGCTCCTCAGCTACCTCCCGCTCGGCGGCGAGGTCCACGTCGACGGCGGGATCAACCGCGAGACGGCCGAATACGTCGGCGGTCTCGGGGTCGACGTCCTCGTCGTCGGCTCGGCGCTGTTCCAGAAGGGCCACGACATGGGCCGCGAGGTCCGCCTGATCCGGGCCCTCGCCGACGAGGGCTACGCGTTCCAGCTCAACAAGGGCCAGCCGCCGATCCCGCGCGACGAGTGGCGGAGCATCGCCAGCCTCCCGTTCGAGGTGGGATCCCGGCTGCGGGCCACGATCGAGGCAGGCGGGATCCCGGTGATCATGCTCCGGGCCGACGGACGGATGAACCCGGACGGCGTCCGCGACTACGAGCTGCTCGTCCCGCGCCAGGTCGAGACGCTGACCCTCGAACGCTACGCCGTCGAGCGCGAGGCGGCCTACGCCGAGGCCGAGGCCTGGCGGGCCACGTTCGAGACGGTCGCCAGGTGACGGACGCCACCGACGCCACCGACGTCACCGAGACCGCCGAGCTCGGGCGGCGGAACGATCGGATCCTGCTCTGGGCGATCGGCGCCTACATCGTCCTGCTGTCGGCGCTGATGCTCGTCCGGGGCGTCTCGATCACCCCCGACGTCCTGCTCGTCGCGTTCGGCCTGGCGGCGGTCCTGCTCGGCCGGGGCCGGCTGTTCCTGCGCGACTGGATCCCGTTCATCGGGTTGTTCTTCGCCTACGAGCTGATGCGCGGCTACGCCGACAACCTCGGGATCGCGATCCACGTGACCGACGTCCTGGCGATCGAGCGGGCGCTGTTCCTCGGCCTCGTCCCGACCCAGGTCCTCCAGGATGCCCTCCACCCGGCGACCGGCCCCGACATCCTCGCCTCGGTCGCGACGGTCTTCTACTTCCTCCACTTCCCGCTGCCGATCGCGGTCGGGTTCTTCCTGTGGCTCCGCCGGCGGCGGGTCTACTACGACTACGTGGCGGCCCTCATCCTCCTCGCGATGGCCGGCTTCGCGACCTACGTCCTCCTGCCGGTCGCGCCGCCCTGGTGGGCCGCCCAGCACGGCTACCTGCCCGGGCCCGACGGGCGCCCCGCCATCCTGTACCTCAAGGAGCAGGGCTTCGACCAGCTGGCGAGCCTGTTCGGGTTCGAGGGCCGCTACATCTACAGCTACACGATCTACGACATCAACCCGAACCAGGTCGCGGCGTTCCCGTCGCTCCACGCCGCCTTCCCGTTCCTCGGCTTCCTCTTCGCCCGACGGGCCTTCGGGCGGATCGCCTGGATCCTCATGGCCTACTCGGTCTGCGTCTGGCTGTCGATCGTCTATCTGGCCGACCACTACGTCGTCGACATCCTCGGCGGGCTGGCCTACGCGAGCGTGGCGTACTGGGCGGTGATCCACGCCCCGGCCTGGTTCCGGCGGGCGATCGACGACGCCGCCGACCCCGAGCTCGAGGCCGGCGTCGAGGCGGCCGACGCCGGCGACGCCGGGGCGCTCGCTCGACTCGGCCGGCACGTCCGCTGGCCGGTCGTGGGGCAGGGGCTCGCGGTGGCCGGGCTCGGGGCGGCCGCGGCGTACTGGATGAACACGACCGGGTCCCTCGGGGGCGGGAGCACCGCGCTCTATCTCGTCCCGTGGCTGGCGATGGTCGGCGGCGCCTGGCGAGCGGCCGCCGGGCTGCTCAGCCGCTAGCGGGCAGGCCCGGCGTGCGCGCGGTCCTCCAGCGGGTGTCGCGGGCCGAGGTCCGGGTCGACGGCGAGATCGTCGGCGCGGTCGGAGCCGGGCTGGTCGTGCTCCTGGGCGTCGGCCCTGACGACGACGAGGCGATCGCCGACGGGCTGGCGCGCAAGGTCGCCGAGCTGCGGATCTTCGCCGACGAGGAGGGCCGTACGAACCGGTCCTTGCTCGATGTCGGCGCCGAGGCCCTCGTCGTGAGCCAATTCACCCTCTTCGCCGACACGAGCCGAGGCCGGCGACCGGGCTTCACGGGCGCGGCCGCGCCGGACCTGGCGATCCCGCTCTACGAGCGGTTCGCGGCGGCGTTGGAGGCCGCTAGGCGTGCGGGTGGCCCGCGGCCGGTTCGGGGCAGAGATGGCGGTCGAGCTCGTCAACGAGGGCCCGTTCACGGTCTGGCTCGACACCGACGAACGCTGAGCTCCTGGCGCCACCGACCTATCCACGGCACCTCCGTTCGCCTCCGTGACCCACCGGTACTGGTCCTGATCCGGTTCGGAGAGCGAGCAGGTCGTTCGGTGCGGTCGATACGGCGTCTAAGGGCCCGTGTATGAAACCCGAGAGCGGTCGGGCTGACGGTGTAGCGTTCCGGACCAGCACAGGTCCGCGGTCTTGACGTCTGGCAGAGCGTCGGGCAGGGTGCCCAGGCCAACCTGCGAGGAGAGCACCAATGGAGCAAGCTCGACCGATCGTGGTCCGGCCAGATGAGGGGACCCCACCACCCGGGCCACCCACGCCCGGAATGGACCGCCGACAGCTCTTCGACCATGAGGATCGCTGGGTCGGCTGGGTGCGGACCGACGCCGGACTCGCGGGCGGCTGGCACCACCATGGAGCGCGCGACTCCTACATCTACGTGCTCCGCGGCAGGGTCACGATCGAATACGGTCCCACCGGGCGCGAGCAGGTGACGGCGGTGGCCGGGGACTTCATCTTCACTCCCGCCCGGATGGTCCATCGCGAGATCACCGCCCCCGACGATCCGGCGGAGTTCTTCGTCGTCCGCGTTGGGACCGGCCCGCAGAACGTCAACGTCGACGGCCCCGGTGCCGATCCGGACGGCAGATGACTTGAGGCCTGGCCGATCGATCGTCGGATTCAACCGAACGGGAGGTCGCCTCTCCTTTAGCGGCTGGCCTTGGCGATCGTGCGCCGGCAGCGCGTGCAGACGAGCTGCTTCTTCGTCCCGCCGGTGGCGGTCGGGAGCGAGAGCTGCTGCAGGTTCGGCTGGTAGCGGCGGTGGGCGCGGACGCGGTTCATTCCCGACGACTGCGGGTTGAAGCCGCCCATCGAGATCTTGCCGCAGACGGCACAGGCGCGGGCCATGGGGTCCTCGGAACGGTGGGTTCGGGCTGGGCACGAGCCGCGAGGGGCTCGGGCAAGGCGGTACGATAGCACATCGACCCCGGGATCCCGGACGGCCGCCGAGCCTCGCTCGAGGCGGCCCGCAGCGGAGGCCAGCCAGCGCATGCCCGAGCCCTCGGTGACGGGCCGCTCGCTCATCAGCCGCCGGGCGATCGACGAGATCGTCCGGGCCGCCGTCCTCGGCAGCTACGGCGTGCTCGGGTTCGACGACGGCGGCCTCGGCCGGATCCGTCGGCTCGTCGGACTCGGCGGGTCGGGCGTCCGGATCCGCACCGAGCCGGCGTTCACGGTCGACCTCCGGCTGGCCGTGGCGTTCGGGCTGCCGGTCGCAGAGGTGGCCCGGCAGGTCGACTCCGCGGTCCGCTACGCCCTCCGGCGGTCGATCGACCGTGAGCCCGACCACCTCGCGATCCACGTCGGGACGCTCCGCTTCGAGCCGACCCATGTCCCAGACTCGTCCGACCCGGGGGCGGACGGCCCCGGCGACCCACCCGCCGCATGACCCGCCGGAGCTGCGACGGCGCCGGGCTGCTGGCCGCCTTCCGGGCTGCCGTCGCCAACCTCGAGGCGCACGTCGACGAGGTCAATGCCCTGAACGTGTTCCCGGTGCCGGACGGCGACACCGGGTCGAACATGGTCGCGACGGTCCGGGTCGCGCTCGACGAGGCCGAGGGCGCGGCCGGCCAGCCGGCCGACCGGGTCGCGGCCGCGATCAGCTTCGGGGCGCTCATGGGCGCCCGCGGGAACTCCGGCGTGATCACCAGCCAGATCTTCAACGGGATGGCCAGGGGTCTCGCCCGGAAGCGTCGCTTCAACGGGCTCGACCTGGCCCACGCGCTGGCGCTCGGGACGGAGACGGCCTATGCGGCCGTGAAGAAGCCGGTCGAAGGCACGATCCTGACGGTCATCCGCGAGGCCGGCCTCGCGGCGAAGGTCGCAGCCGAGCACGACGATTCGATCGAGACCGTGCTGGCGGCGACCGTGGAGGCGGCCGAGGTGTCCGTCGCCCGGACCCCGAGCCTGCTCCCGATCCTGCGCGAGGCCGGGGTCGTTGACGCCGGGGGCCAGGGCCTCTACCGGCTCTTCCAGGGTGCCCTCCAGTTCGTCGTCGGCGAGGCCGTGGCAGTAGGAGTATCGGGGCGGGTCGGGGCGGCGGGGCGACCGTCGGCCCTCGTGGCGCACGCGGACGAGGGCTTCGGCTACGAGACGATGTTCCTGCTCCAGCCGCCCCACGGCCAGGACCTGGACATCGACGCGATCCGGACCCACCTCGAGACGATCGGCGAGTCGGTCGTCGTCGCCGGGGACAACCGCGCGGCCAAGGTTCACGTCCACAGCGAGCGGCCCGACACCGTCATCGCGTTCGGCCTCGGGCTCGGCGCCCTGAGCCGGATCAGCGTGGAGAACCTCGATCATCAGGCGCGCGACGTCCGCGAGACCCGGGCGTCCGAGTTCACCGGGTCGACGCCTCCGGGCGGGGCAACGGCGGGCTCACCTGCCCGGACGACGAGCGGGCGGCCCGGGCGAACCGGCCGACCGGCGCCGGCCGACTCTGGGGCGTCGAGCCGACCCGACACGGCCGCCACGAACGGCACGGGCCCGACCCTGACCGCGGTCGGTCCGCGAATCCCCCTCGCGGTCGTCGCCGTCGCCGCGGGGGACGGCCTCGCCTCGATCTTCCAGGACTTCGGGGTGGCGGCGGTCGTCCGCGGGGGCCAGGCGGCGAACCCGAGCACCGGCGAGCTGCTCGCCGCGATCGACGCGGTTGACGCCGACGAGATCCTGCTCCTGCCCAACAACCCGAATGTCATCCTGGCCGCCCGCCAGGTCGCCGAGATGGCGAGCCGGCCGGTCCACGTCGTGCCGACCCGGAACGCCGCCGAGGGCTTCGCCGCGCTGCTCGCCCTCGACCCGACCGTGAGCGGTGCCGGGAACGTCGCCGACATGACCGAGCAGGGTCGCGGGCTGGCCACGCTCCAGGTGACGACGGCGGTCCGCGACGCGAAGATCGGCCGGCGCAAGGTCCGCAAGGGCCAGACGATCGTCCTCGACCCCGACGACGGCCTCGTCGCGGCCCACAACGACCTCGAGCGGGCGGTGCTGGCGGCCGTCGAGGCGTTCCCCGCCGGGACCGAGCTCGTGACCCTGTTCTACGGCGACGACGCCGAGCTGGCCGACGCCGAGGCGCTCGCCGGGCGGATCGCCGATGCGCGATCGGGCCTCGAGGTCGAGGTCCGCCACGGCGGGCAGCCCCATTACCGGTACCTGATCTCGGCGGAGTAGGGTGCCGACGGCGACCCGCTCGCCCGCCCCGCCGAGCGACCCGCTCGCCCTGCTCGCGACGCCGATCGGAGCGAGCGGCCTGAGCGGCGCCGCGGCGATCCGGCGGGTCGGCCCCCGCCTGGGGATCGCGACCGTCCGGGACCTGCTCTTCCACCTGCCGCGGCGCTACGACGACCGGCGTCGGATGGAGACGATCGCCCAGCTGATGGGCCGGCCCGACGGCGAGCAGGTCAGCGCGCGCGTCGTCGTCCGCTCGATCCGGGTCGAGAAGACGTACCGGCGGCGGGTCCAGCGGACGATCGCGATCGTCCGCGACGAGACGGGCGAGGCCGAGGCGGTCTGGTTCGGCCGGCGCTACATCGAGCGGCGGATCCGCGAGGGCGACCGGCTCGTGGTCAGCGGCCGCCTCAAGAAGCGCGGGTTCTCGGTCATCTTCGACGACCCGGAGTTCCAGCGTGAGGATGCCGAGGGCGACCTCCTCCACGCCGGGCGGATCGTCCCGATCTACCGGCTGACGGCCGGGATCGCGGCGCCCCGCCTGCGGCTGGCGATGCGCGAGGCGATCGACCGGGCCGGGCTGGCCTACCCCGAGTACCTGCCCGCCGACCTGCTCCGCTCGGAGGGGCTCGTCGGCATCGGCCGGGCGATCGAGGGCGCCCACTACCCGGACGATCCGGAGGCGCTCGACGCGGCCCTCCGCCGGCTGGCGTTCGACGAGCTCCTGGCGCTCCAGCTCGGGATGGTCGGGCGACGCCGCCAGCGGGTGCGCTCGCGGGCGCTGCCGCTCGAAGTCGACGACGTGCGCGACGTTGAGGTCCGCGACGCGCTCGTCGGCGTCCTCTCGCGGAAGCTCGGCCGCGAGGTCGGGCTGACCCGCGACCAGCTCGTCGCGACGGCAGCCGTGCGGGCCGACCTCGCCCGGCACGAGCCCATGCTCCGGCTGCTCCAGGGCGACGTCGGGTCCGGTAAGACCGCGGTGGCCGCCTATGCCCTGGCCCTCGTCGCCGGTGCCGGACGGCAGGGCGCCCTGCTCGCCCCGACCGATCTCCTGGCTCGCCAGCACGGGGCGACCCTCGGCGACCTGCTCGACCCGCTCGGGATCCCGGTGACCCTGCTGACCGGGTCGTTGAGCGCGGCCGGGACGCGCAACGCCCTCGAGGCGATCGCGGACGGGCGAGCCGGGGTCGTTGTCGGGACCCACGCCCTGCTCCAGGACCGGGTCCGTTTCGCCGACCTGGGACTGGCGGTGATCGACGAGCAGCACCGCTTCGGCGTCGAGCAGCGCGGGCAGCTCGAGGCGAAGGCCGGCGGGACGGCCCCGCACGTCCTCCTGATGACCGCCACGCCGATCCCGCGGACGCTCGGCCAGGTCCTGTACGCCGACCTCGACGTGACCGACCTGCGGACCCCGCCCGAGGGCCGGATCCCGATCCGCACGCTTATCCGGCACCCGGCCGATCTCGATCGGCTGTGGGAGTTCGTCCGCGGCCAGGCGGCGGAGGGGCACCGGACGTTCGTCGTCGTCCCGGCGATCGAGGAGTCGGATGACGAGGGAACGGTCGCGGCCAAGGCCGAGTTCGAGCGCCTGCGCGAGCTCCTCGCCCCGCTCCGGGTGGGGCTGGTCCACGGCAAGATGAAGGCGACCGAGCGGGACGCCGAGATGACCCGGTTCCGCGACGGCGGGCCCGACGGTCTCGATGTCCTCGTCGGGACGACCGTCGTCGAGGTCGGGGTCGACGTCCCGGAGGCCACGATCATGGTCGTCGAGGGCGCCGACCGGTTCGGGCTGGCCCAGCTCCACCAGCTCCGCGGCCGGGTCGGCCGTGGGGGCGTCGCCTCGTACTGCGCCCTGGTCTCCGAAGCCGCACCGAGCACGGCGGCCTGGGACGACCTCGTGGCCGGACGGCGGTCGCCGGAGACGACCGAGCAGGCGCGGCTGGTGGCGGTCGCCCGGACGCTCGACGGGTTCGAGCTGGCGGAGACGGACTTCGAGCTCCGCCGCGAAGGGGACGTCCTCGGCCTCGCCCAGAGCGGCCTGCCCCGACTCCGGGTCGCCTCCCTCCAGCGCACCGACCACCGGGCGCTCGCCGTGGACGCCCGACGCCAGGCCGAGGCACTCCTCGACGAGGGCGGTGAGCTCAGCGGCTCGACTCTCGAGCCCCTCCGCCGTGAGCTCGGCGCCGGCTGGCTCGAGGGGATCGCCGCCGGCGAGCCGGAGAGCGCGGCGTGAGCGGACACAGCAGGGTCGGACTGCCGCGGTGGCGCGGGCTCGACCGTGGCTGACGCGGGCCGGGTCATCGCCGGGACGGCCCGAGGGCGCCGGCTCGTCGCGCCGGGGGAGGGGACCCGGCCGCTCGCCGACCGGGTGAAGCAGACCCTTTTCGCGATCCTCGAGCCGGATCTGCGCGGGTCGGCGTTCCTGGACCTGTGCGCCGGGAGCGGGGCGGCCGGGATCGAGGCCCTGTCGCGCGGCGCGGCGCGGGCGACCTTCGTCGAGCGGGACCGGCGAGCCGCGACGACGATCGCCGAGAACCTCGGGCTGACCGGCCTGGCCGGCCCGAACGCCCGGATCGTCCGGGCCGACGCCGTCACGTGGCTCGGTGACCTCGCCGGAGGCGGCGCGGGCGAGGCCCCCGACGGTCCGTTCGACCTCGTCTTCGTCGACCCGCCCTACGCGGAGCGCGACCTCCTGGCCCGGCTCCTCGGGATCCTCGGCTCGGACGACTCGGCACGCGTGCTCGCTCCTGGGGCGCGGGTCGTCGCCAAGCACTTCTGGCGCGACCGTCCGCCGACGACGGTGGGCCTGCTAGCATCGGAACGGGACCGGCGCTTTGGCGAGACCGGCCTGACGTTCTACCGGCGGGAGGGCCGATGAGCCTGGCGGTCTACCCGGGATCGTTCGATCCGATCACCAACGGTCACCTCGACGTGCTGCGTCGGGCGGTGGCCGTCTTCGACCGGGTCGTGGTCGCCGTCCTCGAGAACCCGCGCAAGTCACCACTCCTCGCGACCGACCGGCGGGTCGAGCTCATCCGGGCCTCGCTCGCGATCTCCGGGCGGGACCTCGCCGAACGGGTCGACGTGCGGACGTTCGACGGGCTCACCGTGGAGTTCTGCCGGCGGGCCGGGGCCGGCTTCCTCGTCCGCGGGCTGCGCGCGGTGTCCGACTTCGAGACCGAGATGCAGCTCGCCCACAACAACCGGATCCTGGCCCCGGACGTCGACACGGTCTTCTTCATGACCTCGCTCGAGCAGGGCTACGTGAGCTCGAGCCTGGTCAAGGAGATCGCCCAGTTCGGGGGCGACGTGAGCGCGATGGTCCCGCCGCCGGTCGTCGCCGCGCTGGCCGGCGCGGTCGCTCGCGGGTGATCCCGGCCGCGGCCGCGTGGCGGGTGCCATAATCGCCTCGACCGGGCGCCCCTCGGCGCCGGTCGCCAGCCGAGGAGGGCCGGTCCGATCGACATCATCTTCCTCGTCACCCGCCTCCAGACCCTGATCGCCAACGGCAAGAAGCTGCCGATGACGAACAACGTCGTCATCGACAAGGACGCGGCGTTCGACCTGATCGACGAGCTCCGCGCGGCGATCCCCGAGGAGATCCGGGCGGCCAAGCGGATCAACTCCGAGGGCGAGCGGATCCTCGAGAAGGCCCAGGAAGAGGCCGAGCGGGTCCTCGGCAAGGCCCAGGAGCAGGCGGCCTTCCTCATCGAGGAGCGCGGCCTGACGGCCGCCGCCGAGGACGCGAGCGCCCGGATCATCGGCGAGGCCCAGGACGAGGCGGCCGAGGTCCGGCGGGGCGCCGACGAGTACGCGGCGGCGGTCCTGATCGGGCTCGAGGGCGAGGTCGTCCGGACCCTCCAGAGCATCAAGAAGGGGATCACCCTGCTCGACGAGCGGCGCCAGCTCGCGAGGCCGCCGGCCGAGGGCCCCGTCGTGGACGAGGAGGACGACCACGACGACGACGAGTGGGACGGCGAAGCCGAGCAGGAGGAGGCGCGCGCCACCCGCTCCGGACGGTCGTGACCCGGGCCGACGTCCGGGATGCGCTGACGGTCAACGTCGCAGCTCTGCTCGGCGAGCCCCACGGCTCGGTCCGCGACCTCGTGTTCGAGGAGGTCGAGCTCGACCTCGGCGAGGACCTGGCGCTCGCCCGACCGGCCCGGGCCAGGATCCGGCTCACCCGGACGAATCGCGGCCTGCTCGTCGACGGCGACGTCCGGGCCACCCTCGCCGAGACGTGCAGCCGCTGTCTCAGCCCCATCGAGACGACCGTCGAGCCCGAGTTCGAGGAGGAGGCGCTCCAGAGCGTCGACCTCCAGACCGGGACCCGGATCGATCACGCGGATGAGCCGGACGTGGCCCGTCTGACCGACCACCACGAGATCGAGCTCGAGCCGTTCGTCCGTGAGGCGGTCCAGCTGGCGGCACCGATCGCCACGCTGTGCCGCCCGGACTGCCCGGGTCTCTGCCCGGTCTGCGGCGAGGAGCTGGCGAGCGGCCCGCACGTCCACGAGGACGAGCCCATCGACCCGCGCCTCGAGGCTCTTCGAGCGTTCCGTGTCGACGGAGGCGACGAGACCGCGTAAACTCTCCGGTCGGCCCCTCGTCCGCCCGTGGTCCGTCGGTGACCCGATCGAGCGGCCTCCGAGACGACCACCTCCACGCCGCTCGGAGCGGCGCCGGATCCGAAAGGAGCCACGACGAACCATGGGAGTCCCCAAGCGGCGGGTGTCGCACGCGCGCCAGGGCGAGCGCCGCAGCCACCTCGCGCTCGAGCTGCCGAAGCTCGAGGAGTGTCCTCACTGCCACGAGCTGAAGCGTCCCCACCACGCCTGCCCCAACTGTGGCCACTACGGCGGGCGGCAGGTGTTCGAGCCCAAGACGAAGACGGGCGAATCGGCCTCCTGACGCGGTGGACCTGAGCGCCGTCCGGGCCACCTCGGAGGACCGCCGGATCCGCGTCGCGGTCGACGCGATGGGCGGCGACCATGCACCCGACGAGGTCGTCCACGGCGCACTCGCCTACGCCGCCGAGCATCCCGGCGACGACGTGATCCTGGTCGGCGATTCGGAGCGCATCGCCGCGATCGCCGGGTCCGCCCTGCCGCGGCCCAACGCCTCGGTCGTCCACGCCTCGCAGGTCGTCGACATGGACGAGCACCCGGCCCTCGCCCTGCGCGAGAAGAAGGACGCCTCGATCCTCGTCGCGACCGACCTCGTCCGGCGCGGCGAGGCCGACGCGATCGTGACCGCCGGTCACACCGGCGCCGGGTACGCCGCCGCGATCCTCCGGCTCGGACGCCTGCCGGGCGTCGATCGACCGGCGCTGGCCGTCCAGATGATCACCGCGACGGGGCCGTTCGTCCTGCTCGACATCGGGGCCAACCCCGACTCGACCGGCGAGAACCTCTACCAGTACGCCGAGATGGGCGCCCTGTTCGCCCAGACGGTCCTCGGCGTCGCCCGGCCGCGGGTCGCGCTCCTGTCGATCGGCGAGGAGCGCGGCAAGGGCGACGCCCGGATCGTCGAGGCGACCGAGCTGCTCGAGCGCTCCGACCTCGACTTCGTCGGCAACGTCGAGGGCAAGGACCTCGTCAAGCACATGGCCGACGTGGTGGTCTGCGATGCCGTCGTCGGGAACGTGGTCATCAAGTTCTTCGAGGGGCTCTCGTCGTTCATCTTCGACCTGGTCGCGGCCGAGTTCCGGCGACCGCCGCGCGGTCCGCTCGCGTACGCCCTGATGAAGCCCGGCGTCGATCGGATCCGGGCGATCTTCGACTACGAGCGGTTTGGAGGCTCGCCACTGCTCGGGGTCCGGGGCACGGTGATCATCACCCACGGACGGGCCAGGCGGCGGATGATCGGGTTCGCGGTCGGCGTCGCGGCGGCCGCGCCCGGGCGCGGATCCCGGACCTCATCGCCGAGACGTTCCAGGGCGAGCCGAGCCGGCTGGCCGACGCCGCCGCGGCTGCCGCCGCGCCGGCGCCCCGATCGACGAGGTGACCGGCCGCGTCCGCGGCACGACGCGGCTCGCCGAGGTCGACGCGAGCGTCGAGACCGAGCGATGAGCGAGCCGACCGACCTGAGCGTCGCCCGGACCGTCGTCGACGAGCTCATCCGCCTGGCCGCCATGGAGGTCCCCGGCGTCGTCCGGGTGGAGCGAGCCCGCCGGCGCTGGCTGGGCCTCTTCGGCGGCCGATCGGTCGTCTGCCGGATCGACGGCCGGCGCGTCTCGGCCCGCCTGTCGATCGTCGCCCGGCCCGGCCACGAGCTCGTCCCGCTGACCCGCCAGGTCCGCGCCGCCGTCGCCGGCGGCGATCGAGCGGCTCGTCGACCTCGAGGTGGGCGACATCGTGGTCATCGTCGACGGCGTCGGCGCCTGATCGTGGCCGGCCCCGCGCGGCGCGGCCGATCCGATCTCGCCCGGAGCGCCCATGCCGGTCGGCGGCTCGCTCTCGCCGCCGTGTTCGAGGCGGAATTCGGCCAGCGGACCGCGGGCGCCGTCCTGGAGCGCCATCTCGCCGAGACGGACGCCGACCCGGCGACCGCGGAGCTGGCCCGCCGGCTGGTCGCGATCGTCGTCGAGCGACGGGCCGAGATCGACGCCCTGATCGAGCGCGTGGCACCGCAGTACCCGGTCGTCCAGCTCGCCCGGATGGACCGGGCGCTCCTGCGTTGCGGCATCGGTGAGGTGCTACACTCCGCCACGACGCCGGCCCGAGTGGCGATCGCCGAGTGGGTCGACCTCGCACGCACCTACAGTGGTGACCCGGCGCGACGCCTCGTCAATGGCGTGCTGGGCAGGATCGCAAGCGAGCGACCCGGCGCCTGACCGGGCGATCGAGCTCCGAGGAGGGAGTCAGTGGCCACCACCTACGAGCGCCTCAAGAAGATCGTGGTCGAGCAGCTGGGCGTCGAGGAAGACGACGTCAAGCCCGAGGCGTCGTTCGTCGACGACCTCAACGCGGACTCCCTCGATCTGGTCGAGCTGATCATGAGTCTCGAAGAGGAGTTCGGGACCGAGATCAGCGACGAGGACGCCGAGAAGATCCGGACCGTCGGCGACGCCGTCGAGTACATCGACGAGCATTCCTCCTAGCGAGGACTCGCTCCAGCGCCCGATGCGTTCGGCCGAGGCATTCGCGGCTCAGCTCGGGCTCCCGATCCGCGATCTGGACCTGCTCGAGCAGGCGCTCACCCATAGCAGCTACCTCCACGAGCACCGCGACACCGTCAGCGCTCACAACGAGCGCCTCGAGTTCCTCGGTGACGCCGTGGTCACGCTCGTGATCGGCGAGGCGCTGTTCCTTCTCCGCCCGACCGAGGACGAGGGCATCCTGTCGGCTCGCCGCGCGGCGATCGTCAGCGGCCAGGGCCTTGCCCGGATCGCCCGCCGGATCGACCTCGGCCCGGCCCTCCGGCTGGGCGAGGGCGAATCGCGCCGCGACGGTCGCACCCGGGTGTCGCTCCTGGCGTCGGGCTTCGAGGCCCTCGTCGGCGCGATCTACCTCGACCTCGGCTATGAGGTCGCCCGCGACTGGGTCCTCGAGCAGGCGCAGCCCGAGCTGACGAGCGACGCGCCGCTGTCGAGCCTCAAGAGCGCGAAGAGCCGTCTCCAGGAGCACACCCAGCGGACGAACGGCGAGCGACCCCACTACCGGCTCGTCGAGGCGAGCGGGCCCGACCACGAGAAGGTCTTCCGGGTCGAGGTCTCGGTCGGTGGGCGGGTCCTCGGGGTCGGCGAGGGCCGGTCGCAGAAGTCGGCCGAGATCGCCGCTGCCGAGGCCGCCCTGCCGGGCCTCCGCGAGACGACCCCGACGTGACGGCGCCGGCGCGGCTCCTCGCCCTGCGGCTCCACGGCTTCAAGTCGTTCGCCGAGCGGACGGTCGTCGAGTTCGGACCGGGGATCAGCGCGATCGTCGGGCCGAACGGCTCGGGCAAGAGCAACCTGGCCGACGCGCTCCGCTGGACGCTCGGCGAGCAGGGTCGCGCGCTCCGCAGCCGGAAGAGCGAGGACGTGATCTTCGCCGGGTCCGACCGGCGCGCCGCGGTCGGGATGGCCGACGTGACCCTCGTCCTCGACAACGGCGACGGTCTGCTACCGGTCGAGTACAGCGTCCTCGAGCTCGGCCGTCGGCTGTACCGCTCGGGCGAGAACGACTACCTGCTCAACAAGCAGCGGGTCCGGCTGCGCGACCTCGTCGACCTGCTCGATTCGGCCCACCTCGCGGACAACGCCTTCCTGTTCATCGGCCAGGGGATGGTCGACCAGGCTCTCGCGCTCCGGCCCGAGGAGCGCCGGCCGCTGTTCGAGGAGGTCGCCGGCGTGCGTCGCCACGAGCGCCGGCGGCGCAAGGCGGAGGAGCAGCTCGCCGAGGCCGAGCTCAACCTCGCCCGGGTCGACGACATCCTCGCCGAGCTCCGGCCGCAGGCCCGCCGGCTCGCCGCCCAGGCCGAGCAGCAGGTCACCCGGGCGTCGGCCGGCGACGAGCTCGCCGCCGCGCTGGTGGTCGCCGCGCACGGGCGCTGGCACGAGGCGTCGGGGCGGCGGACGGCCGCCGTCCGGAGACTGGACCGGGCGCGGGCCGACGCGGACCTGGCCATGGCCGAGCTGACCGAGGCGGAGGGCTCGGCGGCCGCGCTGTCGACCGCGCTCGGAGACCGGGCGAGGCTGGAGCGTGACCGGCGCGAGGCCCACGAGACGGCCCGGACGGCCCTCGCCGAGCTCCAGCTCCGCGAGGCCCGCCTGGCCGGCGACCTGGCCGGGATCGTCCGTGAGCGCGAGCGCCTGGGCGTCGAGCGCCAGACCGCCGAGGCAGACCTGGCGATCCGGAGGCGCGAGGCGGCACTGCCCGTTCCCGAGCGCGACGCCGAGCTCGACGCGACGCTCGCCGAGGCTGAGCGTGCCCTGGCCGAGGCGCTGGAGGAGATCGGTGCGCTGCGCGCGGCGCGCCAGGCCCGGGGAGACGAGCTGGCCACGCTCCGCCGAGCCGAGGCAGCCAGGGTGGCCGAGCTCGAGGCTGCCCGCCGCCGGCTCGGCGAGACGGAGCGTCGAGCGACCGAGGAGCGGGCCCGGGCGGAGCGGACGGCCGCCGATCGCGCCGGGCTCGAGGCTCGACATGATGATGCGCTGCAGGCCGCCTCGAAGGCACGGGAGCTCGAGGAAGGGGCGATCGCGGCCCGTGAGGCCGCCCGAGCGGCGGCCGACGAGGCCGACGGGACGAGCCGAGCGGCCGACGAGGCCGCAACCGCCGCCGCGGCTCGTGTCGCCGCGCTGCGCGGGAGCGTCGAGGCGGCGCGGGCAAGGGTCGCCGAGGAGGAGGCGCGCGGCATCGCCCGGGCCGCACGGCGGGCGGGCGGCCGTCGGCTGGACGAGGACCTCCAGGTGGAGCCGGCGTTCCGGGCCGCCGTCGAGGCCGCGCTCGGCGAGACTGCCCGGGCCTACCTGGTCGGTCGCGAGGCGGTCCCGGGGCTGGCCGGCGAGCGCGGGCTCGTCGTGATCGACGCACCGCCGATGTCGCCGCCGCGCCCGGACGGCTCGTTCGTCGACCGGCTGGCCGGACTCGGGGGTGGCGTGCTCGCCGACGCCGTCCGGCGCGATCCCGTCGGGGCGGCGCGACGGATCCTGGAGCGGGTGGCCTGGGTGCCCGACCTTGCCGCGCTGATCGACCTCCAGCCGGGCCTCCCGCCGGGCTGGGCCATCGTGAGCCGCGACGGTACGGCGGTGGCCGGTCCGGTGGCGATCGCCCTCGGCCGGCCGTCGGGGGCGCTCGACCGGGCCGCCGAGCTGGAGCGGCTCGCCACGGAGCTCGCTCGGCTCGAGACGGACGCCGTCGAGCTGGAGGGCGCGGCCTCGTCCGCCCGCGACGCGGCATCGACGACCCGGGCCGCGCTCGAGGCCGCCCGGGCCGAGGAAGCCGGCGCGTCGGCCGCCCGGAGAGCCGCCGACGACGCAGAGCGGGTCGATGGACGAGCCGCCGAGGCCGCCGCCCGCGAAGCCGGCTGGGCCGCGGCGCAGGCCGAGCGCGCGGTCCTCGAAGCGGACCGCGCCCGCGCGGTCGTGGCCGGGCTCGAGGCCGACGCCGCCGGGCGTTCCGGCCGCGGATCCGTCGGGTCCTCGGGCGCCCCCGCCGGCGGGACCGGTGAGCCCACGGCCCTCGCCACCTGGGAGACCCGGGCGACCGACCTGCGGGCGCGGCGCGACCGGCTTGCCGCGGAGCGGGCGACCGGCGAGACGGCCCGGCGCGAGGCGGAGGCGGTCGTGGCCCGGGGCCTGGCCGCGGCCACCTATGACGAGGAGCGGATCGCCCGGGCCGTGGCCGACGCGCGGGCCCTCGCCGAGCGCGAGGCCGGGCTGCTCGCCGAGCGCGAACGGCTCGCGGTCGACGTCGCGGCCGCAGCAGCCCGCGAGGCGGCCGCTCGGGGCGTCCTGGACGAGCTCCGGTCGGCGGACGCCGTCGATCGCGAACGCCTGCTCGCCGCGGAAGCGCTCGCATCCGGCGCGCGCGAGCGCCTCCGCGCCGCCGAGGACCGGGTCCGGGCGGCCGAGGTCGCCGACCTCGAGGCGCCGGCTGGGTCTCGACGCGATCCGGGAGCAGGTCCTCGTCGAGCTGGCCGGGATCGGCTCGGTAGGGGTGCGGGCGCTCCGGTCGGCGGCCGTCGGGGTCCCGGTTTCCGAGACTCGTCCGGTGGACGAGACCGCTCCGGTGGAGGCGTCGGGCGCCGAGGCCCCGGGATCGACTGACGCGGCCGCGGGGTTCGGCGATGGCACGAGCGACGCCGAGACAGCCGAGCTGGAGGCGATCCTGCCGTTCGTCCTGCCCGCCTGGGAGGCTGCAGCTCCGGCCACCGAGCCGCCGACACCCGGTCGCCTCGCCACGCTCCGGCGACGGTTCCACGAGCTCGGCGCGGCCAACCCATTCGCCGTGCAGGAATACGCCGAGCTGAGGGCGCGGCTCGAGTCGCTCGAGGCGCAGGGTGCCGACCTGCGCGACGCGATCGTCCGGACGCGGACCCTCATCGACGACCTCGCGACGATGATCGCGGACCAGTTCCGGACGACCTTCCGGGCTCTCGAGACGGCCTTCGACGAGCGATTCAAGCAGCTGTTCGGCGGGGGTTTCGCCCGGCTCGACCTGACCGACCCGACCGACCTCGCCGCGACCGGGGTCGAGATCGTCGCCCGGCCGCCGGGCAAGAAGGCCCAGTCGCTGGCCATGCTGTCGGGCGGCGAGCGGGCGCTCACCGCGGTCGCCCTGCTGTTCGCGATGCTCGAGGTCCGGCCGGTCCCGTTCTGCGTCCTCGACGAGGTGGACGCGGCGCTCGACGAGGCCAACGTCGGGCGCTTCTCGGAGGCCCTCCGCGGGCTCGCCGACCGGACCCAGTTCATCGTGATCACCCACAACCGCGGCACGATCGAGGCCGCCGACGCGCTCTACGGCGTGACGGTCGGCGACGACTCGGTCAGCCGGGTGATCAGCCTCCGGCTCGACGAGGCGACGGCGATCGCCGCAACCGCCGCCGGCAACGGCGCCACGGCGCTCGACGCGGTCGGGAGCTAGGCCGGCGTGTTCTGGCGGAGGAGCCCGCGGGACGAGGACGGCGCACCGGTTGATCCCGGATCGACGGAGGTCGACGACGTCCCGGCGCAGGACGTCCCCGCCGCCCCGGGCGCGATCGCAGGCTGGCGCTCCCCTGACGACGAGACGCCGGGCGACCTGGCCGCCGGCCTCGAGA
Organism: uncultured Chloroflexia bacterium; assembly: GCA_963708065.1. Taxonomy (GTDB): domain Bacteria; phylum Chloroflexota; class Limnocylindria; order Limnocylindrales; family CSP1-4; genus Chersky-267. The sequence continues at coordinate 89,710 of CAVPRZ010000004.1, forward strand.
AGAGCCGGACCGGGTTCATCGGCCGGCTCCGGGGCGCGCTCGGCGGCGGGCCGGGCGGCCCGTCCTGGGACGACGTCGAGGAGACGCTCATCGCCGGCGACGTGGGGGCGAGCCTCGCCCTCGACGTCGTGGAGAAGGCTCGCGCGCGGCGCGATCCGGCGGGCGCCGAGGCGGCGGTTCGCGCCGAGCTCGCCGCACTCCTCGTCCCGCGCGAGCCCGGCGAATGGCAGCCCCAGCCCGCCGGACCCGGCCTGCCCGCGGTGATCCTGGTCGTTGGGGTCAACGGGACCGGCAAGACGACGACGATCGGCAAGCTCGCGAGCCGCTACCGCCATGAGGGGCGGAGCGTGCTGCTCGCAGCCGCCGACACCTTCCGAGCCGCCGCGATCGAGCAGCTCGGGACGTGGGCCACCCGTTCGGGCGCCCAGATCGTCAGCCATGCGCCCGGGGCCGACCCGGGTGCGGTCGTGTTCGATGCGCTCGACGCGGCGATCGCCCGGCACGTCGACGTCGTCATCGCCGACACCGCGGGACGGCTGCACACCAAGGTCAACCTGATGGACGAGCTGGCCAAGATCCGCCGGATCGTCGACCGCCGGCTGCCCGGCGCCCGGCCCGAGACACTGTTCGTGCTCGACGCCACGACCGGCCAGAACGGGCTGGCCCAGGCCACGGCGTTCCACGAGGCGGTCGGGCTGACCGGGATCGTCCTGACCAAGCTCGACTCGACCTCGAAGGGCGGGATCGTCTTCGCGATCGAGGGCGCCCTCCACGTCCCCGTCCGCTTCATCGGGGTGGGGGAGAAGGTCGGCGACCTTCTCCTGTTCGACCCGGACGCCTTCGTCGCCGCGCTGTTCGCCTAGGGCTTACTCGGTAAGCGGGACCTCGTCGCCGGGCAGGAGCGGACGGGCCGGTCCGGCCGGGATCGTCCGCAGCCGGCGGATCGGCGACAGCCACAGGAACCCGAGCGCGACGACGCCGCCGAGGACCGCCACGGCCGTCGCCGCGCGGAGTCCGACGGCCTCAGCGATGAGCCCGCCGAGGATCGTGCCGCCGAGCTGGAAGAGGTCCTCGAAGAAGCGGATCGTGCCGTTGACCCGGCCCAGGAGACGGTCCTCGACGATCGACTGGCTGAGCGAGATCTGGGCCACCTCGTAGACGGTGCCGAAGCCGTCGCCGACGAGCTGCTGGGCGATGAGGCAGGCCGCTCCGAGCGCGAGCGCGTCGGCCGGCGCGAGCGGGATGAAGGCGGATCCGATCGTGAACCCGAGCATCCCGACGAGCATGGTCCGCCCGACCCCGAGTCGCCGGTCCACCCGCCCGGCGAAGACGGCGCCGACGAACGCCCCCGCGCCACCCAGCCCGGCGATGATCCCGATCGCGGCCGGGCCGAGGCCGACGACCTGGCTCGCGAACAGCAGGTACGTCGTCCCGAAGATCCCCCACATGACGTGCGACGAGGCGCCCGCGGCCGCGATCGCGCGCAGGATCGGCGAACCCCCGACGAGCCGCAGCCCCTCGCGGATCTCGCGGACCACCGGCTCGCGTTCGGTCGCCGGCCGGCGGGCCGGCTCGGGCCGGCGGATCGAGCCGAGGAAGACGGCGGACACGAGGAATGAGATCGCGTCGACGGCGATCGCCAGCGGCGCGCTGAAGAGCTGGATGAGGAACCCGCTGATCCCGAACGCCGAGAACTCGGCGACCGACGCGCTGGCCGTGAGCGCGCTGTTGGCGGCGACGAGCTCGTCCGGCTCGACGACCGTCGGGAGGTACGACCGGTCGGCGACGTCGAAGAACGTTGTCAGCGTCGCCGCCAGGAACGAGACGAGGTATAGCTGGCCGAGGCCGAGGACGCCCGCGAGCGCGGCGACCGGGATCGACCCGAGGAGGACGGCCCGGCCAAGGTCGGCGGCGATCATGATCGGCCGCCGCCGGAGCCGGTCGACCCAGGCGCCCGCGAACAGCCCGACGATCAGGCCGGGCACGAGCTGGAGCGTGCGCAGGATCGCGATCTCGAGCGGGCCCGCGCCGAGGAGGAGGATGGCCGCGAACGGGAGGGCGGTCCGGGTCACGAGCGAGCCGAACACCGAGACCGTGCCGGCGCTCCACAGCCGGACGAAGTCCCGGTTGTGCCAGACCGACCCGTCGGTCTCGCTCGTCTCGTCCGTCATCGGGCCAATCGTGGCGCCTCCGACGGTCCGGTGCGCGGCGACACCGTCGGCGCCGATCGGGTCATGGGGCGGGCGGAGCCTGATGCGCTACACTCAGGACGCCTCGGCGCGCCAGAACCCGCGCGCCACCCGGAGCGGCCACGACTCGCCGCCCCGCCGAGCCGCACGGAGCCTCCGACCCGGATGTTCGACACGCTCAGCGAGCGCCTGCGCAAGACCCTCGCCGACCTGACCGGCCGCGGCCGGATCAGCGAGGCGGACGTGGACGCCGCGATGCGCGAGATCCGGCTCAGCCTGCTCGAGGCGGACGTCAACTTCAAGGTCGTCAAGGAGTTCGTCGCCCGGGTCCGCGAGCGGGCGATCGGCGCCGAGATCCTCGGGAGCCTGACCGCCGGCCAGCAGGTCGTGGGGATCGTCCACGAGGAGCTCATCGCGCTGCTGTCCGCCGGCGACCGGACGTTCCACCTCCAGGGCAACCCGGCGGTCGTGCTCGTGGCCGGGCTCCAGGGCTCGGGCAAGACGACCACCACCGCCAAGCTCGCCCGACACATCGTCAAGCTCGGCCGGCGGCCGATGCTCGTCGCCGCGGACCCGTACCGCCCCAACGCCGCGGACCAGCTCCAGACGCTCGGCCGCGGCCTCGACATCCCCGTGTACCGGGCACCGGAGGGGACGTCCGTGGTCGACATCGCCCGCGGCGGGATCGATGCCGCCCGGCGCGACGTCCGCGACACCGTCATCGTCGACAGCGCCGGCCGGCTGACCGTCGACGATGTGCTCATGGCCGAGATCGCCCAGGTGGCCGCGGCGATCCAGCCGGTGGAGTCGCTCCTCGTGGTCGACGCGATGACCGGCCAGGAGGCGGTCGCGGTCGCCGAGGCATTCCACCGGGCCGTTCCGCTGACCGGGCTGATCCTGACCAAGATCGATGGCGACGCCCGTGGCGGCGCCGCTCTCTCGATCAGCGCCGTGACCGGGCTGCCGGTCAAGTTCCTCGGCACCGGCGAGAAGACGGACGCCCTCGAGGTGTTCCACCCCGATCGGCTGGCCGGCCGGATCCTGGGCATGGGCGACGTGCTCACGCTCGTCGAGCGGGCCCAGGAGACGTTCGACCAGCAGCAGTCGGCCAAGATGGAGGAGAAGCTGCGCAAGGGCAGCTTCACCCTCGAGGACTTCCTTGACCAGCTCCAGCAGCTCCAGAAGATGGGCCCGCTCGGCCAGATCATGGGGATGCTGCCCGGGATGGGCGGCCTGGCGAAGGATGCCCAGGCCGCGGTCGACCGGGGCGACCTGACCCGGATCGAGGCCATCATCAAGTCGATGACGCCGCGCGAGCGGCGCGACCCGACCATCCTCAACGGCTCGCGCCGCCGCCGGATCGCCGCCGGCGCCGGGGCCGAGCTGACCGACGTCAACCGGCTGGTCAAGCAGTTCGGCGAGATGCAGAAGCTGATGAAGCAATTCTCGGGTGCGGGCGGTCGCCGGGCGGCCGCCGGCCTGCTGGCACGACGGTAGCCTGGGGGACATGGACCGATGAACGATCAGGATCGAACGAGCGAGGAGCCGCGCGAGGGCGCGCCAGCATCGACCCCGCCGGAGGCGACGCCGCCGCCGGAGGTCACCCCGTCCGCCGAGGGCTCGCCCGCGGCGGCCGTCAGCCCACCCGCCGCGGAGGTCTCCCCGCCCGTGGAGCCGATCCCGGCCCGAGCGGCCAAGCCGGTCGTCGTATCCGGCGCGGTCACGCCGGGGGCCGTCCTCGAGCCGGTCGCCGCTTCGGCGACCCAGACCGCCCCGGTGGAGGTCACGCAGACGAAACACCCGTCGCGTGCCCGCTGGGCGATTGCGGGGCTGATCGCGCTCGTCGTCGTCGCGCTGTCGGCGGCCGGGCTGTTCGCCCTCGTCGGGGCCCAGGACGACGCGGTCGTCGCGTCGTGGACACCGTCCGACGCGATGGTCTACCTCGAGGTCCGCGGCGACCTTCCCGGCGACCAGCAGCAGAACCTCGGACGGTTCCTCGCCCACTTCCCGGGCTTCGCCGACCAGTCCACGCTCGACACGAAGCTCGATGAGGCGCTCGACAAGCTCGTCTCGAAGGCGAGCGACGGCAAGCGCGACTGGTCGAAGGAGATCAAGCCCTGGTTCGGCGGCCAGGTCGGCATGTCGGTGTCGGGCTTCCCGGCCGCCGGCACCGACTCCTCGACGGTGATGAACGGCGTCCGGTACCTCGTCGTCGCCACCCAGAAGGACCCTGCCGCGGCGATCGGCTGGCTCAAGCTGTCGGGCGCCGCGACGACCGACGAGGCCTACAAGGACGTCACCCTCACGGTCTTCCCCCACGATCACGGCCCGACGGTCGTCGCGACGACCACCGGCGGCGTCCTGCTCGTCGGTGACGAGACCTCGGTGAAGGCCGCGGTCGACCGCAACGGCAAGGACGGCCTGGCGTCGTCCAAGACCTTCACGACGGCCATGGCGTCGCTCAGCGGCGACCAGCTGCTCCGCACCTACGTCGACGTCAAGGGCTACTTCGAGGCCATCCAGGCGATGGCCAAGTCGGTCGGCGGCACCAGCCTCAACATCGACGCGGCGCTCGCCGACCGGCTGCCCGCCTGGGTCGCCGCCGGCGCCAGCGTGGACAGCGACGCGCTCGTCAGCGACCTCGCCGCGCCGCTCGTCGAGGGCGCTCCGACCGTCGCCGACAGCGAGAGCGTCATCGCCAAGCACGTGCCGGCCTCCACGCTCGCGCTGTTCGAGACGCACGACTACGGCAAGCAGCTGACCGCGACGCTCGACCAGCTGAGGAAGGAAGCGGGGCTCGCCGACGCGCTCAAGCAGGTCGACCAGGCGGCCGCCGCCCTCGGCGGGCTCGACCACCTGATCGGCTGGATCGGCGACGTCGGCGTCGTCGTGACCTCCGACGGCACGACGCCCGGCGGCGGCCTGGTCATCGTCCCGACCGACGAGAAGCAGGCGACCGAGATCGCGACCCAGATCCGGAACCTCGTCGCGCTCGCCGGCGCGTCGAGCGGGATCACCATCACGGACGAGCCGTACGGAAGCGGGACGATCACCACGATCGATCTCGGCGACGTCTCCAAGCTGAGCGGCGGCTCCGCGGCCACCCTGCCGTTCTCCGGCCACGTCCAGATCTCGTACACCGTCCAGGACGGACTCGTGATCGTCGGGGCCGGCCCGGCCTGGGTGAAGTCGATCGTCGACGTCAAGGGCGGCTCGTCGCTCGCCGACCAGGCCCGCTACAAGGACGCGATGAACCGGGTCGGCGCGCGCAACGCGACCAGCATGTTCGTCGACCTGGCCGCGATCCGGAGCCTCGCCGAGCCGCTCGTGGCCAAGCTGCCCGGATCGAACTACGCGACCGAGATCAAGCCGTACGTCGAGCCGTTCGACGTGCTCGCCGGGGCCACCCGGACGAGCGACGGCAAGCACCTCGCCCGCTTCGTGATCACCGTAACCAACCCGTAGAGTCGCCCGGGCACCGGGCACCGCACACCAGGAGGAGCAGCCCCAGATGGCCGTACGGATCCGCCTCACCCGGGTCGGCGCGACAAAGCAGCCGGCCTACCGGGTCGTCGTCGCCGACGCCCGCAACGCCCGCGACGGACGATCGATCGAGACGATCGGCCATTACAACCCCCGCACCGATCCGGTCGAGCTCGCGATCGACGCCGAGAAGGCGAAGAAGTGGCTCGCCCAGGGTGCCCAGCCGTCCGACACGGTCGCCCGGCTGTTCCGCTCGGCGGGCATCCTGCCCGCGGCGAAGTAGGGGAGCGCGAGATGGCAGCCAAGGAGCTGGTCGAGTACGTCGCCAAGTCCCTCGTCGACGATCCCGAGTCGGTCCGCGTCGAGGAGACGCGCGATCGCGACGGGATCGTCCTCGAGCTCCACGTCGCCGAGGACGACATGGGCAAGGTCATCGGCCGCAACGGGAGCGTCGCCAAGGCGCTCCGGACGCTGCTCAAGGTGACCTCGGCCCGCGACGGCGAGCCGGTCTCGCTCGAGATCGTCTGACCGATCGGATGCGGCTCGTGGTCGGCCTCGTCCGGGGCGTCCACGGGCTCAACGGCGCCGTCCGGGTCGAGATCCTGACCGACCGGCCCGAGGCGCGCTTCGCCCGCGGCGCCCGGCTGTTCCGCGAGGGCGAGGAGACCGAGCTGACCGTCGCCGACGCCCGGGCGATCCCGGACGGGCCCGGCTGGCGAGTCCGCTTCCGGGAGCTGCCCGACCGGACCGCCGCCGAGACCCTGCGGGGCGCGTATCTCGAGGCGGACGTCCCGCCGGCCGACGGCCCGGGCCGCGGCGCCGCGTACTGGCACGAGGTCATCGGCGTACCGGTCCGCGGGGTCGACGGGGAGGAGCTCGGGTCGGTCGCGGACATCTACCGGGTGGGCGAGAACGACGTGTACGTCGTTCGTGGTGGGCCGCGGGGCGAGTTCGACCTGCCCGCCGTGCGCGATTTCGTGCGCATCTTCGCGCCGCGTCGCGGCGAGATCGTCGTCGACGCGGCGGCGCTCGAGCTAGGACCGCCGCGGCCACCCCGTCCGCCGCGTCCGCCCAGGCCACGCCGCGGCGACGGACGACCGGCGACGAATCCGCCGTCCGGCGGCGCTGCCGAGCATTCGGCCGCGCCCGTGCCTCCCGACAGGACCGCCGATCCGGCGGCCGAGGACTGACCGGCGATGACCCTCGAGATCGACATCGTGACGCTCTTCCCGGCGATGCTGGAGGGACCGCTCGCCGCGAGCATCCCGGCGCGCATCCTGGAGCGCGGGCTGGCCGAGATCCGGGTCCACGACCTGCGCCGCTGGGGGCTCGGCCGCCACCGCTCGGTCGACGACCAGCCGTACGGCGGCGGCGCCGGGATGGTCATCCGTCCCGAACCCGTCGCGGCCGCCCTGGCCGAGCTGCGCCGGAGCGATTCGACCGTGATCCTGCTCGAGCCCGCCGGCGAGCCGTTCCGCCAGGCGCGCGCCGTCGAGCTGGCCGGCCGGAGCCACCTGGTCCTGCTCTGCCCGCGCTACGAGGGCATCGACGAGCGGGTCCGGGCGCTCGTCGACCTCGAGCTGTCGATCGGCGACTACGTGCTGACCGGCGGTGAGCTGCCGGCCCTGGTCGTCGTCGACGCGGTCCTGCGGCTCCTGCCGGGCGCGATCGACGAGGCCTCGATCGTCGAGGAGTCGTTCGCCGACGGACTCCTCGAGTACCCGCAGTACACCCGTCCGGCCGACTTCGAGGGTCGCGCGGTGCCGACCATCCTCACGAGCGGCGATCACGGCGCGGTCCGGCGCTGGCGCCTGCGTGAGGCGATCCGGCGCACGTTCGTGCGACGGCCCGACCTGCTGGTGGATCGCGAGTGGACCGCCTACGAGCGGGAGCTGCTCGACGAGATCCGGTCCGAGCTCGACGAGGACGGAGATGGCTGAGAGGGAGCCGGGCGGTCCGGCCGTGGGGCCGTGCTATACTCCGCCGTCGGTCGCGCCGGCGACCCCTCCCGAAGGCCCATCCCGCAGCCCGCGCTGCCCGACGTGAGACAGGAACCGCCGTGAACGTGCTCGATGAGATCGTCAAGGACCAGATCCGCACCGACCTGCCCGAGCTGGCCGCCGGGGACACGGTCAAGGTGTCGGCCAAGGTCGTCGAGGGCAACCGCGAGCGGATCCAGGTCTTCGAGGGCACGGTAATGCGCCTGCGCGGCGGCGGGATCACCCGGACGATCACCGTCCGGCGGATCGCCAGCGGCGTCGGCGTCGAGCGGACGTTCAAGATCAACAGCCCGCGGATCGACAAGATCGAGGTCGTCCGCCACGGCGTGGCCCGCCGCGCCCAGCTCTACTTCCTGCGCAAGCGGGTGGGCAAGGCGGCGACCCTCCGCGAGCGTCGGCCCGGCTGATCCCGGCCCGTCCGCCCGACGCCGGGCGCGACGATCGGTCCACCCGTCCCCGGTTCGGCTACCCTTGGGGCCGATGGCGCCGATCGTCCCGACCCTCCGCTATGAGCGCGTCCACTGGCGCGAGGGACGATCCCGCATCGCCGGCGTCGACGAGGTCGGCGTCGCCCCGACCTGCGGACCGGTCGTCGCGGCGGCGGTGATCATGCGGCCCGACTGCAAGCGGATCCCCGGCGTGCGCGACTCGAAGACCCTGTCGGCGGCCCAACGCGAGCGGCTCGCGGCGATCATCCGGCGCCGGGCGGTCGCGGTCGGCGTGGGTGCGGCCTCGGTCGCCGAGATCGACCGGCTCAACATCTACCACGCCACCCACCTGGCCATGCGCCGCGCGATCGAGCGCCTCGGCGCGTGGGACCACGTCCTGGTCGACGGGCTCCGGATCCGGGGCTTCGAGGACGAGGTCGGGCCGTATACCGCGATCGTCGACGGCGACGCGCGGTGCTACTCGATCGCCTGCGCCTCGGTCGTGGCCAAGGTCGTCCGCGACCGGCTGATGACCCGCCTCGCGGCCCGCCATCCGGGATACGGCTGGGAGCACAACGCCGGCTATGCGACCGCCGAGCACCGCCTCGCGATCCGCGAGCTCGGGCTGACCGCCTTCCACCGGCGCAGCTTCCCGACGATCCAGGCGGTGGTCCTGGGCGTCGAGCAGCCCAGCCTCGAGCTCGTCTGAGCGTCGGATCCGGGCCGGCGAGCGGCCCGGATCGGGACGGCTAGGGCGTCGCGGCCCGGACGTCGGCCGCCGTGACGCCGGGACGCGTCGTGAGTGCCCGGACGGTGAGCTTGGCCGTCATGGTCGCACCGGGAACCCGGGACGAGGTGAAATTCGTGGGCGCCGGAGGCGTGATCGAGGAAGATCTGGCGCAGCGTCTTCGTGGTCGTGAACAACCCGGTCAGGATGTAGCCGGCCGTGCCCTTGGGCTCGGCGAACACGGCCACGGCCCCCGTCTTCATCATCCCGGCCGCGTAGTAGGCGATCCGCTGCTTGGCCACCGTGGTCGTCGGCGCCGCCCGGCCCGGCTCCGAGTTCCCGGCCGAGTAGCACAGGTGGTTGAGGATCACCACCGCGTCCGGGGCCAGGTGGATGTACTTCATGTACGCCGAGCCGTAGTACTTGACGTTCGAGTTGCCGTGGTTGGCCAGCGCGTTGAGGCCCATCCCGTTCTTGGTGAGCGTGCTGTACGGGTAGGGGCTCGGCGTGCCGTTGCCGTGACCGAGGTAGATCAGGATGTTGGCGTGCTGGGCCGCGGGCTTGACCTTCGCCCAGGTCGCGTGCGGGCTGTAGATCTCGGTGACGGTGGCGCCGTGGCTGCGCGCCAGCGAGGCGAGCGCCTTCGCGTCGGAGATGTACTTGGCGGTCGACCCCTCGACCGGGCCGACGACGATCACGACCTTGAGCGACGCGGCGCTGACGGTGGCTGGAAGGGAGATGAGTGCAAGGAGCGCCATGATCGATGCGAGAAGCGCCAGCGTGCGCCCTGGGCGGTTCCGACGAGACGCCCTCTGGGCGCCGTTGCTCATCACTCGCAATGTCTTGCCTCCTCACTGCCGGAACGTCGTGCATGGGCCACGACGACGGTGGGACTGGGCCGCCACTGGCAGGGTGGATGAGGGGAAGACGCGGACCGGAAGCGGTGAGCGCGATCCGGCCTGCCTTGGGCGGGGGCATGTTCGGTTGTCCGCGTCAGCGCCTCGGCGCTTCGGGCAGTATGCCACCCTCGTCGGAGCCTCGCCCATACCCGTCGGTACCGGCCGCCCGGAACGATGGGCCCGGCGCACGGACGCACCCCCCGGACCCGGGAACGCCAGCCCAACCGCCCGCTGGTCCGCCTGCCGGAGCAACCGGCCCGGGAACGCCAGCCCAACCGCCCGCTGGTCCGCCTGCCGGAGCAACCGGCCCGGGAACGCCAGCCCAACCGCCCGCTGGTCCGCCTGCCGGAGCAACCGGCCCGGGAACGCCAGCCCAACCGCCCGCTGGTCCGCCTGCCGGAGCAACCGGCCCGGGAACGCCAGCCCAACCGCCCGCTGGTCCGCCTGCCGGAGCAACCCGCCCGGGAACGCCAGCCCAACCGCCCGCTGGTCCGCCTGCGGAGCAACCGGACCACCGACGCGCGGTTGACGATCCGGTGAGAGGCCCGCGACGGCCGCGCGTCCAATGCCCGGTCGCCGGTGCCGTGCCGACGCTTCGCACATCCCGGGGCCGCCACCGGTGCCGTGCGCACGGCGCACCTACGAGCGAACGGTCCGGGCCTGATCCGGGGACCTGAGCGTGGGACGCACCGATTCGACGAGACCGAGTCCGAGCCCCTGCCGATCCGTGCGCGTGACGCACCGACCAGCGGTCGTTCGGGGTCCCGTTCGCTGGTTTGAGCGTGGTGCGCCCGGCGACCACCCACCCGCGAGCGGTCCACAACCCGCAGGTAAGCCCCGACCGCCAGAGTGGCCGGGTGGATCGATCGTCGACCTCATCACGGACACCGGGACAGCGGCTCGGCGATGCCGCGGAGGCACTCGTCGCGGATCGCCTCGCCGCCGACGGCTGGACGATCCTGGCCCGCAACCTCCGCGTCGGCCGAAAGGAGATCGACATCCTCGCCCTCGACCCGGGGCCGCCCCCCGCGCTCGTCCTCGTCGAGGTGCGCTGGCGGGCGCGTCGGGACTTCGGGCTGCCCGAGGACACGTTCGGCTGGCGCAAGCGGGCGCACCTCCGCTCGGCGCTCGGCGGTCTGCTCGAGCACGGGGCGCTGCCGGGCGGAGGCAGCCTGCCCGCGGCAACCGTGCGCGTGGACCTGGTCGTCGTCGAGCCGGCGCGGACACGTGATGGAGGGCCGATCATCCGTCACCATCGGGATGCGCTGGCCGGTTGAGGCGGCGACCAGGGACGGTGTCCGCGACCCCGGCCCGGAGCCGTCCGCGGCCCGCCGTCCCCGCCGGGCGCCACGCCGGCCCTGTGCTACACTCCCGCCCGGCCCGCCAGCCGGGCCGTTCCCGCCCGCCAGCGTGGCGGAGCTCACACGCGCGATCGTTCACCCGCCGGGGCGGTGCCGGATCCACGGATCCGGTCCCCGACGACGGGGTCGCGCGGAGGCCGACAACCGAACTGGAGGTCCATCCCCGTGCCGACCGTCTCCATGCGCCAGCTGCTCGAGGCCGGTGTCCACTTCGGCCACCAGACTCGCCGCTGGAACCCGAAGATGAAGCCGTACATCTTCGCGGAGCGCAATGGGATCCACATCATCGACCTGGCCCAGACCGTCAAGGGCCTCGACGTCGCGCTCGCCGCCGTCGGCGAGACCGTTGCCCGCGGTGAGCAGGTCCTGTTCGTGGGAACCAAGAAGCAGGCCCAGGAGCCGGTCGCCCAGGAGGCGGCCCGGGCGTCCCAGCCGTACGTCAACAAGCGCTGGCTCGGCGGGATGCTCACCAACTTCGTCACGATCAAGAAGCGGATCGCGCTCATGGAGCAGCTCGAGGCGCGCCAGGCCAACGGCGACTTCGAGCGGATGTCGAAGAAGGAGGCGGCCAAGCTCCAGGAGGAGCTGACCAAGCTCACCGGGACGCTCGGCGGGATCCGCAAGATGAAGCGGCTGCCCGGCCTCGTCTTCGTGGTCGATCCACATCGCGAGCGGATCGCGGTCACCGAGGCCAACAAGCTCGAGATCCCGCTCGTCGGGACCGGCGACACGAACGTCGACCCGGACGAGCTGACCTATGTCATTCCGGGCAACGACGACGCGATCCGGGCGATCCGGCTGCTCTGCTCGCTCGTGGCCGACGCCGCGATCGAAGGCGCCCGGGAACGCGCCGCGCGCGCCGCGGTCGAGCCCGAGCCCGAGGTCATCGCCGCGGTCGAGCCCGAGATCGAGGAGGGCGAGCCGTCGGACGCGCTCGTCGCGGCCCTGGCCGGCGGCGCGGCCCTGACCTTCGAGCCCGACGCGGACGAGGACGACCTCCTGCCGGGCGCCCGGACGCTCGCTACCGCGGTCGATCAAGTCCCGGCCGAGGCCTCGCCCGACGAGATCGCGGCCGAGCTCGCGCGCGAGGCCAGCGAGCGAGCCGCCGACGAGGACGGCGGGGGCACGCCGATCGCCGTCTGAGCGGCGATCTCCCCAACCCGACACCCCGGGGCGGGCGCGTCCGCCCGCCGACACGGAACAGGAGCACACGAACCACATGGCGGATATCTCGGCCCAGGCGGTCAAGCAGCTGCGCGAGCTGACCGGCGCCGGGTTCATGGACTGCAAGCGAGCGCTGGAGGAGACCGGCGGCGACGTCGACCGGGCCGTTGCGCTGCTCAAGGAGCGCGGCCAGGCGGCCGCCGCGAAGAAGGAAGGCCGTGAGGCGCGCGAGGGGCTCATCGGGAGCTACATCCACACCGGCGGCCGGATCGGCGTGCTCATCGAGGTCAACTGCGAGACCGACTTCGTCGCTCGCAATGAGCAGTTCCAGAAGCTCGTCCGGGACCTCGCGATCCAGGTCGCCGGGCTCGAGCCCGAGTACGTCGACGCGGACCGCATCCCGGCGGACGTCCTCGAGGCCAGGCGGGCCGAGCTGCTGGCCGATCCGAGCGACCCAGAAGAAGCCCGAGGCGATCCGAGCCCAGATCGTCGACGGTCAGCTCAAGAAGTGGTTCAAGGAGGTGTGCCTGCTCGAGCAGCCGTTCCGGGACACGGAGCAGACCGTCCGCGAGCTGATCACCGACGCGATCGCCACGATCGGCGAGAACATCGTCGTCCGCCGGTTCACCCGCTACAAGCTCGGGGACGAGGCATGAGCGAACCGGGCGTCGCCGTCCCGCCCGCGCCGGCCGGCCAGGTCCGCTACCGGCGGATCCTGCTCAAGCTGTCCGGCGAGGCCCTCCTCGGCACCCGCCAGTACGGGGTCGACCCGGAGTTCTGCGGCACGATCGCCGAGCAGGTCGCCCGCGTCCAGCGGCTCGGCGTCGAGGTCGGCATCGTCGTCGGCGGCGGCAACATCTTCCGCGGCCTGGCCGCGTCGGCTCGCGGCATGGACCGGGCGACCGGCGACTACATCGGGATGCTGGCGACCGTGATGAACGGACTCGCCCTCCAGGACGCGCTCGAGAAGGTCGGCGTGCCGACGAGGGTGATGACCGCGATCGCGATGCACGAGGTCGCCGAGCCGTACATCCGCCGTCGCGCCGTCCGGCACCTCGAGAAGGGTCGGGTCATCATCTTCGTGGCCGGGACCGGCAACCCGTACTTCACGACCGACTCCGCGGCTGCCCTCCGGGCGGTCGAGATCGGTGCCGAGGTCCTGCTCAAGGCGACCAAGGTCGACGGCGTCTACGACAGCGATCCGGTCACCAACCCGCACGCGGAGCGCTACGCTCAGCTCGGCTATGCCGACCTGCTCCGCGACCAGCTCAAGGTGATGGACGCAGCGGCGGTCTCCCTGTGCATGGAGAACGACCTGCCGATCGTGGTGTTCAACCTCAACGACCCCGACAACATCGTCCGGGTGGCCCGGGGTGAGCCGGTGGGTACCCTGATCTCGGGAGGCAGCCGCGCATGAGCAGCGAGATCCTCGCCTCGACCGAACGCAAGATGGCCCGCGCCGTCGAAGCCATGGAGCGCGACTTCCAGGGGCTTCGGACCGGCCGCGCGTCGACCTCGCTCGTCGACCGGATCATCGTCGAGTACTACGGCACGCCGACCCCACTCAACCAGCTCGCCGGGATCAGCGTCCCGGAGGCCCACCAGATCGTGATCCAGCCGTGGGATCGCGGCGTTCTCGGGGCGATCGAGAAGGCGATCCAGAAGAGTGACATCGGGCTCGTCCCGAACGTCGACGGGGCGGTCGTCCGGCTGAACATCCCGCCGCTCACCGAGGAGCGGCGGCGTGACATCGTGAAGTCGGTCCACAAGCGGATGGAGGAGGCGCGGGTCGAGATCCGCAACCTCCGCCGCGAGGCGAACGACGCGCTCCGCAAGGAGGAGCGCGACGGGGAGCTCGGCAGCGACGCCGCCCACCGCGAGGTCGACGCCCTCCAGAAGCTCACCGATCGCTATGTCGCCGAGGTCGACCAGGCCGGCGACCACAAGGAGCGCGAGGTGATGGAGGTCTAGTGGCGCGCTCGCCGCTGGCCCGCCCGACCGACGCCCCGCCCATCGCCCATGCCCCGGACGCGACGGCTGCGCCGCCCGCGGAGAGCGGTCGCGCCGCCCCCGAGCCGATCGTCCCGCCCGAGGAGTCGCCCCGCCACGTGGCGATCATCATGGACGGCAACCGGCGCTGGGCGCGAGCGCACGGTCTGCCCGAGCTCGAGGGTCATGCCGCCGGCGTCGAGGCGATCCGGACCGTCCTTCGCCATGCCGTCCGACGCGGTGTGCCCGTCCTCACCCTGTACGCCTTCAGCCGCGAGAACTGGGCCCGTCCCGACGACGAGGTCGCCGGGCTGTTCGGCCTGCTCGAGTCGGCGATCCGGAGCGAGACGGACGAGCTCCGCCGCGAGGGCGTCCGCGTCCGCCTGCTCGGTCGCGTGGACGAGCTGCCCGCCGATACCCGACGGTCGCTCGAATCCGCGCTCGAGGCGACGGCCGGCGGCGACCGGCTCCTCCTGAACGTCGCCTTCAACTACGCCGGCCGGACGGAGCTCGTCGACGCGATCCGGCGGCTCGCGGCGAGCGGGATCGCGCCGGAGTCGATCGACGAGGCGACCGTCTCGGCCGCGCTCTACACCGCCGGCCTGCCCGACCCGGACCTCGTGATCCGGACCGGTGGCGAGCAGCGCCTGAGCAACTTCCTCATCTGGCAGTCGGCCTACGCCGAGCTCTACGTCAGCCCGCTCCTCTGGCCGGACTTCGACGCCGACGCCTTCGACGCCGCGCTGCTCGAGTTCGCCAGCCGGACGCGACGCTTCGGCCGGTAGGGGAGCTCACGATGCGGGAGCGGGCGATGAGCGCCGCGCTGTTCGTCCCGCCGCTCATCATCGTCCTGTTCCTCGGCGGGTACTGGATCGCCGGGCTGATCCTCGTGGCCGCGGGTCTCGGTGCGCTCGAGGCGCTCCGGCTCATCCGGCTCGCCGGCTATCCGGTTCTCGTCGGGCTGGGCGTCGTCGTCGCCCTGGCGGTAGTCGTCGACGCGGCGGTCCCGGTCGACCTGACCGGGTCGGCGGCGATCCTGGTCGCCGTGGCCGTCATCCTGGCCGCCGTCGGGGCATTCGCGCGGCTCGACCCGCGCGAGGGCCTGGCGACCTGGATGGGCACCGTCTTCGGCGGGGTCTACGTCGGGATGCTCGCGTTCGTCGTCCGGCTCGGCAACGCGGCCCCGGACCTGCCCGCGAGCGCCCCGCTGTCCCCGTTCCTCGACGGCCAGCGGGCCTGGGTGCTCGTCCTCGTCCTCACCGTGTGGGCCTACGACACCGGGGCGTACCTGATCGGCAAGACGTTCGGGGTGCGCTTCGGCGAGGCGACCGGTCTGACGAAGTTCCTCACCCACCTCTCGCCGTCGAAGACGTACGCCGGCCTGTTCGGCGGGCTCGCGGCGACGACGGTCGTGCTCGCCCTCGGGCTGTGGGCCGTTGGCGCGCCGGCCTGGCAGGCGCTGATCGTCGGGCCGCTCGTCGGGCTGGCGGCGCAGGCCGGCGACCTGGCCGAATCGATGCTCAAGCGGGCCGCCGGGTCGAAGGATTCCAGCCATCTCATCCCGGGTCACGGTGGGATCCTCGATCGGATCGATTCGTTCCTGTTCGCGGCGCCGGTCCTCACCCTCTACGTGCTGACGTTCCTGACGTGAGCGAGACCGTGGCATCGCCCGTCCGGGTGGCGCTCCTCGGCTCGGGCGGCTCGATCGGTCGCCAGGCGGTCGATGTCTTCGTCGGGCTGGGCGAAGCGATCCGGGTGGTGGCCCTGGCCACCGGGCACCAGGCCGGGCTGCTCGAGGCACAGGCGCGGCAGCTCCGGCCGCTCGCGGTCGCCCTGCCCGGCGACCCGGCTGCCGCCGGCCGGCTCGACCTGCCGCAAGGAACGGCGATCGAGCAGGGCCCCGATGCCCTCGAGCGGCTCGCGACCCGCGACGACGTCGACCTCGTGGTCGTCGGCACCGGCGGGATCGTCAGCCTCGGACCGGTCCTCGCCGCTCTGCGCGCGGGCAAGGTCGTGGCGACCGCCAACAAGGAGACGCTCGTCGCCGGCGGCCATCTCGTGATGCCGCTCGCCCGGGAGCGCGCCGCGGCCGTCCGTGCCGCCGTCCCCGGCGATCCGCTGGCGAGCCCGCTGGCCTGGCTCCGGCCGATCGACTCCGAGCACTCCGCGATCTGGCAGTGCCTGGCCGGCGAGGCGCCGTCCGCGATCGCCCGGCTCATCCTGACCGGCTCGGGTGGTCCGTTCCTCGAGGCGACCCCGACCGAGCTCGAGGCCGTCCGGCCTGACCAGGCCCTGCGCCACCCGACCTGGTCGATGGGGGCGAAGATCACGATCGACTCGGCCACGCTCGCGAACAAGGGCCTGGAGGTGATCGAGGCGCACTGGCTGTACGATGTCGAGTACGACGCGATCGACGTCGTCATCCACCCGCAGAGCATCGTCCACTCGGCCGTCCAGTTCGTGGACGGCTCGCTGAAGGCGCAGCTCGGAACGCCGGACATGCGCCTCCCCATCCAGTACGCCGTGACCTATCCGACCCGCCATCCGTCGCCGGCACCCGCGCCGGACCTCATCGCCGCCGTGAGGCTCGACTTCCGTGCGCCCGACGAGACCCGCTTCCCGGCGCTCCGCATCGCCCGCGCGGCCGGCCGGCTCGGCTCCCGGGCGACGACCGCGCTCATCGCGGCCGACGAGGTCGCCGTGGCCCGCTTCCTCGACGGCACGCTCGACTTCCCGGGGATCGCCCGGACGCTCGGCTCGGCCGTCGAGCGGTTCGGGTCGGGTCCGAACCAGTCACCGGACCTGGAGGAGCTGATCGCCCTCGACGCCGAGGTCCGGGCGGCCTACGGTCCGGTCCAGATCAGCTCATGAGCCCGGTCCGATGAGCCCGATCGTCCAGAGCGCCATCACGATCGTCATCTTCGTGGTGATGCTCGGCGCGCTCGTTGTGATCCACGAGCTCGGCCACTTCGTGACGGCCCGGCTGGCCGGCGTCCGCGTCCTCGAGTTCGGGATCGGGTTCCCGCCCCGCGCGAAGGTCCTCCGGTCGGAGGGCGAGACGCTCTACACGCTCAACTGGCTGCCGATCGGCGGCTTCGTCCGGCTCGAGGGCGAGGACGGCGAGTCGGAGGACCCGCGCTCGTTCGTGCGCGCCTCGCTGCCCAAGAAGGTGATCATCCTCATCGCCGGGGTGCTGATGAACCTCGCCCTGGCGTTCGCGATCTTCTTCGCGATCTCGGCCGTCGCCAACCCGACCTGGGTCCTGACGATCGACGAGGTCCAGACCGGCAGTCCGGCCGCCGTCGCGGGGCTGGCCGTCGGCGACCAGGTCGCCAGCCTCAACGGCACGCCGCTTCGACGGCTTCGGTAACCCGGGCGTCACCCTCCGCGACCACGCCGGCGAGACGGTCCAGCTCGGCATCGTCCGGGCCGACGGCACGCCCACGACGGTCGACGCCAGGCTGCGCCCGCAGGCGGACATCACGATCACCAGCGGCGCGCTCGGGATCAAGTTCCAGCCATCGATCGCCTACGCCCAGAACCCGCCGGGTGAGGCGGTGCGGATGGGAATCGCACGGACGAGCGAGGCGCTCACGCTCATCTGGAACGGGCTCGGCCAGCTGGCCGACTCGGTCGTCAACCGGCCGACCGAGCCACCGCCCGTCGCCGGCCCGATCGGGATCGCCAGCCAGGTCGGCGACGTCTTCTGGCAGCTCGGAGCCGTCTACACGCTGTACCTGGCCGGGATCCTGTCGGCCAACCTGGCCCTCGTGAACATCCTGCCCTTCCCGCCCCTCGACGGCGGGCGGATCGCGATCCTCCTGCTCAAGGCCGTCGCGGGCGAGCGGGTGAGCGTCCGCGCCGAGCGGCTGACCTACTTCGTCGGGTTCGTCTGCCTGATGGCGTTCCTGGCCTGGATCTCGTTCTTCGACATCACCGCCCCGGGCCGGGGCCAGTGACCGAGGCGGCGTCGCCGCCCCCCACGGCCGGCCCCACCGCGGACGCCGGCGGACCGGGTCGCCGGCCGACGGTCGACGTCGATGTCGGCGGCGTCCTCGTCGGCAGCCGCCAGCCGATCGTCGTCCAGTCGATGACGAACACGGACACGGCCGACCCGGATGCGACCGCGATCCAGGTCGCCCGGCTCGCCCATGCCGGCAGCGAGCTCGTCCGGGTCACGGTCAACACCGAGGAGGCCGCCGCGGCCGTGCCCGAGATGGTCCGCCGCGTGCGCGGCCTCGGGGTGGACGTGCCCGTCATCGGCGACTTCCACTACAACGGCCACGTGCTGCTGACGCAGTACCCCGAGATGGCCGCCGCCCTGGCCAAGTACCGGATCAACCCCGGCAACGTCGGGGCGAAGCGCCACGACGAGCACTTCCAGACGATCGTCCGGGTGGCGATCGAGAACGACAAGCCGGTCCGGATCGGGGTCAACTGGGGCTCGCTCGACCAGGCCCTGCTGACCGAGCTCATGGACGCCAACGCGCGGGCCGCGGAGCCGCGCGACGCGCGCGACGTGATGATCGAGGCGATGGTCGAGTCGGCGATCCGCTCGGCCGAGCTGGCCGAGGCGACCGGGCTCGGTCACGACCGGATCATCCTGTCGGCCAAGGTCTCGGGCGTCGCCGACCTGGTCGACGTCTACCGCCTGCTCGCGCCGCGGAGCGACTACCCGCTCCATCTCGGGCTGACCGAGGCCGGGATGGGGATGAAGGGGATCGTCGCCTCGACCGCCGGGCTTGCCCTCCTGCTGAGCGAGGGCATCGGCGACACGATCCGGGTATCGCTGACCCCGGAGCCCGGCGCCGGGCGCGAACTCGAGGTCGAGGTCGCCCAGCAGGTCCTCCAGTCGCTCGGGCTGCGCTCGTTCCTGCCCCAGGTCAGCGCCTGCCCCGGCTGCGGTCGGACGACCTCGACGTTCTTCCAGGAGATGGCCCGCGACATCCAGCTCTACCTCAAGGACCGGATGCCCGAGTGGCGGGCGACCTATCCCGGCGTCGAGGACCTGCGGGTCGCGGTCATGGGCTGCGTCGTCAACGGCCCCGGCGAGAGCAAGCACGCCGACATCGGGATCAGCCTGCCGGGCACGTTCGAGGAGCCGGTCGCGCCGGTGTTCATCGACGGCCGGCTCGACCGCACGCTCCGCGGCGAGCGGATCGTGCCCGAGTTCCTGGCGATCCTCGACGACTACGTCGAAGGCCGGTTCGGCCGGTCCGCGAGCGGCGGGCGTTTGAGGGGCATCCCGCCCGCGGTGTATACTTTCCGCAACTGAACGGCCGCTCCGTGACGTGGGTGACCCCCACGTTTTGTTTTGAGCGGGCCGTGATCCGGGGTCGGCGCGATGCGCCGGCCGCAGTCGTGCGGGAGGCGACCAGTGAATCGGGACTTCGTCACCGCCCTGCTGCAGCTCAACGCCGAGAAGCAGGTCCCGCGCGAGCAGCTCATCCGGACCGTCGAGGACGCGATCCAGTCGGCCTATCGGCGGACCGAGGGCGACGAGGACATCCAGGTCCGGATCGACGGCGAGACCGGCCAGATCCGGGTGTTCCGGGCGCGCAAGGCGGTCGCCGAGGTGGAGGACCCGCGACCGAGCTCAACCTCGACGATGCCCACGCCTTCGACCCGAACGCCCAGCTCGGCGATCTCGTCACGACCGAGGAGCTCGATCCGGAGGCGTTCGGCCGGATCCATGCCCAGACGGCCAAGCAGGTCGTCCTCCAGCGGCTCCGCGAGGCCGAGCGCGACGTCGCCTACGACCAGTTCGCGAGCCGCGAGGGCGAGCTCATCACCGGGACCGTCAACCGGGTCGAGCCGCGCGCGATCATCCTCGACCTGACCGGCCAGGGCGGGATCGCCCGGGCCGAGGCGATCCTGGCCACGACCGAGCAGTCGCCGCTCGAGCACTACCGGATCGGCCAGCCCGTCAAGGCGTACGTCCTCGAGGTCCGGCGCGGCCTGCGCGGGCCGCAGCTGTTCGTCAGCCGGGCCCACAAGTACTTCCTGCGCCGCCTGTTCGAGCTCGAGGTCCCCGAGATCCACAGCGGGACCGTCGAGATGAAGGCGATCGCCCGCGAGGCCGGCATCGCGCTCGAAGGTGGCCGTCGCCAGCCGCCAGGAGGGCCTCGATCCCGGTCGGGGCCACCGTCGGCCAGCGCGGCGCCCGGGTGCAGGCCGTCGTGGCCGAGCTCGCCGGCGAGAAGATCGACGTGATCCCCTGGAACGACGACCCGGCGGTCTTCGTCGCCAACGCGCTCAGCCCGGCCCAGGTCCTCGACGTCTCGATCGACGAGGAGCACCGCATCGCGAGCGTCACCGTGCCCGAGCGGATGCTCTCGCTCGCGATCGGCCGCGAGGGCCAGAATGCGCGCCTGGCGGCCAAGCTGACCGGCTGGCGGATCGATATCCGGAGCGACGTCTCGGTCGCCGAGGCCAAGGCCGCGGCTGCGGCCGAGGCTGCCTCAGCGAGCCCACCCGAGACGGCAGATGCGCCGGCGACCGCCGAGGCGCCCGCCAAGCCGAAGACGACCCGGGCGAAGAAGCCGCCGGCTGCCGACGTCGTCGCCGCCGAGGCTCCCACGGAGACGGCAGCGGCCGCTCCGGCCGCGCCCAAGCCGCGGGCGACCAGGAAGAAGGCGGCGATGGCTCCCGAGCCGGCCGCCGCCGAGGCGGTCGTGGCCGAGGCCAAGCCCAAGACCACCCGGCGCAAGAAGGCCGAGCCCGTCGAGGAGGTGTCGTCGTAGCCCGGCCGGGCCAGGACGGACGCTCCCGGCCGGTCCCGACCCGGACGTGCGTCGCCTGCCGCACCTCGAGTGCCAAGCGTGAGCTCGTCCGGATCGTCCGGACGCCCGACGGGCGGGTCGTCAGCGATCCGACCGGCCGGCTCGCCGGGCGCGGTGCCTACCTGTGTGCCGACGGCCACTGCTGGGGCACGGCCCTCGAGCGCGGCTCGCTCAGCCGAGCCCTCGGGGTGCCCCTCCCGGCCGCGCTCCGCGACGAGCTTGCGGCGCGGGCGGGTACGATGAAGACGATGAACGAAGGAGGAAGCCAGCGTGGCGAGGAGTAGGAGCGGCACCCGCGGCCGGCGCGGCCCGCGGAAGCCGCAGCGTCGCGACGCGGGCGTCGGGCAGTCGGCGGTCCAGGTCGCGGACCCGCGGGAACGCGGCGCGATCGAGCTGCCCGGCACGATCACCGTCAAGGAGCTCGCCGAGCTGCTCGGCGTCAACGCCGGCCGACGTCATCCGCGAGCTGATCAAGAGCGGGATCTTCGCGACGATCAACCAGCTCATCGACCGCGACACCGCGGCGCTCGTCGCCGGCGAGCTCGGCTACGAGGTGGCCGAGACCGTGCGCCGCCGGCCGGGACCGCCGAGGGCGACGGCGAGGAGGCCCCGGCCGAGGCGACCAAGGAGGTCCTCTACGAGGAGGACGAGGCGTCGCTCCTCCAGGCCCGGGCCCCGATCGTGACCGTCATGGGCCACGTCGACCACGGCAAGACGAGCCTGCTCGACGCGATCCGGACGACCGAGGTCGCGGCCGGCGAGCGGGGCGGCATCACCCAGCACATCGGCGCGAGCGAGGTCACGACGAAGGACGGCCGGCGGATCGTCTTCCTCGACACGCCCGGCCACGAGGCGTTCACGGCGATGCGCGCCCGCGGCGCCCGGGTGACCGACATCGCGGTCGTCGTCGTCGCCGCCGACGACGGCGTCATGCCCCAGACGCTCGAGGCGATCCACCACGCCCGCGCCGCGAAGGTGCCGATCATCATCGCGCTCAACAAGATCGACAAGCCCGACGCCAACCCGGACCGGGTCAAGACCGAGCTGTCCGAGGCGAACGTCATCGTCGAGGAGTACGGCGGCGACACGCCGCTCGTGCCCGTCTCGGCGCAAGGCCCGGCTCGGGCTCGACGAGCTGCTCGACATGATCCTGCTCGTGGCCGACCTCCAGGAGCTCAAGGCCAACCCGAAGCGGGCCGCCGTCGGGACGATCGTCGAGGCCGAGCTCGACAAGGGCCGCGGACCGGTCGCGACCGCGATCGTCCAGACCGGCACGCTCCGGGTCGGCGACGTCGATCGTCGTCGGCGAGACGTACGGCAAGGTCCGGGCGCTCGAGAACGCCACCGGCAAGCGGATCACGAAGGCCGGTCCGTCGACCGCCGCGGTCGTGCTCGGCCTGGCCGACGTGCCCGAGGCCGGCGACATCCTGCGGGTCGTCGCCGACGAGAAGGAAGCCCGGGCGATGGTCGAGCGCGCGCAAGACCGCGGCCGCCGCCAAGGCCGGCGAGGGCAGCGGCCGGGCGACGCTCGAGGACCTCTACCGCCAGATCCAGGCCGGCCAGGCCAAGGAGCTCCGGATCATCCTCAAGGCCGACGTGTCGGGCTCGCTCGGGGCGATCACCCACGCGCTCGAGCAGCTGTCGACCGACGAGGTCCGGATCAACGTCCTCCACGAGGGCGCCGGCGACATCACCGACAACGACATCATGCTCGCGACCGCGTCGGACGCGATCGTCGTCGGCTTCAACACCAAGATCACCGACACCGCCCGCCGCGCCGCCGAGGCCGAGGGCGTCGACGTCCGCCTGTACGACATCATCTACAAGCTGACCGACGACATCGACGCCGCGCTCAAGGGCCTGCTCGAGCCGGAGATCGTCGAGGTGATCGAGGGCCGGGCGGAGGTCCGCCAGATCTTCCGGGTCGGCAAGAGCACGGTCATCGCCGGCTGCTTCGTCACCGACGGCCGGATCGTCCGCGGCGGTGCCCGGGTCTGGCGCGGCGGCAAGGTCATCGCGACCGACCGGATCGAGTCGCTCCGCCGGTTCCGCGACGACGTCCGCGAGGTCGCGAGCGAACTTCGAGTGCGGCATCGGCCTGGCCAACTTCCACGACCTGGCCGAGGGCGACATCATCGAGTGCTTCACCCAGACGGTAGCCGGTCAGCCGCGCTGACCGCGAGCTGAGCGGCGATGACCCAGCGAACCGACCGGGTCGACGAGCTGCTCCGCCAGGAGATCGGGTCGATCCTGACCCGCGAGGTGACGGATCCGCGGATCGGGTTCGCCACCGTCACGAAGGTCGAGACCGCGCCGGACCTGCGCCACGCCCGCGTCTGGGTCAGCGTGATCGGCAAGCCGGCGGAGCGGACCGAGACGATCGCGCGCCCTCGAGCGGGCGATGCCGTTCGTCCGCCACGAGCTGGGCACGCGCCTGCGGCTCCGGCGCATCCCGGACCTCCACGTCCGGCTCGACGAGACGATCGAGCGGGGGACCCGCGTCCTCCACCTGCTCGAGGAGCTCGAGGCGGGCCGGATGCCGGTCGACGACGCGGCCGCGGAAGCCGAGACGCTGCCGACGCCCGTCGTCCGGCTCCATCACGAGGGCGACCTCGCCGACGAGCCACCGCCCGCGGCCGAGCCCCCGCCGCCGGCCCGCCGCCGGCGGACCCGCCGACCCGCCCCGAAGGCAGCGACCGGCGACACGGCCCGCCGCGAGCGGGGGAGCCAGCGCGGGCAGCCGAAGCGATGAGCGCCGCGGACCTGGCGGCCTGGACGTCGGCCGTGCCCGAACCGGTGATCGCCGCGGTCGGGGGGTCGCGGACGGCGCTCGTCGTCAGCCACGAGAATCCCGACGCCGACACGCTCGGGGCGGCGCTCGCGGTCGGCGACGCTCGTCGAGGCCCACGGCGGGCGGGCCACGACCGTCTGCTCCGACCCGGTGCCGGCGCTGTACGCCTTCCTGCCCGGCGTCGAGCGGTTCCGGACCGACCCGGAGCCGGGCGCGGCCTACGACCTGCTCGTGATCGTCGACTGCGGCTCGCTCGACCGGGTCGGCCCCGTCCGGGGGCGCCACCGACGGCTGTTCGAGACGCTCGCCCGGGTCGTCATCGACCACCACCTCTCGAACGCGGGCGACAGCGCGACCGACTGGATCGACCCGGCCGCGGCGGCGACCTGCGAGATGGTGGCGCTCCTCGCCAGCCGGCTCGGGGTCCCGCTCGGCGTCGGGTGACGGCGCGCTGGCGACCGCGCTCATGGCCGGGATCGTGATGGACACGGCGACGTTCGCCCACCCCAACGCGACGCCGCGGACGCTGGCGGTGTCGGCCGCGCTCGTCGAGGCCGGTGCGCCGTTGTCCGACATCTCGCGCCGGCTCTACCGCATCGAAGCCGGACGCCCAGCTCCGGCTCTTCGGACGCGTCCTCGACCGGCTCGAGCACGTCGACGACGGCCGGGTCCTCTGGTCGACGCTGACCGACGACGACCTGGCGACCACCGGGACCGGGCGCGGCGCACTCCGAGGGGATCATCGACCTGCTCGCCCAGGCGGAGCGGGCCGAGGTCGTCGATCCTGTTCAAGGAGCAGGGCTCGGCGACACGGATCAGCGTCCGGACCAAGCCCGGCGGGGTCGACGCCACGGAGCTCACCGGGGCCTTCGGCGGCGGTGGCCACGCCCGGGCCGCCGGGGCGACCGTCGATCGCCCGCTCGACGCGGCCCGCGAGCTCGTCCTCGCGGAGGCCCGCCGGCTGGCCGCCCGGGTCGACCGGTGAGCCCGCGCGGCGGACGCGCCGACGCGCCCGGGCTCGACGGGATCCTCGTCGTCGCCAAGCCGGCCGGCCCGACCTCGCACGACGTCGTCGCCCTCGTCCGGCGGCTGGCCGCGACCCGCCGGGTCGGCCACGGCGGCACGCTCGATCCCGTTCGCCACCGGCGTCCTGCCGGTGTTCCTCGGCCGGGCGACCCGCCTCGTCGAGTACCACCTCGGGGACCGGAAGGCGCTACCGGGCGACGATCTGCTTCGGGGCCGGCTCAACGACCGACGACCTCGACGGCGAGCTGACCCCGACCGGGACGCCGGGCCCGGACAGGACGGCCGTCGAGACGGCCCTGGCCGGGCTCGTCGGGCCGATCCTGCAGGTCCCGCCGGCCTACTCGGCCATCAAGCTCGGCGGCCGGCGGGCCTACGCGATGGCCCGGGCGGGGGAGACCCCCGAGCTCGCGCCGCGGGCGATCACGATCGACCGCCTCGAGCTCGTCGACTGGGACGCCGACGACCCCGACCGGCCGATCGCCGTCGTCGAGGTCGACTGCTCGGCCGGGACGTACGTCCGCTCGATCGCCCGCGACGTCGGGCGAGCCACGGGTGGCGCCGCGTACCTCGGGGCGCTGATCCGGACGGCCTCGGGCGGGTTCTCGATCGCGGCGGCCCATTCGCTCGAGGCGATCCGCGCGGCCGCCACGGACGGTCCGGCCGGTCTCCGTCCGCTCCTGCTCCCGATCGACGCCGGCCTCGAGCGGCTCGCCCGGGTCGCGCTCGGCGAGACCGAGGTCGCCGCGGTCGGCCGCGGCCAGTTCGTCCGTCCCGCCGCCGGCCTGCCCAGCGTCGGCAGCCCCGACGAGCGGGTCATCGCCGTCGACGGCGACGGGCGCCCCGTCGCGGTCTGCGCGATCCGCGAGGGCCGCCTCGCACCCGACAAGGTCCTCGTCGACGCGCCACTCCCGGCGCCCGTCGCCGTGGGCGACGCCCTGAACCGGCCGGGCGCGCTACCGACGATGGACGTCGTCCACGGGTCTAGCCGAGCTGACGCGCGCCCACGGGCGCCTGTTCGTCGTCGTCGGCGTGTTCGACGGGCTCCACCGCGGCCACCACTACCTGCTCGCCCGGCTGCGCGAGGCGGCCCGCGCGCACGATGCCCGGCCGGCCGTGATCACCTTCGACGCCCACCCGGACGAGATCGTCCTGGGCGCACGCGCCGCCGCTCCTGCTCGATCCCGAGGAGCGGCTCGCCCGGCTCGCGGCGGCCGGGGTGGAGGTGACGGTCGTCCAGCACTTCGACGCGCCGCTCCGGATGACCGAGTACGACGTCTTCGTCGCGCCGGATCGCCGGCCGGGTCGGGCTGGCGGGCTTCCTCATGACCCCCGACGCGGCGTTCGGCCACGACCGGCGCGGGACCCCGACCACGCTTGCCGAGCTCGGGGCCCGGACGGGCTTCGAGGTCGTCGTCGTGCCGCCCTTCTCGCTCGAGGGCCGGCCGGTCCGGAGTCGGGCCATCCGTGACGCGATCGCCTCCGGTGACCTGGCCATGGCGCGCCATCTCCTCGGTCGCCCGATGGCCGTGACCGGCGATCTCGTCGACGGCGACCATGACGTTCCCGATCCCGGTCGCCCTGCCCCCCGACGGCTCCTACCGGGTGACGGTCGAGCCGGCCTGGACGGCCGACGGCCGGAGCGCGCCACCACGCCGGAGCGCCGTCACGGTCGCCGGCGATCGGGTCGAGCTCCTGCGAACCGGCGCGTGGCACCGGCCCGCGCGTCCGCGTCGCGTTCGGCCCACGTTTGCCGGAGGAGGGCAATCCTGCTATCCTCCGCCGGTCACAGAAGAAGACGTCTAAGTAGATTCGTGTTCGGAGGACCGAGTGCCGCTCGCGCGGGAACAGAAGCAACAGGTCATCGGTGCGTTCGCCGTCGCAGACGGCGACACCGGCTCCCCGGAGGTCCAGATCGCGCTCCTGACGGAACGGATCAAGGAGCTGACGGAGCACCTCAAGAGCTTTCCAAAGGACAACCACTCGCGCCGCGGCCTCCTCAAGCTCGTCGGTCAGCGCCGCCGCCTTCTTGCCTACCTGATCAAGAAGGACAACGCCCGCTACCGCACCGTCATCGGACGGTTGGGACTCCGCCGCTAGGCGATCGCCGCTCGGGACCCTGGGCCAGACCCGGGGTCCTCTCGCGTCCGAACCCTCTCGGCGGGCCGCGCGCCCGCAAGGTCGCTCCTCCTGCACGGTAAGGAGGAACACAACCCCGTGTCTCACATGCTCGAGACGCAATTCGGTGGTCGCACGCTGACCATCGAGACCGGCCAGCTCGCCCGCCTGGCCGGCGGCTCCGTCACCGTCCGCTACGGCGACACCATGGTCCTCGGAACGGCCAACCGGTCCGAGCCCCGCCCCGGCCTCGACTTCTTCCCGCTCACGGTCGACTTCGAGGAGCGGATGTACGCGGCCGGCAAGATCCCCGGCGGCTTCATCAAGCGCGAGGCCCGCCCGTCCGAGGCGGCCATCCTCGCCGCCCGCCTGACCGACCGCCCGATCCGCCCGCTCTTCCCCGAGGGCTACAAGGACGACGTCCAGATCGTGATCACGGTCCTGTCGACGGACCAGGAGAACAACCCCGACGTCCTCGGCACGGTCGCCGCATCGGCGGCCCTGACGATCAGCGAGATCCCGTTCCAGGGCCCGATCGGCGCGGTCCGGATCGGCCGGATCGACGGCGAGTTCGTCGTCAACCCGACCGACGGCCAGCTCGACGAGTCGGAGCTCGACCTCATCGTCTCCGGGACGCGCGACGCGATCATGATGGTCGAGGCGGGCGCGAAGCTCCTGCCCGAGGACGTCATGGCCGAGGCGATCCTGTTCGGCCACCGGGCGATCCAGCCGCTGATCGACCTCCAGCTCGAGCTCCAGCAGCTCGTCGGCAAGCCGAAGCGCGTGCCGTACCTCGAGCCCGGCACGGAGTCGGTCCTCGACATTCGTCAAGGCCGTCGAGGCCAAGACACGAGTTCGTCGTCGTCGACGTCGAGACGACCGGCCGCGACCCGAAGATGGCCGACCTGATCGAGATCGGGGCCGTCCGGATCAAGGGCGGCAAGATCGCCGACACGTTCTCGACGTTCGTCGACCCGGGTCGCACGATCGTCGGTCACCAGATGCACGGGATCACCGACCGCGACGTCAAGGGCGCCCCGACCCCCAGGGAGGCGGTCGAGAAGCTCCGGGCGTTCGCCGGTGACGCGATCCTCGTCGGCCACAACGTCGGGTTCGACCTCGGCTTCCTCGAGGCCGCCCTCGGTGACGGCACCCGCTTCGAGCCGGGGACCTACCTCGACACGCTCGTGCTCGCCCGCGAGGCGTACCCGGAGTGGGCCGAGAGCTACAAGCTCGGCGACCTGGCCCGCTTCTTCGGGGTCGAGCTGAGCGACGCCCACCGGGCGCTGCCCGATGCCCAGGCGACCGCCCAGCTGCTCGGCATCTTCGCCGAGGACCTGCCGAACCGGATCGCGACGCTGCGCGAGGGCATCGTCGCCTCGGTCCGGGCCAACCGGACCGGCGGCGACCCCGCCGGCCTGCTCGAGGCGGCCCGCCGCCAGGCACGGGTCAGCAAGGGCCTGTTCGGGCTCGTCCACAAGAAGACCGTCCGCGAGCTCGTCCTCGTCGGAGGGGATCCGGATGGACGGCCGCGCCGTCGACGAGCTACGCCCGATCATCGTCGAGGTCGGGCTCCTGCCCCGCGCCCACGGCTCCGGGCTGTTCACCCGCGGCGAGACCCAGGCCCTCACCGTGGCGACCCTCGGCGCGTCCTCGGACGTCCAGCGGATCGACACGATCAGCCCGAAGACCGAGAAGCGCTACCTCCACCACTACAACATGCCGCCCTACAGCACCGGCGAGAACAAGCCGATGCGCGGCCCCGGCGGCGCGAGATCGGCCACGGCAACCTCGCCGAGCGGGCGCTGATCCCGGTCCTCCCGAGCCAGGAGGACTTCCCCTACGTCATCCGTCTCGTCAGCGAGTGCGTGACCTCGAACGGCTCGACCTCGATGGCCTCGACCTGCGGCTCGACGCTCGCCCTCATGGACGCCGGGGTGCCGATCTCGGCGCCGGTCGCCGGGGCGGCGATGGGCCTCATCAGCGAGCCCGACGGCCGCTTCGCCGTCCTGACCGACATCCTCGGCAAGGAGGATTCGTTCGGTGACATGGACTTCAAGGTGACCGGCACGAGCGACGGGATCACCGCGCTCCAGATGGACATCAAGGTCCAGGGGATCAACGAGGCGATCATCCGCGGCGGGCTCAAGCAGGCCCTCGCGGCCCGGCTCGAGATCCTCGCCAAGATGACCGCGGTCCTGCCCGCACGCCCGCGAGGGGATGAGCGACTTCGCGCCGCGCATCGTCACGATCAAGATCAACCCCGAGAAGATCCGCGACATCATCGGCAAGGGCGGCTCGATGATCCGCAAGATCCAGGAGGAGACCGGAACCGAGATCAACGTCGAGGACGACGGCTCGGTCGAGATCGCCGCCGTCTCGGGCGAGAACAGCCGCAAGGCGATCCAGTGGATCGAGTCGCTGACCCGCGAGGTCGAGATCGGCTCGCTCTACCTGGGCAAGGTCACCCGGATCATGGGCTTCGGCGCCTTCGTCGAGATCCTGCCCGGCAAGGAAGGTCTCGTCCGGATCGGCGAGCTCGCCGACTACCACGTGCCGACCGTCGAGGACGTCGTGTCCGTCGGCGACGAGGTGATGGTCGTCGTGACCGAGATCGACCGCCAGGGCCGGATCAACCTGTCGCGCAAGGCGGCCATGCAGCGCCACCTCGCCAAGGAGCCCGTCTGAGCGCTCGCCCGGGCGCGAGCCGCCAGCCGCGGAGAGCCGCCGGGAGACCGGCGGCTCTTGCGTGTCCGTCGGGTGCCGAATGAGCCGCTGCTATACTCCGGCCGTGCCCGGAATCGAGAGAACCGTAGTGGAGCCGTGCCCGGGATGACCCCCCGACCGCTGACCGTCGCCGTCGTCGGTGCCACCGGTGTCGTCGGCCGGACGATGATCCAGGTCCTGCGCGAGCGCGACTTCCCGCTCGGCGAGCTGCGGCTCATGGCCTCGGGTCGGTCGGCGGGCTCGACCGTCTCGGTCGCCGGCGCCACCCAGGACGTGGTCGAGGCCAGCCCCGAGGCGTTCGACGGGGTCGACATCGCCCTGTTCTCGGCCGGCGGGGCCGTCTCCGAGTCGCTCGCCCCGGCCGCCGTGGCCCACGGCACGACGGTCATCGACAACTCGAGCGCAGTGGCGGATGGACCCGACCGTCCCGCTCGTCGTCAGCCAGGTCAACCCGGCCGATGCCGCCGCCCACCAGGGGATCGTCGCCAACCCGAACTGCTCGACGATGCAGCTCGTCCCGGTCCTCATGGCCCTGCGCGACGCGGTCGGGCTCGAGCGGGTCGTCGTCGACACCTACCAGAGCGTGTCCGGGACCGGCTCCGAGGCGATCGCCGAGCTCGAGGGCCAGGTCCGCGCCCACGCCTCTGGCGAGCCGCTGACCAGCTCGGTCTACCCCCACCAGATCGCCTTCAACGCGCTCCCCGAGATCGACGCCTTCCGCGACGACGGCTACACCAGGGAGGAGTGGAAGGTCGTCGTCGAGAGCCGCAAGATCCTCCACCTGCCCGATCTCCGGGTGTCGTGCACGGCCGTCCGGGTGCCGGTCTTCACCAGCCACTCCGAGGCGGTCCACGTCGAGACCCGCGACCCGATCTCGCCGGATCGCGCGCGGGAGCTCTTCGCCGCCGTCCCCGGGGTGGTCGTCCAGGACGACCCGGCCGGCCACGTCTACCCGCTCGCGACCGAGGCGGCCGGCCACGACGAGATCTTCGTCGGGCGGGTCCGCCGCGACCCGTCGATCGCCGACGGCCGCGGGCTGGCCCTCTGGATCGTCAGTGACAACCTGCGCAAGGGCGCCGCGACGAACGCGGTCGAGATCGCCGAGATCCTCGTCGAGCGGGGCTGGGTGAAGCCCGCCGCGATCCGGTCGGCCGTCGGGAGCGCGGTGTGACCGACGCCGAGCGCGGCGCCGCGCTCGAGGCGATCGCGGCCGAGATCCGCGTCTGCACCCGCTGTCGCCTCCACGAGAACCGGGCCAAGGCCGTACCGGGGGAGGGGAACCCCGACACCGAGGTCGTCATCGTCGGCGAGGGCCCGGGGCGCGACGAGAACCAGGCCGGCCGCCCGTTCGTCGGCGCGTCGGGGCGGCTCCTGACCGAGCTCATCGAGTCGCTCGGCTGGCGGCGCGACGACGTGTTCATCACGAACGTCGTCAAGTGCTGGCCGCCGGGCAACCGCGACCCCGCCGCGGACGAGATCGCCGCCTGCGCCCCGTACCTCCACCGCCAGCTCGAGGTGCTCGACCCGGCCGTGGTCGTGACCGCCGGCAAGCACTCGCTCGGCGTGTTCATGCCGGGCGAGCGGATCAGCCAGGTCCACGGCACGGCCCGGCCGGCCGATCCGGCGACCGGCGCCCACGACGCGCTCGTGCTCGCCATGTACCACCCCGCGTTCGCGCTGTACGACGGATCGAACCGGTCGACGCTGTTCACGGACATCCAGGGCCTCCCGACGACCCTGGAGGCGGCTCGCGCGCGGCGCACCGAGGGACCGCCGGATGCCGGCACCGGCTCCGAGCCGGCGGCCACGGTCACCGGGTTCGAGGCGCCGGCGCCCGCCGAAGCGCTGGCGATGCCCGGCCTGCTCGACGCGCCGGCCGTCTCGCCCGACGGGCCGTCGGCGGCCCCCAGTCCGGTCGATGCCTCGCAGCTCGTCGGGGCCGTCGCCGGCGGCGGGTCGGACGCCGACCCCGACGCCGACCAGCTGACGCTGTTCTGAGCGCCCGGACCGTGGCCAGGACGACGTCCAACCAACCGCTCCGGATCATCCCGCTCGGCGGGGTGGGCGAGATCGGCAAGAACATGTACGTCTTCGAGTACGGCGACGACATCGTCGTGGTCGACTGCGGGCTCATGTTCCCCGACGAGGAGATGTTCGGGATCGACCTCGTCGTGCCCGACGTGACCTACCTCAAGGAGCGCCGCGACAACGTCCGGGCGTTCCTCATCACCCACGCCCACGAGGACCACGTCGGCGGGCTGCCGTACGTCCTGCCCGAGTTCCCCGGGGTGCCCGGTCTATGCCTCGACGCTGGCCCGCGGCCTGCTCGGGAACAAGGTCAAGGAGCACAAGCTCCACAACAACCCGCTCCGCCCGCTCGAGCCGGGCGACGAGGTCACGATCGGGCCGTTCGTGGTCATCCCGTTCCGGATCGGCCACTCGATCCCGGACGCGATGGGCATCGCCCTCCGGACGCCGGTCGGCACGGTCGTCCATACCGGCGACTTCAAGTTCGACCACACCCCGGTCGACGGCAAGCTGTCCGACTTCCACATCCTGGCCAGGCTCGGCGAGGAGGGCGTCGTCGCGCTCCTGTCGGACTCGACCCGGGCCGAGAACCCCGGCTACACCCCGTCGGAGCGGACCGTCGGCGAGGCGTTCCGCGAGATCATGGAGCCGCTCGACGGCCGGGTCATCGTGGCAACCTTCGCCAGCAACATCGCCCGCGTCCAGCAGGTCCTCGACGCGGCCGCCTCGTTCGATCGCAAGACGGCGGTCATCGGCCGGTCGATGGAGCAGAACTTCCGGATCGCCAGCGACCTCGGCTACCTCAAGTACGCCCCGAGCGCGATCGTCGCCAAGGACAAGATCGGCGAGGTGCCGCCGCCGACAAGCTGGTGATCTGCACGACCGGCGCCCAGGGCGAGCCGATGGCCGGCCTCGCCCGGATGGCCAACCGCGACCATCGCTTCGTCGAGATCCAGCCCGGCGACACGGTCATCGTCAGCGCCAGCCCGATCCCCGGCAACGAGGAGTACGTCAGCCGGACGATCGACAACCTGTTCAAGGCCGGGGCGAACGTCTTCTACCACACGATCAAGCGCGCCCACGTCTCGCGGTCATGCCAGCCAGGAGGAGCTCAAGCTGATGCTCGGGCTGACCAAGCCGCGCAACTTCATCCCGATGCACGGCGAGTTCCGGATGCAGGTCCAGCACGGCCGGCTGGCGATCGAGACCGGCGTCGCCCCGGAGAACGTGTTCATCATCGAGAACGGGACGCCGATCGAGATCCAGGAGGACGGCAGCGCCCGGCGCGGCACGCCCGTCACGGCCGGCTACGTGTTCGTCGACGGGCTGTCGGTCGGCGAGGTCGGCGAGGTCGTCCTGCGCGACCGGCGCGCCCTCGCCAGCGACGGCATGTTCATGATCGTGGTCACCGTCGACAAGCAGACCGGCTCGATCGTCGGCCAGCCGGAGATCATCACCCGCGGCTTCGTCGCCCCGAGCGAGAGCGACCGGATCAGCGACGGCGCCCTCGAGCGGGTGATCAGCTCGATCGAGAACCCGGGCGACCACATCAGCGAGATCGCCCTGCTCAAGAGCCAGATCAAGGACGGCGTGTCGCGCTACCTGTACGAGCAGACGAAGCGCCGGCCGATGGTCTTCCCGGTCGTGGTCGAGGTCTAGCGTGGCGACGAGACGGCGCACCGCGAGCCCCCGGCGGGCAACCGGCCGGACCGGGACGACCCGGCGCCGGACGACCCGCCCGATCAGCCGGCCGAAGGGCTTCTCGATCAGCCCGGACGTCACCCGTTCGCTGGTCGGGATCGCGATCCTCGTCGTCGGGGTGATCACGCTTGTCGCGCTGATGCTCCCCGGAGAGGGCCGGCTCACCGACTGGTGGCGCAATGCGGTCGCGCCGTGGCTCGGGACCGGCCGCTGGCTGCTGCCGCCCCTGCTCATCGTCGCCGGGATCTACGTCCAGCAGGCAAAGGGAGTCGGCGCCCGCTGGGGCGTCGCCCTGATCGGGGCGGCGTTCGCCTACGTCTGCCTGCTCGGGATCATCGAGGTCACGAACGTGTTCGACGCGACCGGCGGCCGGATCGGGCGGGCGATCGAGACGTTCTTCGTCGGGGCGGGCACGAAGCCCGGCCTCATCCCCCGGCCGGCCGCGTTCATCCTGCTCATGGCGGGCGCCGTCGCCGGGATCCTCCTCGCGA
The DNA here is from genome assembly GCA_963708065.1 of uncultured Chloroflexia bacterium. GTDB lineage: Bacteria > Chloroflexota > Limnocylindria > Limnocylindrales > CSP1-4 > Chersky-267. The sequence goes on from CAVPRZ010000004.1 coordinate 123,611, forward strand.
TCGACCGGTCGCTGCCGACCGTGCTGGCCCAGCTCGGACGAGGCGCGCGGGCCGTCGGTGGGACGCTCACCGCACCCGCCGAGGCCGCCGACGACGAGGGGACGACGACCCGGGCGACGGCCACGGCAGCCACCCGCGGGGCGGCGCGGCCGACGACCGCCGCGGCAACCGAGCGCCCGATCGACGATGCCGAGCCCGACGACGACCACCGGGCGAGCTCGCGCGCGCCGAGCCCCGTCCCGATGAGCCAGACGATCTGGGCGGGCCAGGCGGGTCTGCCGCGCGAGCCGCTCGAGGGGGTCGCGACGGGGGTGTCGGTCGGCGTCGGGGCCGGCGGCCTCGCCCGGGCGACGACCCGCCGTGACGAGGTGGCCGTCGCCGAGCCGCTCATCGACGTCCGCGACGTGCCGTGGGAGCTGCCCCCGGCGTCGCTCCTCGAGATCCGCACGGCCACGCCCGGCGGCGGCCAGATGGACCACGAGGAGAACATGGCCGACATCGAGAAGAAGCTGCGCAGCTTCGGGATCGAGTCGAAGGTCGTCGCGGTCAACAGCGGCCCGGTCGTCACCCAGTACGAGGTCCGCCCCGACGCCCGGGTCAAGATCTCGCGGATCGAGGGCCTCGCCGACGACCTGGCGATGGCGCTCATGGCCCGCTCGATCCGGATCGAGGCGCCGATCCCGGGCAAGGACACCGTCGGGATCGAGATCCCCAACGTGAAGAGCGAGACGGTCGACTTCCGGACCTTCCTCGACGACACCCAGATGCTGGCCGCGACGAGCCGGCTGACGTTCGCCCTCGGCCGCGACGTGTCGGGCAAGGCCTACGCGGTCGACCTGGCCAAGATGCCCCACCTGCTTATCGCCGGCGCCACCGGCTCGGGCAAGAGCGTCTGCGTCAACGCGCTCATCACCAGCCTCCTGATGCACGCCCGGCCCGACGAGGTCCGGCTCATCCTCATCGACCTCAAGCGGGTCGAGCTCGCGCCGTACGACGGCCTGCCCCATCTCCTCCAGCACGTCATCGTCGAGCCGGGCGAGGCGAAGGCCGCGCTCAACTGGGCGGTCCACGAGATGGAGGAGCGCTACAAGGCGCTCGCCTCGCACACGGTCCGGAACATCGGCGCCTACAACGAGAAGGTGGCGCCCGACGAGCGGCTGCCGTACGTCGTGCTCATCGTCGACGAGCTCGCCGACCTGATCATGCGCGAGGGCCGCAAGGTCGAGGACCCGGTCGTCAAGATCGCCCAGAAGGCCCGCGCGGTCGGGATCCACCTCGTCCTCGCCACCCAGCGCCCGAGCGTCAACGTCGTGACCGGCCTGATCAAGGCCAACGTCCCGAGCCGGATCGCGTTCGCGATGGCCTCGATGGTCGACAGCCGGACCGTCCTCGACCAGCCCGGCGCCGAGGACCTCATCGGCCGCGGCGACATGCTCTACCAGCCGGTCGACCTGCCCCGGCCGGTCCGGATGCAGGGCGTCTTCGTGAGCGACCGCGACGTGAGCGCCGTGGTCGACCACTGGAAGGCGCCAGGCGCCCGAGCCGTACTACGACGAGTCGCTCTTCCAGTACCTCGACGGCGAGGAGGGCGGCAACGGCGGCCAGTTCGGCTGGCTGGCCAAGATGGCCGAGGACGACCTGCTCGTCGCGGGCCGCCGAGCTCGTGACGAGCAGCCAGAAGGCCAGCACGTCGATGCTCCAGACCAAGCTCAAGGTCGGCTTCTCGCGGGCCAGCCGGCTCATGGACGAGCTCGAGCGATACGGGATCATCGGCCCCCAGGACCTGCGCAACCCGGCCGCGCCGCGGATCGTCTACGGCCCGGACAACTGGCTGCGCAGCCACGACGACATCGACGATCCGGGCGATTGAGGGAGTCCTCCCGAGGGGCCGATCGACACGAGAGGGTATCCTTGGCGGCGACGACCCGGGCCGCGCGCCCTTCGCCACCCCGATCAGGACTTCCAGCCACGACATGACCACCCGAGACGAGGCACGCCGTCGAGCCGAGATCGGCCGCGGTGGCCGCGGCCGCACCCAGCCGGCGGCCGATTCGCAGCCGACCCTGCCCGAGCGGCTGCTGGCCGCCCGCGAGGCCAAGGGCGTCGACCTGTACCGCGCCGAGCGCGACACGAAGATCCGGGCGCGCTACCTCGGCGCCCTCGAGCGGGGCGACTACCGCGAGCTGCCCGGGTCGGTCTACACGAAGGGCTTCCTCCGCAACTACGCCCTCTACCTCGGGCTCGACCCGGACGAGATCCTCCTCCAGTGGCGCCGCGAGCGCGGCGACGGCGGGGCCCAGAGCGAGCCGTCGATCAGCGTCCCGCGGCCCCTCTCCGCGCCGCGCCGGGGGTTCACGTTCTCGCTCGGGCTCGTCGTCGCGGCGGCCCTGACCGTCGCGGTCATCCTGTTCGTCGGCTATCTCGGCTTCCAGCTGTTCCGGTTCTCGCGCCCGCCCGAAGTCGCCGTCACCGACCCGTCAACGGCCGTATCGACGGTCGACGAGACCGCTACGGCCTACACCCTGCGCGGGACGTCGCTGCCCGGGGCGCTCGTGTCGGTCGCGGTCGCCGGCCGCGACCAGCCGGTCCGGGCGACGGCGACAGCGAGCGGGACGTGGTCGGCCGACGTCGAGCTGCGTCGGGGCCGGAACCAGTTCAGCGTCAGCGCGACCGACCCGGACACCGGCAAGAGCGTCGAGAAGCCGGTCGAGGTCGTCATCACGGTCCCGTTCCCCGAGGTGCTCGCGCCGACCCTGACCGTCGACCAGCCGGCCGAGGGCGCCACGTTCGAGAACGGGGCGATCCCGGTCCAGGGCACGACGGCGAACGCCAAGACGGTCACTGTCAGCGCCGCCTTCGGTGGACCGGCGACGGCGGGGAGCGGCACGAAGCCCGCCGCGACGCCCGGCGCCACCGGCCCCACAGACCGCCGACATCGGCGACGACGGCACGTTCAACATCCCCGTCGAGCTCACCGCCGGGAACTGGATCCTGACGATCGCCGCCGCCAGCCCGGAGGGCAAGACGACCTCGCTCACCCGGAACGTCAGCGTCCGCTACAAGGGCGTCAACCTGGTCGTGAGCATCAAGGGCGGTCCGGCCTGGATGAAGGTCTGGGTCGACGGCAGCTCGACCCACGGGTCGGGATGGGGAAGCTGTTCAAGGACGGCAAGGACGATCACCTTCCGCGGCGACCAGTCGGTCGAGGTCTTCACCGGCTCGTCGGGGGTGACCTACTTCACGCTGAACGGGACGACGATCGGCCGGCTCGGCAAGCCGGGCAACCCCGAGACGTGGCTGTTCAACCCACCGGACAAGCCGGTCCAGACGAACCACCGCTGAGGCGCCGGCGGAGATGGACGGCCGACCGATCGACGAGGGGCCCGAGCTCGAACTGGGCGAGCTCGCCGAGCGGCTCCAGGCGCTCTGTGTCGCCGGCGGCTGGACGGTCGTCACCGCCGAGTCGTGCACCGGCGGGCTCGTCGCCGACACGCTGACCGACGTCCCCGGATCGAGCGCCTACGTCCTCGGCGGGATCGTCGCCTACGCCGATGCCGTCAAGCAGGGCCAGCTCGGCGTCCCGGCCGACGTCCTCGGCGCGCACGGCGCCGTGAGCGCCCAGGTCGCCGTGGCGATGGCATCCGGCGCCCGCGAGCGGCTCGGCGCGACGTTCGCAGTGTCGATCACCGGCATTGCCGGCCCCGACGGCGGGTCCGCCGCGAAGCCGGTCGGGCTGACCTACGTCGGGCTGGCCGGTCCGGGCGGCGTCGAGGTCCGTCGGTTCGCCTGGTCGGGCGACCGCGCGGCCAACAAGCGCTCGAGCGCCCGGGCCGCCCTCGAGGTCCTCGTCGAGGCGGCCGAGCGAGCGGCGCCCGTCCCCGCATCCGCCCGTTGACCGGGCGAGTCGCCGCCCGATGACCCGCAGCATCGAGGAGATCGCGCGCGGCCTCGAGCCGACCCGCCCGGCTCGACCGATCCCGCCGGGCGAGCGGATCCACGTCCTCGGCGCCGCCGGTTCGGCGGCTTCGGCCGCGCTCATCCTCGCCGGCACGGCAGGAGCGCGCGTGAGCGGCTGTGACGCCGGCGGGCCGACCCACTACAGCGAGGCGGTCGAGCGGGCGGGCATCCTCATCGCGTGGGGCCATGCGGTCAAGCACGTCGTCGATGACGACGGGCGGGCCGTCGTCGACCGGATCGCGGTGTCGAAGGCGCTGACCTCCGTCGATCCCGACCAGCCCGAGCTCCGCGCGGCGCACGCGGCGGACATCCCGGCCGTCAGCTGCCAACAGCTCATCGCCGACGCGATCGCCACCCGCGGCGGCGACCTCCTGGCCGTCGCCGGGACCCACGGCAAGTCGACCACGACCGGCTGGCTCGTCCACCTCCTGACCCGAGCCGAGCTCGACCCGTCGGCGTTCGTTGGGGCGGTCCTGCCGGCCGAGCTGACCGGCGAGGCGCCATCGGTCGTCCGGCTGGGGGAGGGGAGGCCGACCGTCGTCGAGGCCGACGAGTACGCCGGCAACTTCGATCCGTACCGACCGATCGTCGGCGTGCTGCTCAATGCCGACTGGGACCATCCCGACGTGTTCGCGACCCGGCTCGACGTGGAGGCCGCGTTCGAGGGCTGGATCCGCCGGTTCCACGGCTCTGTGGCGGGCGACGGGGGATACGGGCCGCCGACGCTCGTCGCCAACGCCGGCGATCCAGGCGTGGCCGACCTCCTGCCCAGGCTCGTCGACTGGCCAGGGCGGCTCGTCGCGTTCGCCGTGATCGAGGGCGACGCGGAGGCGGCGGAGGCGCGGGCGGGCGAGCTGACGGCGGCCTACCGGACCGCGGTCGGTCGGGCATCGGCCCTCGTCGGGCGCTATGAAGCCGACCCCGACGGGTCGGCTCGGCTGATCCTCCACGGGGTGCCCGGCCGGGAGGGGGAGACCGTCCACCTCCGGCTCGTCGGCCGCCACAACGCCGTCGACGCGCTTGGCGCGGCCGGCGGGGCGCTCGCGTACGGAGCCGACCCGGAGGCCGTCCTCGACGGGCTCCGGACGTTCGGCGGGGTGGACCGCCGGTTCGAGCTCAAGGGCGACATCGGCGGGGTCGTCGTGCTCGACGACTACGGCCACCACCCGACCGCCATCGCGGCCACCCTCGACGCGGTCGCGCTGCGCTATCCCGGCCGCCGGATCTGGGCCGTCTACGAGCCGCTGACGTTCCACCGGACCGCGGCGATGCTCGAGACGTTCGCCGACGTCCTGGCGCGGGCCGACCGGGTCGCGATCGCCGACATCTTCGCCGTGCGCGACCCCGACACGACGATCGTCTCGGCCGCCGACCTGGCCACCGCCGTCGAGCGCCGCGGCACCCCGGCCATCGCCCCGGGCTCCGTCGAGGCCACGGCCGACGCTCTGGTCCCGCTCGTCGAACCCGGCGACGTCGTGCTGGTCATGGGCGGCGGCCGCTCGTCGGTCATCGCCGAGCGGCTCGTGGAGGCGCTCCAGCGAGACCAGGAGCGGTGAGATCCCACCGCGCCTGGCCTGGCGATGTCCTCGTCGCGCTCGTCATGACAATGTCCTTCGCCATCACCCTGGCAGCCTGCAGTACCGCGCCAACGCCCACGCCGTCACCCCCGAAACTGGGCGTGATGAACGGCACGACCCTGACCGTTACGGTGACCGTCAATGGACACGCGATGCAGGACGTTCCACCCGGTTCCATAGTGCCCGCGGCGATGCTCGAGGCGGTACCGGCGCTGCCATGGACCGTGGAGGTGAAATCGCCGTCGGGCCGGGTCCTCGCCACGATGTACCTGGGCACGGAGGTCGACAGCAGCACCGGCTCAACGCGAGCCGACTTTGACCTGTCCTGTGGCCGGATCACCCTCTGGACCGGCGACGTCGAGCCGGAGGCTCCCGCGTCGTCCGGGGGGACGCCCGGCGACTGCGGGCCGTAGGCACGTCGGGCGATGTCACGCCAATCGACGTTAGAGGACCGTCGCTCGATTGTCAGGAAGCGCCAACCGGAGTGACCCAGGGCAAGAACACGATGGACGTCACCATCACCGCGATCAACAGCAATCCGATCGCGGTCGCCATCACGCCCAACGTGCGCAGCCTACCCTCAGCCGAGTGGCGGTAGAGATAGAAACCGCCCAGGACGAGAGCCGGTGCAGTAATGAAGGCCGATGGCGGCGCGTACATCGCGAGCGCCGTGAGGCCGAGCACAAGCACGGCGATCCCCAAGGTTCCGCTTGACGAACGAATCTGGGTGTGGCCGCTCATTTCGGTCTCCTGAGCCAGCCCGGTCGCTGCGGCCGAGCACATCCAGCAACTACTGGCGCGCTCTGGATTCAAGTGCCAATGGGCATCACGGCACGCCAGCGCCGAGAGTCGTGCCACTCCGCACACAGGGTCTGAGTTCGACCCCGCTGGTGGGACCTGAGCCTTTCGATCTCTGGTGTTATTGACGCACGCCATCGGACCCTGGCGTGACCTCGCCGTCGCTTGACGACCATCGGCACTTGGCAGGACCCGGGGTCGCGGCGATGCTCGGTGACAGCGCGGGGAGGAGGAGCTGGCCTGGTGGCTCAACGTCCAGGCACGCCCCGACGCGATCGTCGATCTGGTGGCGCAACGTCGGGGACGACGTCGCCGCCTACGCGCCATTGCGGTCCTCCGAGACGGCGGTCGTGATCCTGGAGCCACGGCCGATCGCAGTCAGACGCACACGCCAAGTGGGTCTGACCCAAGGACGGGAGAGAGGAAATGAATACGAACCGAAGGATCGCGGCTGTCGCGGGAGTGTTGTTCATCGTTGCGACCGTTGCAGACCTGATCTCGCGGGTGGGGCTCCTGCAACCGATTCTGAGCGCTCCGGTTGACCTCACCAAGATCTCGGCGAACGACAACCAGGTCCTCCTCGGAGCGCTCTTTCTGTTCATTGGGGCCGCTGCGGCTGCTGGGATCGCGATTGCGCTGTACCCGGTCTTGAGGAAGCACAACGAAGGTCTGGCCCTTGGATCGGTTGGCTTCAGGCTCATCGAGGGAGCGCTCTATATCGGCATCGTTGTCTGCCTGCTGTTGCTGGTGACCTTGAGCCAGGAATCTGCGAACACTGGAGCCGCCGCTTCATCGGCCTTCCAGGTCCAGGCTGCGCTGTTGATGGCGGCACGTGATTCGCTGGGCGAAGTGGCCGTGCTGGCCTTTGGCCTCGGGGCGCTCATGTACTACTGGGTGTTCTATCAGTCGCGACTCGTCCCTCGATGGCTGTCAGCCTGGGGTCTTGTGGCCATCGCGTCGCTCATGGTGTCCGGCCTCCTCGTCATGTTCGGTCTTGCCGAGCCGATGTCGACGACCCAGGTCGTCCTGGCTCTTCCCATCTTCCTGCAGGAGATGGTCCTGGCGGTTTGGCTGATCGCCAAGGGCTTCAACCCATCTGCCATCGCTCCCGAATCTGCCGGTGACACGTCGGGGTGGCGGGCCACTGCAGGCACTGCGGTGAAGCCAGCCTCCGCTCGGTGATCGCCTCCATCCGGTGATCCGGCCAGGTCGCGGCCGTATTGCTCCAACCGTTGCCCAGGTGTCAGTCGGTGCGCGGCTTCCTGGTCGCGAAGATCGCGATCGAGCCGACGGTCCCTGGTGGGTGGGGTCGCAGTACCGGACGCCTCAGAGCTTGTACCACGCGATGGCCGCCACCGAGCCGTCCTCGACGAGGTGGCGGACTTCGTCCTCGGTCAACCTTCTGCCGCGCCGCGACGAACGGATGCGCGAATCGCACAGGCTGCACAGGTAGCTCCGCCGTCCATCGGCGTGGACGATCGTGTGTCGGTCCGAGTAGAAGACACTGCCAAGGGCGGTCTCTTCACCGCATGCCGCGCACGATTCCGCCGCGGACGACACGCTCGCGGGCTGCTCTCCTCGGCCGAGTGCGCTCGCCGCTCGTGCAAACACAGAATGAAGCGTCCGAGCCATGCTGCATCCTTCGCGGGTGCGGTCGACACTGACTGTCTGCCGCGGGGGCGACGGCGTCGAGAGCCGGACGGCCCCGACGCCTCGCCAGCGACCCGCACGAGGGCAGCAGCGGTACGGCCGTCCTGATCCTATCCGCGGGGCTTGGGTGGCCGTGGCGCACGCTCGTTCAGCGCCACAAACCCGCACGGACACGTCGTAGACTCCGCGGACTGTGGACGAGGCCCTGCGCCGCAATCGCGAGCTCTGGGACGCCTGGACGAAGATCCATCTCGGGTCCGAGTTCTACGATGTCGCCTCGTTCCGCAACGGCGAGCGGCCGATCCGAGTCGCCGACTACGAGCGCGACGAGGTCGGCGGCGTCGAGGGCAGGGCGCTCCTCCACCTCCAGTGCCACTTCGGGCTGGACACGCTGTCGTGGGCGCGGCTCGGCGCCACCGTGACCGGGATCGACTTCAGCGACGAAGCGATCGCGGCGGCGCGCGAGCTGGCCGGCGAGCTCAGGATCCCGGCCACGTTCATCCAGTCGGACCTCTATGCGCTGCCCGAAGTGCTCGACGAGCAGTTCGACATCGTCTATACGTCGTGCGGCGTCCTCGGCTGGCTGCCGGACATCGCGCGTTGGGGCCAGGTCGCCGCCCGTTTCGTCCGCCCGGGCGGCTTCCTCTATCTGACCGAGATCCATCCGGTGGCGCTGGCCTTCCAGGACGAGGGCGTCGAGCCCGGGGAGCTCCGCCTCGCCTACCCGTACTGGTCGCACGCCGAGCCGCTCCGGTTCGAGGTCAAGGGCTCGTACGCGGACCGCGAGGCGTCGACCGAGGGCCTCGTCGAATACGGCTGGGATCACTCGCTCGGCGAGATCGTGACCTCGCTCGCCGACGCCGGTCTCCGGCTCGAGTTCCTCCATGAGTTCGACTTCGTCCGTTGGCCGGTGCCGTTCCTGGTTGAGGGCGATGACGGACGCTACCGGCTGCCCGAGGGCACGAAGGGGAGCCTCCCGCTCTTCTACTCGCTCAAGGCCACGAAGCTCGGCGGCATTGAGTCGACCGGCTCTCGGGAGATGCCATGACGACGATGTACGACCGGGCGAAGTGGCACTACGACGGCGAGTTCCCGACTGGGCGGCCGATCTCGCAGGCCTACGTCCATATCGGGATGTATCTGACCTGGATCGTGTTGCACGGCATGGCCGATGAGACGTTCTTCGGGCGAACCTGGACAGGCGGCGATCGCCTCGCGCCCGTGAAGTCTCGCAAGCGGACGGCGTGCTACCTCCGCGACTGGCTCGACGAGGCACTCGCGGACAACATGTTCAGTGACGACGGCGTGGCGTTCTCCGACCACTACTACGCCGGGTCACCGGGCTACCTTGGCGACTGGGAGGCGACGTTCGGCGAGGCTGCGAACGACTACAGCGTGCCGGACACGTGGCAGACCTACGATCGAATCGCGCCAATCCTCGACAGCCGCTATGAGGCATGGGTCGCGGCAGGTCGGCCGCGCTGACCCGCTAGCGAACTCGCTGGGTGATCCCGAAGAGGTTCCCCTCGGGATCGCGGAAGTGGCACCACCGGTAGGGCTGGTCGGGTCCTCCCTCGATTTCGCCGACGGGCGTCACGCCTGCCTCGATCAGCTCGAGCCGCGCCGCCTCGATGTCCGGCACACCGAAGCTGACCTGGTAGGACCGCGTCTCGAACGGGGGATCCGAGCCGCGGGGCATCAGCTCGAGGAGATTCCCATCCACGTCGAACTCGGCCCAGCCATCGCTTGCGTCGGTCTCGACGAAGCCCAGGGTGTCGCGGTAGAACCGCCGTTGCACCTCGAAGTCGTCGACCACGACCCCGACCCAGATCGGCCAGGAGAGCCGGGGGTTCACCACTGCCACCTCAGAGTGTGTGCTCGGAGATCCGTCGCTGGGATGGCCCGCTCGCGAATCGTTCAGCCAGGGTTGTAGCGATCCTGGTCGTATGGACTGATGGGTCGTTCCGGGTACCCGCCACCGGAGGCGGAACCATCCTTGGGTTTCATCACCAGGACGTACGCGAAGCCCAGGGTCAGAAGGAGGTAGATGGCCACGGTTGACCAGTTCAGGGCATTGGCCACGCCGGCCAGCTGGCCGATCAGGATGACGACGAAGCCAACGGCATCGGAGACCAGGTTTGCCAGGACGACCGCTCGCTGTGCCTCCGGATCGGTCACGCTCCTGGCGAACCAGTCCAGCACTGCCAGGCCGATAAGCACGGCGCCGAAGAGCTGGGCGATGAGCGTCCCGGCCTTGTCGAGCGTGACGCCGTAGATCGACAGCACGGACGCGGGGACGGCGACGAACCCCACACCGAAGACGATGGCGATGACCGCGGCGATCATCAGAAGCGGCCTGAGACTCATGGAGCCACCCTCGGGTGCGGGCGACGGGGACGACGATCGGCCAGATCGGTCGGTCAAGGGCCGCTCCGGGTCCGTACCGACCCAGACTAGCGGTCGACGCAACAACGTTTGAGGGCAACGCGCCGACCGCTCGGCTCCGAGAAGCCCGCTCAGTCGACAGCGACCGCCACCGTCGCGCCGGCGGCTTCGGCGGCGAGGGCCAGGGCCTCGAGCTCCTCCTCGCGTGAGCTTGCGGGCGGTGATCTCGTGGCCCTCGGAGGTCAGGCAGCGGCCGGTCTCCAGCTCGTACTGCCAGCCGTGGAGCGAGCAGGTCAGGACGCCGTTCTCGATCGACGCGAACCGGGTCAGGTCGGCCTTCATGTGCGGGCAGCGGCGCTGGACCTCCCAGCCGTCGATGACGAACGAGCCCTCCGACTTGGCCTTCTCGGCGTAGAACCCCTCGGCGTACTGGATCCGCTCGAGGTCGAGGCACTTGAACCAGGTGTAGAGGTAGTCGTTGTAGGGGCCCTTCCGGGCGGCGCTGAAGCGCATCGACAGGAACAGCGAGTTGACCCAGTCGACCTCGTGCTCGCGGACGAGCAGCTCGACCAGCGGTCGGGCCATCCGGAAGACGTAGCGGGTGGCCTCCTGGCCGTCCCAGCGGCGGACCTTCTGGTCGACGAAGTCGAGGACGATCCCCTCGCTCCCGAGGTCGAGCAGGACCTGGGCGCCGATCCCCGAGCAGATCTGCTCGCCGAAGCCCATCAGCGGCTCGAACCAGGCCTTGAGCTCGGCGAGGAGGTCGAGCGGCTCGGCGTCGGGGTCGCCGCGCCAGCGCTCGTGCTCGGCGTCGAGCCGTGGCCGCATCCGGGCCTGGTACTCGCGCAGGTAGGGCTCGCGGTCGTCGAAGATCCGGTGGACCTCGTCGTCGGACAGCGGGTGGACGACGTCGAATGCCGTCCGCGTGAGCTCGCCGGTCGAGCCCGGGAGCATGAGCCGCCCGCCGTGGATGCCCGGCCTCGGTGAGGTGGTCGAGGAAGACGGTCTGGTCGGGGAAGATGTTGGCCGGGTCGCGCCGGAGGTCGTTCTGCTCGAACAGGTCGTCGTCGAGGAAGCACGGCGGGCCGGCGCTCGGAACGACGAACGTCGGGGCCAGGATCTCGATGTAGCGCTGGGCCCGGGCCAGCTGGACGACCCGCTTCTTGTGGGCGAGGCGTGATCTTGGCCTTGGGCGGGAACTCGTAGACCATCGGGTACCAGATCGCGCCGGAGAACTGGAGGAAGAGCAGGTCGAGCGGCCCGAACGTGAGGAGCTTGTCGGGGTCGGTCGGGCGCGAGTCGTTCATGTTCAGGAGGCGCGTCTCGCCGTCGTCGACGAGGAGGGCGGAGTCGCCGAGCGGCCCGTCGGTCGGGGCGTCGAGCGCCATGACCAGGATCCGGAGCCCGCCGGCCAGCTCGATCGGCTCGCAGTCGGCCGTCTCGACGAAGCGCCGGAAGCCGAGGTCGTGCGAGCTCGTGGCGGAGGTCGTCGACGGGGTAGTCGGGCAGGATGACCGTCGCGTCCCGGGAGCAATGCTCGGTCAGCCACTCGGGGTCGAAGTGGTCGTGGTGGAGGTGGCTGACGTAGAGGTAGTCGGGGCTGCCGATGGTCCGCGGGTCGATCCCGTCGTTGGCCGGGAACGGGAACCACGACCCGAAGTAGGCGGGGTTGAACCAGGGATCGCACAGGATGCTCCCGGCCCGGGTCTCGAGGTACAGGCCGGCCTGCCCGAGGAAGGTGACTCGCATCGCGCTGATGGTATCGGAGCGGAGGTGCCGAGGGGCGTGGCGGCTCGTGGAACATGCCGCGCCGGACCTGCGCCATAGTCGGCCCAGGGCCCCGGCCTCGGAGGGCCCCGCGTCCTCGGCCCGCGTCTGACTCCCACCCAGCAATCCCCGTGGTCCGGGGCGGCTCCGACACCCGGAAATCGGACCAAATCGCCTCCACCTAGCGCGCCAGGTGCTAGACGGGCCGATTCCGGCGCAATGAGTGGTCTCGGACCACACGGGTTGCTGAATGGGGGTCGAGGACGCTCGACTGGCCGTTTGGCCACAGTTACGTTCACGGGATGAACGCCGGCCCAGACCACTGGCAACCCGGAGCCGACCGTTGCGAGCCGACCGCCGCTCTGGCCACGGCGCGGTACCATGTCCGTCCCGCAGACCGCAGCGAGGAGGGTCGATGGCCGGCGACGTCTCGTTCGACGTGGTGAGCGACTTCGACGAGCAGGAGCTCCGCAACGCCCTGGACCAGGTCCGGCGCGAGGCGATGCAGCGCTACGACCTGAAGAACGCCCACATCGACATCGAGCACGGCAAGGGCGAGCTCGTCATCACGACCGACGACGAGTTCCATGCCGGCGTGGTCAAGGACCTCATCGAGTCGAAGGCGATCCGGCGCAACCTGTCGCTCAAGATCTTCGACTGGGGCAAGGTCGAGCCGGCGGGCGGGAACAAGGTCCGCCAGCACGTCGGCCTCCGGCGCGGGCTGCCCGAGGACGTCGCCAAGAAGATCACGAAGCTGATCCGGGATGACTTCCCGAAGGTCAAGTCGCAGATCCAGGGAGACGCCGTGCGGGTGTCGGGCAAGAGCAAGGACGAGCTCCAGCGGGTGATCAGCCGGCTCCGCGAGCTGGACGAGGTCGTCCCGCTCCAGTTCGAGAACTACCGTTAGCGGGCCCCGGCTCTCGATGGGGGAGGGCGACCCCGCCGAGACGCTGACCGAGGCCACGACCGAGCCAACGGAGGCCACGACAGAACCGGCCGAGTCGCGATCGAGCCCATCGAGGCCCTCGAGCCGGGCGCGGCCGTGCGGATCGAGCCGATGCCGGACGCCGACGTGAACGGAAGCGAGCCGACGGACATCGCCGACACCACCGAGCCAGCAGCGGAAGCGCAGCCGGCCGACGAGACCGAGTTGCCCGGGGAAGCCGCGACCGCAGTCGAGCCGACAGCCGTCGCGTCGGAACTGGATGTCGAGCCGGCCGCTCCCGTCGAGGCAGTCGCACCTGAGCTCGAACCGGCTCCAGGGCTGACAGCCGCCGCCGAGCCCAGTGCGCCCGAGCCTGATGCGGCTGTGGCCGAGCCGGCCGCGGCCGAGCCCGCCACGCCCGAACCCCCGAAGCCCGAACCGCCCCCGGTCGCACCGCGGACCGTCGGACGGCTGATCGCCGACGAGCTCCGCGCCGCCGGCGTCACCACCGCGTTCACCGTCCCCGGCGAGAGCTTCCTCGGGCTCCTCGACGCGCTCCCCGAGGTCGGCATCCGTGTCGTCGCCACCCGTCACGAAGGGTCCGCTGCGTTCATGGCCGAGGCCCACGGCCAGCTCACCGGCCGCCCGGCGGTCTGCCTCGCCACCCGTGCCGTCGGCGCCGCCAACCTGGCGATCGGCATCCACACCGCGCGGGCCGACTCGACCCCAATGCTCGCGATCGTCGGCAGCGTCCAGCGCGCCCAGCGCGGCCGCGAGGCCTTCCAGGAGGCCGACCTCGTCGGCTCGATCGGTCGTCTCGCCAAGTGGGCGGTCGAGATCGACACGCCATCCCGCGCCGAGGCGCTCATCGCCGAGGCCGTCCGCCACGCGATGGCCGGCCGACCGGGCCCCGTCTTCGTGGCGATCCCTGAGGACGTGCTTGACGAGCTCGTGCCCGGCGCGACCGGCGAGATCCAGCCGTTCCGCCCGACCCGGGTCGAGCCCGAGCCCGACGACGTCCGTGCCGTCCTCCAGCTGCTGACCTGTGCCCGTCGGCCGGTGATCCTCGCCGGGGCCGGCGTCCTCCGCTCGCGCGGGACCGCGGACCTCGTGCGCCTGGCCGAGATCCTCGAGGTTCCCGTGATCTCGTCGTGGCGTCGCGGCGACGTCTTCCCGAACGACCATCGGCTCTACCTCGGGATGACGGGCCTCGGGGCTCCGTCGTCCGTCCGGGAGCGCCTCGACGCCGCCGATGCTATCGCCGTGATCGGCTGCCGGCTCAACGAGGTCGCTTCGTTCGAGTACGCCACGCCGGGCCCCGGGATCAACTGGGCGCACGTCGACCTCGAGCCGCGGACGAGCCATGCCGGCCTCTCGGCCCCGACCCTTGCCGTCACCGCCGACGCCCGGACGTTCCTGCGGGTCGCCCGTCGCCGGGTCTCGTCGGGCGTCCTCGATGCGGAGACGTTCGACGCGCGACGGGGGGCAAACGAGGCAGACCGGGCGACGTACGAGGCCGCCAGCGTTGTCGACGAGACGTCGTGGGACGGTCCGGGCGTCCATCCCGGCCGCGTGATCGCCACGCTCAACGAGGTGCTCCCGCCCCAGGCGATCGTGACGACCGACGCCGGCAACTTCGCCGGCTGGGCCGCCCGCGGCTACCGCTTCCGCCGGCCCGGGACGTTCCTCGGTCCCACGTCCGGGGCCATGGGTTACGGGCTCCCGGCCGCGATCGCGGCCTCGCTCGAGCACCCCGGGCGGCCGGTCGTTGCGCTCGCCGGCGACGGCGGGTTCGCGATGACGATGAGCGAGCTGGAGACCGCGGTGCGGGAAGGTGCCCGACCGGTCGTGATCGTCTTCGACAACGCCCGCTTCGGCACGATCCGGGTCCACCAGGAGGGGCGCGGGACCGGTGTCGGCGGCGCCACCGAGCTCGGCCCGGTCGACTTCGCGGCGGTCGCCGAAGGCCTCGGCGCTCGCGGCGTGCGGGTCGACGACGATGCGGCGTTCGGCCCCGCCCTCCAGGAGGCGCTCGCAGCCGAGGCGCTGACGGTCATCCAGGTCGCCCTGGACCGGCGCTGGAAGTCGGTCGGCCGGCTCGATCCGGCCTAGGCCTGCGGACGATGGACCCGACGAGCGGTGGCAGCGACATCCCGCCGGGCGTGGCTGTCGAGCAGGTCTACGTCGTCGAGGTGACCTACGGGCACGACGCCGAGCGGCTCCGGCCGGCGTTCCGGCCCGAGCACCTCGCCCGGATCAAGCAGCTCATGGCCGAGGGCCGGGTCATCGAGGCCGGCGGCTACCTCGACTTCAGCACGTCGCTCCTGCTCGTCCGGGCGGACAGCGAGGAGGATGCGCTCGACCTCTTCCGCGACGACGTCTACGTCCGGAACGGCGTCTGGACGACCCTCCAGGCAAAGGCCTTTGGACGGGTCGTCATCGACGCCGCTCCGCGCGCTGACGGCTAGCCGTCGAGCGTCGGGACGACGAGGTAGCGCTCGGTCCGGTCGACCGACGACGGTCCGGCGAGGCGTCGCGCGATCGAGCCGCGGGCGCGGCTGAAGATGCCTGGCTTCCTTGACCGCGGCCGGATCGTCACCGGATCCACGCTTGACGCGGGGTGTTGACTGAGCGTCAGGAGCTGGGGCTGCGCATCCGGAGGAGGCAGTGATGGACCGTGTCCTCGAGCATCCGATCAGCCGCCGACGATTCCTGGCGGCGAGCGCCGCGGGCGGCGCGGCCGTCCTCCTCGGCGGAGGCGGCTCGGCGGTCCTCGCCAGGCCGGCCGTCCTGGCCAAGCCAGCGACCGTCGCCAGCGCCGAGGACGCGCCGTGGTTCGAGGCAAGCATCCGCGAGCTGCGCAAGCTCATGGCCACGCGCAGGCTCAGCAGTCACGAGCTGACGGAGGCCTACCTGGAGCGGATCGCCGATCTCGACCCGACGCTCCACTCGGTCATCCAGACGAATCCCGACGCACTGGCGATCGCCCGGCGACGGGACCACGAGCGCCGCCACGGGCATGTCCGCGGGCCGCTCCACGGGATCCCGATCCTGCTCAAGGACAACATCGCGACCGACGACCGGATGGAGACGACCGCGGGCTCGCTCGCGCTCGTCGGGAGCAAGGTCCCGCACGATGCGACGGTCGCCGCACGCCTGCGCGCCGCGGGCGCCGTGATCCTCGGCAAGGCCAACCTGTCGGAGTGGGCCAATTTCCGCGGCTTCGTCCCGGCCGATTTCCCGGTCGGCTTGTACCTCAACGGCTGGAGCGCGCGGGGCGGGTTCACGCGGGATCCGTACGTCCTCGACTGGGATCCGTGCGGCTCCAGCTCCGGGTCGGCCGCTGCGCCGGCCGCCAACCTGTGCGCGGCGGGGGTCGGCACTGAGACCGACGGGTCGGTCGTCTGCCCGGCCGGCAACAACGGGGTCGTCGGGCTCAAGCCGAGCCTCGGGCTCGTGTCGCAGCAGGGGATCATCCCGATCGCCCACAGCCAGGACACCGCCGGTCCGATGGGCCGGACCGTGTCGGACGTCGCGATCATGCTCAACGCGATGAAGTCGCCGTTCGGGCGGGTGAAGGGCCATCACCTCCCGCTCGACTACTCCCGCTACCTGCGCCGGGGTGCGCTCGACGGCGCCCGGATCGGCGTCGACCGGCGCCTGTTCGACGTGGCCTACTTCGCCGATCCGGACCTCAACGTCGTGACGGAGCAGGCGCTGGCGGTCATGGCCTCGCTTGGGGCCACCATCGTCGACCCGGTCGACGCCCCGGACCCGTTCGCCTTCGGCGACGCCGAGCTCACCGTCCTGCTCTACGAGTTCAAGGTCGACGTCGCGAAGTACCTCCGCCGCCTCCACCACACGTCGATGCGGACGCTGGCCGACCTGATCACCTTCAACCAGGAGCACTGCACCGAGGAGATGACCTACTTCGGGCAGGAACTGTTCGAGCTCGCCGAGGCGACGACCGGCCTGGCCAACCCCGCCTACCGCGACGCGCGTCGACTCTGCCTCGACCTCACCCGCAAGAACGGCATCGACAAGGTCATGCGCGAGAACCACCTCGACGCGATCGTCGCCCCGACATACAGCTACGGGTCGTCCGCGCCGGCGGTGGCCGGCTATCCGAACATCTCCGTCCCGACCGGGGTGACCGCCGACGGCCGTCCCGGTGGGATCTGGATGTACGGCCGGTTCCTCAGCGAGCCCAAGCTCCTCGCCTATGCCTACGACCTCGAGCAGGAGCTCGGTGGCCGGCCGCAGCCGAAGTACCTCGGGGCACTGCCTCCACTGCCGCCCGACGCCGGCCTGTGCCCGGTACCGCTGGCCGCGCGGAACGGGGCCGCGCCCGGAACGATCCTCCAGCGCCGCACCCCATCCGGCCGCCCGTTCCCGCGCCTGTGAGGGCGGTTGCCAACGTGAGACCGTGGACGCAGCTCGGGACGATCGGACGTGGTGCGATATCGATGAGCTGGTGACGAACCTGCCGGCCTGACTCGGATCGTCTCGGCGAGCTCAGCGCCGTTGGCGCGCCGCCCGGGCGACGAGCCATGCGCCGGCGGCCAGACCGAGCAGGGCCACGACTGCGAAGGCGACGGTCGGTGGCGCGTCTGGCGGTGGGACGATCGGTGGGACCGTCGTCGTCGCAGGAGGGGTCACGCCCTCACCCGGGTCGACGCTCCCGATCGGGGTCGGCGTCGCAGTTGGGGTCGGCGTGACAGTGGCCGTCGGACTCGCCGTCGGCGTCGCGGTCGCGGTTGGCGTGGGCGTCGGCGTCGCGGTGGGCGTTGCGGTCGCTGTAGCAGTTGGCGTTGGGGTCGGGGTCGGGGTCGGCGTCGGCGTTGGAGTTGGCGTGGGGGTTGGTGTCGGGGTTGGTGTCGGACCGGGCGTCACCGAGATGCTGATCGCATCAAGGAAGTTTCCGATGGAGATACTGCCCGAGCCCGTGCTGATCGCGCGGAAGCCGAGCCGGGTGCAGACCTGACCGACCGGGACCACGAATGCATCCGTGTGGCTGCCCCAGGCGGCCGTCGTGTCCGACACGATGCCCGAGACGTAGTTCCAGCCCGTGTTGCTGGTGGGGTCGGCGACCGCAGCGTCGCCGCTGAGCACCTGCATGGTGTCGGTACCCGCCCGCGCGCGGTGGAGGAGCGTCCAGGTGATCGTGTCACCCGGGTTCGTGACCACGTCCTGGTAGATCGTCGCGGCCGTGTTCGCGTTGAGCTCGGTGAAGTTGGCACCCTCGGGGGCCGGCACGCCCAGGAAGCCGGTCCCCCAGATCTCGATCTGGTTCATGGAGTCGGTCGTAAGCCAGGGTGGAACCGAGGCTGCCGGCAGGAGCTGGTACGTCCCAGCCGGGACCCCGGGGTTCTCGAACCCGCCGTTCTGGAGGGAACTGGTGCTGCCGTCGCACGGCGCAGCCAGGACTGGCCCGGCTGTCGTCCAGAGGGACGCCACGAGCAGCGGGATCAGGGTTATCGTCGTGACGAGGATTCGTCGGCCGATCACATCACACTCGGGTCGAGACGCCTGACGTGAAGGCGCCACCGAATTCTACGGAGTTTATCGTACGAGCATACGGCGACTCAGCCAGTACGACGGGGATCCCGGACCCCTGGGGTCGAGGCTTCTCCCGATCGGTGTGCCCTGTCACGCTCCGTGGCCCCGCTCCGTCAGTTCGCCGGTCGCCGGCCGTTCCGCGGCTGTAGGTCACGACGGCCGGGGCGGCGCCTGGTCGCCCCAGCGTGCCGGTATCGTTTGGGTTATGGCCACGTCCCGGTTCGTCGACCTGAGCCACCCGATCGAATCCGGCCAGCCCGGCTACCCGGGCCTGCCCGCGCCGCGGATCGAGGCGTACCTGACCCGGGCCGCCTCGCGCGCCAACTACCAGGACCAGGCCGAGTTCGAGATCAGCCGGATCGAGATGGTCGGCAACACCGGAACCTACCTCGACAGCCCGTACCACCGGTTCGAGGGCCGACCGGACGTCGCCGAGCTTCCGCTCGAGACGGTCACCGGCCTGCCCGGGCATCGGCTCGACGGTCGTCTCGGGCCGGACGGCCGAAGCGTGGCGCTCGACCTCCCCTCAGGTCTCGCTGGGGCCGCGGTGCTCATCCGAACCGGCTGGGATGCACGCTGGGGTACGCCCGCCTACTGGGAGCCGGGCCCGTTCGTCGGAGCGGTGGCGGTCGGTGCGCTGATCGAGGCGAACGTCGCCCTCGTCGGGGTCGACTTCTGGAACGTCGATGACACCGGCGATCCGGCCCGTCCGGCGCACACGCGCCTCCTGGACGCCGGGATCCTGATCGTCGAGCACCTCCGCGGCCTCGGACCAGCTTCCGGCGACGGGCTTCCGGTTCAGCGCCGTCCCCGCCCCGATCCGGGGCGCCGCGTCGCTCCCGGTCCGGGCGTTCGCGGAGCTCGGAGGGAGTCCGGGCCGGGAGTGACCCGGCCGCCGAAGCCACCCGACGATGGTGACCTGGCGGGCGCCAACCGGGCCTCGGATCCGGACCGCAGCAAGGCCAGCCGACGCGAAGAATTCCGTCTTGTGTCGCGGCGCACGAGGGGGGTACCATCCCCTGACGATAGTCCTGCCCGATGACCGGCCCGGTCGTCGCGCAGGCTCGGGGGAGAGCGCGTTGAAGATCAGGGCCTCGGCGTTCGGACGAGCCGGACTCGCCTCGATCCTCATCCCCGCGATGATCGTTGCCTTCCTGGCCGTGGGGGGCGTTGGGCCGGCCAGCGCGGGTCCGAGCCTCGCCACGACCGGTCATACCACGACCGTCACCAAGACGACGACGAAGAAGACGACGGTCACGAAGAAGACGACGGTCACGAAGAAGTCCACGGTCACGAGCCGGACGACGCGGACCGTCACGGCCCCCGGCACGACGAGCACGACGACGGTCTACCTTCCGACGACGACCACCGTGTACATCGGTAACACGAGCACGACGACGGTCACCGACCGGGGACGAGCACGACGACGGTCACCGACCCGGGGACGAGCACGACGACGGTCACCGACCCGGGGACGAGCACGACGACGGTCACCGACCCGGGGACGAGCACGACGACGGTCACCGACCCGGGGACGAGCACGACGACGGTCACCGACCCGGGGACGAGCACGACGACGGTCACCGACCCGGGGACGAGCACCGTCACGGAGACGACAACTGAGACCAAGACGGTCACGCTGACGACCTACATCACCGGCACTGGGACCTAGGCTGCCTCGTCCAGCCTCTTCGTCGAGTCGGCCGCGCCACGCACCCATCGCGCCTGAGGCGCGGTCCTGCCGTCAGCGATGACAGCGCTCTCGAGCTCGCCGGGCACGCAGCGCCGGGCGAGCTGGCTGTGGCCCGCGGCGCTGGTGCTCGCGCTCCTTGGGTTCCTCGCTGCGTGGTGGCTCGTCGCGCTCCTCGCCCGTAACGCGTTCTATGGCTCGCTGGTCATCAGCGACACACCCGTCTACCTCGACTTCTTCGACGCCGTCATGCGCGGCGGACTGCCGTACCGCGACGTGCCCGTGGAGTACCCCCCGGTCGCATTGCCCGTCTTCCTGCTGCCCTACGCGTTCGGCGTGCAGGCGGGCGACATCGATGGGTACTCGGCGGTCTTCGAGAACCTCATGCTCGGCGCCGGACTGGCGACGATCCTGTTCGTCTGGCTGACGCTCCGCAGCCTCGGTGCCACACGCACCCATACCGTCCTGGCCCTGACCCTCTTGGCGGTCTCCCCGCTGCTCCTCGGCCCGGTCGTCCTGTCCCGCTACGACCTGTGGCCAGCCGCGCTGACCGCCGCGGCCATGGCCGCCATCGTGATTGGCCGTCCCCGGATTGGTGCCGCGGGTCTCGGCCTGGCTGCCATGACCAAGGTCTACCCGATCGTGATCGTGCCCGTGCTCCTGGCCTACGTCTGGCGGCGCCATGGGAGGGGCGAGGCGATCCGCTGCCTGGTCGCGGCGATCATCGCGGTCGCCGTCGTGGTCGTGCCGTTCGCCATCGTTGCCCCGGAGGGCGTGACCGATGCGCTCGGCCGCCAGATCAGTCGACCGCTCCAGGTCGAGAGCCTCGGGGCCGCGATCGTCTTCGTGATCGACGCGCTCACCGGCTCGGGCGTCGTCGTGGAGACAAGCTTCGGGTCACAGAACCTCGTTGGCCCATTGCCGGACGCGCTGACAGTCGTATTCACCGGCTTGCAGCTGGCCGCACTGGTCGGCGTCTGGGCCTGGTTCGCCAGGGGACCGGCCGATCGCAGTCGGCTGGTCCAGGCGGCCGCCGCGTCGGTCGTCGCCTATGTTGCGTTCGGCAAGGTCCTGTCGCCCCAGTACGTCATCTGGCTGGCGCCGATCGTTGTGCTCGTCGGTGGACGACGAGGGCTGATCGCCGGCAGCGCCCTGATCGCAGCGCTGCTCCTCACCCTGGCCTACTTCCCGAGCCGGTACTTCGACCTCGTCGACAACCTCGACCGGGGGGTCGCCTCGATCGTCGTCGCCCGGGACCTGGCGATGGTCGTCCTGTTCGGAGCCCTCGTCCTTCCGTTGGAGCGGATCGGCGCCGCGGCACTCGCCCTGGGACGACGGGTCCGGACCGCGCTCGGAGCCATGACCCCGGCCCGGGTCCTCGTCGTGATCCTCGTCGGCTCGGTGCTCCTGCGCCTCGTCTGGCTGACACTGCCACAAGGCTCGCTCATCTTCGACGAGGCCTACTACGTGAATGCCGCCCGGGCGATCCTCGGTTGGCAGATCCCGGCCGACGCCGCCTACCACGGCGCCGCCGTGGGCCTCGATCCGAACAGCGAGCATCCGCCGCTCGGCAAGGTCCTGATCGCCGCCTCGATGCTCGTCTTCGGCGACAACGGGCTCGGCTGGCGGATTCCGAGCGTCGTCGCTGGGACCGTCGCGCTGATCGCCGTCTATCTCATCGTCCGAACCACCGGTCGCTCGCGCTGGCTCGGCGTCCTGGCCGTGTTCATCCTCTCGCTCGACAACCTGACGTTCATCCACGGCCGGATCGGCGTCCTCGACATGATGGCCGTCGCGGCGATCCTGGTCGGTGCCTGGTTGGGGCTGTCGCGTCGGCCGGCTCTCGCGGGTGTCGCCTTCGCGATCGGCTGTCTGGTCAAGCTGACCGCGATCTTCGGATTGCTCGCGTACCTCCTCATTGAGGCGATCCCGTTGATCCAGCGAGCCCGCCGCGGCGACAGCGTGACGCTCCGCGACCTGCGCGATCCGATCATCGCCTTGGGATCCGCGGTGCTCGTCGGAGTTGCCGGACTCTGGCTGCTCGACCTGCGCTACACGGAGTTCAGTAACCCAGTCGCTCATCTGGGCCACATGCTTGGCTATGGGATTTCATTGACCGGCGGACCCCAACCCTCGGGGATTGCGAGCAACCCCTGGGAGTGGTCGGTCAACGGCGGAGGCTTCGACTACCTCCGGATCGATGTGAACTCGGTCGTCAATGGCCAGATCGTGGAGTCCAACCCGTCAGTCGAGTTCCAGGCCGCGCTGAACCCGGTCCTCCTCGGCGCCGTCTGGTTCGCGGTGCCGTTCGCGGTCGTCCGCGCCGTCCGCATGGGGGACCGGCTCGCCCAATGGGGCCTCATCTGGATCGCCGCGAACTACCTGCCCTACTTCGTGCTCGTGGTCGTGAGCCACCGGATCACGTACTTCTACTACGTGCTGCCGATCGTCCCGGCGCTGGCCGCGCTCACTGCACTCCTGCTCCTGCGCTCGAAGCTGCCGTCGTTCGTGACGTGGGCCTATCTTGCGGCGCTCATCGCGGGGTTCATCGCCTACTTCCCGTTCCGCCAGGTTCCCTGACCGGGCCGGCGCCGGCACGCTCCGGATCGCCTCAGACGAGCGCCGCCGCGCGAGCGGCGATCAGCCCTCGGGCCGCTTCGAGGCGGACTTGCCGCGCTTCACCTGCGTGTCGAGGATCTGCTTGAAGACCTTGCCCATCCCGGGCCGGAGCAGCTCGCGCCGCTCGGCCTCGGTATCGCGGTCCCGCCGTCGGATCCGCTCGGCCTCGCGCGCGTCGAGCTCGCCGAGCTCGTCCGGGGCATCGGCATCGGCGTCGCCGTCCTGTTGGTCGCCGGCGGGAAGCGCCTCGGGAAGCCCGGGATCGGTGCCGTCCATCCGCCGAGTATCGCCCCAACGAGTCCCCTGGCAACGGTGGTACAGGCTCCCGGGCCGCCGATCGTACGGGATCCGACTTGCCCGCGCAGCGTAAGGTAGGGGAGCGTGCTGGTCGTCCAGCCTCCCACAGCGCGACGATCTGCCGCCCGGAGCCGCCGGTCACATCGGCGACCACCGGATCCGCAGCCTCCCGCCCGTCGCGGTCTGCTGGCCCGACAGCGGCACCACGGAGCCGGCCATGCACGCGTCTCGCCTGCGCACCATCCTCGCGGCCACCCTGCTCGCCAGTGTCGTCGCGCTCGGGACCTCGGTCCCGGCGGCGGCGGCCGACCCGGTGCCCCCGAACGCGGCCTTCACGTTCGTGGTCGACGGCCTCAAGGCCGCATTCACCGACACGTCGACAGGGCAACCGACGACCTGGACCTGGGACTTCGGTGACGGGACCCAGTCGGATCTCCAGAACCCGGTCCACACGTTCACGCCGGGCCGCTGGAAAGTCCGCCTGACGGTCGAGAACAGCGCCGGCGACGACAGCACCAGCCACACGGTCACGATCAAGGAGCCGCCGCCGGACCAGCTCTACTCCGACAACCTCTACAGCTCGCTCGTCCGCTACCAGGACCCGGACATGTCCTCGTGCGTCGCGACGGCCACGCTGATCATGCTCAACGAGGTCGCCAAGGCTGGTCACCGCGGATCGGGCTTCACCTGGACGACGTCGACCTCGCTGACGAGGCAGCGCTCGATCATGAAGTGGGCGCGGGCCCACGACACCCTCGAGCCGGGTACCGGCGGGACCGATCCGAACGGCTGGCGGAACGCGCTCAACCAGTACGGCTGGGGCGACTACCAGGACCCCGACTCGATGACCTACCAGGTCCAGACCTTCACCTCGTACACCGCGGCGGTCAAGGGAGCCGTCCGCGCCCTGGCGAAGTACCACCGGCCGGTCGGGATCCTCGGCTGGGCGGGCGGCCACGCCCAGGTCCTCAACGGCTACACGGTCTACGGCCAGGACCCGGCGACCTCGTCGTCGTTCACGGTCCGCTCCGTCTACCTCACCGACCCGCTCAAGCGCGACGCGCTGCGCAACGCGCGGATCACCTTCACCAAATTCGTCACCGGCCCGCTCAAGTACCGCCTCCGCAAGTACCGCCAGACCGACAGCCCGAAGGACGACCCGTACACCCCGGGCGTCGTCGCCGCCGACAACCTCTGGTACGGCCGATACGTGATCGTGGCCCCGGTCCGCTAGGGCGGGGGGCTGCCTCCGGATCGGTCAGAGCCCGAACAGCCGGACCGCGGTCCGGCCGCGGATCGCCTCGCGCTCGTATGCCGAGAGCGCCGCGGTGTTGGCCAGCGAGCCGGCGATGTCGTGGACCTGGTGCGGCCAGTCGGTCCCGAACAGGATCCGGTCCGGCCCGACAACCGACACGAGGTAGCGCAGCGCACCGAGGTCGTAGGTGATGCAGTCGTAGAAGATCCGGTGCAGGTAGTCGGTCGGCCGGGCCGTCATCCGGCGCCGCTCCGGCAGCTCCACCTCGTCGCCTTTCTCGAACCGGCCGATCAGGTACGGCAGCGCGCCGCCGCCGTGGGCCGCGATCAGGCTGAGGTTCGGGTACCGGTCCAGGAAGCCATCGAAGATCAGCCGGGTGAAGGCGAGCGTGGTGTCGAACATGAAGCCGACCGACCAGCTCAGGTCGAACCGGCCCATGTCCATCGCTTCGGAGCCCGGCGGCTCGCCGGGATGGACGAGCACCGGCAGCCACCGGCGGTCGATCTCGGCCCAGATCGGGGCGAAGGCATCCTCGGTCAGGCTCCGACCGGCCACGTTGGCGATCACCATGACCCCGACCGCCCCCTCGTCGCAGCTCCGGGCAAGCTCCTCAACGGCGCGGCGCGGGTACTCCCACGGCAGGGACGCGAGCCAGCGGATCCGGCCCGGGTACACCCGCTGCGCCTCCGCCATCGACGCGTTCGACTCGCGGGCGGCGGTCGAGCTCACCTCCTCGCCGCCCCAGAACACGTTGGGACAGGTGAGCGACACGATCGACACGTCGATCCCGGCGGCGTCCATCTGGGCGATCCGGAGGTCGTAGTCGAAGTGGCCCGGCTGGGGGAAGACGACCGGGGTCTCGCCCCGGAAGACCTCCTCGCGCCCGTCCGGACGGATCCTGATCCCGTAGGGTGCGCCGCGCGACCGCAGGAGCTCGAGCCAGTGCCGGGTGAACATGTGAGTGTGGACGTCGATGATCGGCATCGCGTGCGTCTCCATGGTCCGTCGGGTCCCGCTAGTCTGACGGCCGACGGAGGTGTGCCCTGCCAAGTCTGAAGCGTGAGGCGGCCGGCCGGTACCGGTCCGAAGACGGCCGCTTCCGAGTGGAGCAGTCGTCCGGTGGCTGGGTCGTCGTCGACGAGGCCGAGACCGACGATCTCGGGCTGCCGCTCGTACGTGGCCTGTTCCCGACGCTCGACGGGGCCCGCGACGCGATCGAGGCGGCGCGGACCGGACCCGCCCCGACGTCCGGTCTCGCCGAACGGGTCGCCGCGCATGCGAAGACCCGCCTGACGGAGGTCCCGTCGGCGGCGGGCCGTGCTCGCCGCCGGGAGGCCGAGCCGCCGCCCGCTCCGGAGCCCGAGCCGGTCGTCGTCCGACCCTACCGCCCATCGGACGGGGAAGCGCTGCGCGCACTGTGGAGTGCGGCGGGGTTCCGCTCGCTGGGCGACGACGACGCGAGCCTTGGGGCCTTCGCCATTCGGAACCCGGGACTCCTCCTGGTCGCCGTCGAGGGTAAGACCGTCGTGGCCACCGCGCTCGGCGCCTGGGACGGCCGTCGGGGCTGGATCTACCACGTGGCGACGGCCGCGAGCCACCGGCGTCGGGGGATCGCCCGCGACCTCGTCCGGCAGATCGAGGAGCGCCTGCGCGACCTCGGCGCACCGAAGGTCAACGTCATCATCCGCGACGACAACGACGACGGCACGGCCTTCTGGGAGGCGCTCGGCTACGCTCCGGCTCCCGCCCGCCAGTTCGGCCGCGAGCTGTAGCTCCGGCGGGCTACCATCCGCCCATGGACTTCGCGCTCGTCCACGGGTCCTTCCATGGCGCGTGGTGCTGGGACCGGCTGCGGCCGGAGCTCGAGCGGTTGGGGCATCGGGTCATCGCGATGGACCTGCCCATCTCCGACCCCACCCTCGGCGCCTCCGACTACGCCCGCGTGGTCGAGGGCTCGCTCGACCCGGCGAGTGAGCCGGTCCTCGTCGCGCACTCGATGGCCGGGCTTGTCATCCCGCTCGTGGCCGCTCATCGACCGGTCCGTCGGCTGATCTTCCTCGCGGCGTTCCTGGCGAAGCCGGGGCTGAGCGCCGACGACCAGCGGTCTGCCGAGCCCCTCGACGGGCAGATCCCGCCGACGACCGCCGAGTGGACCGACCTCGGTGACGATGTCTGGGCGATCGGGCCGAACACGGCCACCGAGCTGTTCTACAGCGACGCGTCGCCTGAGCTCGCCGCGTGGGCGGTCGGACGCCTCCGCCCGCAGTCGTACCGGGTCATCCACGAGACGACCCCGCTCACGGCCTGGCCCGACGTGGACAGCCGATCGATCGTCTGCCGCGACGACCGGGCGATCAACCCGGACTGGGTGCGGATGGCCGCCCGTGACCGCCTCGGCGTCGAGGCCATCGAGCTGGACGGCGGCCACTCGCCGTTCCTGACCCGCCCTGCCGAGCTCGCCGCGGCGCTCGACTCGCTCGCCTGAGAGGGGCGACCAGAGGAGGCGAGCATGTCGTACCCGGAACCCCGTTACCTGGGCCAGTCGGGGCTGGCCAACGCCACGTTCCGCCCTGCCGATCACGAGCCGGAGCTGCGCTACCCATCCGGCGGGGCCGTCCACTACCTGGCTACCGGGGCGACGACCGACGGGCAGTTCGGGCTCTACCGCTGGGAGATGGCGGCCACTCAGGGCGGGCCGGGTCCGCACTTCCATCGCACGATCTCGGAGTCGTTCTACGTCCTGTCCGGGATGATCCGGCTCTACGACGGGAGCCACTGGATCGACGGCCGGGCCGGGGACTGGCTGCACGTCCCCGAGGGCGGTATCCACGGCTTCAAGAACGAGTCCGGGGCCGCCGCGACGATGCTCATCCTGTTCACCCCCGGCGCGCCGCGCGAGGACTACTTCGAGACGACGGCCCGGATCGCCGCCGGCCTTGAGCTCAGCGACGAGGAGCGGACCGCGTTCTACCTCCGTCACGACACCTTCTGGGTCCCGCCGAGCTAGACGCATCACGCGCCACGTGTACACTTGAGCCGTGGCTCAAGTATTTGCCTCCGAGATCGACGGCGATGGCTGCGCGACCGAGTGCATCCACCCTGAGGTCGTCGCCCCACTCCTCGGCCGCTCACTCGGGCGAGACGGCGCACAGGCCGTGGGCGACCTGTTCTCGACGCTGGCCGATCCGTCGCGAGCGAGGATCGTCCACCTCCTGGCCATCAGTGAGCGCGACCTGTGCGTCTGCGACATCGCGCTCGTGCTCGGGATGAGCGTATCGGCACTGTCGCATCAGCTCCGATTCCTCCGCGAGCGCGGAGCGGTGGAGCGCCGCAAGGCCGGCCGGATCGCGTACTACCGGCTCGTGGACGCCCACCTGCGCGAGCTCGTCCTGGGTGCGGCCACGCACGTCGCGGAGCGCGCATGAGCGTTTCGATCGGGTCGGGTGCCTCGACCGGGTCGGCCGCCGCGGCGCATCGGCGCAGGTTGGTGGCGGTCCTTGTGCTCAGCATCGTCATCCTCCTCGTCGAGGTGGGCGGCGCGATCGTCTCGAACAGCCTCGCGCTGCTCGCCGACGCGGGGCACATGCTCACCGACATCTCGGGGATCGGGCTGTCGCTGCTCGCCATCTGGTTCGCGAATCGCCCTCCGAGCAGCGGGCGGACGTTTGGGTACCTCCGACTCGAGATCCTCGCCGCGGCCGCCAACGCGGTCCTGCTGTTCGGGGTTGCGGCACTGATCCTGATCGAGGCCTGGCGGCGGCTGTCGAACCCACCCGAGGTTGCCTCGGGCCTGATGCTCGCCGTGGCCATCGTCGGCCTCGCCGCGAACGCCGGCTCGCTGTTCCTGCTCCGCGACGCCCAGCGCGACAGCCTCACCGTGCGGGGCGCGTACCTCGAGGTCATGGGCGACTTTGCGGGCTCGGGCGCGGTCATCGTCGCCGCGATCGTGATCGCGCTCTCCGGATGGACCTCGGCGGACGCGATCGCCTCGATCATCATCGGCCTCCTGATCCTGCCCCGCACGTTCGCCCTGCTCCGGGACGCGACCGACGTCCTCCTCGAGGCCACCCCGAAGGGCGTCGACATGGCCCACGTCCGCCGGCACATCCTGGAGACACCGGGCGTGATCGACTGCCACGACCTGCATGCCTGGACCATCACGTCGGGGATGAACGTCGTGTCCGCCCACGTGATCCTGGCCGAAGGTGCCGACGCCTCAGCCACCCTCGACGCGCTGTGTGCCTGCCTGTCGGACGACTTCGACATCGAGCACTCCACCTTCCAGCTCGAGACGGCCGACCGCCGCCGGCTCGAGGAACGGAGCCACGCCTGACGCTCGTCCGGCGCGCTACCCTCCGCGAGTGGCCATCGACGGCACTCCGCTCAACGGGCTGACGAACTGGGCCGGCAACCACGCCTACGCGGCGGCGCGGCTCCACGAGCCCGAGTCGATCGGCCAGCTCCAGGAGATCGTCCGCCGCAGTCCGTCGCTGCGGATCCTCGGGTCGCGCCATTCGTTCAACGACATCGCCGACACGACCGGCGATCTCGTCTCGCTCCGTCGGATCCCACGCCGGTTCGAGCTGGACCGGACCGCGCGGACGGTGACCGTCGACGGCGGCGTTCGCTACGGCGAGCTGTGCGGCCCGCTCGATGCGGCCGGCTTCGCGCTGCATAACCTGGCCTCGCTGCCGCATATCTCGGTGGCGGGCGCCTGCGCCACCGCGACCCACGGTTCGGGCGACCGGAGCGGCAACCTGGCGACCGCCGTCGTGGCACTGGAGCTCGTGACCGGGAACGGGGAGGTGGTCGCGCTGTCGCGCGATCGCGACGGCGAGGCGTTCGAGGGCGCCGTCGTCGCACTCGGCGCTCTCGGCGCGGTCACGGCGCTCACGCTGCGGGTTGAACCCGCCTTCCGGATGCGCCAGGACCTCTACGAGGACCTGCCGCTCGCCCGGGTCGCAGGCCACTTCGACGAGATCACCGCGGGCG
The DNA here is from genome assembly GCA_963708065.1 of uncultured Chloroflexia bacterium. Lineage (GTDB taxonomy): Bacteria > Chloroflexota > Limnocylindria > Limnocylindrales > CSP1-4 > Chersky-267. The sequence goes on from CAVPRZ010000004.1 coordinate 153,082, forward strand.
CTGACAGCGTGAGCCTGTTCACCGAGTGGCGCGGGCCGCTGTTCGAGCAGGTCTGGCTCAAGCGCCGTGTCCCCGCCGACGACCAGTTCGAGCCACCGGCCGAGCTGTTCGGCGCGACCCGGGCGACGGTCCCGATCCACCCGATCCGGCGCATGCCGGCGGACGCGTGCACGGAGCAGCTCGGCGTCCCTGGACCGTGGCACGAGCGGCTCCCGCACTTCCGGATGGACCACACCCCGAGCAGCGGTGCCGAGCTCCAGAGCGAGTACCTGGTCCCGCGCCACCGCGCGGTCGAGACCCTGCTGGCGCTCGACGCCGTTCGCGACCGGTTCGCTCCGCTCGTCCAGGTCTCGGAGGTGCGCACGATCGCCGCCGACGACCTCTGGCTGAGCACCGCCCACAGCCGGCCGTCGGTCGCGCTCCACTTCACCTGGCAACCCGACTGGGAGGCGGTCCGCCGGGTCCTGCCGACGATCGAAACCGCCCTCGCGCCGTTCGAGCCACGTCCGCACTGGGGCAAGCTGTTCACGCTGGCGCCAGAGGCGGTGCGGTCGACCTACGAGCGGCTCCCGCCGTTCCTCGAGCTCGCGAACCGGCATGACCCCGAGCGACGGTTCCGGAACGCGTTCCTGGACCGCTGGCTCGGCGGGTAGCGAACGGGGAGCGCCGAGGAGTAGCGTACCGGCCCATGGGGACGGCTCGAGCGGGCCCGACCCGATCCGAGGAGGAGGGGAGGCACGATGGACGGGCCGGCTGCGCCCCAAGTCACGACCGCCACGTCGGCCACGCCGAGTCGGCTGCTTGAGGCCCTCGAGCACCGCGCCGAGTGGATCGAGGCGCTCGTGGTGCTGGCGACCGTCGCGGTCGCGTTCGTGGTCCTGGGCTTCCTGGCCGGGTACTTCCAGGACTACTTCCACCTGATCCTCATCTTCTTCCTGGCCTGGCTGCTGGCGTTCCTCATCTCGCCGGTCGCCGACTGGACCCAGCGGCGGCTCAAGCGCCTGCCGCGGGCGCTCGCCGTGATCGCGGTCATCGTCCCGGTGATCCTCGTCTGCGCCGTGGTCGGCGTCCGAGTCGTCGTATCGCTCGCCGAGTCGTTCATCGGGCTCGCCGCGGCATTGCACGACGTGGCCCAGACCCCGCCGGCGTTCCTCAACGACGTCCAGGCGTGGCTCGAGGCACGAGGGATCAGCGTCGACGTCGTCGGCATCTTCCAGTCCGCCGCGACGGGGCTTCTGTCGGGGATGACCGACCTCATGGTCGGGATCTTCGGTGGGGTCGTCGCGGCCGTGGGGACCTTCGTCGACGCCATCGTCATCGTGAGCCTGGCCGTATTCATGGCGATCGACCGGGACGCCATCCTCAAGCTCGGGCTCGACCTGACTCCGCCGGACAAGCGCGCCGACGTGCTCATGTTCCGGCGCAGCGTGGGCGCTGCCTTCGCCGGGTTCATCCGCAGCCAGCTCGTCCTCGGGGCGCTGTTCGGCGTCTGGGCGTTCCTGGTGAGCCTGCTGTTCGGCCTGCCGTTCGCACCGGCGATCGCGTTCCTCAGCGGGCTGATCATGGCGATCCCGATCTATGGGCCCTACGTGTCGTGGCTGCCGCCGGTCCTCGTGGCGTTGCTGTTCCAGCCCGGCGTGGTGGTGGTCGTTGCCCTCGCCATGCTCGTCGGCTGGTTCATCGACGAGAACATCCTGGCCCCGCTCGTCCGCGCCGGGGCCCTCCAGCTCCACCCGATCGTCATCACCTTCGCCTTCCTGCTCGGCGCGCAGCTCGCCGGTGCGATCGGCGCCCTGATCGCCATCCCGCTCGCGGCGGTCGTCCAGGCCTTCGTCGTCAAGTACCTCGAACAGTACCGCGCCGCTCGGGGCTGGCCCGGGCCCGACGAGACACCAGAGCCACCAGCCGAGCCGCCGTCCCCGGAGCCGCCGACCGTCGCGGCTCCCGTGGCGAGCGACCAGTGAGCGAGGCGTCGTACCGGCCCGCGGGAACGTGACCGAGCGCGTCCTGACCCGCCGAGCCCTGAACCGAGCGCTGCTCGCCCGCCAGCTGCTGCTTGAGCGGGTGTCGATCCCGCTCGAGGACGCCGTCGAGCGGGTCGGCGGGCTCCAGACCCAGTACGCGCCGTCCGGCTACGTCGGGTTGTGGACCCGTCTGGCGGGCTTCCGCCGTGCCGCGCTGACCGAGGCCCTCGAGGAGCGAACCGTCGTCCAGGCGACGCTCATGCGGACGACGATCCACGTCGTCTCGAAGCGCGAGTTCTGGAGCTACGCCCTCGGTGTCCGGCAGGCACGGCGCGCGTGGGCGCTTCGGCTCGGGGTCGGCGGCGCCGATGAAGCCGCAGCCACCGCAGCCGCCGCGCGGCTTCGCCGGGCGCTGTCGGACGGCCCGCGGACCGTCAAGGAGCTCGGGGAGCTCGGGGCCGGGTTCGTGGGCAGCCTGAGCGTCTGGATCGACCTGGTCCGCGTGCCGCCCTCGGGGACCTGGGAGCGGCGCCGGGCCGACCGACTGGCGCTCGCGGAGGACTGGGTCGGGCCGTCCGACACGACGGAGGAGGAGGGGCTCGCCCACCTCGTCCGGGCCCACCTGCGCGCGTTCGGCCCGGCTCCCTGGCGCGATATCGCCGCCTGGGCCGGGATCCCGGTCGCCGACGCCAGACGGGGCGGGGAAGGGCTGGCGCTCGTCCGCTACCGCGACGAGGCCGGTCGCGAGCTGGTCGACCTGCCCGACGCGCCGCTCCCTGATCCCGGCGCTCCGGCGCCCGTCCGGTTCCTGCCGCACTGGGACGCGGCGCTCCTGACCCACGCGCGGCGGACCGGCCTCCTGCCCGAGGAGCACCGGGCGACGATCTTCACGTCCGGCAACCCGTTCTCGGTGGGCACGTATCTCGTCGACGGACAGGTGGCCGGCGCCTGGTCGATGCGGGACGGCCGGGTCGTCCTCAGCCCCCTGGAGCCCCTGTCGACCCGCGACCAGCGCGCGGTCGAGCGCGAGCGCGAGGCCCTCGAGGCCTTCCACGCCTGACCGGTCGCTTGCCCGACGGCCGGACGCAGGCGAATCGCGCCTCCGTGCCGGGCTCCAGGTGCCGTACTGTGTGGCTCGCGTCCCAGCGACGTCGAACCCGTTGGAGAGGTGAGGGGAGCATGGTCGGGCGCGTCGCCGGGCACACGGTCATTCGAGCCAGGGACGATTCCAGGGACCGCCCAGTCCTCATCGACGTGTGGTATCCGGCGGCGCAGGGAGCGCTCGAGACGGATCACGACTACGGGCTCGGCCGGGGACGGGTGGCCGAGGGCGCTCCTGCCCTCGATAGCGCCTGCCCGGCGATCGTCCTGTCGCATGGGGCCTTTGGCGCAGCCAACAACTACTCGTGGATCGCCGAGCATCTCGCGCGCCAGGGTTACCTGGTCGCGGGCGTCTCCCACTATCGCGAGTCCTACATGTACGGGGTGGACACGATCGACCCGGCCTCCGCGACTCAGCCGTGGCTCCGCCCGCCAGACTGCACGTTCGCCCTCGACCATCTCGAACGTCATCAGGAGTTCGGGCGTCGCATGGACGCCGGCCGGATCGGTGCCCTCGGGCATTCGTCCGGGGGAGCGACCGTCGTCGCCCTCGCGGGGGCCGTCTACGACCCCGGCGCGATGGAGCGCTACTGCGCCTCAGACGCGGCTCGGCTCGACCTGGGCTGCGCTTACGCCAGGAGTGGCCCGCCGCTGAGCAGCGCGGGCGAGGAAGCCCGCCGGTCGTATCGTGACAGCCGAATCAGGTCGATCGTCGCCCTCGATCCGGCGCTCGGCCCGGGCTACGCTCCGGAGTCGCTGGCGGCCGTGACCGTGCCCGTCCACGTCGTCGGCGCCGTCGACAACGACTTCCTGCCGTTCGCGTCGCATGCCGGCCACTACGCCGCGGCGATCCCGGGAGCGTCGCTGACCGCACTCACCGGCGGAGAGGGTCACTTCGTCTACCTCGACGCCTGCAACCTCGACCGCGAGGCGAACGGCGTTCCGTTGTGCCGCGACCGTCCCGGCGTCGACCGCGCCGAGGTCCACGCCTCGCTCGCCGGCGTCATCACCGATTTCTTCAAGGCGCACCTGGCACGACCCTGAGGCGAAGGGGGCGCCGGCCAGCAGCGCAGGAAGGAGGATGTCGTGGACTACAAGCTCGAGCTCGTCGTCGTCCCGGTCTCGGACGTCGACCGCTCCAAGCAGTTCTACAGCGAACAGTGCGGGTTCGTCGTCGACGTCGACCAGAGCTTCGGGGATGCGTTCCGGGTCGTCCAGCTGACGCCGCCCGGCTCGGCCTGCTCGATCTCCATCGGCAAGGGCCTCGCCGACTCGGTGCCGGGCTCGCTCCAGGGGATGCAGCTGGTCGTCGCCGACATCGACGCCGCTCACGCCGACATGGCCGGGCGCGGCGTCGGGGTCAGCCCCGTGCGGCACATCGAGGACGGCACCTGGCTCGACGGCAAGGGTGGGCCGTGGAACTCGTTCTTCTTCTTCAGCGACCCTGACGGCAACGGCTGGGCCGTGCAGGAGAAGCCGGCCGACACGTGAGCCGCGGATCGACCGTCGCCGAGGCGAGGGCCCAGATCGACACCGAGCTCGCCGCGTTGCCGGACGACATGCGCGCGGCGATGGACGCGCTCCGGCGGACGATCCAGGCCGCCGCGCCGGACGCCGTCGAGGCGATCAGCTACGGGGCCCCGGCGTTCCGCTACCGCGACCGGCCGCTGGTCGCGTACCGGGCGGCGAGGAACCACTGCTCGTTCTTCCCGATGAGCCCGGCCGTCATCGAGGCTCACCGGGCCGAGCTCACGGGGTACGACACCGCGAAGGGCACGATCCGGTTCACGCCGGAGCGGCCGATGCCGGAGGCGCTCGTCCGGAGGATCGTCCACGAGCGCATGGCCGAGATCGACGCCGCTGCAGCCGCGAAACGGAGCCGGTAACCGCCCGAGACCTTGACAGGGCCGCATCAGGTGGTATGAACCGTACTCCCAAGTCATACCACGTATGACTGCGGATACGAAGGAGGCCACTCTTGGCAGAACCCACTGCGTTCTATGGCTCCGACGCGGGGCGAAAAAAAAAAGAAAACCACCGTCGGGGCGAAGGGCCAGATCGTGATCCCCGCCGACGCCCGCAGCGCCATGCAGATCAAGGAAGGAGACAAGGTCGTCGTCGTTCGCGGCCCCCGCGAAGGCAGCATCGTCGTCTTCCGGGTCGACTCGTTCGAGAAGCTCCTGGCCAAGGCCACGGAGCTCGACCAGCGCGCTGCGATTTGACCCAAGATCGGCGCGCGAGCGACGGGCCGCCGGGCGCGTAGACTGCGACCCATGTCCTTCCTGAGGCGACTGCTCGGGCAGGGTGAGCCACCGAACGACGACGGCGCCGAGGTCGATCCGGCGCAGGCCGAGGCGTTGGACCGCGAACACGAGCTCGAACTCCTCCGCGAGGAGCAGAGCCGCCACGATGACCTGACCGAGCGCCAGCTGCGCTACGCCCACCACGCCTGGCAACCACCGGCCCAGGGAGGCGAGCGGCGCGCCGACGACAGGGACGAGGCCGGCTCCAGCTGACCGCGCGACGCCGCCGGTCGAGTGGTAGCGTCGGGCCGTGCATCGCCGTCTACCTTCGGTCCTCCTCCCGGCGATCGCGCTGGTCCTCGCCGCATGCGGCACGAGCGAGCAATCTCCGGTGCCGTCCGAGGCCAGTCCACGGTCGTCCGCACCCTCGGGCGCCGTGGACTGGCACGATCCGTCGGTCGCTCCGGAGACTCGAGCGAGCGCTCTCCTCGCCGAGATGACCGTCGACGAGAAGATCGGCCAGATGACCCAGCTCGAGAACGGCTCGGTCGATCCGGCCGGGGCTCGCGACTTACTGCTCGGATCGGTCCTGAGCGGCGGTGGAGGTGCGCCCGCCCAGAACGACCCGGCCTCGTGGTACCGGATGGTCAAGGCCTACGTAGACGCCTCCCTGGCGACCCGGTTGGGCATCCCGATCCTGTACGGTATCGATGCCGTCCATGGGCACAACACCGTGGTCGGCGCGACGATCTTCCCGCACAACATCGGGCTCGGGGCAGCGTCCGACCCCGGGCTCGTCGAACGGATCGGGCGAGCGACCGCGATCGAGATGGCGGCCACCGGGATCCGCTGGGACTTCGGGCCGGTCGTGGCCGTGCCACAGGATGTCCGATGGGGCCGGACGTACGAGGGCTACGGCGAGGACCCGACGCAGGTCGGCAGGCTCGCGGCGGCCTTCATCCGGGGCCTCCAGGGTCCCGGCCTGGCCGCTTCCGATTCGGCCGCCGCGACCGCCAAGCACTTCGTCGGCGACGGTGGCACCACCTTCGGCTCGTCAACGACCCGCGGCTACCTCCTGGACCAGGGCGTGACCACCGTCGACGACGCGACGCTGCGGGCCATCCATCTCGCCCCGTACAAGGCGGCGCTCGCAGCCGGGGCGCGCATCGTGATGGCCTCGTTCTCGAGCACGACCGGCGGCAAGGTCCACGCCGACCGTCACCTGCTCACCGACGTCCTCAAGGGCGAGCTGGGCTTCAGCGGGTTCGTCGTGTCGGACTGGGGAGGCGTCGACCAGGTCGATCCCGATTACCCGACCGCAGTCGCGCGGGCCATCGCGGCCGGCATCGACATGGTCATGGTCCCCTACGACGGGCGCCGCTTCCAGGACGCCGTCCGGGCCGGCCTCGCGTCCGGATCGATCGCTGGTGCCCGCGTCGACGACGCGGTGCGCCGGATCCTGCGGGTCAAGTTCGAGCTCGGGCTGTTCGAGCGACCGATGCCCCCTGAGGGGAACTCCACGGCGGTCGGATCGGCTGCGCACCGGGCGCTCGCCCGCTCGGCCGTGGCCGAGTCGCTCGTCCTGCTCAAGACCATGCCCGGCGCCCTGCCGATCGGCGAGCACGACACAGTCCTGCTGGCCGGACCCGGCGCCGACGACGTTGGGCTCCAATCCGGTGGCTGGACGATCACCTGGCAGGGGCACGCCGGAAACACGACACCCGGCACGACGATCGCGGAGGCGCTCGAGGCCCGGCTCGGCGATCGGCTCCGGTACCACGGCGGGCAGGAGATTCCGGCCGGCGAGCACTCCGACGTCGGCATCGTGGTCCTCGCCGAGCCTCCCTACGCGGAGGGCGAGGGCGACTCGACGACGCTCGCGCTCCCCGACACGACCCCCATTGAGGCCGTGCGTTCGAAGGTCGATCGGCTGGTCGTCGTCATCCTGTCCGGACGCCCGGTGATCCTGGACGGGGTCGTCCCGATCGCCGACGCGGTTGTCGCGGCGTGGCTGCCCGGAACCGAGGGCACGGGGGTGGCCGATGTCCTCGTCGGCGACGCCCCGTTTCGGGGGACGACGCCGTACACCTGGCCGGCCACGCCCGTGGACGCCGCGCGAACCGGCAAGGCACCGTGCGATGGCGCGGTCTTCCCGCGGGGCTACGGATTGGACGTCGCGGGCAGGCTGCTCGGGCCGGCCGCCTGCCCCTGACCACGGGTTCGAAGCCCGCGTGCGATGCGTGCGTCGGCGGGGGCGGTACGATGCCCGGGACGTTGCCCGCGACAGGAGCACCTGATGAGCGTCCCGGCCCGAGCCGACTCCGCGAGGAGCGACCTCACCGGTCTCGATGGGCCCGTGCGAACGCTCTTCGAGCGGATCGCCGGGCCGGCCGTGGCCTCGACTCCCGACCTGGCTGCGATCGGCGCCGCCCTAGTCGACCTTGCGCGCGACGTCGACTACCTGGCGCCCTGGATCGAGCGCCTCGGCGACGAGAGCGGCGTCCTTCGGCTCCACGCTCCGGCGCGCGGGCCGCGGCTCATGCTCGTCCACCGCCGCGAGGGCCAGATGGGCGCGATCCACGACCACGCGACGTGGGTCGCCATCAGCCCGATCGTCGGCCTCGAGACGCATCGCCGCTGGCGGATCGTCGGCGCCGGCCAGACGGCCCACCCGGAGGTCGCCGAGGAGCTCGCCCTCGAGCCGCGCGACCTGGCGACGCTCCTTCCGCCGGACGACCTCCACGACCACGGCCACCTCGCCGGTCGGGGACGGCCGGCGTATGTCCTGATCATGACCGGGGACGATCAGACGGTCTTCGAGCGCAACGAGTGGGACCTCGCGACCGGCCGCCACCGGATCCTCCGGCCCGGCGACCCGGGCCGCTGGCTCGCCAGCGAGCCGATGCCGGAGGCCTGATCACCTCGATGGCGGCCGGCATGGAGTACAAGAGCGGGCCGAACCTGCTCATCCGGATCGTCTGGTGGCTGTTCGTCGGCTGGTGGGCGTCAGGCATCGTCGTCGGGATCGCCTGGGTCGCCCTGATCACGATCGTCGGGATCCCGCTCGGGATCTACCTCATCAACCGGCTGCCGACCGTCCTCACTCTGCGGCCGCGCTCGCGCAGCTGGAGCCTGGGCCAGGACGAGGAGGGGCGGACGGTGACCTCCGACCGCGGCAGGCCCCAGGTCGCGTGGCCGATCCGCGGACTTTGGTTCATCTTCGTCGGGTGGTGGGCCTCCGCGATCTGGATGGCCGCAGCCTGGCTCATCCAGCTCACGGTCATCGGCATCCCGGTCGCCCTGCTCATGTTCAACCGGACCCCGTTCATCGCGTCGCTGTACCGGTACTGATGAAAGTCGTTCCGGCGCTCCCGGGCCGGATCGCCGGGATCGAGATCCCGCGGGACCCTGTCTCGGCCGAGACGTGGCGGTGGGCCCATCGATCGTTGCCGGACTACCTGCTGACCCATTCCGTCCGGGCCTACTGCTGGGGCGCGGCGATCGCGGAGGCGGAGGGGTGGGCATACGACCCGCGGATCCTGTGGACCGCGTCGCTCATGCACGACGTGGGGCTGACGAGGATCCCGCGGAATGAGGCCTGCTTCGAGGTCGAGGGCGCCGAGATCGCCCGCCGGTTTCTCGAGCGACACGGTGTGCCGGCCGAGGAGGCCGATCGGGCTGCGGTCGCAATCGTGCTTCATATGCAGCCGTCGGTGACCCTCGCGGACGGCGTGGAGTCGGTGCTGCTCGACCGGGCGACGTCGCTCGACGTCCGCGGCGAGGGCTACGGCCTGGTCGATGCTGTCCGGCCCGGTGTCGTCGGGGCATTCCCGCGCCGCGATTTCGATCGCCACTTCCTCGCCGCGATCAGCCGCGAGGCGGCGATCCGTCCGACCTGCCAGAGCGCACGGCTCCTCCACCGGACCAGGCTCGCCGACTGGATGGCCCGCTCGCCGTGGGCGACCGACCCAAGACCCAACCGTGGCCGCTGACGGCGCCCTGCCCACGCTCCACCCGCCGATCGAGCCGTATGCGACCGGCGTGCTCGACGTTGGCGACGGCCAATCGATCTACTGGGAGGCATCGGGCAACCCTGGCGGCAAGCCTGCCGTCGCCCTCCACGGCGGCCCAGGTGGGGGCAGCAGCCCCGGCTGGCGCCGCCGCTTCGACCCGGACCGCTATAGGCTCATCCAGCTCGACCAGCGCGGTTGCGGCCGCAGTACGCCCCACGCCGGCGACCTCTCGACCGACCTCTCAACGAACACGACTCACCATCTGATCACCGACCTGGAGCGGCTGCGCGAGCACCTCGGGATCGACCGCTGGCTCGTGTGGGGTGGCTCGTGGGGCGTCACGCTCGGCCTCGCCTATGCCGAGCGGTTCCCGGAGCGCGTCTCCGAGATGATCCTCCTCTCGATCACGATGACCCGCCGGTCGGATGTCCGCTGGTTCGGCCGTGACGTCGGACGCTACTTCCCCGAGGAATGGGCCCGGTTCCGCGCCGGGGTCCCGGAGGCCGACCGTGACGGCGACCTCGTGACGGCCTACGACCGCCTGCTCAACGGCCATCCGGATCCCGCGGTCCGGCTCCAGGCGGCCCGCGACTGGGTCGCCTGGGAGGACGCGATCCTATCGCTCGAGGAGGGCTACGTCGTCCCGAATCCGCGCTGGGCCGATGAGCGATACATGGTCGCCTTCGCCCGGCTCGTCACCCACTACTTCTCGCATGCGGCCTGGCTCGACGAGAACGAGCTCCTCCACAATGCGCCCCGGTTGGCGGGCATCCCAGCCGTCCTGCTCCATGGCCGGCTCGACCTGGCCGGACCGCCCGACGTCGCCTGGCAGCTCGCGCGGGCATGGCCGGGTGCCGAGCTGCGCTTCGTCGCCGGCGGCCACAGCGGCGACGCGGAGATGGATCGTCTTCAGGTCGAGGCGATCGACCGCTTCGTCTCTCGCGCTTGACGCCGGTGGTGCCCGCCCGGCCCGACACGGCTCCGACGATGGTGGATAAGTCCCTTGATCCTGCCGGGCGATCGGTTCACGCTGGGCGTCCACGCAAGACAGGAGGTGGTCCGATGGCGGACATCATGCAGATGGCCGCGAAGATCGAGGGGGCCCTCAAGAGCGGCGACTTCGGCAAGATGACCGAGCTGATCCAGGAGTACGGCACCGACGACTTCACCGAGGAATGGCCGCAGTCCGGCGAGCGTCTCAGCAAGGCCGCCGCGGCGAAGCTGGCGGACGCCTACCCGCAGATGTCGGGGACCACCCCGAAGTTCACGTACAAGCGGATGCTCGGTGGCGGTGACCTCTTCGTCATCGAGGGCACGATCGACTACGGCGACGGCATCCCGGTCAGCTACGTCGGCGTCGGCGAGATCCGTGACGGCAAGGTCGCCCGGATGACCGAGTACTTCGCCAACCCGTTCGAGGCTCCGGCCTGGCGCGCCGACTTCGTCGAGAAGATGGAGCCCGCCAAGGCGTAACCGGCCACCTCGCTCGTCGGCGCAGCGACCTGACCGATGCTCCGATGGGTCCGCTCAACGGCGTCGCGGCGACGGTCCTCGCGATCGTCGCCGCGCGCGGCTCGTCACCTTCGGTCGGGTCGCCCCCGCAGGATCAGCGGATCTCGGTCTCCTTGACGACCTTTCCGGCCCGATCGTACGTGCGCCAGGTCCCGACCTGGCGTCCGTGATCGAACGACCCGGTCCGCATCAGCGACCCGTCGAGCCGATACCACTCCCACGGACCGTGCATCTGGTCGTCCAGGTTGGCCCCGCGGTACTTGACCTTGCCGTTCCCGAAGTAGGTGGCCTCGGGCACGGGCTCCGATCCACTCATTCGTCCCGCTACGCCCTCCCTCCTCGGAGTTCGACTAGGCCGCCAGCGGCGTGCGCGGCTCCGGGGCGGGCTGCGACGGCGCCGAGGTCGGCGATGGCCGGGTAGCCAGGACCGACCCGACGATGACCAGCCCGAAGCCGATCCCCATCGCGATCGTCAGTGTCTCACCGAGGACCACCGCGCCGAGGACGGCCGCCACGGCCGGGTTGACGTAGGTGATCACCGTGGCCCGGACCGGGCCGATCTCGGCGATCAACGCTGCGAACGCAAGGAACGCCGCGGCGGTGCACACGACGGCGAGGATCGCGACCGAGACCAGCGCGTCCTGGCTGGGCGTCACGACCGGCCACTGGAGCGCGGCGAACGGTGCGTAGACCAGGGCCGTGAGCCCCAGGGACAAGCCCATCACGCCGAGCGAGGGCAGCCCGCCGAGGCGGCGGGCGAGGATCGCCGGGCCGACCGCGTAGCACACGACCACGACGAGGACTTGGAGCAGGGCCGTCGCGCTCGAGGTCTCGAAGTCACCGCCGACGATCGCGGCGACCCCGGTCATCCCCACGAGCAGGCCGATGAGGCCGGTCCGGCCGAGGCGATCCGAGCCTCCCGTCGCGACCGCGATGACCGCGCCGACGAGCGGAACGCCGGCGATCAGGAGTCCAGCCAGTGAGCTCGAGATCTGCTGCTCGGCGGACGCCAGGAACACCCACGGGATCGCGATCTCGATCGCCGCGAACGCGACCACCCAGCGCCACCGCGCGAGGACGGGACGGACATCCGTCCGGAGCAGGGCAACCGGCAGCAGGATGAGCGCGGCGATCGAGGTCCTGGCAAAGACCAGCGTGGACGGGGAGATCTCCGCGACCGCGACCCGGATGAACAGGTACGGGATGCCCCAGATGACCGACATCAGGGCGAACAGGACGATGCCGCGCCGGGTCATCGGGTGGTCTCGTCTGCCAGGTCGTCGTCGGCGGTCAACCCCTCGATCAGCGGCGCGACCTCCGGCGGGAGCTGGCCCGCGGCGAGGAACCGGCGCAGGTGCAGGCCGCTGCGCGGCTCGGCCCGCCGGGCCTCCGCGTACAGCCTCCGCGCCTCGACATGGTCGCCGGCGCCGGCCACGCTCAAGGCCTTCCAGAGCGTGATCTGGTCGTCGTCCGGGGCGAGCTCGTGGGCCAGCCGGAGCTCCGCGGCGGATGCCACGAGATCCCCGGCGGCGGCCGCCGTGTCCGCCCGGTCGAAGGCTTCGTAGGCCCGCGCGAGCCGGAGGAGCCGGGCGAGCTCATCGAGCGGCGCGCGATGGTCGTCGACCCGGAGGTCGTAGCGCGTTGCCCAGGCCGGCCCCGACGCGGGAACGACGACGAGCGCCGCGGACTGGCGACCGCGAACATCGCCGCCCTCGGCCTCGGCGGCGCGCAACGCGGCCATGAGCCGATCCGCCAGCGGACCTTCCGTCGAGCGGTACGCCTCGGCCATCGCCGGCCAGACCGTCGGGTGCTCCATCATGTTCGCCTGGATCGATAGATCGTCCGCGGTGAGGTGTCCGGCCGCCACGACGCAGCGCTTGCCCGTGAACGCCGCCGACCGGCCGGTCGCGTCGACCATCCCGACCTGGCGCATCTCCCGGTCGGCATCGTTGGCGAGCAACGCTTCGAGCGCCATGGGTGCCGACGCGCCTTCCCGCATGAGCGCCAACCCGAGCGGGCCATAGCTCTTCTCGGTGAACGACTGCGTGGCGACCGCTCCGACGCCCGCCTCGGCCCAGGGCACCCCGGAACCGACGTTGAACCAGCGCGTCTGGACCGCCACGCCGAGCTCACCCGTGACCGCGTCGCGGGCGACGATCGAGTAGGTCACCCGATCCCTCGTGCGACATCCGTCGGGTCCAGCATCAGCGCGGCTCCATCGGCTCGAGGACGAAGACCGGGATCTGGCGGTCGGTCTTCGCCTGGTATCGGTCGTAGTCGGGCCAGGTCGCGACGGCCCGCTCCCACCAGGCGGCCTTCTCGTCTCCGGTCGCCTCGTGCGCCAGGTAGTCGCGCTTCGCCGGCCCGTCCTGGAGCTCGACGTGCGGGTTCGCCGTGAGGTTGTGGTACCAGGCCGGGTGATCCGGCGCGCCGCCCATGGACGCCACGACCGCGTAGACGCCGTCGTGCTCGACGCGCATGAGCGCCGTCTTGCGCAGCTTGCCCGTCTTCGCTCCGACCGACGTCAGGACGATGACCGGCCGGCCGCGCAGGTCGTTCGCCTCCGCGCCGGCGGTCGCCTCATAACGCTCGGCCTGCGAGCGCGCCCAGCCGGCGGTGCTGGGCGCGTACTCTCCCGTCAACGGCATGGGTCCATCGTGGCACGAACCGGCCGATGCGATCGAGCGGCTTTGGAGAAGCCGCCGCCGCGGCGGCCCCCTGGCATGAGACCGGTCAGCCCGCCGGCCGCAGGCGATAGACGCGGCCCTGCTTGAGCTCGAGGTCCTCGAGCTCGGTCGTCGTGCGGACCTCGTACGCGGCGAGCTCGACCAGCTCACCGGTCGGCAGGTAGCGCCGGCCCGGATCGCCGACCAGGACGTCGATCCCGCCGGCACGCGCGCGGTGGAGCCACGGCAGCACCCGCTCGGCGAGCCGCGCGTCGTACCAGCAGTCGCCGGCCAGGACGACGTCGGCGTCCGGTGGCTCTTCATCGAGCACGTCACGTCGTACGACCGTCACCCGCCGGCCGTTGGCTCGAGCGTTGAGGTCCATTGCCGCGGCAGCGAAGGCGTCGATGTCCGCGCCGGTCACGGTCGTGGCGCCGGCGTCGAGGGCAGCGATCGCGCACAGCCCCGAGCCCGAGGCGAGGTCGAACACCCGCCGACCGACGACAGCCTCGGGGTGCTCGCGCAGGTACCGCCCGATCGCGAGCCCGCCGGCCCAGGCGAACGCCCAGTAGGGGAGCGGAGCGTCAGGGTCGCCCGTCTCGACCTGGACCGCGTGCCAGAGCGGCAGCACCTCGTCGCCCAGGTGGAGCCGGACCTCCTCGAGCCCGGGGACGGGCCGCAGGCGCGTGTGGCGGAGGACGAAGGCGCGTGGCGAGGCGGCCATCGGCCGACTCTACGCCACGACGGACGGGACGACCGTGTCGACCCGGGTCGACGCACGGCGCGCGAAGCATGCGAGAATCCCGGTGACCAGGCCGCGTCTCGGAGGTTCAGTCGATGGACAAGAAGGCCAAGACCCCCAAGAAGCCAAAGCAGAACAAGCCCAAGGGCACCAGCACAGCCAAGTAGGGGGCTTCGTCTCCGCCACCGGAAACGGGGGAGGGGCCCATGGCCGCCGCGACCGTCGACGAGTACATGGCCGCCCTCCCCGGCGACCGGCGCCTCGTCATGGAGGAGCTCCGGCGGACGGTGACGGCCGCTGCCCCGGAGGCGACCGAGACGATCGCCTACGGGATGCCGGCGCTCAGGACCCCGGGTGGTCGCTTCCTCGTCTCGTACGACGCGTTCAAGCACCACTACAGCCTGTTCCCCGCAAGCGACACGGTCGTCGCGGCACTCGGGCATGAGCTCGCGCCGTACCTGGCGGGCAAGGGGACCATCCGCTTCCCGTCCGACCGGCCGATTCCACTCGCCCTCGTGACGAGGGTCGTCACGGTGCGCTTGGAGGAGATGGCACGGTGACCGATCGCCGCGACGCTGGAACCGATGACCGGCCGCCGGTGTATGGGTGACGTGCGGTTCCTGGCCTTCCTCGTCCTCGCCCTCGTCGTCGGTGCCTGCGGTACGACGACCCCGAGCCAGCCTGCGGTCCCGCCCTCGCCAACGGCGGTCGCCTGCGCCGCCCAGGTGGACCGAGGCGTCCTGCCCGCCTGGGCGCGCGCCGGCTTCACCGACCCGGAGCCGAAGATCGCGCACGTCATCGGGCGGTCCGGCAAGGTCGCCGCGATCCTGTTCGGCGACCCGCTGTCGTCACCGCCGAGCACGGACCACTCGAACAAGATCCTGTGGGTCCCCCAGCTCGGATACGCCTCGCCACTGGCGCTCGCGATCAGCGCCCAGCGCATGGACGGAACCGCCCCCGTCGGCGCCCCTGTCGAGCGTCAGGTCGACGGCGGTCCGGGGCCGTCGATCATCGATCTCCCCGATCCCGGCTGCTGGCGGCTGACCCTCGCCTGGGCAGGCTGGACCGACACGCTCGACCTCGAGTACAGCGCGCCCGGCTGAGCGGCGCGGCGCCCGCGGCCACGCCACCCATGCGACGCAGCGGGGCCTGCTGGCCGGGGACCGTACCATGCGCGAATGAGGACGGACCCGTGACCGAGGAGCGGCGCCTCGTGACGGTCCTGTTCGCCGACGTCACGGGCTCGACAGCCCTCGGCGAATCGGTCGATCCCGAGACCCTCCGCGGCCTCCTCACCCGCTACTTCGCGATCGGCCGGGAGGTCGTCGAGAGCCACGGCGGCACGATCGAGAAGTTCATCGGCGACGCGCTCATGGCCGTGTTCGGGCTGCCGTCGGCCCACGGCGACGACGCGGATCGCGCGCTCGATGCGGCGCTCGAGCTCCGCGACCGCGTCCGCGACGACCCCGCTTTGGGTGACCGCCTGCCGATCCGGCTCGGCGTGAACAGCGGGGAGGTCGTGGCCAGCCGGGACGCCACCGCCGGCGACTTCCTGGTGACCGGTGACGCCGTCAATGTCGCGGCCAGGCTCCAGCAGGCGGCCGAGCCGTGGGCGATCGTCGTCGCCGGGCGGACGGTCGGCGCGGCCCGCGACGCGTTCGCGTTCGGATCGCTTCCCGCGATCTCCGCCAAGGGAAAGGCCCAGCCCATCGACGCGAGCGAGCTGCTCGGACGCTCCAGCCGACCACGCCTCCGGCGGACGCCGCTGGTCGGACGCGGTGCCGACCTGGCCCAGCTCGATCTCGTGGCCAGGCGCGCGTTCGACGAGCGCCGGCCGTTCCTGGTGAGCGTGATCGCCGCCCCCGGCGTGGGCAAGACGCGACTGCTGGAGGAGTCGGTGGAGCGCCTTCGGGCGGCGCGGCCCAACGTGCAGGTCGCGATCGCCCAGTGCCTCCCGTACGGCCAGCGGCTGACGTTCTGGCCGATGCGGACGCTGCTCCTCGACCTGCTCGAGCTGCCGGGCGACCTGCCCCCCGAGGCGCTCCGGGGCGGCATCCGGCACTGGCTCGAGAAGGCAGGCGACGAAGCCGCCGAGCGGACCTCGGACCTGCTGGCCGCGACGATCGGCGCCGGGGAAGGGGAGCTCGCCGACCGCTCCGCGCTCTTCGCGGCCTGGCGCTCGACGATCGAGCGTGCGGCTCTCCGCCGACCGCTCGTGCTCGTCGTCGAGGACCTCCACTGGTCGAGCGACAGCCTGCTCGACCTCGTCGAGTTCATCCTCCAGCCTCGCGGCGAAATGCCGCTGCTCATGGTCGCCCTCGCCCGACCGGAGCTGCTCGATCGCCGGCCCAACTGGGGTGGCGGCCGGCGCAACTTCGTGTCGCTTACGCTCGAGCCGCTGGGTGATGCCGAGGTCGCCCAGCTGGTCACCTACCTGCTCGATGGCACCGGACCGGCGGTCGTCTCGAGCATTGTCGCGCGGGCCGACGGCAACCCCTTCTACGCCGGCGAGATCGCCCGATCGATCATCGAGCGGGTGCCCGACCTCCACGACGACGACGCCGTCGAGGCGGGCCTGGCCGACTTGCCCGACACGGTCCAGGCGACGATCCTGGCCCGGCTCGACCTCCTGCCACCCGCGGACCGTCGAGTCCTCCAGCTCGGCTCGGTCCTGGGTCGCACGTTCCGCCAGGCCGGGGTCGTGGCGCTCGACCCGGAGCTCGGCGCCGCGAGCAGCCAGCTCTTCGACGAGCTGCTGGACCGGGATCTGATCCGGCCGACGGAGCGCGACGCGTACGAGTTCCGCCACATCCTCATCCGCGAGGTCGCCTACGGAACGCTGACCCGGGCCGAGCGGATCCGGCTCCACGAGGCCGCCGGCGCCTGGCTCGACGCGACGGCCGGCGAGGACGCCGACGCGCTGGCCGAGCTGATCGCGTACCACTACCAGGAGGCGATCTCGCTGGCACGGCTGATCGACCAGCCAGTCGACGATGCCGCGCGGCGTCGGGCCGTCGCCTGGCTCGGTCGCGCCGCGAGCGCGGCGGCGGCCGGGTCGGCGATGCTCGAGGCGGGCAGGCACCTGCGGGCCGCGATCGAGCTGGCCGATCCCGACGATCTCCCCGAGCTCTACCTCCGGTTGGGCCAGACGCACCTCGGGAGCGACGCCGGGATCGCCGCCTTCGCCAACGCCTACGAGACCGGCCGTGCGCGCGGCCGGTCGGCGGACTTCCTGCTCCTCGCGCTCTCCATGCGCCTGACGGCGATGACCCGCTGGTTCGCCTCGGTGGCTCGCCAGCTCTCGACCGAGGAGTTCGAGCTGCTCGTCGGCGAGGCCGAGCAGCTGATGGAGCGGGCCACCGACGATCGCGCGAGGGCGATCTTCGAGATCTCGCAGTCGTTCGTGCCGTTCTGGCTCGGCAATCTTGGGCGGCCCGCGGGTCCCGAGACGCTGGCACGCGCCGAGGCGCACGCGCGGCGCGGTCTGGAGATCGCGGAACGGCTGGACGATCCCGAGCTCATGAGCGCCGCGTTTGACGGTCTCGGCGGCGTGCGCTCGGCGATGGCCGATCACGCGGCGACGGTCGAGCTGGCCCGTCGCCGTCTCGCGCTCGCACCGCGGCTCAGCCTCGAGGAGCGGCTCGACGCTCACAACGTGCTCGCCTGGCAGAGCACGCTCACCGGCGCCCTCGACGAGGCGGTTGACGCCGCGACCCGCGGCCTCTCGGCCGTCCAGGTCGGCCAGAACCCGCACTTCGCCATCTCGGTCGCCAACTGGCTGCCCTACGCGCTCGCCCTCCTGGGTCGCTGGGACGAGGTGCCCGGAGCGACGGAGCGCTGCCGCCAGCTGTGGGTCGAAGGTGGTCGGGTCACCGCCGGGTATGCGCTCACCGGCTTCATCGCCGGGCTCGAGGTGGCCCGGGCGCGCGGGGACGAGGCCGGAATCGACGCCTGGTCGGAGGTGATCGCCGAGATCGTGGGCCAGTTCGAGGAGGATCATCCGACGCGCCGGCTGGCAGGTTTCCTCGGACCGGACACGGCAGCGCTCGCCGAGCGCATCGCGGCCGGCTGGCAGTTCTACGTCGAGCGACTCCAGCACGTGGAGCGAGCGTTCGCCATCTGTGCCGACCGGGGCCAGGCGATCGACCCCTCGGCCGTGGAGCAGGTCATCGAGACGGCTCGTCGCCGGATCACCCGTCCGCTCCTTGGTCAGGCGCTGCGCGTCCGCGGCGCGCAGCGTGGGAGTGCGGACGATCTCCGGGAGGCGCTGGCTATCTTCGAGGCGATCGGCGCCGTGCCGTACGTCGCCCGGGTCGAGGTGGAGCTCGGCCTGCTTGAGGGCGACCCGACCCTCTTCGAGCGGGGCGTGAGCAGCCTCGAGGACCTCGGTGACATCGGCCAGCTCGGGCGGATCCGCCGCCTGGTGCCCGGGGTGCAGCCGACGACGTAGGATCGCCGGCTGCCTGCCCGGCCGCCAACCAGTTCGCGAAGGCGTGCGGCTACTGGGCCGCCATCTTGAGCAGCCCGAAGATCGCGCCCTGGGGGTCGGCTACCATCGCCATCCGGCCCCCCGGGAAGTCCATCGGCGCGAGCATGACCTTGCCTCCGGCGGAGCCGGCCCGCGCGGCAGCGTCGTCCACGTCGTCGACCGAGAAGTAGACGAGCCAGTAGTTCGGCATCTCGGCCGGGGCCATCGGGCTCATGTCGGTCGCCCCGCCGATGCTCTCGCCGTCGACCTGGAACTCCGTGTATGGGGACTGCGGGTCGCCGGTCGACCTGAGCGACCAGCCGAACACGTCGCGATAGAACGGGAGGACCTTCTCGACCCCCCGCGCGTTGAGCTCCGCCCAGCCGAAGGCGTTGCGGCCCTGGGTCTGGAAGCCGCCCATCGTGATCGGCTGCCAGGCCGAGATCACGGCACCGGCAGGGTCCGCGAACACGGCCATCCGGCCCTGGTCGCCGACGTCGAACGGCGCCATGAGCACGGAGCCGCCGGCGGTCTTCACCCGGTCGGCGAGCGCGTCGACATCGTTCGTGCCGATGTACAGGGCCCAGGTGGTCGGCGCCTCGGGCGACATCGTGGGGCCGATGCCGGCGGCGTCCTTGCCGCCGCTCAGCGCCCGGCCATATCCGCCGTACTGCGGATCGGGGCTGACCTGGATCTCCCAGCCGAAGAGCTTTGAGTAGAAGTCGCGGGCACCGGCCGCGTCCTTCGTCCCGAGGTCGATCCAGGCGGGCTTGTTGGCGATCGCGGTCGCTGCGTTCGTCATGTCGGTCACCTCCGTGCTGACGTCGCGCTGCTGCCCGGAACGTGGCAGGCGGTCATTCTCCCATTGGCGCCGGGCGCCTGTCGTTGCCGGCGGGTCAACGTTCTTCGTGGCCCGGTGGGGTAGTACTTTCGGTCGCTTGGCGGGGGTGACTTCCAATGGTTCGCTCCTACCGTGCAGGCACCTCCGCACCCCGACCATCTCCAGGGGCGGTGCCGCCCGGTCGAGCCCTCCGCGACCGCCTGCCCGATCCGCGCTTCACCACCGGCGATCGTCGATCTCCAGCGCGCCGCCCATCCGTGGACGACGCCTGGGAGCTGACCAGCCGAGCGTCGACGGCCGAGTGAGGAGAACAGGCAGTGCCAGTTGTAAGGGCAGGTCCGAACCAGTATCTGTTGGTTGGACGCGGGGGAGCACTCGAGAACCGGGGGTCGGCCGTCCAGGCCATCCTGCGCCCGGGCACGATCTGGGTCCTCGTCCCAGGCACCAAGCAGGAAGCCTCGTTCGAGTTCACCCAGGAAACGAACGATGGCATTCCGTTGCGCTTCAAGGGCACCTTCATCTACCGGATCACCGATCCGGGGGCGGCCGCGAGACTCTTCGACTTCAGTGCCGGAGACGGCGCAGGCCAGATCACCACGCTGCTCACGCATGTCTGCCTGGGCGAATTGCGCCATGCCGTCTCCCACATGACGATGGTCGAGTGCATTGAGCAGCGCAAGACGACCCTCAGCGAGGTCGTCGAGGCGGCGCTCCAGGCGACCATTCAGGGCGACGACCCCGCCAGGGAGTGGGGCATCAACGTCGAGGCAGCCCAGGTGGCGCAGGTGTTCATCGTGGACACCGAGCTGCGCCAGCAGCTGGAGGCCGAGGTCCGCAACGAGATCAAGCTCAAGAGCGACCAGTCGGACATCCGAACCCAGCAGGAGGTCCAGCTCGCCCAACTCACCTCAGAAGGTCGCGTCCAGGAGAAGAAGCTGGCCAGCGACCGGGACAGCCTGCGGCGCCAGGAAGAGTTGGAGCTCGCCCAGCTCGGGCGCCAGCGTCGGATGCACGCGGAGAACCTCGCGACCGAACAACAGGTGCTCCAGCTCGAGCAGGAGCGCTTCCGCAGCCAGATGGATGCCGAGCAGGATCGGGTGAACACCGAAACCCCGGTCCAGATGCTCCGGATCACGAAGGAGAGCGGGGTTCTTCGCGAGGAGCTCAGGCTGCGCCGACTTCAGAACCAGGTCAAGGCACTCGAGGTCGAACGCGACCTTCTCCTCGCCCGCGCCCAGCAGGACTTGCGCCGCGAGATCCTGCCGATCGAGCAGGCGCCGCAGATCGTCGAGGCTGCCTCGAAGGTCCTTCACGGCACGAACCTCTCGCTCTACAGCGAGACCGGTCAGCTCCTGAGCCAGCTCGCCCCGATCTTCGACCTGCTGACCCGTGCGGTGCAGCAGGCGACCCAGGGCGGGCTCCAGCCACGGTTCGACGGCGACGAGTCACCGTGAGACGTCGGCGAACAGGCGAGCTGCCCCTGATTCGCCTCGTCGGCTCGCCTTCCAAGTAGCCCCTTGCGTTCTGGCTGGATATACGTATACTGCTACGTATGTTCAGCACAGCAGCCGGGAGTTACGATGTCCAGGTGCCAAACAAGACGATCTACGTGTCCGAAGGAGACCTGCCCATCTACCAGCGCGCCCAGGAGCTGGCCGGCGACAACCTGTCGGCCGCCATCTCGGCTGCGCTCCGTCGCTACGTCGACGTGGAGGAGGGGAAGCGAAGGGGGTTCGACGAGATCACCGTTCGCGTCGGGCCCGGCAAGGGGAGGAAGGTCCGGTTCGTCGGCGTTCTCCTCGGCGAGTGGTACTCGTCGCAGGGTCGGGTCGAGACCTTCCGGGTCTACCGCGGCCGGACCGGCAAGTTCGTCCTTCATGTCGAGCGCGGCGCCGACTGGACGATGGTCGATGCCGAGGGCAAGCCGGCCGGCTGGCGCGGATACCTGGGCCTCGGGAACGTCAGCTACGGGTCAACGCCCGCCGAGTCCACGCTCGAGGTCTTCGAGTCCCTCGAGGACCTGCGTCCGAAGATTCCACCCCAGCTCTACGAGATGGTCGCCGGCTCGCACCGCGAGCCGCTGGTCGAGGACCTCGACATCTGATCCTCGGACGGCCGCCGGGCGGGGAGGTGAGCGATGACCGCCACCGGCGCCCGACCGGCGATCCGCGCGATCGGGCTGCGCAAGTCGTACGGTCAGCAGGTCGTCCTTGACGGCATCGACCTCGAGATCGCCGAAGGGACCGTGTTCGCCCTCCTGGGTCCGAACGGTGCCGGCAAGACGACCACCGTCCATATCCTCTCGACCCTGATCCCCGCCGACGGCGGCGAGGCCCAGGTGGCCGGCCACGACACCGTCCGCGAGGCCAACGCCGTGCGCGCCGTCATCGGCCTGACCGGCCAGTTCTCCGCCGTCGACGGACTGTTCACCGGCGAGGAGAACCTCCAGCTGATGGCCGACCTGCGCCACCTCGGCAAGGTCGAGGGCCGCCGGCGCGTCGCCGACCTGCTCGAGCGGTTCGACCTGGTCGACGCGGCAAAGAAGCCCGCGGCGACCTACTCGGGCGGCATGCGCCGCCGACTCGACCTGGCCATGACCCTGGTCGGCGAGCCTCGGATCATCTTCCTCGACGAACCGACGGCCGGGCTCGACCCGCGCAGCCGCCGGGTGGCCTGGGCGATCATCCGCGAGCTCGTCGCCGGTGGCGTCACGATCTTCCTGACGACCCAGGACCTCGACGAGGCCGACCGGCTGGCGCATCGGATCGGCGTCCTCGATCACGGCCGGCTCGTCGCCGAGGGAACCCCGAACGAGCTCAAGCGCCTCGTGCCCGGCGGGCACATCCGGCTCACCTTCGGCGACGCGGCCGAGCTCGCCCGGGCGGCGCACGTCCTCGGCGACGGCGCCCCGGACGAGGAGGCCCTGACCCTGCAGGTCCCGAGCGACGGCGGGACGCACTCGCTGCGGACCGTCCTCGACCGGCTCGATGCCGCGGCGATCGACGTCGGCGAGCTTGCCGTGCAGACCCCCGATCTTGATGACGTCTTCCTGTCGCTCACGGGCGGCAGCGAGAAAGAGGAGGTAACGGTCCGATGATCGCCTATCCACTGGTCGTGACCGACTCGGCCACGATGCTGCGGCGCAACCTCCGCCGGATGCGCCGCTACCCCTCGCTCACGTTCTTCATCGCCGGCTTCCCGGTGGTGTTCCTGCTGCTCTTTGTATACGTCTTTGGCGGCACCCTTGGCGCCGGCCTCGGCGGCGTGGCCGGTGGGCGCGCCGAATACACGGCCTACGTCTTGCCCGGGATCCTCGTGATCACGGTCGCGGCCGCTGCCCAGGGCACCACGATCTCGGTCGCCATGGACATGTCGGAGGGCATCATCGCCCGGTTCCGGACGATGGCCGTCGCCCGCGCCTCGGTCCTGGCCGGACACGTCATCGGCAGCGTGATCCAGACGATGCTCGCCGTGGCCCTGGTCATGCTCGTCGCCCTGCTCATCGGGTTCCGGCCGACGACCGGCCCGATCGAGTGGCTCGCGGCTGTCGGCATCCTCGGCCTGGCCGCCCTGGCCGTCACCTGGCTGTCGGTGGCCCTCGGCCTGGTGACGGACAACGTCGAGACCGCCAGCAACCTGCCGATGATCCTGATCATCCTGCCGTTCCTGAGCAGCGGCTTCGTCCCGACGAGCTCGATGCCGGACGGTCTGAGCTGGTTCGCCCAGAACCAGCCGTTCACGCCGGTCATCGAGACGATGCGTGGCCTCCTGCTTGGGACCCCGATCGGGAACAGCGGCGTGCTCGCGGTCGCCTGGTGCGTCGCGATCTCGCTCGCCGGCTACCTCTGGGCGACCCGGTTGTACGAGCGCGACCGGGCGCGCTAGGCAAGAACCTCGCGGTCGAGGCCCCGGTCCTCCATCTCCCAGGCGTGATCCATGACGTGGTGGGCGGTGCGGCGCACGAGGAACTGGATCGGCCAGGTCCGCGCCGGCTTGCCTTCGGCGTTGTAGGCACGGATGGCGGCGAGGTATGCCTCCCGATGTCGGGCCAGGCCGTCCGGCGTGAGGACGACTTCGAGCGGGGTCCGGACCTCGACCTTGCGGGAGAACTGCTCGGGCTCGGAGCCGTACACGTGGCGAATGATCTGGTCGCGGCTGCGCCCGGTGCTCCGGGGTCCGGGCCGAAGCTCGCGGGAGACGCGGGCGGCGGTGTCGTCGAAGGAGGCCCAGCAAGCCCGCAGCAGGTCGAGCCGCCGCTCGAGGTCGGCCGATGACAGGACCTCACGCTCCAGCTGCGACGGGACGTGGGCGATGCCCCAGAAGTCCGTCGAGCTCGAGCCGGGCACCCGTTCCACGACGTCGACCTCGCGCGCCCGGGCGAACGCGCTCGCCAGGCCAGCACGGTCGGCGACACCGGCGTAGCGCGGGAGGTAGGACGCCAGCTTGTCGATGGCGTCCTCCTCCGAGGTCCCCCAGCGATCGAGGCCGGGCCAGTCCGTGGCACCGGCCACGACCCTCCGCTTCTTGCCGATCTCCAGGATTACCCGCAGCGTGTCGGTCATCCCGGACAGCCTAACCGCAGGTGATCGTGCGAGCTCGGTTCGTCAGGCGCCCGCGAGGACCTCGCGGAGCTTGGCGGCGAAGCCGTCAGGATCGCCGCGCTGGCCGTACTCGCCGCCGAGGAAGCCACCGTGGTTGCTCGGGAAGATCACCGGCTCGGTGCCGAGCCGCTCGGCGACGGCGAACGCGCCGCGGGACGCCATCGTGCCCTCCGACTCGATGCCTGAGGCCAGCACGACCCGGGTGGAGGCCGAACGCAACGCCTCGAAATCGGGCTCGTAGTGCGTGCAGCTGATCATGTTCTGACCCAGGAGCGGGTCCGTCCGGGTGCCGTCGTCCTGCGTCGGCAGACCGAACATCGCCGGGTCGGGACCCGGCTGAGCGGCATAGTCCAGCGTCATCGGCCCCGTGTGGCTCACGGCCGCGATGAAGTGCGCCATGCCGGCGCCGAAGCCGCTGCGCTCGTAGGTGTCGTGGACGGCCTCCGTGACCGCAATCGCGCCCTCGCGATCGGGCAGGATGGACGCGAGCGGCGGCTCGTGCGCGACGAGGGTCCGGACCTGCTCCGGGTGCGCCGCCACGAGGGCGAGCGCGTTCACCGCACCGCCGCTGCTGGCGAACAGATCGATCGGGCCCTCGTTGAGCTCGGCGATCAGGCGATGCAGGTCGTCGGCGTGCTCGTCGGGCGTGGACGGGCTCGCCGGATCGGCCTTCACGCTCCGGTCGACGCCCCTGGGGTCGTAGGTCACCACGGTGCGATCGGGGAAGTGGCTGGCCAGCGTGGCGAACCCGCCGGCGCCCATCGGCGATCCGATCAGGAACAGGACGGGGTCGGAGGACTCGGCGCGGCGGATGTCGTAGGTCAGGACGGCACCCGGGACGTCCAGCGTGCGGGTGGTCGGCTCGGTCAGCGTGGTCATCGCTCGTCTCCTGATGCGGCGTGTCGTGGTCTACGCGGAGCGGACGACATCCTCGGCCAGGATGGCATCAATCTGACCGACTGCCTGGGTGAGGCCCTCCTCCATGCCCATGGCCAGGACCTGCTCCATGGCCTCGGTGCTTGGGAAGTGGCTCTCGATCGACATCCGCGTGCGCGCGGCACCGATCGGTTCGATCGTCACGATGCCACGGTTGCGCGGAAAGTCGTCGTTCGGCGTGCCGTCCTCGTTGGCGAACCCGTCGAGGAAGACGAGCCGCCGCGGCGGATCGGCCTCGACGACGTCCCAGAAGCCGTGCGGCTGGTCGCCGCTGGGTCCGGTCATGTAGTACTCGACGTGGCTGCCGGGGGCCAGGTCGTGAGCGGTGAAGGTCGCGGGGTAGGTCGGGGGGCCCCACCAGCGCTCGAGCTGGCGCGGATCGGCCCACAGGTCCCAGACGCGCTCGGGCGAGGCGTCGAACTCGGCGGTCAGGGTCAGGGTCAGGGCGTCGGGGTCCTTGCGGACAGCGGTGACGGTCATGCGCTGGTCTCCTCCGTGCTGGTGATGAGCTCTTCCATGCGGTCGATGCGGCCGCGCCAGAGCGCCTCGTACTGGTCGAGCAGGCCGCGCGCCAGGCGAAGCCCCTCGATGTTGGTGCGCACGACCTTGCGCCGGCCGGTGCGCTGCTTGGTGACCAGGCCGGCTCGCTCGAGCACGGCGACGTGCTTCTGCACGGCCGCAAAGCTCATGGAGTAATGCCCGGCCAGCTCGGCCACGCCCTCGCTGCCGTTCAGGGCGCGCAGCACGATGTCACGCCGGGTGGCGTCGGCAAGGGCGGCGAAGATCTGGTCGGCGTTAAAGGCGAGCTGCATTTGATACAACCATATGGTTGTATGACGACCTTGTCAAGTCAGCCGATGATGTGGCCTATGGCGGCGAACGCAGGGGTCGGTAGTGCGCGCGAAACGTCGCGTGACCGACGGCGCCCATGAAGACGCGTCGCAGGGCCGGGTGGAGGTAGCGGAGGCGATCGCGGCGGCGGGTCATGTGCTGGACGTGGGCGACTCGCGCGGCCCGGCGCTCGACGTAGGCCGCCAGGGCAGGGGAGACGCCGTCGCCGCCGGAGAGGCAGTCCGCCAGGACGAGCGCGTCCTCGATGGCCAGCGAGGCGCCTTCGGCCATGTTCGGGGCGGTCGCATGGGCTGCGTCGCCGATGAGCACGAGCCGACCCCTGGACCAGGCCGGTGGCGACACCTCCTCGAACGGCGAGAACCACAGCTCGTCCGATGATCGAAGGCGGCCGAGCAGCGAGGGCACCGGCTCCGGGTAACCTTCGAACAGCCGCTTGAACGCCTCGAGATCGCCGCCGGTCGGATCCGTGCCGTCCCCGGAGCGGATGTCGCCGACGCCATAGACCCGGTCGCCGCCGATGTCGAGCGCCAGGAACCCGCGGTCGCGTCCGAGCCAGCCGTTCCAGCCGTCGATGCCGGGGTGGCCGTCGACGAGGAACCGCCAGCCGACCTGGCCGGCCAGCCGCGCCTCCGGCCCGCCGAATACGGTCCGCCGAGTGGGGGAATGGACCCCGTCGGCCCCGACCACCAGGTCGTACGTAGCCTCCGACCCGTCATCGAAGAGGGCTCGAACGGCGTCTGAGCCGTCGTCGACGGAAGTGACGGTGACGCCGAACCGGATCGGCACGCCGGTGGCACCGTCCGCGAGGATCCCACGCAGCTCCTCGCGATGGAGCGCGATCGGCGGCGCGACGTCCCGCCAGAGACCGGCTTCGTCGAAGTCGATGAGCCGCCGACCCCGATCGTCGAAGAGCCGCCGCCGCCCGACCACCGCGCCACGTTCGGCCACGGCGTCCGCCAGCCCGAGCCGCCCCAGCGCCGCCATGCCGTTGCCGGGCAGATAGATGCCGGCCGCGGCGACCTGCGCGGTCGTGGTGCGCTCGACGATCTCGCACTCGAGCCCACGACGCTGGCCGGCCCGAGCCATGGCCAACCCGGCGATACCGCCACCGACGATCAGGACCCGCATCGTCGCCCGATGCTACTCGCCGGGCGTCACGGCCTTGCTAGGCCTTCCGCACGCTGGATACCGGACCGGAGGCAAGGAGGTCATTGACCGTCATCGATTGGCTGCTCGACGCCGATCCCTCGATCCGCTGGCATGTCATGGGAACACCACGCCGGCCTGGCATCGGTCCTCCGAGACAGCGACGCACCGTGGATCGTGACATTCGACCGCGACCCGCGTGTCCTCGAGCTATCCGGACCACGATCGAGCGGAGTTCGGGCTGACGCACTCGGCGGGGCCATCCCACGCTGATCGTGCGTACGCAAGCTTCTCCGCGGCGATGGCCCGACCGGACCTCGCGCGGCTCGGCCAGTACGCCGCCTGGTGCTGAGGCGCGATGTGGATCTCTCCGCCGCGTAGCCAGCGCGATCCTATGGCAGCAGCGGTGGCAGGCTCATCGTCGGCGGCGTCGCGGCCGGCAGCGGAGCGCGGAACTTTCCCGCCACGTCCTTCACGCCGTTGACTGCGAAGTAACCCTGGTCACCTTCGGCCAGGATGAAGACCGGGTCGACCCAGGTCTCACCGGCCTTGGGCATCGGGATGTCGCCCTGGAACTGGACGAGCCAGACCGGCCCGGGCAGCTCGAGCTGTGGCTCCTTGCCCGAGAAGGGCGCGTACTTCGGCAGGTCGGCCGCGGAGGGGATCAGGCCCATGCCGGCGACGGTCTCGTAGCCATACTGGGCAAGGCTGCAAGCCTGAAACGCCTTCTCGGCGTCGGCCGAATGGTTCTTGATCGAGATGGGCGTGATCGACGGATCGACTGGCAGCGCCGCGGCCGAGGCCGGACTCGAGCTTGCTACGGTCGCAGGCGCGGCGGCCGCGGGCGCGGATCCGACCGGAGGCAGGGCATTGGTCGCCGCGCCACCCGAGGCCGTGCAGCCGGCGACTACGAGTGCCACGCAGAGGGCGAACAGACGTGTGTTCATCGCCTAGAACCTCGTATCCCACTCGTTGAAGGTGTCGTGCGGTGAGCTCTGGATCTGGCATCTCCAGGACGTCGGGCCGTCGTTGTAGTCGCAGTCGATGGGTGAGCTATTGCCGCGGTTCATCTAGATCCAGGCGTTGTTGTGGTTCTTGTACGAGACGTCGGTCCAGCTCTGATGGTTGCTCGGCGTGCCGCCGTTCTGGTCGCCGGGATCGAGCATCTCGTTCTGCCACTCGGCCCGATTCGCGCCACGCGGCCAGCAGACCTCGATGTCGTTGGCGGACCGCTTGGCCTCGAGGGTGCCGATCTTGTAGAAGCCGTAGTAACCGCCGAGGTGGTCGATCTTGTAGAGGTCCGAGCCAGCGCTGGGGTTGTCGTCCTTCACGAATCCCGTGTTGAACTCGGCCCCGCAGGGGCCCTGTTCGTGTCCGAGTAGGTGCCAGACATAGGCGTTGCCGTCGTTGTAGGGGCAGCTTCCAGGAACATCCGCGCAGGCGGCGATCCCGCCCCTGCCAGATGCTGATGCCGGGCGTCGAGTCACTGTTCGGTCCCTCGATCGCCACCCAGCTAAGTGACCAGCTGTCGACGGGGGCGCCATTCTGGGACGCACAGCGCCTCGGCGCGTGTGGCTCGCGTCGCTCGCGAAGCGAGGCTAAGCGCGCGGTCGACCTTGCTATCCTGCCGCCGGTGCGCTCATTGCTCGCCCGGCCAATCGAGACCGTCGTGCCGACGAGGCTCGGACGGAGCTTCCGCTGGCTCCTGTCGGCCACGATCGTCAACAACGTTGGCGACGGCATCGTGCTCGCGGCGGGTCCGCTGCTCGTCGCGTCGCTGACGAAGGATCCGTTCCTGGTGTCGCTGGCGGTCCTGAGCGAGTACCTCCCGGTCCTGCTCTTCGGCGTCCTCGGTGGCGCCGCGGCGGACCGCTTCAACCGTCGGCGCATGGTCATCGCGGCCAACCTGGGGCGGGCCGCTGCGCTGGTCGTCCTCGTCGCCACGATCGTCAGCGGGACGGTCAGCATCGCCATCGTCCTCGTCACCTTGTTCGTCCTCGGCACGGCCGAGACCTTCGCCGACTCCGCCAGCAGCACGCTCCTGCCGGGCATGGTCGCTCGCGAGGACCTCGGCATCGCCAACGCGCGCCAGCAGGGCGCCTTCCTGCTGACGAACCAGCTCGTGGCCCCGCCGATCGGCGCCTTCCTGTTCGCCGCCGGCACGGCGATCCCGTTCGCGACGAACGCGGTCTGCTTCGTCCTCGGAGCGGTGCTCGTGTCGCGGGTCGCGACCAGCACGACGAACGAGCTACGCGAGCGATCGAGCCTGCGGGCGGAGATGGGGGAGGGGATCCGCTGGCTCCTGGCGCATCCGCCGATGCGAACCCTGGCGCTGACGATCTTCACCTTCAACGTCACCTTCGGGGCCGCGTGGTCGGTTCTCGTCCTCTACGCGGGCCAGCGGCTCGGCATGAGCGCAGTGGGGTTCGGGCTCCTGACGACCGCCGTCGCCGTGGGCGGCGTGATCGGGATCGTGTCGTATGGCCGATTGGAGCGCCGGTTCTCCCTCGGCGACATCATGCGCGCGGGCCTGCTCATCGAGACCGCCACCCATCTGTCGCTCGCGCTCACGACCTCACCCGCGGTCGCGCTCGCCACGCTGGTGATCTTCGGCGCCCACGCCTTCGTCTGGGGCACGACGTCGACGGTCGTACGCCAGCGGGCCGTGCCCGACGAGCTGCTCGGCCGGGTGACCGGCGTCTACCGCGTCGCGATCGTCGGCGGCCTGGTGATCGGCGCTCCGATCGGGGGCCTGCTCGCCCAAACGTTCGGGATCACGGCCCCGTTCTGGTTCGGGTTCATCGGCTCGGCGCTCCTGGTGGCGATCCTGTGGCGTCACTTCGACCTCATCGTTCACGCCGGAGAGCCGAGCGGCGACTCTGAGACACTACGAGCATGAACCCGCGCGTCGCCGTCGCCGAGATCCCGCTCGAGTCGCCGGACGGGACCTTCACGATCGGCCGGGACGCGTTCCCGCAGTTCGCGGACTTCGCGCGCCGCGGCATCCACGTCCAGTCGGATCGGGTCCGGGCGGCCCATCCCGACCCCGTGTACGTCGAAACGGCCCTGGCCGCCCTCGACGAGGCCTGTGGGCAGCTCGGCATCCCGGAAGCGTCGATCGTCTTCGTGGACACGGTCGTGCCGCCTCCGGTCTACGGGCTGCGCTATGGCTTCAAGGGCTCGTACACGACGGACTACCCGACAATCGTCTGGATCTTCGCGAACTGGACGACCCTGGCCGAGCTCCGGGACACCGTTCGCCACGAGGCGGCCCACCTCGCGTTTGCCCGCACCCACACGCCCGAGGAGTCGGCGGGTCACTCCGGACCCTCGGAGGACTTCGCGCTCGCGTTCGAGCAGGCCGACTCTGCCCAGGAGGCCGCACCACCACCGGCGTGATCGGGCAGCATGGGCGGGTGACCGATCAGTCGAGCGAGCCGCCGAGGATCCTACGGCTCGTCGCGGACCTCGTCGAGACGCCCGGACCCGACCCCGCCCTCGCCGAGCTGCCCGGCTGGCTGGCCGCGTCGCCCAGGTTCCGCGCGTTCGCCGAGATCAACCGGGACAAGATCCGCAAGAAGCTGCGGGGTGCTGCGGAGACCGAGGCGAGGCTCGACGTCCGCGCGGAGCTCCGCGTGGCCGCACTCCTGCTCGCGGACCGGCGGTTCGAGCTCGCGTTCGAGGCATACGGCGCCGGACGCCGCGGGCCCGACTTCACGACCACCTTCCGCGCGGGCCGTCCGTTCAACGTCGAGGTGACGCGCCGCCGGCCGGGTCCGGGCGCCGCGTCGCTGGAGCCCTCGATCCTGGGCAAGCTCCGTCAGCTCCCGCCGTCGGCGTCGAACGTCCTCGTCGTGGCGGTCGACGGGTGGGACCGCGCGCCGGACCCCGGCCCGATCCTGCGTGAGCTGCGCGCGCGTGCCGATCGCCGGGACGATGGGTTCTTCGCGGCGTGGGGACTCGACGGCGCGGCGGCGTTCAACGCCGGCCTCCTGCGGATCGCCGCGGTCGTCACGTGGGCCGAGGGTGCCACCGGCTCGGCACGGGTCGCCTCGTCGGCCAACGCAGGGGCACGGATCCCGCTGCCAGGACCGACCCTCCGCGCGCTCCTGGCGGCGCTCGCCGCGGACTGACCGCGGGCGTGTCCGCCACTCCAGTCGCTGCCATCATCTGCGAACCGTGGGCGCACGGGCGTGGCGCGAGGTAGGGACATGACCGTCATCGATTGGCTGCTCGACGCCGATCCTTCGATCCGCTGGCAGGTGATGCGCGACCTGAAGGACGAGCCGGCGGACGGCGTCGCCGCCGAGCGGGCGAGGGTCGCGACCGAGGGCTGGGGCGCCCGGCTGCTCGCGCTCCAGGGGCCGGACGGCCTGTGGGGCAGCCGTCCCTGGTCGCATGACTGGACGGACACGTTCCACGTCCTCGAGCTCCTGCGGCGGTTCGGGCTCGATCCCCGGAGCGAGCAGGCGAGGCGGGCCGTCGGTCTCGTCCGGGAACAGGTCACCTGGCGGGATCCTGAGTTCGAGACCCCGTGGGCCGACAACCGGTTCTTCGAGGGCGAGGTCGAGCCGTGCATCAACGGCAACGTCGTCGCGACCGGCTCGTATTTCGGGGTGGACATGACGCCGCTCGTCGACCGGCTCCTCGGCGAGCAGCTCCCGGACGGCGGCTGGAACTGCGAGGTCGAGAACGGCGCGACGGTGTCGTCGTTCGGGACGACGATCAACGTCCTCGAGGGGCTGCTCGAGCACGAGCGGGCGATCGGCGGCTCGTCCGAGGTGCGCGCGGCACGCGAGCGCGGCGAGGCCTACATGCTCGAGCGCCGGCTGTTCCGTCGGAAGTCGACCGGCGAGGTGATCGACCCGGACTGGCTGCGGTTCTCGTTCCCGACCTGGTGGCACTACGACGTCCTGCGCGGGCTGGACTACCTCCGCGACGTCGGCGAGGTGCCCGACGAGCGGGTCGCCGAGGCGATCGGGGTCGTCGAGGGCAATCGCGATCCGGACGGCCGCTGGCCGCTCCAGAACGTCTACGAGGGCGAGGCCTACTTCCAGGTGGAGGACGGCGAGGGCCAGCCGAGCCGGTGGAACACGCTCCGGGCGCTGCGGGTGCTCGACTGGGCCGGCCGCGGCGTCGGCACCTGAGCCCGCCGCCTTCGAGCGACGCCGCGGCCCGGGTCAGTCGCCGTGGGTGGCGATCGTGAGGACGACGTTGCCCGACTTCCGCTAGGTCTCCACGTAGCGGTGTGCCTCGACGACCTCGCCCATCGGGTAGCGCCGATCGATGATGGCCCGGAACTCACCGGCCTCGATGAGCTGCTTCAGGAGAAGGATGTCCGGCATGAGACCTGCAACGTCGGGCGGTCGTATTGTCGAACCCGTTATCGAGGAGGACTTCAGATGCGCAGCGTGATCTACTCGATGGGCGTCTCGCTTGACGGCTACATCGTCGGGCCGGACGGCGACATCACTGCGCCGCCGCCCGACGAGGAGGTCTGGCGATTGGTCACCGACGAGATCCGAGAGGTCGGCGTCCACCTGATGGGACGACGGCTGTACGAGACGATGCTGTACTGGGAGACCGCCGACCACGACCCACCGCTCGACGACTCGGAGCTCGAGTGGGCGGCACTGTGGAAGCCGCTCCCGAAGGTCGTGTTCTCCACCACGCTGTCGGCGGTGCAAGGCACTGCCCGCCTGGCCTCCGGCGGCCTCGCGGAGGAGATCGAGCGGTTGCGAGCCGAGCCTGGGGAGGGCGACATCGCGATCGGCGGCGCGACGCTGGCCGCCGAGGCGGCCGCGTTGGACCTGATCGACGAGTACCGGGCCAGGGTCTACCCGATGCTGGACGGCGGTGGCATTCCGTACTTTCCCAGGCGCGAGCGCCGGGTGGATCTCGAACTCGTTGAGACCCGCACCTTCAGCTCGAGCGTCGTCTACCTCCGCTACCGCGTGGTGCGCTAGCCAGCTGCCTCGCGGGCTCCGGGTCCACGGCAGCGGACGCCATCAGGTGGGGCAGGAGCTCGAACACCACACGACCCTCGGCCGCTTCCTGCGGACGATCGATGTCGGTCCCGTCGACGACGCGAATGAACGTCACGCCGAACGGGATGCCGTGTGCGACCGGACCGAGGGTGTGCGGCCAAGAACCGTCACGAGCCCGTTCGGGCCGAGCGGAACGCCGGCGGCCAGCAGGCCCTTCCAGGCGCGGATGTGGCGCCCGCGCCGGATGAGGCTGCACCCGCCTGAGGGTTGGGGCACGGCTCAACGCGGGACCATCCCCGCACCTAGGTCTCGATGCCAACGACTATGCTCGCGCCCAGAAGCGCTCAGGGAGGAACGACGTGGAACGCGCTGTCGGCATCGGAGGCATGTTCATCCGCGCGAAGGACCCGGGGGCGCTATCGCGCTGGTATCGCGAGGCGTTCGGGATCCCGACCTATCCTCCCGAGTCCGACAATTCCCCGCAGGTCTGGTGGCAGGCGGCCGGACCGACCGTCTGGTCGGCGTTCGCAGCGGACACCGATTACTTCGGGCGGCGTGACCAGCAATGGATGGTCAACCTCCGCGTGTCTGACCTCGACGCCATGCGCGAGCAGCTCCGCGCGCTCGGAGCCCTGGTCGTTGGCGAGATCGAGACGATGGAGGGCATCGGGCGGTTCGGCTGGATCGAGGACCCGGAAGGCAACCGGGTCGAGCTGTGGGAACCCGCCCCCGAGGCGTTGGTGCCCGAGGTTGCACCCGCCGACGCGTGAGCCTGGTGGGGCTCATCGAGCGAGACTGCCGCCCCGACCACGACTTTGCCCTTGTGTCGGTCCTCCCTGGTCGCTGACCGTTGGGTAGGCGCCCAGGCAACCTCGCTCAGCCGACCGGCCCGAAGGTCGCGCGGCCGTTCGGTCGATAGGTCTGGATCATCACGCCCGTCGACGACGAGCGCGAGTCGACCAGCTCCAGGTTGTGCGTCTGGCCGGGCTCCGGGAAGAGCCGGAGCCCGTCGCCCACGATGACCGGGTAGATCCGCAGGTTGAGCTCGTCCACGAGGTCGCGCTCGAGCAGCCACCGAAGCAGGACGCCGCTGCCGTGGACCTGGAGCTCGCGCCCGGGCTTCGCCTTGAGCTCGCGCACCGCCGCCTCGAGGTCGCCGTCGATGACGTGGGTGTTCTGCCAGGTCGGGTCCTTGAGCGTGGTCGAGGGCACGTACTTGGGCAGGACGTTGATGCCGTGGGAGACCGGATCGCCGCTGTCGTGGAGCGGCCAGTACGGCTCCCAGATCTCCCAGGTCTTGCGCCCCAGGAGCAGCGCATCCGCGCGCTCGAACCACGAGGTCAGGAACGGCCACATCTCCTTGTCGGCGTACGCCGCCGTCCAACCGCCGCGTTCGAACCCGCCGCGCCGGTCCTCGTCGGGGCCGCCGGGACCCTGGTACACGCCGTCCAGGGTCACCATCATCGATGCGGTCAGCTTCATGGTCGTCGCTCCCTGCAAGTGATCGTCGGCCTAAAAGGTACCGTGGCTCGGGCTAGTGGGAGCGGCCGGTCAGTCGACTCGTGGTCGACTGCGGAGTCGATCGTCGGAGTGGTGGTCGTGGTCATCGCCGGCTGGAGCGCTATTCATCCATACAGACATAACTTACCTTATCGGCAGTGAGTTAGACCTCGGTTAGCACTTCCCCTCACGCCTGTGGCGAGCGCTCCCGGTCCCTGAGCAACGACGAACCGTCAGGCAGACACGGGCGTGGCGGTCTCCGTTGGGCGGCGTGGCGTCGCAGCCCGGCTGTGGCGCGGTTCGACGACCTGGGTCAGGAGCAGCGCACCCAGCGTGAATGCGACGACGGCGGCGAGCATCGCTGCACGGGCGCCGATTGCCTGGCCGAGGAGTGCCCCGACGGCGAACATGATCACCCCGCCCACGGACGTGGCGATCGGTCCGTTCGTCGCCTCGACGACGTTGCTCAGGCCCATGTACCGCCCGGCGGACGCCTTCGGGATGATGTCGGTCATCAGCGCCCAGTCGACCGCGAGGAAGGCTCCGCCACCGAGACCGACCAGCGCAATGCCGACCATCGCGATCTCCACGCTCGGAGCGAGCCCCACGATCGCCATGCCGACGGCTCCGGCGAGCGCGCTCGCGTAGATGACGGGCTTCCGGCCGATCCGGTCGGAGATCCTCGCGCCCGGGATCGTCCCGATCGCTGTGGCCCCGACGGACACCCCGAGCCCGACGACGACCCAGAAGCCCTGGTCCGTGCCGACGAGCTGGAATGTCCGCTCGAGATAGAGGATGTTCAGGTTCATGAAGAACCCGGTGGCCATGAGGATGAAGAAGCGCGATCCGAGCAGGAACACGTAGCTCCGCTCCTTGAGGATGTCGGTCCCGAAGGTCTCGAACGCGATCTTCGGCCACGACCGGCCGGCGCGAGCCTTCGCCACAGGGCCTTTCGGGATCCACAGGAACGAGCCGATCCCGGCGAGCCCGACGAACGCGCCGAGGGCGAGCATCGGCAGGGTGAAGTCCTCGTGGAGCAGGTAGCCGGTCGACATCAGCAGGTAGCCACCGACGAGCCCGAGCGTGATCATCAGCCCCATCAGCCCGCTCGCGATCCCGACCTGGCGTTCGGGGACGAGGTCCGGGACGAGGCCGGCGAACGGCCCGCGCGCCGCGTTCGAGGTCAGTTGGAGGAGGACGAAGAACAGGATCAGGACGGGGAACGACGGCGACAGGGCGAGGCCGAACATCGCGACGGCCGCCGCGAGCGACCCGAACAGGATGAACGGGCGGCGGCGACCCCAGCGGCTCGTCGTGTAGTCGGAGACCGACCCCATGACCGGCATCGTGAGGACCGCGATCGGCATGGCGATGAGCTCCATCACCGGGAGCGCGATCGGCGCGCCGTTGCCGATGAGCTGGATCACCCGCTTCTGCTGGAAGACCTCGAAGCCGCCCCAGATCGAGTTGAGGGCGAACCAGAAGATGGAGATCTGGAACAGCTGGGCGACCGACAGCGACGTCGTCGGCCGCGTGTCGCCTGCGAGGTCGACATCGGCCGGGTCAACCGTCTGTTCGGCAGCGATCTCTGACGTCGTCATCAGACCGACTTCCGGCCACCACACGAGCGGTGGCTGCCACCACTGAACGCTCGGAATCGTGCACCGCTCCCCACCGTGCGCCAAGGGCCGAACGGCTCGCGCCATTGGCACCTGCGCGAGCAAGGCAACGAGCCCCCGCGTCACGCCGTGCGACAGGCCAGGTAGACGTAGAGCGGCAGGTCGAGCGCGACGTGGACCGCGATCGGCAGGAGCAGCGACCGGGTCCGGATCGTGATCAGGCCGGCGAGGAGTCCGCCCGCGACCAGCGCCAGCATCAGGGTGAGCGGCGAGCCGATGACGTCCGGCCCGCCGTGGGCCAGCCCGAAGACGAGCGCCTGGACGGCCAGCGCCGGCGCGAGCCCGGTCACCCGGGCCGACCAGCCCATGAGCGCGCCGCGGTAGGCGACCTCCTCCATGATCCCGTTCGAGAGGGCGAACACGACCGCCGGGAGGAGCGCCCAGGGGTTCGACATGTCGAGCCCGAACGACCCGAAGAACGGCCGGGCCAGGGCCGGACCGAGGACGAGCCCCAGGAGGGCGCAGACGCCGAAGGCGAGCACGCTCAACTGGATGACCCGGGTCGACGGCAGGCGGAGCCACAGGCTCGACGCCGGCGCTCGCAGCAGGACGGCGCCGAGGGCGACCGTCCCGAGGACGAGCACGGCCTCGAGGAGCCGCCACATGGCCGGGGGCGAGACGACGCTCCCGCAGTCGGCACCGCCAGGAGCCGCCTCCGGAGGGACGATCAGCCCGAAGGCCAGGCTCAGCGCGACCGGGACCGGGGCCGCCCATGCCCAGCGGACCGGCGCGTCGCGACGGAGCGCCACGACCGTCCCGGCGGCCAGCGCGACGAGGACCGGCAGCCGCGTCTCGCGGACGGCCGCGGCGAGGACGATGAGGACGAGGGGCAGGATCGCCCGGGCGAAGGCCGCCGGTTCGCGCGGCAGGACCGCCCGAACCGTCACGCGGCGTCCGGGGCCGGTGGGACGTTGCTGCCGGTGACGATGACGAGCGCCGGGCCCGGGGCCGGTTCGCGGTCGGCCAGGACACCGGCCCACGAGGCGGCCGCGGCGCCCTCGACGGTGATCCCGAGTGCGTCACCGAGCTCGGCCTGGGCGAGCCGGAGCGATGCCTCGGAAACGAGCCGCATGTCGTCGACCGTAGCGGCCATCCAGGCGAGGGCCTCGGGGACGGGCACCCGGCTCGCGATCCCGTCCGCGAAGGTGGCCGCCGTCTCGGTCTCGATCGGCCGGCGCTCACGCCAGGACAGGGTCATCGACGGCGCGGCCTCGGACTGGATCCCGATGACCCGGCAGCCCGGCGCGGTCGCCCGCAGCCACGCACCCACCCCGACGATCAGGGCGCCGTTGCCGACCGGGACGTAGGCGGAACCGGGCAGCGGGAGGGCGCCCGCCTCGACCGCATCGGTGATCTCGACGGCAAGCGTCCCGGCACCGACCGCGATCCGGGCATCCTGGCCGTCCACGAGCAGGTGGGCACCGGTCGTCCCGGCGTGGGCCTCCGCGGCCTCCCGGGCGGCATCGAAGTCGTGGCCGGCCTGGCGGACCGTCGCCCCCAACGCTCGGATCCGGTCGAGCTTGCGCCGGTTCGCGCCCGCGTCGGCGAACACGGTCACCGGGATCCCGAACGCCCGCGCGGCATAGGCGACCCCCTGGCCGAAGTTGCCGGTCGAGGCGACGACGAGCGGGCACTCGGCGGTGACGGACCCCTCCCCCACCAGCCCGCTGACCGCGTGCCACGTGCCGCGGCCCTTGAACGAGCGGATCGGGTTGACGGTCTCGACCTTGACGATCACCGGCCGGCCGGCGCGGGCCGACAGCCCGTCGTGGACGAACTGCGGGCTGCCGAGGAACGCCGGGTCGATCGTCAGGCGGGCGTCCCGGATCGCCGCGGGGTCAAGCGGTTCGACGACGCGCTCCATCGAGCGATCATGCCACGGAGCCTGGCGCCCTCGGTGGACTCCCCGCGGTCAGCTCGAGCGGCCGGCTCCGACCGGTGCCTCGGCGGCGGCGATCTCGGTCGCCACGGCGTCGTCGGCCTCGCGTGCGGCCGCCGCCAGCTCGTCGGGCTGGAGCTGCGCCCGGCGCCGCTCGATGAGGCTCGGGATGAGCTCCGACCAGTTGTGACCCGCGACCCGGACCCGGACCCGCCAGGCATGGGCGATCGACGCCTCGAGCAGCTCGCGCTCGCGGGCCCGCAGGGCGGCGTAGTCGAGGTCGCCGAAGGCAATCAGCGGCGCGAGGCTGGCGAAGGGCGGGAACGTGTACGCGTCGTCGGTGTTCTCGAGCAGCCGGTCGATCGTGAACCCGAACTCCGGCTCCTCGGCGAGCGGCGGCGTGCCGCGCTCCATGAGCACGATCGAGTCGATCGGCGCCCGGTCGGTCAGGTCGCAGTCGATGAGCGACTGCACGTGGTACTTCGGGGGCGGGATGATCAGCTGGACCCAGGCGTTGATCGTCACGATCGGCACGTTCAGTCGCCCGAGTGCGTGACCCGCCGAGCGACCCTGCTTGGAGTGGACCCGGCTGCGGATCGCGAGCATGAACCGATCCGCCCGAGGCAGCGCCTGGTCGTTGACCGCGCTCATCGTGTGCGAGCTCAGGGTCATCGGCTTGGGGTAGCTCAGGATCTCGCCGTCGGTGGTGAGGATCGCCATGTCGTCCGAGATGAACGCCCAGCTGCGCTGCATCAGGAGGCGCAGCACGGTGCTCGTCTTCCCGGTGTCGGTCTGGGCCGACATGATGATCGCGCCACGCTCGGCATCGATGGCCGCGCAGTGGAGCAGGACGAAGCCGCGCGACACGAGCCAGAAGCGCAGGAGCGGCTCGACCATGTTCGTGTAGAGGACGTGGTGCGACCAGGTCAGGAGCCAGTTCGCATCGAGCACGACCTGCTCGCCGATCGTCACGTCGAAGGCGGCTGAGAGGGCCCCGAAGTGCTCGCGGTAGCGGATGACGCCGTCGGGTCCCTTGACCGTCGAGACATGGAGCCGCGGCCCGCCTCCGATCAGGCTGCGCCGGATGACGATGTCCGCGTCCACCCGGTGGTCGACGTTGAACGCGGCGAGCTCGGGCAGGTGGACGGTCGAGGTGATCCGGACGATCCCGTGGACGTCGTACTGGTAGGCCCCATCGATCGGGGTCTGGTCGCGCCGGTCGCGACCGGCCCAGATCCAGTTGTCGGCGACGAGGTAGCGGATGCCGAACGTCAGCCCGAGCGCGAAGAGGTTCGAGATCAGGTAGTGGATGCCGCCGATCTCGGTGAGGATGTGGAGCGTCGGCAGCCGGATGATCTGGGTGACCAGGTTGAGCAGGTTGAAGGTGACATAGCGCCACAGCAGGTGCCCGCCGACCTCGCGGCCGCGGAATACCCACAGCTCGATCAGGATGAAGTTGCTCAGGGTCGAGACCTGCGACGAGAGGAGCGCCGCCCAGAGGAGCTGGTCCTCGCCCATCGCCAGGACGAAGGCGTGCAGCGCCACCTCGTTGACGACAATCCCGGAGATCCCGACGAGCGCGAACTTCGAGGGACTGAGGAGGGATCGGAAGAGGCGACGGACCCGCGGCCGGCGGTGCCAGCGTGTGGCGCTCTGGGCGTTCGGCTCGGGCTGCGTCACAGATCCCTCGGTACGGGCGCGGGTCCGCCGCATCGTAATCGAGCCCCGAACGGAGCGTCAAACCAGCCGCAGACACGGAAACGCCCGAAGGAACCAATCGGTCCGGTGGCCCGTTTCCGCGAATGCAAGCACCCGCGACTCGGTTCCGTCGAACCCCGGTCCGTAGTCACCGCCGCCTGTGCAAGCACCTGCGACGACGCTTTCGGTCCGTCATGGCCCCTTCGGGCAGGACCAACATTAGGGGCCGGCCGGTCCGCTGGCTATGGGGTTATCCACGAACTTCAGCGACCGATGGTCCGAACGACGCTCGTTGTCCACGGTCCGTCCACGACCCGGCCGCCGGGATGTGGGTCGAGGGAGGTTTCAGCGCGCCGCCGCCAGCAAGGGGAGAACGTTGTTCGACGAGTCCAGGTCGAACGTCGACGCGACCCACAGCCCGGCGACGACCACGACGACGGCGACCACCACGATCACGACGAGGCAGGTGACAACGGCGTCGCGTCCCGCGTGGCGTTGTCCCACGGCCGTGCTCCAGTCAACGCGGGCGCCGCACCGTCCACCCGACAAGGGACGTCAGCCGCCCTCATCGCTCGGTCCTTGGGTCGCCTGCCGACGACCGGGCCCAGGACACGACAATGCCCGGAGGAACCGTCGATCCTGGGCCGAGTCTCCCAGAGCAAGCTCCGGCAGTCTCAAGGCTTCGGTCCATCGGCCCCTTCGGGCAAGAACCACTATGACCGCCGGACCCCGGCGGTGGCTACCGGCTTATCCACGACCTTCGCGGTTCAAGGGCCCGAATCGGGACGGTTTTCCACCGCTCGTCCACCGGACGGGATGACGGACGGCAGGCACGGGCGTCGGCGCCGGGCCCATCCGCCGCGCTTCCCAGATAGCCACCCCCGTGGTCCGGGACGAGTCCGAGTCGGTCCGCGGCGCCTCGATTCGCGCGAAACGTACCGCCCCGTGCAGGCGGCGGGACAGCCCTGGGCCTCATCAGCTGGATCGGGCTCGCCATCGCCGTCTACGACCACCGTGGTTGCTATCTGGCGATTGACGCATCGTGAACTGCGCAGAGCCAATGACGAGCGATCAGCGGCCGATCGGCACATCATCGCCGCAGACACGGAAACGCCCGAAGGAACCAATCGGTCCGGTGGCCCGTTTCCGCGAATGCAAGCACCCGCGACTCGGTTCCGTCGAACCCCGGTCCGTAGTCACCGCCGCCTGTGCAAGCACCTGCGACGACGCTTTCGGTCCGTCATGGCCCCTTCGGGCAGGACCAACATTAGGGGCCGGCCGGTCCGCTGGCTATGGGGTTATCCACGAACTTCAGCGACCGATGGTCCGAACGACGCTCGTTGTCCACGGTCCGTCCACGACCCGGCCGCCGGGATGTGGGTCGAGGGAGGTTTCAGCGCGGCCTGACGGGGCGCTCAGACCTCGAGCGGCCAGGCCTCCCCATCAGGGAGCACGGCCAGCCCGTCGTCGTCGAGGCGAATGGCGCGGACCTCGCCGTCGACGGTGCTGACCAGGCGCCAGGCCCGCTCGTCGAGCCGCGTCACGTCCCAGCTCCCCTCCCCCGGCTCCAGCCGATCGTCGAGCCGGATGACGTTCACCTGCCGCGTCGCGCCGACGGCCACCTCGCCCGACAGCCGACCGAAGGCGATCGCGGCCGCCGCGGGCGACCCGACAACGAACAAGGTCGCCTCGCCGAGGGTCAGGTGCCGCAGTCCTTCCGGCGTCACCACGTTCCCGTGCAGGACGGCCCCGTTGCGGTCCGGGTGGAGCGTCAGCAACCCGGCCGCGGTCGACATCTCCAGGCGGACCACCCGGCCCGCCGGATCCGTCTCGAACAGCACCGCCCGGAGCACGCCGCCGTCGCCCGAGACGACCTCGCGCCAGCGCCGACCCCGGCGCCCGTCGGCGACCGACCAGACGACGACCTCCCCGCCGGGAAGCGCGGCCCGACCGCCAACCCGGACCATCCGCCGCGCCCCGGCGACCGGCTCAGGAACGACCGACGACGGAGGCGGCTTCACCGGTCACGTCCCATCGCGCGCGGCCCGCGCCGCGGCCGCCTCGAGCTCTCCGGCGAGCGCTGGCGCGACCCGCCCCCGGATCCGGACGCCGTCGCCGCGAT
This sequence comes from uncultured Chloroflexia bacterium, assembly GCA_963708065.1. Taxonomy (GTDB): domain Bacteria; phylum Chloroflexota; class Limnocylindria; order Limnocylindrales; family CSP1-4; genus Chersky-267. Next base: position 195,032 of record CAVPRZ010000004.1, read on the forward strand.
AGTCGACCTCGACCGAGCCGCGTTCGCGAACACGCGCGAGCAGGTCTCCGGCGGCGTACGGAACGTCGAGATCCACGTCCACCCACAACGAGGCGAGCACGCTGGCCAGCTCGGTCCGCAGGGCGTCGAGCCCGAAGCCCGTCACGGCGCTGATCGGCACGGTGCCACCGACGATCGGTGTCGGCAGGCTCGGGTCGTGACCGGCCCCGGCGAGGAGATCGACCTTGTTGAGTGCCACGAGACGTGGCTTGTCCCCCGCCCCGAGCTCGTCGAGGACGGCCTGGACCGTCGTCCGGTGCTCCGCGGCATGCGGGTCGGACGCGTCGACGACCTCGATCAGCGCGTCGGCCCGGTTGACCTCCTCGAGCGTCGCCCGGAACGCGTCGACGAGCTGGTGCGGGAGCTTGTGGATGAACCCGACCGTGTCGGTCAGGATCGCGGTCTGGCCCTCGCCCAGCCTGACCTGGCGGCTCGTCGGGTCGAGCGTGGCGAAGAGCTTGTCCTCGGCCAGCGCGACCTCGCTGCCGACGAGCGCGTTGAGCAGGGTCGACTTGCCCGAGTTCGTGTAGCCCACGATGCCGACCGTCGGCATCAGGCGGCGGTCCCGGCCGCGGGCGGCGGTCGCTCGTTGCTGGCGGACCTGCTCGACCCGCTCCTTCATCTTCTTGATCCGCTCGCGGATGATCCGCCGGTCGGTCTCGAGCTGCGACTCGCCCGGCCCGCGCGTCCCGATCCCGCCGCCGGTTCGCGAGAGGTGGGTCCACAGCCGGGTGAGCCGGGGCAGCTGGTACTCGAGCTGGGCCAGCTCGACCTGGAGGCGGCCCTCGTGGGTCTGGGCGTGGAGGGCGAAGATGTCGAGGATCAGCCGGCTCCGGTCGATGACCTTGACCTTGAGCAGCTCCTCGAGGGCGCGCTGCTGCCCAGGCGACAGCTCGTCGTCGGCGATGAGGACGTCGAAGCCGGTCTCGCTCCTGGCCGCGACAAGCTCCCCGGCCTTGCCCTTGCCGACATACCAGTTCGGGTCGACGTGGCGGCGGTTCTGCCATTCGGCGCCGACCACGTCGGCCCCGGCGGTCGTGGCCAGGCTGGCCAGCTCCGCGAGCGAATCCTCGACCGGCCAGCCGGCGTCCGCGCCCGTGTCGACCCCGACGAGGAACGCCTTCTCGACGGGCACGCTCAGATCGACCATCGTCCTGGGCATCGGCCGAAGGATAGTCCCTCCGCCCGGGACGGCGGCCTACGGGCCGAGGAGGCGCTCCAGCACCCGACGGGCGGCCGGCTCCGGGTCAGGCACGGCATCGAGCCAGGCGATCCCGGTCTCTGCCCGGAACCACGTCCGCTGGCGCTTCGCGAATGCGACGTTGCGCGCAATGTCGAGCTCGATCGCAGCGTCGAGCGTGGACCGGCCGTCGAGCACGTCCCACGCCTCGCGGTAGCCGATCGCGCTGAACGCGGGGAGCGCCGGATCGAACCGCTCCCGGAGGGCCGCGTGCCTCGTCGAGCAGTCCGGTGGCGAACTGGTCACGGGCACGGGTCGCGATCCACTCGCGATGAAGGTCCGCCTCGACGTGCAACCCGAGCCAGGCGACCGGCCCGTCGTAGCCGCGCGGTTCCGGCAGCGGCGCGTCGCCCCTGCAGCTCGGCGATCTCGAGCGCCCGCACGACCCGCCGCGGGTTGCGCAGGTCGATGGCGGCAGCGCGCTCCGGCGCCAGGGCCTGGAGCCTCGCCGCGAGCGGGGCGAGGCCGTCCCGCTCGAGCTCCGCCTCGACCCGGGCACGCACCGCGGCGTCGCTCGGCAGCTGGTCCGGTCCAGCCCGCGCGCGACGGCCCGGAGGTAGAGGCCCGTCCCGCCGACGAGGATCGCCAGCCCACCCCGCCCGGCGATCGCGGCCAGCGCCTCGCGGGCGTCGGCGACGTACTCGGCGACGCTGAACGGCTCGTCCGGATCGACGAGGTCGAGGCCGTGGTGCGGGATCCTCGCCCGGTCGGCGGCGCTCACCTTGGCCGTCCCGATGTCGAGGCCGCGGTACACCTGGCGCGAGTCGGCCGAGAGGATCTCGGCCGCGATCCCTCGACCCCGGAGCCAGTCCGCCAGCCGGAGCGAGAGCCCGGTCTTGCCCGTCGCGGTCGCCCCGGCGATGACCAGAAGCGGCGGACTCGACGTCACGCCTGGATCCGGACCCCCCGGAGCGCATACGGTCCCGCGTGCTCGATCCGGGCCGTGACGAGCCGGCCGACGAGCACTCGGATCCGCGGCGACGTGGACCAGCTTGTGCTCGCGCGTCCGACCCGTGACGGTCGGACCAGGGGGCGAACCAGGGCCCTCGAGTTCCGCCTCAGCATCGTGGTCGTGCGGGCGGCTCGGACCGGCTCCCTCGACGAGGACCTCGACGGTCCGCCCGAGCCAGGCGCGGTTGCGCTCGAGCCCGATCGCCTCCTGGACGGCGAGCAGCTCGTTGAGCCGGCGCCGCTTCTCGGCCGGCGGCACGTCGTCGGCCAGGCGGGTCGCCGGCGTCCCCGGACGGACCGAGTAGGCCGCCGCGAAGACCTGGTCGTAGCGGACCATCCGAAGCAGGTCGAGCGTCGCCTCGAACTGGGCCTCGGTCTCGCCGCAGAAGCCGACGATGACGTCGGTCGAGATCGCGATCCCCGGGATCGCCGCCCGGATCGCCGCGAGCCGCTCGAGGTAGTGCTCGACCGTGTACTGGCGGCCCATCCGCCGCAGGACGGCGTCGTCGCCCGACTGGACCGGGCAGGTGGAGGTGCTCGCAGACCGACGGGCAGTCGGCCATCGCGGCGATGAGCCGGTCCGAGAGGTCCCATGGGTGGGACGTGACGAAGCGCAGGCGCGGGATCGCCGGGACGCCGTCGACGGTCCGGATCGCGTCGATCGTCCGGATCAGCTCGGCCAGGTCGGGTCGCCCGGCTAGGTCGAGCCGGCGTCCGGCCCAGCGTTCGGTCGCAATGTGCGCGAAGCGCGGCTCGGCCGGCAGGTCGTGGCCGTACGAGTTGACGTTCTGCCCGAGCAGGGTGACCTCGCGGTAGCCGGCCGCGGCGAGCGCTCCGAGCCTCCTCGACGATCTCGTCGAACGGGCGGCTCCGCTCCGGACCGCGGCTGAACGGGACGATGCAGTAGGTGCACGTCTTGTCGCAGCCGTACACGATCGGAAGCCAGGCGCTGACCGCCGAGCCCCGGGCGATCCGGCCCTCCCCCGACCGCGGCGGCCCGCGTCTCCGGGAGCCGGTCAGCAGCCCCGACGACGACCCGGCCGAGCGTGGTGGTCGTTCCGACCGCGCCGATCGGCGCCTGCGCCGAGGCGAGCCCGAGCCGGTCGACGAGCTCCGGCTCCTCGTCCGGGCGGAGGAACAGGTCGACCGCCGGGTAGCGCCGACGGAGGCCGGCCCGGTCCGGCTCGCGGACCGAGCAGCCGGTGAGCACGACCCGGAGCCCGGGATTGGCTTCCTTGAGCCGGCTCAGCTGGCCCTGCCGGCCGATGACCTTCTGCTCGGCGCCCTCGCGGATGGCGCAGGTGTTGATCACGATGAGATCGGCCGTCTCGAGGCTCGGCGCCTCGGAGCAACCGGCGGCCAGCAGCCGGCCGGCCATCTCCTCGGAGTCGCTCCGGTTCATCTGGCAGCCGAGGGTCCAGACGTGGAAGCTCGGCAGGGCGGCCGTCTCGGGCAGGTACTCGGCCAGCCGATCGTCCGCGGGCGCCGCTGGATGGCGCGCGGCGTCACCGGCGGGTCGGTCGGGCTCGAGCTCGAGGATCGGGAGGTGGCGATTCATCGGACGGTGGTGGACGTGGGATCGACTGGCGGCAGGCTCCGGCCGAGCGCGGCGAAGAGTCGCTCGCCGACCTCGGGCGGGACCCACAGCTGGGCGTGGGCCGCGGCGTAGGTGCCGGTGTCGCCATGGTAGTCGGAACCGCCGGTGGGCACGAGCGCGAGCCCATCGGCCACGGCGAGCACCGAGGCCTGCGTTTCCTGGTCGAACGTCCGGTAGTAGACCTCGAGCCCGCCGAGGCCGGCGTCGCGCAGCTCGCGCACGACCGCCAGCCGTGCCGCCGCCTCGGAGAAGTGGGCGAGGACCGGCAGCCCGCCCGCGCTGCGGATCGCCGTGATCGCCTCCAGCGGGCCGATTCCCTCGCGGGGCACGTAGGCCGGCCGACCCCGCCCGAGGTAGCGGGTAAAGCCGTCCTCCACGCTCGTGACGTACCCCTTGGCCTGGAGCAGCCGGGCAACCGTCGGGCGCCCGAGGGACGCGATCTCGCCCGGGTCGAGCTCGGCGGCGAGGTCGTCGACCGACAGGCCGAGCTCGGTGAGACGCTCGAGGGTCCGCTCGAACCGAACCCGACGACGACTGCGCTGACCGGCCAGCGTCGCCTCGAAGCGCGTCGTCGGCCGGGTCGACGCCGAGCCCGAGCACGTGAAGCTCGCTCTCCCACAGCTCGGGCACCGAGCTCGTGAGACAGTTGATCTCGACACCCGGCAGGAGCGTCAGCCCGGAGGGGAGCGGAGCGGCGTCCACGGCCGTCAGCTCGCGATAGGCCGACACGTCGTCGTGGTCGGTGATCGCCAGGAGCCGGACGCCGGCCGCGGCGACTGCGGCCGACGAGCGCGGCCGGCTCGAGGATGCCGTCCGAGCGGAGCGTGTGGGTGTGGAGGTCGATCGTCGACGGTCCGGGCGGGACGACGGGGTCGTCGGCGTCGTCGTGGCGCCGGCGCGGCACCGGGCTCAGACCTCGACCAGCCGCTGGATCCGCTCGATCGCGAGCGCCCGCCCGGTCGCCGGATCGATGTCGATCTGGGTCGCGTTGAGGATCACCGGGCCGTCGCCGACCTCGAAGCGGGTCGGCAGCGCGTTCATGAACCGCGGCAGGACCGTCTTGGGGTCGAAGCCGATCACGCTGTGGATCGGGCCGGTCATCCCGATGTCGCTCTGGTAGGCGGTCCCGCCGGGCAGGATCCGCTCGTCGCCGGTCACGACGTGGGTGTGGGTCCCCACCACCGCGCTCACGCGACCGTCGAGGTAGATCCCCAGCGCGTTCTTCTCGCTCGTGATCTCGCAGTGGAAGTCGACCAGGCGGACGGGCGGGAGCGGGTCGGCCGACTCGTCGAGCAGGCGGTCGGCCTCGGCGAATGGATTGTCGATCGGCTGCATGTACGTTCGGCCCTGGAGGTTGATGATCGCGATGTCGGTCCCGTCGAGCCCGGCATGGACGACCCAGCCGCGACCCGGCACACCGTGCGTCCCGTAGTTGAGCGGTCGCAGGACCCGGTCCGACGTCTCGAGGAACGGGTAGATCTCACGCTTGTCCCAGATGTGGTTACCGCTCGTGATGACGTCGACGCCGGCAGCCAGGATCGACTCCGCGAGCGACGGCGTCAGGCCCATCCCGCCCGCGACGTTCTCGCCGTTGGCGGTGACGAAGTCGATCCCACGCTCCTCGCGAAGCCCCGGCAGGGTCCGCTCGAGCGCCACGCGCCCCGGCTTGCCGATGAGATCGCCGACCATCAGCACCCGGCAGGCACCCGGCGGACGCGGGGCGTCGCCGTTCGCGGGGTTGCCGAGCCGCGTCCGCCCGGCGGTGGGCTGTCCGTCGTGAGTCACCGGCGAAGTCTACCGGGCGACGGACCGTACCAACGCGACAGCGGGCGCGTCTCACCATCGACGAACCTCGCTTGGCGTCGCCCAAGGTGGACCATGACTCGCAGCTATGCCGTCGTCTTCCTGATCTGCTGCATCCTGGCCGCCGGGGGCTGCGACATCATCGGCCCCAAGCCGGCCAGCCCGACGCCTGGGGCATCGCCGGCAGTCGTCCCCACCTCGACGCCGTCACCGACGGCAGCATCGGCACCCACCGCCTCCGTGCAACCCTCGCCCTCAGCCTCACCGACCAGTCCGCCCGCCTTCGTTACGCCGGTCCCGCCGGCTGCCGAAGCCGCCTGGTCGAGCATCACCTGGCGGAAGCTCGCAGCGGACGATCCGCTGGGGCAGGTCCGATCGGTGCTCCGCTGGCGGGGCGGCTACGTGGCCGTCGGCGCGCCGGTCCTGTCCGGGGACACGTCGCACACGCCGGTCTGGATCTCCGCCGATGGCGTCACCTGGCGCCTGCTTGACTCCGACGTCCTGGGTCCGACGGCGGTCGTCCTCGGCGTCGGCGAGACCGCCCAGGGCATCGCGGCGCTCACCCTGCAGGGCGGGAGGAACCAGTGTGACGGAGGGGATCGGCTGAGTTGCTGGGCGATGACCATGCCGTTGCAGGCCTGGACCTCATCGGACGGCGCCACATGGGTTGCCCATCCCGGGCCCGAGATCGACCTCCGGGACGAGGGCGGAGTGGACATCGCCCCGCCGATCGTCAAGGCCGGGACCCGGGGGCTGATCGTCCTGGATTGGGAGGAGAAGGGCTCGCGTGCGGCGATCTCCGAGGACGGCGTCGCCTGGGACATCCTGCCGGCCGGCCAGTTCTCGACCCAGATCGGCTTCAGCGACGGCAACGTCGCAGCATTCCGGTCCGGGTTCGTTGCGGTCAGCGAGGACAGCGACCGTGACACCGTCAAGGCCGTGGCACTCACGTCCCCGGACGGTCGCCACTGGACGTCACGAACGCTCCCGCGGAAGGGATTCGCGCCAGCTTGGATCCCCTCAGGGTACGGGACGAGTGCGGGCGGGCTCGCGGTCGGATCATCCGGGCTGATCGCCATCGGAGGGGTTGCGTCGGCACCGGGAGCCGGGCTCTGGTGGTCGTCGCTCGACGGCCGGACCTGGAAGCCCGTGCCCAGGTTCGCGCCGCTCGGGATCTGGTTCGGGAGAAGCCAGGGCAGCGGCACGATCCCGAACGGGACCATCGTAGGGAACGGCGAACGGATCCTCGCCTACCGGTCCGGTGGCAAGGATGCCGCGTGGACCTCGTTCGACGGCCGGTCGTGGAAGCGCATCGCGATCTCGGGCAACCGTCCGACGGGCTGGCCGGATCCGGCGCATTACGTGCCGACGCTCGTCCTCATGCCGATCGGTGTCCTGTGGGTCGGCGCGGACGGCTCGACCTGGTTCGGCGAGCCGTAGACAGACCCATGACTTCCCGCTAGATCGCGCACATGGTCTGTCCCGACGCGCGCGGTCAATATCACCCATTCGGGAGGCCAGAGCGACGGTGAGACACCGCCGTGGTAGCGTCGGGTCGATCGACAATGCGCCCGCACCGCTTGATCACCGCGCTCCTGGCGACGCTCCTCGCCGTGTCGGGTTGCGCGCCCAGCACCCCGACGCCGACCCCGGCCTCATCGCTCGCCCGGAGCCCGACGACGCCGGATGCAGTCACTTCGCCGAGTTCGCGGGTCACGACGCCGAGTCCGACGAGCAGCCCGACCTCGTTGCCGTCGCCGAGCGCCGGCAATCGGCTCGGGCTCGATTGGTCGATCGACACGCAGCCAGGCACACAGGGAATGACCGTCGGGACCGTTACCGCCATGGCCGATCACCTGGTCATGCTCGGCTGCTGCAGGACGGGCAACGCATGGTTGTCAGCGGACGGGATCAGCTGGACCGCCGCACCTCGCCCGATCGCCCCGCCGAGTTTCGCGCGCGAGCTGCACACGCAGCCGATCCGTTGGAAGGACCGGTTCCTGACCACCACCGGCGGCTGCATCGGAGAGTCGGACATCCTGCGCGAGCCGGCCATCGTTTGGGAGTCGTCCGACCTGCTCACCTGGCGCCGCCTCGCGACGCTCCCCACGGCCGGAGCCTATTGCGTCGAGGCCGGCGAAGGGTCGGGTCGGCCGGCGATCGCGGTGATTGGCGGCCGCCTCGTCATCGCGGGATCCGCCCACCAGCGCACCGCGACCGACCTCCATCGGGCCGTCGTCTTCAGCTCGGTCGACGGGCGCCATTGGAGACTCACGCCGCTCAGCCCCTGGGGCCAGAGCGGTGGGTCATTCATCGTCCGCGCAGCCGGCGGAGTCTACGTGTTCGGCTATGGCGGCCCGTGGCGTTCGAGGAACGGCCGGACCTGGACGCGGTTGCGACCGAACATCCGACTGACGGACGTGATCGAGGCAATACCGGGCGGTCCGGGCCTCGTCGCCACCGTCGGAGACCCAGAGGGGATCATCGTCTCCGCCACTGGTCGAGCCTGGCGTATGGTCCAGCCAGGAGGCATGGCTGCGGCCAATTTGCCGGCGCTGGTGCGGGCCGGATCGATCTACGTGGCAACGCCAGCCGATGTCTGGATCTCGTCCGACGCGATCCACTGGCAGGTAGCGGCGAGCTTCCCGGGAATCAGCGGGTTCCTATCGCCGGTCGTGTGGTACCACGGTCACCTGATCGCGTTCGTAACCAGCGCCGACAACGAGTCAGTGGTAACAAGAGCGTTGGTGAGTCCTCCGGTGCCCGGCGAGGAGCTCGTCCCGAGCAAGTGAAGGCGGTCCCGGCGAGTCCCTGAGGCCCGCCTAGACTGGGACGATGACCGCTGACCCACGCGACCGAGCATGGGACGACATCCACTCGTGGCTGCCGGACGGCTGGCGGGTGACCGCGCCATCGTGGGATCCGGGTCGGCAGCAGCTGGGAGGTCGTCGCCCGCTCGCCCAAGCCGGTCGGGCGCCTGAGCCGCCCGGACTACCTCATCGGCGACGGCGAGGACGAGCTCCACGCCCTGACTGAGCTCGCGCTCAAGGTCGACGCGATCCGGCTGGCCGACCGGCTGGCCGCGATCGATGAACGGGCGCGGCTCACGTTCGTCGCCGGAGCAGAAGGAGAGAGCTGGAGGACTCGCGGTCGCGGTCTGACCGCGGACGAGCTCGGGGCCGTCCTGGCGCGCACCGTCGGCCGTGACCATCACGATGCGCATCAGCGGTTCTTACGACCGGACGATCTGTGCCTCCCGTCCCGATGGAAGCGGGGGCTATCACGGGTCGGGCTGGTGGGGAAACGTGCGCTTGAGCGAACCGCTCGGGGGCCGAGCCCTGTTCGACGGATCCACCTTTCCCCCTGCTCCGCGCCCGTACAAAGATCTCCCATAGCCCCCGAGCGCGCCTGTGCCCCCAAGGATCGCGGGCCTTTCCATCCACTCGAAGCGTCGCAACATGGTTTGTGCGAACCCTTGGCGGCTATCGTCGCGACGTTCTCTCGTTCGTCCCTGCGCGGGGCTTCGATAGGGCCAGCCTGGTCCGCTCGAGTTCGTCCTGGGGCCGTTTCTGACGGCCTAGCGCGACTCTGCGCTGTGCTCGTGCGTCACTTCCTGCATCGTTCACGATGACCGGGACCGCTCGACCTTGGGGCTGCTCACGCTCGGTGTGATGCTCTGAGACGCTACGCGACACGCTAGACCGCTACTTGGCGTACTCGACGGCCCGGGTCTCGCGGATGACCGTGACCTTGATCTGGCCCGGGTAGGTCAGCTGCTCCTCGATCTTCTTGACGATGTCGCGCGCGAGGCGGGTCGCGGTCAGGTCGTCGATCTCCTCGGGCCGGACGAGGATCCGGACCTCGCGCCCGGCCTGGACGGCGAACGAGCGCTCGACCCCGGCGAAGCTCTCGGCGATCGCCTGGAGGTCCTCGAGCCGCTTGACGTAGGTGTCCATCGACTCGCCCCGGGCACCCGGGCGCGATGCGCTGATCGCGTCGGCGATCTGGACGATCGGCGCCTCGACGCAGGCGTACTCGACCTCCTGGTGGTGGGCGGCGATCGCGTTGATCACCTTCATCGGCAGGTTGTGGCGCTGGGCGATCTGGGCGCCGATGGCGGCGTGCGGGCCCTCGACCTCGTGGTCGACCGCCTTGCCGATGTCGTGGAGCAGCCCGCCCATCTTGGCGATCTGGACGTCGGCCCCGGTCTCGGCCGCGACGACCGCCGCAAGGCGGCTCGTCTCGACGACGTGGTTGAGCACGTTCTGGCCGTAGCTCGTCCGGTACTTGAGCCGGCCGAGGAGCTTGACGATCTCCGGCGGCAGGCCCGGGCACGCCGGCGTCGTAGGCGGCCTGCTCGCCCGCCTGGCGGATCACGAGGTCGACCTCGGCGCGGGCCTTGGCCACGACCTCCTCGATCCGCCCGGGGTGGATCCGGCCGTCGCTGATGAGCTTGGTGATCGACGAGCCGGGCGATCTCGCGGCGGACCGGGTCGAAGCCGCTCAGGACGACGGTCTCGGGCGTGTCGTCGATGATCAGGTCGACCCCGGTCGCCTGCTCGAGGGCCCGGATGTTGCGGCCCTCGCGGCCGATGATCCGGCCCTTCATCTCGTCCGACGGCAGGTGGATGACCGTCACGGTGTGCTCGGCGGTGTGATCGGCCGCGACCCGCTGGATGGCGGTGACGATGATGTCGCGCGCCTTGTCGTCGGCCTCCTCGCGGGCGCGCCGCTCGATCGCCCGGGCGAGCTTGACGGCGTCGTGCTCGGCCTCCTCGCGAACGGCGTCGAGGAGCACGGCCTTGGCGTCCTCGCCGGACATCCCGCTCACCCGCTCGAGGGCCTCGACCTGCTCCTGGTGGGCGCGGGCGACCTCCTCGCGGGCCTTGTCGATCTCGCGCTCGCGGTCGAGGATCTTGCGGTCGCGACCCTCGAGCATGTCGGCTCGCTGGTCGAGCTGCTCGTCGCGCTGGAGGAGGCGTCGCTCGAGGTTGGCCAGCTCGGTCCGCTTGGCGCGGGCCTCGTCCTCCGCCTCGCGCTGGAGACGGATCTTCTCCTCCTTCGCCTCGAGGATGAGGTCCTTCTGCTGGCTCCGCGCCTTCTCGACGATCAGGGCGGCCTTCTCCTCGGCCTCCTTGATCCCGCGGCTGGCGAAGATGCCACGTGCCAGGAATCCGAGAACGGCTCCGCCGGCGACGGCCAACAGGGCCACCGCCGCTACGACAAGCGGATCCATCGTGTCTTCCTCCCGTCCGACCGTCCGGCCGAAGGTGTGCTCGATTACGGCGGGACCCGGTGGGGCGGGGACGAGATGTGCGTCGCGCTCCGGGCCGGCATCCCTTGGACGAGCGCCGCGAGGGCCCGCGACGCTGCTGCGATCTGCGCGTAGCCTACGGCCGGCCGGGAGGATGGGTCAACCGAGGGCCTCCGGCTGCCCCTCCGAGCAGCCGTACGGGCGGACATCGAGCGTGCGCGCTGACGAGGGGCGCTGGCCCGCGGTTGTGCGTGGGACGTTCAAACGAGCGAACGAGGGGAGGGCGCCGGCGCCATCCGGTGCGTGGAACGCACGATTCCGGGCCGCACGGCCTCCAGTCCGAGCACGCTGCGCACTGATTCCGCCTCAGAGCGGCTGGGCAGGCGGCCCGTGCGCCGGTTTGAACGCGTCACGCACAGCGCGAACTCACACCGGCCGGTTCCTTCGTGCGGATCGTCGCCGGCCGGGTCGCCGCCGGGACAACGAGTCAACCGAAATCATCGGCCTCCGGCTCCGGGCTCCCGAACGAGGCCGCCAGCCGCGCCGCGATCTCCGGGGAGAAGCCGTTGCGGGCGAGCAGCGCATACGCCCTGGCCCGACGCTTGCGCGGATCGCCGACCCGTTCGAGGTCTCGGCGGCGACGCTCGAGCAGCCGTCGAGCAGCGAGCTCGTCGGGCTCGGCCGGCTGGGTTTCCGGCGTTGTCTCGCCGTCCTCGGCAGCGGACCCGTATGGACGGCCCTCCGTCGCCCGGCGCTCCTCGAGCGCCGCCTCGATCACCGCCGGATCAACGCCCCGCAGCCGGAGCTCGCGCCGGAGGGCGGTCTCGCCACGCGGCCGAGCTCGATCGCGGGACTCGATCCAGTGGCGGGCGAACGCCTCGTCGTCCAGCAGCCCGAGCGCGAGCAACCGCTCGATGGCTCCCTCGACGAGCTCGGGCCGGTAGCCGGCATCGGTCAGCCGACGGCGCGTCTCGGCGACGGACCGGGCGCGCGTCTCGAGGAAGCGCAGGGCGGCCGCGAGGACGACCTCCGGATCGTCGATCGCAGCGCGGCGCGCCCGACGGTCGGCGTACGACTCGCGGCGGCGGCCCGGGCGGCCGGTCGTCCCCGACCCGGTCGTCGGCCCGGGTGCGGTCACTCGGCCTCTTCGATGCCCTCGACCGGGACCTGGACCTCGTTGATCCGGCCGCGGATCCGGCGATCGATCTCGGCGGCGATCTCCGGGTTGGCCTTGAGGAACTCCTTGGACGCCTCGCGGCCCTGGCCGAGACGGGTCTCGTCGAAGGTGAACCAGGCGCCGGTCTTGTTGACGACGTCCATCGCCACGCCGACGTCGAGCAGGCCGCCCTCCTTGCTGATCCCCTCGCCGTACATCACGTCGAACTCGGCGACGCGGAACGGCGGGGCGACCTTGTTCTTGACGACCTTGACCCGGACCCGGTTGCCGACCGACTCGGTGCCGGTCTTGATCGTCTCGATCCGCCGGATGTCGAGCCGGACGCTGGCATAGAACTTCAGGGCCCGACCACCCGGGCGTCGTCTCGGGGTTGCCGAACATCACCCCGATCTTCTCGCGCAGCTGGTTCGTGAAGACGAGCGACGTGTTCGAGCGGCTCACCGCGCCGGTCAGCTTGCGCAGGGCCTGGCTCATGAGGCGAGCCTGGATCCCGACGAACGAGTCGCCCATCTCGCCCTCGATCTCGGCCCGCGGCACGAGCGCCGCGACCGAGTCGACGACGACGCAGTCGATGCCGCCCGAGCGGATGAGCGTCTCGGTGATCTCGAGTGCCTGCTCGCCGGTGTCCGGCTGGCTGACGAGCAGCTCGTCGACGTTGACGCCGCAGGCGCGGGCGTAGCCCGGGTCGAGCGCGTGCTCGACGTCGATGAAGGCGGCCACCCCGCCGCGCGCCTGGGCCTCGGCGATGACGTGCTGGCAGACGGTCGTCTTGCCCGACGACTCCGGACCGAAGATCTCGGTGATCCGGCCACGCGGGATGCCGCCGACGCCGAGCGCGAGGTCGAGGGCGATCGAGCCGGTCGGGATCGAGTCGACAGACTGTCGCTCGGCCGAGCCGAGCTTCATGATCGACCCGCTGCCGAACTGCTTCTCGATCGCGAGGATCGCGGCGTTGACGGCCTTCGTCCGTTCCGCGGTCGCCTTCTCGCCGTTGCGCTCGACCTCGCGGTCGCCGGTGATCGTCATCGCCTCACGCTCCTGTCGTCATGGCTCGACGGAACGGCGCGACGGCGTCCGCCCGGTCGATCAGGTCTCGTCGGACTCCTCGGGCTCGGGCTTCGGCTTGCGCGGCTTCCGGATGAGCTCGACGTTCTGCGGCGGCTCCATCATCGGCTGCAGCTTGGGCGCGCCCTTGTCCTTGGGCTTCTTCTTCGCTTCGCGGTGGGGACGATCCCGGGAACCCATCGGCGAACCTCCGCGACGCTGCGAACGGTACGAGACGGACCTTCACGCCGACTGCACCACGGCTTCACCGGCGCTCATCCGGCCGGCGCGCGAGCGCAGCTCCGGGAGCATTCCGGGGAAGATCCCAGCCTGAATTGCGGCGCGGATCCTGGCCATGAAGTCTAGGGTGAAGGTCAGGTTGTGACAAGTCGCGAGACGGTAGGCGAGGAGCTCGCGGGCCCGGAACAGGTGGGCGAGATAGGCTCGCGAGAAGCGCCGGCAGGCGAGGCACGGACAGTCCTCCTGGATCGGCGCGGGATCGTCGAGGAAGGCCTGGTTGCGCAGGTTGAGCCGGCCGCCCGGGAGCCAGACCTGGCCGGTCCGGGCGACCCGGGCGGGGAGGACCGAGTCGAACAGGTCGACCCCACGGTGGACCGCCTCGAGCATGTCGGCCGGCGACCCCAGGCCCATGAGGTAGCGGACCCGGGGATCGCCGTCGAGCTCGGCAACGGCGATCTCCACCGCGGCATCGCGCTCGGCGGCGGACTCGTCGCCGGCCAGCCCGCCGAGGCAGATCCCGTCGAACGGGAGCGCTGCGACGAACCGCGCGCTCTCGGCCCGCAGGTCCGGCTCCAGGCCGCCCTGGACGATCCCGAAGAGGGCCTGGTCCGACCGCGTGTGGGCGGCCAGCGAGCGCTCCGCCCAGCGATGGGTCCGCGCGGTCGCCTCCGCGACGAGCGCCCGTGACGACGACCCCGGCGGGACCGGCTGGTCGAGGGCGACCGCGACGTCCGAGCCGAGTGCCTCCTGGACCGCGATGGCGTGCTCGGGCGTGAACCGGTGGATCGACCCGTCGAGGTGGCTGCGGAAGGTGACCCCGTCGTCGTCGACGACCCGCAGGTCCCCGAGCGACACGACCTGGAACCCGCCGCTGTCGGTCAGGATCGGCCGGTCCCAGCCCATGAACCGGTGGAGCCCGCCGAGCCGGGCGATCCGCTCGTGACCGGGGCGCAGGTAGAGGTGGTACGTGTTGGCCAGGATGATCGATGCGCCGACCTCGACGAGGTCGTCCGGGTCGAGCGCCTTGACCGTGGCGTTCGTCCCGACCGGCATGAACTGGGGCGTCTCGACGACCCCGTGGGTCAGCGTGAGCCGGCCGAGCCGGGCGCGGGTCGAGCCGTCGGCCGGCGGCGGCGCGAGGACCTCGAACCGGGCGGGCCCGGCATCGGAAGCCGCCGTCACGACGGCCCCTCCACGCCTTCGAGCTCGGCACCGTCCCAGAGCGGTGGCATCTCCGCCTCCGGCTTGCGCCGCGGCGGAACCTCGTAGCCGAGCCGCCGCAGGTGGCTCCGGCCGCCCTCGGTCAGGATCCGGCCCTGCGGCGTGCGGTCGAGGAAGCCGAGCCGGAGCAGGTACGGCTCGTAGACGTCCTCGATCGTCTCGACCTCCTCCGACAGGACGGCGGCGAGCGCAGCCACCCCGACCGGCCCGCTGCCGAACTTCTGGGCGATCGCGGCCATGAGCTTGCGATCGGTCGAGTCGAGCCCGGCGTCGTCGATCTCCATCGCCCGGAGGGCCTCGTCGGCGGCCGCCTCGTCGACCCGTCCGTCGCCGTGGACCTGGGCGTGGTCGCGGGTCCGCTTGAGGAGCCGGTTGACCACCCGCGGCGTGCCCCGCCCGCGCCGCGCGATCGCCTCGGCCGCGCCCCGGGTCAGCTCGACGTCGAGGATCCCGGCCGAGCGCTCGACGATCGCCGTGAGGTCCGCCTCGTCGTAGAAGTCGAGCCGGTAGGTCGCCCCGAACCGGTCGCGCAGCGGGCTCGAGATCCGGCCCGCGCGGGTCGTCGCGCCGACGATCGTGAACGGCTTGAGGGTCAGCCGGAGCGACCGCGCCGAGGGGCCCTTGCCGATGAGCACGTCGAGGGCGTAGTCCTCCATCGCCGGGTAGAGGATCTCCTCGACCGCCCGGTTGAGCCGATGGATCTCGTCGATGAACAGCACGTCGTGCTCGTCGAGCGCGGTCAGGATCGCGGCCAGGTCGCCGGCCCGCTCGATCGCCGGTCCGCTCGTGTAGCGGACGTTGACCCCGAGCTCGCGGGCGATGATCGTCGCCAGGGTCGTCTTGCCGAGCCCGGGCGGGCCGTAGAGGAGGACGTGGTCGGCGGCCTCTCCCCTGCCCCGGGCCGCCTCGAGCAGGACCGACAGGTTGGCCTTGACCTCGCGCTGGCCGACGTACTCGTCGAGGCTCCGCGGTCGGAGGGTCCCCTCGACGGCCCGATCGGCCTCGTCGAGCAGGTCCGCCGCCAGGATCCGCGTGGCGTCGTCGGTCATCCGGCCGAGTCTACCATGACCGTCGTCCATTTCGCACGGATGTTCTACGCCGGCAGGTCACTCGCGGAGGAGCGTCCGGAGCGCCGCCTTGACCCGCTCCTCGAGCGACGCGTCGGCCGCGCCGGCTCGGCGAGGGCCGCCCGCGACGCGTCGCGGGCCTCGCCGAGCGAGTAGCCGAGGGCCTGCAGCGCGGCCACGACCTCGCCCTCCCCGGCCCCGCCGCCACCGGCCGCCGTGCGGGCCGCGACGCCGGCCGCGGCGACCTTCTCCTTGAGCTCGAAGATGATCCGCTCGGCGAGCTTCTTGCCGATCCCCGGGATGCTGACGAGGAGCGCCTGGTCCTGCTCGATGATCGCCAGCTGGAGGTCGGCCACCGGCCGGCTGCCGACGATCGCGAGGGCGACCTTCGGCCCGACCCCGGTGACCGTCAGGAGCAGCTCGAAGAAGCCGAGCTCATCGGCCGTGCGGAAGCCGTACAGCGCCTGGAGGTCCTCGCGGACGAGGTGGTGGGTGTGGAGCTTGAGCCGGCCGCCCGGTCGCGGTCGCGACCAGGACGTCGGGCGAGACGAACACCCGGTAGCCGATCCCGCCGACCTCGAGGACGAGCGAATCGGTCGCGATCGCACCGACCACCCCCTCGATCGAGGCGATCACCGGCCCGGCTTCGCCCCCGCCCCGGTGCCGTCGGCTCGCTCCCGGGCCAGCGCCTCGCGGACCGCCCGGTCGTAGGCGCTCTCGCGACGCTCGATCGGGGCGATCGCGGACCGGTCGAGGACCCCGGCGCTCACCGTCTCGCCGGCCCGCTCGCGATTGGCCACGCAGATCGCCACGGCGAGCGCGTCGGCCGCGTCGTCGGGCGTGGGGACCGCCTTGAGCCCGAGGATCGTGGCGACCATCCGGCCGACCTGCTCCTTGTCGGCCGCCCCGTAGCCGGCGACGGCGACCTTGACCTCGTTCGGCGTCGCCTCGCGGACGGCGACCCCGTGCTGGGCGGCGGCCAGCAGGACGACGCCGCGGGCCTGGCCGACGGCGAACGCGGTCTGGGCGTTCTTGCTGAAGAACAGCCGCTCGACGCCGAGGAGCGCCGGGCGGTGGGTCTCGATGAGCTCGGTCAGCGCGTCGTGGATCGCTCGGAGGCGCTCGCCGAGGGGCAGGTCGGGCGAGGTCGTCACGCAGCCGACGTCGACCGCGCGCAGCCCGCCGTTCCGCTCCACGACCCCGTAGCCGAGTGCCGCGGTCCCCGGATCGATCCCGAGGACGATCATCCGGCGACTTCGGCGAAGACGTTCTCGGGGATGTCGAAGTTGGCCGTGACCCGCTGGACGTCGTCGAGGTCCTCGAGCAGCTCGACCAGGCGGAGGGCCTGGCGCGCCTTGGCCTCGTCGAGCTCGACGGTCTGCTTGGCGATCATCGCGATCTCGGCGTCCTCGACCGCGCTGCCGCCGCCCTCGATCGCCTTGCGAACGGCCTCCAGGTCGGCCGGCTCGGTGTAGATCTCGACCGGCTCGACGGTCGTGTCGACGTCGCTGGCGCCCGCGTCGATGGCGACCAGGGCGACCTCGTCCGGGTCGCCCGCGATCGACCGTGATCAGGCCGCGCGGCTCGAACTGCCAGGCCACGGCGCCGGATCCGGCGAGCTGGCCGCCGGCCTTGGTGAAGATCGAGCGGACCTCGGCGGCCGTGCGGTTCCGGTTGTCGGTGGCAGCCTCGACGAGGATCGCCACGCCGCCCGGGCCGTAGCCCTCGTAGACGATCTCCTCGTACTGCTCGCCCTCGCCCCCGCCGGTCGCCTTCTCGATCGTCCGCTTGATGTTGTCGGCGGGCATGTTGACCGAGCGCGCCTTCTCGATCGCCAGGCGGAGCCGGTAGTTCGCGTCGGGATCGCCGCCGCCCTGCCGGGCGGCAACCGAGATCTCCCGTGCGACCTTCGTGAAGAGGGCCCCGCGCTTGGCGTCGTTGGCGCCCTTCTGACGCTTGATCGTGGACCATTTGGAGTGACCGGACATCGCGGCGGAGTATAGCGGACTATCATGGCCGGACCGCCTCCCGGCCCTCCGGATCGGGCTCGTCGCGGCGCCCCCGCCGCCCGGTCGAAGCGTCCGTCATCGAACCATCAGAGGACCCGCCCATGCCGACGAAGACCGTTGACCTGGCCCACTTGCGGAGCGTCGTGCTGGCCGGCCACGCCGGCTCCGGAAAGACCACGCTGGCCGAGCACCTCCTGTTCCGGACGGGCGCGCAGGCCCGGCTCGGCAGGGTCGACGACGGCACCGCCGCGCTCGACTTCGAGCCGGAGGAGCAGAAGCGCCGTGAATCGCTGAGCGCCGCGGTTGCCACGTTCGACGACGACGGCACGGTCGTCACCCTGGTCGACACCCCCGGCTACCCGGACTTCGTCGCCGAGGTCATCTCGGGGATGGCCGCCTGCGACGGCGCGCTCCTCGTCGTCGACGCCTCGGGCGGGGTCGAGGCCGGGCTCGAGACGGCCGTGGCCCAGGCCCGGTCATGGGGCCGGGCGGCCTGCTTCTTCATCAACAAGAGCGATCGCGAGAACGCCGATCCCGCGGCGGTCCTCGACGCGCTGCGCGCCACGTTCGGGCCCAAGATCGCGCCGCTCCAGGTCGCGATCGGGGCGGCCGAGTCGTTCAGCGGCTACGTCGACCTCGTCCATCGCAAGGCCTGGCAGTGGGACGGCAAGCAGGAGGTCGAGATCCCGATCCCGGCCGAGCTCGAGGGCGAGGTCGCCCGGCGGCGCGATCAGCTCCTCGAGGCCGCGGCCGAGGCCGATGACGATGTCCTGACCAAGTACCTCGAGGGCGAGGAGATCAGCGACCCGGAGCTCGAGGCGTGCCTGCGCAAGGGCGTCAAGGAGTCGGTCCTCGCTCCCGTGCTCGTCGGCAGCGCGACGAAGGGGATCGGGCTGCGCGGCCTGCTCGACGCGTTCATCCGCTACCTCCCGTCGCCGGCCGACGAGCCGCCGACGACGGCCCGCGAGCCGAAGTCGGGCGACCGAGTCCGCGGTGGCGCCGGATCCGGCCGGCCCGCTCCTCGTCCGGGTGTTCAAGACGGCCGCCGACCCGTACGTCGGCCGGCTGACGTACCTGCGGGTGTACTCGGGCACGCTCCGCGGCCAGGGCCACGCCTGGAACGCCAACCGCTCCGAGGACGAGCGGATCGGCCAGCTGCTCCTGCTCCACGGCAAGGACCAGGAGCCGGTCGGCGAGCTCAAGGCCGGCCAGATCGGGGCGGTCGCCAAGCTCACCGTGACCGAGACCGGCGACACCCTCACGGCCAAGGAGAAGCCGCTCGTCCTGCCCGAGATCGCGTTCCCCGAGCCGACCCTGTCGGTCGCGATCGAGCCCCAGACGAAGGCCGACCTCGACAAGATGGGCGCGGCGCTGCAGCGGATGCTCGAGGAGGAGCCGAGCGCTCGGGTCGAGCGCTCACCGACCGGCGAGCAGATCCTGGTCGCCCTCGGCGAGGCGCACATCGCGGTCATCGCCGAGCGCCTGCGGCGCAAGTTCGGGGCGTCGATCGTGACCCGGACGCCGCGCGTGCCGTACCGGGAGACGATCCGGGGCAAGACCCAGGTCGAGGGCAAGTACAAGAAGCAGACGGGCGGGCACGGGATGTTCGGGCACGTCTGGATCGAGCTCGAGCCGAACCCGGGCGGCGGGATCATCTTCACCGAGCGCGTCGTCGGCGGCTCGGTCCCGAAGGGCTTCTTCCCGGGCGTCGAGAAGGGCATCCGCGAGGCGGCGGCCGAGGGCGTCGTCGCCGGCTACCCGCTGAACGACTTCAAGGCGACCCTCTACGACGGCTCGTTCCACACCGTCGACTCGAACGAGCTGTCGTTCAAGATCGCCGCGTCGATGGCCCTCAAGAAGGGGGTCATGGAGTGCAAGCCGGCTCTGCTGGAGCCGATCATGTCGGTCACCGTGACCGTGCCCGAGCAGTACATGGGCGACGTGAACCGCGACCTCAACACCCGCCGCGGCCGGGTCCTCGGGATGGACAGCGCCGGCAACGGGACGCAGATGGTGTCCGCCCACGTCCCGCAGTCCGAGCTGTTCAGCTACGCCACCGAGCTCCGCTCACTGACTCATGGGCGGGGGACGTTCAAGGCCGAGCTCGATCACTACGAGGAGGTCCCGTCCCACATCGCCGAGAAGGTGATCGATCAGCATCGCAAGGAGCTCGAGGCCGCGCACTGAGGGCGGTCAGCCCGTCCCGGCGGCGAGGGCCGTGAGGGTCAGCCTCAGGTCGATCCTGCCCTCGTAGAGCGCCCTGCCGACGATCGCGCCGGCGCAGCCGATCCGTCGCGTCGCCAGGACGTCGTCGATCGAGCTGATCCCGCCCGACGCCAGGATCCGGCCCCGGTGGTGGCCGACCATCCGCTCGAGGAGGTCGAGGTCCGGTCCCCCCAGCCGTCCGTCGCGCTGGATTGCGGTCACGACGAGCGTCTCGACCCCCTCGTCCGTGATGCGCGTTGTCGCATCGAGCACGGGTGTTCCGGAGGCGCCTCGGCGCCAGCCCTCCCCCACGGCGAGCCCGTCGCGGACGTCGAGTGCGACCGCGATCCGTCCCGACCCGTGGCGCCGGACGAGACCGCCGACGAAGGCCGGGTCGTCGAGGGCGGCCGTGCCGACGACCACCCGGGCGCAGCCCGTCGCCAACGCGGCCTCCACGGCCGCCTCCGTCCGGAGTCCCCCACCGAGCTCGACGCTCATCCGCCCGGCCACGCTCGCAACGATGCCGGCCACGATGTCCCCATTCCGTGGAACCCCGGTCATGGCGCCGTCGAGGTCGACGAGGTGGAGCCAGGTCGCGCCAGCCGCCGCGAAGGCCTCCACCATCCCCGCCGGGTCGTCGGAATAGGTCGTCTCGCGGGTGAAGTCGCCTTCGACGAGGCGGACCACGCGACCGTCGCGCAGGTCGATCGCGGGCAGGACGTCGAAATCCCCCGAACTCCCCAATACCTTCGTGCTTGACGGTCACCATGTCACCATTGTAGTGTTTTAGCACGCTACTATGATAGCATGACAAACGAGGGGCACGGAACGGCATGGCGACCGACCCGACCTGGCTGACCGACGATACGCGCTCCCTGCTCCGGGCGATCGTGACGCTCGACGACGTCGACGACGCCGCGGACTTCCTGCGCGACTTGTGCACGCTCGGCGAGCTCCGCGACATGAGCCAGCGCTGGGCGGTCGTCCGGTTGCTCGACGCGGGCCTCCACTATGGGGAGATCTCGCAGCGAACGGGCGCGAGCACCGCGACGATCACGCGGATCGCCTCGTGGCTCCACCACGGTGAAGGTGGCTACCGGCGGATGCTCGCGCGTCTCGAGGAGCAGGGCCGGTCCGGTACGGCGCCCTACCCGTCGGGCACCGAGCGATGAGGGACCGCCTCCGGCTCGCGATCCCGAACAAGGGCCGACTGGTCGAGCCGACCCTCGCCCTCCTCCACGATGCGGGGCTCGTCTTCGAGGAGCACGATCGGAGCCTCGTCGCCCGGGTCCAGAACCTCGATCTCGACATCCTCTTCGTCCGCACGAACGACGTCATCGAGTTCGTCGGCGACGGCGTCGCGGACCTCGGGGTGACCGGTGTCGACCTGCTCGTCGAGACCGGCTCGGACCTGCCGGTCATCCACGAGCTCGGGTACGGGCGCTGCCGGCTCGCCGCGGCGGTCCCGGCCGACTCGTCCATCCGGGCGGTCGAGGCGCTCGCCGGGTCAACGGGTCGCCACGGCCCACCCGAACACCACCCGACGCTTCTTCGCGGAGCGCCGGATCGCCGTCGACGTGATCCCGATCTCGGGCGCGGTCGAGGTCGCCCCGCGGCTCGGCCTGGCCGAGGCGATCGTCGACCTCGTGTCGACCGGCTCCACGCTCCAGATGAACGGGCTCCGGCCGGTCGGCGACGTGCTCGCATCCCAGGCGATCCTGGTGGCCAACGTCGCAGCCCGGACGGAGCGGGCCGACGAGCTTGGCGCGATCGACACGATGCTCTCCGCGGTCCTCGCCGCCCGCGGCCGCAAGTACCTGATGATGAACGCCCCGGCGGCCAGGCTCGACGAGCTGAGCGCCCTCCTGCCGGGCCTCGAATCGCCGTCGATCATCCCGCTGACGCACGAGGGGATGATCGCCATCCATGCCGTCGTCGACGCCGACGCCGTGTGGAGCCTGCTCCCCCGCCTCAAGTCGGCCGGCGCGTCGGGGATCCTGATCCTGCCGATCGAGAAGCTCGTCGCATGAGTCCGACACCGGTTTCGATGAGCGATCCGACCGCGCCTGCCGGCTACACCTGGGAGGCGACCTCCGAGCAGGTGGCGGCCCGCTACGGCGTGCCCGTCGAGCAGGTCGCCCGGTTCGATCTGAACACGAGCCCGGCGCCGCCCGAGCTGGCGCTCCAGGTCCTCGCCACCGGTCGCTTCGAGACCGCGATGTCGGAGTACCCGCCCGCCGACTACCGACGGCTGACCGAGGCGGCGGCGGCGCGCTACGGCGTCCCGGCCGACGAGATCCTCGTCGGGGCCGGTGCCGACGAGGTCCTCGACATCGTGGCGAAGGCCTACCTGCCCGCCGGCGGCACCGCCGTCATCCCCACCCCGTCGTACGCCATGTACCGGGTCCTGACCGAGCAACGCCGCGCCCGTGTCCGGCCGGTTCCCCGGCTCGGCCCGTCGGCCGGATATGCGATCGACCTCGGACTCACCCGTACGATCGCCCGCGGCGCCGACCTGGTCTGGCTGTGCAGCCCGAACAACCCGACCGGCCTCGCCGAGCCCGAAGGCGCGATCGCGGAGCTGCTCGACGGCCTCCTCGCCGATGCCGAGCGTGACGGTCGCGTTCCGCCGGTCGTGGCCCTCGACGAGGCCTATGCCGAGTTCGCCGGGACGACGCTCCTGCCGCTCCGTGCCGGGTACCCGGGCCTGGTCGTCATCCGCACGATGAGCAAGGCCTACGCCCTGGCCGGCCTGCGGGTCGGGTTTGCGGTGGCGGTCCGCCCGACCCTCGCGACGATGGAGCCGTACCGTCCGCCGGGCTCGGTCTCGACGATCTCGGTCAGCATCGCCACCGAGGTCCTTCGCGACCCGGCGATCCTGCCGATCGCCATCGAGCGGGTCGCGGCCGAGCGGACCCGGCTGGAGACCGGCCTCGGCGCGGCCGGCTGGGTCGCCCACCCGAGCGTCACGAACTTCCTGCTCGTGCCGTACGGGAGCCCGGAACGGGCCGCGGCAGTCGCCGAGGCGATGCTCCGGCGCGGGCTCGTCCCGCGGACCTTCCCGGCGTCGCATCCGCTGGCGGATCACCTGAGGCTGACGGTCCGCTCGACGGATGAGGACGACCGTCTGATCGCCGCCGCGGCCGAGATCGAGGCAGAGCTCGGGGAGGCCGGCCGGTGACCGCGCCGGACGCGCTCGGCCGGACGACGGTCACCGCGCGCTCGGGTCGCCGGGTGACCCTCGAGCGGTCGACGCGCGAGACCACGGTCGCGCTGACCCTCGACCTCGACGGGACGGGCCGGACGAGCGTGACCACCGGCGTCGGCTTCTACGATCACCTGCTCGGGTCGCTCGCCCACCACGGGCTGTTCGACCTCGAGGTCCGCGCGACCGGCGACCTGGAGGTCGACGAGCATCACACGGTCGAGGACGTGGCCCTCGTCCTCGGTTCGGCCTTCGCGGAGGCGCTCGGCGACCGGTCCGGGATCGGCCGGTTCGGTGACGCCCGCGTGCCGATGGACGAGTCGCTCGCCGGGGCCGTCGTCGACGTCGGCGGCCGGCCGTACGCGGTCGTCGACCTCCCGTTCCACGGCGAGCGAGCCGGCACGCTCCCGCTCCAGCTCGTCGAGCACGCCATCGAGGCCTTCGCCCGGACCGCCGGCGCCACCGTCCACGTCTCCGGTAGCGGTCGCAACGACCACCATCTCGCCGAGGCCGCGTTCAAGGCTCTCGGCCGCGCGCTCCGGACGGCCTGCGAGATCGACCCCCGGCGGTCCGGCGTGGCCTCCACGAAGGGGACGCTCGGATGATCGACCGGGCACGGGTGGCGGTCGTCGACTACGGCGCGGGGAACCTGGTCAGCATCCGCCGCGCGCTCGAGACCGTCGGGGCTGACGTCGCAGATCGTCGATGGTCCCGGGGCGATCGCCAGCGCCGACGCGCTCGTGGTGCCCGGCGTCGGCGCAGCCGCCCCGGCGATGGCTCGTCTCGAGCGACAGGGCCTCGTCGAGCCGATCCGCGCCTGGATCGACGCGGGGCGGCCGTTCCTCGGCATCTGCCTCGGGCTCCAGCTCCTGTACGACGGCAGCGACGAGGATGGCGCGGCGACCCTCGGCGTCCTCGCTGGCCGGACGGTCGCCCTCGATGACCCGCCGACGCTGCCCCACATCGGCTGGAACCAGGTCGAGCGCCGCCGCGACCACCCGATCCTCGCCGGCGTCCCCGACGGCGCGGACCTCTACTTCGTCCACTCCTACGCCGTCGCACCAGCCGACCCGCGCGACCGTGATCGCCGAGACGACCCACGGCGGTCCGTTCCCGAGCGTCGTCGCCCATGGTCCGACCGTCGGCGTCCAGTTCCATCCGGAGCGCAGCGGCGTGGACGGCCTGCGGGTCCTGGCCAACTTCGTCGACCTGGTCGTCTCGGGCGGGCTGCCAGCCGCTCAGGGAGCCGAGCAGCCGGCGACGGCCTCGCGGGTGAGCTGATGCTCCGCCGGCGGGTCATCCCGTGCCTCGACGTCGCCGACGGCCGCGTGGTCAAGGGCACTCGCTTCGTCGACCTGGTCGACGAGGGCGATCCCGCGGAGCTTGCGGCCCGCTACGCCGCGGAGGGCGCGGACGAGCTCGTCTTCCTCGACATCACGGCTGCCCCGGAGCGGCGGGCCACGCTGCTCGACGTCGTCGAGCGGACGGCTCGCAACGTGTTCATCCCGCTGACCGTCGGTGGCGGCGTCCGTTCCGTCGACGAGATGCGCGCGGTCCTCCGGGCCGGCGCCGACAAGGTCGGCCTGAACACGGCGGCCGTCGCCGATCCCGACCTGGTCGCCCGCTGCGCGGCCCGGTTCGGCCGGCAGGCCGTCGTGGTCGCGATCGACGCCCGGGCACGACCCGACGGCGGAGGCTGGGAGGTCGTCGTGCGGGGCGGCCGGGACGGGACCGGCATCGACGCCGTCGCCTGGGCGGTCTCCGCCGTCGAGCTGGGCGCCGGCGAGCTCCTCGTCACGTCGATCGACCGCGACGGAACGCGAAGCGGCTTCGACACGGACCTCCTCCGGGCGATCTCCGATCGGGTCCGGGTCCCGGTGATCGCGTCGGGTGGCGCCGGCGGCCCGGCGGACTTCGTCGCCGCGATCGTCGAC
Organism: uncultured Chloroflexia bacterium; assembly: GCA_963708065.1. Taxonomy (GTDB): domain Bacteria; phylum Chloroflexota; class Limnocylindria; order Limnocylindrales; family CSP1-4; genus Chersky-267. Next base: position 220,018 of record CAVPRZ010000004.1, read on the forward strand.
GGCGGTGCCGACGCCGTCCTCGCCGCCTCGATCTTCCATCGCCGGATCCACGCGATCGGCGAGGTCAAGGCGGCGATGGCCGCCGCCGGTCTGCCCGTCCGCGCGTCGCGCGAGGCCGCGGCATGAGCCAGCTCGCGATCGACCGGGCCTCGGTGGCCTTTGACGCCCGCGACGGGCTCGTGACCGCCGTCGTCCTGGACGTGGCCGACGGTCGCGTGCTCATGGTCGGGCACATGGATGCCGACGCGCTCGACGCCACGATCGCTACCGGCGAGGTCCATTTCCACTCGCGCTCCCGCGACCGGCTGTGGCGGAAGGGCGAGACGAGCGGCAACGTCCTCCGTCTCCGTGGGCTGGCCCTCGACTGCGACGGCGATGCGATCCTCGTTGCCGCCGAGCCGGCCGGACCGACCTGCCACCGCGGGACGCGCAGCTGCTTCGATCCGGCCGCTGGGATGTCCACCCCGAGCCCCCAGGGGTTCGGCTGGCTGGACACGCTCTGGACGACGATCGGCGAACGCGCGGCGGAGCGTCCCGACGGGCTCGTACACGGCCGGGCTGATCGACGGCGGCGTCGACGCGGTCGGGCGCAAGGTCGTCGAGGAGGCGACCGAGGTGCTCATCGCCGCGAAGGACGATGCGGCGGCCGAGGTCGCCGGGATCGATCGGACCGGCACTCGCGACGCGCTGACGGGCGAGCTTGCCGACCTGGTCTACCACGCGCTCGTGCTGATGGCCGAGCGGGACGTCTCGCCGGCCGACGTCGTTGGGGTGCTCGAGCAGCGCCATCGTCGCTGACCCGGTGCCGTACCGGGGTCGTCGTCCCTGCCGGTCGCGCCCCGGCTGGGCTCAGCCCGGGTCGATCCGGACGATCCGGTATGTCTTCTTGCCGCTCCGCAGGACGAGGTAGCGCCCGGCGATCGGCTCGGGGACCCCCGCATCGGGCCCGGGGAGACGCTGCTCGTTGATCGACACGCCCCCCTGGCCGAGCGTCCGGCGGGCCTCACCGTTGGACGCGAACAGGCCGGCCGCCACCGTCAGGGCCACCGGTCCCGCTGCCACGTCGGCGGGCCGGACGATCGCGTTCGGCAGCTGGTCGAAGGCGAACGCGAGGGCCGGCTCGCCGAGCTCGGGCAGCCGTCGGCTGAAGACGGCCTCGCTGATCTCGATCACCCGGCCGGCCACGTCTGGGCCGTGGACGCGGGCGGTGATGTCCCCCGCGAGGGCACGCTGGACGAGCCGCCGCTCGGGCGCCGCGGCCGCCTCCGCCTCGAGCGCCTCGATCGCCGGTCGATCGAACAGGGTGAACAGGCGGATGAGCCGCCCGACCGCGTCGTCGTCGGCGTCGAGCCAGAACTGGTAGAAGGCGTAGGGCGAGGTCCGCCCGGGATCGAGCCAGACCGACGTCCCCTCGGCCGTCTTGCCGAACGGCTTGCCGTTCGGCGGCGAGCAGGAGCGGGTACGACAGGGCGTGGGCCAGCTCCTCCCCCTCCCCGGCGCCCTCGACCCGCCGGATGAGCTCGAGGCCGGCGGTGATGTTGCCCCACTGGTCGGCGCCGCCGGTCTGGAGCTCGACGCCGAGCGTCGCGGTAGAGGTGGAGGTAGTCGGCCGCCTGGAGGAGCATGTAGCTGAACTCGGTGTACGACAGCCCGCCCTCGAGGCGACGCTGGACCGAGTCCTTGGCCAGCATGTACGGGATCGTGAAGTGCTTCCCGACGTCGCGCAGGAACTCGAGCATCCCCATCCGGCCGAGCCAGTCGTGGTTGTCGACGACGCGGGCCTGGGTCCGCCCGGGGCTGAAGTCGAGGAACCGCTCGAGCTGGGCCTGGATCGACGCCGTGTTGGCGATGACCTGCTCGCGGCTGAGCAGGTTCCGCTCGGACGGACCGCCCGGATGGATCGCCGATCATCCCGGTCCCGCCGCCGACGACGACGACCGGGCGGCCGCCGTGGCGCTGGATGTGCATGAGCCCGAACACCGGGACGAGATGCCCGGCGTGGAGCGACGGACCGCTCGGATCGAACCCGTTGTAGGCGTCGATCGGCCGGCCTCCGGCCAGGCGGGCATCGAGGCCGGGCGTCCGATCCTGGAGGAGACCGCGCCAGGCGAGCTCGGCCAGCAGGCCGCCCGGATCGGGCGAGCCGGCGGTCGGAGCCGTCACAGGGGGCGGGCGCGAGGCGTCTGAGCGCCCGGACCGGGGGGAATCCTGTCCATGTCCAGCCCTATGCTATCGTGACCGGGAGAATGCAAACCAGCCTCGCACGGCGTCGACGCCATCGCCGGAATGGCGGACGACGCGGGAGCGGCGGCGCGGCTTCGAAGGTCGCCATCGCGCTTCCCCTGTTCCTGTTCGGGACGTTCGTCCTGCTCGCCATCGTCGGCGCCACCGCCGCGGTGACCGCCTACGGCTATTACAGCCAGGGCCTCGAGGACCCCAAGAAGCTCCTCGAGACGCTCGATTTCGCCGAGGAGACCAAGGTCTACGACCGGACCGGCAAGATCGAGCTCGCCCGGTTCGGGCAGGTCAAGCGCGACTATGTCGAGTACGAGCAGATCCCGCCGTGGCTCATCGACGCGACGACCTCGATCGAGGACAAGACGTTCTGGGAGAACGCCGGATTCGATCCGATCGGCATCGTTTCGGCCGCGATCGACACCGCCCGCGGGAACGAGCGCGGCGCCTCGACGATCACCCAGCAGCTCGTCCGGGCGCGGCTCCTCCCCCCGAGCGCCTTCGAGGGCGGCCGCTACGAACGCAAGATCAAGGAGATCATCCAGTCGATCAACCTCACCCAGGAGTACCCCGGGATCGACGGCAAGAAGGCGATCATCACCGCCTACCTCAACCAGAACTTCTACGGCAACCGGAGCTACGGGATCAAGGCCGCCGCGAAGGGCTACTTCGGGATCGACGACCTCTCCAAGCTGACCCTCGCCCAGGCGGCGATCCTGGCCGCCATCCCCCAGTCGCCGACGTCCTACGACCTGATCAAGAACGCCGAGGAGCAGTGCTCGGTCAAGGTCGCCGAGGGGGCGGACTGCCCGGCCGGCAAGACGCAGCTCGTCGTCCCCGACGACTCGGCGATCGTCGCCCGGCGGGACCTGATCCTCACCCGGATGCAGGCGCTCCTGCCGCTGCCGCTGACGAAGAGCACCTTCACGGCGGCCGACTTCGACGCCGCCCGGGCCGAGCCCGTCGTCCTCAAGCCGCCGGTCAGCGCCAACTGGCTGGCGCCCCACTTCGTCTGGCAGGTCCGCCACCAGCTCGGCGCGATCCTGTGCGGCGAGGACCAGGCGGACACCTGCGAAGCGGTCGACACGGGCGGCTACACCGTCATCACCACGCTCGACTGGACGCTCCAGAAGAAGGCCGAGAAGTGGGTCAAGGCCGCCGCGATCGCCCCCACCCGGAAGGACACCGCCGGCTACCTCAGGAGCATCAACGTGTCGTACGCCTCCTGGATCCGCAACCTCAAGGGGCGCGGCATCTACAACGCCGCCCTCGGCGCGGTCGACTACCGGACGGGCCAGATCATGGCCTACGTGGGTAGCGGCTCGTACTACGAGAAGCCACACGGCAAGAAGTTCCAGCCCCAGTTCGACGTCCTCGGCGACGGCTGGCGCCAGGCCGGGTCCGCCTTCAAGCCGATCAACTACCTGACCGGCATTGAGGACGGGACGATCAACGCGGCCACGATGTTCATGGACGTCGTGACGAACTTCGGCGGCGGTTGGGCGCCGGGCGACGCGGACCTCCACGAGCGCGGCCCGCTCCGGATGCGCCAGGCGATCCAGATGTCGCTCAACATCCCGGCCATCAAGGCGGCCCTGATCAGCGGCCCCGACCACGTCTGGGAGTTCGCCAAGAAGATGGGCATCGTCTGGCAGTCGAGCAAGAACCCGGCCGGTGGCTCGATCGGGATCGGCACCGTCGAGCTCCACTACATCGACCTGATCAGCGCCTACGGCGCGATCGCCAACGGCGGGGTGCTGATGCCCAGGACCGCGATCCTCAAGGTCGAGGACAGCAACAACAAGCAGCGCTGGCCGACGCCGGGCAAGAAGACCGTCGGCCAGCAGGTGATCAGCCCCCAGAACGCCTGGATCATGGAGGACATCCTCCAGTCGAACACCGACCCGCGGAGCAACCCTGGTGGGCCAAGCGAGCGCTCTACTCGGGCGGTCGACGCCGGCCGGCCGCGCTCAAGACCGGAACCACGAACGGCGAGATCGACCTGGCCGCCATGGGCTTCGTCGCCGCGCCCAAGGACCGGAGCGACCCGGGACTCGTCGTCGGGCGCCTGGATGGGCAACTCGGACAACAGCGCCCCGCCGTTCGGGACCGTCGCCCTCGAGACCTCGGCCAGCCTGTGGCAGGCGTTCTTCCAGGACGCCATGCGTGGGCAGCCGATCGCCCAGTTCCCGCCCAAGCCGAAGGGGGTCAGCGCGGTCTCGGTCGACGCGAACAGCGGGCTGCTGCCCGGGCCGTTCACCCACCGGACGGTGAAGGAGTACTTCGCCAGCGGGACCGCGCCGAAGAAGGTCGACAACACGAAGACCGGGGTCGCGATCGACAAGGCGACCGGCAAGCTCTGGCAGGATGGCTGTCTCGGGCCGAAGGTGACCAAGGGCTTCCTCGACCTCTCGAATGTCGACGCCGGCTGGCCGCAGTGGCAGAAGTACGATCGTGGCTGGGCCAAGCGGGCCGCCCGCGGCGTCGGCGTCCGCGGTGGGCCGAAGGGGACGCCGACCGCCTACTTCGGGTTCGGTGGCTTCTTCCCGTTCGGGGCGACCTGGGGCGCGCCGTTCGCCGCCGTCGAAGATGTGCCCGATCGGCGGCCCGCGGCCGACCCCCGGCCCGATCGAGAGCCCGCTCCCGAGCGGCACCCTGCCGGCGGCCCCGGAGCCGACGAAGAAGCCGCGCTACCGCCGGACGTTCGTCCTCACAGACTGACGATCGTCGCCCCGTCGCCGCCCTCGCCGCGCTCGCCCGGTCGGACCTCGCGGACGAGCGGGTTCGCGGCGGCGCTGGCCCGGACGGCGTCCCGGAGGGCACCCGTCCCCAGCCCGTGGACGACCGTGACCCGGTCCAGCCCGGCGAGCGCCGCGTCGTCGAGATAGCGGTCGAGGAGCTCGAGCGCCTCGTCGACGCGGGCGCCGCGCAGGTCGAGCGACGACGCCACGGTCCTGGCCCGCTCCAGCCCGATCCCGCCCGACCGCCCGGCCGGCGCCGCTCGGCGTGGCCGCCCCCCGCTCGCGCCGGCGCGCCGGCGTGCGCTCGGTCCTGGGGCTCGACATCAGCGTCCGCTCGCTCGGCCAGATCGCGGCAAGCGTCTCCTCGCGGGGCACGGCCGGCTCGATCGCCGACCGCGGGCTCGAGGTCCCCGGCGTCGACGGTGACCCGCAGGCCGCCGGCTTCGAGCGTGACCCGCTTCCCGCCCCGTTCGAGCGCGGCGACCCGGCCCTCCCAGCCCTGGCTGCGGCTCCTCGCCCGGTCGCCGAGCCGCCAGGTCCGTGGTTCCTGGGCCGGGACCGGCGCGGGGACCGGCTCGCCCTCGGCGAGGCTCGCGGCGAGGCGCTCCGCCTCGGCCACGGCCGCGTCGAGTGACTTGGCGGTGACCGTCTCGCGCTCGAGGGCCCGCCGGGTCGACCGGACCTCCTCGCGGAGCTCGGTCACGACGCGCTCCGCATCGATCCGGGCCGCGCCGACGACCGCGTCACGCTCGCGCCGCGCCGTCCGGCGCTCCTCCTGCGCCTGGCGCAGGGCCTCGGCCGCGCGCGCCTCGGCGGCCCGGGCCCGCTCGAGCGCGTCGCTCGTCTCGTCCTCGGCGGCCTTGAGCGAGGCCAGGGTCGCCTCGAACGTGCGCTGGGTCTCGGTCAGGCGCGACCGCGCGTCACCCACGATGGCCGCCGGCAGGCCGAGCCGCTCGGCGATCGCGAAGGCCTGGCTTCCGCCGGGCAGCCCGATCGACAGGCGGTAGGTCGGGCTGAGCGTCTCGAGGTCGAACTCGACCGACGGCGTTGCGGGCCGCCGGCGTCGTGTGGGCGTAGGCCTTGAGCTCGGCGTAGTGGGTCGTCGCCGCGACGAGCGTCGCCGGCCCGGATGAAGTGGTCGAGGAGCGCCTGGGCGAGCGCCGAGCCCTCCGTCGGGTCGGTCCCGGCGCCGAGCTCGTCGAGCAGCACGAGCGTGTCGGGTCCGGCCGCCGCGACGATCCGGGTGATCGAGCGCAGGTGACCCGAGAACGTCGACAGGCTCTGGGCGACCGACTGCTCGTCGCCGATGTCGGCGAACACGTCGCGGAAGACCGGCAGGCGCGAGCCCGCGTCGGCCGGGACGTGGAGCCCGGCCTGGTGCATGAGGGCGAGCAGCCCGAGCGTGCGCAGGGTGACCGTCTTGCCGCCCGTGTTCGGGCCGGTCACGACGAGCGCGGTGTAGCCATCGCCGAGGCGCAGGTCGATCGGGACGACCCGACCGCTCAGGCCCGGATGACGGGCGCCGAGGAGGACGACCTCGGGCCGGTCGGCCGTCTCGGCCCGGACGCCGTCCATCTCGGCGGCCAGTCGAGCCTTGGCCGCCCACAGGTCGAACCGGGCCAGGGCCGCCAGCGATTCGCGGAGCTGCGCGGCGTTGGCGGCGACGAACGCCGAGAGCTCGTCGAGGATCCGCTCCACCTCCTCGCGTTCGGCGGCCTGGGCCTCGCGCCAGGCGTTGCCCGAGCTCGACCGCGACGAGCGGCTCGACGAACAGCGTCTGGCCGCTGCCCGAGGCATCGTGGACGATCCCCTTCACCCGGCTCCGGGCCTCGGCCTTGACCGGGATCACGTAGCGCCCGTTGCGCATGGTCACGAGCGACTCCTGGAGCGCGCCCGTCGCCGTCTCGGCCTGGACGAGCGCCTCGAGGCGACGGCGGAGCCGGTCGTAGGCCACCCGGACGGCCGCCCGCAGGCCGCCGAGCCGTGGGCGACGCGCTGTCGAGCAGCTCACCGACCGGATCGAAGCTCCGGGCGAGGGTGCTCCGCAGGGCAGGCAGCGGGTGGAGCTCCCGGCCGAGCTCGCGCAGGAGCGGCCGGCGTTCCTCGGCCAGCGCGGTCCCGAGCCGGCTGATCGCATCGAGCGTCTCGGCGATCTCGAGGAAGTGAGCGGGATCGAGCCGACCGCCGCGCGCCGCCCGCTCCGTCCAGGGACCGATGTCGTGCGCCCCGCCGACCCCGATCGTCGAGCGCTCGGCGAGCAGGGCCCGGGCCTGGTCGGTCTCGTCGAGCCCGCGCCCGACGACGACCGGGTCGTTCGACGGCTCGAGCGCCTCGGCGAGGCGCCGGCCCGGCGCGAAGCTGGTGGCCGCCGCGAGGCGTTCCCGGACGAGCGGGAACTCGAGCAGCGCGATCGACTTGGCGTCCATCAGCCGAGACGACGCGGACCCGACACCGCGGGCTCGCCGGCGATCACGAAGCGCCACGGCCGGTCGACCCACGGATGGCCCGCGTAGTCGATCCCGATCCGTGGCGTCGTCCCGATCCGCTCGCCGGGCCCGAGCGCGCCGGCCTCGAGCCGCAGTCGCGAGCCGGGATCGCACAGGTCGAGCCCGGTCAGCGCGGGGTCGAGCCCGAACGCGGCACCGACGAGCCCGGGGCCCGAGGCCAGGCGCTCGCCTGGCGTGGCGGCGAGCCGCGCCTCCAGCGCGACGGCGAGCGCCGGATCGCCGCGGAACCGCTTCAAGCGCGTCTCCCGTCGCCGGCGGAGGGCGCGCGCAGCATCGACTCCCGCGTCGAGGTGGACGGCGCGGACGAGCACGGCCGCGGGTCGGCCGACGGGTTCGGTGACGACGTTGAGACAGGTGTGCATGCCGTACACAAGGTACAGGTAGGCACGGCCGGGCTCGCCGTACATCACCCCGTTGCGCGCCGTCGGCCCGAAGCGGGCGTGGCTCGCCTGGTCGGCCTCGCCGATGTAGGCCTCCACCTCGACGATCCGCCCGGCGACACGGCCGAGCTCGGGATCGTCGGCGACGAGCCGGGCGCCGAGCAGCCGGCGCGCCGCCTCGAGGGTCGGTCGATCGAGGAGTCCCCCGATCGAACGGCCCGGACGTGGTCAGGAGCGCGGGTAGAGGGCCTGGATGTCCGACGGGAGCAGCGGACCGAAGAGCGCCACGAAGAGCGGGTTCAGCGTGTCGCGGAACAGGCCCACGCTCTGCGACTCGTTGACCGTCCCGTAGAGGTCCTTGAACAGCTGGACCTGGTTGGCGCCGATGCCGACCGGCAGCCGGAAGAACGAATCGAGGATCGCGATCCCGCAGCCGAGGATGAGGAGCGCCTGGACGATGCCCAGCACGGCCGCCCAGGATCTCATCGACGACGGGGTACTTGCTTGAACACGGGCGCCGGCTTGTAGGTCGTCTGGATCACGATCGTCGAGATGATCATGAAGACGATGAACAGGAAGGCGAACGCGATCATGTACGAGTACTCGCGCGGGAACTGGATCCAGTTGCTGGCGAGGAACGAGCCGAGCGCGTCGCGCAGGTTGGCCGCGAGCAGGAACGAGAACAGGACGGCCGCGATGCCGAGCAACCGACGGACGACGCCCTGGGCCCAGCCGAGGATGAACATCACGACGACGAAGCCGATGGCGAACCAGTCGAACGCCGTGATGCTGGTGATCGTGTCGACGATGTTCACGCAGTGTCCTCGAACGGGTCACGACCCACGCCGAGCTGGACCCGGCGAGGCGGCGCAAGGGTAGCGCGTGACCATCGGCGGGACAACTGGGCCGATGGTCAGGTGCGGAGGCGCGCCCCGAGGTCGGTGGCGAGGGCGGCAACGACCGCGCCGAGGGCGGCCTCGATCTCGGCGTCGGTCAGCGTCCGATCGGGCGCCTGGAACACGAGACGCTCGGCAAGGCTCTTCTCGCCCGGCTGGAGCGGCGCACCGCGGTAGACGTCGAACAGGCGCACGTCGACCAGGAGGGGGCCGCGCGGAACCGCGGATCGTCGCATCGACGGCGGCGGCCGGAACCGTCTCGGCCACGATGATCGCCAGGTCACGCTCCGTCGCCGGGTGGCGGTGGATCGGCTGCACCCGAACGACCGGGAGCTGGCCGGCCGTCAGCCCGGCCAGCGACAGCTCGGCGACGATCAGCCGGTCGACCCGGAGGTCCCACCGCTCGACGAGCGCGGGGTGGAGCTCGCCGAGCCGCCCGACCAGCGCGGCGGACTCGTCGGATCCATCGGCGCGGACCCGGGCCGAGCGGCCGGGGTGGAGGACGCGCTCGTCGGTCAGCGCGGTCCAGCGCGGCGGGCCGGACCCGATCCGGGCGGCGAGCAGCTCCACGAGCCCCTTGACGTCGTCGACGTCGGCGGGATGGGCGGCGCGGTTCCAGGCCGCCGGCTCGCGGGCGCCGGCGAGGGCGATGGCCAGGCGCCACCACTCGTGCGCGGCGTCACCGATCCGACCGTAGCCCTTGCCGACCTCGAACAGGGCCAGGTCCTCGCGGCCGTGACGGACGTTCGTGGCGACGACGTCGGCAAGGCTTGCCAGGAGGCCCTGGCGCAGCAGCGCATGGTCGGGCGAGAGCGGGTTGAGGACCGTGATCGACGCGCCGCCCGCCGCATCCTCACCCGCGGCCGCCTCGTCGGGCGTGGACCAGGCGAACGCCTCGAGATGGCTCGGCGACACGAGGGCGTGGCTGACGACCTCGGTGAGCCCGGCCCCGACGAGCGTCTCGCGGATCGCCTCGCGCAGCTCGAGCGGGCTCGGCCGCCAGGTCGGTGGCGGGGTGTCCGGCAGCGTCGGCGGAATGTCCTCGAAGCCGTGGACGCGGGCGATCTCCTCGATGAGGTCCGCCTCGATGGCCAGGTCGCGGCGCCAGGTCGGGATCGTGCCGACGAGCGCCGACCCGTCCTCGGCCGGGACCTCGACCACCTCGGGGCTCTCGGCCACGACGACGCGCGACCCCGGGGCGGCCGGACGGGTCGCCACGCCCGCCCTCGCGAGGACCGCGGCCTGCCCGGCGGGATCGAGGTCCAGCCCAAGGAGCCGGACGACCCGGCCCGGCCGGAAGGCGACCTCGCGCTCGACGGGCTCATCGGGGGCACTGTCGATCCGGCCGCCGCTCAGCGACCCACCCGCCCAGTCGAGGACGAGCCGGGCGCAGCGGTCGGCGCCGATCCGGGCGAGCCGGACCTCCTGGCCCTTCTCGAACCGGAGGCTCGCCTCCGAGCGGAGCGTGTAGCGCTGGCCGGTCCGGCGGATGCTGACCGGATCGAAGATCGCCGACTCGATCACGACGTCGGTCGTCGCCGGGCCGATCTCCGAGTCCGCACCGCCCATGATCCCGGCGATCCCGATCGGGCCCTGCGGGATCGGCGATCACCAGGTCGTCCTCGGTGAGCGTCCGGGCGACGTGATCGAGCGTCTCGATCCGCTCGCCGGGCGCGGCCCGCCGGACGATGATCCGGCCACCGTGAACCGCACCGGCGTCGAACGTGTGGATCGGCTTGCCCAGCTCGAGCATCACGTAGTTGCTGGCGTCGACGACGTTGCTCACGGGACGCATCCCGGCCGCGAGGAGGCGCGCCTGGACCACGGTCGGCGACGAGCCGATCGTGACGCCGGCGACCCAGCGGCCGACGAACCGCGGGCAGAGGTCCGGATCACGGACCTCGACCGCGAGCCGATCGGCCACCGGCGGTCCGGTTTCGGGCGCGTCGCTCTCGGGCCAGCGGATGGGCGCCCCGGTCACGATCGAGATCTCGCGGGCCAGCCCGACGATCGACAGGGCGTCGCCCCGGTTCGGCTTGACGTCGATGTCGAGGACCACGTCGCCGTAGAGGTCCGCGAGCGGGACGCCGAGCGGCGTGTCCGGCGGCAGGATGAGGATGCCGTCCGCGTCGCCGGACAGCTGGAGCTCGTCGCCCGAGCAGAGCATCCCGTTGCTGACGACCCCCATCTTCTCGGTCCGCTCGATCCGCCGGTCGCCGGGCAGGACGGCGCCGGGCAGGGCGACCGGGACGCGCTGGCCGGGGGCGATGTTCGTCGCGCCGCAGACGATCTCGAGCGGCTCGCCGCTCCCGACGGTCACCCGGGTCAGCGACAGCCGGTCGGCCCGCGGGTGCTTCTCGACCGCCAGCAGCTCGCCGACGACAACGTTCCGCCAGTCGGCTCCCCCGCCGCTCGATGCCCTTGACCTCCATCCCGAGCATCGTCAGCTGCTCGGCGAGCCGCTCCGGCTCGAGCTCGACGTCGATGTAGTCCCGCAACCAGGACAGCGGCACTCTCATCGGAACTGCTCGAGGAAGCGCAGGTCGTTCTCCATGAACAGGCGCAGGTCGGTGATCCCGTGGCGGAGCATGGCGATCCGCTCGGGGCCCATCCCGAAGGCGAACCCCTGGTAGCGCTCGGGATCGAGGCCGCCCGAGCGGAGCACGACCGGGTGGACCATCCCCGCGCCGAGGATCGTCATCCAGCCCGTCCGGCCGCAGGCCGGGCAGCCGGGCCCGCCGCATACGAGGCACTCGACGTCGAACGCCACCGACGGCTCCGTGAACGGGTAGTAGCCGGGCCGGAAGCGGGTCTTCCGGCCGGCCCCGAACATCGCCCGGGCGAACTCGTCGAGGAGGCCGCGCAGGTCGCCCATCGTCGTGCCCTCGTCGACCATGAGCCCCTCGACCTGGAAGAACTCGAACCCGTGCGAGGCGTCGACCGCCTCGTAGCGGAAGCAGCGTCCGGGCAGGAGCGCCCGGATCGGCGGCTCGGTCGTCTGCATCACCCGGATCTGGCCGGGCGAGGTGTGGGTCCGCAGGAGGTGCCCGGGGACGTCCACGTAGAGCGTGTCCCACAGGTCGCGCGCGGGGTGGTCGGGCGGGATGTTGAGCAGCTGGAAGTTGGTGACGTCGTCCTCGATCTCCGGCGACTCGTAGACCACGAACCCGAACTGGCCGAAGATCCGGGCGATCTCGCGCATCGACTCGATGCTCGGGTGGAGCGTCCCGCGCGCGACGGGCCGGCCCGGGCGCCGTGACGTCGACCGCACTCGGCCGCCAGGCGACCCTCGAGGGCGCTGGACTGGAGGACCTCGTGGCGCTCGCGGAACGCGTCCTCGATCGCCCGCGGACGGGGTTGGCGACGGCGCCGACCTTCGGCCGGTCCTCGGCCGGGAGCGCCCCGATCCCGCGCGAGACGACGGTCAGCCGGCCCTTCTTGCCGAGGATGTCGACCTCGAGCGCCTGGAGCGACCCGAGATCGGGGGCGGCCGCAATCGCCGCGATCGATTCGTCGCGGAGCGTCTCCAGGTCGCGGGTCAGGTCGGCGAGGTCCACCCCGCGGGTTCCGGCGGCCGGATCAGGCGCTGCGCGCCGCCTCCGCGATCTTGCCGAACGTCGCGGCATCGCGGACGGCGAGGTCGGCGAGGATCTTCCGGTCGATCTCGATGTCCGCCCGCTTGAGCCCGGAGATGAACGCGCCGTAGGTCAGCCCGTTCTGGCGGGCCGCCGCGTTGATCCGGACGATCCACAGCTCGCGCATCTGGCGCTTGCGCTGCTTGCGATCGCGGGTGGCGTAGGCGAGCGCGTGGAGGGTCGCCTCGCGGGCGGGCTTGACCAGGCGCGACTTCGTGCCCTTCCGGCCCTCGGAGGCGTTCAGCAGGCGCTTGTGGCGCTTGTGGGCCGTGACGCCGCGCTTGACTCGTGCCATGGGGTGGGTCTGCTCCTACTTGCCGAGGTACGGCAAGCAGGCGCCGGACCTGCTTCGCGTGCTCGGGGCCGACGATCGTCTTGCCGGCGTACCGGCGGGTCCGCCGGGACGACTTGATCTCGAGGTGATGGCCGCGCCAGCTGTTCACCCGGAACACCTTGCCGCTGCCGGTGATGCCGAGCCGCTTGGCGGCCGCCTTGTGGGTCTTGATCTTCGGCACCCTGGTCTCACTCTCCTGCTGGCGCCGGGGCTGGCGCCTCGGGCTCGGTCGTCTTGCGCGCTCGCGTGGTCGTTCGCGTCGTCTTGGTCGCCGGTTTCGGCTCGGCGGCTGGTTCCGTGGCCACCGCGGTCGTCTTGGCCGCCGCGGGCTTGGCCGCTGCCGGCTTGGCCGCCGCCGGCTTGGCCGCCGGTGCCGTGGCCGGGCTGACGGCGGGAGCTGCTGTCGCCGCCGGACCGTCGACCGCCGGGGCCGGAGCCTCCGCCGGAGCATCTATTGCTGCCGCCGGAGCGTCGACCGCCGGGGCCGTAGCCTCGACCGCCGATGCCGGCGCGGCGGCCGGAGCCTCGTCGCTCGCCTGCTCTTCGGTTGCATGGCCGTGCTTCGTCGGGTGCTCGATGACCTTCGGCTTGTGGACCGAGGCCACCGTGATGTGCATCGACTTGCCTTCGAGGAGCGGAGCCCGCTCGACGACGCCATGATCCTTGATCTGCTCGGAGAACCGCGCCAGGAGGGCTCGGCCGATCTCCGGGTGGGTCAGCTCACGACCCCGGAACTGGACCGCGACCTTGATCCGGTCCCCCTCCTCGAGGAACTGGATCGCCCGACGGACCTTCGTGTCGAAGTCGCCCGTGCCGATCTTCGGCTTGAGGCGGACCTCCTTGAAGGTCACCGAGCGCTGCTTCCGCTTGGCCTCCTTCTCCCGCTTCGTGAGCTCGTACTTGTACTGCCCGAAGTCGAGGAACTTGACCACCGGTGGCGACGCCATCGGTGCCACCTCGACGAGGTCGAGGCCCCGTTCCTGCGCCATCGCGAGAGCCTGCGGCGTCGCCATGACGCCCAACTGAGCTCCCTCTTCATCCACGACCCGGACCTGTGGGATCCGGATCATCTGGTTGACGCGCAGGTCTCGGCTGATGGTCGACCCCTTCGTAACGTGCTCGGTCACGGCTGGACGCTCGCACGGGCGCAAGCCGCGGCCCGGGCGAGGTCGCAAGCCGGGAGGATAGCACAGGGGTTCTGAGAGCGGCAATCGCGCCCCCGACCGGGCCTGCCGGGGCTCAGAACGACCGTGCGGCGACCTCCGCGGCGAGCCGGTCCGCGAGCTCGGCCCACGGTTCCGTCCGCTGCGCCTCGTCCTTTGCGGCGTCTCGCCTCCGCACGGTCGCGGTCCGGGCCTCCACCTCGCGGTCGCCGAGGATGAGCATGTACGGGATCTTCTGCTCCTGGGCCAGCCGGATCTTGTTCTGCATCCGGTTGTCGGAATCGTCGACCTCGACCCGCAGCCCGCGCCCACGGAGGAGCACGGCGAGCTCCTCGGCCGGCGGCAGGTGGCGATCGGCGATCGGGATGAGGACCGCCTGGACCGGCGAGATCCAGAGCGGCAGCGCGCCGCCGAAGTGCTCGATCAGGACGCCGATGAAGCGCTCGATCGAGCCGTAGATCGCCCGGTGGATCGCGATTGGCCGCTGGGGCTGGCCGTGCTCGTCGATGTAGGTCAGGTCGAACCGCTCGGGGAGCATCGTCAGGTCTGCCTGGATGGTCGCCATCTGCCACTCGCGCCCGAGCGCGTCGTCGGTGTAGATGTCGATCTTGGGCGCGTAGAACGTCCCGTCCTTGGGCTTGACGGTGTAGCGGACACCAGAATCGTCGAGCGCGGACTGGATGAGCGCCTCGGCCCGCTCCCAGAGCGCCGGGTCGCCGATCGCCCCGTCGGGCTTCGTCGCGAAGACATAGTGCGGCTCGAGCCCGAACCAGCCGTACGACACTTGACCATCTCGATGAGCCGGCGCATCTCGTCGGCGAGCTGGTCGGGCCGGACGTAGACGTGGGCGTCGTCCTGGATGAACTGGCGGACGCGGGTGAGGCCGTGGAGGACGCCGCTCCGCTCGTTGCGATGGAGCCGGCCGTACTCGGCGTAGCGCAGCGGCAGGTCGCGATAGGAGCGGGTTCGGGCCCGGTAGATGTAGGTGCTCTCGGGGCAGTTCATCGGCTTGAGCGAGTAGGCCTGCCCCTCGATGTCGAGGATGAACATGTTGTCGCGGTAGTGGTCCCAGTGCCCGGACTGCTCCCAGACCCGGTGGTTGACCAGGATCGGCGTCGACACCTCCTCGTAGCCACCCTGCTCCTGGAGCTCGCGCATCGCGGTCTCGAGCGTGCGCCAGATCCGCTGGCCCTTGGGATGCCAGAAGGCCGACCCGGGCGACACGTCGTGGAAGCTGTACAGGTCGAGCTGGACGCCGAGCCGGCGGTGGTCCCGCTTCTTCGCCTCCTCGCGTCGCCAGAGGTAGGCGTCGAGCTCGGCCTGGGTCGCCCAGACGGTGCCGTAGATCCGCTGAAGCATCGGCCGCTTCTCGTCGCCGCGCCAGTACGCGCCGGCGACGCTGAGCAGCTTGAACGGCCCGACCCGGCCCGTGCTCGCGACGTGCGGCCCCTTGCACAGGTCGACGAACGGGCCGTGCTCGTAGGTCGAAGTCGGCGGCATCAGCTCGCCGGCGGCCGCCGATCGCGCCGCGAGGTCGTCGAGGATCTCGACCTTGTACGGCTGGCCGCGCTCGACGAAGAACGCCCGGCCCTGGGCCGGTGGGAGCTCGTGGCGGACGAACGGATGGTCCGCGGCGACGCTCTCGGCCATCCGCGCCTCGATCGCGGCCAGGTCCTCCGGGGTGAGCGCCCGCGACAGGTCGAAGTCGTAGTAGAAGCCGTCCTCGATCGCCGGTCCGATCCCCAGCTTCGTGCCGGGGAACAGGTCCATGACCGCCTCGGCCATGACGTGGGCCGCCGAGTGGCGCATCGCGTCGAGATCGCTGTGGGCGCCGGCGTCGAGGAGCTCGTCGGCCGAGCCTCGCTCGGGCGCGACGAAGTCGTCGTCCGCCTTGTGCCGCTCGTCGTCGCTCATTCGTCCGCCTCCCAGGAACCACAAAGCCTCTCGTCCGTCGACAGGACGAGAGGCTCGGCTCCCGCGGTTCCACCCGCCTTCACGCCACCGGATCCGGGGGGATCGCGGACGTCGCACGCTCGGACCGCGCTAACGGGCGGATCCCGGACCGGTTCACCGGCCACTCGCGGGTGGTGCCCGCCGGGGATGGTCGTCGCGGCTCTCAGCGTTGCCGCGGCTCTCTGGGGACCGTCGGATCCGGTGGGCGCGTCCCGCTCGACGCGTTCGATCTGGTGGGCGACACTGGGCTCGAACCAGTGACCTCTTGCATGTCAAGCAAGTGCTCTAACCAACTGAGCTAGCCGCCCGTGCGGCGCGGTTCCGTCACGCCGCCGGGAGATGATACCGCAAGGTCCAACCGCTGGACGCGGTGGGCGCGGGAGAGGACGCCGCGGTTCGCCGCGGTTCAGCCTCCGGCTGGACGGATCCTGCGGGCGGTCCTGGCGACGGCGCCGAACGTGCCCGTCGCTCGCGTGCGGGCCGAGGTCCCGGCATCGCGAACGCGCGGTCGGGCGGCATCGGCAAGACGCCCGGCCGCCGTCCGTGTCGAGCGGGCTGCGAAGGCAACCCCGGTCGCCACGGCCTGGCCGCCCTCGACTACGACACGGGCCGTCAGCCGGGCGGCCGCGCGGGCGATCCAGGCCGTCGTCGCCCCGATCGTGCGCAGGTCGTCGGCGAGATCGGCCTCCACGAGGCCGACGGCCTCAAGGTGTATCCGGCGGCGTTCCGGGTGCAGGCCGTCGAGCGCGAGCCGCAGGGCCGCGATGGCCACCGCGAGGTCGTCCAGCTGGCCGAGCACCGGGATGACCCCGGGCACGAGGTCGATCGGCGACGCGAGGTAGCCGGCGGCCGCGAGGATCGCCACCCGTCGCGCCCTGCTCAGGAGCGGGTCCCGGCCAAGGCGCCAGGCGAGCCGCAGGTAGGCGGGCAGGCGGCGCAGCATCGCGCCAAACCGCTCGTGGGGGAACGGGTCAGCCGGGAGCGGCGCGGGCTGGAGAGCGTCCAGTGGGAGTGGCGGCCCGGCCTCGGTCATCGAGGAGATCGTAGCCGGGTCGCGCCCGGGAGGTCATCTTCAGGGTCCTTCGGGAGCGTCGACGCGCGTGCCGACGCCCCCGAATAACCCGCGACGCTCAAGGCGCCTGAACGAACCAGTTGCCGCCGATGCCCTGGCCGGCGGTGTCGCCCGCGGCCTTGTCGGCCGCGAAGTAGTACAGCGGGGCGTCGTTGTAGGTCACCTGCATGGTGCCGTCGTCGCGCTTGAACGTGGCCAGCTTGCCGGTCACGCCGTCGCCCGCCTTGAGCGTGTCGCTGGCGGTGACGACGAACGGCGGCCAGTTCGAGGCGCAGTCGCCGCTGCACGCGCTCACGCCGGGGCTGTCCTTCTTGAAGACGTACAGGGTCTTGCCGTCCTCGCCGACGAGGAACTTGCCGAGCGCGCCCGATGCCACCTTCACCTCGTAGGTCTCGGCGGCGGCAGATGCCCCCTCGGTGGCGCTCGGCGCCCCTGACGGCGCGCTGCTGGCCGCCGTGGTGGGCGCCGTGGTCGGTGCGGTCGTGGGCGCGGTGGTCGGGCTTGCCCCGGCGCTGCTGCAGGCCGCAACGAGCGCGACCGTGGCCGTGCCGAGGGCGAGCCCGCGGAGCCAGCCGCTGGGGCGATCGAACAGGTACATCGGTCTGGTGCTCCTCTCGCCGCCGGACCCATGCGCCGGCGGATGTGAGGCGATACGCGGATCCGGGCGCGCCGGTTCCCGGCCCCGATCGAGGGACGCCGGTTCGGGCAAGATGGCCGGGTGGACGACAGCGACGGCGCCGGCCCGGGTCACGGCGCGATGACGGGCGCCGAGCGGGACGCCTACGCCCTGCTCGACGTCGGCGACCTGCGCCGGCTCGAGCGGTTCGGTGCTCGCATCCTCGACCGGCCGGCCCAGTCCGAGGGCGGCTTCCCGCCCCGCGACCCGGCTGCCTGGGCCACGGCCGACGCCCGCTTCGAGCCGGCCGCGGACGGAGCGGGCCGCTGGATCGTGGTCGTCCCCGGTGCGGACGCGCCCTGGACGGTCGTCGTGGCCGGCCTGACGTTCGAGCTCCGGCTCGCGCCGTCGGGCCAGGTCGGCTGCTTCCCCGAGCAGGTCCCGAACTGGCGCTGGATCGCGGACCGGGTCGGGGCCCCTGCCGAGGTGGGTCGTCCCGTCGCGGCCGTCGGCGGGGATGCGGAACCGTCGGTGATCGCCGTCGACGACAGGCCCGAGGTCCTCAACCTGTTCGCCTATACCGGCGGCAGCACATTGGCCGCCGCCCGGTCGGGTGCCCGGGTCGTCCACGTCGACGCCGGTCGAGCCGCCGTGGCCTGGGCGCGCCGGAACGCCGGACTGAGCGACCTGGCCGGGGCCCCGATCCGCTGGATCGTCGACGACGCGCTTGCGTTCGCCCGCCGCGAGGGGCGTCGGGAGCGGCGCTATGCCGGCATCGTCCTCGACCCGCCGAGCTTCGGTCACGGACCTGCGGGCCGGCCGTGGCAGCTCGAGACGGGCCTCGCGGAGCTGCTCGAGGCGTGCGCGGCGATCCTGGTCCGGGAGCGGGCGTTCGTCGTCCTCACGGCACACACCCCCGGGTTCGGGCCGGACCGGCTGGCCGAGATGCTCGAGACCGCCCTGGTGGCGGAGGGGCACACTCCCCGCGACGGCGTGCTGGAGGCCGGCGAGCTCGGCCTCGTCGCCGCCACGGGCCGGACCCTCGATCTCGGGGCGGTCGTCCGGTGGTCGACGTGACGGTGCCCTCCGAGCGGATTGCGAGCCCGTCCAATCCGCGGATCAAGGCCGCGGCGGGGCTCCGCGACCGGCGTGACCGCGATCGCACGGGTCGGATCCTGATCGACGGAGCGCGCGAGATCCTCCGGGCGCTCGAGGCCGGGGTCGCCGTCGAGACCCTGTTCGTCGCGCCGGAACGCTGTCGCTCGACCGCCTGTGTCGAGCTCATGGCGCGGCTCGGGCCCGGGGATCCACGGGTGGTCGAGGTCGGCGAGGCGGCACTCGCCCGGGTCGCCTTCGGCAATCGGTCCGAGGGTGTCGTGGCCGTCGCCCGGCGACCCGAGCTGGGTCTCGACCGGCTCGAGGTTCCGGTCGTCCCCCTCGTCGTCGTCGTCGAGGGGGTCGAGAAGCCGGGCAACCTCGGGGCGATCCTGCGCAGCGCGGACGGCGCCGGCGCCGATGCCCTCATCGCGGCCGACCCGCGGACCGACCTCTTCAACCCGAACGCGATCCGGGCCAGCCTCGGGACCGTGTTCACGCTGCCGGTCGCCGTCGCCACGACGAGCGAGGTCATGGCCTGGCTGCGAGCACGCGGGATCGGGCTCGTCGTCGCCCGGGTCGACGGGGCGACGGTCCACACCGCGGCCGACCTCGCCGGACCGGTGGCGATCGTCCTCGGCAGCGAGGCCCACGGCCTGACCGGCACCTGGGACAGTCCGGATGTTCGTGCCGTGCGCCTCCCGATGCTCGGCTCTGCCGACAGCCTCAACGTGTCGGCGGCCGCTGCCGTCCTCCTCTACGAGGCGCGCCGCCAGCGCGACGCCGCACTCGGCGCGACACCCTCCGCGACCCGGCAGCGACCGGGCCGCAGGTCGAAGCCGGGCCGCGGGTCCGGCTGACCCCGAGTCAGCCCTCGAAGACCGGCCGGCCGTCCAGAAAGACCCGGCGCGGCCGGGCGGTCTCGAGCGGCCCGCCCGGCTCGACCGGCTCGTCGAGGGCCGCGGCGGGGATCACGACGAGGTCGGCGCGCTGACCGACCACGAGCCGGCCACGATCCCGCTCGCCGGCCGACAGCGGCGCGTCGAGGCACGCCGCCCGGATCGCCCGATCGAGGCTGAGCGCCTCGGCCGGGCCAAACGGCGGCGTTCCGGCCGGCCACCCGGCATCCGCCCGGGTGACGGCCATCGCGAGGCCCGGCCACGGATCGATCGGCTCGACCGGCGCGTCGGTGCCGAACGCGAGCAACGCCCCCGAGTTGGCGAGCGACCGCCACGGATAGCCCGACCGTTCGGCGCGGGCGCCCCACAGGAGACGGGCCGCGGCCGCATCCCCGCGCAGGTGGACTGGCTGGACGGAGGCGGTCACGCCGAGCCGGGCGAAGCGCGGCAGGTCGGCCGGGTCGACGAGCTGGACGTGCTCGACCCGCGGCGCCAGCGGGCCGAGCCCGACGTACGGGGCGAGCGCGTCGAGGGCGGCTCGGAGCGCCGCATCGCCGATCGCGTGGATCTGGGTCACGACCCCCGCCCGGGCCGCTTGCGCCACCTGCTCGATCAGGTCGGCGGGCTCGGTCACGAAGATCCCCCGCTCCAGGCCCGGCAGGGAGCGGCCGGTCGGGCTCGAAGGTGAACGGCTCGAGCATCGCCGCCGTGCGCGATCCGAGCGAGCCGTCGGCGAACAGCTTCTGCCAGCCCACGCGTGCCCGACCGTCGGGGTTCGACCCGAGGACCGATCCGCTGACGTGACCGCGCTCGGCCGCGATCGGGAGCGCTTCGTGGCGGAGCGACGCGTGGACCCGGACCGGCAGCTCCCCGCGCTCGGCGAGCCGGGCGTAGGCCGCGAACGCGCCGCCGAGCGTCGGGTCCGGCACGAGCCCGCCGGGGTCGTGGACGGCGACCACGCCGAGCGCGACGAGCTCGCGCGCCAGGGGCGGGATCGCCTCGACCAGGTCGTCGGCCGTCGCCGCCGGCACGAGCCCGGCCACGAGCCGCGCCGCCGCCTCGTGGAGCACCCCGCTCGGCGCGCCGTCCGGCCCGCGTCGGATCGCGCCGCCCTCCGGATCGGGCGACCCGGCTCCAAGACCCGCTTCGGCGAGCGCGGCATGGCTCACGAGGAGCGAGTGGTGGTCGTGGGCCCAGAGCGCGATCCGGCGGCCCGGGGCGACCGCCTCGAGATCGTCGGCGGTCGGCCAGCGTCCCCAGCGGTCGAGGTACCACCCGTGGCCGAGCAGCCAGGCCGCCGGATCCGCCAGCGCGGCGTGTGCCTCGCCGACGTTCCGCAGGCCTGCCTCCAGGGTCGCGGCGGTCTCGAGGTTGACGGCGCGGGCGGAGATCGCCGCCTCGGCAAGGTGGAGGTGCGCGTCCGTGAGCCCGGGGATCGCCACCTCGTCCGGGGCCAGGACCAGCCGCTCCGTCCGCGGCCCGGTGGCGCCCTCCACCGCTGCGACCGACCCGGCCGCGACGACCCGCCCGTCGAAGATCGCGATCGCTTCGACCCAGCCGAAGCCCGACCGGCCGGAGAGGGTCGCGATCCGGCCCACGACGATGCGCTCGGCGGCGGTCACTCGGCGACCACGGACGCGGCCGCGGGACCTGCCAGGAAGCGAGCCAGCGCTTCGCCCGTCAGTCCGGCCCCGAGCCCGGCGGCGAGCGCGATCCGGGCCTTCGGCGCGCCGAGCGTCCCGGCGAGCATCGCCCCCGCCCGGACCCACGTGCCGCCGCCACCGGGGAACGCGTAGCCGGGATGCGCCCCGCCGGCCGCCGTCCGGGTCGTGAGGACGACCGGGATCCCGGCGGCGATCGCCCGCTCGCCCGCCGCGAGCAGACCCGGCGAGGTGTTGCCCGAGCCGGTCGCGGCCACGACGATCCCGGCCGGCTGGAGGTCGACGGCCGCGTCGAGGATCAAGGGATCCATCGCGATCGTCGCGGTCACGACGTGGATCGGCTCGGCCAGCCGCTCGACGGCCACGATCGGGCGACGCGCCCCGCGCGGCCGCTCCAGGACGACGCTCCCGTCGCCGACCCTTCCGAGCCGTCCAGTGTTGAGGCTGCGGAATGTGTCGAGCGCCGTCGCGTGCGTCTTCGTGACGTCGTCGGCCGGCTCGATCGTGCCGGCCAGGACGACCACGACCCCCGCGCCGACGAGCGCATCCGACGCCGCGGCGGCCACGGCGTCGCGCAGGTTGGCCGGGCCGTCGTAGCCGTCCTGCGAGGCGTTCCGCATCGCGCCGGTGACGACGACCGGTTTCGGCGAGTCGAGGACGAGGTCGAACAGGAAGCTCGACTCGTCGAGCGTGTCGGTCCCCTGGACGAGGACGACTCCGTCGATCGCCGGGTCTGCCTGGAGGTCGCGGATCGCCAATGCCGTCGCGAGCAGCTCGGGGAACGTCCAGTGCGAGGCGGGCTTGCGGCCCCGGTCGATCGGCACGAGGTCGGCGAGCCGGTCGAGACCCGGCGTGCGGGCGAGGATCGCGGCGCCGTCGAGCGCCGGGACCGCGCCGCCGGCAACGGGGTCGACGAGCATGCTGATCGTGCCCCCGGTGAACACGACCGCGACACGCCTCAGCCGACCCACTCCCCTCGCCCGCCTCCGACGTGGGCCATCTTGGCGTACCCCACCCGGCCACGACGGGTCGCCAGGCGCAGCAGCGCGGCCGGGATCGCGGCGAGCCAGACCGCGCTGAACAGCCCGACCCGGACCGAGCGTCGGAGCCGTTCGGCCGGTTCGAGCGCCTGCCCCTCCGGTCCGGTCTCCCAGCGGAGCGCATCCCAGGCCAGCGAGCCGCCTGCCGCAAGGTACGTCCCGACGATGATCGCCGCGGGCGCCCATCGGCCCCGGACGACCGCCCCGGCCAGCGTCCCGAGGATGACCGGCGGGATGGCGAGCTGGCCGGCATAGGCGGCGAAGTCGAGCCGGGCGTAGCGGCCGAGCGCCGGGCTCGTCAGGACCGCCGGCCCATGCTCGAGGACCCGGCGCAGGCCGCCTTCCGCCCAGCGCAGCCGCTGCAGCCACAGGCCGTCGAGGCTACGGACGGGCTCCTCCCAGACCTCGGCGTCGATCGCCCAGGCGACGGTCGTCCCGTGGGCGGCCGCAAGCCGGCTCGACAGGTCGAGGTCCTCGGTCAGCGCCTCGGGGCGCCAGCCCCCCACCGACGCGAGCAGGTCGCGTCGGACGACGATCCCGTTGCCTCGGAACTCCGAGCAGCCCCCGAGCGACCAGCGGCCGCGCTGGATCTCGCCGTCGAGCGTCTGCTCGTCGGCCTGTGCCCCGGCGAGCCAGCCGGAACCGGCATCGAGCATCCGGCGCCGAGCCGTCACCGCCCCGGCCCCCGCCCGCACGTACGCCGCCAGGCGTCCGAGGAAGGCGGGCTCGATCCGCGCGTCGGCGTCGAGGACGACCACGACGTCACCGCGGCAGGCGTCCGGCTGGGCGGCGCTCAACGCCGCCCCCTTGCCGTCGGGCAGGCCGTCCCCCTCGCGACGCACGATCCGGGTGACGGCCCCGATCCCGGCGGCCTCGGCGGCGGCGCGCACGGCGTCGGCCGAGCCGTCGATCGACCGATCGTCGACGACGAGCAGCTCGAACCACGGTGTTCCGTCCGGCGCCCGGTGATCCTGGGCCGCGACGTCGCACGACGAGTGCCGGCAGGACGTTCGCCTCGTCGCGCGCCGCGACGAGCACCGTGAACGTCGGCGGGCGCGTCCCCGGGTCGAGCGGCGGCGCTGCGGGCGCGATCGGCGGATGGCGTCCGGCGACCGCGAGCGGGAGGACGTAGCCCCCGGCGAGCAGCGCCGCGACGCCGACGAGGCCCCGGGCACGTCCGCCGCCCGCGGCTCCCAGCCCGACGGCGAACCCGCCGGCGAGGATCGCCAGGCTCACCGCGCGCCAGGCCGGCGGCGTCCGCTCAGACACCCGCGTGGGCCGCTCAGACACCCGCGTCGGCCGTCGCCGGCGATGGGGGCCGGGTCGCGACCGAGACGACCCCGACCAGCGTCACAGCCGCGCCGACGAACACGATCACGACCGTGGTTCCGACGTGGTCCGAGATCGGGGCGACGATGATGATCGGCAGGAAGCTGGCGACCGAGACGAGCATGTTGAGGACGCCGAAGACGCGCCCCCGGACCTCCTCCGGGAGCTCCTCCTGGAGGCCGGTCTGGGCCGGGATCGCGACCAGCGCGTAGGCGATCCCGGCCAGGAAGGCGATCCCGAGGACGACGGCCAGCAGTGACACGAGGCCGGACAGGTCGAGCGGCGTGGCCGCCTCGGCGCGCTGCAGGAAGCGGGCGATCGGCCCGGCCGCAGCCAGCGCCGTGAGCAGGAGCCCGAGAGCGACCAGGCCGCCCTCCATGAGCCGCCGGCGCGGGAAGTAGCGGCCGTAGCTGTTGAGCAGCAGGATCCCGGTCACGACCCCGATCCCGAGCGGCAGGACCACCACGACGAAGTCCGACTCGGTCAGCCCGAGTGTCTCCGTGGCGAAGTGCGGTCCGAGGACGCCCAGGACGCCGATCAGCGACGCGGTGACCCCGAGGTAGATCAGCGACCAGGTGATGCTCCGATGGGCCCGGATGTAGTCAAGACCCTCGCGCAGCTCGCCCACGACCGAGGCGACCGCCCGCTCCGTGCCGTGGACGGCCTCGCCCGCAGACAGGCCGGCCGTCGCAGGCAGCACCGACGGCAACGTGATCACGAAGCCCATCGCCACGAGGTACAGGAAGGCGACCGTGAGGACCAGCGACCTCCGGCCCGGCCAGCTTGACCACGAGCGGACCGAGCAGGGCGAACCCGAGGGCGAACGCCACGTTCTGGGTGAAGGTGAACAGCCCGTTCGCGGCGAGCAGCTGGCGGCGCGGGACGAGCTCCGGGATCATCGCCGCCTCGGCCGGAGCGAAGAACGTGGTCACGGTCGAGATCGCGATGTTGAGGACGAAGATCGCGGCGACGTTCCCGCCGGCCAGGTAGACGAGGCCGAAGAAGATCGCCCGGAGCAGGTTCGTGACGATCAGGATGAGCCGCCGGTCGAGCCGGTCGACGTAGACGCCCGCGACAGCCGAGAAGAAGACGGCCGGGGCGAGGAAGGTCAGCAGCAGGAGGGCCACCATCGAGTCCGAGTGGGTCGACGAGAAGACGAGGACCGTCAGCCCATAGACGACCATGTTGCCGCCGATCTGCGTCGCCACCTGGGCGAGCCACAGCAACAGGAAGTTGCGGTTCCGCAGGACGGCGGCCGTGCCGCCGGCGTCGACCGGCTGGGTATCGTCGTCCGGTCCGACGATTCGCCCCTCCTCGGGCGGGAGCACGACCGTCGGCGGGACGGCCGCGACCTCGACCCGGTTCTCCGTGCCGCTCTCGGTCATCGACGGGCGTCGCGGGCGACCGGCGTGACCGCGGCGCTGAGCGCCTCGTCGCCCCGAGTCTCGAAGCCGGCCAGGCGACCCTCGACCCGCGAGCGCGGCACGAGCACGTGACGGCCGCACGTCGTGCAGCGCAGCCCGAGGTCGGCCCCGAGCCGGTCGATCAGCCAGCTCGAGCCGCCGCATGGATGGGCGCGCCGCAGCCGGACGACGTCCCCGAGCCGGAAGGCGACCGGGGCCCGGTCAGCCACGACGACTCGTGGAGAGCCGTCGCGCGCGGTTCCCCGGTTGGTCGGTGGTCATCGGCCGGGAGGGTATCAGAGCCGCGGAGTGCCATGCGCCGGGACGAGGTCCCGGGTCGTCGCCGGAATCTCGACGACGTCGACCGGCATGACCGTCACCTCGGCGTCCGGGTAGGTCGCCGCGAGCTGGGCGACGATCCCGCCGGCGCGGGTGAGCGACCCGGTCAGCGTGGCCGGGTTGCCGAGCGCGCTGATCTCGAACGTGTCGCCGAGCGGGGTGTTCTCGACCGACAACGCGCCGGCGTCCCCGTCGACGACCGTGCCGGCCACGACCCGGACGTCGGCCACCGCGAGCGCCTCGGCGCCGGCGTTGTGGAGCTCGTTGAGCAGGTCCTGGACACCCGTCCCCGAGATCGCCCCGGACACGGTGACCCGGATCCCGAAGCCCGTCACCGCGTCGAGGCCGGACCAGGCCCGGACCCGGGTCAGGTCGAGCCGGAGCTGGTCGACCGACGATTCGCCGCGGGCCTTGGCGCCCTGGAGATCGGCCAGCTCGCGCTGGGTCGTGGCGACCTCGACCCGGAGCTGCTCGTTGCGCGTGTTGAGGTTGGCCACGAGCTGGGTGAGCTCCTGGGCCGAGAGGGCCTCGAGCCCGGCCGCGGCCGACTGGGACTGGAGCTGGACGATGACCAGGAACCCGAGGACCCCCATGACCAGGGCGATCGAGAGCTGGTTCCGCGGCTTGCGCATCGGGCCGCCTACGAGCCCGGGCTCGCGCCCGGCGCCGGGGTCCCGGCCGGTCGGGCGTAGCGCAGGTTGATCGTTCCGGCATAGGCCGGGATCGTGACGTCCTTGGGCTCGGCGAAGCCGACCTGGAGCCCGAACGCCTCGACCCGCGTCCGGACGAAGTCGCGGAACGTCGGCGAGCCGTTCACCTGGTCGAACAGGTCGGGCGGCCCGATCGCCGAGATCTGGTAGGGCGGGGCGAGGTAGGCGGCGTTGACGAGGACCGAGCCGCCGATGTCGATGATCGCGGTCGTGGCGGTGATCCGCTCGCCGTTGACCGCCACGGCCTCGGCCCCGGCCAGCCAGAGCTCCTCGACCACGGTCCGGATGTCGCGCGCCGAGACCCGGAAGTCGGTCGGGTTCTGGCCAGTCGGGACGGTGCTCGAGGAATCGTCGAGCTGGAGCACGACGCCCGGTCCCTCGAGGGCGGTCAGGCCGGCGCGCCACCCGCGCCAGGCGGAGCCGTTCGTCGAGGTCCCGGACGAGCGCGGCGCTCCCCTGTCCCTGCGACTCGACGGTCTGGATCTGCGCTCGCAGCTCGAGCAGCTGTTGCTTGAGGGCGTCCTGGCGGTCCTGGAGGTCGTGGGCGGTCTCCACGAGCGGGACCCGCTCGTTGCTGGCGTACTGGATCCGCGGGCCCTCGGTCCGGAGCTGGGCCGCGATGAGGAAGCCGAGCGCGAGCAGGGCGACGCCCAGGGTGATCTGCCAGCTGGCGATCGACGGGAGCCGGCGGGTCGCGTTCACGAGCCGAGCTCGGGTCGGGCGACGCCGTCGCCAGAGGGCCACGGCGACGACGACGATGACGACCGCGGTGACCAGGGCTCCGATGACGACGGACGGGTCGTCGGTCGTCAGGAAGTCGACCGTGTCGGACGGGGCCGTTGCGGGCGCGATCGTCCGCCGGGCGCGGCCGGCGGCGCGCCGGGTGACGCAGCCGGAGCGCCGGGCTGGCCAGACCAGCCCGCGGGCACAGGCCCGGCCGGGGCCGGCTGCGGGCCGACCGCCGTCGGCGCCTTCGTTCCGAGATCCGCCAGCCAGCCGGCCTGGAACGCAGCGACGTCCTGGCCGATCCCCGTCTGGAACGCCTCGTCGTCGGTCACCCCGCCGGCGTACGAGCGGACGAGCTTGACGAGGGCATCGGCTAGCCGTACTTGCGGACGAGGTAGTCGACGGCCGAGACGCTCTCGCCGTAGGCGAGGAAGAACTGGTCGCGCGTCGTCGGGAACTGGCCGGCGAGGCCGTCGAGCGGGATGATCCCGTCGGCCCGGACGGCGTTCGTGACCGCCGCCCGCCAGGCGTCCGTGTAGCCCTCGGAGAGGTAGACGGCCAGCCCCTCGTTGAGCCAGCGCGGCGGGAAGTGGTACGGGTTCTTGACCGCCGTGTCGAACACGAGGTGGGTCAGCTCGTGGGGCACGACCGTGCTGACCCACGACGCGTCGATCTCGTCCGGGCGTGATGAGGGCGAACATCGTCCGGATGTCGGCGTGGGCCTCGCCACCGACGTTCTCCCGGGTTCCCGGACCGAGCGCGTTGTAGAACGCGTCCTGGTCGGCGTAGATGTAGAAGTCGACCGGGCTCGGTCTCGGTCACCCCGAGGAGCTTCGCGGCGTTGTCGATCCCCTTCTCGCCGATCGCGAGGGCACGCTTCCCGAAGTCGGTCGTTCCCTCGTACCAGTGGACCCGGACGACCGGCCCGGAGACCGTCTTCCAGTCGAACCGGGTGTCCGCGTACAGGATCGACGCCTCCGGCCCGAGCGTCGCGCGTCCCGTCGCTGCGCCGTGACCCGCCAGCGGGCGGTGAACCGGGTGTTCGGGACGAGGTGCCCGTCCGTCTCGGCGAGCGTGTAGCTGAGCGTCGTCGGCCGCGCAGCAGGACGGCGCCGTCACCTCGACCGCCAGCGGACCGATCGCGCCCGGCGTCGTGACGAGGATCTCGACCCGCTTGATCGCGCCGGCCGGCGTGAACGGCTGCTCGAACGTGACCCCCGTCCCGTAGGTCGCGCTCGCGGTCGGCGTCCCGAACGTCCCGCCGTCGGCGGCGGCGACAGGCGCGGCTGCGCCGAGCCCGAGCAGGCCGGCGACGACGGCGAGCGCGGCGGCCAGCCGGATCGGCCGATCGAGCCCCCGCACGCTTGTCACTTCGCCCAGGCCAGTCCGGCGAGGCGAAGGATGCCGAGCCCGCTCTCGGTTGCGCCGAGCAGCCCGTCCCGGGCGAGGGCGTAGCCGGCTTCGTACGAGACCGGCACCACGGGGACGTCGTTCTGGACGATCGTCTCGGCGGTGTCGTAGGCCGACCTGGCCGCGCCCGGGTCCGTCGCCGCACCGGCCGCCGCGATCGCCGCGTCGAACTCGGGCGAGCTCCACCTTGCCGTAGTCGTTGGAGCTGCCGGTCGAGAGGAGGAGCCCGAGGAAGTCGTTCGGGCCGGGGTAGTCGGCCACCCAGCCGAGGACCCAGAAGGCCGGCGGGTCGGAACCGAGCCGGTCGAAGTACGGACTGGACTCCATCCCCTCGAAGCGGACGTCGATCCCGAGCTCGCGCTTGAGCTCGGCGACGATCGCCTCGTCGTACGGCGAGCCGCTCGACACGAGGGTCACCTCCGGGAAGCCGGCGCCGCCGGGGTAACCGGCCGCCGCGAGCGCCGCCCGGGCAGCTTCCGGATCGTGCTTCGGGCTGAAGTCCTTGTCGCTCCGGCCCGGGATGCCCGGCGGGACCATGCTCGTGGCCGGGATCGCCGATCCGCCCGAGGCGAGCTCGACGATCCGCTTCCAGTCGACGGCCCAGGCGAACGCCTGGCGGACGTGGACGTCGTCGAACGGCGGGCGGCTCGTGTCGAAGCCGTAGTAGGTCAGCGACGCCGACGGCACGTTCCGGAGCGCCGGCCCGAGCGTCGAGTCGTAGCGGATCCAGTTCGCGTCGGAGTCGCCGATCGGGGTGTAGTCGAGGTCACCGTCCTCGAACGCCTGGACCGGGCTCTTGCCGTTGAGCGTGGTCAGCAGGTGGACCGTCCGGATCGCCGGCGCGCCGGCCCAGTAGTGCTCGTTGGCCGTCAGCGTGAGCTCGTCCGCAGTGGCCTTCGAGAGGACGTAGGCCCCGCTCCCGACGAACCCGCTGCCCGCCGACAAGGCGGCTGATCCGGAGCCGATGCCGGGCGGGACGACCGCGAACGTCGGGCTTGACACGATCGCCGGAAAGTCGGTCGCGGGCCGGGTCAGGCGGACCTCGACGTCGGAGCCGCTCGCCGTCAGCCCGACGGTCGACGGATCGGTCGACTGCCCGCGCAGGTAGGCGTTGGCGCCTTCCACGTCGGCCATGAGCGACGCGAGCGGGGACGGTCGCTTCGGGTCGATGACCCGGAGCCAGCTCCGGACGACATCCGCGCCGGTCAACGGCGACCCGTCGGAGAACGTCTGCCCGGGCCTTAGGTGGAAGACGATCCGGCGGCCACCGTCGAGCATGTCCCACGACGCGGCAAGGGCAGGCCGCACCGTCAGGCTCGGGTCGATCGCGGTCAGGCTCTCGAACAGCTGCGCCCCGACACGCGCGCTGGCGATGTCGCCCTGGAGCGCCGGATCGAGCTGGGTCGCCTCGCCGGTGAGGATCGAGACTTCGTCGCCGGCCGCCGTGACGACGTCCGGATGACCGCCGACGGCGCCTCCGCCGAGCAAGCCGATCGCGGCAAGCGCGATCGCGGCGGCGAAGGTCGGGAGGCGCCCGACCGAGGAGCGGCGGTGAGGTCGGCCCCCCGAACGGCGCATGGCCGGAGTGTATCCGCTCATGCCTCCGCGGGCCGTTGACGGGACTTGTCCGCGACGAGGAGGTCGTGGCGCCGGCCGAACCGGTCGACGAGCCGGTAGGCGTCGCGCCGCTCGAGCCGCGCCCGCTGACGGGTGGCTGGGTCGACGGCGCTCTCGTCGGTGGCCGCGTCCACGACCTCGTCGCCCGAGCGGGACGCACGGACGAGCGGCAGATCCGCGACTCGTACCGCCCGGCGGGGCACCGCGCCCTCGCCCTCGTCGCGCAGGGCGAGGCTCCACCACGTGCCCAGGTAGCGCTCGGTTCGGAGCCGCTCGTCGAGCGGCCCCCTGGCGAGGGCGTCGGCGCGACGGAAGGCCAGGGCCTCGATGTCGATCGCGTCGACGTCGCCCGGCGGGGCCTCCTCCCAGTGGCGGAAGTCGGCG
Source organism: uncultured Chloroflexia bacterium (assembly GCA_963708065.1). GTDB lineage: Bacteria > Chloroflexota > Limnocylindria > Limnocylindrales > CSP1-4 > Chersky-267. The sequence continues at coordinate 250,163 of CAVPRZ010000004.1, forward strand.
CTCACCGATCCCCACGGACCGACGACGGCGACGCTCGAGTTGTCGAGCGCCCGGACGAGCGGGGTCAGGGCCTCGCCGGTCGGCTCGACGCCAGGATCGAGCAGCACGACCACTGCGCCGACGGCCCGCCGGAGGCCCACATTTGCCGCGGCCGCCGGACCGAGCCGGTCGGCCGTCCAGACCACCTCCGGCGGCGCGCCGCCGATCGGCTCCGCCGTCGGACCGTCGGCCGCCTTGAGTGTTTCCGTCGTCTCCGCATCGGGCCCGTCCGCGACGACCACGACCTGGGTGCCAGCCGGCGCATGCCGATGGAGGCCACCGAGGGCATGGGCCAGGCCGACGGGATCGTCCGTCGCCCGGAGGATGACGGTCGCCGGTGCTCCGTTCGGCTCGGCCAGCAACGACGGCACCGACGCGCTGCTCCCATATCGGACCCGGCCCGTCGCGTCGACCACGTCTGGCGTGGCCGCCGGCCGCAGCTCGAACCGCGTCCCGTGATCGACGACCCGCCAGCCCGCCGCCTCGATCTCGGCCCGGAGCCGGTCGGCCTCGGGCCAGTCCCGTGCCGCGCGCGCCGCGGCTCGAAGCCGGGCGAGCTCGCGGATCGGGTCGGGATTGGGGCCGGTCACCCGTCGAAGGCTAGCGGGAACGACCCGACCGCACCGGTCGGGTCGGCGGCGGCCCGGTCGGGTGCGCCCTGGAACCGGCCGAGGGGGCCGTTTGCCTCTCGTGGGCCGCCGAGGCCCGGGACCATACTCGCCGGGCGTCACCGGACGGACGGCGTCGGTCCATGCTCGGCACCGGCCTCCGCGCCGGCCGCTGGCGTCCCGACCTGTACGAGCGTCCCGGCCTGTTCGAGCGTCCCGGGAGGAAACGACATGCGCCGGAGCGGCTCGGCTGGCCGAGTGTTGGTGGGGCTGGCAGTCGCGGCTCTCGCCGTCGCCTGCAGCAGCGCGGGCTCCACCGGTACACCCGCAAGCGCGGCCGGCCGGACGCCGGTGATCGTCGACACCGACATGGGCGCGGACGACGTCATGGCGCTGCTGTACCTCCTGCGCGACCCGACCGTCTCGGTCCGGGCGGTCGTCATCTCGGGGACCGGACTCGCGCACGCCAGCAACGGCGCCCAGGTCGCGAGCGACCTCATGGGAGCACTCGGCGCCGGCGAGATCCCGCTCGCCACGGGCAGCACGGCTCCGATGGAGGGCAGTCGAGCGTTCCCCGAGGCCTGGCGGTCGGCCACCGACGCGGGTTATGGGCTGGCGCTGAAGACCGTCCCGGTCAGCTCGCGCCCCGCTGTCGACGTCATCTCCGAGACCATCCGGTCCGCCACCACGCCGGTGACCGTCCTGACCCTCGGCCCGCTGACCGATCTCGGGCAGGCGTTGGCGGCTGAGCCCTCCCTCGCCGCGAAGATCGCCGGCGTCCATGTGTCGGGTGGCGCGATCAGCGTGCCCGGGAACGTCGCTGCGGAGGGCGGCGATCCGGCGGCGACGGCGGCCGAGTGGAACCTCTGGATCGACCCGAAGGCCGACGACATCGTCCTGCGGTCGGGCATCCCCATCACGCTCGTGCCGCTCGACGCGACCGGCAAGCTGCCCCTCACCCCGGCCTTCCTCGACGAGCTGGGCAGGGATCACAAGGCCGCCGGAGCCGACATCGCCTACGAGCTCCTCGCCCGCAGCGGGTCCCTCCTGGCCGGCAACTTCTTCTGGGACCAGCTCGCGACGGTGCTCCTGACGGATCCCTCCGCGGCGACGTCGGCCGAGGCCAGGCTGAGAGCGGTCACCGAAGGTGCAACGAGCGGCAGCCTGGTCCAGGACGCCGCCGGCTCCGCGGTCAGCTACGCGGTGACGCCCGACGCGGCCCAGTTCGAGTCGCGCTTCCTGGAGGGTCTCCGGCGGGGCGAGCCAAGGGCCGACCCGTTCACGTTGGCGGGCACGCTCCACGCGACGTTCGATGGCTCGACCTGCGGAGGGACGCCCACAGGTGCGGTTGCCCGAGGCTCCTACGTGGTCGACTTCAACAGCACCGTGGCCGGAGACACGGCGCTGGCCGTGATCCGGCTCCATCCCGGAGCGACGTGGCAGCAGCTCCTCGACTTCATTGCCTCCAAGGGCCCCCAGCCGGCCGACCTTTCGCCACCCGATTTCGTGGACGTGCTAACGGATCCGTCAATGAGCGGCCCGGGCAGCGTCAGCGGCGCCGCCGACTTCACGCCCGGCACGTACGGCATCGTCTGCCTGTGGGTCTCGCGGCCGTCGATCACGCCCGCACCGGCTCCGTTCGAGGTGGGCGGCTGACACGGCAGGAGCGCAGGGTCTAGACGGAGGCTTCCCACCCGTCGAACACGCCCTTCAGCAACCCGGGAGGTCCGGGGCGACGCCGCGTCCGAGGGTCGTCGGGGCGGCCGGCATCCCATTCAGCAACCCGTGTGGTCCGGGGCGACCGGATCGACCCAAAGCAGGCCCACCCAGCAAGCGGAGCGATGCCTGGGGCCGATTCGGCCCGTTCCGGCTCGAATCCGAGCTCTCGGCCTCGTCCCGCACCACGGGGGTTGCTGGGTGGGAGGTACCTGCATCCGCGGGTTGTCGCCCGCCAGCTCGTGAGCACGATCGGCACGAGCGAACATCCGGACCCGGCCGAGCAGGACCGCCGGACGGCCGCGTCATCTGGTGCCCCTGGAGGGCCTCGAGCACCTTGCAGCAACGCAGCGTCCTCGACTCGGTATCTCGAGGTCGGGTAGGGCCCGCCCTCTCCTCCCTTGTTCCGGCTGCGCTGCGCTCAGGGCCAGAACATGATCAGGGTCTGCTGACCCGGCACTGGCACGCCCGATCCGGCTGGCCGAGCCGGCACGACGGCCGGGTACCAGGGGCCGAACCCGGACGAACTGCCTCCCGGGGGCCTGAGGTTGGGCGCCTTTGGCCTAAGGCGCCTCTCGTCGCAGCTCGAGGGTCTTGCCGATCCAGGTCTGGTAAGGGAATTCGGCGCGGAGGGCGGCCATGGTGGCATCCGTGAGTTCGTCGAGCCGGAGCTGGCTCAGTAGCACAATATCGCCCGAGCTGTAGTAGTCGATGCTGAACTGCTGGTATTGATCTTGGTTGGTCTTGCCGAGCGTCGGGCCGTTGCTGGCCGCGTTGAACACCCGCGAGATGCTGCGCGGGTTGGGCAAGACAGGGCAGCCGTTCTGGAGGGATCGCACGAGGGTGTGCGTGTAGATGGCCACGTAGCCATCGTCCGCGATCACGCATCGCGCCGCCGACAGTTCGGGCATGTCGGCATCCAGAGCCAGTCGGCTTCCGCCCCCCCGGGTGAGGCTGGTCGTGGCGAGCAGCGCGAGGACCACTGCGTATGCGGCGACGCCGATGGCTCGCCGGTGCGCCGGCAATCGCTCGAGCCCATAGGCGACCACAGCCCCGAGACACAGGGCCATCAGCGGCGCCGGCCAGCCACGGTAGTGGGTGAGGAAAATCGGCATGGCCATGTAGACGGCGATCTGGGACGCGGCGATCGCAGCCCACAAGCGGACCGCCGGCACCCTCCAGGCCACGAAGAGGACGAGGCCTGGACCGGCGACGGCGAGCAGCAGGACGACGGCGAAGGGAACCTGGAGCGGTCCTGCCTCCATCCCCTCGAGCGCCCGCAGCCGTGAGACGGGAACGGAGGTCAACGCATGGATGCGCGTCGCCTGGGCGAAGATGATCATCTGGATCATGCGCGGTCCGGCCGCCAGGAGCATCGGGCTCAGCAGGAGCGCCGCGGTAGCGGCGCCACTGAGCACGTAGGTCGCCCCCACGCGCACGGCATCGCGGCGGCGCGATCGCGTCCGGAGGATTAGCCAGACGAGGATCACGGTCGCAGGAATCGCGGCCCAGATCTGCACGACGCCCGTGATCCCGATCGCGACTCCGGCGACCGCGACCCGCCGGGTCGTCAGCTCCGCGGCGGACCGCGCGGTAAGCGCGAGCAGCGCCACGAGCATGGGCGTCACCTGCGGAGCGATCAGGAGCGTGCTGCGCTCCCCGGCCATCGGCAGGACCCACACCGCGTACAGCGCGGCGGCGGCCAGTCCGGTCGTCCGAGTGACTCGGGCGCCGACCAGGCCGACGAGGGCGGTGTTCACCGCGCCGAGGGCCATGAACGCGACGCGCGCGAGCACAAGCCCGGTCATCTCGGTGGTCAGGGTCCCGATCTGCGCGAATGGCGCCAGCACATACAGCACGCCGGGCGGGTGGAGGATGTTGAAGTCCCGGTACGGCATGCGGCCGTTGACGAGCGAGATGGCGCCCGCGAAGTAGGTCCCATCGTCCAGGCCGATTCGGCTGTCGAGCCCTCCGTGGAGGGCCAGCCCCGCGAACCGGATTCCGAAGGCGAGCACCGCGAGGCCGAGCAGTCCTGCGATCAGCCAGACATCGCGCTGTCCCGTTATCCGAATGCGGGACGGCCACGCCGTCCATGACGAGCGCGCCCGCCACTTGTCGGTGTGGTCGTGGCGGCTCAGCCAGTGGGCGAACTCTGCCGGTGCGTTCACGTGATCCAGTATTGGCGAACTTGTGGGCGTGCCGCTCGGAATTCCCGCGCCCTCATCGCGCCCCGCGCTGATCCCGGCGTCTGCCGCCGTTCCGGCCGCCGGAGAGCCGGGCTGAGGCGCCTGTCCCGGCGGCAGGTGTCGTTCTTGGTGCCCCTGGAGGGAATCGAACCCCCGACGCAGGCCTTAGGACGGCCTCGCTCTATCCGCTGAGCTACAGGGGCGCCGATGGGCATGGTACCGCGCCCCGAACAGGCTATCGACCAGCGGGGTCGGGACGTGGTGTCATCTACGCCCTTCCGGATGAGGAGACAGCGCGCGATGACGACGACCGAACGCTCCCGGCGGCGCACCCTGGCAACCTTCCTCACGGCGCCGGCGCTGGCCCTGGCGCTGATCGTGGGGCTGCCGGGAGCCACGCTCGGCGTCGTGCCCGCCGACTACTCCAACGTCAGCATCTCGCTGACCCCGTTCATGACCGGGCTCGACGGGCCGGTCCAGCTCACGAACGCCGCCGACGGCTCGAAGCGCCTGTTCGTCGTCGAGCAGCGCGGGGTGATCAAGGTCTGGCGCGCAGGCCACGGCTTGTCGACCTTCCTCGACATGCGCTCGAAGGTCGAGTTCAGCGGCGAGCAGGGCCTCCTGGCCCTCGCCTTCCACCCGAGCTACGAGCACAACCGCAAGTTCTACGTCCTGTTCACGGAGAAGGCCACCGGCGACGTCATCGTGGCCGAGTACAAGGCGAGCGCGACGAACCCGAACAAGGCGTCGCCGACGTCCTTCCGGCGGCTGCTCCGGATCGGCCACCGGGCGAACACGAACCACAACGGCGGGACGCTCGCCTTCGGCAAGAAGAACGGCTACCTGTACATCTCGGTCGGCGACGGCGGTGGCGGCGGCGACACGCCGAACAACTCGCAGAACCTGGCGTCGCGCCTCGGCAAGATCCTCCGGATCGACGTCAACGGGACCTCGAGCAACCTCGCCTACCGGATCCCGTCGAACAACCCGTACGCCAAGAGCAAGACCGCCAAGCACGAGATCTGGTCGCGCGGCCTGCGCAACCCGTGGCGCTTGTCGTTCGACCGGCTGACCGGCGACACCTGGATCGGCGACGTCGGCCAGGACAACTGGGAGGAGGTCGACCACGCGACCCTGAGCGGGACCGGCGGGCGGGCGGCCAACTACGGCTGGCACGTCATGGAGGGCGACGCCTGCTACAACCCGTCGTCGGGTTGCGACACGACCGGCCTCCAGCTGCCCGTCGCCGTCTACGACCACGGGATGGGCTGCGCGATCATCGGCGGCTACGTCTACCGCGGGCCGCAGACCCTGCTCCAGGGCGCGTATCTCTTCTCGGACGTCTGCTCGGGCACGATCTGGTCGATCGTCGCGGCCGGGCCGACACCCCAGACCCCGACCGAGATGGCCGCCACGGGCCTTGGGATCACGTCGTTCGGCGAGGGCGAGAGCGGGGCCGTCTACGTGACCGCCCAGGACGGCAACGTGTACCGCCTCGACGCCGCCCCGCGCTAGGTCGATCCTGGGGTCTCCGAAAGGGTCCGGCGAGGGCCCTCGACTACAATCCGCGGCGTATGGACCACGCCAGCCCGATCGGGGCCGTCGGCGACCCGCCGACCCAGGTCGTCCTCTACACGCGCCCGGGCTGCACCCTGTGCGACGAGGCGCGGGGGTCCCTCGACGCCCTGCTCGCGCGCCGTGCCGCCGAGGGCCGACCGGCCCCGACGCTCGTCGAGCGTGACATCGAGACCGACCCCGAGCTCGAGCGGGCGTTCCTCGCCGAGATCCCGGTCGTCGAGCTGGGCGACCGACGACTGACGCTCGCGACGAGCCCGGCCCGCATCGAGCGGCTCCTCGCCGAGGTCCTCGACCGATGACCCTCGGGACCGACCTCACGTTCCTCGTGGCGATCGCGGCCGGTCTGATCAGCTTCCTCTCGCCGTGCGTCCTGCCGCTCGTCCCCGCCTACCTCGGCCAGCTCACCGCCGTGGCGGTCGCGGCGACCCCGGGCGGGAAGCCGCCGTCACGCTGGATCGCCGTCCGCCACGCCGGCGCCTACGTCCTCGGGTTCGGGACGGTGTTCACGCTGCTCGGGATCACCGCGACCTATGCCGGAGGGGCACTCGGCCAGTGGCTGCCGGTCCTCCGCCAGGTCGGCGGGGTCATCCTCATCGTGATGGGCCTCAACCTGGCGGGGTTCCTCACGATCGGCCGGCTCGAGCGGACATGGCGGCCGCTCGACCTCGGCGCCACGCACGGCCGTCGCCGGGGCGACCGGCGGGACGGTCCTCCAGGACCCGACCCGGCGCTCGCCGAGCTTCGCCGACCGGATCGGCGGGCGGCTCGTGGGCGACGGAACCGGGCTCGTCGCGTCGTTCGGGCTCGGGACGATCTTCGCGATCGGCTGGACGCCATGCATCGGCACGATCCTCGGCGGCATTCTCACCCTGGCCGCGACGTCCGGATCGACCGCGCCAGGGGGCCATCCTGCTCGTCGGCTACACGCTCGGGCTGGGGATCCCGTTCCTGGCGATCGGCCTCCTGTACGACCGCGCGCCGGTCATCCTCCGACCGCTCCAGCGGCACGCCCACGCCATGTCGGTCATCGGCGGCCTGCTCGTGGCGGCGATCGGGGTCGCGATGCTCTTCGACCTCCTCGCCTGGATGCCCCGCTACTTCCAGTTCCTGACCGCCGTCTGATGGCGCTCGACGACCCGGAGCGACGCCACCCGAGACGCCGGAACCGCTCCGGCCCGCCGCGGCCGAGCCCAGGGCGGGACGAGCCGGCTGGCGGCCCGGCTGCGAGCGCCACGTTCCAGCACCGGCCCGAGCGCCACGGGCTCGTCGGCCCGTTCAGCGGCCGCCAGCTCGCGGCGCTCCTTGGGATCGTGGCCGTCGCCGCGGTCGTCCTCGTCGCCGCGACGCGGTCGCTCGGCACGGTGGGCGAGCGCCGGCCCAGGCGACCCTCGCCCGACCGCCTACCTCCTGTCGTCGCCGACGACCGGGCTCGAGCCCGGCAGCCTCGCCCCCGAGCTGGCCGGGACGCGGGCCGACGGCACGGCCTGGGCGCTGACCGACGTCGACGGTCGGCCCGTCCGCCTGGCCGACCTGCGCGGGCAAGGGCGTCTGGCTCAACTTCTGGGCGAGCTGGTGTCCACCATGCCAGGCCGAGACGCCCGTCCTGCGCGACACCTACGACGCCTACCGCGACCGCGGTCTCGCGCTCATCGGGATCAGCGTCCAGGAGACGAACCCGGCCGACGTCGCGGCCTACGCCGCGAAGTACGGGCTCGACTACACGATCGCCGCCGACCTGTCGGCCGACGTCTTGCGCCTGTACCGGGGCTACGGCCTGCCGACCCACGTGTTCATCGATCCCGACGGGCCGGATCCGGAAGGTGATCGCCGGCCCGCTGACCGCTGACCAGGCCGCCGCCGAGGTCGAGGCGATCCTGCCTGCGGCGTCGCCGGGTCCACCGTCGCCTTCCGTCTCGCCCGCGGCCTCTCCGGCGCCGGGCGGTTCAGCCGGACCCTAGCGCCAGGCCCGGGCCGCGCCGGCTACCCGGCCTCGAAGGCGTAGCGGTCCCGGTCGGCGACGAGCCGGCCGACCGGGCGGTGCCGCTCGTGCGACAGGACGACGATCCAGCCCTCGTCGGCGGCCCGGCGCGAACAGCTCGCCCTTGACGAGCGACCGAGTCGAGCGGGAAGTCGTCGAACGCGGTCACCCAGCGCGGGTTGGCGCTCCACGGCCGCATGCGCAGGTCGCCGAAGAAGGCCAGCGTCCGGCCGCCCGCTCCGCCGCCCCGGACGACGATCGCCTGGTGGCCGGCCGAGTGGCCGCCGGTCGGCACGACCGAGACGCCCGGGCAGGACCTCGCGCTCGCCGTCGGCCCAGCCCTCGGCGCCCCAGTCGCGGACGAGCCGCAGCTCGGGCTGGTCGTAGCGACGCGACGAGCCGCGGGTTGTCGCCGAGGGCGATCTCCCACTCGGCCCGCTGGGCGACGATCCGTCGCCCGCGGGAAGGCCCGCGCCCCGTCGGCGTCGAGCAGCCCGCCGGCGTGGTCGAAGTGGAGGTGGCTCATCGCCACGACGTCGACCGTCGCCGGGTCGAAGCCCGGCCGCTCGCAGCGCCGGCAGGATCGGCGTCGCCGGCGTAGCCCGCGCATCGCGCGCGGTCTTCTCGTCCGATCCGCTCGCCGATCCCGGTCTCGACCAGGACCCGCCCGGCCGGCGTCTCGACGAGCAGGCAGTTGAGCGCCTGGAGCAGCCGGTGGTCGTCGGTCGAGCTCGTCGCTCGACGAGGCGCTCCCAGAGGAGCCGCGGCACGGGCCCGAAGAGCGCGCCCGGCGTCGGTCCGGAACGTGCCCGCCTGGACGAGCGCGACGCGACGTCCCGCCGCCGAGGCTCGTCGACCAGTCGACGGCGTCGTTGAGGCTCACGGCTCGGCGCTCGGCGCGGTCCGCTCAGGACCGGGTCGGCTCCTCGCGGCGCGGCCGGCGAAGTCGCGGTGGAACGCCGACGCGGTCGGCTCGGACTGGCCCTGGTACTTCGAGCCGAGCTCGGGCGAGCCGTACGGCCGCTCGACCGGGCTCGACATCCGGAAGAAGCTGATCTGGCCGATCCGCATCCCGAAGTAGAGCGCGATCGGCAGGTTCGCCACGTTGCGACAGCTCGAGGGTCAGGTTGCCCTTCCAGCCCGGGTCGACGTAGCCCGCGGTCGAGTGGATGAGCAGCCCGAGCCGCCCCAAGACTCGACTTCCCTTCGAGCCGGGCGACGAGGTCGTTCGGGCAGCTCGACCCACTCGAGCGTCTGGCCGAGCACGAACTCGCCCGGGTGGAGGACGAACGGCTCGTCGTCCTCGATCCGGAGGAGCTCGGTCAGGTCCGGCTGCGGCGCGCGGACGTCGATGTACGGGTAGCGGTTGTTGCGGAAGACCCGGAAGCTGCGGTCGAGGTGGAGGTCGACCGACGACGGCTGGAGGTCGGCCGGGTCGTACGGGTCGATCCGGACTCGCCGGCCTCGATCGCGGCCCGGATGTCGCGGTCGGAGAGGACGCTCATCGCGCGCGCGTCCCGCTTCGGCGCGCGCTCGTCGAACAGCGTGTCGACCTCGCGCTTGAGGTCCTCGAGGTCCTCGAAGCTCTGGTAGACGCTGGCGAACCGGATGTAGGCGATCTGGTCGATGCCCGCGCAGCTTCTCCATCGCCAGCGCGCCGATCCGCGAGGACGGGACCTCGCTGGCGCCGGCGGACCGCAGCTCGGCCTCGATCGCGTCGGCCGCCGTCTCGGCGGCGCCGTCGGCGACCGGGCGCCGGGTCAGCGCCTTGCGCAGGCCGGCGGCGAGCTTGTCGCGGTCGAACTCCTGGCGGCGTCCCGTCGCGCTTGACGACGACGAGCCGGGCGGCCTCGATCCGCTCGTAGGTCGTGAACCGCGTGGCGCACGCCGCGCACTCGCGCCGGCGCCGGATCGTCGCCGAATCGTCGAGGTCGCGCGAGTCGACGACGCGGGTCTCGCGTTCGCCGCACTGCGGACAGCGCATCCGCCCTCCTGCTCCGGTTGGCCCGCCGTCCGGGCCGACACACCACTACCGCTAGTGGTGTGCTCCGATAGTACCACTAGATACGGTGTCCAGCGACCCGATCCGCGTCCTCAGGGCGAGCGACCCGACAGCCACCGGCGCTGGTCCGCCGGCCGGCCGGCGGCGAGCTCGGCGGCGTGCCGGGCGATCGCCTCGCGGGCGTGGAGCGCGTTGAGGTAGCCGCGCTTGATCGCGGTCTGCGCCTCGAGCTCGCGGTGACGGCCCGAGACCGACCGCCAGCAGCCCGCAGCCGTGCTCGACCATCGCCAGGGCGCGCGCCGCCCGCTCCAGCTCGGCGAGCAGGCTCGCCCGGACCTCCTCCGTGTCGGCCGGGCCGTGGAGCGCCGTCGCCTCCTCCGTGTAGCGGTCGACCGCCTCGCGCGCGGCGGCCAGGTTCGGCGGCGATGACCGTCGCGCGCGACCTGGTGGCGGCGGACCGCGTCGATCCGCTCGATGACGCCGCCGAGCGACTCGTCGATGCGGGCCGCGAGGTCCTCGACCGCCCGCCGGAAGCGCTCCTCGTCCCGGGTCCGGGCGAGCGACCGGGACGCCCGCCGGAACAGGACGATGAACACCGCCGCGAGGACGACGAACGCGACGAGCGGGATGACCAGGGCCAGGATCGACGCCACCGGTCGTCGGCCTCCCGTTCAGGCCGTGCGCGCGCGAAGGGCGGCGACGAGCGCCGGGACGACCTCGAACAGGTCGCCGACGACGAGCAGGTCGGCGAACTCGGCGATCGGCGCGTCCGGGTCGCGGTTGACGGCGACGATCGTCTCGGCCGTCTGCATCCCGACCTTGTGCTGGATCGCCCCGGAGATCCCGAGCGCGACGTACAGCGCCGGCTTGACGATCTTGCCGGTCTGGCCGATCTGCTGGGCGTACGGGATCCAGCCGGCGTCGACCGCCGCACGGGTCGCCCCGACCGCACCGCCGAGCGCGTCGGCGAGCTCCTCGACGACCGCGGAAGCCGTCCGGCGCCGCCGACGCCGCGCCCGCCGGCGACGATGACCCGGGCCTCCTCGATCGGCGCGGCGCCGGTCGCCTCGCCGACCCGGTCGAGGACGACCACGGGCAGCCGGGTCGGGGTCCGCGTCGCGACCGGCCGCCCGAGTCACGCGCCCGGCGCCGGCGGCGGGCTCGGCCGTCGCCGCGTTCGGCCGGACGGTCACGATCCCCGTGCCCCGCGGTGAAGCGCCGACCAGGTGACGAGCCGGCCGCCGAAGACGCTCATCTCGACGATCGGCCCGTCGTCGCCCCACGTCACCCCGGTCGCGTTCGCGAGGACGCCCCAGCCGAGGCGGGCGGACAGGATCCCGGCGACGTCCCGCCCGTCCGGCGACGCGCCCGTCAGGACGTAGTCCGTGTCGGCCGCGAGGCGGACGGCCTCGACCGCGACGCGCTGCGGGGCCAGCCTGCTCCGCGAGCTCGGGCACGGCGACGGCCTCGACCTCGGGCAGGTACGCGCGCGAGCTCGGCCGCGGCCGCGTCCGGGTCGGCCGCGACGACCAGCCCGCGGGCCCGGTGGCCGCCGGCATCGGCAAGCGTCCGGGCGAGCGTCGCGACCTCGGCGCTGATCCGGGCCAGGGCGCCGTCCGCGCCGACCTCGCCGACGACCAGGATCCGGCCATCAGATGAGCCTCCGCTCGGCGAGGAAGTCGACGACCTGGGCCGCGGCCGCCGGCGCGGGCTCGCGCACGACCCGCGTGGCCCCGCGGGCCGGCGGCGCCTCGGACCGCAGGACCCGCGTGCGTGGCGACCGCGCCGCCGACCGTCGCGGGGTCGATCCCGAGGTCCGCCAGCGAGCGGACGGCGATCTCCTTGGACCGGGCGGCCATGATCCCCTTGAGCGACGGGTAGCGCGGCTCGCCGAGCGCCTGCGTGCACGAGACGAGAGCCGGCATCGGCCGCCTCGAGGACGTCGTAGCCGATCGGGCTCAGGCGCCGGACGCGGACCCGGCCGGCGGCCTGGTCGGGCTCGATGCGGGCGGCGTACGACAGGTACGGCAGGCCGGTCAGCGTGGCCACCGCCGGCCGGGACGACCCCGGCGCCCCCGTCGGACGTGTCGACCCCGGCGAGAGCCAGGTCGAACTCGAGGCCGCCGAGCGCGGCCGCGAGGACCCGTGCCGTCGACACGGTGCACGAGCCGGCCAGGACCGGGTCGGTCACGAGGACGCCCCGCGCCGCGCCCATCGCCAGCGCCTTGCGCATCGTCTCGGGCGCGTTCGACGGGGCCATCGACAGGAGGGTGACCTCGCCGCCGTGGGCCTCGACGAGCTTGAGCGCCGCCTCGAGGGCGTACTCGTCGTTGCCGTTGACGACCGCGGGCGACGGCGGCCCGGTCGAGCCGACCGTCCGGCCCGAGCCGCTCGCCGGCGGCCGTCGGGATCCGGCACGGGCTTGACCAGGACGACGATCCGCACTCCTGGGCGACCTCCTGCTGGCCGGATCAGCGCCGGGCGGCGAGCAGCGACCGGGCGACGACCAGGCGCTGGATCTGCTGGGTCCCCTCGTAGAGCTGGGTGATCTTCGCGTCGCGCATCATCCGCTCGACCGGGAACTCGTCGAGATAGCCGTAGCCGCCGAGGACCTGGACCGCGTCGGTGGTGACCCGCATCGCGGTGTCGCCGGCGACCAGTTTACAGACCGCCGCCCAGCGTCCGGCGTCCGCCGTCGCCGGCGTCGATCGCCGCGCAGGCCGTGTAGAGGAGCTGCCCGCGCCGCCTCGGTCGAGGCGTCCATGTCGGCCAGCAGCGCCTGGACCATCTGGTGCTCGCCGATCGGCTTGCCGAACTGGACCGCGCTCCGTTGCGTAGCGGGCCGCCACGTCGAGCGCCCCCTGGGCGATCCCGACGGCCTGGGCGGCGATCCCGGGGCGCGACCGCTCGAACGTCCGCATCGCGAGGCGAACCCCTCCCCCTCCGCGCCGATCCGGTTGGCCGCCGGGACCCGGACCGCCGTCGAACAGGAGCTCCGCGGTGGGCGAGCCGCGGATCCCCATCTTGTGCTCGAGCGCGGCCGACGCCGAAGCCGGGCGTGCCTCGTCTCGACGACGAAGCAGGACAGGTTCCGGTGCCGCTTGCCCGTCGGGATCGGTCACGGCGAAGACGGTGACGAGGTCGGCGACGCTGCCCTGGCTGATGAACCGCTTCGTGCCGTCGATGCACGTAGTCGTCGCCGTCGCGGACGGCGCGCGTCGCGATCGCCGCCGGCATCCGAGCCGGCGCCGGCCTCGGTCAGGGCGAAGGCGATGAGCTTGCGCCCGCGGCCAGGTCGGGCAGCCAGCGGGCCTTCTGCTCGTCGCTGCCGGCCAGCAGGATCGGCAGCGCCGCGAGCTCGTGGACGGCGAGGATCAGGCCGGTCGTGGCGCAGGCCTCGCTCAGCTCCTCGATCGCGAGGCAGGTCGTGAGCAGGTCCGCGCCGAGACCACCGTACTCGGCCGGGTAGGGCAGCCCGAGGATGTCCTGGCTCGCCAGGAGCTCCTTGAGGTCCCACGGGAACTCGGCCGTCCGGTCGATCTCGGCGGCCCGCGGGGCGACCCGCTCGCGGGCGATCTCGCGGACCGCGTCACGGAGCTCGCGCTGCTCGTCGGTCAGGCGGTAGGCCGCGGCCGGCGTGGTCGGGGTCACTGGAGCACCGGGCAGCTGGCGCCCGCCCGAGCGGGTCGGGTCGACCGTCTCGGCGAGCAGCTCGGCGATGTCGACGGCGCTGACGACGCCGGCCGCGTTGCCCTCGGCCGAGGCGAGTCCGTCGCGCATCATCGTCATGCAGAACGGGCAGTCCGTGGCGACCGTCCCGGCTCCGGTCGCGAGGGCCTGGCGGGTCCGCTCCGCGTTGATCCGCGTGCCGCGGGTCTCCTCCATCCACATCCGGCCGCCGCCGGCCCCGCAGCAGAACGCCGTTCTTGCCGTTGCGCTCCATCTCGACGCAGCTCGAGCCCCGGGCACCGCGGCCAGGACGTCGCGCGGCTGGGCGACGACGTCGTTGTAGCGGGCCATGTAGCACGAGTCGTGGAAGGTGACCGTCCGGGCGGCCGCTGGATCGCTTCCGTCGGCGTCGATCGTGCGCAGCCGCCCCTCGGCCAGGAGCCGGCGCAGGAACACCGAGTGGTGGACGACCTCGTACCGCCCGCCGAGCTGGCCGTACTCGTTGCCGATCGAGTTGAAGCAGTGCGGGCAGGCGGTGACGATGCTCCTGAGCGCGTACCGGTCGAGCGTCTCGATGTTGGCCGCCGCGAGCATCTGCCAGACGTAGTCGTTGCCCATCCGGCGGGCCGGGTCGCCGGTGCACGACTCCTCCTGGCCGAGGATCGCGAACCGGACGCCGGCCGCGTCGAGGCAGGTCGCGAACGCCCGGGCGACCCGCCGGTTGCGCTCGTCGAACGCGGCCGCGCAGCCGACCCAGTAGAGGACGTCGACCTCGCCGAGCCGGTCGGCGGCCGCGAGCTCGGCGACCGTCGGGACCTCGAACGGGAGCCCCTTCGTCCAGTCGGTCCGGGTGGCCTTCGGCTGGCCCCACGGGTTGCCGGCGCGCTCCATGTTCGTGAACGCGGCGGTCAGCTCGCCGGGGAAGCGCGAATCCTCGAGGACGAGGTTGCGGCGCAGCCCGACGATCTTGTCGACGTGCTCGATGAGGACCGGGCAGGCCTCGACGCAGGCGCCGCAGGTCACGCAGTCCCAGACCGCGTCGTACGGGATCGCGGCGTCGACGATCGGGTCGGCCAGCCGGCTCGGCGTCGGGCGCGGTGTCGACCAGCCCGTACGCCTCGCGGCACGAGCGGCGAGTTCGGGATGAGGTCGATCCCGTGCTCGGCCTCGACCGCCATCTCGCGGATGCCCATGATGAAGCGCCTTGGGGTTGAGCGGCTTCCCGGTCGCGTTCGCCGGGCAGGCGGCCTGGCAGCGCCCGCACTCGGTGCAGGTGAAGCCGTCGAGGAGGTCCTTCCAGCCGAGGTCCTGGAGCGTCCGCAGCCCGAACGTCGCGGTCTCGTCCTCGAGGTCCATCGCCGGCAGCTCGCCGCGCGGGGCGAGCTTGCGGAAGTAGACGTTGAAGAAGCTCGTGACGATGTGGAGGTGCTTGCTGAACGGGAGGTAGACGAGGAACGCCGCCACGAGCGCGATGTGCGCCCACCACAGGACGGCGAAGGCGGCCTCGGTCGACGCTCGTCCCGAGCGCCTGGAGCGGCACGGCCAGCGCATTCGCCACGAACGCCCCCGGGATGTCGCCGTAGCTGGCCGCCTCGAACGCCTGGGCGAGGAGCTCGGTCGCGACGACCCCGCCGATCATCGCCAGGATCACGAGCGCCGAGCGGCTGAGGGTGAGCCGGGCCGGCCTGGTCACGAGCCGCCGGAAGAACGCGTAGCCGACCGCCACGAGCGACGATCACGGCGACGGCGTTCTGCATCGCCGACGACCGCCGTCCAGAGGACCCCGTCGAGCGGCCACGAGATGATCGCCTGGACGAGCCCGCCGGTGACGATGTTGGCCGTGCCGATCGTCAGGAGGACGAAGCCCCAGAAGATCCCGAGGTGCATGAGCGCCGGCCCGGCGGTCCTTGAACATCTTCGCCTGGAGGAGGGCGTATCGGACGAGCTCCCGCCGTCCGGCGCGGGACGTCGGCGAGCGGGCTCGGGCCGTCGGCCCGGACGGCGGCGAAGATCCGCAGGTGGCGGGCCATGACCAGCCCGAAGACGACGACCGCGCCCCAGAACAGCGGGAAGACGAGCGGGTAGGCGGGAACCTCCGCGAACGTCTCGAACACTAGCCGCGTCCCCCGCCGGCCGGCAGGTCCGGGCGATCTCCGGCCGCGGTCGCGGCGACGTGGTCGAACGGCCCCGCGAGCGTCTCGAGGGCGTGGCCGAGGACCGGCACGATCGCCTCGAGCGACTCGAGCGCCCCGCGCGGGCTGCCCGGGCACGTTGACCACGAGCGAGCCCGACCGGACGCCGACGACGCCGCGCGACAGGGCGGCCATCGGGGTCGACCGGCGACCCTCGGCGCGGATGACCTCGGCCAGGCCGGGGACCTCGTAGTCGACGACCGCGGCCGTCGCCTGCGGGCGTCACGTCGCGTGGGGTCAGGCCCGTCCCGCCGGTCGTGACGATGAGGGCGTGTCCAGCCGCGCCCTCGACGAGCGCCTGCTCGATCTGCCAGCCCTCGTCGGGGACCCGGGCGCGGTCGATCGCGAAGCCGAGCTCCGCCAGTCGCGTCGCGAGCCGCTCGCCGGACTCGTCGTCGCGGGTCGCCGGCGACCACCCCGTCGCTGACCGTGACGACCAGCGCCCGGCGCCCGTCACCCGGGCGCTCCCCAGCTTCGCTCACCCGCCGCCCTTCCTCCGTCCGCGGATCCGACCGGCCGTCCGGTCACCCGGACGCGGACCGGCGCCGGCCGCGGCTCCCGATCCGCGCTCCGCCGGTCGGACCCACTCGCCGCTCTTGCCACCGCTCTTGGAGACGAGCCGGACCGACCGGATCTCGACCCCGCGCTCGACTCCCTTGACCATATCGTAGACGGTGAGCGCGGCCACGGACGCGGCCGTCAGGGCCTCCATCTCGACCCCGGTCGGAGCCGACCGTGGCGGCCTCCGAGCGGATCCGCAGCCCGCCGGCGGCGCGGTCCGGGACGACCTGGACGAGGAGGTCGGTCAGGGCAATCGGGTGGCAGAGCGGGATGAGCTCGCTCGTCCGCTTGCCGGCCATGACCCCGGCCAGCTCGGCGACGGTGAGCACGTCGCCCTTCGTCGTCGCGCCGTCGACGATCAGGCTGAGCGTCTCGGCCGAGCAGGCGACGAACGCCTCGGCGACGGCCCGGCGCGCGGTCGGCGGCTTGGCGCTGACGTCGACCATGCGCGGGCGACCGGTCCGGTCGACGTGGGTCAGGCGGCGCCGCTCGGCGCGCGGTGCGGGCTTGCGGTCCATCGGCGGCCTCCGGGAGATTGCGGGCGCGTCCAGGTCCGCTGGTCGCTCGGCATGCTCGGGCTGGTCGGGCGACGCAGGCGCCCGGCGTCGCCGGGGCGATCGGGCCGTGGCGGGACGCTCACGGCCGGCTCACGGTCGATCGAGCCAGACGAGGTCGACCGCGGCACCGGCCGGAAGCGTGTCGACGGTCTCGGGGACGACGGCCAGCGCGTCGGCGGCGGCGAGCGCCGAGAGGACGTGGCTGCCCTGGCCGCCGGCGAGCCTGACCCGGACGCGACCCCCGGCGTCGCGGACCGGGCGGCCGGCATCGTCGCGCTCGGCGACCACCCGGAGATAGGCGCGCCGGCCCGGCGCCTTCGCCACCGGATCGAGCAGGACGCCGATGTCGCCGTCGCGAAGCAGCCGCGGGTGGCCGGCGAGACGACGGATCGCCGGCCGGACGAACAGCTCGAACGTGACGAACCCACTGACCGGGTTACCGGGCAGCCCGAAGAGCACCGGGCCGTCGTCGGCGACGCCGAACGCGAACGGCTTCCCCGGCTGGACCGCGACCCGCCACAGGTCGACCCGGCCGACGGTCTCGAACGCGCGCTTGACGACGTCATATGGACCGACCGACACGCCGCCGGCCACGATCACCGCGTCGGCCCGGTCGATCCCGTGGCGGAGCCGGGTGAGCACGTCGTCGAGGTCGTCGCGGGCGATCCCGAGGTCGACGACCCTCGCTCCGGCGGCGCTGGCGAGCGCGCGGAGCCCGGGTCCGTTGGCGTCCGGGATGCCGGCCGGTCCGAGGGGCTCGCCCGGGGCGCGGACCTCGTCGCCGGTGGCCAGGACGGCGACCCGCGGGCGCCGGTGGACGGCCACCGCGTCGGCGCCCGCGCCCGCCGCGAGGGCAATCGCGGCGGGGGTCATCGGCGTCCCCGCCGCGAGCACCTCGCTTCCCTCGCGGATGTCCTCGCCGCGTCGACGGATCGAGCTCCCGGCGTCGACGGCGGCATGGACGGCACAGGCCGGCGGCAGCGGGCCGGTCGCGTCCCGCCCGCGCGGCCCGAGCGGACTCCCGCCCGCGTCCAGGGGCGTCGTGAGCTCCACCGGCACGACCGCGTCGGCGCCGTCGGGGAGCGGGGCGCCGGTCGCGATCCGGATGGCTGTGCCGGCGTCGACTGTTCGGTCGGCTACCCCGCCCGCCGGGACCTCGCCGATCACCGTCAGCCGGACCGGGCGATCATCGGTCGCGTCCGCGACGTCGGCGGCCCGGACCGCGTACCCGTCCATCGCGCTGTTGTCCCAGGGCGGGAGGTCCGTCGCCGCCACGACCGGGACCGCGAGGACCTGGCCGAGCGCGTTCTCGGGCGCGTGGGTCTCGGCCGGGAGCGGGTCCGGGATCGCGGCGAGGACCCGCTCGCGGGCCGCCTCGACCGACAGGAGCGGGTCGCTCATGCGTCCGCCCCCCGGCCCAGGCCCCACCAGGCGAAGACGCTCGAGATCACCACCAGGACGACCCCGAGCGCGAGGGTCGTCTCCTCCCAGAACTGGATCGGGAACAGCTGGACGAGGCGATCGGTCGACGGGTCGAAGGTATAGGTGCCTCCCGCGAAGAACAGCTCGTGGAAGACCTCGAAGGCCTGGTCGAAGGCGACGAGCGACACGACCGCGCCGATGACGACGGCGACGATGAGGGCCACGGCGCCGAACCCGACCGCTCGCCGGTACCAGGCTGCTCCGCGGGCCGCGATCCGGGCCAGGACGAGGGCCACGACACCGAGCAGGACGAGGACGCTGAACGCGAAGAACACCGACCGGACGTCCTCGAGGTGGGCTCGCTCCCGGTCGTTGAACACCGCCGACCCGCCGACCTCCTGGGCGAACGCGGGCGGCCCGACGACCAGGTCGGACAGCACGCCGTTCGTCACCGCGTGGACGTCGGCCGCCGCGTAGCCGGTCAGCTGGGCGGCTCCGCTGCGGTCCTGCTCGAAGTCGACCCAGATCGGGTTGAGGAAGACCACGACCGAGACCCCGACGATGACCACGATCGTCGCCCCGGCGACGATGACCGACAGGATCGCCTCGGACGCCTTCACCGGGTCATCCTAGCGGGCCGACCGACCGTGGCGCCCACGCCGGGGGCCGGACTGCGGCTGCTTCGCGGGCGTGTCCGGTCCAGGACGGATCGGGCTACTCCTCCTCGAGCGTCTTGGCCTGCTCCCACCAGCCCTCGATGCGCAGGTCGTCTGGCGGCTCGATCGCGAGCTCGGTCGCGGCCCGTCGCACCCGGTCCTTGAACGGGTCCAGGTCCAGCTCGAGGATGTCCCGGAGCCCGTCGATGCCGGCCTGGATCATGAGCTGGTGCTCGTCGGACCCGAAGCCGGCCAGGTTGAGCATGAGGCCCTCGTCGCGCCAGGTGCCGACGTCGTTGATCGTCGCGCCGACGTGGTCGGCCAGGTACTGGCGGCGGGTCGGCGTCTCCGATACCTCGAGGAGGATCCCGGTCGTGAAGACGCCCTGCTTCTCGAGACGGTCGAGGTAGACGGGCTCGATCCTGGTCAGCTCGCTGATCGGCGGCACGGTGGATGTCATCCTCCGAACGGTGTCTCGGGGTCGCATTATCGAGCCTGCGGGGGTCCGCCTGCAGAGACGGCGCCCGGATCGTGTCACGCTCCGGGATGACGGCTCAGGTGTCGGCACGTTGACCCTTGCCCGAGCGCCGGCAACGGGGCAGACTCCGACTGGAGATGCGTTCAGATCGTCCCATCGCCCAGACGCCTGAGCCACGACTGCCGCGGTTCACGGGCTGGCTCCGCCCCGCCGTCGACGACGTCGCCCGGATCCGGGCGAGCGTCCACGTCAAGCTCCTGTTCGGATTCCTCGCCGGTGCCCTGCTCCTGGTCGCGCTCGCCGTGCTCAGCCTGGTCGTCATCGGTCGGATGAACGATCGGGTCCAGGAACTCGACCGGCTGCAGCTCCAGACCAGCCAGGCCCAGCGGATGCTCTACGCGGTGACCGCGCAGAGTCACTACCGAGCGATGGCGCTGCTCACCCACGACCCCAAGTACAACGCCCAGATCGCGGACGCGAAGAAGACGTTCGCCGGGCTCCTCGACGCCATGGCGCAGGACGATGCCGCCGACGCCGCGATCCTCGCGAGCCTGCGGACGACGAACGACAGCTACACCGCGGCCAGCGAGCGCGTCCTCGCGCTGTACAGCGCCGGCGACCTGGCGGGCGCCAGCCAGCTCCACCTCGAGCAGGAGCACCCGATCTCGCACGTGCTCGAGGCATCACTCAACCAGATGATCGCAACGGCCAACGAACAGATCGGCGTCGCCCAGACGGCGTTCAACTCCGACCGGACCTTCCTGACCACGGCCCTCGTCGCCTTCGCCGTCGCGAGCGTCGCGGTCGCCCTCCTGCTCGGGTTCGTCCTGTCCTGGGCGTTCATCCTGCCGATCCGCAGGATGGGCACGGCCCTCGCCGGGATCACGGCCGGCGATCTCAGGCAGCGGGTCGACGTGCCGAACGGCGACGAGTTCGGGCAGCTGGCCCGCGACCTCAATCAGACGAGCGCCCGGCTGACCGAGCTGTTCGAGGAGGAGCGTGCCCTGACCGCCCGGCTCGAGGAGACGAACGCCTCGCTGGCGCGGGCGAGCGAGGCCAAGTCGCGCTTCCTGGCCAGCGTCAGCCACGAGCTCCGGACGCCGATGAACGCCATCCTCGGGTTCACGGACGCCCTGCTCGGCGGCGTCGACGGGCCGCTTAACCCGGAGCAGACCACCTCGCTCGACTGGGTCCAGCGGGGCGGTCGCGACCTGCTCGGCCTGATCAACGAGATCCTCGACCTCTCGAAGATCGAGGCCGGCCGGCTGACGATCGACGCGCAACCGTTCGACCCGCGCGAGCTCGTCGAGGCGGTCGTGGCTCGGTCGCGCTCGCTGGCCGCCCAGAAGGGGCTCAGCTTCAGCTGGGAGGACGCGGGGGCGCCGGCCGAGGTCGTGCTCGACCGCCAGCGGGTCAGCCAGATCCTGCTCAACCTGTTCGGCAACGCCCTCAAGTTCACCCGCGAGGGCGAGGTCCGGGTCGAGACGAGCGGCGCGGCCGAGTCCGTGTTCCGCGTCGCGGTCCGGGACTCCGGGCCCGGGATCGCAGCCGACCTCCACGAGGCCATCTTCGAGGAGTTCCGCCAGGCCGAGGGCGAGGAGGCCGGCACCGGGCTCGGCCTGGCGATCAGCCGCCGGCTGGCGCGGGCGATGGGCGGCGACATCACGCTCGAAAGCGCACCCGGGAGCGGGAGCACGTTCTACCTGACCCTTCCGCTCGACTGCCGGACCGAACCCGTCGCCCAGGCGGCGGCCGAGCCCGATCGCGCGTCTGACCCGGCCCGGGTGCTCCTCAGCGTCGACGACGACCCGTCGGTCGCGCCGTTGCTCGAGAAGATGGTCGCCGGCCACGGGTACCGGATCGTGGCCTCGGGCCCCCAGGCAGCCGTGAGCGATGCCCGCCGCCTGCGGCCCGCCGCGATCCTGCTCGACGTGCTCATGCCGGGCCGCGACGGCCGCGACGTCCTCCGCGAGCTGAAGACCGATCCCGAGGTCTCGGCCATCCCGGTGATCGTCCTCTCGGTCGTGGACGCCGGCGAGGTGCCCGACCTCGCCGACGGCTACCTGGCCAAGCCCGTCCGCCAGGACCGACTCCTCGGCCTGCTCGAGGAGCACGGCGCGGGCCCTGCCGAGGCGTCGTGATGGCGACGATCCTGCTCGTCGAGGACACGCCCGCCAACCAGGCCCTCGCCACGAAGCTGCTCGAGGCGGCTGGTCACCGGGTCCTGAGCGCCGTCACCGCCGAGGCCGGGATCACCCTCGCCCGAGAACAGCTCCCGGACCTGGTGCTGCTCGACCTCGGGCTGCCCGACATGAACGGCTGGGAGGCCCTGAGCGCGATCCGCGCCGACGATCGGGTCGCGGGCCTGCGCGTGATCGCCTTCACCGCCCACGCGATGGTCGGCGACCGAGAACGCGCGCTGGCGGCGGGGTTCGACGGCTACCTGAGCAAGCCGATCGAATACGCGACCTTCGTCGACAGCGTCGCCGGGTACCTGGCCTGATGCGCGACCGGGCGCTGATCCTGGCGGTCGACGACGAGCCGGCCAACCTTGCCCTGCTGCAACAAGCTGCTGACGCGGCAGGGCTACGACGTCATCGAGGCGGTCGACGGGCCGTCCGCCCTGGGAGCCGTGGCGGCATACGCCCCCGACCTGGTCTGCCTCGACGTGATGATGCCGGGGCTCGACGGCATCGAGGTCTGCCAGCGCCTGCGCCGCCAGCCGGACCAGGCCGGGCTGCCGATCCTGCTGCTGACGGCCCTCGATCGACCCGAGGACAAGGTCCGCGGCCTCGAGGCCGGCGCGAACGACTTCCTCACGAAGCCGTTCGACCAGAGCGAGCTGACGGCCCGCCTCCGCTCGCTCCTCCGGACGAAGGCCCTCCAGGACCGGCTCGTCGACCTCCTCGGTCGGTACGTCAGCGAGAACGTCGCTGCGGAGGCGCTGCGCGATCCCTTCACGGTCTCGCTGGGCGGCGACCGGCGCTACGTCTCGACGCTGTTCGCCGACGTCCGCGGCTACACGGCCCTCGCCGCCGAGCATCCGCCGGAGGCGACGCTCGAGCTCCTCAACCGCTACCTGACCGTGGTCAGCGACGCGGTCGAGCGTCACGGCGGGACGGTCGCCGATCTGCTCGGTGACGGCGTCTTCGCCTTCTTCGGCGCCCCGGTCATGCACTCCGACGATCCCGAGCGAGCCGTCCGCGCGGCGCTCGCGATCCAGACCGCCGTCCTCCGGATGGACATCCCGTCGATGCCGGGCGTCCGCCTCCAGGCCGGGATCGGGATCACCAGCGGTGAGGTCATCGCCGGCAACGTCGGCTCGGAGCGACGAATGCACTACGCGGTCGTGGGCGACTCGGTGAACGTGGCGTCGCGGCTCCAGGTGGCTGCCGGCCCGGGCCAGATCCTGATCGACGAGCCGACCCACGATGCGGTCCAGGACGTCGTCGTGATGCAGGATCTCGGCAACCTGCGGCTCGACGGCAAGAGCGACTGGGTCCGGGCGTTCAACGTCATCACCCTTGGCCGCACCGCCGTGGAGGGCCCGTCGGGCCCCCGCTGAACCAGCAGCGATCAGCGACGCTCACGTCCTGCCAGCGAACGGGCCAGTCGTCGATCAGCCCCGCCAGCGGAACCACAGGATCGCGGCGAGGTAGCCGATCCCGGCGGCAGCGGCCACCACGGCGAAGTCGTTGCCACTCTGGCCGTGGGCGATCGCCCACAGGAAGCCGACGATCGCGACAACGATCGCGACGGTTCCGGCGATCGCGGTGGCGAGGATGTTGAAGGACGCGAGCCGCTCATCCGCCGGCCGACCGCCGAGGACCCCGATCGTCTCGCTTCGATCACCGAAGACGACGAGCACCGCGCTGTAGACAGCCATGACGGCGAACATTCCGAGACCAAGGACTGGCTGGCCCCCGATCGCCGACGCCGCAAGGAACAGCACCCCCAGGAGGAGCCCGAAGGCCGGCATTCCCCATCTAGCGCCCATCGTCGTCTCCATGGAACAACTCCTCCACAGGCTTGCCGAAGTAACGCGCCAGGGCGAACGCGAGCGGCAGCGACGGCAGGTAACGGCCGGTCTCGATCGCGTTGACGGTCTGGCGCGACACCTTCAACGCCTTTGCCAGGTCCTCCTGTCGGAGGCCCCGGTCGGTTCGCAGCTCCCGCACGTCGTTCCGCATGGATGGAAAGGTAGCTTGACATCGGCGTCGTGTCAAGCCCCTTTTACATCAGCTCGCCGGGCGCCTCGTCGTCGGTGTCGAACGGGAGGACCGCGACGACGGGTCCGAAGACCTCGTTTCTGGACGATCTCGTTGCCCTGGGCGGGGCCGACGGGTCAGTGGAGAATGCCGCTCGCCGGATCGCCCACGAGATCGAGCGAGGGAGCCGGGACGTTCAGCCCGAAGATCGCGTAGGCCACGATCATCAGGGCGACAACCACCGCTACGAAGAGAACGATTGCGAGCAGCGTCCTCGTCACAGAGACCTGCTGCACGGGGACGACCGGTTGGAGCGTCATCATGCGCCTCCCCGGGTCGGATCATGACCTCGGCGAGTGGCGCGCGCACAGCGACCCGATCGGGCGTGCGCGTCGGGACGCACCTCGCCGCTTCCGGGACAGGGACAGCGTGGCCGGAGAGGACGCCGACGACAAGTGCCATTCGGGCCGGCCCCGGCCCCGGATGGATCCCCTCTACTCGACCGGCTTGTCGCCGAAGATCGTGTAGTGCCAGGGCTTCTCGGGCGCGCCGGTCAGCTCGATCATCACGTGCTTGACCTGGGTGTACTCCTCGAACGAGTAGCTCGACATGTCCTTGCCGAAGCCCGACTGCTTGAAGCCGCCGTGGGGCATCTCCGAGGTCACCATCAGGTGGTCGTTGACCTGGACGTGACCGAAGTTGAGCCGTCGGGCCGCCTCCATCGCGCGGAACACGTCGCGGGTCCAGACCGAGGCGGCCAGCCCATAGCGGGTGTCGTTCGCCATCTCGAGCGCTTCGTCGTCGGTGTCGAACGGAAGGACCGCGAGGACCGGTCCGAAGACCTCGTTCTGGACGATCTCGCTGTCCTGGGCCGGGCCCACGACGAGCGTCGGGCGGTAGAACGCGCCGCTCGGGAAGCCGGGCACCTCCGGTCGGTAGCCGCCGGCGGCAATCGTCGCCCCGGCCGCCTCAGCCCGTCGGACGAAGCCATCGACCCGCTCCACCTGACCGCGGCTGATGAGCGTCCCCATGTCGGTCGATGGGTCGAACGGGTCGCCGACCCGGACGGCGTCGAAGAGGGCCGCCGTGCGGGCGACGAATGCGTCGAAGACGGACCGGTGGACGTACGCCCGCGTCGCCGCGGTGCAGTCCTGGCCGCCGTTGATGAGCGCTCCGGCGGTGGCCCCGCGCGCCGCGGCCTCGAGATCGGCATCGGCGTGGACGATGAACGGCGCCTTGCCGCCGAGCTCGAGATGGACCCGCTTGACGTTGCCGGCCGCCAGCGCCTGGATCCGCTTGCCCGTCTCCGAATCCCCGGTCAGCGAGATCAGGTCCACGTCCGGGTGGGTGGCCAGCGCGGCGCCGACGACGTCGCCACGCCCCGTCACGACGTTGAAGACGCCGGCCGGCACCCCGGCCTCGGCGGCGAGCTCGGCGAGCCGGATCGTCGTGATCGGCGTCGCGCTGGCCGGCTTGAGCACGACCGAGTTGCCGGCCGCCAGGGCCGGGCCGATCTTCCAGATGGCCATCCAGAACGGGTAGTTCCAGGGCGCGACCTGGCCGACGACGCCGATCGGCTCGCGCCGGACGAACGAGGTGTGGCTGCCGGTGTACTCGTAGGCCGCCTTGCCCTCGAGATGGCGGATCTGGCCGGCGAAGAAGCGCAGGTTGTCCGAGGCGAAGGCCAGGTCCGACTCGCGTCGGAGCTTGTAGGCCGTCCCCGTCTGGAGCGTCTCGATCCGGGCGAGCTCGTCGGCGTCCCGATCGCACAGGTCGGCGAGGCGGTTCATCGCCGCGACCCGGTCGGGCAGCGCCATCCGCGCCCAGCGCCCGTCGCGGAAGGCGGCCCGCCCCGCGGCGACGGCCAGGTCCACGTCCGCCTCGGTGCCGGCGGGAACCCGCCCCACGAGCTCGCCGGTCGCGGGGCTGCGAACCTCGAGCCAGGCGCCGCTCGTCGAGTCGGCCGGCTTGCCGTCGATGAACATCCGGTGGTCGCTGGCGACCGTCACGGCCATGATCGTTCTCCTCGATCCCCGCCCGGTCCCGTGGGCGGCTCCACCCGGGCGGGTCGGGCCGAGTCTACCCGACGATCCGCCGCCCGCCGGCCAAGGTTCCCCCCGCAGTGGGTCAGGCGCCGCGCGCCCGATCGACGAGTGCCCGGGCGAACCCAGCCAGCGCCACGTCCTCGAGCGGCGGGTTGATCAGGCCGGCCCGCGCGTCGCGGAACGCCCGCTCGAGCGGACCGGCGAGGAAGCCCGGGCCGCCGGCAATCCGGAGCGCCTCGTCCGTGGCCTCGACGGCGGCTTTCGTCGCGGTGAGCTTGGCGAGGGCGACGTCGGCCATGAGGCCGGCTCGATCGGACGGATCGGTCGTCTCCCAGCGCGAGGCGACGTCCAGCACCACGATCCGGGCCGCCCGGAGCGCCGCGTCGAGCCGGCCGAGCCGGACCTGGACCGACGGGAGGTCGGCGACCGCGGTCGACCCATCGCCCGGCCGGCGCTCGATCGCCCAGCGGACCACGTCGTTCCGGGCGCCCTCCCCGATCCCGAGGTAGACGCCGGCGATCGCGAACCCGAACCAGGCCGGCGGAACGACGCCCCGGGGGTCCGGCTGGTCGGCCCGACGCCGAGCGACGACCCGGTCGGCGGGCACGACGACGCCGTCGAGACGCAGCCGGCCGGAGGCCGAGCCGCGCATCCCGAGCGCGTCGAAGCCCGGGAGCCGGGTGACCCCCGGCTCATCGAGGTCGACGACGAAGGCCGCCACCTCGGGCTGACCGTCTGATGGCCCGCCACCCGCTCCGCGCGTGGCCGCCCCGGCCGGGACGATTCGGGCGGTGACGAGCGCGAACCGGAGCGCGGGGAGCCAGGTCGTCCACGACTTCTCGCCGGTCAGCCGGAAGAGTCCGTCGCTCCCCTCCTCCGCCGCCGTCTCCGGGACGGCGCCGCGGGCGGGGCTGCCACCGGCGTCCTCGGTGCCCGCGGTGTTGAGCAGCGCCCCGTGGTCGCGAATCGCGTCGTACAGGGTCTCGCGCAGCCCTGCCGGCCAGCCCGGCGACTCGGCCATCCCCCCGACGACGTGGACGTGCATCGCGAACCCGAGCGCGGTCGAGCCGTCGATCGCGCCGAGCGACGCCAGCAGCTCCACCGCCGCGCGCGGGCCGATGCCGAGCCCGCCCGCCGCCTCGGGTACCGGGGTCAGGTGGAGCCCGGAAGCGACGAGCGCCGCCGGCACAGCTGGGTCGAAGCCGTCGCCGAGCGGGAGCCCGGCCAGGCGCCGGCGGGCGTCGGCCAGCCGCGCTGCCAGCTCCGCGGAGCGCTCGTCGGGGGTCACGGGCAAACGGGCGGTCTCCGTCACCCGGCCATGCTATCCGGCGAGCGGCCGTCGAGCCGCGCGGCCTCCCGGCGGAGGAGCTCCCAGGCCCGAGCCACATGGCGCTCCTCGGTCCGCAGGTTGCCCACGGCGAGGCGGATCGTGAACCGGTCGGCGAGCCGGGTGTGCGACAGGAACACGTCACCGGTCCGGTTGACCGCGTCCATGATCGCCGCGTTCCGCTCGTCGAGCTGCGTCCGGACCGCAGGCTTCGTCCTCGCGGCCGCGCAGCCTGGCGGGCCGCCAGCGGAAGCAGACCGTCGAGAACGGCACCGGCGCCAGGCGCTCCCAGTCGGGATCGTCGTCGACCCAGGCCGCGAACCGGCGGGCCAGCTCGATGTGATGGACGATCCGGCGGCGCAGCCCGTCGAGCCCGAACCAGCGGAGCAGAATCCACAGCTTCAGCGCCCGGAACCGCCGCCCGAGCTGGGGCTGGTACTCGTTGTAGTCGCGGACGGGACCCGCCCGGTCGAGCGTGCGCAGGTACTCGGGGACGAGGCTGAACGCAGCGCGCAGGCGATCCATCCGACGGGTGAGCAGAAGCGACGCGTCGAACGGCGTGAACAGCCACTTGTGCGGGTTGACCACGATCGAGTCGGCCCGCTCCCAGCCGGCGAACGGCCCGCGGAGCCCCGGCTCGAGGGCGACCGCCCCGGCGTAGGCCGCGTCGACGTGGAGCCAGAGCCCTTCGCGCTCCGCGATCGACGCGATCGCCTCGATCGGGTCGACGGACGTGGAGCCGGTCGTCCCGAGCGTCGCCACGATCGCGATCGGGCGCAGGCCGGCCGCCCGATCCTCGGCGATCGTCGACTCGAGCGCGTCGACCCGCAGCCGGTAGTCGCCGTCGACCGGGATCCGGCGGAGGCCCGCCCGGCCGATGCCCAGCGTCATGCACGCCTTCTCGATCGAGGAGTGGGCCTCCGCGCTGGCGTAGACGCGTGGCCCGAGGAGATCCTCGCGCCCGGCCAGCCCGCGGGCCGCGGCGTCGAGCCCGGCCGCCTCGCGCGCCGCCGCCAGCGCGATGAGCGACGAGGTCGAGGCGGTGTCGGTCAGGAGCCCATCGAACCCCGCCGGCAGCCCCAGCGCCTGGCGGAGCCAGTCGACGACGACGCCCTCGAGCTCGGTCCCGATCGGCGACGTCCGCCACAGCATCGGGTTCTGGGCGAGCGCCGCGGCGAGCATCTCGCCGAGGATCCCAGGCTCCGAGGCGGTCGACCCGAAGTAGGCGAAGAAGCCGGGGTGCTGCCAGTGGGTCGCGTTGGGCTCGACGAGTCGAGCGGTAGTCGGCCAGGATCGCCGCCAGCGGCTCGGGTCGATCGGGGGGCGTCGCGGGGAGGAGCGGCCGGATCGATCCCGGCTCGATCGGCGGCAGGACCGGGTAGTCCTCGACCCGCGCGAGGTAGTCGGCCATGAGGTCGACGACGGCGTGGGCGGCGGCCCGGAACGCCTCTGGGTCCATGTCGGCGAGCCCATCCAGCTGGGCCGGGTCGAGCCGTTCCCCGACCTCCGCGCTGGGCTCGGCGGGTCGCCTGACGTCATCCACGGGGCCGAGTCTACATAGCCGGGATGGCCCGCCGTCGTGGGACGAACGGGCGATACGGCCCGCATGGACGCTCGCGGTAAGGTCGCTCCATGCTCGGCGCGCCGTCTTCGCGCGACCTGCGCGGGCGCCTCGGGGCGGTCGCCGGGGCCATCGCGCTCGTCGTGCTGCTGACGCTCGGCCCGCTCGCCTCCATCGCGGCGGGCGCGGATCCGACGCCCAGCCCCACCGACACCCCGACCGAGACGCCGACCCCCACCCCCACCCCGACGCCGATTACGGTCAACTACCGGCTGTCCCTGCTCCATTCGGGCGACTTCACCCGGCAGTACACGAACTACCAGTGCGTCGGGGCGTCCCTCCAGATCATGCGCAACATGATCTGGAGCTACAACAACCGGGGCCCGTACCTACAGAAGAGGCTGTGGCGGATCGCCCACTCGAACAGCCTGTTCAGGGCCGACGGCGGGGCGGATCCCTTCGGCTGGACGATCGCCACGTCGCTGGCAGGACACGGCCGCTACGTGCTCGTCGCCTCGTCGACCATGAGCGAGGCGGTCAGGGCGGCTGCGCGAGGGATGGCGACGACCGGGCGGCCGGCCGGGATCGTCGTCTGGCGCGGGACCCACGCCTGGGTCCTGACCGGCTTCGAGGCGACCGCCGACCCCCGGGCAACCGACGACTTCCGGGTGATCACGGTCCGGATGGCGGATCCGCTGTGGCCGTACTGGCACGTCCGCAAGCGGGCGATCTACCGGCCGGGGACGCGCCTCTCCATGACCACCCTGAAGCGGAACTTCACGGCCTACCACGACTCGCGCCGGGACGGCCGGATCGAGGGCAAGTACGTGGCGATCGTCCCGCTCGCCGACGGCGTCCCAGTGCCGGCCGGCGCCTGGTCGCCGAAGAAGGAGCCCGCCCCGACGGCGACCCCGACTCCGGCCCCGACGCCGAGCCCGAGCGCGTCGGCGGACGACGGCACGAACGTCGACTCGAGCGGGACCTCCGCACCGACCGCGACCCTGACGCCGGCCCCGACCGAGTCGCCGACGCCGACCGCCGAGGCGACGCCGACGGCCGAGCCGACCGCGGAGCCGACGGCGGCTCCGACCGCCGAACCGAGCCCCACCGAGGTGCCGAGCTCCGGTCCCTGACGATCTCAGGGTGAGCGCCTCGCCTGACCGACCGTCGAGGGGTTGCGCATCGTCTCGCGTTGTCCGACCGTGTGACCGACGCCCCGCGGCGAACTTCCACGGGAGCTGCCCGGGCGGGCTCCGGAGACCGACATGGACACGTGGAAGTTCTTCGACATCACCCATCGCGACCACGTCGTCTGCAACCCGACCAGCCTCTCGAAGCTGGACGAGGTCATCGGCCTCCTCGACCTGCCGCCCGACCCGCGGGTCCTCGACGTCGCGTGCGGCAAGGGCGAGCTCCTGTTCCGGGTCGCCGAGCGCGTCGGCGGTGCCTCGGGCGGTGGCTTTCGGGCCGTCGGTGTCGATATTTCGCCCTTCTTCGTGGCTGAGCTGCGGGCCGCCGCAGCGCGTCGCGTGCCGGCCGCGGACCTCGAGATCCTCGAGATGGACGCCGCCGACTATCGACCGGAGTCTGGGAGCTTCGACCTGGCATGCTGCCTCGGGGCGAGCTGGATCTTCGACGGGCATTGCGGGACGCTGCGCGCTCTGCGCGAGGCCGTGCGCCCGGGCGGCCAGGTGCTCGTCGGGGAACCGTTCTGGCGCTCCGAGCCGGGTCCCGCGTACCTGTCGTGGTCGGAGATGCGACGCGACCACTTCGGCACCCACGAGGAGAACGTGGACACGGGGGTCGCCGAGGGTCTCGTCCCGCTCCTCGCCCTCGTCAGCAACGGCGACGAGTGGGACCGCTACGAGACCCTCCAGTGGCGTGCCGCGGCCCGCTACGCCGCGAGCCACGGAGACGATCCCGACGTGCCGGAGCTGCTTGAACGGGTCGAGCGGAACCGCCATGAGTACCTGGCCTGGGGCCGCGACACGCTCGGCTGGGCACTCTACCTGTTCGCCCGCCCCCGGTAGTCGAGGGGGACTGCGCCGGGCAGACGGAGGCCCCGGTGCCCTACTGCACGGCTCCGGGGCCTCGTCGATTGTCGCCCGATGCGCTCGACGTCCGGTGTCTGCCGGCCGACGAGTTGCCTGACAACGACGGAACGCATCCCCGTTGCTGACGCTCGTGGTCGGGGTCAGCTGATGATCTCGAGCGTGCCTCGCCACCAATCCGTGGTGGTCCGGTACCTCCTGGCCGTCGGGCAAAGGCAGACCCCGGCCATCTCTGACCGGGGTCTGGTGCCCAGCCGACCCTTCCGCTGGCCGATGAGCAGCACATCCCCGTTCCGCAGCGGTCCCTCTCCAGGCTGGGGGGTCTGGTTGAGCGAGCAGCGGCGGGCCGGGGCTGCATGAGGGAGAACGGGGGTCCGAGGACGTGCGTTACGGATCGGGACATTCCGGCCCGCGACAGTGGACGCCCGGCGACGTCGGACGGTCAGGCCCCCGCCGGTTCGCCCGGTCGGGGGCCTGTTCGTGATCGGAAGTTGGTCGGGGCGGCCGGATTTGAACCGACGACCACCAGTCCCCCAGACTGGTGCGCTACCAGACTGCGCCACGCCCCGACGAGGAGCCGAGTCTAGCAGACGCCCGGCTCAGCCCCGCTCGCAGCCGGCTCCGGGCCGATCCCCACGAGAGCAGGAGGCGAGCCCCAGGTAAGTCGGCGCGAATGACCCGTTGGTAGGGTCCGGCGCAGCGGCTGCCGATGATCTGCGGGACGTCCCGATGTCGCTCCTGCGCCGATCAGGCCGATCCTCGGCGTCCACCGTCGGCGGCGGCCGCGTGTCCGGGCACGGCTGCGCACCCGACAAGGTGGGAGACGATGAAGCACAGGATCTCGACGCTCCTCCTGAGCGCCTGCCTCGCGACTGGGTTGTTCGGCGTCCAGGCGGCAGGTCCCGTTGGCGCACTTGCCGCCCCGGGGTGCGGCACGATGTCGATCACGGTCTACCGCGACGTGTTCTACGCAGGGCCCCACGCGAAGTTCTGTTACGGCATCGGTGGTGTCCGCAGCCTCGGCGACCTTGATGGCCCATGCGGCTTCTTCGGAGATTGGAACGACTGCATCAGCTCGTTCACGGCGAATGTCCCAAGGGGATGGTGCCTCCGCCTCTATCGGAATGCGGTGTTCAACGGATTGGAATACACGTTTGTCGGCTTCGTTCACGTCAGCGCCGGCGTGATGGCCGGCGGCTATAACGACACGACGTCCAGCATCAGGTTCGACACCTGCTGACAGGCCACACAGCCGGAGGGGGTCAGGGTGGATTCGCCGCTCCGGGTCGAGGCGTTCGGCCGCCGCTATCGTCGCACTCGGCCGTGGGCCGTCCGGGACGTCACGGTGGCGCTGCCGGATGGCTCGATCACCGCCCTCGTCGGTCCGAACGGGGCCGGCAAGTCCACCCTGATCAGGGCGTGCCTCGGCTTCGAGCGGCCGAACGAGGGGCGGACGCTCGTGACCGGCATCGACCCGACCCGCGACCGGGTGGCGGCGGTGAACGCCATCGGCTACGTCCCCCAGGCGGCCTCGCTGTATCGGTCCCTCACGGTCGGCGACCACCTCGATCTCGCCCGGATCGCCCGCCCCTCGTTCGACCGGGCGTACGCACTGGAGCGAGTCCGGTCCGCCGGCCTGACCGAAGGGCGTCGCATCTCCGAGCTGTCGGGCGGCGAGCAGGCCCAGGTCGCGCTCGCGCTTGCGCTCGGCACGCGGGCCCCGTTGCTCCTCCTCGATGAGCCGCTCGCGAGCCTGGATCCGCTTGCCCGTCGGGACTTCCTGAGGACGCTGGTCGACGACGTCCATGCCCGGGGCGCGACGGCGCTCCTCTCGTCGCACATCGTGACCGACATCGAGCAGGCCTGCGACCGGTTGATCGTGCTTGCGGGAGGCCACCTGCTGCTCGATGTGGCGGTGGAGGTCGCGCGGCGCGAGCACCGGACCGTCCCGATCGACCGGCTCGGCGGGCGGATCCCGATCGGCACCTTCCCCGCCCCGGCCGGTGAGCCGCTGGCCCTGGTTCGCGGCGCCGAGGTCGGTCAGCCAGCGACGCTCGAGGAGGTCGTCCTGGGCTACCTCGCGGCCGCGCGGGCGAGCGGAACGGTGCGGGCCGCATGATGCTGACCTCCGCGCGGCTGACCCTCAAGCAGCACCGGTTCGAGATCGGAGCCGCGCTCGTCGCGGCGGTCGCGATCGGGGTGGCGGCGCTCGTCGTCGTCCAGCATCTGCAGGCGACCAACGTCCCGCCGGGCTGCTTCGACGCCTGGCTGACGGGCGGGGGCGAGGGGGCGGGCGACTGCGACGCGCCGGTCCGGGCGTTCGCGGCGATCAACGAGGAGGAGGGCGGCAAGGTCTTCGCCGCGATGGCGGTCCTGCCGTTCCTGGTCGGGCTGCTCGGCGGCTTGCCCCTCGTCGGTCGCGAGCTCGAGGCGCGAACCGCGCAGACCGCCTGGTCGCTGAGCGGCTCGCGAATCCGCTGGCTGGTTCGTCAGCTCGTGCCGGTCGCGATCCTGCTCGGTGTCGCCGTGACGTTCGCTGCGCTGGCGGCGGACCTCCTCGAGACGACCCGTGCACCGTGGTACAACTCGGCGTACGGCGATCTCGATCTGCACGGCCTGCCGGTCGTGGCTCGCGCCTTCGCCGCCCTTGGGATCGGGCTCCTCGTCGGCGCCCTGGTCGGGCGAACGCTGCCGGCCTTCATCGTCGGCGCGGTCTTGTCCCTCGTGGTCGTGTACGGCGCCGGTTCGTTGCAGTCGACGTGGCTCGATGGCCAGCAACCGGTCGTGATCGACGAGGCGGGCGGCGGTGGTGGGATGTTCACGGGCCAGACGTGGCTGGGTCCCAACGGGGCGCAGGTCACATTGGAGGAGGCGACGAGCGTGGTTCCGGCGGACGTGACCGAGCCCGACGCGTGGCTGCTCGACCATGGCTACCGGCTCGTCGAGATCGGGATCCCCGCCGCGGTCGTGCTGCAATGGGGGCCCTACGAGGCGATCGGCTTCGGCCTCGTTGGCCTGGGCTCGCTCCTCGCGGGGGTCGTGGTCGTCAACCGGCGTCGACCGACCTAGCTGTCCCGCGCGCCGCCTCAGCTCCGCTCGAGGGTGGCCACCCAGCGGCGGTAGTCGGCCAGCTCGTCCTTGGACTCGCGGGCGAGCAGGTCGACGAGGCAGCGCTTGGCGCTCTTGCCCTCGAACAGCGCCCGGTGGACCTCCCGGGCGATCGGCATCTCGACGCCGAGCCGGTCGGCCAGGGCGATCGCCGCGTCGACCGTGTAGGCCCCCTCGGCGGTCCCCGGCAGGCTCGCCTCGATGTCCGACCACCGGCGTCCCTTCGCCAGCTCGACCCCGAGCCGATGGTTGCGCGACAGCGGCGAACCGCAGGTCGCGATCACGTCGCCGATCCCGGCCAGCCCGGCGAACGTGAGCGGGTTCGCGCCGGCGGCGATCCCGACCCGGGTCATCTCGGCCAGCCCACGGGTCATCAGCCCGGCCTTGCCGTTGTCGCCGAAGCCGAGCTCCTCCGCCGCACCGGCCGCGATCGCCAGCACGTTCTTGAGCGCACCGCACAGCTCGACGCCGATCAGGTCGTTGTTGACGTAGAGCCGGAACCGGCGCCGGCCGAGCCGGGCCTGGACGCGGGCGGCGAGCGCCTCGTCCTCGGCCGCGACGACCGCCGACGCCGGCAGCCCCCGGGCGACCTCGAGGGCGAGGTTGGGGCCGGACAGCGCCGCGATCCTGCCGGGATCGAAACCCCCGGCCTGGCCGATGACCTGGCTCATCCGCAGGAGCGACCCCTCCTCGAGGCCCTTGACCACCGAGACGAGGTCGGCGGCCGGCGGGACGAACGGCGCGACGCGGGCCACCTCGGCCCGCAGGTGGCGCGACGGAACGGCGAACACGACGAGCTCGGCGGTCGCGAGGGCGGCCGGATCGGCCGACACGTCGAGCCGGGCGGGGAACGGGATCCCGGGCAGCCGCCGGGCGTTCATCCCATCGGCGGCGAGACGCTCGGCGCCCTCGGCGGACCGCGCTAGCAGGACGGCCGGCTCACGCTTTGCGACGAGGATCGCGAGGGTGGTCCCCCACGCCCCGGCCCCCGACGACGGCGACGCGCGGGACGGCGGTCACGCCGGCCGGCCTCCCCCGGCCGCCGCCCTGCCCGGCGTCCGCACCGTCCTCGCGGCCACCTTGCCCTTGGCCTTGGTCTTGGCCCCGGGGACGCTTCCCCGCCGCCGTCGCTGGGGCAGCTCCACCGAGCTCCGCTCGCGGAAGACGAGCCGGATCGGCGTGCCGTCGAAGCCGTAGGCAGCGCGGAGCTGGTTCTCGAGGTAGCGGCGGTAGCTGAAGTGGACGCTGCCCGCCTCGCGCGCGAACACGACGAACGTCGGCGGTGCGACGGCCGCCTGGGTGGCATAGAAGATCTTCGGCCGCTTGCCCTTCACGAGCGGCGGGACCTGGCGCCGGACGGCTTCGCCGAGGATCCGGTTGAGCTCGCCGGTCGGGATCCGCTTGCGCCGCTCGCC
This sequence comes from uncultured Chloroflexia bacterium, assembly GCA_963708065.1. Taxonomy (GTDB): domain Bacteria; phylum Chloroflexota; class Limnocylindria; order Limnocylindrales; family CSP1-4; genus Chersky-267. The sequence goes on from CAVPRZ010000004.1 coordinate 285,520, forward strand.
CCACACGTCGACCGCGGCCTCGAGCACGCGCCCGACGCGCTGGCCGGTCTTGGCGCTGATCGAGACCGCCGGGGCGAAGTCCAGGAACGGGACCTGGCGACGGATGTCGCGGACGTACTCGTCGAAGGTCCGGTCCGTCTTCTCGGCCAGCAGGTCCCACTTGTTGATCGCGACCACGAGGCCCTTGCCCTCGTCGACGACCTCGCCGGCGACGTGGGCGTCCTGGGCGGTCAGGCCGTCGACGGCATCGAGGACCAGGATCGCCACGTCTGCCCGGGCGATCGCCCGCAGCGCGCGCAGCGCCGAGTAGCGCTCGGCCGCGGGGCCCGAGGCGACCTTGCCCCGACGGCGCAGGCCGGCCGTGTCGATGAGGACGACCTCGCTCCGGCCGTAGGCCAGGGTCGTGTCGATCGCGTCGCGGGTCGTGCCCGGGATCTCGCTGACGATCATCCGCTCCTCGCCGAGGAGGGCGTTGAGCAGGCTCGACTTGCCGACGTTCGGGCGGCCGACGATGGCGATCGCCACGGGCGCCTCGGCGGCCTCGGCCGCGATCGCGGCGTCCCACTTGCGGGCCTCCGCGTCGACCGCGTCGCCGGCCTCCTCGGTCTCGTCGGCCCCGTCCGCGCCGAGTGGCTCGTCGCCCACCACGAGCGGCTCGAGGAAGCCGTCGGCGACGTCGCGGGCCCAGGCCTCGGCCTCGGCCTCGCGGCTCCTGCGGGCGACCTCGGCCTCCGACTCCGGCGGGAGCGCCCAGACGATCGCGTCGAGCAGGTCGCCCGTCCCGCGGCCGTGGGCCGCGCTGATCGGGTAGGTCTCCTCCCAGCCGAGGGCGTAGAACTCGGCGGCCTCGAGCTCGCGTCGCTCGTTGTCGGCCTTGTTGACCGCGACGAGGACCGGCGCCGTGGCGCGCCGGAGGAGCTCGGCCGCCTCGAGGTCGGCCGGCGTGATCCCGGTCGAGGCGTCGACGACGAAGACGATGACGTCGGCCTCGGCGATCGCCAGGCGAGCCTGCTCCTGGACGCGCGCCTCGATCGAGTCACCCGGCTCGAGCTCGAGGCCGCCGGTGTCCACGATCAGGAACCGCCGGCCGTTCCACTCGGCCTGCCCGTAGAGCCGGTCACGGGTCGTCCGGGCCCGGTCCTCCACGATCGCGTGGCGCGTCCCGAGGATCCGGTTGAAGAGCGTGCTCTTCCCGACGTTGGGCCGGCCGACGATGGCGACGACCGGGAGCGCGTCCACCGCGGCGCTCAGGCCGCGCCGGCGGACGCTGGGGCGCTCGGGTCTCGGGCCGGCAGCGAGGTCGTCCGGCCGGCCGGGGTGGCGGCGGCCATGAGCGCCGCCAGCGCGATCTCGTCGGCGTGGGCGGCGGCGTCGTCGGTCCCGGCCAGCTCGAGGATCCGCCGGGCGACCGCCTGGAGGTCCTCGATCGGAGTCGAGGTGCCGCCGGTCACGCCGACCAGCGCGGCGTTCGCGAACAGCGCCGGGTCACCGAGGTCGCGGACGCTCTCGATCTGGATGGCGTGGGTCCCGGCGATCTCGCACAGCCGGGTCAGCTCCTTCGTGTTGGCCGACGAGCGACCGCCGACGACGACCATCAGGTCGACCTCCCGAGCGGTCTCCAGCGTGTCCTCCTGGCGCCGGATCGTGACCGGGCAGACCGTGTTGACGATCTTGAGCTCGTGGCTGCGTCCGACCATGTAGGCCGCGAGGCGCTCGAACTTCCAGGGCGGCTGGGTGCTCTGCGAGATCAGGGCCATCTTCTTGCGCCGCGGGATCTTCGGCCAGTCGTCCTCCTCGTCGACGACGATCGCGTCCGGCGCGAAGCCGAGCAGACCGACGACCTCGGGGTGCTTCGGCGTCCCGAGCAGGACGATCGTGTAGCCCTCCTCGACGAGCCGGACGAGCTCGCGCTGCTCCTGGATCACCCAGGTGCAGGTCCCGTCGATGACCTCCAGCCCGCGCGCCTCGGCCCGGCCCATCACGTCGGGCCGGACGCCGTGCGCCCGGATGACGACCGCCGCCCCGTGGTCGACGTCGTCGAGCGTCTCGACGGTCCTGGACCCCGATCTGCTCGAGATCGCGGATCACGCCCTCGTTGTGGACGACCTGGCCCGAGGGTATGGGTCGCCTTGCCCGGCGGCAGCGGCCTCCTTGGCCTTGTCGATCGCCTCGCGCACGCCGTAGCAGAAGCCGGTGCGCTTGGCGATCCTGACGTCTCGAACGGTGCCCATCCGTTCGATTATCGCACGGGGTCCTCCGATAACCCCTGCGTCGACGGGTCGGGGGCCGGGGCCGCGGCGGCGTAGGCGCCGCGTTGGGCCGGCGGCAGGAGCGCCGCGATCCGGCCCATGATCTGGTTCGTGGCCGCGACCTGGGCGGCCCGCCGCTCGGCGCCCGACCCCGGCGCGCTGACCGTGAACGGCTCGCCGACCCGGAGGACCACCCGGCGCCGGCCGAAATGGGGCAGCCGTTGGCCGCGCGGCCAGACGCGGCGAGTGCCCGCGACGCCGATCGGGACGATCCGGGCCCCGGTCCGCAGGGCGAGGATCGTCGTCCCCTCCTTCGCCTCCTGGAGGGCGCCGGTCGGGCTGCGGGTCCCCTCGGGGAAGACGATCAGGACGTGGCCCTCGTCGAGGACCCGCCTGGCGGCGCGGAACGCCTCGACGTCGGCGGCCCCGCGCTGGATGCCGATCACGGCGTTGTGCCGGATGAAGCGCACCCGACGATCGGGCCAGTCGAGCGCCTCCTGCTTGCCCAGCCAGTAGATCCGCCGCCGGAGCGCCGGGGTGACGAACGAGCCGATGAGCGGCGGGTCGGCGTTCGAGACGTGGTTGGCGACGAGGAGGACCGGCCCGTCGAGCCCGCTCAGCCGCTCCAGGCCGTGCGTCTCGACCCGGGCGAAGAAGCGCCACGCGAAGCGCCCGAAGGCGTCGGTCGCCCAGATGAACCAGGAGATGCGGTCCTCGAGCGGCCGCCGCTCGGACGCCGGGTCAGCCATCGCGCCGGCGCCCGCTCCGGGCAGCGCGGATGACGGCCTCCACCGCGGCCACCGTCTGCTCGAACGTGTTCCCGTCGGTCGCGATGTGGACCGCGTCAGCGGCCGCGGCGAAGCGGGGCGACCGGCCGGTTGCGGTCGAGGTCGTCACGCCGGCGCAGGTCGGCCAGGATGGCCATCGCCTCGGGCGATCCGGACTCGAGGCCGCGCTCCTCGGCCCGGCGCCGGGCGCGTTCCTCGGCCGACGCATCGAGGAAGATCTTGAGGTCGGCGTCCGGCAGCACGACCGTCCCGATGTCGCGCCCGGCCATGACGATCCCGCCCGGCGCGGCGAGGGCCCGCTGGCGGGCCAGGAGCGCGGCCCGGACCTCGGGGACACGCGAGACCTCGCTGACCGACCGGTCGACCTCGGGGCGGCGGACCTCGTCGGTCACGTCGACCCCGTCGATGAGCACCCGGGCCAGGCGACCGTCGGCGTCGGGCGCGAGCTCGACCTCGTCGACGAGCGGGACGAGCCCGGCCGCGTCGCCGAGACCCACCCCGCGGCGGAGCGCGAGATCGGTCAGCGCGCGGTAGAGCAGCCCCGTGTCGCAGAAGCGGTAGCCGAGATCGAGCGCAGCGGCCGCCCCGACGCTGCTCTTGCCCGACGAGGCCGGCCCATCGATGGCGATGACGAGTCCGGCGCGCGGCGGCCCCGCCATCGGGTCCGTCGTGCCGGGCGCCGCCGCGAGTGGGTCGTTGGCGGTCATCGGGTCGAGAATACCCGGCCGGCGCCGAGCGACCGGACCTCGGCGGCGCTGAGCGGGCGGACGGCGCCCGAGCGGAGCGTCGCCGAGCCGGACCGTCCCGATCCGGACCCGGGCGAGGCGGTCGATCGGGCTGCCGGCGGCGGCGAACATCCGGCGGAGCTGGCGCTTCCAGCCCTGGCGGAGCGTGGCCCGGTACCAGGCGAGCTCGGCAGGCGGTCGCGGATCGATCACGGCCGCCAGGCCGCGGACCTCCGACCGCCGTCATCGGCCGCAGGTGGCTGAGCGTCGCGAGCCCCTCGTCGAGCCGGATCCCGGCCCGCAGCGCCGCCTCCTGGTCGGCGGCCGAGGGCCCGGCTGAGGCCGATCGCGTACTCGCGCTCGACGCCGAACCGCGGGTGGAGCACCCGATCGGCCCAGGCACCGTCGTTCGTGAGCAGGATGAGGCCCTCCGAGTCCTGGTCGAGCCGCCCGACCGGGTACAGCCGGCCGGGCCCGGCCAGCGCCCGCGGGACGAGGTCGAGGACGGTCCGCGCGGCGTGCCGGTCGCGGGTCGTCGAGATCACGCCGAGCGGCTTGTGGGCGACGAGGTGGACGAGCGCCGAGGCCTCGCCGACGGGCCGCCCGTCGATCGCGATGAGCGCGCCGCCGGGCTCGACCGACTCGCCGAGCGTCGCGACCCGCCCGTCGACCGTCACCCGACCGGCCGCGATGAGCCGCTCCGCCTCGCGGCGCGACGCGATCCCGGCCGCGGCGATGACCTTCTGGAGTCGCTCCGGGGCCATCAACCCGGGCCGGGCCCGACCGCGATCCCCGGTGCTCCGGCCGCTTCGACCCGCCCCCGGTTGGACCGTCGTCGTCCGGGCCGATCCCGACGGGCCGTCGTCGTCGAGCCCGGCACCGGCATCGCCCTTCGGCGGTCGACTCGACGAGCCGGGCGGCGACCTCGGCATCGAGCGGCGGCAGGTCGTCGAGGCTGGTCAGGCCGAACCGCTCGAGGAACTCGAAGTCGGTGCCGTACAGGTAGGGCCGGCCGGGAGTCTCCGCCCGACCGAGCTCGACGATCAGCCGGCGATGGAGGAGCGCCCGGATCGTGTAGTCCGAGTCGACCCCCCGGATCCGCTCGACGCCGCCCCGGGTCACCGGCTGGCGGTAGGCGACGATCGCCAGGGTCTCGAGCGCGGCCGGCGACAGCCGCGTCGCGTCGGCGCCGACGTAGCGCCCGATGAGGCGACCCGCCTCCGGGGCGGTCGCCAGCTCGACCCGGTCGCCCGACGCGACGAGGCGGATCCCGCGGGCCGCCAGGCTCACCTCGAGGTCGCCGAGCCGCGCGTCGACGGTCTCCCGGTCGACCCCCGCGAGGGCGGCGATCTCGCGCCGGCCGAGCGGGCGCTCGGCGACGAACAGGAGCGCCTCGAGGGCCGCCTCGGTCAGCCCGAGCGGCTCGGCCGGCTCCCCGACGGCCGCGACCTGCTCCGGCCCGGCGTCTTGCCCGGTCACGCGAACGACTCCAGCGACTCGTCGATCGGCTCGTCGGGCGACACGGCCACGCCGGCGGCCGCCCGCTCCGTCGGCGGTCGTCGCCCGGGCGACGATCGGGCCCCACGGCTCGGCCTGCTCGACGACGATCTCGCGCCGCTTCATCAGCTCGAGCAGGGCCAGGAACGTGACCACGACGACGATCCGGTCGCGGACCCCGCCGAGGAGCTCCTGGAGCACGATCCGGTCGGCGCCGCGGAGGGCGGCCCGGATGAGCTCGGCCCGCTCGGCGATCGTGATCGTCCGCGGCACCGTCTCGGGTGGCGGCGGTGGCAGCGGCACGACCCGGAGCATCTGCTCGACCGCGTCCACGAGCCGCGCGGGTCGAGCGGCGGGACCGCGCTCGGCCACGGCCCCGGCACGGCCCGCGGCGACCGCCGCCGACGGCTCCCGCCGGAACAGCCCGACCCGGTCGAGCGCGCCGGCCTGGAGCGCCGCCCCGGCGTCGCGATGGGCGCGGTAGACGATGAGCCGGGCGCGCAGGACGGCCTCGGGGTCAGGTCCCTCGTCGACCGTCGGAGCGGCCGGCTCGGCCGGTCGCGGGAGCAGCGCGCGGCTCTTGATCAGGATCAGCTGGCCGGCGATCGCGACGAACCCGCTGACGTTGCCGATCCGGTCGACCTCGAGGCCGGCGAGCGCGTCGAGGTACGCCTCGGCGAGCGCCCCGAGCGGGACCGTGAGCACGTCGAGGTGGCGAGCCTCGATGAGCGACAGGAGGAGCCCGAGCGGTCCCTCGAACGCCTCGAGCCGGACCTGGGTCGCGGCCTCGGGCCGGCGGCCCTCGCCGAAGACGACCGCCGGCGGCGCGTCCGGCCAGCTCCACCATGCTCAGTTGGCCTCGTCGGCCAGGCGGAGGAGCTCGCCGGCGGCCGGTTCGACGCGGGTCCGCCTGGTGCCGGATCAGCTCGGCCGTCCGGACCGAGCAGCCGGCCTCGAGGGCGAGCCGGGCCGACAGCTCGGCGTGGTCGCGCAGCCGGTCGAGGACCGCGCCGCAGCCCGGGCAGCGTGCCGCGCGAGCGCGCACGACCCACGGCCCCCACGCCTCGCCGAGCGACCAGGCGACCCGCGGGAGGACGCCCGGTCTGGCCCTTGCCGCAGTCGTGGAGGAGCCCGGCGAGGAGGAGCTCGTCGTCGGTCGTCCCGCCGACGCGCGGAGCGTCGCCACGACGTCGAGGCCGTGGCGCCGGTCGGCGACGTGCATCCCGTCGAACAGGGCGAGCTGGGCCGGCGTCAGCCACGACGCCGAGGGCGTCACGCTCGGACGGCGCGCACCCGGGCCCGGAGGTGGCTCCGGAACTGGCGGACCTTAGACGCCCAGGAGAAGGTTGGTGAGCTCATTGATGACCTGTCCGACGACCCTGCCGAGGGGCGTGAGGACGATCGCGAAGATCACCACCAGGAGGATGATGCTGCCGTACTGGGCGAGCATCGGCCGGAGCTGCCAGGCGGTCGCCGGGCTGACGACCCGGAACAGGAGCGCCGACCCGTCGAGCGGCGGGACCGGGATCAGGTTGAAGATCGCCAGGACGATGTTGATCGCGACGAACGAAGATCGACGACGTCCCAGGCGATCGACCGGCGCAGATCGAGGCCGCTCGCGCGACCAGGATCCGGCAGACGATCGCCGCCGGCGACGGCCATGATCAGGTTCGAGGCCGGCCCGGCGAGCGCGACGAGGACCTCGCCGTTGCGCCGGTCGCGCAGGTTGTTCGGGTTGACCGGCGTCGGCTTCGCCCAGCCGAAGATGAGCCCGCCGCCCAGGAACGTCGTGAGCACGAGGAGCAGGCCACCCATCGGATCGAAGTGGACGACCGGGTTGAGGCGTCAGCCGGCCGAACATCTTGGCCGTCCCGTCGCCGAGCCGATAGGCCACGAAGGCATGGGCGAACTCGTGGATCGGGAAGGCCAGGAGGAGGAAGATCGCGATGAGGAGTGCGACTCGCGATGAACTCCTCGGTCGACATGCCGAACACGGACTACCTCGTCGCTCCGGGTCGGGATCCCGGCAATCGTACCGTCCGCGAGCCGGCCCGGCTCAGAGGCGCCCGAGCAGCTCGGCCTTCTTCGCCTCGTACTCGGCGGCGCTGATCGCGCCGCGGTCGCGCAGGTCGGCCAGCCGGTGGAGCGTCTCGGTGACCTCGTCCGGGGTATCCGCGACCCCCTCGCCGCCGGCGCCTTCCCCGACGGCCGCGGCCGCGGCGACGGTCCCGGACGCACCTTCTCCGGTCGGGACCCGCAGCGGCGGGCTCGGCATCGGCGACGCGACCTCGCGCTCGAGGGCGTACTTCGCGTTGAGCATCGTGCTTCTTGAAGTCGGCGGCGTCGTTGAGCATCTTGAAGTCGTCGACGGTGGTGTCGGAGGCGGTCAGGATCTCGAGGTCGCCGAAGTGGAGGAGCCGCCCGAACAGCCCCTGGCGCAGGACCGCGTCGTTGATCTTCTCGAGCGAGCTGTCGTTCGAGACCTTGTTGATGATCCCCTCGACCTGCATCACCCGCCGGTTGGTGATGATGTAGTCCTGGAACGTCCAGCTCGCGTAGCGCCAGCCGACCCAGATCAGCGCTCCGACGAATGAGATGAGGGCGACCCAGTTGAAGATGTCCCAGTTGGTGACCCGGCCGAGCACGAAGAACCCGGCGGCGATCGAGGACGAGGACCCAGAACGCCACCGTGTAGGCGACGATCGAGAACCAGTGCTGCCGGGTCGCGCAGGACGATGTGCTCGCCCTCGGCGATGAGTCCGTCCGCGTAGCGCGCCATGACCGTCCTGCCCTCCGTTCAGGCCCGCGGGTGGGCGCGGGCGTAGACGTCCCGGATCCGTTCGCCGGTCAGATGGGTGTACAGCTGGGTCGTGCTGATACTCGCATGCCCGAGCAACTCCTGGACGACGCGCAGGTCGGCTCCGCCTTCGAGGAGGTGGGTCGCGAACGAGTGGCGCAGCGTGTGCGGCGTCACCCGCGCCGGCAGCCCCGCCGCCGGCGGCCGCGCCGCGGACGATCGTCCAGGCCTGCTGGCGCCCGAGCCGGCGTCCGTGGGCGCTGAGGAACAGCGGACCGCCGCGCTCCGGGCTCGCCGCGCCCGAGCGCGAGCCAGGCCGGCCGGACCGCGTCCAGGTAGCGAGCGAGCCAGTCGAGGGCGACCTCGCCGACCGGGACGAGCCGCTCGCGGTCGCCCTTGCCGATCACCCGGACGAACCCGCCGTCGAGCGACAGGTCCTCGCGGTCGAGCCCGAGCGCCTCGCTGATCCGCAGCCCGGCGGCGTAGAGCAGCTCGAGGAGCGCCCGGTCGCGGATCCGGACGGGCTCGTCGGGGAGGGCGCCGCTGGCCGCCTCGAGGAGCCGCTCGGTCTCGCCGACGTCGAGTGTCTCGGGCAGGCGGCGGACCTGGCGCGGGCAGGTCGATCCGGGCGGCCAGGTCGGTCGCGATGAGCTCGTCGCCGTAGGCGAACCGGTAGAAGCCGCGGATCGATGCGGTCCGACGCCGGAGGCTCGTCGGGCGGAGCGTCGCGGCCGAGCGGGCGAGGTAGCGGGTGGCCGGCTCGACGGACGTCGCCCAGCCCGCCGCGACTCCCGGCGCCCGCGACGAACCCGGCCAGGTCGGACGCGTAGGCCACGAGCGTCGCCGGGGCGAGGCCGCGCTCGACCCGGAGGTGGAGCAGGTAGGCGTCGATCGCGGCCGGGAGTTGCCCACGGCCGCTCCCGCCGGCGCTCACGTCCGGGCGACCGCCTCGCTCCGGGCCAGGGTCGTGCGCCAGGTCGCCGCCCGATCGACGAGCTCGCGCGCCCCGGCCGACGGACGCCTCGCCACCGGCGGGCCCGCCGAGCATCAGCCCGAGCTCCTCGATCCGCCCCGCGTCGTCGAGCCGGTGGACCTCGGTGACCGTCCGACCGTCGGCGCTCGCGCTTGGCGATCCGGAAGTGGACGTCGGCGTGGGCGGCGATCTGCGGCAGGTGGGTCACGCACAGGACCTGGTGGCGACGGGCGAGCGACCACAGGCTCCGTCCGACCGGGTCGGCGCTCCGTCCGCCGATCCCGCTGTCGATCTCGTCGAACACGAGCGTCGGGGTCGCATCGGCCGCGGCGAGGACCTCCTTGATCGCCAGGGCGACCCGGCTCAGCTCGCCGCCCGAGGCGATCCGGGCGAGCGGCCGGGCCGGCTCGCCCGGGTTCGGGGCGAACCGGAAGACGACCTCGTCGATCCCGGTCGCGTCGAAGGCGAGCGCGTCGCCGTCGATCTCGACCGCCGGCTCGCCCTGGTCGGCCGGCCGACGACCCAGCGCCACCTCGAACCCGGCCCGGCCGAAGCCCGAGCTCCCCGAGCGCGCTCGCCGACCGCCCCGCCGAGCCTGCCGGCCGCCGCGGCGCGGAGCTCCGACAGGGCCGCCGCGGTCCGGGCGACCTCGGCCAGGAGCACGGCGTCCTCGGCCAGCCGGCGATCGCGCTCGTCCTCGAGACCGCGCAGCCGCTCGGCCTCGACGGCCATCGCCTCGCCATGGGCCAGCACGGCGGCCTCGTCGTCGCCGTAGCGCCGCTCGAGGGCGTAGATCGAGCGACAGCCGCTCCTCGAGCCGGGCGAGGCCGGCCGGGTCGTGGTCGAGCCCCTCGACGAGCGCCCGGACCTCGGAGGCGACGTCCTCGAGCTCGCCGTCGAGCCCGGCGAGACGCGTCGCCAGGGCCTCGAAGCGGGGGTCGAACCGGGTCAGCTCGCGCGCGGCGTGGACGGCCGCCCCGAGGCCCTCGCGCGCCGATCGGCCCTCGCTCGCCGCGCCGGCGTCGCCACCGATCCCCTCCCCGACCAGCGCCTCGTGGATCGCGCCGCCGCCGCGGACGATCGCCTCGCCGTGACGGGCCGCGCCGAGCCGGGCGCCGGATCTCGTCGGCCTCGCCGACGCGGAGGCGAGCCGCCTCGATCTCGCGCGGCCTCGTGCTCGGCGAGCTCGATCCGACGGACGAGCTCGCGCGGGTCGACGACCAGCTCGGCCAGCGCCGAGCGGTTCGACCGCCAGCACTCAACCGCGGCGGCCACCGCTTCGCGAGCCACCCAGCAGCCGCCGTAGGCGTCGAGGAGGTCGCGCTGGGCCCGCTCGTCGAGCAGCCGCTGCTGGTCGTGCTGGCCGTGGATCTCGACGAGGTCGCCGACCGTCTCGGCCAGCCGCGCCGCGGTCACCGGCTCGTCGTCGAGGCGGGCGGTCGAGCGGCCGCCGGCGCGCGACCTCGCGGACGACGATCAGCGGCTCCGGCAGGCGGTCGAACAGGGCCTCGACCCGGGCCGTCGCCGCGCCGTGGCGGACGAGCCCGGTGTCGGCCCGCGCCCCGAGGGCGAGCCCGAGGGCATCGATGAGCAGGCTCTTGCCCGCGCCGGTCTCGCCGGTGATCACGTTCAGCCCCGGGCCGAGCTCCAGCCGGACGCGGTCGATCAGCGCGAGATCCGTCGACGGCCAGCTCGAGCAGTCGACCCGCCGACGTCGTCGCTCACGACGGCAGCAGCTCCACCTTGCTGCCGCAGGAGGTCCCAGAACGGTACGGCGCCGTCGGGCTCGACGAACCGGATCGGGCGCGGCCCGGCGCGACACCTCGACGACGTCGCCGACGGCGACCGGCGAGGTCCTCGCGGCCGTCGATGCTGACGAGCGCCTCGTGCGCGTCGACGACCCGGGCGGTGACCGTCTGGCGCGGGCTGACCACGACCGACCGGATCGCCGAGAGGTAGCCGGCGATCGGGGTCACGACGAGGTTCCGACTGAGCGGGTCGAGGATCGGCCCGCCGGCCGAGAACGAGTAGCCGGTCGAGCCGGTCGGGCTGGCGACGATCGAGGCCGTCGGCGATGAACGTCGCGAGGTGGCTCGGCCCGATCGAGACGTCGAGACGGACGACCCGGGCGAGCGACGCCGCGGGCCACGACGACGTCGTTGAGGGCGAAGAAGTCCCGTCCGCCGGACCGGCCGGCCGGGTGGATCGGTCCCGCGCAGGGCCATCCGCTCGTCGACCTCGTACGACCCGGCGACGACCTGGGCGAGCACGTCCTCGAGCCCGTCCGCCTCGACCTTCGACAGGAAGCCGATCTTGCCCAGGTTCACCCCGAGCAGCGGGACGTCGACCTCGGAGACGGCTCGGGCGGCGCGGAGGAACGTCCCGTCGCCACCGAGGACGACGAGGACGTCGGTCGTCGGCAGCTCGCGGCGGAGCGTCTCGAGATCACCCGACGGGGCCGACCAGTGGGCGATGCCCGCGGACGCCGCACCAGCCCTCCGCCCGTTCGCGGAGCTCGTCGGCGGCGTCCATGCGTCGGGTTGTAGGCGAAGCCGAGCCGGGAGATCGCGGTCATGCGGCCGCGACCTCGACCAGGCGCTCGTCGGTCAGTCGATCGGGCGCCGGATCTCCGGCACCCGCCCCAGGCACCACCAGGTGGAGCAGGAACTCGCGGTTGCCCTCCGGGCCGAGGAGCGGTGACGGCGATCGCGTCGACGCGCGGCAAGGCCGAGCTCGCGGGCATCGCGCGACCACCCGGCGGAGGACCTCGAGGTGGACCGCCGGGTCGCGCACGACTCCCCGGTCGAGCGCGGCTCGCCCGGCCTCGAACTGGGGCTTGACGAGCGGGACGAGCGGGCCACCGGCCGGGCCGAAGCACGCGGCCACCGGCCCGAGGACGAGCCGCAGCGAGATGAAGGAGACGTCGACGACGGCCAGGTCGACCGGCTCCGGCAGGACGCCACGGCCGAGCGTCCGGGCGTTCGTTCGCTCGAGCGACACGACCCGCGGGTCACGCCGGAGCGTCTCGGCCAGCTGGCCGCGCCCGACGTCGACGGCGTAGACGCGGCGCGCGCCGCGCTGGAGGAGGACGTCGCGTGAAGCCGCCGGTCGAGGCGCCGACGTCGAGGCAGATCAGGCCGGCCGGGTCGATCGCGAACGCGTCGAGCGCCGCCGCCAGCTTGTGCCCGCCGCGCGAGACATACGGCTCCGGGGCATCGACCGCGAGCACGACCGAGGGGTCGACGAGGTCGCCGGACTTGCGGTCGCGGCGCGCCCGATCCCCCTCCCCGACCCGGACGCGCCCGGCGAGGACGAGGGCCTGCGCGCGGGTGCGCGACTCGGCCAGGCCCCGCTCGACGAGCAGCTGGTCGAGCCGCCGTCGGGCCGGCCGGCCCGCCTGGATCGTCTCGGCGCTCACCGCTCTATCGTGGCACAGCCCGCCCTCGGCCGACCGGGCGCCGGCCGCCTCTCGAGCGGGCGCGCGGCCCGGGTCAGGCGTCGCGAACCGGGACCCGGCGTCGCTCCGGCGGGGCCGGCGCGGCGACGCCGAGGGCCTCGAGCGTCTCGCGGATCTGGCCCTCGATGCCGGCAGCATCGAGCCGGATGAGCCGGCGCAGGTCGGCGACCGAGCCGTGGTCGACGAACCGGTCGCCCGGGATCCCGACGATCCTGAGCGGCCACGTCGCGGTAGGCCGGGTCGGCCAGCCGCGCCTCCTCGAGGAGCTCGAGGACGGCCGACCCGAAGCCGCCGGTCACGACGCTCTCCTCGAGGGTCACGACGAGCCGCTTGCCGCGGGCCGAGTCGAGGATGAGCTCGCGATCGAGCGGCTTGGCGAACCGGGCGTTGATCACGCCGACCGACCAGCCGTCGGCGGCCAGCGCCTCGGCCGCCGCCATCCCCCGGGCGACGATCGGGCCGAAGCCCGACGATCAGGATGTCCGAGCCCTCGCGGAGCGATCTCGCCCCGGCCGATCGGGAGGACCTCCGACGCGCGGGGCGGGACGTCGAAGCCCGGGTCGCGCGGGTAGTGGAGCGCGAACGGGTGGTCCTGGGCGAGCGCGGTGCGGAGCAGGGAGCGGAGCTCCTGCTCGTCCTTCGGGCTGGCGATCACCAGGTACGGGATCTGACGCTGCGCGGGGAGCGTGAACATGCCCTGGTGGCTCGTTCCGTCCTCGCCGACGAGGCCGGCCCGGTCGACGGCCAGGACGACCGGCTGGTCGTTCTGACAGGCGTCGTGGACGGTCTGGTCGAATGCCCGCTGGAGGAACGTCGAGTAGATCGCGACCACCGGCCGGCGCCCGCCCATCGCCAGCCCGGTGGCCAGCGTGACGGCGTGCTGCTCGGCGATCCCGACGTCGAAGAACCGGTCCGGGAACGCCTGCTGGAAGCGGTTCAGCCCGGTCCCCGTCGGCATCCCGGCCGTGATCGCGACGATCCGTCGATCCGCCCGGGCCAGCTCGATCAGCTCGGCACTGAAGTGGGCGGTGTAGTTGGGCGGCTTGCGCGGCGCATCGGGCGGGGTCTGGGCCGGCGTCGCGTCGTCGGCCATCCCGGCGTCCTGGACCGGCCGTCCCGTTCGCGGGGCCGCGCCGTTCGCGCCGTTCGCTCGAGCCTCGAGCTCCGCGGTCATCGGCGGCAGCGCGGCCCCGTGGAAGCCGACCTGGTCGGTCTCCGCCGGGCGGTAGCCGCGGCCCTTCTGGGTCCGGACATGGACGATGACCGGTTCGCGCAGCTCGAGCGCCTGGGCGAACGTCCGCTCGAGGGCCTGGAGGTCGTGGCCGGGCACCACCCCGATGTAGGTGATCCCGAGGTCCTCGAACAGCTGGCCCGGCTGGGCGAAGTTGACGACCGACTTGCGGAACCGGCGCGAGAGCTCGAGCGCCGTCCCGCCGACGATCGGCAGCCGGGCGATCGCGCGGTCGTAGGCCGTGCGGCTCTGCTGCCAGGCCGGCGACAGCTTGATCTGGCTGAGGTACTTGCTGAACGCGCCGACCGTCGGGCTGATCGACATCTCGTTGTCGTTGAGCACGATCAGCATCTGCGTGCCGCGGTGGCCGATGTCGTTGAGCGCCTCGAGGCTGAGGCCGCTCATGAGGGCCGCGTCGCCGACGACGACCGCGATCCGCTCGAACCCGTGGCGAAGGTCGCGCGCCTCGGCCAGGCCCTGGGCGATCGACAGGCCGGTGCCGGCATGGCCGCCGTCGAAGACGTCGTGCGGCGACTCGCTCCGGCGCGGAAAGCCACCGACCCCGTTGAGCTGGCGGAGCGTCCCGAACCGCGCCAGCCGGCCCGTCAGCAGCTTGTGCGGGTAGGCCTGGTGGCCGGTGTCCCAGACGATCCGGTCGCGCGGCGACTCGAGCAGCCGATGGAGCGCGATCGTGACCTCGACGACGCCCAGCGACGAGCCGAGATGGCCGCCGGTCGTGGCGACGGTGGTGATGATCGTCTCGCGGATCTCTTCGGCCAGCTGCTCGAGCTGCGCGGCGTCCAGCCCGCGCAGGTCGGCCGGGCCCTGGAGCTCGGACAGGATGGTCATCGCGCGGAGTCTACCTCCGGCCTGAGACGGCTGCGCCCGGGTCGGTGTGCCGACAGCTCACGATCCGCCCGGGCGATGGTGCCTCGTGACCGAACGCGCACAGGCTATGCTTGGCTCATGGTGACCGGGCTCGACCCTCTGGCAGACCTCGAGCGTCAGCTCGATGGCCGCGTCATCCTGCCGGACCACGCCGCCTACGACGAGACGCGTGAGATCTTCAACGCCACGATCGACCGGCGCCCGGCGGTCATCGTGCTGCCGGAAACGACGGACGAGGTCGTGGCGGCCGTCCGAACGGCCCGGGCGAAGGGCCTATCGATCGCAATCCGCGGCGGCGGGCACGGCGTCGCGGGTCACGCTGTCGCGGACGGGGCCATGACGATCGACCTGCGTCGGATGCGGTCGGTCACCGTAGACCCGACAGAGAGACGGGCCCGCGTCGCCGGCGGAGCGCTGTGGGAGGATGTCGACAAGGCCACCATCCCATACGACCTCGGGACGACGGGCGGGACCTTCTGGGACACCGGCGTCGGCGGACTGACGCTGACCGGTGGCCTCGGCTACCTGATGGGCACTGCCGGCCTGACCTGCGACAACGTGCTGCGGGCGACCGTGGTGACGGCCTCCGGCGACGTCGTGGAGGCGGGTCCGGACGGTGATCCCGAGCTCCTGTGGGCCCTCCGCGGAGGCGGTGGCAACTTCGGGGTGGTGACCGAGTTCGAGTTCCAGCTCCATCCGATCGGCCCGTGGCAGGACGGCTGGTACACCGCCCAGCTCGATGACGCCGAAGCCGCACTCCTCGAGCTCGCCGCCTTCGTCGAGCGGATGCCGGACGAGATCGTCATCTTCGTCGAGGGTCCCACCACCGAGGGCACCGAGGTCATCACGGACGAGGCGACCAATCCCGACAGCGCTGACGAAACTGGATCCTCGACGGCGCCGGCTGACCGGATCGGCTGCAGCCTGCGCTTCCACGGGTCACGGGAGGCCGCCGAACTGGCCTTCTCGGCGCTGACCGCGGGTGCCCGCTGGAGCGGCTCGACCAGGTCCCGAACCTACGTCGAGATCCAGAGCGACGGGACGCTGCCGTTCGGACTGCGCCACTATTGGAAAGGCCACTTCCTCCGCGAGCTCGACGAGCCGGCCGCCGCGGCGATCGCGACGGCCATGCGGACCGTCCCCGTTGGATCGTCCTCGTTCGTGCTGCTCGAAGCCATCAACGGGCGAGCGAGGATCGAGCCGTCTGGTGGCGCAGCCTTCGGCCAGCGCGAAGCACGCTGGAACGCGAGCGCGATCGCGATCTGGGAGGACCCGGCCGTTGACGACGTCCTGATCGCGTGGGCACGACAGACCGCCGACGGCCTTGCCGTGTCGTCCTTGACCGGCGCCGGCTACGGCAACTACGCCCCGTTCGATGAGACCCATGACCGCGTCCGCGCCGGCTACGGCCCCGAGCGCTACGCCCGCCTCCGGGCGGTCAAGCGCCGCTACGACCCGGACAACGTCTTCTGCTTCAACTTGAACATCCCGCCAGCGCCAGGCTGACGACCTCGGCAGCCGGCTGAGCCGGGATCCGCTCCCTACTCGGCCGGGTCGGTCGCCTTGAGCTCGAGTGCCTCGATCGCCCCGCCGGCTCGTTCGACGAGCCGGCGTGACGACGCCGGCCCGGTTGGTCCGCCTGGCGGAGCACCGGGCGGCGGAGGCCGGGCTCGGGCGTCGCTTGGTCCGCCTCCCGGGACACCGGGCGGCGGAGGCCGGGCTCGGGCGTCGCTTGGTCCGCCTCCCGGGACACCGGGCGGCGGAGGCCGGGCTCGGGCGTCGCTTGGTCCGCCTCCCGGGACACCGGGCGGCGGAGGCCGGGCTCGGGCGTCGCTTGGTCCGCCTCCCGGGACACCGGGCGGCGGAGGCGGGCTCGGGCGTCGCTTGGTCCGCCTCCGCGGAGCACGGGGCGGCGGAGGCCGGGCTCGGGCGTCGCTTGGTCCGCCTCCCGGGACACCGGGCGGCGGAGGCCGGGCTCGGGCGTCGCTTGGTCCGCCTCCCGGGACACCGGGCGGCGGAGGCCGGGCTCGGGCGTCGCTTGGTCCGCCTCCCGGGACACCGGGCGGCGGAGGCCGGGCTCGGGCGTCGCTTGGTCCGCCTCCCGGGACACCGGGCGCGATCTTGCCTCGTGGACGCCTGTTGCCTCGCCGAACATTGAGTCGCATTCTCGGGCCCGGCGCCCATACCTAGCGAATGTGCCGAGCCCATCGGCCTTCGCGGTGGAAGGGACATGGATTCAGATCTCGTGGTTCGGGCCCAACATGGCGACGAAGAGGCGTTCGCGAGCCTCGCCGTCGCTGTCGGTGGCCGGCTCCACGCGGTGGCGCACAGGATCCTGCGCGACACCGACCTCGCCGAGGATGCGACGCAGCAGGCGCTGCTGACCATCTGGCGAGACCTTCCCCAACTTCGCGACCCGGCGCGCTTCGACGCCTGGTCGTACCGGCTCCTCGTGCGCGCCTGCTACGCCGAGGGTCGCCGGATCCGGACCTGGGCACCCAACCTCCGCCTCCTGCCGGTCGATCAATCGGCGGAGTCAGAGGGCCTGAGCTCGGTCGTCGATCGCGACCAGCTCGAGCGCGGGTTCCGGCGCCTGTCAATAGAACATCGCTCTGTGGTGGTCCTCCACCACTACGTTGACCTGCCGCTCGACCAGGTCGCCGAGGTCCTCGGCGTCCCGATCGGGACGGTCCGATCCCGTCTATTCCATGCGATGCGCGGGTTGCGTGCGGCCCTCGAGGCCGACGCCCGGCCCGCCTTGCGGGAGGTTGCACCGTGAGCACCGATCGTGAGGTCACGCGCATCGTTCGGTCGTGGCTGGAGGAGGGCGCGACCGCGCTCCCGGACCGCGTCCTGGACGCCGTGCTCGACCAAGTCCCCGCGACCCGACAGCGCCGTGCCCGGTGGCCGGCGTGGAGGTCTCCTCGAATGCCGCTCATCCTCAAGGTGGCCGCCTCGCTGGCGGCCGTCATCCTGGTCGTCGTTGTCGGGCTGCGGCTGCTGCCCACAACCGCCGGAGTCGGCGGTCCTGCGGCGACGCCGTCCCCGACGCCCTCGCCGACTGCGACCCCGACACCCACCATCACGGGGTCGCTCCAAGGGCAGGGTAGCCTGGAACCGGGTCGCTACCTTGTCAACGCCGGCGTCCCCGGCGTCACGGTCACCGTCCCCGCCGCCTGGACCACGGACACCGACTGGGTCGTGATAGGTCCGCGCGGCAACGAGGCGCCCGACGGGATGGCCGTCCGGTTCTACCAGATCGACAACCTCGCGAAGAATCCGCTGTCCGTCTCCGATGGCAAGTTCAATCCCCCGTTAGGACCGACGGTCTCGGATCTCGTGCAGGCGATCGTCACGCAGACAGCCTGGACGGCGGGCGCCCCCACCGACATCACGATCGACGGGCACGCCGGACAGCGCGTCGAGTTCGCCATTCCGTCGGACGCCAAGCTGGGCGCCGCCGGCCAGTTCTGCCTGTCGCTCGACACTGACGGGACCTGCGCCATCTGGGGCTGGTCGCCTGGGCAGACGTTCGACTGGTCCATCGTCGACGTCGGCGGCCGACGACTGGTCATCGATGCGTTCCACTACCCGGGCACGTCGGCGGCCGATCTCGCGGCGCAGCAGGCGGTCGTCGACTCGGTCAAGGTCACGCCCTGACCCAGGCGGATCCCGGCGGCGAGCGGCGACGATCGTTCGCCACTCGCCGCGCTCCTTTGCCGGTCAGCCCTCGTCGGTCGCCTTGAGCTCGAGCGCCTCGATCGCCCCACCGGCCCGCTCGACGAGCCGGCTCACCCGGAGCTCGGCGTCGGCCAGGAGCGCCGCGCAGCGCTCGTGGAGGGCCACCCCGCGCTCGTAGAGGGCCAGTGACGCCTCGAGCGGCGCGCCGCCGGCCTCGAGTGCGGCCACGGTCTGCTGGAGCTCGGCGAGCGCCTCGTCGAAGCTCAGCGTCGCCGGGTCGGGGCCTGCGGCGGGAAGGGGCTCAGCGCTCACGGTTCTCGGAGGACTCCCCGGGGGCCGCATCGTCGCCACGCTCCACGAGCCGGCCGATCCGCGGCGCGAGGAGCATACCAAGGGCGATCCCCGCGCCCCCGGCGACGACGACGATGAGCGCCATGATCGCGACGTCGCCCATCAGCCGGCGTCCCCGGTCGGGTCGACCGTGGCGGCGACGTCCCCGCGGGCGACCCGGATCGCCAGCCGCTCGCCGCCGGGCGCCTCGGCCGGGTCGCGCACGATCCGCCCGTCCCGCGTCCGGCGGACGATGGCGTAGCCGCGCTCGAGGGTTGCCTCAGGGCCCGAGCGCGGCGAGGGCGGCCCCGGCCGCGTCGACCGAGCCGCGGGCCGTGCCGAGGCGGAGGACGACACCCGGGCGGAGGCGCGCCATCGGCCCGCTCGACCGTCCCGGACGCGACGTCGAGCCGGCTGCGGATCGCGCGGGTGGCCCGGTCGAGGAGCAGGCCCGCTCGCTCGCGCGAGGTCGCCAGCTGGGCGACCGGGCTGAGCCCGTCGAGCGCGCGCCGCTCGGCGCTGACCTCGCGCCCCGCCTCGGCGAGCGTCCGGCCGACCGCGGCCTCGAGCCGACGCGTCTCAGCCGCGAGGAGCGCGCCGAGCTCGACCCGGTCCGGCACCACGATCTCGGCGGCGGCCGAGGGGGTCGGGGCACGCCGGTCCGCCGCGAAGTCGGCCAGGGTCACGTCGGTCTCGTGGCCGACGCCGCAGACCACCGGCATCGAGTGGCCGACGATCGCCCGGACGACGGCCTCGTCGTTGAACGACCAGAGGTCCTCGAGCGAGCCGCCGCCCCGGGCGAGGATCGTGACCGTCGGGGCCTCCTCGGGGTGGCCTGCCCGGCGCCGGCGCTCCGCGTAGCGGTCGACCCAGGCGAGCGCCCGGACGATGCTCGGCGGGGCGCCTGCGCCCTGGACCTGGCACTGCGACAGCACGACCCGGGCGAGCGGCCAGCGCCGGGCGAGGACGTTCCGGATGTCGTGCCAGACGGCGCCCGTCTCGCTGGTCACGACCGCGATGACCGCCGGCCGGTCGGGCAGGGGCCGCTTGCGGGCAGGCTCGAACAGGCCCTCGGCGCCGAGCCGCGCCTTGAGCTCCTCGAACCGGAGAGTCAGGTCGCCGAACCCCGACGGCTGGACCGCGCTCACGTAGAGCTGGTAGACACCGTTCGCGTCGAACACGTCGACCCGACCGTGGGCGACGACCCGGAGGCCGGTCCTGGGCTCGTACGGGGAGGCCAGCCGGTCGTCGCGGAACCAGACGCACTGGAGCTGGCTGCGCTCGTCCTTGAGCGTGAAGTAGGCGTGCCCGGCGCTCGACACGGTAACCCGGCCGACCTCCCCCTCGACCCACACGTCGCGCAACCGCTCGTCGCCCCGGACGGCCTCCCGGACGGCTCGGGTCACGTCGGACACGCCGAGGATCGTCAGCCCGAAGGTTCCGCGTGGGACGAAGCGCTCACCGGGCCGGGCGGACGTTTCGGCAGCCCCCGGCGCCGCGTCGCGCGCCGGGGTAGCGTCGGTCGCGTCCCAGGCCGGCAGGGCCCAGTCGGGCGGCTCGCGGTCGGTCATCGGAACGTCACCCCAGACGGCCGACCCGGGTGAGTCGGTCAGACCCGAGTCTGGTACTCGCCGGTCCGCGTGTCGACCCGGATCGTGTCGCCCTCGTTGACGAAGATCGGGACGGTCACGACCAGGCCGGTCTCGGTCGTCGCGGGCTTGCGAGCGCCGGTCTGGGTGTCGCCGGCGAACCCGGGCTCGGTCTCGGTCACCGTCAGGTCGACGGTCACCGGGAGCTCGACCCCGATCGTCTCGCCCTGGTAGCTCGTCCGGTCGAGGGTCATCCCGTCCTTGAGGTAGTAGACCGCGCTGTCGAGCTGATCGCCGGTCAGCTGGAACTGGTCGTACGTGTCGGTGTCCATGAAGAAGAAGTCGTCGCCGTCGCGGTAGAGGAACTGGACCGGTCGCCGCTCCATCGAGGCGCGCGGCCACTTCGTCCCGGCCTGGAACGAGCGCTCGACCGTCTGGCCGCGCTTGATGTTCCGGAGCGTGATCCGGACCTGGGCCGAGCCGCGGCCCATCTTGATGTGGTGGTAGTCGAGGATCTGCCAGAGCTCGCCGTCGAGTTCGATCGCGACGCCCTTGCGCAGCTCACCGGTGGAGATCATGTCGGGTGGGCTCCTGCGGGCCGGCGGGCAGGGCCGACCGGCGGTTCGGGTTCGGGTGTGTCGCTCGATTGTAGCCGCTCGTCGCCGGCCGGCTCGTGAGCGGCGCCGCCGCTCGCTCGACGAGGCGGCCTACTCGCCGGACAGCTCGCGCAGGCGGACCTGGAACTCCGCGGTCTCGATCTCGCCGCGGGCGTAGCGCGCCTTGAGCTCGGCGATGGCCGGATCCTCCCGGGCCGGTGCGCTCCGGCGGATCGCCCAGACCATGAACCCGACGATCACGAGGATGATGACGAGGGGCACGACCACGGCCGCCACGACGGTCGGAGCGAGCAGGTCGATGAAGCTGGACTCGGGCATGATCCCAAGCGTAGCTTCCGGCGGCGCAGCTGTCAGCGCCGGCCGTGGTTCATCAGCCCCCGACGACCAGGATCCCGCGCGGGAAGCGGGTGAGCATCTCGATCCGTCCCGCCGCGAGGTCGATCGCCATGAGGTCCTCGATCCGGACCCCGGTCTCCCCGTCGAGGTAGACGCCGGGCTCGACGCTGAACACCGTCGGGCTGGGCAGCGGCAGGTCGTCGCCGGTCCGGCTGAGGCGGGGCAGCTCGTGGGTCGCCAGGCCGATCCCGTGACCGGTCCCGTGCCCGAACCGGTCGCCCTGGCCGGCCGCCTCGATGACCGCGCGCGCCCAACCGTCGGCGGTCCGCCCGCCGGGCAGCGGTCCCCCGGTTCGCACGGCATCCGCCAGGCCGTCGATCGCCGCGGCCTGGGCGGCCGCGACGAGCTCGTACAGGGCGAGGTCGCGGGCCGCCGGCTCGCCGACGAACAGGGTCCGGGTCATGTCGCTCCGGTAGCCGTCGACCTGCGCCCCGAAGTCGAACAGGAGGACCTCACCCGCCAGCGACGGGCCGGTCGCCGGGCGAGCCGTGTGGCAGGGCGGCCTCCGGGCCGGCCAGGCAGGCAACGTCGAAGGCGAGCCCGTCGGCACCACCGGTCCGGATGAGCCACTCGAGCCGGAGCGCGAGCTCGCGCTCGGTCACCCCGACCCGGATCTCCGGCAGGAGCGCAGCCAGCGCCCGGTCGGCCACCGCGCAGGCGGCAGCGATCCGCTCGAGCTCGGCCGGCTCCTTGACCGCGCGGTCGGCTTCGAGCCAGCCGTCGGCGGCGACGAGCTCGACCTCGGGCGCGGCGCCGTCGAGCTTCGTCCATGTCAGCTGGCTGACCGCGCCGGCCTCCACCCCGACTCGGCGCGCGCCGAGGGATGCCATGAGCTCGGGCCAGCGGGTCTCGAGGTCGCCGTAGACGGGCTCGATGCGAGCCTGGGGCGCCTCGCGTGTCGCCTGGACCCGGTAGCGGCTGTCGGCGAACAGGACGACCTCGTCGCGCCCGACCAGGAACCAGCCGGACGAGCCGGCGACGCGGTCCTCGCCGTCGCCGAGGACCATCCCGGTCAGGTAGCGGGTGTGCTCCGGCCGGATCCCGAAGTAGGCGTCGAGGCCGGAGTCCGCGAGGCGGCGACGCAGCCGGGCGAGGCGGGTGGGCCGGGCGGCCCGATCGGCCTCGGCCCAGCGGGCTCGGTCGGCGGCGGTCGGCGGCGGCGCGAACTCGGCCGCGGTCGGCGGCCGGGCGACCAGCTCAACGGCCATCAGGAGCCGCGCGGCTGGTGGGCAGATCGGATGACGGTCGCCATCGGCCCATCCTAGCCGACGGCCTCCGGCCGCCGTCCCCGGAACGACATCCCATCACCGGCCGGCGTAGCGGGTGCCCGGTGCCGGTCGTGGACCGAGGCGGACCCGATGGGCCCGCCTCGGTCGAAATCCGGCCGCTTCGTCAGCGGCCCGGTCGCGTGCTCAGTGGATCTGGATGTTGCCTCCCGACAGGACCTGCTCGCCGGAGTCGTAGCCGGTGCTCAGCCGGATCCGGTACGTGTCGGAGGTCCCGGGCTCGCCCAGGTCCTTCACGTCGATCCGGAAGGCATTCGAGCCGGCCCCGTCGATCGTGGCCGTGCCGAAGATGCTGGCCGACGTCCGGTCACGCGAGCAGGTCACGGCCAGGACGTCGATCGAGTGGACGTTGATGTCCACCGCGGGTCCGTGGTCCTGGTACTCCTCCTGGCCGGAGGGCCCGCTCCCCTTGGCGTTCCCGCCGAACGTGGCCTTGTCGCCGTCGGTGGTCGCGATCCGGCCGCCGTTGGTGACCTTGCAGCCCGCGGTGCTCCCGGGGAGGACCCAGGTCTTGGCCGCGGTGTCGCCCGGTTCGGAGCCGTTCTGGGCCCCGCTGCCGTCCGTGTCGGCGAAGGCGCTGATGACGTCACTGCCCGGCAGCGCCGCGGTGTAGCAGAACTGGGCCTCACCCGAGGAATTGGTGGCCGCGCTGCCGCTCGACGGCGTGTGGAACGTGGTCGGCGCCACCGAGAAGTCCACGGTGATGCCCGGGGTCACGTTGCCGAACTCGTCCTCGACCGTGGCCGTCACGCAGTGCTGCGCGTCGACGACGTTGGTCGCCGTCGCCGGCGTGAGGACGAGCGACGCCGGCTCGGCGGGCGTCACCTCCACGTTGACGGTCTCCACCGCGCTCGTCGGACCGCCGGGGGTCGTGATCGCGGTGATGGTGCAGGTGTAGCTGCCGACCGTCGTCGGCGCCGTGATCGTCTCGACGAACGGGATCGTCTGCGGGCCGGTCAACGGGCCGGTCGGGAAGGCCGGGTTGAAGCTGAACCCGATCGGGCAGCCCGCCGACACGACGAGGTCCGCCGTGTACGGCACGAGCTTGGCGTTGGCGATGATGAACGGGCCGATCGTTCCCGCACCGCTGTCGTCGACCGCTGTCCCGCCGGTCGCCGTCGCCATGCCGTTGTAGCACGGCAGCGCGACCGTCACGCCGCCGGTCGTGTAGCGGATCATCAGGAGCGTGATCTTGTTCGCGCTCAGCCCGGCGATCGTGGCTGCCGTCGTGAGGTCGTCGCCCCCGCCGGGTGCGCCGTCCCGTCCGAAGTCGTCGGGCGGCGCGTCGGGGCAGGAGCCGAAGCCGGTCGCGCTGTGCGGCGCGGCATCGCCGAGGACGACGAGGAACTGGCTGGCCAGCGGGTCGCGCCCGCCGCTCGCAACGGACGCCGTGTAGGCCAGGTCCGAGTAGGCCTCGAAGAACGTCCGGTTGTAGGCCTCGGGGCCGTCCCCGCCGCCGTCGGCCGTCATCGTCCCGATCGCGGCCGAGAAGGCCGTGCAGTCGGAGATGAAGCCCGACGTCAGCAGGGTGTACGGAACGTCGCCGGGCGCGCCGAGCGGCATCCCTTCGTAGTCCTCGAAGTCGACCGCGGCGAAGCGGGCGCCCGGGATGGACCCCTGCACGGTCGTGCAGATGTTGTTGGCGTCGGCCTGGGCCTGGGCGATCGGGATGCCCATGCTGCCGGTGGTGTCGATGGCGACGATGATGTCCGCCCGGGCGGGCAGGCCATCGAGGTTGAGCGTCTTGTTGACGTCGGTCGAGGTGCCGGCGACGAGCGACACGGACACCGGACTTGGGGTGAGCGTGTCCGCCGCCAGGGCGGGGATCGCGGCGGCGAGCCACAGGCTGCCTGCCGCGAGGACGGCCGCGAAGCGCATGGGATTCTGTCTGGTGTGCACCGATGGAACTCCCTTGGCGACTGAGGCAACAGGGACCGGCCGGAGGGGCCGGCATCACGTGCTGTGCGCGCCTCCTCCGCGCGCCCCGCGTCACCCGGCCGCAGCCGAGGCGTCAAGGGGTGGGACCGGAACGTGCCAGGGCGCCGTTTTCGACGGCAACCCCCACATTGCCCGGTTCGCCGCGTCGCGCCCGCCTGTGGCCGGCGTCCGTTCCCCCTGCGTTTCGGCCACCGTCGCGACGGGCCGATTGTCGACCCGCGCACCGAGACTTGGGGCCGTACTTCAGTTCACCGACCCCCAGCAAAGAGTTACCCCGGCGAACCTTGGGGTACCTCGCCGGGATCCCCGGTCGGCGACGCTCGGCTGGCCCCGCTCACCTGAGGGAATCGCCGGCTGGCAAGGATAGACCCCGGCCGTTGCTGACCGGGTCCAGGCCGAGCCGACCGTTGCACTTGGCCGCTGGGCAGCACATCCCCGGTCCGCAGTTCCCTCTCCAGGCTGGGGGGTCTGGCCAACGAACAACCGGACCGGGGATGTACCCAGCAGAACGAACGTCCAGGACCTGCGTTACGGGATCGGGCATGAATAGACCCCGGTCAGCGGCGACCGGGGTCCAGGGCACGGCCGACCCTCCCGCCGGCCGTGACGGGCACATCCCCGGTCCGCCTCTCCTGTCCCCCACTCAGCCAGGGGGTCGGGCCGAGCATTGAACTGCAGACCGGGGATGCACGGAGCAGAACGAAAGTCCTAGGACTCGCGTTACGGACCGGACACGACAGGCCTCGGGCGGCGGCAGAGCCGACCGCGGCGATGGACTCGCGGTGGCGTCGGGCTTCGCGTAGCGGCTGAGGCTCGGCCAACAGCGACGGTCTGTCAGTAGCCGTACTTCTTCAGGTTCGCCTGGTGCTCCTTGTAGGTCTTGGCGAAGGCGTGCTTCCCGCCACTGTCGGGGATCGCGACGAAGTAGAAGTAACCGGCCTTGTCGTTGGGCTCGAGGGCGGCGTCGATCGACTCGACCGTCGGGGTCGCGATCGGGCCGGGCGGCAGCCCGGGCGCGACGTACGTCTGGTAGCCCGCGAGCTCCTCGGGGACCTGGAGCTCCTTGAGCGAGCCACCGGGCGGCGACCAGAACGAGTACGTCTTCCAGTCGTCGAACTTGAGCTTCGCCAGCTCCATCGTGTCGTTGGCGTAGAGGACCGTCGGATCGGCGTTGAGGATGCGCGGCGGGTTGTCCAGCCGGTTCTGGTAGACCCCGGCGATGAGGGCGCGCTCGTCGTCGAGGACCGCCTCGCGCTCGACGATCGAGGCCAGCGTGAGGACCTGGTAGAAGGACATCCCGCGGTCCTTGGCGACCTTCATCCGGTCCGCGCCGACCGTCTCGTAGAACCGGTCGAGCATTCGCCGGATGAGCTCGTCCGGGGTGACGTCGGGCAAGACCCGGTAGGTGGCCGGGGCGAGGTAGCCCTCGAGCGAGGCGCCCTTGGGCAGGTCGAGCCACGGGTAGTCGGCGAGCAGCTTCTTCGGGGGGTTGCGGACCTCGTCGTAGAACGCCTTGACGTCCATCGTCAGGGGCAGGGTCTGGAGCTTGGCCGTGATCTGCTCGAGACGGAGCCCCTCGCGCAGGCCGACCGAGACCGCGATGTCCCGCGAGACGAGGAGCGCGTTGACCAGCTCGTCGGGGGTCATGTTCTTGCGCAGGATGTAGGTTCCCGCCTCGAGCTGGTCGGCCAGGTGCCGGTCGGTGGCGATGAACACGAAGGCGCGCGAATCGCTCAGGAAGCCGGCGTCCTGGAGCCGGGCTGCCGATCGACGCGGCCGAGTCGCCGTCGAGGACCGTGAACTCGACCTCGGCCGGATCGGAGCTGGCCGGCTCGGTGAGCGCGGTCCCGAGGTCCTCGCGGACGAGCTGGGCCACGAACGGCAGCCCGAGCGCGCTCGGGTTGTCCGTCGCCCAGTCGACGACCGAGCTCGCGACGAGCGGGCGCAGGACGGTCAGCGACGCGATCAGGACGATCCCGGCGAGGACGCCGATGAACAGGACGAGCCGGACGAGCCCGCCCGAAGCCGAAGGCGCTCCCGTCGCGTGGCGCCTGGGGCGTCCGACCGCCGGCACGTCCGACGTCGGGCCGCCGTCCTCGCCCGTAGACGACAGGCTCAGGTGCCGTGGCGTAGTGCTCCTCGTCGATGTCCACGCCGGACAGGTCCCCGGAGTCGCGGGGATGGCCGCCGCCGCGGATGGTCACCGGCTCGATTCCCGCCCGGGCGCGGGCGTCGAGCTCGTCCTGGAGGATGATCGCGGCGGCCTCGCGGTCGACCCGGGCCCGGTAGGCGTCACGCTGGGCCGCCGTCGGCGGACCACCGGACCGGCCCCGCTTCATGGGACCGAGCCGTTCCTCGGCAAGATGGCTGGACAGGCGCTCATCGCGGAGCGTGACAGGCAGGCGCACAAGGGTTGAGACGGCCTCGACCCAGGCGCGCGTGACGCGAGCCTGGGTCCCTTCCGCGCCGGAGGCCTCGAGCGGCAGCCCGACGACGAGCTCGCGGGCATCGTGCTCGGCGGCCAGCCGGGCGATCGCGGCGGCGTCATCGGCGACCTCGCGGGCCCGGCGGAGCGTCGTCAGCGGCAGCGCGGCTCCGTCGGCGTCGGCGAGCGCGATCCCGATCCGCCGCTCGCCGAGGTCGATCCCGAGGATTCGGCTCACGGGGCGCTCCCGGACGGTCCCGGGCTCGGGGACGCGCCGGGGCTCGCACCCGCGACCTTGAGGTCGAGCCGGAAGTCGAGCGTCGGGATCGACGAGACGAAGCCCGGCCAGGTGTCGATCGTCACGGTCCCGTAGCGACCGAGGATCTGCTTCGCCTCGTCGACCGACCGCCCCTTGATCTCGTCGCGGAGGGCGGCCGGATCCAGGTTGGGGATCGCGGCGGCGTTGGCCGTCACCCGGAAGTCGACGAGGTCACCGTCGGCCTGGCCGCCGTCGTGGGACGACTTCACCGAGCCCGGCCTGGAGCGTGTGCTCGGCGGGGACGGAGGCGGCGATCCGCTCGGCGGCGACCTGGTCGATGAGCTTGGGATCGACGGCGACGACGGTGCCCGGTCGCCGTCGCGCCGAGCTGGAACGTCTTCTCCTCGACGTCGACGATCGTCCCCGGATCGACCGACGGGACCGGGCGTGCCGAGCTTGCCGGTCGCCGGGAAGACGGTCGCACCCGGTCGGCACGCCGTCGGGCGCCGCGACCCAGGCGTCGAACTGGGCCTGGAGGTCCTTGGTCAGGCTGGCCATCGCCGCGTCGATGTCCTTCTGCTGGACCTTCGGGAAGACGTCCCGCGCTGCCGCCGGTCATCGCGGCCGGGTTGGTGACCTTGATCACGACCGAGTTGAAGGCTGGGCGGCACCACCGTGACGGTGCCCGCTCCGACGTTGCCGCTCGGTCCCGCCTTGACCGCCCGGGACCGGACATCGCTGCGATTCTGGCAGGTGAGCTTCGGCGGTCGTCCGGGCTCGGCTCGGCAACCGGCAGGAAGACCGCCGATAGCGTCTCGAAGCCGACGCCGCTCCCGGTCTGGGCGACCGTGCCGTCGGGATCGTGTAGGACGTCGTCGGGATCGCAGTTCGTCCAGCGCAGCGTGCCCTTCGCCTTGGTCTGGACGACCCGCTCGCCGGTCGCCTCGAACTCGCCGGACGCGGTGAAGTCCTGGCTCAGGCGGGTCGCCGGGACGACGCCGCCGGCCGGGTCGACCGAGGTCGCGTCGGGATCGGCCCGAACGACGAACTCGACCGGACCGACCGGCACCGGGACCGGCGTGACGACGACGCTCGCCGCGGGCAGGACGACGTACCCGAGCGAGCGCCACGATCAGCAGGACGACGACGATGACCGCGACCGTCGCGGCGAGGCCGCCCGGGACGCCACGGCCGCTCGTGGCGCCGGGCACGATCGGGATCGTCGCCGCACCGGACCGGGCGCGGGTCTCCGAAGGACCGGGCACGGTCGGCGAGGGCACGGCCTCGGTCGTCGGCTTCGCCGGCGGCGTCGTCCTGGCGGTGGCCGTCGCGACAACGACGGGAGCCACGAGCTCGGCGCTCAGCTGCTCGGGCCGGCTGGAGCCGTCGGGCCCGGTCTCCGGACCGGTCGAACCGATCGTCTCACCGGCCCCGGCTGCCCCTGCTCCCGCGGCTCCAGCGGCGGCCCCGGCGGCGGCCGCACCCGCGGCCCGGCGGCGGCCCCGCTTCTGGCTCGCGGTCTCGGGCTCGGGCTCGGTTGGCGGCGGAGCAGCCATCGTCGCAGGCGACCCGACCTCGGCCTCGTACTCGCCGACCGTGGCGTGGACCGGCAGGCCGGCCGAGGCGGCGATCGCCCGGGCGGCCGGGTCGGCGGCGACGATCGACAGCACCCGGTTCCGCTCGAGCGCCTCGCGGGCGAGCAGCCGGAAGTTGATCCGCGAGGTCGCCAGCCGCGAGCCGGGCGGGAGGACGAGGGCGACCTTCGTCTCGGTCACGGCCCGGATCCGGGCGGCCGCGCTCGTGATCTCGTCGTCGACGTCGAGGTAGAGGATCGCCGCCATCCCGCTCAGACCTTCATCGCGCGGAGGACCCGGCGGAGCGCCGCGTCGAGCGGGTCCTCGGTCGACTGGAGCTCGATCGCCTGGTAGGCGAGCCCGAGCGGGGTGACGTCCTGCTGGTCGACGAGGAGGTGGGTCGCGTCGACGATCGAGGCCACCTGGTCGGGCGCCATCACGATCACCTCGGGCGGCCGCGCGAACGGAAGGTGCTTCCAGAACCGCTCCGCCTCGAGCGCGGCCCGGATCTCCGGCAGCCGCGAGCCGCCGCCGCACAGGTAGATCCGCGACGGCAGCAGGTCGCCCGCCGCCAGCTCCTCGATGACCAGCTCGACCCCGGCCGCCCAGACCGTCACGTCGTCGGCGACGATCGCTGCGATCTCGTCGTGCCGATCGACCTCGAGCCCGCGGGCGTAGTCGATCTTGAGCGCCTCGGCCCGCGGGAAGGGCAGGTCGAGCCGGTCGGCGATCGACTTGGTGAAGGCGCGCCCGCCGAGGGCGAACATCCGGGTGCCCTCGATCCCGCCCTGCCGGACGAGCGCGACGTCGGTGGTCCCGCCGCCGATGTCGATGAAGAGCGCCCCGGCCTGCTGGATCTGCTCGGCGCCGAGGACCCGGGCGACCGCGTACGGCTCGGCGACGATCTCGATCAGCTCCAGGTCGAGCTGGCTCGCGACGCTCTCGAGCGCGCCGAGGTGGACGAGCGGGGCGAAGGCGTCGAAGATCCCGATCTTCACGTAGCGGCCGCGGAAGCCGACCGGGTTGGTCACCGCGTAGCCGTCGATGCTGGCCGAGGTCACCGCCGCGTGGACCAGCCGGACGTCGACGTGGGGCAGCCCGGTCTCCCAGGTGATCGACCGCTCGGCCTCGCGGAGCGCCTCCTGCTGGACGGCGTCGATGAGCTTCTGGAGCTCGGCCTCGGTGATCGGCTGGTCCGGTCGCTTGCGCTCCTGGCTGTTCGTGGTCGTGAAGCCCTTGACGAGCTCGCCGGCGATCCCGATCACGACCTGGGTCGGCCGGAAGCCGGCCATCTCCTCGGCCTCCTGGAGGGCGACCGAGCAGTTGTCGACGACGGCGGCGATGTCGGCCACGGTGCCCGACTGCATGTGGGACAGGCCCTGGCGCTTGCGTCCGACGCCACGGACCGTGCCGCGGCCCTGGTCGTCGATCTCGAAGACGAGCGCCTTGGCGAACTCCGTGCCGATGTCGAGCGCCGTGCAGGCAGCCAGCGCCGGGAGGTCGTCGCGCTGCCAGATGCGGCGCCAGAAGGCCATCTAGCCGGATCCATTCGTGGCGCCGAGGGCCGTGGCGATCGCGTCGAGCGCCGCCGCGAGGCCCTCGCGCCGGGTGCCCTTGCCCTGGGCCATCTCCGGGCGCCCGCCGCCCTTGCCGTCGATGTGGGCCGCCGCGGTCCGGACCAGGTCGCCGGCGGCGATCCCGCGGCCGACGAGGTCGTCGCTGACGGTCACGAAGACCTGCGGCTCGTCGGCGTCGAGCCCGAGCGCGATGACACCCGATGGGACGAGCCCGCGGAGGTCCTTCGCCGCGCTCTTCAGCGCGTCGATCGACTCGTACGGCCCGGCGTAGGCGACGAGCCGGACCCCGGGCGCCGGCTCGACGGCCCGACCGGCCAGCTCGGCCGGCCTGGGCAGGCCCCCGCCGGCTCCGGCCCGGAGTCGCCGCTTCGCCTCGCGCAGCTCGTCCTGGAGGGCGGCGATCCGGTCCGGCAGGGCCTCGACGGAGATCGCTCCGGCGGCTTCGGCGGCCCGCTCGAGGGTGGCCAGCCGGCCGGCCAGGTGGGCGTCCGCGCCGTCACCGGTCAGGGCCTCGATCCGGCGCATCCCGCTGCCGATGCTCCGCTCGCCGGTGATCACGAAGCTGCCGATCTGGCCGGTCGCGCGGCAGTGGGTCCCGCCGCACAGCTCGTGGCTGTAGCCCTCGACCCGGACGGTCCGGACCGTCTCGCCGTACTTCTCGTCGAAGAACGCGTCGGCCCCGGCGTCGACCGCCTCGCGCATCGTCATGTACGACGGCGTGACCGTCCGGTCCTCGCGGACGATCCGGCGGACCTCGTCCTCGATGGCGCGCTGCTCGGCGTCGGTCAGGCCGCGCTCGAGCGGGAAGTCGAAGCGGAGGTAGTCGGGGGTCACGAGCGAGCCGGCCTGGCGGGCGCGCTCGCCGACGACGTTGCGCAGGGCCCGGTGGAGGAGGTGCGTGCCCGTGTGGTTGCGCATCGTCCGGGCCCGCCGCTCCGGGTCGACCTCGGCAGTCACCGGGTCGCCGAGCCGCACCCGACCACGGAGCGTGCCGCGGTGGACGATCAGGCCGGCGGGTGGGTCGCTGCGTGTCGCCGACCTCGAAGACGACCGACCCGTCCGCGCCGCGGATCACCCCGCGATCGCCGATCTGGCCGCCGCCCTCGGCGTAGAACGGGGTCCGGTCGAGGACGATCTCGGCCGCCGCGCCGGGTTCGGTCCGCCCCTCGGCGTCGCCGTAGGCGGCCAGCTCGTCGTACTCGATCCCGTCGCGCAGGATCGCCCGGACGGCCGCCTCGGCCGGCGTCGTCTCGTAGCCGAGGAACGTCGTCTCGCCGTGCTGCCCGGGCGAGCCGCTCGTAGAGCGCCGTCGAGCT
Organism: uncultured Chloroflexia bacterium; assembly: GCA_963708065.1. Lineage (GTDB taxonomy): Bacteria > Chloroflexota > Limnocylindria > Limnocylindrales > CSP1-4 > Chersky-267. The sequence goes on from CAVPRZ010000004.1 coordinate 317,113, forward strand.
CGGCGTGCTCGGCCAGCTCGGCCTTGCGCCCGCTCCGGCTCCGCTCGCGCTGCTCGGCGAGGGCGACCTCGAAGCCCGGCACGGTCGACCGCGACCCCGTACTCGGCGGCCAGCTCGATCGTCAGGTCGATCGGGAAGCCGTACGTGTCGTGGAGCCGGAACGCGACGTCGCCGGCCAGGACCGGCGCATCGGCCGGGAGGTCCTCGGGCCGCCGTCCGACGACTCGCTCGGCCGACGTCAGCGGGATGAGCGCCTCCTCGAGGATGGCCGTGCCGGCGTCGAGGGTCCGGGCGAACTGGGCCTCCTCGCGGACGATCGCCCCGAGGATCGTCGTCGCGTCGCTCGACCAGGTGCGGGTAGGCCTCGCCCATCGTGTCGATGACGACCTGGCGCGGTCTCGGCCAGGAACGGCTCGCGCCGGCCGAGCAGCCGCCCGTGGCGGACCGCCCGGCGCAGGATCCGGCGCAGGACGTAGCCGCGACCCTCGTTCGACGGGCAGCACCCCGTCGGCGATGAGGAACGTGATCGCCCGCGAGTGGTCGGCGATGACCTGGTAGCTGAAGCGCTCCTGCTCGAACGCGTCCGGGTCGTGACCGAGGAGCTCGCGCATCCGGGCGTGGATCGGCGTGAACAGGTCGGTGTCGTAGTTGCTCGGGACCTGCTGGAGGACGCTCGCCAGGCGCTCCAGGCCCATGCCCGGTGTCGACGCTCGGGAACGGCAGCGGCACGCGGCCCGTCGGGACGCTGGTCGAACTCCATGAACACGAGGTTCCAGAGCTCGAGCCAGCGCGGGCAGTGCTCGGAGTGGTCGGGGACGCACTCGGGGCCCTCCGAGAGCTCGACGCCCCGGTCGAAGTGGATCTCGCTGCACGGCCCGCACGGCCCGGTGTCGGCCATCCGCCAGAAGTTCTTGTCGTCGCCGGCCTCGACGTCGCCCCAGCGCGCCATCCGCTCGGGCGGCAGGCCGATCTCGTCGCGCCAGATGGCCCAGGCGACCTCGTCGTCCTTGTAGGTCGTGGCGGCCAGCCGATCGGCGGGGATCCCGTAGGTCGCCGGTCAGGAGCTCCCAGGCCCAGTGGATCGCCTCGCGCTTGAAGTAGTCGCCGAAGCTCCAGTTGCCGAGCATCTCGAACAGGGTGTGGTGGCGCGGCGACCGCCCGACCTCCTCGAAGTCGTTGTGCTTGCCGGCGACCCGCAGGCAGCGCTGGTAGTCGACGGCCCGCGTGTAGCTCCGCGTCTCGGCCCCGGTGAAGACCTCCTTGAACTGGACCATCCCGCTGTTCGTGAACAGCAGCGTCTGGTCGCCGGCCGGGCACCAGGCTGGCCGACTGGGACGACCTCGTGGCCGCGCTCGGCGAAGAACGCGACGAACCGCCGCCGGATCTCGGCGGCGGGCAGGGCCTTGATCCGGGGGTCCGGCGACATGGCGGCGTGCGGCATCGGCCGTAACGGTACCAAACCCGGCCTCCGAGCCGGGGACGCCGGCTCTTCCCGCCCGGCCCCGTCCCGGTGCGGCAGGGAACGTCGTCCCGCCGCGGCCGCGTGCGCCCGCGGACGCGGGATCAGGCTGCGCCGGGTCGCCGGACGAGACGCCGCCAGATCCGGGATCCGGCGATCGCCGCGCCGACCAGGACGCCGATCGTCAGCCCGCGCAGGAACGGGTTCGAGCCCCGATCGCGCCGGGTGACGAGGCTGAGCCGCCCGGATCGACCGCGGCGCAGCGGCGAAGTCACGTTCGGCGACCCTGTGGCCCGAGCGCGGCGAGGACCGACACGAGACCGATCCCGAGCCAGGCTCCGACGAACGCCGCGAGGACGTGGAAGTCGCCCAGCCGGAGGACGTCGATCGCCGAGCCGTTCGCCGAGCGAGTCCCCGGCCCACGCTCCGAGGATCGCGGCAAGCAGCACGAGCGGGAGCCGGCCACCGCCGGAACCCCGGATCAGCGCGTAGATCGCCGTCGCCACGACCCCCAGCAGCACGGCGAGCACGAGTGCCGGCCCGATCACCCGGCCAGTATAGGTCCGGCCGGCCCCGGTCAGGCCAGGTCGGGCTCAGGCACGGGCGATCCGGCCGCCGCCGAGGACGACCTCGCCGTCGTAGAGGACGGCAGCCTGGCCGGGTGCGACGGCCCAGACCGGCGAATCGGTCGTCACCGTCCAGCGGCCGCCCCGATCCGCCTCACCGCTCCGTGGCCGGGCGCACGGTCGCGGGGACCGGGACCGCCCGATGACGGATCCGGACCGCGGCCCGGAACGGTGCCGCCGAGCCGGCCGGCGGCGTTCCGGCCACGAACGAGACGTCGTCGAGGGCGACCGTGCTCGTCTCGAGGTCCGCCCGCCGGCCGAGGACGATCGTGTTCGTGGCCGCGTCGATCCGGCTGACGTAGCGTGGCTCGCCGAGCGCCACGCCCGAGCCCGCGTCGCTGGCCGACCGTGTAGCCGGCCGCGCCGCCGTGCTCGCCGAGCCGGGTGCCGTCGGCGTCGACGACCGGTCCCGGGACCGGCGTCCAGGCGGCTCGCGTCCGGAGCGCGTCGCGGTAGTCGCCGCCCGGGACGAAGCAGATCTCCTGGCTCTCGGGCTTGTCGGCCGTCGCCAGCCCGAGCGAGCGGGCCACCGCCCGGACCTCGGGCTTGGTGCAGCTCGCCGAGCGGGAACCGGGCGTGGGCGAGCTGGTCCTGGCGGAGCCCGTACAGGAAGTAGGTCTGGTCCTTGTCGGGATCGCGGGCCCGGAGCAGCCGGGCTCTCCCCGCGGCGTCCTCGTCGCGGCGGGCGTAGTGGCCGGTCGCGACGGCCTCGCAGTCGTACAGGTGGCGGGCCCGGCCGAGGAGCGCCCCGAACTTCACGTAGGTGTTGCAGTCGACGCACGGCGACGGGGTCTCGCCCGCCGAGGTACGCCGCGAGGAAGGGGCGCATGACCCCGGCGTCGAACTCGCGCTCGAGGTTCATGCACGTAGAACGGGATCCCGAGCTGGCCGGCCACCCGGCGGGCGTCGTCGGCGGCGTCGAGCGAGCAGCAGCTCCGCTTGAACTCCGAGTACGTGTCGGCGACGTCGTGGAGGCGCATCCAGACGCCGACGACCTCGTGGCCCGCCTCGTGGAGGAGCGCGGCGGCGACCGACGAGTCGACCCCGCCCGACATCGCGACGAGGATCCGGCTCACGACGATCGGTCGGGGTTCAGACCGACGCCTGGGCGAGCGGATCCGCGGCGAGCCTCGCCGACCCGCCCCGGTGGGCGCGCAGGACCGGCGGGATGACCGCGACGGCGACGTCGATCTCGTCGGGCGTGGTCGTCCGCCCGAGCGACATGCGGAGCGCGCCGCGCGCCTCCTCGTCCGGGTAGCCCATCGCCGACAGGACGTGGCTCACCTCGAGCGAGCCCGTCGCGCAGGCCGACCCGATCGAGGTGGCGATCCCCTCGAGATCGAGGGCGAGGGCGACCGACGAGCCGTCGGTGTCGTGGACGACGATCGACAGGAGGCCCGGCAGCCGCTCGCGCGGATGTCCGGTCAGCTCGGCCCCGTCGACCGCCAGGACGGCGTCTCGGAGCCGGTCGCGCAGCTTGCGCACCCGGGCGACGGTCGCGGGCCGCTCGGCGCACGACGAGCTCGTAGGCGGTCGCCATCGCCACGGCCAGCGCCGGGCTCTCCGTGCCCGCCCGCCGGTGGCGTTCCTGCGAGCCACCGTGCTGCTGGGCGAGGAGGTGGGTGCCGTGGCGGACGTAGAGCGCGCCGATCCCCTTCGGGCCCTCGAACTTGTGGGCGGCCAGGCTGACCAGGTCGGCGCCGAGCGCCTCGAGGTCGAGGTCGATCCAGGGCGCGGCCTGGACCGCGTCGACGTGGAAGAGCACCCCGCGCCGGGCCCGGACCCGCTCGGCGATCTCGGCGATCGGCTGGATGGTGCCGACCTCGTTGTTGGCGAGCATGATGCTGACCAGGATCGTCCGGTCGGTCAGCGCGGCGTCGACCTCGTCGGGGTCGACCCGGCCGTAGCGGTCGACCGGCAGCTCGACGATCTCGAACCCGAACTTCTCGAGGTAGCGCAGGCTGTGGCTGACGGCGTGGTGCTCGATCGAGCTCGTCACGATCCGGTGGCCGCGCGCCTTGCCGGCCCAGGCCGCCCCCTTGAGGGCAAGGTTGTTCGCCTCCGTGCCGCCCGAGGTGAAGACGATCTCGCGCGGCCTGCGGCGTTGAGCCGGGCGGCCAGCCGCTCGTGCGCCTCGTCGAGCGCGGCCCGGGCGCGCCGGCCCTCGGCATGGGCCGACGAGGGGTTGCCGAAGACGTCGGTGAGGTACGGCAGCATCGCCTCGACGACCTCCGGCCGGACCGGCGTCGTGGCGGCGTGATCGAGGTAGATCGCCATCTGCCGGATTGTACGTCCCGGTCCGGGAGCCGGCGGAGGGCGCGGCGGGGAGCCCGCCACGCGATCCGCTGCGGAGCTATCTTCACCCACCCTCGATCGTGCGCGTTAGCGAAGGAGCGAAAGGCGACCGGCGGGGAGCATGTCGAGTCGGTCCCGGACCCGGTATGTGCCGGCAGGGGGAGCACCGCGCGGCGGGGAGCCTTGTTCGGGCCTGTCTGTGCCTCGAGGCGGAGCAAGGGACCATCAAGAGCCGGTTTGGCGTCCGCCAGTGCCGCGAGCCGGAACGCCAGACCGTGGAGCGCGTCTTCGAGAGCGGGGAGTGCCGGCATGCGGAGGAGGGCGCGGCGGACGGCGCCTCGTCCGTCGTCGAGCCACTCCGTCCAGATGGCCGGCCGGCCCACGACGGTGGCCGGCCTGCTCGTGGTAAGCCCGGGTGCAGTGTGGACTGCGATGCTCGCTGCATGGGAACCCGTGAGCGACCGGCGGACCGTGGTCGCAGGCGAACGCGAGATGCCGCGAGGCGGCTGGCCGCCGACTTCCGCCTTGCGCGGGTCGGGGCTGGGCTCAGCCTGCGCGACGCTGCCAACGCCTCAGGCGCATCCGCCTCCCAGCTTCTGAGATTCGAGCGGGGCGACCTGAGACGGATGACCCTGGCCGAGGTCGGGGCGTGGTGCGCAGTCGTCGGGCTCGACCTGAGCATCCGCGCGTATGCGGCCGGCGATCCCATTCGCGATCAAGCGCACGCGTCGCTGCTGGAGCGGTTTCGGCTTCGCCTCCACCCAGGGATTCGGTGGGCGGCCGAAGTCCCGCTGCCGATCGACGGCGACCTCCGCGCCTGGGACGCCGAGCTGATCGGACCGCCACCGGACCGCTGGCGAGTGCGCGTCGAGGCCGAGACCCGGCTGGCCGACGCCCAGGCCCTGATCAGGCGTCTCCAGCTCAAGGTCCGCGACGACCCGCATGGCCAGCTGGTCTTGCTCGTTTCCGACACGCGAGCCAATCGGTCGGCGCTGGGCACGATCCGAACCGGGCTCGTCGAGCTCCTACCGCTGGACACGCGGGCGACCTTGGCTGCCCTGGCTGCTGCTCGACGACCGAGGGGTGGCGGGATCGTGGTTCTCTGATCCGGTGCGTTTCCATGCCGACGGGCGGAGCCGACCGGCGGTGAAGCGCGGGCTCGCGCGTCGGGTGTGCCGCCAGGCGGAGCAAGGGCGGGCTGGGGGCGGGCAGGCCGGTCGGGTGTGCCGCCAGGCGGAGCAAGGGCGGGCTGGGGGCGGGCAGGCCGGTCGGGTGTGCCGCCAGGCGGAGCAAGGGCGGGCTGGGGGCGGGCAGGCCGGTCGGGTGTGCCGCCAGGCGGAGCAAGGGCGGGCTGGGGGCGGGCAGGCCGGTCGGGAGCCGAGCCGGGCGGGAGCCGAGCCGGGCGGGAGCCGAGCCGGGCGGGCGGTCCGTCAGCGGCGGTCCGTCAGCCGGGCTCGCTCGCCCTCTGGAGGTCCGCCTCGCGCCCGGCCGCCCGCCGCCGATCGTGCTGGGAGAGGAGCCGCTTGCGCAGCCGGATCGCCGTCGGGGTGACCTCGACGAGCTCGTCGGCGGCGATGAACTCGAGGGCCGATCTCGAGGGTCAGCGGCCGCGGCGGGGTCAGCCGGAGTGCCTCGTCGTGGGCGTGGGTCCGGATGTTGGTGAGCTTCTTCTCCTTCGTCGCGTTGACGTCCATGTCCCCGGACCGGGCGTTCTCGCCGACGATCATCCCCTCGTACACGTCGACCCCGGCGCCGATGAACAGCTCGGCCCGCTCCTGGAGGTTGAACAGGGCGTAGGCGTTCGACGTCCCGGTCCGGTCGGCGACGAGGACCCCGCTCGTGCGATGGGTCACCTCGCCGGCCCACGGGCCGTAGCCCTCGCCGATCTGATGGAGGAGGGCCGTCCCGCGGGTGTCGGTCAGGAGCTGGCCGCGATAGCCGATCAGCCCGCGGACCGGCAGGACGAACTCCATCCGGACCCGGCCGTCGGCGTCGGTGCTGAGCTGCTCGAGACGCGCCTTGCGCCCGGCGAGGGCGGTCTGGACCTCGCCGATGTAGTCGGGCGGGATGTCGATCGTGATCCGCTCGTACGGCTCCTCGGTCCGGCCGTCGACCTCGCGCAGGATGACCTCGGGCCGGCTGACCGTGAGCTCGAACCCCTCGCGCCGCATCTGCTCGATCAGGACCGCCAGCTGGAGCTCGCCGCGGCCGCGGACCTCGAACGTGTCGCCGGCATCGGTCGGGTGGACCTCGATCGAGACGTTGCCGAGGACCTCGCGCTCGAGCCGGGCCTTGATCTGGCGCGAGGTGACGTAGCGCCCGTCGCGGCCCGACAGCGGCGACGTGTTGACCCCGAAGGTCATCCGCAGGGTCGGCGCGTCCACGTCGAGCCGCGGCAGCGGTCGCGGGTCGGCGGGGTCGGTGAGGGTGTCGCCGATCGTCACCTCGGGCAGCCCGGCCACGGACACGATGTCGCCCGGGCCCGGCCTCGTCGATGTCGACCCGCTCGATCCCGTGCGCGGTCTGGAGCCCGGTGACGGTGCCGGCCAGGGTGACGGTCCGCCCCGGCTCGACGCTGCCGGCCGTGTCGACGGCCTCCTCGCGGACGACGCTGATCCGCCCGCCCATCCGGATCCGGCCGTTGCGGATCCGCCCGACGGCCATCCGGCCGAGGTACTCGTTCGCGGTCAGGTTCGTGACGAGGAGCTGGAGCGGGTGGCCCGGCTCGTAGGTCGGGGCGGGCGTGACCCGGACGAGCAGGTCGAGGAGCGGGCGCAGGTCGCGCCCGGCGGTCGCCGGGTCGGTCGTCGCCGTGCCGGCCCGGGCGTTCGTGTAGACGACCGGGAACTCGATCTGGTGGTCGTCGGCGCCGAGGTCGATGAACAGCTCGTAGACCGCGTCGAGGACCTCCGCCGGCCGGGCGTCGCCGCGATCGATCTTGTTGATCGCGACGACGACCGGCAGGCGGCGGGCCATCGCCTTGCTCAGCACGTAGCGGGTCTGGGGCAGCGGGCCCTCGGCGGCGTCGACGAGCAGGAGGACGCTGTCGACCAGGAGCAGGCTCCGCTCGACCTCGCCGCCGAAGTCGGCGTGGCCGGGCGTGTCGACGATGTTGAGCCGGACGCCGTCGTGGTCGACGGTCGTCTGCTTGGCCAGGATCGTGATCCCCTTCTCGCGCTCGAGGTCCATCGAGTCGAGGACCCGGTCGACGACGGCCTGGTTGGCCCGGAACGCGCCCGTCTGGCGGAGCATCGCGTCGACGAGCGTCGTCTTGCCGTGGTCGACATGGGCGACGATCGCGATGTTCCGGACGTCGTCGCGGACCGCGCTCCCCTCGGGCGGCGCGGTGATGGGCATGCGGGGACTCGTTCGGGCGGTCATGGGACCGCGAGAGTGTGGCACATCATCGCCGAGGATGCGGTTTGCTAGCATCCGGGCATGACCGTCGCCGCGATCATCCTGTCCGCGAGCGAGGAGGGCGCCCTGGCCGACACGATGGGCCAGCCGCGCGTCCGCCGGCTGGTCGACCTGGCCTGGTCGGGCGGCGCCCTGCCGATCGTGGTGCTGTCGCCCGATCCCGCCGGTGCGGTCGCCGCGTCGCTCGTCGGGACCGAGGCGATCCACGGCACCCCGGCGCCGCCCGAGGCCGGACCGGTCGGGCAGATGGTCCGCGGCGTCGAGCTGGCGATCGACCACGTCGGCCGAGGTCAGCGGAGCGCTGCTCTGGCCGGCCCGGATGACCTGGGTCGGCCCCGAGACGGTGACCTCGCTCATCGAGAGCTCACGGGACCGACCCACGCACGGTCCTCCGCCCGGCCTGGCACGGCGAGCCCGGCTGGCCCGTCCTCGTCCCGATCGTCCATCTCGACGCGCTCCGCGGCGGTCGCGGCCGGACCGGATGCCGCCCGACGTGATCGAGGCGCTCGTGGCGGGGGTTCCGTCGCGGCTGGTCGAGCTCGGCGACCCGGGAGTGACCCACCCGGTCGACGTCCCCTTCATCGAGCTTCCGCCGTACGAGGGTCCGCCCGAGCCCCCGGCCGGCCACACCCACGAGTGGGGCGCCGACGTCGCCGCCGAGGCCGGCCTGCCCGACCCCGACGCGGCGCCCGCGGGCTGACGCGGCGCCGGCGGGCTGACGCGGCGCCGGCGGACGGACCTCAGCCGCCGCCCTCCTCGACCGCGCCGAGGAGTGACTGCTCGCGGCGCATCGTCCGGGGCCCTGCCGCGACCACGACCCCGACGAGCAGCGCCGCAACGCCGAGGAGCTGGAGCGGCGACGGGCGCTCGCCGAGCAGGATCGCCGCCGCCACGACCGTGATCACCGGCTGGGCGAGGAGCAGGACCGAGGTCACCGCCGCGGGCAGGCGCGGCAGCGACAGGTTGATCAGCCCGTAGCCGGCGACCTGCGACGTGAACGCCACCAGGAGCAGCCAGCCAAGTGCCGCGGGCCCTGGCGTCAGGTCGAGGTCGCCGATGACCGCGCCGGCCAGGAGGGCCGCGATCCCGGCGGTCGCGGAGGCGTCGAACAGCGAGCCCCACGTCCGTCGACCGTCGCGGTTGCCCTGGCGAATGAGGAGCAGGTAGCCCGAGTAGGCGACGGCGGCGACGAGGCCGAAGGCCACCCCGAGGAGCGGGTCGGCGCCGTAGGCTCCGCTGTCCAGGACGCCCGAGATGAGGATCGCGCCACCCAGGACGAGCGGGAATGCCGGCGGCCAGCCGGCGATCGGGGCGCTCCCCGAACAGGACCCACGACAGGGCGGCGACGACGACAACCTGGAAGTTGGCCACGACGGTCGCCAGCCCGGCCCCGACGAGCAGGACGGCGTGCTGCCAGGAGATGAGATCGACGGCGAAGCACAGGCCGGCGGCCACGGCCAGCCCCCGCTGCCGCCGGCTCCGCGGCCCGAGCTCGCGGTCCTCGCGGACGACGAGCAGCACGAGGAAGGGCAGCGCGAGCAGGCAGCGGAAGACCGTCGCGGTGGACGGCGATGTGCCCGAGAAGCGGAAGAAGATGCCCGAGAACGCGATGAACGTGGCGCCGACGACCGCCGCCAGCCTCGGCCGGGCCTGGATCGCGTCGGTGGAACGCCTGACCCCCGCCGGGCGGGTCACCGCTTCGGGACGGTGATCTTCAGCTTCGAGCCGAACTTGGTGAAGGTGAAGGACGTCCGACCGTGGAAGATCTGGCGCCCGGCCCCGTAGCCCACATCCACGTCGGCGGTGAACACGGCCGACACGGGGACGCCCTCATCGGTCACGTACACGTCGAGGACCATCTTGTCCGGCACGACCAGGAACTTCGAGAAGTCGAGCATCCGGGCGATGTCGGGGCGGTAGTACTTGTTCGAACGGAGCAGGTGGAGGTGCCGGCCGTTGACGGTGACCGGCTTGACGTAGTCGAGCCAGGCGGCCATCTCGAGGTACAGGAACGGGGTCAGCCGGTAGTAGCGCTCGCTCGTCTGCCGGCCGACGCGGGCCTTGCCCGGGACCTTCACCCAGATGACCCCGTCCTTGCGGGCGATCTTGGACTTCGGCGAGATGCTGCTGTCGATCCAGCCGGAGTACGTGTCGCCGACCACGTCGATCGACTCCTTGAACGTCTCGAAGGTCTTCTTGTTGATCACCGACTTGCCCGAGGCGGTCATGCGGTAGCTCGCCTTCGGGTCGCTGACCAGCTTCCAGAACTTCGCCGCCACGGCCGCGCCGGGGTCGGGTGTCGGCGTGGGCGTCGGTGACGCGACGGACAAGGGACCCGTGCCCGACCCACCGCCGGCCGGGGTCGTGGCGGCCGCCTGCCCGGGGAGGCTGCCCGGCGACGACGCGGCGAACGCGAGGAGACCAGCCACTGCGACGGCGATCACCGCCAGACCGATGATGATCAGCCAGGGCGGTCCACCCGAGGACGTCGGTGTGGGCGGGGGCGGCTCGGGCCGGCCCCACGGCGTGCCGCGGTACTTCTCGGCGTAGGACGTCGGCAGGTCGCCCGGAACGGGCGGCGGAGCCGCCGGCTGGTCGGCCTGCGGCGAGTCCGACCCGGGCATCGCCGGCTGCTCGGGCGTCGCCGGCCAGTCGGGCAGCGTCGGCCCGTCGGTCATGGCCGGCCGGCCGGCTCTTCGCGACCCGGCACGCCGACGAAGCGCAACCCGAGCTCGGCGTACTGCTCGGGGTCGGGCGCCGACGGCGCGTCGAGCATCAGGTCGCGTGCCCGACTGGGTCTTCGGGAAGGCCATGACCTCGCGGATGTTCGTCTGGCGGCTGAGGATCATCGCCCAGCGGTCGATCCCGAGGGCGATCCCGCCGTGCGGCGGGGCGCCGTACTCGAACGCGTCGAGGACGGCCCCGAACTTGGCCCGCATCCCGTCGAGGCGTCTGGCCCTGGAGCGCGAAGCTCCGCTCGAGCAGGTCGCGCCGGTGGATCCGGACGCTGCCGCCGCCGAGCTCCCAGCCGTTGAGGGCCAGGTCGTACTGCATCGCCCGGGCGCGGCCGGCCGGATCGTCGGGCGCCGGACTCGACAGGTCGCCGCTCGTCGTGGTGAGCAGGTCGAGGTCCTCCGGCAGCACCCCGCTGAACGGGTTGTGGGTGGCGTCCCAGCGACCGTGGTCGGCGTCCCACTGGTACATCGGGAAGCGGTGGACCCAGCAGTAGGCGAGGACGTCGGGGTCGGCCAGGCCGAGCCGTTCGCCGAGGCGCACCCGGAGCCGGCCGAGGACGTCGGCCGTGGTCTCGGCCGCGTCGGCGACGATCAGCACCAGGTCGCCGGGGTTCGCCCCGGCCCGCTCGGCGATCCGCTCGAGCCGGTCGTCGCCGACGAACTTGGCGATCGGCGATCGCGCGCCGCCGTCCTCGACCGCGACGTGGACGAGGCCCGCGCGCCCCGAACCGCCTGGCGGTTTCGACGAGCTCGTCGATCTCGCGCCGGGTGGCCCCCGCCAGGCCGGGCGCGACGATCGCCTTGACCCGGCCGCCCGTCGGCGAGCGCAGCGTCGAACACCCCGAAGCCCGTGTCCGGCCGGCCATCGGCATCGGTCAGGGCCGGCGCCAGGTCGACGAGCTCCATCCCGAACCGCAGGTCGGGCTTGTCGGAGCCGATATCGATCGAGGACCTCGGCGTAGGTGAACCGCGGGAACGGGACCTGGAGGATCGGCCGGTCGGGGACGGTCGCCCGCGAGACCTCGATCGCCATCGTCTCGACGAAGCCCATCACGGTGTCCTCGTCGACGAAGCTCATCTCGAGGTCGAGCTGGGTGAACTCCGGCTGGCGATCGCCGCGCATGTCCTCGTCGCGGAAGCAGCGCGCGATCTGGTAGTAGCGGTCGATCCCGGCGACCATCAGGAGCTGCTTGAGCTGCTGGGGGCTCTGGGGCAGGGCGTAGACAGTGCCGGGCTGGAGCCGGCTCGGGACGATGAAGTCGCGGGCTCCCTCCGGGGTCGACTTGATCAGGTCCGGGCGTCTCCACCTCGACGAAGCCGTGGGCCTGGTGGACGTCGTGGATCGCCTGGACGAGGCGCGAGCGGAGCAGCAGGCGACGCTGCATCGGCTCGCGCCGAATGTCGAGGTAGCGGTGCTTCAGGCGGAGCGCCTCGTCGATCGGGGCGTCCGGCTCGTTGATGTAGAACGGCGGCGTCTTCGCCTCGGCCAGGATCTCGAACGTCGCAGCCCGCAGCTCGATCTCACCGGTCGCCAGCTCGCGGGTTCTCGCTCCCGGCCAGGCGCGCGGCGACGGTTCCCTCGACGGTCACCACGAACTCGTTGCGGACGCGGCTGGCGACGGCGTGGGCGGCCGGCGCCTCGGTCGCGTCGACGACGACCTGGGTCAGCCCGTGCCGGTCGCGGAGGTCGAGGAAGATCAGCTGGCCGTGGTCGCGGCGCCGGTGGACCCAGCCGGCGAGCCGGGCCGTCGTCCCGGCGTCGGTCGCCCGGAGCTGCCCGCAGGTATGGCTGCGATAGGGGGTGGCGAGCGACGGAGCCGCCGAGTCGTCGGTCATGGCCGGCGTATCGTAGTCGAAGGTCCCCCGGGCGAGGACCCCAGCCGCGTTTCCCAGGAGGCACCCCATGCTTGCCGAGCGCCGCGTCCACGTCACGCTTCCCGTCGCGGACCTCGATCGAGCTCGTGCGTTCTACGAGGGCACGCTCGGCTTCTTCCCGTACAGCGTCCAGCCCACCGCGGTCCTGTACCGGGCCGGCGAAGGTACCCTCTTCGCGGTCTCGAAGGGCACGGCCCTGTCGAGCGGCGCGCACACCCAGATGGCGTTCACCACCGACGACCTGGAGGCGGAGGTGGCCGACGCGAAGGCGCGCGGGGTCGTGTTCGAGGAGTACGACTTCCCGGGCTTCAGGACGGTCGACTCCATCGCCCCGGTCGGACCGAACCGCGCGGCCTGGTTCAAGGACAGCGAGGGCAACCTCATCGGGATCATCGAGTTCGCCGATCCGGCCGTCTGACCCGACCGGAGTCGACCGCGCGGGCACAGCCGGCCCAGGGCCAGGCGCCGGTGAGCACGGGAGCGAGCACACTCCAACGTGCGTGAGCGACCGCGCGCAGCCGGCAACGCCGCCATGGGTCGGCTGCGACCGCGCGGTCAGCCGTGCTGGTGGGTCTCGGCCGCCCGCTTGAGCTCGCGGGCGAGGCCGTCGACGGCGACCGTCCGCTGCGTTCCGGCCTGCAGGTCGCGCAGCTGGACCTGCCCGTCGGCCTGCTCGTCGCCGACGATCACCGCGAAGTGGGCCCCGTCGCGGGCCGCCGCCTCGAGCTGCCGGCCGAGCTTGCGTCGGCTCGAGCTCGGCCCGCGCATGGAGCCCGTCGGCGCGGAGCTCGGTGGCGAGCGCCAGGCGCTCGCTCGTCGCGTCGGGGTCGGCACCGACGACGACCGCCAGCGGCCCGCTGCTCGCCGCCTCGGCGCGACCGGCGGTCTCGAGCGCGAGGACGACCCGGTCGAGCCCGACGCCGAAGCCGATCCCCGGCGTCGGCCGGCCGCCGAGGAGCTCGACCAGCCCGTCGTAGCGGCCGCCGCCGCCGATCGCCGATTGCTGGCCCTCGGCGCCCCGCGGGTAGAACTCGAACGCCGTCCGGGTGTAGTAGTCGAGCCCACGCACGAGGCTCGGCTCGAGCCGGTAGGCGATCCCGAGCGCGTCGAGGTGCGCGCGAACGCCGGCGAAGTGCTCGGCGCACGGCTGGCACAGCCGATCGGCGATCCGGGGCGCCATGGCGTTGAGCGCGGCCATCGCCGGATCCTTGGAGTCGAGCAGTCGCAGCGGGTTCCGCTCGAGCCGGTCGCGCTCGGCGGCGGGCAGCTCGGCGAGATGGTCGCGGTAGTAGGCGACGAGGTCCGCGACGTAGGCCGGCCGGCAGGCGCCGTCGCCGATCGAGTTGAGCAGGACCTCGACGTCCTCGAGGCCGGCCTCGGCGTAGAAACGGAGGGCGAGCTCGACGATCTCCGCGTCGACCGCGGGCCCGGGGTCGCCGATCGCCTCGACGTCGAACTGCCAGAACTGGCGGAAGCGGCCCGCCTGCGGACGGTCGTAGCGGAACATCGGGCCGACCATCGCCAGCTTCACCGGCTGCGGCCAGGTCTGCATCCCGTGCTGGACGTAGGCCCGGACGATCCCAGCCGTCGGCTCGGGGCGGAGCGCCCACGACTCGCTCTCCTCGGTCCGCGGCATGAGCCGGAAGAGCTCCTTCTCGACCGCGTCGGTGGCCTCGCCGAGCCCGCGCTCGAACACCGCGCTCTGCTCGAACATCGGCGTCTCGATCTCGCGGTAGCCGTAGCGGCCGGCGATCTCGGCCGCCAGGCGCTCCAGCCGCGCCCAGGTCGGACGCTCGTCGGGGAGCAGGTCGCGCGTGCCGCGGGGCGCGCGGAAGGTGGGCATCGCCGGAAGTCTAGGCGAACAGCAGGACGGAGATCGCGTACGAGACGACGAACGCGACCGCGAGGCAACCCAGCGCCCCAAGCGCCCGGGCGGGCGCCGGCCACGGCAACCTCAGGATCCGGAGGTTCACCAGGATCCCGACGAGCCCGAGCACCCCGCCCGCCACGCCCGTCAACCCGAGGAGCCCGAACGGCAGGACGGCCAGGATGAGCTCCCAGAGCGCGAAGGGACGCTCGAGCACGATCGTCGGTCCGGCGTCGACGATCGCCCGGAGACCGGTGAACGCGCCCGCGAAACGAGATCCGCCGGGTGGAGCCGTCGGCCATCGGCACGAGCCAGGCGGGACGCCCGCGCTCGCGCAGGCGGGGCGCCCGCTGTCCGTCGATCGAGACGCGCAGGCCGGTGATCTGGCTGTTGTCGACGCTGATCTCGGGGCTGCCCGGCTCGGGCAGGCGGAACGTGTGACGCATCCCGGAAGCGTCAGCCGAGGTCGCGCTGGACCGAGATCACGTCCTTGAGCTGCTCGATCCGGCCCATGACCCGGGCGAGCTGCGCTGACCGAGGCGACCTGGAGCGTGGCGATGACGATCGCCGTGTGGTCCTGCATCACGTTGACCGACGCGGCCAGGATGTTGACCTTGGCCTCGGCCACGACCTGGGTGATGTCCGACAGCAGCCCCGTCCGGTCGTAGGCCTCGATCCGGATCGCGATCGGGTAGGTCTGCGCCGGCTCGGCCTCCCACTCGACCTCGATGAGCCGGCTGACCTCGCGCTCGTTCATCACGGTCGGGCAGGACCGGAGGTGGACCGTGACCCCCTTGCCCCGGGTGATGAAGCCCTGGATCGGGTCGCCCGGGATCGGGTGGCAGCACTGGGCGAACCGGACGAGGAGGTCGCCGACGCCCTTGACCCGGACCCCGCCGGTCCGCTGCGGGACCGTCGACGGGGCGACCGTCGGGAGGGCCAGCTCGGCGTCGTCGACGACCCCGAGCCGCATGACGACCTGCTGGGCGCCGACCGCCCCGTAGCCGATGGCGGCGTAGAAGTCGTCGAGGGCGTCGTAGTTGTACTGCTTGCCGACCTCGACGATCTTGTCGAGCCCGACCGACTGGATCGACGTGCGGGCGAGCCGGCGCAGCTCGCGCTCGAGCGACTCGCGGCCGTGGACGATGTTCTCGTCGCGCTCCTGGCGCTTGAACCAGGCCCGGATCTTCTCGCGGGCATGGCTCGTCCGGACGACGTTCAGCCAGTCGCGCGACGGGCCGTGCTCGCCCTTCGTCGTGACGATCTCGACGATGTCGCCGTTCTTGAGCCGGTAGTCGAGCGGGACGAGCCGGTTGTTGACCTTCGCCCCGATGCAGCGGTGGCCGACGTCGGTGTGGATCCGGTAGGCGAAGTCGAGCGGGGTCGAGCCCGCCGGGAGGTCCTTGACGTCGCCGCGCGGCGTGAACACGAAGACCTGGTCCTGGAAGATGTCGAGCTTGATCCCCTCGACGAACTCGGTCGCGTCCGAGACCTCGCGCTGCCAGTCCATGAGCTGGCGCAGCCAGGCGAGCTTCGCGTCGTACTCGCGGTCGGACCGGCTGCCCTCCTTGTAGCGCCAGTGGGCGGCGATCCCGACCTCGCTGACCTGGTGCATCGCGTGGGTCCGGATCTGGATCTCGAGCGGCTTGCCCTCGCTGCGCGATGACCGCCGTGTGGAGGCTCTGGTAGAGGTTGTTCTTGGGGACCGCGATGTAGTCGTCGAACTGGCCCGGGATCGGCCGCCAGATCGAGTGGACGACGCCGAGCGCGGCGTAGCAGTCCTTGACCTCCTCGACGAGGCAGCGGATCGCGTAGACGTCGTAGATCTCCTCGAACCCGGCGCCCTTGCGCTGCATCTTCTTGTAGATGCTGTAGATGTGCTTCGGGCGGCCCTGGAGCTCGGCCTCGATGCCGGCCGCGGCGAGCGCCGGCCGGAGCTCCGCGATGGCCGCGCTCGATGAACGCCTCGCGGCCCTTGCGCCGGGTGTCGAGGAGCTTGGCCAGCTCGCGGAAGCGCGTCGGGCTCGAGCGCCTTGAAGGCCAGGTCCTCGAGCTCCCACTTCATCTGCCAGATCCCGAGCCGCTCGGCGAGCGGGGCGTAGATCTCCATCGTCTGGCGGGCGATCCGCTGCTGCTTGTCGACCGGGCAGGGCGGCCAGCGTGCGCATGTTGTGGAGCCGGTCGGCGAGCTTGATGAGGACGACCCGGATGTCCTCGGCCATCGCCAGGAACATCTTCCGGATGTTCTCGGCCTGCTGCTGCTCGTGGGTGTGGGTGCTGAACTTGGACAGCTTCGTGACGCCGTCGACGAGATGGGCGACCTCGGCCCCGAAGCGCTCCTCGACGTCGGACAGGCTGTACTCGGTGTCCTCGGGCACGTCGTGGAGGAGGGCGGCCTCGACGGCGATCGGGTCGATCCCCAGGTCGGCCAGGATCTGGGCCGAGGCGATCGGATGGGTGACGTACGGCTCGCCCGACGCCCGCTTCTGGCCGGCGTGGGCCTCGACCGCCATGTCGAAGGCCAGGCTGACCGCGTCGAGGTCGGCCTGCGGGTAGTGCCGCTCGAGGGCCGTCAGCAGGCCGCGCCGGAGGGGCTCGAAGCTCCGCCGACCGGCGGGCCGGGTCGCGGGCGCGGCCGCCCCGCGGGAGCCCTTGCGGGCTGGCGTCGTCTGGGTGGTCACAGGCTCGATCGACATCGGTCTCACAGGATAGCAGCGTGCCCGCCGAGCTCCCCCGAGCGTGCCGGCCGGGCGTGGCCGGACTCAGTCCGCCCGGGAACCCGGATCAGCCGGCGGCAGGGTCGAGCGTGGCGACGAGCACCAGGTCGCCGTCGACGATCCGGAACGAATCGATCCGGAGCGGCACGTCGGGGCCGGGCGCCACGAGGGTGATCGAGCCGAGGTCGCCCTGGGCCGGCGGGACGAGGAGGAGCGCCCCGTCGGAGCGGACGGCCAGCCGGCCGTTGAGGACGAGGCCGCGCCCCTCGATCCTGACCCGGTCCGGCGCCGACAGGACGACCTTCGTCGGCGTGATCCCGGTCGCCCGCTCGAGCGCGCTCGAGGCCAGCGCCTCGGCCGTGGCCGCCGGGAACGTGAGCGTGGCTCGGACGCGATCGGCATCACCACTCAGGGCAACCTCGGGGATCGTGACCCGGGGGCCACCGCCGGCAGCGGGCAGGCTGACGAAGGAGAGCGTGCCGGACAGGCCCCCGAACGTCCGGTCGATCAGGCGGACGTCGTCGAGCGTCACGTCGACGTCGACCGCCTCGAGCCCCCGGTAGCGGGCGTTCGAGGCCCGGATCCGGATCGCGTCCGCGGTCAACCCGAGGAGCTTGGGCGGCGGGTCCGCGGTCACCGTGACGGTGGTCGTCGCCGCCTGGAAGCCGGCCGCCACGAGGGCTCCCTGGGCCAGCGTCCCGACAAGCGGCGGGAGCAGGAACCAGACGGCCAGGACGGCGACGGTGACGAGCAGCGCCAGGGTGACCAGGCAGCCGCGCACGCTCAGCCGGGCGCCCCGTACCCGAGCTCGGCGAGGGCTCGCTCGGCGGCGGCCCGCTCGTCCCACGGCCGCGGCCCGTCGGGTCCGATGATCGTGGGCTCGTGACCCTTCCCGGCCAGCAGGACGACATCGCCGGGTCGCGCCCGTTCGAACGCGGCGGCGATGGCCGTCGAACGGTCGGCGACGACGAGCAGGTCGACCCCCCGGCGGCGGCCGGCCGCCTCCGCGCCGGCGGCGATCGCGTCGTTGATCGTTGCGCTCGGCTCGCCGCGCGGGTCCTCGTCGGTCACGACCACGAGCCGGCAGCGCTCCCCGGCGATCCGGCCCATCATCGGCCGCTTCTCGACGTCGCGCTCCCCCGCCGAGCCGAACACGGCGATCAACCCGCCGCCGGCCGCGTCGGCGCGGGGGCGCAGCAGGTCGAGGACGGTCTCGAGCGCGGCCGGGCTGTGGGCGTAGTCGACGACGACCCCGAACGGCTGGCCGCGCTCGACCCGCTCCATCCGGCCGGGCACGCCGGGGACCGCCTCGAGCCCGGCCCGGACGGCCGCCGGGTCGAGTCCCCAGCCGACCCCGAGCGCGACCGCGGCGAGCGCGTTGTGGACGTTGAAGCGTCCGGCGAGCGACAGCGCCAGCGGGTTCGCCCAGCCCGGCGCCACGATGCCGATCCGGAGCCCGCCCGGTCCCTCGTCGATGGCGTTCGCCCGGACATCGGCGTGGCGCTCCAGGCCGTAGGTCACGAGCCGCGCCCCGGCGGCCCTCGTCGCCTCGGCGAAGAGGGCCGCGCCCGGGTCGTCGAGGTTGACGACGCCGAGGCGAGGGCGCTCGTCGGGCTTCGTCGGGCGCCCCTCGCCGAGCCGCTCGAACAGGCTCAGCTTGGCCGCCCGGTACGCCTCGAACGTGCCGTGGTACTCGAGATGCTCGTGGGACAGGTTGGTCAGGATCGCCGCGTCGTAGGCGACGCCGCCCACGCGCTCGGCGGCCAGGCCGTGGGAGGTCGTCTCGACGACCGCGGCCCGATCGCCGGCGACGACCATCGCCCGGAGCAGGCGCTGGAGCCGGAGCGCCCCGGGCGTGGTCACGTGGTCGGCCGTGCGGGCGCGGACTGGACCGACCCGGGTCTCGACCGTGCCGACCAGCCCGGCCTGGACTCCGGCCGCGTCGAGCGCCGCCGCGACCAGGAACGTCGTCGTCGTCTTGCCGTCCGTGCCGGTGACCCCGACGACCGCCAGGTCGTGGCTCGGATCGCCGTACCACCAGGCCGCGGCGGAGGCCAGTGCGGCCGCGCTCCGGTCGACGACGAGCTGGGTCCCGCCGGTCCCGGCGACCGGTCGCTCGACGATCAGCGGCAGCGGCCCCGGCCCGGATCGCCTCCGTGGCGTGGTCGTGCCCGTCGGCGTGCTCGCCGGGGACGGCCGCGAACACTTCGCCGGGCCGGACGAGGCGCGAGTCGTCGGCGACGCCGCGGACCGCGATCACGCCGAGCGACGCCGGTTCGACGGAGTCCCCGTCGCGGACGACACCCCGGAGCCGACCTTCCGCCGCCAGTCGATCGATGAGCTCGCCGAGCGGACGATCACCGGTCGGCTCGGCCTCCTGGACGATCCGAGCCAGCGCCTCGCCGTCGGACGGATCGACCGGGCCGCTGCCCGTCGAGGCGGCCGTCGCGCGGACCCGCATCTTCGGGTTCACCCGGCGGCCGCCCCCGCGGTCAGCTCGCGCGGGCGGCGACGGCGCCCCTCGGCGAGGCGATAGGACCGCCAGCCGATCGTGCTCAGGGGCAGGTCCCACGCCCCGATGAGCCGGACCTCGCGGCCGCCGAAGCCCTCCTTGAACTGGCGGATGCCGGGATGGACGAGCCCCCACATGTCGTACGACGTCGCGCCCTCGGCGCGGCTCGACCGGATCGCCTCCCACTTGAGGAGGTAGTTCGCCCGGAGCTCGGCGCCGGCCGAGGTCATCCCGCCGTACGGCTCCACGACGCGCGTCCCGCAGCGAACGAGGAGCAGCACGGCCCCGACCACGCCGGCGGCGTCCCGGGCGAACAGGAGCCGGGCCCCGCCGCCGGGCCGGAACGCGTCCCAGATGTCGCGATAGGCGGCCTCGGTCCGGATCGGCGTGTGGGTCCGGGTCGATGTCTCGGCCATGATCCGGTGGAACGCCTCGAAGGCGCCCGGATCCGCGTCGGCGTCGACGTCCTCGACGGTCACCCCGAGGCTCCGCGCCCGGTTGACGTACTGGCGCCACTTCGAGCGGAGGTCCGACCACAGGGCCGCCTCGTCCGCCGCCAGGTCGACGATCCGGGTGACGCTCGGCTGGACCTCCGGCGCGGAACGCCAGCCGAGCCGCTCGAGGGTCGCCCGGGCGGCCCCGCCGGCGTCGAGCGGCCCGTCGATCTCGATCTCCGGGTCGATCCGGACGTGGGCGACGCCCCGGCCAGGCCGTCGCGGGCGAACGAGGACCGGAGCGCCTCGCCCCAGCCGGCCAGCCCGGGCTCCGTCCACGGCGCGGCGAGCGGGCCACGCGGGGCGTAGCCGAAGGTCCACGGGACCGCCCGCGGCCGACGGAGCAGGATCCGGGCACCGATCCGCGCCGCACCGCCCGGATCGGCCACGACGAGCCGGCTCGACCAGCCGTTGGCGGACTTGACCCTGGCCCAGGCGGCGGTCTGGAGGTAGGTGGCGAGCGGGTGGCTGGCGACGAACGCGTCCCAGGCGACCGAGGGGTCGCCGCTCATCGCGGCTCCGACCGTCACGGGCTCGCCGGACGGCGGAGGGCGTCGGACATGAGCCGCACGATAGTGCCGACCTCCGGGATCCGCAACGCCCGGCTCAGCCCGAGGTAGACGAGGCCCGCCAGTGACGTCACGACGGCGATCTCGGCGAGGAGGACGGGGCGTGCCGGCTCGGTCCCGAGGGCACCCTGCGCCGCGGTCAATGCGCCCCACGCGACGAGGCTCGCGACGACCGCGCAGGCGAGCGCCACGACGCCCGACCGGACGACCTCCCCGACGTCGAACCCGCCGACCCGCCGCGACAGGGTCGCCATCAGGAAGCCGGCCTCCGCCCACGACCCGACGGCGATCGCGAGCCCGATCCCGGCCAGCTCGAGACGGCCGACGAGGAGCACGGCAAGCGTCACGTTGATGGCGACGGCGAGGACCGCCGCGATCACCGGCGTCAGCGTGTCCCGGCTGGCGTAGAACGCCCGGGCGAGGATCGCGATCAGGGACTCCGACGCGAGCGCGAGCGAGAGGCAGACGAGGGCGGTCGCGGTCATCTCCACGCCCCGCTCGTCGAACCGGCCGTAGCCGAACAGGAGGGTCACGATCTCCGTCCGCATGACGATCGTCAGGCCGGCCAGCGGGAGCATCACCCAGACGATCAGCCGGAGCGCTCGCGTGACGAGGCTCACGTAGCTCGCGACGGCGCCGCGGGCGAGGTCGCGCGACATCGACGGGAGCATGACGACCCCGATCGGGATGCCGATCACGCCGATCGGGATCTGGAAGACCGAGAAGGCGATCGAGAAGGCGCTGACCGCGCCGACCCCGAGGTTCGACGCGAGCGACGTCGCCACGAGGAACGTGAGCTGGCTCGCCCCGAGCCCGAGCGCCCGCGGGACCATGAGCAGGAGCGCCTGGCGCGCGGACGAGTCGCCGAGGTCGATCCGGTACGTCCACCGGAAGCCGGTCGCGCGAAGCGGCAGGAGCTGGACGCCGAAGTGGCAGGCCGAGCCCGCGACGACCCCGACGGCGAGGCCGGTGATGCCCATCGACGGGTACAGGAAGAGCACCCCACCGATGATCGCCAGGTTGTAGACGATCGGCGCCACGGCCGACGCCGCGAACCGGCCCTTCGCGTTGAGGAGGCTCGTCGCCAGCGAGCCCAGGGCGAGCAGGATCGGGCTCACCAGCATGATCCGGGTCAGCTCGACCGTCTGCGCCTGCTGGGCGTCGGTGAACCCCGGGGTGATCCACGGGATGAGCAGCGGCGCGGTGACGAGCACGACCAGGGCGAGGGCGAGCAGGATCGCCAGCATCACGTTGGCGACCGTCGAGGCGACCCGCCAGGCGCGCCCCTCCTCATCGGTCGCGAGGAGGCCCGAGATCGACCGGGATGAGCGCCGACGACAGCGCTCCCGCGGCGACGAGCTGGAAGATCAGGTCGGGCAGCCGGAACGCGGCGAAGAACGTGTCGAGCTGGGCGTTCGGGCCGATCTGGGTCCCGATGACGACCAGGCGGACCCAGCCGAGGAGCCGCGAGACGAGGAAGGCGACCGTGACGATCAGCCCGGCCCGGGCCAGCGAGCGGCCGCTGGTCACGACGATCGGGCGGTCGTGCGGGCGCGCGGGTGGGCGTCGAGGTAGGCCGATCGTAGCCGCGTCCCCGAGACGTGGGTGTAGACCTGGGTCGTCGCGAGGCTCTCGTGGCCGAGCAGCTCCTGGACGACCCGCAGGTCCGCACCGCCGTCGAGGAGGTGGGTCGCGAAGCTGTGCCGCAGCGTGTGCGGCGACACGCCGAGGGGCAGGCCGGCCCGCGCCCGGAGACGGTCGAGCCGGAAGCGCAGCCCGCGCACGCCGAGGGCGCCTCCCCGCTGGTTGAGGAAGACCTCGGCCGGCGGGTCGCCGGTCCCGGGCCGGACCGGGCGACGGCCGAGCAGGAACGGCCGCCCCTCCTGCAGATAGGCATCGAGGGCCGCCCGGGCGGGCCGGCCGAGCAACCCGATCCGCTCCTTGCGCCCCTTGCCCATCACCCGGACCTCGCCCCGGCCGAGGTCGAGCGAGCCGAGCGTCGCGGCGGCGAGCTCGCTGATCCGGAGGCCCGCGGCGTAGGCCGTCTCGACGAGCGCCCGGTCGCGCAGGACGAGCGCGGCGGTCAGGGCCGGGGCGCGGGTCGTCCCGGCCGCCGCCCCCGCCGCCTCGGCGTCGACGGTCGCGAGGAGCGCCTCGACCTCGCGCGCCTCGAGGACCTGGGGCAGCCGCCTGGGCTGGCGCGGGGTCGCGATGGCGCCCCACGGGTCGCCGGGGCACAGCTCGTTGCGGGTCGCGAACCGGTAGAACGAGCGGATCGCCGCGAGGCGCTGGGCGACCGACGTCCGCGCGTGGCCCTGCGACAGGACCTCGAGGTAGGCGCGCAGCTCGGTCCGCGACGGTCGCCGCCAGTCGATCCCGCGCTCGTCGAGCCAGGCGAGGTAGGCGCCGATCGCGGTGGCGTACGAGCGCCGGGTGTGGACGGAGGCGTCCCGGGCGGTCAGCCCGCCGAGGTACCGATCGAGGACGTCCGCTCCGGTCACGCCCCGGGCGCGCGCTCGGTTCCGCGGCTGCGGCCGGCCGTGCTCCGCCCGCTCGCCGCTTTCGTCGACCTGGTCCGCCCTCCGCCCCGGCCGCCGGAGCGACCGCCTCCGCGCGGTGCGCCGCGTCCGCCCCGGCTCGGACGGGCGAGGGCTGCCGGATCGGGCGGCCCGCCGGACACCGCCGTGCCGGGGACGATCGACGCGGCCGGCAGGTCGATCGTCGAGCCGCACTGGAGGCACATCGCCCCGTCCTCGCCCTTGCGGGCGACCGGCCCGGCGTCGGCGTCGTGGGTGGCGCCGAGCGGCTCGTGCGAGGTCGTGAAGTCGCACTTCGGGTAGCGCGAGCAGCCCCAGAACACGGACCCGGTCCGCCGCGCGCGCCGTGGCGTCAGGCGACCCTCGCCGCAGCGCGGGCAGACGACCTCGAACGGGAGCGGGTCCGGCGGCGGCGGACCGTCGCGCTTGATGTAGTCGCAGTCGGGGTAGCGCGAGCAGCCGACGAACGGGCCGAACCGGCCGCGCTTCGCGACGAGCGTCCCGCCGTCCGTCGCCCCGCACTTCGGGCACGCCTCGCCGACCCCGGGCAGGGCCGGGGTGTCCTCCTCCTCGCCCGGGAGCGGCCGCGACTCCTTGTGCTCGGGGAAGAGCGAGCAGGCGAGGAACCGTCCGTTCCGGCCGAGCCGGATGACCATCGGATGGCCGAGCGAGCAGACCTCGTCCGACGGCTCGGTCGTGAAGTCGCGCCGCCGGAGGACCGCCCGCTTCTCGTCGACGAGCTCCTTGAGCGGACCGTAGAACTCGCGCAGGAGCGGCACCCACGGCCGCTCGCCGCGGGCGACCTCGTCGAGCTCCTCCTCCATCCGGGCCGTGAAGGCCAGGTCGACGTACTCGCCGAAGTGCTCGACGAGCAGGTCGGTCACGACCTCGCCGATCGGCTCCGGGTGGAGCCGCCGGTCGACCACCGTGACGTAGCCCCGGTCGACGATCGTCGAGATCGTCGCGGCGTAGGTCGACGGCCGGCCGATCCCGTTGCTCCTCGAGGGCCTTGATCAGGGTCGCCTCGGTGTAGCGCGGCGGCGGCTCGGTGAAGTGCTGGACGGCGGTGACGTCGGCGACCTGGGTGACGTCGCCCTCGGCCAGCGCCGGGAGGGCGCGCTCGGCCTCCTCGGCGGCGTCGTCCTGGCCCTCGGTGTAGACCCGGCTGAAGCCGTCGAAGACGGTCTTCGACGCGCTCGCCCGCAGCCCGTACGCCCCGGCCGCCAGGTCGACGGTCGTCGTCTCGAGCTCCTTCTCCTTCATCTGGCTGGCGATCGCCCGCTGCCAGATCAGCCGGTAGAGGCGAGCCTCGTCGCGGCCGAGCGTCCGGGCAAGGGTCTCGGGGTCGCGCCGGAACGACGTCGGCCGGATCGCCTCGTGCGCCTCCTGGGCGTTCTTCGACTTCGTCCTGAACGGCCGGCCCTTGGGCATCGTGTAGGCGGCCCCGTAGCGCTCGTCGATGACCTCGCGCGCCTCGCCCATCGCCAGGCCCGACAGCGCGACCGAGTCGGTCCGCATGTAGGTGATCAGGCCGACCTGGCCATCGGGCGTCTCGACGCCCTCGTACAGCCGCTGGGCGACCGACATCGTCCGCTTCGGGCTGAAGCCGAGCTTGCGGCTCGCCTCCTGCTGGAGGGTCGACGTGGTGAACGGTGGCGCCGGGCTCCGCTTCGAGCGCTTGACGACGATCGACTCCACGACCGGGCGGCTCGCCCGGATCGCCGCGACGTGCCGGTTGGCCGTCTCGCCGTCGCCGATCACCGGCTTCTGCCCGTCGATCCGGACGAGCTCGGCGGAGAAGTCGGCGCCACCCGGGGCCAGGAGGAGGGCCTCGATCGTCCAGTACTCGACCGCGCTGAAGGCGCGGATCTCGCGCTCCCGGTCGACGACGAGCCGCACCGCGACCGACTGGACGCGGCCGGCGGACAGCCCGGAGCGGACCTTGCGCGAGATGAGCGGGCTGAGCGTGTAGCCGACCATCCGGTCGACGATCCGGCGGGTCTGCTGGGCGTCGACGAGGTCGCGGTCGATCGCCCGCGGGTGGGCGAACGCCTCGCGGATCGCCGGCTCGGTGATCTCGCTGAAGGTCACCCGGGCGGTCCGCTCGGGCGACAGGCCGATCGCCTCCGCGACGTGCCAGGCGATCGCCTCACCCTCCCGGTCGAGGTCGGTCGCAAGGTAGACCCGACCGGCGCCACGCGCGGCTCGCTCGATCGCGGCCAGCTGCCGCTGCCGGTCAGGCGAGATCTCGTAGGTCGGCGCGAAGTCGTGCTCGACGTCGACGCCCAGCTGGCCCTTGCCCGGGTTCTCCGGCAGGTCGCGGACGTGGCCGTACGAGGCCAGGACCGTGTAGCCGGGGCCGAGGTAGCGTTCGATCGTCTTCGCCTTGGCAGGCGACTCGACGATCACCAGATTCGTGCTCATGTCGCGGGGGAGTCTAGCACCGGCCCCTCAACGGCCGGTCAACGCCGCCCGACGGCGGCGGCCGATCCCCGGGCGCGCCCTTCGGGCGCGGATCAGACGTCCCGGACGCGGCGCAGGAAGTCCTCGTCGATCTCGAGGTCCTCCTCCGGCAGGTCGGCGGCGGCGAGCTTCGACTCGCCGGCCGCGACGCGTGGCTGGTCGTCCGCCGTCTGGTCGATCGTCCCCGGCGCGATCTCGATGAACCGCAGGTGGACGAGCGGGAAGAGGAAGACCGACTCGCTGTGGTCGGCCCAGACCGGCCGCTTGCCGTTCAGGGTCCGTACGTTCGTGCACAGGACGGCGACGTCCGCGGTCGACGGGATCGAGTACAGGTCCGCGAGCAGCGGCTGCTCGTTGTTGATGTGCAGGACGGCGTTGCGGATCAGCTGGGTCAGCCTTCCCAGAAGTCGACGACGAGGCGGACCCTGCCGTGACCGACCCACACCCCGATCCCGACGTACTTCATCTTCGTCGACATGATGTTGGCGTAATGGCAGTAGCCGCCGCACGGCTTCTCGCTCTGGAAGTAGAGGTGCGTCCCGAGGACCGAGGCGTACGGGTTGGCGGCCGAGCGGCAGCCGATGTTCTCGCGGTAGTCGCCCGGGTAGCCTGCGCGGCGGAGCCGGTCGCCCGGGTCGCCGTCGGCGAAGTGGCTGCAGATCCCGGTGTTGACCAGGTACCTGGCGTACGGCCGCGAGACGTTGGTGCTGATCCCGGAGCTGAGGATGAGCGGCGCGATCCCGCTCCCACCGGGGCTGCTGCAGTTGCCGTTCGAGGTGACCCAGCCGCCGCCGCGGGTGCAGTTCATGAGCTTGAGGTAGTAGGTTTCGACGGCGTGCCACGAGCCGGCGCCGACCGACCGGCCGTGACCGATGTGGACCGAGCGGCTCCGCGATCCGGCGGATGGCTTCGCGGCCACCTTGAACGTGGCCGCGCTGGCGGTGACCGCGGAAGCGGTCCGGTCGGTCGCCGTGGCGGCCACGGTCATCACGACCTTGGCCCCGTACGGCAGCACGGCCGCGGGCTTGAACACGAGGACGGTGTCGCCCTCGGCCCAGCTGAACTTGCCCTTGAGCTTCTTCGTCCCGATCCTCGCCCCGAACGCGGCCTCCGTCGAGGCGCGATCCATTCGGGCCGTGAAGCGGACCGACAGGAGCGCGGTCCGGTCGATCCCGGTCGACCCGGCGAACGGGCGGAAGCGGACGACCGAGGGGCCCTTCGCCGTGCGCACGGCGAGCGGGGCGAGCGGCGTCGTCGCGACGCCGTCGAGGTCACGGACCGCCCCGGCGATCGAGACGGTGTAGACGGTGTTCGCCGCGAGCGGCGCGCTCGGTGCGAACGTGACCTTCGTCCCACCGGCCGAGGTGGTCGACGTCTCGAACGTGCCGTCCACGGCCGGGTCCACGCGGAAAGCGGCCTCGAGCGCCGACACGTCGACCGGACCGTCGTACGTGACGGAGAACGTCGCGGCGGTCGAGACCCGACCCTTGACCGCTGCCTCCGACGCGGCGAGGCGCCCGCTGAGCGCGCCCCGGGTCGTGAAGATCGCCCGGGCCGGGGCTGCGAGCGGCTGGCCGGTCGTGTCGACGGCCGAGCTGGCGATCGTCAGCGTGTAGTACGTGCCGGGCTTCCAGCCGGCCTTCGGGGCGATCGTCAGCGACCGGCCGGCGGCGTCCCAGCTGAGCTGGACGCCCGTCGCCGGATCGACCTTGAGCGCCTTCTCGACGCTTGCCGGATCCATGGTCGAGCTGAACGACAGGCGAACGGGCTCACGCAGCCCGTGGTGCGGCTCGATGCTCCCCGCGAGGGCGGCCGGCCCGATCTGGTCGACCGTCACCGGCGGGTGTGCCTGGATGCCGACGGGTGTTGCGAGCCCGACCGCCACGATGCCGCTGATGGCCACGGTGCCGATCCCGATCCCGACCCGGCCGGCGAGCATGCGCCGGAAGACGATCGGGCCATAGATGAGGGCGAGGATGGGCAGGGCCAGCGCCGCGGCAGCGAACTTTCGCAATAGACAGTCTCCTGGCTCGTTGCCTGGGGTCAGCGGCTTCGTGCGGCTGTCTGATCTCGGGGCGCCGAAGATCACCCGAAAGCCTAGCACTCGACCACGGTTCAGGGCAAACCCGGCGCTGCGCCGGCCAGCACGCCCGCGGCACGATAGCGCCCATAGGCGCCGCTGACCAGCCCCCGGATCTCGAGCAGCGTGAGCGTCCCGAGGACCGACGGGACCGCCAGCCCGGTCCGCTCGGCGAGCTCGTCGACGCTGGTTGCCCCCTCCGTCAGGGCCCCGGCGACCGCCCGCTCCGATCGGCCGAGCAGGGCGAGGACCGCCGCCAGCGACGGTCCCGCCTCCCCCGCCGGCCGGCCCGTGGCGTCCGGCTCGACGAGCTCCAGGTCGTCGAGCAGCTCGGCGATTCCGGTGACGACCCGCACCTCGCCCGGGTAGGCCCGGAGGAGGGCGAGGCAGCCGGCCGACTGCGGCGCGTCGATCGAGCCCGGCACGACGAAGCAGCCGCGGCCCTGCTCGAGCGCCCACCGGGCGGTGATGAGCGCCCCGCTGCCGGGCGCCGCCTCGACGACGACTGACGCGTCGGCCAGACCGCTGATGAGCCGGTTGCGCCGCGGGAACGTGCCATGGGTGGGACCGGCCTGGGGTGCCAGCTCGCTGACGATCGCGCCGCCGGTCTCGACGATCGCCGCCGCGAGCCGCCGATGCGCCCTCGGATAGAGCCGGCCGTGCCCGGAGCCGAGGACGGCGACCGTCGGGCGACCGACCGCCACGGCCGCGGCATGGGCCGCCCCGTCGACCCCGACGGCCAGGCCGGACACGACGACCGCGCCGACCGAGGCCAGCCCGTCGGCGATCCGGGCCGCGATCCGCCGCCCGGCCTCGGTCGGCCGGCGCGTCCCGACGACGGCGATCGCGTGCTCCTCATCGAGCGCGGCGAGGGCACCCCGAACGAACAGCACGGGTGGCGGCTCCTCGATCCGCCGGAGCCGGGCCGGATAGGCGGCGTCGTGGACGGTGGCAAAGGCGACATCGGCAGCGACCAGGCGGGCCAGGATCGCGTCCGGCTCGCGGGCGGCCTCCCCGATCGCGTCGACCATCGCTTGGGGCAGCCGGACCCGGTCACGTCGCGGGCCATCGCGGATGCGGCGCCGGCCGGCAGCCGTCGTCGCCAGGTCGAGGACGGCCGTCGCCGTCCCGTGCTCGCCGATGAGCAGCTCGAACGTCGTGGGACCGAGGCCGTGGACGCCGGCCAGGATCGCCCACGCCTCGCGCTCGGCCGGCACGGCCTCAGACCGCCATCTGCCCGGCGTACTGGCCGCTCGGCACCCGGAAGCGCGCGGCCTCCTCGAGATGGTCGTGCCGGACCCGGTCCGAGCCGTCGAGATCGGCGATCGTCCGGGCGACCCGCTGGAGCCGGCCGACGCCCCGGGCCGAGAGCCCGGCGGCCGCGGCGATCGAGCCGAGGAGGGCCTCGTCGACGGCCGTCAGGCGGCACGCCCGGCGGAGCCGTGCCCCGTCGAGGCGGGCGTTGGCGACGCCCCCGCGGGCCAGGGCGACCCGACGAGCGGCGGCGATGCGGGCCGCGACGGAGGCACTCGGCTCGGACCGGGCGTCGCCGACGAGCTCGGCGTGGGGCACCGGCGGCATCTCGACCCACAGGTCGATCCGGTCGCGGAGCGGTCCCGACACCCGGGCGGCGTAGCGCTCCGGGACGCCCTGGGAACAGCGACACGCCGAGGCGGAGCCGGCGCCGCCGCACGGGCAAGGGTTCATCGCGGCGACGAGCTGGAAACGGGCAGGCAGGATGAGCGAGCCTCCGACCCGGACGATCGCCACGCGACCGTCCTCGAGGGGCTGGCGGAGGGCCTCGAGGACGTCCCGCCCGAACTCGGGCAGCTCGTCGAGGAACAGGACCCCCTCGTCGGCCCGGGTGACCTCCCCCGGCGACAGGCGGGGACCGCCGCCGAGCATCCCGGCGTAGCTGATCGTGTGGTGCGGGGCGCGGAAGGGCCGGGTCCGGACCAGCCGGTCGAGCGGGCCGTCCCCTGCCGCCGAGGCGATCGCCGAGGCGACCCGCGCCTCCCCGTCGTCGAGCGGTGGCAGCAGGCCGGGGATCGTCCGCGCCAGGAGCGTCTTGCCCGACCCGGGAGGACCGATCATGAGCAGGCCGTGACCGCCGGCCAGGGCGATCTCGAGGGCCCGCCGGCCGATCGCCTGGCCGCGGACATCGGCCAGGTCCGGGTACCCGGCCGGGCCTGCGTCGGGCCGCTCGGTCGGGCCCTCGGCCGGGTGGTCGGCAGCCAGCTCGATGCGCGCCGGGACGGCGACCGCCCGCCGACGGCGCGAGCCCGTCGATCGGAGCAGCTCGACGACCTCGACGAGCCCGGCCGCCGGATAGGCGTCGACCCCGTCCGCGAGGCGCGCCTCGACCAGCGCGCCGGCCGGGACCACGACCCGACGGGTGCCGCGCCGGACGAGCGCGGCCACCATCGGCAGGATGCCCGGGACCGGACGGAGGTCGCCGCCGAGCGAGAGCTCCCCGATGAACGCCCAGCGTCCGGTCGCCCGGACCTGCTCGGAGCCGAGGAGGATCCCGACGGCGATCGCGAGGTCGAGCGACGCGCCCGCCTTGCGCAGGTCGGCCGGGGCGAGGTTCACCGTGATCCGGCGCGGCGGGAATGCGAAGCCGCTGTTGCGGATCGCCCCGCGCACCCGCTCCCGCGCCTCCTGGAGGGCCGCGTCGGGCAGGCCGACGATCGTGAACCCGGGCAGGCCGGGCGCCACGTCGACCTCGACCCGGATCACCCGGCCGTCGATCCCCTGGAGCGTCGCGGCGTGGACGGTGGCGAGCACCCGGCCACGCTAGTCGGCGAGGCTCACCCGGGACTTATCGGCACGGCGGGCGGGGCCCTAGCGCGCGGTCGGGGCGGCCAGCTGCGGGGCGTCGCCGGCCGCGGCCGTCTTGTCGAACGCCCGGGCGAACTCGAGGAGCGACCGGCCGAGCGGCGAGTCGGCCTTGCTGAACATGAACGGCGAGCCGCTGTTGAGGGCCGAGATCGCGCCCCGGTACTCGTTGAGGATCTGGTGGTCGATCGGCCGCTTGAGGGCGCTCTCGGCGTTCTTGACGTTGATCCCGGTGAACGCGTTCGAGCGGTTGAGGACCAGCCGGACCTTGTGCTGCTCGACGCCGAGGTGACCGATCGTCTCGAGGACGAGCCGGACGTTCTTGAGGCACGACAGGTCGGCGGTCATGACGACGAAGAACGTGTCGGCCGCGTCGAGGATCTTGAGGTTGACCTCGTCGAGCCGCTTGTCGATGTCGATGATCACGTAGTCGTAGAGCGTCCGGAGGTTGTCGAGGATGAGCGGGATGTGCTCCTCGGTGACCAGCTCGGCCGTCTCGGGCGACGGCGGCGCGAGGAGGAGGTCGATCCCGGAGTCGTGGCGGACGACGACCGACTTGATGATGTCGGCATCGATCGAGGTGGCCGTGACGACGTCGAGGATGCTCTTGCGGTCGAGCCCGAGGTCGAGGAACACCCGGTGATCGCCGAACTGGAGGTTGCCGTCGACCAGCACGACCTTGCGGTTGAGCTCGCGGTGGAGTGCGATCGCGGCGTTGATCGCGATCGTCGTCGTCCCGACGCCGCCCTTCGCCCCGTAGAAGGCGGCGACCCGCCCCAGCGGCGGCCGGCCGACGAGCCCCTCGCGCGGCGCGAACCGGGCCAGCAGGCTCTTCATCCGGGCGAGGAGCTCGGCCTGGTGGAAGGGCTTGATCAGGTAGTCGTCGGCCCCGGCCCGGAGGCCGCGGACCCGCTGCTCGATCTCGCGCTCGGCGGTGAGCATGATGATCGGGACGTGGGTGTTCGTCTCCTCCTCGCGGATCTTCGTGGCGACCTGGTAGCCGTCCATCTTGGGCAGCATCACGTCGAGGAGGATGAGCGCGGGGTCCTCGCTGCTCCACAGCTTGAAGCCCTCGGCGCCGTCGTTGGCGACGAGGACGTCGTAGCCTTCCTGCTTCAGGGTGTAGGACAGGACCCGCTGGACGTTCGGGTCGTCATCGACGACGAGGATCTTGGCCGCCATGCACTCCCCTGATCGGTCGGTCGCCGGGCCGCATCCCGGGGTCCTGCGGCGATTATAGGCACAGCCGGTCCGGGCCCGGACATGGGTCCGTGGTACCGGGCCTCAGGCCTCGCCGCCCGCATCGAGATGGTCGAAGACGAGCCGGCTCCACGTCTCGAGTCGATCGCGGACGTCCCGCACGGCCCAGGCCGGCGCGAACTCGCCGCTCAGCTTGTCGGTCTCGCGGACGACGACCGGTCGGCCGCCCGCGTCGGTCACGAAGACGACCCCGAGGTGGACCCGGCCGACGTCCGTCGTGTCGTCGTTGAGCAACCCGACGAACCGGAGGTCGGGCTCGAACCCGGCGATGAGCTCCTCGCGCCACTCCCGGGCGAGCCCCCCGTAGAGATCGCCGTCGCCCGGGTTGAGGTGGCCGCCGACGCCGATCGACCAGCGATCGTGGAGCCGGCTGTCGGCCCCTGCCCGGGTCCGCTGCATCAGGAACCAGCTGCGGACCGTCGCGCAGGACCAGGTAGGGAATGATCTGCTTGAACGACGGGTCGACCTCCATCGCCGGGCGCGGCTCGAACCGCCCGGACGCGGCGACGGTAGCGAGGATCTCCTCGGTGCCGACCGATCGGATCCCCAGCCAGCCCTCGCCGGGCACGACGAGCGGTCGCGGAACGACATACACCAGCTCGTCCGCGACGGCGATCATCGGCCGAGCCGGTCGCGGGCGGCCGCGAACCGCGCCGCAAGCGCCCCGGAATCCGGTTCCTCGGCCTCGAGCGCCGCGATCCACGCGTCGAGCGCGGCCCGGACCGCCCGAAGGCCGCCGGGCGATCTCGTCGGCGTTCGTCACGGCGATCCCCGCGCCCATCTCGGGGTCTCCCCTGGCGAGCCTGG
Source organism: uncultured Chloroflexia bacterium (assembly GCA_963708065.1). Classification (GTDB taxonomy): domain Bacteria; phylum Chloroflexota; class Limnocylindria; order Limnocylindrales; family CSP1-4; genus Chersky-267. The sequence continues at coordinate 349,664 of CAVPRZ010000004.1, forward strand.
TCATGTCCCGCCAGCCACCGGCAGCCAGCGACCCGGCCGTCGGCCAGTCGGGGCCGAACGCCAGGGCCTCCACGAGCGCCGCGGAGACGACGAGCGGGGCATGGCTGATCGCGGCCGTCGCGGCATCGTGGACCGCCGGGTCGAGCCGCACCGACCGGGCGCCACAGTCCACGGCGAGGCCCTCGATCCGGGCGACGTCGGCTGGCTCCGCGACGGCACCCGGACAGACGACCCACGGTCGGTCGACGAAGAGCGCGCCGTCGGATGCCTCGTAGCCGCGCCGCTCGAGCCCGGCCATCGGGTGACCGCCCACGAACCTCAGGCCGAGCGTGTCGGCCCGGGCCACGATCGCCCGCTTCGTGCTCGCGACGTCGGTGATCGTCGCGCCCGGGAGGAGCGCCCCATGAAGCGCGCCGGCGAACTCGTCGAGGAGGTCGAGGCAGGCGAGCGGCGGCGCGGCCAGCACGACCACGTCGGCGCCCTCGACGGTCGACCCGAGATCGGCCGGAGCGGCGTCGATCACCCCCTCGGCGAGCGCCGTCTGGAGGATGTCGGGCCGGCGGCTCCAGGCCGCGATCGAGGACCACCGCTCACGCCCCCCCGGCGCGCCCGCCCGCCGGAGCGCGCGGGCGATCGATCCGCCGATGAGCCCGAAGCCGACGATCGCGATCCGCACGCGGCCGATCATCGCAGGTCGGCTTCCGGGCCGTCCGCCCGCCCTCGGCAGCGATCATCCGTTCCGGCCCGCGGAACGCTAGTATCTGGTCATGAGCGGTCGTGCCCCGTCACCTACCGCCGACCCGCGGTCGATCCGCCGCCGCCCCGGCTCGCCGCCCGAAGCGCGCTCGATCCGGGTCCTCCTGGTCGACGACCACCGGGCGTTCGCAGAAGCGCTCAGCCGGCTGCTCGCATCCGAACCCGGGATCTCGATGGTCGGCGTTGCCTACTCCGCGGCGGAGGCGCGAGCGCGCCTCCGCGAGTCCTTCGACGTCGTGCTCATGGACTATGCCCTGCCCGACGGGACCGGCGCCGAGGTCGCCCGGGCGGTCAAGGCCCGCTGGCCGAGGACGCCCGTGATCATGCTGACCGCGCACGACGACGACGAGACCGTCCTCGACTCGATCCAGGCCGGCGCGGACGGCTTCCTGTCGAAGACCGCCTCGACCGACGAGGTCGTCAGCGCGGTCCGGGCCGCGTACGCCGGGGAGACGCTCCTTCCGCCCGCGGTGATCGCCAAGATCGCGCTCCGGGTGCGCCGGGCGAAGGAGCTCGGCAGCGAAGGCTTGCAGATCGAGCCGCTCACCGTCCGCGAGCTCGAGATCCTGCGCGCGTTGAGCGCCGGCCTGACGACCCGCGAGATCTGCGACGAGCTGTCGATCGCGCCGAACACGCTCCGGACCCACGTCCAGAACATCACGGCCAAGCTCCACGTCCACTCGAAGCTCGAGGCGGTGGTGTTCGCCCTCCGCCACGGCCTGGTCGATCCGCCAACGGCCGACGAGCGCCTGTACCCCTGAGGGCTCAGTCGCGGGTCTTGATCGTGGCGACGTCGGCCTCGTTGCCCGCCGCGTCCGCCAGGGTCCACCACGCCGGCGCGTGATCGTCGCGGACCAGGTGGCCGCCGGCGGCGAGCGCGGCCGCAACCCGCGCCTCGGCCAGCTCGTACGGCACCCAGATCGCCACATGGATCGCGCCGCCGCCCTGGCGCGGCTCGTCCATCGCCTCGAACCAGAACCCCGGGCCACGGCTGCGCGGATCGACCAGATCCTCGTCCGGCGTGTCCGCCCGGGGCTCGTAGCCGAGCACGGCGCGCCAGAACGGCATGACCTCGGCGGTGACCGGTGCCCCGGGAATGACCACCAGGCTCTGGACGGCCCTCGGGTCGGCTGACAGGCCCAGCTCCCGCGCCACCGCGGAGACCTGGCGGGCCACTTCGACGTCCCGGTTGCTCATCCCGAAGTAGTCGTCCCCGACCGTGATCAGCCGCACCGTCACGCCGTCGTGGCGCAGGTCGATATCGGGGTGATGGTCGTCGATGCCGGGCAGCTCGCTGATCGCCTGCACCAGCCGTGCGCCTGCCGCGAACGAGCCGGTGCCGATGAATGTGCACGCGCCGTCGCCGATCAGCCGCCAGTCCTCGACGCCCTCGGCCTCCTGGAACTGCTGCGGGCTGATCCGGTCGGTCACGCGTGCACGAACCGCTCAGCCCGCCGCTTCGCGCCGTCCGCCGGTTCCGCCGCTCGATCCGCGGCGCTGGCCTGACCGCCGGTCGGTCGCGCGGCGCTCGTCGGTCGGCTCCGGTGGCCCCGGCTCGTCCGGCGGGTTCATCCGGCGGAGTCGTTCGCGCCGCTCGGTTTCGCGCCGCTCGGCGTTCAGGTAGGCGCCGCAGCGCGGGCAGCGGCGCTCCTCGGCGAACAGCGATTCGATCGGTGACACCGTGTAGATCTGCCGGCCACACGACCAGCAGGCGAGCCTGGGCATGGTTCGGATGCTACCCCCAGATGTGCGACCGGCCCGTCGTCAGACCTTCGGCAGGCCCGCCAGCGCCGCCTCGACCTTCTCGACCGGGTACTCGTAGTCCTCCAGCTGACCGCTCAGGTAGCGATCGTAGGCGCTCAGGTCGAAGTGACCGTGACCGCACAGGTTGAACAGGATGACCTTCGGACGGCCGGAGGCCTTCGCCTCGAGCGCCTCGTCGATCGCGACCGTGATCGCGTGGGTCGGCTCGGGCGCCGGCAGGATGCCCTCGCTTCGGGCGAACCGGACGCCGGACTCGAAGCTCGCCCGCTGGTGGACGCTCTGCGCCTCGATGTGCCCGTGCTCCTTGAGGAGCGACACGAGCGGGGCCATGCCGTGGTAGCGCAGCCCGCCCGCGTGGATCGGCTCGGGGATGAAGTCGTGACCGAGCGTGTGCATCTTGACCAGCGGCGTCATCTGGGCCGTGTCGCCGAAGTCGTAGGTGTAGACGCCCCGGGTCATGCTCGGCGCGGCCTCGGGCTCGACCGCGATCACCCGGTAGGTCCGGCCGCCGCGGAACGTGCGGCCGAGCCACGGGAAGGTGAGCCCGGCGAAGTTCGAGCCGCCGCCGGCGCAGCCGATGATCACGTCCGGCTCCTCGCCGGCCAGCTCCATCTGGAGGATCGACTCCTGGCCGATGACGGTCTGATGGAGGAGGACGAAGTCGAAGACCGACCCGAGCGAGTACTTCGTACCGGGATGGCTGACGGTGTCCTCGATCGCCTCGCTGATCGCGATGCCCGAGCGAACCCGTGTTGTCGGGCGTCTCGCCGAGGACCTTCCGGCCGTACTCCGTGCTCAGCGACGGGCTTGCCACGACCTCCGCTCCGTAGGTCTCCATGAGCATCCGGCGGTACGGCTTCTGGTCGTAGCTCGCGCGGACCATGAACACCTTGACCTCGAGCCCGAAGACGGCCCCGGCGAAGGCGAGCGCGCTGCCCCACTGGCCGGCCCCGGTCTCGGTCGCGAGGCGGGTCACGCCCTCGGCCTTGTTGTAGTACGCCTGGGCGAGCGCGGTGTTCGGCTTGTGGCTGCCCGACGGGCTCCCGCCCTCGTACTTGTAGTAGATGTGGGCGGGGGTATCGAGCGCCTGCTCGAGCCGATGGGCCCGGAAGAGCGGGCTCGGCCGGTACAGCCGGTAGGCGTCGCGGACCGGCTCCGGGATCTCGATCTCGCGGTCCGTGCTCACCACCTGGGCGATGAGCGCCATCGGGAACAGCGGCGCCAGGTCGGCCGGGCCGATCGGCTGGCGGGTGCCCGGGTGGAGGACCGGTTCCGGGCGGACCGGGAGGTCGGCCGCGATGTTGTACCAGGAGCGCGGGATCTGCTCCTCGTCGAGGACGAACTTGGTGCGTCGCGAGCTCATGACGGCCACGGTCTTCCTCCTCCACCGACCCCGACCGTCGGACGGGGTCGGGCAAGCCTACGCCGGGCCGCCGCGCAACCGCAAGCGTGGGTCAGTGAATGGTGGGCACGGCTCCCGATGAGCAGCGCGGCGGCAGCCAGGAGGAGGTTGACGATGCCGAGCGCCAGCACCGCGCGGATGCGCTGGGTGCTGATGTCGTCGATCTCGGGCTCCTTCCGGCACTGAAGGGGCGAGGGTCGTGGCGAGTGGTCCGCGGAGGTTCGGGGCGCTCGATGCTAGCAGAGTGCGGTCCCGACGCGAACCATCGAGCGGCCGGGTGATGTGGGCGAGCGCGGGGTGACGCGTCAGCTCGCGGGTCGTTCCGGGCCCAGCCGGGCCTCCGCGAGCGAGACGTAGCGGGCCGGCCCGCCACCGGTGACGCTCTCGAACAGGATCGCCCGATCCACCGTCCAGCGGACGTCGAGACCGGCCGCCGCGGCCCGGAGCCGCTCGGCGGTCCGTCCGCCCGAGGCGACCCCGTCCGACCGGGCCAGGGTCAGGTGCGCCCGGAACGGCCGCTCGTCGGGCGGCCACCCGCGGCCGGCCAGCTCGCGGCTCATCGCGGCGGTGAGCGAGGCCAGCTCCCCTGTTCCCTCGCCGATCCCGAGCCACAGGGCGCGCGGGCGGGCGGCGTTCGGGAACGCCCCGGCGCCGTCGAGCCCGGCCTGGAACGGCTTCGCCGTCGCGGCGGCGGCCGAGAGCGCGTCGATGGCGTCCCCGATCCGCGGCTCGGGCGTCGGACCGATGAACCGGAGGGTCACGTGGATCCCCTCGAGCCGGACCCAGCGGACCTCCCGCTCGCCCGGCTCGGCCGCGGCCCGGACCGTCGCGACCAGGGTCTCGATCGCCGCGCGTGCGGCGTCACCCAGGGGGACCGCGGCGAAGATCCGCCGACCGGGGATCCCGGCGTAGGGATCGCCGCGCCGGGCGGTCATCCGGCCGTCGGCCCGGTCCCGGTCTCCCGCTCCCAGGCCGCGCGGTCGTGGCGCAGGATCTCGAGGGCCCGCGCGCGGTCGCGCCAGCCGAGGACCTCGACGGTCTTGTCCTCGAGCAGCTTGTACGTCTCGAAGAAGTGCTCGATCTCGACGAGCCGGTGCGGCCGCATCTGGTCGACGTGCTCGATGTGGGCCTGGTTCGGGTCGCCGACCGCGACGCACAGGATCTTGAAGTCGGCGCCCTTCTCGTCGCGCATCTCGAGCACCCCGACCGGGCGGGCGTCGACGTGGCAGCCGGTGAAGGTCGGCTCGTCGATGACCAGCAGGGCGTCGGTGTGGTCGCCGTCGTCGGCCCGCGTTCCCTCGATGAAGCCGTAGTCGAAGTTGTAGAAGACCGCCGAGCTCAGCACGCGATCCAGCCGGAAGACGCCGGCCCGCTCGTCGTACTCGTACTTGTTGCGGCTGCCGCGCGGGATCTCGACGACGATCTCGACGAGCTCCGGGAACGGTCCCCTTGGATCGGCCATCCCCGAACGATAGCGCCCCGGACCGAGGACGGCCTCACCGGCCGTCGCCCAGCCGGGTCGATCGCCGGGGGATCCGGGCGATCAGGCGCTCTCCGGTCCGGGGAAGAGCGGCTGGTTGGCGGCCTGGAGGGTCCGGATGCGACCCCGCCCATAGCGCACGTGGATCACGAACGAGACGAGGAACGCCACGACGCCGGCGACGAAGATGACCGCCGGCACGAGGTCGACCAGGACGAGCGCGAAGGCCACGACCGTCGCCGCGAGCACCGAGTCCACCACGATGACGACCGACGGGGTCGCCGCGAGGATGTGGGCGAACTGGGAGATGCCCGGCTCGAAGGCCATCGTTCGCACGACGCCGGTCGTGTCGTCGTGGACGCCCATCACGAAGAAGGGCGCCAGGTCGGGTGCGACCTGGAGATAGCCGGCCCGGATCCGGTTCATCCCGACGACGCACTGGGCGTCGTGGTAGTTCGACGTCCCGACCCGCAGGAAGGTGGTCACCCCGACGAACAGCACGACCGGCAGGATGACCAGCCCGAAGACGAAGAACGGCTGGCCGAAGCTCGCGCCCTGGCCGACGAGGGCGAGCGCCACGATCGCACCGGACAGCAGCGACAGGTACATCGCGACCCGGGAGAACGCCTCGTTCCAGGCGAGCGACCGGGTGGCCACCAGGCTCGAATGCTCGGCCGCGAGGATCTGCAGCCGCATCGCGGTCGTCAGCTCGCCGGTGCCGGGCACGACCATGCCGGCCGGGTTTGACTCGTGCGGGGCGGTCGGGCCCCCGGGCTGGGTGGACATCGGGCGCTCCAGCTGGACCGTTGGATCGCCCGAGCCTAGCGCCCATGCGGACGCGCCTCAAGCCGGAGCCGCCCAAGCCGGGTCGGCCCCGACGGCTAGTCGTTGTAGAGGCGCTCCTCGATCAGCTTCTCCTGCACCGTTCGGCCGTTCGGGTCGAAGCAGGAGAACTCGAAGTGCTTCTCGAACTCGATGTCGATGTTGTCCTGGCCGCCGCGGTTCTTCTCGACCGAGACCACGATCCAGTCGCGGAAGCGCTGGGCCTGGTACGGGTTGAACTCGATGTTGACCTTGGCGACGATCTGGTACTTCTCGTTGAGGATCAGGATGATGTCGGCCTCGTAGTTGATCGCCGACGAGCCGCGCAGGTGGTGGTTGCGCAGGCGGGCCGCCTTGAGCCCCTCCTTGTCGGCCGCGACGATCGAGATCATCGGGACCTCCTCGGACAGGGCGACGTCCTTCAGGCCGTTGACGACGTAGGTCACCTTCTCCGACTCGGTCGGCGGCTCGGGGAAGACCGGCACCTTCTGCATGTAGTCGACGACGACCATCAGGCGTCGGTCGCCGGACAGCTCGCGGTGCTGCTGGACGAGCTTGCGCATGTTGTCGACCGTGCTGGCCGTCTGGGTCCCCCGGACGAGGAACAGGCTCTGGCCGTAGCGGGCGATCCGGTCGAGCGACGGGCGGAGGCGCGGGTTGTTCGTCAGCTGGGCCGAGCCCTGGCCCTCGGCCGCCCACGACCCGAGGATCTCCTTGCGGACGTCCTGGATCTTGATCGCGCCGGTCTTGTGGGGCAGGTGGGCGAGCGCCGACTCCATCGCGATGAGCCGGTTGAGGAGGTACTGCTCCTCGTGCTCGAAGCAGATGTACAGGACGTTGGCCTGGCCGCCCGAGGCGACGTTGCGCGCCATCTGGAGGGCCATCGTCGTCTTGCCGGTGCCCTGGGCGCCGCCGATCAGGAGGAGCTCGCCCGGCCGCAGGCCGGTGCCGATCGTCTTGTCGAGCGGGGTGAACCCGAGCGGGACCGGCTGGTATTCCCCGACCTTCCCGGTCGTGACCTTGTCATTGAGGTCGACCAGCACGTCGAGCGCCGAGCGCGGGTTCATGCTGCCGTTCGGGGTCTCCAGTCGCCAGGTCCCCTTGGGCGCGGCGGCGGTCGATTCGGCTGCCTCGGTGGTCATCGAGTCAAGGTCCTCTAGGTGTTTGCGGAAGCGGCCAAGTGAAGACGTGGCGGCACTCTAGCACCGGCTCCCAGCCGAATCACCCGACCATTCCTCACATATCCAACCACCCAAAAGGGCTATGGCCTGGCGGCCGCCAGCTCGTCGAAATAGCGCACGACCGCCCGGATCCCGGCCTCGAAGTTGGTGAGGTCCATCCACTCGTTCGGGGCGTGGAAGTTGCCGTCCGGGGGCGTGAAGCCCATGAGCACGACCGGCAGCCCGAGGACACCCTCGAACGTGGCCACGAACGGGATCGACCCACCCTCGCGGATGTAGAGCGGGGCCCGGCCGAAGGTCGCCTCGAGCGCCCGGGCGGCGGCCCTGACCGCCGGGTGGTCGATCGAGGTGCGGACCGGGAGCCCACCGCCGAGATCGCTGACGACGACCCGGACCCCGGGCGGCGCGATCTCCTCCACGAAGACCCGGAGCTGCTCGAAGATCCGCTCGGGCCGCTGGTCCGGCACGAGCCGGCAGCTGATCTTGGCGGTGGCCCGGCCGGGGATGATGGTCTTCGTCCCGGAGCCCAGGTAGCCGCCCCAGATCCCGTTGACGTCGAGGGTCGGCCGGCCGGTCTTGCGCTCGAGCGTGCCGTAGCCGGCCTCACCCACGAGCTCGGGCACCCCGAGCGCGGCCCGGAAGCGCTCCTCGTCGAACGGGAGGGCCGCGTAGGCCGCGAGATCGGCCTCGCTGAGCGGGACGACGTCGTCGTAGAAGCCGGGGATCCGGATCCGACCGTCCGGCCCCATGAGCGCGCGATGATCGTGGCCAGCGCGTTCGCCGGGTTCGCGATCGCACCGCCGTAGACACCGGAGTGGACGTCCTGGAACGGGCCGGTCACCTCGATCTGGGCGTACATCAGGCCGCGCAGCCCGATCGTCAGCGCGGGCAGGTTGCCCTCGAAGAAGCCGACGTCGCTGACGACAGCGAGATCGCCGGTCAGCCGCTCCCGGTTGGCCACGAGCCACGGCTCGAGGTGGACCGACGACGACTCCTCCTCGCCCTCGAACACGAAGCGCAGGTTGACCGGGAGCCGGCCGCGGGTGGTGAGGAGCGCCTCGACCGCCTGGATGAAGATCGTGATGTTGCTCTTGTCGTCGCTCGCCCCACGGGCCAGGACGCGCGACCCGACGACGGCCGGCTCGAACGGCGGCGACGTCCACTCGCCGAGCGGGTCGACCGGCTGGACGTCGTAGTGGCCGTAGACCACGACCGTCGGCGCCCCCTCGGCCCCGAGCCAGTCGCCGTAGACGATCGGATGGCCGCCGGTCGGCGACGCCTCGACGTGGTCCATCCCGATCGTCTCGAGCCGGGCGACGAGCCAGTCGGCGGCGCGCTGGCAGTCGGCCGCGTACTCCGGCTCGGCCGAGATGCTCGGGATGCGCAGGAAGTCCAGGTAGTCCTCGAGGCGACGGTCGCGGCTGGCTTCGAGCTGGGCCTCGACGGCGGTGTCGGTCTGGAGCATCGGTCCTCCGGGTTGGGTCGGCGTCGCGGGACGTGGGGGTCAGCGAATCGTAGCGCGCGGCGACCCGGGCCGGCGCGCAAGAGCCCGGAGCCCGGCCGGAATCGAGACGGGCGAGCCGTTCGGCTCGCCCGTCCAGGGTGCGAAAGGATGCCCGATCAGATCGGGGTGGGTGCCGGCGTCGGTGTCTGCGACGGATCGGCCTCGCCCGGCTCCGGCGCGACGACGCCCGGGATCTGGCCGTGGATGTTCGTCTTCGGCGGGAGGTCGCTGAACAGGGCCTCGAAGTCGGGGCCGTCGACGGTCTCTTCGGCGACGAGCTTCTCGGCCAGCGCATCGAGCTTCGCCCGATGGGTGACCAGGACGTCCATCGCCCGCTCGTAGGCCCGGTCGATGATCGCCCGGACCTCCTCGTCGATCGTCTTGGCGACGTCGTCGGAGTAGTTCCGCTGCTCGCCGATCTCCCGGCCGAGGAACACGAGCTCGTCGCGCTTCCCGAACGAGAGCGGGCCGAGGCGGTCGCTCATGCCGTACTCGGTGACCATCCGGCGGGCCCGGTCGGTGGCCTTCTCGATGTCGTTCGAGGAGCCGGTGGTCGTGTCACCGAAGACGAGCCGCTCCGCGGCGTTCCCGCCGAGCATGCCGGCGATCTCGTCCTCGAACTCGGACTTGCTCTTGAGGTAGCGGTCCTCGGTCGGCAGGCCCATCGTGTAGCCGAGGGCCAGGCCGCGGCTGATGATCGTCACCTTCTGGACCGGGTCGCACTTCGGCAGGACCCGCATGATGACGGCGTGGCCGCCCTCGTGGTAGGCGATGATCTTCTTCTCGGCGTCGCTGATCACCCGGCTGCGCCGCTCCGGGCCGGCGACGATCCGCTCGAGCGCCTCCTGGAACTCGGACATCCCGATGACCTTCTTGTTCCGCCGGGCGGACAGGATCGCCGCCTCGTTGACGAGGTTGGCCAGGTCCGCCCCGGAGAAGCCCGGGCGACTGCTTGGCGATGCCCTCGACGTCGACCGACTTGTCGAGCGGCTTGCCCTTCGTGTGGACCTTGAGGATCGCCGTCCGGCCCTTCATGTCCGGGCGGTCGAGGATGACCTGGCGGTCGAACCGGCCCGGCCGCAGGAGGGCCGGGTCGAGGACGTCGGGGCGGTTCGTGGCGGCCACGACGATGACGTTCGTGTTCGTGTCGAAGCCGTCCATCTCGACGAGGATCTGGTTGAGGGTCTGCTCACGCTCGTCGTGCGACCCGCCGAGGCCGGCGCCGCGCTGGCGGCCGACCGCGTCGATCTCGTCGACGAAGACGATGCACGGGCTGTTCCGCTTGGCCTGGTCGAACAGGTCGCGGACGCGGCTCGCGCCGACGCCGACGAACATCTCGACGAACTCCGAGCCGGAGATCGAGAAGAACGGCACGCCCGCCTCCCCGGCCACCGCCCGGGCCATGAGCGTCTTGCCGGTGCCGGGAGGTCCGACGAGGAGCACGCCGCGCGGGATGCGCGCCCCGAGCGAGTTGAACTTCTCGGGGTACTTGAGGAACTCGACGACTTCCTGGAGCTCGGTCTTCGCCTCGTCGACCCCGGCCACGTCGTTGAACGTGACCACGGTCTTGTTGCCGAGGAACATCCGGGCCCGGCTCTTGCCGAAGCTCAGGGCCTGGTTATTCGTGCCCTGGGCCTGGCGCATCATGAACAGGATGAACCCGACGATCACGATCAGCGGCAGGAGGCCGGTGATCAGGATACCCAGCCACGAGGTGTCGGGCGCCTCCTTGGCCGTGTAGACCTTGGAGTCGAGGGTGACGCCGCCGACCTTGGCGGCCGCCAGCATGTCCGGGTAGACCTGGGTCAGGACGGTCGGAACGGTGACCGTGTACGTCACGCCGTCCTTGGTGGTGACGGTCAGCGAGCTCTGCTGCTGCGCGACGGTCTGGATCTTCCCGTTCTGGACGTCGTTGAGGAACTGGGAGTAGCCGATGGAATTGCTGGGGGTGGAGCTGGTGAGCCAGGTCCACAGGAGCGCGAGCGTCCCGATGATCAGGACGAGCATCACGATCCCGTTCCGGGCGAACTTTGCGTTCAAGTAGAGGAGCCTCCGGATCGAGCGTGGGAACGGCGTGTCCGACGCCGCCCGCAGCGAGGAGTATAGCGTCCGACTCCGAACGGGCCCGATGACCCATCGGTACCGCCTTCACCATCAGTACGCGGTGCGGTCGGCGGCGGATGGCCGACCCGCCGATTGACGAGGTTACCCGGATGAACTCGATCGTTCGCGACCATCTCCCGGCGACGTACTTCGCCGAGTATCAGCTGCTCCGGAACCAGCTCACGGACCTGCTCGCCGACGACGACCTGGCCTTCCGGCCCGGGCCCGGGACGGCCAGCCTGGGCGAGCTGTGCCGGGAGATCGGTGACATCGAGTCCTCCTACGTCGAGGCCTTCAGGACGTTCCGCCAGTCCTTCGACTGGCGGAACCCCGATCCGCTCATGGAACGGAGCGTGGCGGCACTCAAGGCCTGGTACGCGGATCTCGACCGGGACCTCCTTGCCGCCCTCGAGGCGCTGACCGAGGACGACATCGCCAACCGTCGGATCAAGCGAGGCGATTTCGACGTCGACGACTTCTCACCGCTCGCGGCGCAGGAGCTCGACATCTACCGGGAGGCCCTGCTGATCTTCTACGGCAAGGTCAGCATCTACCTGCGAGCGATGGGCAGGGAGCTGCCGCGGCACTGGCAGGCGTGGATCGGCTGACTTCGAGCGCTGAGCGCGAGCCCGGCGACGCCACCGAGGGGGTGGTAGCGGAGGGCGGATTCGAACCACCGACCAAGGGCTTATGAGTCCCCTGCTCTACCACTGAGCTACTCCGCCACGACCACGGATCGTACCGCAAGACGGTCCTCTCTGACGATCGTCGGGGGTTGAGGCTCGAGGGCCCCGGAGTAGGCTGTCGGGCCATGACGATCATCGCCCCGAGCATGCCCCAGGAGCCGGCGGCGGAGCCCCCGCCCCGGCCCCGACGCCGGTCGCGGGCGGCCGAGAAGGACGGCTCAGGGCCGCCGGTCGGGATCGTGTTCGTCCACGGGATCGGCTCGCAGCGGCCGGGCGAGACGCTGCTCGACTGGTCCCGCCCGCTCATCAAGCTGCTGACCGAGTGGCGCACCGCCCACGGCCTCCCGCCCGACCCGGTGATCACGAGCGACGTCGACTTCTCGGGGGCGAGCCTCCCCACGATCGAGCTCGCCATCCCGGCCGGGCCGGTGGGGCCGAACGACGAGCCGGCACCGGCCCAGCGCTGGATCATGACCGAAGCCTGGTGGGCGGCCCGCGTCCAGCCACCCAGCCTGGGCACGATGACCCGCTGGCTGAGCGACGACTTCGGGCGCGTCGTCGAGGGCATCAAGCAGGGCTTCAAGGACCGGACCGACGACGACCGCCGGCGGCGCGCGCTGCTCCGCCTGACCGAAGCCCACGACCGGCTGGCGGCGGCCGGCATCGACGAGCGGCGCTGGGCCTGGATCGACCGCCTCGACCGCCTCCAGGCGCGCGCCCTTTCGCTCGCGCTGGGGGCGGCCTGGGTGATCGGGACGATCCTGCTCGTGCCGTACGCCGCGCTCCGGGCATTGCCGTTCAAGGCGCTCCGCGACGCGATCGGCCTGCGCCAGCTCGACTCGTTTCTGGTCGACTGGTTCGGCGACATGCGGATCCTGCTGTACGACCAGGCCCAGGCGGCGAACATCCGGGCCCGGCTGGCCGACGCGGTGGCCCAGCTGGTCGCCCGGGGCTGCGGCCCAATCGTCGTCGTGGCGCACTCGGGCGGAGCCGTCGTCAGCTTCACGACGCTGACCGATCCGGGCCACCCGCCGCTCCCGGTGACGAAGCTGGTCACGCTCGGCCAGGGACTCGACCTCGCCTGGCGCCTCGAGAACGCGTGGCGCGGGCTGCCACCCGGCGACCGGCTCATCCCGAAGCTCGACGGCCTTGCCTGGGCCGAGCGCTGGGTCGACTTCTGGGCGTCGTATGACCCGGCGACGGGCGGTCCGCTCGAGCCGCCGGACGGCGTCGCGGCGAAGCCCGACGAAGTAGCGATCCGCAACCGGATGAGCCTCCTCGAGGACCACGGCACCTACTGGGAGAACGACGAGGAGTTCCTCATCCCGCTCCTTCGTGAGCTCGACACGCCCGAGGGCCCGCCGTCGCGGTCGCGCTTCTTCCGCGATCGGGAGAGCGAGCTGATCCGGGTCGAACGGCGCCGCCAGCGGGTCGGCATCCTGGCCGCCTGGCGTTGGGTCTGCCTGGTCGCCGGGACGGTCGCGATCGGCGGCGCCACGATCCACGCGGCGCTCCTCCATGGCGACCGGCTGCGCCGGCTCGGCGAGACGATCGCGGACGTCTGGGGCGCGATCCCCGGGGCTGCGCTGCTGACGAGCCCGATCGACTGGTTTGCCGGGCTGCGGGCCTGGCCGGGCTGGCTGCCGACGACCGGCGAGTGGCTCCTCGGGGTCCTCCTCGTCGTCCTCGTCTTCGTCATCCTGCTCCGGGTCGGGATCGGACGCTGGGAGGCCTGGGACGCGACCGAGCGCTGGCTGGCCCGGTCCGAACCACCGCAACCGCCCGACCGCGACGGGGTCGCCCTCCAGGCCGCCGTCCTCGGCGGGCTGGCCGTAGCGCTGGCCGTGGTCGTCGCCCTGAGCTGAGGCTCCCTTCGGAACCCGCGGGCTCGGAGGTCAGTGACTCGGGCCGAACAGCAGCTCGAGCCAGACGTCGATGCGGCGCGGTCCGCACAGGGCGCGCGCCGAGCCGGACCCCGGCCGAGCCGGGGGCGTCGGCGGGCAGCGGCGAGGCGTCGGGGCCGAGCGTGAACGGCCGCTCGCCGCGCGTCCCGAGGCCCTGAGCGCGGGCCTCCTGCTCGACGAACGCCTGGCGCTGCACGAGGTCGAGCTCGCGCTCGAGCTCGTCGACCTGGCTGGCGAGGCTGACGTTGTCGACCCGCAGGCGGTCGGCCCGGTCCGAGGCCGCCGCGACGTCCACCACCTGCCGGGTGAAGACCGCGACGACCCAGATGGACACGATCGCCGCGAGGGTCCAGGCCACCCGCCGGCGGGTGATCCCGGCGATCGGCAGGCCGGCCAGATCGGGGGCCGCGGGTCGCGGCACCGGGTCGGGGCGGGTCTTCGGCCGGGGGCGCTCGGGCTCCCCGGAGGGGTCGGGCAGCTCGGGCTGCGGGTTGCCGGGGAACTCCATCGTCGCCCGAGCCTAGCTGCGGTCCCCGGGGCTGTCAACTCGGCGGCGCGTGCCAGCCGAGCTGTCACACGCGGGACCGACGGTGGAGTAGACTCCGCTCGTTTCGCACATCCGTTCGATATCGGAGGCTTCGATCGATGCGTCGCTACGCGCCCGCCTCCGTCGAGGCCGTCCTCGACGGGCTGCTCGCCGAACCGTCGCTCGCGGGCGGCGTCGTCCACCACGAGGTGATCCCGGCCCGCGAGGCGCGGACCGCTCCCCTCCCCGCCTCGCTCGACCCTCGCCTCAGGCAGGCGCTCGCGTCGCGCGGCATCGAATCGCTCTACGTCCACCAGGCCGAGGCCATCGCGGCCGTGGCTGCCGGTGAGGACATCACCGTCGTCACGCCGACCGCGTCGGGCAAGACGCTCTGCTACGCCCTCCCGACGCTCCAGGCGCTCGCCGACGATCCGTCCGCTCGCGCCCTCTTCCTGTTCCCGACGAAGGCCCTCGGCCAGGACCAGGTCAGCGAGCTGTCGGAGCTCGCCCGGGCGGCCGACCTGGCGATCTCCGCGGCGACCTACGACGGGGACACCCCGGCGCCGATCCGTTCGGCGATCCGGACCGCCGGCCAGGTCGTCGTGACGAACCCGGACATGCTCCACTCGGCGATCCTGCCCCACCACACGAAGTGGTTCCAGCTCTTCGAGCAGCTCCGGATCATCGTCATCGACGAGCTCCACACCTACCGAGGCGTGTTCGGCAGCCACGTCGCGAACGTCATCCGGCGCCTCCTCCGCCTGTGCGCCCACTACGGCTCGCACCCGGTCATCGTCTGCTGCTCGGCGACGATCGGGAACCCGGCCGAGCTGGCCGAGCTGCTGACCGGCCGGCCGAGCCGGCTCATCGACCGCAACGGCGCGCCGTCGGGCGAGCGCCATCTCCTGCTCGTCGAGCCGCCGCTGCTCGACCCGGCGACCGGCGCCCGGGGATCGGCCCTGACCCTGGCCCAGCGCTGGGCCCTGCCGTTCCTGCGGGCAGGACGCCAGACGATCGTCTTCGGCCGCTCGCGCGTCGCGGTCGAGGTCGTGCTGACCGGCCTGCGCGAGGCCCTCCGCGAGAGCTTCGGCCCGCGCAACCGCGTCCGTGGCTACCGCGGCGGCTACCTGCCGACGGAGCGTCGCTCGATCGAGCGCGGCCTGCGGGACGGCGAGGTGCTCGGCGTGGTCAGCACGAACGCCCTCGAGCTCGGTGTCGACGTCGGCCGGCTCGACGTCTCGATCCTGGCCGGCTATCCGGGCTCGATCGCCGGGACCTGGCAGCAGATCGGGCGGGCCGGGACGGCGCAACGGGACGAGCGTCGCCGTGCTCGTCGCCTCGGCCGCCCCGGTCGACCGCTATGTCGTCGGCCACCCGGAGTTCCTCCTCGACGGCGCGCCCGAGGAGGCCCGGATCGACCCGGACAACCTCCACGTCCTGCTCGCCCACATCCGGGCCGCGACGTTCGAGCGGCCGTTCGAGCCGGGCGAGGTGTTCGGTCCGGCCCCGGCCGACGACCTGCTCGCGTTCCTCGCCGAGGAGGGGCACGTCCGGCAGGCCGGTGACGGCCGCTGGTACTGGTCGTCCGAGAACTTCCCGGCCTCGGAGATCTCGCTCCGGACGGCCGCCCCGGAGAACGTCGTCATCATCGACACCACGCCCGGACCGGCCGCGGGTCATCGGCGAGGTCGACCTGTTCTCGGCCCAGGTCCTCGTCCACGAGCAGGCGATCTACCTCCACGAGTCGGTCCAGTACCACGTCGACCGGCTCGACTGGCACGAGCGGAAGGCCTACGTCCAGCGGGTCGACGCCGACTACTACACGTACGCCAACCGCGCCGTGACCCTCAAGCCGCTCGACGTGTTCGCGGACGCGCCGCGGACCGGCGGCCGGCGGGTCCACGGCGAGGTCATGGTCGCCAGCCTCGTGACGCTGTTCAAGAAGCTCAAGTTCGGGACCGACGAGAACGTCGGCTGGGGCCCGATCGACCTGCCCGAGCTCGAGCTCCAGACGACCGCCGCCTGGCTCACCGTCGGGCCCGAGGCCGCGGCCGTCGGACCGGGCGGGACGTGGCGGCGCGAGGAGCTCGACGTGGCCCTCGTCGGTGCCGGTCGGGCGATCCAGACCGTGGCGAGCGTGCTCCTGATGGTCGACCCGCGCGACCTCGGGCTCGTGACCCAGGTCCGCTCGCCCCACCAGGAGGCGCCCACGATCTACCTGTACGAGGCGGTCCCGGGTGGCGTCGGCCTGAGCGAGCGCCTGTTCGAGCGGGCCGACGAGCTCGTCGACGGGGCGGCCGGGCTGATCGCCCGGTGCGGGTGCGAGTCCGGCTGCCCGGCCTGCACGGGTCCCCGGCTCGAGCCCGACGTCGACGCCAAGGCCCTCGCCCTGCGGCTGCTCGGCGCGCTCGGTGCCGGCGCTCCCGCGGATGCCCTCGTCGCCGCCGGGGCATGACCGACGCCGACCGCCTCGGACGCCGCCTCGCCGACCTCCGCCGGGCCCGCGACGCCGGCCGGGGGGCTGCCGGGGTCGAGGATGTCCGGCGCGACGCCGCCCGGGCCGAGGGCCTCCGGCGGGCGGAGCTCGCCCGGGTGTCGGCGGAGCGCGCCGAGCGACTGGCTGCCGCCGTGGACGGCGAGTGGGTCCGTGGGCCGGCCGGCGGCTACGTCCGGGTCGAATCCCCACCGCTCGAGCTGCCGATCGATCGCGAGCGGCTCGGCCGCCTCCCGGACGGCGCGCCACCCGACGTCCCGCTCGTCTGCCTCGACACCGAGACGACCGGGCTCGCCACCGGGACCGGGGTCGTCGCCTGGCTCGTCGGCCTCGGGCAGTGGCGGGGCGACCAGTTCTGCCAGGTCCAGCTCATGCTGCCCGACCACGCCGAGGAGCCGGCGCTCCTCGAGGCCCTCGCGACCTCGATCCCCTCCGACGCCTGGCTCGTGACGTACAACGGGCGCGGCTTCGACTGGCCCCTGCTCGTGACGCGCTACCGGATGAGCCGGCGCGCCCCGCCGCCGCATGCCGGGCACCTCGACCTGCTGCCCTTCGTCCGGCGGATCTACCGCCATCGCCTGAGCGATGCCCGGCTGAGGACCGTCGAGGTCGAGCTGCTCGGGATCGACCGCGGCCCCGACGTCGATGGTTGGGAGATCCCCGGCCGGTTCCTGCAGTTCCTCGGTGGCGGCGCCGCTGGACCGCTTGCCGAGGTCGTCCGGCACAACCACGAGGACGTCCGGTCGCTCGCCCGGCTCCTCGCCCATGCCGAGACGCGGCTCGGCGCCGAGTCGGACCGGCGGTCGGCTCCGGTCGGGGACCTGGCCGGTCTCGCCCGGGCGTACGGCCGGCTCGGCCGGCCGGACGAGGCGCTCGACTGCCTCGAGGTGGCCCTCGAGCAGCGCCCGAGCCGGGTCACCGCGGGCCGGTCGTGGACGGCGCTCCTGACCACCCGCGCCGACGCACCCGACGAGCAGACGCCGGCGGATCGGCACGACCGCGAGGCGCTCCTGGTCCAGCGTGCCCGCCTGCTCCGGCGCCTGGGCCGCCACGACGAGGCGCTCGCCACGTGGCGCGATCTCGGGTTCGGCGGCGGGCACTGGGCGGGGGTCGGCTGGATCGAGGTCGCCAAGATCCTCGAGCACCGCCGCCGGGACCCGATCGGGGCGCTCGAGGCCTGCGGCCGGGCCGACCGGATCGCCGAGCGTGCCCGCCTGCTCGGCCAGCGGCTGCCGCAGCTCGAAGCGGACCTCGCCCGGCGCCGACGACGGCTGGCCCGACGGGTCGCGGCCGGGCGATCCGGCGAGCTCGAGTCGGGCCATGGCCCCAGCCCCGACGGGCCCGCCGACACCGCGAGCTCGCCGGGCGCGATCGCGAGCGTCGCGATCGGCGGCGCCTAGCGCGGCCCGGCGCCCCCGTCCGACGCGGGATCGGGCGCGCCCACGCGGTCGGCCGTCGCGGGCTCGACGAGGCGACGGATCCCGTCGCGGACCATCCTGGTCAGGGTGGCCGCGCGATCGGGGACCGCGGTCAGCCCGGGGCCCTCGACGACGAGCGCCCCGGCGGCCGCGGCGAACCGGATCTCCGGGTGCGCCCGTCCGCCGCGCCGCCCCCCGAGGGTGTGGTGGACGACGGTCGAGACGAGCGCCGAGAGGAACGTGTCGCCGGCTCCGGTCGGATCGAGCTCGCTGTCCGACGGGAGCGATCGGTAGTGGAGGACGGCATCGGGATCCGTCCCACCGACGACCACCACGAGGCCGCCCTCGTGCCCCCGGGTCACGACCAGCCGGGCGCCCGGCCTGAGGAGCCTCGTCAGGGCCGCGATCGGCGTGTCCGGGTCGACGTCGCGATGGCTGACCCCGACGAGGTCCGCCCGCTCCAGGATCGGCGACGGTCGGGGCGCCCGGCGGGTGACCCGCTCACCGGCGAGCAGGTTCCGGAGGAACCCCTGCCAGGCGACCGCGAGGTAGGCGGCGGCCGGGATCGCCGCGGCCCAGTCGTCCCCGATCTCGCCGGCGACCGGCGCGAGCTGCCAGGCCGGAGCCGCCAGCCACGAATCGGGGAACGCCGGGATCGGCAGCGGGATGCCCGGCCGGACGCACGTCTGGACGCGGCCGGTCGGCGTCTCGACGTTGTGGTAGATCGGGCCCTCGGCCAGCGGGACGAGCATCAGGTCGGCGCCCGCGTCCCGGAGGAGGTCGAGCTCCGCCGCCCCGCTTGCCGGCTCGTCGACCCCGATCACGGCGGCCGTCCGGAGCCCCAGCCGGGCCGTCGTCAGGGCGGCGTAGGTGACCCCGCCACCGAGACGCCAGCCACGCGGGTCGTCCGGCGCGACGTCGCGGCAGGCAGACCCGATGTGGACGACCTCCGGGCCGCGCCGGCTCCGGCGCCGCGTCGGCTCAATCACCGTCGGTCGACCCGCGGGGGTATCGTGTCGGCATGTACTTCTACGAGCTCCACGAGGGTGACGACGAGGTCTACGGCGATCTCCTCCTGGCCCATGACGAGCTGTTCGAGCCCGACGAGTTCTACGAGATGGTCCAGCTGGTCCGGCGCCGCGTCCAGGACGAGATCTCCCACGATACCCTCATCGAGGCGATCGCCGACGGCCTCGAGAGCGAGTACGGGTTCACCCCGATCGACGACGAGGAGCTGAGCGCCTCCGTCCATGTCTCGACCGTCGACGAGGAGAACAGCATCACTCCGGTCGGCCGGTTCGCGCCCGAGCCCGACTGGGGCGAGGACGACGACGTCGACGAGGACGACGAGGACGAGGATGCCGGTCTCGCGAGCCTGCCGGACTACATCACGATCACGGCCGAGCTCCGCCCCGACGGGGAGCCCCGCCCCAACTGACCCCTACCGGGGGGGCGTGCGAGAGCCGGGTCCCCCGACGCCCGGTGCCGCTCGCCCGGGACGGCCCGGGCGCGGCGTCAGCGACTGAACAGGATCTCGACGACGTCCCCGTCGCGGACGTGGTAGGTCTTGCCCTCTGAGCGGAGCTTGCCGTGCTTGCGCGCCTCGGCGATCGAGCCCAGCTCGACGAGGTCCTCGTAGGTCACGGTCTCTGCCCGGATGAAGCCGTGGGCAAGGTCGGTGTGGATGGCCGCGGCCGCGTCGACCGCCGTCGACCCATCCGGGATCGGCCAGGCCCGGACCTCGTCGGGACCGGCCGTCAGGAAGCTGATCAGCCCGAGCAGCCGGTACGACAGCCCGATCACCCGATCGAGGCTCGACCCGGCCAGGCCGAGCTCGTCCATGAACGCCGTCGCCTCGTCGGGGTCGAGCTCGCCGAGCTCCATCTCGATCTTGGCCGAGAGGGCGTCGACGAGTGCGTGACGGTGGGCGTAGCGCCCGGCGATCCCGGCGACCAGGTCGGCCTCGCGCCGGATGTCCGCCTCGCCGACGTTGAGCAGGACGAGGACCGGCTTCTGGGTGAGGAAGCGGAAGCCGCGGATCACCCGCTCCTCCTCGGGGTCGAGCTCGGTATCGCGGATCGGGCGGCCCTCGACGAGGGCCGCATGGAGCCGATCGAGGATGGCTTCCTCGCGCTCGTTGGCGTCGCGCTCGGCCTGGCTGCCGTGGCGCCCGGTCGCCCGGAGCCGCTCGAGCCGCCGCTCGGTCATCGCGAGGTCGGCGAGGGTGAACTCGAGGTCGAGCCGCTCGAGGTCCCGCCAGGGGTCGACCGACCCCTCGGGGTGCGGCACGCGGGGTCGTCGAAGGCGCGCACGACGTGGAGCAGGGCGTCCGAGTCGCGCAGCCGGGCGAGGTGCTCGGCCGGGAGCTCCTCGGTGCCGACCCGGCCGTCGGTCGAGGGCGGGGGCGCCGGCAGGTCGACGTAGGTCACGTCGGCGTGGACGACCTTCTTCGGCCTGAAGATCTCGGCCAGCCGGTCGAGCCGCGGGTCGGGCACCTTGACGACCCCGACGTTGAGCTGGAGCCCGCCGAACCCGCCGGTCTCGGCGTGACCGCGGGTGAGCGTGTTGAAGACGGTCGTCTTGCCGGAGGCGGCGAGCCCGACGATGGCGATCTGCATGTGCCCGATTGTCGCCGGTCCGACGGCCGGCCGTAGGCCACGGCCCCGGGGCCGGCCGGCGCGAGGCTAGTAGCCGACGCCCGGATCGACGACGTTGAGGAGCGGCTCGCCGGCCGCGAAGCGGACCAGGTTCGTGCAGAACAGCTCGACGCTGCGATCGAGCACCCGACCGCTCGACCACGAGGTGTGCGGGGTGACGATCACGTTGGGCAGGTCGTAGAAGGGCGAGCCGGGCGGTTGCGGCTCGTCCCGGAACGCGTCGAGGACCGCCCCACCGAGCGGCCCGTCGCGGAGCGCCCGGAGGAGCGCCCGCTCGTCGACGAGCCGGCCGCGGGCCACGTTGATCAGCCACGCCCCCGGCTTGACCGCCGCGAGGGCCGCCTCGTCGATCAGCCCTTCGGTCTCGGGCGTGAGCGGTGCCGCGAGGACGATGAAGTCCGACTCGGCCAGCAGGTCGTGGAGGCCTTCCGGACCGGTCAGCCGGTCGATCCGGGCAGCCCCGTCGCCCGCGTCGGTGTCGGGCCGGCGGCGCGTCGCGACGACGCGGCTGCCGAACGCGGTCGCCAGCACCGCGATGGCCCGGCCGATCGACCCGAGCCCGACGATCCCGATCGTCACGTCGCGCAGCTCGGTGCCCTCGAGCGGCTGCCAGGTGTGCTCGCGCTGGAGCTCGAGGAGCTGCGGGAGGCGCCGGCTGACGGCCAGGATCATCATCAGGACGTACTCGGCGATCGGATCGCTGAACACGCCCCGGGCGTTGGTCACGACCAGCCCTCGCTCGCGTCCGGCGGGGGTGAGGACCCGCTCGACCCCGGCTGAGGCGGAGTGGACCCAGGCCAGCCGCGGGGCGCGGGCGAGCAGCCGGTCGAACGCCTCGGCCGACAGGAACCCGCGGAGGAGCACCTCGACGTCGTCGAGCGGGCCGTCGGCCAGGCCCTCGATCGAGACGGTCACGAGCCGCGCCCCCGGTGCCGCGGCGCGGATCTGCTCGAGGTCGCGGCCGCGGTAGCGGGCCGACAGGATCGGGCTCAGCGCGATCGCCTCGGGGACCCCGCCGGGGCCCCGGCCCGGTCCGGCGACCGTGCGGACCGTCACCTCAGGCCGCCATCACCCGCGCCAGCCAGCGTTCCGGCGCCTCGATCTCACCCTCGCGCGGGAGCGATTCCGGGCCGGCCCACAGGCGCTCGAGGGCGGGCTTCCCCCCGCGGGCGGCGATCGCGGCCACGAACCGCTCGCCCTTCTTGTACTGGTCGATCTTCATGTCCATGCCGGTCAGCCGCATGACGGCCCGCTCGAAGCCCGACTTGCGCTGCTCGCGCCGGGCGTGGAAGCGCTCGCTGATCCGCTCGACGTCGGGGACGAGGTCACGGCCGACCTCGTCCATGATGTAGTCGCTGAACCCCTCGAGCAGGCTCATCACCGCCTGGGTCTCGCGGAACAGGCGGCGCTGCTCGCTGCTCATCAGCCGCTCCATCCAGTGCTCGCCGTCGGCCTCGCCGCTGAGCGCCCGGCCGACCCGCTTGAGCATCTCGCGGGGCAGGCCCTTCGTGCCGCTGGTGAACTCCGCCAGCTGCCGCTCGAGCCGGTCGGCGAGGTACGGCCGGAGCCAGGGGTGCGCCTCGAACTCGAACGCGTGGGTCGTCTCGTGGAGGGCGATCCAGGTCCGGAACGCGTCGAGCGGCACGTTGAGGATCGACGCCGTCTGGCGGATGTTCTCCTCGACGAACAGCAGCCGGCCGGGCGTCGTCTCGGCGCTCAGCAGGGCGAGGTCGTACTGGCCGAGGACCCGGGTGCCCATGAAGCCGAGCATGAACCCGATCTGGCGGGTCGTGATCCAGCGGTTCGCGAGGGCGACCGACGCCTGGCCGATCCCGCCGCCGGGCGGCAGGATCTGGTCGAGGAGCGTCCCCTCGAGCCGGCGGATGAGCGCCGCGAAGCTGGTCGAGTTGGCCCGTACCCAGCCGGCCCGGTCGACCACCCCGGAGCGGCCGACGACGCCCGGCAGCTCCGTCCCGAGCGCCGCGCTGAGGCGAGGCACGATCCGGGCCATCGTCTCGGCGTAGGCGGGCTCGGTCGCCGCGAGCTCGGCCTTCGAGAGGGTGCCGGGGGCGTGCCGGAGCCGCCCGATCGCGACCCGCTCCGCCGCCGGCCAGTCGACCAGGCCCCGGCGCGCCGAACGCTCCATCCGTCGGGCGGCGATCGTGGCCGCCACGCCGAGCGCCGAGCCGACGAGGAAGCCCGCCTGCCAGATGCGCTCGTCGCGCCGCGTCCGGGTCGTGCCGCGGCTCTGGGTCATGCGATCGCCACGTGGAGCTCGACCGTCGCGACGTCGGCGAAGCCCGGTCCGAACAGACGCTCGGCGAGGACGTGGAACGCCTCGGCCTCGCCGGTCGTGAGCTGGCGGTGGACGGCCTCGGCGGGGCCCGCCGGGGCATCGAGCCCGTTCATCGCGAGGAGGTCGACCAGGGCGGACGCCGTGGCCGTCGCCGAGTCGACCACCGCCACGCCGTCGCCGGCCACCGCCTGGATCACCGGCCGGAGCAGCGGGTAGTGGGTACAGCCCAGCAGGAGCGTGTCGATCCGGGCCGACGGCGGGAGCGGGAAGATGAACTCGCCGCTCGCATCGCGCTCGCCGAGGAGCGCCGCGAGCGATTCGCGGACGGTGGCCTCGACCTCGGGCCCGGCAAGGAGGCCCGCCTCGACCATCGGCACGAACGCCGGGGTGGCGTGCTCGTAGACCTCGACGGCCGGGTTCTCCTCCTTGATCGCCTGGAAGTAGGCGTGCGAGCGGACGGTGGCCGGAGTCGCGATCACGCCGACCCGTCGGACCCGGGTCGCCAGGGCGGCCGCGGCGGCCCCGGGCCGGATCACGCCGAGGATCGGCAGCGGGTAGCGCCGGCGCAGGTCGGTCAGGGCCACGGCGGTGGACGTGTTGCAGGCGATGACGACGGCCTTGACGTCGCGCTCCACGAGCCGGTCGAGGGCCTGCCGCGTGAACGCGAGGACCTCGTCGTCGGTCCGCGTGCCGTAGGGCGCCCGGGCATTGTCGCCGAGGTAGATCGTCGATTCGCCGGGCAGCCGGCGGACGATCTCGCGCAGGACCGTCAGCCCGCCGACCCCGGAGTCGAACACGCCGATGGGTCGCGGGTCCGTCACATCAGCTCCGGGCGGCGACGGCCGGCCGATCGAGCGCCATCAGCTGGTTCACGACGTTGACGATGTCCTGGCTGATCCGGGCGGAGGGCTCGGCCAGGACGAACGGCACGCCCTCGTTGTTCGACTGGACCACGAGCCGGCCGTCGGAGATCACCTGGTGCTCCGGGATCCGGCCGATCGCGGCGGCCAGGTCCTGCTCGGGGATCCCGCCCGACGAGTCGGCCCGGTTGACCAGGTAGCGGACCTTGGTCGGCGGGTAGCCGAGCGAGCGGAACGTGTCGGCCATGACCAGCGTGTTGTGGATGGTCGTCGAGTCGAACGTGACGATCTCGATGATCGTGTCGGCCGCGTCGAGCAACGCGACCGTCCGCTCGTCGAGGCCGACCATCGTGTCGACGACGATGATGTCGTAGACCCGGCGCATGAGCGACAGGATCTTGTCGAGGTCGCGGACCGTGATCATCTCGTGCTGCTCGACGCGCGGCGGGGCGAGCAGGATGTCGATCCCCGACGGGTCGCGCCAGAGCACGTCCGAGAGGTCGGTCTCGGCGATCCGGTCGGTCGGCAGGTCGACGATCGACGGGGCGGTCATCGGGACCTTGAGCAGCGCCCGCAGGTCGCCGAACTGGAGGCTGGCGTCGATGAGCGCCGTCCGCCGGCCGGCCTGGCTGAACGCGACGGCCAGGTTGAGCGCGACCGTCGTCGTCCCGACGCCGCCCTTGGGGGCGAACACGGTGATCATCCGCGCGTTGCCCGCCGCCTGGGTCTCCTGGAACGTGGCCTGGACGGCGTGGATCCGGCTGATCAGGTCGTAGCCCGAGAACGGCATCGACAGGACCGCGTGGATCCCCAGCTCCGGATCGGGCTCGATCGGCTTCTGGGGGACGGTCAGGGCGATCACCGGGACACCGGCCCGTGCGGCGTGGAGCTGGGCGATGAGCGTCGGCCCCTTGACCCGGCCCTGGAGGAGCGCGTCGACGATGACCACGTCGGGCCGGAGCTGGGCGATCTGCGACGCCACCTTCGAGCCGTCGGACATGACGTCGAGGAGCTTGATCTGCTGCTGCGAGTTCAGCAGGCTGCGGATGTACTGCCCGACCTGTGGGACATCCTCGACGACGAGCAGGCGGACCTGATCGGTGGCGGCCATCGGGCGGACTATACCAAGCCCACGTCGGCGGCCGACGGGTACCCGGAGGTCATAGCCCGACCGGCGGGACGAGGACGGCCAGCGCGCCCGGCCGCACGGTCGCCTCGAGCGGTCCTGAGCCGCGTCCGTCCCCATCGACCTGGCGCGGCTGGGGCGGGTCCGCGACGATCCGGATCCGCCGCCCTCGCGCCCGATACGCGGCCCCCGAAGGGCTGCCCCCGAGCTCGGTCCGGCCGAGTAGCTCGAGCGCGCCGCGGATGCCGCCCGGGAGGCTCGCAACCCGCAGGACGAGGAGGTCGAGGAGGCCGTCGTCCGGCACGATCGGCAGCCTCGGCCTGATGAGGCCGGGAACGAGCTCGCCCGCGTTGGCGACGAGGGCCACCGTGGCCTCGAGCTCGAGCCGCTCTCCGTCGACCTCGATCGTGTAGCCCACCGGCGCGAGGTCGCCGAGCAGTCCGAGTGCGGCGACCCAGTAGGCGAGCCGTCCCAGCCGCTGCTTGTGGGGACCGGCGGTGGCGGTCACGATCCGGGCGTCCCAGCCGACGCCCGCTGCGACCGCGAAGAGCGACTCGGACGCCATGCCGTCATCGTCGTCGGGCAGGATCGCCGCGCCCAGGTCGATGGACCGGCGGGTCCAGCCGCTCCGGAGCGCCCGGATCGCCCGGGCCGGGTCGTCGGGGATGCCCAGCGCGGTTGCCAGCACGTTCCCGGTGCCGCCGGGGATGATCGCCAGCGGGATCCCGCTGCCGGCCAGGTCCACCGTCAGCGCCGCGACCGTGCCGTCGCCGCCGAGGGCCACCACGAGGCCGGCCGACCTCCCGACGGCATCGGAACCGGCCGCGTCGATCGACGCCCGATCGTCGACCCGGACGACGATGGCCGGACGGCCGGTCACCGCTGCGACCCAGGCCTCGACGTCGGCGAGGAGCCGGGCCGAGCGTTTCTCGTCGCGCAGCCGCGACGCGAGCGGGTTGACGACGACGATCGCCGGTCCGGCGAGGGCTCCCGTGCCGGGCGGCCCGGAGGTCATGGCCGTCTCGCCACGAGGACCGCCCTCGACGCGCCGGGTCCGAGCGGCTCGAGGTCGTACCCTCCCGCGATCGTCTCGATGACGAGCCCGGCGGCCTCGGCGAACCCGCCCAGCTCGTCCGCGCCGACGAGCCGGATCCGGTCCGTCCGGACCCAGCGGATCGGTGCCTCGCCCGGACCCGCCTCGTCGAAGATCGTGGTCAGGCTCACCGTCTGGGTGGCGGCGTCGTGGAGCGCCGCGCCGGTCTTGACGACGATCCGGCCGCTCTCCGGATCCGTCCGGGTGTACTCGAGGAAGATGCGACCGTCGTAGCGGGCGAGGTCGTCGGCGTCGGGCAGCCAGACGTCGACGACGGCGATGCCCTCCGGCTCGAGGTGCTCGGCCAGCGTCCCGACCGCGGCCGCCTGGGCCGCCCGGTCGCCCAGCAGCAGAAGCGAGTTCAGGGCGATGAACGCAAGCCTGAACCGCTGCTCGAGGCGGACGGTCCGGGCATCGCCCTCGATCAGCGTCAGCCGGTCCTCGACCTCCTGACCCGCCGCCGCTGCCCGCCGCCGGGCCCGGTCGAGCATTGCGAGGTCGATGTCGACCCCGCTGACCGGCCAGCCGGTCTCGGCAAGCGGCACCGCCAGCCGGCCCGAGCCGACGCACAGCTCGAGGATCGGGCCGTGCGCCCGGCCGGCCAGCGCCAGGTACAGGTCCAGGTCGCCCGGGTCCTCGACCAGGTCGACGTCGTACAGCCGGGCCAGCGCATGCGACGCGGCCGCCGGCACACCGGACGTCGCCTGCCGGTCGGTCACGCCACCGTCGCCGTCAGGGCTCGAACCGGACGCGGCCGCCGGCCTGCTTGCGCGCGGCGAGGGCACTGATCGCCTCGAGCGCGGCTCGGTTGGCGGCCATCGCGGTCGTCTCGGCGTGGTCGTACGGCGGCGAGACCTCGACGATGTCCATCCCGCACAGGTCGACCGCGCCGACGATCTGGCGGATCGCCCGGAGGACCTCGCGGGTGAGCATGCCACCCGGTTCCGGCGTCCCCGTGCCGGGGGCCATGCCGGGATCGATCACGTCGATGTCGAGGCTGAGGTAGATCGCATCGGGACCGTCGAGCGCCTCCGCGATCGCGTCGGCGATGACCGCCTCGGCGCCGCGCTCCTCGATCTCGGTCATGAAGTGGTAGCGCAGCCCGTGCTCCTGCATCCACTCGAACACATCCATCGGCGGCCAGTAGCCGCGCAGCCCGACCTGGACGAAGTTGCGGCCGTCGACGGCCCCGGACTCGATGAGCCGGCGCATCGGCGTCCCGTGCCCGGCCAGGACGCCCCAGTCCTCGTTCGCGGTGTCGGCGTGGGCGTCGAAGTGGACGATGCCGATCGTGCCCGGCCGGCGGACCTCGGCCACCGCCGTCGCGGAGGGCCAGGTGATCGAGTGGTCGCCACCGAGGACGATCGGGATCGCGCCGGTCTCGGCCACCTCGCGGACCTTCCGGTAGATCAGGGCGTGCGCCCGGTCGATCCAGGCCGGGACGATGTTCGCGTCGCCGGCGTCGACGACGTCGAGGACCTCGAACGGCTCGTTGCCGAGCTGGAGCGAGTGGATCGAGCCCGACGTGTACTGGGCCTCACGGATCGCCCGTGGGCCGAACCGCGCGCCCGGCCGGTGGCTGACCGCGTCGTCGAACGGCGCTCCGACGATCGCGACGTCCGTGCGCCGCCGGCGGAGCTCGGCCGGGTCGGTGATCCAGGGCAGCTTCATGAACGTCGTCGGCCCGACGTAGGTCGGCAGGTCGAAGTCGCTGAAGACCTCGTACTCGCGGTCCCAGCCGTTCAGGGCGGCGAAGTCGGTCGGACCGTGGGGATCGTGGCGCTCGGACATCGAGGTCCTCCGGGAGACGGGGCCGGCGTCGAGGGAGCGTGGCCGGTCGGGTCGTTCCGTCCCTGGGGGCGCCGCCGGTTCGCATCCAGCGTCCAGCGGGGCGCGCCGTCGGCGATGGTAGCACCCGCTGCGCGGCCCTCCCTCGGGTCGGTCGGCTTCCGGTCAGGCCTCCCCACGGAACTCGGCCCAGGCGGCCTCGACGAGCGCCGGGATCGACGAACAGCTCGTACGCCGTCTGGGCGACGACCGTCGCCGCGAGCAGGGTGACCTCGTCGGCGCGCGGCGACGCGGCGGCGTCGCGGAACTCGATCGAGTGGCCGGGCACGCCCTCCGCGCAGATCGCGATCGACGGATGGATCGTCGGGATGACCTGGCTGACGTTGCCCATGTCGCTGCTGCCGAGGTTGCCGGTCGGCGGCTCGTCGTCGACGCCGTAGGCGGACATGTTCGCCGCGAACCGGCCGTCGAGGGTCCGGTTGTGCTTCATCGTCGAGGACCCGCCCTCGAAGGAGACCTCGACCGTGCACCCGGTCGCCGCGGCGGACGCCTCGCACATCTCGCGGAACCGCTCGCGCATCAGGGCGTACTCCTCCTCGCGCGGCGAGCGGACCATGAACCAGGCCTTCGTCCGGCTCGGGGATGATGTTGGCCGCCGTCCCGCCCTCCTGGATGATCCCGTGGACGCGCCCGTCCGGGCGGAGCTGCTGGCGCCACAGGCCGACCGCGTCGAACAGGAGGATGAGCGCGTCGAGCGCGTTCCTGCCCATCCACGGCTCCGAGGCCGCGTGCGCCTGGCGGCCGTGGAACGTGACGTAGATGTCCTCGCTGGCGAGCAGCCGGCACTCGACGCCGGTGACGTCCGACGGGTGGAACAGGAGCGCGGCGTCGAGGCCTTCGAACAGGCCGTCGCGGATCATGATCCCCTTGCCCGAGCCGCGCTCCTCGGCCGGCGTCCCGAGGAAGACGATCTCGCCGGGCAGCTCGGGCGCGACCGCGGCCAGGGCGATCGCGGCGCCGACCCCCGAGGCGGCCATCGTGTTGTGGCCGCAGCCGTGCCCGAGACCCGGCAGCGCGTCGTACTCGGCGAGGATCCCGACCCGCGGGCGATCCCCTCCTCGTCCGCCGCGGAGGACGCCCCGGACGGCCGTCGCCAGGCTGCCGACCGGGTGGTCCACCGCGTAGCCATGCCGGCGAACTGCCTCGGCCACCCAGGCCGCCGCCTGGCGTCTCCTCGAATGCGGGCTCCGGGTTGGCGTGGATCCGGTGCGACAGCTCGAGGATCTCGGCCCGATGGGCCTCGACGGCGGCGGCGATCCGGCGCTTCGCGTCGGCGAACGGGCCGGCGGGGGTGGTGGCGGTGAAGTCGAAGGTCTCGACGGTCACGGGTGCTCCTTGCGATCGGCTGGGGGTGTCAGCGCTCGGCGGACAGGGTCGCCTCGGCGACCGAGACGATGACGACGACGAAGAGGGCGATCGGCAGGCTGAACGCGCCCTGGAGGCGGAGGACGATGAAGACGCTGACCACGATCGCCACCCAGGCGCCGCGGCGGACGGCCCGCAGCCACTCGCCACGATAGGCGATCCGGCCGTGACGGCCGAAGACGACCAGCCAGAACAGGGGGACGCAGGTCAGCCCGACGGCGGCGCCCATCAGCCCGGCCCCGAGGAGCCCGGCGGCCGGGTCGGCGCGCGGGTCGCGGGTGGTCACGACGATGCCGACCAGGATCCAGGCGACGGCGGCCAGTCCGAACAGGGCCAGGTTGGTCATCCGGTCGCGGGGATCCATCGCGCTGGAGTCTAGCCGTCAGTCCCGTGACCGTGGGCGCCGGTGGTCCACCGACCGCTTGCGACGGGTCAAGCGGGGCGATTCAACGGAGCGTCGCGAGCGCGGCCTCCAGGTCGGCCAGCCGGTCGAGGACGAGGTCGGGCTCGTGGTCGCCGGTCGGCTCGCTGACCGGGCAGCGGCGAGTCGTCCGGCCGGCTCGCGGAGCCAGGCGACGCGCCAGCCGGCCCGCCTCGCTCCGACGACATCCGCCGCCCAGTCGTCGCCGACGTGGAGGATCCGCGCGGGCGGGGTGCCGAGCGCGGCCTCGGCCGCCCGGAAGATGCCTCGGGTCGGGCTTGATCGGCACCGACCCGCTGCGAGACGACGATCGCGCTCAGATGCGTCGGCCCAGCCGGCCGCCTCGACGTAGCGGTCGATCGTGATCGCGAGCGGCCAGTTCGAGCAGATCCCGAGGACGTAGCGCGCCGGCGAGCCGGGCGAGCAGCGGCCCGATCTCCGGCGGAGGGCGGGATGCGCGCCACGAAGGCCGCGCTGTAGTCGTCGAGGGCCGCCTCGACCTCGTCGCGCGAGCTCAACCGGGCCGCCGCGGCGTCGTCCCAGCGGCGCCTGGCGGCCGGCGGCGCCATCCCGCGCATCCGGGCCAGGACCCGGACGACGCGCGCCTCGAGGTCGACCTCGCGCATCCTGGGCACCTCCTCGGCGAACTGGCGCTCGCGCTCGTCCGCCCAGGCTGCCCCGAACGCGCCCTCGTCGAACGGGCCCGAGCGGCGGACGACCTGCACGGTCATCGACCGGACGACCGCCGCGAGGTCGTCGCCGCCCGACCGGGACCAGGGTGTTGCCGAAGTCGAAGGTCACGGCGCGGACGGGCGCCCGGTCGGGCGCTCCCGGGGTCACCGGACCGCGCTCGCCGGGCAGATGTCGCGGTACGGGCAGTAGGTGCAGGCCAGCACGTCCGGCGTCGGGTCGAAGGCCCGCGCCCGGATCCCGGCGGCCGCGACGGCGATCCGCTCGCGGCCCGCGGCCAGCCGCCGCTCGTCGACCGTCGCCCGGCCGACGATCCCGGTCTCGAGGAAGTGGAGCTGGACGGCGTCCGGCAGGCGCCCGGTCATCGCCTCGTAGCCCATCGCGTAGATCGTCAGCTGGAGGGAGTCCCGCGCCCGCTGGCGCGCCTTGGCCGGGTCGCGGACGTCGCTCGACTTGTAGTCGGTGATCGTGACCCGCTCGGGGGGCAGGAGCGGGAGCGTCGGCTCGACCGTGTCGGCGGACGCCCGGCCGGCAGCGCCCCGGCTCCGGACCTCCCGTGGCCGGCTCGGCCGTCGCCTCGACCGGCTCGATGTCGACCCGGTCCCAGCGCCCGCGGATCCGGTCGCCGGCGAGGGTGAAGGCGAAGTCGCGCTCGACGTAGGCGGGGATGACCGCGCCCGGCCGGAGCTGCTCGTCGCGGAAGCGGGCGCAGCGCGGCGCGTCCGGCGTCGAGCCGGGCCTCCTCGTGCTCGCGGGTGAGGAAGCCCTCGCTCGTCCAGGCGGCCTCGAAGGCGGCCTCGAGCTCGGCCTCGGCTCATCGATCTCGCCGCGGGCCTGCCGGCGGTGGAACTCCTGGACGGCCCGATGGAGGGCCGCGCCGTAGACGATCGAGTGATGTGGCGCGACCGGGACCCGCACGACGTGCGCGTAGCGGTACTTGAGCGGACAGGTCAGGTAGTCGTCGACCTGGCTAGAAGCTGAGCGAGAGCGGCTCGCCGGCGGGGCGCACCGCCGGCTCGGCCGGCCGGCCGGGTGCCGCGTGTGCCGCGATCCGCTCGGCCGGGGCCGTGACCGGCGCCGGCCTGGCCACGTCGGCCAGGGGCACGTCGAGCGCCTCGAGGACGAACGGCGAGACCCGTCGCGCCCGGCGCCCGCCGTAGTCGGCGGCGTGGCTCAGGAGCAGCTCGTCGCGCGCCCGGGTCATCCCGACGTAGAACAGGCGGCGCTCCTCGCGCAGGTGGGCGTCGCCCTCGACCGGCGGGCCCGCGAGGAGCGCGGCCGGGATCGCCAGCGGGTCGCGCCGGCCGGCGGCCGGGAACCGCCCGTCGACCAGGCCGACGAGGAACACGATCGGGAACTCGAGGCCCTTCGCCTTGTGGACGGTCATGACGGCGACCGCGTCGGAGCTCGCGTCGAGCTCGGCGGTCGGCGGATCGTCGCCCGCCTCGATGAGCGTCTGGAGGTGCCCGACCACGAACGACGGCCCGGTCGTCGGCCAGCAGGGCCGACTGGGCACGGACGATGTCGAAGAACCGGGCGACGTTCTGGAGCGCCTCCTCGGCCGCCGGTCCCTCGGTCGACGCGAGGCGCGCCAGGGTCCCCGACTCCTTGAGGAAGGCGTAGAGGACCTCGCCCGCCGGCCGCTCATGGGCGAGCCGGACGTAGCGCCGCAGGTCGGCCACGAACCGGCCGACCGCGGTCGCGGGTCCGGGGCGCCAGCCGGAGGATGCCGGGCTGGCGGTCGACCTCCTCGAGCACCTCCCAGACCGACCGGTTCCGGCGCCGGGCGCTGGCCACGATCTGGGTCAGGTCCTCGCCCTCGAGACCGTAGACCTCCGAGGCCGCGAGGGCGTACACGTCGACGCTCGAGCCGAGGTCGGCGACGGCGCGCAGGAAGGCGAGCAGGAGCCGGACCTCGGGCCGCGCATAGAGGCCCGAGGTCCCGGAGAACCGCCACGGGATGCCGGCCAGGTTGAGGCCGCGGAGGATCGCGTCGGCCTCGGCGTTCGACCGGACGAGGACCGCGTGGTCGCCGCGGCGCGGCGCCGCGGGCGATCCGCCCGGCGATCTCGCGGGCCACCCAGTCGGCCTCCTCCGCCCCGGTGGCGAAGGCCTCGTGCCGGACGGCGGGCCGGCGCCGACCCGGCCGGCGGCTCGGGACGCTGACGGCCCGAAGTCGCTTGTCGATCCCCGCCCGGACCTCGAGCCGGTCCGGGTCGTTGTAGCCGGATGAGCCGATGGCTCGCCTCGAGGATCCCGGCCCGCGAGCGGTAGTTCCGGCGCAGGACGACCACCTTCGGGCGCCCGGACCGCTCGCGGAACTCGACGATGTTGCTCATCGCCGCGCCGCGGAACCGGTAGATCGACTGGTCGTCGTCGCCGACGACGGTCACGTTGCGGTGCGGCGCGGCGAGCAGCTCGACGAGCTCGGCCTGGGCCCGGTTCGTGTCCTGGAACTCGTCGACGAGGATGTACCGGAAGCGGCGCCGGATCTCGTCCCGGGCGGCCGGCGAGCGCGCGCAGGAGACGGAGGGCGAGCGCGACCTGGTCGCCGAAGTCGATGAACCCCTCGGCCGCGAGGAGCTCCTGGTAGCGGGCGTACGCGCGCGCCAGCTCGAGCTGGCGGCCGGCCGCCTCGACGGCCACCGCGGCGGCCTCTCGGCATCGTCGGCCGCGTCGCCCTCGGCCAGCTCGGCCAGCAGCTCCGCGGCCGCCGACCTCGCGGTCGGCTTCCGCGAGGTAGTCGGCCGGATCGATGTCCTCGTCCTTGAGCCGGCTGAAGTGGGTGGCCAGGGCGCCGAGGAAGCGGGTCGGGTCGCCGAGCGGCCGGTAGCGCGTCGAGCTCGAAGTCGAAGAGGTGCTCGCGCAGGAAGATCACCACCTCCGGCCGCGACAGGACCCGGACGTCGGGCGCGCAGCCCGAGCTCGAGCGCGTATTCGCGGATGAGCCGGTCCCCGAACGCGTGGAACGTCGCGATCGCCGTGTCGGTGTAGCCGTACGGGACGAGCTGGTCGACCCGGCCCTGCATCTCGGCGGCGGCCTTGTCCGTGAACGTCAGGGCCAGGATCTCCGACGGCCGGGCCCGGTGGGTCGCGATGAGCCAGGCGATCCGGCGGGTGACCACCTGGGTCTTGCCGGTCCCGGCGCCGGCGACGACGAGGAGCGGTCCCTCGCCGTGGGTCACCGCCCGGCGCTGCTCGATGTTGAGCCCCTCGAGGAGCGCGTCGCCGTCGGCCGAGGCGGCGTCCGGAGTGCCCGGCCAGGCCGCCCGTGCGGCCAGCTCCGTCCAGACCGGGATCTGCTCCGGCGGACGCGACCGGCGGCGCCCGACGGCCCGGGTCACGGGCCGACGACGAGCGGGCGACGGGTCGGCGGTCCGACCGGCAGGGGGCATGGCCCGAGGATCGCGCCCCGCCGTGACAGCTCGCCCGTCACGAGGGAGAGGTCAGCGTCCGCCGACCCCGGCCGCGGCCCGGTCGGCGAGCGCGACCCGCCCGGCCGTCGCTCCGCGGGCGAGCGCCAGCGCCTGGGTCTCCTCGTCCGACAGGGTCGCCTCGGGCCGGCCCGAGGCGACCGCCTTGGCGTAGATCCGGGTGCCGCCGCGGGCGTGGAGGCTGCTGACGATGACACCGTCGTCGTCGGCGTCGAGAAGCGCCAGGGCGAAGCTCTGGTTGCTGCCGGTGTCCTCGAACGGGTTGAACCGGACGAGCCCGATCCGCTGGAACGCCTTGCGCCCGCTGACCTCGAGCGTGCGCGTCCGCCCGGCCAGCCGGTCGACCGCGTCCGCGACCTCGTCGATCCGCCCGAGATGCGCCTCGAGCAGGCCCTGGATGCTCCGCCCGTCGTCGCCACGGGTCAGGGCCTGGAGCCTCCGGTCGAGCTCGGCCGCGCGGCGCCAGGCGACGGCACCGACGACGAGTCCGGCCAGCGCAACGATCGCGAGCACCACGACGATCGGTCCGAGGTTGTCCTGGATGAGCGCGGTCACCTGGCTGCGCAGCCTCCGTTCGGGGGACCGAGTCTAGCAGGACCCATGGCCGACCCGACCTGCCGGCCCACGCGGCGGCCGGTGCTATCCTTCCGCCGGCAGCCGGTCCGAGATGGGCCGGACGCGCACCCACCCCGACGGAGGATCGACGGCCGATGGCCAAGCGAGCACGAGGCGGCGGCCGACGTCCCGGCCAGCGCCGGGCCACCCAGCGGACCGGCCCCCGGCCGGCCCCGGTCCCGGCCCGGCCCGCTGCAGCCGCGCCGGCGCCCGAGTTCGTCGATGTCGCCGTCGAGACGACGGACACAGCCGCTCCCCGCTCCACGGCCCCGGCGCGCACGCGCAGCCGCGCCTCGTCCTCGTCCTTCGAGGACTCGGCCGCGCAGGAGTACGCCTACGTCGCGTCAGACGTTCGTCGCATCGCGATCGTCGGCGGCTCCATGTTCGCCGTTCTCATCGCGCTGTTCATCCTGATCGAGGTGCTCGGGGTCATCCACCTCTAGCCCGCCGGCCGGGCGACCCCCCGGCCATCCCCCGATCGGCCTATCGACAGCGCCGGACGTCCCTTCTACGGTCACGCTCCAGCAACTCATGCCCAGCGAGCGTCCCTCTTTGGCAGCCATCGACACTGAACGCGTCAGACGCCGATCGAGCCTCCTGCTCCTGGTCTTCGGGGTCAGCCTCGGCCTCGTCGCGCTGACCGCCTGGGCCCTCGTCTCGGTCGTCTCCGACCGGCTCACCGATGCCGCGATTGCCTCGTCGGTCGAGGCCGACGAGAGCCTGGTCGGCGCCTTCAGCTCGACCGTCATCCTGCCCGCTGAGCTCCGCGCCGACGGTGTCGACCCGGCCCGGGTCAAGGCGATCCAGGACAAGCTCGCCGCCCTGATCGACCGGGCCGGCGGGATCGCCCACATCAAGATCTGGCGGCCCGACGGAACCGTCCTGTACAGCGAGCGGCCCGACCTCCGCGGCCAGTCGTTCGGCCTCGACGACGACATCACCGATGCGATCGAGGGCAACGTCGTCCTGCCCAAGATCGAACCGGCCGACGAGGGCGAGGCCGCCACCTCCGAGCTCCCGCCCGGCACCCAGGCGCTGGAGGAGTACATCCCGATCCGGATCGACGGCCAGGTCCCGGCCGTGTTCGAGATCTACCGCAATGCCGCGCCGATCGTGACTGCCGTCGAGGGGACCCGGCGTGCCGTCCTGCTCGTGACGGTCGCTGCAGCCCTCGTCCTGGCCGTTCTCCTCTACCTCATCTTCCGGGCGACCCAGGTCCGGCTCACCCGCCAGACGGCGGCGCTGATGGACGCCAGCCGGCGGGACGCGCTGACCGGTCTGCTGAACCACGGAACGGCCGTCGCAGAGCTGGCGACCTGGCTCGAGGGAACGCGGGTGTCGGGCGCGCCGGTCGGCGTGGCCCTCCTCGACCTCGACAACTTCCGGCTCCTGAACGAGGCCCATGGCCACGAGGGTGGCGACCGCGCCCTGGTCGAGGTCGCCCGGGTGCTCCGGACCGAGCTGTCGGAGGCGACCGTCGTCGGGCGCTACGGACCCGACGAGTTCCTGGTCGTGGCGCCGCCCGAGTGCGCACACGACCTCGAGCCGGCCATCGACCGGCTGCGCGCCCGGACGGGCGAGCTCAGTCTCCAGTTCGGTGGCTCGGAGCGGCTCCCGGTCACGGTCAGCGCCGGCGTCTGCTACTCGCCGGTCAACGGGCAGGCTGCGACCGAGCTGCTCGCCGTGGCCACCGGAGCGCTCACCGAGGCGAAGGCCAGCGGGGGCAACGCCGTCCGGGTCGCCGACAACACGCCGGCGGACCTGGCGATCGCCCAGCGCTCTTCGTTCGAGGTGCTGACCGGCCTCGTCGTGGCGGTCGACACGAAGGATCGCTACACGAAGCAGCACTCGGAGGACGTCGCCCGCTACGCGGTCTTCCTCGCCGACCGGATCGGGCTCGGCCCCGAGGAGCGACGGTCGATCGAGCTGGCCGGGCTGCTCCACGACGTCGGCAAGATCGCGATCCCCGACGCCATCCTGCGCAAGCCGGCTCCGCTGACCGCCGATGAGTACGCCATCGTCAAGCAGCACGTCTGGCTCGGTGACGCGATCGTCCGGGACCTGCCGAACGTCGAGGCGGTCCGGGCCGGCGTCCGCCACCACCACGAGCGCTGGGACGGCAGTGGCTACCTGACCGCGCTCGCCGGCGAGGACATCCCGCTGATCGCCCGGATCGTGTCGGTCGCCGACGCGTTCAGCGCGATGACGACCACCCGCCCGTACCGCAAGGCCTTGACCGTGGCCGAGGCGCTCGGGCGTCTCCGGGCCGCGGCCGGATCGCAGCTCGACCCCCGGCTCGT
The DNA here is from genome assembly GCA_963708065.1 of uncultured Chloroflexia bacterium. Taxonomy (GTDB): domain Bacteria; phylum Chloroflexota; class Limnocylindria; order Limnocylindrales; family CSP1-4; genus Chersky-267. The sequence goes on from CAVPRZ010000004.1 coordinate 386,409, forward strand.
CGACGCCTTCGTCGTCGGGATCGAGACCGCGGACGACCCGCCGCTCCCGGGCGACGGGCGGACGAGGCACCCGGCCTGGACGCCGACCTCGAGCGTCGCCTGACCTAGACTGGCTCGGTGCCGAGCCGCAAGCCGCCAACCGACCAGGTCGCCCTGTTCCAGCCGCCGCCGGGGCGGCAGCCGCTCGCGGCCCGGATGCGGCCCCGGAACCTCGCCGAGTTCGTCGGCCAGGACCACCTCGTCGGCGAGCGCGGGCCGCTCCGCCGCTCGATCGAGCGTGGCTACCTCGGGTCGCTCCTCCTGTGGGGGCCGCCGGGCACCGGCAAGACGAGCCTGGCCCGCCTCCTCGCCGATGCCATCGACGCCCGCTTCGTGACCCTCTCCGCGGTGATGAGCGGCGTGGCCGACATCCGGGCCGCGGTCGCCGCCGCGCGCGAGCAGCTGACCCTCGACGGCGGCCGGACGATCCTGTTCATCGACGAGATCCACCGCTTCAACAAGGCCCAGCAGGACGGGCTCCTGCCCCACGTCGAGGACGGCACGGTCACGCTCATCGGGGCGACCACCGAGAACCCCTACTTCGAGGTCAACGGGGCGCTCCTCTCGCGGCTCCGGGTGTGGCGCCTCGAGCCGCTGACCGACGAGGACGTCGCCACGGTCGTCCGCCGGGCGATCTCGGACGAGGAGCGGGGCCTGGCCGGCGCGCTCGGGCCGACAGGCGGGGTCGGCGTCGTCGACGAGCCGTTCGGCCATCTCGTCGGGCTGGCCGGCGGCGACGCGCGGCAGGCCCTCAACGTCCTCGAGGGCGCCGTCGCCCTGGCCGAGGCCGAGGACGTCCGCGACGAGGCCGGCCGGGTCGCTCCGCGGCTGGCCGACATCGAGGCCGCCGCCCAGCAGAAGGTGCTCGCCTACGACCGGGCCGGCGACGGCCACTACGACACCGCCTCGGCGTTCATCAAGAGCCTCCGCGGCAACGACCCCGACGGCGCCCTGTACTGGCTGGCGACGATGATCGCCGCCGGCGAGGACCCGCGGTTCATCGTCCGGCGCCTGATCATCTCGGCGTCCGAGGACGTCGGCAACGCCGACCCGCGGGCGCTCCAGGTCGCGGTCGCGGCGGCCGCCGCGCTCGACCACGTCGGCCTGCCCGAGGCGCAATACGCGCTCGCCCAGGCGACGACGTACATCGCGACGGCGCCCAAGTCCAACCGCTCGGGCGCGGCCTACTGGGCGGCCGTGGCCGACCTCGAGTCGGGCGGTGCGCTGCCCGTCCCGATGCACCTCCGGAACGCCGGCCACCACGCCCTCAAGCAGTACGGCTACGGGGTCGGCTACCGCTACCCGCCCGAGTTCGAGGGCTCCGACGTGAGCCAGCAGTACCTCCCCGACGCCCTCGTCGAGCGGCGCTACTACCTGCCCAACGACCAGGGCTACGAGGCGACGATCGCGACCCGGATGGCGGGCCGGACCGACGCCCGCGAGGCGGCCCGCCAACGGGGCCGGCCCGAGCGCGAGTCGATCCCCGGGCCGAAGGCCGACGCGATGAAGGCCGGCGGCTCGATCATGAAGACCCGCGAGGAGAACCGGCGCAAGCTCGCCGAGACCGAGAAGCGGGACGCCGGCTCCGGCTCCACGCCCTGAACCCTCCTGGGACGTCCCGGATACTCCCTGACATGGCAGCACGTCCACTCGAGCGCGACCGACGCAGGCTGGTTCGGGGCCTCCCTCGCGTGGCGCTCACGACCCTGACGGCCCTCGCCGCGCTCGCCGGGCCTGGTTCGCTCGCGGCTGCGGGCGCGGCCCCGAGCCAGTCGCCCGCGACCGCGTCGTTGGTGCAGGCCTGGCTCGACGCCCCGTTCATCACGCCGGACGCCCCGCCGGGAGGCGTGCTCGAAGCCGGCGTCACGTTCTGGAATCCGGCGACGAACGACTTCGCCGCAGTGGACGGGGTGTTCGCCCGGTTGCGCCCCGCGAAGGGCAAGGCCGCTGCGTCGGAGGGCTCGGTCAGCGCCGACTTCCCGGGCCATGTCGTCGCTCAACTCGTCGTGCCGAAGGGCGGCCCCGGATCGTTGGTCATCGGGGTTCACACGGCCGCCGGCGACGAGATCCTCCCGCTGAGCGGCATCGGTCCCCCGCCCACCGCGACGGCCGACCAGCTGGTGGCCGCGACGTTCCATCCGTTCGTCGGCAGCGTCGTCGCCGGCCGACCCTACCCGGTGGTCGTCGACGTCCAGCCCCGGGGCGAGTGGGAGCTCGCCACACTGCCCTCGTTGAACGGACTGTCGGTCGTCGCCTCGGTCGGCGGCCGGCAGGTCGCGTCCGCCCCGCTCGTGGAGGACGCCGCTCCGGGCACGCCATTCCGGGGCCAGGTGACCGTGCCCGACCCGGGTGCCGCGGAGCTCTCGGTGGCGCTCATCGGGCCGGACGGGACCACGAGCACCGTGGCGGGGGCGGCGGTGCCGGTGACCGCGGCCGCCGGGGATCGCCCGACGACCCCACCGGGTTCGACCACCCCGCCGCCGCCCTCGGGAGAAGGCGTGCCAATGATCGCCTGGCTGGTGATCGCCGCGCTGGTGGTCGGGCTGTTCGGCTTGATCGTCTGGCGAGTCGTCAGGGAGCGCTGAGTCCTCGTCTCGACGCGTCGGTCGCGTGGAGTTGCCTTGGGCTGGCCGGGCCGTTCAGCGGGCACGCCCGGGCGTTGACGCTCAGCAGTCTGGCCGGAGCTGACCGACCCGACCTTCGCGGGCCACGTCCGGCGCCGACTCATCCCCTGGGCGTGATCGGCCGCCAGGAGAGGCCTCCGTCGTCGGTCGCGTAGAGCCCCGGACCGGACGGTTCACCTCGAGCCCCTCCCACGACGACCGCCCAACCGTGCTTCTCGTCGACGAAGCGCAGCTGGCCGAAGCCCGGATCCGCCGGGAGCCCGACCGACGGGATCGGCATCCAGGTCCGACCGGCGTCGGTCGTCCGGGAGAACGACGGGCCGAGCCCGTCCGCGGCTCCGAGGAAGCCGTACCAGGTCGACGCATCGACTGGGGAGAAGCTGCCGATGTACCACGGTGCCGATCCAGTCAGGGTCCAGGTCCTTCCGCCGTCGGTCGTCACGAAGGCGTCTGTCGGGCCGGAGTCGTCGTGGCGGACGAGCCGTACGGCCGCGCCCTCACCGGTGGTGACCAGGTCGCCGGCCTCGTAGTCGATCGGCGTTGCCTTCCAGGACCGCCCGGCATCGTGGCTCGTCATGAGCAGGTCGAAGGCCAGGCGCCCGTTGCCGCCCGGCCGCGAGGTCGACCCGAACGCGAGCATGTCGGTGGCGTCGAGGACGTGGAGGCCGCCCGACGTGCCCGCCGGGAGCTCCGCTACCACCGACCAGGTCTGGCCGCGGTCGACGGTCTTGAGCAACGACCCACCCGGATCCGGATCGCCCGCCAGGTTGCCGACGCTCGTCATGAGGAATCCCGTTGTGGCGTCCACGAAGACGGGGAACTCCGGCACTCCCCGGTGTTTCGGCAGGTCGACCGGCTCCCAGCTCTGGCCGCCGTCGTCCGTTCGGCGCACCACGGTGACGTCCGAGCCGTCCGGACCAGTCGTGACGTCGATCGACCACCCGAGGTCGGAGTCCGTGAAGACCGGAATGTCGCGCTGGTCCGGTCGCCAGGACATCCGGGCCCAGGTGATACCACCGTCGGTGGTGGTGAACAGCTGGTGGGACGGAGCCGAGGCCGTGCCGCCGGTGACCAGCACCCATCCGTGGTCGGGGTCGAACATGCCGAACGAGCCGATGTCGGACCACGGACCCGCCGGCGTGGCCGGGGTTGCAGCGGCCGTCTCGGGCGGGCTGACGAGCCAGTAGTCCGCGGCCTGGCAGGCGACCGGGACATCGTCGTCCATCAGCGTGCGGAGGAAGTCGAACTCGGATCCGGCGTGGTAATCGCCACCACCGACGCGGATCTGGCCTCCGATCGGCACCGAGTGGAGGTTGGCCGGGTCCTTGACCCGGAGGACGCCCCCGAGCTCGAAGAGGCCGTAGCCAGCGGGCCAGACGGGGAGGTGGTGGCCGCCGAAGGCATCGTCGATCCAGACGCACTGACCGTCGAATTCCAGTGTCCCGGTCAGCAGGGCCGCTGGGTAGCCGGTCATGTCGCGATGGGTCGGCAGCGCCAGCACCAGGCGTGGTGTCGCGGTCAATGGGGTGGTCGGTGAGGGAACGACGGCCGGCCGCCGGTCGGAGCCGGCCGTCAGCAGCAGGCCTCCGACGACTCCCCCGGCGACGAGGAGGGCAGCCGCGACGAGCAGGCGCAGCGGGGCGGACGTCGCGCAGCCGCCCGTCGCGCGGCCGGCGCGCCGGCCCAGGTTGGGTGGGGCCCGACGTGGCCGTCGAGCTCGCGTCGGAGCCCGTCGCGAAGGACAGCCTCAATGTCCGGGTCAGGTCGCATCGACCACCTCCTGGTCCGACGGACCCAGCTCCGTCGCGGGCAGCGCAAGGGCCACCGCAAGCCGCGCGAGACCACGGGTCAGCCACGACCCGACCGTCCCCTCGGGAGCGTCCATGATCCGGGCGATCGTGGCGTAGTCGTAGTCGAGGTAGTAGCGAAGGACGATCGCGGCGCGCTGCTCCGCGGGCAGCCCGCCGACCGCGGCAAGCAGCGACAGCCGGTCTGCCGTCCGTTCGACGGAATCGTCCGCCCCGACCGCGACGGCGGGCAGCGGCTCGATCCAGCGAACCCGGCGCCGACGGACGGTGCTGATCGCGGCGTTCACGACGATCCGCATCAGCCACGCCTCCGCCGGCGCGTCGCCGCGGAAGCGCGACCTCGACCGGTACGCGTCGAGGTACGCGTCCTGGACGGCGTCCGCGGCGAGGGCGGGCTCGCCCAGGATCGCCAGCGTCGTCCGGTAGGCGCGCTGGTAGGTCGCCTCGTAGAACGCCCCGAAGTCCGCGATCTCGGCCTTGAAGGCCATCCCGCCTCCCCGCCGCCCGGGCAGATCGTCCGGGCATCTCGAGGATAGGACGCGCGGATCGGACCGATCCCTGCGCCGCGCTGTGGACTGGTGCTCCGGAGCGATCCTGACCGAGCGCCGCGGTGCTCGGGAGCGACTCGATTCGGTGCCCGGACGCCACCTTGCCCGGTGCATCCGGTCACCGGGGCCGGGCCCGATCCGCCCGAACCGGGGACCCGTCCGGTCCAGTCGAGGGCGGACGGGTCCGGTTAGTGCTGGCCCCATTTCGTCCGAACGTTGGGTACGCCCGGGTGATCCCCAGACAAGCCGGTAAGGGTCACGGTAAGGACCTCACGAACGCCCGGGCCGTTTGCGCCCGCCAGCGAGGAGGCCCCGATGCTGCGACCCGCGTATGGTCAGCTGCCCGCCACGTCCCCTGGCACCCCCAGTCCCAGCCCCGCCAAGAGGTCCACCGGCACCCTCGGTCGCGTCGCCCGCCTTGGGCTGATCGGCCTGCTGGTCGTCCCCTTCTACGTGACCGAGCAGCTCGGGCTCGCCGCGTCGACCCAGTCGGAGACCGTCGTCGCGAGCGCCGACGCGCAGATCCGGTCGTTCTTCCACGACCGGAACTACGGCGCCGGGATCCGCCTCCGGAGCCGGGCCAAGGCGGGTGACCAGCAGCGCACCCTGCTCCGGTTCACCCTGCCGAGCCTCCCGAGCGCCGTGCGCTCCGTTTCCCTCCGGCTGTACGTCCGCGACCGGAGCAACAAGGGCGGCGAGATCCACCGCGTCACCGGCTCGTGGAGCGAGACCTCCGTGACCTGGGACAAGGCTCCCGCGCTCGACCCGCAGGTCGTCGGCCGGATCGGCTCGACCGGTCGCGTCGGCGGCTGGGTCAGCGTCAACCTGAACCTGACCGGCCTGAAGTCGGGCAAGAGGGTCGACCTGGCGATCGTCGGAGCCAGCTCCAACGGCGCCTGGTACGCCAGCCGCGAGACCGGCAAGGGACCGCGGCTCGTCCTGACCCTCGACCAGCCCGTCTCCACGCCGACACCGACCGACGCCCCGACGGCAACGCCCACGGACGGCCCGACCGACGCCCCGACGGACAACCCGACCGATGCGCCCACCAGCGCACCGACCGATGCGCCCACCAGCGCACCGACCGATGCGCCCACCAGCGCACCGACCGGTGCTCCGCCCGCTGGATCGTACCTGCTGGTCCCTCGGAGCCGGCTGATGTCGCTGCCGACGAGCGGGGCCGCGTGGAGCAACATCGTGAGCCGGGCCGGAGGGAGCTCCAGCCCGAACCTGAGCGATCAGGACAACCAGGCCGACGTCCAGACGCTGGCGCAGGCGCTCGTGTATGCCCGGACGGGCGACGCGGCGATGCGCACCAAGGTCATCAACGCGCTGCACGCCGTCCAGGGCACCGAGGCTGGGTCCCGGGCGCTGGCGCTCGGCCGCGGACTGGCCGCCTATGTCCTGGCCGCCGACTTGATCGGGTACCGGGACGCCGGCTTCGTGTCGTGGGTGTCCAGGATGCGGACGGTCGGCACGAGCGGCGGGCCGTCGAGCCTCACCGATTGCGCCAATACCCGCCCGAACAACTGGGGGACGTGGTGCCGGGCGAGCCTGCTGGCTGCCGACCTGTATGTCGGGGCGAGCACGGCGCACGACTACGCCCTGTTCAAGGGCTGGGTCGGCGACCGCAGCGCGTACAACAGCTTCAATTACGGCGACCTGTCCTGGCAGTGCGATCCGTCGCAGCCGGTCGGGATCAACCCGGCCTGCTCGAAGTCGGGCCACAACATTGGCGGGGTGCTACCGGACGACCAGCGCAGAGCCGGATCGTTCACTTGGCCGCCGCCGTGCGAAAACTACGTCGCGGAGGTGCTGCAGGGCGTCACCCTCGAGGCGGTGCTGCTCGAGCGTCAGGGGCACGCGGCATGGTCGCTGTCGAGCTCCGCGATCAAGCGGGCTGTGGTCTGGCGCGAGTCGAACGGCTGCGCCTTCAGTAGCGATGACCGCGGGACCGCGTGGGTGACGAACGACGCCTACGGGCTGTCCTACGGCGACAAGAGCACGAGCGATGCGGGCAAGGGCTGGCTGGGCCAGTCATGGCTGTTCCCGTAGGAGGCGTGGCTTGACCAACTGGCTCTACCCAGGCTAGGTCGGCTCTCCCCACTCCGAGGCGAGACGCCCCCGGATCACCCGGGGGCGTCTCGTCGTCTCCGGGGGTGCATCGGGCGACGGTCGTGCTGGCGCGGATCGGGCCGGTCGTGCGACCATCGTGGGCGACGGTCGCGCCGTGCCATCCCGACCGCCAGCCGCCAGGAGACCCGCCCGTGAACCGTTTCGAGCCGAACCTCCGGATCCCCGGCCCGACGGCCCTCCCGCCAAGCGTCCGGGCGGCCGGCGCCCGCCAGATGATCAACCACCGCGGGCCCGAGTTCGCGGCGATGCTCGAGCGGATCCTGACCCGGATGAAGCCCTACTTCGGGACGACCAGCGACGTGGCGATCCTGTCGTGCGCCGGGACCGGCGGCCTCGAGGCGGCCGTGGTCAACGTCCTGTCGCCCGGGCGACCGGGTCCTCGCCGTGTCGATCGGCTCGTTCGGCGACCGGTTCGCCAAGATCGCGACGACCTACGGCGCCGACATGACCAAGCTGGCCGTCGAGTGGGGCGAGGCCGCCGACCCGGCCGAGGTGCGGGCAGCACTGGCCGCGGAGCCGGCGCCGGGTTACAAGGCCGTCCTGCTCACCCACAACGAGACCTCGACCGGGGTGATGAACCCGATCCCGGCCATCGCTGCCGCGATCCGCGAGGTCGACGACAACGCGCTCATCCTGGTCGACAGCGTGTCGGCCCTCGGGCGCCGTCCCGTTCGAGATGGATGCCTGGGGCATCGACATCGTCGTCACCGGCTCGCAGAAGGCCTGGATGGCCGCCCCGGGCCTGGCGATGGTCGCGGCCTCGGACCGGGCCTGGGCGGCGATGGAGACGGCGACGATGCCGCGCTTCTACCTCGACCTGCACGCCCACCGCGACTCACACGCCAAGGGCCAGACCCCGTGGACACCGGCCCTCGCGGTCGTCTACCAGGTCGACGAGGGCCTCGAGCTCATGGAGCGCGAGGGCGCGGCCGGCGGTCTTCGCCCGACACGAGGCCTGCGCGGCCGCGACGCGGGCCGGTCTCCGGGCGCTCGGCTTCGAGCTCTTCGCCGACCAGCGCTTCGCGTCGCCGACGGTGACCGCCGCCCGGCTCCCCGAGGGCCTCGACTGGAAGGCGTTCAACGACGGCGTCAAGCGGCGCGGGGTCATCCTGGCCGGCGGCCAGGGCAAGATCGCCGGGCATGTCTTCCGGATCGGTCACCTCGGGTCGGTGACCCTGGCCGAGATCCTCGACGCGATCGGCGTCATCGAGGAGGTCTCGCTCGAGCACGACCGGCCGGTCGAGGCCGGCGCGGCGGTCGCGGCCGCCCAGCGAGCGGCCCTCGAGGCGATGGGGCCCTGGCCCCGGTCAAGGCGTGAGGATCCTCGTCGCCGAGCCGATCGCCCGGGAGGGCATCGAGCTCCTCCGGGCGCGCCACGAGGTCGACGAGCGGGTCGGGCTCGGACCCGAGGAATACGCGACGATCCTGCCGGACTACGACGCGCTCGTCGTCCGGAGCCAGGTCCAGGTCGACGCCGAGCTCATCGCCGCCGGCACGCGGCTCGTCGTCATCGGTCGGGCCGGGGTCGGCGTCGACAACGTCGACCTCGAGGCGGCGACCCGGGCCGGGATCGTGGTCGTCAACGCCCCGACCGGCAACACGATCGCCGCGGCCGAGCACACGCTCGCCCTGCTCTACGCGGTCGCCCGGCGGGTCGCGGCGGCCGATGCCTCGCTCCGGCGCGGCGAGTGGAAGCGCAGCCAGTTCACCGGGGTCGAGCTGCGCGGCCGGACCCTCGGGATCGTCGGCCTGGGCAAGATCGGCCAGGCGATCGCCGCCCGGGCGCGGGCGATGGAGATGACCGTCCTCGGCCGTCGATCCGTTCGTGTCCGAGGAGCAGGCCGCGCTCCACGGCGTCGAGCTCGTCGAGCTGCCGATCCTCCTGGAGCGGTCCGACGCGATCACCCTCCACGTCCCGCTGAGCCGGTCGACGCGCGGCCTGATCGGCGCCCGGGAGCTGGCCCGGATGAAGCCCGACGCGATCCTGCTCAACGTCGCCCGCGGCGGGATCGTCGACGAGGCGGCGGTGGCCGCCGCGCTCCGCGAGGGCCGGCTCGGCGGGCGCCGGGATCGACGTCTTCGAGCACGAGCCGCCGGTCGGCTCGCCGCTGCTCGACGCCCCGAACACCGTCCTCACCCCGCACCTCGGCGCGTCGACCGCCGAGGCCCAGGTCCTCGTCGCCGAGGAGGTCGCCGAGCAGATCCTCGACGTCCTCGACGGCCGCCCGGCGCGCTACGCCGTCAACGCCCCGCTGCTGACCCCGGAGACGGCCCGGGCGATCGCTCCCGTACCTGCCGCTGGCCGAGATGCTCGGCCGGTTCTTCGCCCAGTTCTGCGCGGACCGGGGTGAAGACGCTGACCCTCGAGGTCGCCGGCGAGCTCGCCGCGTTCGACGTGAGCCCGCTCACCGCCGGCGGTGCTCCGCGGCCTGCTCGAGACGGTCACCACCGAGCGGGTGAACCTGGTCAACGCCGGGGCGCTGGCCAAGGCGCGCGGGATCACCGTCGTCGAGCGCAAGACGCCGGAGGCCGGCCAGTTCGCCTCGCTGCCTGACCCTGTCGGGCGAGACCGCCGGCACGACGACGACGGTCGGCGGGACCGTGGCCGCCGGCGAGCCCCGGCTCGTCCGGATCGACGACTACTGGCTCGACATGGTCCCGGCCGCGACGATGCTGGTGACCCGCCACCACGATCGTCCCGGGACGATGGGCCGGATCGGGATCATGCTCGGCGAGGCGGACGTGAACATCAGCGCGATGCACCTGGCCCGCTCGGCGCCCCGGGCCGACGCGGTGATGGTCCTCGCCGTCGACGAGGACGTACCGCCCGAGGTCGTGGAGGCGATCCGGTCGCTCGAGGCGGTGATGGACGTCTGGACGATCCGGCTCGGAGCCGACCGCTGAGCGAGCCGCCCCTCCCCCTCCCGACCGAGCTCGCGGCGAGCCTCGTCCTGCTCCGCCACGGAGAGTCGATGGCGATCGTCGAGGGTCGCTTCCAGGGCCGCCTCGAGACGCCACTGTCGCCGCTCGGCCTGCGCCAGGCGGAGCTCGCCGGGTCCAGGCTCGCGGCGCCCGACGCGCCGCCGCGGATCCCGGTCCCCGGCCGTCCACCGGTCGAGATCGTCCACTCGCCACTCGACCGGACGGCCTCGACCGCGGCCGCGGCGGCCACGGCGCTGGTCGCGGTCCATGGAGCGGCGGTCCCGACCCCCCGTCCGGAGCCCGGTCTGCTCGAGATCGCCCAGGGGGCGTGGGAGGGCCTCCACCGCGACGAGGTCGTCGCCCGCTACCCCGACGAGCTCGAGGCGTGGCGGATCCACCCGGCCATCGCCCATGCCCCGGGCGGCGAGCCGCTCGCCGACGCGGCGGCGCGGGTCCGCGTCGCGCTCGCGCGGGCGATCGAGGCGCTGGCGGCGGCGTCGCCCGGCAGCGGAGCGGACCGGACGAGCGTCGGCGGCTATCCGGCGAGCCACGGCTCGGATACCCCCTGGTCGCTCCTCGTCGGGCACGACGGGATCTTCAAGGTCGCGCTGCTCACCCTCCTCGGCCTGCCGCTCGAGCGCTTCTGGACGTTCCCGTGGGGGCTGACCGGGATCAGCGTCGTCGAGTTCGTCGCCGGGCGGGCGATCCTGCGCGCCCACAACCTGACCGACCACCTCGCCCCGCTCCAGGCCGAGACGGCCGAGCCAGCGACCGCGGCGGCCGAGGAGCGCAGCGAGGACGAGGCGGCGGCTCGCGAGCGGGCCGGCTCCCTCTGACCCGCCGGGACGGCGGGCCCGGAGCCGTCAGGGGCGACGTCCCCGGCGCTCGCGGCGCTCGCGTCGCCTGAAGAGCAGCCCGAGCAGCGCGACCCGGAGCCGGCGCTGGGCGTCGCGCAGCGATCGCAACCGATCGTCGCCGAGCTGGCCCCGACCATAGGCCACCTCGACCTTCGCCCGGGCGACCGTCTGGAGGTCGGGTCGCGCGTTCGGGAGCACCTCGCCGAGCGCGCTCGTGTACTCGAAGACGGTCTGGCTCGGGCGAGGCGCGAAGCCGAACCTGCCGGCGAGCCGGACGATGCTGCGCCAGACGATCTCCGGCTCGGACGTCGTCCGTGGCCCGCGCTGCCAGGCGAGGAACGCCAGCCCGCCCACGACGATCGCCAGGAGCAGCCCGATGACGATGAACGGACCGCTGCCGGGTCCGCCGCCGGTCGTCCCGGCGGCCCCGCCCGTGGTCGGCCGAATGCTCCGCCGCAGCTCGCCCGGATCGTCGGCCGCGAGCGAGCCGCGCGGCGTGGCCGGCGGTGCCGAGACGTGCGGGCCGGGCGGCAGGGGCACGTCCTGGCCGACGCCCGCCACCGGTCGGGTCGAACTGCTGCCAGCCGAAGCCGGGGAAGTAGACCTCGACCCAGGCGTGCGAGTTGCTCTTGAGGATCTGCTCGACCCCGGACCGGTCCCGCTGTGCGGGCAGGAAGCCCTCGGCGAGCCGGGCCGGCACGCCGTTGAGCCGGAGGAGCATGACCATCGTGCTGGCGTAGTACTCGCAGTAGCCGCGCTTGTGGACCGCGAAGCACTCGACGATGTTCCGGCCGCAGTCGATGTCGCGGACGTCGGCGTCGTAGGTGAACCCGCCGTCCGTGGTGAGGTAGTTGTTGATCGAGCGGGCCAGGTCGTAGGGGTCCTTGGAGGCGTCGGGGTAGCGGGCGAGGATCGCCTCGTTGAGCTTGCGGGTCGCGGGCCCGATGAGCGCCGGGTCGTAGTCGAGGTAGAGCGCCCTGATGCCGTCCGGGTAGCCCTTGCCGGCGACCCGGAGCTGGTTCTCGCTGACGCCCTCGGGATGATCCGCCGAGTAGACGATCGGCACGCTGGCGGTGACCGTGTAGCGCGACGCGTCGGCGTTGAGCCCGGCAAAGAAGTCCGGCTTGGCCGTCGGGTCGGAGACCGTCGTCAGCTTCGACGCGACGTTGACCCCGATCGGGGTGTCGGGCGAGAAGACCGACTGCGGATCGAAGGCGAGCTCGGTGACCCCGAACTGGACGCTCTTGCGCGCCTTGAGGGTGCTCGGGTCGTCGCCGGTCCCGTCGAGCAGCGCCGTGCTCGCCCCCATGTCGCTGCCGGCCGGCTTCGACCAGCTCCAGGTGAGCCCGTCGAACTTGTCGTAGACCACCGCCCGCCAGTAGTAGTGGCCGTTGTCGGGAACGGTGATGTCGAGGACGGGAGTCGGGTCGGTCGTCCAGGATCCCGTGGATCGAGGCCGTGCCCGAGAAGTCCACCCCGTTGAAGCGGGTTCCCTGGCCGCCGCCCCGGAACACCCGCTGGAACTCGCGGCCCACCTCGATCAGCTTCTGGTCGACGCCCTTCCAGAGCGACGCGAGCGGTGCGGACGAGGCGCCGCTCGTGAGGACCAGCGCGAGCACGACTGCGCTCGCGACGAAGACCGCGCCACCGCGCAGGTAGAGCGAGCCGAGCGACGCCGCGTCGCCGATCCGGTGGCGCATCCAGAGCAGCCGCTCGTCGTAGGCGTGGAACCGGATGAGCAGGAAGAGCGCCGCGAGGCTGTAGATGACCAGGTACGGGAGCTGGTCGCGGATCGTCAGCGACATGTTGGCGACGAGTCCGACGCCGATCACGATCACGGCGTTGAGCGGGCGGCGGTGATGGAACGTGACGTAGCCGGCGTACTGACCGGTCGCCCAGACGAGCAGCCCGAGCACGAGCAGGAAATGGCCGATCTGGGTGGTGAACGGCAGGCCCCGGTAGGTCAGGTCGAAGTAGGCGTTGACGCACGACGCGGCCGTGGCCTGGAACCACTCGACCGGGCCCACCGCCTTCGACCAGCCGGGCACCGACGATCATCGGCATGAGGAGGGCGGCGAACGTCGCCCCGAGGAGGTGGGCGAGCCAGCGCGACCAGCCGACCTTGGCGCTCACGAACCCCCAGGCGACGCCGAGCACGATCGCCAGCGGCAGGTAGTCGGTCAGGCCACGCGGCCCGACGACCCAGCTCGCATCGTCGATCGACCAGGCCAGGGTCAGGCACAGCAGGAGCACGAGTCCGAGCGTCGTCCAGCCTTCGGCGGGCGCGAGCGGGAAGCGTCGTTGCTCGGCGGCCTCGGTGCGGACCGACCCGAAGGTCGTGGCGGTCATCCGCTCAGCCCGCCAGCTGCTCGCTGAGCGGGATGCCGGCGGCGATCCGATAGGTCCGCAGGTCGTGCTCGGCGAGCGCGTGTCGGAGGGCTCGCGTCTGGGCCTCCACGTCGGGGTCGACCTCGACCTCCTGCTCGTCGTGGCCGGGGGCGCGATAGCGGTTCGCCGACACCGCGGCGGCGCTCCGGGCATCGACCGACAGGATCACGGAGGCCACGCCACGGGAACGCAGGCCGGCCAGCGGCCGAACCCAGCCCCGGTCGAGCGACGAGGTGATGATCACGGCGGTCATCCCGCGCCGCAGGCGGGCCAGACCGGTCACCAGGCCCTCCATCAGCGGCGCCGAGCCGTCGGCGTCGACGGCAGCCAGGAGCTGCATGATCTTGAGGTGCTGGCGGCCGCCCCGGTCGGCCGGCAGGACCGACATCCGGTGACCGAACGCGGTCAGGCCGACCGCCCGGTTCTCGGTCGAGCGAGCGATCCGCGATCGAGGCGGCCGCCCGGATCGCGATCTCGGCCGACGACGTCCTCGCCGGAGCCCGGCCTGGACCCGCCGATCGAGGTCGAGGAAGATCCAGACGTCGGCGGTCTGCTCGAGGTCGAACTCCTTGACCTGGATCTCGTTGTGGCGCGCCGTCGACTTCCAGTGGATCCGGTTCATGCTGTCGCCCGGGGCGTACGGTCGGACGGTCGTGGCCAGCGGGCTCGTCTGGAGCGTCCGTTCCGGGGCCGCGTGGCTGCCCTCGAGGTTGGCCGCGGGCAGCCGCCACAGCGGGAGCGGGTCGACCCGCGGATAGACGATCAGGGTGACCGCCTGGCCGACCGTCGCCGAGGCCTCGAAGAAGCCGAACGGGTCGCCGGTCCGGACCTGGAGCGGCTCGATCCGGAAGTGGCCGCGCCGGGTCAGCGGGACCTTGGCGATCCAGCTCCGCTCGCCACGCGGACCGAGCGAGATCGCCCGGCCCGGGATGGCCACCGGGCAGGCTGGTCGGGTTGTGGACCTCGAGCCACGGCTTCGGGACGCGCGCCCGGCGTTGCGCAGCGTGTAGGTGACCCGGAGCTGCTCGCCCACGTGGCCCTGGAGCTGGCCGACCGCGTAGCCGGCCTCGAGGTCGGCCAGGCCGAGACGGGTCAGGACGTAGCTCCCGCCGACGACCAGGATCGCCAGGTAGAGCAGGTAGAACAGGAACGGCAGCCCGGTCGAGAACGCCGCCACCACGAGGACGATGGCGAGGACCAGGAACTCGATCCGGCGGACCATCGTCAGGGTCGACCCCGGCCGCCGATCAGCGCCGCGAGCCCCGGTCGGCGACGGCCTCGGACGGGCTGGCCGAGATCGACCGCGGACCGCCGACCGGCGCCCGGATCGGCTCGACCGGGAGCGTCTCGAGCAGCTCGCGGACGACCTGGCCGGCCTGGACGTCGTGGATCGTCGAGCTGGTCTTGATGATCAGCCGGTGGGCGAGCGCCGGCTCGGCCAGCAGCTTGACGTCGTCGGGGATGACGTAGTCGCGGCCGAGCAGCCCGGCCAGCGCCTGGCTCGCCCGGTACAGCGCGATCGAGCCACGCGGCGAGGCGCCGAGGTAGACGTCGGGGTGGTGCGCGGGTCCCGTTGACCAGCCGGACGATGTAGTCGCTGATCGACGACTCGACGTGGACCTCGCGGATGGCGGCCTGCATCTCGCGCAGCTCCTCGAGCCCGACGACCTCCTCGAGGTCGTCGAGCGGATGGGTCCGCTTCTGCTCGTCGAGGATGACGATCTCGTCGATCGGCTGCGGGTAGCCCATCCGGATCCGGAGCATGAACCGGTCGAGCTGGGCCTCCGGCAGGGCGAAGGTGCCCTCGTACTCGATCGGGTTCTGGGTGGCGATCACCAGGAACGGGTCGGGCATCTGGTGGGTCACGCCGTCGATCGTCGCCTGGCGCTCGTCCATGCACTCGAGCAGGCTCGACTGGGTCTTCGGGGTCGCCCGGTTGATCTCGTCGGCCAGGACGACCTGGGCCATGATCGGTCCGGGCCGGAACTCGAACTCCTGGGTCTTCTGGTTGTAGATCGACAGGCCGGTCACGTCGGACGGGCAGGAGGTCCGGCGTGAACTGGATCCGGCGGAAGCGTGCAGCCGAGGCTGCGGGCGAGGGCCTTGGCGAGCACGGTCTTGCCGGTCCCGGGCACGTCCTCGATGAGCAGGTGGCCGCGGCACATGAGGGCGACGAGCGCCAGGCGCACCTCGTTGTGCTTGCCGACGATCACGCGCTCGACGTTGGCGACGACCTTCTCGCCGGTCTCCTGGATCTTCGTCGTCATCGTTCTCCCTCGCGGGGTGGCCTGACGTCCGGTGGCGCCCGGCGCACGGATGGACTCGAGGGGCGGCGGAGGCGGGCGGCCGGTGGCGACGGCCCGGGGGTGTCGACAGATAGTACGTCCGGGACGAGGAACTGGTTCGCCACGTTACCGGCCAATCGTCCGTGACGGGCGTCTCGCAGGCGTCGTCAGCCGCGGAAGACGGACAGCGCCCCGACCCACAGGGTCATCAGGCAGCCCACCGCGCCCATCACCCCGAGGAACGGCTCACCTCCGGCGAACGCGGCCACGGCGACCGCCGCGAACAGCCCGCCGAGGACGAGCGCGATGCCGCCGAGCCCGAGCCGCTCGACGAGTGGCCGACGGGGACCACGCTCCTCGGTCATGTCACTTCCCGACCGAGGCGAGGTAGCGGGCCATCAGCCGGCCGGCGATCGGCGACGCCCGGGTCGCCCCGCTCCCGCCCGATTCGACGAGGACGGCGATCGCGATCTGGGGGTCGTTCGCCGGCGCGAACCCGATGAACCAGGAGTGGGGCTTGGCCGACCCGTCGAGCTGGGCGGTGCCGCTCTTGCCGGCGGTCAGGACGCCGGGCACCTTGGCGCCGGCGGTGAACAGGCGGCCCGTCCTGGCCCTCGACCGCCGCGGACCATCGCCGCGTTGATCTCCGCGGCGACATCCGGGCTCATGACCTGGCGCCAGACCTCGGGCCCGATCGTCGTCGCGCCGTCCGCCCCGGACAGCCTCGTGACGAGGTGGGGCTTCATGAGCGTTCCGCGGTTGGCGACGGCCGCCGCGACCAGCGCCATCTGGAGCGGGCGTGGCGAGCGTCTCGCCCTGGCCGTAGGCCGCATTCGCCAGCTCGACGTCGTCCGCGAACCCGCCGCCGTACGATCCGCCGCCGTTCGTGACCTGGCTGGCCACGGTCGGCAGGTCGAACGGGATCGGCGCCCCGAAGCCGACCTTCGCCGCCCACGACGCGAGCGCGTCGCCACCGGTCGTCGAGCCCGGCCAGGGCGAAGTAGATGTTGCACGACACCTCGATCGCCTCCGGGTAGGCCAGCTGGCGCGAGCCGGTGAACGGATGATGTCCGTCGCGGATCCGGAACCCGGACACGAGCAGCCCGTCCTTCTCGGCCGGCGGCTGCCGGGCGTACCGTGGTGGCGGGCGTGATCGCCCCCGAGCCCAGGGCCGGCGATCGAGGTGACGATCTTGAACACCGAGCCCGGCACGTAGCGTCCCTGCACGGCGCGGTCGAGGAACGGCTTGTCGGGATCGTTCGAGACCGACGGCGAACGCCGCCTTGGCCGTGTCGGGGTTGGCGATCGCGCTGGCGTCGTACGTCGGCGTCGAGGCCATCGCCAGGACCTCGCCGCTGCGCGGGTCGAGCATGACGACCGCGCCGCGGTCGTCGCCCAGCAGGCGGACCGCCTCGCGCTGGAGGTCGAGCGACAGGCTCAGGGTCAGGTCCTGCGGGCCGGTAGCGGTCGGCCGAGAACTTGGCCAGGAGCTCGTCGATCGGGTCGGGCGGCCGGATCCCGGTGAGCTCGGCGTCGTAGGCCCGCTCGAGGCCGGCGGTCCCGTACAGCCGCGAGGCGTAGCCCACGACCGGTGCGACGGACCGGCTCGGGTAGACCCGGTACGGCTCGCCGTTGGCGTCCTTCTTCGAGGTCGCCAGGAGGTGCCCGTCGCGGTCGCGGATGACGCCCCGGACGACGTTCCGGGCGGCGGCGATCAGGAGCGGATCGTCGGGCCGGCCGACGAGGTCGGCCGAGCGCGACGACCTGCCAGTAGCCGGCGCCCGCGGCGAGGACGGCGAACGACACGAGCAGGACGATCCCGAGCCGGACGACCCCCCGCCCGATCGGCGTCGCCACCGGCGGTCCGCCCGCCGCCGCCCGCCCGGCTCACGCGACGCTCCGGCGCAGGAGGCGATCGAACCGGCCGCGGCTCCGGCGCGGCGGTGGCGGCGGCTCGACCCCACGATCCGAGAGCGCGAGGAGCAGGCCGACGACGACGGCGTTGGCCAGCAGCGACGACCCGCCGTAGCTGATGAACGGGAGGGTGATCCCGGTCAGCGGGATGAGCTTGAGGTTGCCGGCGGCGATGATGAAGGCCTGGACCCCGACGACGAGGGCGAGGCCGGTGGCCAGCAGCGCCCGGAAGTCGTCCGCCGCCGACGCGGCGATCCGCAGGCCCGCGCTCGATGATCACGAGGTAGATCCCGAGGATCGCGAGTCACCCCGATCAGCCCGAGCTCCTCGCCGAGGGCGGCCAGCGGGAAGTCGGTGTGGATCGCCGGGATCGGCAGCCGCCCGCCGACGGCCGGCAGGCCCGCGCCGAGCCCGGTCCCGAGGAGCCCGCCGCGGGCGAACGCGATCAGGGCCTGGACGACCTGGTAGCCGGCCCCCGACGGGTCGGCGAACGGGTCGCGCCAGACGTCGACCCGGATCCGGACGTGGCCGAACAGCTGGTAGGCCGCGATCGCGCCGATCGACGAGGAGGACGAGCCCGACGATCGACGTAGCCGGCGCGCGCCGTGGCGACGTAGACGAGCGCGAGGAACACGGCGAAGAAGAGGAGGGCGGCGCCGAGGTCGCGCTGGACGACGACGATCCCGAACGCGATCGCCCACATCGACGAGCATCGGCAGGAGGTACGGCAGCGGCGGCAGCCGGAGCGGACCGAGCCGGGTGCTCTCCTCGACGAGCAGCGGCCGGAACTCCGACAGGTAGCCGGCCAGGAACACGACCAGGATGACCTTGAGGAGCTCGGTCGGCTGGCCGCTGACCGGTCCGATCCGAACGGTGAGCAGCGCCCCGTTGGCCTCCTCGCCGAACACGAACGTGAGCAGCAGCAGGCCGATCCCGACGGCCGCCCAGGTGTACTTGTAGCGACGCAGCCAGGTGTCGGACCGGACGACGATCGCCAGGACCGTGATCACGCGTGATCGCGATCAGCAGCCAGAGCAGCTGGACGCCCGCCAGGCCGAGCGAATTGCCGAACGCCGAGCCCGCGAGGTCCTGCGGCAGCCGCTCCATCAGCAGCAGCCCGATCCCGCCGAGCAGCCCGACCGCGGGCAGGAGGACCTGGTCGGTCCGCCGCCCGGCGAGGACCTGGGCGAGATGGGCGCAGCCGAGCGCGCGCGAGGTAGACGATCAGCCGGAACGGGTCGGCGGGGGCCAGCACGAGCGTCCCGTCGGCCAGCACCGCGCGGGTGGCCCCGAGCGACACGCTCCCGGCGACCAGGGCGAGCGCCGACGACGACGAGCAGGCCGAGCTCACGACGGCGGAAGCGTGGCCGGATCGGACCGACCCGCAGGCCGGCCCTGACGGCACGTCGCCGTCGTCATCGGATCACGCCGCCCGCTCGAGCCGGAAGCGCACCCGGCCGACCTGGATCTCGTCGCCGAAGGCGACCGCGGCAAGGCCGTCGATCGGCGCCCCGTTGAGGTACGTCCCGTTCGTGCTGTCGAGGTCCTCGAGGTACCAGGCCCGACCGCGGAACGACAGGACGGCGTGCTCGGTGCTCGCGAACGGATCGTCGACGACGATCGTGTTGTTGACGTCGCGCCCGAGCGTGGCGACCGCGTCGAGCGGGAAGGTCGCCCCGGTCGGCGGCTCCTCGATCTCGGACGCGACGACGATCAGCCGGCCGAGCGCCGTCACGGGCTCCCGCGCGGCCGAGCGGAGGTCGCGCAGGAGGACCCGCACGACGCCGAACAGGAACAGGTAGAGCAGGCCGAGGAACAGGAACCGGATGAGCCAGATCGTCGCGATCGTCGGGTCCATCAATCGGGCGCGACGGCGTCGACCACGAGCACCGTGTCGCCGATCTCGATCCGGTCGCCGACGCCGAGCGCCACCTCGGCGACCCGAACGCCGTTGACCCGGACCCCGTTGGTCGAGTCGAGGTCGGTCAGGACCAGCATCCCGTGACGGGCCCGGAGCCGGGCGTGGTGACGCGAGACCCGGGCGTCGTCGAGCGCCAGCCCGTTGTCCGGCGAGCGGCCGATCGTGAGGAGCGTTCCGTCGATCCGGACCTCGCGCTCCCGACCGTCGCGGCTCGACCGCGCGGAGCGTCGCCGCGGGGGCGCGCAGGGCGGGGACCTCGAAGACCATCGTCCGGTCCGTCGGCGGCGCTGTCTCGGCGACCGTGGTGACCCGTGTCGAAGGTGGCCGCGACCTGGACGTCGCCGGTCGGGACGCGCGGGTCGGCCATCAGCACGACCGTCGGCCGCGCGGCGAGCGTGTAGCCGTGACCGCGGGCGAACACGAGGGCGGCGTCGGCGAGATCGCCGGCCACCTCGTCGAGGGCGTCACCGAAGCCCTCGACAGGTCGGCCGGGTGGAGGTGGACGGCATACCGGTCGGGGACCCGGATCCGGTCGCCCCCGGTGCGCCGCTCACGTTCCATGGCGCGCTCGATCCGCCGCTGGATCTGGATCGGCTGGAGATGCGTCCCGAAGAGGCGAGCCGAGGGGCGTTCGAGGAGGCGCTCGAGCAGGCGCTCGAGGCCCGACAGCGGTGGCATGGTCGGCCGGAGTCTAGCAGGGGATCGGTCCGGAGCCGGCCGGTGACCCTGACCTTCGGGAACCCCCGACGGTACCTGCGGCGGAGGGTCCGGGAGGCACCCTGCGCTATACTCTCGCCCCGATCGGAAGCGTTCGCGCCGATCTGACGTCCGACCCCGCGCCGAGGGCAGCATGCCCGAGATCCTGACCGAATCGTTCTGCGAACGCTGTGGAACGCGCTATACGTTCGAGGCCGCCGCGCCCAAGGGCAAGCGGCTGGGCAAGCTCAAGATCCTGTCGAAGGGCTTCGTCAACTTCGTCTCCAATGACGAGACGCTCGCTCGACGAGGCGTTCGCCGAGGCCCGCAGCGAAGAGCAGCGCGAGCTCACGAGCCAGCAGCTGGACGCCTTCCACCAGACGTTCCAGTTCTGCATGTCGTGCCGCCAGTACACCTGCGCCAACTGCTGGAACGAGGTCGAGAGTCGCTGCCTGAGCTGCTCGCCGCTGCTCGGCATCGAGATCCCTGAACGGGGACGTCGCGGCCTTCGATCCACTGGCCCGGATCGGCTTCGGCCGGCCCGCGACCGAGGCCCCGGCGGCGAACGGCAACGGGCATGCCCACGCGGAGCCTGCCGCGAGCACGCTGCCGGCCGAGCCGTCACCGCTCGATGCGCTGCTCGCGCCGTCGGCCTGGCCGGCGAGCGACCTTCCCGCCGTGGAGGAACCCGCCGCCCCGCCCGTTCCCGAGCCGGCCCCGATCGCCGCCGACACGAGCGAGCCGATCCAGGCCGGTCGAGATGGCCGAGACCACCAGCGAAGCGGCGGAGCCGGTAGCCCAGGTCGTCGAGCCGGTCGTCGAGGCGGCCGAGCCGACTGAAGCCGGGCGAGATCTCGTCGACGACGATGTCGCGAGGGCGGTGGCCGCTGCCGAGCTGGCGCGTCACGCCGCGGATGCCCAGGCCGAACGTGAGGCGCAGGCGAGGCGCGAAGCCGAGGCTGCGGCCGAGGCGGAACGCCAGCGCCAGGAGGAGCTCGAGGCCGAGGCGGAACGGGAGCGGGCAGCCGAACTGCTGGCCGAGGCCGACCGCCAGCGCCAGGCTCGAGGCCGCCGCCGAGGCGCAACGGCAGCGCGAGGCAGGGCGCGGCGGCCGAGGCCGACCGCCAGCGCCAGGCCGAGCTGGCGGCCGAGGCCGAGCGACAGCGCGAGGCCGAGCTGGCGGCCGAGGCCGACCGCCAGCGCCAGGCCGAGCGCGCCGCCGAGGAAGAGCGAGCGCGTCAGGCCGAGGCCGAGCGGCAGCGCGAGGCGGCGCTGGCAGCCGCGGCTGCGCTGGCGGCCGACCAGGAACGCGAGCGCCGGGCGGCCGAGCACGCCGCCGAAGCCGAGCGCGAACGCCGAGGCCGAGCTCGCTGCGGAGGCCGACCGCCAGGCAGAAGCCGATCGCGCCGCGGCCGCGGCGGCCCAGACGAGCGACCTGCTCAGCCGGTTCCGGCCGACCCGCGAGGCCCCCGGCGGCCGGCAGCGCCGAGCCGGCGATCGCGGATCAGCCGCAGACCATGGCTCCCGTGCCACCGGCCACGGCCCCCGAGCCGCCCGCCGTCGAGCCTGCCCCGATCGCGGCCCGGGACGATCGGGTCGAGACCCCGACCTGGCAGATCGTCGCCCCCGACGGCGGGCCGGAGGCGACCCCGCGACCGTCGGAGACGCCGGGCCCGGTCGGGCCGCCGATCTTCCAGGCTCCGCCGCCGCCCACGAACGGGGCCGCCGCGGCGACGAACGGGACGCCAACGCCGACGAACGGCGCTCCCGCAGCCCCGCCTGCCCCGGCCGGCGCCCGCGACTGGCCGACCCCGGCGACGACACCGCCACCCCAGTGGCCGATGCCAGCGGCCGGAGCGGCGCCGCAATGGCCGACCCGCCCGATCGGCGGGTCCGAGCACCGACCTGTGGGCGGCGTCCAGCCAGGACGTCCTCGAGCGGCCCGGCCCGGCCGGCGTCCAGTCCTGCGTCAGCTGCGGCCTGCCCCTGTCGGCCAGCGCCCGCTTCTGCCGCCGCTGCGGTACCTCGCAGCACTGACCTCCCGCTCGGCCAGTCGAGCGCCGCGGACCCGCGGCCCTCGATCAGGCGTCGGCTCGGAGGTCGCCGCGGCCAGCGTCCGGCGATGGACCCACGCCGCGCCGACGAGGATCGCCTGGGCGACATACGACAGCCAGATCATCGCCGCGAACACGGCCACGAATGCCCCGTACACCGCTGAGCGACACCGACGAGCCGCGGCGCGATCAGGGCGAAGATCCCGGTCAGGACGCCGAGCGCCAGGCCCGACGAGGATCGCCGGCGACCGGATCGCCCGCCAGCTCGGCGGCCGGGTCGGGACGATCCGGTAGAGCACCGCGATCGGCGACGGCGAAGATCAGCGACCGTCGTGAGCGCCGAGCCGATCGCCGAGCCCACGAAGCTGGTCGCCTGGCCGACGAGCGGCAGGTCGGATCTGCGACCTGGTCGACGAGTCCGCTCGAGGTACACCACGGCCAGGACCGCGCCGATCAGGACCGCGACCGAGAGCACCCCGCGGACCCCACGCTGGAACGGGATCGCGCCGCGGGCTGCCCAGGAAGATCCGGGCGATCGCGTCGTCGAGCGACTGGTAGAAGCGACTCGATGCCCCAGACCAGCCCGATCAGACCCAGGATCGAGAAGGCGACCGCCCCGGCGCTGACTCGGCGAGGGCCTCCTCGAAGAACGCCTCGAGCGGCGGGAACCGGCTCGGCCAGGTCGCTCGACGATCTCCTGCGAGCCGGAGCCGGATCGTTGAGGAGCAGGCCGAGCAGACGAGACGACGAGGAGGATCGACGGGAGGATCGCGAACAGTGAGTTGAACGCCACGCCGCTCGCCAGGAGTCCGCCGCCGGCCGCCCCGTAGTCGTCGAGGATCGGCTTGAGCCAGCGGACCGCGGGAGCGCCAGCACCCATGCCGTCAGCCGGGAGATCGGATCGGTCTTCGCCGGCGGAGCCTGGTCGCTCACCCGGTCCAGTCTTCGAACAGGCCCGGCTGGAGCCGGTCGGCTCGGACGGACCTGGGGGCCGTCGACGAGCGCCCGGACCTGGCCCCGCTTCACGTACCGCCGGCCGCCGAGCTTGATGCTCTGGAGCTTGCCCGAGCCGAGCCCAGCCGCCGATCGTGGCCGCCTTGAAGTGGACGTTGGCCGCCTCGAGGATCTCGACCGCCTCGGCGAGGGTGATCCAGTCGGCGGCGGACCCGGCCACGTCAGTCGTCCCCGCTCGACGAGGACGCGCTGCTCGAGCCTGCGACCGACCCGGGGCCGGACTCGACCGCCCTCCGAGCCGGACTTCGACCCGCCCTCCGAGCCGGACTTCGACCCGCCCTCCGAGCCGCCGGCCGCGGGACCCTCCGGGCCGCCCGAGGCGGCGGACCCACCTTCGGCGGACCCGGACTTCGCGGCCGCCTTCGTGGTCTTGGCCTCGCCGCGATCCTTCTTCGCCCAGCCGGAGCCCTTGAAGTGCACGGCCGGAGCGACGAAGGCCTTGCGCATCGCGCCGCCGCACACGGGGCACCGCTCCGGCCCGTGGCCATGGATGCCATGGACCACCTCCAGCCGGTGTCCGCAGGCGCTGCACACGTAGTCGTAGGTGGGCACGAGTCAGGGATCCTCAGGCTGGGGGCCCGGGTCAGGCGGCCGGCGCGTCGCTCACCCGCGGAGCAGGCGCATGCCGCACTTCGGGCAGTAGAACGCCCGCTCGTGGGCGGAGGCGAAGCCGCAGTGGGCGCAGACCAGCCCGCCCCGGCCGGCGGCCGGCACCGGCCGCTCGATCTGGGTCACCCCGAGGGCGTACTGGTTGGCCAGGATGTTCGAGAACAGGCCGGCGAGGATCCGCGAGCCGATCCGATCGGTGTCCCCGCGGACGCCCTTGCCGCCCCAGCCGACGACTGCCCGGACGATCATGTCGCCGGTCGCCTCGTCCCAGTGGCTGGCCACGCCGCCGACGACCGCGCTGTACTCCGGGTAGCCCGACGTGTCGAGCTCGCCGTCGAGCAGCGCGCCGACGAACGTGTCGAAGGCGAGGTCGATTGCGTCGATCGACTCGAGGACGACGAGGGCGTGCCGGGTGATCGGCGAGTGGGCGTGGTGGGCGTTGAGCCACTGCATCGCCTCGGACGGGCGGACGATGGTCGGGGTCGCCTGGCTGAACTCGATCGGCAGCGGCTCGACGACCTCGATGTCGCTCTGGGCCAGCCCGATCAGCATCGAGGGCAGCTCATCATGGGCCCGGGGACCCGCCTTGAACCGGACCCCCTCGCTGCTCTTGCCGGCGTAGTACAGCTTGAGGATGTAGTCCTGGGCGGACACCTCCTCCGGGATCGCCGCCGGGGCGATCGACGCGTCCGCGGCGGCGGCATCGCCGGACTTGCGCTTCAGGAACTCGAGCGGCACGAGCGGAACCCCTGTCGTTGCTGCGACTGGCCGTATGGTAGCAGCGGAGAACGCCGGGCTCGCTAGACTTGGTGCGTGTCGACCGTCGATCGACCGCTCCGACGCATCACCCCGCCCGAGCGTGTCGTCGTCCACGCCACGGACCTCGGCGGCGTCGGCGTCCTCAAGCACGGCGACCTGTACCTGCTGACCGATCCGTTCGGCGACATCCACCGGGATTCGCGCGGGCTCGGGCTGTACCGGGGCGACACCCGGGTCCTGTCCTGCTCCGTGCTCCGGGTCGACGGGGCCCGGCCGACCCTCCTCCGCGGCGACATCGACGAGAACTTCCGGAGCACGATCCAGCTCACCAACGCCGAGGTCCGGCACGACCCGGGTGACAAGATCGCGGCCGACCGCTCGCTCGCCCGCCAGTCGCTCGGGTTCACCCGGGCGCGAGCCGTCGGTGGCGCCTTCCACGAGCGCCTGACCGTGGCCAACTTCACCGAGCACCCGGAGGTCGTGACCATCGACCTCGCGCTGGGCGTCGACGCGGCCGACATCTTCGAGGTCCGCGGCTACGCCCGCGAGGCCACCGGCTACGCGCTCCCGCTGACCGTCGGCGAGGATCGCGTCGCGTTCGGTCATGTCGGGCGGGACGGCATGCTCCGCCGGACGCAGGTCGCGTTCGCCCTGGCCGAGGTCCTCGCGGTGGCGGACCTGCCCGAGGTGGCGCGCGTACCCGGTGCCGCCGTCGTGCTGCGCTGGCGGCTCGAGGTGGAGCCCGGCGGACGGATCGAGCGCGAATGGACCGTCTGGGCCGACGAGGCCCCGCTCGATCCGGGCAGACCGGATCCCCCCGCGGAGACGCCAATCGACGCGACCTCGCCGCCCACCGTCGACGAGCAGGGCGCGGCCGCCGCCTACGAGGCCTGGCGGGGCGGGATGGCGGCGATCGCCTCGGACAACGAGCTGTTCGACCGCCTCATCGTCCGCAGCGTGGCCGACCTCCGCCTGCTCCTCAACGATGGCCCGCGAGCGGACGAGCGCTACCTCGCGGCCGGGGTGCCCTGGTTCGCCACCCTGTTCGGGCGGGACGCGCTCATCTCGGCCTACGAGGCGATCGCATTCCGACCCGACCTGGCCGCGTCGACCCTCGAGGTCCTGGCCGCCCGCCAGGCGGTGGTCGACGATCCCCGGACCGACGCCGAGCCCGGCAAGATCCTCCACGAGGTCCGGACGGGCGAGATGGCCCGGACCGGCGAGCTGCCGTTCGCGACCGTACTACGGGAGCGTCGATTCGACCCCGCTGTGGCTGATCCTCCTCGGCGAGACCCACGACTGGACGGGTGACGATGCCCTGGTCGACCGGCTCTGGCCGAATGCCCTGGCCGCGCTGTCGTGGATCGACCGGTTCGGCGACCTCGACGGCGACGGGTTCGTGGAGTACCGCCGGCGGGCCGAGCTCGGGCTGATCAACCAGGGCTGGAAGGACTCGACCGACGCGATCCGCGACCGCGACGGCCGGACCGCCGTACCGCCGGTCGCCCTGGCGGAGGTCCAGGGCTACGTCCACGATGCCAAGCGGCGAATGGCCAGGCTCGCCCGGCACCGGGCGGAGCACGACCTCGCCGACCGGCTCGAACGCGAGGCCGACCAGCTCCGGACGCGGTTCAACGATGCCTTCTGGATCGCCGACCGGGGGTTCTTCGCCATGGCCCTCGACGGGTCGAAGCGGCCGATGGACGCGCTCGCCTCGAACGTGGGGCAGGCGCTCTGGGGCGGGATCATCGAGCCGGCCCGCGCCTCGGCCGTCGTCGGGGGCCTGACCGGGGCGACCCTCGACTCGGGCTGGGGGGTCCGCACCTACGGGGCCGGCCAGCCCGGCTACAACCCGCTCGGCTACCACACCGGGTCGGTCTGGCCGCACGACAACGCCCTCATCGTGGCCGGGATCAAGCGCTACGGCTTCGACCTCGAGGCCAGTGCGCTGGCCGGGCGGATCTTCGAGGCGGCCCAGCGCTTCCCGGACCTGCGCCTGCCGGAGCTCTACTGCGGCTTCGATCGGCGCGAGGTCGGCGGTGCCGGTCCCCTACCCTGTCGCCTGCTCGCCGCAGGCCTGGTCGGCGGCGGCGTCGCTGCTCCTGGTGCGCACGATGTTCGGCGCCCGGGCGAACGCCGCCGGGCACAGCCTCGAGCTCGTCCGGCCCGCACCTCCCGACCTGGCTTGGCAAGCTGACGGTATCGAACCTGCGGGTCGGCGAGGCGTCGGTGGACCTGCTGTTCCACCGCTGGCGCGGCACGACGAGCGCCGAGGTCCTCCGGAAGTCCGGCGATCTCGAGGTCACGATCCGGGTCTGACCCCAGCCGGATCGATCCGCAGACCGACGGGTGGGCGCCCGCTGGCGCGGGCGATGGCCCGGGTGTAGACCGCCTCGTAGGCATCCGTCATCCGGCCGGCCGAGAATCGGTCGAGGACCGACTCCCGGATCGCCGCCCGGTCGAGCGCGGCGACCTCGTCCATCCGTCGCGCGAGCGCCTCGATCGAGTCGTCGACGATCCCGTCGATGCCATCGCGGACGATCTCGGGGATCCCGCCGGCGCGGCGCGCGACGACCGGCGTCCCCGTCGCCAGCGACTCGATCGCGACGAGCCCGAACGGCTCGGGCCAGTCGCCGGGCATCAGCGAGGCGTGGCTGTCCGCGAACAGCCGGTCGCGGTCGGCCCGGCCGAGCTCACCGAGGTACTCGACGTCGGCCGTCCGGGCGGCCGGCAGGAAGACGTTCTCGTAGTAGTTCCGCTCGAGCGGGATCGTCGGCTCCTTGGCCGCCACGCGCAGCCGCCGGCCCGTCCGCCGGGCGAGCTCGATCGCGTCGACGGCCCCCTTCTCGGGCGACATCCGGCCGACGAAGCAGAGCGCGTCACCGGGTCGCGCGCCGAACGGTGCACCGGCCAGGCTCAGGCCGTCCGGGACGATCGTCCAGGGAACGCCGGGATGGGCCGACGCCTGGGCCGCGCTCAACGCGCACAGGCCGGCCGGTGGGTCGGCCAGGAAGCGGGACGCCCATGGCCGGTCAAGCCGGCCGTGGAACGTGGCGACGACCGGGGTCGGACAGATCCGGGCGAGGAGGACCCCGGCGAAGTCGAGGTGGGCATGGATCACGTCGAACTCGGCGGCCTGGCGCAGGACCGCGTCGAGGGTCGCCAGGAAGTACGGGCCATCCTCCGCGGCCCGGCCGGCCGGACGGAGGGCCCGCTCGACCGTGGGAATGAGCCGGCCGGCGGTCGTCGAGTCGCCGCTGGCGAACACCGTCAGCTCGTGGCCACGGGCGACGAGCTCGCGGACGAGCTCGTCGATCACCCGCTCGGTCCCACCGTAGCCGGGCGGCGGGACGGCCTCCAGCGGCGGCGCGACCTGGGCGATCCGCAGCCGGAGATCGCTGGTCATCACGGCCCGAGTCTCCCACGTCGACGCGAAACCCGTCGCCCGGGCCGACCGGACGGCCCATCGGCACGATCGGCCCCGGACCGACCCTCTATGCTGGGCGGGACCTGGCCGCAACGGCGAGGCGGGGAGGCGACGTGAACGAGCTCGACAAGAACCTGTTGACCGACGAGACGATCCTCTTCGAGACGAAGAAGCACTGGTTCTCCCTGCTTCGCGACTCCGCGATTGCCATCCTCATCGTCCTCGGGGCGATCCTGGCGCGCTGGCTGTCACCCAACGGTGAGGGCCTGTTCGGCTGGCTGGGCGGCCTGCTGGACGTCATCGCCAACGTCGCGATCCTCGTGGCGATCGTCTGGATCGTCTACAACACGGCGAACTTCCTGTCGGCCCATTTCGGCGTCACCAACATGCGGGTCCTGCGCTACGAGGGCCTCCTCCGTCGCCGATCGTCGGAGACGCTGCTGACGATGCTGACCGACGTGCGCCTCACCGAGCCGGCCATCGGCCGGATGCTGGGGTTCGGCGACATCCAGATCCTGACCGCATCGGGGGCGGCCGGCGAGGACGACTTCAAGACCGTCGAGAAGGCCGCGGCCCTGCGGACGGCGATCCAGGAGCAGAAGGCCCGGGTGATGACCGGCGCGGCCGCCGGAACCGCCCAGCCGCCGGCCGCGGCTCCGACATCCGCCCCGGCTCCGGCGGCGGCTCCGCCACCCGCCCCTGCCCAGGCGACCCTTGCCGCGGACGACCCGGCGGCCCGACTGACCCAGCTGGCCGACCTTCGCGACAGGGGCCTGATCACGGCCGAGGAGTACGAAGCCAAGAAGACCGAGCTCCTCGGCCGGATCTGATCGACCGATCGCTCACCCGGCCAGGCGCGCTCGCAGGCGGGCGACCTGGTCGGCCAGCTCCGCCTCTCGCGCGCGGGCGCCCGCGACGATCGGGGGCGGCGCCTTCGTCGTGAACGCCGCGTCGGCCAGGCGGGAGCGGGCCGCCTCGAGGAACCGTTCCGCCTCGGCCAGCTCGCGCCCGAGCCGGGCCCGTTCCGCCGCTCCGGCGTCGAGGTCGCCGGGGTCGGCGCCGATCCGGGCCTCGAGCTCGCCGGCGATGACCGCCAGCGAGCCGGGGCGCTCGGCAGCGCCGAACGACGTCCGATCCGCGTGGCGGACGAGCGGGCGCAACCGGGCGAGGCGCTCGATGGCGGGTGCGACGGCATCGAATGTCGTGGCGAGCGCGGCCGGGACGAGGACGTCCCCCGGCCGGCTGGCACCGGGCGCGATTCGAGCCGTCGACCGCGCATTGCGGACCTCGGTCACGAGCGCTCGCAGCCGGTCGACCGCGGCCTCGGCCTCCGGGTCCCGGGCCGCCGTCCAGGCGGCCGGAGCGGGCCAGTCGGCCACGATCAGGAGGCTCGGGTCGTCGCTCGCGTGGGGCAGCGCCTCCCAGATGGCCTCGGTGAGGAACGGCATGAACGGGTGGAGCAGTCGAACCAGCGCGTCGAGCCCCTCGACGAGCGCCCACCAGGTCGCCTCGCGCTCCTCGGTCGCCAGCCGCTCATCGGCCAGCCGGACCTTGGCCAGCTCGAGGCCCCAGTCGCAGTACTCGCTCCAGGTCGCCTCGTAGAGCAGCCGGGTCGCCTCGCCGAAGGCGAACCCGTCCATCGCCGCGTCGACGGCCTCGACGGTGGCCGCGATCCGCGAGCGGAGCCACCGGTCGGACGGTCCGAGGCGGACCGGGTCGGGAGCCCGGCGGGGGGCGTCGGCCGCGATCGTGGCCGGCCGCGCCCCGAGCACGAAGCGGGCCGCGTTCCAGGTCTTGTTGGCGAAGTTCCGGGCGTTCTCCAGCCGCTCGGCGCTCAGCTTCTGGTCGTTGCCGGGCGACGTCCCGTTGACGAGCGCAAAGCGGAGCGCATCTGCGCCCGACTCGGAGATCACCTCCAGCGGGTCGACGACGTTGCCTTTCGTCTTCGACATCCGCTGGCCGTAGGGATCCTTGACCAGGCCGTGGAGGTAGACCGTCCGGAACGGTGCCTGGCCGGTGAAGTGGATGCCGAGCATCATCATCCGGGCAACCCAGAAGAAGATGATGTCGTAGCCCGTCTCCATCACCGTCGTCGGGTAGTAGCGGCGCAGGTCGGGCGTGTCGTCGGGCCAGCCCAGGGTCGAGAACGGCCACAGGCCCGAGCTGTACCAGGTGTCGAAGATGTCCGGATCCTGCGTGAGCTCGGCGGCCGGGCGGCCGCAGGCCTCGCAGGCGCTCGGGCCGTCGGCGGCGGCCGAGACGGTGACGTGGCCGTCCGGGCAGTACCAGGCCGGGATCCGATGCCCCCACCACAGCTGGCGGCTGACGTTCCAGTCGTGGATGCTCGTCATCCAGTGCTCCCAGACCTTCTCGAAGCGAGCCGGCAGGATCGTCGTCCGGCCGGACCGGGTCGCCTCGAGGGCCGCCTCGGCGAGCGGGCCGGTCCGGACGAACCACTGGGTCTTGAGCCGGGGCTCGACCACGTCATTCGAGCGCTGGCAGCGGCCGATGAGCATCTCGTGCGGCTTCGAGCCCTCGAGGTCGCCGCGCGCCTCGAGGTCGGCCACGATCCGCCGGCGGGCCTCGGACCGGTCGAGCCCGGCATAGCCATCGCCGAGCTCGTTGATCGTGGCGTCGTCGGCCAGGATCGTGATCATCGGCAGGTCGTGACGGCGGCCCGTCGCATAGTCGTCGTGGTCGTGGGCCGGCGTGATCTTCAGCGCGCCGGTCCCGAAGTCGCGCTCGACCACCTCGTCGGCGATGATCGGGACGTCGCGCTCGACGAACGGGATCCGGACCCGCCGTCCGACGACCGACCGGTAGCGCGGATCGTCCGGGTGGACCGCGACCGCCGTGTCGCCGAGGATCGTCTCCGGCCGCGTCGTGGCGATGGCGATCGTCTCGTCGTCGCTCGGTGTCCCGGTTGCCTCGTCGATCAGGTGGTAGCGGATCGTCCAGATCGTGCCCGTCTCGGGGGTCGGGATGACCTCGAGGTCGCTGACGCTCGTTCGGCAGCCCGGGCACCAGTTGACGAGCGCCTCCGTCCGGTAGGCCAGGCCCTCCCGGTAGAGCCGGGCGAACGATTCGCGGACGGCCCGCGCCGAGCCCTCGTCCATCGTGAACCGGAGCCGGCTCCAGTCAAGCGACGCGCCGATCCGGCGCTGTTGGCCGAGCATCACCTCGCGGGTCTCGTTGATGAACCGCCACATCCGCTCGAGGTAGCGCTCGCGACCGAGGCTCTCACGCGTCTCGCCCTCGGCCCCGATCATCCGGTCGAGGACGTACTGGGCGGCGATCGAGGCATGGTCGAGACCCGGCAGCCACAGGGTCGGGTGGCCGAGCATCCGCGCTCGGCGGATCATCACGTCCTCGACGGTCGACGTCAGGGCGTGGCCGATGTGGAGCGCCCCGGTGATGTTCGGCGGGGGCTGGGTGATCACGAACGGCGGCTTCGTCGGGTCGGCTCGCGAGCCGGCGCCGTCGGGGGCGAAGACGTCGGCGGCCAGCCAGCGCTGGTAGATCGCCGCCTCGAACGCGTGGGGCAGGTACGCCTTGGCGAGCCCGCCCGGCCGCCTGGTCGTGTCGTCGGTCATCGCCCCGCCGTCCCGCTCATCCGTGTCCCGTCACCTCGCCCCGAAAACAGAACGACCCGCTCGTCCAGCGGACGAACGGGGTCGTGGTGCCACCTGCTGGTTCGAGCCCGGGCGGACGGCGCTCATCGCGCCGGCGGTTTCCCGGTCTCCTCGAGGCGCGCTATCGGGCGCCGGCCGCACGGCTCGCGAGCGACGTTCACGCCCCGACCTGCCGCGCGGCTCGCACCATCCCGCGCTCGCTCCGGGCTTCCCGGGCGCTACTCCTCTCGGTCACCGCCGTGAGGCCGGGAGTGTAGCACGGGCCGTCGCGACGACCGAGAGGGCAAGCCGCGCTCCGCGACCGCGATGAGCCCCTCGAACGGCCGCAGCTCGACCGAACGGCCGACGCCGATCCTGGGCGGATCGAGATGGGTCCCGACGACCGGGCGCCAGTGGCCCCCGTGGATGGGCCGCGGAACGATCGCGCTCGCGCCGGCCGGGCCGAACGCCACGAGGATCAGCGCCTCGCCGCTCGGCCCATGGCGCCGGTAGCCGAGGACGTTCGCGTCGCCGGTGCGGGTCAGCGAGAAGGCGCCGTCCTGCAGGATCCGGTGCTCGCGGCGGACGCCCAGGATCCGGCGGTAGGTCTCGAGCACCGATCTCGGGTCCCGCGACTGGGTCGCGACGTTCCGGGCGTCGGCGTCCGGCCCGAGGCGCAGCCACGGCCTGCCCGTCGTGAAGCCCCCGCCGGGGCCCGGACGCCAGGGCATCGGCGTCCGGGCGGCGGACCGGTCCCACCACACGAAGCCGGGCCCGACCCGCGACGCCGGCGTGTCGACACTCTCGTCGGGCGGCACCGGGACGTCACCCAGTCCCAGCTCCTCGCCGTAGTAGAGGAAGGGTGTACCCCGGACGCTCAGGAGGACCAGGGCGGCCGCCCTCGCCACGGCGTCCTGGATCTCGGGCGTGGCGGCGAGGGGTTCGGCGAGTCGCGAGGCGTGTCGCGGCTGATCATGGTTCGAGAGGACCACGGTCGGCCACCGGTCGGGGCCGAAGGCGCGTTCGCGTCGGCGGAGCGCCGCGCGATAGCCGTCCGCCGACCAGGGCCGGGTCAGCAGCTCCCAGTCGAAGACGATGTGTCGAGCGGTGGTGAGCGCCGCGGCACCCTCCGTCGTCCCGACGAACAG
Organism: uncultured Chloroflexia bacterium; assembly: GCA_963708065.1. Classification (GTDB taxonomy): domain Bacteria; phylum Chloroflexota; class Limnocylindria; order Limnocylindrales; family CSP1-4; genus Chersky-267. The sequence goes on from CAVPRZ010000004.1 coordinate 419,169, forward strand.
CTCGCCCACCGTCATGTGATCGGGCGCCGCATCGACCATCCGGCGGAACCGGGCCATGAGGGCCGGCAGGTCCGGCTGATCGATGTCGAAGCGATGGACCTGGCGCGACCAGGCCGAGTGTCCCCGACGACGTGGATTGGACGGCATGGCGGGGTGCTTGAGGAACACGTTGAAGGTGTCGAGGCGGTAGCCGTCCACGCCCCGCTCGGTCCAGCCGCGGACCATGTCGAACTGGGCCCGCTCGACCTCCTCGACCCGCCAGTCGAGCTCCGGCTGCTCGGGCAGGAACGTATGGTGATAGAACTGCCGACGATTGGGCTCGTAGGTCCAGGCCGGCCCGCCGAACCAGGACACCCAGTTGTTGGGCGGGAGCGGTCGGCCGTGGCGATCGACGCCGGCCGGGTCACGCCAGATGTACCAATCGGCGTACGGACCCTGACGCGAGGCGCGCGAGGCGACGAACCACGGATGCTGGTCGCTGGTGTGGTTCATGACCAGGTCCAGGATCACCCGGATCCCGAGGCGGTGGGCTTCCGCCACGAGGTGGTCGAAGTCGGCCTCACTCCCGAGACACGCATCGATCGTCCCGTGGTCGCTCACGTCATAGCCGACGTCCCGTCCCGGCGAGGGGTAGATCGGCGACAGCCAGAGCGCATCGACGCCGAGCCCGTCCCGCCCGAGGTAGGCGAGCCGCTCGATGAGGCCGCGGAGATCCCCGGTCCCGTCTCCGTCGCTGTCCGCGAAGCTCCGCGGGTAGACCTGGTACACGACCCCGCGACGCCACCAGTCGTCGCCGTAGCGGAATGGCGGGCGAGCGGACCCCACCGTCAGGCGGCCGGATCGAAGGCAACGAGCCAGCGCACGCCGAGCGGCGGGATCGTGAACGGCTCGTCGCTCGGCCGACGCGAGCCGTCCAGGAGATCGACGACGATGCCCGACGGCGCCGGCGGCCCGATCGAGGCGTCGCAGACCCGCTCGGTCTCGGTGAAGTTGTAGATCGCCGTCAGGTCGCCGGCAGGGTGGCGGCGGACGAGCGCAAAGAGGCCCGGATCGCCGGTCTCGACGATGTCCAGCGGGTTCGCAGCGTGGAGCTGCGGAGCGCCGCGACGGGCAGCGATCAGGGCGCCCAGGTCGGCGAAGATGCGACCCTCGACGGTCTCCGGTCGATGGCGCCTCTCGGCGACGACCCAGTCGAGCACGGGCCGGTGGAGCCATCGATTGTCCGCCGCGCGATCGGGATCGTGGACATAGCCGTAATCGTTGAGCAGGCCCAGCTCGTCGCCCATGTAGATGAGCGGGACGCCGTCCCAGGCCATGATCAGCGCGTGCCCCAGGCGGAGCCGGGCGAGCGCGTCATCGACCAGGCGCGGATCGCCGGCCTCGCCGGCGGCCTCCAGGCCGGCGAGGCTGGCAAAGGTCCCGCTGATCCGGCTGTCGCCGGTTGCCGCGACGGGGTTGAACAGCGCGCCCCGAGCGAAGGAGCCCGGGTAGGCTCCACTGTAGAAGGTGGACAGGAACGCCCGGTGCGTCTGGCCGCCCCAGCCAACCTGGGCCGCGTCCTCCTCGCTGATCGCCCAGCCGATGTCGTCGTGGCAGCGGATGTAGGCGGCCCAGGCGGTGGTCGACGGCTTGCGCGGGAAGGCCCTCAGGACCTCGGTCATCAACCGGGCGTCACGGGCGGCCAGCGATGACCAGAACTGGACCATCAGGCTGTTGTGGTAGGCCATGTCCGAGACGCGGCCCTGGTGACGACCGACCCCGAGATAGGCCGACAGGTGCTCCGGCGCGACGATCGCCTCGGCCTTGAGGATCACCGCCGGCGCCGCGATCCGGGCGCAGGCTCGGATTGCCTGGAGCAGGTCGTGGACCTCGGGCTGGTTCTGGCAGTCCGTCCCGAGGCGCTTCCACATGAAGGCGACCGCGTCGAGCCGGAAGACCTCCACGCCGCGGTTGGCGAGGTCCAGCAGCCCGTCCGTCATCTCGACGAAGACCGCTGGGTTCGCCCAGTTGAGGTCCCACTGGAAGGCGTTGAAGGTGGTCCACACCCAGCGGCCGTCGCCGAGCGCTGTGAAGTTGCCCGGGGCGAGCTCCGGGAACGCCTCGGGCAGGGTCCGCTCGTAGCGGTCGGGCAGCGAACGGTCCGGGAAGATCAGGTACATCGCTGCGGCCTCCGGGTCGCCGGCTCGGGCGGCGATCGCCCAGGGGTGCTCCGACGCCGTGTGGTTGAGGACCAGATCCACGCACAGGCTCATGCCACGCCTGCGCAGCTCATCGCAGAGATGCTCGAGGTCGTCCGTCGTGCCCAGGCTCGGGTCGACGGACCGGTAGTCGGTGACGGCGTAGCCGCCGTCGGTCTGGCCGTCCCGCGTCCTGAGGACGGGCATGAGATGCAGGTACCGGATCCGGAGCTCCTCGAGGTAGTCGAGGTGCTGCCCGACGCCCGCGATCGAGCCGGCGAACCGGGCCGGATAGCAGACATAGCCAATCATGGACGGGTCCTGGAACCAGTCGGGTCGGAGAATCCGCTCGAGATCGAGGTGGCGCAGGGCCGGCGGCCGTTCCCGGTAGCGGCGAGCGAGCGTCCGGATGAGCCGGTCGAGACCGGCCGCGCCGTCGGGATGGCTCCCGTAGACGATCGCCCAGCTCTCCTCCAGGTCGGACCACCAGCGGGCAAGCCGCACGGTGAACAGCTCGATGTCTCGCTCGGCGAGACCCCGGAGCTCCTCGACCGCGATGGCCATGGCACGCGGCAACGGGATCGATTCAGAGGCGCGGCCAGGCGCTGAGACGGGATCCCTCGTGGGTCGAGGCTGGTCGTCCGCGACCTGGCCGACGGCCGTCACCGCGGACCTGGTGCGGCCGTGCTGCGACGGACGACGAGGCTGATCTGCTGGACTTCCCGCAGCGGGCTCATCGGGCGGCCGTCGGCCGCGCCGAGCAACAGCTGGACGGCTCTCACGCCCGACTCGAAGAGCGGCTGGCGGATGGTGGTGAGATGGAGGTAGTCGGCCAGCTCCAGGTCGTCATACCCGGTGACCGACAGCTCGTCCGGGACGCTCCGTCCGAGCGCGATGGCCGCCTCGATGACACCCGCGGCCTGGGTGTCGCTCGCGCAGACGATCGCCGTCGCTGGTCGCCGAGCGGCGAGCATCCCGTGGGCGAGCTCTGCGGCGCGATGACGGGAGTGATCGCCGATCCCGATGAGATCGGCCGGGATCGCCAGTCCAGCGTGCTCCATCGCGCGGCGGAATCCAGACAGGCGGAGGCGGCTGGACGTGAAGGCCAACGGCACCCGGGGGATGTCGCCGATGAACCCGATCCGCCGGTGGCCCAGCTCGATCAGGTGCTCGGTCGCCAGACGGCCGCCGCGGACGTCGTCGGCGACCACGCGCGGTAGCGCTCGATGATGGGCATCGACGAGGACGGTCGGCAGCCTGGATCGTCGGATGCGCTCCAGCTCGGCCGCGTGGGGCGACAACGACACGACGATCAACCCGTCCACGCGCTCGGCCCGTGGGAGGTCGCGGAAGACGGCATCGCGCCGCTCCTGGGTCTCGACGTTGAACACGACCATGTCGTAGCCGGCCGAGACGAGAGCCAGCTCGATCCCGCGCAGACGCTCCACGGCCGATGGACGGGTGAGGAAGGGCAGGATCACGGCGACCGTCTGGGTCAGGCCGAGGCTCAGCCGCCGGGCGGTGGGATTCGGCACGAAGTCGAGCTCGCGAATCGCGTCCAACACCCGAGCCCGAGTCGCGGGGTCGACGTTGGCGCGCTCGTTGAGGACGCGGCTGACGGTCCCGCGACCGACACCGGCCAGGCGCGCGACGTCTCCGATCGTCACGCTCACAACAGGCCCCCGCGATCCACGATCCTTCCGCCTCCTTCGCGGCTCGGGACGACGAACGCGCCCACGATCAGCTCGCGGACAGGCCGTTCGCCCTCGCGACGCTCGAGTACCACCTCGCGCTCGCCTTGGGGATTCGACCTCCTGTCTCGGCGTCAACCGCGACAAGACCGAATTGCTTGGTGTATCCGTACGCCCATTCGAAGTTGTCCAGCAGCGTCCGAGCGTGGCCATCGGGGCGATCCCGGCCGCCAGGAGCTCGTCGACCAGGCGGTCGTAGAAGTCGAGACCCGGCTCGTTGACCGGACCTCGGCCGGTCGGGACGATCCGGGGCCAGGCGATCGAGAAGCGGAATGCGCCGAGCCCGAGGTCGTGCATCAGCGCGACGTCTTCGGGCATCCGGTGATCGTGGTCGCAGGCGATGTCGCCGGTCGAGCCGTCGACCACGTGGTACGGGCGCCGCACGAACGCGTCCCACACGCTCGGCCCGCGCCCGTCTTCGTCCCAGGCGCCTTCGATCTGGTAGGCAGACGAGGCGACGCCCCAGAGGAAGCCCGCCGGGAACGACACGCCTCTACCCCTTTACGGAACCAGCCAGGAGCCCTCGAACGAAGTAGCGCTGCAGGGAGAAGAACACCAGCAGCGGCAGCAGCATCGAGACGAAGGCACCGGCCGTCAGCAGGTGCCAGTCGTCACCCCGCGAGCCGACGATCTCCACGAGGCGCTGCGTCACCACCTGGGTGTCCGTCTTGGTGCCGATGAAGATCAGGGCCACGAGGTAGTCGTTCCAGACCCACAGGAACTGGAAGATCGCGAAGGCGGCCAGGGCCGGGACCGACAGCGGCATGATCAGCCGCCAGAACGTCTGGAAGTGCGAGGCCCCGTCGATGAACGCCGATTCCATGATGTCCCGTGGGAGCTCGGCGATGTAGTTGTAGAGCAGGAAGATCGCCAGGGCCAGGCCGAACCCGGTGTGGGCCAGCCAGACCGCCAGGTAGGTCCCGTTGAGGCCGACGGCCACGTAGTCGCGAAGGATCGGCACGAGCGCGATCTGGAGGGGAACGACCAGCATCGCCACGACGAGCATGAACAGGACCGCTCGTCCCGTGAAGCGCATCCAGGCGAACCCGTAGGCCGCGAAGGCAGCGATCAGGATCGGGATGAGGGTCGACGGGATCGCCACGATCAGGCTGTTGATGAACGCGCCACTCATGTCGTCGCCGTGGACCGTCCGGGTCGAGCCGTCGGCCGAGGTGATCACGTAGTCCTTGCCGGTCAGCACCTTGTCGTAGTTGCTGAGCGTGAAGTTCGTGTTCGCGGTGATCTGCTGCTCCTTGATCTCGATCCGGCCGGCCCGCTTGTTGCCGACCCAGGTGACCTGCCGGCCGTCCGGGGTCTTGACCCCGGCTCGGAACTCGTCGAAGGTGCCGGTGGCCCCCTCGATCGTCATCACGCCGTCCGTGTCGAGCCCGGCGGGGATCGGGATGGTCGAGACCGTGACCTCATCGGGGTGCGGGAAGACCGTCCACCAGCCGCTGATCTGGAGGTCGTCCGGCTGGCGGAAGGACGAGACGAGCAATCCCACGGTCGGGATCAGCCAGACGAAGCAGATGAAGATGAGCACCGTGTTGATGATGATCGACGCACGTTTCGTTCCGGGTCTCATCGGAAGCCCGCCTGGCCGCGGAAGCGCCGCAGGTTGTAGATCATCACCGGGATGACCGCGATCAGCAGGATGACGGCCAGCGCGGATCCGATCCCGAAGTTCCGGTTCGTGAAGTACTGCCGGTAGAACTCCGTCCCGATCACGCCGGTCCCGAACTGGCCCCCGGTCATGACGATCACGACGTCGAAGATCTTCAGGGTCAGGATGATGACCGTCGTCGAGACGGTGATGATCGTCCCCCGGATCGACGGGATGGTGACCCGCAAGAACACCTGGCGCTCCGTGGCGCCGTCGACCCGGGCCGCCTCCGTCAGCTCGGCGGGGATGCCCTTGATCGCCGCCGAGAAGAGGACCATCGCGAACCCGACCTGGAGCCAGACCATGATCACGATCAGGAACAGGTTGTTCCAGGGCTGCAGCAGGGTGGTCCAGGCCTGCGGCTGGCCACCCAACGCCGTCACCCCGGCGTCGAGCAGCCCGATCTGCGGCTGCCCGGCCTGGCGATAGACGTAGACGAAGTTCCAGATGATGCCCGCGCCGACGAACGAGATCGCCATCGGCATGAAGATGATCGCCTTGGCCAGGGACTCGAACCGGCTCCGGTCCGCGAGGACCGCGATCACCAGGCCGAGCACGACCACGGCCGTCGTTCCGAAGACCAGCCAGAGCAGGTTGTTCCGGAAGACCTCGAGCATGGCGGGGTCCCCGAAGATCGAGGTGTAGTTGCCGAGCCCGACGAACTTCGTGCTGTCCGAGTTGAACAGGCTGATCCAGAGGGTCCGCACGGTTGGCAGGGCGAGGAACCAGATGAGGATGGCGATGGCCGGCCCGACGAACAGGTAGGGCAGGATGCGCGAGCCGACGCGCTCCGGGAGGCGGGCGAGGAACCAGTTCATCACCCAGTAGATCAGTGCGACCCCGCCCACGCCCCAGACGATGGCGATCGCCCCGGTGACCACCTTGGGCGCGTCGTTCTGGCGCAGGAACAGGAAGCCCTGCCACAGGATCACGAACGCGACGAGCGGCACGAGGATGGAGATGATGAGGCGTCCGACGATGGTGAGCGCCCAGAGCGCCCCGCGCACCGGTCGTTCGGCCCCCGCAACGACGTTCTCGGTCACGACGTCCCTCCCAGATCGACGCGTGGTCGGTGTCAGACCCTCAGGGGTAGTCGAGACCCTGGATCGAGGACGTGGGTCCCCGACCCAGGGTCGGTGATCGGTCGGTTGGTCGCTAGGCGACGCCGCCGGCTACTGTGTCGGCCAGGCCGCGTCGATGTTCTTGAGCGCGGTGTCGAGATCCTCCTTGCCGGAGATCCAGCTGGTGAACTCCTTCCACTCTGCTCCGGAGCCGACGGCGCCCGGCATGAGGTCGGAGGCGTCGAAACGGACCGCGGAGGCGTTCTGGATGGTCTTGCCGATGAAGGCGGAGATCACGTCGGTGCCATACCAGGACGGGTCGGCATCCTTCTGCGGAGCGATGGCGCCACCGGCGGCCATCCACGACTTGAGGTGCTCACCCTTCGTGAACCACTGCATCACGGCCATGGCCTCGGGCTTGTCGGTGAACGCAGCCCAGATGTCGCCGGCCACGAGGACCGGAGTGCCGTACTGCGGGTCGAGACCCGGGAGGTAGAAGACGTCGTAGTCCACGCCCGGCTTGGCGGAGGCCGGGAAGAACGAGGTGATGAAGTTGCCCTGGCGATGGAGCCAGCACTTGGGCGGATCGGTGAACATCGCCTTGGGCGCGTCGCCGAAGGCGGTCGACACGATGCCGGCCGCTCCGCCGTTGACCATCTTGGGGTTGAGGAACAGGTCGCCGACCTTCTGGGCGGCCGCCTTGACCTCCGGCGAGCTGAACGGCAGCTTGTGGCTGACCCAGTCGTCGTAGTTCTGGAGGCTGGTCGTGCGGAGCATGAACTCCTCGAGCCAGTCCGTGACGGGCCAGCCGGTGGCGGCGCCGGACTCGATCCCGATGCACCACGGCGTGTCGCCGTCCTTGACGATCTGGTCCTGGAGGGCGGTCAGCTCATCCCACGTCGTCGGGACCTTGTAGCCCGCCGCGTCGAACGCCTTCTTGGGGTACCAGACGAAGCTCTTGCCGTTCACCCGCTCCCAGACGCCGGCCATGACGTCGCCGCTGGCACCGGCCATCGTCGCCATGTCGAGCCACGACTGGGTGTAGTTCGCCTTGAGGGCATCCATGTCGAGGTACTTCGACAGGTCGATGACCTTGCCACCCTTGGCGAAGCTCGCCAGGAGACCCGGCTGTGGGAAGTCGGCGATGTCGGGGGCGTTGTTGCCGTCGACCTCGGCCGAGATGACCGCTTCGAACTGCTTGGTGCCCGCGTAATCGATGACGATGCCGGTCTGGTCCGTGAAGTCCTTGAACATGGCGTTCATCTTGACGGCATCGGCATCGACGGCCGGTCCGGTGGCCGTCACGTGCTTGCCCTTGAACTCGCCGGCGAGGGCACGCTCGAGATACGAGCCTGCGGCGGCAGACGGGACGGCGGACTCAGCTGGCGCGGAAGCGGGCGCCGTCGTCGGAGCCGTGGTAGCGGCCGGCGATGTCGAGGCGGCTCCTCCGCAGGCAGTCGCGAGCAGGGCGAGCACGCCCAATGCCGCGACGAAACGAGTTCGCACGATGAGATCCTCCTCCATGAGCCGGCCACGAGTCGCGTGGAACCGGTACCAGCACGGTACATCCACCGACCAGCCGGCACAAGAGGAAATGTTCCCGAGCCACGCGGCCTGGACCGTCCGGTGCTCGCGGCTGGCGTCCCGGACGCGACGGCCCGGTCATCGCCGTGAGGGGGCTGGCGCGGTGCGCCCCGGTGGGCAGGGTCAGGCCGTCTCGCCGCGTTCGGCCAGCAGCTCGGCGTAGTTGGTCTCGTCGACGCCGCTGTCGATCTCCGACTTGGTCAGGAGGAGCGGCGCCCGGCCTTCGCGGATCGTCTCCTCGGTGATGATGCACTTGCGGATATCGGTCCGCTCCGGGATGTCGTACATCACCTCGAGCAGCGATTCCTCGACGATCGAGCGGAGCGCCCGGGCGCCGGTCTTGCGATCGAGCGCGACCTCGGCCGCGGCCTCGAGCGCGCCGGGGGTGAACACGAGCTCGACCTTGTCGAGGCTGAGGAAGCGCTGGAACTGGCGGGTGACCGCGTTCTTGGGCTCGGTCAGCACCCGGACCAGGTCCTCGGCGGTGAGCGCCGACAGGGTGACGACCACCGGCAGGCGGCCGACGAACTCGGGGATGAGCCCGAACTTGAGCAGGTCCTCCGGCATGAGCTTGTCGAGGATCTTGCCCCGCTCCTGCTTCGTGATCTGGGTCTCGGAGCCGAAGCCGATCGCCTTGCGTCCGACCCGCTCCTCGACGATCTTCTCCAGCCCGTCGAAGGCGCCGCCGCAGATGAACAGGACGTTGGTCGTGTCGATCTGGATGAAGTCCTGGTGAGGGTGCTTCCGGCCGCCCTGCGGCGGGACGTTGGCGACAGTGCCCTCGAGGATCTTGAGGAGCGCCTGCTGGACGCCCTCGCCGGAGACGTCCCGGGTGATCGACGGGTTGTCCGCCTTGCGCGCGATCTTGTCGATCTCGTCGATGTAGATGATCCCCCGCTGCGCCCGGGCGACGTCGAAGTCGGCCGCCTGGATGAGCCGAAGGAGGATGTTCTCGACGTCCTCGCCGACGTAGCCGGCCTCGGTCAGGCTCGTCGCGTCGGCGATGCAGAACGGGACGTCGAGCACCCGGGCGAGGGTCTGGGCCAGGAGCGTCTTGCCCGAGCCGGTCGGCCCGACGAGCAGGACGTTCGACTTCTGGAGCTCGACCTCATCGACCGCGTGGCCGGCGTTGATCCGCTTGTAGTGGTTGTAGACGGCGACCGAGAGGACCTTCTTGGCCCGCTCCTGGCTGATCACGTACTGGTCGAGCGCGGCCTTGATCTGGCGGGGGTTCGGGAGCTTGGCTGCCTGCGGGCGCGACTTGGGCGCCTCGAGCATCTCCTCCTCGATGATCTCCTGGCAGAGGTTGATGCACTCGTCGCAGATGTAGACGCCCTGGCCCGCGATCAGCTTGCGGACCTGTTCCTGGCTCTTCCCGCAGAAGCTGCAGCGGTACGGGACCTTGGGCCCCTTGGAGCTGCCCGTCGTCGTCATCCGCCCTGGTCCGTGCCCTCTCCTAGTCCCGACTCTTCTTCGGAGCCGGGCCTTCCGGCGGTGCGCTGTCGGGCTTCGCCTCGGCGGAACCCGGGTCGAGGGTCTTGGCGATCAGCGGGTGGCCGGTCGCCGTGTAGACCGCGTCGATGATGCCATAGTCCTTCGCCTGCTCACCACTCATGAAATAGTCCCGCTCGGTGTCCTTCTTGATCTTGTCGAGCGGCTGGCCGGTGTGGCGGGCGAGAATCTGGTGGTTGGTCTCCACGAGATGCTCCCACTCGCGCATCTGGATGACCGCGTCGGCCGCGTTGCCGCGGAAGCCGCCCGAGCCCTGGTGGATCATGATCCGGCTGTTCGGGAGCGCGTAGCGCTTGCCCTGCGCGCCGGCCGACAGGAGGACCGCGGCCATCGACGCGGCCATCCCGATGCAGATCGTGCTCACCGGCGCGTGGACGTACTGCATCGTGTCGTAGATGGCCAGGCCGGAGTTCACCACCCCGCCCGGCGAGTTGATGTACAGGCTGATGTCGCGCTCGGGATCCTCGGCGTCGAGGAACAGGAGCTGGGCGATGACCAGGTTGGCGACGTGGTCCTCGATGGCGTCGCCGAGGAAGATGATCCGCTCCTTCAGGAGCCGCGAGTAGATGTCGTAGGCGCGCTCCCCACGGCTTGAGGATTCGATCACCATCGGAACGAGCATGCTGGGGCTCCCTTGGAACGGTCGGCTGGTCTGGGTCAGGCCCGGTCGGCGGCCGGGCTCGTTCGCTGCCTGGCGGCCGGTCGCTCCGGCCCTGGTTGATCTGCGGTTGTTTCCTCGTCGGGCTCGAGCGACGGCGCCGAGGGCGTCTCCGCATCGGCAGCGAGGACGGTCGCCGGGTCGGTCGCCCCGATCGCGGCTGCGGATGCCGCGGTGGCGTCGACCGCCGTTCCCTCGTCCTCCTCGAAGTGCGGCAGCGCCGGGTGGTCCGGATGCATCGCGAGCCAGCGGTCGACGAGGGCCTCGACGGTCCGCGACCGGCGGAGCGTGCTCCGGATGAGGTTCCTCCCCCGTTCGGAGTCGAAGTAGGCGAGCGTCCGCGGGTCGTCGGCGTAGCGCAGCCGGGCGGTGGCGACCTCGGCCTCGACGTCGGCCTCGGTGACCTCGATCCCCTCGGTCTCGGCGATCTTCGACAGGACGAGGAGCGTCTTGACCCGGCTCTCGGCGCGCGGCCGGAACTCGGCGTGAAGGTCGGCCTCGGTCTGCTCGGTCGCCTTGAAGTAGGCCGCCTCGGAGATCCCCTGGCGGGCCATGCTCGAGCGGAACTCGTCGTGGAGGACCTCGACCTCCTGGTCGACGAGGATGTCGGGCAGCTCCACGGTCGCGTTGGCCACGGCGTACTCGATGATCCGGTCGGCGAACCCGTGGCGGGCCCGATCGAGGGCGTTGCGGTCGAGCCGTCGCCGGATCTCGACCCGGAGCGCGTCGACGTCCGCGAAGTCGCCCATCGAGCGGGCGAAGTCGTCGTCGAGGTCGGGCAGGATCTTCTCGCGGAGCTCCTTGAGGTCGACCGCGAAGTGGACCGTCTGGCCGGCCAGCGTCGGCTCGCCGTAGTCGGCCGGGAAGTCGATGTCGAACTCGGTCGAGCCGCCGACCGCCAACCCGATGACATGGGCCTCGAAGCCGGGGATCAGCCGCTCCTCGCCGAGGATGAGCGGCATGCGCTCCGAGGAGCCACCGTCGAACGGGGACGCCGTCCCGGGTCCCGACGAAGCCGATCACCGCGTAGTCGCCGGACTGGGCGGGGCGATCCTCGACCGGCTTGAGCGACGCGTTCTGGTCGCGCAGCTCGTCGATGACCGTGACGACCTTGGCCTCGTCGATCGTCTCGATCTCGGGCAGGAAGTTGAAGTTGGCGTAGTCGCCGAGGACGACCTCGGGCGGCACCTGGACGGTGGCCGTGAACCGGAACGGCTTCCCCTCCTCGGCCTGCACGACGTCGACGTTGGCCTGGGCGAGGGGCACGATCCCCTGCTCGCGGATCGCGTCGCGGTAGGCGTCCTGGAGGAGCAGGTCGACCGCCTCGTCGAGAACCGCGCCCGGACCGAGGACCCGCTCGAGCATGAACCGGGGTGCCTTGCCGGGACGGAACCCGGCGACCTTCGTGCGCCGGGCGAGCCGCCGGACGGCCTCGTCGACGGAGCGGTCGAGACGCTCCGGGGGCAGCTCGACCTCGAGCACGACCGAGGACTTGGGGGCGGGCGTGGAGGTGACATGCATCGCCGGGAGATTATAGGTGCGCCCGCCCCGCGCAGCCGGGAACCCCTCCCGAGCCTGGTAGGCGAGGTCGGGGTCGAACCGACACGCCCCTCACGGGGCACCGGCTCCTAAGGCCGGCGCGTCTGCCATTCCGCCACTCGCCCACCGGGAGCATACCCGGGCGGGCATCGCCCCTAGGCAGCCGAGGCCAGGCTGACGTTCAGCGCGACGGCATTCGGCTTCAGGATCGCGAGGTAGATCGGGCAGCGCTCCTCCCAGGCCGCCAGCATCGCGTCGACCCGGTCGCGGGGGGACGACGACGAGACCCCGATGTCGAGACCGATGTCGCCCAGGTCGGCTGCCACGCCGTCGATCCCGAGCAGGCCGCGCAGGTCGGACGAGCAGCGAGCCACGGCAGTCACGTCGTCGAGCTCGACCTCGAACTGCGGCGCGAGCGTGTCGCGCAGGAACGCCACGGCGCAGCCGGCGAGCGCGCCGAGCAGGTAGGCGGTCGGGCTTGGCGCGAGGTTCTCGCCCCCGAGCGGCGCGGACAGGTCCGCGTCCCAGTTGAACGGCCCAGCCGACAGGCGGGCGTGCCCGTTGACCAGGGTAGCGGTGACGGCCGGCGTCGACCTGGCGGCGGTGGGGTCGGCCCTGAAGCGGGCTTCCGTATCGGCGATCGTCGTCGCGCTCATCGTCGGTTCCTCCGCGATGCCGCTCCCATTCGGCGAGCGGTCAGGACGAACCTAGAGCGGGGCCGATCGTCGTGGGAACGGGGCCACCACCCAATCGACGAGGCCCACCAGGCCGCCGGATGGCGGCGAACACGCAGAAGTCGCGGTCAGGCAAGAGGCCGGCGCAGGTAGTCCGCCACCGCCGCCGCCCGGGCCGCGCGGCCGGTCACTCCGAGCTTCGCGTAGATGTTCGAAAGGTGGCGCTCCACCGTCCGCACGCTCAGCGTCAGGCCGACGGCGATCTCGTCGTTCGTCCGGCCGTCGGCGGCCAGCCGGAGCACGTCCAGCTCGCGGGCCGACAGCGGCTCGGAGGTCCGGCCGGGTGCGAGGACGGCTTGTGCTCGACGCTCCGGCTCGAGGAACGCCGACACCTCGTCGATGAACACCCTCCAGGCCGGCTCGTCCACGAGGAGGATGTGGTTCCGGCTCTGGAGGGGGACGAGCCGGGCCCCGTGGATCCGCGACGACACGCTCACGGCGTTGTCGAAGGTCGTCGACCGGTCGCCGAGCGCCTGGAGCACGAGGGTCGGGGCAGTGATCCGCGGCAGCTCGTCGACGATGTCCACCTCCTGGCGCGCGATCCGGCTCGCCACCGCGTTCGTCGACCGCTAGGTCGTGACCGCGCACTGCTCCTCGGGCGTCGGGAACCGTCGCCACCGGAGGCCCGGCGGCGACAAGGTCGAGGCGCCGGGCGTACGGCGAAGGCGCGCGCCTCAAGTGGCGCCGGTCAGGCCTGCGGGCCGGTTCCCTCCCCACCCGGCGCGGTCTCGTCGGCCACGCGCTGGTGGGCCTTGTCGACCGCCGCGGCGAACCTGGCCTTCTCCCCGGCGATGATCCCGCCCGGGGCGGGCAGCGGTCCCGGCCCGGCCAGGATCCGGCGGAGGAGGGAGATGCCGACCCCGCGCCCGACATACCGGATGACCGTCCCGATCGCGTCGCTGCCGGCGGCCCGGACGGTCCGCTCGGTGAAGCTGCCCTGGTGGTCGAGGTACTCGGCGAAGGAGCGCTCGAGCGCGCCGCGGACCCGGTCACCATCCGTTCCGAGGGCCCGCACGGCCTGCTCGACCTCCTCGGGCAGCATCGATTTGGGCAGCGGCTCCGGCTCGCCGCGGACGACCCGCTTCAGGCGGCCGAAGGCGCGCCTCGGCCCGCCGAGCAGGAGAAACGCCGCGCCACCGGCCAGGGCAGCCGACTGGACGGGCGCCTTGCGGATCTTGGCCGGGACGTCGAATGCGGTGCGGGTCGCCGGACCCAGCTGTTCGTATTCGGCGCCGAAGGCTTCGCGCGCCGCTACGACTTCGGACCGAGCGGCGTCCGTTCGCGCAGCCACTCCATCGTCTCCTTCGCGCTGTCGATGCTCTGCGTGGGGTAGAACTTGTGCCCCCACGCCTCGAAGTCGATCTGGTTCCTGGTGAACTCGAGCGCGCACAGCCCGATCCACGTCCCGAGCGTCACTGCGATCCCGAGGGCCACGGCCACCTGCGGGCTGAACGTGATCGAGCTGAACGCCCCGAGCGCGGCACCGATGGCCGCGCCCGCGAGCAGCGACCCGATGGCGCTGGCGATGACCCCACCGGCCGATCGGCCACGGGTCTCGGTCAGGCCGAGCAGCCCGACGATGGCCCCGAGCACGGCTCCGACCACCGTCCCGACCACGAGCGGCCGCGTCGCCGGATCGAGGTTCGGGGCGACCGCCAGGCCGATCGTCTCCCACAGCCGGTTGAACAGCCAGAGGCCGGCCACGATCGCCACCACCACCCCGAGGACGGTCGCCACGAGCAGGCCGCGGACCAGGTTGCGGGCCGGCACGTCGAAGGCGATCAGGACCGCGACGATCGCCACGGCCGCGGCGAGCTCGGTGAAGTGGAGGACCCCCCAGCCCATCGAGCCGAACAGCCACTCGCCGAGGAAGAGGCTCGTCCCGACGGTGACCAGGAGGACGGCGAAGATGACGGCCGCGATGGCCAGGCCGACGAGGCCGGCGACCCGCTTGACCTCCTCGAGGATGTCCGCCATCTCGGACCGGGCCAGCTCGAGGTGGGCGGCCGCGAGCCGGTAGGCGGCGGCCCTGGTGGCGCCGAACTGCTCGCGGAACCCGCGCCGCGGTCCGCGACCACGCGGCGGTGGCGTCCCGCCGCTCCGAGGCGGCGGGGGCGGCTCGTCACCGCCGGCGGCATCCATGTCGGCGGCTCGCGGCGGCTCCGGGCGATCCCGCCGGCTCCGGTCCCGGCGTCGGCCGGTCCCGGCGGAGCGGCAGCATCGGGCCCCGGGCCCGGCTCGGGCGGGAGCGGATCGGTTCCGGACGGATCGGTCTTGGGCGGCTGGTCGTCCAGGGGTCGGGCTCCGGGCGGGTTCCTTCGGGAGCCTGCCGATGATACCAGTGGCGCTCAGGCGGCCGGGGGGAACGTCCGTACGTCGAGCCGCTCGGCGGCGTCGAAGAAGCCGTAGGTCCGCCGGACCGCCGGATCGACCGGCCGGACGGGCCGGCCGCTGGCGATCCGCCACAGCTCACGCTCGAGCTCCTCGATCCGCTCGACGAGCTCGGCCGGCCCGCGCGGGGTCGGGATGTCGGCGTAGGTCGGTCGACCGGCCGGGAAGCGGACCTCGGCCGTCGGGCAGCCGGGGCAGGAATGCGAACACGAGCCGCGCGTGAGCGAGGGCGAGGAGCGAGAACGCGTCGGCCCGGGTGAGGCGGGTGCCGTGCTCGGTGAGGCGCGCCCGTTCGAGCTCGGCCTCGGCCCGGGCGGCCGCGATCTCGGCCGGGGTCCCGGGCGGTCCGACGCGCGCCTCGGCGACACGGAGGACGAGGTAGCGGAGCTCCTGGAGGCCGGCCATCTCGGAGCGCAGCCAGCCCCGGACGCCGGCCTCGATCGCCTCGACGTGGGGCAGCGTCGAGCGGGCCAGGAAGTCGGCCCCGCCCGCCGGCAGCTCGCCCGCGCCGAGGGCCGCATCGAGCACGAGCCGTGTCGTGCGGACCAGCTCGAGCAGCCGGTCGAACTCGGAGAAGCCGCTCCCGTCGCTGCGCGCCATCACGACCCCATTCTGTCCGATCTCGTCCGGCGAGCCCGCGGTCACGGCAGCGGTTCCGCCGGTGTCGGGAGGGTGGGACTCGCGGCACGGCCGCGCACCTGCCCGCAAGTACCACGGGTACCACGTCGGTCAACCCCGGCGGCGGTGCGCTACGCTCGGCCGATGGACCCCAGCGGCGATCGCGCCGAGCGACGGCTCGAGCGCGCCGAGATCCTGGCGATCGGGACCGAGCTCACGAGCGGCGAGACCCGCGACACGAACGCCGGCGAGCTCGCCCGCGCCCTGACCGGCGCCGGAGTCGAGATCGTCCGACTGACCGTGCTGCCCGACCGGCGCGAGGCCGTCGAGGAGGCCCTCCGATCGGCGCTCCGCGGGGTCGACCTCGTGGTCACGACCGGCGGGCTCGGTCCGACGCCGGACGACCTGACCCGCGAGGCGGTGGCGGCGGTCTGGGGCGAAACGCCGGCCGTCGACCCGGACCTCGAGGCCTGGCTGCGCGGCCTGTGGCAGCGTCGGGGGCTGCCGTTCCCGACGTTGAACCTCAAGCAGGCCTGGCTCATCCCGTCGGCTCGCGCCCTGGCCAACCCGAACGGGACCGCACCGGGCTGGTGGGTCGATGCGGCCCGACGGCCGGGTCGTCGTGCTCCTGCCGGGTCCGCCGCGCGAGATGCGACCGATGTGGCGCGACGAGGCCCTCCCGAGGCTCCGGGCGCGTGGTCTCGGCGGCGACCGTGCGGTCCGCACCCTGCGCCTCACCGGGATCGGCGAGTCGCTCGTTGCCGACCGGCTCGGCGAGGCGATCCTGCGCGCGGAGAACCCCGAGGTCTCGACCTACGCCCGCGCCGACGCGGTCGACGTCCGGCTCGCCGCGGCGGCCCGTCCGGCCGGGGACGGGCAACCGGCCCGATCGGCGAACGAGCTGCTCGATGAGATCGAGCCGGTCATCCTGGCCGCGGTCGGCGAGCATGTCTGGGCGCGCGGCGAGACCGGCTGGGCCGAGGCGATCGGAGCCGAGCTCGACCGGCGCGGCTGGTCGCTCGCGACCCGCGAGCTCGGGACCGGCGGCGCGCTCGTGACGCTCCTCGGCGGACCGGCCTGGCTCGCCCGGGCCGAGGTCGACAACGCGCGGCCGCACGGCTCAGGTCCGAACGATCCCGTCCGCGCTGCCGGCGAGATCCGGGCCGCGGCCGGGACGGACGTCGGGCTGGCCGTCTCCGTCCGCGCCCGCGGCAAGGACACCGCGGTCTCGGTCGGCGTCGCGACCCCGAGCCGGACCGCCCGGCGGCGGAGCATGGTCTTCCTCGGGGGCGAGCTGGGGCGGTCCCGGTCGGCGATCGCCGGGGCGGCGCTGCTCCTCGAGACGCTCCGCGGCGAGGCCTAGATCGGCGCCCGCGAGCGGCCGTCGTCATGCCCGATGGGCGACTAGCGGTGGGCGGTCCGCTCGAGGCCCTCGAGGTCCACGATCACGATCGCGTCCCGCTCGAGCCGGATGAGGCCGTCGTCGACGAACTGGCCGAGCAGCTTGTTCACGCTCTGCCGCGTCGCCCCGATCATCGACGCGAGGTCGCCCTGGGTGTACGGCCCGTCGAGCTGGATGGTGCCGTCCGGGCCGGGCACGCCCGATCCCCGGGCGAGGCGCAGGAGCCGGGCCGCCATCCGGCCGGTCATGTCGAGGAAGTGGAGCTCCTCGACGTGGTCCGTCAGGCGGCGCAGCTCGGCGGCCAGGGCCGCCAGGAGCGCGTCGCGCGTCGCCGGCTCGGTGTCGATGAGCTGGCGGAACCGGTCGCGTGGCAGGACGAGCGTCTCGGTCGGCTCGAGCGCGACGGCGGTCGCCGAGCGCGGCGCCCCGTCGAGCAGGGCCAGCTCGCCGAAGAACGCACCCTGGCGCATCGTCACCAGGATCGCCTCGTCGCCCTCCTCGGACGGGAGGAGGATCTTCACCGCGCCCGACATCACGATGAACAGCGAATCGCCCGGGTCGCCCTGGTGGAAGAGGACCTCGTTGCGCCGGAACCGCCGGGTGCGCAAACCGGCGGCCAGTCGCTCGAGCACGGCGCGATCGAGCCCGGCGAACAGCTGGACCTTCGCGAGCGCCTCGACCGCCGCCGCCCCGTCCATGGCGGGATGGTACATGGGCGGCCTGTCGGCGGACCGACAGGTTTCGGGTCGGTCCGCCGTTGCCCGCCCAGCGTGTCGAGCGTGGATACTGGATCGGTGACCTGCCAGTCCCGGGCCTCGTGGCCGTTCGCCTCCGCCCAACCATGCGCCTGACCGTCCTCGGCTGCGGCCCCGCGGCACCTCAGCCGGACACGCCCGCCTCCGGGCTGCTCGTCGAGACGAGGTCGACGGCCATCCTGCTCGACTGCGGCCAGGGCGTCGCCAGCCGGCTCGTCCGCCTGATCGAGCCGGACCGGCTGACGGCCGTGATCATCGGCCACATGCACGCGGACCATTTCATCGACCTGTCCGCGCTGCGCTACCGGTTCGAGTGGGGCAGCCGCTCGCAGCCCCGCCTCCCGGTCCTGCTGCCACCCGGCGGGCGGGCCCGCCTCGCCGAGCTGGCCGCCGTCGTCAGCGAGCGGCCCGGCTTCTTCGACGACGCGTTCGACGTCCGCGAGTACGACCCCTCGGCGGTCGACCGGATCGGCGAGCTCGACGTCGCGTACGTGCCGGGACGGCACTACGTGCCCGCCTGGGGCACCGCCCTGAGCGCGCCGGATGGCACCCGGATCGTCTATGCGGGCGACACGGGACCGAACCCCGAGCTGGCCGGGCTTGCCTCTGGGGCCGACCTCATGATCTGCGAGGCGACGCTCGGCTCCGTCGCGGAGGACGACGAAGCGGCTCGCGGCCACCTCAGCCTCGAGGAGGCCCTCGACCACGGCCGCGCCGCCCGGGCCGCGCAGCTCCTGATCACCCACTATCCGTCGGCCCGCCGAGAGGCGATGGGCGTCCGCCTGGCGGGACTCGACGACCGGGTCGTGCTGGCCCGGCCCGGACTCGCGATCGACGTCGGGGTGAACGCCGGACGGGGGGACGTGGAGGCCGCCGGCGGCCCGACGTCGTCGACCGACCCGATCCCGTTCGCGGGGCGGCGCGCGGTCGGCGACCGCTAGGAGATCGACAGGACCGGCGCCTCCGCACGGGCGGCCGCGACGCTCATCCGTGCGGCGACCGTCTTGGCCAGGATCGTCAGCGCCGCCGCCGCCGGACCGGGCTCGCGCTGGACGACGGCCGGGATCCCGACGTCGGCGCCCTGGCGGACGGTGACGTCGAGCGGGATCGAGCCGAGGAACTCGATCCCGTTCTCGCGGGCGAAGCGCTCGCCCCCACCGCGCCCGAAGATCTCGGTGACCTCGCCACAGTGGGCGCACACGAAGCCGGCCATGTTCTCCACGATCCCGGTGACGGGCACGTTCATCCGGCGGAGCATCGCGTGGGCCTTGGCCACGTCGAGGAGCGAGACGTCCTGCGGGGTCGTCACGAGGACCGCCCCGCTGATCGGGACGGCCTGGGCGAGCGTCAGCTGCGCGTCGGAGGTCCCGGGCGGCAGGTCGATCACGAGGTAGTCCAGCTCGCCCCACTCGACGTCGCGCAGGAACTGCTGGATCGCGCCGCCGACGAGCGGGCCGCGCCAGACGATCGGCTGGCCCTCGGGGACGAAGAACTGGATCGAGATCGTCTTGACCCCGTGGCGCTCGAGCGGGTTGATCTTGTTGTCCGGGGTGGCGACCGGCTGCCCCTCGAGGCCCATCATGAGCGGGACGTTCGGCCCGGTGATGTCGGCGTCGAGCAGGCCGACGGATGCCCCGGCCTGGGCCAGCGCGACGGCCAGGTTGACGCTCACGGTGGTCTTGCCCACGCCACCCTTGCCCGACACGACCGCGATGACGTTCTTGACCCCGGGCAGGAGCGCCTCGGGCTGGACCGGGCTGGCTCGCCGGACCATCGCCCCCCAGGTGATGTCGATCGACTCGGCCCCGATCGCGGTCAGCACCTCGCGGGTGTTGCGTTCGATCTCGTCCTTCAGCGGGCAGGCCGGCGTGGTGAGCTCGATCTTGAGCGAGACCGCCGCGTCGTGGACCGCGAGGTCCTTGACCATCCCGAGGGTGACGATGTCCCGGCCCAGCTCAGGCTCCTGGACCGTCCGCAGGGCGTCGTTGATGGCACCTTCGGTGAGGGTCGGCATGGAGATCGGTATCCCTCGTGACGCGGCGGACGGACGACCATCCGGCCGCTCGGCGCGCCGTTATCCTAGCGCCGGGCCGACAGACCCGCCGCCGACCGACCGTCGAGTGCCCGGCCATCCGGAGCGGGCCAATTCCTGAGCAACGCGATTCGACGAGATTCGCACGGAAATCGGCACCTGACCGACGAACTCCGCAGGCCGGCGAACACGTTGACACCCCTTCCAGCGTGACCTACCATCCGGCCACCTGCCGCACGTGGGGAGCGTGCCCGCGGGTGCGTCGGTCCGTCGACGCCGGTCATCCCCGTCGCGTCGGGGTCGGAATCCCTCCGCTCCAGGAGCTCGCAGGACCGTGCCCGCTGTCGATGTCCGGCTGGTCGATGTCGTCAAGCAGTTCGGTGAGGCGACCGCCGTCGACCACATCGACCTCGAGGTCGAGGACGGCGAGTTCTTCTCGCTCCTGGGCCCCTCCGGCTGCGGGAAGACGACGACGCTGCGGATGATCGGCGGCTTCGAGGAGCCGACGTCGGGGCTCATCGAGCTGCGCACGACCGATCCGTCGACCGGCCAGACGTCGCTCAAGGACGTCACCTGGCTGCCGCCCTACGAGCGCGACGTCAACACGGTCTTCCAGAACTACGCGCTGTTCCCCCACCTGACGATCGAGGAGAACGTCGCCTTCGGCCTGCGCCGCAGGAAGGTCAAGGGCGACGAGATCAAGTCCCGCGTCACCGACATGCTCAAGCTGGTCGAGCTGCCCGGCTTCGAGCGCCGCAAGCCGACCCAGATCTCCGGCGGCCAGGCCCAGCGGGTGGCGCTCGCCCGGGCGCTCATCAACCGGCCGTCCGTGCTCCTCCTCGACGAGCCGCTCGGCGCGCTCGACCTGAAGCTTCGCAAGCAGATGCAGGTCGAGCTCAAGCGGATCCAGCAGGAGGTCGGGATCACGTTCATCTACGTGACCCACGACCAGGAGGAGGCGATGACGATGTCCGATCGGATCGCCGTCATGAACCGCGGCCGCTACGAGCAGCTCGGCGACCCGGCGAGCCTGTACGAGCGGCCGACGACCCGCTTCGTCGCGGGCTTCCTGGGCGTCAGCAACCTGCTTCCCGGGACGGTCGACGGCGGGGCCGACAGTTACTCCGTGATCAAGATGGCGGACGACAGCCGGGTCAGGGTGCCGCGCACGGGCGCCCCGGACGGGACGGCCGTGGATGCCGGCGTGCGGCCCGAGAAGATCCGCCTGCAGGATGCCCGCGAGGAGGGCCAGCCGGGCTACAACACCATGGTCGGCACGATCCGCGACGCGTCGTATCTCGGGGTGAGCACCTCGTACATCGTCGAGACGCGGAGTGGGGCACGGTTGACGGTTTACGAGCAGAATGTCGAACGCGCCACGCGGTCCGAGCTGTGGGCCCCGGGCGAGGAGGTCCGCCTCACCTGGGCACCCGAGCACACCTTCGTCCTGCGCACCGAACCAGCCGGGCCATCCGACCCGACCCAGACCGAACCGCCGGCCGGTGGGCCGGCCGAGAACGGGGCCTGACCTGCCGAACGGTCGGCCGGACGCCCCGCGGAGGAGATCCATGTCCGAGCGCGATTCGAGCCCCCTGACCGGCGCCCTCAGCCGGCGCCGCCTGCTCCAGGGCTCGGCCCTGGTGGGGATCGGGGCGTTCATCGCCGCCTGCCGACCGGCCGGGGGCGGCGTCGCCAGCCCAACGTCCGCCGAATCGGCCGCCCCGACCGAGGCGCCGTCCACGGGCGCCTCGGCACCGGCGGCGTCGACCGGCCAGCTCGGCGGCAAGCTCAACTTCGCCAACTGGACCGCCTACATCGACCTCACCGTCGACCCCGGCGCCGACGGCCAGCCGGGTACCGACGACGACGCGTACGTCCTCCCCTCGCCGACGCTCGACCAGTTCACCCAGGCCACCGGGATCGAGGTCAACTACAAGGAGGCGGTCAACGACAACGAGGAGTTCTACGGGACCGACCTCCAGGGGCCGCTGAGCCAGAACCAGCCGACCGGCCTGGGACCTCATCGTGATGACCGACTTCATGGCCGCCCGACTCATCCGGCCAGGGCTGGGTCGAGACGATCGACACGTCGGGAATGACGAACTTCCCGACGAACCTCGAGGACGCCTACCTCGCCCGGACGTTCGACCCGGGGGCCAAGATGACCGCGCCATGGCAGTCGGGGATGACCGGGATCGGCTACGACAGTGCGAAGACCGGCGAGCTCAGCAGCCTTGATGACTTCTGGGACCCGAAGTACAAGGGCAAGCTCGACTACCTCTCCGAGATGCGCGACGCGGTCGGCCTCTCGGCGATCCGGCTCGGCTTCGATCCGTCGACGATCACGGACGACCAGTTCGACAAGTCGCTCGCCGAGATCAAGAAGGCGATCGACTCCAAGCTGGTCCGCACGATCAAGGGCAACGACTACCTGACCGACCTCGCCTCGGGTGACGTCATCGTGTCGATGGCCTGGTCGGGCGACATCGTCCAGCTCGCCCTCGACAAGAAGACGCTCAAGTTCGCGGTCGCCAAGGAAGGCGGCATGCTCTGGACGGACAACATGATGATCCCGAAGGGCGCGCCGAACAAGAAGCAGGCCGAGGCGTTCATCGACTTCTACTACGATCCGGGGATCGCGGCCCAGGTCGAGGACTTCGTGAACTACGTCTGCCCGGTCAAGGGCGCCAAGGAGGCGCTTCTCGCGATCAACCCGGACAACGCCAACAACCCGTTGATCTTCCCGCCCGCCGACGTGCTCGCCCGGGTCAAGGTGTTCAAGGGGCTCGACGAGGCGACCGAGAAGAAGTACCTCGACGCCTGGAACACCGTCATCGGGCTGTAGCGGCTTCGTCGTCGGCACGAACGGGGAGGAGGGGCGCGCGGATGGGCGAGTGGGCGTTCCGCCATCGGCACTGGGCGCCCTACCTCCTGCTCGCCCCGGGCCTCATCTGGCTGGCGATCTTCTACGCCTTCCCGGCGTTCCAGATGTTCCTCGCCTCGCTGTCGGTCGGGACGATCGAGACCGGCTTCACGTTCACGTTCCAGGTGTCGAACTACACCGACAGCCTGACCCGCTACTCCGACCAGTTCATCCGATCGCTGGCGTACGGCCTGGCCGCGACGATCATCGCCTTCCTGATCGCCTTCCCGCTCGCCTACGCGATCGCCTTCCGGGCGGGGCGCTACCGAAACCTGATGCTGTTCCTGGTCATCGCCCCGTTCTTCACCAGCTTCCTCCTCCGAACGCTGTCCTGGAAGATCATCCTGTCCGACAACGGGATGATCGTCGGCGTGCTCAAGAGCCTCGGCGTGGTCCCCGAGGACTTCCGCCTGCTGGCCACCCCGGCGGCGGTCGTGGCCGGGATCACCTACAACTTCCTGCCGTTCATGACCCTGCCCCTCTATGTCGCCCTGGAGAAGATCGACCGGCGGCTCGTCGAGGCGGCGGAGGATCTCTACGCCGGCCCATGGCGGCCGGGCGGGACGATCGTGGGGGTCCTGGTCGGGGCCGGCCTGGTCGGCGTCCTGACCTGGATCTTCGAATGGTCGGTGCCGGCAGGCGTGATCCTCGGCGGGGTCGTCGGCGGGTTGGTCGGGACGCTGTTCGTCTCCCAGTCGTTCCTGTGGGTGATCCTGCCCCTGTCGCTGCCCGGCGTGTTCGCGGGCTCGCTCCTGACCTTCATCCCGGCCGTCGGCGACTACGTCAACGCCGAGCTGCTCGGCACGCCGACGGCGCAGATGATCGGTAACGTGATCCAGTCCCGCTTCCTGAAGGTCAACGACATCCCGACCGCGTCGGCCCTGTCGTTCACCCTCATGGCGATGATCCTCGGGGCGGTCTTCATCTACGCCCGGGCCCTCGGCACCGAGGACCTGACCGGAGGGGCGGTCTGATGGGCACCGCGATCCCGGCGGTCCAGGCAGCGCCCCGGCCGCTCAGCCAGCGGATCGCCCGGGTGTTCGATCGCTGGCTCCTGCCGATCTATGCCGTGATGGCCGTCCTGTACCTGATGCTGCCGGTCGCGGTCATGATCCTGTTCAGCTTCAACGACCCGGTCGGCAAGTTCAACCTCGTCTGGCACCAGTTCTCGCTGTCGGCCTGGCAGAACCCGCTCGCCCCACCCGGGCTGGGTGCGGCGGTCCTCAACAGCCTCATCGTGGCCTTCCTGGCCACGATCTTCGCGACGATCCTGGGGACGCTCATCGCGCTCGCCCTCGTCCGTCACCGGTTCCGCGGCCGGAGCGCCACGAACCTGCTCATCTTCCTGCCGATGTCCACGCCGGAGATCGTCCTCGGCTCGTCGCTCCTGACCCTGTTCATCGCGACGAACCAGTACGCGTTCATCCCGGAGGGCACGTTCTACCCGCTCGGGCTCCACACCGTCCTGATCGCCCACATCATGTTCAACATCAGCTTCGTCGTCGTGACCGTGAAGGCGCGCGTCGAGGGCTTCCCGCGGAACCTCGAGGAGGCCGGCCTCGACCTGTACGCGAACGAGTGGACCGTCTTCTGGAAGGTGACCTTCCCGCTCATCCTGCCGGGCATCCTGGCCGCCGCGCTGCTCGCGTTCAGCCTGTCGATCGACGACTTCGTGGTCACCAACTTCACCGCCGGCCAGGCGACCACCTTCCCACTCTGGATCTACGGCGCCCAGAAGACCGGCGTACCCGTCCAGGCCAACGTCATCGGGTCGATGATCTTTCTGAGCGCGGTCGGCCTGGTGGTCATCTCGGTCCTCCTCCAGCGCCGCTCATCCGCCGGTCGCTGACCGACGACCCGACCGAGTCAGAGCCGTCCCAAGGAGTCCGCCAGGATGATCCACGCGCGCCCGACCCCGACCGATGCCGCCACGACCGACTCCAGCGAAGACGCCGTCGGGCCAGGATCGCTGCCCGACCGATCGGTCGTCCCGGCCGTCTGGAGCAGGATCACGAACCTGACCGTCGAGCGCGGCGAGGGGTCCTGGCTGATCACGACCGACGGACAACGCTACCTGGACTACTCATCCGGGATCGGGGTGACGAACACGGGCCACGCCCATCCGCGGGTCGCCGCGGCCGTCGCGGCCCAGGCCCAGAAGCTGCTCCACGGCCAGCAGAACATCGTCTACCACGAGCCCGGGCTGCGGCTCTATGAGCGACTCAGCCACGTCCTGCCGGGCGAGGGCTGGGGGGCGTTCCTGTCGAACAGCGGCGCCGAGGCGGTCGAGGCGGCCGTCAAGCTCGCCCGGGTCGCGACCGGTCGGCCGGCGATCATCGCGTTCCGCGGAGGCTTCCATGGGCGGACCGCCCAGACGATGGCGCTCACGACCGCCAAGGACGTCTACCGGGCGGCCTTCGAGCCGCTGCCCGGGTCCGTCTACCACACGCCGTTCCCGTACTGCTACCGGGCCGCCGGGGGCGCCCACCCGATCGACGCCTGCACCTGCGACTGGGAGGCCGAGCTGGACCTCACGTTCCACCAGTTCATCTACCCGGAGCAGGTGGCGGCGATCATCGTCGAGCCCGTCCTCGGCGAGGGCGGCTACGTCGTTCCGCCGCCCGGCTTCCTGCCCCGGCTGCGCGAGATCACCCGGCAGCACGGGATCCTGCTCGTCGCCGACGAGGTCCAGACCGGCTTCGGCCGGACCGGCCGGCTGTTCGCGGTCGAGCACTGGGGCGTCGAGCCCGACATCGTGACGATCGCCAAGGGCATCGCCTCGGGTCTCCCGCTGTCGGGCATCATCGCCCGGCGCGAGCTCGTCGACCGTTGGAAGCCGGGGACCCACGGTGGGACCTACGGCGGGAACGTCGTCAGCTGCGCCGCAGCGAACGCGACCCTCGACGTGATCCAGGACGAGGGCCTCGTGGCCAACGCCGCGGCCCGTGGCGAGCAGTTCCTGGCCGGGTTGCGCCGCCTGGCGACGAGGTACCGCTCGATTGGCGACGCCCGGGGCCTCGGGCTGATGCTCGCCCTCGAGTTCGTCAAGCCCGGCGAGGGCGACGGCCGGGTGCCCGACCCCGAGCTCACGAAGCGGGTCCTGGCCGAGGCGCTCGAGCGCCGGCTGATCGTGCTCTCGGCGGGGACGTACGCCAACGTCGTCCGGATCATCCCGCCGCTCGTGACGACCCCCGACGAGGTCGAGCTCGCCCTCGGGATCATCGACGAGAGCCTGGCCGCCGCGGGCGCCTGACCGCGGAGGCCGTCCGGGAGGGCGGGCCGCCCGCGACCCCGAGCGGGCAGGTCAGCCCTTGAGCCGGCCGAGGACTTCGTCGTGGAGCAGGCCGTTCGAGGCGAGCAGCGTCCCCGAGTCGATCAGGCGGCGGCCCTCGAAGTCGGTCACCCGGCCGCCGGCCTCCTCGATGAGGACGAGCGGTGCGGCCATGTCCCAGCTCGACAGGTCGACCTCGACCATCGCCTCGGCGGCGCCCTCGGCCAGCAGCGCGTAGCCCCAGAAGTCGCCGAAGCCGCGCTCGCGCCAGACCGACCCGAGCAGGTCGCGGAATCCGGGCGCCCGGCCGGACGCCTCGATGTCGTGGCCCGAGCCGTACAGGACCTGGGCGTCGGCGAGACTGGCGACCCGGGAGACGTGGATCGCCCGGGGCCCTTCCATCCCGGCCGCCCCGACGGCCCACGCTCCCCCGCCCCGCCGGGCGTACCAGCGCTCGCGGAGCGCAGGCGCCGACACGACCCCGAGCTGGAGCTGACCATCGACCTCGAGGGCGAGGAGGGTCCCGAACAGCGGGATCCCCCGGATGAAGTTGTGGGTCCCGTCGATCGGGTCGATGTACCAGCGCAGCCGGGCCCCTGCTCCCTCGCTCCCGTACTCCTCGCCGACCAGCCCGTGATCGGGGAACGCCGCCGCGATCCGCTCCCGGATCCCGCGCTCGATCGCCTGGTCGGCGGCGGTCACGAAGGTCCGGTCGGGCTTGGTCATGACCTCGACGTCGCGCCGGAAGCTGCGCAGGGCGACCTCGTCCGCGGCGTCGCAGGCGGCCTGGGCGAAGGCGAGCCAGTACTCGAGCTCGTCGGCCGAGGCGCGCGCCCAGCTCGCGCTCCAGGCCGGCCCGAAGGCCGCCTCGACCGGCGTCCCCGGCTCCCATGCCGGGAGCTCGTTCGATCCGTTCCCGTCGCCCGGCGAGCCGGGGCGGCCGGCGCCTCCCTCGTTCATGAGCGGATCCTCTCACCGCGCGGGTCGTAGAGCGGCTCGGCCGCGACCTCGAAGCCGACCCACTGCCCGAAGACCTCGACCTCGCCGCGCGTCCCGACCTCGGCCCGGTCCGGTGGCAGGTAGGCGTAGGCGATCGAGCGCTCGACCGCGAAGCCGTAGCCACCGCTCGTGACCCGGCCGACGATTGCGCGGTCGATCCGGACCGGCTCGTTGCCGAGGGCGATCGAGCGCGGGTCGTCGAGGACGAGGCAGCGCAGCCGTCGGTTCGGACCCGCGGCACGGGCCGCCCGGAGCGCCTCGCGGCCGATGAAGTCGACTTCCTTGTCGAGCCGGACGGCGAAGCCCAGCCCGGCTTCGTAGGGCGTCTCGTCGGGCGTGATGTCGCTCGACCAGACCCGGTAGCCCTTCTCGAGGCGGAGTGCGTCGATCGCCCGGTACCCGGCGGCCACGAGGCCGTGCTCGCGCCCGGCGGCCCACAGCGTGTCCCACAGGGCGAGGCCGTACTCCGTCGGCGGGTAGAGCTCCCAGCCGAGCTCGCCGACGTAGGTCACCCGGAGCGCCAGGAGCGGGACGCTCCCGACCGTGATCCGGCGGGCGGCCAGGTACGGGAAGGCCTCGTCGGAGACATCGTCGCGGGTGCAGGCGGCGAGGATGTCGCGAGCGCGCGGGCCCCACAGGCCGAGGCAGGCCATCCCGCTCGTCCGGTCCTCGACCAGGACGGGGCCGACCTCGGACCGGAGGTCGTCGAGGTTCTTCCGGATCCAGCCGAGGTCGTGGTTGCCGAACGCGGTCCCGGTCACGATCAGGTAGCGCTCGGCGGCCAGCCGGGTCACCGTGAAGTCGCACTCGATCCGGCCGCGCCGGTTGAGCATCTGGGTGTAGACGATCGTCCCGACCGGGCGGTCGACGTCGTTCGCGCACAGGCGCTGGAGGAACCCGGTCGCCCCCGGTCCCGCGACCTCGATCTTGCTGAAGCTCGATTCGTCGAACAGCCCGGCCGCGGTCCGCGTCGCCACCGCCTCCGCGCCGATCGCCGGCGACCAGTGACGGCCGGCCCAGCCGCGCGGCCGGAGGCCTTCGTCGCCAGCGGCCGCGTTGGCCTCGAACCAGTTCGGGCGCTCCCAGCCGGACTTCTCGCCGAACGCCGCTCCGAGCTCGACGAGGCGAGGATAGGTCGGGGCCAGGCGGAGCGGCCGACCGGCCTGCCGCTCCTCGTTCGGGTAGTGGATGTCGTAGTAGGTCGCGTAGACCTCGACGGTCCGGGCCAGGGTGTAGGCCTGGCTGCGGTACTGGGCGCCGAAGCGACGGATGTCCATCTTCCAGAGGTCGAGCTCGGGCTCGCCGTCGACGATCCAGGTCGCGACCTGCCGCCCGATCCCCCCGGCGCCGGCGATTCCGTGGGCGCAGAACCCGGCCGCGACGAAGAACCCGCGGACGGCGCTCTCGCCGAGGATGAACTCGTTGTCCGGGGTGAACCCCTCGGGTCCGTTGATCATCCGGCTGATCCCGGCGTCACCGATCGCCGGGACCCTGCGGACGGCCCCGTCCATGATCTCCTCGAAGCGCGGCCAGTCGGGTGCCAGGAGACGGCCGTTGAAGTCGGGCGGGATCCCGTCGAGGGCCCACGGTGCCGGGTGGCGCTCGTAGCCGCCCATGCACAGCCCGCCGACCTCCTCCCGGAAGTAGACCAGGTTGTCGGGGTCGCGCATCGTCGGCAGCGACGGCGTCACGCCGTCGATCCGCTCGGTGAACAGGTACTCGTGGGCCATCGGGATGATCGGGATGTCGACCCCGGCGAGCCGGCCGACCTCCGGGGCGAACATGCCCGCCCGCGTTGACCACGACCTCGGCCCGGATCGTCCGCTCCTCGCCGTCCTTGACGACCCGGACCCCGGTCACCCGGCCGTCGGCCACGTCGATCGCGATCACCCGGGTCCCGGTCTCGATCCGGACCCCGCGCCGGCGGGCGCCGGCGGCGAGCGCCTGGGCGAGGCCCGACGGGTCGAGCCAGCCGTCGGTCGGCAGGTGGACGGCGCCGAGCACGCCGTCGAGCGACATCAGCGGGAAGAGGGCGCCGGCCTCACCCGGGCCGATGAGCTCGAGCGGCAGCCCGAACGTCTTCGCCCAGCCGGCCTGGCGGGTGAGCTCCTCGAGCCGCTCCGGCGTCGAGGCCAGGCGGAGCGAGCCGACCTCGTGCCAGGACGGGTCGACGCCGGTCTCGGCCGCGAGTCGCCGGTAGAGCTCGACCCCGTACATCATCATCCTGGTCAGGGTCACGCTCGACCGGAGCTGGCCGACGAGGCCGGCCGAGTGGAACGTCGAGCCCGACGTCAGCTCGGCGCGCTCGACGAGGACGACGTCCGTCCAGCCAAGCTCGGCGAGGTGGTAGGCGACGCTCGTCCCGCCGACACCGCCGCCGATGATCACCGCCCGTGCGTGGTCCATCCCGTCGCGAACTCCGCACGCCGCCCCGACGGGGCGTCCCGGCCGTAGCGTACCGACTCGTGGTGGACCCCGCGCCCGCGTCGCGCGTGGCGCCTGGCGGCCGGGCGACCGCCTAGTGGCAGACGCCGCTCCCGTTGTCGCTGAACGCTCGCCCGGTCGTGCTGAGGAAGTGCCAGTCGTAGCCGCCCGGCGCCAGGTCGAGGACGAGGATGCCGTACGCCCTGGCCTCGCGGAGCTCGGAGTTGGCCACCGGCGGGTTGAACAGCCGGAGCGGCGCGCCCCCGGTACCGACGACGAACTCGCGGATCCCGCGGGCCGGGTCGAGCCGACCCTCCGGATCCTGTGGCGCGAACCGCTCGTAGTCGTGGTCGTGGCCGTTGAGGACGAGCTCGGCCCCGGCCGCGTAGAGCACATTCCAGAAGTCGGCGGACCGGAGGTCGTCGCCGTGCTCGCCCGAGCTGAACCGTGGGTGATGCCAGATCGCGACGGTGCAGGCGGCGGGATGGGCGGCCAGGTCCGTCTTCAGCCAGTCGAGCTGGCGCGAGCCCTCGCCGCACCCGCCGGCCGGGGTGCAGTTCGAGTTGAGGACGACCACGTGCCACGTCCCGGCGTCGTAGGAGTACCAGCCGTCGGGGGCGGTCCCCGCCGCCTCGCCGAAGTAGGCGTAGTACGGAGCGCCGCTCTTCGTGAGGACGTCATGGTTGCCGGCGGCCGGCCGGGTCCGGCTGCGGAATTGCCCCCAGCTTGGGTCGTAGCACCTCCGGAACTCGGCGGTCGTCCCGCGGTTGTAGGCGTTGTCGCCCGCCGTGAAGACGATCCCCGGGATCGACAGCACCAGCGCGGCGGTCCGCTCGTCCTGGACCGTTTGGCAGCTGGCGATGTCGCCCGCCCCGAGCAGCCGCGCGGTCGGACCGGAGGTGATCGGCGCGTCGCTCGCGCCCGCAGCCGGACCCGTCGCAGCGATCCCAGACGACGGCGCAGGCGCGCCGGCGTCCGCTCGTCGCTCGAGGCGCTGGCCGAGCAGGAATCCGCCCGCCAGCAGCCCAACCGCGCTGGCGACGATGAGCAGGACGCCGAGGGCGCCGAGACCGCGCCGGAGGAGCCCTGGTGACGATGACATCGAGACGGATCCCCCGCGTTCCGGGCCGGCCGTATACCACGCGAGGGCCGGCGGCGGACGGACATCGTACCCCCGCTGTCGACGCCCCCCGTCAACGAGCGTTGGTCGGGCGGTGAACGGCCGGTCAACGGCTGACGAGCCTACTCGCCGGAAGCCTCGCGGAGGGCCCGCTCGAAGGCGGGCCTCGCGGCGCCCCCCAGCAGGCGCTGGAAGTGCTCATCCGCGTAGGCGACGAAGTCGACGTCGAGGGTGCTGATCCCCTGCTGGAGGACGCCCCACATCGCCTCGCGGAAGTCCGACACGATCCGCATGAGCAGGATCCGGGCGAGCCGGTCGGGGCGAGCGGGACCACCGTCGTACGCCTCGAGCAGCTCACGGTCCTCGTCGGGGGTCAGCTCGTGGTTGATGCTGAAGTTGCCGAGGTCGAAGAACGGGTCGCCCATCCCGGCGTACTCCCAGTCGACGATCCGGATCCGCGACCCATCGTCGATGAAGTTGGCGTTGAGCAGGTCGTTGTGGCACGGGCGGAGCTCGACCGGGTTGGCCAGCAAGGCCAGCTCGATCCGCCGGCCGATCGCCCGGCTGAGGTCGTACTCGACGGGGATCGGCACGCCCCGGGCAACGGCCAGCGCGCGATAGGCCTCGACGATCCGGAGCGGGATGAACAGACCCGGGATCGCCGGCCCCTCGTGGACGCGCCGGATCGAGTCGGCCACGCGGCGGATCGTCTCGGGTCGATGGACGGCCTCGTCCGAGACGGCCACTCCCTCGATGAACCGGGTGACGAGGTAGCCCTCGGGCCGGATGAACGCGGTGACCTCGGGACCGACCCCGACCCCGGCTGCCGCCACGGTCGCCGCCAGCTCGACCTCGCGGCTGATCCCGAGCAGGTGGGTGTCGTTGCCGGCCAGCCGGAGGACCCAGCGGTCGGCCGTGCCGGGGACGGCGACGAGGAAGTTCCGGTTCGTGATCCCGCCCGACAGCGGGGTCAGGGTCAGCTCGAGGCCGGCCAGGTCCGGGCACGCGGCCGAGCGCCGCGACGAGCTCGTCATGGAGCTCGCCGTGGCTCGGGACCGGTCCCCGTCGGACCCCCGCTCATCGCCGGATCACCGTCCGGCGTCCGGACACGCCGACGGCGCGGCGATCGCTCACCGCGCCGTCTCGCACTGCCGGGTCCGGGCTAGCCGATCACCGCCTCACCGGTGACGATGTCGGCCACTCGACGTCGCGGGCCGGCCCGCGGACCGACCGCGAGGTAGTAGATCGACGCCGAACGACGAGGATCAGTCCCGACGAGCGTCTCGAAGAGCGGCCAGGCCGGCAGCCGGCGATCTCCTGGCCGAACGGCTTGATGAAGGTGTTGATGAACGGGTTCCAGTAAGGCGCGCCGTCGGTCGCCCCGAAGTCGCCGAACAGGGCCGTGTCGTGTCCAGAGGGCGATGTTGATGATCATCAGCCCACCCCAGAGCAGGGCGAGGATGTTGATGAGCGTGCCCCAGCGACCGAGGCTGAACCAGGCCGGCTTGTGCGGCCAACCCCTTCGTCGGGCCCCCATGACGCCCGCGTTGCACAGGAAGTAGCTGACGTAGATCAGGCCGGTCGCGGCGATCGAGAGCGAGATCGCCGGGACGGGCCCGACGACCAGGATCGGCAGCGCCGCGATCACGCCGACCGTGACCGCGCATTGGCGGGGGTCCGGAACCGCGGGCTCACGTGGCCCAGACACCGCCCGAGCGGGCAGGTGCCGGTCACGGCCCATCGAGAACATCAGCCGCGTCGCGGCGCCCTGGATGGCCATGGTGCACACGAACACCGAGGCGAGGATGACGACGAGGTAGATGCTCGCCGAAGGTGATCCCGACAGGTGATCTCCTGGTTGAAGGCACCGGTGATGTCGTCCCGATCGGGAAGCCGCCGGCCAGCGCCCTCGTCCATCGCGCGCTGATGTCCGGCGACGGCGAGGATCACCGCGGGGATGAAGATCAGCGCCGACGAGCGACCGAGATCGAGGATCGACGACAGGACGCCTCGGGGCGCCTGTCGGCCGGCGTCGAGCGGTCTCCTCGCCGATACGTCCCGGCCGTATCGAAGCCGTAGACGATGAACACGGCCATGAACATGCCGAGCAGCGAACGTGGCCGGGATGTTGCCGTTCTGGGCGGCCTCGGCGCCGTCGAAGTAGGTCAGGACGCGACGCGGCTGGACGTTGGCGAAGAACAGCAGGACGAGACGCGAACACGAGCATCCCGAGGATCTCGGTCGCCACGCCGATGTTGTTGAGGATCGACAGGAGCCGGACGCCGTAGGCGTTGATGATCGTCGTGATCGACCAGGGTCGCCGATCGCGACGAACGATGAACATCGAGGTGAAGCCGCCAGGGGACGGCGAGTCGAGGAACGTCGCCGCATCCGTCGTGCAGCACCAGTGCGGCCGCGAGACTGCTCGACGACGAAGGCGACGATGACGGCGACCGCACTGACGGTGACGACCTGGGCCCAGAAGTAGAACCAGCCGGTGAACCAGCCGAGCGTCCGGTTCGACAGTCGCTTCGACCATTGGTAGACGGAGCCGGCGACCGGGTAAGTGGCTGGCCAGCTCGGCGAACACGAGGGCGACGAGGAACTGGCCGCCGCAGATGACGAACCAGGTCCAGAACATCGCCGGACCGCCGAGCGCGATCCCGCCGCCGAAGTTGCCGAACGAGCCGGTCGAGACGCTGATGAAGGCGAACGCGATCGCGAAGTTCGACAGGAAGCCGAGGGTCCGCCTCAGCTCCGGCTTGATGCCCAGCGACTGCAGGTGCGCGTCGTCTCGCGCCGCCTGGTCCGAGGCATGGACAGGACCCGCCACGACGACCTCCTCCACCACCGCGCCGCGACCGGGGACGCCGCGGGCGAGACTGACCTCTGAGAAGAAGACGCGAGGGCACAGCCGAGGCTCGATCCGACTCCCTCACCGGGTCGAGCTTGGGCCGGAGAATAGCACCGTGGGTCGCGCCGTCAACGACGAATTTCGCGCTCCGCCGAGGGCGTCCTCGACGCAACTCGCAGCGTTGGGCCTTTGGGTCGGTGCGGTCGCTCGGGTATCGTTCCGGCGCGGACGCCCGCAGCCGATTCCCAGGCCGCCGTCCGCCGGAGGGACGATGGGATGGCGATCCAGGACGAGCTGTCGGCCGTCGAGCTCGAACGGCGCGACGCCCTGGCGGGCCGGCTGGGCGAGGCGACCGCTGCCGTCCTCGACCTGTACTCGGTCTACCTCGGCGAGCGGCTCGGCCTCTACCACGAGCTGGCCGAGCACGGGCCGCTCAGCGCCGGCGAGCTGGCCGGCCGGACCGCAACCGACCCGCGCCAGGTGCGCGAGTGGCTCGAGCAGCAGGCGATCACCGGGATCCTGGACGTGGCCGCCGACGGATCGCCCGACGAGCGCCGGTTCCGGCTGTCGCCCGGTCACGCCGAGGTCCTCCTCGACCGGGCGAGCCTCACCTATCTCGCCCCGCTCGGGCGGATGATCGCCTCGGTCGGGCGGACCCTCCAGCCGGTGCTCGAGTCGTTCCGGACCGGTGAGGGCGTGCCCTGGTCCGCCTACGGCCGCGATGCCCGCGAGGGCCAGGCGGACCTCAACCGACCGGTCTGCGACCAGCTCCTCGGACCGGTCTGGCTCCCGGCGATCGGCGACCTCGACGCCCGCCTGCGCGCCGATCCGCCGGCCCGGATCGCCGACGTGGCCTGCGGCGCCGGCTGGTCGACCCAGGCGATCGCCCGGGCCTATCCGAATGTCCGGGTCGACGGCTACGACATCGACGCCGCCTCGGTCGAGCTCGCCCGCGAGAACCTCGCCCGGTTCGGGTCGGACGTCGCCGACCGCGTCCGGTTCCACCTTGCCGATGCCGCCGATCCGCTCCTGGCCGGCGACTACGCGGCGGTCATCATCCTCGAGGGACTCCACGACATGGCCCATCCGGTCGAGGCGCTCCGCACCGTCCGCGACATGCTCGGTCCGGACGGCAGCGTCGTGGTCATCGACGAGCGGACGGCCGAGGCATTCGGGGCGATCGGCGATCCGTCGGAGCGGACGCACTACGGCTGGAGCGTCCTGTGCTGCCTGCCGGCCGGGTTGTCCGAGCCCGGCTCGACCGGGACGGGCACGGTCATGCGCCCGGCGACCGTCGAGCGCTATGGCCGCGAGGCGGGCTTCGATCGGTTCGAGGTCCTGCCCATCGACCACGAGGCCTTCCGCCTCTACCGCCTCCGGCCCTGATCCCACGCCATGATCGCTCGCCATGACCGGCAGTCATGGCGCCGCTCGATCTTGAGCTCGGTTGCGGGCTGACTCGAGCCGGTCGAGCGGAGATCGAGCGTGGTCCGGCGAGTCGCCATGAGCCACGCTCATACCACCCTGGGACGCGATCCGGGTGACCCGCCCCGGGCCAGGCGATCCGTGTCAGCCGGCGACGACGGCTGCGAGCGCCTCGGGCCGCGGTCGGTGCTCCTCGATCGGGCGGATGTAGCGCTCGATCATGGCCGCCGAGCCGGTCACCTGAAGCTCGGAGAACAGAAACGCGATCTTGCGCCGCTGGGCCGCCAGGATCTCGTCCCTGGTCGGGAGGTCCCACAGCTCGCGCTTGAACGGCCCGATCGCCTTCTTCTGGGTCGAGTACACGAACTGCTCGTCGGTCTGGTCCGGCTTGCGCTCGTCGAGGGCATTCTCGAAGCACCAGGCGTGGATCGCCCGGTGGAGCTCGGCCGGGAACGCTGGATGCTCATAGAGCACGTTCTGGAAGCCGGTCGCGAGGTGGATCTCGGCCGCCTCGACCGCCGGGAAGTGGTGGAAGAGCTCGTCCGGGAGCGTGCTCGCCCCGTGCTGGACGCAGCCCGCCAGGCCGTAGCTCCGGGCGACCTCGCCGAGGCGGCGGATGACGTCGAAGTCGAGCTTGACCGCCGCGATGGAGCCGTCGGGCAGGGGCACTCCGCCGTGGCTCGTGCCGGTCTGGATGCTGACCTTGCTGATCCCGATGGCGCCGGGCCGGCGGCCCTCGAGCTCGCGCCGGTAGCCGTCGAGGTACGCCCGCAGCTCGGGCTCGGTCGAGTTCTGCTTGCCGACCTCCCCGATCTCGCCGCCGACGCTGACCGTGACCCCCGAGGGCTCCAGCTCGCGGATCAGGGCGGTCAGCTCGGCGGCCCGGTGGTAGTTGTCGCTCTGCTCGAGGTCCACGTTCGGCTGGGACAGGTCGACGAGGGTCGAGCTGTCGATGTCGATGTTGCGGTAGCCAACGGCCAGCGCCTGGCGGCAGGCCCCCCGGATCTCCTCGGTCATCTTCTCCGGGTCGGCCTTGTACTTCGCGGCGTTGAACTGGTAATGGTCCCCCTGGACGAAGACCGGCCCGCTCCAGCCGGCCGCGATCGCTCCGGCGAGGACGCTGGCGATGTACTCGGCGGGGCGCTGCCAGGTGTATGTCTGCTCGCTCCGGGCGAGCTCGAGAATTACCGCGCCGACGTCGGCGGCCAACGCCGTCTCGAAGACCGTCCGGGCCATGTCGAACGTCTGCGCCCGGAGGTTGATCGCCGGGACGGTGAAGCCGTGGACCTCGGCGCGCCCACGGGCCATGTACAGGTCGTGGATGCTGGCCGAGCGGGCGTCGAGCTGCTGGCTCGCCTCCCAGATCAGCCAGCGGGCGACGTCGACCGTCGGGTCGTCGTCCGAGAACGCCGAGGTCCAGGCCAGGTCGCGAATGGTGCGATCGCGGAACACCGCGACGTCATCGATGGCCAGACGCTCACCGTCGAGGCGGGCGACCCCGGCGAGCAGGTCGAGGAGCTGGGTGACGGAAGTGGCGACGGTCGGCATCGGAGGACTCCGGAGCGGGCGGCGGTGGACGCCGCATCGATGGTACCGCTCCGAAGGACGCCGGGCTCAGAAGGCCGGCTTCACGACCATGAGCGCCACGATCAGGATGATGAGGAGACCGGTGAACATCCCGCCGCGCTGGATCCGCCGGACGGTGGTCGTCAGCTCCGGCGGCGGGCCGGAGGCTCCGGGCGGCGGCGGGGCCGAGGTCAGCTCGACGAGCCGCATCGTGGCCGGCCGCTGGATGAACCACGAGAACGACAGGGCGATCACGTACAGGACGATCGCCAGGGCCAGCCACCGGGCCTTGGTCAGGTCGATCCCGGCGGCCCAGACCATGAGCAGGCCGGTCACCGGCATCGTCAGGGCCAGCGGCAGGACGACCCGGTCGCTGACCCTCAGGTTCGCCCGGGCCATGAAGTTGGCGTGCTGCGGCTCTTTCCCGGACTGCGCCCCGTAGACCGAGAACGCGAACGTCGGCCCGAAGGCCACGATGGCCGTCAGGACGTGGAGGAAGATCAGCCACGGGACCAGCTGGGGCATCGCTGCGTCTCTCCTCGGGTCGGGCCGGGCCGTCGCTGGGGACGTCGTGACCGGCCGCCGCAGCCCGAGGATACGGCATCGGCCACCCCTCGATCAGTGCGCCCGCCCACCTCCAGCGAGCTCATCGACGAAGCGAGCCCGTTCGAGCGCGACCTGGACGGCGGCGCGATCCGGCCGGGGCCGGTCCGTCTCCGCAGCCAGCGCCGCCAGCGTCGCCGACCGTCGCTCGCGCTCGCGCTCGAAGTCACCGGTTCGCCGTCCGACCCGCCCGGCGAGCTCGGCCGCGATCCCCCACGAGAAGTGCTCGAACCGCGCGATCCGCTCGTCCCATGTCGCGAGGACGGCCGGCGGAAGCCGCTGCGGGTGACCATGGGCGTCGCGGGCCAGCGGGCGGAGGTAATGGGCGGCGACGACCCGCCGGAGACCCGGGGCGGGTCCGGGGTGCCCCCGACCGTCGACCGGACCGTCGGCCAGGATGAGGACGACGCCCAGGTTCGACAGCTCGTCGTCGGTCAGGGCGATCGGCCGGTGACGGAGGAGGTCGAGCAGATCCTCGAGGCGGGCCGCGCGGGCCGTGGCGGCCAGCCCGAAGCCGCGTCCGAGTGCACGGACGACCAGCCTGGCCCGGTCCCCGGTCGTGTCCGCGGGGGGGCCGGTCCCGATCTCGCCGGCGAGGATCACCGTCGAGGCCGGCTCGTCCGGCTCGGCCGCCGCGGGGACATCCCGGTGCCAGCCCAGGCCCTCGGCCCCACCGAGCCAGGCGAACGCCTCCGTCTCCCCGGCGAGGACCCGGCGCGTCCGCGTGGACGGGACGAGGTCGAGGAGGGCGTCGAGGACCGCCGTCCGGGCCCCGATGGCGTCGGCCGTCTCTCCGGGTCCCGCCACCATGAGCGGGACGCCCCCGTCGGCCAGGAGCCAGACGAGACCCCCGAGCTCGGCATCGAGGACGCCGGCCCGGACGACGTCGACGATCGTCGGGCTCCGATCCGCTTCCGGCGGAGCGATCGTATCGGGCTGGCGGTCGACGATCCGATCGCGATCCAGGGCGAGCCTCCTGTGCATCCGTGCCGACCGCCGGCCCACCGTACGCGGCACCCGTTCAGGCGTCAACTGCGCGCGGCCGGTGCCCCGAGTCACCGAAACGGGACGTCCGTGGGACCTCGACGGTACGACCGGATGCGTGGCCCGGTCGTCGGGCACGACTATCGTCCGATCACGGCACGGCGCGAGTCCGGCCGGCGATCGCGAGGGGTCGGTTCGGGTTGGACGACGGCAGCGCGTTCTGCGAGAAGTGCGGACTCGACCGCGACCGGCTGGGGTCGGCGGGGGCGAGCCGGTTCAACGTCTGCCCCGTCTGCTCCAGCTCGTGCTGCTCCAACTGCTGGAACCAGGTCGTCGGGGCCTGCCTGGCCTGCCGACCGTTCCAGCTTGCCCCGACCGGGCCCGTGGCGATCACGCCGGCGGCGACCGTGCGCAGCCCCGGTCCCGGGCCGGCCCCGAGCTGGCCGGCGATGACGCCCGCCACCGCTCCCCGGCCGGAACGCGTGCCCCGGGAACGGGCCAAGCCGGCCGTCGCCGCGGTCAGCGCCACCACGCCAACCCGGGCTGCGTCGGTCCCGACGGCCCAGCGGATGGCGCGGCGCGGCGCGGGCAAGGCACTCCGCCTGGCGCTGGTCATCGTCACGGTCCTGGCGATGGTCGTCGGGGTCCGGGCGGTGAGCTTCCAGGGTGGGGCGGTCTCTGTCCACGATCCCGTCACCAACGCGCCGGTCATCGCCGACCCGGCCGACGATCCGAGCTGGGGCACGCCTGATGCGACCGGCGCCGAACGGACGAACCCGCCTCCGACTCCCGACGGGCGACCCGGACATACCGGGCATCCGCCCGCGGTCGGCGGCAGCGGCGGCGGTGGTGGTGGCGCGACCGGCGGTGGCGGGGGCAGTGGTGGCGCGACCGGTGGGGGTGGTAGTGGCGGCAGCGGCGGCGGTGGTGGCGGAACTGGTGGCGGTGGTGGTCGCGGGCCCGGCGCGAGCGGCGGGGTGACCCTGACCCCGCAACCGACGACCAGGCCCACGGCCACGCCGGACCCGACTCCGGACCCGACTCCGGACCCGACTCCCGATCCGACGCCCGATCCGACGCCAGACCCCACGCCGGAGCCGACACCCTAGCCGAGCGGACCGGCCGCACGGACTGCCCGACCGGTCCGGAGTACGACCCGCCTCTCGTCGACGGAACGTTCCTCACGGTCGCCGGCGACCGCTCTCGGACCACTCTCCACCCGCCCGGGCGTATCAAGGGTTGACACTCGTCTCCGGACGGGCGTACCATCCCCCGGCGCTCGCTGAGCGCCTGGTCGCATTCGATGGGAAGGAGTCGAACCAATATGCGGAACGACCTCTTCATCCGACGCATGACGCCGCCCGCAGGGGCTGGCGTTTGCGGGAGATCTGCGCCCATCTCGAGGTGACCCAAGGCGGCTGAGCCGCCGAAGACGAGAACCACGAGCCGTGGGCCGGATCGGGCCCCACGGCTTTTTTCATGTCCCGTTTCGGGCATGGACCATGAGCCGCGAGGCCCCGCGACGACGTCGTCGCCTGAAGGGACCCGCGGCTCTTCGTTTGTCGGCCGCGAGCTCCAGGACCCGTTCCCCATCCCGTCCATCCGTCCGTCAGGAGCCACCACCGTGACCACGACCACGACGCCACAACTGAAGAAGGTCCGACGGGCCGTCGTGTCATCCGAGCGACCGGCCGTCGTCAGCGACGTGCGCGCGTCCGCCCCGGCCCCGGTCGTCCCGGCTCTCCTGGTCGACCGGGTGACGAAGCGGTTCGCCGTCGGTCGCGGGCGCCAGCCCGTGGTCGCCGTGGATGACGTCTCGCTCCGCCTCGAGCGTGGCGAGATCCACGGGATCCTCGGCGCCAACGGATCGGGCAAGTCCACCCTCATCCGGCTCATCTGCGGCTTGCTCACCCTCGACGAGGGTCGGGTCGAGGTCTTCGGCCTCGACATCGAGCGGGACGAGCTCGCGGTCAAGCGGCTGATCAACCGGGTGAGCGTCGACGCCGCCTTCTTCAAGAAGCTCAGCCCGCTCGAGAACCTGAGCTTCGCCGCCCGGCTCTACGGCCTCGATGCCGCGACCGGGCGACGCGAGGCGATGGCGATCCTGGCCAGGCTGGGCATCGGCGAGA
The DNA here is from genome assembly GCA_963708065.1 of uncultured Chloroflexia bacterium. Classification (GTDB taxonomy): domain Bacteria; phylum Chloroflexota; class Limnocylindria; order Limnocylindrales; family CSP1-4; genus Chersky-267. Next base: position 459,344 of record CAVPRZ010000004.1, read on the forward strand.
AGCGGGTCGGCCGGCCCATCGAGCAGATGAGTCGGGGGATGCAGCAGAAGGTCGCCATCGCGCGAGCGCTGCTCACCTCGCCGACCCTCCTCCTGCTCGACGAGCCGACGACCGGTCTCGATCCACGCTCGAAGCTCGAGGTCCAGGGCTTCATCGAGGAGCTCCGCGTGACCCACGACGCGACGATCGTCCTGACCACCCACGACCTGGCCGAGGCCGAGCGCCTGTGCGACCGGATCTCGATCCTCAACGACGGGCGCGTCGTCGCCGCGTCGACGCCCGACGGGCTGAAGCGGCTGGTGGCCGAGCGCCACGACCAGCCGGCGACGCTCGAGGCGGCATTCATGACCTACACCGGTCGTTCGCTCGACGACGACCTCGAGGAAGAGGAGGTGACCGATGAAGAGGACTGACCACCGGATGACCGGGGCCTCGCGGCCCCTCCCCCACCACGCACGAAGCCGACGAACCACGAATGGAAGGAACCAGATGAACCTTGATCCGTCCCTCGCCCGCGTGATCCACGCGGAGCGAGCGGCGCAGTGGCTGGCGGAGGCCGAGATTCCTCGGCTTCTCGACCGGCCCCCGCGCCGGCCGATCCGGCAGGCGATCGGGCGCTCGATGGTCCGCATCGGCGCCCGGCTGGCTGCCGAGCAGCCGCTCGAGGCGGCCCGGTCCCGCTGAGGACCGGGCCGCCCGGGCCCACCCTGGAGACACTCCGTTGACCGTCCTGACCCACGAGCTGAAGGCGAGCTACGCCTTCGTCGAGCGCAACTTCTACCTGACCCGCCGGTACTGGGGCTGGGAGCTGGCGTTCCTCGTGTACTCCGTCGCCGGTGCCCTGTCGATCTCGCTGATCGGGGTCGAGCAGGGCAGCGCCACCCTGCTCCTGTCGCTGATGATCGGCGCGATCTTCTGGAACTACCTGTCGGTGGTCTTCAGCTGGATCGCCGAGACGATCGCGGTCGAGCGCTGGGAGGGCACCCTCGAGTACACGATGATGGCGCCGGTCCGGCGCTGGACCCAGCTGCTCGGCTCGTGCTCGTACGCCATCGTCTACGGGCTCGTCCACACCGCCGCGATCCTGATCGTCCTGGTCCTGTTCTTCCCCCAGCTCGACCTGACCCGGGCGAACCCGCCGACGGCCGCCGTGTTCATGGCCCTCGGCTCGTTCAGCTTCGTCGGGATCGGGATGATGGCCGCGATCCTGCCGCTCCTGTACGTGGAGCGCGGAGCGCAGATGACGTTCGTCCTCCAGTCGTGCCTGCTCCTGGTGAGCGGCGTCTACTACTCGGTCGACATCCTGCCGGCCTGGATGCAGGTCCTGTCGCGCCTGTCGCCCGCGACGTACGTCCTCGACGGGGTCCGGAAGGGGCTCATCGACGGCGTCCCGATCACCGAGCTCGGCTACGACATCTGGCCGCTCCTGGTCATGGGCGTCACGTTCATCCCGCTCGGGATCTGGGCGTTCGGCCGGGCCGAGCGCTACGCCAAGCGGACCGGCAAGCTGAAGCGGGTGGGCTGAGCCATGACCACGCTGTCCGGCCCGACCGACCTGATCCGGATCGCGGAGGCCCCGCCGCTCGCGGGGCTCCGCTTCCGCCACTACCGCGGCCGGCTCGACCACCCGGCGATGGCCGAGATCAACACCGCCGTTCGCCGCGCGAACGGCGGGATCGAGACCGTGACCGCCGAGTTGCTCGACGCCGACTACGCCCACCTCCCGAACTGCGACCTCGACCGGGACTTCGCCGGCGCCGAGCTCGACGGGTCGCTCGTCGGGTACGGCCGCGTCTACTGGACCGACCGGAACGACGGCAGCCGCGCGTTCGAGAGCATCTGCATGGTCCATCCCGACGCGCGCGGCCGCGGGATCGGAACCGCCCTCCTCGCCTGGCAGGCCGCGCCGGTCGGCCGAGCTGCAGACGACCCTGCCCGACGACCGGCCGGCCGTCACGGCCGCCTACGCCTACGGTCGTGACGCCGGGGCGCGGGCGCTCCTGGAACGGGCCGGCTTCCACGTCGTCCGGCGCTTCTGCGAGCTGAACCGGCCCGACTTCGAGGGGATCCCCAACCTGCCCCTGCCCGACGGCTTCGAGGTTCGGCCGGTCGAGCGATCGGACACCGCCCTCGTCCGGCGCGTCTGGGACGCCGGGACGGAGGCGTTCGCGGAGCACTGGGGCGAGGCGGAGGTCTACACCGGCGACGAGCAGTTCGCGGCATTCCTTGAGTCGCCGTCGTTCCAGCCCGAGCTGTGGCAGATCGCCTTCCACGGCGAGGAGGTCGCCGGCCACATCCTCAACTACCTCGACCCGGCGGAGCCCGACGGCCAACGGACCGGCTGGACCGAGTCGATCGCGGTCCGCAAGCCCTACCGGCGACGCGGGCTCGCCCGGGCGCTTCTCGCACGAAGCCTCCGGACGGTCCGGGACGCGGGCGCGACGCGGGCGGCCCTCGGGGTGGACACGGAGAACGTCAACCACGCCCTCGACCTGTACGAGAGCCTCGGCTTCCGGGTCGTGGCCGAGCAGTTCGAGTACCACCGCTCGATCGATCGTCCGGAGGTGTCGCGATGACCGGGGCGACCCTCCGCGATTGGGGCTGGGACGACCGTCGGGCGACGGCCTTCGCCGAGCACGCCGACGACCGGCCACGAGCCGGGCCGGGTGGTTGTCGAGGACCGCGGGTCGTACCTGGTCACGACTGCCTCGGGCGACACCCGGGCGACGCTCTGCGGGCGGTTCCGGTTCGACGCCGAGCTCGAGGCCCCGGGAACCGGCTTCCCGGTCGTCGGCGACTGGGTCGCGCTCCAGCCGACCGGCGATCCGGACCACCGGCTGGTCCAGGGCCTCCTCCCCCGCCGCACGGCGGTCGTCCGGCGCGCCCCGGTCGATCGCGGCGCCGCCGAGCAGGTCCTGGCGGCGAACGTCGACCTGCTGCTGATCGTGACCTCGCTCAACCAGGAGCTCAACACCCGTCGGCTGGAGCGCTATCTCACCCTCGCCTGGAGCTCGGGGGCCCAGCCGATCGTGGTCCTCAACAAGGCCGATCTCGCCACCGACGTCGAGAGCGCCGTCGCGTGGATCGAGCCGATCGCCGGCGCCGCCCCGGTCCACGCCGTGAGCGCGACGTCCGGCTTCGGGCTCGACGGCCTGGCGGCCCGACTCGCGGACGGTCGGACCGTCGCCCTGATGGGCTCGTCCGGCGTCGGGAAGTCGACCCTGGTCAACGCCCTGGCCGGCGAGGAGGTCGAGGCGACCGCGGCGATCCGCGAGGACGATGCCCGCGGCCGGCACACGACCACCCGGCGCCACCTCGTCCGGATCCCCGGCCGCGGGCTCATCCTCGACACGCCGGGGATGCGCGAGCTCGGCTTGATCGAGGACGACGGCGGGCTCGATGGGGCGTTCGCCGACATCGACGAGCTGGCCGACGAGCTGCCGCTTCTCGCGACTGCCGGCACGATCGCGAGCCCGGTTGCGCGGTCCGCGGGGCGATCGCCGCCGGCTCGCTCGACGCCTCCCGGCTGGCCAGCCGGCGCAAACTGGAGCGCGAGCTGGCGCGGACGAAGGGGCAGCTCGACCCACGGGCCCGGGCCGAGCGCCGCCGCCAGCATCGGCTCATCCGGAACGCCGTCGGCCAGCACATGAAGCGCAAGTACGGGGAGGACGCGCTTTGACACCAGTGCTGCTGCCGGGTGCGCCGGTCGAGGTGGCCGGTGCCCCGAACATCCCCGGCCTCTCGTTCCGGCGCTATCGCGACGGCGACGTCCGCGCGCTCGCGGCCCTGCAGGGAGCCGTCGAGATCGCCGACGAGACCTACGAGATCCTCGGCGAGGCGGCCCTCGCCAACGAGCTGGCCAACCTGGCCGACTTCGAGCCGAGCCGGGACCTCCTCCTGGCCGAGGTCGACGGGCGGCTCGTGGCGGCGTCGCGCCAGGTCCGCATGATCCGGGACGACGAGCGCGAGTTCGACCACGAGCGGCTGGGTCCACCCCGACTGGCGCCGGCGCGGCCTCGGCCGGGCGATGCTCCGCTTCGCCGAGGCGCGGCTGCGCGATCGGGCGGCCGCCGAGGAGGCCGCCGGCGAGACCCGGGCCGCGCATCTCGGGTCGTGGAGCTTCGACCAGGCGGTCGGGGCCGTCGCGCTGCTCCAATCGGAGGGCTACCGCCGGGTGCGCTGGTTCTTCGAGATGGTCCGGCCGCTCGACGAGGCGATCCCGGACCGTCGACTCCCGGACGGCATCGAGCTGCGGCCGGTCACCGACGCCCTGGCGAGGCCAGTTCTCGCGGCCGACGCCGAGGCGTTCAAGGACCACTGGGGCGCCCACGAGACGACCGAGGAGGACATCCGGCGGATGCTCGGCGATCCCGACAACGATCTCTCGCTCTGGATCGTGGCCTGGGCCGGCGACGACGTGGTCGGCTCGGTCATCAACCGGATCTACCCGACGGACAACGCGGCGTCGGGGATCCGTCGCGGCTGGCTCGACCGGGTCAGCGTCCGGCGGCCCTGGCGGCGGATGGGCGTCGCCTCGGCCCTCATCGTGGCGTCGCTGCGCGAGCTCCGCGAGCGCGACATGGAGATCGCCGCGCTCGGGGTCGACTCGGACAACCCGACCGGCGCCCTCGGCGTCTACGAGCGCCTCGGGTTCCGGCCTGACAAGCGCTCGGCGGCCTACCGGAAGCCACTCTGAGCAGCCGGCCCGGAGGTCCGGTGGCGTCGGGCACCGACCGGGACCATCGGATGACGACGGACCTGCCGAGCCGCGGCTAGGATCGGACGATGATCGTCCGCCTCGGCCGCGCCCGGCCGGCGCTCCACGCGGCTTCGGGTGGCCCTCCTGGTGGCCGTCGTCGTCCTGCTCGGCGGGTCGGTCGAGGGCGCCGCGGCCAAGTCGCTGCCGGGCGCATCGGGCTGCCCGATGTTCCCGAAGACGAACATCTGGAACCGGCGGGTCGACGGCCTCCCGGTCCGGGCCGACTCGGCGACCCTCATCGCCTCGATCGGCCTCGGCCAGGGCCTCCATCCGGACTTCGGGTCGTACAGCGGCTACGGGATCCCGTACAACGTGGTCGGGAAGACCACCTCGAAGAAGTACGTGACGTTCCAGTACAAGTCCGAGTCGGATCGCGGACCGTATCCGATCCCGAAGACCCCGAAGCGCGAGGCCGGGTCGGACCGCCACATCCTCATCGTCGACAAGGACGCGTGCAAGCTCTACGAGCTGTTCGCCGCGTCGAAGTCGGCGACCGGCCACTGGTCGGCCGGCTCGGGCGCGATCTGGAACCTGCGGCTCAACCGGCTCCGGCCTGACGGCTGGACGAGTGCGGACGCGGCCGGGCTGCCGATCCTGCCCGGTCTCGCGCGCTACGACGAGGTCGCCGCCGGGGTGATCGCCCACGCGCTCCGGTTCACCGCCCCGACGACACGCTCGACCCACATCTACCCCGCCCGCCACGATGCCGGCGACGGCAACGACCCGGCCCTCCCGCCGATGGGCCTGCGGGTCCGCCTGAAGGCCAATGTCGACCTGTCCGGGTTCTCGGCGAAGAACCGGGTGATCCTCGTCGCGCTCCAGCGCTACGGGCTGATCCTGGCCGACAACGGCTCGCCCTGGTACATCACCGGCGCCCCCGACCCGCACTGGAACGACGACGACCTCCACGCGCTCGGCCGGATCACCGGCGACATGTTCGAGGCGGTCGACACGAGCAACCTGTTCAGCTCGTCGCCGTACCCGTAGCCGCCCTCGGCCGCGCGCGGGATCGGATCGCCGCGGTCGCGCTTGCTCCGGGGCGCCAGAATCGGGCCATGTTCCGGCGCGCCGTCGTGGCGATCCTGCTCGTCGCCGGCATCGCCTCGGCGTGTGGGGGTTCCGGGACGGATGCCACCCGTTCGGAGGGCTCGACGATGTCCGGTCTGTCGCTGGCCAGCGCGACGTTCGCGGACGGGGGCGCGATCCCCGCTCGCTACAGCTGCGACGGTGCGGATGTCTCGCCGCCGCTGGCCTGGTCGGGCGTCCCGGGTGGGACCCGCGCATTCGCCCTGATCGTGGACGATCCCGACGCCCGTGGCTTCGTCCACTGGGTCGTGTTCGACCTTCCCGCGGAGCAGGCGTCACTGGCCGAGGGCGCCTCGGGCGGGGCGAGCTTCGGCGAGGGCCGGAACGACTTCGGCCGCGCCGGCTGGGGCGGTCCATGCCCGCCGTCGGGCACGCACCGGTACGTCTTCGAGCTGTCCGCCCTCGACCGCCCGCTCGGCCTGACGGGCTCCCCGACGGCGACCGACGTGCGTCGGGCGATGTCCGGGCACGTCCTCGGATCGGCGCGCCTGACGGGCACGTATCGTCGCGGAGGCTAGGGGCCCCCGACCGCCCGGCCTCCGGAGCGGCTAGGCGAACAGGCGGCCCTCGTCGCGGACGAGCTCCATCCAGGGACGCTCGCGGCCGATCGTCGTCGCCGGGCCGTGACCCGGCAGGACGGCGAGGCGGTCCTCGAGCCCGCTCAGGCGGGCGATCGACGCCGCCATCGCCTCGGCCGAGCCACCGGGCAGGTCGACCCGGCCCCAGCCGCCCGCGAACAGGGTGTCGCCGCTGAACAGGCGTGCTTCGTCCCGGGCGAGCAGGCAGACCGAGCCCTCGGTGTGGCCTGGCGTGTGGAGGACTTCGAGCCGGAGCTCTCCGAACCGGATGACCCCGCCTTCGGCGAGCTCGACAGCCGGGAACGGACGGCGGGATGTCGAACGGGGCGAACAGCGGCACGGGATGGATCAGCCGTTCCCGATCGAGCGGGTGGACGGCGATGTCGGCGCCCGTGTGTGCGGCGACCGCCGCGTTGTCGCCGATGTGGTCCCAGTGGCCGTGGGTCGAGACGATCAGCTTGAGCGTCCAGGCTCGCTCGGCCAGCTCGGCGGCGATCCAGTCGAGGCACGGGATGGCCGTGTCGATCGCGATCGCCTCGCGCGTCCGCTCATCGGCCAGGACATGGACGTTCGTCGCGATCGGTCCGACGACGCGGCTGACCAGCTGCACGCGTCCATGATGCCGGACCGGTCCCGGGCGGCGTCGGACCGATCGCCCTCCGCCCGGAGGGCTCGATCATCGAGCGGCCCCCCCTTCCGTCACGCAGGCCGTTCGGCTACGCTCCGGGCCGGACGACGACGTCGCCCAGGAGGGGCCGATCCAGTGCGCTGCCCGGAGTGCTCGACCGAGAACGCCGCGGGACGCAAGTTCTGTGCCGAGTGCGGGACCCGACTGAGCTCCGCCTGCCCGTCGTGCGGCTCGGCCAACGATCCCGCGGCGAAGTTCTGCGGCGAGTGCGGGACGCCCCTCGCCGGCGGCGCGGCAACGCCGGAAGCCGCCCAGGGCGACGAGGCGGCCGCTCCGGTCGCGGCCGAGCGGCGGATCGTGAGCATCCTGTTCGCCGACCTTGTCGGCTTCACCGCGCTCACCGAAGGCCGCGACCCCGAGGAGATCCGCGACCTCCAGGAACGCTACTTCGGCACGGCACGGACGATCGTCGAGCGCTACGGCGGCATCCTCGAGAAGTTCATCGGCGATGCCGTGATGGCGATCTGGGGCGCGCCGACCGCCCACGAGGACGACCCCGAGCGCGCCGTCCGGGCCGGTCTCGACCTCGTCGGCGCCGTCACGACGCTCGGCTTCGACGACGGGACGACCCTCGTGGCCCGCGCCGCCGTCATGACCGGGGAGACCGCCGTCACGATCGGTGCGGTCGGCCACGGCATGGTCAGCGGCGAGCTCGTCAGCGCCGCGTCGCGGCTCCAGGGCATCGCCCCAGAAGGTGGCGTGCTCATCGACGACGCGACCCACCGGGCGACCGAGTCGGCCATCGCATCGACGCCGATGGGCGAGCAGCTGCTGCGGGGCCGATCGGAGCCGATCATCGCCTGGCGAGCGACCGGGGTGATCGCGATGCGCGGCGGCGGCGGGAAGGTCGATCGGCTGGAGCCTCCGTTCGTCGGCCGCGACTCCGAGCTCCGCCTGCTCAAGGACCTCCTCCACGCGGTCGACGACGAGTCGAGGGCCCGGCTCGTGTCGGTCACCGGGATCGCCGGCATCGGCAAGAGCCGGCTCGCCTGGGAGCTCGAGAAGTACGTCGACGGCATCGTCAGCGATGTCTACTGGCACCAGGGCCGGTCGCCGGCCTACGGCGAGGGGATCGCCTTCTGGGCGCTCGCCGAGATGGTCCGCAGCCGGGCCGGGATCGCCGAGGGCGAGGATGCCGAGGCGACCCAGGCCAAGCTCCTGACCGCGCTGGCGGAGTACGTGCCCGACGAGGTCGAGCGCCGCACGATGGTCCCCTGGCTGCTCGCCCTGTTCGGGCTCCAGGAGGCGCGCGAGGGCCAGACCGAGGAGGCCTTCGCCGCCGCGCGGCGGCTGATCGAGCGGATCGCCGAGCGGGGTCTCGCGGTCTTCGTGTTCGAGGACCTCCAGTGGGCCGACGACGGGCTGATCGACTTCATCGAGTCGGTCCTCGAGTGGAGCCGCAACCACCGGATCCTGATCGTCACGCTGTCCCGGCCCGAGCTCCTCGAGCGCCGTCCGACCTGGGGCGCCGGGCAGCGCAACTTCACCGCGCTCCACCTCGAGCCGCTGTCCGACGCGGCGATGACCCAGCTCCTCGACGGCGTGGCTCCGGGGCTCCCCCGGCCCTTCGTCCGGCGGATCGTCGAGCGGGCCGCCGGCGTGCCGCTGTTCGCCGTCGAGACGATCCGGATGCTCGTCGACGACGGACGGCTCGTCCGCGATGGCGACGCCTTCAGGCTCGTCGGCGAGGTCGGCGAGCTGGCCGTCCCGGAGTCGCTCCGGGGCCTCGTGATCGCCCGCCTGGACGGCCTGGACCCGGACGACCGGGCGCTCATCCAGGACGCCGCCGTCCTCGGCCAGACGTTCACCGTCGATGCCCTGGCGGCGCTGACGGGCCGTTCGGTCGACGCCCTCGCGGCCAGCCTCCGCTCGCTGGTCCGCCGGGAGATCCTGGCCCTGATCGTCGGATCCCGGCTCGCCGGAGCGCGGCCAGTACGCCTTCGTCCAGGGGCGTCATCCGCGAGGTCGCCTACGAGACGCTGGCGCGGAAGGAGCGGCGGGCACGCCACCTGGCGGCGGCGCGCTACTTCGAGACGCTCGACAGCGACGAGCTCGCCGGCGTCCTGGCCAGCCACTACCTCGACGCCTATCGGGCGACGCCGGAGGGACCCGAGGCCGACGCGCTCGCCGCGCAGGCCCGGATCGCCCTCCGCGGCGCGGCCGAGCGTGCAGCAAGCCTGGGCTCGCACGGCTCGGCCCTGGGCTACTTCGAGAAGGCGCTGACGGTCACGACCGATTCCGCCGAACGAACCGCTCTCTGGGAGGCTGCGGCGACCGCGGCGTTCCGGGCCGCCCGGTTCGACGTCAGCGAGCGCTACGGGCGGTTGGCACTGGACGCCCATCGCGCTGCGGGCGACGAGACGGGGATCGCCCGCGCCGCCGTCCTGATCGTCCAGCCGCTGTTCGCCGTGGGCAAGACGAGCGAGTCGGCGGGGCTCCTCGAGGCCGCCCTGGCGGACTGCCCGAGCGATCCGGACGCGGCCGAGGTCGTGACCCTCCGGGCTGAGCTTGGCCGAGCCCTGATGGTCAGCAACGATCGGCGCGGGTTAGAGCTGGTGGAGCGGTCGCTCATCGAGGCCGAGCGGCTGCGCCTCGTTCCGACCATCGCCGACGCCCTCATTACCAAGGCGGCCTTCCTCGACATGGACGGACGCAACGTCGAGGGAGTCGCCCTCGTTCGCGGGGCGATCGACCTGGCCGTCGATTACGGGCTCGTCAACATCGAGTTCCGCGCCCGGGCGAACCTCGCCAGCCAGCTCTGGTCGGACGACACTCGTGCCGCGCTCCGACTGGCGACCGAGGCTCGCGAACGGGCCCGGTCCCTCGGGCTGCGCGAGCATTTCCGCTGGCTCAGCTGGATGTGCGTCGGGTTGAACATGAGCCTCGGCTCGTTCGACGACGCCATTCGGCTCGTCGCTGAGGTCGAGGAGGCCGACCTGGTCGAGTTCGACCTCGACTCTGTCTATGGCACCCGGGCCGTCGTTGCGGCCTTCCGCGGGCAGGCTGAGGAGGCGGCCCGTCTTCGGGCCGCCGAGGAGGCCGCCTTCCCGGAGGTGTCGCGGCCCGACTTCCTCGCCGGGCGCTACCACGAGAAGGCGCAGATCCTGGCCCTTGCGGGCGACCTTCCTGGCGCGCTCGCGACGGCGATCGCCGGCGCAGAGATGTCGCCGAACATCTTCCTCCCGGCGTTCGCCATGCGGTGCGCCGTCTGGTCAGGCGACCGCGAAGGCGCCCGGCGCGCTCGCGGCTACGTCGTGGCCGCCGGGGAGCACGGGCGGTTCGTGGACTCCATGCGGCGCAGCCTGGACGCCGCACTGGCTGCACTCGAGGGTCGCCGCGAGGAAGCGGTCACGGGCTTCCGCGAGGCTGCCTCGGCTTGCGAGATCTCGACTCCATGCTCGAGCTCGGCCTGTCGCAGCTCGACCACGCAGTGCTCATCGGACCCGCCGATCCGGTCGCCCGTGCGGCTGCCGACGAGGCCCGAGCCATCTTCGAGCGGATCGACTCGCCGCCTCTGCTCGAGCGACTGCGGCTCGGCCTGGAGCGCTGGGAGGTCGTCGCGGATGCGGCTCCGTCAGCCGTTGCGGACGACGCCGTCCCGGCCGGAGGCTCGACGGACGACTGACGGCTCGGGGGATCAGGCCTCGAGCTTCGTCTTCATGCAGGCGAAGGTCTGGGCGATCAGCTTGTTGGCCGTGCCCTCGATGAGCCGCGCGCCGACGCTCGCGAGCGTGCCCGAGATGTTCACGTCGGCCGCCCAGTCCATCGGTCGTGCCCTCGGCCTCGCCGTGGCTGAGCTTGCATCGTCGCCGACGGCGTCGGCCGCGCTGCCGGGGGCCTGGCCATGGACCTTGACCTCGGCGTGCTCCGGGGCGGCGATGATGATCATCTCCCCCTCGGCGTTGAACCTGGCGCTGATGAACCCGATGCCGACCTTCGCCTTCGCCTTGAAGTGGCTGTCGTCGATCTGCTCGACCGACTCGACGCCGGGGCCGCATTGCCCGACCTGGGTCGGGTCGGTGACGAACGCCCAGACCTTGTCGCGGGGCGCGGCGATCTCGATCGTGCCTTCGAAGTGCATCGGTCCTCCGGGGTGGGGCGATCAGCCGCCGGTCGTCGACGCCGGCGCCGACGTAGGCGGTCGGCTCGCGGACGAAGCTCGACCGGCAGCCGATCGAGCAGAACGCGTAGACGACGCCGCCGTGCTCGGCGATATGACGGACGTGGTCGCGCTCGACGGTCATCCCGCAGACCGGGTCGAGCAGGACGATGTCGTCGACGACCGGGCCTGTCGGCCGCGTCAGCGGCCGGCTCCGCGCCGGCCAGCGTCGCCGGCCCGGGCGCGGCGACGAACGGCGCCCGGCCGCGGCGGACCTGGACGAGCTCGGCCAGGATCGAGACGGCGACCTCGGCGGCCGTCTCGGCCCCGAGGTCGAGGCCCGCCGGCGCCCGCATCGCGAGGACCCGGTCGGGCTCGATCCCCTCGTCGAGCAGCCAGGTCCGGACGGCCGCGGCCCGGGTCGGGCTGGCGACGAGCCCGACGTAGGCGACGTCGCAGCCGGAGCGCCGAGGCGAGGCCTCCTCGTCCCAGACGCCCTGGCTGGCGACGACGACGTACGGCCCGACGGCCGGCTTGGGGAGAGCCGCGAGGTCGTCGCCGACGACGACCCGGAGCCCGGCCGGCAGGACGCTCGGGTCGGCGACCGGATCGATGAGCGTCACGTCGAAGCCCATCGACCGCGCCGAGCTCGGCGAGGCTCGCGGCGATCGGGGTGGTGCCGGCGACCCACAGGGCCGGCGCGGGCAGGTGCGGTTCCACGTAGATCTCCAGCGTGCCGCCGGAGTGGCAGGTCATCACCTCGTCGACGATCCCGTCGCCGCGGCGGCTCTCGGACGGCGCCTCCTTGCTGATCCGGAGCAGCCGCGGCTGGCCGTCGGCCAGCGCGCGGAGCGCCTCGCGGACGACGATCGGCCGGGCGCAGCTGCCGCCGACGAAGCCCTCGATCGTGCCGTCGGGGTGGATGAGCCCGCGCGCGCCCGGCCGTGCCGAGGTCGGCCGGCGGACGGCCACCACGGTCGCCAGGGCGTACGGGCTGCCCGACCGGTCGAGCTCGACCGCCCGTTCGAGGAGCGAGACCGGCGAGGTCATCGCGGCGACCCCGCCGGTGCACCCGCGGCTACGCCGTCACCCCCTTCTCGCGGAGGATCGCCCAGACCTTGGGCGGCGTGATCGGGATGTCGATGTTGCGGACGCCGAGGTGCCACAGCGCATCGACGACGGCGTTGGCGATCGCCGGCGGCGCGCCGACCGTGGCCGACTCGCCGACCCCCTTGGCGCCGATCGGATGATGCGGCGACGGGGTGATCGTCTTGTCGGTCTCCCAGGCGGGCGTCTCGACGGCCGTCGGGAGGAGGTAGTCCATGAACGTCCCGGCCAGGTTGTTGCCGAGCTCGTCGTAGGTGATCTCCTCGTACAGCGCCGGGGCGAGGCCCATCGTCAGGCCGCCGTGGATCTGGCCGTCGACGATCATCGGGTTGATGATGTTGCCGCAGTCGTCGACGGCGACGAAGCGGCGGACCTTGACCTCGCCGGTCCCCTTGTCGATGTCGACGACGCAGATGTAGCTGCCGAACGGGAAGGTCAGGTTCGGCGGGTCGTAGTAGTCGACCGCCTCGAGGCCGGCCTCCATCCCCTGGGGGTGGTTGGTGTAGGCCGCGAAGGCGATCTCCTGGATCGTCTTCGACCTGGTCGGGCGAGCCCTTGACGAGAACTTGCCGTTCGTCCACTCGAGGTCGTCCTCGTTGGCCTCGAGCAGGTGGGCGGCGATCTTGCGGGCCTTGTCGCGGATCTTGCGCGCCGCCACCGCCGTCGCCGCGCCGGCGACCGGGGTCGAGCGCGAGGCGTACGTCCCGAGGCCGTACGGCGCCGTGTCGGTGTCGCCCTCCTCGATCTTGATGTCGGCGACCGGGAAGCCGAGCTCCTCGGCGATGATCTGGGCGAAGGTCGTCTCGTGGCCCTGGCCCTGCGTCTGGACGCCGAGCCGGGCGAGGACCTTGCCGGTCGGGTGGACCCGGATCTCGCACGAGTCGAACATCTTGATGCCGAGGATGTCGAAGTCGTGCGACGGGCCCGGCACCGACGATCTCGGTGAACGAGCTGATGCCGATGCCCATGAGCTCGCCCCGGGCGCGCTTCTCGGCCTGCTCCTTGCGCAGGTCGTCGTAGCCGATGATGTCCATCGCCTTCTGGAGCGCGGCCGGGTAGTTGCCCGAGTCGTACTCCCAGCCGGTCGGCGTCTTGTACGGGAACTGCTCGGGCTGGATGAAGTTCTCCATCCGGAGCTGGGCCGGGTCCTTGCCGATGTCGTGGGCGAGGATGTCGACCATCCGCTCGATGGCGTGGACCGCCTCGGTCACCCGGAACGAGCAGCGATAGGCGACGCCGCCCGGCGGCTTGTTCGTGTAGACCCCGTCGACCTCGACGAACGCGTCCTTGAAGTCGTACGAGCCGGTGATCACGTTGAACAGGCCGGCCGGGAACTTCGACGGGTCGGCCGCCGCGTCGGTGTAGCCGTGGTCGGCGAGCGTCTTGACCTTGCAGGGCGGTGATCTTGCCCGTCCTTCGTCGCGCCGAGCTCGGCGTGGATGTGGTAGTCGCGGGCGAACGAGTCGGCCTGCAGGTTCTCGGAGCGGTCCTCGATCCACTTGACCGGCTTGCCGGTGAGGAACGAGGCGACGACGGCCAGGACGTAGCCCGGGTAGACCGGCACCTTGCCGCCGAACCCGCCGCCGATGTCGTGGGTCTTGACCCGGATGTTCTGCTCGGAGATCGGCAGGCCGGCGCCCGCGGCGACGAGCGCGACGACCGTCCGGATCGCGTGCGGCGCCTGGGTCGTCATGTGGAGGGTGAGCTGCTCGCGGACGGGGTCCCAGTCGGCGACGCAGCCGCAGGTCTCGATCGAGGCGACGTGGATCCGCGGGATGTAGATGTCCTCGGAGACGCGGACCTCGGCGCCGCTCATGCGCCGCGTCGGTCGCGGCCTGGTCGCCCGATTCCCAGTGCCAGATGTGGTTGTTCGCCTTGTCCGGGCCGCGGTCGGGCCGGAGGACGAACGCGTCCGGCTCGAGCGCCTTGAACGGGTCGATGACGACCGGCAGCGGCTCGTAGTCGACCAGGACGGCGGCGACGCCGTCGGCCGCTGCGTAGCGGGACGTCGCGATGACCGCGGCGACCTCCTGCGACTGGTACATGACGGTGTCCACCGGGAGCACCATCTGCATGTCGCCGGCCAGGGTCGGCATCCAGTGGAGCTTGTAGCCTTCTCGAGGTCCTTGCCGGTGACCACGGCGGCGACGCCCGGGATCTTCAGCGCCTCGGAGGCGTCGATCGACTTGATCCTCGCGTGGGCGTACGGGCTGCGGACGATGTCGAGCCAGAGCATGCCCGGCAGGTTGACGTCGTCGATGTACTCGCCCTGGCCGCGGATGAAGCGCGGGTCCTCCTTGCGCTTGACGGAATGACCCATGCCCCCGACTTCGGGGGTGGTCTGCGGTGCGGTTGCGGCCATCTCGTTCGCCTCGCTCAGCTGGCCGCGGCCGGCTCGGCCGGCGCGTCGGTGGGGGCGGCGGCGGTCGCGCGCAGCTCGGCGGCGGCCTGCTCGATCGCCTTGACGATGTTCACGTAGCCGGTGCAGCGGCAGAGGTTGCCCGCGATCCCCTCGCGGATCTCGGCCTCGGACGGGTCGGGGTTGCGGGCCGAGCAGCCAGGAGGCCTGCATGATCATGCCCGGCGTGCAGAAGCCGCACTGGAGGCCGTGCTGGTCCCAGAACGCCTGCTGGAGCGGGTGGAGCGTGGCCCCGTCGGCCATGCCCTCGATCGTGCGTGATCTCGGCGCCGTCGGCGCTGACGGCGAGCATCGTGCACGACTTGGCGCTCTCGCCGTCGACGAGGACGGTGCATGCGCCGCAGTTGCTCGTGTCGCAGCCGATGTGCGTCCCGGTCAGCCCGAACACGTCGCGGAGGAGGTGGACGAGGAGGAGCCGCGGCTCGACGTCCGCCTCGCGGGCCTCGCCGTTGACGGTGAGGTGGACCTTCTGAGTGGTCATCGCGCGCTCCCTACTGCTGCGCCAGCGCGCGCTCGACGGCGCTGCGCAGGGCTCGGACGGTCATCTCCTCGACCATGGCCCGCTTGTAGTCGACCGGGCCGTGGGCGTCGGCTCGACCGGTCGGCTCTGGGCCGCGGCCGCGGCGCCGGCCGCCCGGAACGTCGCCTCGCCCGGCTGGGCGCCGACCAGGGCGGCCCGCGCACCGGACGACGCGAACGGGGTCTCGGCGACGGCCGTCAGGCCGACCCCGGCGTCACCGATCCGGCCGTCGGGCCCGATCCAGACCATGACCGCGCAGCCGACCGTCGAGAAGTCGCCGGCCCGCCGCTCGATCTTGGCGTAGGCGCCGCCGCTCCCCTTCGCCCAGCGCGGGATCCGGATCTCGGTCAGGAGCTCGGTCGGCTCGATCGCCGTCTGGAACGTGTCGATGAAGAAGTCGGCGCGCCGCGACCTGGCCGCTCGCCGGTGCTGCTCCGGCAGACGAGCGACGCCCGGGTGGCCAGCAGGACCGCCGGCCAGTCGGCCGACGGGTCGGCGTGGGCGCACGAGCCGCCGATCGTGCCCCAGTTGCGGACCTGGGGGTCGCCGATCCCGCTCGCGGCGTCGACGAGGATCGGGTAGCCGGCCCGGACGGTCGGGTCCTCGAGGATCTGGCGGTGGGTGGCCCGGGCGCCGATGCGCAGGGCATCGTCGGTCTCGACGATCCCGTCGAGACCGTCGATGTCGCGGATGTCGACGAGCAGGCCCGGCTGGGCGAGCCGCAGCTTGAGCAGTGGCAGGAGGCTGTAACCGCCCGACAGGATCTTCGCCTCGCCCTCGCGCTCGGACAGGATCCGCAGCGCGTCGTGGAGACCGGCCGGCCGGACGTAGTCGAACTGAGCCGGGATCATCCGTCCTCCTCTGCGCCCCTCACGGGACGCTGAAACTCGTCGCCGAGGCGGCGGGCGCGTTCGCTGGTCGACGACTCATGTGGATACGCCCGGGACGGACCAGGGGTTTCAGGCACGTCCGTGTGGCCCGGGAGTCTGCGCTGAGGGTCGCCGTCCGAGCATAGGCCCACGTTTCGAACGCGTCAACGAGAACGTTGCGATCGGGTCGCGCGCGGCTCGGGCGACCAGTCGACGATGCCGATCCGGAGCGGCACGGAGGGGAGCGTCCAGCGGCCGTCGAGCTCGACCGCGCGCTCGCGGACGAGCCCGGCGAGACGTCGGTCGGCCGCCCCGCCCTCGGCCAGCCAGAGCTGGCGCCGGACGAAGCCGTGGAGCTCGTCGAGCGAGTCGAACCCACGCGCCGGGCGCTCGGCCGTCACCAGCCGCGGCTCGCGCCCGCGCGCCTCGAGCAGCTCGAGGAACTCGGGCAGCGCCGGCAGGGCGACCCGCTCCTCGCCGTGGATCGGCGGCCAGAACGGGTCGGCCAGCGACGATGGCTGGCGCTCCATCAGCACCGCGACGCAGCGCCGCGCCGCCGCCGTCTCCATCGCGTCGAGGAACGGTCCGATCGCCTCGATGTCGTAGCCGAGGTGGGCGATGAGCGCGACGTCGGCGCGCAGGCCCGCCGCCGGCGAGCCGGGCTCGGGCGGCCAGCGATCCGCGATCGCCCGGACGTTCGCGATCCCGTGCTCGACCTGCAGCTCGGCCAGCGCCGCCCGCATCCCGTCCGACGGCTCGACGGCGATCACCTCGCGCACCCGGAGCGCGAGCGGCAGCGCGTAGCGGCCCGCGCCGGCGCCGATGTCGAGCCAGCGGTCGCCCGGCTCGGCCAGCGCCAGCAGCGCGCTCGAGCGCCGGCTCGTCGGTCCGTCGCGGGTCGGCCCGGAAGAGGCTCGTCACCGGGCGGTAGAAGTCGGCGCCGTCGGGGACCTCGCGGCGCCGATCGACCTGCTCGCGGTCGCGCCGGACCCGGTCGCCCCAGGCCAGCTCGAGCCAGGTCGGCCCGCGTGTCGACGTCCGGGTTGCTGCCTCCGAGCCCGACCTCGGTCGACGAGCTCGGGATGGGCGGCGAGGATCGGACCGAGCCCGCGGTCGCCGGTCGCCTCGTCGATCCAGCGCCGCCCGGCCCCGAGGACGAGGACCGGGTTCGAGCCGCCGCCGCCGACATAGCGCGGGGCGACGAACCCGATCCCGTCGCGCACCTCGGCGCGGGCGAGGGCGCGCAGGACGGCAGGGTCGACAAGCGGCTGGTCGCCGAGCAGCACGAAGACGCCGTCGAGGTGGCCGGCGGGACCCGTCGAGCGCCGCGAAGCCGACCCGGAGCGAGCTCGACAGGCCGCGCTCCGGCGTCCGGGTTGCACGACCCGGCGCTCGCCGGCCCAGGGATCGCGCCGCTCGATCGCCGCGGCGCCGTGCCCGAGGACCACGACCGTCTCGGCCGGCCCGGCCGCCCGGACCGCATCGAGGACGTGGGCCAGGATCGGCCGGCCGTCGAGCGGCGCGAGGAGCTTGCCGCCGCCGAACCGCGGCGCCGGCCCGGCGGCCAGGACGACGGCCCCGACCGGCGCGGGTCCGTCCCCTGAGCCGCGATCGGTCACGCCGGTCCGTCGTCGGTCGTGGCCGCGCGTCCGGCGGCTTCGACGCTCGGGCCGCCGCCAGCTCGCGCATCGGCCGCCCGAACCGCCGTGCCGGTCGGCGACGATCTCGGCCATGATCGCCAGGGCGGTCTCGGCCGGGGCCCGGCCGCCGAGGTCGAGACCGATCGGGCCGCGCAGCCGGGCCAGCTCGCCGGTCGTCACGCCGGCCGCGGCCAGCCGGGCTCGCCGGTCGGCCTGGGTCTTGCGCGAGCCGACGGCGCCGACGTAGCGACAGCCGCGGCGAAGCGCCTCGACGATCGCCGGCTCGTCGAACTTGACGTCGTGGGTCAGGACGGCGACCGCATCCGCCGGCCCGAGCCCGATCTCGTCGGCGACCTCGTCCGGCCAGCCGACGACGAGCCGGTCGACGGTCGGGAACCGCTCCGGCGTCGCGAACGCCGCCCGGCCGTCGATCGACGACCGTCTCGAAGCCGAGCTCGCGGGCCATCGCGACGAGCGGGATCGCGACCTGGACCGCCCCGACGACGACGAGCCGCGGCCGGACCGGGAACGCCTCGACGAACAGCGACCGCCCGGCCACCTCGACCGTTCGCGACGTCCCGCTGGCGAGCGCCGCGAGCCCAGCTCGGACGACCTCGGCGTCGAGCTCCGGCTCCCCGAGCGAGCCGGTCAGCGTGCCGTCGTCGGCGACGACGAGCGGCGGCTCGGGCGGCGCACCGGCGCCGGGCTCGTGGGGCCCGAACGCGGGACCCGGCGAGTCGGCCGGGAGCGGCGTGACCACCGCCCGGCCGCGGGCGATGTCGGCACCGGCCTCGACGACCTCCGGTCGGATCGCGGGCTCGACGAGCACGTCGATCGTGCCGCCGCAGGCGAGCCCGACGTCCCACGCCTGCTCGTCGCTGATCCCGTAGCGGATCACCCGGCTCACCCCGTCGCGCCTGGCGCGCTCGATCTCCTCGTAGGCGGCCCCCTCGACGCAGCCGCCGCTGACCGAGCCGGCGATCCGTCCGTCGCTGCCGGCGAGCAGGACCGCGCCCTCCGGGCGTGGCGCCGAGCCGAACGTCCGGACGACGACCGCCCGGCCGACAGCGACCCCGTCGGCGCGCCAGCCGTCGAGCGTCTCGAGCAGCTCTCTCATCGCACGATCTCCATCGCCTCAGGGTACGCCGGACTGCGGCCGCCGGTTCGCTCGGCGGTCAGGCGCCGAGCGGTCGGGCGGCCGTCGGTCCGTCGCCCGGGTCGACCGCGAGCGGGGCGGGCTCGCCGGCCTCGGGCCGGGCGCTCTCGACGAGCGGCGCCCGGGCGGCCGACCGGGCGCCCTCGCCGCCGAACCCGCGCGCTCGACGGGCGGCCTCGCGCCGGGTCGGCGCGTCGGACAGCAGGATCCCGAGGCGTTCGAGGCTGGCCAGGGTCCCGGCCGGGACGAAGTCGTCGATGAACGGCATGGCCGCCGACATGCCCGCCGGCGAGCGGCTGGTAGCCCGGGGCCGATGCGAGCGGGTTGAGCCAGATCAGCCGGTGGCAGCTCCGCTGGAGGCGGGCGGTCTCGCGCGCCACGAGCGCCGGATCGCCGCGGTCCCAGCCGTCGGACACGATGACGACGACCGAGCTGCTCCGCAGGACCCGCCGCGCCCAGCGCTGGTTGAACTCCCGGAACGACTCGCCGATCCGGGTCCCGCCCGACCAGTCGGTCACGGTCGCGGCGACCCGGTCGAGGGCGCGGTCGCGGTCGCGGTCGCGCAGGAGCCGGGTGACCCGGGTCAGCTTGGTCCCGAACACGAACGCCTCCGTCCGGACGGACGAGCCGGCGAGCGCCTGGCTGAACCGGAGCAGGACCCGGGCGTGGCGCTCCATCGAGCCCGAGATGTCGCAGATCACGACGAGCGCGCGCGGCCGGCGGACCGGTCGCCGCCAGACCCAGTCGAGGACGTCGCCGCCGGTCGCCAGGCTGCGCCGGAACATCGCCCGCGGGGCGACGATCCGGCCGTGCCGGTGGAGCTCGCTCCGACGGGTCCGGCGCAGCTCGAGGTTCGGGGTGAGCAGGTCGATGAGCCGCTCGGCGTCGCGCAGCTCGGCGGTCGTCATCCGGTCGAACTGGCGGTGGCGGTCGGCCTGCGACGCGCTGTAGGCCCGCTCGCCGATGATGGTCGGGCCCTCTTCGACGTCCTCCGTGCCCTCGACCTCCTCGTCGCTGCCGATCGGGACGCCACCCGGGCGGGGCTCCGCACCGGCGTGGTCGTCACCGACCTCGGGCTCGGCGCCGCCGGCCTCCTCGGACTCGTCCTCGACCGGCTCGCCCGGCTCCGCCGGTCCGCGGACCCTCGCCGGCGAGGAACTGGCCGCGGCTCCGCCAGAACCGGGCGAACACCTCGTCGTAGATCTCGAGGTCGTCGCGGCGACGGACGAACACCGACGCGCCCGCCGAGCGGACCTGCTCGCGGTCGCCGAGGTCGACGAGCCCGAGCGCCCGGGCGAAGTCGATCGCGGCGCCGAGGTCGGTCGTCAGCCCGGCCAGGCGCAGGGCGCGGGCGAACCGGACCGCGTTGCCGGTGAACCGCTCGCCGTCGACCAGCAGGCTCGTCCGACCGCCCGGGAGCGGCGGCAGGACGTGGCGCGGATCGGGAGTCGCGGGCACGGGAACCGCTCCGGCTCAGCCGGCGGCGACGACCTCGTCGAGGATCCGCCGGCCGGGGTCGCCGCGGACGTGCCGGACGTCCTCCTCGTACTTGAGGACGACGCCGAGCGTCTCGTCGACGAGCTCCGGGCGGAGCTCGGTCGCCCCGAGGGCGAGCAGCGCCGACGCCCAGTCGAGCGTCTCGGCGACCCCGGGCACCTTGGTCAGGTCGGCCTCGCGGAGGCGGTGGACGAAGCCGACGATCTGGCCGGCCAGCCGCTCGGGGGCATCGGGCACCCTGGTGAGGACGATCTCGAGCTCGCGCTGGAACGTCGGGTAGTCGATCCAGTGGTAGAGGCAGCGCCGCTTGAGCGCGTCGTGGACCTCGCGCGTCCGGTTCGAGGTGAGGACGACCCGCGGGACCTGCTCGGCCCGGATCGTGCCGATCTCGGGGACGGAGATCTGGAAGTCCGACAGGATCTCGAGGAGGTACGCCTCGAACTCCTCGTCGGCCCGGTCGATCTCGTCGATGAGCAGGACCGGGGCTCGCCGTCCGGCGACTCGAGCGCCTGGAGGAGCGGCCGCTTGATCAGGAACTCGGGACCGAAGATGTCGTGGGCGGTCGCCCGGTCGACCCGGCCGGCGGCCTCGAGCAGCCGGATCTCGAGCATCTGGCGCGGGTAGTTCCACTCGTAGACCGCCGAGTTGACGTCGAGCCCCTCGTAGCACTGGAGCCGGATGAGGCGCGTCTCGAGGGTCGTCGCCAGGGTCTTCGCGAGCTCGGTCTTGCCGACGCCGGCCTCGCCTTCGAGGAGCAGCGGACGGCCGAGCTCGAGGGCCAGGAAGACCGCCGTCGCCAGCGACCGGTCGCAGATGTAGTCCGCCGCGCGGAAGGTCTGGACGATTCCCTCGACGCTCCGCGTCGCCTCCGGTCGATCGTCTTGGGTGGCCATGGCCGCAAGTCTACAAGGGGCACGCCGCATGGACCGTTCCCGAACGCCCGTCCACCGGGTAGACTCGCCCGGCACACATCTGATCTGAGATGTCGACGGAGGGAGACCGATCATGTGCTGTCTGCTGGCGATCGCCGCCTTCTTCGGGCCACGCGCCCTCGGGCTCGTCTGGTGGCTGCTCGATCCGGTGCGCTGGGGCACCGCATTCCCGACGGCCATCTTCGGGATCCTGGGCTGGCTGTTCCTGCCCTGGGCCACCGCCGCCTACGTGTTCACCTACACGAACGGGATGGACTTCCTGGACTGGGGCCTCGTGATCGTGGCCATCTTCGTCGACTTCGCCTCGTACGGCGGGAGCGCCTACCGGCGCAAGGACCTCGGCTGGAACTACTGATCTCCGTCAGCCCTCGGGGGCGTCGAGCTCCCGGGCGTAGGCCGGGAAGCGGAAGCGCATCGAGCGGGTGAGGATCCCGCCGACGCCCAGGCGGGCGACGGTGGCCGCGCTCGCCCGCTCGCCGGACAGGAGCCGCGGCAGGAGGAGGTCGGCCGCGGTCGCCTTCGAGTAGGCGCCGCAGGTCGGCAGGCCGAGGACGTCGGTCGTGCCGATCCGGGCGAGCCAGAGCATCGAGCCGGGGTGGGCCGGGACGCCGTGCCGGACGACCCGGCCGCCGAGCCGCTCGATCGCGACGAAGAACGGGTCCGACGGGTCGGTGCTCGCCGAGCCGGCGGTGAGGACCAGGTCGACCCGCCCGGGTCCGCGGCCGCGGGCGAGCCGGCCGGAGCGCCTCGGTCACGGCCTCGGGGTCGTCCTCGACGTAGGCGACCGACACGAGCGCGCGACCCGAGCGCCTCGACCTTGAGCCGGACGCTCGCCTCGAACCGCTCCCGGGCGGGCGCGTGGAGCGACTCCTTGACCACGACCCCGACCCGGCGCGGGATGAACCCGGCGACCCGGACGAGCCGGCGCGGACCGGCCCGGGCGGCGATCCGCTCGGCCCGCTCGACAGTCGCCGCCGGGACGACGTGGGGCGCCACCTTGACGCTCGCGACGAGCTCGCCGGCGGCCGACGACCTGGCCGTCGAACAGGGTGAACACCTCGAGCGGGTCGATCCGGTCGATCCGCTCGACGAGGCGCGGTCCGGACGTGGACGACGCCGTCGTGCGCGGCGACGAGGTCGACCCGGCTCTCGGCCGGTCCGCGGGTGACGAGCCCGGGCCCGCCGACGGCCGCGGCGAGGCGCTCGGCGGCCTCGTCCTCGTGCAGGTCGGCCGGGTCCGATCGACGAGGACCGCGATCCCGGACGAGGCGAGCGCGCGCGGACCGCCCTCGACCCGCACCGCCGCGCGGCCGAGCGTCGCGAGGTCGGCCGCGGACAGCCGGCGGCCCTTGGCCCAGCGCGCCCCGTCGACGACGAGGTCGCGGGTCAGGACCGCCCCGGCCAGGTCCGGCGACGGCGGGCGGCCCGGGACGATCCGCTCGAGCCGCACCCGCCGACCGGGTCAGTCCGCGGCGGCGAGGGCCGCCTCGATCGCCCGACGGGTCTCGACCCGGGCCATCTCGGCCCGATACGTCCGCGTCGGCATGGATGTCCGATCCGGCGACCACCCCGTCGGTCGCGTGGGCCGCCGCCGCCGCGATCGGCCGCGGCATCGCCGCTCGTGCCGACGAGGGCGGCCTCGACGCGCCGACGCCCGGTAGGCGACGTCGACGACGCCGGTGATCCCGATCCGGGCCGTGGTGATCGACCCGGCGGTCCGCCCGACGACGGCCGCGACCCCGACGATCGAGTAGCCCGATGCCGGCTGCTCGAGGCGCCGGAAGGCCACGCCGGCCCCGGCCGGCTGCGGCCGGGATCCGGATCTCGGTGAGCAGCTCGTCCTCGGCCAGGTCGGTCGCGAAGGCGCCCTCGAAGAAGTCGGCCGCCGCGACGACCCGCTCGCCGCCGCGCGAGCGGAGGACGAGCCGGGCGTCGAGCGCGAGGACGACGGCCGGCATGTCGGAGGCCGGGTCGGCGTGGGCGATCGCGCCGCCGAGCGTGCCCCGGTTGCGGACCTGGACGTCGCCGATGCCCGGGGATCGTCAGCGCCAGGAGCGGGACGCGGCTCGTCGCCAGGTCCGAGTCGATAGACCTCGCGCGTAGGTCGCCAGCGCGCCGATCGCGACGCCCGCCGTCGGGCAGCTCGCGGATCGCCGCGGAGCTCGCGTCAGCCCGCCGATGTCGACGAGCCGCTCGGGGCGGGCCAGCCGCAGCTTGAGCAGCGGGATGAGGCTCTGGCCGCCGGCCAGGACCTTGGCCGTGCCCTGGCCCGCGGCCAGCAGGTCGAGCGCCTCGGCGACGCTCGTCGGCCGGGCGTAGCTCGAACGCGGCCGGGATCACGACTGGGCCTCCTTCCCGTGGATCGCGTGCCAGATCTTCGGCGCGGTGAGCGGCATGTCGAGGTGGCGGATGCCGAGCGGGCTGCAGCGCGTCGATCACCGCGTTGGCCACGGCGGCGGTGCTGGCGATCGCGCCGGCCTCGCCGACGCCCTTGACCCCGAGCGGGTTGACCGGCGACGGGGTGACCGTCTCGTCGAGCTCGAGCGTGCGGCAGCCACGACGCCCGCGGCAGCGCGTAGTCGAGCATCGAGCCCGACAGCAGCTGGCCGTCGTCGCCGTAGACGGCGCCCTCCCAGAGCGCCTGGCCGACGCCCTGGGCGATCCCGCCGTGGAGCTGGCCGTCGACGATCATCGGGTTGATCTTCTTGCCGACGTCGTCGACCGCGACGTAGCGCACGAGGTCGACCTCGCCGGTCTCCTCGTCGATCTCGACGATGGCGATGTGGGTCCCGAACGGCCACGTGCAGTTCGGCGTGTCGTGGTAGACGGTCTCGTCGAGGTACGGCTCCATGCCCTCCGGGCAGGCTGAACCCGAGGTCGAGCGCGAAGGCGATCTCCTGGAGCGTCTTCTTCTTGTCGGGCGAGCCCTTGACCCGGTACTCGGCGCCGATCGACCTCGATGTCGTCGGGCGACGCCTCGAGCATGTGGGCCGCGTAGCGGCGGGCCTTCTCGCGGATCTTGCCGGCCGCCTTGACCGCGGCCGTCGCCGCCGACCGACGCCGGTCCGGCTGCCGTACGAGCCGTAGCCGAACGGCGTGCCCTGGGTGTCCGAGTGCTGGACGATGACGTCCTCCATCGGCACGCCCGAGCTCCGAGGCGATGATCTGGGCGATAGGTCGTCTCGTGGCCCTGGCCCTGGGGCTGGGTGCCCATCGTGAGGACGATCTTGCCGGTCAGGTGGACCTTGAGGTTGGCCGACTCCCACATCGCCGCGCCCCAGCCCTCGCCGACCGCGCCGATCCACTTCGACGGGCGCGACGCCGCAGACCTCGATGTAGGTCGACAGGCCCGACGCCGAGGTACTTGCCGCGCGTGCCGCGCCTCGGCCTTGGCCTCGTCGAGCTCGTCGTAGCCGACCATCGTCAGGGCCTTGTCGAGGGCCGGCTCGTAGTTGCCCGAGTCGATGTAGATCTTCGCGCCGTTCGACGGCCGTCCCGAGGCCCGACGGGTTGTCGTACGGGAACGCGTCCGGCGGCGATGAAGTTCTTGCGCCGGATCGCGGCCGGGTCCATGCCCGATCTCGTCGGCGAACAGGTCCATCGCCCGCTCGACGACGTAGGTCGCCTCGGGCCGGCCGGCGCCGCGGTAGGCGTCGACGAACGTCGTGTTCGTGTAGACGCCGGTGACCTCGCAGTAGACGTTGGGGATCTTGTAGCGGCCCGACAGGACCCGGCCGTAGAGCGTCGTCGGGATGCCCGGGCCGATCGTCGACAGGCGGCCGCCGAGGTTGGCGTACGTCTTGACCCGGAGCCCGGTGATCTCGCCGTCGCGGCGTGCCGGCGATCTCGAGGTAGGTGATGTGGTCGCGACCGTGGATCGTGCTCTGGTAGTTCTCGCGCCGGGTCTCGACCCACTTGACCGGCCGGCCGCCGATGAGCTTCGACGGCGAACATGCACGAGGGCCATGTCGGCGTAGCAGAAGATCTTCGTGCCGAACGCGCCGCCGACGTCCGGGCGAGATGCAGCGGACCTTGTGCTCGGGGATGCCCGGTCACGAAGGCCGTCAGGAGGAGCCGCTGGATGTGCGGCGTCTGGCTCGACATCCAGATCGTGTACTCGTCGGTGCCCGGGTTGTACAGGCCGATGTCGCCGCGGACCTCCATCGGGTTCGGGATGAGCCGCTGGTTGACGATCCGCTGGCGGACGACGACCTCGGCCGCGTCGATCGCGGCGTCGGTGCCGGCCTTGTCGCCGACCGGTCCACTCGAAGACGACGTTGTTCGGGGCGTTCTCGTGGAGCTGCGGCGCGCCCGGCTGGGTCGCCTTCTCGGCGTCGACGACCGCCGGCAGCGGCTCCCACTCGACGTGGATCGCCTCGAGCGCGTCGGCCGCCTGCTCGGGCGTCTCGGCGATGACCGCGGCGACGCCCTCGCCGGTCCACTTGACGCTGTCGGTGGCCAGCGCGCGCGGCGTGTTGACGTTGTTCTGGATGCCCGGCCGCGCCGCCGGCCGGCCAGGCCATCGGGCAGCGGGTTGTACGGGATGTCGGCGCCGGTGAGGACGGCGACCACGCCGGGCATCGCCTTGGCGGCGCGTCGTGTCGATCGAGCGGATGTTGGCGTGGGCGTACGGGCTGCGCAGGATCGCCATGTAGGTCATCCCGGGCAGCTTGATGTCGTCGAGGTAGCGGCCCTTGCCGGTGATGAAGCGGGGATCCTCGACCCGCTTGATCGGGGCGCCGAGCACGTCGGTGGTCATCGGATGCCTCCCGTCAAGCGTTCGCCGCGGCCGGCGCGCCGGCCCCGGCCCGGGTCATGGCCGCGGCCTCGCGGATCGCCGCCACGATGTTGTGGTAGCCCGTGCAGCGGCAGAAGTTGCCCTCGATCGCGTGGCGGATCTCGTCGTCGGTCGGATCGGGGTTGCGGGCGAGCAGGTCGGCCGCGGCCATGATCATGCCCGGCGTGCAGAAGCCGCACTGGAGCCCGTGCTTCTCCCAGAACGCCGCCTGGAGCGGGTGGAGCCCGCCGTCCGGGGCCAGGCCCTCGATCGTCGTGACGTCGTGGCCGTCGGCCTGGACGGCGAGGATCGCGCACGACTTGACCGCCCGGCCGTCGAACTGGACGGTGCACGCGCCGCACTGGCTCGTGTCGCAGCCGACGTGGGTTCCGGTCAGCCCGAGGTCCTCGCGGAGGACCTGGACGAGCAGCCGTCTGGGCTCGACCACCACCTCTCGTTCGACGCCGTTCACCGTGAAGCGAACCTGCTCAGTCACCAAACGTCCTCCTGCTGAGCGCGTGGCGCGTCCGAGACCGGAACGGGACACCCCGCCGGACGAGACGGGTCCGGGAGGTGGACCCCGATGGTGGCACCGGCAGCCGCCCGGTGCAAGCCGAATCCGCAGGCCGGGACCGATCCGCTCAGCCGGCGGAGGGTCCGCTCCCCCGACGGCGCGACCGGCCACCCGACCAGCGACCGAGCGCGGCGCTCCGGGCATCGACGGCCCGCGGGTCGAGCGACACCGCCATCGCCTCCTCGTTCCGGCGTTCCACGATGCGGACGACCTCGCCGAGCAGGTCGATCTTGGCCCGTGCGGCGTCGCGGGGAAGCCCGGCCAGGCTGCCCGACGGTGCGATCCCGATCCGTTCCTCGCCGCGCCCGCTCGATGCCGCATAGCCGATCGCCCAGACCACGAGGGCTGGATCGTCGAGCTCCGGATCCCTGGCGTCGACAACGCCGAGGACGATCCCCCGCTCGACCGGGGCGCGGGTGATGAGCCGCCAGTTGTCCGGACCGGCGATGAGGTCGAAGAGGTGGCTGTCGTAGGCGGGGCCGAAGATCGTCTCGGGACCCGCCTCGTCGGCGTTTCCGCCGTTGATCGCCAGTGAGACGTGTGGCCGCGCCCCGGGCGGCCCAAGACCCGCCAGGAGTCGAGCCTGCGCGTCGCCGAACAGCCGCCGCTCGGCCGTGTCCGACCCAATGGCCACCGCGCCGTCCTCGTCGACCTGGATGAACGGGCACCCGGCCGCGCCGAGATCCGCCAGCTCACCGGCAAGGACGTCGGCCAGGGCCAGGGTCAGCTCGGCACGTACCGCCCGCTCCGCCGCGCCGAACCGTCGACCGAGGCTGTACGGGCCCGGCAGGCATTGCTTCACCGGGACGTCGCCGGCCAGCTCCTGGGCGAATGTCCAGGCGTCGACCAGCAGCGGCCGCTCGCGGCCGGGCATGGACGAGCCAACCGCCAGGAGCGCACGGCCCACCACCTCGAGTGGGTCCGGCCGATCGATCCAGCCGTCGCTGAGTAGTCCCAGGCCAGCCTCGACCTGGTCGGCCAGGACGGCCCGCAGCCGGTCGCGTCGCGACCCGGCCGACGGATCGCCGGAATCGGCCGCCGGATATCCGCCGGCGAGCGTGGCGAACATCGCCCGATCCTAGGTCATCGCTCGTCATCGGGTACCCTGCCGACCATGCCCAGGAGCGCCAAGCGCCTGGCCGGCCGGTACCAGCTCAGCGTGGCGATCGGGTCCGGCGCGTTCGCCACGGTGTACCGGGCCCGCGACCTCCGGCTGGGCCGCGACGTCGCGGTCAAGGTCCTGCTGCCCAACCACCGGCTCGATCCGATCCTCACCGCCCGGTTCGACCGCGAGGCGCGGGCGCTCGCCGCGCTCAGCCACCCGAACGTGGTCGCTGTCCACGATGTGGGGCCCGGGGACGACGACGGCTCGGAGCCGTTCATGGTCATGGACCTGTGCGTCGACGGGTCGCTGGCAGATCGCCTGGCCGACTCCGACCTGGGCTGGCTCGAGCCGGACGAGCTCATCCCGATCCTCGTCGACGTGGCGGCCGGGCTCGACGCCCTCCACGCACGCGGGATCATCCACCGCGACCTCAAGCCGTCGAACATCCTGCTCGGCGACGGGCGGGCGCGGATCGCCGACCTCGGGATTGCCCTGGCCGAGCCGAGCGACCTGACGATGGCCGGGACGACCGTCGGCACCGTTGCCTTCCTTGCGCCCGAGCAGCTGGCCGGTGAGCCGGCATCGACCGCCAGCGATGTCCACGCCCTCGGGGTCGTCGCCCACCTCGGGTTGACGGGGGTCCTCCCACGGCCGGCCGGCAGCCTGGCCGAGATCGTGGCGGCGAGCCGGGTTCCGGCGCCACTCGTATCGCAGGTCAGGCCGCAGCTCGGAGCGTCGTTCGATGCGCCGATCGCCGCCGCCCTGTCGCGCTCGCCCGGCGAGCGCCCGACCGCCCACGAGCTCGGAACGGCCCTCGCGGCGGCCCAGGGCCGGCGGACCGGCCGGATCGCCATCCCGCGGACGGGCAGCGACCCGGGACCGCGACCCGTTGCCACCGCCGCGGGAGCCCTGCTCCCGGCCGGCGCGCCGGCCGGGACCAGACCGAGCTCGGTCCGGTCCGCCGCCGTCGAGGCGCCCACGGTTGGCGCGGTGGCGGTCGGGCGGACCGCCCGCGGGCGGCGTCGCGGCTGGCTGGCGGCCGCCTGGATCGGTGCCGGCGCCCTGGCGTTCACGGCCGGGGCCGTCGTCCTTCCAGCGGTTGCCGGGCTCGATGCCCGGCGAGCGACCCCGTCACCGAGCCGGGTTGCCGTGATCGTCCCGAGCCCGAGCTCGAGCCCGACGCCGAAGCCGACGCCGACGCCGTCGCCCACCCCGACCCCGACGCCGAAGCCGTCCCCGACGCCCCGCCCGACACCGACGCCCACCCCGGAGCCCGACCCGTTCGACCTCGCGGCCCAGGCGTCTGCGGACGCCCGTGCGGCGGTCAGGGCCGCGGCCGCCGATCGCGCGCTCAAGAACCGGGATGCCCGGGAGCTGGAGGCGCGGCTCGATCGGTTCGACCGGGCCCTCGACGATGGCGACCCGGGCGCGGCTCGCGAGGAGGCAGGGCGCTTCGCCGACGCGGTGGCGGCACGGATCGACCGCGGTGGCTTCCCGTCCGACGACGCCGACCGCCTCCGCTCGTCCGCGGCCGCCCTCGTCGACGCGGCGGGCGCCCTCGAGGGCTGATCGCCGTCTTACGTTCCGCTTACATGGGCCCGGTCCCGGCGGGGTCGCCCAGCGTATCCTCGGCCGGCATGAAGACGATCCTGGTCATCGACGACGAGCGGAACATCGTCGAGCTGCTCCGGCTCTACCTCGAGAAGGAGGGCTGGGCGGTGATCTCGGCCGGCGACGGCGAGACGGGCCTCGAGCTCCACCGCCGGCACGATCCCGATCTCATCGTCCTCGACCTGATGCTCCCGCGCATCGACGGGTTCGAGGTCTGCCGGGAGGTCCGCCGGCGGGGCGACACGCCGATCCTCATGCTGACCGCGCGCGACGACGACGTGGACTCGATCGTCGGGCTCGAGCTCGGCGCCGACGACTACGTCACGAAGCCGTTCAACCCGCGGGCCCTTGTCGCCCGGGTCAAGGCGATCCTGCGGCGGACCTCCGGTGCGGCGCGCGGCGGCCGACCGATCGAGGTCGGCGACCTCCGGATCGACCCGCGCCGGCGCGAGGCAACCGTCGGGGATCGCCGGCTCGAGCTTCGATCGCGCGAGTTCGACCTGCTCGCGGCGCTCGCCCGGGATCCGGGCGTCGTCCTGACCCGCGACGCACTCCTCGAGGATGTCTGGGGAACCGACTTCCCGGGCGAGACCCGGACCGTCGACGTCCACGTCGCCGAGGTGCGTCGCAAGCTCGGCGACGACGGGCCGCGGATCGAGACGGTCCGAGGCCTGGGCTACCGGCTCCTTCCGCCGGTCAGGGAGGCCGTGCCGGGTCGCGACGTGGACGCCTCGTCGGACGGCCCCGCGCCCGACGGCTCCGACACGTCCGCCTCCGGGGCGGGCGACGACCCGTCGAGGGACGGCTGACGCGTGCCTCGTCGCCTGAGCGCCCGGATCGCCGTCGCGTTCGCCGCCGTGGCGTTCGTCACGCTCGTCGGCGTCGGGGCCACGCTGTTCGTCGCGCTCCGCTCGCTCCACGCGGACGCGATCACCGCGGCCCTGGCACAGACGAGCCAGCCGCTCGTGTTCCAGCTCCGTGCCGCGACGCTCACCGGCAACCTGCGGACCCTGCTCGGCGATCTCCGCGCCCAGGTCGCGGACGAAGGCGTCTCGGTCGAGCTGATCACGGCCGACGGCCAGGTCGTCGATCTCGGCGGCGAGACGGTCCCAATCGCCCGCTTCCCGGTCGACCAGACGTCGGCGCGAGGTGACGTCGCGACGGGCTCGATCCAGGCGAGCGATGGGCAGAGCTACCTCTACGCGGTCTCGACGCTGCGCGGGCCGAACACGACCGGCCCACGGGCGATCGCCCTGTTCCAGCCCGACGTCTCGGGCTCGGAGACGATGCGCGACCTCACGCGCACGCTGCCGGTCGTCGTGATCCTCGTGCTGGTCGCCGGCGCCCCGATCGCCTACCTGTTGAGCCGATCGGTCACCGGTCCGCTGCGCCGGCTGGCCGGGGCGACTGCCGACCTCCCGATGACCGACCCCGGCCCGCTCCCCCTCGAGGGCCCGACCGAGGTCCGCGAGCTGACCGACCGGTTCAATGCGATGGCCGCCGAGCTCGCGGAGACGCGTGCCCGCGAGGCCCGCCTGCTCGCCGACCTGCGCCACGACCTGCGCACGCCCCTGACGGTCATCGGCGGGTTCGCGACGGCCCTCGCCGACGGCACGGCGGTCGGCGCCGACGCGACGAAGGCGGCCCAGGCCATCGGCGAGGAGGCGGCCCGCCTCGAGCGTCTCCTCGCCGAGCTCGAGGCGCTCGAGCGGCTCCGGGGCGGATCCGCCGGCCTGCGGCCGGAGCGACTCGACGCCCGGGCACTGCTCCACGAGACGGTCGCCCGGTTCGGTCCGGCAGCGGCGGCGGCCGGGGTCGAGCTGGCCGAGGTGGCCGACCCGGACGAGTCGACGCTGACCTTCGCCGCCGACCGGCTGGCGATCGAGCGGATCCTCGGGAACCTCGTGGCGAATGCCCTCGCGGCGGTCCGGCCCGGCGGTCACGTCTGGCTCGCCGCGCGGCCGGTCGCGGCGGTCGGGCCGGCCGGCGGACCGGGTGTCGCGTTGAGCGTCACCGACGACGGACCCGGCTTCCCGCCCGGGGAGGTCGAGCGGGCCTTCCAGCGCTTCTACCGGGGCGATCCCAGCCGCAGCGCGCCGGGCACCGGGCTCGGCCTGGCGATCGTGCGCGAGCTGGCGAGGGCCCACGGCGGCGATGCCGTGGCCGAGAACGTCGCTCCGCACGGGGCGCGACTCAGCGTGCTGCTCCCCGAGACGCCGCTGCCACCGGCGAGCTGATCGAGACCGAGCCCCCTCCGCCCTCGGCTAGCCGGCGGCCGAGCGGGTCGTGGTCGTCGGCGCGACCGCGGGAAGGTCGTTCGCCGGCCCGCCGAAGCGGCTCCGGTCCGAGCCGATCAGGAGACCGGCGAGGATCGCCGTGACGAGGGCGGCGATCGCGAGGAGGCGGACGAGGAACAGCAGCCGGCGATCGGCGGCGCCGTCGACCGGCGGTCGAGCCGGCACCGCCCGCCGGCACCTGCCACAGGTCGCGCACGGTTCGGACGTTGCCCGGGACGAGGACGAAGCCGAGCCAGAGACCGGCCAGGAGACCGCCGACGTGAGCGGCGATGTCGATGTTTCCGCCGGAGCCGTTGTAAACGATGTCGAAGACAAGGTTGATCACGATCAGCGATGCCGACCTGCTGCATCAGGTAACGGGAGCGTGCGCCAAGCAATCGGATGGTGGACCCGTGTCGCGGCGAAGATCACGCCGAAGAGCCCGAAGATCGCCCCCGAGGCGCCCACCGACGGCTGCGTCCCAAACAGGAAGCTCGCCACCGACCCGGTCAACGCGCACAGCACGTACATGAGGCCGAAGAGCTTCCAGCCGTAGATCTGCTCGACGATCGGCCCGACCAGGTAGAGGGCGTACATGTTCAGGAGCAGATGCAACGGGCTCAGGAAGACGGGTCGTGGACGAGGACGACGGTCAGGAGTCGCCACCACTCGCCGGCGGCCACCGCGGCCTTGTCCAGCGCAAGGTTGTTGAAGATCGCAACGCCGGTCGGATCATCGATCGACGCGGTGACGGAGACGATGACGGTGATCCCGATGATGATGTAGGTCAGCGGGATCGGCAGCCCCGTCTGGCCGCGGCTCCGGGCGAAGTAGCGGCTCGCCCCGCGCCGGTCGCCGGTCTCCTTGGCCAGCCAGCCGAGGCGCGACGCGATCTCGGCCTTGTCCTCCGCTGGGGCGCGCCGGTCGGCCTCGCGGTAGGCGGCCGTCGCCCCTCGCAGATCCCCGTTCCGGACGAGGGCGGCGGCGATCTCGCGCCAGGCCCGGTACGTGCTGGGCGTCTCGGCCAGCTTGGTCACCTCGCGCCAGGCCGCCAGCGCCTCGCCGTCGCGATCGAGCCGGTAGAGGACGTTGCCGACGCCGAGGATCGCCGCGGCGGTGATCGCCGGGTCGTCGAACCCGATGACCCGCTGGTAGTAGCCACCGGCGGCCTCGAACTCGCCCGAGGCCAGGAGCCGGTCGCCGATCGACAGGAACGCCACGGCGGTCTCGCGATCGAGCGGCCCGGGGATCCGCGGGTCCCGGAGGGGAGTGGCGCCGAGGTCCTCGCGGGTCGGGTCCATCGCCCGGACTGTAGCAAGGTTACGATCGGGGGGATGTGCGGCCGGTTTGCCCAGCAGCGCCCAACGGCCGAGCTGGCGGTCCTGTTCGAGGCAGAGCCGCTCGTGGACGATCCGGGTGGCCACTTCAACCTGGCTCCGACCGATCCTGCAGCCGTCGTCGTCGAGCGCGGCGACCGCCGGGCGATCACGACCTACCGCTGGGGCCTGGTCCCGTTCTGGGCCAGCGACCCGCGGGGAGCGGCGAAGCGGATCAACGCCCGGGCCGAGACCGTGGCGACCAGCCCCGCCTTCGCCGACAGCTTCCGCCGTCGCCGCTGCATCGTCCCGGCCGACGGCTTCTACGAATGGCAGCGCGACGGGTCGGTCCGCCGGCCGTTCTTCATCCGTCGCGAAGACGGGCAGCCGCTCGCCCTCGCGGGCCTGTGGTCCGGCTGGCGCGACCCGGCGACCGACACCGTCCGGCGCACGTTCACGATCCTGACCACGACCCCGAACGAGCCGATCGCCCGGCTCCACGACCGGATGCCGGTGGTGCTGGAGCCCGAGGCCTGGAAGCTCTGGCTGGACCCGGACCTTGCCGACGTCGGGGAGCTCCAGGGCCTGCTCCGGCCCTCGCCGGGCGACGCAATCGAGATCGTTCCGGTCCGACCCCTGGTGAACGACGTCCGGAACGACGGCCCGGAGCTCATCGTCCCGCTCGCCGGCTGACCCGGCCGCTCAGGCCTCGGCTGGCTCCCAGCCCAGGGCCGTCACGGCCGACGCCAGGGCCGACGCAGGATCGGTCCCGGCGTCGAGCGCGGCGGCGAACTCCCCGACCGTCCGGGCGAAGACGCCGTCAGGGTCGTCCTGCGGTGCCCCGAGCACGATCGCCCCGCCCAGAGCCGAAGACGGTACGACGTCGTCGCCGACGAGCAGGACGAGCGTCGCTCCGGCATAGGCCGTCGCCTCGGAGACGACGTCCAGCGCGGCAGGGTCGAGCGGCTCGGCGACGACGATCACGGCTGCACCCCCCAGGTAGCGGAGCGCCAGCTCGACGTCGTCGCGATCGAGGGTTGCCGTCCCCGGCGGACCGATCCCGGTCGACCCCGCTCGGTTTCCCGCCGCCTCCCCGGCGACGGCCTGGTCGGCGAGGGCGGCCGGATCGTCGGCCTCATCGGACACGGGCGCGGCGGCGGCCGTCGGATGGGCCGGGTCGCGGAACATGGCGACGTGGCCGACCCCGCTCCGTGCGAGAGCGAGCAGGGTCGCGTCCCCCGCCGGGTCCTCCCCGACGCGCCCGACCAGCTGGACCTCGTGGTCGAGCGCCGCGGCCGCGGCGGCGATCCCGACCGCCAGGCCGGCTGCCGCGGATGGGCGATCGTCCGAGCCCGGGCGGTAGAGCGGCGATCCGATGACGACGATCACCCGTGGAGCGTAGCGCCTCGGCCCGGCCGTCGGGCGTCCCGTTGGCTAGTTGTCGCCGGGTGGATCGTCGCTGCCGCCCCCATCCCCACCACGTCCCCCGCCACCGGAGCCTTCGCCGGGATCCTCGGTCTCGGTGGGCTCGGGCGTCTCGTTCGGATGCTCGGTCTTGCCCGGTCGAGCGGTCCTGGTCGGCTCCTTGGTCTCCGACGGCTCGGGCGTGTCGCTCGCTTCGGGTGTCTCGGTCGGTTCGGTCGTATCGGTGGGCCGGGACGTGTCGGACGGTCCGAACGTCGGGCTCGCGGTCACGGGCGCCAGGTGGCTTGGCGGCGGCGAGGGGCTCCGGTTGGGGGCGAGGACATCGAGCGCGCCGACGAGCCCGATGCCGCCGAGCGAGCCGGCCGCGAGGATCGCCACGAGGACGAACGCGGCGGCCTGGGCCCGCACGGCCAGGGGTCGGCCGCCGCTGAACGCGACCCGCCAGCTGTCGGCAAGCGCCGCGAAGAGCGTCCCGATCCGGCCTCGACGCAGGGCCAGTCCAGCGGCCACGGCCGGCTGGGGCTTCGGCTCAAGGGCGACGGCAGCCATGACCCGGTCGGCGAACCCGGTCGACGGGTGGACGTCGGCGGCCGCGAGCTGGGTCTCGATGGCCCGCGCGGTCGCGAGGACCTCGCCGAGCTCGGCCGAGGTCGGCTCGCCGCCGTCGGCGCCGGACAGCTCGCTCGGGTGGAACGGCCGGGTCATCGCGTCGCTCCGTCCGCATCCATGGCCGTGCGCAGGCGCGCCAATCCGCGGAACAGGTGGGTCTTGACCGTGCCGATCGGCCGATCGGTCTCGGCGGCGATCTCGGCCAGGGAGAGCTCCGCGTAGAAGCGGAGCATCAGCGTCTCACGGTAGGGCTCGTCGAGCCGGGCGACGGCCCGGCGCAGCTCGTCCGCCCGCTCGGAGCGCAGCGTGATGAGGGCCGGGTCGGTCGCGCCGGCCTGGCCCAGGGCGATCGCAGCCAGACTGGCCCGGTCGGCGCCGGCCGCCGCGTCGCCGAGTCCCGACCCAAGGACGAGGTCGGGGTCGGTCGGGTCGATCCGGGCGACGCTGCGACGTCCCTTGGCGCGGCGGATCGCGTTGCGCACGGCGATCCGGCCGAGCCACGCCCCGAACGGGCCGTCCCCGCGCCAGCCGGCGAGCGACCGATACGCGATCACGAAGGCCTCCTGGGCCGCATCCTCGGCCTCGTGGAGGTCGCCGAGAACCCGGTGACAGGCCCGGACGACCGACGCCGACTCCCGCTCGACGAGCGGGCGGAAGGCATCCGGATCGCCGGCCAGGACGGCCTCGACCGCCCGGCGGGCTTCGACGTCCGCGGGCGGTCGATCGACCGGGAGGGCGATGTCGGATGGGATCGTCCAGCCTCCGGGTAGCGAAGTCCGCCGTCCCGATGGTGCGGCGTCGGCGGGTTCATCGTCAGGGGCTCGATGGTCAGGACCTCGCGGTCGGACGGAAGGGTTCCGGCCGATCCCTCGGGTCAGTCGTCTCCGCCGCCGTTGTCGTCGCCACCGTCGTGGCCGCTATTGTCGCCGCTCTTGCCGTCATGGCCGCCCTGGCCGTCGTGATCGTCGTTCGCGTTGCCGTCGTCATGGTCGCTCTGGGTGCCGTTGTCGTCATCGGCCTCGGCGGTCTCCTTGGGCGCGGCCTTCGACTCGGGCTCGGCGGTTTCGGCGGGCTCGGCCGTCTCGGTCGCCTCGGGCGTCTCGGTGGGCTCGGCGGTCTCCTCGGGCTCGAGCGTCTCGTTCGGCTCGGCGGTTCCCGCCGCGCCCGGCGTCGCGGTCTCGTCGGCGGCCAGGATCACGGTCCGGCGTCGGCGTCGGCGCCCGGAGGATCGCGTCGGCGCCGAGGGCCACGCCCGCGACCAGGAACAGGGCGACGGCCCCGGCCCCGATGGCCTTGATCGGTCGGTTCGTGTTCACGTGCGGGACTCCATCCTTCCGGCGCTGGGTTCGCGGCGCCTGGCCGCTCACCTCACCGAGGCAGAGTTCGCGTCGGAAGTTTCACGAGCGTCGGTGCCGCGGCCACCCGGCCGTGCGGCGGGTCAGGCGTCGGCGAGCTCGTCGTCCTCGCGGATGACCTCGACCGGGCCGAACCCGACGACCTCGAGGCTCGATCCGACCACCGACGCGTCGCCGACGAGCACGGCCGCGGCCCGCTCGAGGTGGAGGTGGGCCTGGGCGGCAGTCAGCACGTCGTCGACCGTCACCGCGTCGATCCGCTCGCGGTAGGTGGCGAGCTCGTCGTCGGGCAGGTCGTGGATGAGCAGCCCCGTGAGGGCCTGGACGATCGGGACCGGGCGTCTCGAACCGGAGCGGGAACACCCCGATGAGGTAGTCGCGGGCCGCCCGGAGCTCGGCGTCGGTGACGCGCTCGGAGCGGATCCGCTCGAGCTCGGTCACCAGGTCGCTCAACGCGGCGGCCGTGACCTCGGTGTTGACCGCGGCCCGGGCCGAGAACGGGCCCGCCGACCGGCGGAGGTCGAACCCGGCATGGGCTCCGTAGGTGTAGCCCTTCTCCTCGCGGAGCTTCATGTTGAGCCGCGAGTTGAACAGCCCGCCGAGGATCGCCCCGAGGACGGACAGCGCGTGGAAGTCGGGGATCCGCCGGGGCAGGCCCGACGTGCCCGACGCGGATCTCCGACTGGGGCGCGCCGGGCTTGTCGACGAGCCGGATCCGGCGGCCGCCCGCGGTCGACCGCGCGTCGATCGGCCCGGGCTCGACGGCGCCCGGCGCGGCGGCCCAGCCGGCCATCAGGCGATCGGCCAGCCCGACCGGGTCGATGCCCTCGAGGTCCCCCGCGACGACGAGCGCCGTGCGGGCCGGATCGAGGCCCCGGCGCCAGGCCCGCTCGAGCGTCTCCCGGTCGAGCTGGGCGACGGTCGCCCGGATCCCGCCCGACGGCCGGTGGTAGGGCGACGAGTCGCGGTAGATCGTCGCGGCGAATGCCTCGTCCACCCGCCGGCGGGCATCGGCCCGCGCCTGGAGGATGTCGTTGAGGCGCTCGTCGCGGATCCGCTCGACCTCGGCCTCGGGGAACGTCGGATGGGCGACCACCTCGGCCAGCAGCTCGAACGCCGCCTCGAGACGGGATCCGGGGACCTCGATCCCGACGGTGTACGCGTCCCACGACGCGTCGGCGTGGAGCGAGGCGCCGAGACGCTCGGTCGCCTCGATCAGGGCGATCGCGTCGTAGCGCTCGGTGCCCTCCGTGAGCGCCCTTGCCGACAGGACCGTCGCCCCTGCCTCGGCGGCGGGCTCGTCGGCGGCGCCGTTCCGGTAGACCAGCTGGGCGCTGATCAGCGGGCGACCTGGCAGGTGGACCGTGAGCACCGTCAGGCCGTTGGGGAGCGTTGCCCGCTCGAAGGGCGGGAAGTGATACGGGCGCGGGTGACCGGGCGTGGGCCGGGTCGCGACGACGACCGATCCCTGCCCGTCGGTCACGCGGCCGCCTCCTCTTCTGCCCGCTCCGGGTCGGTCTGGCCGGGCAGCGTCTCGTCGAGCGGACCGGGTGCCTCGTCGGCGGGAGGCAGCGATGGGAGGTACGTCATCACGACCCGGTTGTCGGCCCGGAAGACGTCGGCCGCCACCGCCTGGATCCGCTCAACCGTGACCGACGAGGTAGCGACCGAGCATCCGGTTGATCAGATCCGGGTCGTCGAAGAGCAGCGCGTACATCGACAGCCGATCGGCGCGTTCCTCGACCCGCTGGAGCGCGCCGAGCTCCTCGGTCTCGATCAGGGCGTGCGCCCGGGCCAGCTCGTCGGCCGAGACCGGCTCGCGCGCGAGCAGCTCGAGCTCCTCGATGAACGACTGCTCGACCCGCTCCACGGGGACGCCCGGCCTGACGGTCGCCCAGCCGGCCCAGATCGACGCGCCGGCCACGAACCCGAGGCTGAACCCCACGACGTCCTGGGCGATCCGCTCGTCGCGGACGAGCCGCCGATGGAGCCGGCTGCCCTTGCCGCCGGCGAGGATCTGGGTCGCCACGTCGACCGCGTCGAGTCGCTCGTCCCCGAGCGGCGGCGCGCGGAAGCCGAAGAAGATCCGCGGCAGCGGGACCCGGTCCTCGACGATCTCGCGGCGCTCCTCGCCGAGGATCGGCGGCAGGCTCGTGTCGCCGAGCGGCGGGATCGACGGGTTGGCCGGGATCCCACCGAAGTACCGCTCGGTCCAGGTCCGGGCCGCAGCCGGATCGACGTCGCCGACGATCGACAGGACGGCGTTGTTCGGCGCGTAGTAGGTCCGGAAGAAGGCCGACACGTCCTCGACCGACGCGGCGTCGAGGTCCTCCATCGAGCCGATCGTCGGGTGGTGGTAGGGATGCTCCGGCGGGTAGAGATGGGCCTGGAGCTTCTCGGACCAGCTCCCGTACGGGCGGTTGTCGTACGACCAGCGCTTCTCGTTCTTCACGACCTCGCGCTGGTTGTCGAGGTTCTCCTGCGACAGGGCATCGAGGAGGGTGCCCATCCGGTCCGCCTCGAGCCACAGGGCGAGCTCGAGCTGGTGCGACGGCATCGTCTCGAAGTAGTTCGTCCGGTCGAGCCAGGTCGTGCCGTTCATCGTCCCGCCGGCGGCCTGGACCAGCGCGATGTGCTCGGCCTTGCCGACGTTGCGGCTGCCCTGGAACATCACGTGCTCGAAGAGGTGGGCGAACCCGGTCTTGCCCGGGACCTCGTGCTTCGAGCCGACGCCGTACCAGACGTTCACGGCGACGACGGGCGCGAGGTGATCCTCGGCGACGATCAGGCGCAGGCCGTTGGCCAGGCGCTCGTCGGTGAACCGGACGATGGGAACGGACACGCCGCCGATTGTAGAGTCCCGGCCGCGCGCGCCGCCAGCATGCTTCGGCAGATGGGCCGATTCGGGCTTGACAGGGCGCCCGATCGTGTTAGATTGTTGTCTAACACCTGTTAGGAGACAGCAGCAACGATGGTCCGCAGCCCCGCCCGGTCCCGGGCGATCGACCAGCCGACCTCCCCCGGGCGCGCGATCGTGCGCGACTTCACCCGTACGGCGGGCGCGCCGTACGAGGTCGACTTCGACGTGCGGACGGTCTACGACTTCGTCTTCAGCCTGTCCGACGACGCCGGCTCGACCGACGACCTCCCCGCCGCGGATCGCGCCTGGCTGGACGAGGCCAAGACGACCCTCCGGAGTCGAACCGGCGCCGCGCTCGAGCTCTACGGCAGCGAGCTGTGCGTGGTCCTCGCCGCCCTCGCCATCGACCGGCCCGAGGTTCGCGACGCCGCGGGGTTCGCCGACCTCATCGCCTCGGTCGACGCCCCGACGGTCGTCCGGGCGGTCGTGGCCGAGGACCTGCGCGACCCCGACCGACGCGACCTGACCGAATCGGCGATGGCCGGCGATCAGGCCGCGATCGACGAGCTGCTGGCCAGCCTGGCCGACCACTACCCGCCCGACAAGCTCCCCCGCTGGGGTGCGATCTTCCGCGAGCCGGAATCGGTGGTGGGTCCCGCGCGGGTCGTCCTGAGCGAATGGGTCGGCCTGTTCCAGCAGGTCGAGCGACGCGTGGGGACGATGATCCGCCGTGACGCCGATGCCCGGGCGGGCGACATCGCCACGCTGCGCCCGACCGACCTCATCGAGCGCACGACCGGCGGGATCCGCTGGCTGGCGGAGCCCGGCATCCGGCGGATCATCCTCGCCCCCTCGTACTTCGCACGGCCCTACAACTTCGTGCTCGGTGGCGACGACTGGCGATTGTTCGGCTACCCGATCTCCGACGACGCGCTCGATGCGGCCGACCCGCTCGCACCGCCGGCGGCCATTGTCCGGCTCCACCGGGCGCTCGGCGACGAGACCCGACTGCGCATC
This sequence comes from uncultured Chloroflexia bacterium, assembly GCA_963708065.1. Classification (GTDB taxonomy): domain Bacteria; phylum Chloroflexota; class Limnocylindria; order Limnocylindrales; family CSP1-4; genus Chersky-267. Next base: position 499,619 of record CAVPRZ010000004.1, read on the forward strand.
CTCCACCTGCTGGCCGGTCGCGACCACTACCTGACCGAGATCGCCTCGGCGCTCGAACTGTCCAAGCCGACCATCAAGCACCACCTGGCGCTCCTTCGCGCCGCCGGCCTCGTGACGCTGACCGAGGAGGGTGGGCTGTCGTACTACAGCCTCCGGCGGGGCGCCATCGAGGGCAACGCGGAGGGGCTCATCGACTACCTGCGAGCCTGACCCGCTCGGCCCCGAGGCCGCGATCGGTCCACGGTCGCGGCCACCGACAGGCCGTCGTGTTAGATGAATGACTTACAGGAGGGTGACAAATGGGTAGCACGGGATGGAGGGTGATGCGGGAGCACGAAGACCTGTTCGTGGTCCGGGCGCGGATCGCAGCGGACCATGATCGAGCTCGGGTTGAGAACCTCACGCGAGGTGCCGGGCGAGCGCGCACGGGCTCCGGCCCGAGGGCCTGGCTCGGACATCGACTCGTGGACATTGGGACCTTCCTGACCGGCGAACGGCCGACGAAGGCGCCTCGCCCGACGCCCGGCCGCCCCTGCTGAGCGGGTCTCGGCAGGGGCTGCCGATGGCCCGAACGTACCGTCCGCTTCCGACCGGACGGGCGATGGGAGGAGCGCGAACGGGCTGACACGATCGCGGGGTGCCCCGTGACGCCCGACGACTGACCTCCCACGCCCGCGCGATCCGCCCGCTCGCGCACTTCTTCCTGGCGGTCATGCTGCTGGCCACGCTGGCCGTGGCGCTGCCCGCCCCAGTCGCGGCGGACTCGCCTCCCTCCGGCGAGTACGTCCCCCACCGGGTCTGGCAGATGAAGTCGAACTGCGTGTGGGCCGCCGGCGCGATGCTCCTCGACAAGTGGACCCATGGCGGGACCCGGGTCACCCAGACCACCCTCCGTCGGGCGGCCCACAAGAAGAAGGGCGGCGCGAGCCTCTACGACCTGTCGCGCGGGATCGCCGGTGTCACCGGACTGCGGCTCCGCTTCTCCCCCGGCTATGGCGACACGATGAGCTGGTGGCAGCTCCTCGACCGCCTCGCCCACGGCGGTGGCGCAGTGCTGATCGGCGACTACGGGCGGCTCCCGGCCCACTACACGCGCTGGGACCGGTCGTTCGCCAACAAGCGCAAGAGCAGCCATGCCGTCTACGTCCAGAGCTACGATCGGGTCCAGGGTCGCGTCTGGCTGATGGACCCGCTCGCCGGTGGCAACTTCCCCGGTGAATGGATCCCGGTCGAGACGCTCCACCGGTTCGCCTCGTTCGAGCACGGCAAGGTGATGGCGGCGGCGACCCCGGCCGGCCGCCGGCCGCGGACGGCCCCGCTCACCGATCACGCCTACCGCCTGTCCGGTCCCCATCTCAGTGGCAGCGCGGTCGCCGGCGGGACGCTCGTCGTCCAGGCCGGCCTCCAGATCGCCTTCGGCTTCCCGAACCCGGCTGCCCACCGCTTCGTCGCGCGCTGGGAGCCGATCCTGCCGGCCAGCCCGCCGAACCCGACCGGTCCATCCCGGGCCGTCGTGGACAGCGAGCCGGCGCCCGGGTCCGAGGCCGTCACGGCCCCGGTCGAGACCGTGACCCTGTCCGCCGCGGTCAAGGCCGGCAGGCATGGCTTCCGGGTGGCCGTGCCGGTCCCGGCGACGGCCGGCCGGTACCGCCTCCATCTCGGTCTCGCGGAGGCCGGCCGTCGGATCCCGATCCGGACGTTCCGGACCATCGAGGTCGAGGTCGTCACGCCGTATGCCGGGACGGTCGCCCTGCCAAAGGCCGGAGAGGTCACCGCCGGATCGCCGCTGTCGATCAATGTCGGGGTGGCCAACATCGGCACCTTCGACTGGCGCTCCGACGCCACCCCGACCGACGATCCGAGGCTCGAGGCGCCGACGACCCAGACGCTCCTCGTCCTGACCTGGCGCTCGCGTGGCGGTACGGAGCAGCCGGCGGCCCAGATCCCGATCGAGCTCGCGCCGGGCACGTCGGCCAAGCTCAAGGTCGACCTCGTCGCCCCGGACCAGGCGGGCACCTGGACACTCACCTCCGACATCGTGAACATCGTCCGCGGGGCGCTCTCCTCGACCGGCCGCAGCCTGCCGACGATGGCCGTCCTGGTCGATCCCAAGGGTCTCGCCGCCGAGCCCTGATCGGCCATCGGCGAGCCCCAGGACCGGCTCGCGGCTCGCCCCGATCGGCGGCCGGTCGAGCTCGGTGCGTGCGGTCCTCCCGGGATCTCGCCTCGGAGCCGCTAGACTCCCCGGACGTGAGACGAGCCCCCGCGCCGCGCCGTCGCCAGCCCGCACGCCGCGTCGCCGCGACGGCGAGCGCCGGCGTGCTGCTCGGTCTCGTCGCCCTGGCCGCGCCAACGACGGCGCTAGGCCACCAGCTGACCGGCCGCTTCACGTCGCCGATCCCGCTCGGCGCGTACCTCCTCGGGGCGGCCATCGCCGTCGGCGCCTCGTTTGCGATCGTGTTCTGGCGGGGTGGCGCGGCCATCCCCGTCCCGGGCCGCGCGATCGAGCGCCGCGTCCGGGTCCCGGGCCCGGTCGGAGCAGGGTTGGCCGCGGTCGGTCTGCTCGGGTGGCTCTGGATCGTCGTCCAGGTCGCCGCCGGCGGCCGGTCGGAGGGCGACGCGGCTTCGCTGTTCCTGTGGACCTACGGCTGGGTCGGGCTGGCCCTGGTCTCGGCGTTCATCGGCCCGGCCTGGACGTGGCTCGACCCGTTCGCGACGCTCCACCGGGCCGGGGCGGCCGTCATCCGTCGGTTCGGCCTGTCCGGTGGCCAGCCGGCCCCGTACCCGCAACGGCTCGGGCGCTGGCCGGCTGTGATCGGCTTTGCCGTGTTCGTGTGGCTCGAGCTGGCCATGCCGGCAACCCGGAGCGGACGGACACTCGGGCTCGTCATGATCGCCTACACGATCCTGACCCTCGTGGCGATGGCCCAGTTCGGGCGTGAGACGTGGCGCCGGAATGGCGAGGTCTTCTCGGTCTGGTTCGCGCTCGTCGGCCGGCTGGCGCCGCTGGCGCTGCCCCGACCGACCGATCCGGCGTCCGGCGATCCCGGGCGGCCGGCCAGTGTCCGGGTCCGTCCGTACTTCGCCGGGCTGTTCGAGCCCGGGGCCGACCTCTCGAGCCTGGTCCTCGTCGCGCTGTCGACCGGGGCGATCCTGTTCGACGGGCTGTCACAGACCCAGGTCTACTTCGACTGGTTCGGCGTCCCGACGATCCCCGAGCAGACGCTCCTGCTCTTCGGCTGGCTGGCCATCGTCGCCGGCCTCGCCGTGGCCGTCGGACGGATCGTCGGCGTCCGGCCGCTCGTCGCCGGGCTCGTCCCGATCGCGATGGGCTACCTCATCGCCCATTACCTGACGTTCGTGCTGTTCGACAGCCAGCGGATCGTGCTGACCGTCACGGACCCGCTGGGCCTCGGCTGGGACCTGCTCGGGGTCGGCGAGTTCGAGCCGGCGACTGCCTGGCTCCCCGGCGCGGTGGCCTGGAGCCTCCAGCTCGTGGCCGTCGTCGGCGGCCACGTCGTCGGCGCCTGGGCGGGCCACGCCATGGGCCTCCGCGAGGCGGCCGGACCGGACGGGACCGTGGCGCCCGAGACGCTTCGCGTGGTCCGCCGCCGGCAGGTGCCGCTGGCCCTGCTCATGGTCGGGCTGACGACCCTCACCCTCTGGTCGCTCGGCCAGGCGATCGTCGTCACGCCGGCGGTCGAGGCCGGCCGGCCGACGGCGGCCGAGGTCTCGGGCGCCTGACGCCGACCGGCCAGACGTCGATCCGGGTGGTCGTGAGCTAGCTAGCTCCCCGCGGCCACGGGTCGCCGTCCGCCGGGGGCGCTCGCCGCCCCGGGCACCCATTCGCCGAGTGGTCGGACCTCGGCGAGCCGGTCGACGACCGCCGGGTCGAGGGCGTCGGCCGCCGCCACCGCGGTCTCGATGGCGGTCAGGCACAGGATCCCCTCGGCGGTCGCGGCCAGCCGGATCTCGGCCGCGTCGCGGACCGCCCCGGACTGGGGGGTCGGCGTGTTGACGACGAGCCGGACCTCACCCGACTCGATGAGCTCGAGGATCGGCTGGGCCGGGTCGCCGGCCGCGCCGTACTTGGCCACCGGCCGGGCATCGTGGCCGAGCGCCGCCAGGGCCGCCGCGGTGCCGGCGGTCGCGGCGAACCGGTAGCCGGCCCGGGCGAGGCCCGCTGCGAGCTGGCCGAGCTGCGGCTTGTCGCGATCGGCGATCGAGAGGAGGGCGAGCGCGCCGTCCGGACCGGGTCGCGGCGGGACGAGGGCCGCCCCGAGGAGCGCCTTGGCCAGCGCCACGGCCGGGTCGCGGTGGATCCCGATGACCTCGCCGGTCGACTGCATCCCGGGGCCCACCGACGGATCGACCCCGCGGAGCTTGGCCGTCGAGAACGCCGGCGCCTTCACCGCGACGAGTGGCGGCTCGGGCAGCAGCCCACCCGGCCAGCCCATCCCGCGGAGCGTCTCCCCGAGCGCGATCCGGACGGCCAGGTCGACCATCGGGACGCCGGTGACCTTGCTCAGGAACGGCACGGTCCGCGAGGCGCGCGGGTTGACCTCGATGAGGTAGACGCCGTCGTCGCGGACGATGAACTGGGCGTTGACCAGCCCGTGGACGCCGAGGGCCCGGACGATCCGCTCCATCGTCGCCACGATCAGCTCGCGGTCGCCGGCCGAGACCGTCTGGGGCGGGAACATCCCGACCGAGTCGCCCGAGTGAACCCCGGCTCGCTCGACGTGCTCCAGGAGGCCCGGGATGAGGACGTCGGTCCCGTCCGAGACGGCGTCGACGTCGACCTCGACCCCCTCGAGGTAGCGGTCGATCCGGACCGGGCGGTCGGGATCGACGACGGTCGCGAGCGCGAGCTGGCGGACGAGGTCCTCGGCGGAATAGGCGAAGTCGATCGCGAGGCCGCCGATGACGAACGACGGCCGGACGATGACCGGGTAGCCGATCCGCTCGGCGAGCGTCAGCGCCTCCTCGACGCTGTGGGCCATCCCGCCCTCCGGCTGTGGGATCCCGAGCCGGTCGAGGAGAGCCGCGAAGCGAGTCCGCTCCTCGGACTGGTCGATCGCCTCGAGGTCCGCTCCGAGGAGCTCGACCCCGGCCGCGGCGAGCGGCGCCGCCAGGTTGAGCGGGGTCTGTCCGCCGAACTGGACGAACGCCGGCAGGAGCGGCTCCCCCGGCCCGGTCTCCGCCTCGATGACGCCGAGGACCGACTCGGGGTCGAGCGGCTCGAAGTACAGCCGGCTGCTGGCGTCGAAGTCGGTCGACACGGTCTCCGGGTTCGAGTTGACCATGACGGCCGACCAGCCCAGCCGGCGGAGCGACTCGGCGGCCTGGACCGCGCAGTAGTCGAACTCGATCCCCTGCCCGATCCGGACCGGACCCGAGCCGATGACGAGCGCCGCGGGGCGGCTCACCGGCGCTGCCTCGGGCGGCGACCCGGCCGCGGCGTACGTCGCGTAGAAGTAGGGCGTCTCGGCGGCGAACTCGGCGGCGCACGTGTCGACCATCGCGTAGCCCGGCTCGAGCCCGAGCGTGGCCCGGGCCGCGCGCAAGGACGCCCGGTCGACCCCGGCCAGCTCGGCCAGCTCGCGATCCCCGAAGCCGGCCCGCTTCGCGGTCGCCAGGAGGGTGCTCGCGGCCGCATCGGATGGGTCGGCCAGCCGGACGCCGCTGGCCGCGACCGCGCGCTCGAGCCCGACGGCCCGCCCGAACTCGGCCAGGAACCACGGGCTGATCCCGGTCGCTGCGTGGATCGTCGCCTCGGGGACGCCCCGCCGGAGGAGGGCCAGGATCCGCCACAGGCGGGTGTCGGACGGGGCGACGAACCGGCGCAGGACGATCGGGGCGGCGGCCCGCTCGGCGTGCCGGGTCGACTCGCAGGCCCGCCCTTCGGCGTCGACCCAGCGGATCGGGCTGTCGTCCGCCTCCCCGGCGTCGCTCGCGCCGGCGCCGGCCTCCGCGGCATCGACGCCCAGCGTGGCCTCGAGGTAGGCGAGGGTCGGCGCCCAGGCCGGGTCCTCGGCGAGCGGCCCGACGCCCGCCTGCTCGAGCCCGCGGAGCGCCTTGTTGAGCGCCGCTCCGAACGTCCGGTCGATGGCCATGACCTCGCCGGTCGCCTTCATCTGGCTGCCCAGCGAGCGATCGGCGGTCGGGAACTTGTCGAACGGGAAGCGCGGCAGCTTGACGACGACGTAGTCGAGTGCCGGCTCGAACGCCGCGACGGTCGTCCCGGTCACGACGTTCGGGATCTCGGCCAGCCGCCGACCGGCGGCGATCTGGGCCGCGACGCGCGCGATCGGGTAGCCGGTCGCCTTGCTCGCCAGCGCCGACGAGCGGCTGACCCGCGGGTTGACCTCGATGACCGCGTAGTCCTCGTAGTCCGGGCTGAGGGCGAACTGGACGTTGCAGCCGCCCTCGACCCCGAGGGCCCGGATGATCGCCAGCGACGCGCTCCGGAGCCGCTGGTGGACCGGGTCGGGCAGGGTCTGGACCGGCGCGACCACGATCGAGTCGCCGGTGTGGACGCCGAGCGGGTCGACGTTCTCCATCGAGCAGACGGCGATGCACGTGTCGTCGGCGTCGCGCATCACCTCGTACTCGATCTCGCCCCAGCCGACGAGGCAGCGCTCGACGATGACCTGGCCGATCGGGCTGGCCCGGAGCCCCGCCCGGATCCGCTCCCAGTAGGCGGCCTCGGTCTCGACGATCCCGCCACCCGTCCCGCCGAGGGTGAACGCCGGGCGGACGATCGCCGGCAGGCCGATCTCGCTGAGCGCCCGTGCGGCGGCGGCGTCGCGCTCGGCCGGGCCGGCTCCGTCGACGATCCACGACGGCGGGTACGGCTGGCCGATCCGGTCGAGGAGGGCCCGGAAGCGCTCGCGGTCCTCGGCCATCTCGATCGCCTCGAGCGGCGTCCCGATGAGCCGGACGTCGTGCCGCTCGAGGACCCCGGCGCGGGCCAGGGCCACGGCCAGGTTGAGCGCCGTCTGCCCGCCGAGGCCGGCGAGCAGCCCCTCGGGTCGCTCCCGGGCGATCACGGCCTCGATCGCCTCGACGGTCAGCGGCTCGAGGTAGACGACGTCGGCCACGGTCGGGTCGGTCATGATCGTGGCCGGGTTCGAGTTCACCAGGATCGTCCGGACGCCCTCGGCGCGGAGCGCCCGGCAGGCCTGGGTCCCGGCGTAGTCGAACTCGGCGGCCTGGCCGATGACGACCGGCCCCGAGCCGAGGATGAGGACCGAGGCGGGGGTCCCGTTCAGCACGGCCATGAGTGGGCGTCATCGGGGAGAGCCATCGCGCGCTCAACCACCGCGCGACCGCGGGGGTCGCTCGGCAGGGGCAGCACGAATCCGGCGCGGGCAATCAGCCCCGCTCATGGCGCGGGCTCCCGGCGCGCGACGCAGGCGGCCACGAACCGGTCGAACACCGCGAGCGCGTCGAGCGGCCCGGGGGCGCCCTCGGGGTGGTACTGGACGGTCTCGATCGGCAGCTCGCGATGACGCAGGCCCTCGACCGAGCCATCGTTCAGGTTGACCTGGCTGACGTGGAAGCCACCGGATGCCGGGAGCGTGTCGGCGACGACCTGGACCTCATGGTTCTGGGCCGTGACCTGGACCCGCCCGGTGTCGACGTCGCGGACCGGGTGGTTCGCCCCGTGATGGCCGAACCTGAGCCGGCGCGTCTCGGCGCCGGCCGCCCGCCCGACGATCTGGTGCCCGAGGCAGATCCCGAGGAGCGGGCGGCCGTCGGCGATCGCAGCGCGCGCCAGCGCGACCGGACCGGCGAGTCGCGACGGGTCGCCCGGCCCGGGCGACAGGACGAGCCCGTCGACCTCAGCGGCCAGCGCGTCCCCGGGGGCGACCGTGTGGGGCAGGACCCGGACCCGGGCCCCGCGCCGGCGGAGCGAGCGGACGATGTTCGCCTTGAGCCCGTAGTCGACGATCGCGACGAGCGGCCCGCCCTCGGCCGGATCGCCGAACTCGCGCTGGGCCTCCGGCGAGACGAGGTCCACGAAGTCCTGGTCTTCCCAGCGCGGGAGCGCGCGGGCGGCGTCCACCGCGGCCGCCGGGTCGGTCTCGCCCGGCGCGGTCACCAGCCCGGGGATCGAGCCGTGCGTCCGGAGGTGCCGGGCGAGCGCCCGGGTGTCGATCCCGGCGATCGCCGGGATCCCCTCGTCGCGGAGGAGCGCCGCGAGCTGGGCCGCCGACTCGACGACGGCCGCGGTCGCGTTGGCCACCACGAGTGCCCGCAGCCAGGGATGCTCCGACTGGTCGTCATCGCGCAGCCGGCCGTAGTTGCCGATGAGCGGGTAGGTCATCGCCACGACCTGGCCGGCGTACGACGGGTCGGTGCAGACCTCCTGGTAGCCCGTCTGGCTCGTGTTGACGACGAGGTCGCCGCCGGCGGCGACGGGGGCGCCGAAGGCGATCCCGGGAAAGACCGTCCCGTCGGCGAGCGCCAGCAACGCCGGTCCGAGGTCGCCCACCCGCGGGTCGACGATCGCGCTCGGGAGCGGCAGCGGCGGAACGGGCATCAGCCGGACGGCTCGCCGGATCGAACGGGCAACGGGAGGGCGATCGGGTCGCAGCGAAGCGGCGCGGACACGCTCGATCGAGCCTCCCTTCCGGCCTCACGGGACCGGTACGCCGGTCTCACGGGGCCGGCTGCAAGGACCGGGCACAGGGTACCAGAGGCGGCTGGTCCCCGATGCGCCGCGGACCTACGGCCCGGAGCTCGGCGGCGGCTCCAGCGGCGTCTCGGTCGGGGTCGGGGTCGGGGCCGGCGTGCTCGGCTTGGGCTTGGGCGTCGGCTTGGGCGTCGGCTTCGGCTTGGGCTTCGGCTTGGGCGGCGTGTAGCAGCGCGGCGCGGGCTGGACCGGTCCCTTGGCCACGCTGGTCGGTGCCTTCGTGATGAACCGCGACGGCGGGCGCGTCCCGACCGGCGTGAACATCTGCGCGCCGAGCGCGGCGAGCTTGTCGAAGTCCGGCAGCTGGATCGAGCCGCGGGCGTCGAACCCGGATCGCACGAACGGATGGCTGGCGACCACCCGGTAGATGTCCTTCGAGCTGATCTCGGAGGCGAGCGGGGCAAGCTGGCGGACGACCGACGGCGGGATGTTCGTCTTGATCGTGTCGCCGACCGCGTTGAGCAACCCGATCGGGTCATCGAGCCAGCCGCCCCGGACGACCTTGTCCTTGAGCGCGACAACGACCTGCTGCTGGCGGGCCGCCCGGGTGAAGTCGCTCTCACCGGCCGACTTGCGGATCCGGGCATAGGCGAGCGCCTGGTTGCCGTTCATGTGGTGCCGTCCGGCGCCGATCGAATAGCCGCCGTTGCCGTAGCCGTATTCGTTGTAGGCCGGGTCGCACATCGCGTGGTCGACGTTGACGTCGACCCCGTGGACGGCGTTGACCGCCTCGACGAATCCACCAAGGTCCACCTCGGCGTAGTAGTCGATGTGGACGTTGAGGATCTTGCCGAGCGCGTAGGCCAGGACCGCCTCGCCGTGCCCGTTGTAACCCGGGAAGTCGGACGGATGATGGCGCACCCACGCGACCAGCCCGTTGATCTTGGCGCTGAACTTGCCGCCCTTCGGCAGCGGCGCGTCGACCATGTCGCGCGGGATCGACACGATCGAGACCGTCTTGCCGACCGGGTCGAGGCTGGCGACCATCATCGTGTCGGTCAGCGCGGTGTTCCGCCCGGCGCCGGAGTCGACGCCGAGGAGCAGGACGGTGACCCGCGGCGGCTGCGGGGTTCCGCTGGGCGACGGCGACAGCGCGGGGAAGCCCGAGTCACCCGGGCTCGCCGGGACCAGGCTGTCGGTGGGGAGCGGCTCCTCGCTCGGGAACGGCTCGTCGACGAAGACCTTGGCCTCGTTCTGCTGCGCCGAGTAGGTCACCAGCCCGACACCGGCCTGCGGGACGATGACGAGCGCAAGCACGACGACGAGCCCGATCACGTCGGCGATCCGGAAACGCGGGAACGATCGGTCGACCATCGACGAGACGACCGCCAGGAGCCGCCAGACGAGGAACAGGGCCTCGATGACCAGGATCCAGCCGACGACGTAAGGGTCGATGAGCGACGCGGCCAGCGACAGTGAGGTCTGGGTCGCCGCGAGGACCCCGAGGACGAGGATCCCGACGATGACTGGGGCGAGGAAGATCGCGCCCAACCGCCGGCGCCCCGTCGCGAGGTGACCGAGACCGGGGACGAGGGCGCTGAGCAGGCCGACCCCGAAGCGGTAGATGCGACCGTGCACGAGGCCGGCGTCGGCCGACCCCGCGGCGACCGCCCCAGCGGAGGCGGCGAGGTCCGCCTCGATCGCGGATGGGCCGACGCCGGGCTCGGGCTCGGGCATGGCGGGCTGGGGGGTCGGCTCGACCTCGGGGGTCGGATCGTCGGGGGTCAGGGTCGGCTCCTCTGCGCGACGGGATCCCTGTCGATCCCGCTCCTGGAACGGCCGGTCGCGCCACCGTGTGGCGGCGAGACGCGTGGCCCTGGTCGGCCGCTCCCCGTCGCGGAGGCCTGCCCCGCGGCGTCGGTCGGAAGCCTACAACAACATCGGATCCGAGGCCCGTCGCGGACCCGGCGGCCGGCGGGCGGCGATCAGCGGCCCGCTGGCCGGCCCGTCGTCAGGCGACGAGCGGGGGGTCGAGGGCCGGGCCGCGGTCGTCCACCGGACGCTCGGCCGGCTCGTCGTCGGAAGGGTCGTTGAGCGCTGCCTCGGCGAGGCTCCTGAGCCGCGCCGCCGGCGACGTGCCGATCCAGATCGCGCCGATGATCCCGCACGTCGCGGCGGCAACCAGGGCCGCCCGCGGACCGAGCGCGGTCGCCAGCGTCCCGCCGATCAGCGAGCCGACCGGAAGCGGGCCCCAGTCGATGAACAGGAAGGTGGCGTTGACGCGGCCCATGATCGCGTGGCTCACCCGCGCCTGGCGGAGGCTCAGGGCGTTGATGTTGAACAGCGGCGTGGCCGCGGCACCGATGAACCGGCCCGCGAGCAGCAGGAACGCCCCCGTGGCGCTCCCGGCGAGGGCGATGAGCACCATGGCACCGGCCGTGGCGAAGGTCGACCAGGCGAAGGTCCGGCCGATCCCGAGCCGTGCCGTCAGGACCCCGACCGACAGGGCTCCGAGCAGGAAGCCGACGTTGCCGAGCCCGTAGACGAGGCCGAACCCGGCGGCGTCGAGCCCGACCTCCGTGGTGGCGAACAGGACGACGACCGCCAGGATCATCCCGCTGCCGAGGTTGAGGACCGCGGTCGACCCGGCGAGGTCGCGCAGGATCCGATCGTCGACCACCCGACGGAGCCCCTCCCCGATCCCGTCGAAGAGCCCGATCTGGCGCCTCGAGGTCGCCCGGTCCAGCGCTCCGGTCGGCCGGGAGGCCATGATCGCCACGGCCGAGACGAGATACGACAGGCCGTCGAGGAGGACCGCGGCAGCACCGCCCAGGACCTGGAGGATCGTTCCGCCGATCGTCGGCCCGATGACCTGGGCGGCCGACTCCGACAGCTCGAGACGCTGGTTGCCGGCGACGAGGCTGTCCGCGGCGAGCAGCGTCGCCACGTAGCTCGTGTAGGCGACCGAGAAGAACACGCTCAACGAGCCGACGACGAGGCGCGACCACGCACAGGAGGCTCGATCGAGACGTAGCCGGTCACGATCGCGACCCCGGTGCCCATGAGCATGGCGGCCCGGGCAACGTCGCAGGCGATCATCGTCCTGCGCCGGTCGGTGCGATCCACGAAGACCCCCGCCGGGAGCGACAGGACGAGGTACGGCACGGTCTCGAGCGCGGCCAGGATCCCGAGCTCGAACGGCCCGGCATGGAGGACGAGGACGGCGATCAGGGGCAGCGCGACCATCGACACCTGGGTGCCGAGCGCGGAGACCGTCTGGCCGATCCAGAGCGCCTCGAACGCGCGACCGCCGACGCCGACCCGGACGGTGGCCTTCATGCCGCATCCTCGCGGTCGCCGCCCGGGCCGGGGCCGCCAGGCGCCGGCTCGTCGGTCGGCTCGTCGTGCCGTCGACCGCCCTCGTGGGGTCGGACACGGAGCGCCGCGAGATCCGCTGCGTCCGGGTGGTCGTGGTGGTGGTGGTCGTGATCGGCGATCCGGGCTCCCTCGAGGTCGATCCGGCCGTCCGCGATCAGGGTCAGCGCGGCATCGACGACGCGCGGATCCCATTGCCGTCCGGCCCCGGCGCGCAGCCGGCTGATGGTCTCCGCGTGCGACAGCGCGTCGCGATACGGTCGATCGGACGACATCGCGTCGAGCGCGTCGGCGACGGCCACCACCCGGGCGCCGAGGGGGATCGCCTCGCCGGCCAGGCCCTTCGGGTAGCCCGAGCCGTCGAACGCCTCGTGGTGGTGGAGGACGATCTCCGCGCCCGATCGGAAGAGGTGGAACTGACCCAGGATCCGCGAGCCGATCTCGGTGTGGAGCCACATCGTCGTCTGCTCCTCGGCCGTGAGCGGACCCGGCTTGAGGAGCACCCGGTCGGGGACGCCGATCTTGCCCAGGTCGTGGACCGATGCGGCCTGCTCGATCAGCTCGACGAGATCCTCGTCGAGGCCGAGCTCGGTGGCGATCGCGACGGCGTGACCCGCGACTCGCGCCGAGTGGCGGAACGTCGAGCTGTCCCGGTCGTCGACGACCTGGGCCAGGCTGCCGACCGCCGAGCGGGTCTCCCGTTCGAGCTGGCGGATGTACTGGAGAGATCGGGCAATGACCGCGCCGGGGATCGCCAGCAGCGTCGTCCAGAGCGGCTCGATGACCCAGATCAGCGCGAACAGGACGCCGATCACGCCCGCGCCCGCCTCCGCGAACACCGTGCTCCGGCCGTTCGTCCGGATGAGGTACAGCAGCGGCCGCCCGGTCGACAGGGCGACGATCGCGCTCATCAGCACGTCGTTGACCAGGTGGTAGACCAGCGAGACGACGACCACCATCGTGACCAGCGCCAGGTGGTCGCGCTCGGCGATGAGGACCCGCGGATCGCCGATCAGGCTGACCGCCAGCGAGGCCAGCGAGATCGTCAGGACATGGCACGCCGTGTTGAAGGCGATCCGCTGGATCGGCCGGCGGTGGATCAGCTCCTCGACGAGGACGGCGAACCCGACCGAGATCGCCGCGAATGGGGCCGGCACGAGCAGGATCGTGGCGATGTGGCCGATCGTCGCCACCGAGACCTCGCCACCGCGGGGCAGCTCGACGGCGATGAACTCCAGGACGATCGAGAGGACCGTCAGGACCGCGAAGGCCCAGGTCCACGATCCATCGGTGGATGCCCAGGTCGCCCGGGGCAGGAACAGGCTCGCGAGCGCGGACAGGCTGAGGAGCGTGATGAACCGCGGGACGTCGAGCCGGAGCCGCGCCCGCAGCCAGGCCGCGGCGCGCTCGGGGAGCTGCGCGCCGATCCGCGGTCGTGGCCGGGACGTCTCGTGGGAGAAGCTCAAGCGAATCCTCGTCGTCGCCACCCGAGAGCGGCGGACGACCGAGCCACGCCGGCACCACGAGCCGGTCCATTGCACCGCTTCGAGTACGGCCCGGGCAGCCCCACGAAAGTCCCATCGGAGTTCCGTGACCGAGCGTGCGGCGGTGCGTCCACGCCCCGCCTCGAAGCCAACTCGCAGCGATCCGCTCTACCATCGCTCCCGCGCAGGCTGCGTCACGGGACCGGCGCGCAACCCGTCCGGGGTCCGATGATCGAGAGCTTCCTCAATTCGACGCCGTGGCTGTGGCCCGCCCTGGCCCTGGCCGTATCGATCAGCCTGGTCCTGTTCCGACCGCTGGCCCGCGCCCTGCACGCCCCGCGGGCGGTCGCCTTCCTGATCCTGCTGGGCCTCGGCGGGATCGTGGCGCTGACGCTGACCCCGCGCGAGGACGCGTTCTCGCTGTTCAACGTCCAGGACTGCTTCGTCCGATGGGTCCCGCCGATCGGGGTCGGCCGGGTCCTCAACCTCGGCGAGCGCGGCCTGAACGTCCTGCTCTTCCTCCCGCTCGGACTCGGACTCGGTCTGCTGCCCCGGTCGCGAGCCAAGCTGGCGCTGGTCGCCGGCGCGCTCGCCCTCCCGTTCGTCGTCGAGGGGGTCCAGTACCTCGCGCCGGCCCTGGACCGGAGCTGCTCGACGGTCGACCTCGTCGACAACCTGACCGGCCTGCTGGTCGGGCTGGTGGTCGGGCTGGTGGGCCGGTTCGTCCTCTCCCTCGCCGAGCGGGGCAGGCGGGGACCCGCCGCGACCGAGCTCGAGGCAGGCGACCGCCTGTAGACCCTGGTACCCGGCAGGACCTTCGGGGGTCGGACGGCCCGGCCGGCGCTGCTACGCTCGCCGCATGGATCGGGGGTTGCGCACCCTGGTCTTGATCGTGGCCGTCGTCGTGGCGGCCTGCGGGAGCGCGGGCGGGAGCCCCTCCGGCCATGCCGCGAAGGCGACCGCGAGGGTCGCCACGCCGAAGCCGCTCCCGACGATCGCCATCGCCAACGGGCTGTCGGTCAAGGGCGCCGGCTCGGCGTCAAGCTCCTCGGCGACGCTCAAGGGCGACTACGTCCTCAGCACGAGCATCAAGACGAAGAAGGGCTGCAGCTGGTCCGTCCGGCTCCAGGGCCTCGCAAAGCCGGTCCTCGACAGCGGCTCGGCCAAGGGCGGCGGGACCCATCGACTGTCGGTCGACGCCCTGGGCGTCGAGCAGGGCAGCTACCGGCTCGTCGTCAAGACCTCGAAGTGCGGGACGTGGTCCGCGGTGCTCAAGCGGCCGTGAGGGAGCGCTCATGCCACTTGTGAGAGTGGTGAGCCGGGCGGGATTCGAACCCGCAACCAAATGCTTAAGAGGCACTTGCTCTGCCGTTGAGCTACCGGCCCGCGGGGATCGTAGCGCATCCCGCGCTCGGACGACCTCAGCCGGGCTGGTTGTCGATCTGCGCCTTCTGGAGGCGGCCCGAGTAGTCGACGTAGATCGACTTCCACTCGGTGTACGTGTCGAGCGCCGCGTGGCCGGCCTCGCGGTGGCCGTTGCCCGTCTCCTTGATCCCGCCGAACGGCAGGTGGGTCTCGGCGCCGATCGTCCCGGCGTTGACGTAGACGATCCCGGTCTCGAAGTCGCGCATCGCCCGGAACGCGGTGTTCACGTCGCTCGTGAAGATCGACGACGACAGCCCGTAGCGGGTCTGGTTGAGCGCGGTCACCGCCGCCGGGTAGTCCGGCACGGGGATGACCGACAGGACCGGCCCGAAGATCTCCTCCTGGGCGATCCGGTCCATCGGCTTGACCGCGGCGAAGATCGTCGGCTCGAAGAAGTGACCGCGATCGAGCCCGTCGCCGGTCGCCCGTCGCCCGCCGGTCACGAGCTCGCCCTCGCGCCGGCCGATCTCGACGTACGAGCCGACCTTGTCGACCGCGGCCGCGTTGACCAGCGGCCCGACGTCGGTCGTCGGCTCGAGGCCGGAGCCCAGGCGCAGGTCGCGCGCGCGTCGCTCGAGGCGCTCGAGCAGCGGCGCGACGACCGCCTCCTCGACGATCACCCGCGAGCAGGCCGTGCAGCGCTGGCCGGTCGTCCCGAAGGCCGACCAGACGATCCCGTCGGTCGCCAGGTCGAGGTCGGCGTCGGCCAGGACGACGATCCCGTTCTTGCCGCCGAGCTCGAGGCTGAGCCGCTTGAGCCGGCGGCCCGCGAGCTGGGCGATCCGCCGGCCGGTCGCCGTGTTGCCGGTGAAGCTGATGACCGGCACGTCGGGGCTCGTCGACGAGCGCGTCGCCGACCTCGCCGCCCGGGCCGGTCACGAGGTTGACCGTCCCGGGCGGGAAGCCTGCCTCGGCCATGAGCTCGACGAGCAGCGTGGCGCAGTGGGGCGTGTCGCTCGAGGGCTTGAGCACGACGGTGTTGCCGGTCACGAGCGCCGGCATCATCTTCCAGCACGGGATGGCGATCGGGAAGTTCCAGGGGGTGATGATCCCGGCGACCCCGAGCGGCTGGCGGACGCTCATCGCCCACTTGTCGGGCAGCTCGGACGGGGTCGTGTCGCCGAACATCCGGCGGCCCTCGCCGGCCATCAGGAAGGCGATGTCGATCCCCTCCTGGACGTCGCCGCGGGCCTCGGCGAGGACCTTGCCCATCTCGCGGGTCATCGCCCGGGCGAGCCGCTCCTTGTGCTCGGCCATGAGCGCCCCGAAGCGGTAGAGGATCTCGCCGCGCTTCGGGGCCGGCGTCGCGCGCCAGGCCGGGTAGGCCGTCTCGGCGGCCCGGATCGCCCGGGCGGCGTCGGCCGCGTCGGCGGCCTGGAAGCGGCCGATCACGTCGCGGGTGTCGGCCGGGTTGACCGACGTCGAACGTCCGGCCGGTCGCCGACTCGACCCACTCCCCGTCGATGAACAGCCGCTGGAGCGGCGGCTCCGCCGAGCCGGCCGGCCCGGTCGCGGTCGTGGCGGTGTCGGTCATCTCACACCCTCTCGAACGCCATCGCCACCGAGCCTCCGCCGCCGAGGCAGAGCGTGGCCAGGCCGTAGCGGCCCTGCCGCCGCCGGAGCTCGTGGAGGAGGGTCGCCACGATCCGCGCGCCGCTCGCCCCGATCGGGTGGCCGAGGGCGATCGCGCCGCCGTTCACGTTGACCTTCGACCAGTCGAAGCCGAGCTCGCGGCCGTCGGCCAGGACCTGGGCCGCGAAGGCCTCGTTGATCTCGACCAGGTCGAACGCCTCGATCGGGAGGTCGATCCGCTCGAGCAGGCGCCGGACGCCGGTGATCGGGGCGAGGAACAGCCACTTCGGCTCGACCTCGGCCTGCGCGTAGCCGACGATCCGGGCGAGCGGCTTGAGGTCGAGCTCCTCGACCGTCCGCTCGCTGACGACGACCGTGGCCGCCGCGCCGTCGGTGATCCCCGGGGCGTTGCCGGCGGTGACCGACCCCTCGGGCGCCGGACGACCCGGCTCCGGCTCGGGGAGCGCGAACGCGGGCCGCAGCCTGGCCAGCGCCTCCGGCGACGTGTCGCGACGCGGGCCCTCGTCGACCGCCACGACGGTCTCGCGGCCCTTGGCGTCACGGACGGTGACCGCGACGAGCTCGGCGGCAAAGCGCCCCTCGTCGATGGCGGCGATCGCGCGACGGTGGCTCTCGAGGGCGAACGCATCCTGGTCCATCCGGGTCACCCCTTCGTGCGCCGCGACCCGCTCGGCGTGGGTGCCCATGTGGCAGTCCTCGATCACGCACCACAGGCCGTCCGCGATCGTCGCGTCGCGGACGACGCCGTCGCCGAGCCGGTAGCCGAAGCGGGCGTTCGGCAGGAGGTACGGGGCGAGGTTCATGTTCTCCATCCCGCCGGCAACAACGACCTCGGCATCGCCCGCCCGGATCTCCGCGGCCGCGAGCATGATCGCCTTGAGCCCCGAACCGCAGACCCGGTTGATCGTCGTGGCGCTCGTGGTGACCGGCAGGCCGGCCCGGAGCGCCGCCTGGCGGGCGGGTGCCTGCCCGACGCCGGCCTGGAGGACCTGGCCCATGAGGACCTCGTCGACGGCCGTCGCCTCACCGAGATCGGCCTGCTGCAGCGCGGCTCGGATGGCGACTCCGCCCAGCTCGACCGCCGGGGTCGTGGCGAACGCCCCGCCGAACTTGCCGATCGGCGTTCGCACGGCGCTGACGACGAAGACGTCGCCGTTGGGGTTGTGAGGTTCGCGCTGGGAGCTCATCGGTCGAATCTACGCTCTTGCGGTCGCACGCCACTGGACCTAGTGTCCGCCTGACGACAGTTTCGCGGTACGCAGTGCGCTAGGAGAGGGCGCCGGAGCGACCTAGGCTCCGACGAAAGCACGGGCAGACTGTCCGCCTCGGGAGGTACACGGATGAACGCAGCGGAGATGTCGGGCGAGGGCCTGGCGATCCAATTCGATCCGGAAGAGACGTTCGACGCCGCGATCGTGGTCAGCGATCCGACGACCGACGCGCTGCGGAAGAGGATCGCGGCAGCGGGTCCGCTGCGCGTGCGCCTCGGCTCCGATGACGACACGAGCGGCAACGCGCTGGCGATCAGCGGCGACGCCGTGACCGTCCAGGTCTACCTCGATGACGATGACACCGAAGGTCACGCGATGACCCTACGGTTCCCGTCGGCCCAGGACGCCGCCGAATTCCGGCGCAAGGTCCTCCTCACGGGCGCCCTGGCGGCGACGATCGCGGTCGGCGCGACGGCGATCAACGTCGGCGCGCTGTCACCGTCGATCGGGGCGCCGGCGCCACAGGCCGTGACGACGTCGGCCTCGCTCCACGGCGACGAACTGGCGGGCGTGCGGGCCCCGGTCAGCGTGACCGTCACCCCCGCGACCCACGGCGACGAGCTCACCGGCGTCCGTGTCCAGCCCGACCGGGCGACGCACGGCGACGAGCTCGCGGGCATCCGGGCCCAGGTCGCTCCGGCCACCCACGGCGACGAGCTGACCGGCGTCCGGACCCCAGCGACGACGAGCGTGACCCCGGCCACCCACGGCGACGACCTGACCGGCGTCAGGACGCAGTCGACGACGGCGGCCACGCCGGCCACCGGCGACGAGCTCATCGGCGCCCGGACCCAGGCCGCGATCCCGTCGATCGCCACTCCCGCTACCCCCGCAACCCACGGCGATGAGCTCGCGGGCGTGCGAACGCCGACCGTGACCCAGGCCGCGCCGGCCACCGGCGACGAGCTCATCGGCGCCCGGACCCAGGCCGCGATCCCGTCGGCGGAGACGTCGGCCACGCTCCACGGCGACGAGCTCGCGGGCGTGCGAGTCCAGGCACCGGAGACGTCGGCGACGCTCCACGGCGACGAGCTGGCGGGCGTCCGGACCCAGGCCGAGACCTCGGCGTCGCTCCACGGCGACGAGCTGGCGGGCGTCCGGACCCAGGGCGAAGAGACATCGGCGACCGGGCATGGCGACGAGCTCATCGGAGCGCGGACCCAGGCCCCGGTGAGCGACGACGAAGGCACGAACCCGGCTCCTGGAAACAACTTCCGCGGCCGCTGACCTGACCCCAGCGCCGCCCGACGCGCCGTCTCGCCCGAGACGGCGCGTCACCCTGTCCGGCGCGATTCGGGTCCGGACCGACTGGGGCAACCGCCAGGTGAGCGCGGCGGGTCATGATCGCCGGCGATGAGCGACATGCGGCTCGGGGCTGCCTTCCGTTCGGTTCGAGTCCGCGGTGGCAGGCGCCAGGCCGACGTCGCTGCGGCCGCCGGCGTCTGTGCGACGACCGTATCGCGCATCGAGCGAGGGCGAATCAGCGGAACGACTCTCGACACGTTGCGCGCAGTTGGATCGGTGCTGGAGCTGCGGATCGACGTGGTGGCTCGCTGGCGAGGGGGCGAGCTGGACCGATTGGTCAATGCCCGCCACTCGGCGCTCCACGAAGCGTTCGCGGCCCGGCTCGAGCGGTCTCCCGGATGGGCCGTTGCGCCCGAGGCGTCCTTCTCGATCTACGGCGAGCGCGGGGTGGTTGACGTCCTCGCCTGGCACGGTGCTTCGCGGATGCTCCTCGTCGTCGAGCTCAAGTCCGAGCTGGTCGACATCCAGGAGTTGATCGGGACCCTGGACCGCAAGCGCCGGCTCGCGCCAAGGATCGGCCGAGAACGGGGCTGGGATCCGGTCGACCTCGCCGCGTGGGTGGTGGTCGCCGAGGGCCGAACGAATCGTCGCCATGCGGCCGCTCACCGCGCGGTGCTCCGGACGGCATTCCCGGACGACGGCCATCGGCTCCGATCGTGGCTGGCCAGCCCGGACGGACCGGTCAACGGCCTCTCATTCCTGCCATACGGTCACGGGGAAAACCTTCGCCGGGGGCTCGCGGCCCCGCACCGGGTCCGAGTGACCAAATCGGCCCGGATCCGGCCCCGGTCCGTGTCAGACGGTCCTGGAATGACCGGCTGACGGGCACGGAGGGCTCTTGGACCGGACACGACCCGGCGAACGTTCGCGTCATGACCGGATGACAGGGGCGAGCGGCGCGGGCGCGTGGCCGGAGCGGGCGGAGTGGCGCGTGGCCGAGCGGACGAGAGAGCGCCGCGGGAGCCGAGCGCCTCGCGCGGGAGCCGAGCGCCTCGCGCGGGAGCCGAGCGCCGAGCGCGGGAGCCGAGCGCCGCGCGCGGGGGGCTGGCGACGCACTGCCTCCACGTTCGCGGGCCGTTGGGCGAGCGTAAGATGCGCCCGTGGCCGAACCCGACGCGGCTCCGGCGCCGTATCGTCCCGACCCGCACGAGCCGGCAACCCTCGCCACGCTGCGGGTCGTGGCCGCCTCGGCCGACGACGCGTTCATCGTCACCGACCTCGAGGCGCGGGTCCGGGTCTGGAACGCCGCGGCGGAACGGCTGTACGGCATCGAGACCGGCGCGGCGGTCGGGCAGTGGATCTACGAGCTGACCGACGCCACGATCGTCGGCGAGGTCGACGTCCCGAACTGGCTCCCTCGCGAGATCGCCCTGGCGACGGGCGCATGGCACGGCCGGGTCGTCGAACGACCCCGGATCGGACGGGCGGTCGGTCGGGAAGTCGTGGTCGAGACCGCGCTCAGCCGCCTGGTCGACGAGGACGGTGAGCTGCTCGGCGTCCTCAACATCAAGCGCGACATCACCACCGCGTACCGGCTCGAGCGCGAGCTGGCGACCCTGGGCAGCCTGGCGACGGCGACCGGTCGAGCGCGGTCGCAGGTCGAGATCGCCGAGACGGCCATCGAGCTCCTGTGCACGGCCAGCGGAGCGCAGGTCGGCGCGATCGCCCGCCTCGAGGGCGACCAGGCGGCGATCGTCGCCAGCCGCGGCCTGGACGCCGCGACCCGTGCCAAGGTCGCCCCGATGGCCGACCGCGACAGCCCGATCCTGGTGGCGATCCAGGCGCCCGGCACCGTGCTGGCCGGCCCGCTCGACGCGTTGTCCCTGAGCCCAGCCGGTCGATCGGTCCTCGCCGCGGTCGGGCTCGGTGCGATGGCCGCGGTCGGACTCCACCGCGGCGATGAGCTCATCGGCGCGCTGGCGCTCGCCTGGTCGGATGCGACCGACCCCCGACCATCGTCGGCCAGCCTGCTCCAGGCTGCCGCCCACGTCGAGCGAGCGCTCGAGAACGCTCGGCTCATCGAGGAGATCACCGCGCGGGTCGAGGCGGAACGCGGCCTCCTCCGCCGTCTCGACGTGCTCGACGAGCTGACGGAGCTGGGCCTCGCCGTCCGGACCCCCGACGAGCTGGCCGACCGATCGGCTCGGCTCGTGCGCGAGGCGCTCCAGGCGTCCGGGATCGCCTACGGCCTGTTCACGGCCGACGGCTCCGCCTACGAGGCAACCCGCCTCGTCGACATCCGCTCGCCGATGGCCGACTACCTCGCGAGCTCATCGCCCGCCGAGTGGCAGGTCTTCCGGCGCTGGGTCGCCGGCGAGGGGAGCATCTTCGAGGCCTATGAGCCCGGGCGGTTCGACGACGACGTCCTCGCCCTCGCCGCCGCCTCGGGGGTGACGGCATACGCGGCGATCCCGATCCGGGTCGATGGCCAGCTGGCCGGCGGCATCGTGGCCTACTTCGACCGGCCGGCCATGGAGCTGGAGGTCAGCCAGGAGACCCTCGACTCGGTTGCCCGGATCGTCGGGATCTCGCTGGCCAACTTCCGGCTCCGCGACCGCCTCGAGGCGTCCCAGACGCGCTACCGGAGCCTCTTCGAGCTGGCCCCGGATGCCTACGTGGTGTGCGATGCCGAACGCTGGATCGTCGATGCCAATGCCGCCGCAAGCGTCCTCCTCGGCCTGCCCCTCGACGAGCTGCGGGCGCGCCACATCGGCGACTTCCTGCGCACCGACGAGGCGACCCGGGCCTCCGCCCTCGAACTCATCGGCCGGGAGGGGCGCGGCGTCTTCGCCGGCCTCGGCTACCGGGCCGACGGGAGCCCGTTCCCACGCGAGGCCGAGGTCGCCGGGATCGAGCTCGGTGACGAGCGCGGCTACCTCGTCCGGATCCGCGACCTGACCGAGCAGCAGCGCCTCCAGACCGAGCTCGTCCAGGCCCAGAAGATGGAGACGGTCGGGATCCTCGTCTCGGGTGTCGCCCACGAGCTCAACAACCCGATCGCCTCCATCATCGGGCTGAGCACGCTCATCGGCCGTGACCCGACCCTGTCGGCCGACCTGCGCGAGAGCGCGACGCTCCTCGTCGACGAGGCGCAGCGAGCCGGACAGATCGTGCGGACGTTCCTCGACTTCGTCCGGTCGCGGCCCCCGGAGCGCCACCCGACCTCGCTCAAGCCGCTGATCGAGACCGTCCGCGAGCTCCAGTCGTACTCGCAGAAGGGCGGGATCACGTGGGTCATCGACGTCGAGCCCGGCCTGCCCCGGGTCGCGATCGACCGGTCGCAGATCCAGCAGGTCCTGATCAACCTGACCTCGAACGGGATCCAGGCGATCCTGGCCGACCGGCCGACCGGCCGGCTCGAGGTCACCGCCCGGCGCGGCCCGCCGTCCGAGACCGGACCGACCGTCCGTATCACCGTCACGGACGACGGCCCCGGCGTGGCCGCCTCGGACCGGACGAAGCTGTTCGTGCCCTTCTTCACGACGAAGGCACCCGGCGAAGGCACCGGCCTCGGGCTGCCCGTCTCGTTCGACATCATCCGGCGCCACGAGGGCCGGCTCCGGTTCGAGCCGGGTCCGGGCGGTCGCGGCGCCCGCTTCGTGATCGAGCTCCCGGTCAACGCTCCGGCCCCGCGGTCCGGGAGCGCGGTGGCGCCTATCGCCGAGCCGCCGCCGGCCGGCACGGCGGTTCCCCGGCCGGGTCGACGGCGTGGCGGGCGTGCCCGGGCGGCCCCGGCCGCAGCCCGCCGGCCGCGGGCCCTCGTCCTCGATGACGAGGAGTCGATCCGCACGTTCCTGCGCAAGGCGCTGACGGCGGCCGGGTTCGAGACGATCGCGGTCGCCGACGGTGAGACCGCGGTGAGCGAGGTCCGCGCCGCCCCGATCGACGTGGCGCTGGTCGACCATCGGATGGCCGGGATGACCGGGATCGACGCGTTCGAGGCGGCCGTCGCCATCCGGCCGGCCCTCGCCGAGCGCTGGATCTTCATGAGCGGCGACGTGCTCAACCCCGACCTCAACGCCTTCGCCGAGGCGCGCGGGATCCCCCTCCTGGCCAAGCCGTTCGATCTCACCACGGTGACCCGGGCCGTCAGCGACGTCATCGAGCGCCTCGGGCTGGCCAGCTGAAGCCGGTGGGTTCGGCCTGCCGACACGGGGCCGCCACGCGACGGCGAGGGGTCCTAGCGCGGGTAGCTGAAGAACCCGCGCCCGGTCTTCTGGCCGAGGTGGCCGGCCGCGACGAGCTCCTCGAGCACCTCGGGCGGGCGGAACTGCTCGCCGCCGAGTCCGTCGTGGAGGACGCCCAGGATCCCGAGGCAGACGTCGAGCCCGATGAAGTCGGCCAGCTCGAGCGGGCCCATCGGATGATTGAGCCCCACCTTCGCCCCCGTATCGATGTCCTCAGCGGTCCCGACGCCTTCCTGGAGGGCACGCATCGCCTCCGCCAGGAACGGCATCAGGATCCGGTTGACCAGGAACCCGGGCCGATCGGCGCTGACGATGACCGACTTGCCGAGCTCGCCGGCGAGGCCACGGATGGCCGCCTCGGTCGCTGCGTCGGTGGCGCTCCCGCGGATCAGCTCGACGAGCGGCATGACCGGGACCGGGCTGAAGAAGTGCATCCCGGCGAACCTGCGCCCGACGCGCCGGCGCAAGGGCCGCTGCCAGCAGGTCGATCGAGATCGAGCTGGTGTTCGAGGCGAAGATCGAGCCCTCCGGCGCCCGCGCATCGAGCTCGCGCCACAGACCGGTCTTGACCGCGACATCCTCGAACACCGCCTCGACGACGAGGTCGGCCGAGCCGGCGGCCGCCAGGTCGTCGGTCGCCACGATCCGCCCGAGCGTCTCGTCCCGGGCCGTGTCCTCGAGGCGGCCCTTGGCCACGGCCCGCTCGAGGTTCCCGGCGATCCGCTCTCGTCCGGCCACGGCCCGGCCGAGGTCGGGCTCGTAGAGGGTCACCTGCTTGCCGATCGCCGCGTGGACCTGGGCGATCCCGTGGCCCATCAGCCCGGCGCCGGCGACGAAGACCCGCTCGATCGTCACGATCCGCCCTCCCGCCCGATCGACCCGAGCAAGCGATCGGCGGCCGTGAACGGGTCGAGCTCGTGGTCGGCGACCGCGCGGAGGGTCGCCTCGGCGTCATCGGCGAGCGGTGCCGCCCGGAGGCGCTCGGCGATTCGATCGGCCAGGATCGCCCGGACCTGCGCCTCGGCCCGGGCGAGCCGGGCCGCACCCGCCGGGCCGTCCGCGCTCGCCGCCGACGGGTCGGGCCGGCGTCGATCGAGCGCCCCGAGGAGCTCGGCGACCCCCTCTCCCGTCGCCGCAGTCGTGATCATCACCTCCGGTCGCTTCGGCGCCGCGCGCGAAGCGCTGCGGGAGCCGGCCACGGCTCCCCCGTTGCCCGGCCGGTTCCCGGCCGCCGGCGCGGCCACGAGCATCGCCCGCAGCTGGGCCGCCGTCCGGGCGGCACCCGGCCGGTCACCCTTGTTGACGACGACGATGTCGGCGACCTCGAGGAGGCCGGCCTTGATCGCCTGGACCTCGTCGCCCATCTCCGGCGCCTCGAGGACGACGGTCGTGTCGGCCGATGAGGCAACCTCGACCTCGCTCTGGCCGGTCCCGACTGTCTCGACGAGGACGAGCTCGAAGCCGACCGCGTCGAGGACCGCACAGGCCGCCCCCGTCGTCGAGGCGAGCCCGCCGGCGTGGCCGCGGGCGGCCATCGAGCGGATGAACACGTCGGGGTCGCCGGCGTAGGCCTGCATCCGGACCCGGTCGCCGAGGATCGCGCCGCCGGTGATCGGGCTGGACGGATCGACCGCCACGACCGCGACCGACCGGCCCGCCCGGCGCAGCTCGGCGATCAGCGCCGCGACGAGGGTCGACTTGCCCGAGCCCGGCGGCCCGGTGATCCCGACCAGGTGGGCCCGTCCGGCTCGTCGGGTAGAGCCGCCGGAGGGCGGCCTCGGCGACCGGGGTCCGGTTCTCGATCGCGGTGAGCACCCGGGCGAGGGCGCGCCGATCGCCGGCCAGGGCCGCCTCGGCGAGCTCCGTCCCGCGCTCGACCGGGTCGCCGGCCACTAGGCGCGGGGGCGCGCGTTCGCCCGGATGAACTCGGCGACCTCGCCGATCGTCGTCCCGGGCCCGAAGACAGCCGCCACGCCGGCGGCCTTGAGCGCGGGCACGTCGTCGTCGGGGATGATCCCGCCCGCGGTCACGAGGACGTCATCGAGGCCCTGCTCGTGGAGGAGCGCGCAGATCCGCGGCAGGAGCGTCATGTGGGCGCCCGACAGGATCGACAGGCCGACGACGTCGACGTCCTCCTGGAGCGCCGCCGAGGCGACCATCTCGGGGGTCTGGCGGAGCCCGGTGTAGACGACCTCGAAGCCCTCGTCGCGCAGCCCGCGGGCGAGCACCTTCGCCCCGCGATCGTGGCCGTCGAGCCCGGGCTTGGCGATGAGGACCTTGATCGGCCGGTCGGTCATGGGCCCATTGTAGGGTCCCGGACAGGCGTCGCGGCCCGGTCGGAAGGCCGGGCCGCGACGGTTCTGGGCTGTATGGAGCGAGGGTCAGGGCTTGATCCGGAGCACCTCGCCGCCACCGATCGACACGCTGTTGTTCGAGACGTAGATCGCCCCGTTCCGGCCGACGGCGACGCCGCCGGGGGCGGTCAGGCGACCCGGCACGAGCTCGGTCACGACCCCATGCTTGACCTTGAGCAGGGCGCCGACCGTGTCGGTCCCGGCAAACAGGCCGGCCACGCCGGACTTGACGATCTCGGTCACGTACAGCGTCCCGTACTTGCCCCAGGCGAGCCCCACGATCGACGTGAAGCCGTCCATCCACAGGGTGCACGGCCCGCTCGTGGCGGTGGGATCGCAGGTGACGTTGCGCGCCCACGGCGCGACCCGCCAGATCCGCGAGGTCCCGGCCTGGAACGGGAAGCCCTTGAGCTCACCGACGTACCAGTAGCCGTCGGGACCGACGGCCACCGAGGTCGGAACGGCCTCGGCCGGCAGCGTGAGGCCCGGCGGGACCCCGAACGACGGCGGCAGCGAGTCCGTGGTGATGAGCTCGTTCGGGAACCGGGCGACCGTGACGATCTTCCCGCCCTTGATGAGCAGCAGGTCGTTGCCGGCCGCGTCGGTCACGAGCGTCCGTCCGCGCGACAGGGCGGCGATCCCGTAGGGGTTCGACTCGGTCGGGTTGGACGGCTGGTCGAGGTCGGTCGGGTCGGGGTCGGTCACCTGGTAGGCGCCGATGTCGCCGAGGATCGCCGGCGTGCTGTGGCCGCGGATCCGGACGGCCGTCTCGAACAGCTTGTTGACGTCCTGGGGACCGCCGCCGATCGTCGCGACGATCCGGCCGTCCCGTCCGACCGAGACGCCGACGACGCCAGACACCTCGCCCTCCGGCGAGATGACCGAGGGGAGTCGGCCGCGGACGGTTCGCACGTGCGTGCCGCTGATCGCGGCGATCTTGCCGGTCAGGCCGTACCCGCTGGGGCCGCCCACCCCGGCCGCCGCGACCAGGACCCGGCCGTCCCAGGTGACCGCGACGCCGCGCGGGTTGTTCAGGTGCTTGGCGATGACCTTGACCGATGGTCCGTGGGCCTCCATGGGCCCGGCCAGCGCGAGCGACAGGCCGACGACGGCCGCGACTGCAAGCCCGATGCGTCGGGCGCGGCGATTCCGCATGAGCATCCCTCCTTGATCGGGCCCGGCATCGCCCGGATCCACGTCGGGACGGCCCGATCCCGGTGTGTTTCGCTGGGGGCGCCCACGATCGTGGCACGCGAGCACCACTTCGTACAGCCCGAACCCCGATCGCGTGGTGCGTCCGCGCACCACTTCCCTCTCGGCCGCCGGATCGGCAGTCAGCTGCGCGCGCCGCCCGAGACGGTGATGACCTCGCCGTTCACGAACGTGTTGTAGCCGGATCCCAGCCAGACCACGACCCGGGCCACGTCGTCGGGAACGGCCAGCCGGCCGAGCGGGATCTGCCGCGCCATGGTCGCCTGGCGATCGGGCGGGACCGACGGGACGCCATCCCGCTCGGTGACGATCGTCGTCGGGGCGACGGCGTTGACCAGGATCCCGGACGGTCCGAGCTCCTTGGCGAGCGACCGGGTCAGCCCGACGATCCCGGCCTTCGCCGCCGCATAGTGGGCGGCCCGGGCGACCCCGACGAGACCCGATCGGGAGGCCAGGTTGACGATCCGACCGAACCCCGCGGCGGCCATCGCCGGGGCGGCCGCGCGCGACACCCGGAACGTCACCCCGAGCATGTCGTCGACGACGCTCGCCCAGCTCGCCTCGTCGGTGTCGGCGAGGGCCTCGGTCCGGTAGTGCGAGGTGTTGTTCACGACGACGGCCAGCGGGCCGAGCTCGCGCTCGACCGTCTCGACGAGCCGTTCCACCGCGGCGGGGTCGCCCAGGTCGGCCCGGATCGCCACCGCGCGCCCCCCGGCGGACACGATCCGGGCGGCGACGCCTTCCGCTCGCTCCGCGCTCTTCCGATAGTGGACGGCCACGCGGGCGCCCTCGACCGCGAACCGTTCGCAGAACGTCGGACCGGCCCCGCCGCCGGCCCCGGTGACGAGGACGACCCGGTCGCCCAGCCCCGCGTCCATGCCGGGTCGCTCAGGCGCCGGGAGCGCGACGCTCGAGGTGAGCCAGGAACTCGGAGCGGGTCTTGTCGCGCGACCGGAACAGGCCGAGGACGGCGCTGGTCGTCATCACCGTGCCCGGCTTGCGCACGCCGCGCATGGACGGCGCACAGGTGGGTCGCCTCGAGCACCACGCCGACACCCTGGGGCTGGAGGTTGTCCTGGAGGAAGTACGGCGATCTCCTGGGTCAGCCGCTCCTGGACCTGGAGGCGGCGGGCGTACATCTCGACGACCCGCGGGATCTTCGACAGCCCGAGGACGCGCCCGTGCGGGATGTAGGCCACGGCCGCCGAGCCGAAGAACGGCAGGAGATGGTGCTCGCACAGGCTGTAGAACGGGATGTCCTTGACGACCACCATCTCCGAGTAGTCCACCTCGAAGATCGCCCCGTTGATGAGGCGGGCCGGGTCGACGTGGTAGCCGGCGGTCAGCTCGGTGTACATCCGGTGGACCCGGGCGGGCGTCCCGCGGAGACCCTCGCGGTCGGGATCCTCGCCGATCTCCGTCAGGATCTCGCGGACGGCGGCCTCGACCCGGCCGTTGCCGTCGGGCGCGCGCAGGGAGCCGCCCTCGATCGGCTGCCGTCGGCTCCTCGCCCAATCTCGGTCTCGATCTCGGCGACGATCTTGCGGACGTGCTCGGGCAGGACGCTCATCGTTCTCCTCTACGCCGCCGATGGTAACCCGGGTTCGCGGGCTCGTCGCCCCGTGGTTGCCGCCGGTCGTCTGGCGCGGCTAGCTGCGCGTGCCGGTCGCGCCCCAGCCGCCGGCCGGGACGAGGTCGAGCGGACGTCCCTCGACGCCGCGCAGCCAGGCCCGGGCGTTCTCGCCGAGGGTCGGCCGGTGGTAGCCGCCCTCCTGGAGGATGACCAGCCGCCGCCCGAGCGCCGCGACCCGCCGGCCGATCTCGTGGTAGACCGGGGTCGTGAGGGCGAAGTCGCAGATCGGATCGTGGCCGTACGTGTCGAAGCCAAGCGAGACGACCACGACCGACCCCGGCGTCTCGGCGATCGCCTCGAGCGCCCGGTCGAGGACCTCCAGGTAGCGCTCGTCGGTCGACGCCCGCCTCGAGCGGCAGGTTGAGGTTGGCGCCCGCCCCCGGTCCCTCGCCCGTCTCGTCGGCCCGCCCGAGGAAGTACGGGTACTGGCGGTCCGGATCGGCGTGGATCGAGGCGTACAGGACGTCGCCGCGGCGCCAGAAGATCTGCTCGGTGCCGTTCCCGTGGTGGTAGTCGAGATCGAGGATCGCGACCCGCTCGCCCGTCCGGCCGACGATCGACTCGGCCGCGATCGCGGCGTTGTTGAAGTAGCAGTAGCCGGCGTACATCGAGCGGGCCGCGTGGTGCCCCGGCGGGCGGCACAGGCCGTAGGCGGCCGTCTCACCCCGATCGAGCACGAGGTCGACCGTCGTGAGCGCCGCGTCGACCGCCCCGCGCGCCGCGCCGTACGTGCCGGCGACGATCGGCGTCGACGTGTCGAGCGCCCAGTGGCCGGTCCGCCCGAGGATCGCCGGCCGGTTCGCGGACGTGGCGCCGGGACTCGGGGCCGAAGCCCTCGAACAGGCCGCCCACCGAGAGCGTGTCCGGGATGAGCGCGACGTCGGCCGACGCCCTCCCGGCGGGCCTGCGGCCAGGCCTCCTCGAGGAAGCGGACGAGCCCTGGGTCGTGGACCGCGAGGATCGGGTCGAGGCCGTGGTCGGTCGGCTCGCCGATCCGGAACCCGCCGTCCGCCTCGAGGGCCACCCGGATCCGTTCCGCCCGCTCGGGAACCTCGTAGGCCGGGATCGACGCCCCGGCGATGCGTCTCGCGCACGACGTCGTGGGCCAGGTGGACGGGCGTGTAGACGACGCGCATCGGGACCTCCGGGAGGGCAGCGGCTCAGCGTCGATGCTAGCGGGCCGCGAGCCGCAGGATCGCCCCGGCCAGCTCGGCAGGGCGGTAGCGGGGCAGGTTGTGGCCGTCCGCGGGGAACCAGCCGACGTCCGGCCGCGGGCAGGCCGGCCGCGCGACGGGCCGCGCCGAGCTCGGCCAGGGCGGCCTCCTTGGCCCGGTCCTCGTCGTCGACGGCGACGAGCGCAACGACCGGGACGTCGAGCTCGGCGAGCGTCTCGAACGGCCGGAACGCGAAGATCGCCTCGACCGACCGCTCGAGCGCATGCGGCCGGATCGCCGGAACGACGTGACCGGCCGGGACCTCCACGACCGTTGCCCGGGCCGCCCGCTCCTCGTCGGTGTCCCAGTGGGCCGGGTCCCAGGCGCGCCGGTCCTCGAGGAACGCGTCCATCGAGCGCATGACCTCGGGCGGCTCGGCCAGGTCCCGCAGCCACTCGGCCGGGGTCGCCCCGGTCTCCGCCGCGACGTCCTGCCAGCCCCCGTCGACGAGGACGAGCCCGGCGCAACGATCAGCCAGCTCCCCGGCCGCCCAGGCCGCCACCATCCCGCCGTAGCCGTGCCCCGCGAGGACGACCCGTCGGGGCCGGGCGGGGTCGTCGGCGCCGACGAGGCCGGCACCCTCGGCCACCGCGACGAGGTCCCCGGCCAACGTCTCGGGGTCGTACGGATCCGTCGGAGCGTCCGAGAGGCCGTGGCCGCGCAGGTCGACGGCGACCGTCCGGACCGCGCGGCGGAGCCGGCGCGCGACGGCCGTCCACGTCCAGGCCGTGCCCGCGAGGCCATGGACGAGCAGGACCCCGGTCGCGTCCAGCGCGTCCGGCCCGCCCCAGTCCAGGAAGTGGATCCGCTCGCCCGGCGCCAGCTCGACGACGAACCCGTCGGGCTCGGCCGCGCGATCCGGCTCGGGCGACAGCGCCGCGAGGTCGGCGGCAGGCAGGTCCATCCGACCTAGGATACGGGCGTCATGTCCAAGCGACGCCGCGGTGCCCGATCCGCCTTCGCCAGCCGCCGTCGCGCCGATGAGCGCTTCGAACGGCTCGTCGAGCGCGCCCTCGACGGGATCCCGCCGCCCTTCTCGGCCGCCCTCGACGAGGTCGCAATCGTCATCGAGGACGATGCCTCCGACGAGCAGCTCGACATCGCCGGGCTGGGCCGCGAGGACGCCCTCTACGGGCTGTACGAGGGGACGCCACGGACGGCCTGGGGCGCCGACCTCGTGCCGTTCCCGAACAAGATCAGCCTCTTCCGGATCCCGCTCGAGGAGGACTTCCCCGACCCCGACGACCTCGCCGAGGAGGTCCGGGTGACGGTGATCCACGAGCTGGCCCATCACCTCGGGATCGACGACGACCGGCTCGAGGAGCTCGGCCTCGACTGATCAGCCGAACTCGTTGAGGATGGATCCCGCGGCCAGCAGGAGGCCGATCAGGATTCCCACGATCATCGGCCAGCTCAGCCAGGCGGGCCGGTCCCGGGGCAGCTCCCCGGGCACCTCGTCCCGCGCCCGGTCGAGCCCACCCGAGTAGCCGGTCAGGCCGAGGAACGCGACGACCTGGGTGGCCGAGGTGAGCGCCCCGACCGAGAACACCAGCGTCCAGCCGGCAAACAGGGCGAGCAGGATCAGGCCGGCGCCGACGACGAACCCGGCGAGGTTGCCCGGATCGAGCGACCGGATCTCGGCGCTGAACGGCTCGAGGATCCGGCCGGCGAGGTCCAGCCCGGCTGCGGCCGCGAACAGCAGCAGGTAGTTGGCCACGACCGAGAAGAGCGACAGCACCAGGGCGAGCCGAAATCGCGCCCGGGCCAGCCGGACCGAGCGGCGGATCGCCTCGACCGAGCCGACGTCGCCGAGGACGATCCCGACCGCCACGTAGACGAACGGGGCCATGATCACCCCGACGAGCAGGTTGGTCCCGACCAGGGGCACGTCGGTGTCGGGCCCGAAGATCGGGTTGACGACACCGAGGATGAGCTGGTTGAGGACCGCATCGACGATCGTCAGCAGGGCGGTCGCCCGGAACATCCGCCAGAACACGGTCCGCGATCGGCGGAGCCCCTCGCGCAGGCTGAGCGGCCGTCCGGTGCTCGCGCCGCCCACGATCGCCAGGCCGATGATCTGGCTCTCCAGGGCGACGGCCACGAGGGCGAACAGGAGGAGGTAGAGCGCCGCCACGTCGAGCCCGGGCTGCTCCGACGGCAAGGCAGCCTCGAAGTCGATGCTGAATGCCGGATCGGCCACGATCGCGATCAAGGCCGGGCCCATCGTCAGCAGGCCGAGCAGCCCGATGTAGAGGGATGCGTTGCGGAGCGGTCCGCGAGCCTGGGTGACGAGATCGAACGCCCCCGACAGGACCGCCCCGACTCGCGGCCAGACCGGAGCGGCGGGAGGGCTCGCAACGGGGAGTGGCTCCGGCGCGGTCAGTGGCTCCGCGGCGGGGCAGTGGCTCCGCGACGGGAAGTGACTCCGCGGATGCCGGCGACGGAGCCAGCGTCGGCTCCTGAGCCGGTGCCGGCGCCGGCTCCCGGGCCTCGAGACCGGTCGCGAGATCCGCGAACGGGCCGTCCGACCCGGGCCCGGGCGCCTCGGGTGGTCCGGCGTCGCTCATCGAGCGTCCCCGGGGAGCGACCCGGCCGCGGTGATCAGCTCGTGGAACCGGTCGAGCGCGACGTTGCCACCGGAGGCGACGACGCAGACCGTCTCGCCAGCGCGGATCGGGATCCGCCCGTCGAGCACCGCCCCGAGCGCGGCCGAGCCGGCCGGCTCGAGGACCTGCTTCATCCGCTCGGCGGCGAAGCGGAGCCCGGCGAGGATCGTCGCGTCGTCGAGCAGCACGATCCCGTCGAGGTAGCGGCGACACATCGCCAGCGTCCACTCCCCGGCGAACGGCGCCCCGAGGCCGTCGGCGACGCTTCTCGGCTGGATCGTGACGACCTCGCCCCGCTCGAGCGCAAGCGACATGGCGTTCGACGCCTCCGGCTCCACGCCGTAGACCCGGACGCCCGGCCGGCGCTCCTTGACGGCTGCGGCAACCCCGCTGATGAGCCCGCCGCCCCCGATCCCGACCACGACGACGTCGACGTCGGGAAGGTCCTCGACGATCTCGAGCCCGAGCGACCCGTGGCCGGCGATCACGTCCGGATCGTCGAACGGGTGGGCGAACGTGAGCCCGCGCTCAGCGCGGATCTCCTCGAGCCGGACGAGCGACTCACCCACGTGCTCCCCGTGAAGGACGACCTCCGCTCCGTAGCCCACACAGGCCTCGACCTTCGACCGGACGGCGCCGGCCGGCATCACGACGACGGTCGGCACGCCAGCCTGGCCGCCGGCCCAGGCGTAGGCCTGCCCCGCGTTGCCGGCCGACAGCGTGATGATCCCCGCCCGACGCTGATCGGCGGTCAGCGCCGCCACCTTGGCCGTCATGCCGCGCGGCTTGAACGAGCCCGTGACCTGGAGCTGCTCCGCCTTGACGAGCAGCCGGTCGCCCGCCAGCCGCGTGCCGCTCGCTGCCCGGACGAAGCGAGCCGCGGTCGATGAGCCGAGGATCGGCGTCCGATGGACGCGGGTCGCCACGACCTCACGGGCCGCGAGGATCCGCTCGAGCGGCACGAGTCGGTCGGGCATCGCCGCAGTATCGCAGACAGGATCGGCAAATCCGCCGTGGCCGGGCCCGGCCACGGCCGGGAAACGAGACGCTGCCGTGGACTTGCGTGTTTGCGCAATCAATGATAGTCTCGGTGCGTGCTGGAGACGGCGGCCCGACCACGACCACGACCGAGCTCGACCGACAGCGGTTCGCCGCGGTCGGCCGGGCCCTCGCCGACCCCAAGCGGCTGTGCGTCCTCGAGTCGCTCGCCGCGGGGGAGCTCTCCGTCGGCGACCTGTCGACCCGGGTCGGCTGCCAGGTCCCCAACATGAGCCAGCACCTCGCGGTGCTCCGGAGCGCCGGGCTCGTCGCGACGCGGCGCGATGGCAGCACCGTCTTCTACCGCCTCGCGGACCCGCGAGTCCTCGAGGCCTACCGACTCATCCAGACGATCGCCCGGTAGGGCGACCCACGGTCCCCGCGGAGCGGGAGAAAGGATCCGGGCCCGATGGCCGAGATCAAGGTAGTGACCGACGCGACGTTCGAGGAGATCGTCCTCAAGAACGAGCGTCCGGTCGTCGTCGACTTCTGGGCGACCTGGTGCGGGCCGTGCAAGATGGTCGCACCCGAGATGGAGAAGATCGCCGCGAAGTACGACGGGCAGGTCGACGTCGTCAAGGTCGACGTCGACGCGAACCCCGGCCTCTCCCGGGCGTTCAACATCATGAGCATCCCCACGATCGCGTTCTTCAAGCCCGGCGCCCAGCCGCAGGGCGTCGTCGGCTTCCGTCCGATGGAGCAGCTCGAGGTCGCAGTTCGGCCTCGCCGAGTTCAACCGGCCGAAGGTGGCCGAGGCCAGCCCGGCCGAGGCTCCCGCGGGCGACGCCGGCGCCTGACCCCGCCGCCGGCACACCGGCCCGTCACCATGGAGACCCCGGCACGTCCGGGGTCTCGGTCTGTCCGGGGCCGGCGGGCCGGAGCGCCGGGCGATCAGTCGGTGGCGGCCCGCCAGGCGCTCTCGAACCACGCCGTCGCCCGGTCGACGGCGTGACCGTCGAGGATCGCCGGTCTCAGGGTGACCCAGCCCCGGCCGCGGGTCGACGGCTCCGTGTCGGGGGTCCGGAGCGCCGCGGCGGCCACCGACGGGGTGAGGTGGAACGCGGCCCAGGCGCCGTCGGGATCGACGGCGGCGAACGGCCGGCCACCACGGAGGTACTCGAGATGACCGTCGGCGCCGGCCTGTCGCTCGATCGGAGCGGTCAACCTGCCGGCGGCTGCCGCGACGACGTCTGCCAGCGTGTCGCTCACGCCACCTCGCGGCCGGCCGAGGCGAGGACCGCCGCGGAGATCGTCCAGGTGGGCCTCGTAATGGTCGATCGTCTCCGTCAGGAAGAACTCCTCGTACTCGCTGCTCTTGATCCAGCGCGTCTCGGGGACGACCGTCAGGTAGCCGCGCAGCTCGCCGGGGACCGTCCGGAACCGCTGCCGCACCTCGTCCATCGGCAGGGCGAGCCAGGCGAGCCGGATCTCCTCGTTGATCTCGTCGCCGCGGGCGTCCCAGTCGGCGTCGGCAGCATGCTTGGCCGGGCTGTCCTCGCCGACCGCCAGCTCACGGGCGACCTCGAGGGCGACCTCGAGCCAGGCGACGAGGTGGGCCATCAGGTCGCGCCCGGACCAGCCGTGGACGCTGTCGAGCTCGGGCGCGAGATCCGCGTCGGTCAGCTCGTCGAGCGCCTCGTAGGCGCGCCAGCCGTCGCGCTCGTCCTCTAGGAACGACAGGGCATCGAGGTACATCGGGTCGAGGAGCCGCCCGGCGGCCAGCGACTCGAACACGTCGGGGCGTCTCGCCTTCGCGAACGAGGCACGCTGCCCAAGGCTACCCCGGCCGAGTCCCGACCAGGCGCTGCGCTGCCGGACGACGGCTGGGCGATCGCCCGCAGCAGCATCACCAGGCCGACGCTCGCAAGAACTGTGCAAGTCGCCTGTCGGTGACGCCAGGGCCACGAACGCCTTCGACGAGCGCCGCAGGCGTAGTGGAGCGACATCCCGACGAAGACGAGCCCGAGCAGGACAGCGGCCGCACCCGCGGCCGCGAGGTAGAACTCGTGCCAGCCGGCAATGGCCTCGGACAGGCTCACAGGTCAGACCGCGACCGGCTCGCGGTACTCGCCGAAGACGGCCCGGAAGACGCCGCACATCTCGCCCAGCGTGGCGTACGCGGCCGCGCACTCGATGAGCGCCGGCATCAGGTTGGTCTCGGACGACCCGGGCCGCGCGGCGAGCGTCACGCAGGCGGGCCAGGGCGGCCTCGACGGCGGCGCCGTCGCGCTCGCGCCGGGTCCGCTCGAGCCGGGCGAGGTGGGTCCGCAGCGAGGCCTCGGAGACCTGCAGGAGCGGGATCGCCAGCACCTCGTCGGGATCGGCCTGCCGGTTGACGCCGACGATCCCCCGCTCGCCGGCGTCGAGCTCGCGCTGGAAGCGGTAGGCCGCGTCGGCGATCTCGCGCTGCGGGTAGCCCTCGGCGATCGCGGCGACCATCCCGCCCGCGCCGGTCGATCTCGTCGAGGTAGCGCCAGACCGCGCGCCTCGGTCTCGTTGGTCAGCGCCTCGACGAACCACGAGCCGCCGAGCGGGTCGACGGTGTTCGCCACGCCGGTCTCCTCGGCGATGATCTGCTGCTGGCGGAGGGCGAGCAGGGCCGCCTCGGCCGACGGCACGGCCCACGCCTCGTCGTAGGCGTCGGTGTGGAGCGACTGGGTCCCGCCGAGGACCGCCGCGAGCGCCTGGATCGCGACCCGGGTGAGGTTGTTGAGCGGCTGCTGGGCGGTCAGGCTGACCCCGGCCGTCTGGGTGTGGAAGCGCATCCAGGTCGAGCGCTCGTTCTCGGCCCGGTAGCGCTCGGTCATGAGCTTCCACCAGATCCGGCGGGCGGCCCGGAACTTGGCGATCTCCTCGAAGAAGTCGTTGTGGCTGTTGAAGAAGAAGCTCAGCCGCGGGCGCGAAGTCGTCGACCCGCAGGCCGCGGGCGATCGCCGCCTCGACGTAGGCCATCCCGTCGGCGATCGTGAAGGCGAGCTCCTGGACGGCCGTCGAGCCGGCCTCGCGGATGTGGTAGCCGCTGATCGAGATCGTGTTCCAGCGGGGCAGCTCGCGCGTCCCGAACTCGATCGTGTCGGTCACCAGCCGGAGCGACGGCTCGGGCGGGAAGAGGTACTCCTTCTGGGCGACGAACTCCTTGAGGATGTCGTTCTGGAGGGTGCCCTCGAGGGCGGCCCGCGGGACGCCGCGCTTCTCGGCCGCCGCGATGTACATCGCCCAGATCGGGGCGGCCGGCGAGTTGATCGTCATCGACGTGCTGATCCGATCGAGCGGCAGCCCGTCGAGCAGGACCTCCATGTCGGCCAGGCTGCTGACACCGCCACGCCGCACGTCCCGAACTCGCCCTCGGCCTCCGGGTCGTCCGTGTCGTAGCCGTAGAGGGTCGGCATGTCGTAGGCGATCGACAGCCCGGTCTGGCCGGCCGCGAGGAGCTGGCGGAACCGGGCGTTCGTGTCCTCGGCGGCGCCGAACCCGGCGAACATCCGCATCGTCCACAGGCGCGACCGGTAGCCGAGTCGGGATGGACGCCGCGGGTGAAGGGCGGCTCGCCGGGGAAGCCGATCCGGTCGACCGGGTCACCGTCGCCGGTCGACCAGGGGCCGTAGAGCCGCTCGACCTCGACGTCGCTGATCGTCGAGAAGCGTGCCTGGCGCTCCCCGGGACGCTCGAGCGCCGGCCCGAGTCGCGCCGCCTCCCAGGCCCGTCGGCGGGCCGACCAGCTCATGAGCCGCGACGATAGCACGGGGCGGTGCGTCGGCCGGACGGTCAGTGGAAGGCGTCGGCCGCCGCGTTGATGTCGCCGTCGACCGTGTCGGCGGCCAGGATCACCCGCACCCGGCCCGGCCGATCCCCGGGCCAGACGAGGATCCGCTGGAACGACGAGTCGCCGTTGAGGAAGTCCAGCCGATGCCCGGGCGCGCCGCCGATGGTCGGCTCGGTCGTGGTGAGGTCGTGGATCTTGGAGTTCGCCTGGGCACCCGCCAGGTACGACTCGTAGACCGCCTGATCGGTCAGGCCAGCCGCCTCGAACACGACCAGGCTGATCGCCTTGCCACCGCCGCGGTCCCAGGTCGCCGCCCCGAAGTGGGCCTCGCGAGATGCCCGCCTCGGCGAGCTTGCCGAGCGTGGCGGCCGAGCAGTAGCGGCCCGATTCCCGGTTGGTCGCGGCGGTCCCGTTCAGCGTCGTCGGGATCTTCGCCTCGAGCTCCGGGTAGGCGCCGGCCATCGCCTGCTGATCGGCGCCGGCGCACGGCTGGGTCGGGTCGAACGAGGCGTCGGCGACCTGATCGGCGCAGCCGGCGGCCACGACGCCCACGAGCGCCACGGCAGCCACGATCCGAACCGCACGAGGGGGGAGCACGCGTCGAATCTAGCGCGGGCGTCCGGAAGGCGCCGTCTCGGGCCCTGCAGCCGGCCACCCTCACAGCCAACCTTGCCGTTCGGTACCTCCGTCCTGGAATGGTGCGTCGATGCGCCCCACCATCGCCCGCCCGGACACCGGACCAGTCGGCTATTGGCGCGGACCGGGCGGGGGTCTACGGTAGTTGCACGCCGTCGAGCGAGCCACGGGGACGAACCCTGAGGCGTCGGTCACGGGTCGGAGCAGCGAACGAGCCGAACGTCGAGGACCGGGCAGGGCATATCGCCACGACCGGTCGAACAAGGCCCGACGAGGCACCGGCCACGAACCGAGCAACCATGAGCGATCGGCCGGCAGGCCCGGGGACTCGGTACGACGGCAGGCATCATCAGATCATTCCGCGCTTCCCATACGATCGCCCCCGAGGGCACCGGGGGCGATCGTCGCGTCTGGCGCCGGACTCAGGCTTCACCCGGGACCGACGGCGGACCCCTCGATCAGTCGGTCGGGGGCCCGGGCGGCCGGCGCGACGGACGCGATCGTCGGACGATCCCCCGCCGGTCGAGGTCGTCGCGCAGGACCCGGGCGGCGGCCAGGAGCTCCGGATCGCGCGAGATCGTCGACGCCATCCAGTCGACGTAGGACGGCTCGAACGCCGCGATCTCGCCGAGCGTGTGGCCGTGGAACTTGCCGAACGGCATGACGGTCGTGGTCGCCGTCTCGAGGCTCGGCGGGCGTGGCGGCCGGAAGCGCCGGAGTCGCGATCGGACGAGCGGCCCGTTCGGATCCGACGCCCGCCGCGGGTCCGGTGTCGCCGACCCGGGCCCGGATCGGCGGCTGGCCCGGCGGGTGGGCGCGCCGGCCGTCGGGCCGGCTCGTCGTGGCGTTCCGGGGCCGGAGGATGTCGGTCGTGTCGAGCCGGGCGGTGACCGGCCGGGTCGGCTTGGGGGGAGGCGGCCCGCCGGGTCGACGGGTCGCACCCTGGTGCGCCGGTCGGGCGACCCCGACCCGGTCGTCGCGGAGCTGCTCGTAGGCCGCGTTGATCTCGGCCATCTGTCGCGTGGCGACCCTCGACGGCAGCTGGATCGCCACCGATGAGGTCTGGGTGGTGCTCGCGGGCGAGACGGCGCCAGGCGGCCTTGATCGCGCTGGCCGATGCGCCGGGCTTGAGCCCGAGCACGACATGGGGGTCCCGCCTGGTCACCCATCCAGTCTAGCCGCCGTCGCTTGACAGGCCGGTCCGGGTGTCGTCCCCTTGGAGCGTGCCTTCGCTCCGCCGTGCCGGCGTCGTCGCCGGCCTGACGCTCGCTCCGCTCGTGGCCGCCCTCCGGTTCGCCCACGTCTACCGGGTCCGAGCGGGGTTCCCCAATCGCCGTCCACCCCGCTTCGACCCGACCGATCTCGGCCTGTCGTTCGAGGAGACCGTCGTGCGGTCGGACGGCGGCGATCTCCCGGCCTGGTTCATCCCGGCCCGCGGCGGGGCGCCGGGTCCCGGTGTCGTCCTCGTCCACGGCTGGGACTCGGCCCGCGACCGGACCCTGCCGACCGCTCGGTTCCTGAACGCCGCGGGCTTCCACTGCCTGACGTTCGACGTCCGCGGCAACGGGGCGAACCCGCCGGAGATCCTGCCGCTGAGCGCCGGCGAGTTCGGCGCCGACGCCGCGGCCGCGTTCGAGGTCCTGCTCGCCCGGCCCGAGGTGACCCGCGGAGCGATCCTCGGCCACTCGATGGGCGGGACCGGGGCGATCCTCGCCGCGGCCGCCGACCCGCGCGTCGCAGCGGTCGTGAGCGTGTCCGCGCCGGCCGATCCGCGGCGGATGGTCCACCAGACGTTCCGCCTCGCCCGCCTCCCGATCCCCGGCCCGGTCGCCGCGCCGCTCGCCTGGCTCACCAGCCGGGTCTACGTCCGGCCACGCGGTCATGCCCTCCGCGCGATCAGCGCCCGGCACGCCGTCGCGCGCTACCGCGGCCCGATCCTGGTCGCCCACGGTCGGGACGATTCGGTGATGCCCGTCGAACACGCCCACCGGATCGCCCGATCCGCGATCGCGGCGCGGCGAGACGCGGGGACGCCGGCCCGGGTCGAGCTGCTCGTGGTCCAGTCGGGCGCCCACAGCTGGTCGTACGAGGACGAGACGTACCGCCGCACCGTCGCGGCGTTCCTCGCTCGCGAGCTCGGTGGCCCGCTCGAGCCCGAGGCGGCGGCCGATGCCGCGGCGGCGGTCGATGCACGTCGCCTGCCGGAGCCCGAGACGGCCCTCGTCGGGGACCGGGCCGCGTCGCCCGCGCTGGCGATGGTCGGCCGTACGCCGGCGCGACCCGTGACCGCCTGGGACGCGGTCCGCGCCAAGCGGGCGATCCGCCGGTTCGACGATCGCCCACTCGGGGCCGATGAGCTCGATCGCCTCCTCCGGGCCGGACGCCGGGCGGGCAGCTCGAAGAACCTCCAGCGCTGGGACTTCATCGTCGTCCGCGACCGGGACCGGCTGGGCCGGCTCGCCGCTGTCGGCCCGTGGGCCGGTCATCTCGCGGGCGCCGCGGTCGCCATCGCCCTCGTGACCCCCGACCCTCGGGCGGCCGACTCGCCGCTGTCGGTGATGTTCGATCTCGGGCAGGTCGCCGAGAACATGATGCTCGTGGCCTGGGAGCTCGGGATCGGCAGCGTCCCGGCGACCGTCTACGACCAGGCTCTGGCGCGCGAGATCCTCGGCTACCCCGAGGACCACCACTGCGAGTACCTGCTCTCGTTCGGCTATCCGGCCGACCCGGGCGCGCTCACGGCGCCGCTGCGACCCGGAGGTCGCCGGCCGCTGGCCGAGATGGTCCACGAGGAGCGCTGGTAGGTCCGGCCGGTCAGGCCCTCACTGCCACTGGAACCGGCGGGCAGCGAACCCGAAGCAGGCGATCGTCCAGACGACCAGGATGACGACGCAGACCCACAGCGGGGCATAGGCCGCACCGCCGACCATCACCTGGCGGAGCGCGTCCGAGAGGTAGGTCAGGGGCAGGAACCGGGCGACCGTCTGGAGGGCGTCCGGCATCAGCGCGATCGGGAAGAACGTCCCCGACAGGAACATCATCGGGAACTGGACGGCGCTGGTCATGCCGTTGGCCGCATCCTCGGTCTTGGCCAGCGTGGCGATCACGTAGCCGAGCGAGGTGAACGCCAGCGAGCCGAGGATGGCCAGGAAGGCGATCGCGATCAGGCTCCCGATGATCTTCACGTCGAAGGCCGCGACGCCGACCCCGACGATGAGCACGAACTGGACCAGGGCGATGATCAGCCGCATGATCACGTTCGAGCCGATCAGCTGCCAGCGCCGGAGCGGCGTCGCCGCGAGCCGCTTGAGGATCAGCTTCTGGCGGTCGGCGACGAGCGGGATCGCGGCGAAGATGCCCGTCTGCATGAGGGCCATCCCGAGGATGCTCGGGACCAGGTAGGAGACCGCGTTCAGCCGCTCGGTCTGGATCGGCCGGGGCTGGCCGGCGATCGCCACCGGCTGGCCGCCCAGGTTGACCACCGCCAGGGTCCCGGTGACGTAGGAGGTCATCGCCCCGGTCGACGACTGCTGGCTCGGATCGACGTAGTAGGTGATCGTCGCCGGCTTGGTCGGGTCCGCCTGGGCCGTCGCGAGCGCGGCGGCGTAGCCGCGTGGGACGACGATGACCCCCGAGTTGTCGCTGTCCTTCATCTCCTGGAGGGCCGGGTCGAGGGCCGAGTCGACCAGCTTGACGTTGGGGGCGGAGGCGAACGCCGCGCGCAGCTGGGCCGAGGCCGGCGAGGCGTCCTGGTCGACCCAGGCGACGGTGATGCTGTTGTCGCCGCCGGAGAAGATCGCCCCGAACAGGACGACGAAGATCAGCGGGAAGGCGAGCGTCCAGAACAGCGCCTGGCGGTCGCGCAGGTAGCTGCGGATGTTGGCGATCGTCAGCGCCCGGAGGGCTCGCATCGCGGCTGCCTCAGTCCCGAGCGCCCGGCCGGTCAGGTCGAGGAACACGTCCTCGAGGGTGGCCTTGCGCACCCCGAGGTTCCCGGGCTCGATCCCGCGCGCCTCGGTGAGGGCGAGGAGCGCGCCGATCGTGGCGGGCACGTCCCGGGTGTACAGCCAGGTCGTCTCCTCGTCGTGCTTGACCGAGGTCACCGCCGGCAGCCCGGCCAGCTCGGCGTCGTCGAGGTCCGGGGTCCGGTCGAAGCGGACCGCTCGCTCGTGGAAGCGCCGGTCGATGAGCTCGCTCGAGGTGCCCATCTCGAGGATCTTGCCGTGATCCATGATCGCCAGCCGGTTGCAGAGGTGATCGGCCTCCTCCATGTAGTGGGTCGTCAGGAGGATCGTCTTGCCCTGCTCGCGGAGGCGCTCGATGAGGTCCCAGAGCGAGCGCCGGGCGGCCGGATCGAGCCCCGTCGTCGGCTCGTCGAGGAAGACCACCTCGGGGTCGTTGACGAGGGCGAGCGCGACCGCCAGCCGCTGGCGCTGGCCGCCGGACAGCTCGCGGGTCTGGGCCGTGCGCCGCTCGCCGAGGTCGAGGAAGTCGACCAGCTGGTCGGTCGGCAGGGTCCGGGCGTAGAAGCTGCGGAAGAGGTCGAGGACCTCGACGACGGTCAGCTTCGGATAGAGCTCGGCGGTCTGCAGGGTGACCCCGATCCGCTCCTTGAGCGCGTCGGGCCGGGCGACCGCGTCGATCCCGAGGACCTCGAGCTGGCCACCGTCCGGCTCGCGGAGCCCCTCGAGCATCTCGACCGTGGTCGTCTTGCCGGCGCCGTTCGGACCGAGGAGACCGAAGACCTCGCCCCGGGCGACGTCGAACGAGACGCCGTCGACCGCGCGAACGTCGCCGTACGCCTTGCGGACGTCACGGACGCTGATGACGACATCGTTCGACACGGCGAGGGTCATGGGTCGGCGCGAATTCATGCCACGCGATCGCGACCGGCGCCGGGTGGGCCATTG
The DNA here is from genome assembly GCA_963708065.1 of uncultured Chloroflexia bacterium. GTDB lineage: Bacteria > Chloroflexota > Limnocylindria > Limnocylindrales > CSP1-4 > Chersky-267. Next base: position 542,266 of record CAVPRZ010000004.1, read on the forward strand.
GCCGGTCGGCTCGCCCGTCGGCCGCGCTCGGGGTCAGGCGGGCTCGGCCTCGGGCGCCGGGGCGCCGATCGCGAGGTACGACGCGATGGCCTTCTCGAGGCCGACGTCGCGGCCGGCCTTCTCCGAGAGCAGCCACTTGTGCTCGAGGACGTCGCAGTAGGCCTGGACGAGATCACGATCAGCGTGGATCGCGCTCCGCAACCGGCTCACCGTTGGCTCGTACACGTCGTGGAGCCAGCGGGCGGCCCCGGCGGCCCCGTCGATCGGCCGCTTCTCGAACCACTCGAGCCAGGCCCGGTACTCGCGCAGGTCGTTCATGAGGATCCGGGCCTGGCCCTCGAGGGCCCGGATCCCGGTGAGCCGCTCGAGCTCGCGGATGTGGAACCGACGGGTCGTGACCGCCACGCGCAGCCGGAGCTTGCCGGCCCGGTCGCCGGGCTCGAGCTCGATCTCGTCGACCGAGAAGCCCAGGTCGTTGAGCCGTCGGACGCGGGCCCCCACCGCGAACCGGTCATCGGCGCCAAGCTGGACCTCGGCGTGGAGCTCGTCCCACAGCGCCCGGTAGCGGGTCCGGACGCTCTCGGCCTCCGCGATCGGGGTCGTCGAGCTCGTCGGCCTGGCCCTGGTAGGCCGCGAGGTCGGCCAGGCCGTACGCGACGTTCTCGACGAGGACCTCGAGGTCGTAGGCGCGCTGGCCCGTCCGACAGCGACGGGTGGACCTCGCTCGTCTCGGCGTCGACGAGGAAGGCCTGGATCTTGTCGCCGTCGCGCCGGAAGAGGGTGTTCGCGAGCGAGCAGTCGCCCCAGTAGACCCCACCACGATGGAGGTCGACCAGCAACGAGGCCATCGCGTCGAGGAGCCGGTCGCGATAGGGCTCGGAGCCGGACCCGAGCCGCATCAGCAGGCGGCGGTACTGGAGCGAGTGAGCGAGGTAGGAGGTGACGAGGATCGCCTCGGACCGGTCGGGCGCCTCCGCCAGTCCGACCGGGGCGACCGCCGGCAGCTCCTCGGCCTCGAGCCGGCGGAGGACCTCGTACTCGTGCCGGGCGATCTCGAGCGGCTCCTCCTTCAGCGCGTAGAGCCGGTCGCCGTCGAGCACGAACCGGACGAGGTGACGCGACGGTCCGACCGGGAGCTCGCGGAACTCGATCGCGCCGCTCGGCCAGTCGCCGAGTGGCAGCTCCCAGGGCAGCCCGAGCAGCCCGGGTGCCGCCGTGCGCAGGCGGAGATGCGGGAACGGGGCCGTCCCGGGCGAGTCGGTCAGAGTCGCTTCCGCAGGTAGGCGGTGACCGTGGCGTCGTAGCCGACCGCCTCGTACAGGTGGCGGGCCTCGGGCCGGTGGTGGGCGGCGGTCACCTCGATGAACGCCGCGCCGCCCTCGAGGGCGACCCGCTCCGCCGCTGCCATGAGGTCGTGACCGACGCCGCGACCGCGTGCCCCCGCGTCGACGACGAGAGCGAGGATCCGGGCGATCGTGTCGTCGTGCTCGAACCGGGGCATGACGTGGACCGCGACGAAGCCGAGGATCTCCCCGGCGTCCTCGGCCACGATCACCTGGCCGTTCGCCGCGCAGAACCGGTCGATCCGGTCGCCGATGGTCGAGGTCGCGGCCGGGTAGCCCTCGTCGGTGAACAGCGCGGCGATCCGCTCGGCATCGGCAGTCGTCGCCGGGCGGAGGGTGATGGGCTGCTGGTCGATCATGCCCCGGATGGTACCCCGACCAGGATGAGCTGGGGACCGGCGACGGGTCGCCCGAGGACGAGCGCCGCCTCCCCGAACGGACCGCGGCCGGGTCGGCAGCGGATCCCAGATGCGGCGAGCGCCTCGACGCCGGAGACGAGCCCGTCCGATGGCAAGAGGTAGAGCGCCGTCGGACCCTCACCGCGGTGCGCGAGGGCTGCCGCGAGCCGCCCCTCCGTGTTCGGCTCGAGCAGGACGAGGACCGGTGCCGGCGAGACTGGCCGCCAGGTCCACGCCGAGGCCCCGAGGAGGAGGTCGGGCTCGGCCGGGCCGATCGCGCCGCCCAGATCGTCCGGACCGAGCTCGACCGCGGCCCGCGCGAGCTCGACCGTCGCCCAGCCCACGCCGACCGTCACGAGCCGGACGCCGCCGAGCGACAGGTGCTCGCGATCCGGGTCGCCGTCCGCTGCCCCACCGGGGCCGCCATCGCGCATCCGGTCGGCGCCGGTCAGCCCGGCCTCGCGGGCAAGCGCCCGGGCGATCGCGACCGGATCGGCGGTCACAGCAGGATGAGGTCGGGCGACGGTCCGCCGAGGATCGCGAACCCCAGCCGACGGTAGAGCGCCAGTGCCCGCTCGTTCGACGCATAGACGCCGAGGTAGACCGGGTCGTCGCCCGCCTCGAGCGCTCCGTCGATCAGGGCCCGGGTCACGGCCTCACCGAGGCCGAGGCCCTGCCGGCCGCGAGTGACGCCGATCGCGGAGAGGTAGCTCATCCGGTCGTGGCCATGGCGCCGGCCGACCGCCACGGGCTCGCCGTCGATCCGGGCCAGCCGGACGTCGATCTTCGGATCGTCGAGGCCGGACAGGATCTCCTCCGTCAGCCGCTCCACTCGGTCGCCGGTCACCTGGAACGCCTCGCCGATGAGGTGGGCGGCGGCTCGCGAGGCGGAGGCGCCACGGTCCGGAGCGTCCCGGCCGATCCGCTCGACGACCGTCCCGACCGGGAGTGGCCTGGGCGCGACGGCAAGCGGGTCGCGGACCAGGATCATCACCAGCCCGCCCTCGAGGTCGGTGAACCTCCGGGCGCGAAGCCGGTCGGCGATGTCCTCCGGCTGGAGGAACCCGGGTGCGAGCCAGACGTAGGGCTGCCGGTCACGGGCGACGAACTCCCGGATCGCGGCCTCGAGGCGGGCGATGAACGCGTCCGGGTCGTCCGGCCAGCGGATCGCGGCGAGCCGGTTGAAGAACGGATCCGGGTCGACCGGATCGAACACCGCCACCGCGTCGCCGAGATCGACGAGCTCGCGCCCGGGTCCGAGCGCGTCGACCCGCGTCTCGTGGATCTCGAGACGGTGCAGCAGGCCGGCATCCACCCCGTACCATGGCGGTCCGAAGCGCTCGCGCCAGGTGTCCATCGCCGAACCTTATCGCCGCGGTCACGCCGGCCGCCGAGAACCGCCGGGTGGCGGGACGACGTATGGACTGTGCGGCGATCAGCCGCGTGCCGGCGCGGCAAGCCCAGGAGGATGGAAGTGACCAGACCAGCGATCGCGTCCCCGAGGATCGGGGGCCTGTTCCTCGTCGTCGCCCTGCTCGCGGCGGCCTGCTCGTCGGGTACCGCGACGACGGCGCCCACTGCGGCTCCGCCGACCCAGGCGCCGGCAGCGACGGCGGCCAGCCCGGCCGGCGGCGGTGGGGCCGCCGGCAGCGCCGTGACGATCAAGGACTTCTCGTTCGACCCGGCCACGCTGACGGCCAAGGTCGGCCAGGAGATCACCTGGACGAACCAGGGCAACGCTTCGCACACCGTGACTTTCGATGCGGGCGGGCCGGACAGCGGCACGCTCGCCTCGGGCGCGACGTTCAAGCACACCTTCGACGCGGCGGGCTCGTTCACCTACCACTGCAACTTCCACTCGTCGATGACGGGGACGATCACCGTCACGCAGTAGGAGGCCGGCCGCGCCGGCCGCCGCCCGAGACCCGGGCTCGATCCGGGCCCTCGGCAGGCCGGAGGCCCGATCGGGCCCGTCAGCCCGGGCGCTCGACCGCGAAGAGCGTGGCTCCCGAAGGCAGCTCGATCGCCTCCGGGGTCGGGACGTCCGCGTCCTCGAACTGGGCCAGGTACCCGGCGAGGTCCCAGATCCGGGTGCCCTGGTAGAGCTCGTCGATCTGGATCCCCCAGACCATCGCGCCGTGGAGCGAGCGCGACTCCTCGACCGTCGGCGGGAGGCACCAGTCGAGGACGACGAGCCGGCCGGCCGGCCGGACCGCCGCCCACGCCGCCCGCAGGGCGGCGACCGGATCGGGCAGCTCGTGCAGCGCGTCCTGGAAGTAGACGAGGTCGAACTCGGCCTCGAACGGGAGCGACGCCGGGTCGCGGTTCTCGATCGAGATCCGGTCCCCGAGCCCGGCCTCGGCCACGTGACGGAGCGCCCGGCCGACCGAATCCGACTCGAACTCCACGCCGACGAGGGTCGTCTCCGGGAACCGCCGGGCCAGCGCGATGAGCCACCGGCCGCCACCGCAGGCGACATCGAGGACACGCCCGCCGGCCGCGAGCGCGGCCGCTAGCTCGGGCAGCGCCGCGAGCCCCTCCTGGAAGAACACGGCGATGTCCTGGGCCGTGACCGCCTCGATCGCTCGATGGAACCGGGCCGGCCGCTCGGGGATCGTCCGACCGGTCCGGAAGTACTCGGCCAGGCGCTCGTAATCGAGGCTGCTCACGACCGTCGACACGAACTGGCCGCCGAGGAACTCCGGCCGGTCGTTGTCGAGGAGGATCGTCATGACCTCGTCGACCCCGCGAACCCGTTTCCCGTCGAACGAGACGAGCTCGACGGCGTCGGCCAGCCGGACCCAGGCCTCGACCGGCTCGACGAGGCAGCGGCTGGCGAGCGCGAGCTCGTCGGGCGGGATCCCGCCCGGACCGGCATCCCGGATCCGTGCGAACAGGCCGAGCTCGAGCCCGAGATACGCCGCCCACGACGTGTAGAACCCGCCGAGGCTGCCGGCCAGCTCGTCGAAGCGACGGTCGATCGACATAGCCCGGATTGTCGCATGCGGCGTTGCCCGGACGAGTTCGAGACGCCGACCGGACGAGATCCAAACAACCCGCTCCTGCGAAGTAGCAAGTGACACCGGATCCGGTGTACGATCCACCCGTCCGGCACGCGCCCAGAGGAGCCACCCGATGCGAACCCTCGCCCGCCCCATCGGCCTCGGCCTGGCGGCACGGGGCGACGTCGATGACGTCGTCCGCTGGGCGCGCGCGGCGCGCGACGGTGGGCTCGAGTCGATCTGGATCCACGACTCCTACTTCGAGCGCGACGCGATCAGCTTCGGCAGCGCCGTCGCGAGCGCCCTGGCCGGGGACGGCGAGGACGACGGCGAGGCCGGCTTCCGGGTGGCGCTCGGGGCCGTGAACCCGTTCACCCGGCACCCGGTCGTGCTGGCGATGACCGGCTCGGCCCTCGACGAGATCCTGCCCGGCCGGATCGTGATGGGGCTCGGGACCGGGCTCCCCCTCCGGCTCAAGCAGATGGGCATCCCCTACGAGCCGGAGGCGGCGGTCGCGCGGGTGTCGGAGACGATCGACCAGCTGCGCGCGCTGTGGGCGGGCGAGCGGCTGCCGTCGGCCACGCCGGGCCTGCCCCCGATCCAGCCGATGTTCCCGCCGACCCACCGGATCCCGCTCGTCATCGCCGCCTACCGGCGCGAGTTCGTCGCCCTCGCCGGTCAGAAGGCCGACGGCTACCTGGCCCGGCCGGCCGAGTCGATCCCGTCGCTCCGTGGGATCCTCGAGCGCCTCCGCGCGGCCGCCATCGAGGCCGGACGCGATCCGGCCGCGATCGAGACGGCCGGCTATCTCCTGTCGCTCGTCGACGAGACCCGGCGCGAGGCGCTGAACCGGGCAAAGCGCGAGCCGTTCGTCATCTACATGATGTCGGTCCTGTCGGACGTCTCGCTCCGGCGGGCCGGCTTCGAGGCCGAGCTGCGCGACCGGATCGCGGCCGCCTGGCGGGCGGAGGACTACACGACCGCCGGGAACCTCATCCCGGACGAGCTCCTCGACGCGTTCATGCTGTGCGGGACCCGCGAGGACGTCGCGGCGAAGGCGATGGCGTTCCACGCCGAGGCGGGCCTCGGGCTGCCGCTCCTCCAGCCGGTCCTCCAGGAGGATCGCCAGGTCGACGAGCTGATCGCGGCGGCCTCGCTCTACGCGGCGCTGCCGGCACCGGCCGGGAGCCGCGCGGTCGAGCGGCCCGCCGTCGTCGGGGCGTCGGGACCGGCGGCGGAGGTGGCGCTCGGAGCCGGGGGCGGGCTGGCCGACGATCGCCGGCTCGGGACCGGGTCGTGGCTCCGGCGGCGTGCCGGCGCGACCTGGGAGATCCTGCGCCCGTTCGCCTACACGGCCTCGGTCATCCCGGTCCTCGCCGGGGCGGCCCTTGCCGCCGTCGACGGCCTGTTCTCATGGGGTCCGTTCATCGCCGCGCTCATCGGAGGGGTCCTCCTCCACACCGGGACGAACATCGTCAACGAGATCTACGACGTCCGCCAGGGGATCGACACGATCACCTCGCCGCGGGCCAGCCACGCGATCGTGAAGGGCCGCCTCACCGAGCGCGGGGCGTACGCGATCGCCCTGGCCGCGTTCGCCCTGGCCGTCGTCGTCGGGCTCTACCTCGTCGGCGCTGCGCGGGCCGGCGATCGTGGTCCTCGGGCTGATCGGGCTGGCCGGGGGCTACTTCTACACGGCGCCGCCGTTCCAGTTCAAGTTCCACGCGCTCGGGGTCCCGCTCGTGTTCGTGCTCATGGGCCCGCTCATGGTCGTCGGCTCGTACTTCGCGATCAGCGGGGCCTGGTCGGTCACCGCGCTCATCGTGTCGATCCCGGTCGGCTGCCTGGTGGCGGCGATCCTCCACGGCAACGAGTGGCGCGACATCAGCGAGGACACCCGGGCCGGGATCGTGACCCTGTCGTCGCGGATCGGGCGCGAGTGGGCCCACTACTCGTACGTCGGGCTCGTCCTCGCCGCCTACATCAGCCTCGGGCTGACGGTAGCCGTCGGCCTCGTCCCGGCGACCACGATGATCGCGATCGCCTCGCTGCCGTACCTCGTCCGGGTGATCCGGGCGGCCGAGCTCGGCGCGAGCGGCCAGGCCCGGGCGATCGCCATGATCGACCTGCGGACGGCCCAGCTCCACCTCGCCTTCGGCGGCATGCTCGTGGCCGGGATCCTCCTGTCCGGGGTTCCCCGTGGCTGAGGCTTCGGCCGGGCCGGTCCTCGAGCGGCCGGACGACCGGCCGGGCCCGCTCGCCCTGGCCGTCGGGCTTGGCGCGGCGGCAGCCGCGTTCGGCGCGGTCTTCAGCGGCCCGCGCGAGCGGTTCTGGAGCCGGATGACCCTGACCGGGCTCGGCCTCGGTGGCTGGGCGCTGCTGACGAGCCGGCCGGCCCGGCGGATCGAGTTCGGACCGTGGCGGATCCTCGCCGGCCTGTGCTCGGCCGCCGTCCTGTACCTCACCTTCGGCCTCGGCGACCGGTTCGCCCGGCGCTTCGTCCCGGGCGGCGACGCCGAGATCCGCGAGATCTACGCGCTCCGGACGCTCCGCCCGCGCCCCGAGATCGCCGCCCGGCTCGCCTTCGTCATCGGACCCGCGGAGGAGATGTTCTGGCGCGGTCTCGTCCAGGCCGCGCTGATGCGCCGGTTCGGGCGCTGGCGGGGTTCCGCGCTCGCGACGGCGGCCTACGGTGGCGTCCACGTCACGAGCGGCAACTTCACCCTGCTCGGCGCGGCGACCACCGCCGGCGCCCACTGGTGCCTGCTCTACGCGCTCGGGGCTCCGCTCGGGGCGCTCGTCGTGAGCCACGTCGCCTGGGACATCTGGATCTTCCTCGTCCAGCCGACCGGCGAGATCGAGGCGATCGACCCGGCCGGGCGGCTCGTCGCGCTACGGGTCGACCCGGCGGCCGCCTGAGGAACGGGCGAACCGGGTCCCGCCCCGGGCGAGATCGGCCCTCGGACGCCGTCCCAGGCCACGGCCCGCGGCCGGGATGCAACCGGCCGGGACCGCGGCGTGTTATGAACCGGTGATGGACGACACGACGCTCCTGGCCGCCCTCGCCGCCGACCTCGACGCGGCCTTCGAGTCGCTCGTCCGCGCCCGCCAGGACCGGCTCTACTCGATCGCCCTGCGCCTGCTCGGCGACCCGGACGAGGCGGAGGATGCCGCCCAGGACACGTTCGTCCGGGCCTACCGGGCGCTCGGGACGTGGGATCGGACGCGGATCCTCGATCTGCGCCTCGACGCGTGGCTGGCCACGATCGTCGTCAACGCCGCGCGGACACGGCTCCGCCGGCGGGGGTCCGGCGGGCGACGCGAGTCGCTGACGTTCCTCGACGAGCTCGACCACCCCGCCGCCGCCCGATCCGAGGGCCCCGAGGCGCACCTGGCGCGGCGCGAGGCCGAGACGGCCTGGTCCGTCCGGCTGCTCGCCCTGCCCGAGCGCTATCGAGCGCCGATCGTGCTCCGCCACGTCGACGGCCTCGGCTACGACGAGATCGCCGTGGTCCTCGAGCGGCCCGAGGGCACGGTCAAGGCGCAGGTCCATCGCGGGCTGGCCCTGCTTCGGGCGATGGTCGAGGCCGAGGCTCGCGCCGACCAGGGGCCGACCACCCGACCGATCCCGCCGGGCAACCTGCCCGATGCCCCCGACCAGACGATGGCCGGCCGCTCACCCGAGCTCCAGGAGATCCGACGATGACCGCCCCGCTCAGCCCGCCCTCCGACGCCGCCCTGGCGGCCGACCTGGCGTCCCTCTCGACGACCGCTCCCGAAACGCTCCTGCCGCGGTCGCTCATCGCGGTCGGGCTGGCCGACGCCTACGCCGCCATCGACTCGCCGATCGGGCCGCTGTTCGTCGCCTTCAACGGGCTCGGCGTGGCTGCCGTCGAGCAGGCCCCCGACGGGGCCGCGTTCGAGCGTTTGCACGTCGAGCGGTTCGGACGTCCGGCGTACCGTGTCGCGACCCTGCCGGCCCGGCTCGCGCATGCGATCGACCGGCGCCTGGGCGGCGACCGCCGGGCACGGATCGCGCTTGACCTGCGCGGCAGGAGCGCGTTCGAGCGCGACGTCTGGACGAAGGCGCTCGAGATCCCGCGCGGCGAGGTCCGCCCGTACGGCTGGATCGCCGCGGAGATCGGGCGGCCGAAGGCGGTTCGGGCGGTCGGGACCGCCCTCGGGCACAACCCCGTCCCGCTCATCGTGCCCTGCCACCGGGTCGTCCGGAGCGATGGCCTGATCGGCAACTACTCGCTCGGCGGCCCGGCCAACAAGCGGACGATCCTGTCGGCCGAGGGGCTCGACCCGGACGAGCTGGAGTCGCTCGCCCGGGCCGGGATCCGCTACGTCGGCTCGGACACGACGAAGATCTACTGCCTGCCGTCGTGCCACGCCGCGCGGCGGGTCACCGAGCGCCACCGGGTCGAGTTCCACTCGGCGGCCGAGGGCCACCGCGCGGGCTACCGCGCCTGCCGCCTGTGCCGGCCGTCCTCGGTCACGGTCGCGGCCTAGCACCGACTTCGCCCCGCGCGTCCTGCAACCCCGCGGCATCACGGGGTATGCTGCGGACTTGGACCAGTTGACTGAGCCAAAGACCACGACGCGCCGCGCCAGCGCGAGCCCGCTCGCGATCTGGGCCGGGCTCCTGACGATCTACTTCGTGTGGGGCTCGACCTACATCGGGATCCGGGTCAGCGTCGAGTCCATCCCACCGTTCCTGATGGCCGCGACCCGGTTCCTCATCGCCGGGACGCTCCTCCTCGCCTGGGAGGTCGTCGCGGCCTGGCGGATCCGCCGGGACGCCACCGTCGCGCAGGACGAGCGGCCGGCGCTGCCGACCCGCCGGGAATGGCGCGACTCGGCCATCGTCGGTGGGCTCCTCCTCTTCGGCGGGATGGGCATGGTCGCCCTGGGCGAGAAGACGGTCCCGGCCGGGATCGCCGCGATCCTCATCGCGCTGCTCCCGGTCTGGGTTGCCGTCCTCGGCCGGATCTTCTTCGGCGAGCGCCTTCCGGCCGTCGCGATCCTGGGCATCGTCATCGGACTCGTCGGCGTCATCGTCCTGGTCGGCCCGATCGGCACCGGTGGCGGGCTCGCGTTCGACACGTTCGGGATCGCCTGCCTGCTGCTCTCGCCGATCTGCTGGGGCACCGGCTCGCTCTTCTCGTCACATCGGGCGGTCCTCCCGCGGCGTCCGCTCACCGCGACCGGGCTCCAGATGATCTGTGGCGGGGCGCTCCTGCTGATCGGCTCGGTCCTCGTCGGCGAGCTCGCCACGTTCGACGTCGCGGCGGTCACCTCCCGATCCTGGCTCGGGCTCATCTACCTCACGACCGTCGGCAGCCTCGTCGGCTTCACGACCTACGTCTGGCTCCTCCGGGTCGCGCCGCTCCCGAAGATCGCGACCTACGCCTACGTCAACCCGGTCGTCGCGTTCGTCCTGGCCGGGATCCTGCTCGGCGAGGCGATCGAGCCACGGACCGTCCTGGCCGGAGGGATCATCGTCTTCGCGGTGGCGCTCATCGTGACGGCCCGGAGCCGCGTCAGCCGGTCCACGGAGACGAGGCTCGCTCCAGAGGGCACGACCGGCGGCTCGGCGGTGCCGATCTATCCGGACTGAAGTCCGCCCACCTGGGCGGTCGGGTCGATCTCAGCCCTCGGCCAGGACCGTCCGAGACACCCGCCTGGCGAGCGCCATCGCCGTGAGCATCGGGTTGACGCCGAGCCCGGTCGGGAAGAGCGACGTGTCGGCGACGTAGAGGCCGGGCACGATCGCATCCCGCCCACGGGATCCCGAGCGAACCCGGCCGGCCGGGTCGCAGGCGTGGGTCCGCGGGTCCGCCCCGAACCGCGCCGTGCCCATCTGATGGGCGCTGAACACGGAGCCCCGGTTCGGCCCGAAGTCGAACCGGCCGAGCTCGCCGACGAAGCGATCGAATGCGCGGGGTCTCCTCGCCGGGCCCGAGCCCCTCCGAGCGGTGCCGGAGCGCGGGCGTGCCCAGGGCGATCATCTCGGGCGCCCCGGCCGCCCTGGCGATCCGGGCCATCGTCGCGAGCCCGTGGCGGAGCGTGGCCACCCCGACCCGGTCGAGCCGGTAGTCGATCCGGGCTCCCCCACCGGGTCGGGCGCGGACGCGCCCGGTTCCACCGTCGCGAGTGATCGCGATGAGCGGGGCGATGAAGCGCAGGCGGTCCATCAGCGCGGCGTGGGCCGCCCGCCCCTCCCACGGCAGCGCGAGCGCAATCAGGCCTGGATGACCGGGCGCCGATTCGACGGTATAGCCGTTCCGCCCGCGAATCCCGTCGACGAAGGCGAGCGACCGGGCCGCCTGGAGCGGTCCCCGCCACATCTCGATCGGCTCGGCATGGACCGCCGCGACGACGGATACCGGATGCACGAGCAGGTAGCTGCCGAGCGCCGGGTGGTCGATCCCCGACCGCTCGAGAACGACGGGCGTGCGGAGCGCCCCGGCCGCGACGACGACCTGGTGGGCTCGTACGATCACCCGGCGGCGGGCCGTCGGGTAAGCCCCGATCGTCCTGGCCCGCGACGATGATGTCGCCCACCCGACGGTCGCCTCGACGCCGACCGCGCGACCGTCCTCGATCAGGACCCGGTCGACGCGCGCGTCGACGAGGAAACGCGCTCCGAGTCGCGCCGCCGCCGCGAGGTGGGTCCGGAGCCCAGACTGCTTGCTTCCGGCTCGGCAGCCGAACGGGCACGAGCCGCAGGCCGCGCAACCACGGGCGTTGCGAAAGGTCGGGCCTGCGTCCATCTCCAGGGCCTGGGCGCCTCGGATCAGCATCGAGTCCTTCGGCGGGATCGGGGCGCTCTCGGTGACGGACAGCTCCAACGCGAGGGCGAGGTAGTCGGCGTCCGTCTCAAGCCCCTCGAAGCCGTCGATCCCGTGGGCCCGGGCCCACCCCTCCCGGACGGCGTCGGGTGCCTTCACCGAGGTCATCCAGTTCACCGTCGTCCCTCCGCCGAGGCCTGCCCCGGCGAGGATCGACACGGCGCCGTCCCAGGAGGCCGTCAGCCCGTGGTCGAGGTACAGCCGATCGAACGCGTCGAGCTCCGTCCGGGGCATCGCCGGCTCGGCCAGGAACGGGCCGGCCTCGAGGACGATCACCGACCGGCCGGCCTCGGCCAGCGCCTGGGCGACGACCCCGCCGCCGGCCCCCGAGCCGACGACCGCGACGTCGGCCTCGAGCACGACCGGATCGGCCACCTCGCCCGCGCCCGGTGGCAGGAGGGCGAGTGGCGCGATGGCCGTGGGTTCCGCCGTCAGGCCCGGATCGTCGCGCTCGTAGCCGATCTCGGCCCAGCGCGGGTTGACGACATCTCCATCGCCCGGATCCGCGTACGCCAGGAACGACAGCAGACGCCGGAACGCCTGGTAAGCCGACCGACGAAGCGCGAGCCGCGACCGACCCCAGCCCAGGAGATACGCCTCGCGGCCGGTCGGGTCGAGGTCGCCGAATCGGACCGGCCGGCCGGTCAGCGCGAGGTTGGCCGGGCGCGACTCGAGGAGGCGCAGGGCGAGCCGGAGCTGGCGCACCTGCGCCGAGTCGAGCCCGAGGTCGAGCGACTCCGCGGCGAGGACAGCCCGGCGCGACCCGCCGCCCGCGACGAACGCGTCCGAGAGCCGGGCCAGGGTCTGGAGCTCGACCGGAGTCCAACCGGCCGGAGCCGGTGGCGCTGCCGTGTCCGATCCACTACGGGCCGATGAGCCTGCCGAGTCCGATCCAGCCCCCTCGGAAGCCGGTCCGCTCACGAGGGCGGGGCGCCCCGCTCCCAGCCCTGGGCCGGCCAGGGCTCGCAGCGGAGCGGCCGGTCCTCGCGATAGCCGAGGGCGTAGTCGGCCTGGATGAGCGTGTGGAGCTGGCTCGTGCCCTCGTAGATGACGGCGGCCTTGGCGTTGCGCAGGTAGCGCTCGACCGGGAACTCGTTGCTGTAGCCGTTGGCGCCGTGGATCTGGATCGCGTCGAGCGCGGCCTGGACGGCGTGGTCGGTCGCGTGCCACTTGGCGAGGCTCGTCTCGCGCGTGTTGCGCAGGCCCTGGTTCTTGAGCCAGCCCGCCCGCCAGACGAGGAGCCGGCCCATCTCGGTCCCGCGCGCCATCGTGGCGATCATCTGCTTGACCAGCTGGTGGCGGCCGATCTCCTCGCCGAACGTCTGCCGCTCGTGGGCGTACTTGACGCTGGCGTCGAGGCAGGCCTGGGCCAGGCCGACCGCGCCGGCGGCCACGGTGTAGCGGCCCTGGTCGATCGCGCTCATCGCGATGAGGAAGCCCTCGCCCTCCTCGCCGAGCCGGTTCTCGACCGGCACCGCGCAGTCGTCGAGGTTGACCAGCCCGGTGTTGCCGGCCCGGATCCCGAGCTTGCCGTGGAGCGTGCCGGTCGTCAGGCCCTTGAACCCGCGCTCGACGATGAACGCCGTCACGCCCCGGTGCCGCTTCGCCCGGTCGACGGTCGCGAAGACGAGGAAGTGGTCGGCCAGGTCGGCCAGGCTGATCCACATCTTCTGGCCGTTGAGCAGGTACCGGTCGCCGTCGCGGCGGGCGGTCGTCTGGAGCGCTCCGGCGTCGGTGCCGACGCCGGGCTCGGTCAGCCCGAACGTGGCCAGCTTCTCGCCCCGGGCCTGGGGCACGAGGTAGCGCTGGCGCTGCTCCTCGGTCCCCCACTGGAGGAGCGTCAGCGAGTTCAGCCCGACGTGGACGCTCTGGACGACCCGGAACGCGGTGTCGGCCCGCTCGAGCTCCTCGCACAGGAGCGCGAAGCTGATGTAGTCCATCCCGGAGCCGCCGTAGGCCTCGGGGATCGGCGCGCCGAGGAAGCCGAGCTCGCCCATCCGGGCGAAGACCTCGCGGTGGACCTCGCCCACGCTCGTCCCAGTCGCGGATGTTGGGCAGGATCTCGGCCTCGGCGAACGCCCGCGCCGACTGCTGCGACGAGCCGGTTCTCGTCGGTCAGGCTGAAGTCGATCACGGACGGCGGTCCTCGTGGCGGTGGGTCGCGATCGGCGGGCGGTCGGCTCATTCTAGGGCCGCCCGTTCGAGGCAGACGAACCGTCCATGGTGTTCCGACGACCCATCCCACCCCTCCCGAACGGCCTCTCCGAGGGCGGCCGTCCGGCACGAGTCCGGGCTCGGGCGGCCCACCTATACTCGGGCCGCGAGACGCCCCGACCGCGCGCGATCCGCTCGCTCCGCTCCGTCGAACCGCCGAGGACCCCATGGAAGAAGTCGAGATCCTGGACGTCGCCGCCCCGTCCCACGAGTCGCCTCACCTCTCCCCGGTCCTGGGACGCTACTTCGAGCGAAGCTGGAGCCACGGTGAGGGGCATCGCCTGTACGACACGGCCGGCAGGGCCTACCTCGACTTCGCCAACGGGATCGCCGTCACGGCGCTCGGGCACCATCACCCGGCCGTCACCGCCGCGATCCACGCCCAGGTCGACCGGCTCATCGGCCCGACCGGGGCGATGGGCTACGCGAACCGGTCAAGATCCTCGCCCGGATGCTCGTCGCGACGCTCCCGCCGCCGATCGACACGGTCTTCTTCCTGAACTCGGGCTCGGAGGCGATCGAGGCGGCCCTCAAGCTCGCCCGTCGGGCGACCGGCCGGCCGGCGATCATCGCCTTCCACGGGCGCCTTCCACGGCCGGACGCTCGGGGCGACCTCGGTCACGAGCTCCAGCCTCAACTACCGGGCGGGCTACGAGCCGCTCCTCCCGTCGGTCTACCTCACCCCGTTCCCGGCGGTCTACCGCGACTTCGGCGGCGACGAGGCGTTGGCCACGCGGACGTGCATGGACGCGCTCGAGCGCCTGACGAGCTCGGTGGTGCCGGCGGAGAGCGTGGCCGCGATCTTCATCGAGCCGGTCCAGGGCGAGGGCGGCTACCAGCCGGCTCCCCTCCCCTTCATGCGCCAGCTGCGCGCCTTCTGCGACGCCCACGGGATCCTGCTCGTCGCCGACGAGGTCCAGACGGGTTACGCCCGGACCGGCCGGATGTGGGCGTTCGAGCACGCCGGGATCGTCCCGGATGCGGTCTGCATCGCGAAGGCGATCGCCAACGGGCTGCCGCTCTCGGCCCTGGCGACGAGTCGCGACCTCCAGGAGCGCTGGGGCAAGAGCGCCCACGGCACGACGTACGGCGGCAACCCGGTCGCCTGCGCGGCCGGGATCGCCGTGCTCGACACGATCGAGCGCGAGGGCCTCGTGGCGAACGCCGCGGCGCGCGGGGCGGAGCTCCGGGCCGGCCTCGAGCGGTTCCAGGCCGAGGACACCCGGATCGGCGACGTCCGCGGACCGGGGCTCATGATCGGGGTCGAGTTCGTGGCCGATCGGGCGACGCGTGAGCCCGACGGCGAGCTCGCCGAGGCGATGGTCGCGGCCTGCGCGGACGACGGCCTGCTCGTCCTGTCGTGCGGCCCGGCCCACCAGGTCATCCGCTGGATCCCGCCGATCGACGTGTCGGCCGCCGAGGTCGACGAGGCGCTCGCGATCTTCTGGGGTGCCCTCGGCAAGGTCTGAGGCGGGACGGCAACGAGCGCCCGTCGGTCGACGGACGCTCGCGGAAGACGGACTCGAGTTGTGGCCGCCCGCTGCGGGGCGGCGACGGCGATCCCTAGCGGTTGCGGGCCAGGAAGTTCATCACGTCCTCGTAGCGGAAGCGGCGATCGCCCCGCTTGCAGACGCGGTAGAACGGGAGCTCGCCGCGATCGCCCAGCCGCTTCACGGTGTTCACGTGAAGGTGGAGCATGTCGGCGACCTCGCTCGCGGTGAGCATGGGCCCGAGTTCGTTGATGGCCATGGATGCCATTGTTCGTTCAGCCTCGTCTAAGCGTCTTCCGGCCGTATTCGTGCCCGTCCGGAGGCGACGGGTGGACTCCGGCCGGCTGCTGGGGGGAGCGTATGGGTGCGCCCGCCCGGGCGCCAAGCCGTACGTTGGTCCCATCCGCGGGTACCAGACCGCTCTGGACCCCGGCCCGACCAACCCGCACCGCCGGTGCCGGGCATCGACGTGGGCGACGGCCTCGACATGACGACGCCCCCGCCGATTCGGTCCGGGGACCGGGGCGAGGGCGCCGTCGTGGCTCACCAGACGGTGAGATCAGACCGAGTTGCCGACGTTGCTGATCATCGATGAAAGCGTGCCGCCGAGGAAGATCAGGGACAGAATCGCGACGATGGCGATGAGAACGAGGATGAGTCCGTATTCGACGAGCCCCTGACCCTGCTCCGTCGGCCGCCGAGGCAATCGTCCGGAGACGACGAGCTGACGGACCGCGCGCATGATGCTCTGAGCACCTCCTTTCCGCCCGAAGTCCCCTCGAATGAGGAGCGTGGGGGCGGTGCGACCCCCGGGTGTGCAATACCCGACCGAGAGGCCCGGTAGGCCAATCGGCGAGGCCATCGTGGATGGGGGTCCTGGGTGTGTCAAGGCGCCGTCTGGGCTATCCGGTGCCCCTGTGCCACGTACCAGAGTCCCATACGGATGGGGCGCGGATGCACCACCCGAGATCAATTCTGGGGCACCGCCGACGACTCCGACTGGATCGGGATCGCGACGACCTCGGTGGCATCCACGGGCTCATCGTCGCGCCGGCTGATGATCGCCACGCCGCCGAACACGGCAAGGACGTGGAGGACGAGCCGCGGGCCCGACTCGTCGATCGGACCGGCCCCGCGCGCGCCACCGACGCCGCCGGCGAAGGCCCGCCCGCGGACGTCGACCGCCCACGACGACGGCAGGTCGATCTCCAGCCCGCCGAAGATCGCCCGAATACGGAGGTCCGCCCCGGCGGGATCGAGCGTGGCCTGGCGCAGATCGAGCTTCCCGCCGCCATACCATAGGTCGAGATCGCCGCCCCGGAAGGCCCCCGCCCGGCTCGTCGCGTCGAGGTTGTCGAAGATCACCGCGCGGTCGATCTCGTCGGCCGTCTCATCGAACGGCGGCTGTTCGCCCCGGCGCAGCTTCTCGCGGTAGGCCACCGCCATCGAAGCGACCATGCCGCCGATCGCCAGCAGACCGAGCAGTCCCAGAAGGCGACGCATCCCTGTCCTCCCCTCCCTGGATCGAGGCGCGCGCCCCCGGGGCGTTGCCCGATCGGGACCACTATCGCATGCTCCGAGCCGGCGCGGTCGATGGTCCGGCTACCATGCCCTGATGCCAGCGGACGAGCCCGTTCCCGGCGCGCCGATCCGCCCGGACGCCACCGACGCCCGGCTCGCCCTTCTCTCGCCGGCCATCGTCGCAGGCATCGCCCTCGCCGTCTACGTGCGGACGCTGCTGCCCGGGATCGCCTTCGGCGACTGGGGCGAGATGCAGACGGTCCCGCACGTGCTCGGCGTCGCCCACCCGACCGGCTATCCGACGTACGTCCTGCTGGCGTGGCTGGTCCAGCTCGTCCCGCTCGGGTCCGTGGCGTTCAAGCTCGACCTGTTCTCCGCGCTCCTCGTCGCGGCTGCCCTGGCCACCGTCTGCGCGATCGCCCAGCGCCTCGGCGTCCGCCCACTCCTGGCGATCCCCGGTGCCCTCGCCCTGGGCGTCGTCGGCACGGTCTGGGCGGCCGCCACGGTCGCCGAGGTCAACCCGCTCCACCTGCTCTTCTGCGCCCTGCTCATCCACCGGGCGCTCGTCTGGGAGGCGCGTCGCCGGACAGGCGACCTGGTCCTCGGGGGCCTGCTCATCGGACTTGCGCTCGGGAACCACCTGCTGACCCTGTTCGTCGCCCCGCTCATCGTCCTGTACGTGCTGTGGGTGGGCCGCCGCGACCTGCTCCATCGTCCGTGGATCCTGGTCCCGGCGGCGCTTGCGGTCGTCCTCGGGCTCGCCGTCTACGCCTACATCCCGCTCGCGGCCGCCCGGTCACCGGTCCTGCCCTACAACCACCCCACGACGTTGGACGACGTCTGGTGGCTGGTCAGCGGCCGCCAGTTCCGCGACCAGTTCGACTTCCTCTCCGCGAAGGGCCCGGGCGAGTTCGTGGCCTCACTCGGAGCGCTGCGCGGCCTCGCGGTCTCCCGGGCGACGGCGATCCTGCCGGTCCTCGGCCTCGCCGGCGTGGCCTTCCTGCTCGTCCGGCGGACTGCGTTCGGGCTGCTGTGCGTCGCGATCCTGGTCAGCGGCGCGTATGTCTGGGCCAACTACCTGCGCCTCGAGCACTACCTGCTCGTGCCCTGGCTGGTGCTGGGGATCGGGGCGACGGTCGCACTCGAGGCCCTGGCAGGCGGGGTGTCGCGGGTGCTCCGCCGGCTCGGTCGGTCCGAGCGGATGGTCGGCTGGTCGGGCTCGGTCGTCGGGCTGGCCGCGCTCGCGTTCGCGGTCGGCCTGGCCGGCCTCAACTTCGGGAGCTACGACCGGAGCGCGGACCGTTCCGGTGACGACTACGTCGACGCCATCCTCGCGGCGCTGCCGGAGAACGCTGCCATCCTGTCGTACTGGGACGCCTCGACCCCGCTGTGGCACGCCGAGTACGTCGAGGGCCGCCGGCCCGACGTCCTGATCGTCGACGACACGAACATCGTCTACGAACGATGGGGGACCCGCGAGAACCGGATCGCCTCGCTCATCTGCGACCGACCGGTCTTCATGATCAGGCTCGATCCGCGCGACTACGAGCCGACGCTCGAGTCCTATCGGCTCACCCCGCTGGTCGACGTCCGGGTGGCGGCCGGCGGCCCGAGCGCGGTCGTGACCCGTCAGGTCTATCGGGTGGAGCCGAGGGATCCGTCGACCTGCGGCGGCTGACGTTGGCGTCCCCGGCAGGATTCGAACCTGCGACCTTCCGCTTAGAAGGCGGTCGCTCTGTCCACTGAGCTACGGGGACGGGCTTGGTTGGTCGGTTTGAGCGTAGAAGCTGGGATTGGCGACCAGGCGGATGCCAGCGACCGTTAGCACGACGCTCCGCTGGACAGCTGACAGAGCACGCCGTGACAGCCTGGTCAGTCTACGCGACTGCGTCGCCCGTCGACCGCGATGCGAACTCGGGCTCCGAAGACACCCCAGGCTACGTCGCGGCTCTCGATGGCCCCTCTCGCCCACGTCGCACACACCGGCGTGACGAGCAACGCCCGGTCCGTCCGGCGGGAGCAGCTGGACGCCTGCTTCGCCGCCAGCCGAGAACACACTGCACCGTCCACGAGTATGGCGATCTGAACGTCTTCTGGCGGTGTGGCGTCTGGGCAGCATCCGACCGAAAACGAAACGGGCGAACCCGGGTCAGCGGCGGCGAACCCGATGGGCGCCGCGGTAGGGATCGCGCCGCCGTCGTCTCACGCCGCGGTAACCGAGGAGTCCCAGACCAACCACGAGGACCACCATCCCGGGCAGCACGAAGCTCGCGGGACCCGTGTTGTCAGGCGGCACGGTCGGAGCGCTCGCAATTGGCGAGTGGCTCGGTCCTCCGGTGGATGGCGCCGAGGGCACGTTCGAATGTCCATCAGACGGAGACTCGCTCGCTGGCGCGCTCGATCCAGGTCCAGGGACGATGACGGCGAAGTCGCCGAACTCGGTCACGACCGCGATGAAGCTTCCACCAAAGCCGGCGGATGAGGTCTTGAGCGGCTGCCACGACCCGTTGGCGAACCGCGCAATCGTCGCTTCGCCCTGGGCGGGATCGGTCGCGCGAAGGACGACGCTCACACGGGCGGATGCCAGCGCCGTGAGCGCCACGCCAGTGTCATCGACCAGGCTCATTCGATAGACGTTGCCGTCGATGTGGCCGTCGTTCGGAGCGCCCACGGACGGAATGGGTTCGATCGAGACGTGGATCGTGCGGGCGCCGGCCTGGACGGTGAGGCCCTCGGGTGGCGCGAAGATCTGGGCTTGGGGCTCAAGCTCTGGCGTTGCGACGGCGACCAGCGGACTCTTGCCGGCCCGGATGGCGATGTCGGCGGTCGCACCCTTCGCTCCACCCAGCTGGCCCGGGGGAGGGTCGAGCCAGCGGTAGGGCTCGATCGGCACGATTCCGTCATACAGCGGCGGCGCGGCCGGCAGCGCAAGACGGGCCGCGACGATGAGCAGGAGTCCGGCGCCGAAGACGGACAAGACGGCGGCGCGCCGTGGCATCTAGAGCCACCAGGTGGCGAGATCGGCGATCGAGTGGGCGACGGCCGGTGCGGCGATCCCGCCCGTCGCCAGACGCAGACCGGCCAGCCACAGGCCAACCCCCAGATCGAGCGGCACGACCTGCCAGCCGTACAACGGCACGTGCATGAGCGCGAACACGAGACTCGTCACCACAACAGCGCCGAGCGTGCCCAGGCTCCCATCGAGATCGTCGAACAGCGCACCGCGCAGAACGAGCTCCTCGGCGCTGGCGACGAGGATCGTCACGGCGGCCCACGGAGCGAAGGCGGCTGACGGTGCGAGCCACGGGAGCTGGCCGGATCGCGTCACCACCGCGACCACGATCAGGACCGCACCGCCCGCCGCCCCGACGACGTACGACGAGCGGCGCTCGGGTCGCGGCCGCCAGCCTCCCCCGAGACCCGCCGCGAGCAGGCCGGCCCCAAAGATCAGCCCGATCGTCACGGCTCCGGCTGCGCCCCGGGTGGTCAACGCCCAGCGTAGCCCGACGATCGCGGCCAGCCCCACGAGGATGAGCGCAGGCCGGACGATCCCACCGGCGGGACGAACGGCGCTCGCGGTCATCGGTCGAGCGGGACGAAGCCGACCTCGCCGGTCTGGTACGTCGGCGGCCAGACGAACGTGTACGAGCGAACCGCCTGCCACTGCCAGATCACCGCGGCCGCTCGTTCGTTCTGGCCGAGGCTCCCGAGATCGGATGAGAAGCGAAGCCCGGCACCGTTGGGCAGCGATCCTGTCGGCAGGTCGATCGAGCGCGCCG
The DNA here is from genome assembly GCA_963708065.1 of uncultured Chloroflexia bacterium. Classification (GTDB taxonomy): domain Bacteria; phylum Chloroflexota; class Limnocylindria; order Limnocylindrales; family CSP1-4; genus Chersky-267. Next base: position 562,870 of record CAVPRZ010000004.1, read on the forward strand.
CAGCCGCGACAGCGGAGGCATCGAGCGAACCAGCTCTGGCCGCGGACGGCAGGACGTCGTGGAACAGGGCCCAGGCGGCGGCAAAGCCCGACAGGCCTTCCTCGCTCGGGCCGGCCGCGGCAGAACCCGCCGCGACCGGTCCGCTGATCGGGTATTCGGACGGGCTTCCCGCGGGTTCTGACCCGTATCCGCGTGCCCCGTAGTCGCCTGACGGGCTCGACCCACGACCGCGTGCCGCCCAGGAGGCGGCGAACCGGTCGTACAGCGCCCGGGCGGCGGGATCAAGCGCCGAGGGCTGGAAGCCGCCCGTCGGGCGATCCGAGGCGAACACGCCGATCGCATCTGGCCCGAGGTCGCCCGCGAAGTCGGGATCGCATTCGGCCATCGTCGAGCCGATGAGCGCGCCGACCCGAAGGTTCGCGGCGATCATCGCCCGGCGGAACGCGACGCCGTCGGGGATGTGCGAGGCGAGAATGACCACGTCAGGTCGAGCCGCCTCGAGCCTGGCCATCACGGCCGGGAAGTCTGGGACCGTCAGGTCGTACTGCTCGCGCGCCACGATCGGCACGCCTTCGTTCTCGGCGCCGGCGGCAGCCGCGTCGGCCACGGATCGGGCGTAGTCGTCGGCGGCGGCCACGATCGCGACCCGCAGCTGAGTCGGCGCCTTTGCGAGCCGCGGCGCGATCTGGCTTGCAGCGAACGCTGCCGAGTTCGACCCGAGGTTCGAGCCGCTCGCGCCGACCCGGAAGACGAGCGGCAAGCCGCGGCCGGTCAGCCGGTCGGCCACCGCCCCCGCCTCCCAGTACACGAGACCGTCGTCGTTCGCGGCCTGGCTGGCCGGGATCGACAGTGCCGATGAGTACGCGCCGATCACGACGCTTGCTCCGTCGGCTCTGAGCGCGGCCATGACCGCGGGCGCATTGTCGGCAGATTCGAGGTCGCGGACGTCGAGGACGATCCGCCGACCCTCGATGCCCCCGGCGGCATTGACGAAGTCGGCCGCCGCCCGGACTCCGGCGAGCTCTTCCTGCGCGAGGCTCGCCGCGTTGCCATTCAGCGGAAACACGGCGCCGATCCGGACGTCGCCGGCCGCGCTGACAGGGGAGGTGGAGCGCGGTTGAACGGGCGAGGCGCACGCCACTGCCGCGACGAGCACCACGGCCGCAAGAAACAGGGCCGACGATCGGCGAGAGGAGCTGGCGGACATGATGCCTCCTCGAACGGTCATGGTGCACCTGATCGGCTTCTGGGCGGTGCTCAACGCTGGCCACCGCGACGACGGCGAGCTCGCCTGCGCTTCGGGGACCGCGGCGGACCCTGAGGTGACGCTCCGCCGCTAGTGATCGGCCGCCGCCGATCACTAGCCTGGAGATAGCCGATGGCGAGGGCCGACAGCACGGCCAGCACAACGCCCGCGGCGACGAGCCTCGGGTCCAGGCCAAGCAGGCCGGGATTCGGGGCTGCAATGAGGGCAAAGTCCCCGAGCGCAGTGGCGTTGGTCAGGTAGATGCCTGGCTGGCCCGAAGGCTCGGTCGGCAGCTCCTGCCAACCAGGGCCGACGTAGTACCCGATCGTTGCGGCGATGACGCCATCGGGCGCGCGCAGGACCACCGTCGGCCACGTTTCAGCATTGATCCTGAGCGGAGTGCCGGTCGAGTCGGACACGGCGAACCGATAGACGTTGCCCGCGATCGGGCCGTCCGAGGGAGTCGCCTGCGCGGCGACCGGCTGGACCGACACGTCGAGCGAGTCGACGCCGGTCGGGATCACGAATGCGCCCGGTGCGGCGATCAGCTGCGCCTGGGGCGGGCTCTCGGTGGTCGCCGCGACGATCTGCGGGCTTGTCGTGCCGGCGACCTGCAGCTGAGAGCTGAACGAGGTCGGCGAGCCGACCTGACCCGGCCCCGGCGCAAGATAGCGATATGGTTCGCCAACCACGACGCCGTCGTACAGCGGCGGCGAGCCGAGCGGCGCCATGAGCTGGGCGACCACCACGAGGGCCAGGCCGCCCAGGAGCGCAAGGAACGCCGCAGGCCATCTCATTTGACCGTGAAGAAGACCTCCGGTGACCAGACTCGCGGATTGAACGGAGCGTGATCGGCGGCGACGAACTCGGCTTTGAGGACGTAGGTGCCCGGGTGAACCGGCAGGTCCTGCTCGAGTCCGTAGTTCATCGACACGAGCACGTTGTCGACGTAGAGGTGCAGGTGGCCCTCGTCGGGGCGGATGTTCGTCGTCGTGGCGCTCACGATCTGGGCACCCGTCAACGACAGCACCACGTGGACGGTGGCTCCCGTGACGCTCTCCCCGGACACCGGCTTGACGATCGTGACCACGGCGGGTGACGACGGCCGATTGCCCGACGGGCTGGGGGCGGAGGGACCAGGGCTCGTCGGTGGCCCACTGGCCGATGGGCCGGCGCACGACAGCACGATCGTCGCGAGCAGGACCACAGCCAACGGCCTGTACCAATACCTGATCATCTCAGCCTCATCTATGCGAGTGGATCAACGCCCGCGAACGGTCGCCGTCGAGGACGTTCACGAGCCCGGCGTGACGACAAGCTGGGCCTGGAGTTGTTCGCCGCCCGGTGCGGTTCCGACGATCGCAAGCGCCTGCGGGATGTCATGCGCCGTCAAGGTTGCGACGACGTGGCCCGGCTCGAGCGTCCGTACCGTCAGCCGACGAGGGTCGGTGGTCCCGGTCGTGACCGAGAGACCTATGTCCGTCGCCGGCAGCTCGCTGCCCGAGGCGTCGAAGAAGGTCACGTGCACGTCGTTCTGACCGGGCCGGTCGGGATCGAGATAGACCTGGACCGTACGGCCGGCGGTGAGATGGACGATGTACATCGTCGGAATGCCCGCCACCCGATTGACGTCCACCTCTGGAGGTGTCGCCTGAGCCACGACGGCGAGCGGCACCTCCACCGAGGAGGTCCCGTGCGCAACCAGGGCGACGATCTGCCACGTGCCGTCGATGGAGAGGTTGCCGCCCGTCGCACTGAAGACGCCCGCGTCGACGGGCGCCAGGTCAAGGCGAGAGCTCCCGATGTCCGATCGAGCCGGCACCGAGAAGCGCAGGGTCACGCCATCGGCGGCAACCGGCGCGGCGGTGTCGTAGTCGGTCACGATCGCCCGAAACGTGTTGAAGCCGGTCAGCCCGGGCGAGACCTCGAGGCGGAGCCGGACGGACGTCCCGAAGTCGCTGCCGCTGACCACGATTGGCTGCCGTCTCGGGCTCGGTGCCGGGGTCGGGCCAGACGCCGCGATCGACGTTGGGGGCGCGACGTTGACGAGGGCGGCGGCCAGCAGGACGACCGTTGCGCCGACGACGATCTCGACCGAGCCGACCCGCCGGAGGCCTGTCAGGACGCGACCGGCGGCCGGGACGTTGCGGAAATGGTTGGCTGCCCCGAGCGCGGCGAGGACCGCGAGCAACGCCGTCTTGCCGATCAGGAGCCGCCCGAAATCGGTCGAGAACAGCGCGTCGATCGTCCCCACCTCGCTGATCCCGCGCAGGAGGCCGGTGATCGCGACCGCGACGATCCCAGCCGTCGCGACCCGTGAGAATCGTCTCGCCGCGCTCGCCGTCGCCCCGTCGGGAGGCCGGTGGCGGATCGTGGCGAGGAGGCCCACGAGACCGCCGATCCAGAACCCGACGGCGCCGACGTGGATGGACTGGATCACGACATCGAGAGCGGCCTGCCGGCCGGCCGCGGCATGGCTCGCCAGGACATCTGCGAGGAGAGCGCCGGCTGCGGCAAGGGCAACGATTGTCAGGACCAATCGATACCTTGCGACGCTGCGCGCGCCCAGAATGATGGCCGTGCCGGCAACGACGATGGGAACGACGCGTTCGACGATCACCGGTCCGAACGATGTACCCGAGACCTGCCCGACATCGACTCCGGCTTCGGCCAGCTCGTCCACGACCACCACGGCGGTGCCGACGGCGGCGAGCAGCCAGGCGGCCGGCAGGAGGCGTCCGACGATCGGGGCTGGCACTCGGGCCACGACCACCCCGAAGAAGCTCGCGCCCAGCAAGACGAGCAGCCCGACATACAACAGCCAGCGCCCCGCGATCGCGGCCGGCGAGGGCCCCGACGAGCTGGTTTGGGCCACCGGGTTCGCCCCGCCGCCCGATGCGGGCGCCGTACCAACGCCGAACGCGAAGGAGCCAGAGGCCCGGTGCCCGTCCACGGCCGACACCGTGCGCCAGGCGACGGTGTAGACGCCGCCGCCCAACGGTCGAAGTGGCACTTCAAGGGTCAGCGGGTCGCCGCTCGACGTCGCCGTAGGACCGGCCGTCACCGGGTTTCCGGACGAATCGAGTACGTTGATGGACGACAGCTTGGGATCAGGTCGCTCGCCGAACGTGATCGTCACCCTGGCCGGCGGAGTCGAGAGCGTGGAGCCGGGGCTCGGCGTCGACGACTGCGGCAGGGCGTGGGCGTCGGCCGACCCGGCCAGGGCAGGGAGGGCGATCAGCGCGACCGCCGTCGCGCTGATCGCCAGCCTGGCCCATGATCGGACCATCGCTCTCAGGTCTGCCGGGGGCGACGGAGGACGAGCAGCAGAGCGGCGCCGCCGAGGATGACCCCGAGCGCTCCGGCGAGGAGTCCCACGACAAGGGCGCTCGACGCCGCGTCGCGTGCCTGCGACGCGTTGGACTGGGCCGCGCTCACGGCGTCTGCGAGGGCGGCGTCCTGGCTCGGTGTCGAGGCGGCCGGCGAGGCGGCCGGCGCCGGGCTCGCCGACAGCCGGGCGTTGATCCGATCCAGGTTCGTCGTGACCTCGGTCAGCGACGGGAGCTTGGCCGGGAACTGGATGTCGGTGTCGTCGACGGCGGAGTTGAAGGTCGACTCGCTCGAGGTCGCCGTCTCATCGACCGTCGTGTCGTGGACCTTGCCGGTCAGGTGGAAGGTATAGTCCCCGGGCACCGTCGGGATCAGGGGCGCTTCGTAGTCGCCGGGCGTCCCCAGACCGGTATCCTCGTCGTACGTGGCGACGAGGTCGAGTGGAGCCGAGTCCTGGCCGCCCACGCTCACGACGATCTTGAGGTCGCCGTCGGCGATATCGGTGACGGGTTTGCCGCGGGCATCCTTGACGACGACTTGCACGGCATTGAGCTGGCCGACATAGGTCGGTTCGTGGACCCAGCCCAGGGCCACGCTGTACGGTCCGAAGTCCTTCAGGACGTGGGCCTGCGCCGAGCCGACGATGAGGGCGGCTGCAACGGCCGCGGTGGGCAGGGCGACGCCCAGGCGTCGCAATCGAGAAGTCTGCATTGGAGCCTCCGCCGGCGCACCTCGCCCGAAGGTCGAGGGCCGATTGATCGCTGTCGGTATTGGGCGCCGCATCTGCGGTCCGCGGTCGCTTTCCGCACTCGCGTGACGGTCGCGACCTCAGAGAGCGATCGGGCGAGGAGGGGCTCTCCCGGCGATCTGGTGACTGACGATCGCGCCGTGGCGCGGGTTGATCCAGGGTAGATTCGGTCGAGCCGACGACTGTCGGGCGCGCGTCCAGCGAGCCCGAGCCGACACGATCCGCGCGATCAGCACTTCCCGGCGCCAGCGATACAGGCCTTCCACGAGGGCGGCGGCAAACGCGACCCCGGCGAAGACTGCAAGCGTGTCGTGATAGTCGCCCGAACCCAGGACGCTCAGACCGGGCGCCACCAGCCCGGCAGCAACGTGCTCGAGATTCTCGGCTGCGACAAACAGAACGAGCGCGCCGATCAGGACCTGCAGCCACGCCCGACCGATCAGTCGGATCGTCGTTCGGATCCCAGCCCAGGGGCTCTCAGCGCCGTCGAGGGCGCGCCCGAGCCTGGACAGTTGGGCCAGGCGTAGCGCGCCCGCAGCCACGAGCGCGAGCGCGAGGACCACGACCAGGGCGACGGTGGCCGTCCAGTGAGCGCCGTGACCAGTCCTTGCGAGCGCAGCGCCGGAGCCTTCGCCATACGTGAGCAGGAATGTCAGGTTGTGGGCGAGCGCGAACACGACGAGCGCCAGCGCCGCGGTCCGCGCTCGGTCACGCCAGGGATTCGATGTCACCCCGTGACTCTACGCGACGATGCTCAGGAACGCCCAAACTGGCGGTTGGAGGCCCGGCGAGGACGGATCAGTCATCTACCTGCCGCCCCTGCTGCCGCCCTCGCTCCTTCCTCACGGGTAGCGCCCCTCGGTACGTGGCGTCGCACTCTCGGTTGCGCTGTCCGGCGGGCCGAGTCCGGCGACAGGCAATCGACCGACTCGGGCCAGGGTCGTGCGCATGGGACGCCCCCGATGGAAGTGCGGCCCAACCGACGGGGGACCATCGGTCGGGCACTGATCCAACCCTCGGCACTCGAGCCGGTGATCGCTGCCCTCCGGTCGTACCACCGAGCCCAGCCGATCGGAGCGGTCTTCCAGGCCCTATCCATCACCCGACGATGAGTCGCGGGGTTCCGCCTCGGAGGGCGTGGCAGCCCCTCCGGGAGGCAGGTCAGTTTCGCACGAACGAGGCGGCAATCCGCCGACGAACGGAGAGGCCGCCGTCGAGGGATACAGATCCCCGGGCGGCGGCCCGATGAGTCCGGGTGGCCTCTTCGCCGGCGGTGGCCGGACGGTGGGGACGGGCCCTCGTAACGCGTCTCGGTCACGGAGGGTGGCGGCTGGCCATCCTCCGGGCCGGCACGGGTCACGCGGTTCCGCACACAGCCTCAGACTCGACCGTAAGCGTACGCCTCCGGGCGCCGCAGGCAAGTCCAGATCGGTCCCCCCGATTGGGCCGATGGACCCCCTTGAATCGCCCCGTGCCCGTGCTATGCTCCGCGACCCGTCGTTCGACGGCCGGCACCTCCACCAGAGGATCGGGATCGACCTTGCCCGCACGCTCAGCGTCGCCCTCGCCGACCGTCGCGGCCAGCGCCACTGAGGCGCTCCCCATCCCGTCGACCGCTCCGACCACCGCCCAGCTGGCCCTCGGCCTGCCCGGCCTCGCGCCGATCGAGCTGCCCGCGCTCGCGATCGCCCCCGAGTGGAAGGACCAGCAGCGCCTGTGGGGCCACCGGCTCCATCCCGATGTGCTCGTACCTGGCGAGCTTCCCGGCCGCCCTCGCCCATGCCTTCATCGCCCGCTACTCCCGCCCCGGCGACGTCGTCCTCGACCCGTTCAGCGGGCGCGGGACGACCCCGCTCCAGGCCTGCGCCGAGGGCCGGATCGGCGTCGGCAACGACCTCAACCCGTTCGCCCACCTGCTGACGGCCGCCAAGGTCGAGCCCGCCTCGGAGGCCGAGACGCGGGTCCGGCTGACGTCGCTCCGGCTGCGCTGGGCCGGCGAGGCCGACGCGTGGTTTCGGCTCGCGCTCGAGGTGCTCGGCGCGGCCGGCCCGGACGGGGCGCGCGTGCCGCCCGCCGGGAGCGGGCTCCGACCGGGCGACGACGGGGCCGCGGCCGAGCCGGTCCCGGTCGAGGTCGCGCTGAGCTTCCACCCGCGGACCTTCGCCCAGCTCCTGTTCGTCCGCTCGGCGCTCCGGCTCGACGATCGGGTCGACCGGTTCCTCGCCGCCGCGATCACCGGCATCCTCCACGGCAAGAGCGCGACCTACCTCTCGGAGGTCATGCCCAACACGTTCAGCATGGCCCCCCGCTACGTCCGCGAGTTCGTGGCCCGGACCGGCTTCCGGTCGCCGGAGCGCGACGTCTTCGACTGCCTCGAGGCCAAGCTCGGCCGGCTCCATCGCGAGCCGCTCCCGCCGGTCCGCGGGATCGCCCTGCTCGGGGATGCCCGCGACGCCGGCGTCCGGGCGCAGGCCGCCCTGCGCGAACGGGGTCTCCCGGATCGGGCCCGGCTGGTCGTCACGTCGCCGCCCTACCTGCGGGTCGTGAAGTACGGCTACTACAACTGGCTCCGCACCTGGTTCCTCGGGTTCGACGCCGCCGCGATCGACGCGGCGCTCGACGACGCCCACCACAAGACGGCCTACCTGCAGTTCCTCCGCGACGCGCTCGACGGCCTCCGGCCGGCCCTCGCCGACGATGCGGTCGTCGTGCTCGTCATCGGCGACGTCGAGGCCGACCGCGGCCGGCGGATCGCCCACGGCATCGGGCTGGCCGAGGCGGTCTGGGAGGCGGTCGGCCGCACCGGCCGGCTACCGCCTCGCGGGGATCGCCCTCGACGACGTCCATGCCGGCCGGAAGATGACCAAGCTGTGGGGCGACGAGGCCGGGCAGGCGACCAAGCTCGACCGGATCCTCGTGCTGGGCGCGTCGGAGGCCGGGCGCCGCCGGGCCGTCAACGGGGCCGGCCTGCCGGTCGACTGGGAGTGGCCGCCTCGGCGCCTGCGTGCCGTGTAGGATTCCGCCCCATGGAGCGGATGTACGACCCCGGCGAGCTCGCGGCCATGGACCCGCTGGTCCTCATGAAGAACCTCGACCACGTCCGGATGACGAGCCGGCGCCTCAGCTACATCCTCCAGCAGCAGGTCCATCTCTACGCGCCCGAGGCGAACCAGCTCCGCGACCAGATCGACCGCTACGTCGAGGCCGAGCGCCAGATCGAGGGCGAGATGGCCCGCCGCCGGATCCGCGCCTGACGGTCGGGCGAACCCCGGCACGCGGCCCATCTGACGGTCCTGGGCTGACCCCACCGCAGGGCACGGGACCCCATCGCCGGACGAGACAGGACCCCCGACCACGGGACGGGGGTCCAGGGATGAGTCCGGTTCGTCGCCCCACCTCGGGCGACTGGCTCAGGTCGCGGTCGCGGCGCTCCTGATCATCGACGGGGGCAGGGCGGGCCGGGTGGGCGTCGATCCGCCGGCGGGCGACGATCCGCCGGCGGGGGCGACGACGGGCTCGACCGATCCGGACCCGGACACCGACGCTGGCTCGACCGATGCGACGGCTCCGACGGCGACGATCGCCGGCTCAGCCGACGCGGGCCCGGATGCCGTGAGGATCGGCACGTCGATGACGGGTTCGTCGGGCACCGCCGCGATCCTGACCTCGATCGCATCCGCGGCCGTGGACTCGACCGCGTGCGCAGCCGACCGACCGACCCGACCCCGCCGGTCGCCCTCCTCGGAGGCGACCTGGCCGGCGATCCGGGCCAGCTCGAGCGTCTGGTGAAGGCTGAACCCGATCCCGTGCTCCTCGAGCTCGGCGAATCGCCAGCCACGATACAGCCCGCGACCGGCGACGGCGCACATCTCGTCGTACAGCTCCGGCCAGCCGACCCTTCGGCGCCGGTAGCAGAAACGGACGAAATCAATCGCGTCCGGAGACAGGCTCGGCGCTTCTACAGGCCTGCTGGAATCCATACGATACGGTCCCTCCTCTCCTCGGCTCTCAGGGCGCGCTCGACCGCGGAAGCGGGCGGTCCGACCGCAGTTCGACGGGGTCCCGGCGACCCTTCTCCCGGAGGGTCCGACGCCGTAGGGACTCATGGTAGGAGCCGCCGTCGGCGCGCGGTAGGGGGTTTGTCCACCATCTCGTCCACCAACTTATCCACACGAACGGGCGTTCGAGGGCCGGACGGTGCGGAACCGTGGGGTGGGCGGTGGAGGATGGCGCTGAACCGTCGGGTCCGGCACTGACCTGACCGCTTCAGGCCCTGCGGTGGACCCCGAGGCCGGGCTTGTCGGTCAGGCGCCAGCGGCAGTCGTCGCCGAGCTCCAGGCCCGTGAACGGGTCGGCCGCCAGGAGCAGGCAGCCGTCGAGATCGACCCACTCGGCCAGCGACGCGACGGCCGCCGAGGCGGCGATCCCGACGGTCGTCTCCTCCATGCAGCCCAGGAACGTCCGGAAGCCGAGCTCGCGCGCCCGGGCGAGCATCCGGGCCGCCGGGCCCACCCCGCCGCACTTCGCCAGCTTGACGTTGACCCCGTCGACGACCCCGACCAACGCGTCGAGGTCGTCGATCGTGACCGCGCTCTCGTCGGCCACGATGGGCAGCGACGAGGCCGCCTGGAGGGCTGCCAGGTCGTCGAGGCGACGGGCCGGGAAGGGTTGCTCGATGAGCTCGACCCCGTGGCGGACCAGCTCCGGCAGGAGCCGCTTGCCGCCCTCGAGGGTCCAGGCGGTGTTGGCGTCCACCCGGAGCGGCCCGGCGTAGACCGCGCGGACGGCGGCCAGCGTCTCGAGGTCGGCCGGCCCGCCGAGCTTGATCTTGAGCGCCGGGAACCGGACGGCGCGGGTCGCCCGCTCGGCGACGACGGCGGGCTCGTCGATCCCGAGCGTGAAGTCCGTCGGCGGGATCTCGGCCGACAGGCCGAGCAGCGCATGGACGGGGGTCCCGAGGACCTTGCCGGCCAGGTCGTGGAGGGCGATGTCGAGCGCGCACTTGGCCGCTCCGTGGTGGGCGATCCGGGCGTCCATCGCCGCCGCCGCCGCGATCAGTCCCGCCGCCGACAGCTCGACGTCGCCGACGGCCTCGACGAGGAGCGGCAGGACGGCCCCGATCGTCTCGACCGTCTCGCCGTAGTAGGCGTCGGGGAACCCCTCGCCGTACCCGACGAGGCCCGGGCAGTCGTCGGAGCGGACCTCGACGATCACGGTCTCGGCGACGCCGGTCACGTTCGATTCGTCGGTCCGGGCGATCCGGAACGGGTCGCGGAACGGGATCCGGACGACCTCGTGGGCCAGATGGAGGGTCATGACCCGGGCTCGAGCGCCGCGCGGATCGCGGCGAACAGGCGGGCGCCCCCGAAGCGGTATGGATCGTCGGTCGGCAGTCCGGTCAGCTCGGCCGTCTCGGCGATGACCCGCCGGGCGTCGCCGTCGTCGGGGTAGAGGGAGGTGTTGAGCGCCACCGCGACGACCTTCGAGGGGGCGACCATGCCCGCGACCTGCTCGTGGAGCCGGATGAACTCCGGCAGCGGGGCGATCGGGAACGAGCGGTCGGGCAGGTGGTCGAAGTCGTGGTCGGCCAGGCCCGGCCGGTGGACCATGACCATCGCCTCCGGGGTACAGCCGTGGATCAGCCCGAGGGTGACGCTCGAGTAGGCCGGGTGGTCGAGCGAGCCCTGGCCCTCGACGATGATCCAGTCGCCGAGCTCCTCGGCCTGCTCGACGAGCCACTCGCAGGTGCCCTGGAGGAAGTCGGCGATGACCCGGTCGACGGCGACGCCCCAGCCCTCGATCATCATCCCGGTCTGGCCGGTCGGTACGAAGACTCCGCTCAGGCCCGCCTCGACGGCCGCCCGGCGGAGCTCGAGAGCGACCGACATCTTGCCGATCGCGCAGTCGGTCCCGACGGTCAGGATCACGTGCTTGCCTGGTCCATGGAGCCGACCGACGGCGGTCTCGAGCCGGTCCGGCGGGCGCCGGTAGTCGACGATCCGGGCGCCGGAAGCGCTCGCGGCCGCAACGAACTCCGGATCGTCGCCGATGAACGTGTGGAGGCCGCTCAGGACGTCGAGCCCCGCGCCGAGCGCGGCGATGATCGTCGCTCGCCAGTCGGGCGGCAGCCGGCCGCCGGTCGGGGCGATCCCGATGAGCAGCGCGTCGGGCTCGAGCGCGAGCGCCTCGCCGAGCGTGGCGACCGCCGGCACGTCGAAGCGCGGGTCGAGGCCGACGAACTCGCTCGCCCGATGACCGGCGATCGAGGAGTCGAGCAGGCCGACGACGGTGTCCCGTCCGTAGCGCATGACCCCGAGCGCGGTCTTGGCGTTGTGGGCCCGGAACTGGCCCTCGGTCAGGATGACGAGCCGGCGATCGGGCGACGGGCGCATGGGACCTCGAGGGGCCGGCCCGGACGGGCGGCAGGTCGGGACGGGACGGTTGGTACCGCATACCGGATTCGAACCGGTGATCTCCGCCTTGAGAGGGCGGTGTCCTGGGCCTCTAGACGAATGCGGCGCCGCGATCGAGGACCGGCGCCGAGCGCCGGACCGGCCGGGATGATACCCCGATCGGCCGACGCCGGGCAAACCCAGCAGGACCGGCCGAGACCCTCGTCGGCGTTACAGCCGGTGCTGCTCGAGGAAGGCCCGGACGGCTTCCGCGACCTGGAGGTAGCTCGTCTCGCCGACGACCAGGCCGTAGTGGGAGTGAGCCCCGAACGGCTCGTACGGGGCGTCGAGCCAGGCCGCCAGGCGCTCGCTGTCGGGCTCCGGGACCTGGCGATCGAGCCCGCCGCCGATGACCAGCCTGGGCACCCCGGCCACCGCGCGTCGGTCGATCGGGACGCCGGCCAGCATCTGCCGCCGCGCCGCGCCCGCCTCGTTCGGCTTCTGGCCGAGCAGGTGCTGGATCCGCAGGACGTCGGCCAGGGTCAGGTCGCGCCGCTCGCGCTGGAGCTTCTCGGGCAGCGTCTCCCAGCCGAGGAGCACCTTGCCGTACGCTTCCGGGATCTCGCGCAGCTCGTGCGGCCGGGCCGGCGGCCGGAGCTCGCGCGGCAGCTCAGCCGACAGCAGGACGAGCCCGCCGATCTCGTGCCGCTCGGCGGCCTTGAGGGCGAGCAGCCCACCCATCCCGTGACCGATGACGACCACGCCCGCGCCGAACCGCTCGATCGCCGCGACGACGTCGTCGGTGTAGGTGTCGAACGAGAGCGTCGCCGGGTCGGCCGTCTGCGACCAGAAATGGTTGCGCAGGTTGAGCGCGTGGCCCTCCCAGCCGCGACCGGCGAAGTAACCCAGGAAGCGCTCCCAGAGCCACGACCCGGCGAGCTCGCCGTGGACGAACAGGAGCGGCCGCCGACGCGATCGGCGCTCGGGCAGCCAGGACTCGATGTACAGCCCGCGCTCGACGAGCTCGATCTCGTCCTTGCGAACGGGGCGGCCCGGTTGGGTCGGTGCTGGGGCAGGTCGAGCGGAGAGGCGGAGGGGGGAATCCGCCTCTCCGCTCGAACCCGGAAGGGGGTCCGGGATCACCTCGGGCATGCTACACCTCGAATCTGCGCGCGCGGGTGGCCTGCGAGCTCGACGTCATCGGGCTACCACTCGTGCGGGTTGATGACCAGGCCGGTGACCGGCTTGGGGTAGAAGTAGGTCGACTTCTGGGGCATCACGTCACCGGCCGTGGCGACGGCGGCGATCTCGGCGACCGGTGTCGGCTCGAGCAGGAAGGCGACGTCGGCTCCGTCCTCCGCCCGGTCGACCCAGCCGATGGCCTCGCCGGCCGACTTGGTATAGGCGATCCGGTCGCCTGCGGCGATCACGGCGGCGTCGATGCCGGCGAGCCGGTCGAGCGCCACCTTCAGGAGGGTGACGTCGAGCCGGCGGAGGGCGTCCCCGCCGGTCGGCAGCCACGGTTCGAACGCCGCGCGCCGCGCGGTGAGGATCGCGCCACCGGATCGGGTCCACAGCCCGAAGCGACCGCGACCCCCCGGGCTCAGCGCGGCCGCCTCGAACGCGGCGCCCACCGCCGCACCGTCCGACCGTCGGCTCCACCTCGAACAGCTCGCCGAGACCCGCCCGCAGCGCCGTCACGCCATCCCCGCCCAGGCCCCGGACCACGCGGTGGGTCGGCAGGACGGTCAACTGCTGACCGTCGGTCCCGAGGAACAGCATGAGGACGTAGTCGAACGGCGGGTCGTCCTCGCACGATCGGCTCATCCGGCGCTCGTCGCGATAGCGCAGGGCGGTCTCGTAGCGATGGTGCCCGTCCGCGATCGTGATCGGCCCGGACCGGGCGACCGCGATGAGCCGTTCGGCCGGCCCGTCGCCGGGCGCATCGCCCGTGCCCTCGCTCGGCACGACCCACAGCCGGTGGCCCACCCCGTCGTCGTCGACCAGGTCGATCGTTGGCGGGCGGCGAGCGACGTCCGCCAGGAGCGCCTCGGCCGCCCCACCGCCGTCGTCGAACAGACCGACCACCGGGCTCATGTTGGCCCCGGTCGCGCGGAGCAGCTTGTAGCGGTCCTCCTTGGGACCGGACAGCGTCCGCTCGTGGGGCAGGACGCCGCCGCCCGGGCCGAACGGCTCGAGCCGGAGTCGCCCGAAGAAGCCGCGCTGGATCCGCTCGACGTCGGTGCCCGGAACGCGGTAGACCTGCTCGTAGACGTACACGCTCGGTCGGGGGTCCTTCCGGAACGAGCCGTCCGAGCGCCACGCCGCGAACGTCCGGGCGGCCCGTCGATAGCGATCGTCGGGCTCGTCGCCGAGCTCGTCGGGCGGCAGGTCGAGCCGGACGACGTTGCGCGGGCTTCGGGCGAGGAGGGCGCGCTGCTGCGCCGGCGAGATGACGTCGTACGGCGGGCTGACCACCGTCGCGAGGTCGCCGACGACGTCCGGTTCGAAGCGCAGGCCGCGAAACGGGCGGATCTCGGGCACGGTCCTCCTCGGGTCGACGTCGACGGGGCGCCAATCGTACGACAGGCGTGGCCGCGCGACGAGGGGCCGGTCCGCGGGCCGCGTCACGAGGCCGGTCGGCGTCCGGTCCCCGGTCCCGACCGTGGCAGGTCCTCGATCTCGGTGAGCTCGTCGGCGACGCCGTCGGGCCAGCTTCGGCCTCCGGTCGTCACGACGACGGGGTCGTCAGCGGACCGGACTCCGCCGGCGTTGGGCGGCGCCGTGGCCGTCCTCCGCCGGCGGAGGTGTGACGGCCCGCCCAGCGTCGTGACGAGCGCCGCGACGAGGACGACGGCGATGACGAGCGGCTGCCACGGCAGCTGCCGGTAGTCGATCCCGCCGACCAGGCTGACCCTGGTCGTCGTGACGTTGCCGTGGGCGTCACTCGCCCGGATCACGACGTCCTGGGGCCATGGGGCGAGGACGGCATCGAGCGCGAACGTCCCGTCGCTGGCTGCTGGCACCGGCTGGCCGCCCGCGAGCCCGACCACTGCGCCCGGCTCCGCGGTCCCGCGGATCGAGGCATGGAGCGGCCAGGGCGCCGACGTGAAGGGCCGATCGACGGCCAGCGCCGGCCCGACCAGGTCGAGCTCGACCCGGCCCGCCAGGAATGACGACGGCTGGCCGAGCGAATCGAGGCCGAGGACGGTCACCGACCAGGCCGTCGTCGGGGCCTCCGCCAGGGGCGGCAGCGCGAAGGCGACCGCCACCGGACCTGGCTCGATGGAACCCGATTCCACGACCGGTGCCACCTGGATCGAGCGGTGACTGTCGCCCTGGCTCGCGAGCAGGAAGTCCGCCAGGGTGCGTGCCGCGTCGGCGCCGGGGACCTGTACCGGTCCCGGAGGTGAAGGCTCCCCCGCCGCGGGGCCGATCCGGACGAGCACCCGATCGCCGGCTCCGGCCTGAACGAGCAACCGCGGCGCGGAGGCGTCGCCGACGTCCGGGTCGATCGTGACGGCCGGCTCGGAGAGGCCGCCGGGTCCGACCATCGGCCCGGGGTCCACGACCCCGAGCGTGAACAGGCTCGACGGTCTGGCCCGCCAGCGGCCGCTCCTGGCCACGTACGTCGCCGCCGGCGCCGGCACCGCGAGGCCGCGTTGCGATGTCGCCCAGTCGACGCCGGTCGCCACGAGCAGGCGCTCGACGCCGTCCGCGCCGAACGCCACCAGGGGGACCGTCTGGAGCCAGGCCGGCCCGACCCGAGTCGACCAGGCGGTCGGCCGTGAGCAGTCCTGGAACGTCGCCGACGGGACGAGCACGGCTCGACAACCGGCCGATCCCAGCTCGCCGACCCAGACGGGTGGCGGCGCCGCCGGATCGGTGGCCAGATCGACGCCGGGCGGCGATCCGGCGCTCCGATCGCTCGGGCGAGGCGGGATGGCGGCCAGGCCACGCTCGATCAGGTCGCCTCCATGACCACCGACCCGGCCGAGGGCGAGAAGGCGGACTCCGCCCGACTCGCCTCCCGCCGCGGGCCTGGCGACAACCAGCCGAGGGTGGTCGGCCGGATCGACGACGGCAAGAGGCATGGCGTTCGCGTCGATGACCTCGGCTCTCCAGTCCTGTGCGGGATCGAGGACGACGACCCCGGGCCCGGACCGCAGGATCGCCTCGTCGATGCCGTCCCCATCGAGGTCCGCGACGAGCGGGACGAACGGTCCGCCGACGCCAGGCGGTCCATCTACGGGCTCAGGCCGTACTTCGACCCCGCTCGGCCCGGGTCCGGGGTATGCGCCCTGGTCGGGAGCGCGATCGCTGTGGATCCCGAGCGACGGATCCTGGCCACCGGCGGCCAGGTCGATCAGCGCGACGGAATTCGGTGCGGACGGTTGTTCCGGCGCGCAGCCGTCGTGCGTATACGCGAGCAGGTCCTCCCCTGGGGCGGACCCGAACCGTCCGATCGCCCCGCCGTCGAGACCGAGGCCATCGATCCGTGACGAGAGCGCCTGGTCGAGAGTCGCTCCGCTCATGACGACGAGCTGCGACCACAGGCAGCCGCCGGCGCCGTTGGGCACCGCATTGCCGACCAGGACGAGCTCGTCGGACCCGTCGCCGTCGATGTCGGCCGCGCCGGCGCTGATCCGACCCAGCGCTTCGACTCCCGCCGCCGTCTGCCGGAGGCCGGTCGGACTCTCCGCGATGAGCCCGACGTAGGTCTTGCCCCCCAGGTCGGTGGCGAGGAGTGCGAAGCGACCGTCGAGCGGGATGAGCATCGCCGGTCCCGGTTCGTCGAGGCCCGTCTCGAGCGCCAGCCTGTCGACCCTCGTCCAGCCGTCCACGTCCGCCTGGAGCAGGTCGACGACGATCGTGCCGGGGTCGGTCGGATCCGGCGCCCGCGCGGCGAGCAGGCGCGGCAGCGCCGCATCGGTCCCGCCCTCCGGCGACGGTACGAGCGCGACGTCCGCGAATGTCCCGGCGAGCGGGTCATCGGACGCCGCCGCACCGGCGGTGCCTCCCGCGGCCAGGGCGAGCGCGGCCAGCATGCCCAGCAGCGCCGCGAGCGAGCGGGCCGCCCAGCGGCGCGGTACCACCATCCGGGCTCGACCTCCTCGGCCCATCGTACGCCGGGCCCGTCGTCCGGCCCGGACCCACGGTCCGGGGACCGGTGCTAGCCTCCCTCCGTGCCCCATGTCCGTCCGATGGCCCTCGCCGCCCTCGTCGTCGTCGCCTGCCTCTCGCTCGTGGCCTGCGGACGGGCCGGCGTGGCCCCGTCGCCGACGCCGGCCGACTTCGCCGGGATCGTCGAGCAGCTCGCGAAGGCCGGGATCCGGGTATCGAACGTCATCTCCGGCGACGCAGGCTGTCCCGACAGCACGCTCACCCCGACGGCGATCGGATTCGACGCGAGCGGGCTCGACCAGCCCGTGCCCCTCCGGATCCGGGTCTACATGTTCCGCGACCGTGAGTCGTGGCAGCGGCTCGCCGGGACGGTGGCCGCATGTGCCCGGTCGTACGTGACCGATCCGTCGACCTACGAGTCGCTCGCGCCGTCCCCGTTCGTGGTGTCGGGCCAGGGACCCTGGCCCGCCCGGTTCGCCGCCGGGCTCGAGTCCGCCTTCACGGCTGCCGCGGGGAGCAGCGACTGACCGGCTGACCCTTGTCCCATCGGCCGACCGGACCACCGGGTCAGGGCCGAACGCGATTCCCCACGGCACGATCGGGCGATGGATCCCATCGTCGGGCGAGCGCTCCGCCGGGGCGGCGCCGCCACGCTCGCTGCAACGCTCCTCGTCGCGACCCTGTTGGCGGCGCTGCCCGTCGCCGTCGTCGGCGGGTCCGTCGCCGCCGCTCCGGGAGCCCTCGTCCTGTCACCGGCGCTGCGAGCCGAGCTCGCAGCGGGCACCCCCGCGCCCATCGGTGATCCAGGTCGCGTCGCCCCGACCGCGGCGGTCACTCTCGAAGGCCGCGGCCACCAGGATCGACGCCTCGGGTGGAGACGCGGGCGGCGCTCACCACACCGGGAGGAACCACGTCTGGAGCGCCGTCCTCGGGCTCAACCGGGCGGTCGCCTGGTACCCCTGCTCCCGATCGCAGTATCCGGGAATGGCCGTCTACCGCTGGGGTTGCGCCGGCCGCAACAACGTGTACCTGTTCGCGCACGCGGGCGGGCCCTTCCACCGGCTCCACGACCTGTACGTGCGCGGTCGTCTCAAGCGCGGGATGACCGTG
Organism: uncultured Chloroflexia bacterium; assembly: GCA_963708065.1. Taxonomy (GTDB): domain Bacteria; phylum Chloroflexota; class Limnocylindria; order Limnocylindrales; family CSP1-4; genus Chersky-267. The sequence continues at coordinate 580,820 of CAVPRZ010000004.1, forward strand.
ACCTACGCCGACGGCAACGGCGCCGTCCATCGCTACCGGGTCGCCTGGTGGCGAGTCGTCCTGCCGACCGCCGGCGGCTTCGCCTATGCCGCCCAGGCGCGCCCGTCGATGACCCTCCAGACGTGCGTCGGCGCGCACGACCGCTACCGGCTCATCGTCCGCCTCTACCAGGCAGACTGAGCCGCCGGGTCAGACGACCCGCAGGTCCAGGATCCGCCGGGCGATCACGAGGCGCTGGATCTGGCTGGTCCCTTCCCCGATCTCGGTCAGCTTCGCATCGCGCAGGTAGCGCTCGACCTTGTACTCCTCGACGTAGCCATACCCGCCGTGGACCTGGATCGCGGCGTTCGTCACGCGCGAGCTCACCTCGGACGCGAACAGCTTGGCCTGGGCCGCGGCGAGCGAGTAGTCGCGACCGCGGTCCTTGAGCCAGGCGGCCCGCCAGACCAGCTGCCTGGCGGCCTCGATCTCGGTCGCCATGTCGGCGATCAGGAACGCGACCCCCTGGAACGTCCCGATCGGGCGGCCGAACTGCTCGCGCGTCCTGGCGTACGGGATCGAGGCGTCGAGGGCCGCCTGGGCGAGGCCGACGGCGAGCGCTCCGATCGAGATCCGGCCGCCGTCGAGGATGCGCAGGAACGTCCGGAAGCCGGACCCCCGCTCCCCGAGCAGGTTCGCCGCCGGCACCCGGACCGCCTGGAACACCAGCTCACCTGTCGCCGAGGCGTGGAGGCCCATCTTCTCCTCGAGCCGGCCGATGGAGAACCCGGGGCGTGTCGGCCTCGACGATGAACGCCGAGATCTCGGGGACTCCCGATCCGGTCGTCCCGGTCCGGGCCGTGACGATGTAGGTCCCGGCCTGCCCGGCATTCGTGATGAACCGCTTGCCGCCGTCGATGACCCACGACCCGCCATCGGGGCCGTCCTCGTGGCGGGCCGTCGTCCGGGTTCCGCCGGCATCCGATCCGGCGCCGGGCTCGGTCAGGCCGTAGCCTCCGAGCACCCGACCCGCGGCCATCGGTACGAGGTAGCGTTGCTTCTGCTCGGGCGTCCCGGCCAGGTGGATGGGGCCACAGCCGAGGCTCGTGTGGGCGGCGACGATCAGGCCGAGCGACCCCCACACCCGGCCGATCTCCTCGATGGCGATCGCATAGGCCAGCGTGTCGAGCCCTGCGCCGCCCTCGTCCTCGGGGATCGGGATCCCGAGCCAGCCCATCTCGCCGAGCCGGCGGACGACCTCGACCGGGAAGCGTCGCGCCCGCTCGTGCTCGTCGACCACGGGCTCGACCTCGTCGCGCATGAACTCGCGGACCGTGTCGCGCAGGAGGACGTGCTCGGGAGCCAGGTCGAGATCCATCTCGCCAGCGTACATCGTGGATCGCCCGCTCCAGGCTCAGAGGGGGCAGGTCGCCGCTCGGCGCGCGCCGGCTCGATCACGGCGCCCGAAGCGAGTCGGCGGGTCCGGTGCTAGCCTTGCGGCCATGCCGGGAACCGAGCGCCCCAGCCAGCGCGCCAGCGACCACCTCGACGACGCCGCGGGGCTCAACGGCCACCATCCGTCGCCGACCCTCCGGCGCGACATCGTCCACATGCTGCGCGAGGTCGGTCCCTGCTCGCCGGATCAGCTCGCCGCGCGGCTCGGGGCGAGCCGGACGGGCGTCCTCCAGCAGCTCCGGGCGCTCGAGGCTGCCGAGCTCGTGGAGCGCCGGACGGAGCGCCACGGCGTCGGCCGCCCACGTCATCTGTACGACGTGACGCCAGGGGCGCAGGACCTCTTCCCATCCAACTACGACGGCCTCGCGGCGTCGCTGCTGGCGGCGATCGAGGCGATCGGCGGCGACGACCTCCTCGAGGAGGTGTTCGCGGCCCGCCGGCGCCAGGCCGCCGGCCGGATGCGCGAGCGGCTCGCCGAGCGACTGTCGCTGGATGCGCCCCTCGCCGACCGGGTGCGCGAGCTGGCCACGATCCAGGACGAGCAGGGCTACCTCGCCGGGATGGAGATCGAGCCCGACGGGACGATCCGGCTGGTCGAGCACAATTGCGCCATCTTCCACGTCGCGAGCGACGGCGGTCGTGCCTGCGAGGCGGAGCTCGAGATGTTCAGCGAGGTCCTCGGGGTCGAGGTCGTCCGCGACCGCCATATCGCCAGCGGCGATCGCTGTTGCAGCTACCGGGTGGTCGCTCCGACCGAGTGATCCCGGGCGCCCCGGCATGGTCGAGTGGTGCGTCCACGCACCACCCCTTGCAGCCCCGGTTATGGACGCAATCCCCCGTTCCGCACACAATCGCCACGTCGGGGAGGGTTGCGCGTGCTCGCCCCGCGACATCGTGGCTGCGCGCCGGAGCGAACGGGGGCGACGTTCGTCGATGAGATCGAGCCTGGGACCGACTGCGTCGATCGGACGTTCGGTTCGGTCCGTGCCCGTCGCCGGGCGCGCGGCCGCCCCGCGCCGTGAGCGCTACCGGGTCGGCGGGATCGAGCTCGTGGTGAGCTCCGACCTCGGCGAGCCGCTCGAGATCGTCGACGCCACGTACTCGGCCTTCCGGGTGAACGCCACGGGTGTCGATCCCGCCGGCGACCGCATTGCGGCCTTCGGCCTGACCGACCTCGGCGAGGGCGGTCCGTGCCTGCTCGAGACGGCCGACGGCCGGACGGAGCGACTGGCGGATCCCGGTCAGGGCACGATCGCTCTCCTCGAGGCGCTCGTCGGGACGGTGGTCGCCGGACTCCATCGCGACGGCCTGTACGCGGTCCATGCCGGCGCCGTAGCAGGCCCGCGCGGGGCCGTGATCGTCGCCGGGCGGAGCGGCCAGGGCAAGTCGACGCTCGTCCTCGGGCTGGTCCGGCGCGGCTTCGCGCTCCTGTCCGACGAGCTGGCGCTGCTCGATCCGGAGGCAGGGCTGGTCCGCGCATACCCACGTGCCGTCCACGTCCGCCCGGCCACGATCCGGCTCATCCCCGAGCTGGCCGTTCTGGAGGACCGACCGCGCCACGAGCTCGGTGGCGGCAGCGAGTGGTCCGTGACCGCGGCCGAGGTCGCCGGCCTCCTGGGCAGTCGCGTCGCCGACGCGGCGCCGCCGGCCGCCGTGGTCCTCCTCGACGGGACGCCCGACCCAGCGGCGCCGCCACGTATCCGTGACGCGTTCCCAGCGGTCGCCACGCTTGAGCTCCTGCGCAGCACCTGGGCCGCCTCGGCCGACTTCGCCGGAACCCTCGAGGCGGTCGGCGGGATGCTGTCGGGCGTGCCCTGCGTGCGCCTGTCGGCCGGCGAGCTCAACCGGACGATTGACACCCTCCTCGCGCACCTGCAGCGCGCTCATGACTGACACCACCCGGGGTCCCGACCCGGCTGACCACGGCACCAATCACCCAGAGAACCTGGTGCGGGAAGGAGGTGAGTGCGCATGGAGTACGAGAGCCCTGAGATCATCGCCACCTACGCCGAGGACGAGCTGATCGCCGAGGCGGCGGTCTGCCAGCTCTACGAGGTCATCGTCCCGGTTCCGTAGTCGACACCGGAAACGACCGGCCCGGTCGCCCGCCAAGGCCCGGGCCTGCCCCCGAGGAGGGACCATGGACTACGAGACCCCCGAAGTCCTCGCGACGTACGCCGAGGACGAGCTGACCGCCGACGCGGCGGTCTGCTGCAGGTACACGGACTCAGTGATCGACTGACGGCGACGCACCGCCCCGACTCCGGGGGTCCCGGGTCGGCGGTTCAGTGGAGGAATCCCATGGACTACGAGACACCGGAAGTCCTCGCGACCTACGCCGAGGACGAGCTGATCGCCGAGGCGGCGGTCTGCCAGCTCTATGTGGTCATCGTCCCGCCGAACTAGTCGGGAACCGCCGGACGGGGAGCCCAGCCTTCCCGTCCGGCGACCGCTCCACCCGGGTTCCGTGGGGCCCCGGGCCGCGAACTCCGGTGTCGGCAGACACCACGACGTGCCTGCCGCTCTCGACACACCCAGGACTGCCGCCGACAATCGGCTGACCCGAAAGTACTGCCGCCGAACCATCGACCTCGCGTCGGTGCCGAGAGAGGTACATCCCAGATGACCATCGACGAGCGATCGTCTGCCGGGCCGCGGGCCCGAACCGACGTGACCCTCCAGCAGGTCGGTCGCGAGGCGATCCTCCACGACGGCCAGAACGGCCAGGCCCACGTCATCAACGGGTCGGCGGCCCAGCTCTGGCAGCTGTGCGATGGTCGCCCGCTCGACCAGCTCGTGGCCGCCTTTGCGGCGCTCTACGGGCGCGAGCCCGAGACGGTCGCCCAGGACGTCGACCGGACGCTCGCCAGGTTCGAGGCGCTGGGATTGCTCGCTTGAGCGTGGCTGGGGATCCGGGGGGATGCGGCTCATGATCGACGGCGCGACGGCGGTCGCCCGGTTCGACATCCAGGGCATCGAGCTCGTCGTCCGATCGAACGACGACGAGGCGCTCGCCCGCATCCGCGACACCTATGGCTGGTTCGCCGACCCTGCCCGGACGGTCTCCGGCCGAGGCCCCACGTCCACGGTCGAGGTCGCCTTCATCCGCGAGGCCGACGGCTTCGTGACGGTCATCGACGCGGAGGGAAGTGCCACACGCTGGAGCGCTGGCGACCAGCCGCTCGTCGCCCTCTTCGACGCGATCGTCGTGGGCGTGATCGCGGGACTCTCCCGGGCGGGCATCCTGGCCATCCACGCCGGCGTGGTCGCCCTCGACGGCCGGGCGATCCTCGTCTCCGGACGGAGCGGTCGGGGCAAGACGACCCTGGTCCTGGGCCTCCTCCGGCGCGGTCTCGACCTCCTGTCGGACGAGCTGGCGCTCGTCGCACCGGACAACCGGACGGTCCTCGCCTATCCGCGCGGGCTCCACATCCGGCCGTCGGCGCTCGACCTCTTCCCGGAGCTCGGCTTCCTCGCCGCGATCGAGCCATATGAGCTCGGCGGCGGGAGCGAATGGTCGGTCGGGCCGGACGCCGTCCAGCGTGCGTTCGGGACGTTCGTTCTCGACATGGCCCGGGTGAGCGCGGTCGTGCTCCTCGACGGCGACCCGGTGGCCGACGCCATGCCGGAGCTCGACTCCGGTCCCCTCCGCGATCGGCACGATGGAGCTGCTGCGCGGGACCCCGGCCGCCGCCTGGGACTTCGACGGCGTCCTCGCCCGGCTGCCGGCCATCGTCGGCGATGTCCCGTGCGCCAAGATCCGGTCCGCACGCCTCGAGGCGACCGTCGACGCGGTCCTCGATTGGGCAGCGACCGCGACGAGGGCGACCCGATGACCCCAGATCGCTCGAAGGCCGCCGCTCGCGCCGCGCTGTTCGAGCGCTACCGAGCCGATCGAGCCGCCGTCTGGATCGAGGCGACCGGGTTGAGCATGACCCCGCTGATCCGACCGGGCGACCGGCTGCTCGTCGGGTTCGGCGAGCGTCCCCACCACACCGGCCAGGTCATCCTGTGCGCGGTGGACGGCGCCTTCGTCGCCCATCGCCTGGTCGCCCATCGCCTGGTCGTCGACCGCGAGGGCCAGCCGTCGGTGCGGCTCATCGCCAAGGGCGACGCCGAGGCGTTCCCCGACCGGTCGGTGGCCAGCGGCGACGTGTTCGGCGTCGTCCGCGCGATCCGACGCGCCGACGGCCGGGTTCGTGACCGTCGGGCTCGACGACACGCCGGGCGCGATCGTCGCGCTCGCCTCGTGGTGGGGCGGCCGTGCCGCCCGCTTCGGTCGCCGCCTGGCGCGCCGGGCCCCGGCCCGGACCGGTCCCCCGCTCATGACCACGCTGCTCATCCTGTCCCGGGTCCCGACCCGGCTGATCACGGCACTCATGCCCTGGTTCGTCCAGGAGACTCGTGCGGAAGGGAGGTGACCGGAAATGGAGTACGAGAGCCCGGAGATCATCGCCAGCTATGTCGAGACCGAGCTCGTGGAGGAGGCGGCAGTCTGCACCCGCTACTGCGACTTCCCCGGCAAGCCGAGCTGATCCATCCACGCATCACAGGCTGACCTGGCATCCATCCAGGAATCCAGACGGAGGGAGGTGAAGCCCAATGGAGTACGAGAGCCCCGAGATCCTCGCCAGCTACGCTGAGGAGGAGCTCGTCGAGGAGGCAGCGGTCTGCCACCGTTACGGCAACTTCCAGTTCAACAACCACTAGCAGCCTGACCATCGGGCCGGGCAAGCCCGGGGTCTCCCGGGCGATCGTTGTGGCGCCATCATCGATGTCCTACTTGGAGGGAACCCATGGACTACGAGAGCCCCGAGATCCTCGCCAGCTACGCTGATGAGGAGCTCGTCGAGGAAGCAGCGGTCTGCACCCGCTACTGCGACTTCCAGATCAACTAGCCAGCTGCGGATGACCCCGGGCCCAACGTTGCCCGGGGTCATCCGCGCGACATTCGTACTGCCATCATCGATGTCCTTCCAGGAGGGAACACATGGACTACGAGAGCCCCGAGATCCTCGCCAGCTACGCTGAGGAGGAGCTCGTCGAGGAGGCAGCGGTCTGCTGCCGGTACGCCAACACCAACCCCTTCTAGAGGCGTCTCGGATGAGCGGACGGGTCCACGGGCCTGTCCGCCCTCCATCACGTCCATCCACCAGCACCCACAGAGAGGCCGGCACGAGCGCCGCATGACCCCCGCGATCGAGACCGAATCGCTCACCAAACGCTTCCGGCCGCTCCGGTCCTACCGCGACCTCATCTCGCCGGCGCGGCGCGTCGAGCGGACCGCGGTCAGCGACGTCAGCCTGCGCATCCCGCCGGGCCAGGTGTTCGGCCTGCTCGGCCAGAACGGGGCCGGCAAGACGACCCTCATCCGGATGCTGACGACGCTACTCCTGCCGACGGCCGGGGCGGCCCGGGTGGCGGGCTTCGACGTCGCCCAGGAGCCGAGCGCCGTCCGGGCCAGGATCGGCCTCGTCAGCGGCGACGAGCGATCGTTCTACTGGCGCCTGACCGGCCGCCAGAACCTCGAGTTCTTCGCCGCCCTGCAGCACCTGCCGACCGCGATCACCCCCGGTCGGATCTCGGACCTGGCCGAGCGCCTCGGCATCGCCGAGCACCTCGATCGGCCGTTCGGCCACCTGTCGACCGGCCAGCGCCAGAAGCTGGCCATCGTCCGCGGCCTCATGAGCGAGCCGGAGATCCTGTTCATGGATGAGCCGACCCGCTCGCTCGACCCGATCTCGGCCGTGGCGATCCGTGAGTTCGTCGCCGAGCACATCGTCGGCGAGCTCGGCTCGACCGTGATCCTCGCCACCCACTCGATGCCCGAGGCCGAGGCGCTGTGCCGGCGGCTGGCGTTCATCCAGGACGGCCGGATCGTGGCCGAGGGGTCCGTCGCCGAGCTCCGCCGGACCATCGGGTACGGGATCCGCTGCGAGCTGCGCCTTGCGCCGGACACGGGGACCGCCGGGGTCGACCTGGCCCGGCTCCCCGGCGTGCTCGCGGTCCTGCCCGCGGCAGCTCCGATCGCCCCGTCGGCCGAGGCCGAGCCCGCCGATGCCGGCCCGCTCGTCGTCCGGCTGACGCTCGCCGAGGAAGCCGCCCTGGCCGGTCTCCTGCGCGCCCTGGTCGTGGCCGGCGCCGACGTCGTGGGCTGCGAGACGCGCGACCTGTCGCTCGAGGAGATCTACGTCCACACGCTCAGCTCGGGCGCGCTGACCACCCCGCGTCTCGTGAGCCAGGCGGTCGCCCGATGACCGCCACCACCGCGCGCCGACCAGTCGGCGGACTCGCGGTCGCGGCCCGGGTGCCGGTCGCCTTCTTCCGGCGCGACCGGATCATCGAGACGAGCTACCGGGCGGGGTTCGTCCTCCGTCTCGGCAGCAGCCTCGTCACCGTCCTGGTGTTCTTCTTCATCAGCCACGCCTTCGGGGCGGCGGTGTCGACCGAGATCCAGACCAACGGCGCCGGCTACTTCGCCTTCGTGATCGTTGGCGTCGCACTGTCCGAGTTCCTGTCCCAGTCGGTCGGCGGCATCGGTGGCAGCCTGCGCGAGAGCCAGACGACCGGGACGCTGGAGCTCATGCTCCTGAGTCCCTCCCGGCTGTCGGTCCTGATGACGTCGTCGGCACTCTGGCTCCAGGCCTCGGCGGCCATCGGCGCGGTGACCTACCTCGTCGCCGGGGCACTGCTCGGAGCCGACTTCTCGCACGCGGACATCCTGGCCACGGCCGGGGCCCTCGTGGTCACGATGATCGGCTTCACCGGGATGGGCCTGCTCGCCGGAGCGGTCGTCATCGTCATCAAGCGCGGCAACCCAGTCGGCTGGCTGCTCCGCGGCGCGTCGGTCGTCCTCGGTGGGGTCTTCTACCCGACCGAGATCCTGCCGCCGCTGCTCCAGGCGCTCGGCCAGCTCCTGCCGATGACCCACGCGCTCGTGATCCTGCGCAACTCGATCTTCCTGGGTCGCGGGATCAACGAGATGGTCCCGGAGTTCGTCGCCCTGGTGGTCACGAGCTTCTTCTACTACGGTCTCGGCCTGTTCGCCTGCGCCACCGCGATCCGCTACGCGCGGACCGACGGCAGCCTGGCCCAGTACTGAAGGGAGCGGAGCGGATGCGCCAGCTGGCCGATCTCGACCGCGAGGTCCGGGCGGTCTGCCTCGGGGCCCGGACGAGCGTCGCCCCGGCCGCCGCGGCGGACCTGCGGGCTCTCGTCGAGGGCGGGCTCGACTGGGACCGGATGTGGGACCTCGGCAACCGTCACGACGTGCTCCCGCTTCTGGCCGAGAGCCTGCCGGCAGCGGCCGGGGCGGCCGTTCCGGGCGACTGGCTCGAGCGGGCCACCCGGCGCCGCCACATGACCCTGGCCCAGAACGCGCGGATGGCCGACGCCCTCGGCCGGGTCCTCGACCGGTACGAGGCCGCCGGCGTGCCGGCGATCCCGGTCAAGGGGCTGGTCTTGGCCGAGAGCCTGTACGGCAGCCTGGCCGCCCGCGGGGCGGCCGACCTCGACGTCCTCGTCCGACCGGCCGACCTGCCCGCCGGCCGCGAGCTGCTGGTCGAGCTCGGCTTCCGCCAGCGCCCGGAGCCGACGTTCACCGCGCTCGTCCACGAGTATCACGACCCGCCCTGGTATCTCGGCTCCGGCAACGAGACGGTCCGCCTCGAGCTCCACTGGGACCTGTGGGCCGACCGGTTCTTCCGGAGCGACGCGATCGGCCGCTGGGAGCGGGCCGTCCCGGGCACGCTGCTTGGCCGGCCGGTCCGCGTCCTGACCCTCGAGGACACGCTCATCCACCTCGCCATCCATCGCAGTCGATCGGCCCTGCGGCTCCGCTGGGTCTGCGACATCGCCGAGATGGTGCGGGCCCACGGGACGGAGGTCGACTGGGCGGCGGTCGAGGAGCGGGCGGACCGGATCGGCGCCCGGACCGCGATCTGGATGGTCCTGTCGATGGCCGATCGCTTCCTGGGCGCGTCGCCGCCGCGCGGCACGCTGGCCCGCTTCCGGATCTCCCGCGCGAAGCACGAGCTCCTCGAGCGGACCTGCGGCGCCGACGCGACCTTCCGGGCCGCGCCGCCCGACAAGACCGACCAGACGCCCCATCTGACGCTGCGCGTCTTCGAGCAGGACGGCGCCGGCCAGATCGCCCGGGCGCTCGCCTCGAGCCTGCGCCGGTCGACCCGCCGGATCCTCCACGACGCCGGCATCCGCCGGGTCCGCCGCAAGCCCGCCTGAGGCCCGGTCCGCCGGTCCCCCGCGGCGCCGCGGGGCGACGGCGTCCGGGCCGAACCGGCCCTCGAGCTCAGGCCTCCTCGCGCTCAACGACGACCCGCGACGCCGGCTCGTGGACCGGCGCCGGGACGTCCGACACGTTCCGCACGAACGAGGCGGCGAGCGAGGTCTCGGCCACCCGGTGCTGGTCGTCGAGATCCAGGATCCCGAGCCGGCCGAGCGTCGCGAGCTCGTCGCGGATGTACGTCTTGAGCATCTCGGGGCCGTCGGTGTTGATCGTGAACCGGACCCCGGTTCGCCGGAACTGGTCGAAGATCCAGCGGAACTCGTCCCAGCCCGACACGACCCGGGTGTTCAGGTTCGAGGTCGGGCAGATCTCCAGGACGATCCCCCGGTCGGCCAGCATCGCCATCGCCCGCGGGTCGTAGGCGGCCTTCACGCCGTGCCCGATCCGGTCCGGCTCGAGCAGCTCGATGACCCGGGCCACCTCGTCGATCGGCCCGGCCTCGCCGGTGTGGACGGTCAGCCCGAGGCCGTACTGGCGGGCGCGCCGGAACAGGCGGCGGTAGTCGGCGACCCGGAAGGTCGGCGACTCGGGTCCGGCGATGTCGACCCCGACGACGCCCCGGTCGCGCCACGCGATCGCCTTCTCGACGAGGATCTCGTTGAGCTCGAAGGGGAAGGCTCGGTCAAGGCAGAACAGGAGGCCTGGCTTGACCGGGTACTCGAGCGTCGCCCGGTCCATCCCGCGCAGGGCCGCGGCGATGATGTGGTCGAGGTCCTGCTCACCGCCCCGGTTCCGCTTCATCGGGTTGAAGCGGAGCTCGGTCGTCGTGACGTTGTTCTTGCGGTAGGCGCCGCCGATCACCTCGTACACGGCGCGCTCGACGGCCAGCGGGCTCGACTGGATGAGCTCGGTCCAGTGGAACAGCTGGAGATAGCCGTCGAAGCTCCGGGCGCGGCGCTGCGAGACCGTGATGAGGTCGCGGAACTCCCAGTAATCCTTGGTCGGGAGCTTGATCCCCTGGGCGTGGGCGATCCCCCACATGATCGCGGGCGTCACGGCCCCACCGAGGTGGCAGTGGAGCTCGGCCAGTGGGATCTTGCGCGACAGCTGGGCCATCGAACGCAGGATAGCGGCTGACGACGGCGCGAGGAGGCCGCTCGATGTGACCGGTGGCCCGTGCGGGCGGGGCCGGTCGGACGTAGGCTGTTCCGCGAGAACCGAGGGAGAGTCGCGTATCGTTCGTGGAGGAGGAAATCCCATGGTCCCGATGCGTCGCCGCATCGCCGGTCTCGCCGGCGCGACACTGTTCCTGATCGCCGCCTGTACGAGCGGTGCCAGCCCCACCCCTGCTCCCACGACGGCGCCGACCACGGCGCCCACGACGGCCCCCGCCTCCACCGAGGCGAGCCCCACCCCCGCCTCGAGCCCGACGTCCGTGGCCACGATCCCGAGCGACCAGCTCGTCTTCGCCGGGAAGCTCATCGTCTGCAGCGACATCCCCTACCCGCCGCTCGAGTTCCTCGATGACCAGGGCAACCCGATCGGATCGGACATGGAGATCGCCGCCGGGATCGCTGACCGCCTGGGCCTCAAGCTCGAGATCGTCAACACGGTCTTCGACTACATCATTGCAGCCGTGACCGGCGGGAAGTGCGACATCATCATCTCGGACCAGAACATCACGGCCGACCGGGTGAAGCAGGTCGACATGATCCCGTACTTCCAGGCCGGCCAGGCGTTCGCGTCGCCAAGGGCAACCCGCAAGGGGATCGCCGCCGAGCTCGACGTCTGCGGCAAGAAGATCGGCGCCGAGACGGCGACGACGGAGATCCAGTATCTCGAAGGCACGGACCTCTACAAGAGCCAGCGGCGGCCTCAAGAAGAAGTGCACCGACGCCGGCAAGGCGGCCCCGCAGGCGGTCCCGTTCGAGAAGGATCACCGACGCCTTCCTGGCCCTGGCGGCGCAGCAGGTCGACGCCTACTTCGCCGATCTGCCCGTCGTCGCCTACTACGTCCAGAAGCAGCCCGACCAGTTCGAGCAGGCGCCGATCACGCCGCTCTCGCCGATCAAGGCCGGGATCAGCGTGCCGAAGGGCAAGACCGCCGTCAGCGACCCGGTCAAGGCCGCGCTGCTGGCGATGATGAGCGACGGTAGCTATCTCGAGATCCTCAAGAAGTACAGCGTCGACGCTGGCGCGCTCCAGCCGAGCGACGTCGTCCTCAACAAGCCGTAGCCCCATCTCGAAGGCGATGCGTCCCGTGTCGACACCGGCACGACGGAGCGGCGGCCGACCAGGCCGGGTCCTGGCGGCCGCCATCCTCATCGCCGTGGTCGTGGCCGGCTGCCAGCCGAGCACCTACCAGTACCGCTGGGATTTCTTCTTCGACTCCATCTTTCGTCCGGACAGCCTGATCATCCGGGGGATCGGGTTGACCGTGTTCATCGCCGTCATCGCCCAGATCGATCGGTGTCGTGCTGGGGATCTTCGCCGCGCTCGGCAAGATGGCGAAGTCACGAGTGTTCCGTGTCCCGGCCGGCTTGTACGTCTGGTTCTTCCGGGGAACGCCACTCCTCGTCCAGATCTCGCTCATCTACTACGGCCTCGGCGTGACCGGAATCTACCGCTGGCCCGACTTCGAACCCCTTGGGCCGTTCGGGAAGGGGGCCGTGCAGGCCGGAATCCTGGCCCTCGGCGTGAACGAGGGTGCCTACATGTCCGAGATCGTGCGGGCGGGGATCCTGTCGATCGATCCCGGCCAGATGGAGGCGGCAAAGTCGCTCGGGATGACCTTCGGCCAGGCGATGCGCCGGATCATCCTGCCCCAGGCGGCGCGGGTGATCGTGCCACCGCTGGGGAACGAGTTCAACAACATGCTCAAGACGACCAGCCTGCTGGTCGTCATCAGCGTCCCGGAGCTGTACGTGACGTTCTCCTACAAGAACGCCAGCGGCTCGACCGTCTTCCACCCCTTCGAGCTGTTCCTGGCGGCTGCCGTCTGGTACCTCTTGCTCACGACGATCTGGGGGCTGATCCAGGCCCGAATCGAGCGGCGCCTCGGACGAGGCGTCGGTGGTGATACCGGGCCGGGCCTGGGAGAGCGGTTCTTCGGCCTGCGATCGGCCAAGCCCGATGAGCTCCCGACGATCAGCGGAGGCCGCTGATGAACACGAACGAGACAATCCTCGGAGCGATCGGCGGAGTACCCCAACCATCGACCGAGGTCGTCGTGGAGGCAACCGACGTCGAGAAGTGGTTCGGCCGGCTTCACGTCCTGAAGGGTATCTCGATGACGGTGAGACGCCGGGAGGTCGTGGTCATCATCGGCCCCTCCGGGTCCGGCAAGACGACCTTCATCCGGTGCATCAATCACCTCGAGAAGATCCAGGCTGGGCGGATCTACGTGAACGGTCACCTGATCGGCTATCGGGAGAGCAACGGCAAGCTGGTCGAGGACCGGGAGAAGAACATCGCCAGGCAGCGCCAGGAGATCGGGATGGTCTTCCAGCGCTTCAACCTGTTCAACCACATGACCGCGCTCGACAACATCATCGAGGCCCCGATCCGGGTGCGGGGCGTGCCCAAGGACGAGGCCGCCAAGACGGGCCGCGCGCTGCTGGCCCGGGTCGGGTTGGCCGCCAAGGAGGACTCCTACCCGGCTCAGCTCTCGGGCGGCCAGCAGCAGCGAGTGGCGATCGCCCGGGCTCTGGCCATGAAGCCGGCCCTGATGCTCTTCGACGAGCCGACCAGCGCGCTCGACCCGGAGATGATCGGCGAGGTCCTGGAGGTGATGAAGGAGCTCGCGCACGAGGGGATGACCATGATCGTCGTCAGCCACGAGATGGGCTTCGCCCGGGAGGTCGGTGATCGGATGGTCATGATGGACGACGGCCAGATCGTCGAAGAGGGCACGCCCGAGCACTTCTTCAGCGCCCCGGAGCACGAGCGGACGAAGGCCTTCCTGTCGAAGATCCTCTGAAGCCCACGGACCGGCGGGGCGAGTTGCCGCCGGTCGGCTCAGCCCGGGTGGATCAGCCGGTCGATCGAGTCGAGGTGCTGGGACCGGTGGATCGAGCGGTCGAGGAGGCGAGGGCGGCCTTCGTCGAGGACCGCCTCGACGACCTCGTCGGGCAGGGCCCGGACCAGCTCGTCGACCTCCCGGGCGGCCGCCAGGGCCAGCTCGGGCGCCCGTTCGGCGGCGACGGCAGCCCAGCCAGCCGCCGCGGACTCGTTGATGAGGTCGCCCGCCTCGTCCGGAATGTCGAGCGGCGTCGTCCGTCCGCTGCGCGCCGCGTGTCGCCAGCGTGACGCGACGAGGCGATCCCAGAACGCGAGGTGGACGAGCAGGACCTTGACCGACCAGCCGTCCGCGTCCGAGCGCTCCAGGTCCTCAGGCGAGAGGCCGGCGATCGTGAGGGTCAGCCGTTCGCGGGACGCCTCGTTGCGGTCGACGTACGACCGGTCCACGGCTGCTCCGGATCAGCCGGCGAGGGCGTCGGGGACGACCCGACCCTCGGCATCGAGCGTCGCCTGGCGGCGGAGGCGACGGAGCTCGGCCCCGGGCACCTGGTCGCGGGCGTGGTAGCTCGACCGGACGAGCGGACCCGACTCGACGTGCCGGAACCCGAGGGCGAGCGCCTCTTCCTTCATGGCGGCGAACTCGTCGGGGTGGTAGTAGCGCTCGAGCGGGAGGTGGTCGAGGCTCGGCCGGAGATACTGGCCGATCGTGAGGATGTCGACGTCGACCGCCCGCAGCGCCGCGAATGCCTCGCCCACCTCGTCGCGCGTCTCGCCGAGGCCGACCATCAGGCTCGACTTCGTGTGGGCCGGGTAGCCGATCTCGGCGGCCATCTCCTTCGCCCGGCGCAGGACGTACAGGCTGCGCTCCCAGCGGGCCCGCTTGCGGACCGGCTTCTGCAGGCGGCGGACCGTCTCGAGATTGTGGTTGAGGATGTCGGGCCGGGCATCCATCACGATCTGGAGCCGCTCGTCCGCGCCGTCGAAGTCGGGGATCAGGACCTCGACTCCCATCCCGGGGCAGGCGGCCCGCAGGCGACGGATCGTCTCGGCGAAGATCCCGGCGCCGCCGTCGGGCAGGTCGTCGCGGGCGACGCTGGTGACGACGACGTGCTCGAGACCGAGCGCGGCGACCGCCTCGGCGACCCGGCGCGGCTCATCGTCGTCGAACCAGGTCGGCCGGCCGGTCTTGACCGCGCAGAACCCGCAGGCCCGGGTGCAGGTGTCGCCGAGGATCATGATCGTCGCCGTGCGCTGGTCCCAGCACTCCCCGATGTTCGGGCAGCGGGCCTCCTCGCAGACCGTGTTCAGCTCGAGGCCGCGCAGCAGGCCCTTGAGCTCGTGGTAGTTGTCGCCCGAGGGGATCCGGGCGCGGATCCAGTCGGGATGGCGCCGGACGGGCAGGGAGCCGTCCGCGGCGGGTCCGAACGCTCCGCCGCCGAGCGCGATCGTCGCCGGCAGGCCGCCACCGTGGGCGTGGGCGACCGGATGGTCGCCCGGCGGCGGTGTACATCGGCAGCTCGCGGGCCATGGCTGGGAGTGTATCCGCGGTCAGGCCGGACCGCCGGCGCCCGTCGCCGGCCCGAGGAACGTCGCCCGCAGGCCCGCCTCGAGGTCGCGCGGCGCAAAGCCCAGCTCCCGGGTCGCCTTGTCGTGGGAGGCCCAGTAGGTGACGCCGTCCCCGGCCCGGATGATCTCGCCCAGGTCGGCGGGCAGCCCGAGCCGGCCACCCAGCAGGCCGGCCAGCGGGGCCATGAGCCTGAGCGCGCCGGTCGGCAGCGTCAGCCATGGGAGCCCGTGACCGCCCAGGCGGGCGGCGATCGCCAGCGCCTCGGCCAGCCGGACCGGCGCGCCGTCGAGCACGTACGACTCGCCGAGGCGTCCCCGATCGAGGACCGCGACGAGGCCGCCAGCCAGGTCGTCGACGTGGACGGTGCAGAACCCGACGCTGGTGAGGGCACGGTACGGGAGGCGGCCGCGGAACGCCCCCTCGAGCTGGCGGCCGACCTCGGAGTGATCGCCCGGGCCGTAGACCTGGCCCGGCATCGCGATCGCGACGGGCGCGCCAGCTCCGATTCGTGCTTCGGCCGCGAGGTGAGCGCGGTACTTGGTCTCGTCGTACCAGCTCAGGAAGCCGTCCCTCGGGTCGCGTCGGTAGGTCTCGTCGACGACCCGCCCGTGCGTGTCGCCGAAGGCGTTGACCGTCGAGACGTGGACGATCCGCGGTACGCCGGCCGCGATCGCCGCATCGAGCACCCGGGCCGTCGCCCCGACGTTGGCGTCCTCCATCGCCGGACGCTCCTTCGGCGCGATCCCGACACGGTAGGAGCCGGCCACGTGGACGACGCCGTCGCAGCCGGCGGCGAGGGTCCGGATCTCGGCGACCGACGAGAGGTCGCTCCGGCGCAGCTCGCAGCCAAGGCCCTTGATGGACCGCGCTCTGTCGGGGTCGCGGACCGCGGCAACGACATCGTCGCCGCGCGCCCGGAGCCGCCGGACGACCGCCGACCCGACGAACCCCGCGCCGCCGGTGACGAGGACCCGCATCGGGCCGGATCCGCCGCTGCGCGGGTCGGTCAGTAGATCGACGTCTCGGGCCCGACGGCCTCCAGCCACGCTTTCACCGTGCGCAGGAAGGCCGCCCCGCCGGCGCCGTCGTTGGCCCGGTGGTCGAGCCCGAGGACCATGTTCATCACCGGGCGGATCGCGATCGAGTCGCCGGCCGGCGTCTCGACCACGACGGCGCGCTTGGTGATCGCCTCCATCGTCAGGATGGCGACCTCAGGCACGTTGATGATCGGCATCGTCAGGTTCGAGCCGAGCCAGCCGGTGTTGTCGATCGTGAAGGTGCCGCCACCGAAGTCGTCGAGGCGGAGCTTGCCCGCCCGGGCGCGTGCGGCGACGTCGGCGATCGCGCGGTTCAGGCCGGCGATCGACAGCGCGTCGACGTCGCGGATGACCGGCACGATGAGCCCGTCGTCGACGGCGACCGCCACCCCGACGTTGACCCGGCGCTTGGCGAGCAGGCCCGCGTCGGTCCAGTGGGCGTTGAACTCGGGGTGGCGCCGCAGCGCCTCGACGCTGGCCTTGACGACGAACGGCACGTAGCTCAGCGAGGTGCCCTCGCGGGCCTGGAACTCGCGCTTCGCGGACTCGCGCAGGCGGACGAGGTTGGTGGCGTCGACCTCCATCGAGACGTATGCGTGCGGGCACCGCCAGCGCCCTGGTCATCTGCGCGCTGATGCCCTTGCGCATCTGGGTCATCGGGACGAGGACCTCGTCCGCGCCGGCCGGGAACTCGATTGCCGGCGAAGGCGGGGCTGGCACGGAGGCCCGCGGCGTGGAATGCTGGCTTGGGGCTGGCGCGGAGGACGCAGCCGGGGCCGCTGTGCCGGCCGCCGGGGTGGCACCCTGGGCGCCGACCGGCTTCCCGGTCCGGACCGCCTCGACGTGGTCGATGACGTCCTCGCGGGTGATCCGACCTCCGCCCCCCGTCCCGACGATCTGGGCCGCCGTCAGGCCGTGCTCGCGCAGCAGCCGACGGACGGCCGGGGTCATTCGAGCGTCGGGGTTGCCCGGCAGGTCCTCGGCGGCTGCGGGCTGGGCCGGGGTCGAGGCGGCCATCGGGACGGCGGCCGGCTCGGCCACCGGTCGCTCGTCGGAGCCCGCCGGCCCATGCGCCGACTCGCGGCACTCGGGGCCGAAGCCGGCGCCGGTGCGGCGCGGCGCGGCGTCGTCGGCCACGCCGTCGCGGCGGTCGCGCGTTCGGGCCGCAGCCGCCGGCTCGCCGTCGGCGGTCTCGATGACCGCGATCTCGGCGTTGTTGGGGACAGTGGCGCCCTCCTCGACCAGGATCTCGGTGAGCGTGCCCTCGAACGGCGACGGGACCTCGGCGTTGACCTTGTCGGTGATGACCTCGAGGAGCGGCTCGTACTTGGCGACGTGATCGCCCGGCTGCTTGAGCCACTTCCCGATGGTCCCCTCGGCCACGCTCTCGCCGAGCTGGGGCATCGTCACCTTCGCCAACGGTCGACCCTCCGAGTGCTCCCTTGTGGCCAGCCTAGTGTCGCGCATCCGTCGGCGACCCGTCGCGAGACAGGGCTCAGCGTGGCAGCGGCCGCCGATCGTCGGCGGGGGCATGCGCGCCTCGAGCGTGCCCTGGGGCTCCTATCATCGGCCGGTGAGCCGCCTCGGCCGCGTCCTGTCCATCCGTCCTGGCGAAGCTCGCGTCGTCGTGCCGGTGGCGGTCCTCTTCGCCCTCGTCGAGGCGGGGCGCGGGCTGGGCGAGGTCGGCGCCGACACACTCCTCCTGACCCGGATCGGGGCCGGGGCGCTGCCGTACCTCTACGTCGGGCTCGGCTTCACGAGCCTCGTCGTCGCGCTTGGCTTCGGGGCGGCGGTCGGACGTCTCCGGATGGGTCCGTTCTTCATCGTCCTCCTCGGCGCCTTCGCTGCGCTTCTTGGGATCGTAACGGCAATCGCGGTCGTCGGGACCGGAGGCGCGATCGCGACGCTCTGGCTGACCGTCTACGTCATCGGGGCGATCGAGGCGACCCTCCTGTGGGCGCTCGCGGGGGCGGTCTTCGACGCCCGGCAGGCGAAGCGCCTCTTCCCGCTCTGCACGAGCGCCGCCATCCTCGGCGGGTTCGTCGGCACGCTCGTCTCGGGACCGCTGGCCGGGCTCATCGGCGCCGAGCGCCTGTTCATGGTGGATGGGCTGCTGGTGGCCGCCGCAGCGGCCACCGCGGCGCTGCTGACCCGTCGGGTCGGGACGACCCTGCTCGAGCGCCCGAAGCCGCTTGGGCTGGGCGCGCAGCTTCGGTCCGGCTTCGAGTACGTCCGCGCGTCGACCCTGCTCCGCCTCGTCGCGATTGCGTACGTCGCGTTCTCCATCCTCTTCTTCGCCGTGTCCTACCCCTTCCTCAAGGCGATGGCGACCGCCTTCCCCGATGAGACGGCCCTGGCCACGGCGCTTGGCATCCTGTCCGCGGCTGTGACCGCCACCTCGTTCGTCATCTCGATCGCGCTGGCGAACCGCCTCTACGCCCGGTTGGGGATCGCCACTGCGGCGCTGGTCCTTCCGCTCGTCTACCTGGTGGGCTTCGCAACCTGGCTCGTCTCCTTTGGCGTGGCGACCGCGGTCGCGTTCCGGTTCGCCCAGCAGGTCACCCAGCGCGGGCTCTCGAACGCCGCCTGGACCGCGTTCTACAACGTCGTGCCGCGTGAGCGGAGAGCCCAGGTGCTGGTCTTCATGGACGGCGTGCCCGGACAGCTCGGCATCTCGCTGTCCGGCATCCTCCTCATCGTTGCAGGGGCCCTCTTGGCCCCGAGCCAGGTAGCCTGGATCGGCCTCGCTGCGGCGGTCGTCCTCGTCGGCCTCGTGGTCCAGGTCCGCCGTCGCTATGCCGAGGCCATCGTCTCCACGCTGCGAGCCGGCCTTGCCGAGCAGATGCTCGAGGGCGGCCCTGGCCTCGTTGCGCTCGGCCGCGATCCCGCTCTGGTGGGGCAGCTGCGTCGGGGACTGGGTGACGCGGATCCTCGGGTCCGTGGCCTGTCCGCGGAGATCCTCGGCCGGCTCGGGCGCGACGACGCGCTCGTGGACCTGGCCGGTCTCGTCGACGACGACGATCCCCAGGTTCGGGCGGCCGCCGTCGAAGCGATCGCCGCCGTTGCCTCCCGGAGGAGCATCCCCGCCGGCGGAGCGGGTCCGACCGAAGCGGCGATGCGCGTGGCCGCGCACGCTCGCGATCCCGCGCCAGCCGTCCGGACGGCGACCGTGCGAGCGCTGGCGTGGCTCGATCCCGAGACGCTGGTCGGCCGCTGCGACGACTACGCGGCCGATCCGGAGCCGGCCGTCCGGGCCGAGCTGGCCGTCGCCCTGGTCGAGCGCGGGGAGGAGGATCGGCCTCATACGATCCTCGCCGGGCTCCTCGAGAGCTCCGCGTCGAGCGATCGGGTCGCCGGGCTTGGTGCCGTGGCCCGAATTGGCGGGCACATGCCATCGCCGCGGCTGGTCGAATCCCTCCACGATCCCGTGCCCGCGGTCCGGGCGGCCGCCGTCGATGCGGTCGCCGCGATCGACCGCCTGCCGGACCGGGTGGCGATCCTCGTGGCGGCGCTCGACGACGACGCGCCGGTCGTCCGGCGGTCGGCCGGCGTCGGACTCGCCGCCCACTTCGACGAGTCCCGCGAGGCGATCCTGGAGACCCTCCGATCGGGCTCGCCACGGGCCCAGGAGGCGGCGCTCGGCGCGCTCGACGGCCACGGCTCGGAGGTGCGGCGGGCGCTGCTCGACTGGTCGACCGTGCAAGTCAGTCGCGCCGAGACGCTTCGGCGGGCGGCCCGGTCGCTCGACGGGCCTGGGGCGACGGTCGCGGACCCGCGGGCGGCTGACGAGACCACGACCGGACCCGTCGACGACGGGAGCATCGCCTTCCTTGCC
Organism: uncultured Chloroflexia bacterium; assembly: GCA_963708065.1. GTDB lineage: Bacteria > Chloroflexota > Limnocylindria > Limnocylindrales > CSP1-4 > Chersky-267. Next base: position 600,958 of record CAVPRZ010000004.1, read on the forward strand.
GCCATCCTCCGCCACCGCGAGTGGCGGATCGAGGAGCAGCTCCTGACGGCAGTCGCGATCGCCGGTGCCGGAGACGTGAGCGGCCTGCTTCGCCGTTGCCTCCGCTCCGACGACAGCGACGTCCGGGCGCAGGCCGTCGAGGCCGTCGACTCCCTGGGCGACCGGAACCTCGGCCGGGCCCTCGTCGGACTCCTCGAGGGCGACGCTGCCGGCCCGCCGGAACCGGAATCGGAGACCCTCGACAAGCTGACCGCCGATCCCGACCCGTGGGTCCGGGCCCTCGCCGTCAGGGCCCTGTCCCTTCATCTCGAGTGGGAGTGGCGATCGCTCGTCGCCCGAGCCCGTGATGATCCCGAAGCCGTGGTCCGGGCGATGGTCCCGACGACGGAGCAGCCAGGAGGAGCAGCCGTGCCCGACACCCGCGCCACCCTCGGCGAGATCGACCGAATGCTCTTTCTCCGCAGCGTGCCGTTGTTCAGCGAGCTTGCTCCCGAAGACCTCCAGCGGATCGCCGCCACGGCCACGGAACGCGTCTACCCGGCGGACGAGCCCATCGTCCGCGAGGGCGAGCTCGGCGACGAGCTCGTGGTGATCGTCGAGGGTGCCGTCCACGTCGTCCGCGGCACGGGCGACGCCACGCGACTGATCCGGACCTACGCCGCGGGCGACCATTTCGGCGAGCTCGCCGTGCTCCGCGAGCGTCCACGGGCGGCGACCGTCATCGCCGACCCACCCGGGGTCCGTGGCCTCGTCATCGACGGGCGGGGCCTGCGGGCGATTCTGCGCGAGCGCCCCGAGGTCGCGATGGCGATGCTCGCGACCCTGGCCGAGCGGATCTCGAGCCAGTAGGGGCGCGACTGGATCGGTGGACCGCCGCTCGAGCCGGTAGGCTGCACCGATGACCGGGCGACCCGCGGCCCTGCCCATCGGCACGGTCACCTTCCTGCGGACCGACGTCGAGGGATCGATGGTCCTCGCCCGGGCGCTCGGGGGCGACTGGGATGCGGTCAATGCCGCGCACCTGGATCTCCTTCGCGACGTCGTCGAGTCCCACGGCGGCACGGTCGTCCGGACGGAGGGCGACGCGCTGTTCGCGGTCTTCCCCGAGGCCGGCGCGGCCGCGGCCGCGGCCGTCGAGGCACAGCGGTCGCTGGTCGCCCGCGACTGGCCGGCCGGTGCGGTCGTGCAGGTGCGGATGGGCCTGCACAGCGGCGAGGCCCATCTCGCCGGCGACGACTACGGCGGGTTCGACGTGAACCGCGCCGCGCGGATCGCCGCGGCAGGCCACGGCGGCCAGATCGTCCTGTCGGACCCGACGCGCGCCCTGGTCGCGTCCCGGCTGACCGGGGGCGTCACGATCCGCGATCTCGGACGCCACGCCCTCAAGGACGTGCCCGAGCCGGAGCACCTCTTCCAGCTCGACGTCCCGGGCCTGGGCACGGACTTCCCGCCCCTCCGAACGTCAAGCCCGACCGCGGGCAACCTGCCGCTCCGGCTGACGAGCTTCGTGGGACGCGAGGAGGAGCTGGCCGAGCTTGGCCGGCTCCTCGACGCGAGTCGACTCCTGACCCTGACCGGGCCGGGCGGGATCGGGAAGACGAGCCTGGCGACGGAGCTGGCGCGCGAACGTGCGGGCACGTTCCGCGACGGCGCCTGGTTCGTCGGGCTCGACTCGCTCGACGACCCGGAGCAGGTCCCGGCTGCGATCGCGCGGACCCTTGGCCTGTTCGACGGGCCGGAGCGGTCCGCCGCCGATGCCCTCCCGGGGTTCCTGGCGAGTCGGTCGGTGCTCCTCGTCCTGGACAACTTCGAACAGGTCATCGACGCGGCCGGGGACGTGGCCGCGCTTCTCCGGGGCTTGCCCGGGACGCGCGCGATCGTCACCAGCCGTACGCCACTCCACGTGGCGGGCGAACAGGAGTACCCGGTTCGCCCGCTCGGTGAGCCCGTCGGGAGGACGATGCCCGGGGACCTGACGGCCGACGATCCGTCGATCCGCCTCTTCACCGACCGGGCGCGGAGCAGTCGTCCCGGCTGGGAGCCCGGGTCGGACATTGCCGCCGTGGGCGAGATCTGCGACCTCGTCGACCGGCTCCCGCTCGGCATCGAGCTGGCCGCCGCCAGGACAGGCCTGCTGCCGCTCGGCGCGATCCGCGACCGCCTGGCCGCCCACCGCCCGCTCCCCGGCACGACGTCGCGCGACGCGCCCGACCGGCAGCGGACCCTCGAGGACACGATCCGCTGGAGCTACGACCTCCTCTCGGCGGATCAGCAGCGGCTCCTGCGTCGCCTTGCGGTCTTCGAGGGCGGATTCGACCTCGAGCAGGTTCGCCACGTCGCGGAGCGTGACGACGGGGCGACCGGCGATGTCCTCGACGACCTCCTCGCCCTTGCCGACCAGAGCCTGGTGACGCGCGACATCCGTCCCGAGGCGCCCGCGACGACCTTCGGCGACGCCCTCGTGCGTTTCCGGCTCCTGCAGACCATCCAGGCCTTCGCGCTCGGACGACTGGCGGAGGAAGGTCGCGAGGCTGAGGTCAGGCGACGCCATGCCTTGGCGTACCTTCGGCTCGCGGAAGCCGCGGCACCCCACCTGCCGAGCCTGGACCAGGCCCCGTGGCTCGACCGCCTTGCGGTCGACCAGGCCAATCTGCGCGCCGCTGTCGCCTGGGGGGTGGACTCGGGCGACGTCGAGCCGGCACTCCGGCTGGTGGCCGCCCTGTGGCGGTTCTGGCTGCTCGACGGCCACCTCACCGAGGGTCACGACCTGATTGAGGCCGCGCTCGCGATGCCGGGAGCCGAGGCCCCGACACGCTGGCGCCTCGGGGCTGTCACCGCTGCCGGCGGGATCGCCTACTGGCGCGCCGAACTCGAGGCTGCGGTGCGCTGGTACGAGGAGGAGCTCGACCTCGGCACGCGGCTCGGCGATGAGGTCGCGGCAGCCGATGGAGCCTTCAACCTCCTCTCGGCGCAGTTCGCGAAGGATCCCCAGGCGGCCTCGATTGAGGCTTGGGACGTCCGCCGCCGCTTCGAGCAGCTCGGAGACGCGCGCGGCGTGGCCCGGGTCGAGTGGGGTCAGGCCACCATCCTGCACCGAATCGGACGTCCGGCCGAGGCGCGTGTCCTGTTCGAATCGACGATGAGCCGGTTCGAGGCGCTCGGCGACGCGATGTACCACGCAATGGCGATGGGCAGCCTTGCCTGGATGGAGTTCGGGCGAGGAGACTTCGAGGCCGCGCGACCATGGGCGACCCGGAGCCTGGTCAAGCTCCACGCGTTGCGCGACGTGGCGTCCACCACGGTAACCCTCCAGGCGGCGGTGGTCCTGGCCATCGAGGCGGGTCGCTTCGAGGATGCGGCGCTGCTCAAGGGGGCCTTTGAGGGGTTATCCGAGCGGTTCGGCGTCCGGCCCCCGTATGGGCTCCAGCAGCTCATCAACTCGAGCGACCCCGACGCACGCCTGGCCGCCGGGCTGGAACCGGGACCTCTCGCAGAGCTGGTCGAACGCGGGAGTCGGATGAGCCTGGACGAGGCGGTCGCGTTCGTCGTCCGGATGGCCGATGAACTGGAGTCGGGACCCAGGTCGGTCCCGTGACCGGCCCTCGATCGGCAGGTCGCCAGCCAGGATCAGTACGCCGCCAGCTTGCGGATGCCGGCCGCGATCTTCTCCGGATCGACCATGAACCAGTCCTCGAGGACGTGGTTGTAGGGCACCCCCGGGACGTCCGGGCCGGCGATCCGGGTGACCGGCCCGTCGAGGTAGTCGAACGCCTCCTCGGCGACGATCGCAGCGACCTCCGCGCCGTACCCGCCGAAGCGGTTGTCCTCGTAGACGACCAGGCACTTGCCGGTCTTGCGGACCGAGCTCAGGACCGTGTCCTTGTCGAGCGGCCGGAGCGTCCGCAGGTCGACGACCTCGACGCTGATCCCCTCCTCCGCCACCCGGTCGGCCGCCTCGAGGGCGTAGTGGGCCATGAGCCCGTAGGCGATCGACCGTCACCTGCGAGCCCGGGGTGGGTCACCCGGGCCCGCCCGAGCGGCACGACGAAGTCGCCGTCGGGGACGTCGCCGCGGACGCGACCGGTACATCTTCTTGTGCTCGAAGAAGAGGACCGGGTCGTCGTCGCGGATCGAGCTCCGGAGCAGGCCCCGGGCGTCGTGCGGGGTCGACGGGACGACGACCTTGAGCCCCGGCACGTGGGTGAAGAACGCCTCGACCGACTGCGAGTGGTAGAGCGCGCCGTGGACGCCACCGCCGTACGGCGCCCGGATCGTCATCGGCACGGCGCACCGCGTTGTTCGAGCGGTAGCGCATCCGGGCCGCCTCGGACACGATCTGGTTGAACGCCGGGTGGATGAAGTCGGCGAACTGGATCTCGGCGACCGGGCGGAGCCCGTTGACGGCCGCCCCGATCGACGCGCCCGACGATCATCGACTCGGTCAGCGGCGTGTCGATCACCCGGTCGTCGCCGAACTCGGCCCACAGCCCGTCGGTCGCCAGGAAGACGCCGCCCTTCTTGCCGACGTCCTCGCCCAGGACGATCACGCGTCTCGTCGCGCCGCATCTCCTCGGCCAGCGTGTCGCGGATCGCCTCGATGAACGTCATGCAGGGCCATCAGCGACCGTCCCCCTCGCCGAAGCCCCACGCGCGGCGGCGTCTCGCCCGGCCAGTCCTCGGCGTAGACCCAGCGCATCGCCGTCGACGGGTCGGGGTCCGGCTCGCCCTCGGCGAAGTCGGTCGCGTCCTCGACGATCGCCGCGAGCTCGGCGGCCAGGGTCGCCTCGACGGCCTCGGTCAGGACGCCCGCCGCGCGGAGCTGGTCCCGGAAGCAGCGGCAGCGGGTCGCGAGCCCTTCTCCGCGGCCAGCTCCTCCTCGGAGCGGTACTTCGTCTGCTGGTCGTCCGACGAGTGGCCGGTCAGCCGGGTCACCTTGGCCTCGATGAGGCGTCGGCCCGTCGCCCGGCCCGGGCCCGCTCGACGGCCGTCCGGGCGGCGCGCGTAGCAGGCGAGGACGTCGGAGCCGTCGACGACGACGCCCGGGATCCCGTAGCCGGCGGCCCGCATGGCGACATCCGGGACAGGGCCAGCTCGCGCGACGCCGGCACGCTGATCGCGTAGCCGTTGTTCTCGACGAGGAACACGAACGGCAGCTTGTGGATCGCCGCGAAGTTGAGCGCCTCGTGGACGTCGCCCTGGTTCGACGAGCCCTCGCCCATCGCGGCCAGGGCGACCTGGCCGGTGCCCCGGATCTTGGCCGCCAGGGCGATCCCGACCGCGTGGAGGATCTGGGTCGCGACCGGCGAGCTGACCGACAGCAGGTTGTGCCGGCGATCGCCGTAGTGGCCGGGCATCTGCCGCCCGCCCGACGACGGGTCGGTCGCCTTGGCGTACTGGGCGAGCATGATGTCGCGGGCGCTCATCCCGAAGGTCAGGCACATCGCGATCGAGCGGTAGAACGGGGCGATCCAGTCGTGGCCCTTGCGCGAACGCCCAGGTCACCCCGACCTGGGCGCCCTCGTGGCCCTGGCCGCTGATCACGAACGGGATCCGCCCGGCCCGGTTGAGGATCCACATCCGCTCGTCGACGGCCCGGGCGAGGGCGACCATCCGGTACATCGCGACGAGGTCGTCGTCGGCCAGGCCGAGGTCCGCCCCGAGCCGACCCGCCGGCGCGGTCGTCGCCGTCTTCGTCCGCCCGGGAGCCGCCATCGTCGCCTTCGTCGCCTCCGTCGCCGCGCTCTCTCCCGCCGCCGGCGGGACCGTCAGAAGTTGATCGACCGGCCGTCGACCGCCATGGCGGCCTCGCCGAGGACCTCGGACAGGGTCGGGTGGGGATGGGTCGCCGCGCCGATCTCCCACGGCGTCGCCTCGAGCTCGAAGCGCGACCGACGCCTCGGCGATCAGGTCGGTGGCGTGCGGCCCGACGATGTGGACGCCGAGCGTGTCGCCCGTCGTCGCGTCGCCGATGACCTTGGCGAAGCCCTCGTACTCGCCGCCGATGAGCGCCTTGGCGATCGCCTGGAAGGGCACCTTGCCGACCTTGATCTCGAGACCGCGCTCCTGGCACTGGGCCTCGGTCAGCCCGATCGAGGCGATCTCCGGGCGGCAGTAGGTCGCCCGGGGCTGCTTCGACGTAGTCGATCTCGTGGACGTCGGCGTCGCCGGCGATCGTGTGGGCGGCGACGATCCCCTCGTGACCGGCGGTGTGGGCCAGCCACAGCCCGCCGACGACGTCGCCGATCGCGTAGACGTGCGGCTCGCGGGTCCGCATCCGGCCGTTCACCTTGATGACGCCCCGGTCGAGCTCGACCTTCGTCGTCTCGAGCCCGATCTCCTCGACGTTGGCGGCGCGGCCGGTGGCCACGAGCATCGCCTCGGCCGCGATCTCCTCGGGCGCCCCGCCCTCCGGGCCGACCGACAGCGCGGACGCCCTTCCTGTCGGCCTTGACCGCCGCCGGGTCGAAGCGCGCCTTCGTCATCACCCGGATCCCGCGCCGGGTGAAGCTCCGCTCGAGGAGCTGGCTCACCTCGTGGTCCTCGAGCGGGACGATCGCCGGGAGGTACTCGAGCAGGGTCACCTGGGTCCCGATGTCGTGGTAGAAGCTGGCGAACTCGACGCCGACCGCCCCGGCGCCCGACGATCGATCAGGCTCTTCGGCGGCGGTATCGCGGCGCAGGACGTCGTCCGAGGTCAGGATCCGCTCGCCGTCGGGCTCGAGCCCGGGCAGGCTCTTCACCCGGCTGCCGGTTGCGATGATGATGTCGGTCGCCTGGAGGACCCGCTCACCGCCGGCGCCCGGGGTCCCGTCCTCGCCGGCCTGGAGGACCCGGACCCGGCCGGGGCCGTCGAGCCGCCCGCGACCCTGCGACCCAGGCGACCTTGTTCTTGGTCGACCAGGCTCTTGACGCCCGGTCCACATCCGCTTCACGACCTGGTCGCGGCGCTCGGCCATCGTCGCGTAGTCGATCGCCGGCTCGCCGGGCAGCACGACCCCGTAGTCCTTGAGGTGGCGCGCCCGGTTGACCATCTCGGCCGACTCGAGGAGCGCCTTGGTCGGGATGCAGCCGCGGTGGAGGCACGTCCCGCCGATCTTGTCCTCGTCGACGAGGGCGACCCGCAGCCCGAGCTGGGCGGCCCGGAAGGCGGCCGTGTAGCCGCCCGTCCCCGCGCCGAGGACGACCAGGTCGAAGTCGTTGCTGGAGCCGACGGCCATGGGTCTACGGGGCCTCGGAATGCGGGGTGGGCAGCGGCTGCCGGACGGCGGCGCGAGTCACCGGCCGATGGTACGCGCCGCGTCCCGAGCGGCGCAACCGAGGCGGTGGGCGCGGTCCGGGGCCGATGCTATGCTGCGATTCAGGCGTCCTCGCGGGAGGCGTCCGGGCGACGGCCAGGAGGTCCGGCGGGCCAGATGCAGCCTCTCGGCGCGGCCATCATGATCGGCCTCGCCTATCTGATCGGATCGATCCCGACGGGGTCATCGTGGCCCGGCTGGCCGGAGCGCGCGACCCGCGGACGACGGGCTCGGGACGAACGGGCGGCACGAACGCGCTGCGGGCGATGGGCCGCAAGCTCGCCGCGATCGTCGTCCTCGGTGACGTCGCTCAAGGGCGCGCTGCCGGTCCTCCTCGCGCGCTGGGTGACGGGCGGCGACCCGGCCGTCGAGGCGGCCTGCGCGGTCGCCGCGGTGATCGGTTCGGCCCGCTCGATCTTCCTGGGCTTCCACGGCGGTCGGGGCGTCGCGACCGGGGTCGGGACGATGCTCGTGATCCAGCCGCTCGCGGTCGATCCTCGCGGCGCCGGTCTTCATCGGGGTGATCCTGATCACCCGCTACGTGTCGCTCGGCTCGCTGCTCGGCTCGGCGGCGATGATCCCGGCGGTCGCCCTCGTGTTCCTCGTCATCAACGGGACGGTGCCGCCGGCCTACCTGATCTATGCCGTGACTGGGGCGGCGGTCGTCTGGCTGGCCCACGCCGACAACATCGACCGGCTGCTCCACGGCACGGAGCGCAAGTTCGACCTGGGGCTGCTCAGCGGGCGGACCGGCCCGGGGAGCTGACCGCGGGTCTCGTCAACGCTCAGGCGAGCTTGATGGGCCCCGCGGCCCAGACAGCCGAAGACCCCGGATCCTTCGACCCGGGGTCTCCTGCTGGCATGGCGTGAACTGGTGCTAGACCGAGTTGCCGACCGTGCTCAGGATGGTGCTCACCTGGCCGCCCAGGAAGAGCAGCGCGATGATGGCCACGATGGCGATGAGGGCGAGGATCAGCGCGTACTCGGCGAGACCCTGGCCACGCTCGTCACGTCGGATCACGTCCATGATTGCGTGCAGCGTAGACACCGTTCCGTTCACCCCTTTCCTCCGTTGGTCGCCCGCCGTGGCGGACGCCGGCCGGGCGCATCCCGGCTCGGCTCGCAGCGTCACACGAGCGCGGCTGGTGGCGCCGTCAACCGTTGGTCCCTGCGCGGCCTAGCCGATCGTTCCAGCCTTTGTCGCGTGCTGGCACCACGCGCGGGCCGAGGGCCCGTACAGCCGGATCCCGTGAGGCGGGTGAGCCCGTCGTCGACGCGGGTCAGCCGGGATCGCCCGGCTTCTCGGCATCCGCAATCTGACAAGTGCCAAGTGGCCCTTGTCCCAGCGCACGCGGGCCACCCACGCTGCCCCGATCAACGCGGCACGGCGACGAGGGTGGCTGGTCGACCGGCGAACCCTCGCGGATCGCACCGGATGGGAGACGCTCCAGCGTGACCATCGACAGTGCCGGCACCAACGGCTTCCTGTTCTGCGACCTGCGCGGCTACACCGCCTTCGTGGAGGCCCGCGGCGACGCGGCGGCGGCCGAGCTGCTCGCGACGTACCGCTCGCTCGTCCGGTCTGCGATCGCAGACCACGCCGGGGCCGAGATCAAGACCGAGGGCGACTCGGTCTACGTCGTCTTCCCGGCCGCATCGGCGGCGGTCGAGGCGGGCCTCGAGATCGTCGTCGCCGCGGCCGAGGCCACGACCCGCGAGGCACCGATCCGGGTCGGAGTCGGGATCCATGCCGGTGAGACGGTGGCCACGACCGAGGGATTGGTCGGGGGCGCGGTCAACATCGCCGCCCGGGTCTGTGCCAAGGCCCAGGCAGGGGAAGTCCTCGTCACCGACACCGTCCGGGCGCTGACCCGCACATTCCTGCCCTACACCTACACGAGTCTCGGCACCCAGCAGCTCAAGGGGATCGCCGGTGGCATCCCGCTCTACCGGGTCGAGGCCGTCCCCTCGAGCGGTCGAGCCCGCATCGCCCGGCAGCTCGGGGCGCGCCGAGGACGGGTGCTCGTCGTCGTCGGTCTGGTTGCCATTCTCCTTGCCGGAGCCACTGGGTTCTACGCCATCAACCGTCCGCCCGACTGCATCGCCCTCCCGGTCAGCGCCGCCGACGTTGTCGCGCGAATCGATCCGACGCGCGCCTGCGTCGTGCAGGCGATTGCGGTCGGCAGCCGGCCGAACTCGATCGTCGCGACGGACACATCGCTGTGGATCGCCAACGAACAGGACTGGACGGTCACCCGCGTCGACCTCGCGACCCGATCGACGGCGCGTTGGTTTGGCACCCCGGGTTCCCCGATCGCGCTGGCCGCCCACCTCGATGGCCAGGTCGACGTCCTCGGGCTCGACGATCGTAGGGAAGGTGAAGACGTGGTGCCGCAACGCGTCTTCAGACTCTCCGAGGATAGGTCCAAGCCCATCATGGCCCCCCAGCTCCCGGCAAGCAGAAATCCCGTGTATGCCAACACTGGGTTCTCGGGCATGGCGGCGTCGGGTGGCTGGACCTGGATCGTCAGCGGGAACGGGCGTGTCGTCCGCGTCTCCCCGGCGACCGACACCGGGGCGTACAGCCATACCGCCTTCGCTATCGTCGATGCCGATCTCACAGGGTCTGGCGGCTCGGACACGGGCTCGCTGCTCGTCGCCGCGAGCGGAGGGACCGCCTGGGTCGCCTACCAGGAGGCACCCATCCTCCTGCGCTTCGACGGGCTGGTGACCAAGCCCACGGTCTTGACCCTCGCCGGAACGAGGGGCACGCTCGGGATGGCGGTCACCCCAACCGAGGTGTGGCTGCTCCGACAGGATGGATCGCTCACCCGCATCGACGCGGCGACCCAAGAGCAGCGGACGGTGCCGCTCGACGCCCCCGCGAAAGCGCTAGCGATCGGCGGTCAAGCCCTGTGGCTTCTTGACGGCGTCACGCGGACCGTCCGCTCGGTCGACCCGAAGACGGGCCACACGATCGCGACGGTCAAGGTGGGTGGAATCCCGGGCAGCGGTGTCTTCGCCGACGGCTTCCTCTGGGTGACGATTCACGCGCCATGAGCCTTCGGTGAGTCGCTTCCTCGGCTCCGACACCCACACCTAGTGAGGACGCCACGCGGATCATGGCGCGGCGGGTGGCGACGACTGCCACTCGCCGCGTTCGACGCGCGGAGCCGGTACCGCCTGGCCACGTTGAGCAGCATCGCCCGGGAATCGAACGACCCGGTCGTTGGACCGGGTCGTTCGGTTGGGCTCGAAGGGTCGACGGTCAGCCGCCGCGCATGCTCCGGAAGCAGTCGCTGCAGTAGACCGGCTTGCCGCTGGTCGGGCGGAACGGGACCTGGGCCTCGCGACCGCAGTTGCTGCAGGTCGCGCTGAACATCTCGCGGGGACCGCGGTCACGCGAACCGTAGCCGCCGGAGCCGTAGCCACCGCCACCGCCACCGGCGCTGTACGAGCCACCGGCTCCGTAGCCGCCGGAGCTGTAGCCGCCGCCGGACTCGGCGTTACGAGCCGCCTTGCGGCTGGCCCGACAGCTCGGGCAGCGGCGCGGCTCGGTGAAGTTGCGTTGTGCGTAGAAATCCTGCTCGCTGGCAGTGAAGACGAACTCCTGCCCGCAGTCCGCGCAGGTCAGGTTCTTGTCGTTGTACACCGAATCGAAAACTCCTCTTGGTAGCCGCGCGATCCGTCGATTTCTCGCGTCAGCCGTGAGAGGAGTCGGTCGTCGTGCTACGTGCTCTGGTCACGGCCCCGCCGTGACGTTTGATCGTCGGAGTGTAGGCCCTCATTCCGAGCCTGTACAGGGGGCAAATCGCGGGTCTTCCAGCGTGGTCCGATGGGGTCGGCTGCGGTCCGGTCGGGAGTCGCCACGCCGGTCGAGGCCTCCCGCCACCGAGCTCAGACCCCCGGCTCGACCCAGCTCAGCGAGCGCTCGACCGCGCGATGCCAGCCGTGGACCAGGCGCTCGCGCCGAGACGGGTCCATCGCCGGCTCGAACCGCCGGTCCACCTCGCGAGTCGCTGCGAACGACGCGGGTCCGTCCCAGACGCCGACCGCGAGCCCGGCCAGCGCGGCCGCCCCGATCGCCGTCGTCTCGGCGTGGACGGGGCGCTCGACCGGCACGCCCAGGAGGTCCGCCTGGAACTGGCAGAGGCGGTCGTTCCGCGACGCCCCGCCGTCGACCCGCAGCACGTCGAGGGCGGTCCCGGCGTCGGCTTCCATCGCCGTGACGACGTCGGCCACCTGGTAGGCCATCGCGTCGATCGCCGCCCGGGCGATCTCGGCCAGCCCGGTCCCGCGAGTCAGCCCGACGAGCGTCCCGCGCGCATAGGCGTCCCAGTACGGCGCGCCGAGCCCGACGAAGGCCGGCACGAGGTAGACCCCGCCGGTGTCGGTCACGGTGTCGGCCAGGGCGGCGATCTCCGCCGCGTCCCTGCCCGCCCGGAGCCCGTCGCGGAGCCACTGGACGGCGGCGCCGGCGACGAACGCCGAGCCCTCGAGGGCGTACGTCACCGGGTCGTCCGCCCCGAGCCGCCAGCCGACCGTCGTCAGGAGCCGGTTCGCCGAGGCGACCGGGCGCCCGCCGGTGTTCATGAGCAGGAACGCGCCGGTGCCGTAGGTCGCCTTCGTGGCCCCCTGCTCGAAGCAGGCCTGGCCGAACGTCGCCGCCTGCTGGTCGCCGGCACAGCCGGCGATCGGGATCGCCGCCCCGAACAGCGCCGGGATCGGTCTCGCCGAGGATCCCCGACGACGGGCGGACCTCCGGGAGCATCGCCGGCGGCACCCCGACGATCGCGCACAGCTCCGGGTCCCAGGCCAGCCGGTGGATGTCGAACAGGAGCGTCCGGCTCGCGTTCGACACGTCGGTGGCGTGGACCCGGCCGCCGGTCAGCCGCCAGATGAGGAACGCGTCGACCGTGCCGAAGGCGAGCTCGCCCCGCTCGGCCCGCGCCCGGAGGCCCGGACCGCGATCGAGGATCTCGGCGATCTTGGGCCCGCTGAAGTAGGCGTCGATCGGGAGGCCGGTGCGCTCCCGGAACAGCGGCTCGTGGCCGGCCGCCCGGAGCGCGTCGCAGCGCGGCGCCGTCACCCGGCTCTGCCAGACGATCGCGTTGGCGACCGGCCGGCCGGTCGCGCGGTCCCAGACGATCGTCGTCTCGCGCTGGTTCGTCAGGCCGATCGCGGCCACCGACGACGGCATCCGCCCCGGCGTCGGCGAGCGCCCGGCGGGCGGTGTCGAGCTGGGTCGTCCAGATCGCCTCCGGATCGTGCTCGACCTCGCCCGGTGCCGGGTAGACCTGGGGCAGCTCCTCGGACGCGCTGCCGCGGATCCGACCGGCCGCGTCGATGACGATCGCCCGCGACGACGTCGTGCCCTGGTCGAGCGCGAGCACGAGCCGCTCGGTCACAGCCACTCGGTCACAGCCACTCGGTCACGAGTCCGGGCCGGGGACGTCGTACTCGCGGTGGGCGACCGCGAGGTAGGTCTCGATCGCCGCCGCGCGGTCCGCCTCGGACCAGCCGAGCTCGGCGCCCAGCAGCTCCGCGACCCGCGGCGCCACGGGCCGCGCCACGGTCGGGCAGCTCCTGGGCGAGCCGGGTCCGGCGGGCGAGCACGTCGTCGAGCGACAGCGCGCTCTCGGACCGGACGGCCCAGACCACCTCCGCCTCGAGGTGGGCGATCCCGGATCCGAGCGGACGCAGGAGGTCGAGCTCGCGGCCGAGGGCGACCACGTCGCTCGCCTCGGTCCCGTGGCGCGCCACGAGCCGCTCCATCCGGGGCATGTCGAGACCGGTGTCCGCGGCGAGCCTCGCCGCCAGCGCATCGAGCTCGGGGAGCGGGGCGGCGCCGACGAGCGGCAGCTCGGCGGTCTTCGACGGCCGGGCGCGGGCGACGTCTCGGCCGAGGGCCGTGTCGACGGTCTGGGCCGCCATCAGCCGGTACGTCGTGTACTTGCCACCGCCGATCCGAACGAGGCCGTTCGGGTCGGTCCGGATGCGGTGCTCGCGCGAGGCCTTCACGCTCGACCCGGGGTGGCCGCCGGGATCGGTCGCCAGCGGGCGCAGACCGGTGTACGCCCCGACGAGGTCCGCCCGGGTCAGGTCGACGGCCAGCGTCGCGTTCACGTTGTCGAGGATGTTGTCGATCTCGGCCGCCGTCGGCACCGGCCGATCCGGCGGCCCCTCGTCGTCGAGGTCGGTCGTCCCGATGACCCAGGTATCGGGCCATGGGACGAGGAAGCAGACACGGCCTGGGATCCGCAGGGTCAGCCCGTGGGTGCTCGGGATCCGGTGGCGGGGCACGAGGATGTGGCTCCCCCGGCTCGGGCGGACGGCGGGGCTCGCCCCGACGGCCGGGAACGGCCCGTCGGCCCGGCCCGACCACACCCCGGTCGCGTCGATGACCCGTTCCGCGCGGACGAAGAACGTCTCTCCGGTGAGCTCGTCACGGACGTTCACCCCGGCGATCCGCCAGTCGCGCTCGAGCGCGCCCAGCGCGTTGACCCGGGTGAGCGGCAGCCCGCCATCGGCACGAGCGGTGCGGGCGACCGCCAGGTTGTAGCGGGCGTCGTCCTCCTGGCCATCGTGGTAGACGAACGCCCCGCGCAGGCCCTCGCGGCGGAGCGCCGGCGTCGCCTCGAGCGCGCCCTCGACCGACAGGTGGCGGTGCCAGCCGCCGTCGGCGGACGCGCCCAGCAGGTCGTACAGGGTCAGGCCGGCGTCATAGAACGGGCGGGTGAGCGGGCCGCCGTAGAGCGGGAACAGGAACGGCTCGATCCGGACGAGGTGGGGCGCCAGCTGAATGAGCCGGCGCCGCTCGGCGAGCGCCTCACGCACGAGTGCGATCCGGACCTGCTCCAGGTAGCGCAGCCCGCCGTGGATCAGTCGCGATGAGCGACCGCTCGTTCCGACCGCGAAGTCGTCGCGCTCGACGAGCGCCGCCTGGAGGCCGCGGCTCGCGGCGTCGAGGAGGATCCCCGCTCCGGTGACCCCGCCGCCCACCACGAGCACGTCCCAGCGCTCCGAGGCGAGGGTCTCGAGATCGTGCCGGCGGGCCTGGAGGATGGCGGTCATGGGTCCGGCGGCCGGCGCACGAGACGGACGAGCACGATGGCGGTCCCGACGATCAGCACGCCGATGAGGAGCGGGGTCCGGAAGACGAGGCGCTGGGCGTCGGCCGGGAGCAGGCTCGTGCCGATCGCCAGCCCGAGGACGACCCCGACGACGGCGACCGCGACGAGCAGGACCTCGCGCCAGCCGACCGCCGCCCGCTCAGCCACGGTCGGCCTCCGCCGGGATGCCGATCGGCGCGACGAGGACGCGCCCGGCGAGGGCCGCTCCGCGCTTCGTCAGCAGGCCGGTCTTCGGACGGTGGAAGGTCACGGTAAGGTCGGCCCGGACCGCCGGGTCGGACGGCTCGCCGCTCGTGAGGTCGACGGCCGTCGGCGTGTCGACCGCCACGACCGGGACGCCGCCCTCGCGGGCCCGGCGGATGAGCTCGACGGCCGACCGGATCGGCTCGCGCAGGACGCCGCGCACACCGGTCCCGAGCAGCGCGTCGACGACGACGCTTGCCTTCTCGACGCCCTGGGCGATGACCCCGAGGTCGCGCGGGACCGCGGCATGGATCCGGGTGACGGTCGGCTCGCCGGCCAGCCGGTCCCAGTTCCTCAGCGCGTCCGGGGTGGCCGGACGGCTCTCGCCGGAAACGAGCACCGCCACGACCGGCAGCCCGAGCCGGCCCAGCCGGCGCGCGGCGACCAGTCCGTCACCGCCGTTGTTGCCGGGGCCGCACAGGACGAGGATGGGGCCCTTGCCGAGGCGGTCCTGGTCGGCGGCGACCGCCCGAACGGCCGCGGCGACCGCGGTCCCGGCGTGCTCCATGAGCCGACCGCCGGGGACCCCGAGGGCCTGGGCCCGTCGATCGGCGCCGGTCATCGCCTCGGCCGTCATCGGTGCGCCGTCCTTGGCTGTCGCCCAGCGCCGGACGAGGTCGCGCAGGTCGGCCGACATCAGGGTCGGATCGTCGGCCGGGAGCGGCTGCGCCTCCGAGCGAGCCGCGGTCGTGTTCACACTGCGAAGCGTAGCCGAGTCAGGCGACGGGGAGCCGGGCACGGGGCGGATCGGCCGTCCGGTCGAGCTCGATGAGCCCTTCGCGGGCGAGCGCCCGAAGCGCCGCCGCGACGGCCGGGCCGTCGTGCTCCCCGATTGGCGCCGCGATCACCGTCCAGGCCGGATCGTCGGCCTCGCGCAGCCGGTCGAGGATCCGGCCGCGCAGCCAGCGGCTCGTCGCGGCGAACGGCACGCGGCGCTCGCGAACGGCCGTCCCAGTGTCGTTCGGCGGTGAGCCCGCCGCCGTGGCGCGCCCGGCGCCGTCGCCCCTTCGAGGCCGGGCGGCCGCGACGTGACGGCAGGCCGGTCGGAGCGGGCAATCCCCGCACGCCGGGTCCCGCGGACGGCACACGGTCGAGCCGAGGTCCATGAGCGCGTGGGTCCAGTCGGCCGGCCGGTCGGGCGGTACGACCCGGTCGGCGATCGCCTGGAGCTCGGCGGGTCGGAGGTCCGCCGGGTCGCCGGCGAGAGCGCGGCCGAGGACGCGCCGGACGTTCGTGTCGACGGCCCCGACGGGCAGGCCGTAGGCGATCGCCGCCACCGCCCGGGCCGTGTACGGGCCGACACCCGGCAGCCGCTCGAGATCGGCCACGTCACGCGGAAGACGGCCGCCGAGCTCGTCGACGACGATCCGCGCCGCCCGGTGGAGGTTGAGCGCCCGGCGGTTGTAGCCGAGCCCGCGCCAGGCCCGGAGGACGTCGGCCGGCGAGGCCGCGGCGAGCGCCTCGACCGTCGGGAACCGACGCGGTGAACGTCTCCCAGGCCGGGCCGCCGCGCGAGACCTGGGTCTGCTGGAGGATCGTCTCCGAGACGAGGACGAGGTACGGGTCGGTCGTGCCCCGGAAGGCCAGGCGCCTGCCGGTCTCGTCGTACCAGCCGAGGACCGACGCCCGGAGCATCGTCACCTCGGCGGCCGTGGGCAGGCTCACGCCGGTCCACCGGCCGCCGCCGGCGGCTCGCCGTCCAGCAGCCGGCGCATCCCGGCGTGCGGGGCATAGAGCCAGTCGGGCATGTAGGTCGCCGCGTAGACGAACTCGTCGCACTCCTTGGCCACGGCCAGCCCGTCGAGCAGGCCCTCGTCGACCGCGATCGGGGCACCCTTCCGGCGGAGACCGGCCCGGTACGCCGCCGAGCAGCCGCTCGCGCGACCGCCGACGCCAGGCGGCGATGTCGAGCCCGGCATGCGATCCCGGACGCCAGCCCCGCTCGGCCGCCAGTCGCTCCGCGCTCGACGAGACGTGGTCGAACGAGAGCAGCAGGCCGGCGACGTCGCGGAGCGGCGACGCCGGGCGGCGGCGGTCCTCGATCGGGCGCATCGGCTCGCCCTCGAAGTCGACGAGGACGAACCCGTCCGGCGTCCGCAGGACCTGGCCGAGGTGGAGGTCGCCGTGGACGCGGCTCAGGAACGGCGGCGGGCTCGTCGCCTCGAGGGCCGCGAGCCGGAGCCGGATCGCGTCGGCCCAGGCCCGCAGGTCGGGGCCCACGGTCGGATCCCCGGCGAGGAGGCCCAGCGCCTCGTCGAGCCGCTCCTCGCCAAGCGCCCGCCAGCGGCGGAGGTCGTCGGCGTCGGCCGTGCGCGGCGCGAAACCCTCGACATCGCCCGGATCGGCGAGGCTGGCGTGGAGCTCGGCCAGGACGGACCCGAGCTCGGCGGCGTCCTCGGTGGCGAACTCGAGGGCGACCACGCCGGGCGCCGCGATCCAGCCGCCAGGCGGTCGAGGGTCGTCTCGTAGGCGTCCTCCGCGTCGGGCACGAGCTCCTGGAGGATCGCCACCGTCGCGCACCGATCCGTCCCGGTCGACGTGCTCGGCCGAGCCGGCCAGCGCCGGGACCAGCCGCGAGGCCGCGGTCCTCGGACAGGAACGCCGTCAGCTCGAGGTCCGGGTTGAGCCCCGGCTCGAGGCGCCGGAACGCCTTGAGCAGGAGCCGCTCGCCGAGGACCGCCGAGGTGTTCGATTGGTCGGCGCCGAGGCCGCGCTCCGCCCAGCCCGCGATCTCGCCGTGCGCCACCCGGCGCGAAGGCCGGCAGCGCCAGCGCCGGCCGGCAGACGAGCGCCCCGCCGGCGTCGGTGCCGAGGATCCGGGCCCCGCCGATCGCCACGGCCAGCGCCCGCCAGGCGCCGTCGCCCGGCTCGGCTGGCCGGGCGGGTCCGGAGCCGCCCGCCACGACGAACGGCGCGAGGTAGCGCTCGACGGTTCCGCGGTCGTCCTCGACGTCGACGAAGGCGAGGACGGCGAGATCGTCGGCCGCGGCGCGCCCCCGCGCCGATCGACCCGAGCCCGACCGTGTCGACGAGCCGGACCGCCGCTGACGCCCCGCGCCTTGCCCCCGTACCAGCGCTGCCGATCGACGAGGTCGACCGCCAGCGCCGCCTCGACCGCCGGGTTCAGGACTTGATCATCACGTGCTTGACGACCGTGTAGTCCTCGATCGCGTACATCGACTGGTCCTTGCCGTAGCCCGACTCCTTGAACCCGCCGTGGGGCATCTCGGAGGCGAGGGTGAAGTGGTCGTTGATCCAGACGGTCCCGAACTGGATCGCCTTGGCCACCCGGAGGCCCCTGCCGATGTCGCGCGTCCAGACCGACGCCGGCCAGGCCGAAGCGGACGTCGTTCGCCCAGGCGATCGCCTGGTCCTCGTCGCTGAAGCGCTGGACGGTCACGACCGGGCCGAAGACCTCGTCCTGGACGATCTCGCTCTTCTGGTCGGGGCCGGCGATGACGGTCGGCTCGAAGTAGGCGCCCGGCCGGTCCGGCCGGTGGCCGCCGACGACGATCTCGGCACCGCCGGCGCCGCGGTCGGCCCGCTTGACCATCCCCTCGACCTTGTCGGCCTGGGCCTGGGCGATGAGCGAGCCCATCTCGATGTCGTCGCCCTCGGCCGGATCGCCCCACTTGATCGTCTTGACCTGGCCGGCCAGGTCGGCGACGAAGCGGTCGTAGACCTTCGGGCCCGGTGATCACCCGGCACGGGGCGGTGCAGTCCTGGCCGGCGTTCCAGTAGCTGAACGACCTTGAGGTTCTCGATGACCGCGTCGAGGTCGGCGTCGTCGAAGACGATCACCGGGGCCTTGCCGCCGAGCTCGAGGTGGAGCCGCTTGACCCGGTCGGCCGCGACCTTGGCGATGTGCTTGCCGGTCTCGGTGTCGCCGGTGACCGAGATCATCCCGACCTTGGGATGGCCGACGAGCGCGTCGCCGATCGCGGCGCCGGTGCCGGTGATCACGTTGAGCACGCCGGGCGGCAGGATCTCGGCGGCGATCTCGGCCAGGACGAGGGCGGTCAGCGGGGTCCGGGCCGACGGCTTGAGGATGACCGTGTTGCCGGCCATCGAGCGCCGGCCCGATCTTCCAGCCGGCCATCATGATCGGGTAGTTCCAGGGCGCGATCGAGGCGACGACCCCGACCGGCTCGCGCCGGATCAGGCTGGTGTGGTCGGCCAGGTACTCGTTGGCCGCCTTGCCCTCCATCACCCGGCCGGCGCCGGCGAAGAAGCGCAGGTTGTCGACGACGACCGGGACCTCGTCGATCGCCGCGCCGACCGGCTTGCCGGCGTTCTTCGACTCGAGCCGGCCGATCTCGTCGGCCCGCGCCTCGATCGCGTCGGCCAGCTTGAGCAGGAGCAGGCTGCGGTCCTGGGGCGTCGTGTGCTGCCAGGTCGTGAACGCCCGCGCGGCCGCGTCGGCCGCCCGGTCGACGTCCTCCGGCCCGGACGCCGGGACGTGGGCGATGATCTCGCCGTTGGCCGGGTTCTCGACCGCGAGGGTCTCGCCGCTGGCGCTGTCGACCCAGGCCCCGTCGATGAAGTGCTGGTAGGTCTTGACCCGCGGCAGGGTGTCGGTCATCGGGGTTGCCTCCTCGTGGCAAGCGTCCGGTCGGACGCGTCGGGACGTGCAGGAATCGGACCCTGATTGTGCGCTCCCGGGGGAAGCGCGTCTCAGCCCGTGGGCGACCCGGTGACGGGATCCCTTGTGCGCGACTCGATCGAGTCGGGACCGCTCAGGACCTTGTGCCGAAACGGGGCACGACCGCGGCTGGGGTTGCGTTCACCACGGGCGGGAGGTCTCCCGCGACGACCTCGAGGATGGACAGGTGCGCCTCGTTGACGATGACGTTGGGGCCCCAGACGAGGGTGATTCCGCTGAACAATTCGTGCTGGAATCCGGGCGGCCGGGCCAGGCCTGCTCGCAGCCACTCCTCGGCGGCTGGGACAGCCGCCCGAACCACGGCAAACGCCAGGCGAGCCTCGGCTTCCGTGCGCGCAGGCTCGTCCTCGAGTTCGATACCGATGAGGTCACCTGCCGGGCCTAGCAACCTGACTCCGATGCTGGAAAGCCGATCCTCAGGCCTGCCGATGACCTCGAGCGTTCCATCGCGCAAGCGGTGCTCCGGCTCCCAGACGAGCGAGGTGGGCTCGAAGGCGGCGTCGACGGCAGCCATGACCGCGGACCGGCTCACACCCAGAGTGTGCGGGGCCGCCGATGCAGTCGCGCCCGTCGCGATGGTTTGCTCGGGCGCGCTGCTGCCGATCGCTCCGGGTCTTGCACACGAGGCGATCACCGCGGCTGTCAGTACCACCGCGGCGGCAGCTCGGCCGAAACGAGGAGCCGGTGACACGACCTTCAGCCGGGTCCCTGGAACGCGTCGTCGATCGGCGATCGGCGGTCGTCGACAATTCCCCGAACAGCCACGATGCTCCCTCGCGTCGCCCGCGCTGCTCTCCTGGCGCGACCGAATCCGACCCTACCCGGTCGCGCCCGATCCCGAAATGGGACGTTCGGCCTTGCTACGGCCGCCGTATGCCTCGGCAACCAAGCGGCATGTGGCGCCCGAGATCAGCCCTCGGTTACCGGCTCCCCCGTCAGGGCCACCCGCTCGATCAGGTCGGCCGCCCGGACGGTGCCCGGGGCGGCCCGCAGGCGGGCGGAGATCGCCGCGAGGCGGCTCTGCAGCGTCCGGTCGGCCAGCAGCCGGTCGATCGCGGCGGTCATCGCGGCCGGCTCGAACGTGTACGTCGGCAGGCGGACCCCGAAGCCCGTCTCGTGGACCCGCTGGGCGTTGTCGTACTGGTCCCAGAAGAGCGGCAGCAGGATCATCGGCTTGCCGTAGTGGAAGCACTCGGTGACGGTGTTGTTGCCGCCGTGGGTGATGACCAGGTCGACCTGGGGCAGGATCGAGGGCTGGGGCAGGAACTCGGCCCCGACCATGTTGTCGGCCAGCTCGTACTGGTCGTGCTGGGGGCCCTTCGAGACGACGAACCGGTACGGCGTCCGGCCGAGGACGTCGACCAGCCGGCGCATCAGCTCGACGTCGGCCGAGCCGAGGCTCCCCAGGCTGAGGTAGACGAGCGCGCCCGGCCGGCCGGCGAGCGACTCGGGGATCGCCCAGGCTCCCTCGGTCGTCCGGACGCACGAGTCGAGGCGGTGCCAGGTCGGGGCGAGCGGACGGGCGCGCTCGTAGTCGACCTCGGCCGGGTAGAGGTACAGGTTCAGGTACGGCGACTCGTGGATGAACGCCGGCCCCTCGGGTCCGTCGGGCAGGCCGGGCGCGCCGTGGTCGCGGCAGAACGCGTCGAAGTCGGCCCACATCTCGGCGTGGCTCCGCCGGTACTCGTCGCGGAAGGCAGGCCAGCCCGACCGGTCGGCCGTCGGGTAGCCGGAGAAGACCGGCGGGACGTCCGGGTCGAGCAGCTCGGCCGGGTTGCACGAGGTGATCCGGACCCAGCGGCGACCGCTGGCGGGCAGGGCCGGGAAGGCGACCACGTTGTCCTCGACGATGACGTCCGGGTCGAGCTCGTCGAAGATCTCGAGCAGCCGCGGGTGGACGTACTTCGCGCCGTCGATCAGGGCCTGCCAGGTCGGCTGGATGAACCCGCTCAGCTGGTCGATCGTCGGGGTCCGGAAGACCGGCGCGGTGTCGCGGATGAAGTCCTTCCAGAACTGGCCCGGGACCTCGGGGACCTCGGGCGGCGGCCCGAGCCGCATGAGGCGCTCCTCGAAGCCCTTGGCCTCGAGGGTCCCGGCGAACGACTCCTCGACGATGAACACGACCCGATGGCCGCGCTCGCGCAGGACGCTCCCGATGCCGACGCAGTTGTTGGTCGGCCCGAAGGCCCCCTCGGGGAAGAAGACGATCGTCCGGGACTCGGTCATGGCGGCTAGGATGCCATCCGTCGAGGCGGCGCGGAGGAGGTTTCGCAGCGTGGGCAGGACGACGGCGGCGGGTGCGATCTGGCTCGAGGTCGGCGACCGGGTCTTCACCCGGCGGTATCGCTTCTTCGATCAGCAGATCGGGGCGATCCTGACCGCCGACGGGCCGGTCGTGATCGACACCCGCTCGACGGCCGACGCAGGCGCGCGAGCATCCTGGCCGACCTCGAGCGGCTGACCGCGCTCCCGGTCGCCGCGGTCGTCAACACCCACCACCACTACGACCACGCCTTCGGCAACGCCAGCTTCCGGCCGGCGCCGATCTGGGGCCACGTCCGCTGCGCGCGGTTCCTCCGCGAACGGGCCGAGGCGTACCGCGCTCGAGGTCGCCCGGGAGGAGCTCCCGAAGCTGGCCGACGACGTGCTCGCGACCGAGATCGACCCGCCCGACCGGACGTTCGGCGACGACGGCGCCGACCTGGACATCGGTGGGCGCCGGCTCGAGCTGCGCTACCTCGGCCGCGGGCACACGGACGACGACATCGTGATCGTCGTGCCGGATGCGGCCGTCCTGTTCGCCGGCGATCTCGTCGAGAACGGCGCCCCGCCTTACTTCGGCGACGGCTATCCGCTCGACTGGCCGGACACGCTCCACGCCATCCGGCCGCTCGTGACCGGCGCGGTCGTGCCCGGGTCACGGCGACGTGGCGGACGTCGCCTTCCTCGACCGGTCGATCGCCGAGGTCGCGGCCGTCGCCGACCTGGCCGCGACGCGTCGCCGCCGGCGAGCTCGGCCTCGAGGAGGCGATCGTCGCTGCGCCCTACCGAGCGGAGTCAGCGCGCGAGGCGATCGAGCGCGGGGTCGCTCAGGCGCGCGGCGAGCTCGAGGAGAGCTGAGCCCCGATCCAGGCGGCCATGTCGGCGGCCACCTTCGGACCCTCCGGCTCGTTGAGGGTCTCGTGGCGGAGGTCCGGGTAGACCTTGCGGTCGACCCGTGGGAGCCCGGCGAGCACCCCCGACGACGCCACCGGGACGAGGGGATCGGCGCTGCCGTGGGTGACGAACGTCGGCACCCGGAGCCGGTCGAGATGGGCGTTCGCGCGCTCCTGGGCGAGGACCACCTGGCGGCCGAGCCCGAGCGTCGTCGAGTGGTGGGCAAGCGGGTCGGCGAGGTAGGCGACGCCGACCTCGGGGTCCCGCGACAGGGTCGAGCCGTCGAAGCCGTTGGCAACCGACAGCGTCGGCAGCAGCCGGCCGACGTAGCGGGCGACCGCTCGCCGCCAGCCCGGCAGGGTGTCGGCGAGCCACGGCGAGCTGAGCACGAGGAGGTCGGGCTGGGGCCGGTCGCTCTCCGCGTAGGTCAGGCAGACGAGCCCGCCCATCGAGTGGCCGAGCAGGACGACCGGGCGGCCGGGCGCCTCCTCCCGGAGGGCGGCCAGCCGATCCTCGACGTCGTCGAGCCAGACGTCCCAGTCGCTCAGCCAGGCACGCCGGCCGCCCGAGCCGCCGTACCCCTCGAGGTCGAACGCGGACACCGCGAACCCGGCCCCGGCCAGGATTCCGCCGGTCCGCTCGTAGCGCCCGGAGTGCTCGGCCAGCCCGTGGACGATGAGGACCGACGCGCGCGGCGTCCCCTCGACCGGCCAGCTCCTGGTCTGCAGGCGCGTGCCGTTCCTGGCGTTGACGGCGGAGACCGTCGACGTCACGGCCTCAGGCCCCGATCCGGACGATCCAGCGACCGCGGGCGCGCCCGGCCAGGATCCCGTCGAGCGCCGCCTCGAGGCCGTCGAGGTCGACCTCGGTCACGGCCTCGCCGAGGCCGCGCGGGCGGAGGTCCCCGGCGATCCGGTCCCACAGCCGGCGCCGGTCGGCGATCGGCTGCTGGGCCGAGTCGATCCCGAGCAGGGCCACGCCGCGGAGGATGAACGGGAAGACCGTCGTCGCCAGGGGCGCCCCGCTGGTGTTGCCGCTGGCCGCGACTGCCCCGCCCCAGCGGAGCGTGCGCAGGATGTACGGCAGGGTCGCCGCGCCGACGCAGTCGACGGCCCCGGCCCAGCGCTCGCTCTCGAGCGGTCGCGGGCTCTCTGCCGTGACCTCCTCGCGGCTGAGGATGCCGGCGGCACCGAGGCCGCTGAGCTCGGCGTGGGCCTCCGCCTTGCCGGTGGCGGCCCAGACCTCGTAGCCGCGCTCGACGAGGATCGCCAGCGCGGTCCGGCCGACGCCGCCGCTCGCGCCGGTCACGAGGACCGGACCGTCCTCCGGCACGAGCCCGTGGGCCTCGAGCCGGGCGACCGACAGCGCGGCCGTGAACCCGGCCGTGCCGACGACCATCGCCTCGCGCGTCGTCAGTCCCTCGGGCAGCGGCACGATCCAGTCCGCCGGGACCCGGGCGTACTCGGCGAAGCCGCCGTGGCGGGCCACGCCCAGCTCGTAGCCGTGGGCGATCACGCCCGACCCGACCGCGATCGCCGGCGTCCGGCTCGCGACGACCGTGCCGGCCAGGTCGATCCCCGGGATGAGCGGGCTGATCCGGGCGACCTTGCCGTTCGGGATCGTCGCCAGCGCGTCCTTGTAGTTGACGCTCGACCAGTCGACCCGGACGTCGACCTCGCCCGGCGGGAGGTCGTCGGCCGCGACGTCGCGCACGCCGCGCTCGACGCGGTCGTCGAGCTTCTCGGCGACGAAGGCTCGGAAGCGGGCGGGGATGCCGGATCGGTCGGCCACGGCGGAAGGATAGTCGCGCCGGGCCGCGGGCCGGGCCCGGCGTCGCGTTCCTCGGACCCGGATGGGGGCGGCCCTATACTCGTCCGTACCCCCGGACCCGGGACCACGGTATCGTCGCGGACCCTCGAGGAGGACGCCATGAGCGACCTGGTCGTGATCACCTTCGCCAGGCAGGACGCCGGGCTCGCCGCCCTCAAGCACCTGCGCGAGATGGAGGGCGCCACCGGCCTGCACCTGAACGACACCGCCGTCGTCGAGAAGGACGCGGAGGGCGAGATCCACGTCAAGAACGAGGTCAGCAGCGGGACCGAGGTTGGCGCGGTCGGCGGCGGGTTGCTCGGCCTGCTCCTGGGCTTCGTGTTCTTCCCGGTCCTCGGCGTCGCGATCGGGGCCGCGATCGGGGCGGCGATCGGCCACAGCGTCAGCGACCATGTCGACAGGGACTTCGTCAAGGACATCCAGGGCGAGCTCACCCCGGGGACGTCGGCCCTGTTCGCGGTCGTCAGCGCCAACCCGAGCGCTCTCGTGGCCGCGCTCCGCGGGTTCGAGGGGAAGGTCTACCAGACCAGCCTCGGGACCGAGCTCGAGGAGTCGCTCAACGACGCGCTCAAGGCCGGCAGCTGATACCGACTCGGGTCAGGTCCGCCGGGTCGGGCTCTTCGGGCCGAGGTTGCCTGCCGCGTCGAACGCGCGGACGTAGTAGCCGGCGCCCTTCCGTCGCTTGACGGTCACCGATTTCCCGGTCACGGTCTTGATCGGCTTCGTCACGCCGACCCGGTAGACCTTGTAGCCGGCCACCCCGAAGTCGTCGCTCGCCCCGGTCCAGTACAGCTTCGTCGTCGTGGCTCCGACCTTCGCCTTGAGCGACTTCGGCGCGCTCGGCGGCGTGACGTCGGCCCCGGCCGGGGGCGTGGTCGCGCCGGCCGTCGCGGCCGAGCCCTCGTTGCCCGAGCCGTCGACGGCGAGCACCTGGTAGGCGTACGTCGTCTGTGGGCTCCGACCGGTGTCGTTGAACGTCGTCCCGGTCGGGGCCGCGACCTCGACGCCGTCGCGCAGCACCCGGTACCGGGCGATCCCGTAGTTGTCGGGTGCCGCGGTCCAGCTCAGGGCGATCGACGTCGCCCCCGTGGGGGTTGCCTGCAGCCCGCCGGGCTTCCCGGGTGCGATGGGGTCGAGGACGCTCACCGTGGCGACGCCGGAGCCCGCCGAGAGCGTCGTGACCTGGAGGCCCGTGACCGGGTCGGTGAGCGTCGCGCCGACGGCCAGCGGCGCGTCGGCGTAGCTCGCCGTCGCCGGGGTCGTGTCGACGAGCTGGGTCTGGCTCAGCCCGTAGCCCGGGCTCGGGTCGTCGGGCGAGATCCGGACCGTCACGCCGTTGACGGCCGGCGCGCTCGGGGCGAAGTCGTCGAAGAGGGTGCCGTGGATCGAGCGCAGGTCGAGGTACAGCGAGGTGCCGTCGTGGCGGTCGATCCGGAGGAGCCGGTCGCTGCCGGCCGGGCCGTCGAGCACCGAACCGAGCTGGTACGGGCCACCCGGACCGATCGTCCGGATCTCGCCGGCCGGCAGCCAGCCGAACTGGCCGAGGTGGGTCGCGTGGTTGTGCTCGGACGAGCCGCCTCCCATCACCGTGAACGGGTCGCCGTACTCCGACGACGTGCAGCTGGTCGAGATCGCCACCCGCACGCCACCGGACGTGCAGCTCAGGCTGCTCGCGTGGTGGACCCCGAAGTTGTGCCCGAGCTCGTGGGCGACCACCCGGAGGGCGAACGCGCCGTTGTTCCAGCTCTCCGAGCCCGGCATGGCCCCGAGCCCGGCCCAGGCGCATGAGCTTGCGAAGGGAAAGGCATAGACGAAGTTGGTGTAGCCCGTCAGGTTGGCGCCGGCGGCCACCGCGGCGGCCCTGGCCTGGCTTGACCAGGTGAACGGGTCGCAGGTCGCATTGGATGCGGCGATCTGGTACCAGCCGAAGACCTGCCCGGTCACCGTCACGGCGCCGCGCGACTCCTCCTCGAAGTAGTTGGCCATCGCGTTGGGGTTGCTGAACGCGACCTGGCCGGCCGTGGTCGTCGTGTACGGCTGGCTCGCGTCGTTGCTGAAGTCGAACAGGATCACCGCGACCTTCTTCGACGCGGCCGCCGCTGCGACGGACGGCGTGGCGCCGACGAGGCGGACCGACTGGCCGTCCGACGCGAGCACCGCGCGGATCCGGCGCCGGTTCGGCGGCGCGAGCCGGACGAGGCTGGAGGAGTCATGCGCCAGCGCGACCCGGACGCGTCCACCGGCCTCGGTCCCGGTGACCCGAACCCGGGCACCATTCCAGGCCTCAGGGGCGGGACCGTCGATGTCGAGCGCGACCGTGCCCGTCGCCGTCTCGACCGCGTAGCCGTCACGGCCTTCGCCGTCGGCGAAGTCGTCGATGTGGAACAGTCGGAGGGTGCCGCGCAGGGTGACGTGCGTGCCGTTGCTCGTCGAGCTCCAGGCAGCGCCCCACCCGACGCCGGTGGGGTCGTGGGCCGCCGCCGGGGCCGCCAGGGCGAGTGCCAGGACCGGGGCCATGGCGGTCGCGAGCAAGCGGCGCATCGGTTCCCTTCCCCGGTCTCGGTGGTCGCCCGACAGGGCTCGCCGAGAGTGTCGAGCCCGCCGGGGACCCGCGGTACGGGCTCTTCGGGGCAAGGACCCCGACCGATGGTCCGGTTCGTTGACCGGAGGCACCGACGGGCTAGGGTTGGACCGCCTCCCCGGTCGGCGTCGGCTCGTCGGTCGGCGTCGGCGTCGGCTCGTCGGTCGGCGTCGGAGTCGGCTCGTCGGTCGGCGTCGGTTCCTCGGGGCGTCGCGGTCGGCGTGGCCGTCGGCGTCGGGTCGGGGCTCGTCTGGAGCGTCCAGAGGACCTGGCGGAGCGTCTTGTGGCTGTCGTGGACGCGCTTGGCGAGCTCGCGCCCCACGTACCGGTAGTGCCACGGCTCGTAGCGGTAGCAGGTGACCGAGGTCTTGCCCTTCGGGTAGCTCATCACGAAGCCGTACTTCCAGGCGTTCCGGGCCAGCCAGCCGCCCTCGCGGGTCTTCGCCCAGTCGGCCATCCGCCAGGGCGCGACGCCGCCGACGGTCTTGAAGTCGATCGCCGTCCCGAGCTGGTGCTCGGAGTGGCCCGGCCGGGCGCTCGACTCGAGCGCGTTGTCGATCCCGCCCTCGTGGACCCAGTGGGCGAAGGTCCAGACCTGGGTGGCGTAGCTGCGGTAGGCCGACTCGACGGCAAGCCGGGCGCCCGCCCGGCGGCTGGCCATCACCATCGCCCGGAGGTCGGCCAGGGCGACCCTGCGGATCGAGCCGCCGCCCGACAGCCCGGCCCGGCTCACGGCCACCAGCCCGACGGGCTTGTACGCCTTGGGCAGGCGGTACCGCGTGTCGAGGAGCGAGCGGGCCCAGTCGGAGCGGGCGTGGTACTTGGTGATGACGTCGCCGATCCGGCACTTCGGCAGCGACGTCGCGTCGGCGATCGACGCGGCCGGACCGAAGGCGGCGACGAGGAGGGCGACCGTCGCGATCGCGGCGAGGATCCGCCGGCGTCGCGCCGCGGGATCCAGTGGCTGAGTGCGGTCCATGGCGCCGTCATCCTAGGCCCAGGCCGCCACTCCACCCCTCCCTCGAAGGTACCCGCAGGGCAGCAGATCGGACCCGAAACGGACGAGGCGGACGCGCGTGCCGGATGCGGTCAGGGGCTGCTAGGCTCGACCGATGGTGGACGCGGAGTACTGGTCCCGCTACTACGCCGTCACGGCCGAGCGACCGGCGTGGGAGACGGTGCGCTTCGCCATCGACCGCTTCGCGTCCGAGGACGGGGAGGCGCAGCCCGCCCGCCTCGCGGTCGATCTCGGCTGCGGCGCCGGCCGCGATGCGCGGGAGCTCCTCCGGGCAGGCTGGCGCGTGCTCGCCATCGACCGGGAGCCGGCCGCGATCGCGGCCCTGCGGGCGGCGGCTGTCGAGGCCGCTGACGACGCCCTCGACACGCGCATCGCCGACCTCGCGACCGTCGACATCCCACGCTGCGACCTGGTCAACGCGAGCCTGAGCCTGCCCTTCCTCGAGCCCGTGGCCTACTGGCGCGCCTGGGACCGGATCGCTGCCGCGCTGCCGATCGGCGCTCGGGTGGCGGCGATGCTGTTCGGCGACCGGGACGGCAGCGCCGACGACCCGGCGATGACATGCCCATCGCCCGAGGCGATCCGCGCGCGGCTCGACGGGTTCGAGCTCGAGCACTGGCTGGACCGCGAGGAGGACAGCCAGACGGCGCTCGGCGAGCCGCATCACTTCCACCGGATCGAGCTGGTCGCCAGGCGCATCCGATAGCGCAGGCGTCGGGGCGAGCGCGGCGGCCGGATCACCCGCTCCGTCCGGATCGACACGCGGCGTCGCACACGTAGAATCGGGCCCGGCGGTGGCGAGTGGCCAAGCGGTAAGGCGCCTGACTCTGGATCAGGAGATCGAAGGTTCGAATCCTTCCTCGCCAGCCAATGTGATGAGTCGCGACCGGCGTCCAGGACGAGCTTCCGGAGGAGCGAGCCGTCCTCGCGCACGACCCGGACGTGATCGTTTGCGATGAGCAGGCGGACCCCGGGCCGGGGTAGCCGGAGTCCGCCCTCGCCACCTCGCCTCGCCAAACGTGCCGTTCGGCCCTCGACGTTCACCTGAGGCATAGGCATGCTATTGGCATATGAATGCCGATGCCTCCCTCCACCACCATCACGATCCCCACCCCCACCACGACGGCTACCGAGGCTGGGTCCGTCCGGGCGGTCGGCGCGGCCGCTGGCTCGAGCCGTTCCTGCTGCGGCTCGTCGCAGAGGGCGAGGCGCACGGCGGGGCGTTGATCGCCCGCCTCAACGAGCTGTGCCTGGCGCCCGACGGGGTCGACGTGGGGATGGCGTACCGGACGCTGCGGGAATTCGAGGCCGAGGGACTGGTGGACTCGGCGTGGGTGACGAATGACGGCCCGCCGCGACGCACGTACCGGCTGACCGAAGACGGCAAACGGGCGCTCGACGAGTGGATCGCGGTCATGCGCGAGCGGGCCCGGCTGATCGATGCGTTCCTCGAGGGAACCGAACGCCTCGACCGAGGCGAAGGAGGTTGAGATGAGTTGCTTGCATGGCTACCACGGCTGCGGGCCGTGGTACGGCGGGCCGTATGGCCCAGGCTGGTACGACCCAGTCGAATACGGGACGGAGGAGTGGCCGACCCGCCAACGCTCCCGGCGCTATCGGCGGATGGACCGCGAGACCGCGACCGAAGAGCTCGAGGAGCGGCTGGCCGCGCTGCGCAATGAGATCCGGCGCGTAGAGGCCGATCTCGGGAGCCTCCGTGGCTCGAACGAGGAGGCCGCCGAGCGACCCTAGGCGGCGGTCGGAATGGGGAGGCTGACCCGTGGTCCGCGTGTCGACGAGGACGACAACGTTTGCGCTGGGCGGCGTGCGACAGGGCCTTCACCGTCCTGAACCGGGTCGCAATCCGATGTCGACCCGAAGCTGACCGGCCTCAGTCGTCCCAGCGCACCCGGGCACGCTGTCGGATGCCGGGCAGCGGCATCGACGCGGCCTCCGCCTCCACCGCCTCGCGCTCGGCGCGCGAGAGGCGGCGCCACGACTCGATCGTGAGGTCGGCCTGGGCGCGTCTCCAGGTCCCGACGATCTCGCCGTCGACGAGGACGGCACCCGGCCAGACTCGCGGTGTCCAGAGCTCGCGCCGGTGGTCGGCGTCAGGGACCAGGAGCTCCCGGTCGGCTCCCTGCAGGAGGAAGTAGGCGTCCCCGCTGGGGAGCAGCCGCGCCGGCGCTGGGGGTCCCCCGGGCGCGCGGAACGCCGGCTCGTCGCCGGTCAGGATCCAGGCATCGCCAATCGGCGTCCGCACTGGCGTCAACGAGCCGGCGAGCCAGTCGAACGCTGCGCGACCCCTCGGCGGCTTGATCCCGGCCCACTGGGCGAACCCCGCCGCCGTTCCCGGACCGAAGACGTGCAGGTAGCGGCGCGCAAGCTCGCGGCGCGCGTCGCGCGGGTCGACGTCAGGCGGCGGCACGGTCCAGATCACGGGCTGCCGTGCCCCCTCCCAACGGATCAGCACCGTGCCGGTCGGCGCGGCGTAGCGCAGCGCGTTCGGGTGCACGCCGAGCCCGCGCCCCGCCTCGCCGTAGGGCATCCTCCGGCCGTCGAGGAAGGCGTGGAGGCGGCGGGCGAGATCCTCGGCCCGGCGTCGGCCAGCTCCCTCGTCGGGGAGCCTCCCGAGCGAGAACACCGCGAGGTCACCCGCGGCGACGACATAGGCGCTGAACCGCGGTCCCCACAGCTGCACGAGCGAGGGGTCCTCCCACGCCTCCGGTCCGGTTTCCTGGACGCGGGCATGGATCGAGTGGACGGCCGCCCGCGGCATGCTGTCCTGCAGGCCCGCCCAGGCCGCGCTCCTGAGGGATGTGGGCCCCGGTGGCAGCCGCTCGTCGAGGGCACCGACGGTCCGTCGGTACGCGAGGACCTGCTCGCGCGTGAGGTCGAGCCGAGCCCTCGTCACCTCACGCGCTTCTTCCGCGCTCGATCCATCGCATCAGCCTAGCCCGTTGTCACGGTACGCAGAGGCCCGTGCGCTAGAATGCGCCTCGGTCGCTGGCGCGTGGCTCAACGGTAGAGCACCTGACTCTGGATCAGGGGGTTCCAGGTTCGAATCCTGGCGCGCCAGCCAACAGCCCCCTCCGATGACCCGTCGGTGCTCTGGCCTGCCTCGCTGATGCAACCAGACGCTCCACCGGCGTGTTTGGTGTAGTGATGGAGCCGATGACAGCGACGGGGGCCGTCACCTTCGAGACCGCGCTCGGGCGCTGCGCCGTGCGCTGGAGCGAGACCGGGATCATCCGCGTCCTGCTGCCATCGGAGCGCGGGCTGCCAGGCCTGGCGTTCGAGGAAGGAGCCCCAGTGCCAGCGTTCGTCCGACGGGCCATCGAGGGAATGGTCGCGGTCATGGCC
This sequence comes from uncultured Chloroflexia bacterium, assembly GCA_963708065.1. GTDB lineage: Bacteria > Chloroflexota > Limnocylindria > Limnocylindrales > CSP1-4 > Chersky-267. The sequence goes on from CAVPRZ010000004.1 coordinate 632,240, forward strand.
GGCGCGGCCGACGACCTTGGGGACGTCCCGCTCGACGATCGAGGCGTCGACGAGCTCCGGCCGGGCCGTCTACGCGGAAACGCGGCGAATCCCGCCGGGCACGACCCGGACCTACGGCGAGGTCGCCCGCGCGATCGGCCGGCCCGACGGCGCGCGGGACGTCGGGGTCGCCCTCAGCCGGAACCCGACGCCGATCATCGTCCCCTGCCACCGCGTCGTCGCGGCAGACGGGGCGCTCACCGGCTTCTCGGCCCCGGGCGGGCTCGCGACGAAGCGCCGGATGCTCGAGCTCGAAGGCGCACCGGGCTACAACCAGCTCCAGCTGTTCGGCTGAACGGGCCGGCCGGTCCTGAGCTGCTGACTTCTGCAACACTTGGCCCCGTGAGCATCGACTCCCGCGCCTCCGCGGACGCGGGGGACGCAACGCCCGACTCCAGGACGGCCGACACCCCCGAACGGCGCGACTTCATCCGCGACATCGTCGCGGCCGACATCGCCGCCGGCCGGATCACGGCGCCGGTCACCCGCTTCCCGCCCGAGCCCAACGGCTACCTCCACATCGGCCACGCCAAGTCGATCTGCCTCAACTTCGGCGTCGCCCGGGAGTTCGGCGGCCGCTGCCACCTCCGGTTCGACGACACCAACCCGGTCAAGGAGGAGCAGGAGTACCTCGACGCGATCCAGGCCGACGTTCGCTGGCTCGGCTTCGACTGGGGCGAGCACCTCTACCACGCCTCCGACTACTTCGAGCAGCTCTACGCGTGGGCCGTCCACCTCATCGAGGGCGGGCTGGCCTACGTCGACGACCAGACCGCCGACGAGATCCGCGAGACCCGCGGGACGCTGACGACACCCGGCGCCCACTCGCCCCACCGTGACCGATCGGTCGAGGAGAACCTCGACCTGTTCGCGCGGATGCGGGCCGGCGAGTTCTCCAACGGCGCCCGGGTGCTGCGAGCGAAGATCGACATGACGTCGCCCAACATCAACCTCCGCGACCCGGTGCTGTACCGGATCGTCCACGCCAGCCACCCGCGGACCGGCGACGCCTGGTGCATCTACCCGACCTACGACTTCGCCCACGGCCAGTCCGATGCCATCGAGGGGGTCACCCACTCGATCTGCACCCTCGAGTTCGAGGGCCACCGCCCGCTCTACGACTGGCTGATCGAGCACCTCCCGGTGCCGTCCGTCCCGCACCAGTACGAGTTCGCCCGGCTCAACCTCACCTACACCGTGCTCTCCAAGCGGGTCCTGCTCCGGCTCGTGACCGAGGGCCACGTCCGCGGCTGGGACGATCCGCGGATGCCGACGATCTCGGGCCTGCGGCGGCGTGGGTTCCCGGCCGAGGGGATCCGCGACTTCGCGGCGATGATCGGCGTCGCCAGGACCGATTCGGTGATCGAGGTCGGCCAGCTCGAGTTCGCGGTGCGGGCGGTCCTCAATCGGACGGCCCCGCGGCGGTTCGGGGTGCTCGATCCGCTCAGGGTCGTGATCGACAACTACCCCGAGGGCCAGGTCGAGGAGGTCGAGGTCGTCAACAACCCCGAGGACCCGGCGGCGGGCTCACGCCGGGTGCCGTTCTCGCGCGAGCTGTGGATCGAGCGCGACGACTTCGCCGAGGACCCGCCCCCGAAGTTCTTCCGCCTCGCGCCCGGCCGGGAGGTTCGCCTGCGGGCCGCCTACTTCGTGACCTGCACCGAGGTGGTGAAGGATGCGTCCGGGCGAGTGGTCGAACTCCGCTGCACGTACGACCCGGCGACGCGCGGTGGCGACGCGCCGGACGGGCGCCGGCCAAAGGCGACCCTGCACTGGGTGTCGGCGGCGCACGCGGTGCCCGCCGAGGTCCGGCTGTACGACCACCTGTTCAGCCGGCCGGACCCGGGCGCGGACGGCGACCTGTTCGCCGACCTCAACCCCGCCTCGGAGGTGGTGGTCGACGGGTTCATCGAGCCCTCGCTGGCGGAGGCGCTCCCGGGCGAGACCGTCCAGTTCGAGCGCCTCGGCTACTTCTGCCCGGACCCGGACTCCGGGCCGGGCAGGCCGGTCTTCAACCGAACGCTCACGCTCAGGGACACCTGGGCGAAGGTCCAGTCGAAGGCAGGCCAGCCGGGGTAGGGCCTGGTCTCGGCCCGTGGCGTCCGGGCGCATGACATGCGTTCGCCACACGAACGTTGGACGACGCCCGGGCCTCGCGGCGCCGAGTCCAGGTCGGGATTCGTGCCGAGCCGAGCGTATGGCGGGATGATCCGTTCGGCGAGCGGCCGAAATCGGGCGCACGAGGCGGCGAACGTTCGTCGGGCGACCGTATGACAGGGTCCGCGCCGCACCACGCCGGGGGCGGCCGCGAGGCCGGCCAGCCGCGAGGCGACGCTCGACGCGTTCGGGCGGGCCCGGCCACCTAGGGCGCGGTCCAGCACCCCAATTCCGGGTCCCGCTACACTTCGGCGATGGTCAGCCCGGTGCGGACGCGCCCGCGCGGCGACTCCCCAGCGTGACCGCCCGGACGCTGTCGTTCGGCGGCAGCAGCTACCCGCTCGTCCTGCCGAGCATCCGCGACCCGCGCCTGCACGTCGCGGCGGTCATCATCACGATCCACGTCCTCGGCCAGGTCGGGCTGCACTTCCGGGTGAGCGTCCCGCAGATCCTCGCGGCGATCCTCGACCTGCGCGATCATCGAGGTCGTCCTGACGTTCCGCCAGAGCCGGGCCTTCGTGTGGCCGGCCAGCGCGATGCTGACCGGCAGCGGCGTCGCCCTGATCCTGCGGGTCGTCGGGACGCCGCCCGATGATCCCTGGAACACCTACGCCTGGTACGTGTTCGCGGGCGTCGCGGCCCTCTCGCTCCTGACCAAGTACGTCATCCGCTACCGCGGCTCGCACGTCTTCAACCCGTCCAACATCGGGCTGGTCGTGACCTTCGTCGTGCTCGGCAGCACGCGGGTCGAGCCGCTCGACTTCTGGTGGGCACCGCTGAACATCTGGATGATCGTCGGCCTACGCCGTGATCATCGGCGGCGGCCTGCTGATCACCCGGCGGCTGCGACTCCTCGGCCTGGCGGCGACCTTCTGGGTCGGCGCTCGCGATCGGCACCGCGATCCTCGCCGCCTCGGGCCACTGCATGACCACGAACTGGGCGTTCGCACCGGTCTGCGGGTCCGACTTCTGGCGGGTGATCGTCACCTCGCCGGAGGTCCTGATCTTCCTGTTCTTCATGATCACGGACCCGAAGACCGTCCCGGCCGGGCAGGTCGGGCGAGTGGTGTTCGGCCTCCTCGTCGCGGTGACCAGCGTGCTCCTGATGGCACCCCAGACCAACGAGTTCGGCACCAAGGTCGGGCTGCTCGCGGGCCTGGTCGTCGTGTGCGCGGCGCGCCCGCTCCTCGACCGGGTGGTCCCCGAACCGCGGTCGGCCGCGGACGACATCGGCCGGTTCGCGACCGCGGCTGGTGACCGGTCGCAACGCCGGCGCAGGCATCCTCCGCGGACCTGCCCGGGTCGGGCTCGCGGTCGTCGCGGTGCTCGTCCTCGGCGTCGGCATCGTCGCCGCAGGCACGCCGGCGCGCGGGCTGGTCGTCCCGGACACGGCCGAGATGCTCGACGGCGTGCCACGCGAGGTCGACCCGGCGACCTTCCCGGCGATCGTCGTCGGGCAGGACGTCGCGGACTGGGACCACTACGATCGACGGGCCCGGCGCCCAGCAGATCCTCCTGACGCTCGCCGAGAACCTCGAGCTCGAGAACCAGGCCCTCCTGCGCGGGGACGGGAGCATCCTGACCGCGGTCGATCACGGCGACCGGCTCAAGGAGATGCAGGGGCGCCTGCAGGACGCGAAGGCCACGGGCAGGACCGTCATCGATCACTACCGGTTCGACGCGGTGAACGTGACGCTGATCGTGCCGTTCGGGGTCCAGACCGGCGTGAGCCTCGGGTTCGATTCCCGGGGCACCGTCACCGAGGAGACCTACGACGCCAGCGGGGTGCTGCAGGATCGACGCGACGTCTCCGTTCGACCTGACGTTCGCCGTGCGCCGGGCGACCGGCGGACGCTGGCTCAACGTCGCGGTCCTGCCGCCGGGCACCGGCACCTGACCCGGACGCCGGACGCGGGACGCGGAGCGGTCGCCTCGGGCCAGACCCAGAAGGCTCCGTGACGCACCAAGCCGACCCCGTCCGCGAAGTTCGGCATACTTGCCCGCACTTGCCACACAAGCGACAGGAGATGGTGCACATGGCACGTGACGAAGAGCGCCTCAATCGCGCCCAGGAGGAGCCGATCGTCGGCGGACTGCCGGACGTCCCGGGGATCCTCGCGGCGATCCGCTTGACGCCCGGCCTGGGACTCCATCTCCGCGGCCTCGCCGACGAGCTGCTCGTCAACGACTTCCCCGGTGCCACGCTGCAGCGCGCCGAGCGGGAGATGCTCGCGACCGCGGTCTCGGCGGCGAACGACTGCTTCTACTGCATGGACTCGCACGGCGCGTTCGCCACGGCGTTGCTCGAGACCGGCGGAGCGACGGAGCGCGTGCCGCTCGTCGACGTGGTCAAGGTCGGATCGTCCGACGGATTCGACGACAAGATGCGGGCCCTGCTCCACATCGCGCGGACCGTGCGACGCGAGCCTCGCGACCTGACCGCCGCCGATGTCGCGGCCGCCCATGCCGCCGGTGCGACCGACGCCGACGTCCAGCTCGCGGTGCTCATCGCCGCGGCATTCTCGATGTACAACCGGATGGTCGAGGGGTTCCGCGCCAGGACCCCGCCGAGCGCCGAGGCATACCGCGGTCGCGCCGCCGAGATCGCCGAGCACGGCTACAGCGACCAGCGAGTCACGTCCGTCCCACGATGAACCTGCCGGCGACGGTCTTTCCTGACCTCCTCGCCGAGGCTCCCGTCCCGGCCCGGGGCATCCTCAGCCGGACGCTGTCGAACGAGGGCGGGATCGAGCTCGTCCTGTTCGCGTTCGCCGCGGGCGAGCGGCTCTCCGAGCACACGTCGGCCCGTCCCGCGATCATCCACGTCCTGTCCGGCGAGGCCGACCTCACCGTCGGCCCGGACGCGTATCGGGCTGAAACCGGCACCTGGGTGCGGATGCCGGCCGACACGAGGCACAGCGTCGTCGCGCGGACACCACTCGTGATGGCCCTCTATCTCCTGCCGCCCGGGGTCGCGCTTCCGACCTGAGCCCCGCCCGCGGCCGCTCGATCGCCTACCGGACGGTCACCGAAAGACGATACGTCCACTCGCCCTTCGTGCCACCGTCCCAGGGCTGGCTGTACCGGGTCGAGAGGGTCGTCGACCCGGCTGCGAGGGTATGGATGGTCAGGGTCTCACTGCCGGCGGCGCCGACGATCGGGGAGCTGGCGCCGTCCGGTACCTGGTAGCTGCTGTCGACCAGGCGGATGATGGCTGCGTCGGCGATCTGTGGCTCTTCCCAGGCGAAGCCCGTCGACGGATTCGCACAGAGCACGATCTCGATGTCGGTGCCGACCGTGGTCGCGACCGACTGCTGGACGGTCGGCGTAGCTCGGAACTGATCACAGGTCGCGCGGAGCGGCACGGTCGCCGGGGTCCCCGAGCACGCCGCGACGACTGACGCACAGAGGAGCGTGGCAAGAACCGAACGCACGGCCATGGGAGCCGCTACCGCTAGCCGTGGTGGACGAGCTCGGCTGCGTCGGCCTCCGCCTTGGTCCGATGGATCGTGCCATCGGCATGCTGTGGCGGCGAGTAGATCGTGTAGAGGCGGAGCGATTCGGTCGTCGACTTGTTGACGATGTTGTGCTGGGTGCCCGCCGGGATGACCACGGCGCTCCCGCCGGTCAGCGCGTGCCGCTCGCCCCCGAGGATGGCCTCGCCCTGCCCCGCCTCGATCCGGATGAACTGGTCATGGTCCGGGTGGCGCTCCGATCCGATCTCGCCGCCCGGCTCGATCGCCATCACGACCAGCTGGCTGTGCGGAGCCGTGTAGAGCACCTTGCGGAAGTTCGGGTTCTCGAGGGTCGCCGATTCGATGTTCACGCTGAAGCCGACCATCGCGTCGTCTCCTTTCGTCGCTTCCGGAGCGCGAGCGCGTCGGGTGCCCGAGGAGGGGCGGTGAAAGCGTCCCGCTCTGGCTTCGGACCGTACCTCGCGAACCCGGCCCGCGGTAGTGCCGCTCGGCCCGTGCACGGCCGTCCGGTGGTGCCGGGCGACGTGGATCTCGGCCACGTCCAGTGGCCACTGGTACGCTGGCTGCCGCGCGGGCGCGCCGTCCGGGCGCGCTTCCATGACGCGGAGGACCAGCCGGACATGCACTTCGCTCCCGCTGACGAATGACCGACCTGACCCGCGGTCGCTCGAGGTGATGCCAGGAGCGGGGCGATGAAGGCGCGGTCGTTGACGGTCATCCAGCCGGTTTCCGGGGCCCGGACCGACGACCGACGGATCACCTACGCAGGCCTGATCGTCAGTGCCGCCCTCCTGTGCCTGGCGATTGCGTCGTTGGGGCTGCCGCCGCCGCTCCGACGGGGCGTCTGGCTGCCCCTCCACCTCGCCCTGGCGGGCGCCGCCGGGACCGCCGTCGCGAGCGTGCTGCCGTTCTTCACGACGACACTGGGGGTGGCGCCGCCGGCCAGGCGGGCGATCCGGATCGCGGCCATCTCGCTCGTGTCGGTCGGATCGCTCGTCATCGTGACCGGGGTGGTCGCAGACCAGTCGGCCATCGCGGTGCTGGGAGGCCTCGCCTACCTGGGTGGTCTCGGGGCGCTGGCGCTCGCCGCCTTCGGGACGCTCGGCCATTCGCTGGGACCCCGCCGTCGCCTGGTCCGGGTGGCCTATGGCGCCGCGTTGGCATACGTGGCGATCGGGGCGGCGACGGCCACGGCGATGCTTGCCGGAATCACGCCGATCGTCGAACGGTGGGGCCTGCTCAAACCGGCCCACGCGTGGCTCAATGCCTTCGGTTTCCTGTCCCTCGTCGTCGCCGCGACGCTCATCCACCTCGCTCCAACCGTTGCCGGAACCCGGATCCGGGCCCGGCAAAGCGCCAGCGTCGCCATCAGCGGACTCGTCGCAGGTGCTCCGGTCATCGCCGGGGGGCTCGCGCTCGGAAGCGACGTCCTCGTGCGGGTCGGAGCTATCCTCGAGCTGGTCGGAGCGGTTGCCCTTCTCGGGCACGGGATCGCGGTCCAGCACGACCATGGCCGATGGACGACGTACCCCTCGTGGCATCGGCTGTCGTCCATGAGCCTGCTCATCGCGCCGTTCTGGTTCCTTGTTGCGACCGCGATTGCCTGCGGGCGGCTGCTATGGCTCGGCGCCGTACCGGCGGCGTGGTCGCTCGATGACCTCGCGGCACCGCTGGCGATCGGCTGGGTCGCCCAGGTCCTCATCGGGGCGTGGAGCCATCTGATGCCGAACCTCGGACCGGGTGACGGACCGACCCACAACCGGGTCCGCGAGATCCTCGGGCGCGGCGCGACGGCCCGGTTGACGGGGCTCAACGTCGGGGTCGCCCTGCTCCTCGTCGGCGGACGACTTGGGTCGGATCCGGCAGTCGGTGCTGGCGTCCTGCTTGCCCTTGGCGGTGGCGCCGCCGCCGTGGCGACCTTCTTCTGGGCGGCCGTCGTTGGCCGACGGCCCGGGAAAGTGGTGCCGTAGGCCTCTACCGCGTCCGGACCGGCCAGGTGTAGACCGGTCGAGTCGGTCGGGGACCTCCCGGTCGATCCTGCGCGCCGTACCGGCGCGTGTCCCTGCGGGGACGAGGAGTTTCCATGGCTGTTCTCGAGAAGGAGTTCACCTATGCCCCACCCGGCCTGGCCGGGAGTCCCGTTCCGCTCAAGGAGCGCTACGACAACTTCATCGGCGGGCGATGGGTCGCGCCGAAGAAGGGTCAGTACGTCGTCGACCTGACACCCGCGACGGGCAAGCCGATCACCGAGGTGCCGAAGTCGACCGCCGAGGACGTCGAGCTGGCGCTCGATGCCGCCCATGCCGCCAAGGATGGCTGGGCCGAGCTGTCGACCAAGGAGCGCTCGCGCGTCCTCAACGCGATTGCCGACGTCATCGACGCCAACGCCGAGATGCTCTCGGTCGCCGAGAGCTGGGACAACGGCAAGCCGGTCCGCGAGACGCTGTCGACCGACATCCCACTCGCGTCCGACCACTTCCGCTACTTCGCCAGCGTGATCCGCGGTGAGGAGGGGTCGATCTCGGAGATCGACAAGGACACCATCGCGTACCAGTACCGCGAGCCCCTCGGCGTCGTGGGCCAGATCATCCCGTTCAACTTCCCGCTCCTGATGGCGGCGTGGAAGATCGCGCCTGCGATCGCGGCGGGCAACGTCACCGTGATCAAGCCGGCCAGCCCGACGCCGTGGTCGATCCTCAAGCTGATGGAGCTCCTCGAGCCCATCGTCCCGGCCGGCGTCATCAACGTCGTCAACGGTCCGGGCGCGGAGGTCGGGATGGCGCTTGCCACCAGCAAGCGCATCGCGAAGGTCGCGTTCACGGGTGAGACCGCGACCGGGCGGATGATCATGCAGTACGCCGCCCAGAACCTGATCCCGTCGACGACCGAGCTCGGCGGCAAGTCCCCGAACATCTTCTTCGAGGACGTGATGGCCGCCGACGACGACTTCCTCGACAAGGCGATCGAGGGGCTCGTCCTCTACGCGTTCAACAAGGGTGAGGTCTGCACCTGTCCGTCACGGGCGCTCATCCAGGCGTCCATCTACGACAAGTTCATCGAGCGGTGCCTCGGGCGGATCGAGAAGATCAAGCAGGGCCACCCGCTCGACATCCACACCACGCTCGGGCCGCAGGTGTCCAAGGCCCAGCTCGAGAAGGTCACGAACTACGTGAAGATCGGGCTGGACGAGGGCGCCGAGCTCCTGACCGGTGGACATCGCAACGTGCTCCCCGGCGAGCTCGCCGAGGGCTACTACTTCGAGCCGACGGTCTTCAAGGGCCACAACAAGATGCGGATCTTCCAGGAGGAGATCTTCGGACCCGTCCTCGCCGTGACGACGTTCAAGGACGAGGCCGAGGCGCTTGAGATCGCCAACGACACGATGTACGGCCTGGGCGCCGGCGTCTGGACTCGCGACATGCTTCGGGCATTCCGGATGGGCCGCGCGATCAAGGCCGGTCGGGTCTGGACCAACTGCTATCACCTGTATCCCGCGGGCGCCCCGTTCGGTGGCTACAAGGCCTCCGGCGTCGGTCGCGAGACCCACAAGATGATGCTCGACCACTACACCCAGACCAAGAACGTCCTTGTGAGCTACAGCCCCAAGGCGCTCGGGTTCTTCTGAGACAGGATCGACCGATGGAGGAGGACCGCGTCCAGGCGACGCCCGAGGCGCTCGAGCTGATCGAGCGTCTCGCGGCCGAGCACGGGCCGCTCGTCTTCCTCCAATCGGGTGGTTGCTGTGACGGCAGCTCGCCCGTGTGCATGCGCAAGGGCGAGCTGCTCATCGGCCCGAACGACGTCCTCCTCGGCGAGATCGGACCCGCAGCCTTCTACGTGGACCGCGAGCAGTTCGAGCGCTGGGGCCGGCCCAAGTTCGTGATCGGCGTCTCGCCGGGAGCGGGCGACACGTTCTCGCTCGAGGGCCGGGACGACCTCCACTTCGTCATCGTCGGGTAGCGCGTCGGCGGCTCCGACCGATCCGCTCGGCGAGCGCCCGGTCCCGGCAGCCCGGGCTGCGTCGACATCGCCCCCCGGCCGGGAAGCGCGACGCGAGCTCGAGGCTCGTCAACCCGTGGGCCAGGCCCCAGGTCGCGCGCACCAGCGCGAGGTCGCCTCCCGTGGCCTCGACGAATAAGAGCGTCGGTCCGGTCGACCGGGCGTTGGCCATCCCAGTCCGCGCGATCGTTGGAGGTCCTCCACATGCGAATCGTCCTGGCATTGGACGGCTCTCCGTCGTCGCTGGACACCCGTGACCTGTTGGCCGCGCTGCCCTGGCCGCAGGGCACGACGATCTGCCTCGTCAGCGCCTTCCAGATCCCGGCTGGCTGGTTCACCGACGCCGCAATGGCTGGCGACTGGCTCGCGAGCGCAGAGGAGGCGCTCCGTCGGCAGGTCCAGCAGGCACTGGCGGCCATGGCTGCGCCGCTCGAGAGCCGGGGCTGGATCATCGAGCAGCGCGTGGCCCAGGGACGCGCCGCCACGGAGATCATGTCGATCGCCGAAGATGTCGACGCCGACCTCATCGTGCTCGGCTCACGCGGACACGGTCTGATCCGCTCGATGCTGCTCGGATCGGTCTCGGCCGAAGTGGCCGATCGGGCTCCCCGATCCGTGCTGGTCGCTCGCGGCAAACGGGTCTCACGTGTGCTGATCGCAACCGATGGCTCCGAGTGCGCCTCGATCATCCCCGACGTCCTTGCTGAGTGGGGCGCGCTTCGCGGCCTGGAGGCCACGGCGCTGAGCGTGGCGCCGGTCGACTCGCCTGCGTTCGAGCTGCTGGTGACGCTCTATACGCTGGGCGACGAACCGCTGGAACGTCAACGGGAGCAACTCCTGGCCAGCTCCCGCGAGCACGCGGCCCAGATGACGCGGCGGCTGTCGGCGATCGGCGTCCCGGCGCAAGCGGACGTCCGGAGCGGCGACGCCGCGCACGAGATCATCCGGGCCGCGAAGGAGCGTCACGCCGATCTCATCGTCACCGGTTCGCGCTGCCTCCATGGGCTGGACCGATGGCTCCTCGGCAGCATCGGGCGGAACGTGCTCCTGCATGCCGACGCTTCGGTCCTCATCATCCGCGCGAAGGACGCCGGTCCACCCTCGCAAGGCACCTAATCGTGGCTCATCCCCGGCGGGGACACACGGTGATCAGGATCGATCGGCCACCTGCGAACCAACGTGGACGAGCACCTCCGCCACCTCGGTGAGCTGGGTCTCGATCACCTCGGCGACGCGCATCGCGATGACGTGGGCCTCATCGACGGTCAGCTCGGGTGCGACATGGATGTGCAGGTCGACGAGCACTCGTCCGGCCTCGCCCCGGGAGCGGACGGCATGGACGTCTCGCACCCCCGGCACGGTCAGCGCCAGGGCCCGGACGGCCTCGAGGTCGAGCGGTGCGGCGTCGGCGAGCATCTCCGCCGCGCTCCACGCGATCCGCATGCCGCGCCAGGCAACGATCACGCCGACACCCAGCGCCACCAGTGGGTCGATCCGGAGGAAGCCCGCGACCGACAGGCCCACTCCGGCCGCAACGGCAAGCGCGGTGGCGGAGTCCGCGAAGGCATGGACGGACTCGGCGCGCAGAACCCGGCTGCGGTGACGACGTGCCTGGCGCCCCAGGTAGACCGCTAGCGCGGCGTTCGTCGCTGCCGATGCCACCATGACCGCGAGCCCGATGCCCGATGCGGAGAGCGCCTCCGGATGGAGCAAGCGGGGGACGGCAGTGGCGAGGATGAGCGCGACCGCGGCCAGGAGGAGGATCCCGATGAGCAGCGAGGCCACCGCCTCATAGCGGTCGTAGCCGTACGGGTGGCGGGCGTCGGGCGAGCGCGTTGCCAGCCAGATACCGCCCAAGGCGACGACATGCGCGGCAGTCCCGACGACGACGTGGAGGGCACTGGCGGTGATCCCGACGCTCGACGTGAGCCCGGCCGCGATCAGCTGGGTCGTGGCGATGGTCGCGTGCAGCGCGATCGCCACCGCAAGCGTCCCGATCAGGGCACGGCGACGCTGGCCGAGCCACTCCCCGCCGACAGCCCTGCCGAGCCCGTCAGCGTCTCGCCCGCGCGCTGCCATCAGGGTTCTCGGCGCTGCCTCCTTCCTGCAGTCGGCCCCTCCGGGCGCCAGGTCACGGCACTCGGCTCTCGACCTCCGCCCTTGCTGCTAACGCGCACCTGACGCGTCTGCCGTGGTCGCGCGGAGCATCCAGATCGCCTTCTCGTGCACGGCGATCCGGCGCGTCGCGAGATCCAGGGTGGCCGGATCGCTGGCCGCCTCGGCGGCCCGGACCACGGCCACGGCCGTGCGGACGACGGTCTCGTTGGCGTCGATCAGGCGGCCGACCATGTCCATCGCTTCGGGCGCGCCCTCCTCGTCGCTCACCGACGTGAGCCGCTCCATCTCCCGATACGAGCCCGGGGCCAGCGGGCCGAGGGCGCGGATCCGCTCGGCGATCTCGTCGGCCGCGTCGCGGAGGTCCAGGTACTGCTCCTCGAACATGAGGTGAAGCGATCGAAACTGCGGTCCGCTGACGTTCCAGTGGTAGCCGTGGGTCTTGAGATACAGCGTGAACGTGTCCGCCAGGAGACGGGCGAGCGCGTCGGGGACGATTCCGGGAGCTCGTTCTGGGGTCAGGGTGGGCGTCGGCATGGTCATGGCTCGTCAACCTCCATGGATGGCGTCTGATCTGGCCTCGCGAGAGCCGGCCCCCGAGCCAGAAGCTCGCCGCTCCTTGCCAGGACCCTACCTCCCAGACTCGGGCGGTAGTAAGTGCCGCTCGGCCCGTGTGAGGCTGGGCCGCCGCGATCGAACGGCCTCCGACGCCTCGCCGGCGATCTCCTGCCCAGATCGGTCCCGGCAGAGTCGACTCGACCGCCTGCCTGGTTAGCCGTCCGCCCGCCGAGCGCGGCAGCACCGGCCACCCAGGGTCCGTCGCTGTTCCTCGCCTGCCGCTCAGTCTGCGTACCGCAGGCCGTGGTCCGGCCGCAGGTAGATCCGATATCGGAGGGTGTGCAGGCCGAAGAGTGCTCCGATGGCCGCCCTACGGATCGCCTCGTGTCGGTCCCGGTGGGCTCCACGGGCTCGTTCACGTGCCTCGGCGCTGACGACCGGTCGCACTCCGGCAAGTACAGCAGCTGCTCCAGCGACCGTCTCGAGCCACAGCAAAGCCGCGGGTCCGCGGCGCAACCGGCTCGGCGCCCCCATGGCAAGCAGGGCGGTGTCACGCGCGAGCAGTCCAGCGCATGCCGCCTCCACCACCAGCGCGCCTCGCGCTCCGAGCCGTCGGATCGCCAACTGGCTGAGGGGAAACCCGACACCGCTCAGTCCGAGCACGACCCATCCGACCCGCGGGTTCACTGCCAACCTTCCGCGGCTCGGCTGCCGAACAGGGAGGACTGCCGCGGTACTCCGCGTCGTGTCGCGACCCGAGAAGCGCCGGGCGAAGGCCCGCACCGCCGTTGCCGTTTCGGGGCCGGTCATGGGCCTGCCGTGACCGCCCGCCAACACCTGGGGCTCGAGGCCGGCGAGCGTGGCGACCGATGCCTTGGCCGTCGCCCAGCTCATCGTGGTGTACCACGGCGGCCCAGAGAGGCCCTGCCTCATCAGGAGCAGGTCCAACAGGGAGTTGAGCTTCACGGTGACCAGGGCGTCACCGCTGATCAGGACCCGGTCACGCGGTCGGAAGAACGACACGTGGCCCGGCGTATGGCCTGGCGTGGGCACGCACTCCCAGTCCGGGAGGCCCGGCACCCCCGTGATCGGGTCGAATGCTCGCGCAACGTCCCTGAGGCTCGATCTCGCGAGCATCGCGTCGCGCCGCCGCCGCCCCATGAAGCGCATGAGCGGCAGGATGAGCCAGCGGTCGAGCGGACCGCCAGCCGTAGAGAGCGCCGCGAAATCGCCCATCGCTGACGGCAGCTCGGCAGGGTGCACGTAGACCGGACACGCCCACGTCCGCGCCAGCTCGAGTGCGGAGCCGGCGTGATCGGGGTGGCTGTGGGTCAGCAGGATTGCCGCCGGCCGGGCATCCGCCCCGAACAGGAGCTCGGCGGCCCGCTTGATCGACGGACCGTCCTTCGCCCAACCCGCGTCGACCAGAAACCATGATGAGCCGGAACGCACCAGGTAGACGTCGGTCTGAGTGCGGCCGCGCGGCCCCAGGCAGTACACGTCAGGAGCGATCTCGCGGGCGACGGTGGCATCGTTCACCGGCGGTGGCTGCTTCATGACGACACTCCGGGCGCCGCCACGCTCCTCCACGTTCGACTCACGGCGACCTCCAGTCCGGCGGGTCGAGGAAGCCGCGCCTCGTCGGGCGTCAGGACAGCGCGGAGAGAAGGCCGCGTTGTCGGTCCTTCCCGCACCGTGCCAGGACCCTATCTCCGGGACTCCCTCCCTGGAAGTGCCGCTCGGCCTGTGCGATGTCGCGCCTGCCACGAGCCTCCACGCTGGCGGCACGTCGGCGAAGAGGTCCTCGACGGCGTCCCTCCAGGCGCGACGGGAGCCAGGGTCAGAGCCAGCCCCGGTGGCGGAACCAGAGCAGCATCCCACCGGACAGCCCGACGCACACGGCCCAGAACAGTGGGTACGCGATCGGGGACTGGTTCTCGGGGATGGGCATGTTCATGCCGTAGACCCCGGCCAGGAAGGTGAGCGGGATGAAGATCGTGCCGATGATCGTCAAGCACCTTCACGACGTCGTTGGTGCGGTTCGAGACGACCGAGATGTACGTCTCGGCGATCGCGTTCGCGACCTCCCGGTAGGTCTCGATGAGATCGATGATCTGCCCGCAGTGGTCGTAGACGTCGCGCAGGTAGGTCTGGGACGTCTCCGACAGGCATTCGTGCTTGTCACGCTGCAGGTTGGCGACGAGCTCGCGCATCGGCCAGGCTGCGCGCCGGAGCAGCATGAGCTCGCGCTTGATCGCATGGATCTGCTGGAGCGTCTCCTGCGAGGGCCGCTCGAGCAGCTCTTCCTCGAGGTCCTCCAACCGCTCCGAGTAGGCCTCCAGGAGCGGGAAGTAGCGGTCCACGATGCCGTCGAGCAGGCTGTAGAGCAGGAAGCTGGCGTCGTTCTCCCGGAGCCGGGAGCCTGCCGTCCGGATCCGTTGCCGGATCGGCTCTGTGTCCGACCGCTGGATGGCCTGGAACGTCAGCAGCGTCGTCCTGCCCAGGAACATGCTGACCTGCTCGCTGTGCAGCCGACCATCTCGCTGGTCGATCGCGCGGGCGACCACGAACAACCGTCCCGGCTGGTCGCCGGAACCCGGGAAATCCTCGGACTTCGGCCGCTCGACCGTGCGCAGGACGTCCTCGACGGCCAAGGGATGGAGCTGGTACTTCACCGCGAACGCGCGGATGACATCCATCTGCGAGAGGCCGACGATGTCGATCCAGCGCACGCTGCACCAGGTCGGCCGATGGTGCGTGAGGAAGTCGTCGAGGTCGGTGACGTCGTGGACCTCAACCTGCGACGGGCGAGTAGTCGACGCACGTCACCGTGAACCGACCCAGGTCGCTCGACTGCGTCGGCAGCTCGTCGGCTTCGATCCCGGCCGCCGTGCCGGGCGGTGGCATGGTCACGCGCGGCATCTCCGATGCCACGCCCACGGACGGCTGTCGCAACTCCGGACTCATCGGAGCCCCATCGCCCACCTCGCATCGGACGCTCCACCCAGGCGTCGACGCTGATTATCCGACCTGCGTGCTCACGGCGAAGGCCTGCGCCTCCCGATCCCGGCAGTGATGGCCGCCGTCCCGGCGGCCCAGGCGGCGTCGACGTCGGCCCCGGCCGGGAAGCGCGAGGCGAGCTCAAGGCTCGTCAGCCCGTGGGCCAGGCCCCAGGTCGCCCGGGCCATCGCCAGGTCACCGCCCGTGGCCCCGATGAGCGGTTGGGCGGCTCTGGCTTCGAGGCCCTCGGGCAGCCGCTCGCGCGGGAGCGGCTGGTCGTTCATGAGCCGATACAGATGGGGGTGCCCGAGGGCCCACGCCCGGTAGGCGCGGGCCAGCGCGCCAACGGGATCGCCGGCGTTCCGGATCGCCTCGTCGAAGATCTCGGCGGTCTCGGCCAGGCCGACGGCGACGAGCGCCACCTCGAGCGCCGCCTTGTCGGGGAAGTGCTTGTAGAGCGACGGGGCGCGGATCCCGATCCGCTCGGCGATGGCCCGCATCGTCAGGGCGGACGGCCCCTCGGCCTCCAGGATCTCGCGCGCTGCGGCCACGATCTCCGCGCGCCGCCCGTCAGCCACGCTGCCAGCCCTCGGGCGTCCGCTGGCCGTAGCCGAGCGCCCGGTCGATGGCGATGTGGGCGAGCCAGGTGAGTCCGGCCACGAACCAGAACAGCGACAGCGGCACGATCGACGCGACTGCGATCAGGACCAGCGGGCCGAGCGGCTGGTGGGCGAGGTTGTAGAACGGGACCGCCCGGGATGGGAGCTGTCGCGGCGCGTGGGCCTGGCCGGCGCCGGCGACGAAGGTCAGGTCGGGCAGCAGCGCGAAGATCAGGATCGGCGCCGGTCCGAGGTCGTGCTTGACGACCTCGAAGATCGCGAAGGAGATCAGTCCCAGTCCGGCGACGAGCCAGCCGACCCTGCGCGTCGCGCGCCAACGGCTGAGCGTGGGTCGGGTCATCTCGTTCGTGAGCATCACTCGGTCTCCAGTCGATGGGCTAACGGCGTTAGCTGCTGCGCCAGACAATAGGCTAACGCTGTTAGCTTGTCAAGCAGGGGCCCCGGCCGCGTCCGATGCAGGGGTGCTCCGGCTGCGTCCGATCCTGCCGGCCGACCCGCCCCGATCGGTCAACTGACCCTACCGCCGGTCGGCGGAGAGGGTCGACGATCACGCTTGGAGGTGGTCGCATGGCGCCCGTCGTTGTCGTGTCCGAGGCCGTCGAGGCCGGCGTGGAGCCGCTGCCCCCACCGAGGCCCGTCGGTCCGCTCTCCCTGGAGGAGACGCTCCGGTCGCGCCGCTCCATCCGGTCGTTCACGACCGAGCCACTCACCCGGGCGGAGATCGGCCAGCTGCTGTGGGCGGGCCAGGGACTCACCGACGCCGCGGGACATCGCGGTGCGCCGTCGGCCGGGGCGACCGCCCCGCTCGAGCTGCACATCGTCACGATCGACGGCCTCGCGCGCTACGTGCCCAACGGACATGGTCTCCTCTTCCGAGGCACGACGGACCTCCGGCCGGCGCTTCGGCAGGCGGCGCTCGACCAGGCGCCAATCACCGAGGCTCCGCTCGTGATCGTCATCAGCGCCGTGCTCGAGCGGACGGCGGAGCGGTACGGCTCGGAACGCGCCGAGCGGTACGTGACGCTCGAGGCGGGCCACGCAGCCCAGAACGTCCTGCTCGAGGCGGTCAGCCTCGGGCTCGGCGCGGTGCCGGTCGGCGCGTTCGACGACGCCGGCGTCCGACGGGTCCTCGCGCTCGCCGCCGACGAAGCCCCGCTGTACCTCATCGCCGTCGGTCACCCACGATGATCCGCGGGCCGCTGGCGGTGGCATGGCCCGCGAGCCGGATGCGATGGCCTGGGCGACGATCACCCTCCACGGCGATCTGACCGACTTCCTCCCCCGGCACCGCCGGAGCGCCGAGATCCGCCGGCGGTTCGCCGGACGGCCGGCGGCCAAGGACCTCCTCGAAGCACTCGGGGTCCCCCACCCCGAGATCGCGGCGATCGCGGTCAACGGGACGCCGGCCGGCTTCGATCGCCGCCTGGACGACGGTGACTGGGTGGAGGTCTGGTCGGCCGCGGAGGCCGCCCGCGCCCGGTTGGTCCCCGCCCTGCCGGTGGCTCCCGAGGATTCGGCCGACCCGCGCTTCGTCGTCGACGCCCATCTCGGCCGCCTGGCAGCGTACCTGCGGATGCTCGGCTTCGACACCTGGTACCGCAATGACGCCGAGGACGCGCAGCTCGCCGCGATCGCCGCGACGGAGCGACGGATCCTGCTGACCCGCGACCGGGGACTCCTCAAGCGGAGCGTCGTCCGGCGGGGCGCCTTCCTCCGCTCGGACCGGCCGGTCGAGCAGCTCGTCGAGGTGACGCGACGCTTCGGCCTCGTCGACCGCTGGCGTCCCTTCGGGCGCTGCATCCGCTGCAACACCCTCTTGGTCCCCGTGGCCCGGGCGGAGGTCCTCCACCGGCTCCAGCCGCTCACGCGGGTCTACTACGACGACTTCCGCCGCTGCCCCGGCTGCGACGCGATCTACTGGGAGGGGTCCCACCACGCCCGGATGGCGCGCTTGATCGACGAGGTACGGGCGACCGTTGAGCGGCCGACCGTCCCCGAATCGGAGGTCCGCTAGCCCGAGTGCCCCGATGGCACATGCCGCCCCGGTCCCGGGCGGTCGCCCTGCGATAATGAAGTCGAGCATCCTGATGAACAGATCGAGGGGCGCGCACCGCATTGCGGCTCGACTGAGCCGCCTCCTCGTGCTTGCCGGGATGTTGCTGCTGCTCGGGGCCGCCATCGAAGGGCCGTCGAGCGCGAGCGCCGCCGGTCCGAGTCCGAGCCCCGCGCCTGCCGGCGATCCGACCGCGCCCGTCTACGTGATCTCCGCCACCGGCGTCGTCGACAACGTCATGGCCGGGTACATCGAGGAGTCGGTCAGGCGCGCGGCGGACGATTCGTCGCCCGCGATCATCGTCGAGATCAACACCCCGGGCGGCAGCCTGGACGCCACGCAGAGGATCGTGTCCGCCCTGCTCGAGGCTCCCCTGCCGACCATCGTATGGGTGTCGCCCAGCGGCGGTCGGGCCGCCAGTGCCGGCACGTTCATCACGCTCTCCGCGAACCTCGCCTACATGGCGCCCGGCACGAACATCGGGGCCGCGTCACCGGTCGGCTCGGGCGGCGAGGACCTGACCGGTACGATCGGGGAGAAGGTCCGCAACGACGCGATCGCCAACATCCGGGCGATCGCGGAGGCCCGCGGCCGGAACGTGGACTGGGCGGTGGCGACTGTCGAGAGCGCGGCCTCCTCGCCGGCATCGGAGGCCGTCGCCAAGGGAGCCGTCGACGGCATCGCCACCTCGCTCGAGGACGTCCGTCGCCAGGCCGACGGGGAGGTGGTCGAAGTTGGCGGGGCGCCGGTCACGGTGGACATCGCCGTCGCCCCGTTCGTCGACCTCCCGATGAACCCGTTCCAGTCGATCATCCACCTGCTCTCGGACCCCAACATCGCCTTCATCCTGTTGACGCTCGGCTTCTACGGGCTCCTCTTCGAGCTCCAGAGCCCCAACTTCGTGACCGGCATCCTCGGCGCGATCGCGCTCATCCTCGCGTTCATCGGCTTCGGCAGCCTCCCGCTCAACGTCGCCGGGCTCCTGCTCATCGGACTCGCGATCGTCCTGTTCCTGCTCGAGTTCACGGTGACGAGCCACGGCCTGCTCGCGGTCGGCGGGCTCATCTGCTTCGTGCTGGGCGCGTTCACGCTCTACACGGCGCCGGGGAGCCCGGCAGCCCCGGACGTCTCGGTCGCGACGCCGCTGATCGTGGTCATGACCGTCGGGACCGCCGCGTACCTGGCACTCGTGCTCGTGACGGTCGTGCGGTCCAGGCGCGGCAGCCGGGCCCTCGCCCTGGCCTATGGTGCCGGGGGCACGAGCAGTGTGCCGATCGGCAGCGAGGCCGTCGTCAAGACGGGCCTTGGTCCGGTCGGGGTGGTCTCCGCGCTCGGCGAGGAGTGGACGGCGCGGTCCGACGGCGATCGGCCGGTCGCATCCGGTGAGCACGTCCGTGTCGTCGGCCAGGATGGCCTGACGCTCATCGTCGAGCCGGGCCCCCCGGAGGCTTCCCCGCCGGAGGACACTACGCACTGATGGATCAAGTCGTTGTTCTCGCCATCGTCACCGTCGTGGTGATCCTCGTGATCGTCGGGGCGGTCCGGGTCATGGGCCCGCGTCCCCGGCCCACCAACACGTTCGGGGCAGGCGGAACGACCAGCGTGCCCCCCGGGACCCGGGGCATCGTCAAGACGCCGCTCACGCCGTCCGGGGTCGTCAATGCCGCGGGCGAGGACTGGACGGCCCGGACCGCCGACTGGACCACCATCGCGGCCGGCGTCCACGTCCACGTCGTCGGTCAGGACGGTCTGACGCTGCTCGTCGAGTCGGACGCACCAGCGATCGAGACCGAAGTGTAGGAGCTTCACATGGAGATCTTGGCGATCCTCATCCCGATCGCTTTCCTGCTCATCGTCGCGTTGTTGCTGTTCTTCGCGGCGATCAAGATCGTCAACCAGTACGAGCGGATCCTCATCTTCACGCTCGGCCGCACCAGCCCCAACGAGGTGAAGGGCCCGGGCTGGGTCCTGGTCGTGCCGATCGTCCAGCGGGGCGTCCGGGTCGACCTGCGTGAGCAGTTCATCGAGGTCCCCAGCCAGACGAACATCACCAGGGACAACGCCCCGATCAGCATCGACTTCCTGATCTACTGGCGGATCGCCGACCCGTACAAGAGCGTGGTCGAGGTCCAGAACTTCAACGGCGCCCTCCAGAACATCGCGACCACCACGCTCCGCGCCGTCATCGGCGACATCCTGCTCGATGACGTCCTCTCGAAGCGCGAGCAGATCAACGAGGTCCTGCGGACCAAGCTCGACGAGGTGACCGCTCGCTGGGGCGGCAAGGTCACCACCGTCGAGATCCGCGAGATCACCCCGCCGCGCGAAGTCCAGGACGCCATGAACCGCCAGCTCTCGGCGGAGCGCACCCGGCGCGCCGTCATCACCGAGTCCGAGGGCAGCCGCCAGTCGGCGATCAACGTCGCCGAGGGCACCAAGCAGGCCGAGATCCTCAAGGCCGAGGGTGACCGCCAGGCGGCGATCCTGCGGGCCGAGGGGTTCTCACTCGCCCTCGAGCGGATCTACCAGGCCGCGTCCCAGGTCGACCAGAAGACGATGGCCCTCCAGTACCTCGAGGCCTTCAAGGCGCTCGGCCAGAGCCCCGCCACGAAATTCCTCATTCCGCTCGAGTTCACCCAGCTGGCCGACTCGTTCCGGGGCTACCTGGAAGGAGCGAACGCGCCGGGTTCGAGCAAGCCGCCAACGATCGAGGGTTCGTGACGCTGTCGGGCCCCGGGTGAGGCGGGGACCTGGCCGACGCCGGCCCGTCGACCGGCCGGCTACGTCCCCGTGCGAACCAGGTGCAGGACCGCCCGGACGCTCGGTCGCTGGCCGTACAGCAGCACCCCGGCCGCGTAGATCCGGGCGGCCAGCCAGAGCGCGCCGAGGATGGCGACGACGAGGAGGACGAGGGACAGCGGCACCTCCCAGGCCATCGCCTCGCCGCTCGTGACCCGGCCCAGCATCATGAACGGGCTGACGAGCGGCACCTGCGAGAGGGCGACGATCCAGCCTTCCTTGATGTTGAGCAGGCCCATCGCCGCGTACACCCCGATCAGGTAGCCGACCGTCGACGACGAGGGTCATCGGCATGACCACCGAGTTGACGTCCTCCTGGCGGCTGACGAGGGATCCGGCGGCGGCGTACAGGACCGCGAACAGCAGGAACCCGAGCGTCCCGTAGAGCGCCGAGCAGCAGCAGGAGCCCGATCGTCAGGCCCTGCGGGCAGCGCCGCCGCCGCCCCGGACTGCACCGAGGACGACGGTCGCGACCTGGCCCTGGACGAGGAGCGCCACCGCGCCGGTCAGCACCAGGGCGACGTACTGGGTCAGTGCGACGGCCCCGACGCCGAGGACCTTGCCGGTCAGCAGCTGGAACGGGGTGGCCGCGTTGAGGATGACCTCCATCACCCGCGACGCCTTCTCCTCGACCACGCTCTGGGCGATCCAGGTGCCGTACAGGATGATCATCATGAAGATCAGGATCGTCGTCCCGAAGCCGAGCATGTCCTGCCCGATCATCTCGGTCGTCCCCGGGTCGGGCCGGTCCTGGCCGGATCCGGCCAGGCGACGCCGAACTCGGTCGGCGCGAACAGGTTCGCCTGCTCGGCCGGTGCGACCCCGAGACGAGCCAGCCGGTCGGCGATGGCGATGGCGGTCGAGGCCTGCCGGATCAGCCCGGCCGTGCGGCCCGTCGCGTTGTCGTTGGTGTAGAGGACGAACGCGAGGTCTCCGCTCGCCGCACGCCCGATGTCGAGGGCACCCGAATACTCGCCCCGTCCGACCGCCTGGCGGGCAGCGGCGAGGTCGGGAACCAGGGTGACGGCATAGTCGGGAGCCGCGTTGGCGGCCGGCGCACCCGTGTCGGTCGTCGCATTGAGCAGGATGCCGAGGCGGGTGACCGGGTCGCCTCCGAGATCGCCGGCGGCGACGTGGACCGCGATCTTCTGCGCGCCGCCCTGGTCGATCGCCTGGATGATGACCGGGACGAAGGCGATCGCCAGTACGCCGACGAGCAGGAGGAGCGTCCCGATGACGAAGCTCCGGGTCCGAACGCGGACGGTGTACTCGCGACGCGCCACGGCGGTGATGTTGCCGAGGTCGCTCATGACCGGACCTCCGGAGCGGCGAGCGTCCGCTCCTCGAGGTCGAGGGCCCCGACCCGCTCGACGAAGACCTCCTCGAGGGACGGGTCGGCCACCTCGAAGCGGAGCACGTCGCCCCTGCGCCATGGCGGCCCGCAGGACCGCCTGCGGGTTCGCGCCCGCGTCGACGCGGACCTCGGTGAAGTCCTTCCCGGGACGGGTGACCCGGACGTGGGGCAACGAGCGGAGCCAGGCGGGGTCGCCATCCGACGCGGTCGTCACGCGGACGACCTGGTGCCCGGTCGAGCGCTTGACGTCGCGGGTCGACCCGGACGTGACGATCCGGCCGTGGTCGATGATCGCTACCGAGTCGCACAGCTCCTCCGCCTGGTCGAGCTGATGGGTGCTGAAGACCAGCGTCTTGCCCCGGTCGCGCAGCTCGAGGAAGGCGGCCTTGAGCAGGGCCACGTTGATCGGGTCGAGACCGGAGAACGGCTCGTCCATGAGCAGCACGTCGGGATCGTGGAGGACCGTGGCGATGAACTGGACCTTCTGCTGGTTGCCCTTCGAGAGGGCTCTCGGCCCTCCGCTCGGCATGCTCGGCGATCCGGAACCGG
Organism: uncultured Chloroflexia bacterium; assembly: GCA_963708065.1. GTDB lineage: Bacteria > Chloroflexota > Limnocylindria > Limnocylindrales > CSP1-4 > Chersky-267. The sequence goes on from CAVPRZ010000004.1 coordinate 654,959, forward strand.
GCGAGCCAGTCGAGGGCGACCCGTCGGGCGTCGCTCCGGGTCATGCCGTAGAGCGACCCGAAGAAGACGAGCTGGTCGAGGACGGGCATCCGCATGTAGAGGCCGCGCTCCTCGGGCATGTAGCCCCAGGTCCGGCGCGGCCACTCCCGGGTGTCACGGTCGTTCCAGGTCGCCTGCCCGGCGTCCGCGCGCAGGAAGCCCAGGACGATCCGCATCGTCGTCGTCTTGCCGGCGCCGTTCGCACCGAGGAAGCCGAGGATCTCGCCCGGCTGGACGGTGAACGTGACGCCGTCGAGCGCCTGGACGTCTTCGAACCGTTTCGTCAGGCCGTCGATCACGAGCGCCATTGGGACACGCCCTCCCCCGCTCAGGGTCGCAGCAGACCCACCATGGCGCTACGATCACACCTCCGACCGACCCAGCGCGACGGCCGACCGGTCCGTTTTCGGCAGGCCGACTGGCCGAATGCGCCGGATCAGCTCCCCTGGGCCATGCTCCAGATCGTCCAGTACTGGGTCCGCAGCCGATGCGGCTGCTCGAGGACGGTCCGGATGGCGAAGGCGATGTCCTCAGGTCGGAGGTAGTAGCCGAGCTCGGGCATGTCCTCGGTCCGCCCGGTGCCCATGGCGAACTCGGTCGCGGTCCCGGCCGGGCCGATCGTGGTCACCCGGATCCCCTTCTCGCGCAGCTCGCGATCGAGCGACCCAGCGAGGCCGACCTGGGCGAACTTCGTCGCCGCGTAGACGGCCTCGTCGGCCCCGCCCCGGAAGCCGGCGACGGAGGCCACGATCACGATGTCGCCGTGGCCGTTCTCGAGCATCGTCGGTAGCGCGGCCCGGATCGGCCAGATCGTCCCGGCGACGTTCGTGTCGAGCATCGTCGCCAGGGCGTCGTCGGTGTGGTCGAGGATCCCGCCGTACATGCCGATCCCGGCGTTAGCGACGAGGCTGTCGAGGCGGCCGAACCGGTCGAGCGCCTCGTGGACGAGGCGGCGGCTGTCGTCCGGCGAGCGGACGTCCATCTCGACGGCGACCGCCTGGCCCGGGAACTCCTTCTCGAGCGCCTCGAGCCGGTCGCGCCGGCGTGCGCCCAGGACCACGCGCGCTCCGGCACGGGCAAGCTCGCGAGCGGTCGCTCGCCCGATCCCGGCGCTTGCGCCGGTGATCGCCACCACGGTGTCCTTGAGGTCCTCCATGTCGTCTCCTCGATGCTCCGCAGCGGGCGTCAACGACGTACCCGACCAACGTACGCCATGGGGTCGGCCAAATCCGGCCACGCGCGACGGATGGTCGGGGCCCCACCTGATCGAGGCCTCCCAGATCGGGGCGGACCGCCTCACTCATCCGGGCCGACCGGCACTCGCCCCGGCTGTCGGGCCGCGGAGACGATTGGGGCGCGCCGGTCGATGGCCGCGCGCGGCTCACTCGACACGAAGGGGATGTCATGGCCGGGATCGCAACCCAGGCGAGCAAGGAAGCGGACCTCGCGGGTCCGGGCATCGGCGACTACGCCGAGCTCGAGCGCATCCTGCCCACCGACTACCACTCGCTCCTGACGCCGCGCGAGACGCAGGAGGCCATCTTCGAGGTCAAGGGCTACATCGAGACGGAGCTCTGCCGCGAGCTGAACCTGGAGATGGTCCAGGTTCCGCTCATCGTCGACGCCGAGTCGGGCGTGAACGACATGCTCGATCGCGACGGCTCACGGACGCCGGTCACGTTCCACATCGCCAACGACCACGAGCGCCACCCGGTCGACGCCCAGGTCGTCCAGGCCGCGACCAAGTGGAAGAGGGTCGCCCTGCGCGAGCTCGGGTTGACCGCCGACGAGGGCATCTGCACCGACATGCGGGCCGTTCGCAAGGACTACTTCCTCGACCACGATCACAGCGCCTATGTCGACCAGTGGGACTGGGAGCGGGTCGTCACGCCCGGGCAGCGGAACCTCCAGTACCTCGAGGAGACCGTCAGGACGATCTGGAAGGTCCTGCGCGGCGCCGAGCAGCACGTCCAGCAGCGCTTCCCCCAGCTCCGCACGGATCGCTACCCGGACCTGCCCGAGGAGCTCGTGTTCATCCACGCCGAGGACCTGCTCGAGCGCTATCCGGATCTGCCCCGCAAGCAGCGCGAGACGCTCATCCTCCAGGAGTTCCCGGCCGTCTTCATCATCGGCATCGGCTGGACACTGGCCGACGGCTACCCCCACGAGATGCGGGCCGCCGACTACGACGACTGGGCCACCGAGACGACGTCGGCCGCGGGGCGCGCGACCCACGGGCTGAACGGCGACATCCTCGTCTGGAACCCGGTGACGAAGCGCCGCCACGAGCTCACCTCGATGGGCATCCGGGTCGACGCGGCGACCCTCCGCCGCCAGCTCGAGATCACCGGCCAGCTCGACTGGCTCGAGCTGCCCTATCACCGCGGGATCGTGACCGGCGAGCTGCCGCTGAGCATCGGCGGCGGGATCGGCCAGTCACGGACCCAGATGCTCATTCTCAAGAAGGCGCACCTGGGCGAGGTCAGCGTGACCGTCTGGCCGAAGGTCCTCAAGGACATGTGCGCGGCGCGCGACATCCACGTCATCGAGTAGCGGAGCACCACCAGCCGTGATCGCGGCCATCAGCGCCGAGGACCTGACCCGTCGGTACGGTCGCCGGCGCGGGGTCGAGGACCTGACCTTCGAGGTGGTCGAGGGCGAGGTGTTCGGCTTCCTCGGACCCAACGGGGCCGGCAAGACGACGACCATCCGCGTCCTGATGGGCTTCCTCCGGCCGAGTGCCGGGCGGGCGACGATCTTCGGTCGCGACGCCTGGCACGACGCTCCCATCGCCCATCGCGACGTGGCCTTCGCGGGGAGCGAGCCGGCCTACCTTGGCGAGCTCCCGGCCGGCGAGCAGCTCGACTTCCTGGGCCGCCTTCGCGGTCTCCAGCCGCGCGCCTGGCGACCGCTGGCCGAGCGTCTGGAGCTCGACCCGACGGTCCCGATCAAGAAGCTGTCCCGTGGCAACCGCCAGAAGGTGGCCGTGATCCAGGCGTTCATGGGCAACGAGCGGCTACTCCTGATGGACGAGCCGACGACCGGCCTCGACCCGGTGATGCAGCGCGAGTTCCTGGCCCTCGTGGCCGAGGCCCGCGGGGCGGGTCGGACGGTCTTCCTCTCGTCCCACAACCTGCCCGAGGTGGAGCGCAGCTGCGATCGGGTCGGCGTGCTCCGGGAGGGTCGCCTGGTCGACGTCACGTCGGTCCAGTCGCTGCTCGCGTCGCACTGGCGCGCGGTCAACCTCGTCCTCGGCTCGGTGCCCGCGCCGGACACCTTCGCGCTGCCCAACGTCCGCGTCCTCGCGATCATCGGCCAGACGGTCCACCTGATGGTCCGCGGCGAGGTGAACGAGCTGCTCCGGCGGATCGCCCAGCTCGACGTCCGGGACGTCGCCATCGCCACACCCGACATCGAGGACGTCTTCCTCGGGTTTTACGAGGGGCCGGCCGAGCCGTCCGGGTCCGACCGCGCAGCGGTCGAAGGGGCAACCCGATGATCGGCGACGTCGTCCGCCTGGAGCTGCGCCGGAGCCGCTCGCTCGCGGTCTGGCTCGGACTCGTCGTCCTGCTCTACGGAGCGTTCATCGCCGCCTTCTACCCGGTCATCCGCGACAACATGAAGCTGATCGACGAGTACATGGCGGTCTTCCCTAAGCCATTGATGGCGGCCTTCGGGCTGGAGGGCAGCCTGGCGAACCACGGCGTGTTCTTCACCACCTACATCGGGGGCATGCTCTGGCCGGTCGTCGCGGCGATGGCCGGGGGCGTCCTCGGCACGCGGACGGTCGCGGCCGACCTCGATCGGGGCTTCCTCGAGCTCCCGCTGGCGACGAGGATCGACCGGGTCCGCTACCTGGCCGCCGCGATCGCCGGGCAGGTCGTCGTCCTCGCCGCCCTGTCGCTGGCGGTCATGGCCGGCATGCTGGCCGTCGGGGCGGTCGTCGGCGCCGGGTTCGACGCCGGGCGGTTCCTGCTGGAGGTTCCGCTCCTGTTCCTGTTCGGCTGTGCCGTGACCGCGCTGGCGACGCTCCTGTCGGTGATCACGCTGAGCCGGGGGATGAGCGCGGGCATCGTCGCGGCGACGCTGCTCGCGATGTACCTGTTCGACGCGGTGGCCAAGTTCGAGGCGGGTCTCGACTGGCTGGGCGTGCTCAGCGCGTTCCGCTACCTGCGCTCGACCGCGGCGATCGACCAGGGCGTCGCGCCGACCGGCGAGATGGCCCTGTTCGGGATCATCGCGATCGCGCTGTGGGGCCTGGCCGTCTGGCTCTTCCGGACCCGCGACCTGGTGGCATAGCCGCGAGACGCCGGACGACCCGCCGGCACCTCACGTCGGGCGGGTCGTCGGAAAGCCTCGGATCCGGGACGCTCGCCGGGATCAGGTGGCCTGGATCTTCACGTGCGTCGGCTTGGCCTGCTCGGTCTTCGGCAGCGTCAGCGTCAGCAGACCGTCGGCGAACGTCGCCTTCGCGTCGGCCGCCTTGATCGTGGTCGGGGTCGTGAAGCTCCGGGTGAACGACCCGCGGCTCAGCTCCTTGTGGAGATAGCCGGCCCCGGTCGTCTCGGTCTCTTCCTTGAACGTGCCGGTGACCGTAACCAGGTCGTCGGTGACGGTGATGTCGACGTCACCGGGCTTGACACCGGGCAGCGCCACGCGGGCGATCACGGCGTCGGACGTCGTGTAGAGGTCGAGCGCTGGCACCACGGCCCGCTCGCCTTCGCTTGTCCAGAGTGGATGGAAGAACCGCTCGTCGAACAGCCGGTCCATGGCGTCGCGGAGCGAGACGAGCTCGGCCAGCGGCGCCGGACGACGAATGAGCGTCATGGGCGCACCTCCTGCAGGCGCCGATCCGGCACGCCGGCGACGCCGGCCCCTGCCGGTCGGTCCCAACCCATGAGTGTCGCCTTCCCTCGCGCCCGCTGCCAGAGCCGAACGACCCGATCGCCGTCGGCGGTCCGGCCCAGACCGCGGTGGGCCTCAGCGGCCGACGGACCGGGCGCGTTGTCCGAGGGCGTCCGGGTGCTCGTTCGGCCCCGTGACCGCGACCTCGCCGTAGTGCTCCTCGCCCGCCCCGTCCCGCACGACATAGGCGTGGTGAACCTCGGCGACTCCCGACGCGAGGTTGGCGGTGACGGTGCAGTACCTCGTCGCGGACAGCTCGATCGCCCGCCGGACGGCCTCGACGTCGACGTCGCCCTCGACGACATGGATGATCCGGATCCGTTCGAACACCTGGGGCGCGGGCTCGTCGCGCTGCTCGCCCACCACCCGGACCTCGTACCGGTTGAACGGCTGGCGCTTCTTGCGCAGGATGGAGACGACGTCCATCGCGGTGCAGCCGGCCTGGGCGACGACGAGCAGCTCAGCGGGTCTCGGCCCGGCATCGCCGGCGGCGTCATCCATGACGATCCGGTGTCCGCTGCCGGTCGTGGCGACCAGGCGCAGGCCCGATCCCTCGAGCCGGGCGGTGACGGTCTTCTCCGACATGACGGCCTCCCGAAGCGCGGCGTTCGACCTCAGCATCACCGGACGGCCGGCGGGGGGCCATGGCGGGAGGTCCCGAACGGACGGTCGACCTGGCCCCCCGGCAGCACGGCCCGGCCCGGACGTCGGGCAAATGCCATCATTCGGGCAGTCTCGCGGGACCTGTTTGTGCTACTCTCGCACAAATACCCGCGGGGCTCGTGGGCCAGATCGGCGATCGGCGGTCGCGACAGTCATGCGATCACCCGGGTCGGGGCGGGCAGAGGAGGATCGTCGTGGGCGGTGACTTCTTCTCCGACGTAGCGGGACCGGTCCCGTTCGGCGGGCTCGATTCGACCGATCCGCTCAGCTTCAGGGTCTATGAGCCGGACCGGTTGGTCCTCGGCAAGCGGATGGTCGACCACCTTCGTCCGGGCGTCTGCTTCTGGCACTCGTTCGCGTGGGCCGGCGTGGACATGTTCGGGATCGGGACGCTCGATCGGCCGTGGCTGACCGGCGCGGGCGACCCGATGGACGCGGCGCGCCAGAAGATGGCCGTCGCCTTCGAGTTCTTCTCGAAGATCGGGCTCCCCTACTACTGCTTCCACGACCGCGACGTCGCCCCGGAGGGCGGCAGCTTCGCCGAGTTCCGCTCGAATCTCGACGCCCTGGCCGACGATGCCGCCGGCTACCAGGACCGGACCGGCGTCCGATTGCTGTGGGGCACGGCAAACCTGTTCACCCATCCGCGCTACCAGGCCGGGGCCGCCACCAACCCCGATCCAGAGGTGTTCGCCTACGCCGCCGCCCAGGTCAAGCACATGCTCGAGGTCACCCTCCGGCTCGGCGGCGAGAACTACGTGCTGTGGGGCGGCCGCGAGGGCTACGACACGCTGCTCAACACCGACCTGGCGCGCGAGGGCGCCCAGCTCGCGCGGTTCCTGCATCTCGTCGCGGAGCACAAGCACAAGATCGGCTTCACGGGCCAGCTCCTGATCGAGCCCAAGCCGATGGAGCCGACCAAGCACCAGTACGACTTCGACGTCTCGACCGTCTTCGGCTTCCTCGTCAGCCACGGGCTCGAGAACGAGTACCGGGTCAACATCGAGGCGAACCACGCCACGCTGGCGGGGCACAGCTTCCATCACGAGGTTGCCGCCGCGATCGCCGACGGGATCCTCGGCAGCATCGACGCGAACCGCGGCGACCCGCAGAACGGCTGGGACACCGACCAGTTCCCCAACTCGGTCGACGATCTCGCCCTCCCGCTGTACGAGATCCTGCGGCACGGCGGCATCGCTCCGGGCGGCTTCAACTTCGATGCGAAGCTGCGCCGCCAGAGCACGAACCGGACCGACCTGTTCCACGCCCACATCGGCGCCATGGACGCGCTCGCCCAGGCGCTCCTCGTTGCCGCGGACCTGGTCGAACGGAACGAGCTGGCCGAGCTCAAGGCCGAGCGCTATGCGGGCTGGGACAGCGCATTCGGGACGGCCATCCTGGACGGGACGGAGAGCCTCGAGACGCTCGGCGCCCGGGTCGTGACCGGAGAGATCGATCCGCGGCCGGTCTCCGGTCAGCAGGAGCGACTCGAGAACATCGTCAATCGTTCGACCTGGGCGACCGACCCGGCACGGGTGAAGACCGGCGCCGGTCGCTGATCCCGTGGGCTTCGTCCTCGGGATCGACGTCTCGACCACCGCGACGAAGGCGATCCTGATCGACGAGACCGGGGCCGTCCGCGGGGTCGGCGTGTCCGAGTACGAGTTCGAGGTTCCCCACCCTCTCTGGAGCGAGCAGGAGCCAGGCCTCTGGTGGGACGGCGCCGTTACGGCGATCCGGTCGGTCCTCGGGTCGACCGGCGTGGTCGCCGGCGACGTCGATGCCGTCGGGCTGACCGGCCAGATGCACGGGGCCGTCCTGCTCGGCGCAGGGGGCGACGTCCTCCGCCCGGCGATCCTGTGGAACGACCAGCGGACGGGCGCCGAGTGCGACGCGATCCGCCGTGCGCTGGGCCCCGACCGGCTCGTCGAGATCACCGGCAACGACGCCCTGACCGGGTTCACCGCGCCGAAGCTCGTCTGGGTCCGCGACCACGAGCCGGACGTCTGGCGGCGGGTCGCCCACGTGCTGCTGCCCAAGGACTTCGTCCGGCTCCGGCTCACCGGCGAGTACGCCCTCGACAAGGCCGACGGCTCGGGGACGATCCTGTTCGACCTGGCCGCCCGGGACTGGTCGGCCGAGGTCCTGGCCGCGCTCGGGATCGACCCGGCCTGGATGCCGTCGACCCGCGAGGGCCCGGAGAAGACGGGGACGGTCACGGCCGAGGCGGCGGCGGCCACCGGCCTGCGCGCCGGGACGCCGGTCGTGGCCGGGGGCGGCGACCAGTCGGCGAACGCCGTCGGGGTCGGTGCCGTGGCGACGGGCACCGTGGCCCTGTCCCTCGGGACATCTGGCGTCGTGTTCGCCACGACCGACCGGCCGCTCTACGAGCCGCACGGCCGCGTCCACGCGTTCTGCCACGCCGTGCCCGGGCGCTGGCACATGATGTCGGTGATGCTGTCGGCGGCCGGCAGCCTGCGCTGGTTCCGCGACACGCTGGCCCCGGGCGTGGAGTTCGGCGACCTGGTCGCGCCGGCAGCCGAGGTCCCGGCCGGGAGCGACGGGCTGCTCTTCCTCCCCTACCTGTCCGGTGAGCGGAGCCCGCACCCCGACCCGCTGGCTCGTGGCGCGTTCGTCGGGCTGACCCTGCGCCACGACCGGCGCCACCTGACCCGGGCCGTCCTCGAGGGCGTCGCCTTCGGCCTGCGCGACGGCCTCGATCTCATGGTCGAGGCCGGGATGCCCGCGCCCGACCAGATCCGCGCCTCGGGCGGCGGGACGGCAAGCGTCCTGTGGCGCCAGATCCTGGCCGACGTGCTCGGCGCCGAGATTGCGACGGTCGACACGACCGAGGGGGCGGCCTACGGGGCGGGCCTCCTGGCCGCCGTCGGCGCGGGCTGGTTCCCGAGCGTCGAGGCGGCGACGGCGGCGCTGGTCAGCGCGACACCGGTCGCTGCGCCGGGCGCCGATGCCGGGCGCTACGCCGAGGTCCACGCGATCTACCGCGACCTCTATCCGGCCCTCGCGCCGCTGTTCCCTCGCCTCTAGGCCGCGAGCCGGCGATGACCGTCAGGCGCGAAGCTCGAGGTGCTCCAGCTCCTTCTGGGTGACCTCCTCGGGCTTCTTGCCGAGGATGATCATGCCCAGGACGTCGTCCGGGGTCACCGATCCCTTGTTGACCGTGTCGACGATCCTGCCGTGGTACATCACGCTGATCCGATCCGACAGGTCGAAGACGTCGTGGATGTCGTGGCTGATCAGGAAGATCCCGATGCCTTCGTCCTTGAGCTGCTTGATCAGGTCGCGGACCTGGGCCGTCTCGGCCGGCCCGAGGGCGGCCGTCGGCTCGTCCATGATCAGGATCCGGGCGTTGAAGTGGATCGCCCTCGCGATCGCGACCGACTGGCGCTGCCCGCCGGAGAGCGACTTCACCGGCGACTTGAAGTTCTTGAAGTTCGGGTTGAGCCGGCCGATCACCTTGCGGGTCGCAGACTCCATCGCGGCGTCGTTGAGCGACCCCATCCGGCTGGTCAGCTCGCGACCGAGGAACACGTTCCCGGTCGCATCGATGTTGTCGGCCAGGGCCAGCGTCTGGTAGATCGTCTCGATGCCCACGCTCTTGGCGTCGCGCGGGTTGGAGATCGTGACCGGCTTGCCTTCGATGAGGATCGTCCCGGAATCCGGCGGATGGGCACCCGACAGCGTCCGCATCAGCGTGGTCTTGCCGGCTCCGTTGCCGCCGACGAGCCCGACGACCTCACCGACATGGAGATCGACCGTCGCGTCCTGGACGGCGTGAACGCCGCCGAACGACACCTCGATGTCGCGGAGCTCGACGAGCGGCGGGGTTTCGGTCACGGTCATGATCGATCCTCCCGGGCCTTCAGCTCGCCCGCCGGCGCAGGGCGGTGTCGAGGCCGACGGCGAACACCAGGACGGCGCCGACCACGATGTCCTGGATCGGCGAGTCGACCTTGAGCAGGACCATGCCCGACCGGAGCGACTGCATGACCACGGCTCCGAGGACAGCCCCGGGGATCGTCCCGATGCCGCCGGCGAACGAGGTCCCGCCGATGACCGCCGCCGCGATGACGTCGAGCTCGGCCTGGGTCCCGAGGCTCGTCACCGCGGCGTTCAGGCGGGCCGACTGGATCGCCGCGCTGATCGCCGCGAGCATGCCCATCAGGGCGAACGTGAGCATGATCGTCCGGCGGGTGTTGATGCCGCCCAGCTCGGCAGCCTCAGGATTGCCGCCGATCGCGAACACGTACCGACCGAAGCGGCGCCGGGTGGCGAGGATGGTCATGACGACGGCGACCCCGATCCCGAGGAGGACCGGGTTGGCGATCCCGACCGCCGTGTTCAACGGCTTGTTGTACTGCTTCGCCAGCTGCTCGGGCCAGAAGTAGTTGTTGGCCACCCACACCGCGCCGAGGATGGCGGCGCAGCCAAGGACGGCGAGCGAAACCTCGGCCCACATCGGGCGCACGGGGAAGTCGTACTTGCGGCGGCGCCGCCGGCTGGAGAACAGGGTGTAGACGATGCCCAGGCAGCCGAGGATGCCGATGATCCAGCTGGCCGCGTCGCCGATGGAGCCGGTCGGGCCGCCACCGAGCAGCGCGAACGTTGGGTCCATCGGGGCGATCGTCCGACCCGAGGCTTCCTCGAAGACGAGGCCGCGCCAGACCAGCAGCCCGCCGAGGGTGACGATGAACGACGGCACGCCGATGTAGGCGACGATCGAGCCCTGGAACGCCCCGATCGCGGCGCCGAGGGCGACGCCGACGAGGAGCGCGATGATCCAGGTGTAGGGCTCATGGAGACCCAGACCCAATGTCGACGGGATCCACTCGGCCTGGACCATCGCCATCGTCATCCCGGTCAGTCCGAGGATGGATCCGACCGACAGGTCGATGTTGCGCGACACGATGATCAGGACCATGCCGGTCGCCATGATCGCGACCGACGCGCTCTGGACCGACAGGTTCCACAGGTTCCGGGGGGTCAGGAAGAGGCCACCCGAGATGACGTTGAAGCCGATCCAGATGATGGCCAGCGCGGCGACCATCCCGAGCAGGCGGGTATCGATCTCGGTCGAGATGAGCAACGAGCGCACCGAGCGCGGTCGCTGCTCGGGGACGACCTTCTGCGGGACGGTGGATGCCTCAGTCATCGTGGCCCCTCGCTGAGGTGCTCAGGGTACTGGGACGCGCCCTGCGTCGCGGGTGACCCGCGGCGCAGGGCGCGTGGCTAATCGAGTCTGCGACTCGTGTGCGACTCGCTTACTGGCAGGCGGTGACGGACGTATCCGTCACGCCCTGGCAGAGCTTGTCCTTGGTGATCCAGCCGGCATCGAGGACCACGTTGAGGGTGTCCTTGGTGATCGCCTGCGGGGTCAGGAAGATCGAGGTCATGTCGTTCCCGCCGGGGCTCTTGAACTGAACCACGCCGGAGACGGACTTGATGTCCTTGTTGGCGCACAGCTGCACGGCGGCCTCGCCGGCGGCCTTGCCGAGGAGTCGGGCGTCCTTCCAGACGTCGACGGTCTGCGTGCCGAGCGCGACCCGGTTGAGGGCGGCCGCGTCGCCGTCCTGGCCGGACACCGGCACCTTGCCCGCGAGACCCTGGGCCTGGAGGGCGGCGACGACGCCGCCGGCCATGCCGTCGTTCTCGACGAAGGCGATGTCGATCTTGTTGTCGTTGGCCGTCAGGAACTGCTCCATCTCGGTCTGGGCCTTGGCCGGATCCCAGTTGTCGGTGTAGGTCTCGCCGACATTCTTGAGCGCGTCGGTCGAGGCGCCCACGGCCGGTACGCCGGCCTCAACCATGCCGTCGCGGAGGAAGTCGGCGTTGGCGTCAGCCTTGTTACCCTTGATGACGACAAAGTTGCCGCTGTTCTTGGCCTTGAGCAGCGCCTCGGCCTCGAGCTTGCCGACGAGCTTGTTGTCGAAGGTGATGTACAGCGAGGTCGGATCTTCGATCAGGCGGTCGTAGGCGATGACCGGCACGCCGGCCGCGGTGGCGGCTGCGACCGACGGCTTGATGGCCGTCCCGTCCTGGGCCAGGATGATCACGACGTTCGCGCCCTGCGAGATCAGGGTCTCCACGTTGGAGGCCTGGGTCTCGGCGGACGACTTGGCGTCGTTCGAGATGTACTCCGCGCCGCCGGCCGTGAGGGCCGCCTTGATCGCGGGCTCATCCCACTTGGCCCAGCGCTCCTCCTGGTAGTTGTTCCACGAGACGCCAACCTTGCAGGCGCCTGCGGCGGCGGACCCCGGTGCGCTTGCGGGTGCGGTCGTGGGGGCCGTGGTCGGCGCGGTCGTCGGAGCCGTGGTGGCCCCGGTACTCGAACACGCCGCCAGAACGATGACGGCGGACGCAACGAGCGTCGCCAGTCTGCGATTGAGCATGCTTGCTCCTCCTCCTGTTGCCTTGCTTGTCACTCGGACACATTCCTTCTCCGCGCTAGGCTACCACCCTCCTCAGAGCGTTTCGTGGTCGGATTGGATCGGCGCGAAGGGACGCAGCATGACGCATCCGCGCGGCAGGCGCCTAGGCGCCGCAATCAGCGGGTGATCACGGGCGACGATTGGACGGTCGATCATGAGGCGCTCTCCAGCTCGGACAGGGCGTTGCGCGAGCCGGCCCAGGCGGCCGGGTCGGCCAGCAGCGGCTCGAAGGCGAGCTCGGCGGCCCCGAGCAGGGGCGCGTTCGTCCCGAGCGAGGCCGGGACGACCCGGACGAGCCGGCGGGGGGCCGGCAGCGTGAGCCGGTCGAGCTCACGCTCGACGACATCGCCGACGTAGGGATGGATCCGGCCGAGCAGCCCTCCCAGGACGATGAGCTGCGGGTTGAAGACGTTGACCAGCCCGGCCAGCCCGAAACCGACCCAGCGGCCGACCTCGTCGAGCGCCGCGAGCGCCGTAGGCAGGCCGGCCTCCGCCTCGCGCAGCACTGCATCGACCTCCGCCCGGCCACCGTCGGCAGCATGGCCGGCGCGGCGGAGCAGGGCGTGTGCGCCGATCTCGGTCTCCCAACAGCCGACCGAGCCGCAATGACACGGGCTGCCGGTCGGGTTCACCGGGATGTGGCCGACCTCCCCGGCGTAGCCGGCGACGCCGGTCATCGGCTTGCCGTCGACGACGAGACCACCGCCGACACCCACCTCGCCCGAGATGAACAGGACGTTGTCGGCACCCCTGGCGGCCCCGCGACGGACCTCGGCCAGGGCGCCGAGGTCGGCATCGTTGGCCACCGTGATGGGCGCCGTCGCGCTAAGGACCTGGGCCAGACGCTCGCCGAGCGGCACATCCTTCCAGCCGAGGTTGGGCGCCATCGCGACGCAGCCGTCGACGCGGCGGACGAGACCCACGATCGCGACGCCGATCCCGACGAGGGGCTCGACGTCCGGTCGGCGGACGCGGACGAGGCTCGCCAGGTCGGCCAGGTCGGCGACGATCTGGTCGATCGACGTGTGACCCTGGGGACGGTCCACCCGGACCACCTCGAGGAGGTCACCGCCAAGACCGACGAGCCCCACCGCCAGCGAGTCGACCGCGATCTCGAGGGCCAGGACGACCGCGTCTCCCGAGTTCGGACGGACGAGCGGAGACGGCCGGCCGGGCGTCCCGAGCGGTGTGGCCCGGACCTCGGACACGAGCCCGGCCGCGACGAGCTCGACGATCAGCCCGCGGATGGCGCTCCTGGTGAGCCCGGTCCGTGCGACCAGCTCCGAGCGCGACAGGGGGCCACGCTCGTGGAGCTCGCGGACGATGGCACTGAGGTTCGCGCGCCGGACGGTCTCGCTGCGCTGGCCGAGCTCAAGAACCACGAGGATTTGTGTTCCTCTCTTTCAAATGTTTGTGATAGCCTCTTACATGACCCCGGCGGTGTCAAGCCGCGAGCGTCGCCCGGACGGTCGATCGAGGGTGGAGGCAGCGCTCTGAACGGACGCGACACCCGGGCATGACCTCCCTTCGCTGGGGCATCCTGGGACCTGGCCGCATCGCGCCGCGGCTCGTCCGGGCCCTCTCCCAGACTCCGCGGGGCGAGCTGGTCGCCGTCGCCGGCCGTGACCCCGAGCGCAGCGCGGCGTTCGCCCGGACCCACGGGGTGCCGACGTCGTACGGCTCGTTCGACGAGCTGCTCGCAGGCGGCCGACGTCGACGTCGTGTACGTCTCGCTGCCGAACTCGCTCCATGCCGAGTGGACGATCCGGGCGCTCGAAGCCGGCAAGCACGTCCTGTGCGAGAAGCCGCTCGCCCTGACCGTCGACGAGGTCGATCGGATCATCGCCGCCGCCGATCGCGCCGGCCGGATCGCCGTCGAGGCGTTCATGTACCTCCACCACCCCCAGATCGTTCGCGCCGTGGAGATCGCCCGCGCCGGCGACCTCGGGCCGCTCGAGCTGGTCGACGGGACCTTCTCGTTCTTCCTGACCTACCCCGCCGACCCGCGGGTCGACCCGTCGATGGGCGGCGGCTCGCTGTGGGACGTCGGCTGCTACCCGGTCAGCCTGGCCCGCTGGGTCGCCGGCGAGGAGCCCGACCGGGTCGCCGCCTTCGCCCGGTTCGACGAGCGGGGCGTGGATCGGACGTTCGTCGGTCAGCTCCACTTCCCGGGCGGCCTGCTCGCCCAGTTCGACAGCGGCTTCGCCGCCCCGGATCGGGAGCGGATCGAGATCGTCGGCCAGGAGGCCACCCTTGTCCTCGACAGCCCGTTCCTGCCGGCGCCGGACGGCCCGCCGCCGTCGCTGGTCGTGTGGCGCGGCCGCGAGGCGACCCGGCTCGACGTCCCGGCGGTCGACCAGTACCACCTCGAGGTCGAGGACCTGACGGCCGCGATCCTCGACGGGACCCGCCCCCGAATCGATCTCCGGTCGAGCCGGGGTAACATCGCGACGCTCGTCGAGCTCGATCGCACCGCCCGCCTGAACGCGGGGCTGCCGACCGGCTGAGCATCGGACGCGGCCGCGAACGGGTGGCGCCGACCGCGATCCGGGAGGAGGAGACATGCCGAAGCGCCGCTCGACCCGGATGATCGCCCTGGCCGGGCTCCTCGGGGTGGTCATCGTGGCCGCCGGCCTCATCGTGGTCCGCCCGTGGTCCCAGGAGCCGGCCTGCCCGCCGGCCGCCAGCCATCCCGAATGGTCGGTCGCCCGTCGCTGGGACGAGGCGCTCCTCGACGCGATCCGGCGCGCCCTGCCCAACCCACCGGTCCATGCCCGGAACCTGTTCCACACCTCGGTCGCGATGTGGGACGCCTGGGCGACCTACGACCCGCATGCGTCCGGCTACATCGTCAAGGAGAAGAACAGCGCGTCGAACGTGACCGCGGCCCGGAACGAGGCGATCAGCTACGCCGCGTACCGGGTCCTCTCGGCCCGGTTCATCAAGGCGGTCGGCGCCGAGGAATCCCTGTCGGAGTTCAGCGACGTGATGGACTCGCTGTGCTACCCGCTCGACGTGACGACGACCGACGGCAGCGCGCCCGCCGCGGTCGGCAACCGGATCGCGGCGGCGGTCCTCGCTTTCGGCAAGACCGACGGCTCGAACGAGGCCGGTGGCTACGCGGCCACCGACTACAAGCCGGTCAACCCACCGCTCGTCGTGGCCTCGGACACGATCACGATGACCGACCCCAACCGCTGGCAGCCACTCCAGATCGAGCACATGATCTCGCAGAACGGGATCCCGGTGACCAACGGGGTCCAGCAGGCCGTCGGGCCACACTGGGGCCACGTCACCACGTTCGCGATCCCGGCCGGCGGCGCGGCCGGCGTCCCGATCGACCCGGGACCGCAGCCCCGCCTCGGTGACCCCGTGACCGACCAGGCCTTCAAGGACCAGGCGGTCGAGATCATCCGCGACAGCAGCCTGCTCGACCCGACCGAGGGCCTCACGATCGACATCTCCCCCGGCGCGCGCGGCAACAACCCGCTCGGCTCGAACGACGGTCACGGCCACCCCGTCAACCCGGCGACCGGTCAGCCGTATCCCTCGGACGTCGTCAACGAGGGCGACTTCCTCCGGGTGATGGCCGAGTTCTGGGCGGACGGACCCAAGTCCGAGACCCCGCCCGGCCACTGGAACGTCCTCGCCAACCTGGTGTCCGACGAGCTCTCGCCGAACCTGCGGATCGGTGCCAGCGGCGACGTCGTCGACCGCCTCCAGTGGGACGTGAAGCTCTACCTGGCCCTCAACGGGGCCGTCCACGATGCCGCGGTCGCCGCCTGGGGGCTGAAGGGCGACTACGACGGGACCCGCCCGATCTCGATGATCCGCTACATGGCCTCGCTCGGCCAGTCGAGCGATCCCAAGCTGCCCTCGTACGACAAGGAGGGCCTCCCGCTCGTCCCCGGGTTGATCGCGCTGATCACGAAGGCCGACACGGCCGCCGGCGCGCCGATGGCCTCGCTCGCCGGCCACGAGGGCGAGATCGCGATCAGGGCCTGGGCCGGCAACCCGAAGGACCCCAAGACCCAGATCGGCGGTGTCGGCTGGATCCTGGGCACGACCTGGGTCCCCTACCAGCTCCCGACGTTCGTGACACCGGCCTTCCAGGGCTACATCTCCGGACACAGCACGTTCAGCCGGGCCGCCGCCGAGGTCATGACCGCCTTCACCGGCAGCGAGTACTTCCCGGGCGGGATCAGCGGCTACACGATCCCCGCGGGCTCGCTCAAGTTCGAGAAGGGTCCGACGACGGACATCCCGCTCGAATGGGCGACCTATTACGACGCCTCCGATCAGGCCGGCCAGTCACGGCTCTACGGCGGGATCCATGTCCAGGCCGACGACTTCACGGGCCGCAGGATCGGTTCGGTCTGCGGCCAGGCCGCCTGGGCCCGGGCGCAGCTCTACTACGCCGGCCAGGTCGGCGGATGACGGGCGGCGTCGCGGCGCACGAGGGATCGGCGAACCGGTGATCCCGTGAGCCGGAGATCGGTGGGCCTCGTCGCCGGCCTCGCGATCGTCGTCGTGATCGGGTCGGCGATCGTCGGCGTCGTCGTGCTGGGCGTCGTAGGCGGCTCGGCGTCGGCGCGGCCGGCGCCGCACTACGTCGACGAGACGGCGACCGCCGGGGTCGACCACACCTACGACGGCGGGTCGACGTTCTTCGTCGGTGGCGGCGTCGCGGTCTTCGACTGCAACGACGACGGTCGGCCGGACCTCTACCTGGCCGGCGGGAGCAATCCGGCCGCGCTCTACCGCAACGACAGCCCGACCGGCGGCGCCCTGCGCTTCACCCCGCTCGCCGACCCGGTCACCGACCTGACCGGCGTCACCGGCGCCTACCCGCTCGACGTCGACGGTGACGGCAAGGTCGACCTCGCGGTCCTCCGGGTCGGCGAGAACGAGCTCCTTCGTGGCCTCGGGGACTGCCGCTTCGAGCGCGCCAACGAGGCCTGGGGGTTCGACGGCGGCAACGAGTGGACGACCGCCTTCAGCGCCACGTGGGAGGGCTCGGCGGCGCTGCCGACCCTGGCCTTCGGCAACTACGTGGCGCTCGATCCGTCGGGCAAGCCGTCGACCGAATGTGCCGACAACGCCCTCGTCCGGCCGAACGCCGGCGGGACCGCCTACGCTCCGGCGATCCCGCTCACGCCCGGGCTACTGCACCCTGTCGATGCTGTTCAGCGACTGGGACCGCTCCGGGCGGCGCGACCTCCGGGTCACCAACGACCGGCACTACTACGTGGACGGCGAGGACCAGCTGTGGCGCGTCGCGACCGGCGAGCCGCCCCGCCTGTACACCGACGCCGACGGCTGGGTGGCGATGCAGATCTGGGGCATGGGGATCGCGAGCTACGACGTGACCGGCGACGGCTATCCCGACGTCTTCCTCACCAGCCAGGGCGACAACAAGCTCCAGACGCTGACCGTCGGGCCCGACCAGCCGACCTACCGCGACATCGCCCTCAAGCGCGGGGTGACCGCGGCACGACCGTTCACCGGCGGCGACGTCCTGCCCTCGACCGCCTGGCACCCCGAGTTCCAGGACGTCAACAACGACGGGTTCGTCGACCTGTTCGTGTCCAAGGGCAACGTCAGCGCGGTGCCCGACTACGCGACGCAGGGACCCGAGCAACCTGTTCCTCGGCCAGCCGGACGGCACCTTCGTCGAGGGCGCGGAGGCGGCCGGCATCGTCAGCTTCGACCGTGGCCGCGGCGCCGCGCTCGCCGACTTCAACCTCGACGGTCTGCTCGACCTCGTGGAGCTGAACCTCGGCGCCCCGGTCAAGGTCTGGCGCAACGTCGGGCGCGGCGACGCCGCGCAAGCCGGCGCCGATGGGCAACTGGCTGGCGTCTCCGGCTCAGCGAGCCGGGCCCGAACCGGGATGCGATCGGCGCCTGGGTCGAGGTCAAGGTCGGCGACGTCACCCAGCGCCGCGAGCTGACCGTCGGCGGCGGCCACATCGGCGGGCCAGCTCGGCTGGGTCCACTTCGGCCTCGGCCCGGCGAGCGACGCCCAGGTCCGCGTCCAGTGGCCGGACGGCGAGATGGGTCCGTGGCTCTCGGTCAAGGCCAACCAGTTCGTCGACATCGAGCGGGGCGCCACCGAGGCGCGTCCGTGGCCGGTGCCACCGGGCTGACGGGAGGGAACGGATGATGGCCCGGGCGCGGCTCGCCCCGATCGACCTGCCGGACTTCGGGATGCCGGACGCCCGGCCGGAGATCCCCGCGTCCCTCTACCCGGCCCGCGTCGACCGGCTCCGGGAGCGGGCCGGCGCCGCGCGGCTACGACCGGCTGGTGGTGTACGCCGACCGGGAGCACAGCGCGGGCATGGCCTACCTGACCGGGTTCGATCCGCGCTTCGAGGAGGCGCTGCTCGTCGTCGGCGAGGACGAGCGACCGGCGATCCTCGTCGGGAACGAGTGCTACGGGATGGCCGGCGCGGCGCCGCTCCCGATGCGCCGGGTCCTCTTCCAGGACCTCAGCCTGCCGAGCCAGCCGCGCGACCGGTCGCGACCGCTGGCCGAGCTCCTCGCCGACGAGGGGATCGGACCGGGCAGCCGGGTCGGCGTCGTCGGCTGGAAGACCTACGCCGACCGGGCGGCGATCGACGCCCCGGCGTTCCTCGTCGACGAGCTCCGCCGGCTGACCGGACCCGGCGGCTCGGTCGAGAACGCCACCGACCTGCTTGATCGACGCCGCCGACGGGCTGCGCGTGATCAACGAGCGTCGACCAGCTGGCCGTCCTCGAGCACGCCGCGTGCCAGACCTCGAACGGCGTCCGACGGCTGCTGTTCGGGCTGCGACCGGGCATGACCGAGCGCGAGGCGGTCCGCCTGCTCGACTGGAACGGGATGCCGCTGTCCTGCCATCTCATGCTCACCAGCGGCCCCCGGGCGACGCTCGGGCTGCTCAGCCCCGGCGACCGGCCGATCGAGCGAGGCGATCGGTTCACGGTCGCCTTCGGGATCTGGGGCGCGCTCAACTGCCGGGCCGGCTTCGTGGTCGAGGACGCGGACGAGCTGCCGGCGGACCGGCGCGACTACGTCGAGCGGCTCGTCGGTCCGTACTTCGAGGCCGTCGCCGAGTGGTACATGGCGCTCCGGATCGGCCAGACCGGCGGGGCGCTCCACGAGATCATCGACCGCCGCCTCGGCGACCCGTTCTTCGGGATCTTCCTCAACCCCGGCCACCAGATCCAGCTCGACGAGTGGGTGAACTCGCCGATCTCGCCGGGCTCGACGATCGAGCTGCGCTCCGGGATGGCCTTCCAGGTCGACATCATCCCGGCCACCGGCACGCGACTACTTCACGACGAACATCGAGGACGGGATCGCCCTCGCCGACCGACCCCTCCGCGAGGCCTTCGCGGCGCGCCTACCCGGGCGCCTGGGGGCGGATCGAGGCCCGCCGCCGGTTCATGCGCGACGCGCTCGGGATCGAGCTCCACCCGGACGTGCTGCCCTTCTCCAACATCCCGGCCTACCTGCCGCCGTTCCTGCTCCGGCCGGAGCGGGCGATGACCCTGGCTGGGTAGGCCGGTGGACGAGGTCACGATCTCCGACGGAACGGTCGAGCTGGTCGTCCTGCCCGAGGCGGGCGCCCGGATCCATCGCCTCCGCGCGTTCGGCCACGACCTGGTCCGGACGCCGGCCGACCCGGCGGTCCACCTCAGCGACCCGTTCCACTGGGGGGCGTACGTGATGGCCCCCTGGTGCAACCGGGTCGAGGCCGGGCCGCAGCGGCTCGGCGAGCGGGCGATCGACCTCGCGCCGAACTTCCGGGACGGCAGCGCGATCCACGGCCAGGTCTACCTCCGGCCGTGGGAGCGTCGCGGGCGACGGCAGCGTTCGCGGTCCGCGGCGGCGACGACGGCTGGCCGTGGGCCTACGAGACGAGCCTGCGGGTCGCGGTCGAGCACGGGTCGGTCCGGCTCGAGCAGCGCCTCGTCAACCGGTCCGCGGATCCGATGCCGGCCGGGCTCGGGCTCCACCCGTGGTTCCTCCGGCCGGTCGAGGTGGCGATCCGCGCCGACCGGGTCTTCCGGGACAACACGGCGACGACGCCGCAGCCCGAGCCGGTGGCAGGGCCGTTCGACCTGCGCCGGGTCGGGGTCATGGCCGACGACCTCGACGCCGCCTGGGCGGACGTGGCCGCAGCCGGCCGTCGAGCTCCGCTGGCCCGACCTCGGGATCCGGGCGACGATGCGGATCGCAGCGCCGACCGTCTACGTCGTGGCGGCCAGCCCGAGCGACGTCGAGGCGATCGCGGTCGAGCCCGAGACGCACGCTCCGCAGGCGCTCCGTCGCCTGCGCAACGGGGAGCCCGGCGGACTCACGATGCTCGAGCCGGGCGGGGCGCTCGAGCTGACCACCGACCTGGCGTTCGAGCGACTCGACGCCCGCTGATGGCCCGGCCCACCGAGATCGAGCCGGCGGCGCAGCGCTCGGGGTAGGCGGCCGGGGGCTGTGTTGGCCCGCCGGCGCGCCCGGGATCAGCCCTGGGCGTCCAGCCCGGCGGTTGCGTACGCGACGGCGGCATCGATGTCGATCGCCTGGGCCTGAGCGGCGGCCTGGGCCAGCTCGTCCGGCGTCAGGGCGGCCGCGACCGCCGCGAAGATGGCATCGGCTCGTCCCTGGTCCACGGGCCTGGTCCCGAGACGCTCGCGGTCACGGATCTCCCGGGCCGCGAAGAGCAGCATGGCGGCGCGGGCGGGATCGGAATCCTGGTCGGCTTCGCCGAGCCGCTCGAGGCACTCCGCCACGCCGTCGGCATCGCCCAACCGGGCGTAGACGTCGAGTGCCGAGCGAACGAGCTCCAGCGCCTCGGCCCGCCGTCCGCCTCGGAGGAGCGCCGTCGCCAGCGCGCTCGACGAGTAGGCGACGCCACCGACGCTACCGAGTTCCCGGTCGAGCTCGACAGCTTCCTCCAGGATCGCCCGCGCGTCGTCGACTCGGTCCCGGTCGAGCGCCACGATCCCGAGATTGGTCAGCACGGTGGCGACGCCCCCTCGATCCCCGAGCCGGCGCCGCATGTCGAGACTCTCCTTCAGGAGCGGCTCGGCCCGGTCGAGGTCGCCGGCGTTGCGGTGAACCACGCCAAGACTGTTGAGCTCCCGGGCGATCGCCGACCGGTCGTCGACTTCGCGCAGGAGGCGGAGGGCCGCCTCGAACCGCTCGGTGGCCCGACCGCTCTCGCGTCGCTCGTCGGCCATCACGCCGCTCCAGTGGAGCGCCGTCGCCCGCAGTTCGGCGGGTGCGTCGGGATCGGCCTCGAGCGCGGCGTCCAGCCATTCGGCGCCCTCGTGCACCCGGCCGTGCAGATACCAGAACCGTCCGAGCGCCGACGCCAGTCGAAGCGCCAGGTGATCCGGATCGGCGCCCGGCGCCGTCGAGAGCGTCCAGCGGAGCGCCGCGCGGAACTCGTCGGCGGCGTCCTCCAAGCGGGTCATCGCCAGTGCCTCGCCGGCCCCGTCCAGGGCCTCGGACTGCCGCGTGGCGACGACCAGCCAGTAGCGGGCATGGCGTTCACGGGTCGACGCGGCCTCCCCGCTCTTCTCCAGCTCGTCCGCGGCGAACTCGCGGATCGTGCCGAGCAGGCGGAAGGTGCCGTCGATGGCCTGGACCCGCTCGACCAGGCTCCGATCGACAAGGCTGGAAAGCGTCTCCAGCTCGCCGCCGACCGCTTCGGCAGCGCCGTCCTCGCCCACGACGGCCCCGATCGCCTCCAGGTCGAAGCCACCGGCGAAGACGGACAGCTGCTGGAGCATTCGCCGCTCCGCGCGATCGAGCAGCTGATAGCTCCAGTCGATCGTGTCGCGAAGCGCCCGCTGGCGCTCGGGCAGGTCGGCCAGCCCTCCGCTCAGGAGCGGCAGCCGGCGCTCGAGGCGAGCCAGGATGGCAGTCGGCGACAGGAGCCGGACGCGGGCCGCGGCCAGCTCGACGGCCAGTGGCAGCCCGTCGACCCGCCGGACGATCCCGGCCACCGCAGCGGCATTGTCCCCGGTGAGCTCGAAGCTCGGGACGACGGCTCGCGCCCGCGAGACGAACAGGTCGACCGCCGGGGACGCGGCGATTGCCGCGAGCGACGACCGGCCACCCGGCAGGCCAAGCGGCTCGACCGGGAGCGTTCGCTCCGCGCGCAACCGCAGGGGCGAACGGGCCGTGACGACGACGCGGAGCGCGCGGCACGTCGCCGCCAGACGAGCGAGCAGGTCGCCGACCCCAGCGAGCCGGTCCGCCGTCTCGAGGACGAGGAGCGCCTGTCGGGAGCGGAGGTGCTCGAGGATGGCCGACGTCGGCTCCTCGGTCGGCCCAACGCGGAGCCCGAGGACGGCAGCCAGCTCCGTCGCTGCGGTGTCGACCCGATCGAGCGGGGCGAGGTCCAGGTAGTAGACACCATCCGGGTACTCGGTCAGCAGGTCCCGGGCGACCTGGATCGCCAGCCGGCTCTTGCCGATCCCACCCGGACCGGTGATCGTGACGAGCGCCTGCTCCCGGACGAGCGCCAGGAGGGCGGCCAGCTCCACGCTGCGATCGATCAGCGGGGTGGCATCGATGGGCAGGTTCGAGGGATGTGCCTCGAGCGTCCGAGGTGGGCGCGGTGGCGTCTCGAGGCCCGCGATCATGAGCTCCCAGAGGTGGACGACCCCGACGTCCCTGAGCCGGTGCCGACCGAGGTCGACGAAAGCCAATCCCGGCGACGGAGTGGCATCGCTCGCCTGGCGCGTATCGTCCGAGAGGAGCACCTGGGCACCGTTGGCCGCGTCGGCGATCCGGGCCGCGCGATTGATGTCGATGCCGACGTAGTCGTCACCCGCCAGGACGGCCTGCCCGCTATGGAGCCCGATCCGGACGCGGAACTCGCCGCCCGGTGGCCACGGATGCGCCGCGAGCTCGCGCTGGATCCGGGCCGCGGCGGCGACCGCGTCCGAGGCCGCGCGGAAGACGGCGAAGAACGAGTCGCCCTCGGTGGAGACCTCGATCCCCCGGTTCGCCTCGAGCGAGGCGCGGATGAGGCGCTGATGCTCCTCGAGCAGACCCGGGAAGCGATCGCCCAGCGAGGTCAGCAGCCGGGTACTGCCCTCGACGTCGCTGAACAGGAAGGTGAGCGTCCCGCTCGGCAGATCCGGCGTCACCGCGCCTCCATCGGTCGACCGCGGGCCATGACCCGCTCGATGCCCGATAGCAGAGGTCGCATTGTAGGTGCAGGTCTGGACGCGGGGCGCGGACAGCAGTGCCTGGTCAGCGCTCCGAGATCGCGACGTAGCTCCGCTCGGGAGGACCGACGTAGAGCTGGCGCGGCCGCCCGATCCGGGTCTCCGGGTCGGCCATCATCTCCCGCCAGTGGGCGATCCAGCCGGGCAGCCGGCCGATGGCGAACATCACGGTGAACATCTCGATCGGGATGCCCAGGGCCCGGTAGATCAGGCCCGGAGTAGAAGTCGACGTTCGGGTAGAGCTTGCGCTCGACGAAGTAGGAGTCGCTCAGGGCGACCGCCTCGAGCTCGCGGGCGATGTCGAGCAGCTCGTCGCGGTGGCCGAGCTTGGCCAGGAGCGTGTCGGCCTGGCTCTTGATGATCTGAGCGCGCGGGTCGTAGTTCCGGTAGACCCGGTGTCCGAAGCCCATCAGCCGGAACGGGTCGTCGTGATCCTTGGCCCGGTCGACCCACTTGCCCACCGCGCCCCCGTCGGCGGCGATGGCCTGGAGCATCTCCAGGACCTCCTGGTTGGCTCCGCCGTGGAGCGGGCCCCAGAGCGCGGCGATCCCGGCCGAGACCGACACGAACAGGTTGGCGTGGGACGACCCGACGAGCCGGACCGTCGACGTGGAGCAGTTCTGCTCGTGGTCGGCATGGAGGATGAGGAGCGTGCGGAGCGCCGCGGCCGCGTCGGGATCGACGACGTACCGCTCGGACGGGACGGCGAACATCATGTGCAGGAAGTTCGCCTCGTAGTCGAGCCCGTTGTCCGGGTAGATGAACGCCTGGCCGATCGACTTCTTGTAGGCGAATGCCGCGATCGTCGGCAGCTTGGCCAGCAGCCGGATGGTCTGCAGCTCGATGGCCTCGGGGTCGTCGAGGCCCAGGCCGGCCTGGTAGAACGTGGACAGGGCGGCGACCGCCGAGGCCAGGATGGCCATCGGGTGGGCGTCCTTCGGGAAGCCGTCGAAGATGCGCTTGAACTCCTCGTGGAGGAGGGTGTGGCGGCGGATGTCGTCGGTCCAGCCCGAGAGCTGGCCGCCCGTCGGGAGCTCGCCGTGGATGAGGAGGTAGGCGACCTCGAGGAAGCTCGACCGGTCGGCGAGCTGCTCGATCGGGTAGCCGCGGTAGCGGAGGATCCCGGCCTCGCCGTCGAGGAAGGTGATGGCGCTCCTCGTCGGCGCCGTGTTCGCGAAGCCATAGTCCAGGGTGGTCACCCCGGCGCCGGCCAGCAGCTTGCCGACATTGACCGCCGGCTGGCCGGCGGTGCCGTGCTCGACCGGCAGCTCGAGCGTCGTCTCGCCGAGCTGGAACCGTGCGGTCTCTGTCATGAGATCTCCTCGCTGCTGGCCCGTTCGGCCCTGGCGACGAATGTGGCCTCCGGGGCTCGCTCGAGGATAGTGCCGCAGGTCCCCGGTGACGATGTCGAGCGTCACGTGCGAGGGGCGGGCGGGCGTACCCTCGTGGAGTCGTCGTCGGACACGTGAAGGAGGGTCGATGTCCTCGCGCCTGCCGTCCCTCGGACCGCGCGGCGAGGGCTGGGTCGTGGCCCAGCTCGTCCTCTTCGCGCTCATCGGGGCGACGGGGCTGGCGGCCCTCGCCGGACGGCCGGCGGGTCCGTCGCCCCTGGCCGGCCCCTCCCCGTTGGCCGGCCTCGTGGGCGCCGGCGCGATCGTTGCCGGCGGGCTCGTCGTCCTCCGCGCCGCGTGGGACCTGCGCGCCAGCCTGAGCCCGTTCCCGCGGCCGATGACCGGTGCGGAGCTCGTGGATGGTGGAGCGTTCCGCCGGGTCCGTCATCCGATCTACAGCGGGATCCTGCTCGCCGGAGCCGGCTGGGCGCTCGTCTCCGGATCGCTCGTGACGCTGGCCCTCGTCGGCCTGCTCGCCATCCTGTTCGACGCGAAGTCGCGCCGTGAGGAGGCCTGGCTCAGCTCGGCCTTTCCTGGCTATGAGGCCTACCGTGCCCGGACGAAGCGGTTCATCCCGGGTGTGTACTAGCGGCCACTCACAGGCCGACCAGCGAGGAGGAGCGATGAGCCTGCGCGAGATCCAGGGTCCGATCAAGGAGCGCTACGACGAGCAGCCCGAGGCCGCCCGCGTCACCCTCCGGGCGAGCGGGATCGTGGGGGACGGGGCGATGAGCTGCTCGGTCGACCTCGGCCGGGCGCTCTACGCCGCCGGCGCCCACCCCGGCGTCGGAGGGTCGGGCAGCGCGGCCTGCTCGGGCGACCTCCTGCTCGGTGCGCTCGCGGCGTGCGCCCAGCTCACCTGCCAGATGGTCGCCGCGAACATGGGTCTCGATGCGCTCGGCATGACCGTGACCGTTGAGGGGGACCTCGACCTGCGGGGAACGCTCGGCACGCCGGGGGTCCCGGTCGGCTTCGAGGCGATCCGGGTGCGCTTCGGGCTGGACGGCGCCGGCACGCTCCCGGCTGACCGCCTGGAGCGGCTCAAGGATCGCTCGGAGCGGTACTGCGTCGTGCTCCAGACGCTGCTCGCGCCGCCCACGATCGAGACGGCCTGGGACCTCGGCTGATCGACACGCGCGGTGTCCCGAACCCGGACCGCGCTGAGGCTCACGTCCGGGACGGAACGGGCTGCGCCGACGTCGGCCGGTGGGCCGGATGTCCCTTTGCCGCTCCTGGGCGGCGGGCTAGCGTGGCCGCATGACGTCTGACCGCAGGTCGCTCCTGCTCGGCACGACCCGAGCCATCCATACGGCGGTCTTCTTCGTCGAGCTGACGTCGATCCTGTGGCTGGTCGTGAGCGGGGCGATCGGGCGGCGTGACCGGACGGTCGGCGTCGCGGCCGCGCTCGTGGCCGCCGAGGGGGCGGTCTTCGTGCTGAACGACCACATCTGCCCGCTGACGCCGCTCGCCGAGCGGCTCGGGGCGAGGAGCGGGTCGGTCTCCGACATCTTCCTCCCGGATGTCGTCGCCCGGACGATCCCGATCTGGTCCAGCGCGCTCGTGGCGCTGGCGGCCATCCTCCACGTCCGGGCGGCCATTCGGTCGCGGGAGGTCGCTCCGGCTAGGCTGTAGCCGATGCGCGCGCTCCAGCTCCAGGTCCCGGCCCCGATCGGGAAGGCACCGCTGCAGGACGTCGTGATCGACGATCCCGCGCCCGGACCGGGCGAGCTCGTCCTGGCCGTCTCCGCCTGTGCGGTCTGCCGGACCGATCTCCAGCTCGTCGAGGGCGACCTCCCGGCTCGCCGCCTGCCGATCGTGCCCGGTCACCAGGCCGTCGGCCGGGTCGAGGCGGTCGGCGCCGGTGTCATCGGCTGGGAGCCGGGCGACCGGGCCGGGGTCGCCTGGCTCGGCTCCGCCTGCGGCCGCTGCCGGTTCTGCCGGAGCGGGCGAGAGAACCTGTGCCCGGACGCCCGGTTCAGCGGCTGGGACCGTGACGGCGGCTACGCGTCGCGGATCGCCGTCCGGGCCGACTTCGCGCACCGGCTCCCCGACGGGTTCGACGACCTCGCGGCCGCTCCCCTCCTGTGCGGTGGAGTCATCGGCTATCGGGCACTGAAGCTGTCCGGGATCCTGCCGGGTGGCCGGCTCGGGCTGTTCGGGTTCGGCGCGTCGGCCCTGCTCGCGCTCCAGGTTGCCCGCCACTGGGGCTGCGAGGTCCACGTCCGGACCCGGTCGGCCCGCGAGTGGGATCGCGCGCTGGCGTTCGGCGCCGTCAGCGCGGCCGGCTACGACGAGCCCAGCCCGCCGCTGGACGCCGCGGTGACCTTCGCGCCCGCCGGAGACGTCGTCGTGTCGGCCCTGCGCAACCTCGACCGGGGCGCGACCGTGGCGATCAACGCGATCCACCTCGATCGGGTGCCCGAATTCCCGTACGAGCTGCTGTGGTGGGAGCGGTCGATCCGAAGCGTCGCGAACTTCACCCGGGCCGATGCCCGTGAGTTCCTCGACCTCGCCGCCGCGATCCCGATCCGGACCCAGATCGAGACGTTCCCGCTCGGCGACGGGAACGAGGCCCTCCGCCGCCTGGCAACCGGCGAGCTCGACGGGACGGCCGTGCTCGTGGTGAGGGAGCCCTAGCTCACGGCCCCCGACGAGCGACCTGTCGCCCGCCGATGGGTCGTCAGCGGGGCACGAACGGCAGGTACTCGGGCCACCAGATCGCGCGATCGATCGCCGGCTCGATCTCCTCGTCGCGGTACTGCCGGCCGTAGCCGGTGTCGCGGGCGCGTCGGACGACCGCGATCGCGATCGACCGGGTGACCGCGCGCAGGTCGGCCACCGGCGGGTAGATCGCGCCGATCGCCAGCCGCTCCGCCGAGACCAGGCTCGCCAGCTCGGCCGCGGCGACGAGGAACAGCTCGGTCGTGACCTCGCGGACCTCGGCCACGATCGCCCCCAGGCCGATGCCGGGGAAGACGAACACGTTGTTGGCCTGGCCGACGACGGTCGTCCCGGTCGCCCGCTCGACCGGCGGGAACGGGCTCCCCGTCGCGACGATCGCCCGCCCATCCGACCAGCCGAGCACCTCCTCGGGGCTCGCCTCGGCACGACTCCTCGGGTTCGACAGCGGCAGGACGATCGGTCGGGGGTGGTTGGCGGCGATCGCCCCAACGAGCGCTGGGCCGAACGCATCGGCCCGACCCGTCGTGCCGATCAGGACCGTCGCGTGGCAAGCGGCGGCGACGGCCGCCGGGTCCGCCACGCCGTCGGGACCGAGACCCCACCCGGCCGTCCTCCCGGGTTCGACCGCGAACGGCAGCTTGTCGGCATCGAGGTCGGTCCGCCCGGCGTGGACGAGCCCGTGGCTGTCCATC
This sequence comes from uncultured Chloroflexia bacterium, assembly GCA_963708065.1. GTDB lineage: Bacteria > Chloroflexota > Limnocylindria > Limnocylindrales > CSP1-4 > Chersky-267. Next base: position 683,005 of record CAVPRZ010000004.1, read on the forward strand.
ATGACGATGGCTTCGCGGCTGGCCCGCTCGTCGAGCCCTTCCCGCTGGAGCTCGTTCTGGAGGAGCTCGGCGATCCCGTGCGCGGCGGCGCCGGCGCCGAGGAACAGGAAGCGGTCTTTGGCCAGGCCGCCGTCCTCGCGCCGAGCCGCCAGCAGGCCGCCGAGGACCACGGCCGCGGTCCCCTGGATGTCGTCGTTGAAGCTCGGCAGGCGGTGCCGGAAGCGGCCGAGGATCCGGATCGCGTTGTGCTGCTTGAAGTCCTCCCACTGGACGATCGCGAGCGGGAAGACCGCCCGAACCGCCTCGACGAACGCCTGGAGGACCTCGTCGTACGCTTCGCCCCGGAGACGGTGTTCGCGATACCCCAGGTAGAGCGGGTCCGCCAGCAGGTCGTCGCGGTCGGTCCCGACGTCGAGCGATACGGCCAGTGTCCGGGCGGGGTAGATCCCGGCCGCCGGCGCTGTAGAGGGCGAGCTTGCCGACCGGGATCGCCATCCCGCCGGCGCCCTGGTCGCCGAGGCCCAGGATCCGCTCGTTGTCGGTCACGACGATGAGCCGTACGTCGTCCCCGGCGCTGGCGAGCATGTCGGCCATCCGGCCGATGTCGGCGGGCGTGATCCAGACGCCGCGCGGCCGGCGGAGGATGTGGCTGAACTCCTGGCAGGCCCGGCCGACCGTCGGCGTGTACACGACCGGCATGAACTCCTCGATGTTCTCCACGAGGAGCCGGTAGAACAGGGTCTCGTTGCGGTCGTGAAGCGCCGCCAGGCCGATGTACTGCTCGAGGTCGTCGGACTTGCGGCGGACGTGCTCGAGCTCGAGGGCGACCTGCTCGTCGATCGTGGCGACGTGGGGCGGCAGGAGCCCCCGCAGCCCGAAGACGTCGCGTTCCGCCTCGCCGAACGCCGTGTCCTTGTTGAGCAGCGGGTCGGCGAGGAGCTCCGCGCCCCGGTGGGAGACCGGAAGCGGCCCCCTCGGCGCCTCGAGCGCCGGTGAACGATGGATTCGGCCTGCCGCGGCATCCTCGGGGGATTCGCCGTCGAAGGCCGACCGCCCGTTGGTGTCCCGGAGCGTTGCGACTGCCATGGTTCTCCTTGACGATCCGAACGTCCTGGCAAGAGCGTCTGCCGGTGCCCGTCGTCTGTCCATCCGCCATCTGGCGGAAAGGGCAGGCGCAATGGCCCGCCCGAGGCGCCGGCCTCGACCGATCGGCCCGCCGTGGGGCGCCATTCGGCACTGCCGAAGGTCGCGGTCGCGACCTACGGTTGGCTTCGGAGGTGGTCGATGGCCGTGGCCGTCCCCCGGTCGACACCTGGGGCGCCGATCGTCCCGGCATTCGAGCCGCTCGAGATCGCTGCCGAGCGCTGCAAGGGTTGCGAGCTGTGCATCCGGGCCTGTCCCAAGCACTGCCTGGCCCTCGATTCGACCATCGTGAACCCGCTCGGCTACCACCCGATCCGGCTGACCGACGCCGCGCGCCTGCACGAGCTGCGCGCTGTGCGCCCGGATCTGCCCCGACGCGGTGTTCACCGTGTTCGCCGCGCCGCGCTCCGGAGGCTCGACGTGATCGCCCCCACGACCCGACCCGCCCGCCCGGCGGCAGGACCGGAGGCCCCGGCCAGCGCGCCGCCGCGGCCGGTCCTGATGAAGGGCAACGAGGCGATCGCGGAGGCGGCGATCCAGGCCGGCTGCGACGCCTACTTCGGCTATCCGATCACGCCCCAGGCGGAGCTCCTCGAGTGGATGGCTCGCCGGATGCCCGAGCTCGGGCGGGTGTTCGTCCAGGCCGAGAGCGAGCTCGCCGCGATCAACATGGCGCTCGGCGCGGCGGCCTGCGGGGCACGCGTCCTCGTCTCGTCGTCGAGCCCAGGGATCAGCCTGATGGCCGAGGGCATGAGCTACATGGCCGGCTCGGAGCTGCCCGGTGGTGCTCGTCAACGTGATGCGCGGCGGCCCCGGCCTCGGCAGCATCGGGCCATCCCAGTCCGACTACTTCCAGGCGACCAAGGGCCACGGCCACGGCGACTACCGGGTCCCGGTGCTCGCCCCGTCCTCGATCGTCGAGGCGGTCGCGCTCGTCGCCGACGCCTTCGAGCTCGCCGAGCGCTACCGGACGCCGACGATGATCCTGGCCGACGGCGTCATGGGCCAGGCGATGGAGCCGGTCGTCCCGAGCTACCGGACGCCGGCCCACGACCCGAGCGAGTGGGCCCTCTCGGGGGCCGACGGCCGGCCGCCACGCGTGCTCCGCTCGCTGAACCTCAAGCCCGAGGACCTCGAGGCGCACAACCAGCGGCTCCAGGCGAAGTACGCGACGATCGCCGAGCGCGAGGTCCGCTGGGCCGAGGAGTCGCTCGACGACGCCGAGATCGCGGTCGTCGCCTACGGTACCGCCGCCCGGGTGGCCCGGACGGCGATCGAGCGCGCCCGCGACGACGGGCTGCGGGCCGGCCTGTTCCGGCCGATCACGCTGTGGCCGTTCCCCGCCGGGGCGCTGACCGCGGCGGCGATCCGCGCTCCGGGCGATCGTCGTCGTCGAGCTGTCGGCCGGCCAGCTCGTCGAGGACGTCCGGCTGGCCGTCGGCAGCACCTGCCCGGTCTACTTCCACGGCCGGACCGGCGGGATGGTCCCGACCCCGGGCGAGGTCGTGGAGGTGCTGCGTCGGGTGGCGACCGCCACGGCCCGGAATGGAGCGCCGGCATGACCACCGCGGCCCCGGAGACCCGCCGCCTCGTCTATCGCCGGCCGTCGCTGCTGGCCGAGCAGTCGACCCACTACTGCCCCGGCTGCGGCCACGGAATCATCCATCGCCTGGTCGCCGAGCTGCTCGACGAGCTGCAGCTCGGGCCGCGGACGATCGGGGTGGCGTCGGTCGGCTGCAGCGTCTTCGCCTACGACTACCTCGACGGTCGACTTCGTCGAGTCGCCCCACGGCCGGGCGCCGGCGGTCGCCACCGGGGTTCGCCGGGTGCGTCCCGACGCGTTCGTCTTCACCTACCAGGGCGACGGCGACCTCGCGGCGATCGGGACCGCCGAGATCGTCCACGCCGCGGCCCGCGGCGAGCGGTTCAGCGTCATCTTCGTCAACAACGGGATCTACGGGATGACCGGCGGCCAGATGGCGCCGACGACGCTGCTCGGCCAGCGCACGACATCGACCCCGACCGGGCGCGACGCCCGGACGGCCGGCTACCCGATCCCGATCACCGAGATGCTGGCGATCCTGCCCGGGGTGTCCTACGCGGCGCGCGGGTCGATCGCCGATCCGGCCGCGATCGGGCAAGACGAAGGCGATGCTCAAGCGGGCCTTCGAGATCCAGCTCGCCGGTGGCGGGCTGACGATCGTCGAGATCCTCTCGAACTGCCCGGTCGGCTGGGGCATGACGCCGGCCGAGTCGATGGACCACGTGGCCCGCGACGTCGTCGAGACCTACCCGCTCGGCGTGATCGTCGACCGGCTCAAGGCCGCGCTCCGCGCGCGGCGACCCGACGCCGACGGAGACCCCGGCATGAACCACGCCACGATCTTCGGCGGGTTCGGCGGCCAGGGCCTCCTGTTCGCCGGCCAGGTCGCTCGCCCAGGCCGGCGTGCTCGAGGGTCTCGAGGTGTCGTGGATGCCGTCGTACGGCCCGGAGATGCGGGGTGGCACCGCGTCGTGCACGGTGATCGTGGCCGACGGGCCGATCGGCTCGCCGATCGTCGACGTCGCCGACAGCGTCATCGCGCTCAACCCGCCGTCGATGGCCAAGTTCGAGCCGCTCCTCGCTCCGGGCGGCCTGCTCATCGTCAACGCGTCGCTCATCGAGGCCGAGCCACGGCGAACGGACGTCGAGATCCGTGACGATCCCGTGCACCGCGCTCGCACGCGCAGGCGGGCGACGATCGGCTGGTGAGCGTCGTGGCCCTCGGGGCACTCGTGGCTCGTCGGCCGGTCGTCAGCCCCGACGTCGTCCGGCAGGCCCTCGTCGAGCTCGTCGGCCACCACCACCCCGAGCTCGTGGCCGCCGACCTCGAGGCCTTCGGCGCCGGGTTCGCCGCGGCACGGGTGACCGCCGCCCTGGCAGCCGGGACGGACGCCTGAAGGTCACACCGCCGGGAGCCCTTCGGCCCGTGAACCGAGCCGGATGGCCGTGGTGGCCGCTCCCCGCCCCGCCTAGCCTGATCTGAGGAGGTGAGCGCCATGCGCGGTGCCCACAAGACGCCGACCGTCACGACCGCCCGACCGAGCGCCGTCGCCTGGGTCGACGAGCGCCATGCGATCGTCGCGCGATCGATTGCCGACGACGTCGTCGTGTCGGAGCTCGCGGCGAAGACCACCGAAGGCCGCTCGGACACGAGCTACCTCGCCCGGGTGGTCGACGAGATCGGCGACCAGGACCGCCTGGTGATCCTCGGACCGGGCTCGACCCGCCTCGCGCTCGAGCGCGAGTACGTCACGATCTTCCACCGGCCGGACCGGCTGCTCGACGTCGAGTTCGCCGAGCCGCTCGGTCGCGACGCCATCGTCGAGCGGCTCAGGTCGATCCGGTCCTGACCGGGGCCGGCGCCCTCAGCCCGCGGGCGTCACGTCCACGACGAGCCGCGCCGGGTTCTTCAGGATCATGACCCGGACGCAGGCCGGTCCGGAGAGCCCGGCGATCCACGTGGCGTCGCCCTCGTAGCCGGCCGTCTGGCGCAGCTCGAGGAGCATCGGGTAGCCCGGCGTCATGTCGTCCGCGTCCGCGGGAACCGTCTCCACGGCGACGTGGGTGAGATGGATCTTGAGGAACGCGGTCCCGTCGATCGTCACCGGCAGGTCGCTCGGGTCGAGCTTGAACGGCGGCTTGGCCCGCTGCACCACGATGTCGGGGAACCGGCCGTTGACGAACTCCCAGACCATCCGGTCGTAGCCGGGATGGGTTCCGACGCGGACATCGGCGACCCTGACCGACAGCACGTCGTTGGGCCGCGTGTAGGGCAGCTTCGTGCAGGCGAAGGCCGGCGTCGCGCTCGGGGCGGTCGTCGGGGTCGGTGTCGGTTCGGGTGTCGCGATCGGCGTGGGCGCGGTGGTCGGCGTCGGCGTCGGCTGAGTGGTCGCGCTCGGCGTGGACTGGGCGGTCGGGGTCGGCGTCACCGCGACGGCGCTGCTCGCGCTCGGCGTGCCGGTCGAGCCGCACCCGGCGAGGACGATCGCGAGGGCGGCGACCGCGCCGGCGCGGGCCAGTCCGGTGTGTGGCGATCGACGGGCCGGGATGGATCCGATGGGGACCATGTGGTCCTCCTGCTGCGCATCCGATGATCGGGTTCGGAGCGGCGCACATCGTGGGTCGCTCGATGGGCTGTGCACAGTGCGCAACGGCCCGTCCAATTCAGGCGACGGTGCGCCGACGCGCCGGACGCTCATCGGACGATCCGCGCGAGGCGGATGCGCCGACGTCGACGGATCCGCCGTTCGGGACGTTCGGCACGCACCAACGCAGCCAGACGGCGGTTGCGGGGGTGACGTGGGCGAGCGAGGCTGGACCATACGGAGGCTGCCATGCACGCGAAGACAGTAGCAACGGTCGGTGGACCGCATCCGGGTCTCCTCGCCTGGCTGTCATCCAGCCAGGTCGAGTACGAGATCCACGAGCACCCCCGGACCCAGACCGCCCGGCAGACGGCCCGGGCCGAGGGGGTCGATCCCCTGACGTTCGCCAAGGTGGTCGGGGTCCGGATCGTCGACGATCGGGACGCCCTCCTCGTGCTCGACGCACCCGACCAGGTCGACCTCGTCAAGGCGCGCAAGGTGCTCGGCCACGAGACCGTCCGGCTGCTCACCGAGAGCGAGCTCGCGGCGCTCGCCCCCGACTGCGAGGTCGGAGCGATTCCCGCGGTCGGCGGGCTGTTCGGCCTGCCCACCTACGCCGACTACGCGGTGGGCGACGATGCCGAGATCAGCTTCAACGCCGGAACGCATGGCTGTGCGGTCCGCGTCGATCGCGAGTCCTGGGAGCGGGCCACCGGAGTGATCTACGCCGACCTCGCCGTCCGCGACGACCTCGCGCCGGCGTGGGCGCGTTGATGGCCCGCCAGGAGCCATCGGCCGAGCCGGCCACGTCGAGCCAGGACGCCGTCCGTCGCTCCTGGGCGGTCGTCTGGATCGACTCGCACGAAGCCACGATCGGCCGGTGGGTCGAGGGGCGACCGCGGATCGAGCGGATCCACTCCGATGTGCCGTCCCATCATCGGGCGACCGGTCACGTCCGGCACGATCCGGCAATCCGGCACGGCGGGGGCGGGAGCGCACCGCAGACCGCCGGTGACCCGCGCCGGCTCGAGCACCTTGCGCGGTACCTCGATGCGGTCGCCCGGCGGCTGCCCGACGACGTGGATCTCGAGATCCTCGGACCGGGTACCGTTCGCGAGCACCTCGAGCACCTCGTCGGCGAGGCCGATGCTCATCACCGGCGGGAGCGGACGATCGTCTGCGAGGCGTCCGCGCCGATCAGCGAGCGCCAGCTCATCGCCCGGCTCCGACGGCTCGTCGGCGCCGCTCCCGTCCGCGGGACCGTCGGCGCCTATCGCTGGACCGGAAGCCAGTCCCGGACCGGATCCGGCCGGGTGCGACCGCCGCGACGGGTCCTGAGGAAGCCGCCGAGCGCCCTGCCCGAGGAACCCTGACCCTAGGCCTGCGACGATCCGGAGCCCATCCCGGGGATCCGGTCGCGGTTGCCGTAGGCGCTGTAGGCGTAGTGCGACAGGTCGAGGAGAAGGGCGATCCCGACCCACAGCCAGTCCCCGCCCGCCAGGCCGACGCCGGGCGACCACAGGATCGTGTACATCAGCGTCGTGAACGGCAGGAAGATCAGGCCGAGCAGCGGCCAGAGGAGCGTGTCGAAGACGGCGTTGACGACGTTCGGGCGGGCGATCCAGTAGACCGCGAACGCGATCCTCGGGAAGAACCCCGCGAGCAGGGCGAAGAAGCACATGGTCCCAACTCCTTCCGCGGAGGCAATCCCGGTCGCCGGAGCGCCCGCCCCTGCGACGGGCGTCCCCGTCGGGCTCATCGAACCGCGCCGCGCTGAGACCCGCATCCTCCGAAGCGGATGAAGCCGCTCCGCCCGAGCGGAGACCGGGCAAGGTCAGGCCGGCGCGGAGTCCGCTCCTCGTCGAGCGACCAGCTCGTCGACCCACGCCCGGAGTCGGTCGGTGTGCTCGGCGTAGTGCTCGGGGCCCGACTTGTGGATCCACCAGGCGGCTTCCTCGCTCGGGACCCGCAGCTCGAACCAGGCCTGGAGCATCCGCGTCCGGGCCGCGTTGGCCTGGAGCCAGGCGATCGACCACGGCTGATCGGACATCGCCGCGAGGAAGACCCGGTTGAGGCCGTCGATGTCGACCTCGTGGCCCTCGTACGTGCCGACCGCGATCTGCATGAGCTCGACCTCGGCCTGGGCGAGCCACGTCCCGATGTGGGCGACCACGTCGCGGACCGACCAGTCCGGGTCGCGGTAGTAGCCGGGGACCAGGCACTCCTCGGGCTCGAGCGCGCGGACGAGCTCGACCAGCTCGTACCAGCCGCGCCGCTCGGCGTCGATCTCGGCCAGGTACGGGTGACCCGCGGGCGCGACCGGCTCACCGCCGGCCGGGTCGGTCGGGGCGTCGCCCGAGGTCGCCGGCGTCGGGCTCACGCCGGCCCGCTCGTGTCGTTCATCGTGGCCTCCTGGGCGAGTTGTACCGCGTTCGGGCGATCACCGCCAGCCTCCGACGGTCATTGGCTCGCGGGATGGCCTCGGCGTCAGAAGTCGCGCCGGCCGGCGAAGTGCTCCTCCACCTCGGGACGGGTCCGCTCGTAGATCGCCAGCCGGTGACCGCCGGGGGTCCGGAACGAGCGGCACGGCCCCGACGGGATCTCGAGGCTCGCCGGGCGCTCCCAGCCTTGGGCCACGAGCCGCTCGGTCGCCTGCTCGAGGCTGGCGACCCGGTAGACCAGGATCGGCCGCTCGCCGGCGAGGTGATCGGTCAGCAGGATCCGCGGCGAGGCCGCCGACAGCTCGACCATCGCCACCCGGGTGCCCATCGCGTCGATCGCGAAGACGCACCGTCCGCCGAGGACGTCGACGAAGTGGTCCCGGTCGGCGGCGACGTCCGCGCTCGGGATGTACAGGAAGTCGAGCTCCTCGAACGGTGGGTCCTGGGGGGCGGTCATCGCTCAGATGATCCGCCCTCGGTCCAGCCCCGGACCGATCGACCAGCGCTGACCGCGGGACCGCGGGACCGCGGCAGGCGCGAGCCGGCGTGCGCTACGGTTGGGCGGTGAAGAGCCCGGAGCCTGCACTCGCGCGGCCGACCCTCGACGAGGCGACGTCGCGGCTGCGGGCGGCCGGCCTGCTCGCGCCGGACGAGTCGGCGGCGACCGGTACGGGCGACGGGCCCGGGCGGGACGACGGCGCAGGGCCGGCCGACGCGACCGCCAGCGCCGGCCTGCGGATCGTCGGGGCTCCCTGGGGCGCGGTCCGCCGGACCCTGGCCGGCGCCGGGTTCGCGGAGGTCGGACCGGCTCCCGGCGGGACCGGGCACCGGTTCGCGGCGTACGACCCCGGGCTCGATCGGTGGCTCCGGCTCGACCTGACCCCGGTCCCGCCGGAGGCCGGCGGCCGGGGATCCGCACGGCCGCGGACCGGCCTCACGGTCGCGATCCTCGGACCCGACGGCGCGGGCAAGACGACCCTGACCGAGGCGATCGCGGGGTCGTTCAGCCTGCCGGTCCGCCGGCTCTATGCGGGCCTCTACCCGGCCGACCGTCGGCGCTTCCGATTGCCGGGGCTGGAGACCCTTGCCGTCCTCGCCCGCCAGGCGCGGCTGACGCTCGAGGCCGCCCGCCAGCGCCGCCGGGGCGCCCTCGTCCTGTTCGATCGGTTCGCCTACGACGCCCGCCTGCCGCTGCCGCCCGGGGCCGGCCGTCGGAGCCGGCTGCGCCGGGCGCTCATCGCCCGGTCGAGCTCGACGCCGGACCTCGTCGTGGTCCTCGACGCCCCGGCCGACGTGCTGGTCGGGCGACGGGAGGAGCATCCGCGTGAGGTCATCGAGGCGCAGCGGACGCGCTACGCCGAGCTGGCCGGAACGGTCCCGGACGGCGTGCGTCGTCGACGCCCGCCCCGAGGCCGACGCGGTCCGCCGAGCGGTCACGGCGCTGATCTGGAGCCGGATCGTCGAGCGGGGGCGGACCGATGACGACTGAGCCGGCCCGATCCGGGGACGATCCTGGCGCAGGGGCCGGCTCCGCGTTCGAGCGCCTCGCGTTCCCGTTCCTCCCCGCCGACGACCACGCCCGCGGCACCGTCGTCGAGGCACCGGCCGACTGGTCGCTCCGGCTGCCGGAGCCGACCGCGGCGCTCGACGTGGTCGTCTGGGGCCGTCCGGCCGATGCCTCGTCATCGCCCGCCGGGGCGGTCCGCGCCGCCGCGGCCCGCGAGCTCGCCTGCGCCGTCTCGCCGGGCGGCTTCCGGCGGGGTATCGGCTCGTCGCCGTGCACCGGCTCCCCGCGCGCCAGCTGGCGGCGGGCGCCCGGGGCGGGCTGCGTGGCGCGATCCGTGCCGGGGCGCTCGTCGAGCTCGCGACGGGCGAGAGGACGGCGGCACGGCGCGTGCTCGACGTCGTGCTCGACGCGGCCGGCGTCCGCCTCGCCGGGTCGGACGTTGCCTTCGGCTCCGGCGGCACGCTGCTCGCCCGGGTGTCGGGGCCCGCGGGTCACGGCCTGCTCCGGCTGGCGGCGGCAGGGTCACCCGGCGACCCGGCACAGCCTGGCCGCGACGCTCGAGCTGGTGACGGCGCTCGCGCGTCCCGCTCGCCCCTCGCCTCCTCGGTCAGGGGCGGGATGCGGACGGGTCCTGGACGCTCGAGACGGTCCTCGAGGGCCGGCGACCGGGCTCGCTCTCGCCGCGGCTCGCCCGCCAGGCGGCGAGCGTGCTCGCGACGTTCGCGCGGGCGGACGCTCCGCCGCGGGCCGTGGAGACCGACCTGCGCGGGGCCGCGGCTCGCGTGCCGTCGCGGGCCGGGGCGTTCACCCGGCTGGCCGACGACCTGGCCGCCGAGACCGCAGGGATGCCGGCGATCCTGCGCCACGGCGACCTGTGGACCGGCAACCTGCTCGTCGACGGTGGGATGCTGACCGGGATCGTCGACTGGGATGCCGCCGACCCGACCGGCCTGCCCGGGGCCGACCTGCTCCAGCTCGTCGCGACCGACCTCCGCCGGCGTGAGCACCGCTCGCTCGGGGCCGCCTTCCTCGCCCGGCCGTGGGACGCGACCCCGTTCCGGGCGGCCGCTGCCGACTACTGGCCGGCGAGCGGGATCGAGCCGACGCCGCGGCTCATCGAGCTGACCGGGATCGCCTGGTGGGCGGCCGAGGTCCACGGGACGGTGGCGCGGCTCCCCCAGCGCGCCGCCGACGAGGGCTGGCTGGCGGCCAACGTCGACCCGGTCCTCGCCGCGCTCGGCTACTGATCGAACAGGCGGCGCAGCCCCGGCGCGTCACGCCGCTCGATCGATCGGCCCAGCAGGCGCCGGTAGTGGCTCTGGTCGAGCCGACCGGGCCGGAGCGTGCTCGACTCCTTCAGGGCGCGGTGCATCCAGCACGTCCGGAAGAGCGGCTCGACGAGCGCGCCGTCGAGACCGGTCCCGTCGACGACGCGCCGGGTCGCCTCGGCGAGCAGGCGCGAGACCGGCGTGTCGGCGAAGAGCTGCTGCTCGACGGCCGCCATGGCGTCACGCGACCCGGCCCGCCGGGCCAGCCCGACCCCGACGCTGCGCACGAAGTAGAACAGGTCCCAGAGCGGCATCCCGTTCGGGACCGAGGCCTCCCAGTCGATGAAGACCGGGTCCCCGGATCGGTCGACCAGGACGTTCCAGGTGCCGGCGTCGCCGTGCTGGAGGACGAGCGGGAACGGGGCGCGCGTGGCCGCGATCTGGTCGGCGGCCTCGCCGAGCGCCTCGCCCTCGGCCCGGGTCAGGTGGTAGATGGCGTCGAACCGGGCGGTCATGCGCGCGGAGCCCGTCGGCGACCTCGGCCGGGGTGGCGAGGGTCGCGTCGGCGGTCGCCAGCTCGAGCCGGACGAGCCGATCGGCGGTGGCCGCGATGAGCGGGTCGTCGGGCGCACCGGTCAGCCGCCCCTTGAGCGAGTCGCCGTCGACCACCGTCTCGGCCATGTGGGCGAGCCCGGCATGGAGCCCGAAGAACACCGGTCGCGGCCCGAGCCCGCGCAGGTCGGCCGGGAGACCCTGGAGCGCCGTCAGGCCCGCCCGGGCGCCCTCGAGCCGGTGGTTGAAGCGCGGGTCGCGGACGAGCTTCACGACGACTCCGGGCGCTCGCTCGCCGGGCTCGAACAGGAAGAGGAGGACCTTCTTCGTCGCGTAGACGCCCGGGTCGACGAGCGCCCAGCGACGGTCGTCGATGGGCGCGCCCGCAGCCGCGGCGCTCGCCCGCAGGTAGGCCGGCGGCGGAGCCACACCGCGCGGACCGCCCGACCCGCCGAGCAGTCCGGGCTCCTGCTCGATCGTCGACTCGCGTCGAAGGACGCGCCGAGCGAGCCGGCGGAGCGGCGAGCGGACCTCGCGCTCCCCCGCGAGCCGGGCCAGGGCGAACTCGATCAGGTCGGGCTCTCCGGCCGGGGCCGCCGCCCGGATCTCGCCGTCGCGAAGGCCGAGCCAGAGGCGGTCGCCCGGATCGAAACCCGCCGGCAGCCGCTCGACCGCGCCGGTCGGCGCCGCCCGCCTGCCCGAGACGGACGAAGCGGGACCCGTCGGGCACGAGGACCCGCTCCGTCCAGGCGGCCAGGTCCGGACGCTCGATCAGCCGCTCGGCCCAGCGCGCGATCGAGCACGGCGACCAGCCCGACGCTGCCGTCCGCCAGCGGGCCCGGCTCCGCCCCGAACGGCACGACCCGGACCTCGCCGAGCCCGTCGAGGACGGTCCGCGTCGCGGTCGACGGGACGCCGAGGCAGACGATCGAGCCGGGGGCGCGGTCCGCCAGGAGGTAGCTCCAGGCTGCCCCGCTCGCCGCCCCCCGGGTGTTCTCCCCGGGAGCCAGGTCCGGGAGGACCGCGAGGCGGACCATCGGTCTGGGCGCGTGCGCCAGGGCCGCTCGGTCGGCGTCAGGCGCCGGCCGGGACCCCGCGCTTCTCGTCGATGACCTCCTGGTAGAGCCGCTCGAAGGCGGCCCCGACGACGGGCCAGTCATAGCCGGCCCGGACGTAGTCACCGCCGGCCTTGCCCAGCGCGGCCGCCCGGGCCGGATCGCGCAGCAGCGCGACGACGTGGGCCGCGACCTCCTCGGCGGTCGATCCCTCGAGGAAGGCGCCCGAGCTCGGCGCGAGACCGCGCCCGCCCAGCGGGGTGACGACGCACGGCAGGTCGGTCGCCATCGCCTCGAGCAGCTTCGTCTTGATCCCGGTCCCGTCGAGGAACGGGCCGACCCACACCGCGCTCCCGGTCAGCCAGGCCCGCATGTCGTCGACGCCCCCGGTCACCTCGACGCCCGGGAGGTCGCCGAGGACCGTCACGCGAGGCGTCGGGTCGCGCCCGACGAGCGCGAGGTGCGCCTCGGGGACCTGGGCGCGGACGAGCGGCAGGATGTCGCGGGCGAGGAACTCGACGGCCCGGATGTTGGGCGGGTAGCTCATCGCTCCGTGGAAGATGACCCGGTTCGGGTCGCGGGTGGCCGACGGGTCGGGAGCGTACGCCGCGGCGTCGAAGCCGATCGGGATGAGCGTCATCCGGAGCTCGGCGTCGAGCTCGCGCATCGTCTCCATGTCGTCGACGTTGCTCGGGACCACCCGGTCCCAGCCCCGGTAGCGGGTCGCCTCCCAGCGGCTGATCCGGGCGATGTCGGCGCGCAGGACGAGCCGGCGCAGGCCGCTCGACGCGTTCGTGCGCGAGATGGCGTTGAGGTGCCAGGTGTCCATCACCCCGAGGACATTCGGCCGGCCACCGAGCTCGTCGAGGAGCCCGGCCAGCTTGCCCGGGCCGACGTGGACGACGTCGGGCTGGAAGTCGGCGAGCTCGCGCCGGAGGATCGGGCGCACGAGCTTCTCGAAACGCTGGGAGCGGAGCGGCTCGCCGGACAGGGTCGCCGTCACGGTATCCCGGGCGTTCCCGAGGATGCCGGGCTTGTCGTAGCGCACGACCCGGATTCGGGGATCGACCGCCGGCGGTGCGGTCTGGTCGGGCATCTGGAACCCGATCAGGCGGACCTCGTTGCGCTTGCTCAGCTCCGGGATGAGGCCCTGGAGCTGGCGCCGATAGCCCGTGTTCGTCGGCGGGAACGGGAGGTCGGTGGCACACACGAGGATTCGCAACGAAGGCTCCTTCTACGGTTCGGTGGATCCGCGATCCATCGCGTTCCAGCGATCGGCCAGCCGGCTCCAGACGAGCCGGCCGACCGCGCGCCGCAACCGCTCCCCCGGGAGCGTGGCGTCGACGGTTTCGATGACGGACCCGGCCCATTCCGGCGGACGCGACTCCTCTGCGCCGCCGCTGCCCGGCCCCCGGGCGGGGTCCAGGACGATGACCAGGTCCGGTGCCGGGGAGGATAGCGTCTCGGCGCGGCGGCTGCGCCGGGCCGGGCGAGCCGCGGGGGTCGAGGCCGAGGTCGACGAGCGTCTCGGCCCGGTCGACGACGAGCCCGTCGGCCAGCCGGAGCCGCCGCCGCAGGCCCGCGGCTCCCGCCCGCCGCGCCCCCTTCGCCCCGCGCGGCCGACGCGATCCGCACCGGCAGCGGGCGCGCCCGCAGCGCGGTCGCGAGCTCCGCCGTCAGGGCCGGTCTGACCGACCAGGGCCACACCGAGCCCGCGCGGGCGACGCAGGCGGGCGACCCGGCCGGCCCGCCGACGGACCATCCCGCCGAGCCGTCGGCGGGCGGCCGCGATCGGCCGGCGGCGACGCCAGGCGCCGGCCAGCGCCCGACCGAGCCGCGCGAGCCCATCCCAATCGCCTCGCTCGACGGCGTCGGCGACCCGGTCGACCGACCAGCCGGCCGGCAGCAGCGGCACCACGGCCTCGGCGAGCGGCCCGCCGTTCCGCCCCGCCGGCGCCAGCTCGACGAGCCGCGCCCGGCGCTCGTCGGCGATGCCGGCCCGGTCGAGCAGGACGTGGAGGAGGAGCGCCCAGAAGCCGTCGGCGGGATCCAGCACCGAGACCGAACCGGACCGTTGACGACGAGCCAGGCAGGCCGCGACCGCGGAGGCCGGGGCGACGAGCGAGAAGCGCGGCCCGAAGGCGAGCTCGTCGACGACGTCGAGCTTGAGCCAGCGGTCGGTCGGCTCGTCGTAGGCGATCAGGAAGACGTGCGAGGCGTAGCCGCTCGCCGGCAGCCGGGCGAACCCGAGACCGCGGGCGATCCGGCGCAGGGCCGGCAGGTCGATCGGCGCCACGAGGAGGTCGACGTCGCCGGCGCGTCCGTCGAGCTCGTCCTCGCCGCGCAGCACGGCCCACGCGAGATCGGCCTCGTCGAGGGCGAGGAAGAGCGCCAGGAGTCGCGGGTGGACCTGGGGTTCGGCGGGCGGAGCGGCGGTCAGCGGACGCCTCCCGGGTCGATCGTCGGTCGTGCGTCGATCAGGTCGGGTCCCTCGGCGTGGCTGCGGCACGGGCGCGCGTTTCGCGGCGCGGCGGCATCATACGGTCGAGCCTCGGGTCCCCGGCCAGCGGCCCCGGATCGGGGCGTTGCCCGGATTCACCGGTACTATCGTCCGGGGGGTGGCCTGCCGGGCCCGGATCGGTCAGGATCAGGAGTGTCGGCTCCGGTCGGGTCCGCGAGTGCGGCTCGACCCCGCAGCAGCCGCCGACGACAGCATCGACGCGACCGACCGCCCCCGGCGGGGCCGTCGGATGGGAGGAGACACGATCGTGGAGCGAGTCCTCGTGACCGGAGCCGGCGGCTTCATCGGCCACCACCTGGTGACCTACCTCAAGGAGCGCGGCTACTGGGTCCGCGGCGTCGACATCAAGGAGCCCGAGTACACCCCGATCGACGCCGACGAGTTCGAGCTCCGCGACCTGCGCCTGCGCGAGGAGGCCCTCGCGGCGACCCGCGACGTCGACCACGTCTACGCGCTCGCGGCGGACATGGGCGGCATGGGCTTCATCTCGGCCAACCACGCCACGATCCTCCACAACAACGCGCTCATCAACCTCCACACGATCGAGGCGGCCCGCGAGCACGGCGTCAAGCGCTACCTCTACAGCTCGTCGGCCTGCGTCTACCCCGAGTACCTCCAGACCGACGCCGAACGTCAAGCCGCTCAAGGAGGAGGACGCCTACCCGGCCCAGCCGCAGGACGCCTACGGCTGGGAGAAGCTGATCACCGAGAGCCTGTGCCGCTACTACACGCGACGAGTACGGCTCGAGACGCGGATCGTCCGCTTCCACAACATCTACGGCCCGTACGGCACCTACGACGGCGGCCGCGAGAAGGCCCCGGCGGCGCTCTGCCGGAAGATCGCCAAGGCCGAGCCGGGCGGCTCGATCGAGATCTGGGGCGACGGCGAGCAGACCCGCTCGTTCTGCTACATCGACGACTGCGTCGAGGGCATCTACCGGCTGATGCAGTCCGACCACGGCGAGCCGCTCAACCTCGGGCACGGACCGGATGGTCAGCGATCAACGAGCTGGCCCGGATCATCATCGCGATCTCCGGCAAGGAGGGCCTGACCCTCAACCACATCGACGGCCCGCAGGGCGTCCGCGGCCGGAACTCGGACAACACCCGGCTCCGCGAGGTCCTCGGCTGGGAGCCGCGGATCGACCTCGAGGAGGGCCTCCAGCCGACCTACCGCTGGATCGAGGAGCAGGTCCGGGCAGGCACGCCGGTCGCCGCCGGCTGACGGCTAGCCCGGCCCCGCGCGTCCGCGTCCGCGCATCGCGCGTCCGCGCATCCCGCGTCCGCCTCGCGGCACAGCCGGCGGCCAGGAGCCCGCTCGGACGCCCGTTGCTCCGCCTCCCGGGACAGCCAGCGGCCTGGAGCCGGCACCGCCGCCGGTTGCTCCGCCTCGCGGCACACCCGGCGGCCCGGGTCCCGCTCGGCCGCACCGGCGTCCCTTGCTCCGCCTCGCGGCACAGCCGGCGGCCCGGAGCCCGCACCGCCGCCCGTTGATCCGCCTCGCGGGACAGCCGGCGGCCGGAGCCCGCACCGCCGCCCGTTGATCCGCCTCGCGGGACAGCCGGCGGCCAGGAGCCGGCACCGCCGCCCGTTGATCCGCCTCGCGGGACAGCCGGCGGCCAGGAGCCGGCACCGCCGCCCGTTGATCCGCCTCGCGGGACAGCCGGCGGCCAGGAGCCCGCTCGGACGCCCGTTGCTCCGCCTCCCGGGACAGCCGGCGGTCACGAGCCCGCTCGGACGCCCGTTGCTCCGCCTCCCGGGACAGCCAGCGGCCAGGAGCGGCGGCCGGCACAGCCAGCGGCCAGCCCCGCGGGCGCGGCCTAGCTCTTCGTGAAGAAGAGCTGGAGCTCCATCGTGCCGGTGTCGTCGATCGAGAGGACCTTGAACGAGTTCGGCTTCTCGATGTTGTAGTCGGCGAACGCGATCGGCAGCGAGCCGCCGACCACGATGACGTCGCCCGACAGCTTGGCCTTGAGCGGGATCTCGACGTCCTTCGTCACGCCGTGGAGCGTGAGCTGGCCCTTGGCGGTGACGCTGACCTCCTGGCCATCGGCCGGCACCGAGCCGAGGTCGATCGGTGAGGTCAGCTTGAACGTCGCCGTCGGGAACTGGTTCGTCTGGATGCCCTGGTTGCCGAGCTGGCGGTCACGGTTCTGGTCGTCGCTGGTGAGCCCGGTGAGGTCGGCCTCGAAGGTCGCGTCCGTGACCTGCGTGCCCGCGATCGTCATCGAGCCGGTCACCGCGGAGGTCCGGCCGACCGCGGTGTTCGCGCCGAACCCCGCCAGCTCCTCCTGGACCCGGTAGCCGACGAACGAGGTCGACCCGTCCGAACCCTGGATCGCGGGGTCGACCTTCCAGGTGCCGTCGATGCCGCCGCCCTGACCCGCCGAGGTCGACGCTGCCGAGGTCGATGCTGCCGTCGCCGACGCGGCCGTCGCCGACGCGGTGGCAGCGGCTGCCGACGGCACCGGGAGGGCGGTCGACCCGACGGCGGCCGGTCCGGCCGGACGGAGGAACAGGTACCACACGCCGTAGCCACCGACGAGGATCAACCCCGCGAGCAGGATCGCCACCACGGCGACGACCAGGTTCCGGCCTCGCGCATCGACCATCGGTTCATCTCCCTCGTTCCGTGAGCCGGACGGGACGCATCCCGTCGCCGGACCGACCGGGCTCGATCGGTAACGGTGACAGATTGCTGAGGGAAGCCTGTCGGGACGGTTACGAACGCCGCTGGCGACGCCGAGCACGGCGACTCGCGGCGCGGTACCGGTCGGCATGGCCCGAGCGGGCGGGTGGCCAGCGGACGCGATCCGGGGCAGACTTGCCGGCATGACCCACCGACCGCGCGCCTCGCTGTCCATCGTCGCCGGCCTGGCGGCGGCCCTCGTCCTCGTCGTCGGGACCGCCGGCGGCGTGGCCGCGACCGAGTTCCCGAAGGGCTGGGAGGGGTTCCACAGCTACACCGAGCTGACCGACGAGATCCACGCCGTCGCCGCGGCCCACCCGGACATCGTCTCGGTGTTCTCGATCGGCAAGAGCTACAAGGGTCGCGAGCTGTGGATGGCCAAGGTCTCCGACAACGTGGCGACCGACGAGGCCGAGCCCGAGGTCTTCTTCGACGGGACCCACCATTCCGACGAGCACATGGGCGTCGAGATGTGCCTCAAGATCTTCCACTGGCTCGTCGACGGGTACGGCGTCGACTCGCGGATCACGAACATCGTCAACACGCGCGAGGTCTACATCCTGTTCCTGGCCAACCCGGACGGCGCCGAGTACGACATCTCCGGCGGCAAGTTCCACTACTGGCGGAAGAACCGCCAGCCGACGCCCGGGAACGAGGTCGATCGGGACCGACCTCAACCGCAACTACGGCTACAAGTGGGGCCTCGGCGGCCGGACGAGCGCCAACCCGCAGGCGATCACCTACCACGGTCCAAAGGCCGTTCTCGGCCCCGGAGACGCGGGCGGTCCGCGACTTCCTGGCCAGCCGCGTCGTCGACGGGCGGCAGCAGATCAAGGCCTCGATCTCGTTCCACGAGACCGGCCGCCTCGTGATGTGGCCGTACGGCTACACGCTGACCAACGTCCCGCCCGACATGACCCGGGCCGACCACGACGCGCTGTTCCGGATCGGCCGGCACATGGCCGTCACGAACGGCTACAAGGCCGAGCAGGCGAGCGACCTGTACATCACCCGGGGGACGACCAAGGACTACGCCTACGGCACCTACCGGATCTTCGCCTACACGTTCGAGATGTCGGTCAAGGACTACGTCAAGCCCTCGATGATCGGCCCGGAGACGAAGCGGAACAAGGAGGCGGTCCTGTACCTGATGGAGCGGGCCGGCTGCGTCTACGCCGTCCTCGGGGCGGCGGCCGCGGGTCGACCGCTGCGGCGCGTTCGACGACGACCTCGAGGTCGCCCGCGGCTGGACGGTGAACCCCGACGGGACCGACACCGCGCCGTCGGCCGGGCGGTTCGCCCGGGGCAACCCGCAGGCGACGTCGAGCTCCGGGCCGAAGCAGCTCGGGACGACGCCGTCCGGGCGCGACGCGTTCGTCACCGGCTGGCGGGCCGGTCGATCGCCCAACTCGTCGGACCTCGACGGGCTGACGACGATCCGCTCGGCGCCGATCGCGCTGCCGTCGAGCACCGGCCAGCAGCTCCGGTTCCGCTTCTCGTTCGCCCACGACGCGAAGTCGACGTCGGCCGACAAGCTGACGGCGATCGTCGAGGCGCAGGACGGCACCCAGACGGCCGTCTGGAGCATCGTCGGGAACGCCGCCGACCGCGACGGCGCCTGGCGGTCCGCCGCGATCTCGCTCGATCCGTGGGCCGGCCAGACGATCCACCTCCGCTTCCAGGCGGTCGACGGCGGGCCGAACAACCTGGTCGAGGTCGAGGTCGACGACGTCCGGGTCAGCCAGCCGACGTGAGCCGGCCCGGGCGGATCAGGCGGCTGCGCCCGCGGGACTACAATCGGCCGCCATGGACCCGTCCTCGACCCTGATCGAGACGATCCGCGCCGGCGTCATCGGTGACGACGAGGCCGTCGTCGGGCCGTTCGGGCTGCGCCGGGTGACCTACGCCGACTACACCGCGTCGGGCCGGTCGCTCGGGTTCATCGAGGACTTCATCCGCGAGGCGGTCCTGCCGCTCTACGCCAACACCCACACCGAGTCGTCGGGGACCGGGCTCCAGACGACCCGCTTCCGCGAGGACGCCCGGCGGATCATCCGCGAGGCGGTCGGCGGGAACGAGCACGACCACGTCGTCCTGTTCGCCGGGTCGGGCTCGACCGGGGCGATCGACAAGCTCCTCGACTGCCTCGAGATCCGCCTCCCGGCCGACCTCGACGACCGCTACGACCTGGCCGGCCGGGTCCCGCCGGGCGAGCGCCCGGTCGTGTTCATCGGGCCGTACGAGCACCACAGCAACGAGCTGCCGTGGCGCGAGTCGCTGGCCGACGTCGTCGTCATCCCCGAGGACCACGACGGGCGGATCGACCTCGACCGGCTCGAGGCGGAGCTGATCGCCCACGCCGACCGGCCGCTCAAGATCGGCTCGTTCTCGGCCGCCTCGAACGTGACCGGGGTCATCAGCGACGTCCGGGCGATCTCGATCCTGCTCCACCGCCACGGCGCGCTGTCGTTCTGGGACTTCGCCGCCGCGGCGCCGTACGTCTCGATCGAGATGGGCCCGTTCGCGCTGACGGCGGCCGGCCGCGAGACCGACCCGCTCGCCTACAAGGACGCGATCTTCATCTCGCCCCACAAGTTCATCGGCGGGCCGGGCACGCCCGGCGTGCTCGTCGCCCGGCGCGAGCTGTTCCACAACCGGGTGCCGTCGGTGCCCGGCGGCGGGACCGTCGCCTACGTCAACCCGTCCGAGCACGTCTACCTGAGCGACATCGAGCACCGCGAGGAGGGCGGCACGCCGGCCATCGTCGAGTCGATCCGGGCGGGCCTCGTGTTCGGGCTCAAGGAGGCGGTCGGCGCCGACGCGATCCGCGAGCGCGAGGAGTCGTTCATCCACCGGGCGATCGAGCGCTGGTCGGCCCACCCCAACCTGGAGATCCTCGGCAACCCCGCCGCTCGACCGGCTGTCGATCGTGTCGTTCGTCGTCCGGATGCCGGAGGCCGGGCCGGCGGGATGGGCCACGGCGGCCATCGCTACCTCCACCACAACTACGTCGTCGCCCTGCTCAACGACCTGTTCGGGATCCAGTCGCGCGGCGGCTGCTCGTGCGCCGGGCCGTACGGCCACCGGCTGCTCGGGATCGACCTCGACACGAGCCACGAGTTCGAGCGCGAGATCGGCCGCGGCTGCGAGGGGATCAAGCCCGGCTGGGTCCGGGTCAACTTCAACTACTTCATCAGCGAGGCGGTGTTCGAGTTCATCCTCGAGGCGGTCGAGCTCGTCGCGAGCGACGGCTGGCGGCTCCTCCCCCACTACCGGTTCGAGCCGGCGACCGGCCTGTGGCACCACGCCGGCGGGCACGGCCGAGCCGCCGATGAGCCTGCGCGACGTCCGCTACGACGACGGCCGGATGCGCTGGCCGTCGCACCGCCGGACCGAGCCCGAGTCGGCGCTGGCCGGCTACCTCGCCGAGGCCCGCCGGATCCTGGCCGATCCGCCCGCGCCGGCCGCCACCCCGGAGCACCTCGTCGTCGATGACGATTTCGAGACGCTCCGCTGGTTCCCTCTCCCCGACGAGATCGCCATCCCGGTCCGCTGAGGCCGGGCGCCGGTCGCCGACATCTCGTCGCCGCCTTGACCGCGGCGTACAATCCGAGGCCTCGGGAGGAGGGAGCGCGCGATCGCATGATCCGACGGCACCTCATGGTGCTCCGGCTCGCGCTCATGGCCGTCGACGGGCTGACCGCGACGGTCGTCTTCGCGCTCGTCTCGCTCGCCCGGTTCGGCGACGGCGACGCCGCCGAGCTGTGGGCCGCAGATCGGGATCGACATCCGAGTCGCGGCGGTCCTGTTCGGAATCGCCTGGGTCGCGGCGCTGTGGTACGTCGGGCTGTACCGGCTGCGCGTCCGGTGGCGCCTGCTGAGCGAGGCCCAGGACATCGCCCGGGCGACGCTGATCGTGCTGGTCCTGACGATGGCGGCGCTGTTCCTGTTCAAGCAGCCGAACGTCAGCCGGCTCTTCCTCGTCCTCCTGTTCGTCGTCCAGCCGCTGGTCACCCTGGCGGAGCGCACCTGCCTCCGCTACGGCTTCAGCTTCATGCGGCGCCGGGGCTACAACACCCGGTTCATGCTCGTCGCCGGGACCGGGAAGCTCGCCCAGGACTTCGCCGACCAGGTCGAGGCTCGACCGGCCCTGGGGCTCCGGGTCATCGGCCACCTGTCCGTGCCGGGCGAGCCTCGATGACGCCGTCTCGCGGCCCGTCCTCGGGACGCTGGACGACATCGGGGCGATCTTCCACTCCCGGGTCGTCGACGAGGTCGCGATCTGCCTGCCGGCCACGGCCGCCGCATACCTGGAGCCGATCAGCCGGCTGGCCGCCGACGAGGGCAAGATGGTCCGGATCCCGGTCGAGCCCGACGGGGACCGGCTGCCGAGCGTCCGGCAGGAGGAGTTCGACGGCTTCCTGGTGCGGTCCCTGGTCCGCGACGACCAGCACGAGCTGGGGCTCGTCGCCAAGCGGCTGATCGACATCGCCGGGCGCGGCCGTCGGGCTCGTCGATCCTCAGCCCGTTCCTCCTGGGGACGGCGCTCGCCATCCGCCTCCGGGAGGGCTCGCCGATCCTCTTCCGGCAGACCCGAGTGGGCCTCCACGGACGCCCGTTCACGATCTACAAGTTCCGGACGATGGTCCCCGACGCCGAGGCACGATATGCCGAGGTCGAGGCCTCATCCGACACCAAGGGCGCAGCCTTCAAGATGGCGAACGATCCGAGGGTCACCCCGCTCGGACAGACCCTGCGGAAGGACGAGCCTGGACGAGCTGCCGCAGCTGTGGAACGTCCTGCGGGGCGACATGAGCCTCGTCGGGCCGCGACCGGCGCCGCCGCGCGAGGTGGACGGGTACGACATCTGGCACCGCCGTCGGCTGAGCGTGAGGCCCGGGATCACCGGCCTGTGGCAGGTCGAGGCGCGCTTCGACGAGGCCGTTCGACGACCGGGCGCAACTCGACCTGCGCTACATCGACCAGTGGTCGCTGGCGCTGCGACTTCAAGATCCTCGCGCGAACGATCCCGGCGGTGGTCAGTCCGCCCGGGCAAGTAGCCCGCGCCCGCGTGCGGCGGAGTCAGGCGTCGGGGCCGCGGCGGGCCCGTCGGACCTCGACGATGCCGACGGCCGTGAGGGCGATCAGCGCGCCGGTCGCGTCGATGCCCACGTCCACCGCCGACGGGTGGCGCCCAGTCACGACCGCCTGGTGGAGCTCGTCGGTCACCGCGTAGAGGACCGTGAGCACCAGCGCCCAGGCCCAGGGCCGGCGCCGGGCCGTCGTCGTCGCCACGGCGCGCCAGAGCAGCAGCGCCAGGATCCCGAAGACCGCCATGTGACCGAGCTTGCGGACCACGAAGTCGAGTAGCTCATCCGGCACGAAACGCAGGTCCGGCTGGGCCGAGAGCGCGAAGATCAGCGCAGCCCATGCAACGGCCGGGAGCCAGTTCCGGAACCGACGCACGCCGCGCGCAGCGCCCAACGAGCCCGTGTCCATGGTATGGAGGATACGAGCGTGGAGCTACGCAATGGTCCTGCCAAGGTCGCCTCGGACCCCTGGCAGCGGGGCAACCCGTGACGCCCGCGACGAAATCACGTCGCGTGGCTGGGGACACGTGAGTCACCGTCCGATCGAGTTAAGACAGAGGGTTCATATAGACTGTCCCAGCGGATGGATGACCAAGCCTACTGGGACCGCTTCTACGAGCAACCCCACCCTGACCTCGCAGAGCCCAGTTCGTTTGCGCGACTCTGCGTCCCGTTGTTATCCCGCAATGATTCGGTCTTTGAGATCGGATGCGGAAACGGCCGCGACGCCCTCTATCTGGCACGGAGCGGCCTTCGCGTCGTTGCCAGCGATGCCTCCCACGTGGCCCTTGCCGAGGTCCGCTCGCGTATGCAGCGGGAACCGCTTCCCCATCGCCCTCGGCTGGTCGCCCGTGCGATGGAGAACCTCGACGATCGCCATTCAGGCGAGATCGACGCGATCTACATGCGGTTCGTCCTTCACGCCGTCACTGCGGAAGTGGCGTCGTGGGCTTGAGGTGGGCATCGAGAAACCTCCGACCCGGTGGTCGACTCTTCGCCGAGGCGCGGTCCGTGCGCGGATCCCTTTATGGAAAAGGCCGGCCGGTCGGCCGTGACGCGTTCATCCAGGACGGCCATTACCGCCGGTTCATCCAGCTCGATGAACTGCGCGACGAGATCGCGGAGATTGGACTTCGCGTCGACGATATCGTCGAGGACGATGGCCTCGCGATCCACGGTAGCGACGATCCAGTCGTAATCAGGGCGTTTGCCACTCGACCGCGCGCGCTCCAGTCATGAGCGAAGTGCGAAGAAGACCGGAGTCGGTGCCCACAGACTCCGCGACGTCGAGTGACCTGCCAGGGCAAATCCCCCGCGGTGAGCTTCGGGACCTGCAGCTTGTCGAGTTGAGCATCCTTCGGGAATTCGTTCGGGTGTGCGAGGCACACGGGCTCCGCTACTACGTCGCGTACGGGACCCTGCTTGGAGCGGTCCGTCACCGTGGGTTCATCCCATGGGACGACGATATCGACGTCACGATGCCGCGTGGCGATTACAACCTGTTTGCGGACATCTGTCGCTCCGACCTTCGACCCGGGCTCAGGTGGCAGTCCTATGCCACGGACAAACACTACCCGCATTGGTTCGGGAAGCTCATCAAGACAGACACCGTGCTCCGAGAGGCACCGTCAGCGCATCTGCCGTTCCAACAGTCGGTATACATCGACGTCTTCCCGCTCGACGGGCTGGCCAACAGACCATGGGAAGCGGTCGTGCAGCGCGTACTGGTGGGGATCTGTCGGTTGCGACTTGGCGTAGACATCAAGCGCACCCCCATCAAACGGCATCTGGTGCAACTGGCCAGGGTCGTTCCTCGCCGCTCCGCAATCTCCCTTGTCACTGGGATGAGTCGCCGTTATCCGGCCGGCACGTCCAGGAGATGGACCTGCGTCGGAGGGCCGTACGGCCATCGGTCGCAATCGTTTCCGAGACATTGGTTTGGGCCGGGCGCGGCCCAGGTCTTCGAGGACCTGACGGTCGTCGCGCCCGCCGCGTGGGAGGAGTACCTAACGCAACTGTACGGCGACTACATGACGCCGCCATCACCCGACCGCCGCGGTAGCCACCATCAGAGCACCGAGCTCGAACTTGAGCCCGAACGCCTGGCTAGCATGTCACCGGAAGAGAGCATCGGCCGGCACGACGAACCCTCTTCCGCGCGGTGACGTTGCGACCCTCGCGCGCGCGGGCGACCAGACGGGTGGGGCAAGTTCCGGCGATCACGGTGGGGCCAGATCGAATTGTCATTCACAGCCTAAGTTGCGATGTTGAACGGATCCCTTCGGCCCGGCGCGGGGTTGCCGGACTCTAATCGCTAATCGCTGGTCCGCCCCGCGGCAGAGACGCCATCCGGGCCGGGCCGGGCCCGGATGGATCGTTCCCGCACGCGCACGGCGGGGTTGCCGATGTAGACGCCTCTCGCCTCAGCATCCTGAAGCAGGACGGAGCCCAGCGTCACGACCGCCTCGCGGCCCACGGTGACCCCCGGGGCGATCCTCGCGAATGCCCCGATCCAGGCTCCGTCCTCGACCGTGAGCGGCTTGACCACCAGGCCCATCCCCGGATCGGACCAATCGTGGTTGCCGGTGCACAGGTACGCGCCCTGGAAAACGACCGCGTTGGCGCCGATCCGGACCCGCACGAAGTTGTCGATCCAGGCCCGCTCGCCAATCCATGCGTTGTCGCCGATCTCCAGGTGCCACGGGTACTTGACGTGGACATTCGGCTTGATGAGCACCCCGGTCCCGATCCGAGCGCCGAACCGACGCAGAATCACCGCTTGACGGAGTAGGGCGTCACCACCGGGTTGAGTAGGACGAGAGCCTCGACGACCAACCAGTAGGGCGCGATATCGGTAGGAGCGGCCTGGATGGTAGCCACGCCGTGAAGTCTGGGTGAGGTCAACGCCCACGGCCGCTTGCCCCGCGACCGCGGCGACGGCGCGCGCGCGCAGTCGCAATTTCGTAGGCGCGCATGTGGGTGTCCCGCACACACTCCTACATCGTAGAGCCTTGTCGCATGCCGGCGGGCCTCGGAGCCCATCACGGTGCGCGTATCCGGGTCATCCAAGAGCCTTACGACGGCCCTTACCATGGCGGAGTCGTCTAGCGGAGCCACGAGTCGCCCGGTAACGCCGTCCGTGACAACCTCCGAGAGAGCGCCTACGTCCGTTGACACGACAGGGATGCCCGTGGCCATCGCCTCAAGTACAGTCGTGGAGATGCCCTCCGAACGCGGCACCGAGGTTAGCAAGAATAGATCTGCCGCGGGCAGCAACGCGGAGACGCGAGTACCCGGGTCCACAATGCGGAGCGCGCCGGCCCTGCCAACCGCGGATTCGCGCACGAATCGTCGGATCATGTCCTCGTACTGTGCTTGCGTCTCCATAGCGGACCCAAGGATCACGAACCGAACGTCGGGACGACGGGCGTGGAGCTCGTCGGCCACCGCTACGAAATGCTCGAGCCCCTTTTGCGGGGTAAGGTTGGCCACCGTGCCGATGAGTGTCGCTCCGGATGGGATCCCCAACTCGACGCGTGCAATCTCCCTTAGGTTAGGGTCGGGCCTGAAGGCGGAGGTATCGACCGGCGGATAAAAGGGCACCAGCCGCGGGCCGAGGTCAGCCGCGCCGGGATGGACACGCGCGACGCCGAGTCCAGTCGTCATAACGACGTCCGCCAGCATCAGCACCCACGGCATGAGAAGGCGTCGCAACGCCATAGGTGCTCGAGTGTCGAGCAACTGCCACACGACGCCTGCCCCCGCGAGGCGAGCTGCGATTGCAGCGTGAGGATTAACGAGTCCGCCCACTTGGACGACATCGATGGACTTCTCGCGAATGAGACGACGGATTGCGATGACTTCGCGTGGCAGCCCGCCCAGGAACCGCGCCTGGATGATCGGGTCCAACAGAGCGCAGACGATGAAGTGGAGGGGTTAGTACCTCGATTTCCTCGTTGCGGAGGCGCTCGGCGGCGTTGCCGGGCTCTTGCGGCAGAACAACAATGGTATTGACGCCTCGTGCCGCCAGCGGCTTGGCGGTGCGCAACGCCTGGTTCTGAGGACCGCCAAAGAACGGGTAATGGATAACGTAGAGAACGTTTATCGCCATGAGATGCTGCCTATGCCAGGGTCAGTGGCCACGCGACGTGCGGCGACCAGATCGTTCGACAGACGACACGCCGTTCATTCATTCAGCGACGCGCCAGCGGAACTCGCCGGCGACCATCGCCTTCAACGCTGACGAACCCGGAACGCTCCCATCGACGGTACCGCCGAGGCCGTGCCACGAACCCAGCGACGAGATCTTGGAACGGCATAAAGCGCGAAATCGACTACCACCGTCGAGAGGCTTGACCACCAAACGAAGAAGAACGTGAACAGCGTCGCGCTATACGCGGCGCTCGCAATCGCGTCCCTTCGCATCGCGAGCATTAGAAGGTACCAAAACCGTGCGAACCAACCGAGAAAGACGCATCCGAGCGCGATGCCCAGCGGCCCGAGGTCAGAGTAGAAGGTGCCGAGAATTGAAATGTCGGGCATTGCGAGACGCATCGGCCCCCCGCCATGCCCCAGTTGTATTCAATGAACTGAGTTCTGATGGGGCTCGGCTTGTCCTCCCACACTTGGCGAGGGATCGGCTGCAGCACAGTCTCGGTGAGTGTTGACATGCCCCATTGCCATGGGATTGGACGGCCATCACCCACCTCGGAGATCATGACCGCAAGAACGCTGAGTTGAGAGGTGTCCTGAGAGATCAAGAGGCCCTCGATTGCTGCACCTGGGTTCTGCAAGCCCTGCACAAAGGCTTCGCCAATACCGACCTGACCCGTTCTCGCCTCGCGGAGCGGCGTGATGACCAGGAACATGGTCGCGGCTACCAAAGCCGCGACCTGAAACCAACTGGGTCGGCGGCCCCGCCGAAGGTAGTAGTAGGCCCCACCTGCGACGGCCAATGGGAGCAGCAAGCGTCGATCTCCCTCGGGATGGCCGCAACGCCCAGCACAGCCATGGGCACGACACTCATGGCGCGAGCCACTCGCTTCCAGGGTCCATCGATACACCACAGCAGCAGGACCGCCGGAACGGCGGCAGACACGGCACCTGCCATCGCCGGGACATTTGTCGCCCCGGTGGCGACAGCAGTCCGATCCTGAAGGAGGCTCTGCGCTCCCCGCCCGCGAGAATTGCATTCACCAGCGCGGCAACAGCCGCAACCGCGGTCAACACAACGGCGAAGCCCACGGAGGATGCAGTGATTCTGCGCTTGGCCAAAACCGATAGAGCGCTTCGTTGCCTCCTCGAATGACTTGGGAACACGCGCAGTCGCGTAGCCGAGCTGAAATGCAACGATCGCTACTGCCGCCGACGCGAGGGCCATGTCATACGACGCATCGGTGTTGAAGTCGAGGAATCAAACGTCACCCCGGATGAGGTCGTAGAGGGGTCGCGCCAAGAAGAGAATCGAGAAGGCAGCCGAGGCCATGACCAGCGGCTCGAGCGGATCCAGCGATCGGGTAATCGCCTTCCTGATCACCGGGACCAGGGTCGCGGTACCGATGACAAGCAGTAGAACTGCCCGCGACTGAAGATCGGCGCCCGCGACGGCCACTCCCACCAGTCCAGCGCTGATGGCAGCAAGCACAAAGGCACGACTTCTACTCACCGAGGAGCGTCTCCTCCTTGCTCGACGTTCGAGGCAACTGGCTGATGGGTTGGCAACGAGCAGGAGGCTCACGCCTAGGCCGACAGCGGCGGACGCCACCACGACAACTGCCACTTCGAGTGGACCGGTCCTCGCGACGGCGATGAGGCCGACCGCTAGGACTGGCCACGTTGCGATCTCGACCATCGAGTCGCTCCCAGGTCGGCCGAATCCCCGGAGCAGGTCGGCCGCTAGGCGACGTAGGGCGAACGCGAATGAAGCGAGCAGCAGGACCTCAGCGATAGGGACGCTTGGCTCGAAGGCGTCTCCAAACAGAAAGGGGACGACGAAGGGTATTGTCACCATGATGCCCGCCGTCAAGGTCCCGATCGAAGCCGCCGATAGCAGCAGGTTGCGTACAACCAGTCGGCGTTGCCTTGCCGGATCCGCATGCGCCACATCTGGATACGCGATCCCGATGCTCGCCCCGAAGAGCCGAGGCATCGCGTAGAAGGCCTGAGCGGTCGAATATTGACCGAGTGCGGCCGGGGATTGAAAGGTACCGATCACCAACTGGTCAAGCCGGAGGTTCTCAAGCGGCGAGATCGTTCCGATCATGCCCCGCATTCCGAAGCCGACTAGATCGGACAAACGGGGTGACCCTGTTCCAGGACCGAATTCAATCCTACGAAGCGACACGGCGGCAACAAGCGCAGAGATCGTGTAGGCCAGCAGAAACACGACGCAAGTTGAGGCGAGCGTCATTGACCCGGTCGCCCAGAGGGCGGTCACGCCAAGGCCCCACGCGGCGAATGGAACCACCCTCGTGACGTTCATCGCAGCCAAGTCCGACCGGCCCTGATGCAGGGCCACGACCATCGTTTGAAAGACCACCAAAGGTGTCACTGCGATGGTAGGAATAACCGCGGCAAACACATCCGGAGGATCCTGCGAGAAGGCCGCAACGACGAGCACTGCGTCAGCGAGAGTCAGTAGCCCGGCGAGGGCGACTGCGAACACGAGGATCTCGCGACCAAGGTGAACTGTGTTTCCGCCACGGGCAACGAAGAACACTAGGGCCGATGGGAGGCCTAGGGTCCCAACCATGACCAGGACGACAGGCACCAGCATGGCTAGAGCCAAGTAGCCTCTGCCCTCAGGGCCCAAGAGCCTCGCCGTCAGAATCCCGCTAGGAACGAGCGAGGCCTGGATGACTAGCGTGGGAATGACTGTGTGTCGCGCGAGGAACACGCTCAATCTGTGGGATCAGCGCGGAACCAGGCGCCCGACCGATGCCACAACACCACCAAATCGGCGCGGACCTCCAGTTCTTGCTGGCGCATGGTCACGTCGGCAACGATGACACGGTCGTGAAATCCTGGAGGAGCGGCCGCGAGCCGCGCGCGAACAGGTCGATGCCGATGTAGATCATACTGGCCGGCACGTCGGGTCGGGCGATTTCTGGGTGGCGGCCACGGCCAACGTCGATGACGACGAGCGCGGCCGAAGCTCGCCCTGGATCGCCCGTGGAACGGAATGAGCCACTCGTCGAGATATCTCGGATGGCCAGCAATCGCGGTCACGGGGGCACAATCCCGAGCGAAGCCACACCCGCATCCGCGCAGTCGTGCTGGAGCATCAGGCCCACCAAATCGAGGAATTGTGGTCCGAGCCTGGCAGCCGCGCTTCGCACGGCTCGACGCGCGGCCGCAGAGCTCGTCGACTTCGGTGGGCCGAAGGTAGCGGTCGTCCATACGGACATCTTGCTCCCAGTCGAACCGCACCAAGCAGAGGGCGGCCCTCGGACAGTGGGCGAACGGGGTGCATCTCGCCGGTCGCAATGACATGGTCGCCCGGCTCAGGCTGCTGGAGCATCAACAGCGAGGGCCTGAGGCGAGCACCGACTCGAAGCGGTCAGCGATCCGGTCGATGTCGAAGGTGTCACGCGCGTACGCTCGGGCGTTCTCGCCCGACCTGACACGAGCTGCCGCATCTGCGAGGAAGGGCGGACGCAGCCTCCACGAGCCGACCCGGATCGCGGGGCGGCACGAGGCGGCCCGCATCGGCGCGCTCGATAACGCGGGCTGCGAGGTTGTCGGCGGGG
>CAVPRZ010000005.1:0-5743 GCA_963708065.1 uncultured Chloroflexia bacterium
GTTAGTCTCGGCGGACCCGGGCTCCCCGGCCGTCCCGCGCCGCCCTGCCGCAGCCGTCCCATGCCCGACCTGGCTCCGCAACCGTTCCATGCCCGACCCTGGCTCCGCAGCCGTTCCATGCCCGACCCTGGCTCTGCAGCCGTTCCATGCCCGACCCTGGCTCCGCAGCCTCCCATTCAGCGCAGCCTCCCATTCAGCAATGGGGACGCTACCCCGACCCCTCGACGGCGAATTCACTTCCACCTAGCAATCCCCGTGGTCCGTGACGGTGCCAGGCCCCCGTGAGCGGCCTCCCCGAGCGTGAGCGGACCGCGACAAGCCACCAGTCAGCGCCGGGACTGCTGGCTCGCTGACAACAGGTCGTCGCGGACCACACGGGTTGCTAGGTGGCAGGCGGACGCTCGCCGGGCCTTGGCGCCGAAGCTGTTCCGGTGCCGAAGCCGTCCGGCGCCGACGGTCGTCGCGGCGTTCGCCAGGAGCGCCCAGGGCCCTCGCGTCGCAGCCGTTCCGGCGCCGACACTAGAACGGGCGGACCTTCCAGCGCGCTCGGCGGAGCGCGACTGCCGCTCCCGACGCTCCGGCGAGGATCACCACCACGATCGACAACGGCGTCGGGCCGTCCGGTGCGGGCGGGCGCCCTGGTTCGATCGTGGACGTCGCCGGCATCGGTGCGCCCGGGTGCCCGGTCCCGGACACCGCCCAGGGTGGAGTCGGCGTGACCGGGTCGTTCGGGATCGTGAGGGTCACTGCGCCAGGTGGCTGCCGGGTCCCGCTCTCGGCCAGCCCGACCATGATGTAGGTCGTGACGCCCCCGGCGAACGTCCATTCGAGGTCGGCGTCTCCGCGCCCGGAGCGACGCAGCGAAGGTGACGAATGACCCGGAGGTGCGACGGAGGATCTGCACGCTCGCCGCCCCCCGGACGCCGAGACCTCGAGGCGCATCCGGTGCGCCGGCCGGATCCGGTACCAGACCGTGTGCTGGCTCGCACTGCACCCGGGCGGGTCGTCGGCGCTGCCGGTGGCCGTCGACAGGTCGACTCGATCGACGAACGGCGTCTGCTCGATCGGCGTCGCGTCCTGCCAGGCGTCGTTCGACGCATCATGGGCCGCCCCACTCTCGATCGCGACGTCGAGCGTCGCCGGGACGTCGTCGGCGAGACCGATGACGACGTAGGCGTCGGCGCCCGGGTCGATGTAGCTCATGTAGCCGGTGGCGTCCCGCCGACCCGTGTACTGGCAGTCGCCGACGAGCCGGCCGCTGATCAGGCGCCCGGCAACGAGGACCGGACGTCCGGCCGACGCGACGACCCGGACGATGAGCGTGTCCGCGCCGGGCGCCGGGATCCGGTACCAGATCGTGCGGTGCATCGTCCGGGCCCAGCGCGCGAGGATGTCGTTGTAGCAGGCACCCGGGTCGCTGGCCGCGCGCGTTGCCCCGGACACATCGACGCTGTCGGAGAAGGGGAGGCTCCCGACCACGGTGGCGTCGGCGCGCTTGTCGTTCGGCGGCGGCGCGGCGGCGGCCACGCCGGTCGGACCGAGGCCGACGAGCAGGGCGCCGGCGGCCAGCATGACCGCCACCGATCGAAGACCACCGCGTCGCGCCATCTCGCCTCCTGCGCCCTGTGACAGCACGGTAGTCGTGCGGTGTTACGCGGGCGTTCGTCGTATGCCGCGTCGCCGTGGGGCGATGGCGAGGCGGCGAGGGGTGCCGGCGACGTACGATCGGGATCGCCCGGGCGACGGGCGCACTCGACAGGAGGGACGTCGATCGATGGCCGCGATCGTGATCAACCGGCTCGAGCTGACGGTGCCGGTGGACGAGCTGGCGACCGTGGTCGATCGTGAGTTCCGGTCGGTCTTCATCGCCCAGCCGGGGTTCGTCCGTTTCAACCTGGTGAAGGCGGGCGAGCGGACCGCCGTCGTGCTCATCGAGTGGGAGGATGGCGCCGCGGCCGCTGCCGGTGCCGCGGTCATCGGCCCGAGCCTGTTCGCGCGGCACGTCATCCCGGTCCTCGCCGCCGACCAGGACCGGCTCGTCGGGCCCGCGGTGGTGACGATCGAGGCGCCGACCGACTGAGAGGGGGCGGCCCTACGACCTCTCGAGGAGGGCGCCACTCTCGGGCTTGGTCCGGGACTTTCTGTGTCGGCGACGCGAGGCCGGCGGCTCGCTGCCCAGGCGTTCACCGACAATCCCGAGGAAGCCGATGCAGACGAGGGTGGCCCGATCGTCCCGCGGCAGCATCCCGAAGATCCGGTCGTCGAGCGTCACGCCGGATCGGATGAGGGACAGCGACGGGACCGACAGGGTCGGGTAGGTCTCGGTTGCGCCTTCTGCGCGCACCGCAGACCATCCGGCGAGCGCGAGGGCCATCCGGTCCTCCCCGTCCATCGCGAGGTCGCTGTCGGCGAGGACGGCGATCGCCGTCAGGTGGAGCTCCTCGGCGGGTTTCCGACGGCGACGGACCTCCTCGACCAGGGCATCGACGCTCATCGGTTCATCCACCGGTTCACGGAGCCAAGATACCAGTCGCCAGCCGGAGTCTTCCGGGTCGGCGCGGTCCTTTCATTCTTGACTGAAACTTCGCGCAGACGTACGATTCACGGGTGACCGAGCAGGAAGCGGCGTTCGTCGAGGCCATGGGCCAGTTCCTCGGCTCGAGCGGCATGACCCCGATGGCCGGCCGCATGTGGGGCTGGCTGCTCATCTGCGAGCCCCCGGAGCAGAGCGCCGCGGACCTCGCCGAGGCCCTCAAGGCGAGCCGCGGGTCGATCAGCGGAACTGCGCGCCTCCTCGCGACGGCCGGGATGATCCGGCGGACCACCCGCCGCGGTGACCGGCGCGAGTACTTCAGCGTCCCGCCTCACGCTCTCGAGTCGCTCATCGCCGGCGCCGGCGACGCCTATCGCCGCTTCCGCGAGCTGACCGAGGAGGGCCTGGTGCTGGTGGCCGACCGTCCTCCCGAGTCCCGTGCCCGGCTCCAGGAGGTCCACGACGTCTACGCGTTCTACGAGCTGGAGCACCCGGCCGTGCTTGAACGCTTCCTGCGGGAGCGATCCCGGCTCGCCGATGAGCCTGCCGTCGGCTCGACTGCGTGAAGGAGTCCCATGACCGCGATCATCGAGACCGAGAAGCTGACCAAGTACTACGGCTCGCATCGCGGCATTCTCGAGGTCGACCTGTCGATCAGCGAGGGTGAGATCTTCGGCTTCCTGGGCCCCAACGGCGCGGGCAAGACGACCACCATCCGGGTCCTGCTCGATCTGATCCGCCCGACGAGCGGGACGGCCCGGGTCTTCGGCATCGAATCGTCGGCCGACCCGGTCGCGATCCACCGCCGGATCGGCTACATCCCCGGTGAGTTCACGCTCTACGATCGCCTGACCGGCGGCCAGACGCTCGAGTACTTCGCGAATCTTCGTGGGGGCGTGGACAAGGCCTACCAGGCGGCGCTCATCGAGCGCTTCGAGGTCGACCCGTCGCGCCGGTTCCGCGAGTACAGCAAGGGCAACAAGCAGAAGATCGGGGTCATCATCGCGCTCCAGCACCGGCCGGAGATGCTCATCCTCGACGAGCCGACCGCGGGCCTGGATCCGCTCGTCCAGCAGACCTTCTTCGCGACCCTCCGCGAGGCCGTCGCCGACGGTGCGACCGTCTTCCTCTC
The DNA here is from genome assembly GCA_963708065.1 of uncultured Chloroflexia bacterium. Classification (GTDB taxonomy): domain Bacteria; phylum Chloroflexota; class Limnocylindria; order Limnocylindrales; family CSP1-4; genus Chersky-267. The sequence continues at coordinate 3,666 of CAVPRZ010000005.1, forward strand.
GAGCCACATCCTGTCCGAGGTCGAGAAGAGCTGCGACCGGGTGGCGATCATCCGCGAGGGACGCCTGGCCAAGGTCGACACGGTCGAGGGGCTGCGCGACCTGGCCCACCACCAGGTGGAGCTCCGCTTCGCCGGCGCGGTGCCGAAGGCCGAGTTCGAGGCGCTCCCGGGCGTGAGCGAGGTCGTCGGCGACGACCACGGCCTGCGGATGCGGGTGTCCGGACCGATCACCCCGGTCGTCCAGGCCGCCGCCCGCTACGAGCTCCTCGACTTCGTCTCCCGGGAGCCCTCGCTCGAGGAGACGTTCCTGGCCCAGTACGGCCGCGAGGCCGCCGAGGTGAACGACCATGGCGGTTGACGCAGGGACGCCGCGGCGGCCCGCGGCCGCGACATTCCCCCCGATCCCGCTTCGCCGTCGCCTCTACGGCTTCGGGAGCATCTACGGCAAGACGATCCGCGACTCCAGGCTCGCCTTCATCATCGCCGCGGGCCTCCTCGGTGGACTGGCGCTCTTCATGGGTGCCGCCGTGTCGAGCGTCTTCCCGACGCCGGAGTCACGCCTCGAGGTGGACAAGCTCATCGGGAGCATGCCCGCCTCGATGGTCAACCTCTTCGGAAAGCCCGTCGGCCTCGGCACGCTCGGGGGCTACATGAGCTGGAAGTACGGGGCCGTCTTCGCCCTGGGCACGGCGCTCTGGTCGATCCTCGCCCTGTCCTCGACCCTCGCGGGCGAGGCGCGCCGCGGCAGCCTCGACTTCGTCGCGGTGGCGCCGTTCGGCAAGCGCCGGATCGCGCTCGAGAAGCTGGCTGCCCACCTGACGATGCTCTGGCTGGCCATGGCGATCCTGGCCGTGCTCACGACGACCAGCTCGACGCTGTTCGGCGACGCCGCCCTCGGGGACCCCATCCCGCTGACCTTCTCCGTCGGCTTCGCCCTGTGGGTCGGCTTCATCGCCCTGTTCTTCGGGGGCCTCGCATTCGCCCTCGCGCCGGTCCTCGGACGCGCCGGCGCGGCGGGCGTCGCGGGGCTGGCAATGATCGTCCTGTGGGTCGCGAGCGGCCTCGATATCGGCGGTCCAGTGGCGGCCCTGAGCCCGTTCCGCTGGACGGCCGACCACATCGCCCTCGTCGGTCAGTTCGACTGGCCGGGGCTGGCGCTCGTCGGCGTCTGCGCGGCCGTCTTCCTCGTGATCGGGGTCGAGCTGTTCATGCGCCGCGACCTCGGTGTCACGGCGGGGCTGTCGCTCCCGGGCCTGCCGGCCGACGTCCTCGGCGTGCGGGGGCCCACCAGCCGGGCGTTCGGCGAGCAGCTGCCCCGGGCGATCGCGTGGGGGATCGGCCTCGGCCTCATGGGCGCGCTCCTCGCATCGCTGGTCAAGTCCATGACCGACCAGATCGCGACCAGCCCCGACCTCGTGAAGATCTTCGCCACTGTCTTCCCCTCCTTCGACCTCGCGTCGGCGGGCGGCTTCCTGCAGCTCTACGTGCAGCTCTTCTACATCGCCGCCGGCTTCGCCGGCGCCACGTTCGTCGCGAAGTGGGCCTCCGACGAGACCGAGGGCCGCCTCGAGATGGTCCTGACGACGCCGCTGCGGCGCGCCTGGTGGGTGGTCGCCGGCGGGCTCGGCGCGCTCCTGGCGATCGTGGTGATGAGCGTCCTGTTCGCGGCCGGGATCGGGCTCGGGGCGGCGTCGGGGGGCCTGAGCGCCACCGACCCGATGATCGGATCCGCCTCGCTCGGCCTGTACGCCCTGGCGATCGCCGGCGTCGGTTTCGCCGTCGGCGGCCTGTGGCGGACATCATTGGCGGCCGAGATCGCCGCGCTCGTGGTCGTCGCGTCGTACCTGATCGACCTCCTCGCACCGCCACTCAATCTGCCCGACTGGGTCCACCAGCTCGCGCTCACGGCCCACCTGGGTCAGCCGATGATGGGCCAGTGGGATGTGGCCGGGATCGCCGCCTGCCTGGTGCTGGGCATCGGCGGCGTGCTGATCGGCGCATGGGGGATGACCCGGCGCGACGTCCGGCGCTGATCGCTTCCTCGCCGGCACGAGGTGGTTCTGCGCCCGTCGTGAGCT
>CAVPRZ010000006.1:0-322044 GCA_963708065.1 uncultured Chloroflexia bacterium
CGGGCCACCCGTCTACTACTTCCCGCCCGACGACGTCCGCCTCGACCGGCTCGTCCGGTCGGGGCACGGCACGGTCTGCGAATGGAAGGGCGAGGCCGGCTACTGGACGTTCGACCACCGAGGCCTGCGGGTCGACAACGTCGCCTGGTCGTACGAGCGCCCGAAGCCCGGCTTCGAGGCCATCGCCGGCTACCTCGCCTTCTACGCCGGCCTGGTCGATGAGGCGTGGGTCGGGGAGGAACAAGCGACGCCCCAGCCGGGCCGGTTCTACGGCGGCTGGATCACCTCGTGGATCGTCGGTCCGTTCAAGGGCGAGCCCGGCTCGGCAGGCTGGTAGGGCCCCCTCTGCCATGAGCGGGGCTCATGCGTCCGGCTGCGCCCCGAGGCTCAGTCGCCCGTCGGTACGCCCAGGACGTTGAACCCGCCGTCGACGTAGATGACCTCACCGGTCACCGCGCTCGACAGGTCCGAGGCGAGGTAGACCGCGCTCCGCCCGACGTCCTCGGGGGTGATGTTCCGGCGGAGCGGGGCCACCTCGGCGAAGGCCCCGTACATCCTCTTGAACCCGGCGATGCCGGCCGCCGCCAGCGTCCGGACCGGGCCGGCGCTGATCGCGTTCACCCGGACGCCGTCCGGCCCGAGGTCCGCGGCCAGGTAGCGGACCGACGCCTCGAGTGCGGCCTTGGCCACGCCCATCACGTTGTAGTTGCCGACGACCTTCTCGGCCCCGTAGTAGGTCAGCGTGATCACGCTCGACCCGGCGTCCAGGAACGGGCGGGCCTCGCGGACGAGCGCGACGAGCGAGTAGGCGCTGACGTCGAGGGCCAGGGCGAACCCATCGCGCGAGGTGTCGACGAAGGCACCCTCGAGGTCCTCGCGCCGGGCGAACGCCAGCGCGTGGACCAGGACGTCGAGCCGGCCGTGGGTCGCGCCCCACTTGGCGAAGACGACCCGGATCTCGTCGTCCGACTGGACGTCGCACGGCTCCACGAATGTCGACCCGATCGACTCGGCCAGCGGTCGCACCCGCTTCTCGATGAGGCTCTCGACGGAGCTGAAGCCGACCGTCGCGCCCTGGTCGTGGAGGGCACGGGCGATCCCCCAGGCGATCGAGTGGTCGTTGGCGACGCCGAAGATCAGGGCGTTCTTGCCGTCGAGGAGTCCCATCGGCCGAGCGTAGCAGACGGGTACCCTAGGGCGATGGCGTCCCCAGACTCGCCGGCCGACCTGCGCCGCGCCCTCGCCGGCGTCCGGGCCGTGCTCCTCGACCTGGACGGCGTGATCGTCCTCAAGGGTGAGCTCCTGCCCGGTGCCGGCGAGGCGCTCGCCCGGCTCGAGGCTCGGCGCGATCCCGTACCGGATCGTGACCAACACGTCGCTCATCAGCCGGGCCAGCCTGGCGCGCTGGAGCCGGCGGCTCGGCTCGCCGATCCCGCCCGAGCGGATCATGAGCGCGCTGTCGGCCAGCGCGGCCTACACCGGCCATCGCCACGCCGGGGCGCCGCTGTTCGTGATGGCCTCGACCGACGCCCTGACCGAGTTCGAGGGCCAGCGCCTGCTGACGGCCGGGGAGGCGGACGCGGCCGACGCGACGGCCGCAGCCGTCGTCGTCGGCGACGCCCCGGAGGCCGTCACGTTCGACAACCTGAACCGGGCGTTCCGGCTCGTCCGGGGCGGCGCCGAGCTCATCGGGATGCACCGCAACCCGTGGTGGCTCACGCCGGATGGCCCGACGCTGGACTCGGGCGCCCTGGTCACGGGTCTCGAGTTCGCCACCGAGCGGCCGGCCCTGATCCTCGGCAAGCCGTCGCCGGCGTTCTTCCGCGAGGCCGCCGGATCGCTCGCCGCAGAGGTCCGCGAGCGTGGCGGCCGGCGGCTCGTCCGGTCCGAGATCGCGATGGTCGGCGACGACCTCCGGACCGACGTCCTGGCGGCGCGCCGGGTCGGCCTCCGCGGGGTCCTCGTCCTGTCCGGCAAGCACGGCCTGGCCGACGTGGACGCGGCGACCGGGCGACGCCCCGGCGGCCGCCCCGACGCGATCGCTCCGACGCTCGGCGAGGTGGTCGCGGCGCTCGGCTGAGGCGGCCGGTGGGGCTACACTGGGAGGTCATCGCCCCCACGTCCAAGGCTGCCGGATCGCACATACAGGAGCACACGATGTCGACCGAGGCGAAGCCGCGCCTGAAGATCACCTACGCCACCCTGCGCAACGACAACGAGGAGCTCCACGCCCAGTACGAGGCCGGGCTCGCGAAGGCCCGCTCGATGCTCGGCGGCTCCTATCGCAACTTCGTCGGTGGCAGTGAGCGCGACGGCGACGGCACGTTCGAGAAGCGAACACCGATCGACGGGTCGGTCATGGGCACGTTCGCGAAGGGGACCCGGAAGGACGTCCAGGACGCGATCGCGGCCGCCCGCGAGGCCTTCCCGGCCTGGGGCCGCCGGCCGTGGCAGGAGCGGGTCGCGATCCTCCGCCGGGTCGCCGACGTGATCAGCGAGCGGCAGATGGAGTTCAGCGCGCTCCTCTCGATCGAGGTCGGCAAGAACCGGCTCGAGGCGCTCGGCGACGTCGAGGAGACGGCCGACCTGATCCGCTGGTCGTGCGACATGATGGAGCGCAACCACGGCTTCGACGACCCGATGGGCAACCTCGGCGACGCAGACCGTCCACACCCGGTCGGTCCTCAAGCCGTACGGCGTGTGGGGCGTGATCAGCCCCTTCAACTTCCCGTTCGCCCTGTCGGGCGGCCCGGCGGGCGGCGCGCTCGTCGCCGGGAACACCGTCGTCTACAAGCCGTCGTCCGACGCGCCGCTGTCGGGCTCCTGCCTGCTCCAGGCGATGCGCGACGCGGGCGTCCCCGACGGCGTGTTCAACATGGTCATGGGCCCGGGCGAGACGGTCGGCGACGAGCTCCAGACGAACCCGGGCGTCGACGGGGTCATCTTCACCGGCTCGTTCGAGGTCGGCTTCGGGCTCTACAAGAGCTTCGCCGAAGCTGTACCCCAAGCCGGTCATCGTCGAGATGGGCGGCAAGAACCCGGCGATCGTGTCGCGCCACGCCGACCTCGACGAGGCGGCCGAGGGGATCATGCGCTCGGCGTTCGGCTTCTCCGGCCAGAAGTGCTCGGCCAACAGCCGGGTCTACGTCGAGCGGCCCGTCCACGACGAGCTCGTCCGGCGGCTGGTCGAGAAGACCGAGGCGATCACGATCGGCGACCCGACCGACCGGCGCAACTGGCTCGGGCCGGTGATCAACGCGAAGGCGGTCGCGCGCTACGAGCAGGCGGTCGCCGAGGCCCGGCGCGACGGGGCGCCTGGCGATCGGCGGCGAGCGCGTGACCGAGCACGGGCTCGACCACGGCTTCTTCGTCGCGCCCACCGTCGCGCTCGACCTGCCGAAGGACCATCGCCTGTTCCGCGACGAGCTGTTCATCCCGTTCACGGCCGTCGCCGCCGGTCGACTCGATCGACGAGGCGCTTCCGCCTGTCGAACGACACGAACCTCGGCCTGACCGCCGGCTTCTACTCCGAGGACCGGGCCGAGTGCGAGCGGTTCCTCGACGAGATCGAGGCGGGCGTGGTCTACGTCAACCGGCGGGCCGGCGCCACGACCGGCGCCTGGCCGGGGATCCAGCCGTTCGGCGGCTGGAAGGGGAGCACCGCGACGGGCAAGGCCGGCGGCGGCTTCTACTACGTCCAGCAGTTCATGCGCGAGCAGAGCCAGACGATCGTCGACTGATCGCGGAGGGGACGATGGCCAGGACCGTCATCCAGACCGACGGGGCCCCGGCGGGCCTGGCCGGCTATAGCCAGGGGATCAAGGCCGGCGGGATGGTCTACGTCTCGGGAATGGCCGGCGTCGACCCGACCAGCGGCAAGCTGGTCGGCACGACGATCCAGGAGCAGACCGCCCAGTGCCTGCGCAACGTCCAGGCCGTCCTGGACGCAGCCGGCAGCTCGCTCGACCGGGTCGTCTGGGCGCTCTGGTCACTCCGGGACCCAGAGGACTTCGACGGGTTCAACGAGGAGTGGGCGCGCTGGTTCACCCACGAGCCACCCGCGCGTCATGGCGCTCGGTTGCCGCTCCCCGAGCGCTTGTCGGGGGTCCTCATCTCGATCGGGGTGATCGCCGAGGCCTGACCAGCGTCCAGGCTCGGCCGCAAGCGCCGGCGTTCGCTCGTCAGCGGCGGTTGCCGAGGGCGGTCTCGATCTCGGCCTGCAGGGGCCGCCCGATCGAGGTGCGGGCGAGCCAGAGCAGGTAGTCGGGATCCTGCCTGGCGAGCTGGTCGATCGTCCAGCCCTCGTACCGCCCGAAGTCGAGGACCGTGCCGCTGCCGGTCATCATCCGGGCCGACAGCGGCGCTCCGGTGGCCGGCTCCGGCGGCGGCGGCGTCGTGGCGGTGACCGCCACGACCTGCTCGATGCCGATCCGCCGGTCGTAGGCCGCCCGCCGGTCGGGATCCCCGAGCTCGGCCCATGCCCGGTTGATGATCGCCATGTCGTGGACGTCGCCTCCGGTGTCGGGATGGAACCGACGCGCCAGGCGGCGATAGGCATCGCGGATCGTCTCCGGATCCGCGTAGGGAGAGATGCCGAGGACCGTGTAGAGGGTGGTCGTCGGTCCGCCGGCCTGACGCTTGTCGGTCGCCGCGGTCGTCACCCACCGAACCCTAAACCCCGCGGTCGCCGAGGGCGATAGGTCGTAGGGGCCAAACTGGCGGGTCATTACCGCCTACGACCACCAGGACATCGGTAAGGGGCTCGGTACTACTCCACCGCTTCGGTGCGGGGCAGGCCGACCCGTCAGTGGGCCGCCGGGCCCTGATCCCGGAGCTTCGGGATCGTCTCGCGGGCGACTCGCTGGAGCACGTCGCGCCCATCGGGTGGCGGCAGGACGGCCGTGAAGTCGGTAAAGCCGAGCTGTCGGTGGCCCTCGACGAACGCCTCGAAGGCGACCGCCGAGGCCAGCACGTCGTCGGCCTCGGCCCAGGTCGAACGGCGGATCGTGTCGGGATCGCGGCCGACCTCCCGGCAGGCCGTCTCGAGGATCTCGGCCTGCTCGGCGATCGACAGGCTGACCCCGTCGGTCGACGCCCCCGCGATCGTGGGGAACGTGTCCCACTGGTCGGCGAAGCGGGCCGCCAGGCGGAGCATTCGCGGCCGGTGGGCGGCGATGAGCAGCGGGATGCGTGGTTGCTGGACCGGTCGTGGGTCGAGCGGCGCGTCCTCGACCTGGTAGTAGCGGCCGGCGAAGGTCGTCCGGTCCTGGCGCTGGAGGAGGTCGATCAGCTCGACCGCCTCGGCCAGCCGGTCGACCCGTTCGCGCGGCTCGGGGAGCGCGATCCCGAAGCGCCGGTGCTCGTCGACGTTCCAGCCCGACCCGAGCCCGAGGATCAGCCGTCCGCCGCTGACGTGATCGACGGTCACGGCTTCCTTGAGCAGCAGCGCCGGGTGGCGGAACGTGTTGCTCGTCACGAGCACACCCAGCCGGATCCGGCTCGTCCGGGCGGCGATCGCCGAGAGGAGCGTCCACGCCTCGAGGACCGGCACCCCAGGACCGCGATCGGTGTCGACGAGGTGGTCGACGAGCCAGCCGTGGTCGAAGCCGAGGTCCTCGGCGAGCAGGAAACCGTCGAGGATCTCCTGCCAGCTCCGGCCCGCCTGGCTCATGAACAGTCCGAACCGGATCGGAGGGCGCATCGGGCCGAATCCTACAGGGCCGTCTGGTAGACTGGCGGGAGTATCCAGTCTGCATAAACCCTATGCGTCGAGGTGTCCCTTGGCCCAGCCATCGCGGCTCGCCCAGGAGCGGCCCGTTCCCGACATCGTCACCGAGATTCCGGGCCCGAAGGCGCGCGCCCACGTCGCCTACGACGAGACCTGGACGTCGCCGAGCCTGCCCCGCGCCTACCCGATCGTCCCGGTCCGCGGCGAGGGCCTGACCGTCGAGGACATCGACGGCAACCTGTTCCTCGACTTCGCTGCCGGGATCGCAGTCAACTCGACCGGGCACAGCCATCCGCAGGTCGTGGCCGCGATCAAGGAGCAGGCGGCCGAGCTGATCCACTTCAGCGCCTCGGACTTCTACCTGCCGATCTACGCCGAGACGTGCGAGCGGATCGCGCGGGCTCGCCCCGATGGACGGGCCGGTCCGGGTCTATCTCGGCAACTCCGGGACCGAGGTCGTCGAGACGGCGATCAAGCTGGCTCGCTACGCCACCCGCCGGCCGTACGTCGTCGGCTTCCTCGGCGGCTTCCACGGCCGGAGCTACGGCTCGCTCAGCCTGACCGCCTCGAAGTCGAAGTACCACGCCGGGTTCGGGCCGCTCCTGCCGGGCGTCTACCACGCTCCATACGGTCGGGCGGAGGATCTCGCCTGGTTCAACGACGTCCTGTTCGACAAGCTGGTGCCGGCCGAAGAGGTCGCAGCGGTCATCGTCGAGCCGATCCAGGGCGAGGGCGGCTACATCGTCCCGGAGGACGGCTTCCTCGAGGGGCTGCGCGGGATCTGCGATCGGCACGGGATCCTGCTGGTCGCCGACGAGATCCAGTCGGGGGCCGGGCGGACCGGCAAGATGTGGGCGGTCGAGCACTGGGGCGTCAAGCCCGACATCCTGCTCACCGCCAAGGGCATCGCCAGCGGGATGCCGCTCGCCGCGATGGTCGCCCCGGCGGAGCTGCTCGAGGCCTGGGGCAAGGGCGCTCACGGATCCACGTACGGTGGCAATCCGGTCGCCTGCGCGGCGGCCCTGGCGACGATCGACCTGCTCGAGGGCGGCCTGGTGGACAATGCCGCGAAGCGTGGCCGTCAGGCACTCAGCGGACTGCGCACCACCCAGGCCCGCTTCCCGGACCTGATCACCGACGTCCGGGGCAAGGGCCTGATGATCGGGATCGAGTTCGACACCCCGGACCACGCCGAGGAGGTCCAGTACGCCTGCTTCGCGAAGGGCCTGCTCGTCCTCGAATGCGGGCGGTCGAGCGTCCGGATGTCGCCGCCGTTGATCGTCAGCCAGGCCGAGATGGCCACCGGCCTGCGGATCTTCGACGAGGCCGTCGTGGCCGTCGCCACCGAGCACGGGGAGATCCTGAACGCGGCGGAGCGCGCCGGCGTGATGTCCGGCATCGAGGCCGCCACCTAGCGTCCGATCTGCACGCCCTCGGCGGTCAGGAACGCGCCGCTCGCGCCGGCGTTCGGCGTCAGGCCAGCGCGATCTCGTCCACTGTGTCAGCGCCGCTCAGGTCCGACGACCAGAGGCGCACGGCGATCGTGGCCAGCCCGAGGAGGATCGCGATCCCCATGATCGGGGCGCCGATCCGCTTGAGCTCGGGCGAGACGGCGATGAGCCCCAGCAGGAAGATGACCAGCCCGCCGTTCATCGCCCAGAAGACGACCTGATCGGCCCACGGCCAGCGGTCGCGCCGGTCGGCGGCCAGACGGAGGGCGAGCCCGAAGATCAGGTTGGTGATCACGCCGATGAACGCCGCGTGGTCGCTCGCCACGAGGACGCCGGCGGGGATCTTCGAGGGGTCGCCGGTCGAGATGAACAGGAAGACGACGTACAGGAAGATCGCCGTCGCAACCACGACGAAGGCGGCCGACATCGCGAGATGACGCTCCGGGCTTGCCGCCCGCCAGTCGACCCGGATTGCGTGGCGGACGACCCGGCCGGTGAACAGGGCGACGGCGACGAGCTCCACGAGCAGGTAGATCCCGCCGACCGCCTGGACGGCGCTCGCATCGAGGAACAGCAGGGTCAGGGCGAGGAGCAGGCCGCCCCCGAACAGCGCGCCGATCTGGACCTGGCCGCTGCGGGAACGCCGGCGCAGGCCGACGGTCCGCCACTCGAGCAGGCCCATCGCCACGAGGATGAGGTAGCTGAAGACCATCGTCCCGGCGTGGGCGCCGATCGCGTCGGCACCTCCGGGGAAGAGGCTCGTCCCGCTCGCGAGCTCGACCTGGATGAGCACGCCGATGATCGCGCCGTAGGCGAACGAGGTCAGTCCGAGGGTGACCGCGAAGAGCGGGATCGTCGGCTCGCGACGTACGGCGAGCCACGCCCAGCCGACGAGCCACAGGATGGCGATCAGGAGGGCCGTGCCGGTGATCGCCCGGGCGGGCAGGTTGCCCGAGTAGAACGCGGCGACGTAGATCGGGATGAGGATCGCGAGCGCCACGGCCAGGCGCCGGTCTCCCGAGCGGACGAGCCAGAACGACCCGGCCACCAGCCCGAGCGTGATCCAGCCGAGCGTCCCGGAGTGGACGTGGGTCAGCAGCTGGTCGTGGTTGAACTCGTAGAGGTCGAGCCCGTTGACGATCCCGATCGCGACGGTGACCACGAACAGGGCCATGGCGACGAGGAACAGCCCCCGGCTGAGCGGCGCCCAGCCCGCCGAGACGCGTTGAGACACGGCCACCAGGTCGACCTCCCGTTCCCTCCGCGCGGCCGCCTCCGGCGCCGCGCACTCCGGCCCGACATCCTACCCACGCCGATGGTCCCGGTGCAGCGGCCGACCGCAGCGGCCGGCCCCAGCGGCCGCGATAATCGATCCGTGAGCAGCTCCAAGGTCGCGACGATGCGCGACGCCGTCGCTGACCTCGTCCGGGATGGCGACACCGTCGCGATCGAGGGCTTCACCCATCTCATCTCGTTCGCCGCCGGCCACGAGATCATCCGCCAGCGGAAGCGCGATCTCACCCTGGCGCGCATGACACCCGACCTCATCTACGACCAGATGGTCGCCGGCGGGGTCGCCCGCAAGCTGATCTTCAGCTGGCTCGGCAACCCCGGGGTCGGCGGGCTGAACGCGATCCGGCGCCGGATCGAGGACGCCGACCCGGCGCCGCTCGAGATCGAGGAGTACAGCCACTTCGGGATGGTCGGGCGGTACACGGCCGGCGCCGCCAACCTGCCGTTCTACCCGCTCCGGTCGTACTTCGAGACGGACATGCCCATCGCCAACCCGCTGATCCGGGAGATCGAGTCGCCGTACGGCGACGGGAAGGTCTACGCCGTCCCGCCGCTCCGCCCCGACGTCACGGTGATCCACGCCCAGCGGGCCGACGCCGCCGGCAACACCCAGGTCTGGGGCCTGCTCGGCTGCCAGAAGGAGGCCGCCTTCGCGGCCGAGCGGGTGATCGTCGTGGTCGAGGAGCTGGTCGACGAGGCGGTGATCCGGGCCGACCCGAACCGGACGATCGTCCCCGGGCTGATCGTCGACGCGGTGGTCGTCGAGCCGTGGGGCGCGCACCCGTCGTACGTCCAGGGCGCCTACGACCGCGACAACCGGTTCTACCTCGACTGGGACCCGATCAGCCGCGACGAGGCCGCCGTGCAGGCCTGGCTCGCCGAGTGGGTCCACGGGGTGGACGGGCGCGCGGCCTACCTCGAGAAGCTCGGGCCGGAGCGGGTCGCCTCCCTGCGGCCGAGCGGCCGCGCGCCGTCCGGCTCGGTCGACTACGGGCAGTACCGATGATGCCCGGGCGCCGGTCCAAACCGGGGTTCCCCAGTGATGCGCGTTGTCGCATCGCCGGACCGGTGGCCTGCCGCAGCCTTGATGCCACAACGCGCATCGCGGAGCGATGTCTCGCCGCTCGGCAGGCCCCGGTGACGGGTAGTCACCCATGACCGGGACGACCGACACCGCCAACCCCGCGCCCTTCTCGAAGTCCGAGATGATGATCGTGGCCGCCGCCCGCGAGCTGGCCGGCCAGCACGTCTGCTTCGTCGGCGTCGGGCTGCCGAACATCGCGGTCAACCTGGCGAAGCGGACGGTCGCCCCGGACCTGGAGCTCGTCTACGAGGCCGGCGTGTTCGGCGCCGAGCCGGCCCGCCTCCCGCTCAGCATCGGCGATCCGACGATCGTCACCGGCGCGACGGCGGTCACCAGCATGTTCGAGCTGTTCAGCTTCTACCTCCAGGGCGGCCTCGTCGACGTCGGCTTCCTGGGCGCGGCCCAGATCGACCGGTTCGGCAACATCAACACGACGGTCATCGGCGACGACTACGCCCATCCCGAGGACGCGCCTGCCCGGCTCGGGCGGCGCCTGCGAGATCGCGATCAACGCCCGCCAGGTGTTCGTGATCATGCGCCAGTCGAAGCGCTCGTTCGTCGAACGGATCGACTTCCGGACCAGCCCGGGCAACCTCGGCGGCGCCGAGACGGCGGCGCGCATCCGACGCGAGCAGGGCTGGCTCGGGAGCGGGCCGTCGGTCGTCGTCACCGACCTCGGGATCTACCACTTCGACGAGACCGGCGAGATGCGCCTCGACTCGCTCCACCCGGACGCCACGCTCGATGCAGGTCCGCGAGACGATCGGCTGGGAGCCGCGGGTGACGGAGCGCCTGGCGACGACGCCGCCGCCCACCGCCGAGGAGCTCCGGCTCATCCGGGTGGAGCTCGATCCGGGCGGCACGTACACGAAGTAGGTCGGGTCAGGCCTCGGCGGGGTCCTCATCGCCGCGCGGCCGAACGACCAGGACCGGGCAGCCGGCGCGGTGGACCACGTGGTCCGAGACGCTTCCGAGCAGGAAGCGACCGACCGTCGACCGGCCGTGACTCCCGACGACGATGAGGTCCGCGCTCTCCGCCTCGGCCGCCGCGGTGATCGCGTCGCCGGCCTCGCCCTCCCAGACGAGGTAGCTTGCGTTGGCCCCGGCGGCGCGGGCCTGGGTGACCACCGCCTGGACCTGCCGGGCGCGCACCTCGCGGACCTCGGGCCGGACGCCCCGCCGGCTCACCCCGGCCTTGACCGTCTCGAGCACCGAGATCACCAGCAGCCTGGCTCCGAGCCGGACGGCGAGCTCGACCGCCTCGGCCGTCGCCGCGCTCGATGCCGGCGTCAGGTCGGTGGCGAGCAGGATCGTCTCCAACCGGGGGACCGGCTCGGCCGCGAACACGGTGGCGGGGGCTGCCATGGCTAGCTCACGAGCGCCTTGACGATCGCGTCGACGTGCGCCTTCTCGGGCACGACGATCAGCGTGTTGACCATCCCGAACATCCCGCTGGCGCCCTCGACGTGGGGCAGGATGTGGCAGTGGAACGCCCAGATGCCGGGGCGGTCCACGGTGATCGTCGCGTCCCAGCGCTCGCCGGGGTTCACGCCGAGCGTGTCGGCGTAGAAGGCCGCCGAGCCGAGCGGATGGCCGTCGCGGGCGATGACCTTCATGGCGTACCCGTGGCTGTGCCAGGGGTGCATCATGATTCCCTCGTTCATGAACCGGACGAGGACCGTCTCGCCGACGGCGGCCAGGACCGGCACGGTCGCCGGGAAGCCGTGGCCGTTGATCGTGAACCCGCCGAGCGAGTCGTTCGAGATCCAGACGTACTCGCGGTCGTACTTGACCGGGTTGTCCTTGGGCTCGACGACGAACGCCCCGAGCAGCCCCCGGCCGACCTGGTCGGTCGCGTTGTGGTGCGAGTGGTACATCTGCGAGCCCGGCGGTCCTCGCCGTGAATTCGTAGGTGTACGTCTCACCCGGCGTGATCGGCAGCTGGGTGACGAACGGGATCCCGTCCTGGAAGAAGTCGTCGAACTCGACGCCGTGGAAGTGGACCCCGGTCGTCTCCTTGAGGTTGTTCGTGAAGACGGCCTTGACCTTGTCGCCCTGGTTGACCCGGATGGTCGGGCCCGGCCACTGCTTGTTGTAGCCGAGGGCCGCGACCGGCGGCTTCATCTCGTCGATCTGCTGGCTGATCTCGTCGATCGTGAGGTTGAAGACCTTGGCCCCGTTCTCGACGGTCGGCTTGAGCGGCTGGAGGGCGTCGGTCAGGACCAGGTTCGGGACCTGGACGAAGGCGGGCTTCTTCTGGAGCTCGGGGTAGTTGTCGGCCGCACCGAGGATCTCGGCCAGCTTGGCGAACACCACCGGACCGTAGATGTCCTTGAGCGCTGGCGCGAGGTTGCCGATGTAGCGGCGGATGACGTTCCGGGCGTCGATGTCATGCTGGGTCCAGCCGGCCGGGATCGCCTCGCCGGTCCCGGCCGACGCGGACGGCGATGCCGCGGCCGAGGCCGCCGCGCTCGGCAACTCGGTATGGGCGCTGGCGGCGGCGCTCGGGCCCGCGCTCGGCGGGGACGACGCCGCGGCGGCCTGGCTGGAGCCGGGTGCGTACGTCCAGCTGGGTGCGCCGCCCGGCGTGCACGAGGCGATCGTGGCTGCGACCAGGCCGCCCCCGGCGATCGCCGCACCGCGCAGGAATCCGCGCCGCGACAGGGCTTCGCCGATCGGGACCCCCAGGACGTCGGCGGGGGGATCGGACGAGCGGCCCACGGGATCCGGGGTGGAGGGTACGGCGGAGCTGGGGACGATGTTCGTATCCATGGGGCGCAAGTCTCGGCGCGTCCGGTGCGCCGCAGAAGGGACCTCCGGCCCTTCGTCGCGGGCCGGACGGCAGAACGGCTCTGGTAGGGCTGCTAGGCTCTCGGTCGTGTCCGATCACGAGCCGTCCCACCGGCATACCCCGCTCCGGGCGACCGGGCTGTCGTCCGCGGCCCTGCTGGACCTCGTCGAGGCCCTCGACCTGGCGACCCGCGGGATCTCCGGCGTGCTGTCGTTCGAGCGGGTGCTCCAGCTCATCGTCGATCGCGTCCGCGAGCTCGTCGGGGCCCGCTACGCGGCGCTCGGGATCGCCGACGACCGCGGTGTCCTCGAGCGGTTCGTGACGAGCGGCCTGACCCGCGAGCAACGAGAGCGAATCGGCCCGCTGCCGCGCGGTCACGGGCTGCTCGGGGTGCTGATCCACAAGGCCGAGTCGGTCCGGATCCCCGACATCGGAGCCGACCCAAGGAGCTACGGGTTCCCGCCCCACCATCCACCGATGGGCTCGTTCCTGGGCGTCCCGATCATCGGTCCGCAACCGGGTCGTCGGCGACCTCTACCTGACCGACAAGCAGGACGCGGCCGAGTTCAGCGCCGCCGACCAGGCGGTCGTCGAGATGTTCGCCCTCCATGCCGGGATCGCGATCGAGAACGCGCGTCTCCACGAGGAGGTCCAGCGGCTGGCGGTCGTCGAGGAGCGCGAGCGGATCGGCCAGGACCTCCACGACGGGATCATCCAGAGCCTCTATGCGCTGAGCCTGTCGCTCGAGGACGTGCCCGAGTTCATGAGCTCCGACCCGGACGAGGCACGCGCCCGGGTCGATCGGGCGATCGACGGTCTCCACCTGACGATCCGCGACATCCGCAACTTCATCTTCGGGCTTCGGCCGGAGCGGCTCGCCCAGGTCGGCCTGGTCGGCGGGCTTGCGGCCTCGCCGACGAGTTCCGCCTGAACACGGTGGTCGACCTCGACTTCAGGGCCGACGAGGCGCTCAACGAGGAGCTCCCGACCGAGGTCACCGTCCAGCTCCTCCAGATCGCGCAGGAGGCCTTGAGCAACATCGCTCGTCACTCCGGCGCGACCCGGGCCAGCGTCGCGGTGGAGGCCGGGCACGACGATGGCGACCAGGTCGTCCTCGAGATCGCCGACAACGGCACCGGCTTCGACCCGGGCGAGGATCGCTCGGAGGACCACCACGGCCTGCTCAACATGCGCGCCCGGGTCGGCTCGATCGGCGGTCGCCTCGAGATCATGAGCGAGCCCGGCGACGGGCACGCGTATCATCGTCCGGGTCCCGCGTCCCGACACCGGCGTCCCGGTCTGACTCGAGAGGGAGGGTGGTCGTGCCCGATTCCAGCACCCGCGAGGGAGCGGTCGCCCGACCGCTCCGGCTCCTGATCGTGGACGACCACGAGGTCGTCCGCCAGGGGCTGCGTCGCGCTGCTCGATCGACGCGACGCATTCCAGGTCGTCGCCGAGGCCGGCAGCGTCGCCGAGTCGCTCGAGATGGCCCGCAAGTTCGAGCCGGACATCGTGATCATGGATGTCCGGCTGCCCGACGGATCGGGGATCGAGGCCTGTCGCGAGATCCGGGCCGACCTGCCGGCGACCCGGGTCGTGATCCTGACCAGCTACCCGGACGAGGAGGCGGTCCTGTCGGCGATCATCGCCGGCGCCAGCGGCTATCTCCTCAAGCAGATCCGTGCCCGCGACCTCGTCGCGGCGCTCGAGGCCGTCGGGCGCGGCGAGTCGCTGCTCGATCCGGCGGTCACCGAGAAGGTCCTCGAGCGCGTCCGTCGGATCGCCACCGGGACGTTCAACGACGAGCTCGCCGCGCTCACCCAGCAGGAGCGCAAGATCCTGATGCTCGTCGCCGAGGGCAAGACGAACAAGGAGATCGCGGCCGAGGTCTTCCTGTCCGACAAGACGGTCAAGAACTACGTGAGCTCGATCCTCTCGAAGCTCAACCTCGAGCGCCGCGCCCAGGCCGCCGCGTTCGTCGCCAAGCACCGCATCTCCGGCGACGGCTAGCGCCCGTTCGGGTCCTCCTGGTGGCCTTTGGCCCGCCGGGAGGGTCCGGACGGCCGCCTGCCCGACCCATCCCGCCGCCTACACTCCGAGCGATGCGCATCGTCACTCCCGCCGAGGCCGTCGCGGGGATCAAGAGCGGCCAGCAGATCTACGTCCAGTGCGCGGCCGCCACGCCGTCGGTCCTCCTCGACGCCCTCGTCGCCAGCGGGCGCCCGAGCTGCAGCGACGTCAAGGTCGTCCACCTCCACACCGAGGGACCCGGCCCGCAGCTCGCGCCCGAGATGGCCGGCCACTTCCTCCACCGGGCCCTGTTCATCGGCCCGAACGCCCGGGCGGCCATCGCCGAGGGCCGGGCCGAGTACATCCCGGTCTTCCTGTCCGACGTGCCGCACCTGTTCACGAGCCGGCTGCTCCCGCTCGACGCGGTGCTCATCAACGTGTCGCCACCGGACGCTCACGGCTTCTGCTCGCTCGGGCACGTCGGTCGAGGCGATGCAGGCGGCGATCCCGGTCGGCCAACGACCGTCATCGCCCAGCTCAACCGGTCGATGCCGCGGACGCTCGGCGAGAGCTTCGTCCACGTCGACCAGATCGACCTCGCGATCGGAGGTCGACATCCCGCCCTACGAGCACACGGACCCTGAGATCGGGCCGATCGAGCGGCAGATCGGCGAGTACGTCGCCGAGCTGGTCCCCGATCGGGCGACGATCCAGATGGGGATCGGCGCGATCCCGAACGCCGTGGCTATGGCCCTCCACGACAAAGAGGACCTCGGGATCCACACCGAGATGATGACCGACGTGGTCGTCGACCTGGTCGAGGCGGGGGTGGTCACCGGCCGGGCCAAGGAGCGCAACCGGGGCAAGATCGTGGCCACGTTCATGATGGGCACGTCCAAGCTGTACCGGTTCGTCGACGACAACCCGATGGTCGAGATGCGCCCGACCGACTTCACCAACGACACCCACGTCATCCGCAGCTTCAGCCGGATGACCGCGATCAACTCGGCGATCGAGGTCGACCTGACCGGCCAGGTCTGCGCCGACTCGATCGGCCACCGGATGTACAGCGGGGTCGGCGGCCAGATGGACTTCATCCGCGGCGCCGCGCTGGCGGCCGAAGGGCGGGCGATCGTCGCCCTGCCGTCGACGGCGGCCGGTGGGTCGGCGTCGCGGATCGTGCTCGTCGCTCCGAGAGGGTGCCGGCGTCGTCACGACCCGGGCCCACGTCCGGACGATCGTCACCGAATGGGGCGTCGCCGAGCTCTACGGCCAGAGCCTCCGCGAGCGAGCCAGGCGGCTCATCGCGATCGCCCATCCCGACTTCCGCGACGAGCTGACGGCGGCGGCCCGCGGGCTCCACGAGCTCTGATCCGCGGAACGTGACAAAGGCCCATCCGGCGGGGGGCCGTTCGGCTCTCACGGGCGCCCCTGAGACCGACACATCATCCTGCTGAGATGGGCGCCGGAGGGGACGCCCGGCGCCCATCCCTTCACCCGATCGCGGCCGCGACCTCTCGCACACGACCCTCGACGCGGCCGCGACGCTGTTTCCCGGACCATGATCCGCGGTCAAGGCCGCCCGCGGGGCCCTCCCCGCGCGGGCCGAACGGCCCTCGGGATCGGGAGCATCGCCCCATCCGCGGGCGGCGTGACGAAGCCACGCTTCGGGCATGACCACTGCGTCCCTTCCCGCTCCTGCCCGGACCGCCGGCCGAGCCGCCTCGACGCCGCCCTATCCGGGCATCCCGGCCATCGTCGACGGGTCCGAGGCCATCGCCTACGTCGAGACCCGGATCGGCGAGGTCGCCTGCGCCTACCCGATCACCCCGTCGCACGACGATGGCGGCCGTCTTCCAGGCCGCGGTCGCCGAGGGCCGGCCGAACCTGTGGGGGACCCAGCTCCGGTTCCTCGAGCCGGAGTCGCGAGCACTCGATCGCCTCGGCGGCCGAGGGCGTCGCGCTGACCGGCGGGCGGGTCGGCCAACTTCACCGCCGGCCAGGGCCTCATCCTGATGAAGGAGGTCCTGTACGTCATCAGCGGCAAGCGCCTGCCCGTCGTCTTCCACGTCGGCGCCCGCGCGCTGACCAGCCAGGCCCTGAACATCCACGCCGGCCACGACGACGTGATGGGCGTCGCCGACACCGGCTGGGGGATCGTGTTCGCCCGGAACGCCCAGGAGGCGGCCGACCTGAGCGCCATCGCCCGGCGCGCCGCGGAGGCGATCGAGACCCCGTTCATGGTCTGCCAGGACGGCTTCCTCACGACCCACACGCTCGAGAACGTCCAGCTGCCCGAGGACGAGCTGCTGCGCGACTTCGTCGGCGACCCGCGCGACCACCTGCGCGACCTGTTCTCGCCCGACGACCGCGCTCATGACCGGGGTCGTCCAGAACCAGGACAGCTACATGAAGGGCCGGATCGCTCAGCGCGCCTTCTACGACCGGCTGCCCGACGCGCTCCGCGCGGCGATGGCCGACTGGACGGCCCTGACCGGTCGCCGGTACGGCCTCATCGACCGCTACCGGACCGAGGACGCCGAGACGATCCTGGTCGCGATGGGCACGATCGCCGACACGGCCCTCGACCGTCGTCGACCACCTCCGGGCGGCCGGCCGGCAAGGTCGGGGCGATCGCGGTCACCAGCTTCCGACCATTCCCGGCGACCGAGCTCGTCGAGGCCATCGGCACGGCCCGCGCGGTCGCCGTCGTCGAGCGGACGGACGAGCCAGCCGCCGCCGACCTGCCCCTGACGCGCGAGCTCAAGGCCGCCCTGGCCGACGTCGCCGCGGACGGCGTCTCGATCCCGCGCGTCCTGTCCGTGTCGGCCGGGCTCGGCTCGCGCGACGTCGCGGCCGGGGACCTGGTCGCCGTCTTCGACGCCCTCGACGACGAGGCGACGCTCCGCGAGCGGCCGTACCGCGTCGTCGGGATCCACCACCCGCTCGCGCTCGAGCGGGTCGACGTCGACCTCCGACCGGCCGGTGCCTACAGCCTGCGCGGCCACTCGATCGGCGGGTTCGGCTCGGTCACGACGAACAAGCTCGTCGCGACGCTCGTCGGCGAGCTGTTCGGCCTGCGCGTCCAGGCCTACCCGCGCTACGGGTCGGAGAAGAAGGGCCTGCCGACGACCTACTACCTGACGATCGCCGATGAGCCGATCCGCGGTCACGCCGAGCTCGACCAGGTCGAGTTCGTGCCGCTCCACGACGTGAGCGCGTTCGGCCTCGGGCAACCCGCTCGCCGGGCTCGTCGACGGCGGCACGCTGTTCATCCAGACGCCGCTCTCGGATCCCGAGGCGATCTGGGCGACGATCCCGACCGCAGCCCGGGCCGAGATCGTCGCGCGCCGGATCCGGGTGACCGCCCTCGACACCGCCAGCCTCGCCCGGGCGCACGCGCCGCGACCGGACCTGCTCGTCCGGATGCAGGGCGTGGCGCTCGTCGGCGTCTTCCTGCGGGTCTCGCCCTTCGCCGAGCGCGCCGGGCTGGACCGGGACCGGCTCATGACGGCGGTCCGCGAGCAGCTCAGCCGCTTCTTCGGGAAGCGCGGCGGGAGCGTCGTGGACGCCAACCTGGCCGTGGTCGAGGCCGCCTACGACGGACTGATCGACGTGACCGCGGCGATCGCCGCTGCCGGGCCCGATGGGTCGCCGGCGCCGCTCGCGGCGCGAGGAGGTTGAGATGACCAGCGAGATCCGGACCGCCACCGGAACGACCGTCGGCGAGCTCATGCACCGCGACCCGATCGTCGTCCCGGCCGACGCGCCGCTGGCCGAGGCGGCCCGGCTCATCGACCAGCACAAGATCAGCGGGCTGCCGGTCGTCGACGCCTCGGGCTACCTCGTCGGCGTCATCAGCCAGACCGACCTCCTCCAGGCCCGCGCGACCGAGCACCTCTGGGCGAACTGGCCCGGCCTGTCGGTGCGCCACCTCATGACCTCCCCGGCGATCCACGTCAGTGCGTCGCTGCCGACGGCGGCGGCGGCCCGGCTCATGGAACGCGAGCGCGTCCACCGCCTCGTCGTGGTGAGCGACGGCGACGAGCGGATCCCGATCGGGATCCTGTCGGTCAGCGACCTCGTCCACGCCATGGTCGAACGGCCGTCCGATGACTGACCTGCTCGTCGACCCGGACAGCGGCCCGCTCGTCAAGGTCCAGGGCGAGCCGAAGGAGCACCACGAGGCGCGCCTCGGGGCCGCACTGCCCGTGTTCGACGTCGACGCCTACGTCGAGGACTTCAACCGCTCGATCGTGGCCGCCTACCGGCGCGGCGTCGCCGACGCCGAGCTGCCGGCCGACGTCGGGCTGGCCCGCAGCATCATCCCGCCCGGGACGGCCGCGACCCGCGACTTCAGCCGCCTCGCCCGCAGATCCCCGACTTCGTCCGGGAGGCCTGCGTCGGCTGCATGACCTGCGTCAGCGCCTGCCCCGACACGGCGATCCTCGGCGTCGCGTTGGCCGAGTCGACGGTCGAGACCGCGATCGGCGCGTTCGCCGCCACGACCCCCGATCCCGCGCTCGCGACCGAGACGGCGAAGAGCCACTTCGCCCACACCCAGAAGTACGCCGAGGTCCCCAAGAAGCAGGGCAAGGAGCCGGCCGGCTTCGGGATCTTCGTCGACCCGGTCCACTGCAAGGGCTGCGCCGAGTGCGTCGAGGTCTGCCACGCGCTCGGCTACGACGCCCTCCGGATGATCGACAAGGTCGACGGCCGAGCCGAGCGGCGAGAGCACGCTCGAGCGCTACGCGCGCGACATGCGCCTCTTCCGGTCGCTGCCGCCGACGCCGGTCGAGTACCGCAACGAGAAGGCGCTGGCCGACCTGATGCTCGGCGAGCAGGCGATCGGCTACGTCGGCGGCGCCGGCTCGTGCGCCGGCTGCGGCGAGGCGACCGCGATCCGGATGCTCCTGGCCGCCACCCGCCAGGTCTACGGCCCCGAGTCGATGGGGATCGTCGCGGCGACCGGCTGCAACACCGTCTTCGGGAGCACCTACCCGTTCAACCCGTACCTCGTGCCGTGGACGAACTCGCTGTTCGAGAACGCGCCGGCGGTCGCCCTCGGCATCCGCGCCCGGTGGGACCAGGCCGGTCACCCCGAGCGGAAGCTGTGGGTCTTCGGCGGCGACGGGGCGATGTACGACATCGGCTTCCAGGCCCTCTCGCGGATGGTCGCCGCCGGGGCCGACATCAAGGTCCTCGTCCTCGACACGCAGGTCTACTCGAACACCGGCGGCCAGGCCTCGACGGCCAGCTTCGGCGGGCAGGTCACCAAGCTCTCGGCGTTCGGCAAGGCGCTCCACGGGCGGCCCGAGCCGCGCAAGGAGCTCGGCCGGATCCTGATGGCCCACGGCGACGTGTACGTCGCCCAGACGACCCCGGCTCACATCAACCACTTCTACCGGGCGGTCATGGAGGCCAACGCCTATCCCGGGCCGGCCGTGATCGTGGCCTACACCGCGTGCATGCCCGAGCACGGCATCGCCGACGACGCCGCCACCCGCCAGGCGAAGCTGGCGGTCGAGTCGCGGGCCTTCCCGCTGTTCATCTACGACCCGCGCAAGGGCCCCTCGATCGCGGAGCGCCTGTCGCTGACCAGGCAACCCGGCGGTCAAGGAGGACTGGGCGAAGGAGCCCGACGGCACGCCGATCGACTTCCTCTCGTTCGCCCGGACCGAGGGCCGGTTCGCCCCGCACTTCGCGGCCGACGGCAGCGCCGACCCCGGAGATCCAGGCGACCCAGGCCGATCGCCTCGCGAACTGGCACACGCTCCAGGAGCTGGCCGGCCTGCGCTGAGCGGATCCTGGCCCCCGGGACGCCCGCCCCGCCCGCTACCATGACCACGTGACGGCCCAACGGATCGCCCCCGATGACGGTGCGCCGCTCGTCCGCGTCGATTCGCTGACCCGCCGGTTCACCTCGGTCACCGCGCTCGACGACCTGACGCTGGAGCTCCAGCCCGGGGTCATCGGGCTGGTCGGGGCGAACGGGGCGGGGAAGTCGACCCTGATCCGGATCCTGCTCGGGCTGCTGGCCCCGACGAGCGGCCGGGTCCAGGTCCTCGGGATGGACCCGGCGACCCAGGGGACGGCGCTCCGCCAGTACGTCGGCTACATGCCCGAGCACAACGCGCTGCCGCCCGACGTCAGCGCGACCGAGCTCGTCGCCCACCTCGCCCAGCTGTCGGGGCTGCCCGGCACGGCCGCCCGCGAGCGGACGGCCGACGTCCTGCGCCACGTCGGCCTGTACGAGGAGCGCTACCGGCCGATCGGCGGCTACTCGACCGGGATGCGCCAGCGGGTCCAGCTCGCCCAGGCGCTCGTCCACGACCCGCGGCTGCTCCTCCTCGACGAGCCGACGAACGGGCTCGATCCGGCCGGCCGGGACGAGATGCTCGAGCTCATCCGCCGGACCGGCCACGAGTTCGGGATCGCGATCATCCTGGCCAGCCACCTCCTCGGCGAGATCGAGGAGGTCTGCGACTACCTCGTCGCGATCGACGCCGGCCGGCTCCTCCGGTCCGCCCCGCTCGGCCGAGTTCACGACCGAGACCGGGGTGCTGACCGTCGAGGTCGAGGAGGGTCGCGACCGCCTCGCCGCCCGGCTCGGGGAGCGCGGGCTGCGGATCCTGCCGGCGCGTGCCGACGGCGACGCCCGGGCCATCCGGATCGCCCTCGACGGCGGGACGCCGTACGACGCGATCCGCGACGACGTCGCCGACCTCGGCCTGCCGCTCGTCCGGATCCAGCGCAGCCGGCACAGCCTCGAGGACCTCTTCCGGGTGCCCGACCCGGCCGACGCGCCCGGGGCTCCAGCCGCCGCGGGCCCGAGCGCCGGCGGAGCGCCGGACTCGGGTGCCTCCTCGTCGAGTCCGACCGAGGCCGGCCGATGACCACCGGCAGCATCTACGACCTCGGCTACCGCGGCTACGACGGGCCGCGGCTCGGACGGAGCCACGCGGTCGCGGCCCTCATCCGCCACTCGATGCGGAGCATCCTCGGGATCGGCCGCAGCGGCCGGGCAAAGATGCTCCCGGCGTTCTGCCTCGGGCTGCCGGCGCTCGTCGCGCTGATCATCGTCGGGGTGCGGGCGCTCGCCCAGAGCGCCACCGGCGGCCAGCTCGGCGACATCGGCGTGCTGCCCGGCCACAGCGGGATGTACCAGCAGGTGAGCGTCTTCCCGATCCTGTTCGTCGCCGCCCAGGCGCCCGAGCTGCTCGGCCGCGACCAGCGCTACCGGGTCCTGACCCTGTACTTCTCGCGGGCCCTCCGCCGGCCCGACTACGCGCTGGCCAAGCTGGCCGCCCTGAGCCTCGGGGTCCTGTCGATCCTGCTCCTGCCCCAGCTCATCCTGGCCGTCGGGTCGATCCTGCTCACCACCGATATCGTCGAGGCGATCCGGACCGAGATCGGCGCGCTGCCGGCGATCCTCGGCTCGTCGGTCATCATCGCGATCGTCACCTCGGGTCTCGCCCTGGTGATCGCCTCGATCACGCCGCGCCGGGCCTACGCGACCGCCGCGATCTTCGGGGCGTTCATCATCCCCTCGATCGTTGCCGCGATCGTCATCGGCCTCGACGTCGGCGAGGCGTCGAAGTGGATCGTCCTGATCGACGTCGGGACGCTCCTCGACGGCATCAACGCCTGGTTCTTCGGTGTCGCGCCGACCGGCCTCGGAGCGACGGAGGTCCCGATCGAGGCGCTCGCCGGGGGCGGCGGTCCTCCTCGGGGTCGGCTGCACCGCCGCCCTCGTCTGGCGCTACGTCCGGATCCAGGTATGACCGACAAGCACGCCCCACTGTGGGGTCCGACCGTCACCGGTGCCGACCGTCCGGCGCGCCCGCTCGACCCGACCGCCGCGGTCGAGCTCCAGGACGTCTCTCGCTGGTACGGCAACGTGGTCGCGGTCAACGACATCTCGTTCACCCTCCGGCCCGGGCATCACGGGGCTGCTCGGGCCGAACGGGGCGGGCAAGTCGACGCTGCTCCACATGATCTCGGGGCTCCTGCGGCCGTCGGCCGGACAGGTCGTGATCGGCGGCAAGCCGGCCTGGCGCGACCCGGAGGTGTACCGGCGGATCGGGCTCGTGCCCGAGCGCGAGGCCGTCTACCCGTTCCTCACGGGCCGCGAGTTCGCGCTGCTCAACGCCCGGCTCCAGGCGCTCCCCGACCCCGAGGCGGCCGCCGACCGGGCGATCGCGACGGTCGAGCTGACCGACGCCCGGGACCGTCCCATCGGGACCTACTCGAAGGGCATGCGCCAGCGGGCGAAGATCGCCGGCGCGCTCGTCCACGAGCCGCCGATCCTGCTCCTCGACGAGCCGTTCAACGGGATGGACCCGCGCCAGCGGCTCCAGATGATGGAGCTCCTCCGGCGGATGGCGGGCGAGGGCCGGACGATCCTGTTCAGCTCGCACATCCTCGAGGAGGTCGAGCGGCTGGCCCAGAACGTCCTCGTGATCGTGGCCGGCCGCCTGGCGGCGTCGGGCGACTTCCGCGAGATCCGCCGGCTCATGACCGACCGCCCGCACACGTTCACGATCCACTCGTCGGACAACCGCCGGCTCGCGGCCGCGCTCGTCGGTCACCCGGCCGTCTACGGCGTCGAGCTGACCGATGGCCGGATGTCGGTGCGCACCTCGGACTACGGCGCGTTCACCCGGGCGCTGGCGGTGGTCGCCCGTGACGCCGGGCTGTCGCTGCTCGAGGTCCGCCCGACCGACGAGGACCTCGAGAGCGTGTTCGGCTACCTGGTGCGCCGGTGATCCGGGTCATCGCCGCCCTCACGTTCCGGGCGCTGGCCGGGCGCCGGCGGGTGCTCATCGTGAGCCTGCTCGGCGCGCTCCCGCTCATCATCGCGCTCCTCGTCCGGGCCTCGGGTCGGGTGTCCAACCTCGACACGGTCACGACGACGATCGTCGACCGGCTCGTGATCTCGACGATCGTGCCCCTCGTCGCCCTCGTGTTCGGGACGTCGGCGCTCGGCTCCGAGCTCGATGACGGAACCGCGATCTACCTGCTGGCCAAGCCGATCGCCCGCTGGCGGATCGTGGCGGCCAAGGTCATCGTCGCCGCCGGGCTGTCCATGCTGGTGACCGCCCCGGCGGCCTTTGCGGCGGCCGCGATCCTGGGCGCCGGCGGCCTGAACGCGGCGATCGGATGGGGCGTCGGGACCGCCGTCGCGGCGGCACTCTACGCGGTCGTCTTCCTCGCCCTCAGCCTGGTGACCAGTCGGGCCGTCGCGATCGGCCTGATCTACGTGCTGATCTGGGAGGGCCTCCTCGCCGGCCTCTTCCCGGGCACCCGGACGTTCAGCATCCGGCAGTACGCGCTCGGGATCGCCGACGCGATCGGCGGCGGCGGCAAGGCCGCGCTCGACGAACGCCTGGCCGGGACGACGGCGATCCTCCTCGCGGTCGCCGTCTGCCTGATCGCCCTGGCGATCGCCGTCCGGCGCCTCCAGAACTACGAGATCGGCGAAGCGGACTGAGGGTGGTCGACCGAGCTCGTCCGTTGCCTTTGACGACGCCGGCGGACACTCGGCGATGAGCTCGCCAGGAGGACCGGGTGCGACCCCGGGCGGGCTCCGAGCGAGGTCCCGGGCGGCGCTCGCGAGGGGACCCACCCTTGCCGCGTTCCGCGTCCCGGGCTACCCGGCGCTCTGGCTCGCCGGTTCGGCCGGCGCCGTCGGCATGGCGGTCGGGATCGTCGCGATCGGCTGGCTGGCGCTCGAGGTGTCGGACTCGGCCCTGGCGGTCGGCGCCACGTTCGCCGCCCGGTTCATCCCGTCCCTCGTCCTGGGGATCCCGGCTGGTGGCCTGGTCGATCGGTTCGACCGTCGGTCGACGCTCGTCCTCGTCTACCTCCTCGGGGTCGTCCCGGTCGCGATCGCCGCCGTGCTGGCCGCGAACGGTCAGCTCGGCCTCGTCGCGCTGCTGGGCCTCAGCTTCGTCCTCGGGCTATTCGACACGATCCGTGGGACGGCCAGCCTGTCGTACGCGTTCGACCTCGCCGGGCGGGACGGGTCGACCAACGCGATCGCGCTGGGCAACCTCGGCGCGTTCCTGATGGGCTTTGTCGGCTCGATCTCGAGCGGCATCGCGATCGAGCGGTACGGCGCGGCGAGCGCGTTCCTGCTCGCCGCCGTCATGTCCGCCGTGGCTGGAGCGATCCTGGCGCTGGCCGGCCGGCGCGCCCGAAGAGAGCGTGGCGCATCGAGCCCGCCGACGAGCCTCCGGCGGTCGATGACGCTGATCGTCCGGAACCGGCTCGTGGCGCTCATCGCGCTCGTCGTCATCGTCGGCGAGGTGTTCGGGTTCTCGAGCTTCACGGTCTTCCCGACATTCGCCCGCGACGTCCTCCACTCTGACGCGACCGGGCTCGGGGCGCTTGCGGCCGCGCGGAGCGTCGGCGCCATCGCGGGCATGCTCCTGCTCGCCCGGGTCGGGCTTCGCGGCCGGGGCGGCCGGTTGCTCCTGTCGGCGGCGTTTGGGCTCGGCTTCGCCCTCGTCCTGTTCGCGCTCAGCTCGTCGTTCGCCCTGTCGCTCGCCCTGCTCGTCGCGGTCGGCGCATTCGCGGCCGCGCTCGACACGCTGGGCCAGTCGCTCATCCAGCACAGCGTGGAGGACGACGAGCGCGGCTCGGCGATGGGCGTCTGGTTCTTCGCCATCGGGTTCGGGCCGCTCGGCCACCTCGGCCTGGGCGCGGCGGCCGTCGCCCTCGGCGCGCCGGTCGCCCTGGCGATCAGCGGCAGCCTCCTCGCGCTGACGGCGGCCGGGCTGACGGGCGTCCGCGCCCTTCGCCGCCTCGCCTAGTGGGCCCGGCTCGACGGCGCCGTTGCCCCCGGATCACCACGGGACCACCGCGACGAGCCGGTCGTAGCCGTCGCCGGGGACCGTGGCCAGGCGCTGGCCGGTCAGCGCGTCGAGCTTGACGATGTGGCCGTCCGCGAGCAGCGCGTAGAGCGTGCCGCCGTCGATGGTCACCGCCAGCCCGTTGACCCCGGTGCCCTTCTCGAACGTGCCGCGGACCGCCAGGTCGGTCGTGCCGATCGCCAGGATCCCGCCGGCACCGGCCGCGTAGACCGTCTTCCCGTCGGGGGCGACGACGACCCGGCGACCGATCGGACCGCTCTCCTGGTGGCCGAACTTGGCCAGGACGATCGCCGCTCCCGGCGAGCGGCGTGACGTTCGTCGAGCGCGTGATCGCGTAGTCGACCGGGTCGACCTCGAGAACGAGCCCGAGCGTTGCGTTGGCCGCGTAGACGACGCCGCCGTCGGCGCTCTGGGCAAGACCCCAGTCGTTGGCCGCCGCGGCGTCATCCGCGCGCGTTGGCGGCAGGTCGATGCACAGCGCCCAGCCCTCCGTGGTGTTGAGGGCATGGATGAACGGGTGCTCGAGGCCCCGGTACAGGGTGAAGACGGATCCGTCGTCGCGGCGGAGCTGGGCCAGCGGGTAGCCGGCCATCTGCTCGTCGATGTTGCGCTTGTCGGCGACCACCTCGTCCTGGAGCCGGCCGGTCGCGACGTCGACCGCCCGGACCTGGTACGCCCCGCCGGCGTCAGCGTCGAGGTGCTCGACGACGTAGAGCGTCTTGCCGTCCGGTGACAGCGCGTCGTAGTCGAAGTGGCCCTTGAGCGCGATCACCCGGGCCGGGTCGCCGACGCCCTTGTCGAGGATCGCGAACCGGGTGGTCCCCGACGAGGCCGGCGCGCCGTCCTCGACGAGCACGACCGTCTTGCCGTTCGCCGACACGCCGACCGGGATCGGGTCCGGTCCGATCGTCGGCAGCCGCCAGGCGCCGTCGACCGCCGTCGACGGCCCGCCGAAGCCGGGCTGGACGACCAGGTTGTCGACGACCGTCCTCGCGCCGTCCCGCTCGGTCGCGATCATCCGCCCCCAGTCGGGCTGGATCGGGACGCCCGCGGGCAGGGAGTCGAACATCGTGTCCGAGCCGCCGGCCCGGATGACCTCGAGCCCGGCGATCCCCTTCCGGCCGACCGCCAGCCAGGCGTCCGGCGAGACGGGGACGGGCGTCGACGCCCCGGGCGGGAGGACCGGGTTGAAGGTCACTCGCGGCGTGGGGGTCGGCTTCGCGGCCGTCGTCGGCTCCGTGGTCTGGAGCGTAGCGGGCGAGCCCGCGGTGCACCCGCCCGCTACGAGCGCGAGGAGGGTCAGGCCGGCCAGGCCGATCGTCGTCGTTCGGGTCGAGCGCATCGTCGGGTCTCCGTCATGGGTCGGGTGCGTCGCCGGTTCGGCGTCGCCTGCTGCCCCATCTACACCGGCCTCGGCCGGGTGGTTCCCGGCTAGCGCATCGACGCGGCGATCCGCTGTGCCGTCGCAAGGTCCGGCGCGCCCTCGATCCGGAACGTCAGGTTCCCGTCGTTCCAGGCCAGCACGTTCGAGGCGAGGCGGGCCGGTTCGTCCTCGACGTTGCCGTTTGGGGCGAGGTAGAGCAGCTCGTGCGGGCTGCCCGAGATCCAGTACCCGGGGTGACGGTCGACCGTGACCGGCTCGATCGTCGTCCGCGGCGGCAGCATCTTCTGGAGGAGGTTGATGTCACTGGTGCCGGGGAACTCCATGACGAGGATCGCGACCGGCCGCCCACCGGCGACCGGGGCGAGCGACCCGGCCGGGATCGCGGTCGTGGCGCCGTAGGCGGCGCTCACGAGGGCCGACGGCGGTGTGCCCCGGACGAAGACGCCCAGTGGCTGGCCGAGCTCGGGCAGGGTCGGCAGGAGGACGGGGTAGCCGGCGGCGGCGTCGACGGTGGCCGGATCGACCGACCTGCCGAGCCCCAGCGTCTCGATCGCGGCGGTGGTTTGCGCCGGAGTCGGGGTGGGTGTGGGCGTCGGGCTTGGGCCGACACTCGCGGACGAGCCCGGTGGAGCAGTGGCGGGCGACGTCGCCGACGGGCCTGGGGTCGCCTCCGGTCCGAGGATCACGATCCGGAGCCCGGGCAACCCGAAGCCGATCGCGGCGGCGATCCCGGCCAGGACGAGCAGTGCTGCGAGGCCGAGGACGACGCCACGCCGGAGGGGTCGGCCAGGCGGCCGGATGAGCCGGTCGAGCCAGGCGCGGCGGCCGGGCGCCGGGGCGCCCAGGCCCGCCACCCTGGTCCGCACCACCGCGGCGAGGTTGGGGGCAGGGGTCGCGGCAAGCGCTCCGGCCAGGTCGAGGAGGGCGGCTTCGAGGTCGGTGTCGGTCGCCATCGCGAGCCCGTCGCTCGGGGGTGGCTGGTTCATCGGTCGGTCGCTCATCGGTCTGCCCCCGCGGCCCCGAGGTCGGCTCCCGTGGCCGACAGCTCCGAGCGCAGGCGTCCGAGCGCCCGCGACAGGCGCGACTTGACCGTTCCCCGCGGGATGCCGAGCGCCTCGGCCATCTCGGCCTCGCCGAGATCGAGGAAGTAGCGGTAGCCGAGGACCAGCCGGTCGTCCTCGCCGAGCCCGCTCATCGCCGCGAGCAGCGTCGAGCGGCGCTCGCGGGCGAGGACCGCCGCCTCGGGCGACGGAGCCGCGCCGTCCGGGGGGCGGTCCTCAGCGAGTCGCAGGGCGAGCCCCGCCCGCCGACCGGCCGAGCGCCGCCGGTTGCGTGCCTCGTTGGCCACGATCCGGAGGATCCACGGCCGGAACGGCGACCCGGCCCGGAACCGCCCGAGCGCGGCATAGGCCTTGACGAAGGCGTCCTGGACGGCGTCCTCGACATCGGCGCCCCCGGCCAGCACGAGGCCGGCTGTTCGCAACGCCGCGTCCTGATGGCGCCGGACCAGGTCTTCATACGCCAAGGCGTCGCCTCGCTGCGCGCGTTCGATGAGCTCGGACTCCTCCGTCGGACGGCCCTCCCACGGTTCGCCTGCGCCCTTCATACACCAGCGATCCCGGGTCGGTTCCCGGGGCGGTCACGATCGGAGCTGACCACGACCGGCCCGGTCCGGGCACGAATCGGCGATCCCGGCTATCCTCCGCCGGAACCAGGGGAACCCAACCGAAGCGGACACGACAACCGAAGATCGCCGCCCGAACGGCCGACCTCCGTGTCGTCGTCCCGACGTCAGCCAGCCTGACGCCCGTTCTCCTTCCCACACCGCGGTCACTTCGCGGATCTGCGTGCCTTCGTGCGGCCCAGCCCATCGCCATCGCGCGCAACGCGATGTCCTGGTGGAAAGGAGCACGTTGAGCTCGAACCGAACGCGCCTCAGGGCGCTCGTCATGATCACCCTGTCGGCGGCCGTCCTCGTCACGGCCCTGCCGATCGAGGGGGTCCTCGCCTCCGACGCGACGACTCGCGCAACCACGACGCTCGTGGCAACCGCAACACCCGCGCCGACCGCAACACCCGCGCCGACCGCAACCCCGGCGCCGTCAGCGACACCCGCGCCGACCGCAACCCCCGCGCCGACCGCAACCGCCGCGCCGGCGGCCTCCCCCGATCCGGCTCCGGCCGGCCCGTCCGCCTCGCCGGACGTCGTGCCCGCGTCGTCGGTCGTCGTGGCCTTCGCTCGGAGTCATCTCCGCGCTCGCTACCGCCCCTTCGGGACCGGTCCGACCTCCTTCGACTGCAGTGGCCTGATGTGGCGCGTGTTCCACGAGGCGGGGCTCGGCCGCAAGGTCTCCGGCCGGAGCGCCCGGTCGATCTACCTGTCGTACCTTCGGCGGGGCCTGGCCTCGCGCCACGACCCGCAGGTCGGCGACCTCATCGTGTGGGGCAAGGGCAGCCACGTGGGTGTCTACATCGGCCGCGGCTATGCGATCAGCGCGCTCGTCCAGGGCGTCCGGATCCACAGGGTCAGGGCGATGTTCACGCCGTTCACCGCCTACCTCCACACGCACGTGACCGGCCTCGACAAGCCCGCCTGGGAGCTCCAGCTCGCGAAGCACATCCGGTCGCAGAGGCACACGACGCGGACCGTCTTCCTGCACGAGGCCGCCAGCCGCGCCAGCGCGACCGCCGGCACGCTCCGCTCGGGCGTGAAGCTCGTGGTCCTCGCCCGGCGTCGCGACGGACACCACCGGCTGTGGCTCGAGTTATTGACCTTCACCGGTCGGACCGGCTGGGTCCCCGCGGCGGCCACCTCGCGCTGACGCGCCGCAGGATCCGCGACCGCCCGACCGGGGACAGCGGCCCCCGCGAACGGGCCGGACCGCCATGAGCCTCGTGACTCATCGCCCTATCTGCGTCACGCCCGCGGACCGACGATGACCCTGCTCGATCGACCCGCACGGGTCGGCGAGGAGGGTCGCCGTTGGCGGCTCGGGAGGCCACGATGTCCATGGATCTGCGCCACGGGGCCGAGGTCGAACGCCGCTTCGTCGAGAACGAGCATCGGGAGATGTTGCCCGGGATCGGCAGGATCGACGATGTCGCCGGCCTGGCCGGAAGCCTGGCTGCCCCGGATCTCTCGGCTGCCCTTCGAAGCATCCTCGACTGGCTCGAGAAGTCCTATCTGCCGCACTGCGACTGGGAGGACAGCTGGCTCTATCCGGAGCTGGATCGGATTGCCGCGACGCCGTGGGCGACCCGGTCGATGCGCTTCGATCACCGCCAGATCCGCGAGCTCGTCGACCGCCTCGAGATCGACTGGGAGCTGCTCCGCCGGGAGCCGACCCACCGACACCTCATCGAGCTGCGCTCCCGCCTGTACGCCCTTCACGCCCTGATCAAGAGCCACGTGGAGCGCGAGGAGCGATTCCTCGTTCCACTGCTCGAGGCCAGCCTCGGTCGCAGCGCCGCGGCAGCCGGGTAGGGCGAGGACCGCGCGATGTGCATCAGCATCCCGGGAACGGTCCTGTCCGTGGATGCGGATGGCGCGACCGTCGAGACGGATGGCCGGCGCCGCCGGGCCTCGACCCTGTTCCTGCCCGACGTCGCCCCGGGTGACCGCGTCTGGATCGAGGCGGGAACGATCATCGAGCGACTGGATCCCGCCGAGGCCGATTCGATCGAGGCGATCCTGACCGCCGCCCGAATGAGTCCCGCATGAGCCCCCGAAGGAGCCTCCGATGAACCGTGCCGCGATCTCGGCCCGCCGCCCCCCGCGGATCCCGACGACGACCGGCTGGGGCCTTGGCCTGGCCTTCGGCGCCGCCCTGATCAGCGGCTTGGCGATCTACCTCAACGGCTACGCCGTGAAGCAGCTCCCCGATGCTGCCGTCTTCACGACCCTCAAGAACGCCGTTGCCGCGGGGATCCTCGTCGTGGTCGCCCTCGCGCTCGCCCGGAGCGGGTCGGACCGTCGACCGGTCGCGCCCCGCCAACGGCTCGGGCTCGTCGTCGTCGGCGTCGTCGGCGGGAGCATCCCGTTCGTGCTGTTCTTCAGCGGCCTGGCGATCGCCAGCGCCCCTGCCGCCGCGTTTATCCAGAAGACCCTCTTCGTGTGGGTCGCGATCCTTGCCGTCCCGTTCCTCGGTGAGCGGCTCGGCGTCGGCCAGCTCGTCGCGCTGGGCGTCCTGATCGTCGGACAGGCCCTCGTCCTGCCGCCGAGCGGGATCGAGTGGGGCCGAGGGGAGACGCTGATCCTGCTCGCCACGCTGCTCTGGGCGGTCGAAACCATCCTCGTCAAGCGGCTCCTCGGGACGATCGCCACCCCGACCGTCGCGGCCGCCCGGATGGGCATCGGCCTCGTCGTTCTCGTCGGCTACCTGGCTCTCGCCGGGAAGCTGAGCGTCGTGGCCGCCCTGAGCCAGGCGCAGTGGGCCTGGGCGCTCGTCACCGGGCTCATCCTGGCGGCCTACATCGGGACCTGGTTCGGCGCGCTCCGTCGAGCGCCGGCCTCCGCGGTCACGAGCGTCCTCGTCGTCGGGGCGGTCCTGACCGGGCTGCTCGGGACCATCGCGAAGGGGGCGGCGCCCGAGCCGTCCGTCGTCGGCGGCTACGTGCTCATCGCGGTTGCGGCCGCCGCCTTCGCCGCCTGGACGCTCCGGACCCAGCGGCGGGGCCTCGCCGCCGCAACGGCGAGCACGGGGTAACCACCGTGGCGTCCCCCTTGCTCGCCCCGCCAGCGGTCCGCCCGGAGGTCTCCGGGCCGGTCCTCTTCGCCCGCTATGCCTACGGCCCCAACCGGCTCGGCTATTGCGGTCCCGACGCGGTCGAGGAGCTGTGGGGGGAGGGGACCGCCGGGCACGATGAGGAGGCGCTGCGCGAGCTGGCCCGCTCGTTCGAGGGTGCCTGGCCCTATCTCCAGCTCATCGCCGGCGCGAACCACATCGCCGATCCGCTCGATCGGCGGGTCGTCGAGGCGTACTGGCTCGGCAACGACCTCCTCAGGGCGGTCGGACCAAACTCGCTGGCGAGCTCGCTCGAGTTGCGCTTCCGGCCCAGGCTCCGCCCGGACGGCTGGCGCTGGCTCGCGACGAAGCCGGCCGACGGCGCCGTCCCCGTCCACGCCTTCCACGTCCTCGACGTCTTCCCCCGGCTTGGCCTCCTCCGCTCGGGGTCCGTCGACCGGGCGCTCGAGGTCATGGACGCGTGTCGGATCCGCTGGGGCCGCGTCCTCGAGCGGGACGGCGACTGGCTCGTCGTGTCTGCCGTGCCGCTCGAGCTGGGCGATGGCCGGCTCCGCCTCGGCCCGGCCCGTCCGGAGCGCATCCAGGCCTGGCGCGATGGGGTCGGGTTCCTCGACGGGGCGCCGGTCGTCGGCGACGTCGTGACGATCCACTGGTCGTGGGCCTGCGACCGGCTCGACCCGCCCAGGCTCGCCGACCTCGTGACCTGGACCGAGCGCGAGCTGGTCATCGCCAACCGCACGATCTGATCGCCTTCCCGTCGCCCCGGTCCGGGCGGCCCACGGGCTCGTGACTCACGGCCCCCGGTCTCGGGACGCCCGGCACTCATCGCCAACTGCGCATATGTCGATGCTGGGGCCATGGACGAGATCTACGGATTGCAGGCAGACGTCCTCAAGACGCTCGCCAGCCCGCGCCGGCTCGAGATCCTCCACCGGCTGGCCGACGGACCGTGCGAGGTCGGCCGCCTGGCCGACGAGCTCGGGATGAGCCAGCCGAACGCCTCGCAGCACCTCGCGGTCCTTCGGGCTGCCGGGGTCGTCGAGGCGGAGCGGGACGGTCGCGAGGTGCGCTACCGACTGGCCGATCCCGACGTGATGGTCGCCTGCTCGATCATGCGCGGCGTCCTCCAGCGCCGCCTGCGCCGGCTCGCCGGCCTGCCCGACGAGGCCGGGGAATCGGCCTCGCACTCCGCGACCATGACCCGCCGCTACGTCATCGCCAGTCACTGAGGTCATCGAACGATGGAAGAGCCCCTGAACCTCGTCCTCTTCTCAGGCACCGACGACCGGCTCCAGGCCGCGTCGGTCCTGGCGGCCGGCGCCGCCGCCCTCGGACGGCCGGTCAACGTCTTCCTCCAGTACTGGGCGCTCGATGCCTTCCGGAAGGAACGGATCGGCCGGGACCACGGCCTCGCGCCCGAGGCCGGCGCCGAGGGCCGCGCCCACGTCGACGCGCTCCGTGCAGCCGGCCAGGCGAGCTGGGCGGACACGCTGCGCCAGGCCAAGGAGCTCGGCGGGATCGACATCGAGGCGTGCTCGCTGTCGATGGACCTGCTCGGGCTCGAGGAGTCCGACCTCGATCCACTCGTCGACGGCGTCGAGGGCGTGACCGCCTTCTACCTGAGCGCCGGCGAGGGCCAGGTCGTCTTCATCTGATCGTCACGGAAGGAGCAATCGTCATGACCGACCTCATCCAGATCGACGAGCGCGTCGACGCCAAGGGGCTGTCGTGCCCGCTGCCGATCGTCAAGACGGCCCAGGCCATCAAGGCGATGGCGGCCGGCCAGGTCCTCGAGGTCCTGGCCACCGACCCCGGCTCGGTCAAGGACTTCGCCGCCTGGTCGAAGACGACCGGGCACGAGCTCGTCGAGTCCACCTCCGACGGGGCGGTCTACCGCTTCGTCATCCGCAAGCACTGAGCCCGAGGAGTACGACATGACCGCGATCGCCGAGGCTCCCGTCCGTGAGGCGGGCCTGCCAGGGGAACCGATCACCGAACCCTCGCCCGAGCCGGCCGGCGAGAGCGAGACCAAGCTGCGCGACGTCCTGATCATCGACTACAGCGGTGACCTCGAGAAGGTCTGGGCCACCATGATCCTCGCCTCGACCGCGGGCGCGATGGGCGTGAAGACGCGTGTCTTCGTGACCTTCTGGGGCCTCCAGGCGTTCGTCAAGGACGACGTTCGGATCACCGGCGAGAACTGGATGCAGAAGATGATGTCGATGATGCAGCGGCCCGGCATCAGCCATCGCAAGCTGTCGAAGATGAACTTCCTCGGGATGGGGCCCTGGATGATGGGCCGCCTGGCGAAGCAGTACCACGTCGCCAGCCCGAAGGAGCTCCTCGAGGCCGCCCAGCTCATGGGCGTCGAGTTCATCCCGTGCCAGATGACCATGGACATGTTCGGGCTCAAGCCCGAGGACATGATCGAGGGCATGGCTGAGCCGGTCGGCGCGGCCACCGTGATCGGACTCATGACCGACGGTTCCGCACCGCTGTTCATCTGACCCGAGCGCACCCGCTCGCCGATTGCGTCCACGGGACGCCACGCACCGAAGGCAGGAACGAGCCATGACTGAAACCGTCGCCCTCCCGGAGATCACCAAGACGATCGACGCCCGCGGGAGCTACTGCCCCGGCCCGCTCATGGAGCTGATCCGGGCGATCCGCGAGAGCCAGGTCGGCGACGTGCTCGCCGTCTACTCGTCCGACAACGGCAGTCGGACCGACATCCCCAAGTGGATCGAGAAGGCCGGCCACCGCCTGATCACCGTCGAGACCCGCGAGGGCTACGACGCGATCATCGTCGAGAAGATGAGGTAGCTCGATGGACCGAATCCTCATCCTCGGAGGCGGAGTCGGTGGGACGCTGACCGCGAACCTGCTGGTCAGGAAGCTGCGTCACCGGATCGACCGGGGCCAGGCAGAGGTGACCGTCGTCGACCAGACCGGCAGCCACGTCTACCAGCCGGGCTTCATGTACATCGCGATGGGCGGCGAGCGGGCGGCCAATCTCCAGCGTCCCGAGCGGTCGCTGCTCGACCGGCGTGTCCAGCTCGTCGTCGGCAAGGTCGCCGCGGTCGACCCGGAGGCGCGCATCGTCACCCTCGAGGATGGGCTCGAGCTGCTCTACGACCAGCTCGTCCTGGCGACCGGCTCGCGGATCGTGCCCGAAGCGATCGAGCACTTCGACGAGGAGGCGCACCACTTCTATACGGCCGCGGCCGCGGCCGGCCTGCGGGCCGCCCTCGACGCCTTCAAGGGCGGCCGGATCGTGATCGGGATCGCCGGCATGCCCTACAAGTGCCCACCGGCCCCGCTGGAGGTCGCCTTCCTCATCGAGTCCGAGCTTCGCGAGCGCGGGTTGCGGGCGAAGAGCGAGCTCCACTTCTGCTCACCGATCGGGCGGGCATTCACGATCGAATCGGTCAGCGAGATGGCCACCCCGATCCTCGAGGAGAAGGGGATCGAGCTCCACACGTTCTTCAACGTCGAGACGATCGATCCGGAGCGGAAGGTCGTCGGGAGCCTCGAGGGCGAGGAGCTCGGGTACGACCTGCTGATCCTCGTCCCGCCGCACAAGGGCCAGCAGTTCCTCATCGACTCCGGGCTCGCCCCTGCGCCGGGCGGCTGGCTGCCCACCGACCGCAACACCCTCCAGGTCGGCGACCATCCCGAGATCCATGCCCTCGGCGACGCGACCGACCTCCCGCTGTCGAAGGCCGGCTCGACCGCCCACTTCGAGGCCCCGGTGGTGGCCGAGCGGGTCGCCGCGGCGATCGAGGGCCGCGAGCCGGCCGGCAAGCACGTCGACTACATGGGCAAGGTCATGTGCTTCTTCGAGATCGGCGATGGCAAGGGCACGCTGCTCCAGTTCGACTACGACCATCCGCCGAAGCCGCCCAAGCCGAACCGGATCTGGCACCTCGGCAAGATCGTCTTCAACAAGACCTACTGGCACACGGTCCCGAAGGGACGCGTGTAGGACGCTCCTCCGCTCGGGGCTCTCGACCGCGGCCGCCGTTCGCTCATCGGCGGCCGCGGCCCCGTCCCAGGTCAGCGAACGAGGTCGGCGCCTCGCGACCCATGTCATAGTGAGGCATGCCCGTCCACACGGTCATCGAACGCGGGCCCAAGGGGAAGCGCTCGGTGGCCTTCAGCATCGACTGGCCGGGCTGGAGCCGGGGTGCCAAGACCGCCGAGCTCGCCCTGGAGACGCTCGAGTCCTATCGGGCGCGCTACCGGCCGGTCGCGGGTCTCGCCGGGATGGAGCGCGAGTTCGAGGCTGCCGGGCCCCTCCTCGTCGTAGAGGACAAGGTCGGCACGGGTTCCGTCGACTTCTATGGCATGTCCTTCGCGCCCTCTGCGGCCGAGCAGGGACCGATGGGCGAGGTGGAGCTCGAGCGCGGGATCACGCTGCTGCGGGCCTGCTGGGCGTTCTTCGACAGTGTCGCAGCACGGGTCTCGCCGGTGATGCGCAAGGGCCCGCGCGGGGGAGGACGGGACCGAGACCGGATCATCCGCCACACCATCCGCACCGAGAGCGAGGAGTTTGCGAAGCAGATCGGGCTGCGGATCCCCGAAGAGGGCGCGCTCACGCCGGCTGGGCTTCACCAGCACCGCGAGGCGTACCTCGCGGCAATGCGGGCGTACAACGCCGGCCAGGTCTCCCGGCGCATGCGGTCGTGGACGCTGCCGTATCTCATTCGGCACTCAGCCGACCACATGCTCGACCATGCGTGGGAGATGGAGGATAAGGACCTCTCCGGTGTGAACGGGGCCTGACCCGCCCTTCTCCAGTCCGCCGCGCTGAGTCCGCGCTCCGCGGCCCCATCGCTCCCGGCCGACCGATCGCCCGTGCGGGCCCGCCATCGTCTCCGAACACCGGATGGGCCGCCCTACAATGCGCCGCGTGACCATCCTCGCTTCGGTCCCGCGATGAGCGGCCGCGTGTTCCGCCGCTCGCTCGACCCGGATCCGCCGGTCGCCGTCCGCGCCGAAGGCTCGACGATCTGGGATGCCACCGGCCGGGCCTACCTCGACGCGGCCGGCGGAGCGATCGTCGTCAACGTCGGTCACGGCCGTCGGTCGGTCGCGGCGGCGATGGCCGACCAGGCTGGCCGGCTGGCCTTCGCCCACGGCAGCGCCTTCACGAACGAGCCGCTCGAGGCGTACGCCGCCGAGCTGGGCCCGCGGCTGCCCCTCGACGACCCGGCGATCTACCCCGTCTCCGGTGGCTCCGAGGCGATCGAGACGGCGCTCAAGCTCGCCCGGGCCTTCCACCTCGCCCGCGGTGAGCCGGACCGGCTCGTCGTCTTCAGCCGCTGGGGCAGCTATCACGGCAACACGATCGGGGCGCTCGACCTGTCCGGCCGCAAGCCGCTCCGCCGGCCGTACGAGGGCTGGCTCGGTCGCTTCCGTCACCTGAGCGCGGCCTACCCGTACCGCGCCGGCGACCCGGGCGCGAATGCGCTCGGGACCGGTGTCGAGCTGGCCGCCGAGCTCGAGCGGGCGATCGAGGCCGCGGAGCCGGGGACGGTCGCCGCGTTCGTGGCCGAGCCGATCGTGGGGGCCACGCTCGCAGCGGCCGTGCCCCCCGACGACTACTGGCCGGCGATGGCCGAGGTGTGCCAGCGCTACGGCGTGCTGCTCATCGTCGACGAGGTAATGACCGGGTTCGGGCGGACCGGACGCTGGTTCGGGAGCGACCACTGGGGTCTCCGACCCGACATCGTCGTCGCGGCCAAGGGCGCGACCTCGGGCTACTGGCCGTTCGGGTTCGTAGCGGCCTCGGGTGCCGTCCATGACGCGGTCACGGCACCCGGCGCCGGGTTCGTCCACGGCTTCACCTACAGCCATCACGCCGTCGGGGCCACCGTCGCCCGCGAGGTTCTCCGCCTGCTCGAGACCGAGTCGCTCGTCGAGGCGAGCGCAGGCGAAGGGCATCCGCCTCCGCGAGCTTCTCGACGCCCGCCTGGCCGGCCATCCCAACGTCGGTGAGATCCGCGGCCGCGGCCTGATGGTCGGGATCGAGCTCGTCGCCGACCGCGACACGCGCGAGCCGTTCCCGCGCGCCGACCGGCTGACCGAGGGGGTCGTGCGGACCGCCCGCGCTGACGGGCTGCTCCTGTACAGCGGGACCGGCCTGGCCAACGGGGTCGACGGCGACGCGATCCTCCTCGGGCCGCCGTTCGTCGTCACGGATGCCGAGCTCGAGCGGATCGCCGACGGGCTGGCGGCCGCGATCGATGCGGCCGTTCGCAACGCCGGATCCAGCTCCGGTGCGGGTGCCTAGCGCGGGCCCGACGACCCTAGTGGCGGAACGCCCGAGTCAGGATGACCAGCCCGAGGAGGATGAGGACGAGCGGCCCGAGCAGCTCGCCCAGGGTCGGGACCCCCGGCCACAGGCGCGAGGCGATCTCGGACCCGCCGGCGAGGGCGAGGATCCCGCCGACGACCAGCTGCCAGCCCCAGGTATGGCGAGCGGACCAGCGCATGAGCGCGACGCCGAGCAGGCCGAGCCCGAACAGGAACGTCCCGTACCCGCCGCCGGCGGGCAGGATGTCGAGATCAATGAGCAGGCCGGGCAGGCTGAAGGCGGTGATCAGGAGGCCCGGGTAGAGGCCCCAGCCGCGACCGGTCGCCCACGACACGAGGAGGGCGACGCCGAGCGCGGTCGTGATCGCCGAGCCGAGGATGTGCGCATCCGGGAACGCCGTCCCGACGAGCAGGATCCCCCCGAAGGCGACGAGGAAGACGCCCATCCAGGGCAGGCCCCGACGGACATCCTCGTCGTCCCAGGTCCACGTCCGGGATTCGAGGCGGAGCGGGCCGGAGCCCCGGCCCGGCTCCTCCACCTCGCCGTGGACCACCCGCGGTTCGTCCTCGCTCATCCGGTCGCGCCCTCGAGGCCGGGCTGCGGCCCGCCGCCGGCCGGCGCGTCGGGCTCGTCGTCGACGTGGTCGAAGCCGAGCCGGTCGGCGAACCGCTTGAGCGGGCCGGGCGCCCACCAGTTCCAGTCGCCCAGCAGGCGCATCGTGGCCGGGACGAGCGAGGACCCGGATGATCGTCGCGTCGAGGAGGACGGCGATCGCCATCCCGACCCCGATGCTCTTGATCGTGATGATGTCGGCCAGGGCGAAGGCGGCGAACACGCTGACCATGATGAGCGCCGCGCCGGTGATCACGCCGGCCGTCTTCGCCAGTCCCTCGGCCACCGAGGCGGTGTTGTCGCCCGTCCGCCGGTACGACTCCTGGATCCGCGACAGGAGCAGGACCTCGTAGTCCATCGACAGCCCGAAGATCACGCTGAACATGATGATCGGGTTGCCGGCGATCGTGTAGCCGAGCGGGGTGAAGTTCAGCGCGTCGCTGAAGTGGCCCTCCTGGAAGATCCAGACGAGGGCGCCGAAGCTGGCGCTGATCGACAGGAGGGTCATGATCACGGCCTTGATCGGGATCACGACCGAGCCGAAGAGCAGGAACAGGACGAACCGCGCTGGCGACCAGGGTCAGCCCGATGGCGTAGGGCATCCGGTCGGCCTGCGACTGGAGGAAGTCGTAGCCTGCCGCCGCCTGGCCGCCGATCGCGACCGTCGCCCCGTCACCTGGGCGTGATCGCCCGGAGCGTGCTCGTGAGCGACGTGGCCGCCGGGCGTCGCCGCGTCGAGCGGGCTGATCGCATCGAACCGGACGGTCGAGCCGCGGACGTAGGCCTTCTGGAGGGCGTCGATCGCGGCCGCGACCTGGGGCGGTCGCTGTGCGGCCGGCAGCGCGTACAGCGCGGCCACCTGGTCGGGGGTCATCGCGGCGCCGGTCGCCGGGTCGGCCAGGACGTAGGCGCCCTCGACGTGGTCGATTCCGGCCACCGCGCCGAGCCGCGCCGCGTAGTCGGCCAGGAGCCGGGCGTTGCCGGCCGAGGTCGGGTCGCCGGTGACGGTGACCAGCGCGACGATCGGGCTCGTCTCGCCCTTCGGGAACTCGGCCTGGATCGCGACGTAGGCGTCGCGGCTCTCGAGCCCGGCCGGGAAGGCCGCCGCGTCCGGGACGCCCTGGACCAGGCGGAAGAACGGCGAGCCGAGGATGAACAGGAAGACGAGCGTCGGCACGAGGACCGCGACCGGGTGGCGCATGACCTGGCGCGCGACGCGCTCCCACCAGCTGTCGCGCTCGCGCGGGGTCGGTCCGATCCCGAGCCGGGCGAACAGGCCGCGCAGGCTGAGCGCGTTGACCCGCGGCCCGAGCATCCCGAGGATCGCCGGCAGGAAGGTCAGGGCGAAGAACAGGGTGCTCGACGACGACGAGCCCGCCGGCGATCCCGATCGAGCGAGATCGCCGATGGCCCGGAAGAGGAGCAGGCCGGACAGCCCGACGGCGACGGCGAATCCGGAGAAGGCGACCGCCTTGCCGCTCGTGGCGACGGCCTTCTCGACCGCCTCGCCGACCGTCCGGCCGCGGGCGAGCTCCTCGCGGAAGCGGCTGACGATGAACAGCGAGTAGTCGATCGCCAGGGCCAGCCCGAGCATCGTCGCGATGTTCAGGACGTAGATGCTCATCTGGACCTGCTGGCTGACGAAGAAGACCAGCCCGAGGGTCGTGGGGATCGCCAGCACGGCGACGACGATCGGCATCCCGGCCGCGATGAGCGACGCGAAGACGAACACGAGGATGAGCGCCGCGAACGGCAGCGACACCGTCTCGGCCCGCTGGAGGTCCTGCTCGGACTGAGCCGCCGAGTCCTTGGTCAGCGGCGCGTAGCCGGTCAGCTGGGTCGTGTAGCCGGCCGGCGGGACGATCTTCGCCCGGATCGGGTCGACGAGGGCGACCGATCCCTCGTCCGTCGCATTGAGCTGGACGACGACGTAGGCGGCCGACCCGTCCGTGCTGATGAATCGCCGGTCGCCCGTCTCCGCGTAGCCGGCGACCCCGGCGACGTCCGGGTCGGAGCGCAACGGCGCGAGGGCTGTCGCGATCGCCGCCTGGTACTCGGGCGAGGTCGCGTCGGTCGAGACCGACGAGCGGAAGAGGACGATCAGGCTGCTCCGTCCCGCCCCGAACTGATCGGCCAGGGTCTCGTCGACCTTGGCCGACTCGGATGCCGTGTCGAGCCAGCCACCGGAGCTGAGGTGGCTCGAGGCCTGCAGGCCGAACGCGCCGAGCACCAGCGCCACCAGGATGGCCATGACGGCGACCGGCCGGCGACGGCGATAGACGAAGGCTCCCCAGCGGCTGAACATGCGACGGTCCTTCCTGGTCTGGGACGCGGCGCCGTCGAGGCACCGGCGATGATGGCGGTGGACCGCGCCACGATAGAGAATGTCAATTCTCCTTGTCAAACCGAGGGTGCGCCAGTGCCTTGACCACGGGCGTGGCATCCCGCTAGACTTCTGGGGAACGCACGTTCTGTAAACGAGGCTCACCGAATGCCGCGAGTCAGCGCCGCCCACGAGCAGCAGGTCCGGGACCGGATCGTCCGGGCGTCAATCGGCGTGTTCAGCGACAAGGGCTACCACCGCGCGACGATCCAGGACGTCGTCCGGGCGAGCGGCCTCTCGGTCGGCGCGATCTACACCCACTTCTCGGGCAAGGACGAGCTGTTCCTTGCGTCCTGCTCGCTGTCGATGGAGCGTGGCTTCGGCGAGCTCGGCGATCGGCTCGCCCGGAGCGGGACGACCGCCGATCGGCTGGCGATCGCGATCGGCTTCTTCATCGACTCCGTCGACACGGGCGATCCGCTCGAGCCCGGCGAGGCCACCTACCTCGTCCAGGCCTGGGCCGAGGCGGGCCAGGCCGCGACCGTGCGCGAGACGCTCGTCCGGCGGCGCGAGAAGATCGGTGCCGTCGGTCAGATGCTCCTGCGGGAGGGGATCGCCCGCGGCGAGCTGCCGGCCTGGCTCGATGTCGAGGCCGTCGCGCTCGGCTACAGCGCGCTCCTCGACGGGCTCGTCCTCCAGCGGATCGAGGACGGGCCGTCGTGGCGCCGCGAGGACGCCGAGCGACGGGCGTTCGCCGTGCTCGACCTCCTGCTCGGGGCCGCGGCGACGCCCGAGCGCCCGCCCACGAGCCCACCGCCGCGCGAGCCGTTCAGCTTCGTCCCGGCCTCGCCGGCCGAGGCCGACATCGCGTCGTAGGCGGGCCGCGCAGACCCGATAATCGGACCATGCCCGAGGTCCAGACCGTCAGCGGTCCCGTCCCGCCCGACGCGCTCGGGTTCGTCCTGCCCCACGAGCACACCGGGATCGCCCTGTGGCACGTCCCCGACCGCTGGGACTACTGGGAGCTGACCGTCGACGACGCCGTCGTCCTGCCCGAGCTCAAGGCCTTCCGGGCGGCCGGCGGCGCCACGCATCGTCGACCTCACCCTGCCCGGCGTCGGCCGCGACGCCGAGCGGCTGCGCCGCTACGCCGCGTCGACCGGGCTCAACGTCGTGATGGGCTGCGGCTGGTACCGGACCGCCTACTACCCGGCCGAGGCGCGGATCGACCGGCGATCCGTCGACGACCTCGCCGACGAGCTCGTCCGCGAGTTCGAGGACGGCGTGGCCGGGACCGGCGTCCGGCCCGGGATCATCGGCGAGATCGGCACCGACAAGCCGTGGCTGAGCGCCCAGGAGGAGCGGGTCCACCGGGCCTGCGCCCGGGCCGCCCGCCGGACCGGGATGGCGATCACGACCCACGCCGTCCTGTCGCCGGTCGGCCTCGACCAGCTCCGCGTCTTCGAGGAGGAGGGCGCTCGACCCGGCCCGGGTCGTCATCGGCCACGCCGACTCGTATCCCGTCCTCGACCACTACCTCGAGATCGTCCGGCGCGGCGCCAACCTCGAGTTCGACTTCCTGGGAATGAGCTTCACGGTCATGGAG
This sequence comes from uncultured Chloroflexia bacterium, assembly GCA_963708065.1. Taxonomy (GTDB): domain Bacteria; phylum Chloroflexota; class Limnocylindria; order Limnocylindrales; family CSP1-4; genus Chersky-267. The sequence continues at coordinate 42,224 of CAVPRZ010000006.1, forward strand.
CAGCACGGCGAGGCGCGCACGATCGACCTGCTCGGCGAGCTCGTCGCCCGCGGCCACGCCGACCGGATCCTGCTCAGCCAGGACGTCTGCCACAACGCCCAGCTCAAGGCCTACGGCGGGAACGGCTACGTGTACCTCCACGAGCGGTTCCTGCCCCGGCTCCGCGAGGCCGGCATCGACGACGAGGTCATCCGGACGCTGACCGTGGACAACCCGGCCCGGATCCTGACCCTGGCCCCGCCCGGCTGATCGGCGCGCGGACCCGTCTCGGCCGCCTCCGGCCGGTGGCGCCGGTCAGGCCTCCAGCGTCGCCTCGACCGACAGGGCGACGTTGCCCTTGAGGGCCTGCGACACCGGGCAGCCGTCGCGGGTGGCCTCGGCCGCCGCCCGGAACCCGTCGGCGTCGATCCCCGGGACGCGACCGACGACGGTCAGGGCGCTCGAGACGACCCGCCAGCCGGCGTCGGTCTTGTCGAACGTGACGTCCGCACGGACCGCAAGGTGCTCCGGCGGCGTACCAGCCTCGCGCGAGGGCACCCGACAGGGCCATCTCGAAGCACGCCGCGTGGGCCGCGGCGATGAGCTCCTCGGGGCTCGTCTTGCCCTCGGGCGCCTCGGTCCGGGCGGCCCAGCTGACGGGCAGGTCGCGGAACGAGCCGCTCGACACGGCGCTGACGGTGCCCTTGCCGGTCAGGAGGTCGCCCTCCCAGGCGGCCTCGGCGCGTCGGACGGCGGTCATGGTCGTACCTCCTGGCCCAGTCGCTCGCGGACCGCGGCGACGAACGGGCGATGGTTGTGGGTCCGGGGAAGGGCGATCCGCGCCACGCCGCCGAACCCCCGATGAGCCTCGAGCGCCGCGGCGAACGCCTCGCTGAAGCCGGGCGACGCAAGCGGCTCGAAGCCAGTCTCCCACCACAGGCCGAGGACGCGCAGGACGCCCGCCTTCCGGTCGATCCGCGGCTCGATCCGGCCGACCAGCCGGTCGCCGTACAGGACCGGCAGGACGTAGTAGCCCCAGCGCCGCTTCGGCGCCGGGACGTAGACCTCCCAGACGTAGTCGAACCCGTGGAGGGAGCGCAGGAACTGGCGGTCCCAGACGTACGGGTCGAGCGGGGCGAGGAAGGCGACTCCCGGAGGGACCCCGGCAGGCCGCCCGATCGACCAGCCGTGCCGCCGGTCGTAGGCGTGTGGGCTCTCGTGCGCGTACCCGTGCCTGACTGCCCTGTTGCCGTCGCCGCCCGTCTCGGCGAGGACCTCACGCTCCGCCTCGGCGAGGATCGGCAGCTCGGCGGTCACGACGAAGCGCTCGCCGCGGATCCCGTCGATCGACACGGGGGTGAGCTGGCCGGCCTCGAGGAGCTCGGCCAGGAGCTCGGGGCGCATCGGGCCGTCGCCGTTCCGGCCGGCGGGCCTGGTCACCGGGGCGGTGCCGTACCACAGCTCCGCCGACCCGCTCCGCCCGAGCAGGCCGTGACCGCGGTAGCGCGACAGGAGCTTGTGCCGGCGCTGCGTCGCGCTCCGGCTCTCGGTGGGCAAGCAGGTCGGCCGGGAAGAGCCGCTCCGCCAGGTCGTAGACCCGCCGGTTGCCGTCGCGCCGGACGAGGCCGAGGATCCCCGCCTCGCCGAGCGCCTCGAGGATCGCCCGGACCTGGTTCGTCGGCCGCCAGTACCAGTCGATGGCGGCCCGCGGCTCGATGTCGGTCGAGCTCAGCGGACCGTCCCGGCGGATCCGCTCGAGGAGCTCCTCGACGAGCGGCGCGTGCTCGTCGAAGGCGCCGCCCAGGTGCTCGGCGAGGTTCGAGTCCCAGGTCACCCGATACCACGGCAGCTCGGCCGTCGGGACGAGGCTGAGGCCCTTGTTGTACGTCTCGTAGAGCCGCCGCTCGGCGTAGAGCAGGCCGTCGGTCCACTCGCGGCGGTAGTCCCGGATCCGGGCGAGGAGGACCAGGTCGTGGTTCCGGCCGGCCACCTCGAGCGGGATCGAACTGGAGCGAGCCGAGCCGGTCGACGACGGTCATGACGCTGCCGGGCTCGGCCGGCAGCGAGCGCGGCGGCGCGAGGAGGTGGCGGAGGACGAGGAATCGGCGGGCGACCGGGACGCTGAGCTCGATCGGCTGGGTCACTCGGCCCGATGGTAGCGGCTCCGCGGTCAGGGATTGGCAGGATTGGCCCGGCCAGCGCGGTTCGCCGCCATCGTTTATAGTCCGCCCGAGCCGAATGGTTCGGCACACCCGAATGGTTTGATGACACCGAACGACACGACCGACCGCGAAGCCCTCCTCGCCCGCGTCATGGCGGGCTTCGACGCGTTCATGCACCGGATGGCGGCGACCCACGCGCCCGAGTTCTCCGAGGTCGGCCTGACGATGTCCCAGGCGAAGGTCCTCTACCTCGTGCAGGCGACTGGCGCCGCTCGGCCTGTCCGAGCTGGCCGGCCGGCTCGGCGTCGGCGTTGTCGACGGCGAGCGGCCTCGTCGAGCGCCTCGTCGAGGCGGGCCTCCTCGATCGGCGCGACGATCCCGCCGACCGGCGCCACGTCCTCCTGTCGCCGACCGACGCCGGCATCGCCAGCCTCGACCGGATGCGCGAGCTCAACACGGGCCACATGCGCCTGATGCTCGAGCACGTCTCCGACGCCGACCTCGCGACCATCGATCGGGCAATCCGCGCCCTGACCGACGCCGCGTCGGAGATGGCGCCGTCACCCCTTCCGCCCCTCCACTTCCCGGCCGCGTCGGCCGCCCGAAAGGAGCCGTCATGAGCCGCCTGTCCGAGCTCGCCGTCGCCAAGCGCAGCGTCACCCTCCTGCTGGCCTTCGGGCTGTTCGTCGCCGGGATCTCGGCCTGGGGCAGCCTCCAGCAGGAGCTCCTGCCGAACATCGACTTCCCGATCGTGACCGTCGTCACGACCTACCCGGGCGTCGGCGCCGAGGACGTCGCCGAGCAGGTGACCAAGCCGATCGAGCGGTCGATCTCCGGCGTCGCCCGGCTGGAGAGCCTCCAGTCGACGTCGGCCAACTCGATCGCGCTCGTCGTCGCCCAGTTCAGCTTCGGGACCGACGTCAAGGAGACGGTCGCGTCGATCCAGGAGAACCTCGCCCGGGCCGGCCTGCCGGCCAGCGTCACGCCCCAGGTGTCGGCGTTCAACATCAACTCGTCGCCGGTGGTCGTCGCGTCGATCGCGGCGACGAGCGCGGACGGGCTGGCGGATGCCGCCAGGATCGCCCGGACCGAGATCGTGCCCGAGGTCCAGTCGGTCGAGGGCGTCGCCGAGGTCGACCTGACCGGCGGGCTCGAGCAGCAGGTGCTCGTGACGCTCGACCCGGCCAAGCTCGCCGCGGCCAACATCTCGAGCCAGCAGGTCGTCCAGCTCCTCCAGGCCAACAACCTGACGATCCCGTCCGGCCAGCTGTCGTCGGACGGGCAGCGGATCCCGATCTCCACGCTCGGCCGGTTCGGGTCCGTCGAGCGACATCGCCGATCTTGTCGTCGGCTTCAAGGCCGCCGTTCCCGGCGGGGCGGCGGGGAGCGGGACGCCCGCCAGCCCGGCACCCGGAGGTCAGCCGTCGGCCGCGCCGGTCGCTCCGACCGCGGTTCGGCTCGGAGACGTCGGCACGGTCGCGGAGACCGGGGTCGCGACGACCGGCTTCGCCCGAACCGACGGCCAGCCGGCGCTGACCCTGACCGTCACCAAGACGTCGTCGGCCAACACGGTCCAGGTGGCCGACGCCGTCCAGGCCAAGCTTGCCGCCATCGGCGCGGCCCATCCGGGCCAGATCACGATCACGAGCGTCTCCGACCAGTCGTCGTTCATCAAGGAGTCGCAGACGGCCTGCTCCGCGAGGGCGGCCTCGGGGCCCTGTTCGCGATGGCCACGATCTTCCTGTTCCTCGGTCAGCCTCCGCTCGACGCTCGTCGCGGCGATCAGCATCCCGCTCTCGATCCTGACCGCGCTCGTCCTGATGCAGCTGACCGGGATCAGCCTGAACATCATGACCCTCGGCGGGCTGGCGGTCGCCGTCGGCCGGGTGGTCGACGACGCGATCGTCGTCCTCGAGAACATCTACCGGCACCGGTCGCTCGGCGAGGACCGGATGACCGCGGTCATGCGCGGGCCGCGCGAGGTGGCCGGGGCGATCACGGCGAGCACGCTGACCACGGTCGCCGTGTTCCTGCCGCTCGGCTTCGTCGGCGGGCTCGTCAGCCAGTTCTTCCTGCCGTTCGCGCTGACGGTGACGTTCGCGCTGCTCGCCTCGCTCATCTGCGCGCTGACCGTGGTGCCGGTGCTCGCCTACCTGTTCATCGACCGGGTCACGCTCAACGTCGACGAGACCGGCGAGCCGAAGCGCTCGTTCTGGGTCCACGTCTACGTCCCGGTCATCACGACTGCCCTGCGCAACCGGCGGACCCAGTGGGCGGTCCTCGATCGTGGCTGCGGTCCTGTTCGTCGCCTCGGCGTCGCTCGTCCCGAGCCTGCCGACCCAGTTCATCAACGCCGGCTCGGAGAAGATCCTGGCCGTCGTCGTCGCTCCGCCGACGGGGACGAGCTCGAAGGCGGTCCTCGACCAGGCCGTCAAGGCCGAGGCGATCATCCGGGCCAGACCCGAGGTCGAGCTCGTCCAGACGAGCGTCCCGGGCGAGGGCGCGACCGGCTTCAGCACGCTCCTCGCGGCCGTTCAGCGGCCGGCCCGCCAACAGCGCCACGATCACCGTCCGGCTCGACCCGTCGACCGATCTCGCGACCGAGACGGCCGCCCTCGACGCGGCCCTCGCCCCGGTCAACGCCGACGGCTTCGACGACGAGCATCAGCGAGGCGGCCGGGTTCACCTCGAACAACCTCAACGTGATCGTCAGCGGCCAGGACCCGGCCCTCGTCGGCGCGGCCAGTGACGCCGTCGTCGGCGAAGCTGAGGACCCGGACCGACCTGGCCAACGTCCGGAGCGACGTGGCCAAGGCCAACCGGCAGGTCCAGGTGACCGTCGATCCGAACAAGGCGATCCGGATCGGCTCCACGGCCGCCCAGGTCGCGGCGGAGGTCCGGAGCGCACTCTCGCCGACGGCGGCGACCACGGTCACGCTCGACGGCGGGACCACGGCCGCGGTGGTCGTCCAGCTCGATCCCGCGGCGACGACCTCGATCGACGACCTCAAGAAGCTTCCGGTCGGGACCGCAGCCAAGGTCGCCGCTCGGCACAGTCGCGAAGGTCGAGGAGGTCGACGCCCAGGGCAGCATCACCCGGATCGACCAGGCGCCCGCCGCGTCGATCAGCGCCCAGATCACCAGCAAGGACACCGGTGCCGTGAGCCAGGCGGTCGCCGCGTCGATCGACGACCTCACCGCGTCGGGCGCGATCCCGGCCGGCGTCGACGTCCGGCTGGCCGGCGTGACCCAGCAGCAGAACGAGGCCTTCGGCGGCCTGTTCGCCTCGATGGGCGTGGCGATCCTGCTGGTCTACGTGATGATGGTCCTGTTCTTCAACAGCCTCGTGACCCCGTTCATCATCCTGTTCAGCCTGCCGCTGGCGACGATCGGCGCCTTCATCGCCCTGTACGTCACCGGCCGCCCGATCGGGGTGAGCGCCCTGATCGGGATGCTCATGCTGATCGGGATCGTCGTCACCAACGCGATCGTCCTGCTCGATCTCGTCGAGCGGCTGCGGTCGCAGGGCGAATCGACCCACCAGGCCCTCATCGAGGGCGGCAAGACCCGCGTCCGGCCGATCCTGATGACGGCGATCGCGACGATCCTCGCCCTCATCCCGCTCGCTGCCGGGTTCAACCAGGGATCGATCATCGCGGCCGAGCTCGGAACCGTCGTCATCGGCGGGCTGTTCAGCTCGACGTTCCTGACCCTGCTCGTGATCCCGGTGATCTACTCGCTCGTGGACGGGCTCAAGCGCCGGGTGGGGGCGTCGGCGCCGGAGCCGCTGCCGAGCCCGGCGGAGGGAACGCCGGCCTGATCCCGAGACGGCCCGGCGAGCCGGCCGCCGGCGCCCGCGTCTAGGCGGTTTCGGCGGCGGCCGCGACCTCGGCGACGCCGTCGGTCGGCGCGTCCGCCAGTGCGTTGAGGCCGACCTCGTAGATCGCCAGAAGGGCGCCGATCACCGCGACGGCCTCCCAGCCCACCGCGACGATCGCCAGGACCACGACCGCGACGGCCACGCCTGCCAGCCGCAGCCGACCCAGGTGGGGCCTAGCCCGGTCGCGCAGCGAGACTCCGGCGGCGACGACCCCGCCACCGGCCACCGCGCCGGCCGCGCCGACCCGTCCGGCCGCACCGCTCGCCGCCGCCCCACCGGTCTCGACGCCCGACGCCGCGGCCCGTCGCGCCGTGGCGCCGGCCTCGGCGGCGATCTGCGTGATCTGCTCGCGCCGCCCGACGAGCCAGGCGACGAGGGCCACGATCGCCCCGACGACGGTAACCACCACCATCACCCCGAACAGGTCGTCGAGCACTGCGTCGAAGATGCCGCGGGCCGCGGTGGCACCGCTGTCGTCGGTCACCGAGTTGACGATCGCGTTCTCGACGCCGCGGATCGCGGCCCGAGCGACCAGCAACGCGACGACCGAACCGGCGCCGAGCAGGACCACGGCTCTCCGTCGGTCACGGGCGAGGAGCGCCGCGCCGACGAAGAGCAGGATCGTGATGACGATCGCGAGCACGACGACGAGGTCGAAGATCCGGACGGCCGTCTGGGCGGCCTCGAGCCGGTCGGCCCGGGCCAGCGTGATCGTGCCGAAGTCTGCCGGCAGGCTGACCCCGAGAGCCGTCTGGAGCGCGGCCCTGGCCGCCGCCGGCGCCGCCGTGGCGCTCAGGTCGGGCAGGCTGACCGTCGCCGGAATGATGCCGTCGGACTTGAGCTGGTCGACGGCCGCGCCGACAAGCGGGAGCAGGTTGAGCGTCACGACCCCGTTCTCGACCGTGACCCCGGTGAGGTCGTTGCGCAGGACCGCGACGAGCTGCGCATGAGCGAACCGGTTGACCTGGGTCCAGACGGACTGGAACCCGGGGCTGGCGAGCAGTCGCGCAAGGCCCTGGCGGAGGCGATCCTGGACGGCCCCGGTGATCGGCCCGGCGAGGAGCTTGGACTGTTGCGGCAGGGCCGTCTCGAGGCGTCCCTGGACGTCGAGCGCGTCGACGACCTGCTGGCTCACCTTCTCGCTCAGCGAGGCGATCACCGCCGGGTCCTCGATCACCTGCGACGAGAGCGACACCCAGCGGTCGGTGTTCAGCGCAACCTGGTGGACCCAGACCGCCGTCGTCGTGACGACGAGGGCCAGGCAGGCGAGCACGCCCAGCGTGACGGCCGCCGCGGATCGGAGGCGCCGGCGACGGGGCCGAGCCGGCTCCGCGGCGGAGGGGGCGGCTGCCGGTTCGGCTGCGGTCATGGTCGGCTCCCTGGGCTCAGCTGGACCGGATCTCGCGGACGTTGTCGATGACGGTGAGGATCGCGATCCCGGCGATCGCCGCGACGACCAGCTCGGTCACGTAGCCCAGCACCAGCACCACGGCGCCGACTAGGGCCATGACCAGGGTCAGGCGCAGAAGGACCTCGATGAGCCTTCGCCGGAAGGCGGCTTCGAGGATGAAGTAGCCGGCGACGGACAGGACGACCACGCTCCAGATCGGCAGGGTCGTCAGGTAGAGCAGGGCGATCAGGGCGATCAGCCCGATCCCGACGCTGATCGCCGACCAGAACTCGACCAGCCGGCCGTAGTGCTGGTCGCCCGTCGACTGGGGGTGGCTGGCGTGATGGAGATGGGCCCGGGGGTCCCCACGCTCGCCGGCCTGGAGCTGGGCGCGGCGCCGGACGAGCGCGGTTCGCTCGTCGTCCAGCTCGGCCCGTCGGGCGCGGAGCCGGGCGAGGTCCGCCTCGCGTGCGGCGACCTCGGCGGCACGGACGAGGTGGGCCTTCGCGAAGGTGCCGTCGGCGGCGAGGGCCTTGGCGGCCTGGTCGCGACCGGTCAGGCCGGCGCTCGCCGTGGCGATCTCCGCGTCGACCGACGCGACCTCCGCGTCCAGCTCGCCGAGGCGCGTCTCGATCGCCTCCGGGACGCGGTGAGGCGGAGCCACCTTGTCGAGCCCGAGGAAGCCGATCGGGTCGTTCCAGGACGGGCGCACCGAACCGGTCCGGGTGTACTTCAGGCCCGCCGGCGCGCGCTCCCCGGCGAACCGGTCGCGGGTGTCGAGGCCCCACAGGCCGCGGTAGCCGTCGACCCATCCGAGCCCGTCGTCGACCGGGACGAGCGTCCACTCGGCGGCCAGGTCGGGCCCGATCGCGAGGCCGTCGCCCCGGGCGTAGTCGACGAACGGGATGCTCAGGGCGGCCTCGACCCGCGCGCCGAGGTCGCCCGGGTCGTCCTGGCGGAGCGTGTCACGCCACAGGTGGCGAGCCCAGTCGAACAGCCCGCGCAGGCCGCGGAACGCCGGGAGGGGCACGGTCGTGATGTACTCGCCGGCCTCGAAGTAGGCCGCGTGCGACCCGGCTCCCGCGTGGATGACCGGATGGTCTCCGACCAGGGTGATGAACGGGTCGTCCCAGCGCCGGCGCAGGTCGTCGCCGGTGTAGTCGTGGGCCGCGCAGCCGAACCAGACCGGGCGCGGCCCGTCCGGCCCGTCGTCGAGGACGACGAACGCCTGCTCGAGGTCGGCCTCGTGGTCGTTGGCCCCCGCGAACGTCGAGCGCCAGTCGTTCATGAAGTAGAAGTAGAGGTAGTGGAGCACGATCCAGCCGTCGCGCCGGACGACCCGGCCGTGGTAGACGTAGCGCGGGTCGCGGGCCCGGGCCGTCTCGTACTTGACCGACGCGGCGGCCGCAGTCCCGCCCGGGACCTTGCCCCGGATGAGCAGCGATGCGTTGAACCCGGCGTCGATCAGCCGGGCGAACAGGCCGACCCGGGCCAGCCGGCCCGGCGCCCGGAAGACTGGCCGCCCGGGCCGCCGCGACCACTGCGCCAGGGCGAGCCCGCCGAGCGGCTCCTGGACGAGCCGCAGGAAGAGCGTCTCGCCGGGTGGGGCGACCTGCTCGGTGAGGTTCGTCGTGGTGACAGAGCCGTGGGGGAGGAGGAGCCGGGTGTGACCCTGCTGGCTGCCGACGAGGAGGTCGCACTCGGCCAGGTAGGGCTCGACCGCGGTCGGGAAGAAGAGCTCACCGTGCGTGTAGCGGATGATCGGCTCGTAGGCTCGGAGGAGCTCCTTATCGCCTTTCATTCGCCCTCCGCGCCGCGCGCCGTCGTCGGGCCCCGGGACGGTTCGACCTGTCCGAAGGCCTCCCGGACCGACCGGGTGTTGAGGTAGAGGACGGCCACCACGAGGATCACCAGGCGGACGTCGTCGGCATGGCCGCTGAGGCGCGACCCGAGCTCGTTGAGCAGGCCGACCCCGGCCAGCAGGAGCGTCCCGACGAGGCCGATCGGGAGGAGCCGGACGAGCGCGATCGCGAGGACAAACCCGAGGATCGCCGTGCCGCCGATGACCCACGAGACCGGACCGCCCTGGCCGCCGAGCTGCATCAGGATGCTCGTGCTGTTCGACGGCCGGATCCCCGTGGCGTCAAGAAGCAGGAGCAGCGACAGGATGACCGTGAGCGCAGCCACCACCCACACGCCGAACGGGACGCGTCGCTTCCCGGGACCGGCCTCCTGTGTCACTCGCGTATCCTCCCGTCGGAGTCTGGCAGAACCGGCCGATCCGTGGAGGGCCGATCGTCATCGGTCGTCCGTCGTTGTGGCCCCGGTAGTCAGCAAGTCGACCTGAGACGTAAATTCAAGCGGGCTTGACAGGTCGTCGAAGGGTCGTCTACGATCGGCCCGCGTCAGCGACCAGCGCTCCACACGTCCCAGTCGTCCCGGCCCACGCGGGGCCTCCAGCGGAGATCGGTCCGTGCTCGCCACGTTCGTCATCGGCCTGCGCGAAGGCGTCGAAGCAGCGCTCATCGTCGGGATCATCGCGGCCTTCCTGCGGCGCGAGGGGCGGGCGGACTCGCTCCGCTTCGTGTGGCTCGGCGTCGGGCTGGCCGCCCTGATCTGCGCCGGGGTGGCGGTCGGCCTCCAGGTCTGGTCGGCCAGCCTCCCCGAGGGCCAGCAGGAAGTCCTCGAGACGGTCGTCAGTGCGGCGGCGGTTGTCGTCGTCACCTACATGATCGTCTGGATGCGCCGGCACGCCCGGAATGTCAAGAGTCATCTCGAAGGCGCGGCCGGCACGGCGCTCGTCACCGGGACCGCCTGGGCCCTCGTCGGAATGGCCTTCCTGGCCGTCCTCAGGGAAGGGTTCGAAACCGCGGTATTCCTGCTCGCGGCGTTCCAGGCGTCGGGAGAAGCCGTGACGGCGGCCATCGGCGCCGTCGCCGGACTGCTCGCGGCAATCGCGATCGGCTATGGCATCTATCGAGGCGGCGTGCGTCTCAACCTGGCGCGGTTCTTCCGCCTGACCGGCCTGGTCCTCGTCGTCGTCGCAGCCGGCCTCGTCGCGACGACCTTCCATACCGCAAGTGAGGCGGGCTGGGTGACCTTCGGCCAGGGGGTCGCGTTCGACCTGAGCGGGATCATCCAGCCCGACACGGTACAGGCGGTCCTGATCACCGGGATCCTCGGTTTCCGGCCCGAACCGACGGTGGTCGAGGTGGTCGCCTGGCTCGTCTACCTGGTCCCGATGAGCCTCTACGTGATGTGGCCGCAGCGCCGCTCACCCGGGTCGACCGGGAGGGCCAGCGTCGGCTCCCCGAGCGAAGCCGGTTCGGCCACCGCCATCCAGTAGTCCGGACCAGGTCCGGCAGGGCCACGCGCCGCCCCGGCCCCGCGCGCCTCACCAGGGCCTTCGGCCCCCGCCTGACCGTAGCCCGCCGGCTGTCGACGCTCCGCCGCGCCGACTATGCTGTCAGGCCACGGGGTCCGAGCGAGGGAGAAGGACACGATGAGCCTGCGGGAGCTGTACGCGACCCAGCTGCGGGTGCTCTGGGAATGGCGGGGCGGGCCGGCTGCGCTCCTGCGCCGGATGCTGATCACCCTGATCGTCTCGACGGTCTCGTTCGCCGTGACCGCCTGGCTGCTCCCGAACATGACCCTGGACAGCGTGTGGGCCGCCGTGCTCGCCGTCATCCTCATGGCCCTGTTCAATGCGCTCGTCCGGACGGTCCTGCTTGCCTTCGTCGCCGCCCGGTCGCTCGTCCTGACGGGGGTCCTCGTCCTCGTCCTCCAGGTGGCAGCATTCCTGCTGGTTGCAAACTGGACGCCGGGCGTCCACGTCGACCGCTTCGTGACCGCGCTCATCGGCTCGTTCGTCTACGCGATCGTCAACACGATCCTGACCGCCATCCTCGGCGTCGATCGGGGCGGCTCGTTCTACGGGCTGCTCGTCCAGAGCCTGCTCGTCCAGCGCGCCGGGCCGAAGAGCGATCGGCCAGGCCTCGTGATCATCCAGATCGACGGACTGGCCTACCCGATCCTCGCCGGACGGATCCGGGCCGGATCGGTCAACACGATGGCCGGCTGGGTCCGCGACCGGAGCCACAAGCTGTCGCGCTGGGAGGCGATCCTGCCGTCGATGACGTCGGCCAGCCAGGCCGGGATCCTGCACGGTTCGAACGACGGGATTCCGGCCTTCCGATGGTACGAGCGTGATCGCAACCACCTGATGGTGTCGAGCAACCCGGCCGATGCCGCCGAGATCGTCCGCCGGCTGTCGAACGGCGAGGGTCTCCTGTCCAACAACGGGGCCAGCATCTGCAACCTCATGACCGGCGACGCGACCCGGTCGTACCTGACGACGGCCGCCCTCAAGGAAGGCGCCCAGGGGATCGGCGACAGCAAGGCGTTCATGGGCTTCTTCTTCAGCCCGACCGGATACCTCCGGTCGTTCACCCTGTTCCTCGGCGAGTTCATCAAGGAGCTGATCCAGGCTCGCCGGACCCGCCGGTCCGGGGTGGTGCCGCAGATGCACCGCGGAATGAAGTACGCCGGGATGCGCGCGGCCAGCAACGTGTTCCTGCGCGACGTGAACACGTCGCTGATCATCGACGAGATGTACCGCGGGACCAACGTCATCTACGCCGACTTCACCGACTACGACGAGCTCGCCCACCACTGCGGACCCGAGCGGGTCGAGTCCTATGAGGCGCTCGACGGGGTCGACGGCGCGATTGCCGCCCTCGCCAAGGCGGCCGAGGATGCCCCCCGGCCGTACCGGTTCATCGTCCTGTCCGACCACGGCCAGAGCCTCGGCGCCACGTTCAAGCAGCGCTACGGGAAGAGCCTCGGCGAGGTCGTCCGCGAGCTCATGGGCGGGCGGGCGACCATCTATGAGACCGAGACCAAGGCGGAAGGCTCGACGTTCGTCAACGCGTTCCTGTCCGAGGTCACCCGGAGCAAGGGCGTCGGTCCGTCGGTTGCCCGGGCCGCGCTGGCGAGCCGGACCACCGACGGCGTCGTCAACCTCGACGAGGAGGAGGTCCCGCCGCCGGCCGACGAGTCGTCGATCGCGGTCGTCGGGTCGGGCAACCTCGGGCTCGTCTGGTTCACGGGCCACGACCATCGGCTCACGGCCGAGGAGCTCGAGGAGCTCCATCCGAACCTCGTCGCGACGCTCGCCGAGCACCCCGGCGTGGCGATGCTGATGGTCCGGACGAAGGCCCACGGCGCCGTCGTACTGGGGCACAACGGCGTTCGCTACCTCGACGAGGACCGCGTCGACGGAGAGGATCCGACCACGCTGTTCGGGCCGCACACGGTCATGAGCCTCAAGCGCGAGGACGCCATGACCCACGCGCCCGACCTGCTCTTCATCAGCCAATACGACCCCGAGCTCGGCGAGGTGGCCGCGTTCGAGGAGCTCATCGGTTCGCACGGCGGGCTGGGCGGCCCGCAGACCGAGCCGTTCATCCTCCACCCGGCCGACTGGGAGCTCGACGAGGAGATCCCGCTCGGTGCCCCCGCGATCTACCGGAACATCCGAAGCTGGCTCGGGTCGATCGGGATCGACCTCGCCAAGCAGCCGGTGGCCGCCGAGCCCCAGGCGGCGGCCGAGGCGGTCACCCCACAGGCGGCTCCGGCCGGATAACGCCGTCCGTCCGGCCGGTCACCACAGATCGTTGCGGGGAGCGCCGCCCGGTGCGCAGGCCGCCACTCCCGGCCTTCATCGTCGACGTCGTCGCCGAGCCACGAGCGCGCAACGCGCTGCTGGCCGGCTCGGTGGCCCTGTTCGCCGCCGGCCTCGACCCCAAGGTCTGGAGCGCGTCGCTGCCATCGGTCCAGGCAGCCATACGGGAACGACCCGAGCTGGAGGCAGTCAGCCTTGTGGCGGCCGTCATCGGCGCTGCGCTCCTGCTCGTGGGGGGCGTGCTGGGTGACTCCCAGCGCGCGAGGCCGATCGTCATCGGTGGACTGGTCGTCGAGCTTGTCACCAGCGCCATCGGGCTGGTCGTGCCCAGCGGGCCCGTCTTCGTCGCCAGCCGGTTCGCCGGGATCGCCGCGGCTTCGTTCATCATCCCGGTCTCCCTCGCGGCGGTCGCCACGAGCTACCGAGGCGTCGCCCGCGCGACCGCCATCGGCCTTGCCTACGGCGCGTACGGGGCGTCCCAGGGCGTGGGGCCCATCCTGCTCCAGGTCGAGCCGGATTCGAGGTGGCCCGCGTTCGCCGCCGCGATCGCGGCGTGCCTCATCGCCATCCCGATCGCCCGGCGCCGCCTGCCGGACCTGACCCGACCCACCGCCGTCGAGCGGCCGTATGTCATCGCGACCGCGCTGTGGGGGCTCGGGATCGTGACGATGACGTCCGGGATCATCTGGTTCGGGAGCGGCTGGGACAACCCTGTCCGCTGGGCGCTCATCGTCCTCGGCGGCCTCGCCCTCGCGGCGGCCGGCTTCCACGATCGCCGACGGAGAGGCGGCGGCACCATCCACGTCGAGCGCAGGCCGGTGGCGATCGCCGTCTTCGTCGGGCTCGTCATAGCGCTCGCCCAGACGGTTCCGATGCTTCAGCTCCCGCTCTACTTCCAGCTCGTCCTGCGCTACGGACCGTTCGCGGCGATCGTCGCCCTGGTCCCGCTGTTCGCGGGGCTCATCCTCGCCGGCCCGGTCGCGGGGATGCTGCTCTCGCGGGTCGCCCCCCGGACACTCGTCGCGGCCGGGGTGCTGGCCGTCGGGGTGGGCGACCTCGCCCTGGCGCTCCTCGCGACCCCAGGCGCGGGCTACCTCGGCTTCGTCGTCCCGAGCGCCCTCATCGGAGCGGGCTTCGTGGTCGCGACGACCGTCCGGACCGCGATCATCTTCGCCAGCGTCCCCCGTGGCCTGCCCGCGACCGCCGCCGCCCTCAACGAGGCGTCGATCGCCGTCGGGACACGGATCGGGATCGTACTCGTGACCTCGATCGTCGCGGAGGTGGCGCTCGCGACGTTCAGTGCGTCGCTGAGCGCTGCTCCGGGACCCTCGGCAGACGCGGCGATCGCGGCGTTCCGCGACGTGCTCACGGCCGTCGGAACGCCGGCCTTCGCGGAGCTCTCGCGCGGGGTCGACCCATCGAGCTTCGGTCCGTACGCCGAGGCCTACGCGACCGGCGTGCGGGTCGCGCTCGTCTTCGGCGCGGTCGTGGCCATCGCGGGCGGTGCGGTCGCGTGGCTGTTCCTCGGACGGCAGGACCCGCTCGCGACGGTCTACGAGCACCGCGACGAGCGCGAGGCCGGCAGCGCCGAGGCCAAGGCGTAGCCTCGAGAGGCATCTCCGGGGTTCGCGTTGACGGTTCGGCCGGTAATTCCGATAATAGAGGTCGGAATTACGGGAACTGCCCCGGAGCGGCCCCCTCCTCAACCTGGGAGAACGTGCACAGCATGGCCGTCACCAAGCCCGTCGTCGACAACGATCGCTCGAAGTTCGACTTCAAGGACGACATCGTCTACCTCCAGCAGACCAAGCGCGGTCTGACCCGCGACACGGTCGAGGAGATCAGCGCGATCAAGAACGAGCCGGAGTGGATGCTCAAGTTCCGGCTGCGCGCGTACGACCACTTCCTGACCCGGCCGATGCCCCAGTGGGGCGGCGACCTGTCGCA
This sequence comes from uncultured Chloroflexia bacterium, assembly GCA_963708065.1. GTDB lineage: Bacteria > Chloroflexota > Limnocylindria > Limnocylindrales > CSP1-4 > Chersky-267. Next base: position 57,265 of record CAVPRZ010000006.1, read on the forward strand.
CATCGACTTCGACCGGATCGTCTACTACCGCAAGCCGTCCGAGCGCGAGGAGAAGTCCTGGGACGACGTCCCGGAGCAGATCAAGGCAGACGTTCGAGAAGCTCGGCATCCCCGAGGCGGAGCGCAAGTTCCTGGCCGGCGTCGGCGCCCAGTACGACAGCGAGGTCGTCTACCACTCGGTCCGCGAGGAGCTGACCAAGATCGGCGTCGTGTTCATGGGCACGGACCAGGCCCTGATCGAGTACCCGGAGCTCTTCCGGAAGTACTTCGGGACGGTCGTCCCGCCCGAGGACAACAAGTTCGCCGCGCTCAACAGCGCGGTCTGGTCGGGCGGCTCGTTCGTCTACGTCCCGAAGGGCGTCGAGGTCCCGCTCCCGCTCCAGGCCTACTTCCGGATCAACGGCGAGAACACGGGCCAGTTCGAGCGGACGCTGATCGTCGTCGACGAGGGCGCCAAGGTCCACTACATCGAAGGCTGTACGGCCCCGATCTACGCCACCGACTCGCTCCACGCGGCGGTGGTCGAGGTCATCGCCCTGCCCGGGCTCGAAGGTCCGCTACACGACGATCCAGAACTGGTCGAACGACGTCTACAACCTCGTCACGAAGCGTGCCCACGCCCACGCCAACTCCACGGTGGAGTGGATTGACGCGAATACCGGCTCCCGGCTGACGATGAAGTACCCGGCGATCTACCTGCGCGGCGAAAATGCCACGGCCGACATCATCTCGCGTCGCCGTCGCCGGCAAGGGCCAGCACCAGGACACCGGGGCCAAGGCCGTCCACCTGGCGCCGAACACGAAGAGCCGGATCGTCAGCAAGTCGGTCTCGAAGGACGGCGGCCGGGCGACCTACCGCGGCCAGCTCAAGGTGTCGCCCGGGCGCCACGAACGTCGTGGCCAGCGTCCGCTGCGACGCGCTCATGCTCGACGACATCAGCCGGAGCGACACGTACCCGTACATCGACATCCAGGAGGACGACACGACGATGACCCACGAGGCCGTCGTCGGGAAGATCAGCGCCGACCAGATCTTCTACCTGATGAGCCGCGGGCTGACCGAGAACGAGGCGCAGAACCTCGTCGTCCAGGGGTTCCTCGAGGTGTTCACCAAGGAGCTCCCGATGGAGTACGCGATCGAGTTCAACCGGCTCGTCAAGCTCGAGATGGAGGGGTCGCTCGGATGACGACGCCGACGGCCGACGCCGCCGGAGACGCCCCGATCGCTCCGAGCCGGCCGTCCCGCCGGGGGACCGCCGACCTCCCGTTCCGGTTCCCCGATCGAGGGCTGGCCCAGGCGCTGGCCGCCGAGCGATCCGAGCCCGACTGGCTGCGCGCGGAGCGGCTCGCCGCGTTCACGGCCTACGACGCGCTCCCGGTCGAGGTCAACCGGCTCTACACCCCGTACGTCGACCTCCGGCCGGCCGATCTCATGACCGTCCGTCCGTACGTCCAGACCGCCGCCTCGCCGGCCGCCCCGGCACCCGCGCCCGAGGGGACGTCGGGCCTCATCGAGCTCCGCGAGGACGGCGTGACCGCCCTCGCGCTGTCGGCCGAGGCCGCGGCCGCCGGCGTGGTCCTCGAGACCTTCGCCACCGCGCTCGAGCGCGACCCGGACGGCCTCCGGGCCGACCTCGAGGGCGGCCGGACGCTGCCCGTCGACGACAAGCTCGCCCAGCTCGCCCGCGGCTTCTGGAGCCACGGCGTCCGGCTGGTCGTGCCGGCCGGCGTCCGCCTCGAGCGACCGATTCCTCGTCCGCTGGGCCGTCGGGAACCCCGGCCGCGCGCTCGTGTCGCGGACGCTCGTCACGCTCGGCGAGGATGCCGCCGCGTCGCATCGTCGAGGAGCTCGTCGCCTCCGGGCCGTGCATCGACTGCGCCGAGGGCGAGCCGGTCCCGCAGTCGTTCTTCGGCGGGACGCTCGAGGTGATCCTCGACCGGGCGGCGAGCCTGGCCGTCGCCTCGATCCAGGACCTGCCGCCCGAGGTCATCGCCTTCCAGCACCGGCACGCCACGCTCGGGCCGTCGGCGTCGCTCCACTGGGCGCTCGCCCAGCTCGGCGGTCGGCTCGTCCGCTCGCGGGTCGACAACCGGCTCGAGGGCGACGGCTCGTCGGTCGAGCAGGTCGAGATCGTCTTCGGCTCCGACGAGCAGGTCTTCGACCTGACCTCGTACACCCGCCACATCGGCCGTGACACGACCGGCAACCTGCTCAGCAAGGGCGCCCTCACGGACGCCGCCCGGAGCTACATGAAGGGCCTGATCGTGATCGACAAGACCGCGGTCGGGACCGACAGCTTCCTCGGCGAGTTCGGGATGAACCTGTCCAAGAAGGCTCGCGCGGTCGCGATCCCGAGCCTCGAGATCGACCAGCCCGACTGCCGCCGGGCCGCCCACTCGTCGTCGGTCGGGCCGATCGACGAGGGCCAGCTGTTCTACCTCGAGAGCCGCGGCATCGACCCCGACGAGGCCCGCAAGTTCATCGTCCTCGGCTTCCTCGAGCCCGTCGTCGCCCGGGTCCCGCTGGCCGAGGCCCAGGATCGGCTCCGGACGCTGCTCGAGGACAAGTGGGCCGCGGGCGCGGCACCCGCCGTCGCGGGCGCCGCGTGACGGTCCGGACCCGTCCGCGACCAGACGTGAGGTGACCCGCCGGGTCGACCTGGTCGCCGTCGACGAGGTCCCGCCCGGGACGATGCAGATGGCCTGGGTCGACGGGACCGAGCCGGTCCTCGTGGTCAACGTCGACGGCGACATCCGGGCGTTCCAGGGCATCTGCAGCCACGAGTACTTCGAGCTCGACAAGGGCTTCCTGACCGCCGAGTCGCTGACCTGCGCGCTCCACCTCTCCCGGTTCGACCTCGACACGGGCGACGCACTCGACCCGCCGGCCGAGCTCCCGATCGTCCGCTACCCGGTGGTCGTCGAGGACGGGCGCGTCCTCATCGAGATCCCCGAGGGACCGCTTCCGGTCAACGGGTAGCCGCTCGCCGAGGATCCGCTTCGGAGCCCTTCCGGCGCCCCGCGTTGATGGGTCAGCGAGAAGCGCTCCTCGCCCGGGCCGGCCGGCTCGCCGAGCAGGCGCGCCACCACGTACTCGCCGATCCGCGGCCCGTGCTTGAAGCCGTGCCCCGACCCGCCCCCGACGATCCAGGCATTCTCGAGTCCGGGGTGGCGGTCGATGATGAAGTGCGTGTCGGGCGTCGTCTCGTACTGGCAGACCCGGGTCTCGACGACCGGCCCGGCCGCGAGGTCGGGGAAACGGCGCGCGAGGAAATCCCGGGCGCGAGCGACGGAGTCGGGATCGACCAGCCGCTCGCCGCCGGTCGGCTCGAACGGTGGGCCGTATCCGTCGGCGGCGATCTTCGGGGCGCGGCCGTCGGCGCCGGGCACGCCGTAGTACGCCCCGTCGTAGTCGACCCAGGCGGGCAGCCGGTCCGCCCCGAAGCGGTCGTCACCGGGCGACGGCCCGACGAACAGGACGTCCTGCCGGGTCACCGCGATGAGCCCGCCGAGCAGCTCCGGGAAGAGCGCCGGCAGCCACGGGCCCGCCGCGAAGACGAACCGCTCGGCGGAGATCCGGGCGCCGTCGGGGGTGACGACGTCGGCGAGCCGACCGTCGTCGATCCGTCCGGGACGGACCGCCGCGGTGACGGTCCGCCCACCCTCGCGCCGGAACGCATCGACCGCAGCCAGCACGCCCCGGCGCGACATGAGGAACCCGGCCTCCGGCTCGAGGGCCACGAACGCGAGATCGTCGGTGCCGACCTGCGGCCAGCGCCGCCGGGTCTCGTCGAGCTCGACGCGCTCGATCGGGATGCCGAGATCGGTCAGCGCCGCGAGCGAGGCCGCCTCGAAGCCGTCCTCGCGGTGGGCGAACCAGAGCGCCCCGGACTGAATGAAGAGCTGCTGGCCCCACGCCTCGCCGAGCTCGATCCACAGCTCGCGAGCCCGGCGCGACCAGCGGGGGTAGAAGCGGTCGGCGCCGTGCGAGGCGCGGCTGATCCGGGTCTCGTCGCTCGAGGTCGCCCGCGGGTTGCCGGCCCCCCAGGCGTCGACGAGGACGGTCTCGAGGCCGGACCGTCGGGCCCAGTAGGCGGTCCAGGCACCCATGACCCCGGCCCCGACGACGAGCAGGTCCGGAGCACGGCCCAGCGCGCTCAACCGCCCACGCCCCGGGTGGGCTGCTCGCCCCGGCACATCACCCGGTTCGGATGAGGCTTGACGGGCGGCGGATGCGCCCCGTCACCGCGATAGGGCCGTGCCCAGGCCGAGCGCCCGGGCCTTCTCGACGATGGACCGGGCGAACATCAGGTCGGCCAGCCCGGTCCCGAGGTGGCTGGCCACGACGCGGCCCGACGTCGGCCGGGGCACCCCGTCGAGGATCGCGGCACCGATCGTGGTCGCCGGATCCGGGTAGTCCTCGAACAGCCCGGCGGCCCGGTTGGCCACGAACTGGCCGACCTCGTCAACCATGAACAGGGCGGCGTCGCGGGCGACCTCGGCCGAGCAGGTCATGGCGTAGTCGATCGCCACGACGAGCGCGTTCAGGGTGAGCCACTCGTTCGGCATCACCTGGTGGACCGGCCCGAAGGACACGGCGCTGACGACGACGTCCACCCCGTCGACCGCCTCGCGCTCCCCGCTCGAGACCCGGGCGGCCGCGATCCCCGGGGTGCCCCGGGCGACCCTGGCGAGCGCCTCGGCTCGCTCCCGGTGGCGATCGTAGAGGCTGAGCTCGGCTCCGGGCAGGACGTGCCCGATCACCGGGACGTGGCTGCCGCCCTGGACGCCGGCGCCGAGGATCGCCACCCGGCGGAACGGTCGGTCGTTGCCCGGATCGGGAGCGAACCGCCGGAGGACGACGCCACTGATCGCCGCGGTCCGGGCGGCGGTGATCGGGGCGCCGTCGAGGATCGCCAGCGGCAGGCCGGTCGGCGGATCGCTCAGGACGACCGTGGCGCTGATCGTTGGCAGACCGAGCCCGCCGTTCTCCGGGTAGCCGACGACCCACTTGAGGCCCAGCAGGTCGTCGTCGCCACCGGGGTCGTCGCCGCGGAGGTAGGCCGGCATCGCGTGCCCGAACGAGGACGGCGAGCGGGGGTGGACGGCGATCTTGGCCGGGAGCTCGGCCGAGCCATCGGCCAGCGCCACGAGCGTCCTCTCGGCCAGCCGGAGCTGCTCGTCGAGCGGCGGCAGCGCCGCACCGACGTCCGAACCGGACAGGTAAAGAAGCGGCGGGTTGGTCACCCTCCCAGTCTACGAGTCCGCGCCGGGCCGGGATCGTCGCTACCATCAGGTCGCGATGAGCCAGATCGACGCCGCCCAGAGCCTCGACAACCTCAAGCTCGAGCGCGACGCGATCGTCCTCTACGACGCGCTCTCCGAGATCGAGCGCGATCCGCGCCGGGCGTCGGCGTTCCGGACGATCGCCGGCAACGAGCGGCGCCACGCCGAGGTCTGGGCCACGAAGCTCCGCGAGCTCGGCACCGAGGTGCCGCCACCCGGGCCGCCGCGAGTGCGCATCCGGGCGATCATCTGGCTCGCCCGGCTGTTCGGCACTCGGGCGGTCAGCGACCTGGTCCAGGCCCTCGAGGGCGACGAGGAGTCCACCTACGAGGGTCAGGCCTCCCCGGAGGTGCTGGCGATCGCGGCAGACGAACGCGAGCACGCCGAGATTTGGAAGCGGCTGTCCGGGGGAGCGCCGACCGCGGAGGTCAGCCCGGAGGTCCTCCGGGAGATCCGCGGGGAGCGTGCTCCGGGCGTCATCGGTCGCGACGAACGATGGCACCGGGCGGGTCAGTCGGGGACCCTTCGGGCGGTGATCTTCGGGGTCAGCGACGGCCTCGTGAGCAACACCAGCCTGGTGATGGGCGTGGCGGGGGCGGCAGCGGGTGAGTCGCGGTTCATCCTCCTGGCGGGGATCGCCGGGCTCCTCGCGGGCGCCTTCAGCATGGCTGCGGGCGAGTACATCTCGATGCAGTCCCAGCGCGAGCTGTACGAGCGCCAGATCGCCCTCGAGCGGGCCGAGCTCGAGGCGATGCCCGACGAGGAGCTCGCCGAGCTGGCCGCCGTCTACCGGGCGAAGGGCTTCACCGCCGAGGAGGCCGAGGCGATCGCCCAGCGCCTGTTCGCCGATCCAGAGCACGCCCTCGACACGCTCATCCGGGAGGAGCTCGGGCTCGACCCGGACGAGCTGGGCTCGCCGATCAAGGCGGCCGCTGGCTCGTTCGCCGCATTCGCCGTGGGGGCGTCCATCCCGGTGATCCCGTTCCTGTTCGGCAGCGGGCCGACCGTCGTGGTCACCAGCATCGTGCTCAGCCTCGCGGCGATGTTCGCGGTCGGGGTCGGGGTGAGCCTGCTGACCGGGCGGGGCGCGATCTTCTCGGGCCTCCGCCAGGTCGCCATCGGCGCAGCTGCGGCCGGCGTGACGTTCCTGGTCGGCCGGCTGATCGGCGTGACGGTCAGCTAGGCCGGGTCAGGGTCCGACCGCGATGCCCAGCCTCGCCAAGGTGTTCGGCAGTCTCTTCGCCGCGGTCGTCGTGAGCCTCGTCTTCCTGCTCTGGATCGGCTGGCCAGGGTTCGTCGCGGTCGGCACCGGGGCGGTCTTCGGGGTGGCGTTCCTGATCGTCGCAACCGCGCTGGGCGACGACCCGAGCGTCGCGGACGAGGCCTGGCGCGCCCAGGCGACCGACCTTCTCGGCTCCGTCGCGGTCGAGGCGCCGGACGATACGTCGCCAGCGCCCGACGGCGCGGAGCCGGGCCCGGAGCGCCGGCCGTGAGCCGCGACGATCCACTCGAGCGCCGGCTCGTCGCCGAGGGACTCGCGCCGTCTGCCTGGTCGAACGGGCCCGGGGACCGCTACGCGACCCACGAGCACGGCTACGACAAGGTCATCGTGGTCGCCGCCGGGTCGATCGGGTTCGACCTGCCGCAAACCGGCACCCGACTCTGGCTCGAGACGGGGGACCGGCTGGAGCTTCCCGCGGGGACCGCGCACCGGGCAGACGTCGGCCCGGGCGGGGTCACCTGCCTGGAGGCCCATCGGCCGGCAGGGACCCTTCCGCCCGGGCCGAGGCGCCGTCCGGCGGGGGACTGGTAGGCTGGCGCTCTAGCGCCGGCCGAGGGCGGCCCAGTAGGGGAGCCTGTTGCGCGGCTCGTACGGCTCGTCGCGCGGATCCGCGGGATCGATGAGGATGGCGACGACCGCAAACGCGGCAATCAGGGCGAGGCCGAACACGATGATCATGGTCGGAGCCTCCTTTCGGAAATTTGAGTGCTTCCGGGCCATGATAGCCTAACAAAGTGCAAGGGTCAACCGCACCAGACTAACGGATACCGACATTGCCATCGAGCGACCGTCTCAGCGCCAACGACCTCCGGATCCTCTCGCTGCTCCAGCGGGACGGCCGGGCGTCGTATGCCGAGATCGGTGCGGCGGCAGGGATGAGCGCGCCGTCGGCCCATGAGCGGGTCAAGCGGCTCGAGTCGCGCGGGGTCATCCGCGGCTTCAGTGCCGTCGTCGAGCCGGCCTCGGTCGGGCTCGGTGTCCTCGCGTTCAGCCGGATCCGCCAGGAGCCCGGGACTCCGACCACCGACCTGACCGCGGATTTCGCGACCATCCCGCAGATCGAGGACTGCCACCACGTCGCCGGTGAGGCCGACTACCTGCTCAAGATCCGGGCCGTCGACACGCGCGACCTGGCCCGGGTCATGCGACGGGTCCAGGCGATCCCGCACGTCTACACGAGCGAGACCGAGATCGTCTTCTCGACCGCCTTCGAGCGACGTCCCCTCCCGCTCGAGCGCGAAACCGATCGCGACGCGGGAGCGTAGACGATGGCGGGATCGCGAACCGATCCGATCGAGGATGCGCGGCTCGTGGCCGAAGTCGTAGGGGGCTCTCAGGATGCATTCGCGGCGCTCTACGATCTCCACGCCGGCGCCGTCTACGCGACGGCCACGCCGGCTCACCTCCGATCGCCAGTTGGCCGAAGACGTCGTCCAGGAGACCTTCATCGCCTTGTGGAACCGTGCCGAGCAGTTCGATCCGAAGCTGGGTTCGCTCGCGGCCTGGCTGCTGACGATCGCCCGGAACCGGACGGTTGATCGCCTCCGGGCCGCCGGCCGCCGCCCGACGATCGTGCCGATCGCCGCCGCCCGGATCGGCGACGAGACCGACACCGCCACGCTCGAGCGGATCGCCCGCTCCGGCGACGTCGTCGGCGGCGCCACGACGACGCGCGGACCTGAGGCCGAGCTGGCCTCCACCGAGCTGCGCGAGACCCTGCGCGACGCCCTGGTCGGGATGGCCGAGCCCGAGCGGCGCGTGCTGCTCCTGGCCTATCGCGACGAGCTGACCCAGAGCGAGATCGCGGAGCGCCTTGGCTGGCCGCTCGGGACGGTCAAGACCCGGACGCGGCGCGCCCTGCTCAAGCTGCGGGCCAGCCTCGGCCCGGACCTCGGCCCCGTCCCCCAGGCCGGCGAGCCGGAGGCGTCGGTGGTCGAGGCGCATGAGGCGACGGCGAGGATCGAATCGTGATCGACCACGCCGACGTCCGCGAGCAACTGGAGCTCGCCGCCGTGGAGCCGGGCGGGCTCGACCGGCTGGCCGCGGGGGACACGCCCCAGGCCGCGGCCATCGCCGGGCACCTCGCCGGTTGTCCGGCCTGCGCCGAGGAGGCACGCCGGCTCGCCGAGCTCGCGCCGGTCGTCCGCGAGGTTGCCGTGACCGTGCCGCCAGACGAGCTGCGCGAGCGGACGCTGGCGCTCGTCCGCGAGGTCGGCCGCCCGCGGGGGATCGTCGCCCCTGTGGCCGCCGGCGCGGCAGCCGCGGCCGGGGCTCCTGCCGCTCAGATCGCGTCGGTGCCGGTGCCGATCGCCGGCTCGTCCAACCGGCGCCGACCGGCGTGGCACTGGCCTGTCGCCATCGCGGCCGTCGTCGCGATCGTTCTCATCGCCGGCGGTGCGTTGTTCACGGTCCGTCTCACCCAGGACCTCCGGGACCAGGCCGAGGCGCTCGCCGAGCTCAACGCGGCGACGCTCGACGTCACGGCCAAGGCGGACGCCGCCCGGGTCGACCTTGCCGCCCCGACCGGATCCGCCGGGTCGGCGTCCGGGACGCTCGTGTTCTCGCCCACCAGCACCGAGATCGTCATCAGCGCCCCGGACCTCGCCCGGCCGGCGAGCGACCAGGAGTACGCCTGCTGGATCAGCGGGCCGGACGGCGTCCGGACGCGGATCGGCAAGATGGAGTTCGGGGGCGGGCTTGCGTACTGGACGGGCTGGTCCAAGGAGCTCCACGAGGCCGGTCCGGGGACCTCGTTCGGGGTCACCCTTGTCGACGCGAACGGTGAGAAGGTCGGCCCGGGCGACGTCCTGGTCGGCACGATCGCGTCGGATTGACCGGGGCGTTGGCCATGGGTCAAGGCCCGGTCGCGGATCGCCTCGTCACCCGGAGAGCCGACGGATCAGCCGGCCTGCTCCGCCCGGAACGTGGCGAGGTCGGGCCACTTGGCCCCGCAGGCCAGGCACTCGATGCCGGGCAGGGTTTCGGTGCGGACGTCGGTCGGGATCCCGAGGGTCTCGTTGGCGACCTGGTACGAGGTCAGCTCCACCTCCGGGGCATCGACCAGGGCGAGGCGATGCTCGCCGCAGCGCGGGCAGGCATCGACCGATCGCTCGGCGTTGGACATCTCGATGGCCTCCGTGTGATGGGGACCTGTAGATGATGGCCCCGCCGACCGACGAGCGCCAGCCGGAGGCCGGACCGCCGGCCAGCCGCCTGGGCAACCCGGTGCCCGAGCCGGAGGTCGCGGCGATGTTCGACGCGATCGCACCGGTCTACGACCGGGTCAACACGATCATGACGGCCGGGGCCGACGGTCGATGGCGGCGGGCCGCGGTGCGCGCCGCGGGGCTCGGGCCCGGTGACGCAGTGCTCGACGCCGCGTGTGGGACGGGCAAGCTGAGCCTCGACCTGGCCGAGCGGGTCGGCCCGTTCGGGCGGGTCGTCGGCGTCGATCTGGCACCCGGGATGATCGCCGAGGCGCGGCGCGTGTCGGGCGACCTCGTCCAGCTGGAGTTCGTCGTCGGGAACGTGCTCAGGCCTGCCGTTCGACGACGGGACGTTCGACGCGGCCACGATCGCGTTCGGGCTGCGCAACCTGGCCGACTTCGAGGCCGGCTTCCGCGAGCTCGCCCGGGTGGTCCAGCCGGGTGGCCGCGTCGTGTGCCTCGAGTTGTCGGTCCCGCGGCCCCGGATCTGGGCCGCGGTCTACCGGGCGAGCTTCCGTCGGCTCGCCCCGCTGGCCGCCTGGGCCTTCGCCCACGGCCGGACGTACCGCTATCTACCGGCTTCGCTCGAGGGGTTCCCCGACGCCGGCTCGCTCGCCGCGACGATGACTCGGGCCGGCCTCGTCCGGGTCCGCTTCCGGCGGTTCGGTCTGGGAACCGTGGCCCTCCACGTCGGCGACGTTCCCGGCTGAGAGCGGCTCGGCGGAGGCGTCGGACGACGGACTTGCGGCGCCTGGAACGGCCTGTTCGAGCGGCTCGTCCAGCGGCTCGTCCAGCGGCTCGTCGAGCGGCTCGTCCCCCTGGACGTCGGCCAGCACGAGGTAGACGAGGGCTCCGCCGATGACGATCCCGAGGATGAGCAGCCACCACTGGAACTCGGCGTTCACGAGCGGCGGCCCGGCGGGAGGGGGATCGCTGGCATCGGGCGCCAGTATAGGGACGGAGGGCCGATCGGAGCCTCGGCCGCCCGGACGAGCCCGACGGCGCGAGCGGCTACACTCCGGGCGTCCATGATCGACTTCACCCCCGACCAGATCGCGATCCAGCTCGGACCGCTGCCGGTCTACTGGTACGGCGATCTGCTACGCGCTCGGACTGCTGGCCGCCTACCTGGTCATGGTCCACGAGGCCCGCCGCCGGGGCCTCGACAGCGAGATCATCATCAACGGCCTGATCGTCGTGGCCGTGGCCGCCCTGATCGGCGGCCGGCTCTACCACGTGATCGACCAGTGGGTCCTCTACAAGGACGACCCGATCACGATCCTGCTCCCGCTCCGCCGCGCCGCCGACGGCGGCTACATCTTCGCCGGCTTCAGCGGGTCTCGGGGTCTACGGCGGCCTGCTCACCGGGACGATCGCCGCGTGGGCCTACGTCCGCTGGAAGCACCAGTCGTTCTGGCGCTGGGCGGACGTCGTCGCCCCGGCGCTGTTCGCGATGCAGGCGATCGGCCGGTTCGGCAACTTCTTCAACCAGGAGCTGTACGGTCCGCCGACGAACCTGCCCTGGGGGATCGCGATCCAGTGCAAGAACCGGGTCGCCCAGTACGCCTGTCCGCCCGGCTCCGACCCGAACGCCACCCTCGGCCAGCACTTCCAGCCGCTGTTCCTGTACGAGTCGCTGTCGGCGGTCGTCGGGCTGGTCTTCCTCCTCTGGCTGGGTCGCCGGTTCTCCGATCGCCTGCGGGCCGGCGACCTGCTCCTCGTGTTCTTCATCTGGTACGGCCTGACCCGGTTCACCCTCGAGTTCATGCGCGATGGCTACAACTGGACGGTCGGCGGGATCCCCACCGCCCAGATCGCCTCGGCGATCGCGATCGTCGTCGCGGCGATCGTGCTCGTCGTGCGCCACCTCCGCCCGGGCCCGAGCGTGGCCGAGATCGAGGCGGCGGACGCGCGCGGCCGCCGCCCTGGCGGCCGGCGAGGGACCCTCGGCCGGTGCCGCTGCGCCGGATGATCCCGCCGGCGGCGAATCGGCCGAGGGATCAGGAGCAGCGGCCGGGTGACCGCCGGCCCGGCCGGTCCGGTCGATCCGGCGCGCCGGCCGTCGAAGCGTCGTCGCCCACCACCCGGCCGGATCGCTCCCGAGGCGCTGGCCGCCGAACGCGGGGGAGCGATCGAGGGGCTCGACTGGCTCGGTCGTCCGCCGGAGGCGAAGGCCAGCCTGCTCGTCCGCTTCCTGGCGATCGTCGCCCGGATCGTGCTGTTCGGCGCTGTTCCGGTTCCATGTCGCGATCGAGGGCCGCGAGCTCATCCCGCGCACCGGCGGCTACATCGTGATCGCCGCCGCCCACCGCGGCTGGATGGACCCGTTCGTCGTCCTCGACGCGCTGCCGCTCGAACCCCGCGTCTGGTTCCTCGGGTCCGGCCCGTCGGCCTTCGGGCCGCGCTGGCGAGAGGCGCTCATCCATCGGGTCGGGGGACTGCTGCCGGTCTGGCGGGGCGGGGTCGGGGTCGAGAAGCACGTCGCGGCCGCGCGGGCCGTCGTGGCCAACGGCGCGATCCTGGCCCAGATGCCCGAGGGAACGGTCAGCGGGCCGGCCGGCACGGATCGGGCCGTTCCGGATCGGCGCGGCGCTGATCGCCCTGCGGACGGGGGCCCCGCTCCTGCTCGTCGCCGATGGCCGGTACCGAGGAGCTCTACCTCGGTCGCCGGATGGCCGCCCGGATCCTGCCCCCGACGACCCTCGCGGAGCTGCTCGGGCCGGGCTGGGACGGCCGCCTGCCGGCGGAGGGATCGCGCGATGAGCTCGACCTCGCGCGCCGGCTCACCGACCGGTTCGCCGAGCGGCTCGGTCCGGTCGTCGAGGAGCTCCATCCACGAACGATCGACCCGCCCGACCATCCGCGTCGGTTGCGCGAGCGACTGACCTGGCTGCTCATCAGGAAGGGCCGGCTCGACCGCGACGTCCCGGCCGAGGTCGCCGCCCCGGCCGAGACCGTGGCCGCGGCGCAGACGGCCGAGACCGCTGCTCCGGCCGGGCCGGCCGATGACCGGGCCTGAGGGTGTCGGGTGGAGCCCGCGCCGGGAGCCCGTCGGCCGATGCGCTGGCTGACCGACCTCTTCCACTGGCCCGCGTGACGGACCTCGGGCGCGTTCCGCCATACTCGGCGCCGATGGACTACGCCGAATCGATCCTCGACCTGGTCGGCGACACGCCGCTCGTCCGGCTCAGCCGGGTCACCCGCGAGCTCGGCCCGCCGGACCGCCAGCCGTTGATCCTGGCCAAGCTCGAGGCGCTCAACCCGGGGGGATCGGTCAAGGACCGGATCGGGCTGCCGATGATCGAGGCGGCCGAGCGGGCCGGCCAGCTCCGGCCGGGCGGGACGATCATCGAGCCAACGAGCGGCAACACCGGCCACGGCCTCGCCATCGCCGCCGTCCTCAAGGGCTACCGCTGCATCTTCGTGATGGCCGACAAGCAGTCGACCGAGAAGCAGCAGCTCCTGCGCGCCTACGGCGCGGAGGTCGTCCTGTGCCCGACGAACGTCCCGCCGGAGAGCCCCGAGAGCTACTACAGCGTGGCCGCCCGGCTCGCCCGGGACATCCCCGGCGCGTTCAAGCCGGACCAGTACTGGAACCAGGAGAACCCGGCCGCGCACGAGGCGACGACCGGCCCCGAGCTGTGGCGCCAGACCGACGGCCGGATCAGCCACCTCGTGGCCAGCGCCGGGACCGGCGGCACGATCACGGGGGCCGGTCGCTACCTGAAGGCGCAGAACCCCGAGATCGTGGTCGTCGGCGCCGATCCAGAGGGCAGCGTCCTGTCGGGCGACATCGCCCGTCCGTACCTGACCGAGGGGATCGGCGAGGACTTCTTCCCGGGCACGTACGACCCGGCGGTGGTCGATCGCTGGGTCCGGGTCTCCGACCGCGACGCGTTCGCGGCGGCCCGCCGGCTCACCCGGGAGGAGGGGATCCTGGCCGGCGAGTCGAGCGGCACGGCCCTCGTGGCGGTCCTCGACGTGGCCCGCCGGGTCATGACCGAGTCGCCCGAACGCGTCGGCGAGGCGGTGATCGTGGTGATCCTCCCGGACGGCGGCCGATCCTACCTGTCCAAGCTCTACAGCGACGAGTGGATGCGCGCGAACGGGCTCATGGACCGGCCCGGCGCCGTCACGAGGGTCGCCGAGCTGCTGGCCGGGCGGCACCACGGCCCGACCCTGCCGGACCTCGTCGTCGCCCGGACGACCCAGCGGGTGGGCGAGGCGATCGGGACGCTCCAGGATTACGGGATCAGCCAGATGCCGGTCTCCGAGGCGCCCGACGGGAACGCCCTCGAGTCGATCGTCGGGGCGATCTCCGAGAAGGGCCTGCTCGACCGGGCGTTCCGCGATCCGGAGGCCGTCGAGCGGACCGTCGGCGAGGTCATGGACCGACCGCTCCCGACCGTCGAGGCCGAGGCGTCGCTGACCGAGGCGTTCAACGAGCTGACCGGCGGGGCACCGGCGCTCCTCGCGGTGAGGGATGGCCGCCCGGTCGGGATCGTCACCAAGCTGGACCTGCTCGAGTTCCTCGCCCACGCTCCAACCCCCGGTCGCTGAGGCTCACGCCAGGGCAGCCGGACCCGCCCGACCCTCCACCCCCGGCCTCGTTCATCCGCTGAACGAGCCGATGCTCCGCCCGACCCTCCAACCCGGCCTCGTTCATCCGCTGAACGAGCCGATGCTCCGCCCGACCCTCCAACCCGGCCTCGTTCATCCGCTGAACGAGCCGATGCTCCGCCCGACCCTCCAACCCGGCCTCGTTCATCCGCTGAACGAGCCGATGCTCCGCCCGACCCTCCACCGCCGCCTCGTTCATCCGCTGAACGACCTTGGCCGGGCACCGGCCCCGAGCGGTCCGCGACGTCCAGTTCGTTCGCCCAGTGAACGGGCGACCTGACCTTCCTCGCCCCCGACCCCGGTCACTGAGGCTCGCAGCCGGGGCAGCGTCACCGGAAGGAGCGCAGCGACGGACGCGCAGCGACGGACGCGCCGGATGGGCGATGATGACCCGATGGACGATCCGAGCTTCGACACCCTGGCGGTCCATGCCGGGCAGGAGCCCGACGAGCTCACCGGCGCCGTCGCGCCGCCGATCTACCAGACGAGCACGTACGCCCAGGAGGCGGTCGGCCGGCCGACCCGTGGCTACGAGTACGCCCGCAGCCAGAACCCCACCCGCGAGCGGCTCGAGCGGGCGGTCGCGACCCTCGAGGGCGGGACCCACGGGATCGCCTTCGCCAGCGGCTCGGCCGCCACCGCCGCCCTGGCCGAGCTCGTCCTGCCTGGCGAGGAGGTCATCGCCAGCAACGATGTCTACGGCGGGACCTGGCGCTACCTCGAGCGGGTCGCAGGACCGCGCGGCGTGGCGGCCCGCTGGATCGACCTGGCGGGCGATCCGGGGCCGGCGATCCGGGCGAACCTGACCGAGCGGACCCGCCTCGTCTGGTTCGAGACACCGTCGAACCCGCACCTCCGGGTCATCGACATCGCCGCCGCGGTCGCGGCCGTCGCCGGGCACCGCGGGGCCCGCGGCGAGCGGCCGATCGTCGTCGTCGACAACACGTTCGCGAGCCCGGCCGCCCAGCGGCCGCTGACCCTCGGCGCAGACGTCGCCTTCCACTCCGCGACGAAGTACCTGGCCGGTCACTCGGACGTGGTCAACGGCGTCCTGGCCACAGGCCGCGACGACCTCGCCGAGCGGCTGCGGTTCCTCCAGAACGCCATGGGCGCGGTGCCCGGGCCGTTCGACTGCTTCCTCGTCCTGCGCGGGCTGCGGACGCTGGGGATCCGGACCGAGCGGCACGCCGCGAACGCGGCGGTCGTCGCCGGCTTCCTGGCCGGGCGGGACGACGTCGCCTGGGTCAGCTATCCGGGCCTGGCAAGCGGGCCGCACGCCCATCCCCAGGCCGCCCTGGCGGCCCGCCAGATGGGCCGGTTCGGCGGGATGGTCTCGTTCGCCCCGGCGGCGGGTGGCCGGCACGGCCGCGACGCCCGGTGCGCGGGCCATCGCGATCTGCGAGGGCACCCGGGTCTTCACGCTGGCCGAATCGCTCGGCGGCGTCGAGTCGCTCATCGAGGTGCCGGCCATCATGACCCACGCCTCGGTGGCCGGCAGCAGCCTCGCAGGTCGAGGACGCCCTTATCCGGCTGTCGGTCGGGATCGAGGCGGCCGACGACCTCGTCGCGGACCTTGCGCACGCCCTCGACGAGGCGTGATCGGATCGCCGGATCTGACAGAAATGCGCGACCCGACAGCGATCCGGCCAGGACGGTCGACCGGCGGATCGGCCCGCCGGCGAGCCGTCAGTCGACCGGCTCCAGGTCGATCGTGCGCACCTGGCGAGAGCCCCCGCCTTCGGTCCGGACCTGGGCGGTCGGGATGACCGCGCCGGCGAATCGCTCGATCGTGGCGATCTCGCCGCTGTACAGGCCGCTGCCGATGATCCGGACCCGGTCGCCGACCGCCAGATCGGTCCGGCCGTGGCGCGCCGCCGTGTTGATCTCGGCTACGGTGGGTCGGTAGGGCTCGGGAGCGGTGACGCCGGGGATCGGCGGCTTCGGCGGGGGCGGCTTCCGATAGGCGGTCTTGCGCTTTGGGCTCGGCACGTTCGGTGGTGGACCTCCCTGGTCGGCGATGGCTGGGCTCGGTTGCCCGGGTCGATGATACGGTGCGGGCGCCGTCAGGGCGCCATGATCGGAGCCAGCCCGCCTGCCGGCTTCGGGACGCGGTGGCCCGGGGGCAACGCCGTCGCAACCTTGCCGCAACCGGGGAGGCGGGGTATCATCCCCCGGACTGCGGAAGCCGACTCCCTCGGCCGGGCCCCCGGGCACGGCGCCACGAGGCACGCGCGGCCGGTCGTACCAATGGCTGTGCGAGCGAGACCGGGCCCGTCCCGTCCCGCCGCGGACCAGGAGCGACCAGTGTGACCGCAACCCGCACCACGACGAGGAACGCGCCCGAGCTCGGGCGAACGATCCGGGCGAACCTGCCGACCGCCGAGCTCTACGAGGATGCCGTCCGCGCCGGCGAGGGCCTGATCGCCGCCGACGGGCCGCTCGTCGTCCGGACCGGCCGGCACACCGGTCGCAGTCCCGAGGACAAGTTCATCGTCGACGAGCCGTCGAGCCGGGACAAGATCTGGTGGGGCCCGGTCAACCGGCCGATCAGCGAGGCCCATTACGACCGGCTCCGGGCGCGCCTCGTGGACTACGTCGCCGACCGGGTCCTGTACGCCCAGGACTGCTTCATCGGCGCGGCCCCCGAGCACCGCCGTCGCCTCCGCGTCTACACCGAGACGGCCTGGGCGAGCATCTTCGCCCGCAACCTGTTCCGTCGTCCGGGCGCGGCCGACCTGGTCGGGTTCGTCCCGAACTTCACGATCATCTGCGTCCCGTCGTTCAAGGCCGACCCATCGACCGAGGGAACCCGGACCGAGACGGCGATCCTCGTCCACCTCCGTCGGATGGAGATCATCATCGTCGGGACCGAGTACGCCGGCGAGATCAAGAAGTCGGCCTTCACGGTCATGAACTACCTGATGCCCGACGAGGGCGTGCTGCCGATGCACTCGGCGGTCAACGTCGGAGCCGCGGGTGACTCGGTCGTCTTCTTCGGCCTCAGCGGGACCGGCAAGACCACCCTGTCGGCCGACCCGCTGCGCAGCCTGATCGGGGACGACGAGCACGGCTGGGGCGATGCCGGGGTGTTCAACTTCGAGGGCGGCTGCTATGCCAAGACGATCCGCCTCTCGCCGATGTACGAGCCGGACATCTTCCAGACGACGAAGCGGTTCGGGACGATCCTCGAGAACGTCGACCTCGACCCGCGGACGCGTCAGCTGGACCTGTCGTCGGAGCGGTTCACCGAGAACACCCGCGGCGCCTACCCGCTCGAGTTCATCGGCAATGCCGACCCGACCGGGATCGCCGGCCAGCCGAGGCACATCGTGCTGCTGACCGCCGACGCCTTCGGGGTCCTGCCGCCGATCGCCCGGCTGACCCACGATCAGGCCGCCTACCACTTCATCAGCGGCTACACGGCCAAGCTCGCCGGTACCGAGGTCGGGATCAGGGAGCCGAGGGCGACGTTCAGCGCCTGCTTCGGCGCCCCGTTCATGCCCCGCCATCCCGGCGAGTACGCGGCCATGCTCGTCGACCGGCTCGCCCGCTATGACGTCCCCGTGTGGCTGGTGAATACCGGCTGGACCGGTGGGCCGTACGGGACCGGCGAGCGGATGAACATCAACCACACCCGGTCGATGGTCCGGGCCGCGCTCGACGGCCGGCTCGACGGCGTCCCGACCGTCGAGGACCCGATCTTCCGGGTCGCGGTCCCGGTCAGCTGCCCCGACGTGCCCAGCGAGTTCCTCCAGCCTCGGACGACGTGGCAGGACCAGGCCGCCTACGATCGGCAGGCGCGCAAGCTGGCGGCGATGTTCGCCGAGAACTTTGCCCGCTACCAGGACGGCGTCGCCGAGACCGTCCGGGCCGCCGGCCCACGGGTGGACGGCTAGGCCTCCGAGCGACCCCTCGCCGCTCGGAGGCGAGCGTTCCGACCCGCCCGACGACCTCGCGGCTAGAATGGACGGCGTCCCCGACACGCAGGAGCCGAGCCAGCCATGTCGCGACACAAGGTCACCGTCGTGGGCGCCGGCAACGTCGGCGCCACGACCGCCCAGCGGATCGCCGAGGCCGGGTTGGCCGACGTCGTCCTCGTCGACATCGTCGAGGGACTGCCCCAGGGCAAGGGCCTCGACCTTGCCGAAGCGGCCCCGGTGGTCGGCCACGACCGCCGCGTCGTCGGAACGAACGACTACGCCGACACGGCGGGCAGCGACATCGTCGTCGTCACGAGCGGTCTCGCCCGCCAGCCGGGGATGAGCCGCGACGACCTCCTGGCGAAGAACGCCGGCATCGTCCGGTCGGTCGTCGAGGAGGCGGCGCGGCACTCGCCCGAGGCGATCCTCATCGTGGTCACCAACCCCCTCGACGCGATGTGCCACGTCGCGATCCAGGCGTCGGGCTTCCCGCGCGAGCGGGTCCTCGGGATGGCCGGCGTCCTCGATTCGGCCCGCTTCCGGACGTTCATCGCCCAGGAGCTCGGCGTGTCGGTCGAGGACACCCACGCCTTCGTCCTCGGCGGCCATGGCGACACGATGGTCCCGCTGCCGCGCTACTCGACGGTCGCGGGCGTGCCGATCACCGAGCTGCTCAGCCCGGAGCGGGTCCAGGCGCTGTGCGACCGCACCGCGAACGGCGGCGCCGAGGTCGTCGCGCTGCTCAAGACCGGGTCGGCCTTCTACGCCCCGGCCGCGAGCACGTTCGAGATGGTCGAGTCGATCCTGCTCGACCGCAAGCGGGTCCTGCCCTGCGCGGTCCTGCTCCGGGGCGAGTTCGGCATCGATGGGCTGTTCGTCGGCGTGCCGGTTGTCCTCGGTGCGGCCGGCCTCGAACGGGTCTTCGAGATCGAGCTGACCGCCGACGAGCGGGCCGCCTTCGAGCGATCGGCGGAAGCGGTCCGCGAGCTCGTGGCCAAGCTGCCCGCCTGACCAAGGAAGTGGTGCGTGCGCGCACCACTACGGTCATGGCCCAGATGTCACCGTTGACCGGCCGCAACCCGCGGTAGTACGTTCCATGAACGCCGCCGGTCGCGCTGCCCGGCCGGCACCTGGGTGATGCGGACAGCTCCTGCGAGGACCGTCGACGGCCGCCCTGCCGTCGTCCCTGCGCCGGTGCGCCGCGGAGGAGGGACGTCGCATGAAGCGGCTGATCGTGCTGCTCGCCTCGGTCTCGCTGTTGCTCGGCGCGTTCGCGCCGGCGACGCTGGCCGGGCCACCGGTCCACCGCGGCGCTCCGCCGCCGTCGGTCCGGTCGCTCGACGACACCGCCCGCCAGAAGCTCGATCCGAAGCTGCGCACAGCGGTCAGCGGCGGCTCGAACGCGACCGTGACGGTCTTCGCCACCGTGATCGGCAACCCGGCGGCCGCCATGGCCACCCTCGACGGGGCACACGCGGCGCGGACCCCGAACGGCGAGGCCGCGCTCGTCGTCGGTCGGATCAAGGTCCAGCAGCTGCCCAAGCTGGCCGACCAGAAGAACGTCCTCAGCGTCAAGCTCGTCCAGCTCAAGCAGACGGGCAAGCCGCTCGGCAACCCCGACCCCGACATCGGCGCGCCCGCCCCGAGCACGAAGGCGCTCCGGACGGCCCTGACCAAGCTCAAGACAACCGAGGTCCCGTACACCGACGCTCCGCCGCTCAAGGGCTCGAACTTCGAGGCTCTCAAGAAGCTGGCCCTCCTCGACGCCAAGACCCATGACTTCGCCGAGGCCTGGAACATGGGCTACGACGGGACCGGGGTGAGCGTCTCGATCCTCGACGGTGGCGCCGACTGGGGCCATCCCGACCTCATCGGCACCTGGCTTACCGGCCCGAGCGGCTGGCCGCAGGCCTACGATCCGTACGACACGCTTGTCCTCCTGGTCGACCCGAGTCAGGTCGACGCCGGGCTGACCTGGTACACGAAGACCCAGCTGAAGACCGGCGCGCCGGCCGGTGGCGGGAACCTCTCGGTCACGTTCGCGACCCGCACCGGGCCGTCGCGCAACTTCGCCGCGCCGGACGGCACGGTCAGCCACACCTACACGTTCCCGGCGGCCTGGTCGAAGTCGGGCAAGGTCCGCCTCGGCAGCCACCCGGACGATTACCTGCTCGCCCTCTACGCTGAGCGTCCTGCGTTCCTGGTCACCGACCCGAACGTCGCCGGCGTCTACGACACCGTCTACGTCGACCTGAACAACGACCACGACTTCAGCGATGAGAAGCCGGTCACGAAGGCCTCGCCGGTGTCCTACCGCGACCTCAACGGGGACGGTTACACGGACATGTCGGGCGGCCTCCTCTACTACATCTCGGATGGCGTCAGCGGGACGCCACTGCCGGGCGGTCCGGAGGCGTTCGGCCTCGAGGTCACCGGCGAGCCGGGCGAGCTGCTCGCCTGGACCGGCGACTTCGACCCGGGCATCGGCGGGCACGGCACGTTGACCGCCTCGAACGTCGTCGGCCAGGGCGTCATCAACGGGAACGCTCCCACCTTCGCCGACGTGCACGCCCCGGGCCATACCTACCCCGGCGCGGTCATCGGCGGGGCCCCGAAGGCCAAGGCCGCCCCGATGGGCGACATCTACTTCGCCTTCGAGTTCTCGACCCAGTTCGGCTACTTCCTGACCAACGATGCCGGGATCGACGTGATCTCGAACTCCTACGGCGACGACTCCCAGGACAACGACGGCTTCGACGCGGCCAGCCAGGAGGCGGCCCTGTGGAGCCAGATCTACGGGAGCCGGACCACCTCGGTCCACTCGACCGGCAACGGCGCGCCCGGGTATGGCACGGTCAACTCGCCGCGCCCGTTCACGGGGATCGCGGTCGGTGCCTCGACCCAGTTCGGCGGAACCGGCTGGGACTCGATCAAGAACGCCTCGCAGATCACCGACAACGATGTCATCCCGTGGTCCGATCGAGGTCCGGGTTCGACCGGCGCCGCCGCCGTCGACATCCTCGGCGACGGCGCGTTCTCGGCGGGCGACGCGACCCTGAACACGGTCCTCGATGGCCCGGTGGCCTGGGAGACGTGGGGCGGCACGAGCCGCTCGACACCGGTCGTCGTCGGCGCCACCGCGCTCGTCTACCAGGCCCAGAAGAAGCTCGGTCCGATCCCGGACGGGTTCGCTCTCCAGGCCCGGGCGATCCTCAAGTCGACCGCGCTCGACCTCGGCTACGACTCGTACACCCAGGGTGCCGGGTCGGTCCAGGCCGGCGAGGCGGTCAAGGCCACGCTCGGCAAGCGGGTCGTCGTCACGCCCGACGACTGGCGCCCCG
This sequence comes from uncultured Chloroflexia bacterium, assembly GCA_963708065.1. Classification (GTDB taxonomy): domain Bacteria; phylum Chloroflexota; class Limnocylindria; order Limnocylindrales; family CSP1-4; genus Chersky-267. Next base: position 78,920 of record CAVPRZ010000006.1, read on the forward strand.
GTGACTACCGTGGCGACGAGTTCGCCGTCTTCCCGAACATCCTGCCGGCCGGCGGGAGCGACAGCCAGACGTTCACCCTCGACGGTCCAGGCACCTACAAGGTGTCGGACCGGATCCTCACCCGGGTGGCCTCGACGACGTTCAGCTGGAACTCCAAGAACGTCTCGAAGGAGAGCCCGATCACGTTCAACGCGCCGGACTACCTGATCGACCTCACGAAGCAGGTCAAGGCGCACAAGGACGCCGACCTGATGGTCATCCGGGCGATCTACCCGCACGACGAGTTCGACCCGGACGGCGACTACGTCAACGACCAGCGCTGGACGCTGCTGGCCTACGACTGGACCGACATCAACCACGACGGCAAGCTGTGGAAGGACAAGAACCACAACGGCGTCGTCAACCACACCGACTCGACCGCCACGAACATCGACGGCGACCCGCTCCTCGACTTCAAGCACTCGGAGATCGAGAAGGGCGAGTACGTCCGGTTCACCTACCTGCGCACGGTCAACGACGCGCTCCAGGTGATGGTCCGCGATCCGGCCAAGCGCATGAGCAGCGGCCTGTTCCTCGGCCTCCAGCACCCCGAACGGAGCACGGCGATCCCGGTCACCCACCTCAAGTTCCGGATCGACTTCTACAAGAACGTCGACTGGTCCTGGCTGTCCACGCCGAAGAGCGCGAAGGGCTCGTTCACGGCCAAGTTCCACGTCCCGTCCGGGACCCCCGCGGGGATGTACCAGGGCGCCGTGGTCGTGAGCCGGAACGGCCACGACAGCGTCGTGCCCGTGTCCGTTACGGTGCCGGCGAAGGTCACCCAGAACGTCGACGGCTCGCTCCGCGGCAGCCTCTCCTTCGGCGGCAAGAAGGTCGCCGCCGCCCAGAAGAACCTGACCTACGACAACGGCTCGATCTTCGGTGCCAACGACTGGAGCTGGCGCGCCGAATCGGGCGACTGGCGGTTCTTCTACTTCGACGTCCCGAACGACGTCCCCGACGGCACGCAGTTCCTGTCCGACACGACCTGGGACGACACCGCCCCGTACACCGATCTCGACACGCTCATCTTCGGACCGTCCGAGAACACCTACCAGCTCCTCCCGCCGGGCACGGCCGACGGCTCGCCGTACATCCTCGGCACGGTCGGCGGGAGCGCCAACACCAATGTCGGGGCCGGCATCTGGACGTTCCAGACGGCCACCGGCGGTGCCGAGGAGGTGGTCACCGGACCGGCCTCGGCCGGCCTCCACGCCGTCGTCCAGCACGGCACCGGCTGGTCCGGTGACAAGTTCGACGTTCCGTTCACGACGACCGTGGGGACCGCGACCGTCGCACCGTCGGCGGTGTCGATCACCTCGGCCGCCGACACCGGCTCGTTCGACGTCACGTTCACCTCGGGTGTCGACCTGCCGGGCCTCACGGCCGCGGCGTTCGGCCTGAGCCAGCCGACGACGACGACCGAGACCGCCAAGCAGGACAACCCGAACGACCCGTCGACCGCCAGCATCAAGAAGCCATTCAGCCTGGCTCACGCCGCCCGGGCGACGATCACGGTCGCCCTGCCCGGGAACGACATCGACCTGTACATCGTCTACGACGCGAATAACGACGGCACGTTCGCTCCGTCGGAGATCATCGGCGCCTCGGCCGGCGGGACGGGCGACGAGAGCGTCACCCTCGTGAATCCGCCCGACGGCAACTACCAGGCGTGGGTCCACGGGTACGCCGTGGCCGGGACGCCGACGTTCCCGCTCACGATCGACCCGATCCAGGGCAACGACCTCGTGGTCAGCGGGCTGCCCGTCGGGCCGGTCGCGGCCGGGACCCCGGTCGTCCTCCACGTCACCTTCTCGAAGACGATGACCTCGGGTCAGGACTACTTCGGGGAGCTCCAGCTCGGTCCGACCAGCGCCCCCAACGCGCTGTCGGTCCCGATCGTCATCCACCGCTCGTGACGGTCGCCGGGGCGGGCCACGCGCCCGCCCCGGCACCTTCCCAGGACGGCGACGCGGGTCGTCGACGCCCGGCTTCGTGCCTCCGCGCGGGCGCGGCCGGTGCCGCGACGCACCGCCAGCGCGGGCCGCTGGTGCCGGCCGTGCTCGGCCGTGCATCCGACCTTGCCGTGACCGTAATTGACCCGCCGGGCCGTCCTCGCTAGGGTTGCCGCGGCGGATCCTGCGGGAGCCCGATCCGCCCACCCGGTCGCCCCATCGACGCCGTTCCGCGCGCCGCGCGGAGTCGAAGGCTGCCCGGACCGCGCCCCATGAGGACAGGCACCGCCTGCAAGGGAGGCTCATGTTCCGCCGGTCGCTCGGCGCGCTGAGCGCGTCGCTCCTGCTCATCGTCACGCTCGCCCCGGCCGCGGTCCAGGCCCAGGCGCCGACCCGGCCGCAGACCGAGCTGCCACGCTCGCTTCGCGACGACAAGCTGACCAAGCCCGTGCGCGACAACGACGTCGCCGGTCGGGGCAAGGTCACCCTGTCGCTCGAGGGCGTCCACGGCCGCGTGCGCGTGTTCGTCCGCCTGTCGAAGGCGCCCGCGACCGAGCTCGCCGCCAGCGGACCCGCCGCGGTCCTCCGCCAGGCCGCGCTGAACCGGCGCCAGCAGGCCGGGGTCATCGCCCGGGCCCAGCGGCTCGACCGCAGCGTGAAGATCCTCGGCCGCACTGACCGCGCCTCGAACGTCGTCGCGATGCGGATCGACGCGACCAAGATCAAGGAGCTGGCCAAGGACCCGGCGGTCGTTGCGATCAGCCCGGTCGTCGACTACCAGCTTGCCCTGTCCGAGACCGTGCCGTACATCGGAGGCACGACCGTCCAGAAGGCCGGCTTCAAGGGCGCCGGGATCAAGGTCGGCGTCGTCGACAGCGGGATCGACTACACCCACAAGGAGTTCGGCGGCGCCGGGACCGTGGCGGCCTACCAGGCGGCCTACGGGACGAGCACGTCCGATCCGAAGAACACGACCACCGACGGGCTCTTCCCGACGGCCCGGGTCGTCGGCGGCTATGACTTCATCGGCGAGAGCTGGCCGGGCCCCGACCCGAACAACCCCGAGGTCGAGAAGCCGGATCCCGACCCGATCGACTTCGAGGGCCACGGCACCCACGTCGCCGACATCATCGGCGGGACCAGGGGCGTCGCCCCGAAGGTCAGGCTCTATGCGCTCAAGGTCTGCTCGGCGGTCAGCACGGGGTGCTCCGGCGTCGGCCTGCTCGAGGCCGTCGACTGGGCGGTCGACCCGAACCACAATGGGGTCACCAAGGACCACCTCGACATCCTCAACATGTCGCTCGGGTCGGACTACGGCTCGGCCTTCATCGACGACCTGTCGCTGGCCGTCGACCAGGCGACCAGGGTCGGCGTGCTGACCGTGGCCGCATCCGGCAACGGCGGCGACAAGCCGTACATCTCGGGCACCCCGGCGGCCGCCCGGACGGCCCTGTCCGTCGCCGAGACGCAGGTCCCGAGCGCCCTGGCGTTCCCGCTCGTCGTCGACTCGCCGCCGGCGATCGCCGGGGCGTACACGAACACGGCCACCCTCGACTGGGCGGCGCTCGGCAGCGGCTTCTCCGGTGACGTCTCGTACGTCGGTCGGGGCTGCCCGGCCGGAAGCGTCGACGGAACGCCCGACGCCGACACGTACCTCGACGACCCATCCGGCAAGGTCGCCCTGATCGACCGGGGCGCCTGCAACATCAGCCTCAAGGTCGACCGCGCGGCGAAGGCCGGCGCGACCGCGGTCCTCATCGGGCTCGTGGCCCCCGGCGACGCGCAGTCGTTCTCGTTGGGCGGCGGCGATACGTTCGTCCCGGCGCTCGTCATCACCCAGGACCTGAGCCTGGCGATCCAGGACAACATCACTGCCCCGGTCCACGTGTCGGTCTCCGACGCGGTGTCGATCCCGCTCAAGGGCGGGATGGTCGGCTCCTCGTCGCGCGGGCCGTCGATCGACCTCAACACCATCAAGCCCGAGATCGGTGCGCCCGGCGCGTCCGTCTCGGCGGTCGTCGGGACCGGCGACGGGAGCGAGGCCTTCGGGGGCACGTCCGGCGCGACCCCGATAGTCAGCGGCTCGGCGGCCCTGCTCTTCGACGCCTACCCGCATCGGACCGTCGGCGAGATCAAGTCGCTGCTGATGAACACGGCCGAGACGAAGATCTACAACAACCTGGCCAACACGCCCGGCTACCTGGCCCCGATCACCCGGATCGGCGGCGGCGAGGTCCGGGTCGACCGGGCCCTCAAGTCGCCGGCCGCCGCCTGGGATCGCTCCGCCCACAGCGGCGACCTGTCGTTCGGCTTCGTCGACGCGACCAAGGCGGTCACGACCCTGACCCGCTGGGTCCGGGTCAAGAACTACACGAACAGGACGCTCCACTACGCGATCAGCCCGAAGTTCCGCTACGCCAACGACAAGACCAACGGAGCCGTCAAGGTCCTCGCCCCGAGCGGCATCACCCTCGCGCCGCATGCCCAGCGGACGTTCAAGGTCACGCTCAAGGTGTACGGCCCGAAGCTGCGTGACTGGGCGCTCGACTCCGGTGCGGCGGCGCTCGACGCGCGGGCGCTCGACGCGCTCGAGTACGACGGCTACCTCACCTTCAACAACACCGCGACCCACAAGGACGACAAGCGCCCGCTCCACATGGCCTGGCAGGTCCTGCCCCGGCTGTCGGGCAACACCACGGCCGCCTCGACCTCGCTCGTGGCGGACGGGACGATCTCCGGCGGCCCGTTCGACGGGTTGCCTTCCGCGGACACCACCCTGGCCAACAGCGGCGTCGGGACGAGCACGATCGACGAGTACTCGCTCGTCGGGACCAGCCCGGTCCTGCCGCCAGCGGTCCGCGGCTCGAACCAGCCGGTCATCGACATCAAGGGCGTCGGCGTCCAGACCTTCCCGGTCCCGGCCGACTTCTGCGGCCCGGCCGACTCATTCGTCTACGTCATCGCGGTCAGCAACTGGGAGCGCGAGACCATCGGCTCGTACCCCGGCCAGATCGCCGCGTTCCTCGACACGACGGGCGACGGTAACGCCGACTTCGTCGTGTTCAACGCGCCCCTCTCCGGACCGGCCACGACCGGCGACGTCCGGACCCTCGCCTGGGTCCAGGACCTGGTCACCGGCGACGCGACGGCGTACTTCTATGCCGACCACGGCACCAACGACTCGAACATGGTCCTGCCGTTCTGCGGCGACCAGGTCGGGCTCGACGCGACCGCGTTCGGCCAGCCCATCACGATGGACGTCGGCGCGTTCGACGCCTACTACACCGGCAACCTGACCGATGCGGTCCTCGGCATCGAGATCGCCCCGCTCGGTGAGCGCTTCTTCGGCATCTTCGACGGGACCGGCTTCGCCACCGGGGACATCGCTCCGCACGACACGGCGGACCTCACGATCGCCGACTTCGGCGCGACCGGTACGAACCCGAGCGAGACCGGTGTCCTGCTCCTGCTCAATGCCGGCCGCGGCGACACCCGCGGCGGCTCGCCCAAGGGACGTGACGCTCTCCAGATCCAGGTCTCCGGGGGACCCTAGTTCGTCGGGTCCTCCGGACGCATCCTGGACAGCGGATCTTGTTCGCGGCGCCTGAGCCGGCCCGATCAGCCGGACGGCGGCTTCGGTGTCGCCAGGTCGCAGCGCCGGACGGGACCCGCGGTCGACGAGCGGTAGTCGTAGGTCTTGCCACCGGCCTCGAGCTGGATCCAGTAGCCCGGCGTCACGACCTGGATGTACATCATCCCGGGAACGGGGCAGCCGAGCGACCCGTCGGACCAGACGACCTGCTCGGCCCGGACCGTGGTGAACGTCGACGGGTCGAGCCCGGTCAGCTTGGCCAGGTCGGCCCGGGCCTGGGCCATCATCGCCGCGGGCACCTCGCCGGTGACCGGGGACGCGGTCGGCGGGACCGTCTCGAACGGCGGGCTCATCTCGAACGACGGGCGTCCACCCGACGGCGCGGCCGTCCCGGTTGCCGACGGGCTCGCCGACGACGCGCCGGCCGCGCAGGCGGCGAGGACGGGGACGACGAGGAGGAGCAGGAGCGAGCGCCGGATCACGGGGGTCCCTCGGGGGTCATCGGCTGAGTCTGCCACGAACGTGACGACGGGGCCGGCTCGCCGGTTCCCGATCGAACCCTAGCGCTGGGCGGCGCTCGGTGCGAGTCCTCCGGATCGGATCCGGCGCCCGGAACCCGTGGCTTCCGGTGCGAAGGCGAGTGTGGCCGCCCGCGCCTGCGAGCGCTCGACCGTCTCGGCCATCGCGGCACGGTAGGCCGCCGCCGTCTCGGGCAGTGGCTCCACGCCGAGCTCGTCGGCGAGGAGCTGGGTGAGCCTGCGGTACTGGCGCACGACCTGCGCCCGCGACCCGACCTGCCCGTGGACCCGCAGGAGCGTGACGTGGGCCTCCTCGCGGAGGGGATCGCGGGCGAGCAGGCGCTCGGCCACGTCGCGCGCACCGATCGGGTCGCCGGCCGCGAGTCGCCGCTCGGCGACGAGGGCGAGCGCGTCCTCGTAGGCGTCCGACAGCCGCTCGGCCTCCACGGCGAAGCACTCGAGCCCGAGGCATTCGACGAGGTCGCCGTGGTAGATCGCGATCGCCTCCTCCGGCGCCGCGGTCGAGCCGCGCAGGGCCGCCTCGAAGCGGGCCACGTCGAGATCGACCGGCGCGCACGAGCTCAGACCGATCACCTCGGCGTCGATCGTCAGGTACTGGTCGAGGGCCACCGCTGCGGCGCCGAACGATGAGCGGACGAGCCAGAGCGCCTGGCGGAGCGACGCGGACGTCCCGGAGCCCTCCCCGTCCGGCCAGATCTCGGTCGCCACGGCCTCGCGGCTCCGCACCCTCGGCTTGAGCGCGAGGAGGGCGATGAGCGCCTGGGCGCCCCGCGACCCAAGGCGGATCTCACGCCCGGCGACCGACAGCTCGACCCGGCCGAGGAGCCGGATCTCGAGCGGCGCGATCTCGGCGGCCGGCGATGCTGTCGCGGGCGTGAGGTGACCGGATGGCATCGGGCCTGCCGCCGGGATGGAACGTCCCACCGCAGTCTCCCTCTCATCCGGACCGTCGCCGGAGGCCGGATGCGCGACCTCCCCCCTGAGGGGTCGTGCACCGGCCGTCGGCGACGCCTCGGCGATCGCCCGCCGGAACCCCCAGGTACCGGCATCCCCCGACGATCGTGTCGACGACGCCCGCCCCTTCGATCCGTGGCCCGGTTCGAGCGATGGATCCGAGCGCCGTTGGTCCGGACTATCGGGGCGGGTCGAACGGCCCGGGCACCAGCGTGCGGACAGGACATGTGTCGGCCAGCCGACACATCCGTCCACTGAACGACGCCGATCGGGCACGGTTCGTTACACTGCCGCCGTGGCGCCCGCCGTGATCACGTTCCGGTTCGATCCGCTCGCCCACCTCGGCGACTGGACGGTCCGCTGGGAGACCCTCGCGATCGGCGTCGCGATCCTCGTCGCGCTGATCGTGGCCGGAGTCCTGGCCGGGCGCGAGCGACTGCCGGTCCGCGATGACGACCCGCCCGGAACGATCGATCACCTCCGCCGCGACGACGTCCTGTTCATCGCCCTGGGCGTCGCCCCGGGTGCCGTCGTCGGCGGCCGGATCGCCTACGTCGCGCTCCACCTCGACTACTACTCGTCGAACGTCGTCGCGATCGTCGACCCGACGTCCGGCGCCCTGAGCCTGTCCGGGGCGGTCGTCCTCGGCGCGCTGACCGGCGGCCTCGTGGCCCGCCTGTTTGACGCCCCGGTCGGTCGCTGGTATGCGCTGGCCGTCGTGCCGATGCTCGTCGTCCTCGGGCTCGGGAAGGCCGCGAACGTGCTCGGTGGGAGCGGCCAGGGGGTGCCGTCGGTGCTCGACTGGGCGACCCGCTATCTCGGCCCCGGACCGTGGGGCAGCCTGGGCCCCGACATCCCGTCGATCCCCGCCCAGGCCGTCGAGGCGATCGGCGTCGCGATCGTCGTCGTCGTCATGGTCGTCGTCCTCCGCTACGTCCGGCGGGCAGGCTGGGAGGATGGACGGGGGTTCGCCCTCGCGCTGGGCGGCTGGGCGATCGTCCGGTTCGTCGTCGCCTCGAGCTGGCGTGACCCGGCGGTCCTCGGGCCGCTCAAGGCGGAGCAGCTCTTCGACCTCGGGATCGTCGCGATTGCCGCGCTCGTCCTGGCCTGGCTGGTCGTCCGCTCTCGCCGGACGCCGCAGGTCGTCGCCCCCGTCGCTCCGCCCCCGCCTGAGCTCAACTGGCCGGACCCGGAGACCCGTCGTCGGTTCTGATCGGAAGCGCTATCCTCGGAACCCGACAGCGCCCCATGGAGACGTCCCCGATGACCCAGATCGCCGAGCCCAACGCGGACCGAGCCTCCGCCACGCCGTCCGGTGAGCAGGCCCGGATCAGCCACTGGATCGGCGGGCGGATCGCCCCCGGCGAGTCGGGCCGGGCGGGGCCGGTCTACAACCCGGCTACGGGCGCGCAAACTCACAAGGTCGACTTCGCGAGCGCCGAGGAGGTCGACCGGGCGGTGGCTGCGGCCGCAGCGGCATTCCCGGCCTGGCGGGCGACGTCGCTGGCGCGCCGCTCGGAGATCCTGTTCCGGATCCGCCAGCTCGTCGACGAGCACCGGCGCGACCTGGCCGCCCTCCTGACCGCCCAGCACGGCAAGGTCACCTCGGACGCCCTGGGCGAGGTCGCCCGGGGGATCGAGAACATCGAGTTCGCGTGCGGCGTGCCGAACCTGCTCAAGGGCGGCTTCAGCGAGCAGGTCTCGACCGGCGTCGACGTCTTCTCGATCCACCAGCCGCTCGGGGTGGTGGCCGGGATCACCCCGTTCAACTTCCCGGCGATGGTCCCCATGTGGATGTTCGCCAACGCGATCGCCTGCGGCAACACGTTCGTGCTCAAGCCGTCCGAGAAGGACCCGGGCGCGTCGATGCTGATCGCCGAGCTGCTCCAGCAGGCCGGCCTGCCCGACGGCGTGTTCAACGTGATCCACGGCGACAAGATCGCGGTCGACGCGATCCTCGCGCACCCGACGATCCAGGCGGTCTCGTTCGTGGGCTCGACCCCAATCGCGCGCTACATCTACGAGACGGGGACGAAGGCCGGCAAGCGCGTCCAGGCCCTCGGCGGGGCGAAGAACCACATGATCGTGTTGCCCGATGCGGACATCGGGATGGCCGCCGATGCGGCGGTCTCGGCCGCCTACGGCTCGGCCGGCGAGCGATGCATGGCGATCTCCGCGCTCGTCGCGGTCGGCTCGGTGGCCGACCCGCTCATCGAGGCGATCCGCGAGCGGCTGCCGAAGATCAAGGTCGGCGATGGATCCGATCCGGCGTCGGAGATGGGCCCGCTCGTGACCCGCGAGCACCGCGACAAGGTGGCCTCCTACCTCGACAGCGGCGTCGCCCAGGGCGCGAAGGTCGTCGTCGACGGGCGCGGCGACCCAGCCTTCAAGGGGGACGGGTTCTTCCTCGGCGTGTCGCTGATCGACGACGTGACGCCCGAGATGGACTGCTATCGGGACGAGATCTTCGGGCCTGTCCTGACGGTTGTCCGGGTCGACACCTACGACGAGGCGCTCAAGCTGATCAACGACAACCCGTACGGCAACGGGACGGCGATCTTCACCCGCGACGGGGGAGCCGCCCGCCAGTTCCAGTTCGACGTCAACGCCGGGATGGTCGGAGTCAACGTGCCGATCCCGGTCCCGGTGGCCTACTACTCGTTCGGCGGCTGGAAGGCGTCGCTGTTCGGCGACCTCCACATGTACGGCCCGGACGGGATCCAGTTCTACACCCGGACGAAGGTCGTCACCGAGCGCTGGCCCGACCCGGCCAGCTCGAAGGTCGACCTGGGCTTCCCCCGGACGCGCTAGGGTCGACGGGCCCCCGGGCGACCGTCGCTCCGACTCTTGACACGGGGTCTAGCGCCCGACCACGATCCGACTCAGTCGATCCACTGATCCGGCTCGCCTCGTGGCGGGCGTCGGGCCCCGATCGATCAACTCACCCGCCGGCCGCGTCCTCGCCGACCACGAGGAGGTACGAGCCGGTGACGACTCCCACACTCCCGGAGCGGGAGGCGGCCCATGCCGCGACGCTCCCGGTCATCACCCACTGGATCGGTGGACGGGTCGACGCGACGGCGCCGCCGCAGAGTCAACCGGTCTACAACCCGGCGACCGGTCACGTCATCGCCCGGGTCGCCCGGGGTGGCGCCGACGACGTCGATCGCGCCGTCACCGCCGCCCGGGCCGCGTTCCCGGCCTGGCGCGACCTGCCCCTGATCAGCCGCAGCCAGATCTTCTTCGCCTATCGCGAGCTTGTCTGGCGACACCGCGAGGAGCTTGCAGCCCTGATCACGCGCGATCATGGGAAGACACTCCCAGACGCGCTGGCCGAGGTCCTGCGCGGCCTCGAGACCATCGAGTACGCCTGCGGGCTGCCCGTCCACCTGGCCGGGATGAACACGCCGAACGTCTCGACCAAGGTCGACACGCTGACCCTCCGCCAGCCTCTCGGCGTCGCGGCCGGAATCACCCCGTTCAACTTCCCGGCGATGGTCCCGATGTGGATCTACCCGATCGCCCTCGCCTGCGGCAACACGTTCATCTGGAAGCCGTCGTCGCACACGCCCGGCGCGACCCAGCTCCAGGCCGAGCTGTGGGCAGAGGCGGGCCTGCCCGACGGCGTCTTCAACATCGTCTACGGTGGGCGCGAGGCGGTCGACGCGATGCTGGCCCATCCCGGGATCGACGCGATCGGGTTCGTCGGCTCGACGACCGTGGGCCGGCACGTCCACGAGACCGGGATGCACGCCGGGAAGCGAGTGGCCGCCTACACGGGCGCCAAGAACGCGATGGTCGTCCTGCCCGATGCCGATCTCGACCTCGCGGCCGACGCGGCCGTGGCGGCGGGCTACGGGTCGGCCGGCGAGCGATGCATGGCCATCGCCCTGGTCATCGCCGTCGGCGACGTGGGCGACCGGCTCCGCCCGCTCATCGAGGAGCGGATCGCGAAGCTGCGGGTCGGACCCGGCATGGAGCCGGGGATCGACATGGGCCCGATCTACTCGCGCGAGCACCGTGCCTCGATCGTCGAGTGGATCGATCGCGGCGTTGCCGAGGGTGCGACCCTGGTGGCCGACGGCCGGCCGTTCGTCCATCCGGAGTACCCGGACGGCTTCTACCTCGGGGTCACCCTGTTCGACGACGTGACCCCGGAGATGGCCGTCTACCAGGAGGAGATCTTCGGCCCAGTCCTCGGCATGGTCCGGGTGGCCACGTACGACCAGGCGCTGGCCCTGGTCAACGGCCACAAGTACGCCAACGGGACGGCCATCTTCACGACCGACGGCGGCGCCGCCCGGCGCTTCCAGCTCGAGGTCGACGTCCCGATGATCGGCGTCAACGTGCCGATCCCGGTCCCGGCCGGATACCTCTCGTTCGGCGGGGCGAAGGACTCCGCGTTCGCCGACCTGCAGATGCGCGGCGAGGACGGGATCCGGTTCTACACCAAGCAGAAGGAGGTCACCGTGCGCTGGCCCGAGCCGGGCCGGCGCGGCCCGCTGAGCCTCGTCTTCCCCGGCAACGCCTGACCCGCCACGGTCGATGGCTGGCCCTTGACGATGTAGGCGGTCCGTTCCACCATCCATGCGTCCCGAGGTCGGTCCCGGAGGAGCGGCGTTTCGACGTCGCGGGGGCCCTCCACGTGTTGGTACCGGGACGAGCCAGAGGTGGCGCTGATGGGCACGCCCAGCCCGTGAGGTCCCCCGGATGAGGATCGCCCTGATCGGAGCCGGCCAGATCGGACGTCTCCATGGCGCGCTCGTCGCCGCCGAACCGGGCGTCGACGAGGTGCTGGTCGCCGACGTCGACCCGATTCGAGCGGCCGAGACGGCGACAGCGATCGGTGGCAGGGTCGCGCCGTCGGTCGAGTGGGCGCTGGACCATGCCGACGCCGCCATCATCGCCGCCTCGACCGAGGCCCACGGGCGCCTCGTCATGGCCGCCATCGAACGCAGCCTGCCGACGTTCTGCGAGAAGCCGCTCGCGTTCGACCTGGCCGAAACCCTCCAGCTCGTCGATGAAATCGAGACTCGCGGTGCCGTCGTCCAGGTCGGATTCCAGCGCCGGTTCGACCCGGCCTACCGGGAGGCGCGCCGGCTCGTCGAGTCCGGCGAGCTCGGAACGGTGTACCTGGTCCGCTTGATCGCCCACGATCATGCACCCCCGCCCGAGGCCTACATTCCCCGCTCGGGCGGGCTCTTCCGCGATTCGTCGATCCACGACTTCGACGCGCTTCGCTGGGTGACCGGACAGGAGGTCGACGAGGTCTATGCGACCGGGTCGGTGCGCGGCTTTCCCGTCTTCAAGCAGTACGACGACGTCGACACCGGGGCGGCGATCCTGACCCTGGCCGACGGGACCCTCGGCGTCCTCAGCCAGACGCGGCACGACCCGCTCGGCTACGACACCCGGATGGAGATCGTCGGCTCCAGCGACGTGGTGGCGGTCGGACTCGGGCAGAGGACTCCGCTCCGGTCGCTCGAACCCGACGCGTCCGTCCTGGCCGGTCCGGCGTGGCAGACGTTCTTCAGCCGCTTCGAGTCCGCGTATCGGGACGAGTTGACGACCTTCCTGCGCGTCGCCCGTGGCGACGTCGCCAGCCCCTGCACCGCTCGCGACGCGCTCCAGGCGATGCGCATCGCAGTGGCGGCCGGTCGCTCGCATGTCGAGCACCGCCCGATCCGATTGGTGGATCTCTAGATCAGCCGGGTGCGCTTACACGAGGAGGAGGTGAGGCCAGCCACGATGAGCGAGGACGTTACGGAATCGGGGACCTACCCCGCGGGCGTGGGCGCGGCTCGACGCCCGACCAGGGGATCGACCGGAGGAGGAAGCATGAAGCTTCGCAAGTGGCTCGCGCTGGTTGTCCCGATCGTGCTCGTCGCGTCGGCGTGCTCGTCGACGTCGAGCAGCGCGGCCGCGACCAAGCTCACGATCGCCGCGGTCCAGGGTGTCGAGGATGCGGGCCTCAAGGCGCTCGCGCCCATGTACAAGCAGCAGAAGGGCGTCGACATCCAGATCGTCGAGGCGCCTTACGACGACCTCTACTCCAAGCTCGTCAACGCCTTCAAGGCGAACGACTCGACCTACGACCTGATCATGATGGACGACCCGTGGATGCCGAAGTTCGGGACCGACGGATCTCTGTCCGATCTGGGTGCGCTGGGCATCACCCAGGATTCGGACATCGCCCAGGTCGTCTGGGACGTCGGGACGTGGCCGCCTCCGCGCGGGCCCGTGCCGCCGAGCGAGAAGAGCAAGCCCAAGCAGCTGCTCGGGGTGACGATCGTCGGTAACGTCGAGATGTTCATGTACCGCAACGATCTGACCGCGACTGCGCCGGCCAGCTACGACGACGTGCTGGCCAACGCCAAGGCCCAGAACCAGCCGGGTACGGTCGCCGGATACATCATCCGGGGCAAGGCCACCAACCCGGTCGTCGCCGACTTCCTGCCGATCCTGTGGTCGCAGGGCGGTGACGTGTTCGACGAGAACTGGAACGTCGTCCTCGACAACGACGCCTCGAAGGCCGCGATCGCGTTCCTGATCAACGACCTCAAGGGCGTCGCCCAGACCGACCCCGGCAGCACCGACGCGTCGGACCGCGACAAGATCATGGCCAACGGCCAGGGCTACCAGTCCTCGGTCTGGCCGGGCGAGATCAACACGGCCGTGCTCGATCCCGCCGTCACGAAGGTTGCCGGCAAGGTCACCTTCATCCCGATCCCCAAGGGCAAGAGTGGCAAGGGCGTCGGCATGATGGGCAACTGGTTGCTCGGCGTCCCCAAGGCGTCGAAGAATCAGCAGGCCGCGGCGGACTTCATCAAGTGGATGCTCCAGAAGGACACCCAGATGACGTACGCCCAGAACAACGGCATCCCGTCGCGTACGAGTGTCCTGAAGGATCCCAGCCTGACCGCGGCCAACCCGTACTTCCCGGTCCTCGCGGATGCCCTCCAGGCCCCGCCGAACTGGCGGCCGCGGACGGATCAGTGGAACGCAGTCGAGACGATCATCGGAACCCATCTCAACAAGGCGCTGACCGGAGGTGAGACGGCCGACCAGGCCGCGACCGGTGCGGCGGCCGAGATCCGGACCCTGATGAAGGGGGCCGGCTACCCGACCCAGTGACAGCGATCCCGACGGACCGGTGACCGATCGACTGACGGGCCGCTGCCCGTGAGCGCCGCCCCGGCGGAGACCCTCGTCGCGGGCGGTCGGATCCGGACCGCCTGGACCGCGCGCAGCCGGCAGGAGCGGCTCGTCTACAAGCTGCTCCTGCCGGTCCTCGGCACGGTCGTCGTCCTGGCCACGATCCCGTTCGTCCTGGCGGTGATCCAGTCGCTCACCTCGGACACGCGGGGGTTCGTCGGGCTCGACAACTACGCCCGCGCGCTCAGCAACCCGCTGCTCTACGAGTCCATCAAGCAGACAGCGCTCTACGGGGCGATCGCCCTGCCGGTCGAGATCCTCGGCGGGCTGGGGATCGCCCTTCTCGTCCATCGCACCGTGAGGTCGAGCGGGCTCCGGGCCGCGATCTACGTCGCCGCGATGATCCCGATCGTCATCCCACAGATCGCGGTCGGGGTCGTGTTCCGGCTCGTCTTCGCCCCAGACTACGGAATCCTCAACGTGATGCTCGGCCTGACCGGGCCGAGCCAGCCGCTGTGGCTGTCCGTGCCGCAGCTCGCCCTCATCGCCACGGCGGCCGTCGACATCTGGCAGTGGACGCCGTTCGTCTACCTCGTCATGTTCGCCGGGCTCCAGACGGTCCCGAGCGAATCGGTGGAGGCGGCCCAGGTCGATGGAGCGACGAACCTGACCCTGTTCCGGTACATCGAGCTGCCCTACCTGCGCCCGTTGATCCTGCTGGTCCTGTTCTTCAGGATCGCCGACGTGATCCGCGTGTTCGACCAGGTCTACGTGCTGACCGGCGGCGGCCCGGGTACGACGACCCAGTACCTGAGCCTGTACATCTACCGAATCGGGTTCAAGTTCTCCGATCTCGGCCAGGCGTCGGCGTTGGCCGTCGTGGTCATGGTCTCGATGACGTTGTTCTACACGGTCGTCTCGCGCTTCCTGCCGGCGGACCGGCGATGAGATCCCGCCGCTGGACGCCGTCGCGCGTGGCGACCACGCTCCTGCTCGCGCTCATCGGGCTCCTCTTCGCCTTCCCGCTCTTCTACCTGGTCGCGACGTCGCTCAAGACGAAGGCCGATCTCTTCGCGCCCGTGCCCAGCCTGTGGCCGCCGAACCCGACGCTCGAGCCGTACTACGACGTGCTCGTCACGCGTGGCTTCAGTGAGCTCCTGGTCAACAGCATCGTCGTGGGGTTGGGTGCGACGGCCCTGGCGATCTGCATCGCGTTCGCGATCTGCTATCCGATCACCCGGCTGCCGGCCCCGCGTCGCCTCCGAGGGTTCGTCCTCAGCTGGTCGCTGTCGCTCCGGTTCCTGCCCCCGGTCGCCGTCGTCATCCCGTACTTCGCGATCGTCCGGGCGATCGGGCTGTACAACCAGCTGCCGGCGCTCATCCTCGTCTACACCATCTTCAACCTGCCGCTGGCGATCTGGATGCTGCGCGGGTTCCTCGACGAGATCCCGCTCGAGATCGAGGAGGCCGCGCTCGTCGACGGCGCGAGCCGCTGGTACGCGTTCCGGCACATCGTCCTGCCGCTGGCCCGGACGGCCATCCTGGCCGTCGGGATCATCGTGTTCGCGTTCGACTGGGCCGAGTTCCTGTTCGCCTTCATCCTGACCGCGACCCCGCAGGCGATGACGTTCCCGGTCGGCGTCCAGGGCCTGGTCACCCAGTTCGAGATCATCTGGAACGACATGGCGGCCGGCGGGGTGATCGCGATCGTGATCCCGCTGAGCCTGATGCTCATCGCCCGTCGCCACGTCATGACCGGCTTGACCTTCGGGGTGATCCGCGAGAAGTGAGGGTGACATGACCAAGCAAGCGGCGGACACGCCCGTCACCCCGGTCCATCTCAACGGGGCGACGATCATGACGACGCCCACCGACGACCACCTGCGGATCGCGAGGGCGACGGGCTACGCAGGCGTCGAGGTCCGGGCCGAACGTCTCCTGGGAGCCCCCGGCGAGGTGGCCGCGGCCGCCGAGGAGGTCCGGGTCGGCGAGGTCTGGAGCCTCAACGGAATCCAGCTCCAGGTGATGCCAGGGGGACGACTCGACCGCGAACGCCTGACCGCCGAGATGGCGCCGCGGCTCGACATCTGCGAGCGCCTGGCGGCCGCCTACCTGCTCGTCGTCCCGCCTCGGGCGGCGGGCGCCGACCGCGACCGGTCGATCGAGGCCATGCGCGAAGGGCTCGCGATCCTGCGCGACGCGGGCGCCCGCCGAGGAATTGGGGTCGCGTTCGAGTTCCTCGGCTTCGCCGACTGCCCGGTCGACACGCCCGAGCTGGCCGGGAGGGTCGTGGCGGACCTGCCCGGTGTCGACCTGGTCCTCGACTCGTGCCACTGGCACGCGAGCGGGGCGGGTTCCCTCGACGCCTTCCCGATCGACCGGCTGGCGATGGTCCACCTCAACGACGCCCCGGCCAAGCCACCGCGCGAGATCGAGGACGCCGACCGTCTGTTGCCCGGGCGCGGGGTCATCCGGCTGGCCGCGCTCATCGAGTCGCTGCGGGCGGCGGGCTTTCGCGGGCCGTGGAGCCTCGAGACGTTCAACCCGGAGTACTGGGCACGACCCGCCGAGGAGATCGCAGCTGAGGGCCGGTCCGCAGTCGCCCGAATCCTCGATGCACCGCCCGCAGCTTCCTAGTCAACCCGTGGCCGGTGCGCGCCCTAGTGGTTGCGCACGTACTCCGCGGGGCCGCGCCTGACGAACCGGCCGTGGCCCTTGCGGCCGGTGAACTGGCCGTCGCGGACGATGACCGAGCCGCGCGACAGGACGACGTCCGAGCGACCCTGGACGGTCCGGCCCTCGTAGCACGAGTAGTCGACATCCATGTGGTGGGTCCTGGCGCTGATCGTGTGCTTCGCGTTCGGGTCGTAGACGACGATGTCGGCGTCGGCGCCGATCGAGATCGAGCCCTTGCGCGGGTACATCCCGAACATCCGGGCCGGCGTCGTCGAGATCAGCTCGACCCACCGCTCGCGCGAGATCCGGCCGCTCACGACCCCGCCGTCGTGGACCAGGTCGACCCGGTCCTCGACCCCCGGGAGGCCGTTGGGGATCTTGCGGAAGTCGCCCCGGCCGAGCTCCTTCTGGCCGTGGAAGTCGAACGGGCAATGGTCGGTCGAGATGACCTGGAGGTCGTCCTTGACGAGGCCCGTCCAGAGCTCGGCCTGGTGGTCGGCCGGCCGGAGCGGCGGCGAGCAGACGAACTTCGAGCCCTCGAACCCGTTGCCCAGGTCGTCGAGTGACAGGAACAGGTACTGCGGGCAGGTCTCGGCGAACGCGAGCGCGCCACGGTCGCGCGCGTGGCGGACCTCGTCGAGGGCCTCCCGGGACGAGAGGTGGACGATGTAGACGGGCGCGCCGGCCGCCTCCGCCAGCCGGATCACCCGGTTCGTGGCCTCGCCCTCGAAGATCGGGTAGCGGGCCACGCCGTGGTAGTAGGGGTCGGTGTGGCCGGCCGCGACCTCGTCGCCCGCCACGACGTCGATGGCCATCCCGTTCTCGGCGTGCATCATGATCAGCCCGCCGTTCCGGGCCGTCCGCTGCATCGCCCGGAGGATCGCCCCGTCGTCGCTGTAGAACACGCCCGGGTAGGCGGTGAACAGCTTGAAGTCGGGAACGCCCTCGGCGACGAGCAAGTCCATCTCGGCCAGCGTGGCGTCGTTGACGTCGCTCATGATCATGTGCATGCCGTAGTCGGCGACGACGTTGCCCTCGGCCTTGGCGAGCCAGGCGTCGAGCCCCTCGCGGAGCGACTTCCCGCGCGACTGGACCGCGAAGTCGACGATCGTGGTCGTCCCGCCGAAGGCGGCCGCCCGGGTGCCGGTCTCGAAGGTGTCCTTGGCGAACGTGCCGCCGAACGGCAGCTCCATGTGGGTATGGACGTCGATCGCGCCTGGGATGACGTACTTGCCGGCGGCGTCGATCGTGAGCTCCGCGTCGCTCGCCCGATCGCCCAGGTCGGCGGCGATCGCCGCGATCGTCTCGTCGACGACGAGGACGTCGGCCCGCGACGAGCCCTCGGCCGTGACGATCGTGCCGTTCGTGATCAGCGTGCGCATCGGGCCTCCTAACCGGCTGCGGCCGGAACATCCCGGAGGGCCGGGATGATCTCGCGGCCGTAGATCTCGAGCTGCTCCTCCTCGTCGCCGTTCATCAGGTAGAGGTTGAACTGGTCGACCCCGGCGGCGGCGAGCGCCCGGAGCCGCTCGATGTGCTCGTCGACCGAGCCGATGACCGTGAACCGGTCGACGATCTCGTCGGACACGAACGTGGCGTTCTCGCTGCCGACCTCGGCGTGGTGCAGGTAGTCGTAGCCGGCCCGGCCGCGGACGTACGTCGTGAGCTCCTCGGGCAGGTCCTCGCGCGGGTACTTGTTGACGAGGTCGACGACGTGGTTGCTCACCAGGGCCGGGAACCAGCGGACGCGGTCCCTGCAGGCCGCTCGATCGCCGACGTGGGCCGGCGCGGCGGCCATGACCTTCACGGCGCCGGCGCCGCGACCCGCCTCCTGTGCCGAGGCGCGGACCTGGCTCACGAACCAGCGGATGAGGTCGGCGTCGCCGATCTGGAGCATCGCGCCGTCGGCGATCCGTCCGGTCAGCTTGAGCGCGACCGGCCCGTATCCGGCGATCCAGACCGGCAGGCGGTCGCCCCGGGTCCAGGTCAGCTGGAGCATCGTCCCCTCGTACTCGACCGGCCGGCCCTCGACCAGGGCACGGATGACGTGGACGGCCTCCTCGAGATCCTTCATCGAGGTCGGCGGCTTGCCGAGCACGCGTCGGGCGGAGTCGCCCCGCCCGATCCCGAGGTCCATCCGACCGCCGCTGATCTCGTTGAGGACGGCCAGGGCCGAGGCGGTGACCGACGGCTCGCGGGTGGCCGGGTTCGTCACGCACGTTCCGAGGCGGAGGGTCGTCGTGGTGTCGGCGATCAGCGTCAGGAGTGGGTAGGGGTCCCGCCACAGGACGTGCGAGTCGAACAGCCAGCCGTAGCCGAACCCGGCGGCCTCGGCCTGCCGCACGAGCGCCAGCGTCCGTCCGATCGTGTGGTCGGGCTTGAGCGTGAAGCCAAAGTCCATCGAACTGGCATCCTCAGCGGAGTCTTGCGGTGCACTCCCGGAGGCGGGGCCCGGCGGGGATCAGCGAGCGGCTCGCGACGCCATGGACTACGGCCGGACCAGGTCGCTGTAGGCGTCCGGCCGCCGGTCCCGGAAGAACTGCCACGTCTGGCGGACCTCGGTGATCATGTCGAGGTCCATGTCGCGGACCAGGAGCTCCTCGTCGTGGGCGCTGCCGACGTCGCCGATGAACTGCCCGCGTGGGTCGCAGAAGTAGCTCTCGCCGTAGAAGTCGTCCTCGCCGATGTCCTTCTCGATCCCGACCCGGTTGATCGTCCCGACGAAGTAGCCGTTGGCCACGGCGTGGCTGACCTGCTCGATCCGCCACAGGTACTGGGACAGGCCGCGTGACGTGGCGCTGGGGATGAACACCATCTCGGCCCCGTTCAGCCCGAGCGCGCGGGCACCCTCGGGAAAGTGCCGGTCGTAGCAGATGTAGACGCCGACCTTGCCGACCGCCGTCTCGAAGACCGGGTAGCCGAGGTTGCCGGGCCGGAAGTAGAACTTCTCCCAGAAGCCCTTGACGTGGGGGATGTGGGTCTTGCGGTACTTGCCGAGGTAGCGGCCGTCGGCGTCGATCACCGCGGCGGTGTTGTAGTAGATCCCCGAGGCGGTCCCGTCCTCCTCGTACATCGGCACGATCAGGACCATCCCGGTCTGCCTGGCCAGGTCCTGCATCCGCTTCGTCGTGGGGCCGTCCGGGATGTGCTCGGTGTAGCTGTAATACTGGGCGTCCTGGACCTGGCAGAAGTAGGGCCCGTAGAAGAGCTCCTGGAAGAGCATCACCTGGGCGCCCTGCCGGGCGGCCTCGTGGGCGTAGCCCTCGTGCTTCTGGATCATCGATTCCTTGTCCCCGGTCCAGGTCGCCTGGACCAGGGCCCCACGGACGTTGCGCGGCATCGCGGGTCCTCACGCTACGGGTGGCGCTGCGAGAGGGCGAGGGTACACCGCCGGACGGGGCGTCCGCCCGTCCGGCGGCGAAGCGCGGCGGGCGGGAGCGGCGCCGGTCAGGCCGAGCGCTGGTAGCTCCGGAACGCCCGGGTCGCCGCGGCCAGCGCCAGGATCGCGACGACGAGCAGTCCACCCATCCGCGGCAGGATGAACGCCCAGTCCGGCTGGGCGAGGAGCGCCTCGCGGCCGGCCTCGACGGCCCAGTTCACGGGGTTGATCCTGGCGAGCGTCGCGATCCACTCGGGGGCCAGGGCCAGCGGCAGGAAGGCGGCCGAGATGAACGTCAGCGGGAGCACCAGGAACGAGTTCAGCCCGATGACCGATTCGCGTTGGCGGAGGACGAGCGCCGACGCGTCAGACAGGGAGGAGAACGCCGCCCCGAGCAGCACAGCGCTCAGGACGAGGACGGCGAAGCCGAGCGGTCCGCCGCCGAAGCGGGCCCCGAGCAGCAGGGCCAGCCCGCCGATGATCAGCGACTGGAGGACCAGGCTGATCGCCTCGTAGGCGACCCGGCCGCCGATCAGCGCGCTCCGATGCATCGGCGCGACGAGGAACCGGTCCATCAGCCCGCGGTCCATGTCCTCGATGATGCCCATCCCGCTCCAGCCGCTCGAGAACAGCGCGGTCATCACGACGACGCCGGGCATGAGGTAGTCGAGGTAGGAGCCCCCGGTCGCGAAGCCGGGGATCTCCGTGACGCTCCGGAACAGCGCTCCGAAGAGGAGCAGCCAGATGATCGGCTGGGTGAGAGTGATCGCCAGGAAGTACGGCTGGCGGACGAGCGCCCGACTGTGGCGCTGGGTCATGTACAGGGTCTGGGTGATGGCGGTCACGCGAAGGACTCCTCGGTCTGCTGGCGGTAGGTCCGCCCGGTGTGGCGGAGGTAGACGTCGTCGAGCGATGGGCGCGCGACGGTGATCGAGGCGACGGCGATGTCGGCCGCGTCGAGGGCGGACAGGACGGCCGGCACGAGCGCCGCCCCGTGGGTCGCCCGTGCGCGCAGCGAGCGACCCTCGACGACCGGCTCGTCGAGGCCGGCGATCCCGGTCAGCGAGGCGGCCGCCCGGGGGCCGCCGGCCGGCTCGCTCAGCTCGACGAGGATGGCATCGCCGTGGAGCTCGGCCTTGAGCTCGTCCGGGGTCCCGGTCGCGACGATCCGGCCACGATCGACGATCGCGAGCCGGCCGGCCAGCCGGTCCGCCTCCTCGAGGTAGTGCGTCGTCAGCAGGATCGTCAGCCCGTCCTCGCGGGTGAGCCGGGCGATCTCGGCCCACAGCTCGGCCCGCGCGGCGGGATCGAGCCCGGTCGTCGGCTCGTCGAGGAACAGGACGGTCGGCCGGTGGACCAGGCCCATCGCCACGTCGAGCTTGCGACGCATCCCGCCCGAATAGCCCTTGACGAGTCGATCGGCGGGCTCCAGGAGGTCGAAGCGGCCGAGCAGCTCGCCGACCCGGCTGCGCATCGCCGCCCCGGTGAGACCGTGGATCCGGGCCTCGAGGACGAGGTTCTCGCGACCGGTCGCCTCGGGGTCGACCGCGATCCGCTGCCCGACCGAGCCGATCGTCCGGCGGACGCGGACCGGGTCCCGCGCGACGTCGATCCCGGCGACCCTGGCTGATCCGCCGTCGGCTTGGGCGAGCGTGGTCAGGATCTTGACGGTCGTCGACTTGCCGGCGCCGTTCGGCCCGAGTAGCCCGAAGACCGTGCCCGGTTCGACCGAGAAGCTGATCCCGTCGAGGGCCGTCACGTCGCCCGGGTAGCGCTTGACGAGCAGCTCGGCGGCGATCGCCGGTCCGGGGCTAGACTGTGGACGGATCATCCTGACCTCCTAAGTCGTTTATGTGCTAAGATACTTTTAGAATGAACCAATGGAGGCGGACATGTCAAGCACGGGCCAGGACCCCGGCGACTCGTGGCGGCGACTCGTGGCGCGCGCCCTCGTCTTCCACGAGGCGGCTGCCGAGCGCCTCGGGATCAATGCCACCGACCTCAAGTGCCTCGAGCTCGCGGTCGGCGAGGACGAGATCACCCCGACCCGCCTGGCCGAGCTGACCGGGCTCACGAGCGGGGCGATCACCGGCGTGCTCGACCGTCTCGAGCGGCGGGGGATCGTCCGGCGCGAGGCGGACCAGGACGACCGGCGGCGGGTCGTCGTCCGGGTCGACCCCGCCCGCGCTGCCGAGATCACCGCGCTCTACGCCCCGTTCCTGGCGGCGACCTCCGACCTGCTCGCGGACTGGTCGCCTGCCCAGCGGGCGGCGCTGGCCGACTACCTCGTCGGGGTCGGCAGCGCGCTCGAGGCGGAGATCGTCCGCGCGCGCGCGACCGTCCGGGGCGGGTTCATCGGCGACACGTACGTCGCGCCCCTGGCCGATGCGACGGCGGGTCGGCTCTCGTTCTCCACGGGTGCTCCGCGGCTCTCGATGAACGCGGTGGCGCTGGGTCAGCAGGCCCGCGTGGTCGTCGAGACGAGCGCCTCCCGGCTCACGTTCGGCGGCGTGAGCCAACACGGTGAGCTCA
This sequence comes from uncultured Chloroflexia bacterium, assembly GCA_963708065.1. Lineage (GTDB taxonomy): Bacteria > Chloroflexota > Limnocylindria > Limnocylindrales > CSP1-4 > Chersky-267. The sequence continues at coordinate 101,741 of CAVPRZ010000006.1, forward strand.
TCCGGGCCCGGTTCGTCGGACCCATGCCGGACGTCCGGGCGGCCGGTGGCAGCGTGACGGTCCGCTACCGGCGCCGGCTGCTCGACGTCCGGAGCCGCTCGGCGCGGATCGCCCTGAGCGGCGAGCTGCCCTGGTCGATCGAGGTTGACGGGGGCCTGACCGACCTCGACGGGGACCTTCGTGCGGTCCGGCTCGCCGGGCTGACGGTCCGCGGCGGCGCGAACCATCTGCGGCTCCGCCTGCCGGCGCCCGACGGCACGGTCAGGCTGTCCGTGACCGGCGGCTCGAGCAACGTCCGGTTCGAGCGGCCCCGCGGCGTGCCCGTCGTCCTGCGCATCCGCGGCGGCGTGTCCCACCTTCGGTTCGACGATCAGCGGGTCCGGTCGGCCTCGGGCGACTCGGAGCTCCGCTCGGACGACTTCGCCGGCGCGGGCGACCGGTACGAGATCTCGTTCCTCGGCGGCGCGAGCCAGCTCGAGGTCGTCCGCGGCTGACACGGATCGTTGTCGGCTGGTGCGTCGGCGCACCACCGAATCGCCCGGATCGGGGCGATCGCGGACCACCTTACGGGCGGCTTACACACGGCGGACGCGGCAGGGGCGACGATGGTCGCGACCCAGCCCTACGGTCGAGCCACTCCCGTCGAACGGCGGGGACCACACACCGCAAGGGAGGCAGAGATGCTCCTTCGAACCACCGGCCGAACCGCGCGGCGAGCCGCCGCCGGGCTCGCCCTGCTGGCCGCCCTCGCCCTGCCGGCGACGGCCCTCGCCGCCGACTTCATCGGGACCTCGGGCCCGGACCACCTCGTCGGGACGGCCGACCACGACCAGATCAGCGGGCTCGCCGGCGACGACGTCCTCGAGGGCCTCGCCGGTCCCGACCTGATCGACGGTGGCGCCGACAACGACCTGATCTACGGCGGCGACGGGCACGACGTCCTCTTGGGCGGTGACGGCCGCGACGGGATCCGCGGCGGCGCCGGCGGCGACGTCATCCGCGGCGGACCCGGCGCCGATCGTCTGTCGGGCGGCCTCGGCCACGACGTGATCTACGGCGGCGCGGGCCCGGATGTCATCTACGGCGGCGACGCCGGTGACGTGGTCTGGGGCGGCGCCGGTCGTGACATCGTCTACGGCGGGGCCGGCAACGACGTCATCCACTCCGGCGGTGACAAGACCGCCGACGCGGTCCACTGCGGACCGGGCCACGACGTGGCCTACGTCGGCCGGTACGACATCGCCGACGCATCGTGCGAGCGGATCGTTCGGCACCGCGAGCCCTGAGCGGGAGTCGGCCGGCGAGCCGACGCCATCCAGCCGACGCGGCCCCGGTCACGGGCAATCGACCGGGGCCGCAGCACGTCCGGGCCGGGAACCCGTGGTCGCGGCACGAGGCGCCGCTGGCGCCCGGCCGGCCCGACCGCGATGCGTCGCCGGGGCGCGGGGCGATGTGATGTAATGCTGGCCCGACCTACCGAGCCGCCGCACCCGAGGTGCCTGCGATGTCGACCACCGCCCCGTCCGGCGCGATGACCGCCGAGGAGATCGTCCGGCTCTCGCGCGAGCACACGTTCTTCTCCTGGTCGATCCAGGGGGCGATCGACCCGATCGCGATCGATCACGCCGAGGGGATCTACCTGTACACCCCCGACGGGCAGCGGATCATCGACTTCAACAGCCAGCTCATGAGCGTCAACATCGGTCACGGCGACCGGCGGGTCATCGACGCGATCACGGCCCAGGCGACGAAGCTCCAGTACGTCCAGCCGGCGTTCGCGAGCGAGCCGCGGGCCCGCCTCGGCGCCAAGCTGGCCGAGATCCTGCCCGGCGACCTCGACAAGGTGTTCCTGACCCTCGGCGGCGCCGAGGCGGTCGAGAACGCGATCAAGCTCGCCCGCCACTACACCGGCCGGACGAAGGTCCTCGCCCGCTACCGGAGCTATCACGGGGCGACCCTCGGGGCGATGACCCTCACCGGCGACCCGCGCCGGTGGGCCAACGAGCCGGGGATCGTCGGGGTCGTCCGCTACCCGGATACCCACCGCTGGGGCGAGCGCGAGCCGCGGCCGGTGGGCGAGAGCCTCCAGGGCCTCGAGGACGTGATCGTGTACGAGGGGCCGCACACGATCGCCGCGGTCTTCCTCGAGACGATCGTCGGGACGAACGGGATCCTGATCCCGCCGGACGGCTACATCCAGGGCGTCCGCGAGATCTGCGACCGGTACGGGATCCTGATGGTCGCCGACGAGGTGATGGCCGGCTTCGGGCGGACCGGGCGCTGGTTCGCGATCGACCACTGGGACACCGTCCCCGACCTGATGACGATGGCCAAGGGCCTGACCTCGAGCTACCTCCCGCTCGGCGCGGTCGCGATGCGCCACCACATCGCCGAGGCGTTCGACACGAAGATGTACTACGGCGGGCTGACCTACAGCAGCCACCCGGTGAGCTGCGCCGCCGCCGTCGCCACGATCGGGGTCTACGAAGAGGACGGGCTCATCGACAACGCCCGCCGGATGGGCGAGGTCATGCGCCGCCACCACGAGGCCCTCGCCGCCAAGCACCCGAGCGTGGGCACCCACCGCAACCTCGGCCTGTTCGGGATCATCGACCTGGTCCGGAGCCGCGACCCGTACGTCCCCATGACCGGCTTCAACGGCACCTCGGACGAGATGAAGGCCATCGGCAAGTACTTCCGCGAGCACGGCCTGTACACCATGATCGCCAACAACTCGATCCACACGAACCCGCCGCTGTGCATCACCGAGGCCCAGCTCGACGAGGCCTTCGCGATCATCGACGGCGCGCTCGACATCGCCGACGAAGCGGTCCGGGCCTGAGGGTGCGCGACCGGACCCGGGCCTGACCGATGGCCCGCGGTCGCTCCCGACCGGCGCCGACGTGACCGCCGATCGAGCCACGACGCCGGCCCCGACCGGGTTCGCGAACGCCACCGCCCGCCCGGTCGTCGAGGCGGCCGGGGTCACGAAGGTGTTCGGGGCCGGCGAGCACGCGGTCGCGGCGCTCGACGGGATCGACCTCACGATCGGCGCCGGCGAGTTCGTGAGCCTCATTGGTCCGTCGGGCTGTGGCAAGTCGACCCTGCTCCGGATCGTCGGCGACCTCATCGACCCGACCGCCGGCGAGATCCGGGTCAACGGCAAGGTGGCCCGCCAGGCGCGGCTCGACCGCGAGTACGGGATGGTCTTCCAGGCACCGGTGCTGATGGACTGGCGGACGATCGCCCGGAACATCGAGCTGCCCCTGGAGATCATGGACTTCCCAAAGGAGGATCGGGAGCGGCGGTCGGCCGAGCTCCTCCAGCTCGTCGAGCTCGACGGCTTCGGGGCGAAGCACCCCTGGCAGCTGTCGGGGGGCATGCAGCAGCGGGTCGCGATCGCCCGCGCGCTCGCGTTTCATCCGAAGCTCCTCCTGATGGACGAGCCGTTCGGGGCGCTCGACGAGATGACCCGCGAGCGCATGAACCTCGAGCTGATGCGGATCTGGCGCGAGACCGAGACGACGGTTGTGTTCGTCACCCACTCCATTCCGGAGGCGGTCTTCCTGTCGACCCGGGTCGTGGTGATGAGCGCCCGCCCGGGCCGGATCAGCCGGATCGTGCCGGTCGACCTGCCTCAGCCGCGATCGGTCGACACTCGCGAGAGCCCGCGCTATTTCGAGCTCGTGACCGACGTTCGCGAGGCCCTCCGGCGCAACGAGGGCGACGTTCCGCCGCTCGACGACACGGACGTCACCCGCCTGCGGGCCGAGGGCCTGGGCTAGCGAACGGGTCGGGCATGCTCGCCGCTCGCGATCGCCTCGCCGATTTCTCCGGCGGGTTGAGTCAGCGCGCCGCGGCGAGGGCCCCGGCGATCGCCGCCAGGTGGGCCGGCGTGCTCCCGCAGCAGCCGCCGACGATCCGCGCCCCGGCGTCGCGCATCGTGAGGACCTGGGCGGCCATCGTGGCGGGGTCGGCCCGGTAGACGGCCCGCATGTCGACGAGCTCGGGCATCCCGGCGTTCGACTTGGCGACGAGCAGGGCATCGGGTGCCGCCGCGTGCATCCGCTCGACGACCCCGATCATCTCGTCGGGTCCGTTGCCGCAGTTGCCGCCGATCGCGTCGGCGCCCCAGGCGGCCAGCGCCTCGACCGCCTGCTCCGGTGACACGCCCATCATCGTGTGCCCGCGCGTGTCGAAGGTCATCGTCGTGATGAGCGGGATCGCCGGGGCGACCCGGCGGACCCCCTCGATCGCGGCTCGGATCTCCTGGAGGTCGGACATCGTCTCGATCCAGATCAGGTCGACCCCGCCCGCAACGAGCGCGGCGGCCTGCTCGGCGAAGACGTCGACGGCCTCGGCGTAGTCGAGCGTGCCGAGCGGGGCGACGATCTCGCCGCTCGGACCGATGTCGCCGGCGACGAGCGCCCCGCCGCCGGCCGCGTCGACCTCGGCCCGGAGCAGGATCGCCGCCGTCTGGTTGAGGTCGTCGACGCGATCGTCGAGCCCGTGGAGCCCGAGCCGGAGCCGGGTGCCGCCGAACGTGTTCGTGAGCAGGATGCGTGAGCCGGCGTCGAGGTATCCGCGGTGGATCCGCCGGACAACGTCGGGCTGGGTGAGGTTCCAGACCTCGGGCGGATCGCCGAACTGGAGCCCGGCCGAGAAGAGCATCGTGCCCATCGCGCCGTCGGCGAGGATCGGCCCGCCCTCGTCGAGGAGGGCCTGCCAGCGGGCGGCGGCGACGCCACCATCTACGGACCTGCGGGTGGCCAGGTCCGGGAAGGCGAGCGGATCGACCGTCGTCGCCGAGCTCATCCGCTGGCGGGCGGCCTCGTCATCCGCGCCCGCCTCACGGGCACCGCGTCGTCGGGTCCTTGCTGATGGATTCATCGGGGTCTGGGACGCCTCCGTGTCGCTCGTCGTCCGCGGAGCATAGACCAGCCCGGCGGGGCCGGCCACCGTCACGAGCCGTCCGGGAGCCAGTCCGATGGCCTCCCCAGCGTCCGCGGGAGGCGCTGGACCTCCGCGTCATCCGGAGCGGTCGGACGCCGGGGAGAGCGACGGCGGCTGGGTCCAGTCCGGATGGACCACCCAACTCGTGACATCCAGCCCATGGCCTATAGATGTCTAGAGCATACAAATACTCCTAGCACATATAGCGATGTATCGACACAACCACCACGAGACCACGGCGGAACATCCAGGGAGGCGACGTGTGCTGAACGTCGTCAACGAGATCGATGAGATCCAGGCGACGGCGCTGCGTGCCCTCGCGAGCGCGTATCGCCTGCGCATCCTGCACGCCCTCGGCCAGGGCCCACGGGAGGTCAACGAGCTCGTGGACGAGCTCGGGATCCCGCAGGCGACCCTGTCACAGCACCTCGCAGCGCTTCGCTCGGTCGGACTCGTCGAGGCGGCGCGCGACGGTCGCCGCGTCCGCTACCAGCTCGCCGATCCGGACGTCCTCGTCGCCTGCTCGCTCATGCGCGACGTGATCGTTCGCCGGCTGTCGGCCCTGGGAAGCCTCGCCGCAGCCGCCAGCCTGGCGCCCGACACCTCGCGACGTCCGAACCGACCGACCGAGCCCGACAGCACAGGTGACCCATTCATGAAGGACACGCTCTCGCTCGTCCTGTTCTCCGGCACCGCCGACAAGCTGCATGCCGCGGCGACGCTCGCCGCCGGCGCGTCGGCCATGGGCCGACCCGTCAACGTGCTGCTCCAGTACTGGGCGCTCGACGCGTTCCGGGTGGAGCGGATCAGCGCCAACCACGGGCTGTCCTGGGATGCCACCGCGGACGGATCGAGCCGACCAGTCAACGGGACGGCTGCCATCCCGTGGCTCGAGACGTTCCGGATGGCCAAGGAGCTGGGCGACCTGACGATCAGCGCCTGCTCGGGCTCGCTCGAGGTCCTCGGCCTCGACCTCACGGCGCTCGATCCCCTGGTCGATGCGTCGGGCGGCATCGCGACGTTCCTCATGGCTGCCGAGGACGGCCAGGTCCTGTTCATCTGATGGTTTGCGACTGAGCGCGGAAGGAGCGCAGGAATGGCTGACAACGAGAAGCTCGTGTTCATGGTCACGCACGGTCCTGGGGACCCGGAGCGGGCCACCATCCCATTCGTGATGGCCGCCGCCGCGCTGGCCTCGGACGTGCCCGTCGTGATGGGCTTCCAGGCCGAGGGCGTCGAGCTGGTCAAGGCGGGCGTCGCGGAGACGGTCCTGGCCCCGGAGTTCCCACCCCTCGCCAAGCTCCTCGGAGACGTGCGCGACCTCGGCGGGCTGATGCTCGTCTGCTCGCCGTGCCTGAAGAGCCGCGGGATCAGCCCCGACGACCTCATCGCCGGCGCCGAGGTCGTGGCCGCGGCTCGCTTCATCGCCGAGGTCACCTCGGCCACCAACAGCCTGGCCTACTAGGAGGACACGTTCCATGACTGCAACCATGACCGAGCTCGACACGGTGACCGCCGCCAAGGTCATCGACGCCCGCGGCGCCGCCTGCCCGGGCCCCCTCCTCGAGGCCAAGAAGGGCATGGCCACCGTCGCCATCGGCGAGACGATCGAGATCTGGTCGACGGACCCGGCGACCAAGACCGACATCGGCGCCTGGTCGGACAAGGTCGGACACGAGTTCCTCGGGTCGCTCACGGCCGACGGCTACGACCGCGTGTTCGTCATCCGCCGGAAGTGATCGTGGCCGCAGCTGGGCACCCCCACGGGCGCCCAGCGCACGGCCGCGCGACGCCAGGAGCCAGCTACCGATGAGCTCGACCATCGCAATCGCGCCGGAGCATCCGGGCGAGACGTTCGTCCCGAGGATCCTCGTGTTCTCGACGAACAACATCTCCGACCCGGGCATCGACCTCGCGGGCAGCGCCCACATGCACTACTCGCCAGGCGTCAACGTGATCGGGCTGCCGTGCACCAGCGGCATCCGGCCGTCCTGGATCCTGCGGGCGCTCGAGGCTGGCTTCGACGGCGTGTTCGTGGCGTCCGATGGCGACGAGTGCGCCTTCCTCGACGACTGCGCGAAGCGCTCGTCCCGGATCGTCGGCGAGGCCCAGGCAGCGATGAAGGAACGCGGCCTCGACGCGACCCGCCTGCGCATGGCCGCGATCTGCTCGGTCTGCTCCGAGCCGTTCACCCGGCACGTCCAGCAGTTCTCACAGGCCCTGGCCGACCTCGGCCCGGCCCGACAGGGGTGACCCCATGAGCGACGCCTGCCCCGTCCCCGGCGCGGCCCCGAGCCACTACGACGTCCTGGTCGTCGGAAGCGGCATCGGCGGCATGGAGTCCGCGCTCAAGCTCGGCGACATGGGCTACAAGGTCCTGCTGGTCGAGAAGGAGGCCAGCGTCGGGGGCAAGATGATCCTGCTCTCGAAGGTCTTCCCGACGCTCGACTGCGCGAGCTGCATTTCGACGCCGAAGATGGCGGCGACGATCCATCACGAGAACATCACTGCGCTGACCTACAGCCGGGTCGACGGCATCCGCCGCGGGGCGGACGGGACGTTCCGCGCGGCGGTCACCAAGAAGGCGCGCTTCGTCGACCTGGCGACCTGCACCGGCTGCCAGAAGTGCGAGACGGCCTGCACGGTCGCGGTCCCGGACCAGTTCAACGCCGATCTCGTCGCCCGCCGGGCCGCCCACATCACCTTCCCCCAGGCCGTCCCGAAGAAGGCGGTGATCGACCGCGCCGGGAGCTCGCCCTGCTCGTTCGCCTGCCCCGCCGGGATCCTCGCCCACGGCTACGTCTCGCTCATCCGGAGCGGCGAGTACGAGAAGGCCTACCGGCTGGTCCTCGACGCGACGCCGCTCGTCGGGACGCTCGGCCGGGCGTGCTACGCGCCGTGCGAAGGGGAGTGCACGCGCGGCCTGCTCGAGGGCACGCTGCCGATCCGGCGCCTGAAGCGGTTCATCTCCGACGTCCATGATCGATCGGCCGGGCCGGGCATCGACGTCGCGCCCCCGACCGGTCGCCGGGTCGCCGTCGTCGGATCCGGTCCGGCCGGCATCACCGCCGCCTGGCAGCTCGCCCGCAAGGGCCACGCGGTCAAGGTGTTCGAGGCCGCGCCGGTCGCCGGCGGCTTCCTCCGCCTGGGCATCCCGTCCTACCGGCTCCCCGAGTCCGTGGTCGAGGACGACCTCGACAACGTCCGGGCGCTCGGGGTGGAGATCGCGACCGGGACACCGATCGCCGACCCCGCCGCGCTCAAGGCCGACGGGTTCGATGCCGTCCTCGTCGCGACCGGGACCCATCGATCGCAACCCCTCGGCGTCCCGGGCGAGGACCGCATCGGCGTGCTTGGCGGGACGACCTTCCTGCGCCGGGTGAAGCTCGGCGAGGCGCCCGACCTCGCGGGCAAGCGGGTCGTGATCGTCGGCGGCGGGAACGTCGCGATGGACGCGGCCCGGACCGCCCGCCGCCTCGGCGCCGCCTCGGTGACCGTCGCCTATCGGCGCGGTCGCGACGAGATGCCGGCGCACCACGTCGAGGCCGACGACGCCGAGCGCGAGGGCGTCGCATTCAGCCTCCAGGTCGCGCCGCTCGAGGTCGTCGGGGACGCAGCCGGAGCCGTGAGCGGCCTGCGCTGTGCCCGGATGCGCCTCGGCGAGCCGGACGCGTCCGGCCGGCGCCGTCCCGAGGCGATCCCCGGCAGCGAGGTCGTGCTGCCATGCGATCTCATCGTCGCCGCCATCGGCATGCGCCCCGACACGAGCGCGTTCGGCGATCGCGTCGCGGTCGACGCCTCCGGCCGGCTCGCGGCCGACCCGTCCACGTGCCAGACGCCCGTGCCCTACGTGTTCGCGGCCGGTGACGCCGTCAACGGCCCGACCGACATCACCCGGGCGGTCGGCGAGGGACGGCGGGCCGCCCACATGATCGACCGCTGGCTGACGGGCGGCCGGCTCGACGGGTTCGACGACCGGCTCCCGGTCGTGGACCGCAACCAGGTCCTCGCCCGCCAGACCAGCTACGCGTTCCGGGCCCCCACGCCGGACGGGACCACGCTCGATCGCAGCGCCGACCGACTTCTCGCGAGGTCGAGGCCCCGCTGACCGAGGCCGAGGCTCGCGCCGCCGCCGGCGGCTGCATCGACTGCGCGGTCTGCTCCGAGTGCAACGAGTGCGTGGCCGCCTGTCCGGTCGAGGGCTGCATCGACCTGCATGCCCGCGACGAGTCGCTCGACGTGACCGTCGACGCCGTCGTCGTGTCGACCGGCTTCAAGCTGTTCCCGGCCGACCTCAAGCCGCAGTACGGCTTCGGCCGCTTCAAGAACGTGATCACCGGGATGCAGATGGACCGCCTGCTCGCCCCGACCCGGCCCTTCAACACGATCCTCCGGCCGGGCGACGGCAAGGTCCCGGAGCGGATCGCCTACGTACTGTGCACGGGCTCGCGCGACGCGACCGTCGGCAATCCGCTCTGCTCGCGGTTCTGCTGCATGTACTCGATCAAGCAGAACCAGCTGCTGATGGGCGCCCTGCCCCTCGCCGACGTGACCGTCCACTACATGGACATCCGGGCTCCCGGCAAGCGCTACGACGAGTTCTACGAGCAGGCCAAGGCGATGGGCGCGACGTACGTCAAGGGACGGGTCGCCGACATCACCGAGAAGCCCGACGGGAACCTCGTGCTCACCTACGAGGACATCGAGCACGGCGGCGGGATCGTGGAGGCCGAGTACGACCTGGTGGTCCTGGCGGTCGGCGTCCAGCCCAACACCGACGCGGAGCAGCTGTTCGAGGTCGGCGAGCTCGCGCTCGACGAGTGGCGCTGGGTGGACGAGCCGGAGGAGGACATCAATCCCGGCCAGACCAGCATCCCGGGCGTCTTCGTGGCCGGAGCCGCATCCGGCGCCAAGGACATCGCCGACTCGATCGTCCACGCCGGGGCGGCCGTGGCCCAGGTGGCAGCCCACCTCGAGGCGTCGAGGTCGGAGCGCCAGATCGAGACGGTGCCAGCGTGACCAGGCAGTTGTCTCCGAGCGGTCCGCCGCCTGGCCCCGAGCCGACCGCACCCGTCCCCGGGACGGGCCGGCGGATCGGCGTCTACGTCTGCCAGTGCGGCGGCAACATCTCCGACTACGTCGACGTCGACCGGGTCATCGAGGACATCCGCGACAGCGGTGACGTGGTCGTGGCCCAGACGGCGATGTTCGCCTGCTCGGATGCCACGCAGCAGGACATGGCCCAGGCCATCGAGGAGCAGCAGCTGGACGGCCTGGTGGTGGCGTCCTGCTCGCCCAAGCTCCACACCTACACGTTCCAGGGCGTGGCCTCGCGCGCCGGCCTCAACCCCTACGAATACACCCAGGTCAACATCCGCGAGCAGTGCTCGTGGGTTCACACCGACGACCCGGTGGCCGCGACCGAGAAGGCCACGGCGCTGGTGCGGGCCGGGATCGCGCGGACCCGCTTCACCACGCCGCTCGAGCCGATGGTCGTGGACACGATCCCGCACACGCTCGTGATCGGCGGCGGGATCACGGGCCTCCGGGCCGCGATCGGCCTCGCTGACATCGGCCTGCGGGTGACGCTGGTCGAGCGCGAGCTCCACCTTGGCGGGTGGGTGCGCCGGCTGGGCCCGATGTACCCCCACGGACGCGATGGTCACGCGCTGGTCGAGGGGCTCGTCGCGGAGGTCAGGCGTCGGCCGGCGATCACCGTGCTCACCGGAGCGGAGGTCGTCAGCAAGGCCGGCACCTTCGGCAACTACCGGGTCGGCATCCGGGTCGGCGATCCCGGGTCGGCCGCGATCGAGGTCGCGGTCGGATCGATCATCGCCGCGACAGGTTTCGATGCCTACGCGCCGGCCGAGGGCGAGCTCGGCTTCGGTCTCGCCGGCGTCCTGACCCTGCCCGACTTCAAGGCCCTGGTCGACGCTTCGTCCGGGTCCCTCCGCTGGGAAGGTCGGCCGGTCCGGAGCATCGCCTACGTGTACTGCGTCGGCAGCCGGGGCACCTGCGGGACCACCAACCAGTACTGCTCGCGCTTCTGCTGCGCCTCGACCGTCCAGACGGCGGTCCAGGTGGCGGGGCTCGATCCGGCAATCCGGCAGTTCCACCTCTACCGCGACATGCGGACGTACGGCAAGTTCGAGCCGCTCTACACCGAGGCCCGTGAGACTGGCTCGGTGTTCGTCAAGTTCGACAACGATGCTCCGCCGACGATCGAGACCCGCGCCGACGGGCTGACCGTGACGGTCAGGGACCTCCTCACCGAGAACACCGAGATCGAGATCCCGGTCGACCTGGTCGTCCTGGTCACCGGGATGGTCCCACGCGCCAACGACGAGCTCGTCGGGGTGCTCAAGCTGCCGGCTGGCACTGACGGGTTCTTCAACGAGATCCACCCGAAGCTGCGCCCGGTCGAGACGGTCGTCGACGGCGTCCTGATCGCCGGGGCATGCCAGGGGCCGAAGACGTCGGCCGAGAGCGTCGCTTCCGGCCTCGCCGCGGTGACCCAGAGCGCGGCGATCCTCAAGAAGGGGTTACACCGAGCTGATCGCCGCTGGTCGCGATCGTCGACCCGGCGGCGTGCACGGCCTGCGGCGAGTGCCTGACCGCCTGTCCGTACGACGCGATCTCGCTGGGCGAGGTGGACGGTCGTCCGACTCGCCCTGATCAGCCCGACCGGCTGCAAGGGGTGCGGCGGCTGCGTGCCGCTCTGCCCGGAGGACGCGATCGACCTGCTCGGCTACACCGACGCCCAGATCACCTCGATGATCGAGGGCCTCGTGGAGGTGCCCGCCTGATGAGTGCCCCGAACCGGGACGTCCGCGAGATCATCCGGGAGGAGCCCGTCATGCGGGCCCGGATCCTCGCTGCGCTCCGCGACGGTCCGCTGACCGTTCCCCAGATCGCAGCCTCGATCGACGCACCGACCCACGAAGTCGTGTTCTGGGTCATGGGCATGCGCCGCTACGGCTGGCTCGCCGAGGTCAAGGGCAGCGACGCCGACGGCTACTTCCAGTACGAGCCCACCGGGCGGGTGTCCTGATGACCGCCGCACCCGTGCCCGTCGATCTCGGGCTCTACCCCGACATCCGCCGGTTCGGCGCCGCCGACGTGAGCTGCCTGCTTCTCGTGCGGGACCTGCACGGCGAGCTGCCCACTGTCGTCCGTCGGACGGCACCTTCCCGCGCCGGATCATCCGCTACGCGCAGCTGGGCATGAAGGACGCCCTGCTCTCGAGCAAGGAGCTGTGGGCCTGCTACCAGTGCGGCGAGTGCTCCGAGACGTGCCCGACCGAGGCCGACCCGAGCGAGTTCATGGCCGCGGCGCGCCGCTACGCCATCGCCAGCTACGACCGGACCCGGATCGCCCGGACGATGTACACGCGACCGGTCCTGGGCACCGTCCTCGCGGTGCTGGTGGCGGCCCTGTTCGCCCTGTTCATGTACTCGGCCCACGGACCGATGGACGGCCAGTCGCTCGCGATCTTCGAGTTCATCCCGGCCGAGCTCATCCACGACCTCGGGATCGGGGTCATGGTGGTCGTCGTCCTGGCCGGACTCGTCGGCATCGGCACGATGACTCGCGCGATCGGCCGGCGCGAGGGTGTCGGGTGGTCGGCCGTCCTCGGCGGGCGAACCGCGCTCGGCCGGACGTTCCGAGCGGCCTGGGCCGCGGTCGCGCGCGAATCGCTCGGCCAGCGGCGATTCCGCACGGAGTGCGCCGTCGACGAGCCGTCGGTCCCGCTCTATCGTCGCCGCTGGTTCGTCCACGCGATCGTGGTCTGGGGCTTCCTCGGGCTGCTGGCGGCCACCGTGCTCGACTACGGCCTTGCCCTGGTCGGGCTGAAGGCGACCGGGACGCCGGTGCCGCTGTGGTACCCGGTCCGGCTGCTTGGAACCATCGCCGGGATCCTGCTGGTCTACGGGACCACGAGGCTGATCGTCGACCGCTACCGGGGCGCCAACCGGGCGGTCACCACGTCCACCACCGCCGACTGGATGCTCCTGGGGCTGCTCTGGGTGACCGGGGTCACCGGGTTCGCCATCGAGCTCGCCCTCTACCTGCCGGGTGTCCCCACCTGGGGCTACTGGGTGTTCCTGCTCCACGTGGCCGTCGCGATGGAGCTCGTGATCCTCGCCCCGTTCATGAAGCTCGCGCACGCCGTGTATCGGCCGGTGGCGCTGTTCTTTGTCGCATTCACACGGGAGGCACAACCATGACCCAGACGCTGCCCCAGGTCGGGCACGAACACCACGCACGGATCCTGGCGTCGCTCGACGCGTTCCCCGCGCTGGCCGACGCCCTCATCGGCGACAACCCCGACAGCGCGCGTGACGACCTGATCGTGGCGCGCGACTTCCTCAACGGGACCCTGCTGCCGCACATCCAGGCTGCCGAACAGGCCGTCTACCCGCAGCTCGAGCGAATGTTCCAGAATCGCCACTCGATGGCCCCGATGCGCCGCGAGCACGAGGAGATCCGGCGCCTCGTCGCGACCTTCGCCGAGCAGGCGACGCGGCTCCAGGGAACCCGGGTCAGCCTTGGTCACGCCCTCGCGATCCGGCGGGTCATGTTCCAGCTGTACGCCCTGCTCAAGGTCCATCTGGCCGAGGAAGAGGCGTACCTGCGGATCATCGACCACGGCGTTGCCGCTGACGTCGGCGAGCTCGTCGCGGCTTCCCTCGAGCACCCGATCGGCTAGGTCCCAACGCACGCCGACTGCCGGCACCGCCCGCCGCCCGGGCCCGCCGGCCCGCCGCCGGCGCCCGGCCAGCGTCTATGCTCGGGCTGGACATGCCCACGCCCGACCGCGAGCTCGAAGGGGACGAGGTGACGGCTGCCGATCGCGGCGACCTGCCATCGCCGCCGGCGATCGCCTCGGACCGCGACGCCGCCGGCATTCCCATCCACCGCGGCTGGGCCCCGGTCGGCCCGCACCACCGCTGGATGGAGCCGTTCGTGCTCGCGCTCCTGGCCGCCGGTCCGGCCCACGGGTACGCAATCGTCGGCGAGCTTTCGGACCTTGGCATCACCACCGGCGCAGTGGACGTCGGCCAGGTCTACCGCACGCTCCGCGACCTCGAGGAGGCGGGCCAGGTCCGGTCCACGTGGCGGACCGGGACGGGACCCGCCCGGCGCGACTACGAGCTCACGCCGGAAGGCAGCGCCGCCCTCGACGAGTGGGCCGCGGTCATGAAGGAGCGGGCGCGGCTCGTCGCCGAGTTCGACGCGCGGTACCTCGAGTGGGTGGCTACCCCGGGGAGCCAGGCCGACGATCCGCCCGCGGACGGTTAGAGGGGCTCGGCCATGGCGTGGTCAAGGCCATGCGCCAGGCGGTCTTTCTCCTCGTCGGTGAGGTGCCGGTCCAGCACGCTCAGGTAGAGCTCCTCCTCGGCGAGGTGGACCTTGAGGAGCGCGTGAAGCCGATAGAGGGTCCGCCTCAGGGCCAGCCCCTCGACGCCGCTCCACGTGCAGTCCTCGACGTGGGGACGGTAACGGCCCAGCTCGTCGACGAGGCGGGACACCGTCTCGTGCTCCTGGCGCATCGGCGCCATCGAGTGTCGACCGCCCATCACCTGCTCGAGCCGGTCGTACAGCGTCGCCTCGATCGCCTCCATGTGCGGGACGAGCTGGCCGACGATGAAGTGGTACTCCTCCTCGAACAGGGCGTGGAGCGCGCTGCACTCGACCCGGCCGATCATGTCGGCGAGCACGAGGAGTCGATCGACATGCGGCACCAGCCGGGCGTGGTGCTCGTCGCTGGTGGTTCGGAGCGACAAACCTGGGTCTCCTTGATCGTGCCTGCGGCCGACGCCGTGCGCCCGTGCCGGACGCGCTAGTGGCCCGTCCCGAACTGGCGGTCGCCCGCGTCGCCGAGCCCGGGCAGGATGTAGCCCTTCTCGTTGAGCTGGCGGTCGAGCGCGGCGCAGTGGATCTCGACGTCCGGATGGGCGGTCGTCACCGCCTCGACGCCCTCCGGGGCGGCGATGATGTTGATGAGCTTGATCCGTGAGGCGCCCCAGCGCTTGAGGACCTCGATCGCCGCGGTCGCCGAGCCGCCGGTGGCCAGCATCGGATCGAGGATCAGGCACAGGTCGACGGTCGCCGAGTCGGGCAGCTTGTTGTAGTACTCGACCGGTCGGAGCGTGCGCTCGTCGCGGAACAGCCCGAGGTGCCAGACCTCGGCGGTCGGCATCAGCTCGAGCATCGCGTCGACCATGCCGAGGCCGGCGCGCAGGATCGGGACCAGGCCGATCCGATCGGCCAGCTCGAAGGCGTCGGTCGTCTCGAGCGGGGTCTCGACGGTGATCGGCCGGACCCGGACGTCGGCGAGCGCCTCGTGGCCGAGCAGCCACGACAGCTCGCGGACGATCTCGCGGAACTTCTTGGGCTCGGTCGTCGCGCTCCGCAGGATGGCCACCTTGTGGAGGACGGCCGGGTGGTTCGACACGTGGAGGCTTGGCCAGGCCCTGGCGGGTGCGGACTGCGACACCGTGGTCCTCCCGGGTCGATCGCGGCGGGTCGCGGGCATCGTAGCATCGGCCTCGCCGCGCGTGGGACCACGAGCTCGACCGCTAGGAGATCGACCGGAATACCAGGGAACCAACCACCAGCCCGGCTAGGGCTGGCGGGCTGACTCCGATCGATGGACCAGCCCAGGACCACGGCGAGCGTCCGGCTGCGGCTGCCCAGGCCGCGTTCGCAAGGGCACACGGGTAGCCGAATACGATGACGACGACGAGTACGTCGATCGTGCCGCCCACGACGGTCTCGATGGCGCCGAAGGACCCGTCGCTACCACCAAGCAGCTCCAGGAGCATGCCAATGATGGCTCCCGCGCCGAAGGCGAGTGCCGCCAGCCCAAGGAGCTCGCCGAAGCGCATCGATCGGGGTGCCAGGAGGCGAGCTCAATTCAGACAGGTCGTGACGACCAGCCACCCGACCAGGGACAGCAGGGTCATACCGACGGCAGTCATGCCCAGCTCTGGATCTGGACCACGTCTGCTCTCGTCGACGGCCTGTGCGATGAGGACGACCACGGACAATGACAGGACACCGTAGCTCACGAGTGCGAGAGCGGCTGACCAGGCGAGGGCCCGTCGGGTTCGTGCGCCTAGAACAAGCCCGCGGGCGACCTGCGGCACGTGTTCAGGAGCAGGCGGCTTCGATCGCCAGGTCGCTCCCGGGGGCAGGAACGTCCACTCGCTGGCGTCGCCCTGGTGGCTGAGGACCCAGGTTCCCTGAGCCTGCCCTGCCACCACCAGCTCGTAGGACACGTGGTACGTGGCCGACCCGGCAGCGGAGGCACCGACCGCACCACCTCCCACGCCCGACCCTCCCAGGGCGTACGCGATGAAGATGGCGGGCAGGTTGCGCAGCTCGCCGCCAAAGGCGGTCCTCAGTCCCGCCCGGAACGTGGGCCGGTCGACGCGATACTCGAGGGTGGCCGGTCGCCCGGCCAGTTCGAACACTGCCTGTGCCGAACGTTGGAACCTGTTCCCGAGGCTGTATCGAACGCCATCCACCCAGAACGTACGCGGAACGGCAGTCCAGGCACTCTCGGGCTCCAGCTCGATGTCGTGACCCTCATCGTCGAGGAACACTCGCCAATAACAGGATCTATGACCGACCATCCGTCAACGTCGGATCACGTACCGCACAGTCGGCTGAGCGAGTCGAGACCGACCCATCGCTGATCTCCTGCACATGCCAGACCCCGGGGCGTCCGACGCGGCCAGTCTGCTCGCTGGCTGTCATCCGGGCGTCGTCAACCGGAGTCTCGCGCGGTATCCTCGCCTTCCGCGTCCCGTGCCGGAGAGGATCGACAGCCAGACGTGACCGCCACGCGTTCCGCCCCCCGCCCGAGGACCTCCGCCGGCCGCGTCGCCGCCCCGGTCCGGCGGTCCGCCCCGCCGATCCTCGTCCGCCAGACGCGCAACGGGATCGTCGAGAGCGTCCACCGCGGCGACGTCGTCGAGGTCGACGCGGCCGGCCGGATCGTCCGGCTGATCGGCGACCCGGACCGGGTCGTGACGCTCCGCTCGTGCGTGAAGCCGTTCGGGCTGCTCGCGCTCGTCCAGGCCGGCGGGATCGAGGCCTTCCAGCTGACGACACCCGAGATCGCGATCATGGCCAGCTCGCACTCCGGCGAGGACGTCCACGTCCGAACGCTCCAGGGGATCTACCGGCGAGCCGGGATCAGCCAGACCGTCCTGGCCTGCGGCTCGGAGGGGATGCCGCTCGACGCGTTGACCGCGGCCCGGCTCGCCCGGGATGGCGAGAAGGCCGGTCCGATCCGCCACATGTGCTCCGGCCAGCACTCGGCGCTCATCCTGCTGTGCCGGCTCAACGGCTGGCCGTTCGAGGACTACTGGCTCGATGAGCATCCGGTGCAGCTCGCCTACCGGACGGCGGTCGCCGCCGTATTCGGGACCCGTCCCGACCGGCTGCGGATGGCGATCGACGGTTGCGGGATCCCGACCTACGCCTTCTCGCTCCACGAAGTCGCCCGCGCCTATGCCCTCCTGGCCGATCCGGACGCCGTCCCGTCGTCCGATCCGCGCCGGGCCCTGGGCCCGGGCCTGCGGACCATCCGCGACGCGATGCTCGCCCACCCGGAGATGGTCGGGGGCAGCCGGGACCGGCTCGACACCGCCGTGATGCAGGCGGTTCCCGGCGGGATCATCAGCAAGGGCGGGATGGAGGCGCTGCGCGGCCTCGCAATCCTGCCCGGCAGCCCATCCGGCGACGGGCGACGACCGGGCGGCGCGACCGGGATGGCGCTCAAGATCGAGGACGGTGACGGGTACGACCGCGGGACGTGGGCCGCCACGATCGAAGCCCTTCGCCAGGCGGGCGCCCTCGACGGCGGCCCGCTCCGCCAGCTCGCCCGGTACCACCGTCCGCTCACGGTCGACCCGCACGGGCGGATCGGCGCCGAGGCGATCCCCGAGTTCGAGCTCGCGCCGGTCGGCGAGCTGATCGGCTGACGGGTCGATCCCGTGCGCGTTCCGCCGGCGCACCCGACCCGCTCGCACCGGATCTCGGCCTGACGCCGTATCGTCACCAGCGATGACCGCGATCGACCCCTACCGGACGCTCGGCCTGGCCCCGGGGGCGAGCCAGGCGGAGATCAAGCGCGCCTACCGGCAGCTGGCCAAGCTGTACCACCCGGACTCGGCCGGTGAGCGGGCCGTCGCCCGGTTCCTCGCGATCCAGGCGGCGTACGAGGCGCTCGTCGACGAACCGGGCCGGCCGAGAACGGGCCGCGGTGGGACGGCCGCGCGCCCGTCGGGGCCACCCCCTCCGCCGTGGCAGGCCGACGCCGCACGAGCCCGGGCCACCAGGGACGCCTACCGGGCCAGGGCCCGCCGGGGTGCGACCGGAGCCACGGCAGGACCCGCGGCCGGCGCACCTGGCGGACCGGCCCGCCCGTCATCCGGCGACTCGACAGGGCCTCGACGCCCTCGCCTCCGGCGATGCCGCGTCCGGGCGGTCGGTCGACCCGGCGGCGCAAGGCGACGATCGGGTCGACCAGCTACGACGGCGTCGAGACCGAACCGTTCACGCCACCCTGGGAGGGAGCGACCTGGTACGGGGCCGGGAGCGGCACGTACTGGACGCTCAACCCCAAGGAGTACGCCGACCCGCGGAAGCATGGCCCCGAGTACCTTGCCCGATCGCGACGCGCGAGCGCCTCCGCCCGGGCCGGCGAGCCGGCCGGCGACGGGATCGACGGGACGGACGAGGCGTCCGATCCGGCTGGGGCGGGCGACGGACCCGGGGAGCCGGCGGCGCCCGCCGGGGAGCGCGGCGCCGCATCGGCCGGCGAGTCGGCTGGAACGTCGGCCAGGGGGTCGGCCACCTCGTCCGCCACCTCGACTGAAGCCGCAGGTGCCACCACGGGTGGAGAAGCCCGATCCCCAGACTGGACCGGCCGGCCCGGTGTCGATGGCGGAGAGCCTGACCCCGCGAGCTGGACATCCCGGGGCCGCGACGTGGCCTCGGCAGCCCCGGCCGGTCCGCCACGGTCGGCCACGCCGTCGCGGTCCGCACCTCCGCCCCGACCACCGACTGGAGGCGGCAGCGCCGCGGCCCCGGGCCTCCACGCGACCGTCGCGCCGCCGGCGGGGCTGGCCCGCTTCGCCTCGACGCCCGCCGGCCGGATCGGCCTGGCCGTCCTCGGCTGGATCCCGCTCGGCGTGGCGCTGGCCGCGGCAAGTGATGCCGTGCCGGCTTGCGATGGGGTCGCGACGGTCTGCTCTGACCCGCTGCGGGCTGGAATCTGGCCCGTCCATCTCCTGATCATCGGACTGCTGGCGGTCGTGCCGAGACTGGGCGCGATCGCCGCCGTCGGCTCGATGGCGTTCCTCGGCGTCGGGCTCGTGGCGACCCCGGTCCTGCTGGTGATCGGTGGGGCCCAGACCCGGGCGGGCACTGCCGCCGCCCTGGCCGTCGTGCTCGTCGCGGCCTGGCTGGCCGGGATCGCGCTCGCCCTGAGCGGTCGGGTCGACCTCCCGCCGTGGCGTGGCCGCCGCGTACGATGAGCGGGTGAGCCGTCGGACCGATCACCCCAACGAGATCTCGGGCGCCGCCCAGGAGTACCTGCTGGCGCTCCGGATCATGGCCGTGGACGGGAACCGGGTCACCGCGGCGCAGGTCGGTCGCCACCTCGGGGTCAGCACCCAGGCGGCCAGCGAGATGTTCCGCCGGCTCGGCACCGACGGGCTCGTCACCCAGGTCGGCGGGACCGCGGGTCGTGAGCTGGTCCTGACCGAGGCCGGTCGCGCCGCCGCCGACGGCATCTTCCGCCGGCACGCCCTGCTGGAGTGGCTGCTCACGGCGGTCGTCGGCCTGGGCTGGGCCGAATCGGACGAGGAGGCGGCGCGTCTCCAGGGCGCGATCTCGCCGCGGGTCGAGGCCCGGCTCGACGAGATGCTCGGTCACCCCGAGACATGCCCCCACGGCAACCCGATCGACGCGGCGACGGCGCGGCGTCGTCCCGCCGGCCAGCTGCTCAGCGCGGTCGAGGCCGGCGAGCGGGCGACGATCTACCGGATCACCGAGGAGGCCGAGGAGGACCCGGGCCTGCTGTCGTACCTCGAGGCGCGGGCGCTGACCCCCGGTGCCCACGTGACGATCCTCGCCCGCTCGGAGTCGCTCGATTCGCTGACCCTCGATGGACCGCGCGGCCGGGCGACGCTCGGGCCTGCGGCCCGCGGCCCTCATCCGGGTCCTCCCGGGCGAGGCCGACCCATCCCTGTTCCATCGGGTCCCGCCGAGCGCGACCGGCTGATCGCGCCGGACACGAGGCAGTCGGCTCCGAGACGGGCTCCCTCCTCCCGGCCAAGCCGAAGATCGCCGCGTCTTCCCTCTTGACAGAGTGTTGTATCTATACTACGTTCCGTACATCAGAGAAAAGGAATGTAGGAAGGATGCACCGATGATGCCCGCCTCGACGTCCCACCCACGAACGGGCCGTATCGACCGTCTGTCCCAACGGAATCGTCGGATCGTCGCCGTGGCGACCCTGTGCGGGCTGCCTGCGATGTACGCCTGGTCCTCGTTCTGGCTGGGGACGTCGGTGCCAAACGTCGTCTGGGGCCCGATCTCGTTCGTGCTGATCGGCATGACCGCCGTCGGCGCGATCGTCCTGTACCGGTTCGTCCGCGATCGGGCGGAGCTTGGCAACGCGGAGCTCGACGAGCGTCAGCGCCGGCTCCGCGACCAGGCCTGGGTCGTCAGCTACGGCGTGCTTGCGACGGCCGTCGTGGTCGGAGTCGCCATTCCCGCTGTCCTCGTCCTCGGTCTGGATCGGACGGTGACGCTCGACGGGAACCTGATGTCGGCCGTGGCGATCAGCGTGGGAACGCTCATCCCGCTGCTGCCGATCGCCGCGCTTGCCTGGCTCGAGCCCGACCTCCCGATGGACGCCGACTGATGGCTGGACTGCGTGGGGTTCCCGGCAATCGGTCGACCACCGATCGGGGCCACGAGTTCAGCCGCGAGGGCCGTCGCATCCTGGTCATCTTCGCGTCGCTGGGCGTCGCCGCGACGCTCTATGCAGCGTTCGGACTTGAGCAGGGCTATGTCTACATGGAAGGCGGCATCCGGGGCCTGATCGTCGGCGGGCTGGGCATCGTGACCCTCGTCGCCTGGCTGTTCCTGTATCGCTTCCGGGCCAGCCTTGCGCAGGCCCCTGACGATCGGCTCGACGAGCGTCAGGTCCAGGTCCGGGATCGGGCGTACCTGCAGAGCTTCCGGATCTTCGTCGTGCTCGTCGTGGCCGGTCTCGCCCTGCTCGGGTTCCTTCCGCAGCTTGCCGGTCATCCGGTAGCGCTGTCGTTCGACATCGTCCTGCCGTTCCTCCTCGGAGCCATCCTCTACGCGGTCCTCCTCCCGTCGGCCGTGGTGGCGTGGACGGAACCCGAACCGGTCCCCGAGCCGCTCGGCACGGTGCGATGACTGGCAAGCGGACCGAGCCCACGCTCCATAACCGGCTGGCCGTCCTGCGCGCTGAACGTGGCCTCAGTCGCCAGGAACTCGCCGACGCCGTCGGCGCGAACTACCAGACGATCGGCTACCTCGAACGAGGCGAGTACAACCCGAGCCTGCTCCTGGCGTTTGCGATCGCCGACTACTTCGGCCTCCCGATCGAGGCAGTCTTCAGCCCGCGGCCGTTCCCCGCGCTGTCGGACATCGTCTACAACCGGACGTCCGCCTGAACCCCCGCGGCGGCTACCATTTGAAGATGACCGGTCCCGCCCCCTCGAGCGACGTCCGGGTGCGGATCGCTCCGAGCCCGACCGGGCCGCTCCACATCGGCACCGCCCGGACGGCCCTGTTCAACTTCCTGTTCGCCCGCCACGTCGGCGGGACGTTCATCCTGCGGCTCGAGGACACGGACGTGGCCCGCTCGTCGCTGGCCTACGAGAAGGACATCCTCGACGGGCTGCACTGGCTCGGGCTGGTCTGGGACGAGGGGCCGGGGGTGGCTGGCGAGGACGCCCGCGGCCCGTACGCGCCGTACCGCCAGATGAAGCGGCTGCCACTCTACGCGGCGGCCGCCGAGCGGCTCGTCGCGGCCGATCTCGCCTATCCCTGCTACTGCACCGCGGAGGAGCTCGATACGGAGCGGAAGCGGCTCGAGGCGCTCCACCAGCCGCCGCGCTACAGCGGCCGGTGCGCCCGGCTGACTGGCGCCGCGCGGGCGGCGTTCGAGGCCGAGGGCCGCCAGCCGACCCTCCGGCTCCGGGTCGGCGAGGGCGCGGTCGGGTTCGACGACATCATTCGAGGTCACGTCGAGATCGACGTCGCCAACCTCGGCGGGGACTTCGTCATCGTCCGGGCCGACGGAACCCCGCTCTACAACTTCGTGGTCGCAGTGGACGACGCGGCGATGCGGATCAGCCACGTCATCCGGGGCGAGGACCACGTGAGCAACACGCCCAAGCAGATCCTCATCTACCGCGGTCTCGGCGAGCCGGTACCCGCGTTCGCCCACCTGCCGCTCATCCTCAACCCCGACCGGACGAAGATGAGCAAGCGGATGAGCCAGACGGCGGTCGGCGGACTACATCGCGGAGGGGTTCATCCGGGAGGGGCTCGTCAACTACCTGGCCCTGCTCGGCTGGGCGACGGGCACCGAGGAGGAGGTCCTCGGGCTCGACGAGATCATCGCCCGGTTCGAGCTCGGAGCCGTCCACAAGGGCGGGGCGGTGTTCGACCGTGAGCGGCTCGAGTGGCTCAACGGCCAGTGGATCCGGCGGCTCCCGCCGGACGAGCTGGTCGACCGGCTCGGCCCGTTCCTCGACGCCGAGGCGGCGGCCGGCAGGATCGACCGGCGACCGACCGACGACGAGATCCGCGCGCTCGTCCCGCTCGTCCAGGAGCGCCTGCCCGTCCTCGGCGCGATCGGCGACCTCATCGGCTTCCTGTTCGTCGACCGGCTCGAGATCGACCCGGCGCTCCTCGTCCCGAAGCGCTGGGACGCGGCGACGACGCTCGTCGGGCTGGTGGCCGCGCGGGACGCGATCGCGACCCTGGACTCCGTCGTCTTCGAGGCCGACGAGCTGGAGCCGATCCTTCGCCGGCTGGCCGAGGAGCGGGGCTGGAAGGCCGGCGACCTGTTCATGGCGATCCGGGTGGCCGTCACCGGGCGGACGGCGACGCCACCGCTGTTCGACACGCTCGTCGCGCTCGGTCGGGAACGGACGCTCGCCCGGCTGGACGCGGCGATCGCCGCGCTCGGGGAGCCCGAGGTCAGCGGACTCGCCGGAGGAACCCCCGCGGGTTGACCGTCATCACGCCGACGGTTCGCTCGGCGGGGGCCCTGCTCGGGGCCGGCGCGCCGGGGCACCACGGGACCGGCCGTTGACTCCGTGTTAACCGCGGACCGCTACCATCGGTGTCGATGGCACGCACGATCCTCGTCGTCGACGACGAGCCCACCCTGCGCGAGACGCTGGCCGATGGGCTCGAGGCGGAGGGGTTCACCGTCGTCACCGCGGCCGACGGCCGCGAGGCCCTCACCCGCTTCCGCGCCGAGCGCCCCGACCTGATCGTCCTCGACCTCATGCTGCCCGAGCTGTCCGGGGTCGAGGTATGCCGGATCGTGCGGGCCGAATCGCCGGTGCCGATCCTCATGCTCACGGCCAAGGACTCCGAGGTCGACAAGGTCGTCGGGCTCGAGCTCGGCGCCGACGACTACGTCACGAAGCCGTTCAGCCTGCGCGAGCTCATCGCCCGGATCCGGGCCCTCCTCCGGCGGACGGAGCGGGGCGTCGTCGAGAGCGAGCCGCCGGCGGCGATCGACCTCGGACCGGTCCAGGTGGACCTTGCCGGACACCGGATCCTGCGCGACGGCCGGAACGTGCCGGTCAAGCCGAAGGCCTTCGAGCTGCTCGCGTTCCTCATCCGCCATCCGGGCCAGGTCTTCACCCGCGACCAGCTCCTCGAGCACGTCTGGGGCTACGACTACGCCGGCGAGACCCGGACGGTGGACGTCCACGTCCACTGGCTGCGCAGCCGGATCGAGGCGGATCCAGGGAGCCCCGCCTTCCTCCACACGGTCCGCGGCGTCGGGTACGTGTTCCGCCGCCCGACCTGAGCTCTACAAGCGGCCCCACGCGGCCCCGCGGGCGGCCCTATCCTGTCGGCCATGCGCCTGAGCCAGCTGTTCTTCACCTCGCTCCGTGACGACCCGGCCGAGGCCGAGATGCCGTCGCATCGTCTCCTTGTCCGGGCCGGCTACGTCCGCCAGCTCGGGGCCGGGATCTACAGCCTCCTGCCGCTCGGGTTCCGGGTGACGAAGCGGGTCGAGCAGGTCATCCGCGAGGAGATCGACCGGATCGGCGGCCAGGAGATGGAGATGCCGGTCGTCCACCCGGCCGACGTGTGGAAGCAGAGCGGCCGGTACTTCAAGATCGGACCCGAGCTCGTCCGGTTCAAGGACCGCACCGAGCGCGAGATGGTCCTGGCGATGACCCACGAGGAGGTCGTCGCGACTCCTCCTGCGGGACATCGTCCGGAGCTATCGCCAGCTGCCGATCATCGTCTACCACTTCCAGACCAAGTTCCGCGACGAGCCGCGCTCGCGCGGCGGGCTCATCCGGGTCCGCGAGTTCGTCATGAAGGACTCGTACAGCTGCGATCGCGACTGGGAGGGGCTCGACCGGGCCTACCGCCTGCACTACGAGGCGTACGAGCGGATCTTTGCCCGGCTCGGGCTCGAGACTGTCGCGGTCGGCGCCGACGTCGGGATCATGGGCGGGACGAAGGCCCACGAGTTCATGGTCCTCAACGAGTTCGGCGAGGACACCCTCGTCCTGTGCGACGCCTGCGGCTACGCCGAGAACCGCCAGATCGCGACGGTCGGCAAGCCCGAGCCGCCGGCCGAGGAGGCGCTCCCGGCCGAGGACGTCGAGACGCCGGATGCGACGACGATCGCCGCCCTGGCCCGGTTCCTCGGGGTGCCCGAGAGCCGGACGGCCAAGGCCGCCTTCTTCGTCGCCGGCGACGGCCGGTTCGTCGTCGCGATCGTCCGCGGCGACTACGACGTCGAGGAGACGAAGCTGGCCAACGCGGTCAAGGCGGTCGGCGGACTCCGGCCGGCCCAGGTCGACGAGATCAAGGCCCGCGGAATGGAGGCCGGCTACGGCTCGCCGATCGGCGCCCGCGACGCGGTCGTCGTGGTCGACGACCTCGTCCTCCGCTCGCCGAATCTCGTCGCCGGCGCGAACCGGGTCGGCTGGCACGTCCGCAACGTCAACGTCCCGCGCGACTTCACTCCCGACGTCGTCGCCGACATCGCCAGCGCCCGCGAGGGCGATCCCTGCCCGAACTGCGGGTCGCCGGTCAGGCTGCGCAACGGGATCGAGGTCGGCAACATCTTCAAGCTCGGGACCGACTTCGCCGAGTCGATCGGGGCCCACTACCTCGGCGAGGACGGCAAGGAGCACCCGGTCGTGATGGGCTCGTACGGGATCGGGCTCGGGCGTAACGTCGCCTGCATCGTCGAGGCCCACCACGACGAGAAGGGGATCGTCTGGCCGGCCGAGGTCGCCCCCTATCCGGCCCACCTCGTGTCGATCGGGGGAGCGAAGGAGCCGCGGGTCGACGCAGTCGCACAGGGACTCCACGACGCTGCCGCCGGCGCCGGCCGGGAGCTGCTCTGGGACGACCGCGACGAGTCGCCCGGGGTCAAGTTCACCGACGCCGAGCTGCTCGGGATGCCCTGGATCGTGACGATCAGCCCGCGCTCGCTGGCCGCCGGCGGGGCCGAGGTCACCGAGCGGGCGACCGGCGAGCGGACGATCCGCCCGCTTGCCGACGTCGAGGCCTGGCTGACCGGCGCGGGGGTGCCCGGCTAGGCCTCGCTTCCGCCCGGCTCGGCGATGAGCCGTGGCCGCCGTGCACAGATCAGGTTCGCGCCGGCTCGCTGTGAGATGCTCCATCCGTGGACGTGGTGCTCCTCGGACTCGTGCTGATCGAGGTAATCCTGTTGGCCGTGGTGATCGGCCGGGCGGTCGGTCGGGGCCGGGAACTGGTCCGGATCCGGACGCTCCTGGGGTCGACGACCGGTGCGCCAGACGGGGCTGGCGACCCTGCCGGCCTCGACGTTGAGCGCGAGATCCGACGGCTCGCCGACCGTGCCACGGCCGCCGAGACCGCGACCAGACTCATGGAGCGTGACCGCATGGCCCTGCTCGATGGCACCGGGGTCGGAATCGTCCAGCTCGGCGAGGACGGTCTCGTCGGGTTCGCGAACCCGGCCGCCCATCAGTTCCTCGGCCGGCCGGCGGGGTCGCTGATCGGCCTGACGGCGCTCGAGGCGTTCATCGATCCGACGATCGAGGGAATCGTCGGAACGGCTCGCGACTCGGGCACAGCAGGTGGCGAGCTCACGCTTCGCCGAGAAGACGGTCCGACCCTCCTGCTTCGGGCTCGCCGATCGCCGGTTCGCGGCACCTGGCTCGTAATGGAGGACGTGTCCGAGCTCCGCCGGCTGCAGCGGATCCGGGCGGAGTTCATTGACAACCTGTCACACGAGCTGCGGACGCCTCTGACGACGGTGAGCCTGCTTGCCGAGACGCTCGTCCGGGAGGCCGACGGCGCCGGTGAGGCGATCCCGCCACGCATGCGCGACCGGATCGGGAAGATCGAGGTGGAGACCGACCATCTCGTCCAGATGATGGAGGAGCTGCTCGACCTGTCGAGGATCGAAGGGGGCGGCCCGCTGGTCATGCTCGACGAAGTCGACCTCGGACGTCTCGCGGTCGCCTCGGTCGAGCGACTCCGGCTGTTCGCCGAGCGACAGGGGGTCGAGCTGCGGACGGAGGTCCCCGAGGTCGTGCCGCCGGTCCGCGGGGCTGAGGACCGCCTGGGGCAGGTCCTCGTCAATCTGCTCCACAATGCGGTCAAGTTCAGCCCCGACGGCGGGGAAGTCGTCGTCCGGGTCGCCCCGACAGACGGGGAGGTCGTGGTGTCGGTCGAGGACCATGGGATCGGGATCCCGAAGGCCGACCAGGCCCGGATCTTCGAACGCTTCTACAAGGCCGACAAGGCTCGCCGCCGTGGTGGGGGGACCGGGCTTGGCCTGGCGATCGCCCGCCACGTGGTCGAGGCCCACGGCGGCCGGATCCGGGTCGAGTCGGAGGAGGGCCAGGGGTCGACGTTCTCGTTCGCCCTGCCGATCCTCGTCCCGGACGCGGCCTGAGCGATGGATCGCCTCCACGTCGCCACGCTCAACATCCTCAACCTGGCGGACCGCTGGGACGAGCGGCTGCCGCTCCTGCTGGCCGACTTCGCGGCGCTCCAGCCCGATCTCATGGGGCTCCAGGAGGTCGTCTACGTGCTCCAGCAGGACCGGGTCATCGGCGCCGCCGGGGCGGGCGAGTACCGGGCGATCCGGGGCTGGGCCGGACGACCCGAGTACGGCAACTCGATGCTCGTCCGGGCGGACCTCGAGCCGACCGACCGCGACCGGCTCGACCTCGGCCTCGAGCGGGCGGCCCACCGGGTCCGGCTCGAGCTGCCCAACGGGGCGAGCCTCGTGTTCGCCGTCACCCACCTCCACCACGAGGTCCCGGCGACCGCCGAGCGGGACCGCCAGGCCGAGGCCATCATCGCCTGGCTCGACGGGGCGCCTGCCGCCGATGCCCAGGTCGTCGTCGGCGACTTCAATGCCGATCCACGCGAGCCGGCCTACGCCCGGATGACGGCTGCCGGCTTCCGCTCGGCCCACGTCGAGGCGAACGGCGCCGAGCCCGCCGTGACCTGGCCGTCCGGGCTCCAGGCGCCGGCGATGGATAGCGACGGGGAACCGGACTGCCTCGACTACATCTGGCTCCGCGGGGCCGCCGCGGTCGACGATTGCCGGCTCGTCTTCGATCGACCGGCGGTCGACGACCCGACGCTCTACCCGTCGGACCACCTCGGGCTCGCCGCCCACCTTCGGATCGGCTGAGTGACCGAACCGCGCACCCTCCGCCTCGCGCACCGCGGCGACCATCGGACCCTGACCGAGAACGGCCTCGACGCCCTCCTGGCGGCGACTGACGTCCCCGGCTGCGACGGCGTCGAGTTCGACATCCGTGCGTCGAGCGACGGGGTCCCGGTCGTCAACCACGACGCGTCGCTGCTCCGAGTCCAGCATCGCCGCAAGGCGGTCGCGGACCTGACGGCCGCCGAGCTCGAGCCGCTCGGGGTACCTCGACTCGCGGACGTCCTCGGGGCGCTGCCGCGGTGGGCGTTCCTCGACGTCGAGCTCAAGGAGTCGTTCGGGCGCGAGATCGTCGAGATCCTGGCCGCCGGGCGCGGACCGGAGCTGAACCACGCGGTCCTGTCGAGCTTCGATCCCGAAGTCATCGCCCGGATCCGAGCGCTCGTGCCGGGCTGGCCGTGGTGGCTCAACGCGCGGGACCTCTCGGCGGCCACGATCGCCAGCGCGACGGAGCTCGGCTGCATCGGCGTATCGGCCGAGGTGGGCGCAGTGGGCGCCCGGACCGTCCGGGCGGCCCACGCGGCCGGCCTCCAGGTCGCCGCCTGGACGGTTACCCGACGCTCGACCTTCCGGCGACTCGTCGAGCTCGGGGTCGTGGCCGTCTGCGTGGAGGGCGAGGCGCTCACGGGCTAGCCGTCGCGCCGTTAATGGGCCGCGTCGCTCACGACTTGCGCTGCCGAGGCGTGAGCTCGCCGGGCCGCCGGTGGGCCGGCCCACGGGTCGGGACGCCCGCGCGGGCGGCGGCGGGCCGCTCCTATCCTCGGGACCGGGTCGCTCCGGAACACAGGAGGCAGCCGGTGGCGGGACGGGATCGGGCCGACGTCGTGGTCGTCGGGGCGGGCACGATCGGTGGCTGGGCGGCGACGTTCCTGACCGAGGACGGCGCCGGGCGTGTCGTCGTCCTCGAGCGCGGACTCGCCGGGAGCGGAGCGAGCAGCCGTGCCGCCGGGATCGTCCGGGCCCAGGGCGGCACCCCGACCACGGTCGCGCTCGGTCGCTGGACGATCGACTTCTACAACGGCCAGGCGGCGCGCTACGGCACGGACTCCGGCTTCCGCGAGCTCGGCTACCTGATCATCGCCATCACCGCCCGCGACGAGCGCGACGGTCGCGCCCGCGTCCGGATGCAGCGGGCCGAGGGGCTGCCGGTCCGCTGGCTGAGCGCCGCCGAGGCGTGCGTCGAGAACCCGACCCTCAGCCCCGAAGGACACCGCGGCGGCAGCTACATCGCGACCGATGGCGCGATCGATCCGCCGCGCAACGTCCGCGCCTACTCGCTGGCGATGCAGCGGGCGGGGGTCGACTTGCGCGAGCGGACCGCCCTGACCGGCGTCCGGATCGAGCGGGGCCGGGTCGTCGGGGTGGACACATCGGCGGGACCGATCGCCACCGAACGGGTCCTGCTCACCGGTGGTCCGACGCTCCGCGAGGTCGGCCGGCTGGCCGGCCTGCGGATCCCGGCCGGGGCCGTCCGCCACCAGGTCGCGGTGACCGAGCCGCACCCGGCGTTCGACGGTCGACCGCCTGCCGATGGTCTTCGACCTGGCCCGCGGGCTCTACTGGCGGCTCGAGGAGGGCGGCCTCCTGTTCGGGATGAGCAACCCGCTCGAGGCGCCCGGTCCGGCCCGCGAGATCGACTGGCCGTACCTGCGTCGGATGCGCCGACGGCTGGACGCGCTCGTCCCGGCGGCCCGCGGGCTCGGTCTCCGTCGGGCGTGGGCGGCGACGATCGACTTCACGCCCGACCACCTGCCGATCCTCGGCCCGGCGATCACGCCGGCGGGTGACCGGGTCGACGGCCTGTGGATCGCCTCGCCCGGTGGGCACGGGATGATGTGGGGACCGGGCGTGTCGCGGGTCGCCGCCGACCTCCTCCTGCGCGGCCGGACGGAGCTCATCGACGTCTCGGACCTCGCGCTCGACCGGTTCGACGCCGACGGCCGGAGCCGCCACGCCAGCGACCCGATCGCGCTCCCGTTCCCGGTCTCGGCCGGCGACTGATCGAACGGGTCCCGCTCGTTCAGCCGCGGACGTTCGCACCAGCGCCGACATCGACCCTGGCGCCAGGGGTCTGCTCGGCCCCGGACTGGGCAAAGAACCGCGGGCGCAGGCGCATGGCGCCCCACACGAGGGCGAGCATCACGGGAACCTCGATGAGCGGCCCCACGACGGTCGCGAGCGCGACGGTCGGGGAGAACGCGGTGATCGCGATGGCGATGGCGATCTCGAAGTCCCGCCCGGTCGAGTTGAATGAGACCGCGACGGCGTCCTCGTAGGAGAAGCCGAGCCGGGCGCTGACCAGGTAGACAACGCTGAACATCACGAAGAAGAAGATCGCCATCGGGATCGCCATCTCGACGACGATCTGCGGGCGCTGGAGGATCAGGTCGCCCTTCAGGGCGAACATGACGATGAGGGTGAACAGCAGCCCGAGGATGGACAGGGCGTTCAACCCTGGCTTGAGCCGGTCCATCGCAGACTCGCCACCTCGCCGGACGACAAGCTGACGGGTGAGGACGCCGGCGACGAGCGGCAGCCCGAGGTAGAGGACGACGCTCTCGGCCACGACCGACACGTCAAAGCTGACGTCCCCGATGAGGAGGCGGGCATAGACCGGGATCAGGAGCATCTGGACGACGGAGTTGAGGGCCACGAAGACGAGGGCCATCGGGACGTTGCCCTTCGCGAGGTAGGTGAAGATGATCACCATCGCGATGCACGGCGCGAGGCCGTAGAGGATGAGCCCGGTCCGCAGCTCCGGGTCGGCGACGAAGACGTTCGCCAGGAGCAGCATGAAGAACGGCGCGACCGCGAAGTTGAAGAAGAGGACGACCGCGAGCTGACGCGGCGAGCGGAAGGCGTCGCCGACCTCGGTCAGGCGGACGTTCGTCATCGCCGGGTACATCATCGCGAAGAGGCCCAGCGGAACGCCGAGCGAGATGAGTGCGGGGACGCTCGGCTCGAACGTACCCGCCGCGATCGCCTTCAGGGCGTCGATCGGCGGCGTGAGCGTGAAGTCGGAGATCGACAACGTGTTCCCGATGGCGATCCCGATCGCCATGCTCGCCACCACGAAGATCGGCAGGAGCCGGAAGTCCTCGAGACGTGCGAGCAGCCCTCGGGCATTCATCGCGTCGCTTCCTTGCTCATCTCCACCAGCCTACGGCCTCAAGTGGCTTGAACGTCAAGTGACGACGCCCCTGCCAGCCGGCGGCCGGGCAGCCGGAGGGCGTCGGCCGACCTGGCGAGTCTCAGGCCGTGATCAGTGACCGCACGGACAATCGGGTCCGCACTCGCAGTCGGTCGTCATCGGCGCTCACCTCCCTCCGGGCGCAGGCTTCGTCGCCTGGACGATCGCGGCGAACATCCCGTCGGCGACCTCGTGCGTCGGCCGGACGGACACGTCGACGAGACCGGCGGCCGCGAGGCCACGCTCGTACTCGTCGAAGGAGAGCGCGCCGGCGATGCAGCCGGCGTAGCTGCCGCGCTCGGCCCGATCGGCCGGGCTCAGGTCGTCCCGGGCGACGATGTCGCTCACGCCCATCCGGCCGCCCGGCCGGAGGACCCGGGCGATCTCGCCCAGGACCGCCGACTTGTCCGCGGCGAGGTTGATCACGCAGTTGCTGATGACGACGTCGACGCTGTCACCCGGGAGCGGGATCGCCTCGATCGTCCCCTCGATGAACTCGACGTTCGTCGCGCCGGCTGCGGCCGCGTTGCGCCTGGCGAGATCGAGCATCTCGGGCGTCATGTCCAGCCCGATCGCCCGGCCGGTCGGCCCGACCCTTCGCGCGGACAGCAGGACGTCGATCCCGCCACCCGATCCGAGGTCGAGCACGACCTCGCCGGGTCGCAGCTCGGCGACCGCGGTGGGGTTGCCGCAGCCGAGGCTGGCCAGGGTCGCGGCGTCGGGCAGCGCGGCCCGATCGGCGGCGGCGTACAGCTCCGCGCCGAAGACGTCGACGCCGGCGGCGGGCGAGCAGCACGCGTCGTCCCCGGCGCTGGGACCGCAGCAGGTGGAGGCGTCGACGCGCTGGTTCGAGGCGAGCGCCGCGCTCGGCGGCGCTGTCGGATCGAGGACCGCGAGGGCGGCCTCGGCATAGCGGGCGCGGACGTCGTCGTGGATCTGCTCGGCGTCGGTTGGCTGGAGGTCGGGCATCGGAGGCTCTCCTGGGTTGGCTCTCGAACGGGACGTGCGTCGGACGGTCGTCCACCACATCATCCTCCCGATATTGATACTTGTCAATATAGACGACAGTCGATATCATGGCGTCATGCCGAAGCGCCCGATCGATCCCGACGTCCGCCTGCTTGCCGCCCTGGCCGATCCGACCCGGCTGGCGATCGTCCGCCAGCTGGCCGGCTCGAGCGAGGTCTGCGCCTGCAACTTCAGCGCCTGCTGCGACGTCAGCCAGCCGACCGTGTCGCATCACCTGCGGGTCCTCCGTGAGGCCGGGGTCGTCGTCGGCGAGCGGCGCGGGACGTGGGTCTGGTACCGCCTCACACCGGACGCCGCGGGGCGGCTTGCCGCGATCGCCCGCGATCTCGTCCCGGGCGGCCTGATTCCCGTCGCCGACCTGGCCCGAACCGCGACCCGGACGGCCGTGCGCGCGGTTCCGCCGGCCTAGCCCTTCTCCGGTACCAGCTCCGGGGGCAGCAGCCAGCGGAGGACGCCCGCCGCCGGGGTCACCGGCCGCTCGAGGTCCACCCGGGCGATCGCGCCCTTGCGCATCGGCAGCTCCGTTGCGCCGACGAGGAGCGCCAACAGCTCGCTGAAGTCGGGATCGTGACCGACGAGGACCGGCGAGCGCGGATCGCCGGCGTCGGCCAGGATCCGCTCGATCGCCACGATCGTGAGGGACTCGGCCAGCCGATCGTCGACGACCGCCTTGACCCCGAGCCGGCGGCCGACGAGCTCCGCCGTCTCGCGCGCCCTCGCCTTCGGCGAGGTCAGCAGCGCGTCGGTCTGGAAGCCGACCCTGGCCAGGTGCGTCCCGAGCCGCTCCGCCTGGGCGCGACCCTTCGCCGACAGCGGCCGCACGGCGTCGTCACCTTCCCACTTCAGCGGGTCGCCGGCGTGGCCGTGGCGGAGGAGATGCAGGGCGATCGAGGCCATCGCGGCCAGTGTGAGGCCAACGTCCAACCCGGCGCAAACGCCCAGGCGGCGTCAGGCCGCGACGGACGCCCCGAGCGAGCGAAGGGTCACTCCGCGACGGTCGCTTTGCGGCTCCGGCCAGCGGAGCGCAGCGCGACCTCGACGAACGGGCGGATCCGCTGGACCAGCTCCCGGTACGTGCGTCGGAAGGCGGCCATGCGCTCCTCGTCGGTCCCCTCGACCTCGGCCGGATCCTCCAGCCCCCAGTGGAGCGCGTCGTACGACCCCGGGAAGACGGGGCAGGACTGCCGAGCCCGGTCGCAGACGGTGATGACGTAGTCGAACTCGCGATCGACGAAGGCCCCGACCGACTTGCTCGTCGCGGCCGACCAGTCGATCCCCGACTCGGCGAGGACCCGGACCGTCAGCGGGTTCACCCCCTTCGGCTCCGTCCCAGCCGATTCGACCTTGAAGTCGGGGCCACCGATCCGCTCCAGGAGCGCCTCCGCGATCTGGCTCCGGGCCGAGTTCCCGGTGCAGACGAACAGGACCCGGATCGGCGTGTCGGTCATGGCGGCTGTCCTCCCGGTTGCGCGGAGCCGATCCGCGGCGGCGATGGTGAGCTCGAGGTCCATCAGCTCGTCGTCGAGGCGATCGAGCTCGGCCCGACGCGCCGTGATCGCCGCCCTCTGCTCGGCGATGATCGGCGCGAGGTCCAGGTCGACGGCGCCGCGCTCGAGGCACAGGTGGGCCAGCCGTCCAGCCTCGAGCGGACCGAGGCCGATCCGGCGGAGGCTGACGACGAGTCGGAGCCGGGCGACATCCTCGGCGTCGTAGGCGCGGTAGCCGTTCGCTCCGCGGGCGGCCGGCGGGATCGCCCCGATCGACTCGTACCAGCGGATCGCCGAGGTCGTGAGGCCGGAGCGCTCGGCGACGTCCGAGATGTTCACGTCGCTGACGCTACACCTTCAAGTGGCTCGAAGGTCAAGGGGCCCCGTCTGGGCGCTCACCGGACTACGGGTTGAGGTCCTCGATCTCACCGGTCGCGAGGAACACGATGTCCTCGGCGATGTTCGTCACCCGGTCACCGATCCGCTCGAGGTAGTGGGCGGCGAACAGGATCCGGGTGCCGGGATCGACGTTGGCTGGATCGGCCCGCATGACGGCCAGCGTCTTGTCGAATGTCTGGTGGTAGAGCCGATCGACGTCGTCGTCCCGGACCGCGACCTTGCGCGCCTCGACCTCGTCGATGTCGACGAGCGCCCCGAGGATGCCTCGCACCAGCGATGCCGTCAGGCGGGCCATCTCCTGGAGCTCGCCGTACGTTCCGGGCGGTGGGAACGGGGCGAGCTTGCGGGCCTGCTTGGCGACCGACGCTGCGTGGTCGCCCATCCGCTCCAG
This sequence comes from uncultured Chloroflexia bacterium, assembly GCA_963708065.1. Classification (GTDB taxonomy): domain Bacteria; phylum Chloroflexota; class Limnocylindria; order Limnocylindrales; family CSP1-4; genus Chersky-267. The sequence continues at coordinate 136,201 of CAVPRZ010000006.1, forward strand.
CTCGTACGTCACGTGATCGAGCGACAGCAGGAAGCGCAGGTCGCGGGCGACCGGCTGCTGGGTGGCGATCACCGTGGCGATGAGCGACGAGAGGTGGAACTGCGCCTCGTTGATCCGTCGGTCATCCTGGATGACCTTCAGCGCGGCCTCGGCGTCGTGATGGACCAGCGCGTCGAGCGCCGCCAGGATCTGGTCCTCGACGAGGACGCCCATCCGCAGGACCGCATCCTTGATCTCTCGTTCCCCTCGGTCGAGGACCGGCCGGATGGGTGGGCGGCCCTCGGCGAGCACCGCCTCCGCCTCGTCCTCCACGGTGGCGCCCGGTCCGGTGGGACTCTGTTCGGATGTCATTGATCAGCCTCCCTCAGCCGAACCGACCGGACACGTAGTCCTCGGTCAGCTGCTCGCGCGGCATCGTGAAGATCTGACTCGTTTCGCCGATCTCCACGAGGTAGCCGGCCCGGTCCTCGGCCATCGTGAAGAAGGCCGTCGTGTCGCTCACCCGCGACGCCTGCTGCATGTTGTGGGTGACGATGACGATCGTGTAGCTCTCGCGGAGCTGGCCGATCAGCTCTTCGATCCGGAGCGTGGCGATCGGGTCCAGGGCCGAGCACGGCTCATCCATCAGGATGATCTCGGGTTCGACCGCCATTGCCCGGGCGATGCAGACCCGCTGCTGCTGGCCGCCCGACAGTGCGAGCGCCGACTGCTTGAGCTTGTCCTTGACCTCGTCCCAGAGAGCTGCGGCGTGAAGTGTCCGCTCGACGATCTCCTGGAGCTCGCGACCGCGGATTCCGTACAGCCGGGGGCCGTAGGCGACGTTGTCGAAGATCGACTTCGGGAACGGGTTCGGGCGCTGGAAGACCATGCCGACCCGGCGGCGGATCTCGACCACGTCGATCCCCTGGTCGAGGATGTTCTGCCCGTCGAGGATCACCTCTCCAGTCGCGCGCGCATCCGGCACGAGATCGGTCATCCGGTTGAGCGTGCGCAGCATGGTCGACTTGCCGCACCCGGACGGGCCGATGATGGCGGTCACCCGATTGGCCGCCACGTCGAGCCCCACGTCCTTGACCGCACGGAACTTGCCGTAGAACACGCTGAGGTCGCGGATCGCGATCTTCGGCGGTGGGGGAACGGGGACAGGGCCCCGGCCGTCACCACCCGGGGCCGAGACCGTCGGAGCAGTGGTCGTGTCGCATGGGTTGGGCTGGGGAAGCGACGGACATCTCGGGCTCCTTGCTCACGTGCGGACTCCTCCCATCCGCCGCGAGCGCCAGCCGACGACGGACCGAGCCGCGATGTTCAGGACGAGGACGAGGACGATCAGGACGAGGGCAGTGCCCCAGGCCTTGGCCTTCCAGTCCTCGTAGGGTGAGATCGCGTAGACGTAGATCGTGTGCGGCAGCGTCGCGATGGGCTCGCTCAGGTCGACGCTCATGAACGGATTGCCGAACGCGGTGAACAACATCGGGGCAGCCTCGCCAGCGGCCCGCGCGATGGCCAGCATCAGGCCGGTCACGATCCCGCTCACGGCCGCCGGGAGCATCACCCTCAGGGTCGTGCGCCACTCGGGTGCGCCGAGCGCCAGCGAACCCTCGCGGAGCGATCCGGGCACGAGCTTCAGCATCTCCTCCGTCGACCGGATGATGATCGGCAGCATGATGAACGCCAGGACGACGCCTCCCGACAGGGCCGAGAAGTGGCCCTGGGGCAGAACCACGATCGTGTAGGCGAAGATGCCCATGACGATCGATGGCACCCCGGCCACCGTGTCGGTGAGGAACCGGATGGTGCGCCCGGTCCGCGAGTTGCCCCGTGCGGCGGCGAAGAAGCCGACCAGCATGCCGATCGGGGCGGCGATCAGGAGCCCGAGCCCGACCGTGATGATCGATCCGACGATGGCGTTGGCGATGCCGCCACCCGGGACGCCAACTGGCGTCGGTAGGCTCGTGAAGAAGTCGAGCGAGATCGCCTGGATCCCCTGGACGAACACGTAGGCGACGATCCAGATCGAGCGGGACGATCGCGATCGCCGCGGCCGCGGCGGCCAGGCCGAGCATGAGCCGGTTCGTGAGATCTCGGCGTCTTGCCCGACTGCGAGCGCCGGCGTCGATGAGATTGGAGGCCGCGGTCATGAGCTCACCGTTGCGCCCACCCGGTTGATGAGCACCTGGGCAATGGCATTGATGATCAGGGTCATCGCGAACAGGATCAGGCCGATCTCGATCAGGGCGTTCAAGTAGAGCGGACTCGTCGCCTCGGTGAACTCATTGGCGATGACCGAGGCCATCGTGTAGCCCGGATGGAGCAGCGACGGGGTCAGGTCCAGGTTGTTGCCGATGACCATGGTCACGGCGATGGTCTCCCCGAGGGCGCGGCTGAGGCCCAGGATGATGGCGCCGAAGATCCCCGAGCGGCCGTACGGGATGAGCACCCGTCGGAGCGTCTCCCAGCGGGTCGCCCCGAGGGCAAGGGATCCCTCGCGCTGCGCCCCCGGAATGGCCCGGAACACGTCCCTGCTGATCGCGGTGATCGTCGGGAGGACCATGATCGCGAGCAGGAGCCCGGCCGCCAGTCGGCTCGGGCCGAAGACGGGTCCGGCGAAGATCGGGAGGAAGCCCAGCGTGCTGTTGAGGGCGACCCCGAGTGGCTTGACGACGATCGGGACGAACACGTACAGGCCCCACAGGCCGAAGACGACGCTCGGGACCGCCGCCAGAAGCTCCACGAGCATGCCGACCGGCACCCTGATCCACGTGGGCGCCAGCTCCGCGAGGAACATCGCGGCGCCGAGTCCGAGGGGCACCGCAAAGAGCAGGGCCAGGATCGACGTGATGAGCGTGCCGTAGATGAACGGCAGTGCGCCGAAGATCTCCTTGACCGGGTCCCAGGTGGTCGTCCACAGGAACGAGAGTCCGAACTCGGCGCGCGACAGCTCCGAGTTCTGCCACAGCTCCCAGCCGATCCCGACCACGAGGAGGACGATGAGCGCCGTCGCGACCACGAGGACGACGCGGAAGAGCCCATCGCCGTGCTGCCACGACGCCCGGAGACGCCCCATGGGCTTGGCGCCGGTCCGGCGGGGCAGGCTCGCGGAGGTCATCGGGGCCATAACTCCAGGCTGCTGAATAGACCGTCAGATGCGCGAGCACCCGCGCCCGACGCCGAGCGCGGGTGCTCGTCGCGCCGAAGGGTCAGTTTAGAGGCGCCCCGTTGCAGGTGACCTGGGCGAGCTTGTCCAGGTCCTTCTGCTTCACTGCGTCCGGAAGTGGCACGTAGTTGAGGTCCGTGGCGTCCTTGGTGCCCGCGTCTCCCCAGGCCCACTTGAGGAAGTCGCTGATCGCCTTGCCCTTGGCGCAGTCCGTCTGCTGCATGTACAGCAGCAGGTAGGTGTACCCGGCGATCGGCCACGAAGCACTGCCGGGCGCGTTGACGATCGATACGCGCGAGCGTGTCCGGCATCTGGCCCGCGAAGTCGGCCATCGCCGCCTGGGTGGACTCGATCTTCGCCTCGACCGTGGTGCCGGCCGCGTTGATCATCTTGGCGTAGGGCAGCTTGTTGCCGATCGCGTAGGCCAGCTCGACGTAGCCGATCGATCCGTCGTTCTGGGCGAGCGTCCCGGAGACGCCCTCGTTGCCCTTGCCCCCGAGTCCGACGGGCCAGGACACCGAAGTCGCGTTGCCGACCTTCGTCTTCCACTCGTCGCTGACCTTGCTCAGGTAGTCGGTGAAGATGTAGGTCGTGCCGGACCCGTCCGAGCGGTGGACAACGATGATGTCCTGGTCAGGCAGGGCGACGCCGGGATTGAGCGCCGCGATCGCGGCGTCGTTCCACTTGGTGATCTTGCCCAAGGAAGATGTTGGCCACCGTCGTGCCGTCGAGGACCAGGGGATCCTTGCCCTCGAGCGCCTTGAGGTTATAGGCCACGACGTCGGCGCCTGCGACCGTCGGGAACATCTGGATGCCCGGGGCGGCGGTCATCTGGTCGGAGTTGAGGATGGCGTCAGATGCCCCGAAGTCGACCGTCTTCTTGGTGATCTGCTGGATGCCACCGCCGGATCCGATCGACTGGTAGTTGAACTTGACGGACGGATCGACGTAGGCGTAGTCGTAGAACCACTTGCTGTAGAGCGGGAACGGGAACGTGGCCCCGGCGCCACTGATCTGGATCGACCCGGCGGCCGGAGGCGGTGGGGACTGACTCTCAGCTGGACCGGAGGATGCGCCGGCTGCGGTTGGCGTCGGGCTCGCCCCTGAGCTCGAGCAGGCGCCGAACACGACCGCGGCCGCGAAAGCCAGGACGCCGAGGCGCTTCGTGGTGGACATCACGTCGATCTGATCCTCCTCGTGGCGGGCACCGTCGGCTCGCCCTCTGTGGTCGGTTAACGCCATGAGGGTCGGGCGACGGCGTGAACGGGTGGTCAGCGAGGCTTGCGTCGTTTGTTAACAATCGGGGCCCGACGGAGCACGGGCAGCCAGCCCGCCGGTGCGCCGATGCACCGTCGTGTGTCGCCCGCTTCGGGCCGCGCCCTCCCGCGTTCTGCCGGAAGGTGGCAGGATGGGGTGGTCGGCTGCACTTAAGAGGCCATTGGCATGGGCAAGTCACCCGCTGAGCGTCGCCACGACGAGGCGGACAAGGCGTTCCGCCGGGCGTGGAAGCTCCTCGACCGGATCGAGCGGCGCCTGGAACGGGCCCGCAAGGAGGAGCGCAAGCGGCTCCGCCAGCTCGGCGACGGCTCGGGGCCGGATGCCGCGAAGCGGGCGGCCCAGCTCGAGGCCGCCCGGTCGGAGATCACCCAGATCGAGGGTCTCCTCACGGAGCTCTCGGGTCTCATCTCGGCGAACGCCCGGGCGTCGTCGGGCCAGACGGTCAAGGACCTTGCGACGTCCGTGGCGGCCGAGATCAAGGACGAGGCCGCCGAGCCGCCGACCCTGCCGACTCGTCGGCGCAACCGCCAGCACCGACGGCGTCGCCGGCCGGCCGAGGAACCGCCGCCGCCGGCCGTTCCCGCCGAGGAGGCGGCGACCGAGGCGCCCTTGACCGAGCACGCTCTTGTCGAGACCGCGGAGCCGTCGACCGAGGCACAGGCCGGAGCCGGTGGTCAGGAGGAGGCGCCCCCGGCCCGGCGACGGAACCGTCAGCACCGACCGAGACGCCGAACGCCGGAGGCCGCTCCCGAGGCGAGTCCGGAGGCCGCTCCCGAGGCTGAGCCGGGCGAGGCTCGCCTGGAGGTCCTCACCGGGGTTGCGGTCGTGGAATCGGAGCCCGAGCCGGAGCCGGAGCCCGCGGAGGTGGCGGTCGTCGCGATGGCGCCCGAGGCCGAGCCGGCGCCGGCCGAGCCGCCGGTCGAGCCAGCGGCCGCCTGGGCGCCTCCTCCCGAGCCGGCTCCGGGCGTAGCGCTCGATCAGGGAACGCCGGCCGGGACCGTGACGCCCGAGCCCCCGCCCTCGGCCGAGCCGCCGTCCTCCGCCGAGGCGCCCACTCCGGCGCCGCCCGTCGAGGCGGCCGTGGAATTCGTGCCCGAAGCCCCGCCGGTCGAGTTCGAATCGTCGGCGCCCGACTGGGAGCCATCTCCGTTCGAGCCCGGTCCACCACCGGCACCGACCGGGGGACCCGAGATCCCGGCAGCGACCGAACCCGTACCCGCGGCGACGGAGCCAGTCCCACCCGAGCCGGCCCTGGCTTCGGAACCCGAGCCCGTCCCAACGGCGTTCGAACCCGAGCAGGCCCCCGCATCCCAGGCGACGGAGGTGTCCGGGTCGATCGTCGAGGTTTCGCACAACGGCGACGACTTGGTGCGGGCGTCCGGCGAGTCGCCCAGGGTCGAGCACGACGCCGAGCCCGTGCGACCACCGGGGGAGTGAGCGGCCCCATCCCGGGGCGTGCAGCCGCCGTCGACGTCGGGTCGACGTCGGTCCACCTCCTCGTCGCGGACGTTGCCGGTGAGGAGCTCGAGCCCGTCCTCGACCTGTCCGAGCTGCTCATGTTCGGCGCGCTCATCGGCGCGCACGGCCGGTTCGGGCCGGAGGCGCGAGACGAGCTGTCGAGGGTCCTGGCAGGGTACGCGGCGGAGGCGCGCCGCCTCGGTGCCGGGGCGATCGCGTTCGTCGGCACCGATCCGCTCCGACACGCCGCCGACGCGGCCCGCGCCTGCTTCGAGGCCGAGCGGACATCCGGGATCCCGGTCCACGTCCTCGACCAGGACGAGGAGGGCGCGCTGACCCTCCTCGGGGTCACCGGGGGTGGCGTTCATGACCGCCTGACGGTGATCGACATCGGCGGGGGGAGCACCGAGATCATCCAGGCCGGCCCGGACGGGATCAGCGCGGTCGTTGGCCTGCCGCTCGGCGCCTCGAGGCTGTCGACGCTCGTCGGGGCGGATGACCCGCCGACCGCCGACCAGGTCGCCGCGCTCCGTCGCGAGGCCGACCGGATCGTCGCCGCGGCCCCGGACCTCGAGGTCGGCGAGACGATCGCCGTCGGGGGGACGGCCTACGGCGTCGCCCGGGTGGCGACCGGCCCCGGCATCGGCGAGCGCCTCGTGGACGCCGACGGGATCGCGCTGGCCGTCGCGATCTCCGGCCGAGAGCGATCGACCCAGGTGGCCGAGCTGTTCGGGCTCAACCCACGCCGGGCGAGGATCCTGCCCGCCGGCGCGGCGATCCTGGCGGCGCTTTTCGCCCGCTATGGGTTCGACCGGATCCGGGCGTCGGAGTGGGGGATCCGCGAGGGGCTCGTCCGGGCGATCCTGGCCGACCCGATCGCCTGGCGAGACCGGCTCGGCCGGTCGGCCCGCTCGAACCCGGGCTAGAGCGTCGCGATCGTCCGGCCGAGGGCCCGCCGGAAGGTGAGGCCGGCCACGCCGCGCCAGGGCCCGCCGACCGTCCGCTTGAGCCGGGCGACCTCGCGCTCGCGGAAGACGAGGTAGCGGCTGATCGTCGCGGCCTGCTGGTCGCTGAGGTCGCTCGCGTGCTCGACGAGGAACGCGCGGGCCTTGTGCGAGGCGATGTCGGCATCGTTCATCGCGCCGAGGTGGTCCTGGAGAGCGACGACCCGCGAGATCAGCGCGGGCGCCTCCGGACCGAGCGCCTCGCGGACGAACTCGAGCGTGTAGCGGAGCCGCTTGGCCTCGATGCGGAGCTGGTGGAGGGTCGTGACGTCGGCCCACTTGAGGACCGACTCGAAGGCGCGGACGTGCTCGTATGCGGTCCAGATCCGCGAGCCCGCGGTGTCGCGGACGCGATGGGGGTTCGTCGGGTCGACGGGTTGGATCCCGGCACCCGGGGTGAGCACGAAATTCCGGTAGTCGTCGACGAACCGCTGGTGCCCGCCCGAGTCGAGCTCCTCGAGGAGCAGCCGGCGACCGGCCTCGCGCTGCTCGCGCCAGGACGCGAGGAGCGGCTCGAGCCCGTCCCCGTCGCCGGCCGGCAACGTGGCGGCGAACGCTTCGGTGGCCTCGATCAGCACGTCGAGATCGCGTACCGTGCCGAGCCTGGCCGCGACGGTCCGCAACCGGCGCCGGAACTTCGCGGTGCGGCCGGGCCGGAAGCCGTCGCCGAAGACCCGCCAGGCCGCCCGCATCCGGCGCGTCGCGACGCGCATCCCGTGGAGCTCCTCGGGGTCCTCGCCCTCCCGTGTCCCCGGCTCGCGGGCGATCATCCGCGCGAGATGGAACCGGAGGACCTTGCGGCCTGCCTCGGCATGGAGGTCCTCTGCGGTCACCCCGGGCGTCTTGCCGACCGGGATCTCGCCGACCATCTCGACGCCGGCCGGCGTCTCCATGGCGATCGCCTCGACCGACTCGCTCGCGGCGGCCTCCTCGATCAGCTCGGGCATGTCCTCGAGCGCTTCGAGATCGATGACCTTGCCCTCGACCGGCCCGTCCTCGGGCTGGCGGGCCTCGCCGCCGCTCGGGCCGGCCGTCGGCGTGCGGGCTCCATCGTCGTCCAGGGTGACCGGCTCCTCGAGCGCCTCGTCGACCTCGGGTTCCCCCTTGACCTCGGGTTCCTCGGCGACGGCTGCCTCAAGGTCCTTCCCGGGTCCGGCGGCGGCCTCGGTCATGCCGGCCGTCTCGGTCGCAGGCTCCGTCTCGACGGCCGGCTCCGATGACGCGGCCGCCGTCCGCCCGGCGGCCCGCTCGCGCGAGGCCGTCGACGGGCTCCGCGGCGCTGCGACCGGCCGGGTCGTGACCGTCGGTCGTCGGGTCGGACCGCGGCGGGCCGCCAGGAGCCCCCGCTCGAGCTTCGAGCCGCGCGACGGGGTCAGCCCGTGGTGGCCGTCAAGGAGCGCCTGGAGCGGGGCGAGTTCGGCGATCGATCCGCGGGTGAGCTCGAGCTCGAGCTCCAGGAACCGCTCGACGACCCGCCCGTGGGCGACGACGTCGACCTCGTCGAGGCTCAGCTCGACCGCGGCCTCCCCAGTCGGCAGGGCCAGATCGCGCCGGCGCCGGAACTGGCGGATCGTGACCAGCTCCACGAGCGGGGCGTCGCCGCACAGCTCGAGGATGAGCGAGCGTGCCGCGGAAGCCGGCCAGGCCGACACGTCGGCCGTCCGGTTGGCCGGGCCCTCGAGCTCCTCGCGCCGGTGGAGCGAGCCGTCGGTGTCGTCGGTCGACTTGACGGTCACCGTCGTCCCGGTCGAGGCGGTCCGGAGCCGGGCGGCGTATCCGGCCCGCGCGAGGGCTCCGTCGACGGAGTCGATGTAGCGGTCCTCGTGCTGGGTCGGCCGGGCGGCGCCGGTCGCGCGGAACCCGGCGACCGTGTCCGCGTTGAGGAGGCGCTCGCCGATCGTCCGGTCGGCGACGGCGTACTTGAGCTCGATCTCGACCGGCCTCTCGACCGTCATGCGCGCGGATCCAGCGAGCCGGTGCCGACCCCGGGCCGGCGCGGTGCCGACAGCTCGCGGCTCGACTCGAGGGCCAGCCGCTTCATCTCGGCGAACGTGTCGACGCTGCCGGGGGCCCCGGCCAGCTCCTCGGTCCGGCGCCAGACGGCGTCCGTCCCCAGCTGCCACGAGCGGCGGTCGTCGGCGAGCATCACCTCGATGATCCGGGCCAAGCGAGCGCGGGCCTCGGCGTCCTCGATCGGGACGACGGCCTCGACCCGCCGGTCGAGGTTGCGCTCCATGAGGTCGGCCGAACCGATGTACCACTCCTGCTGACCGCCATTGGCGAAGCCGAAGATCCGGGAGTGCTCGAGGAACTCGCCCACGACGGAGCGGACCCGGATCCGCTCCGACAGGCCGGGCACTCCGGGCCGCACCGAGCAGATCCCGCGGACGATGAGGTCGACGTCGACGCCGGCCTGGCTGGCCCGATAGAGGGCATCGATCGACTCGGGGTCGACGATCGCGTTGACCTTGAACACGATCCGGGCCTCACGTCCGGCCTTGGCGAACTCGATCTCGCGCTCGATCAGGCCGAGGACCCGGGTGCGGAGGCTGTCCGGCGCCACGAGCAGCCGCCGGAAGTCGCGCTGCCGGGACAGGCCGGTCAGGACGTTGAACAGGTCGGTCGCGTCGGCGCCGAGCTCGGGCCGGCAGGTCAGCAGGCCCAGGTCCACGTAGCCGCCGGGCCGTCCGCGGGTTGTAGTTGCCGGTTCCGATGTGGACGTAGCGCCGGATCGCGCTGCCCTCGCGCCGGACGACGAGGGCGACCTTCGAGTGGGTCTTGAGCCCGACGAGGCCGTAGACGACGTGCGCGCCGGCTCGCTCGAGCTTGCGGGCCCAGACGATGTTCGCCTCCTCGTCGAAGCGGGCCTTGATCTCGACGAGCACGACGACCTGCTTGCCGCGCTCGGCGGCTCGGATGAGGTCCTGCACGATCGGCGAGTCGCCCGACGTCCGGTAGAGGGTCTGCTTGATCGTGAGGACCTCGGGGTCCTCGGCGGCCTGGGCGATGAACCGCTCCACGGAGGCCGTGAACGACTCGTACGGGTGGTGGACGAAGATGTCGCCGGCCCGGATCGCCCCGAACACGTCGACAGGCTCGTCCTCGTCGGGCGGGACGAGGCGGGGCGGGACCACCGGAGTCCAGGGCGGCAGCTGCAGGTCCGGTCGGTCGAGCCCGGCGAGCGAGCCGAGGCCGGTGAGGTCGAGCATCCCGCTGACCTCGTAGCAGTCCTCCTCGCCGATGCCGATCCCATCGAGCAGGATCCGCCGGGTCGCCGCCGGCATGCTCCGCTCGACCTCGAGCCGAACCGCCTCGCCGAACCGGCGGCGGCGGAGCTCCTCCTCGATCGCCAGGAGGAGGTCGCTGGCCTCGTCCTCCTCGATCGCGAGGTCCGCGTTGCGGGTGACCCGGAACAGGTGGGCGTCCGTGATCTCCATGCCCGTGAACAGCAGGTCGAGGTTGTTCGAGATGACCTGGTCGATCAGGACCCAGGTGTTCGGCTCGACGTCGATGAGCCTGGGCAGGATCGGCGGGACTTTCACCCGGGCGAATCGTCGCTCGCCGGTCTCGGGATCGCGGAGTCCGACCGCCAGCGACAGGCTGAGCGTGCTGATGTACGGGAACGGGTGCCCGGGATCGACCGCGAGCGGGGTCAGGACCGGGAAGATCTCATCGATGAACCGCTCGCGCAGCCGGGCGTGGTGCTCCGGGATCTTGTTGTACTTGACGATCGAGATGCCCTCGTCGGCGAGGCCCTTGCGGATCTCGGCGAGGGCGGCCGAATGCTCGGCCACGAGGTGGCGGACGACCGGCCGGATCCGATCGAGCTGCTCTGATGCCGCGAGCCCGTCCGGCGACAGCCGGGCCGAGCGGGCGGCGGCCTGCTGGCGGAGGCCGGCGACACGGACCTGGAAGAACTCGTCGAGGTTGTTGGCGAAGATCGCCAGGAACCTCACCCGCTCGAGGAGCGGGTTCCGCGGATCCTTGGCCTGGTAGAGGACCCGCGCATTCCAGTCGAGCCACGACAGCTCGCGGTTGATGTACCTCAGGCCCGCCTTTGTCGGCACGCGCCGCAGCCGCGTCGGGCGAGCCTCGGCTTGAGCGGACCGTGCGGCGGACATCGGGCGCGTGCTCCCTGTGGGTTGTGCGACGGGCGGGCCCGAATCGGACACCTGGGCCGAGCGCGTCAGGCCCGGCTAGCGTAGCACGGCGTTCGTGGCGGCCCCGCCGGGTCGGATGTCCTAAGACGGCCCGCCGTCAGTCCTCGGCCACGTAGCGGCGATCGCCCGTCCGCGGGTCGACGAACACCCGCATCCGGTGGCCGCTGGCCGGGTCGACGAACACCTCGGCGGTCGCCGCGAACCGGGGCTCGAGGGGACCGGGCGGCTCGCCGCCGCCCGGTCCGACGGGCTCGGCGCGCGGCTCGGCCGCCATCGACCGATAGCGGGTCCGCTCGAGGAGCAGGACGATGATCGCGCCACCGCCGAGGCAGGTCAGGATGATCCCGCCCTCCCCGGGTCCGACCGTGGCCAGCGAGGTGACGCCGAACACGAAGGAGAGAGCGGCCAGACCGAACAGGACCGAACGGCTGCACCCGTACAGGGCGGACATCGCCCGGCCTACTCCATCGTGCCCGGCGAAGCGCCGGCGTCGGGGGTGACGACGACCGCGGTGCCGTAGGCGACGATCTCGGACATCGTCCCGCTCAGCTCCGAGGAATCGAAGCGCATCGACAGGACCGCGTTCGCTCCCATGACGGTCGCGTTCTGGACCATCCGGTCGATCGCCTGGCGCCGGGTGTCCTCGAGGAGCTGGGTGTACTCGTGGATCTCGCCGCCGACGAGCGAGCGCAGGCCGGCCGCCAGGTTGCCGGCCAGGCCGCGACTCCGGACGACGAGGCCGAACACCTGGCCCTTCGTCTCGGTGACTCGATGCCCGGCCAGGTACGGGGTCGTCGCGATGATCATGTGGCCCCTCCAGGGCTATGGGTGGCGTGGTCCGGTTGGCCGATCGACGGCCTGCCCTCGCTGGTGCGCCGGGCGGTGCACGCCTCGCACGGGCACATGTCGCGGAGCATCGAGAACGAGTAGTAGCCGGTGTGGTGCCCGTCGCCCCAGGCAGGCGCCAGCGCATACTGGCCGACGAGCTGGAGATCGACGAGGCGGGTCTGCTCCGGCGTCAGGGTCGGGGCAGAGTCGAGCCAGCCGGGCAGGCCGGCCTCCCCGCGGCAGAACGCGCATGGGCACAGCCAGCGCAGGGTCACCGCGTCGTAGGTGGTCACGTGCCCGTCGCGCCACTCGATGCGCAGCGTGCCGGCGGCCCGGTCGGCATGGATCCTGGCCGGGGCGCCGATCTCGGCCGGGGAGGCGGAGGATGGCGCGGCAGGCGGCGTCCGTTCGGCGTTCACCGGCCAATTGTAGGCTCACCCGCTTGCCGGCCCGGAAACCGCTGGGTCGCCTGACCCGTCGCGGACCGTCACGCGGACGTCCCAGCGACCGCGCACCCGAACGTCCCGGAGACGGCTTGCCGCGCGGCGGCTATCCTCCGGCGATGGCCCTCGTCGTCGACCGCCTGGTCAAGCGGTTCGGTCCGGTCGTCGCGCTCGACGGCATGGACTTCCGGGTCGAGCCCGGGCAGATCTTCGGGTTCCTCGGCGCGAACGGCGCCGGGAAGACGACCACGATCCGGATCGTCCTCGACCTCCTCCGCCCGGACGAGGGGACGACGACCTGGCACGGGACGCCGACGGCCGACCTGGCCCGCCGGACGTGGGGCTACCTGCCCGAGGAGCGCGGCCTCTACCCGCGGATGAACGTCCTCGACCAGCTCGCGTTCTTCGCGGGCCTGTACGGCATCGATCGCCGCGACGCGGTCCGGACGATCCGCGACTGGCTCGAGCGGCTGAGGATCCCCGACGCCGCCGGGCGCCGGACGGACGAGCTCAGCAAGGGCAACCAGCAGAAGGTCCAGTTCATCGCGGCGATCGTCCACGATCCCGAGGTCCTGATCATGGACGAGCCGTTCAGCGGGCTCGACCCGGTCAACAGCGCGATCCTCCGGGCGGCGTTCTTCGAGATGCGCGCGCGGGGCAAGACGCTCGTCTTCTCGACCCACCAGATGGAGACGGTCGAGGCGCTGTGCGAGGCGATCGTGATCGTCGATCGCGGCCGGGTCGTCGTCGGTGGGCCGATCCGGGACGTCAAGCGGGCCTCCGGGCGACAGGTCGTCCGGATCGCCCTCGACGGTGACGGGCGGGCCGAGCGTCACGACCTGGTCGGCTGGCTCGACGACTTCCCCGGCGTCCGGCTGACCCGGCCCGGGGCCGACTACGTGGAGCTGACCGTTCCGCGCGAGATCGACCCCCAGGCGATCCTGCGGGCGGTCCTCGATCGCGGTGAGCGGGTCGCCCGGTTCGAGATCGCCGATCCCTCGCTCGAGGAGATCTTCATCGAGCGGGTCGGCGATTCGGCCGGGCGACGACGAGGACCTGGCCCCGGCGACATCGACCGCCGCGGCCGCCCGGGCGGCGACGCCGTGAGCGCGCCGGAGCGCTCCTCCCGGACCGGCCCCGGCCTCCGTCGCAACGCCTGGCTCATCGCCCGGCGGGAGTACGTCGACCGGGTCCGGACGAGGACGTTCGTGGCGGCAACGGCCGTCCTGGCGGTCGTGGCCGTCGGGCTCGCGCTCGCCCCGATCGGCTTGCGCTACCTCGACCGGGGCACGATCGCCCGGATCGGCGTCGTGGCCGAGAGCGAGCCCGCGCTCAGCGGGACGGTGATCCAGATCCTCGACGAGCAGCTCAACCGGGTGCCCCAGGGTACCGACGCGGCGGCCTGGGAGCGGCCCTACCGCTTCGAGACGGTCGCCGACCCGGCGGCCGGCCGGGCCGCGGTCGACGCCGACGTCCTGGCCGGTCTCGTGACGATCCAGCGACGGTCCGACGGCGGGCTCGCGTTCCAGTTCCTCACCTCGGGCTCGCCGGCCGGCCAGACGGCGGTCGGGCTCCAGTTCGCGACGTTCGGCGCCGCCGTCCTCGAGTGGTACGCCCGCGCGCCCAAGGGCGGCCCGGTCCCGTTCGAGATGCCCACCTTCGAGGTCGTCCCGACACGGACGGCATCGAACGATGGCACCACCCTCGACCCGCAGACCGCCGCGAGCCGGTCGGTCCTGGATACGGTCCTCATCGTCCTCATCTTCGTGACCCTGACCGTCTACGGGATGTGGGTGGCGACGAGCGTCGCCGCCGAGAAGAGCACGCGGGTGATGGAGCTCCTGATCAGCGCGGCCACCCCGCGCGAGCTCCTCGTCGGGAAGGTGGTCGGGGTCGGCGGCGCGGGACTCACCCAGTACGCGGCGATCATCGTCCCGGCCGCGCTCGTGGTCCTGTTCCAGGACCGGATCGCCAGCGCGGTGCTCGGGCCGGCGCCGCTCGGCGGGGAGGCTCCGCTGGAAGGGCTGACCCTGCCGATCCTCGGTGCGTTCCTGCTGTTCTTCCTGCTCGGCTTCATCCTGTACGCGCTGCTGTACGCCGCGGCCGGCTCGCTCGTCAGCCGCCAGGAGGACGTCCAGCAGCTGGCCCTGCCGCTGAGCCTGGTGTCGATGGCCAGCTACATCGCCGCGGTCGCGGGGATCGGTGCGGTCGGGTCGACCATGATGGTCATCCTCTCGTTCATCCCGTTCTCGAGCCCGTTCGTGATGCTGTCGCGGATCATGCTCGGCCGGGTCGAGCCCTGGGAGGTCGCCCTGTCGGTGACGATCCTGGCCGCCTCAAGCCTGGCGATCCTCGGCCTCGCGTCGCGGATCTACGCCACCGGTGTCGTGCTGTACGGCCAGCGTCCCGGGGTCCGCGAGTTCTTCCGGGCCGCCCGCGCCGCCGTGCGCTAGCCGGCCGCGGGCTGCTGGGTCGCCGGCTCAGTCCCCGGCGTCGAGCGGCAGGCGCTGGATGAGGGCCAGGATCGGGACGACCGCGGCGCCCGGCTCGGGAGCCTCTTCGGGCGTCGACGTGGTCCCGGGGGTCGGCGCCGTCGCGACGAGCCGCCAGAGACGGCTCCGCACGCCCGGCAGGTACGGGCTCCGGCGATGGCGCCCGATGACCGCCGGGATCCCCTGGGCCGAGGCCGCGGCGTGGAGCGCGCGACCCTCGGTCGGGATCGCCGGGACGACGAGGACCGACCCACCCGGCTCGACCGATCGTTCGAGCCGCTCCCGGCGACGCTCGAGCGGCTCGGCCAGGAGCGGTCGCCCGTCGAGGGCGACGAGGTCGAAGGCGAGGTAGACGACGGTTCTGCCCGGCCGCCCGGCGAGCCGTGCCGCCAGCTCGTCCGGGTCGGGTCGGCCGAGCGGATCCACGACGACGAGCGAACCGTCGAGAACGGCCGCATGACCGCCGAGCCGGCCGACGAGCCCACCGGTCGAGGTCAGCTCGGGCAGGACGGGGGCCCGATCGCGCCCGCGGCGGTCGACGATCCGGATCGTCCCGGCGCCGGTGGCCGGATCCACCTCGACGTAGGCGAACGCGCGCTCGCCGCCCCACCACGGCTCGAACAGGTGGTCCGGGTCGTCGAACGGGGCCGCGACGGGGCGGGGGAGCATCGGCCGGAGGGCCCGCGGCGGGCCCGGCCGGTCGGCCTCGAGCCGCAGGCTGAGCTGGTCGCTCGCCGTCGTCGGCCGGGCGTTGGTGCGTCGCTCGGTCATCGCCCGGCGATGGTAGACGGTAGACTCCCGGCGATGGCCGCTACGACCGACCCGCGCGTTCGCCGCGCCCCCCGACCCGACGACCTCTATGCCTTCCGCATCCCGACCGAGCCGCGGTTGTCGCCGAGTGGCGAGCGGGTGGTGTTCACGCTTCAGTCCGTCGCCCCGGCCAAGGACGGTTACCGCCACGCCCTGTGGACCGTCCCGACCGATGGCTCGGCCCCGGCCAGCAGGCTGACGATCGGCGCCAAGCATGACCGTCACCCCCGGTTCTCGCCGGACGGTCGCACGCTGGCGTTCCTGTCCGACCGCCGCCTCGCCGTCGAGGAGCTCCCCGGAGCGCCGGACGACCGCGAGGACGGCGTCCAGGTCCATCTCCTCCCGCTCGACGGGCCCGGCGAGGCGCGCCGGCTGACCGACCTGCCCCGAGGCGTCGACGGCTTCGCCTGGTCTCCGGACGGGCGCAGCCTCGCCGTGCTCAGTGCCTCGCGCGGAGCGACCATCAAGGAGGACGCCCGCCTGCGCGGCAAGCCCGCACGTCCGGAGCCGGGGGTGCCGCCGCCGTCCGACTTCCACTACATCGACCGGCTCCAGTCGATGTTCAACGGCGCCGGCTTCATCTACGGCCAGGTGCCCCACCTGTGGATCGTCGACGCCGCGACCGGAGAGGCGCGCCGGCTGACCGGCCTGCGGTCGCGGATCGAGGGGATCGCCTGGTCGCCGGACGGCAAGCGGCTGGCCTTTGCCACGAACCTCGCCGGCGATCGGGACCTCGGCTGGCGCAGCGACATCCACGTCGTCGACGTCGCGACCGGCCGGCAGACGCGGATCACGGGCGGCCGTGGCTTCTTCGTCGCACCGGCGTGGATGCCTGACGGGCGGACGCTGGCCGTGCTCGGTCACCGTTACCCGGCAGCCGCCGGCAGTCGGGCAGACATCTGGCTGTTCCGGGCCGACGGGTCCGAGAGCGGTCCGCGTGGCGGGCGGAACCTGTCGGCCCGCCACGACCTGATGCCCGGGTCGGGGATGAACAGCGACCTGACGATCGGGGAGGAGGCGCGCCTCGTCGCGACCGGCGACGGCCGATCGCTCCTGTTCAGCGCCCCGGTCGAGGGCGCCTACGAGCTGTGGCGGATCCACGTCGGCGACGGAGACGTGGAGCGCCTGACCGAGGGCCACCACTACCTGTCGGGTTGGGATGCGGTCCCGGGCAGGGCGGCCGGCTCGACCCGGGTCGCGGTCCTGCGCTCGGCGCCGACCGAGCTCCCGGACGTCCAGCTGCTCGACGTCCCCGCGCGCCGGGTCGGGAGACCGCTCGCGCTCCGCCGGCTGACCGAGCTCAACCGCGAGGCGCTGGCCGGGCTCGCCCTCGTCGAGCCCGAGACCCGCTGGACGACGGTCGACGGTCGCCGAATCCAGGGCTGGCACGTCGGCGCCGCCGACCGTTCCCGAGCCGGTCGTCCGGCCCGCCGGCCGGCACCGCTCGTGCTCGAGATCCACGGTGGTCCGCAGACCCTGTATGGCTGGTCGCCGTCGTGGGAGTTCCAATGCCTGGCCGGCTCCGGGATCGGCGTCTGGTACGCCAACCCGCGCGGCTCCGAGGGCTACGGCCAGGCGTTCTGCGCCGCGAACCACCGCGACTGGGGCGACGGTCCAACCCGCGATTGCCTGTCCGGGGTCGACGCGCTCGTCGCCGACCGGATCGCCGACCCGCACCGGCTCGGGGTGACCGGTGGCTCATACGGTGGCTACCTGACGAGCTGGATCGTGGGCCACGACCAACGCTTCAAGGCGGCGATCACCTGCCGCTCGGTCAACGACCTGACGAGCCAGATGGAGACGGGCGACATCGCGGGCCCGATGTTCGGCCGGCTCGAGTTCGGGGCGGCGCCGTGGGAGGACCCGGGGATCTACCGCGAGCAGTCGCCGATCACCTACGCCCGCGAGATCCGGACCCCGCTCCTCATCCAGCACTCGGAGAACGACCTGCGCACCACGGTCGGCCAGGGCGAGCAGCTCTTCACCGTGCTCCGTTCCCTGCGCCGGCCGGTCCGGATGATGCGCGTCCCGTCCGAGACCCACGAGCTGACCCGCTCGGGGACGCCGTTCCGGCGGGTGGAGAACCTCGTCCAGGTCGGTGCCTGGTTCCGCCACTTCCTGGTCGATGGGCGGCGCGGCTTGCCGCCGCTGCCGAAGGTGCGGGCCGGACGGTAGTCCGGGCCCGTCGCAGCGTGATCCGGCGGGTCGTCGCCTCCGGGCACGTCGTCGTCCTGGCACTCGGCGTCCTCGTGAGCGGATGCGGCAGCGCCTCGGTGACGTCCACGCCCTCTCCCATCGTCGGGCAGACGGCCGGATCGCGCACCGCTGCCCCGGCCTTCGTCCTGCCGGCCACCCCGCAACCCGTGGTCGGGTTGACCTGGGCGACGGCTCCCGACGTCGAGCGGCCGACCGACGCCTTTGCCGGGCCCGCGGTCCCGGGCGCGACCCCGGCCGGGCCGGGCACGGCCGGCCACCCGGGCCATTTCCCGGGGCAGGCGATCGTCGCCGACGTCGCCGCGACCCCGGATGGCTTCGTCGCGGTCGGCTACGTCGGGGTCGAGGGTCGCTGGAGGGCGATCGCCTGGGTCTCGAACGATGCGCTCCACTGGTCGCTCGCGCCGATCGACACGACGACCGGCAGCTTCGCCGAGGCGGTCGTCGACGGGCCGTCCGGGCTCGTCGCCGTGGGGCGCGCTGGGCCGGACCCCGCGGCCTGGACGTCGCCGGACGGCCGGGCCTGGACCCGGCGGACCGTCCCGACGCTCGGCGATGGCGCCGAGTGGGAGCGGATGACGACGGTCATCCGGACCGGGGACGGGTTCCTGGCCGGCGGCTCGGTCGGGCCCGAGCTCGGCGACCGGCATGCCCGCCTGTGGCGCTCGCCGGATGGCACGACCTGGACGCCGGTCCCGGACGACCCCTCCTTCGCCGGCGCCGAGGTGTCGGCGCTCCTCTCGGACGCCACGGGAGCGATCGCCCTCGGCCGGACCGGGACGGGCCAGCGCTGGACGGGCTCGGTCGCGTGGTCCTCGACGGATCGCCTCCACTGGCGCGACGCCGATCCCGGCGGGACGCTCCGCAACGGGCTCGCGGTTGCGGTCACGACGGCCCGCGACGGGTCGCTCGTGGCGGTCGGCTCGGACCTCGACGAGCGCGAAGCCGTGGCGTGGCGGTCGACCGACCACTCGACCTGGGTCCGGGCGCCGACCGAGCCCAGCCGGCTCCACTCCGGCGAGAAGATCCGGATGACCGACGTCTTGACCCTCGGGGACGAGCTGGTCGCGGTGGGCAACTACGTCGGGGTCCAGTTCGGGACCGCCGCCAGCTGGACGTCGCCCGACGGCCTGACCTGGACGATGGGCCCGGACATGCCCGCCCTCGGCCAGGTCGAGTTCGAGGCGGTGGCCGTGGGTGGCCCGGGGCTCGTCGGCGTCGGGTCGTTCGGCGCCCCGGACAACTACATCCCGCGGGTCCTGCTCAGCCCCGACCTCGGCCGCTGATGGACCGGGAGGGCGCCCGACGATGACCGAGCCCGCCCAGAGCTCGGAGCGTGCCGCCGTCGGTCGCCTCCGCGCGATCGCGCCGATGAGCGCCGCGGGTGTCGCGTCCATCGGCGTCTTCGCCGTCGCGCTCGTCATCTACGTCCGGACCCTGCTGCCAGGCCCCAGCTTCGGGGACTGGGGCGAGATGCAGCTGATCCTCGCCCAGCTCGGCGTCCCGCACCCGACCGGCTATCCCCTGTACATGCTGGTCGGCAAGGCATTCAGCCTCCTGCCGATCGGTTCGCAGGCCTACCGGGCGGACCTCCTGTCGGCGGTCGCCGCGGCCGGTGCGGCCGGCATGGCGGTCCTCATCGCGACCCGCCTCGGCGTCCGACCGACGATCGCCGCGATCGCCGGGCTGACCCTCGCCGTGACCGGAACGCTGTGGCTGGAGGCGACGTTCTCCGAGATGAACGGCCTCCACCTGCTCCTGGTGGCCCTCGTGATCCACCGGGCGCTCGTCTGGCGAGCGGAGCGCCGGGACGGCGACCTGCTCCTGGGCGCGCTGCTGGCCGGCCTGTCGCTGGCCAATCACCTGCTGGCGGTCACCGTCGTCCCGATCGTCATCGCGTTCGTCCTGTTCGATGCCCGGCGACGGTTGCGTGAGCGGCCGATCCTCCTGGTCCAGGCGGCCCTGTTGTTCCTGGTGGGTCCGGCGCTCTACCTCGCGATCCCGATCCGGGCGCTCTTCGGCCCGCCCGAGGTCTACGGCGGGCTCCTGACCTGGGACGGGCTGTCGAGCCTGATCAGCGGCGCCCAGTTCCGCCGCGACATGCACTTCGGCACGGTCGAGAGCCTGGCCACCGCCTGGCGGGCGCTCCCGGGGGTCCTCGGTCAGGTCCTGGACCGGTCCGACCTTGTCTTCCTGTGCGGCGGCCTGATCGGAGCGGTGGTCCTGCTCCTGCGCGACCGCTGGGCGGGGTCTCTGCTCGGCCTCCTCGTCGCGGTCAACGTATACGTCTACGCCGGCTATCTCGGCGACCTCGACCACTACCTCCTGGTCGGCTGGCTCATCCTCACGATCTGGCTGGCGGTCGCGGCGGAGGCCCTCGTGGCGCGGATCGGCGCGCGCCCGGGGGTGCGTGTCGTCGCCCAGGCGCTCATGCTCCTGGTGCCCCTGTCGATCGCCGCCGGCAACTGGGCGAGCCACGATCAGAGCGCCAATCGGGTCGGCGACGAGTTCTCGACCACGGTGTTCGCGCAGCTGCCACCGAACGCGGTCCTGCTGACCTACTGGGACGCGCTCACCAATCTCAGCTATGCGCACTGCGTCGAGGGGCAGCGTCCGGACGTCTCGCTGCGCGCCTACGACCCGGCCGCGCGCGTGACCTGCGACTACCCGGTCGAGGACCCGCTCGAGGAGGTGGCGACGCGGCGACCGGTCTACGCGCTGTTCAGCTTCGAGAGCGATCTGGATCCACTGCGCGAATCGTTCGACCTCATCCCCGGTCCGGTCCTGGCCCTGCCGTACGGGCGCCGCGAGCTCGACCGCTCGGGCGTCCTCTACCGGCTCCAGCCGAAGCCGCTCTCCCTGCACGCCCCGCCGACGCCCTGATCGAGACCGGACCTCCCGTCGCCCGGCCTGCCGCACCGGACGGATCGGACGCTCGACCGGTGTATCCTGACGGCCCCATGACGACGATCCACGGCCAGGACAGCCTCGCCCGGGAGCGCGCCCACGAGCTGATCCGCGCCTTCGACGGGCGGGCCGGCTCGCTCGGCGGGCTGCTCGGACGGGTCAGCCCGGTCGACCAGGTCGGGGTCGACGAGCGAGTCGAGTCGCTCCGGAAGCGGTCGATCAAGAAGCAGTCGAAGGTCTGGGCGCTCGACCTGGCGATCCGGATGATCGACCTCACGACGCTCGAGGGGAAGGACACTCCGGGCAAGGTCCGGGCGCTGTGCGCCAAGGCGGTCCACCCGCAGCCGGGCGATCCGACCATCCCGTCGGTCGCCGCGGTCTGCGTCTACCCCGCGCTCGTGGCCGAGGCCCGCGAGGCGCTCGGGACGTCGGGGGTCCACGTCGCCAGCGTCGCGACCGGCTTCCCGAGCGGCCAGACGTTCCTCGACCTCAAGCTTGCCGAGACGCGCCAGGCCCACGAGGCCGGCGCCGACGAGATCGACATGGTCATCGACCGCTCGGCGTTCCTGGCCGGCGACTACCTGACCGTGTTCGAGGAGATCGTGGCGGTCAAGGAGGCCGCCGGCGACGCCCACCTCAAGGTGATCCTCGAGACGGGCGAGCTCGAGACCTACGACAACGTCCGGCGGGCATCGATCCTGGCGATGGCCGCCGGGGCCGACTTCATCAAGACCTCGACCGGCAAGGTGACCCCGGCGGCGACGCTCCCGGTGACCCTGGTCATGCTCGAGGCGATCCGCGACTTCGAGCGGGGGACCGGGCGGGCCGTCGGGATGAAGCCGGCCGGTGGAATCCGGGCCGCCAAGGAGGCGATCCAGTACCTGGTCGTCCTGTACGAGACGCTCGGCCCGCGCTGGATGACCCCCGACCGGTTCCGGATCGGCGCCTCGTCGCTGCTCAACGACATCCTGATGCAGATCGAGAAGGAGCGGACGGGCCGCTACCAGGGCCCCGACCACTTCACGATCGACTGAGCCTCAGGCCGCGCAGCGTGCCTCGCGGTGCCATGGGATGACCAGCCGCTCGGCCAGCCCGACGAGCAGCCAGAGAGCCAGCGTCAGGACCGCGGCTCGTCCCTGCCCGCCGCTCGTCCCTGCCCGCCGCTCGTCCCTGGCTCGCCCGCTCGTCCCTGGCTCGCCCGGCGGCCTCCGCGACCGACCGCGCCCACGCCTTGACTCACAGTACCCGGATCCAGGACCCACGAGCTTGACTCGTGGCGCCAATCAGCTGTGGGAGCAGATGGCTGAGCATGCGACGCGCCCGATCGAGCACTGACGGTCAAGTGGCGATCTGTCCCGCGGCTTCAGGCGACCGACGAGGCTCGCTTCCAGATGACCGACTCTAGGCTCGCGCCGACCGTGCCTCGCGGTGCCATGGGATGACCAGCCGCTCGGCCAGCCCGACGAGCAGCCAGAGAGCCAGCGTCAGGACCGCCGTGATGAGGATCGCGGCGAAGACGAGGTCGGTCCGGAACAGGTTCTTCGACAGGACGATCCAGATCCCGAGCCCGTCCTCCGCCCCGACCGCCTCGCCGAAGATCGCCCCGATGACGGCGTAGGTCACGGCGATCCGGAGCCCCGTGAACAGCTGGGGCAGCGCGCCCGGGAGGCGCAGCTTGAGCAGCTCCTGGCGCCGGCTCGCGCCGAACGACTCGAACAGGTCGGTCGCCTCGGGATCGGTCGCGGCGAGCCCGTCGAGCAGGGCGACGCAGATCGGGAAGAACGTCACGAGGACGACGACGAGGATCTTTGGCAGGAGCCCGATCCCGAACCACAGGACGAAGAGCGGAGCGACGGCGATGATCGGCACGGTCTGCGACGCGATGAGGAGTGGGTAGACGGCGCGCCGGACCCAGGCGAGCGAGTCCATCGCCAGCGCCGCCCCGACGGCGAAGGCCACCGAGACGCCGAACCCGAGGAGCGTCTCGCCCAGCGTCGTGAGGGTGTGTCCCAGCGCCGCCTCCCGGCTGTCCCACAGCGCGGACAGGATCCGCGACGGTGCCGGCAGGGTCAGCGGGTCGACCGCGAGCAGCCGGCAGCCGAGCTCCCAGGCGAGGACGATCACGGCGACCAGCCCGACCGCCGGGGCCAGCCGGCGCTCGACCCGGGCGCCCGTCCGGCGTTCGGTCACGGCAGGAAGTCGTTCGTGAAGTAGGTCGAGAAGTCGGGCCGGGCGGCGAGTGGCTTGCCGTCGGGACCCGCGAGCAGGCCCGTGTCGAACAGGAACCCCGAGAAGGCCGCCCACTGGTCCGCCGCTCTGCCGGCCGACGCTGCCTGGCGCCCCGTACAGCAGGTGCTGGGCGAGGTAGCGGGCCGAGTCGAGCGGCAGCCTGGGGTTCGCGTCGAAGACGCCCGGGTTGGCCGCGATGAGCTTCGCAGCGGCGCCGTCGGGATCGGTCGCCGCCTGCTCGAAGCCGGCGACCGAGGCCGCCAGGAACCGCCGGGCGACGTCGCCGTGGGCCGCCAGCCAGTCGTCGTTGCAGACGAGGACGACGGCGTACGAATCGGGCAGTCCGTAGTCGGTGAAGGCGAACGTCTTGAGCTTGACGTCGCGCTCCTGGGCCTCGAGCGCCTCCCAGGCGCTGTACGTGATCGTGAAGTCGGCCTTGCCGTTGTAGAGGGCCTCGTACGCGGCCGTGTCGAGGGTCGCGACCTTGAACTTCCCGGTGCCGCCGTCGGCCTTGATGACCGCCGTGAGCTCGGGCACCTCCTGGGGCAACCCGAAGCCGGCGTAGAGCTTCCCGTCGAGGTCCCGCGGCCGGGTGATCGCGCCGTCGTCGCGGACGGCGATCTCGCTCGCGGTGTGGGCCAGGATCGCCAGCACCGAGCGCTCCTTCGCGCCGGCCGCGATCGCGAACGTCGCGCCCTCCTGGGTGCTGATGCCGCAGTCCGCGGCACCCGACGAGACGAGGATCTCGGGGCTCGTGCTGGCGTAGGGCAGGAACCGGAGGTCGATCGCGGCATCGGCGTAGGCGCCGTCCTGCTGGGCGACGTAGAACCCGATGTGGTTCGTGTTCGGCGTCCAGTCGAGGGCCAGCCGGACCGTGCCGAGCGGCGGCTTCGGCGTCGCCGTGGGGATCGGCGAGGTGCCCGGAGAGGTGACGGGTAGTGGGGCCGACCCGGACCCGGTCGCGGGGACACTCGTCGAGCCGGCCGCGGAGCAGGCGCCGGCGAGGAGCGCGCCGACGGCGAGCGCGACGATGAGCTTGCTGCGGTTCACGCTGGGCCAGACCTCCGACTCGAACGAAGAACGCCGCCCCGCTGGTCCGGGAACGGCGTCGAGTCGACGGTACGGCCTGCTTCCTACACCGGTACGAGCCGGATCAGGTTCGGCGGGTCTGTGGCTCTCGCCACACTCTCAGCGCGTTCGCGCTCCCCGGAGGCGTCTTCGGTTGTACGCCGATCTTACGCCCCTTCGCCGTCGGGCGCGCCGAAGACGAGCGCCGCGTTGAGGCCGCCGAAGCCGAACGAGGTCGACAGGACCCGGCGATAGGTCCCCGGCCGGCCCTCGCGCAGGAGCCCGGGCAGGAGGGCGGCGACGACCTCGTCGGGGGTCTCGAGGTTGACCGAGCCCGGCGCCCAGCCGTCGCGGATCGCGAGGACGCAGATCGCCGCCTCGATCGCCCCGGATGCCCCGAGCGGGTGCCCGTAGAGCGCCTTCGTCCCGCTCACCGGGACCGACCTCGCGCGGTCGCCGAGCGTCGCGGCGATCGCCCTGGCCTCGGCCACGTCGCCGATCGGGGTCGACGACGCGTGGGCGTTCACGTAGTCGATCTCGTCGGGTCCCGTGCCGGCGTCGTCGAGTGCTCGCGACGCCGCCCGGGCCGCGTCGCTGCCGTCGGGTCGCGGCTGGACCATGTGGTGGGCGTCCGAGCTGGCCCCGTAGCCGAGGAGCTCGGCGTATGGGCGGGCGCCTCGCCGCCGCGCGACGTCGGCCGCCTCGAGCACGAGCAGCGCGGCGCCCTCGCCCATGACGAACCCGTCGCGCTCTCGGTCGAACGGCCGGGCCGCGCCGGTCGGGTCGTCGTTCCGGCCCGCCGACAAGGCCCGGATGATGTCGAACGCACCGAAGGCCAGCGGGCTGAGCGGCACCTCGGCACCGCCGGCGATCGCCGCGTCGATCTCCCCCGAGCGGATCGCCCCGAGCGCCTCGCCGATCGCGACGGCCCCGGACGCGCACGAGTTCGCCGTCGACAGGATCGGGCCGCGGACCCCGAGAGCGATCCCGAGGTTGGCCGGGGCGGCGCCGCCGAACACCGCGAGGGCGAGGGTCGGGCTGACCGACCGGATCCCCCGCTCGAGATAGCGCTCGTGCTGCTCCTCGGCGTAGGCGATCCCACCGAGCGCGCTGCCAACGTAGATACCGGTCCGCTCCGGGTCGGCGCCGCCGTTCGCCCCCGGCTCGAACCCGGCGTCGGCGAGGGCCTCGCGGCCGGTCACGAGCCCGAACTGGCTGAACCGGTCGAGCTGGCGGGCCGTCTTGGCGTCCATGTGGTCGAGCGGCTGGAAGTCGTCGACCTGAGCCGCGACCTGCGAGCGGAACGGGCTCGGGTCGAACCGGTCGATCCGGCGGACAGGCGAGCGGCCCGCGCGGAGGCCCGCCCGGAACGCGTCCACGCCGCTGCCGGCCGCCGTGATCAGGCCGATCCCGGTGACCCACACGCGCCGCCCGTCGCCGTTCATGCGCTCGCTCATCGGGCCGGGTCCGTCGGCGGGGGCGGGTCGGCGGGACCGCCATCCGGCAGGACGCTCCCGTCGGCGCCGGCGATGGCCTCGGCGAGAGCGCCGAACGTCGCCAGGGTCCGGGTCGCGATCGGTCGGGTGAAGAGCCGATCGACGAGCCGTGGGAAGCCGTCGTCGCCGAGGGCGGGCCCGACGCCGGGCAGCCCGATCCGGCGTCGGAAGTCGTGGTCGATCGACACCCGGCAGCCGGCCGCCGTCGGCTCGATCCGCCAGGTCACGTCCATCCCGCGCGTGGCACCGCCGACATGCTGGAAGCGCAACCGGAGCCGCTCGGGTTCGGCCCACGTCCGCGCCCGCCAGACGACCGGGATGCCCAGCCCGAGCGGTCCGATGAGCGGGCGCCGGGCGATCATCTCGGCCAGCGGCCGCGGCCCGGCCGGGTCGATGACCCGCACGCGGACGTAGTGGGGGAGGAGGCGCGGCCAGCGCTCGACGTCGCGGGCGAGCCGGAAGACGAGCTCGGCCGGGGCGGCGACGTCGAGCGCGATCGTCGAGCGCACGGTCAGCCCGCCGGTCCGTTGCGCGGGGGTCGTCGGCGCGCGCTCATGGCGCGAGGAGCGCGGCGAGGAAGCGCGGGTCGAGGGCCCGCTCGGCCGGGACCAGGTCGCCCATGACGAGGCCCACCGTGTCGCGCAGCTCCGTCCGGGCGGCCAGCCGGCGGGCGGCGTACTCGAACAGGGCGGGCCGGCCGAGGAAGGCCTGGACGAGCCGGCTCACCCGGTCCTTGCCGAGGAACCGGTCGCGCATCGCCCGCTCGTAGTCCGCGGCCGCCGACGAACGACCGGCGAGCGTGCGATCGATGGCCTCGGCCGCCAGCTCGGCCGAGACGACCGCCCGGTGGATGCCCTCGCCCGTGAACGGGTCGAGGAACCCGGCTGCGTCGCCGACGAGGAACCAGCCGGGACCGGCCCGGCGGGACACCCGATGGCCGATCGGCACCGCGCCCGCGACCGGATCGCGGCGGGCTCCCGCGCGCCATCGGCCGGCGTCGTCGGCCCTCGGCTCGATCGCGCCGACGATCTCGCGGCTCACCCGTTCCGCACCCTCGCTCGCCAGGCGGCGTCGCCAGCTCGAGCCCAGGACGATCCCCACGTTCACCCGGCCGCGCGGGACCGGGGCGATCCCGGCGTACCCGTCGCGGAGGACGACCATCCGGGCGTCGCGCGGCGACCGGCCGTCCGGGTCGTCGAGGTGGAACGTCAGGCCGACCCGCCGGGCGAACGGCGGCCGCCGCCGGACGCCGAGCGACCGGGCGACCACGGAGCCGATCCCGTCGGCCCCCACGACGGTCCCGGCGCGAAGTGGCTCGACGGGCGCGGCGGGGTCGTCGTCCGGCCGGCGGCTCTCGACGACGGCGGTCGATCCGGCGCGTTCAGCCGGCACGACCCGGGTCACCGAGATTCCGGTCCGGACCTCCGCCCCGGCCGCCGCGGCCAGCGCCAGGAGCGCCGGATCGAGCCGCTCCCGGTCGAGCCCGACCGCCGCGTTCAGCAGCGACCCGTCGTCGCCGTAGGTCAGCCGGAACCCGACGCCGCCCGGCGTCTCGACCCGCATCGCCGGGGTCGGCCGGGCCACCTCGGCGAGGAGGTCGCCGGGCAGCCCGATCCGGCGCAGCGCGGCCACGGACGCCGGCGTCGTGAACACCCCCCCGGCGTGCCAGCGGTAGCCGGGCGAGCGTTCCAGGACCACGACCTCGTGCCCGGCCCGGGCGAGCAGCGCGGCGGCCGCCGCGCCCGCGAGGCCGCCACCCACCACGACGACCTCCACGACGCGCGGCGTCACGATCGCGGCTCCGCGACGGCGGCGACCGCCCAGCGGTGAGCGAACGGGCCACGGAACCGGGCGACCGGGACGAGACCCGCCGCCGTCATGAGCTCGCCCAGCTCGGCCACGGTGTACGCGCGGCGGACCGACAGCGGCGCGTCGTTGCGGGTGTAGCGGCTGCGGGTCAGGAGATGGCTGATGAGCCAGGCGCCGATCCAGCCGAGCCGGCTGCGGACGAGGTCGTTGACGATCACCCCGCGCGCCGCCACCCGGGCCATCTCGCGCAGGAACGCGACCGCCTCGTCGGGCTCGAGGTGGTGGATGACCATCGAGGAGTGGACCACGTCGAAGCTGCGATCGGGCTGCGCCAGCGCCCGGCCGTCGCCGACCGACAGGCGGATCGCGGGCTCCTGGGCGAGGCCCGGGGACGTCGCGAGTGCCTCGGTGAGGATCTCCGGTCGGCTGTCGATCGCCGTGACCGCGAGCGGTCGCCCCGCGCGCCGGGCACGGGCCACGAGGGCCACCGGGATGTCGGCCCCGCCGGTTCCGACGTCGAGCAGCGTGATCGGGAGTCCGTCAGCGGTCCGTCCCAGGGACGGGTCCCCGACGAGGGCCGCAAGGGCGTGCCAGCTCAGGTCGACCCCGCCGAGCAGCCGGTTCACGCGGCGCAGGTCGCGCAGGTTGGCCGCTACGGCGGATCGATCGTCAAGCGGGCCGTCGAGGAGCTCCAGCGTGTTGGTGAGGCGGTCCATTCAGGCAATCCAGACCGGCGCGATCGGGTCCCGACAGGCTACACCGGCGCCGGGCCCCGGGCTCCGTGCCGCGTGATCGACTACCCGCAGCTCGGCCGGCGCGTCGGCTGACCCGGTCCGCTCCGCGCTCCGGACGCCCGGCCGATCGGGCCGGCTCGGGCTCGGTGCCATAATGGCCGGACGATGACGACCGAGACCGAGAAGACGGCAGGAGCCGGCGAGAACCAGCCGACCGAGGCCGACGGCGCGACGACGCCGCCCGAGGCCGCCCCCGGCGCGGTCGTCCGGAGCGGCGCGGGAGCCCCGAACAGCTGGGGCCTCGGTGACGGCCAGGCGATCCCGTGGGACTACGCCCCCGCCCCCGAGTCGCGCGACATCGTCAGGATCCGCCCGCGCTACGGCCTGTTCATCGGCGGGCGTGAGGTCATGCCGACCGGCGGTGGCGTGTTCACGACGGTCAACCCCGCGACCGAGGAGACCCTGGCCGAGGTCGCGCTGGCCACCGAGCCGGACGTCGACAAGGCGATCCGGGCCGCCCGTCGGGCCGCGGGCAAGAGCTGGGGCGGCCTGCCGGGCCGCGAGCGGGCGAAGTACCTGTTCCGGATCGCCCGGATCCTCCAGGAGCGGAGCCGCGAGTTCGCCGTGCTCGAGAGCATGGACACGGGCAAGCCGATCAAGGAGAGCCGCGACGTCGATGTCCCGCTCGCCGCCGCTCACTTCTGGTACTACGCCGGTTGGGCCGACAAGCTCGACTACGCCTTCCCCGGCCGGGTCGCCCGCCCGCTCGGGGTGGCCGCCCAGGTCATCCCCTGGAACTTCCCGCTGCTCATGCTGTCCTGGAAGATCGCCCCGGCGCTCGCCGCCGGCAACACGGTCGTCCTCAAGCCGGCCAGCACGACCCCGCTGAGCGCGCTGCTCTTCGCCGACGTCTGCCGCCAGGCGGACCTCCCGTCCGGGGTCGTCAACATCGTCACCGGTCCGGGCGCCATCGGGATGAAGCTCGTGACCCACCCCGGGGTCGACAAGGTGGCGTTCACCGGCTCCACGGAGGTCGGCAAGCTCATCGCCAAGGGGATCGCCGGCCAGGGCAAGGCGCTCACCCTCGAGCTCGGCGGCAAGGCCGCCAACATCGTCTTCGAGGACGCCCCGCTCGACCAGGCGATCGAGGGGATCGTCAACGGGATCTACTTCAACCAGGGGGAGGTGTGCTGCGCCGGCTCGCGCCTGCTCGTCCAGGAGTCGATCGCCGAGCCGCTCATCACCAAGCTCAAGGACCGCCTGGCCACGCTCCGGGTCGGAGACCCGCTCGACAAGAACACCGACGTCGGGGCGATCAACTCGAAGGCCCAGCTCGAGAAGATCACCGAGCTCGTGGCCGCCGGTGTGGCCGAGGGCGCCGACCTCTACCAGCCGGCCTGCGAGCTGCCCGAGCGCGGCTTCTTCTTCCGCCCGACGCTGTTCACGAACGTCGCCCAGAGCCACCGGATCGCCCGCGAGGAGATCTTCGGGCCGGTCCTCTCGACGCTGACCTTCCGGACGCCCGAGGAGGCGATCGAGAAGGCCAACAACACGCCCTACGGGCTCTCCGCCGGGATCTGGACCGACAAGGGCAGCCGGATCCTGATGATGGCCCAGCGGATGCGGGCGGGAGTCGTCTGGGCCAACACGTTCAACCGGTTCGACCCGGCCAGCCCGTTCGGCGGCTACAAGGAGTCGGGCTACGGTCGCGAGGGCGGGCTCCACGGCCTCCTGGCCTACGTCCGGCTCGAGGACCGCTGACCGTGCCCTCGGTCCATCTCGGTGGCGGGTCCACGCCGCGGATCGACGTCCGCAAGACCTACAAGCTGTACATCGGCGGCGCGTTCCCGCGGACCGAGTCGGGCCGGACATACCTCGTCTCGACACCGGCCGGGGAGCCGCTGGCGAATGCCTGCCGGGCCTCGAAGAAGGACCTCCGCGACGCGGTCCGGGCCGCCCGCAAGGCGTTCGAGCCATGGGCCGCCCGCTCGGCGATGAACCGCGGCCAGGTCCTCTACCGGGTCGCCGAGCTGATGGAGGGCCGGCGCGACCAGTTCACGGCCGAGGTGGCGGCGGCCGAGGGGCTGAGCGCCAGCCGGGCCCGCGAGGCGGTCGACCGCTCGATCGACCGCTGGGTCTGGTACGCCGGCTGGGCCGACAAGATCGGTCAGGTCCTCGGCAACTCGAACCCCGTCGCGGGGTCGTACTTCAACTTCACGATCCCGGAGCCGACCGGGGTCGTGGGCCTGGTCGCGCCGGAGCGCTCGTCGCTCCTCGGGCTCGTCAGCCGGCTCGCCCCGGCCCTCGTCAGCGGCAACTCGACGGTCGTGATCGCCTCGGAGACCAGGCCGCTTGCGGCGGTGACCCTGACCGAGGTCCTCGCGACCTCGGACGTCCCGGGGGGCGTCGTCAACCTGCTGACCGGGCACAAGTTGGAGCTCGTCCCGGTCCTGGCCGGGCATGTCGACGTCGACGCGATCGACACCTGGGGCGTCGCCCCGGACGGCCAGGTCGAGGTCGAATCGGCCGCCGCCGACAGCATCAAGCGGGTCGCCCGCCGGCCCCGCGGCGTGACCGACGAACGGTTCGACTGGGCCGACGACCGGGCGGCCCAGCGCCCAGAGTGGATCGCCGCCTTCCTCGAGATGAAGACGGTCTGGCACCCGATCGGCGCCTGAGCCGACCCCGCCCCAGGTGACGGCCCCGACCGGCGTCGAGCGACGCACCTACATCAAGGCCGACCCGAGGGTCGTCTGGACGACGCTCCACGACCCCGCGGCCCAGGACGTCCTCTACCCCGAGCTCCACCTCGGTCCCGCCGCCCCGAGCTGGCCGGCCGCCGGTGCGACGCGAGCGGGGCGGCTTCGGCTCGGGCTCCTCCGGACCAGCGTCCGGATCGAGAGCCTCGAGGCGCGGCCCGAGGGCCGCTTCCGGACGATCCTCGTCGGCGACGGCATCCGCCTCGAGCGAGGCTGGGCGCTCGAGCCCGGCGCCGGCGGCGGCACGCGGGTGATCGCCGACGCCGACCTCGTGACGAGCGGGCGGTGGGTCGGGCTCCTCATCCGGCTCGGTCGTGGCTCCTCGGCGACCGTCATCGAGACGAACCTGCGGAGCCTCAAGGAGATGGCCGAGGGCGGGACCCGCTGATGCCTCCGGCCGTCCTTGGCCTGCTCATCGGGGCGGCGATCCTCCACGCCGGCTGGAACATCCTGCTCAAGACGGCCGAGGACCCGCTCCGCACCGCGGGACGCGGGATGTTCGTCGGCGCGGTCGTGCTCATCCCGGCCGGCTTCTCAGGCTGGCTGATCGTCGACCGGCCGGCGATCCCGACGGAGGCCTGGGTCCTGGCGTTCGCCTCGGGGATCCTCGAGGCCGTGTACTTCGCGCTCCTGTCGGGGGCCTACGCCCGGGGCGATCTGTCGCTCGTGTATCCGATCGCCCGCGGGACGGCGCCGGTTCTCTCGGTCGCGGTCGGGATCGTGTTCCTCGGCGAGCGGCTCGGACCGGTCGGCGCGCTCGGGGTCGGACTCCTCCTCGTCGGCATCCTGTCGCTCCAGCGGCCGTGGGCGATCCTGCGCGGCGGGGCGATGCCGCGCCGCACCCGCGAGGCCGCCTGGCTGGCCCTCGCGACCGGGGTGTCGATCGCCTGCTACTCCGCCGTCGACCGGGTCGGCGCACGGACGATCCCGCCGTGGCTCTACGCCTCGCTCATCTGGACGTTCACCGCGGTCTTCCTCGTCGGCGGGATCGCCGTGGCCGACCGGCTCGGACGACGGAGCGCCGAGCTGGCCTTCGAGTCGGCCGCCGCGATCGGCGCCGGCGACGGCGGGCTGGAGGCGATCCTGGCCGACCCCGTGTCGGCGCACCGGCAGGCCGCTGGCTGGGGCCGGGCGGCGATCGGTGGGCTCGTGACGGTCGTCGCCTACCTGCTCGTGCTCGTCGCCTATACCTTCGCGCCGCTCGCGGTCGTGGCGCCCGTCCGCGAGTCGGCGATCGTCCTCGTCTCCGGCTGGGGGTCGTTCCGGCTCGGCGAGGCGGCCAGCCGGC
The DNA here is from genome assembly GCA_963708065.1 of uncultured Chloroflexia bacterium. Classification (GTDB taxonomy): domain Bacteria; phylum Chloroflexota; class Limnocylindria; order Limnocylindrales; family CSP1-4; genus Chersky-267. The sequence continues at coordinate 168,332 of CAVPRZ010000006.1, forward strand.
GGGTCGGGCTGACCCGGCTCGCGTCGGCGGCGATCATCGTCGGCGGGGCGTTCCTGCTCGCCCTGGAGGGCTGACGGCGGGACCCCGATCGCGGGCTTCGCGCCGGCGCTCAGGTGGCGGGCGGGGCCTCGACGGGCTCGGGTGCCCGGCCGAACAGGCGCCGCGTGCCGCGCCGGCTGTTCACCAGTCCGACGCCGGCCAGGATGATCGCTGTCCCCGCGATGGTTCGGGCGTCGATGGTCTCGTCGAGCACGAGCACGCCGAGGACGATGCCCACGATCGGCATCACGTAGGTGATCAGCGACATCCGGGTCGGCCCGAGGACGTGGACCAGCCGGAAGTAGATGAGATACGCCAGCGACGAGCCGAACACGCCGAGCCAGACGACGGCGAACAGCGCCCGTGGGGTGTCCGGCAGGTGGATCGGCGATTCGAGGATCAGTGCGAGCAGGCTCGTGATCAGCAGGGCGATCGACACCTGGAAGAACGCCGGGACGGTCGGATGGAAGCCCTTCATCCGGACCCGGACGAACACGTTGCCCAGGGCATACGAGACCGACGACAGGACCAGCGCAACCTCCCCCGGCAGCGAGGACGTCGAGCCGCCGCTCAGCCCGTGGCTGAACAGCACCACGACGCCGCCGAAGCCGACGATCAGCCCAACGAGCCGGTTGGTCGTGATCGCCTCCTCGGCCAGGGCCAGCGAGGCGATGACGATCGTGAACAACGGGGTCGTGGCCTGGAGGATCGCCGCCAGCGACGAGTCGATGTACCGCTCGCCCCAGGTGATCAAGGTGAACGGCACGACGATGTTGAAGATCGCCATCACGACCAGGTTCCCGTAGGTCACCCGGTCGCGCGGGATCGGCGCCCGGCTGAGCACGAGCGCGGTCCCCAGGACGAGCGAGCCGAAGAACAGCCGGTTGGCGATCAGGGTGAGCGGGGCGAGCGTCTCGATCCCGATCTTGATGAACAGGTAGCTGCTGCCCCAGAACAACGAGATGAGCCCGAACAGGACCCAGTCCCGGGTCGTCGGTCGAGACGCCATGGCGGGCATCATAGCGACTGTTGGCCTAGACCGCTAGGCCAATCATGCCAGCATTGTTGCCACCGTCCGGACCGCGATTCCCGAGCCATGCCCCCCGCTACCATGGCGTTCGACCGCCCATGCCAACGATGCCGACGCCCGCGCCCGAGCTCGCCCCAAACGCCCTCCGGGCGGCGTTCACGACCGCCTTCGGGCCGGATCCGGGCGAGCCCGGCGACGGCGGCGGCGGGACGGTCGAGATCGTCCGCGCCCCAGGCCGGGTGAACCTGATCGGTGAGCACACCGATTACAACGACGGGCTCGTCCTCCCGGTTGCGGTCGACCTCGAGATGCGGATCGCCCGTCGCCGGCGCCCCGACCGCCGAGTCCGGCTGGCCCTCGCGGCCGGCGGCGAGACCGGCGAGCTCGACCTCGACCGGATCGGCGATCCGACCGGCACCTGGATCGACTACCTCGCCGGGACCGCCCGGGAGATGACGGCCGCCGGGCTCCCGATCGGCGGGTTCGAGGGCGTCCTCACCAGCACCGTCCCGGTCGCCTCGGGCCTGTCGTCGTCGGCCGCGCTCGAGCTCGTCTCGGCCTGGGCCCTGTCCGGTCCCGACGGCCCGGCGACCGACGGGCTCAGCCTGGCCCGGGTCGCCCAGCGGGCCGAGAACGAGTACGTCGGCGTCCGCTGCGGGCTGATGGACCAGTTCGCCTCGGCCTGTGGCGTCGCGGGGGCCGCCGTCCTGCTCGACTGCCGGTCGCTCGACCATCGGGTCGTGCCGCTCCCAGCCGGCATCGTCCTCGTCGTCGCCCACACCGGGATGCCGCGGACCCTCGGGACCTCCGAGTACAACGCCCGGCGGGCGGACTGCGAGCGGGCGGTGGCCGTCCTGGCCGGGCTCGAGCCGGGCGTCCGGGCGCTGCGCGACGTGGACCGTCCGATGCTCGCCCGCCACGCCGACCGGCTCGACCCGGTCGCGCTCCGGCGGGCCGAGCACATCGTGGACGAGAACGACCGCGTCCTCGCGACCGAGGCGGCACTGCGGGCCGGCGATCTCGACGCGGTCGGGCGCCTCTTCGCGGCGAGCCACGCCTCGCTCCGCGACCTGTTCGAGGTCAGCTCGCCGGAGCTCGACGCGATGGTCCAGATCGCGGTCGGCGTCCCAGGGGTCGTCGCGTCGCGGATGACCGGGGCCGGTTTCGGCGGCTGCACGATCACGCTCGCCCGGCCGGAGGCGGTCGACGAGCTGTGGACCCGGATCCTGCGCGACTACCCGGCCAGGACCGGCCGGACGCCGCGGATCTGGGTCGTCGACGCGGTCGACGGGGCGGGGTTCGTCGGCGGCTGATCTCGCGGTCCGTCAGCCCAGGGCCGGCCAGACGGCGTCAGCCTCCCGCGGTCGCGAGGAACTCCACCACCATCTCCCGGATGACGCCGCGGCGTTCGACCCAGGGGAAGTGACCCGCTCCCTCGACGGTCCTGACGGCCGAACCCGCGAGGAGCTCGGCGGTCTGGGTCGTCGCGGTCAGCGGCATCGGGTCACCGTCGCCGTGGATCAGCAGGGCTGGCACGTCGAGGCGCGGCAGGCCCTTCTCGAGCGTGCCGGTCTCGAAGTGGGCGCGGACCGACGTCATCGTGTCGGGCTCATCCGGGATCGGCTGCTCGAGACGGATCGTTCCCGGTGGGGCGACGTTGCCGTGGACGGGCGAGTAGGACGGCCAGATCGTGCCGTAGATCTCGCGCATGAGCGTCGGGTCCTCGTCGCCGGCGACGTGGCGCTCGAGCAGGGAATCCAGCCGGGCGCGCTCCTCGGGCGTCAGGCGACCGACCAGCGCCTCGTTGAGGGCGGCGACCCCGCCGTCCGGGATGGCGCCCAGGGTCGCGAGCAGGATGAGCCCGCTCACGCGCTCGGGGTGGGCAACGGCCACGTGCATGGCCAGGTGACCGCCCCATCCGTGACCGACGAACCAGGCCCGCTCCCAGCCGAGATGATCGAGCAGGGCGATCTCGTCGGCGACGTGGGTCTCGACATCGCGCGGCCCCGCCAGCGTGCTCGGGGACAGGCCCCGTTGCTGCGGGAACGCCGTCTCGAACACGCCGTCCAGCTCCTCGACGATGCCGATGTTCATCTCGGCGCCGAGTCCCGGGCCCATGTGCAGGACGACGGCCGGTGGGCCGTCGCCGTCGCGTCGCGTCGAGAAGAGCTCGCCGCCGGTCACGGCGACGTGCTGGATGTCGTAGCCCATGGATCCTCTGCTTGGGGCTGTGGGGCGTCAGGAGGTGCGGGTCCCGTCGAGCACAACCAGATTGGACCCGCCGCGGGGGGCCGATCGTCGGTGCGCTAACCCTTCGTCGAGCCCAGCGTCAGGCCGCGCACGAACTGCTTGGACAGCAGGAGGTACATGACGATGGTCGGCACGGCCACGATGAAGGCGGCCGCGGCGAACAGGTTGTAGTTCGTGAAGAACCCACCCGACAGCTGGTTGAGGGCCGACGTGATGGGCCGCTTGTCGGCGTGGTTCATGAGGATCAGGGCCCAGAAGAAGTCGTTGTAGATGAACGTGAACTCGAGCACGGCGAGGGCGGCCAGGGCCGGCCGGGAGAGGGGCAGGATGACCTTCCGGTACGTCGTCCACAGCGAGGCGCCGTCGACGACCGCGGCCTCGGTCAGCTCCCGCGAGATCGTCTTCATGTAGTTGCTCAGCACGAACGTGCAGAAGCCCGTCTGGAAGACGATGTTGATGAAGATGACGCCGAAGTAGGTGTCGTACCAGTGTCCCAACTCGCTGAGGAACTGGGGCAGTGGGAGCAGGAGGTAGATCCGGTAGAGCGGCACGATGATGACCTGCGGAGGGAGCAGGTTGCCGGCGGTGAACATCATGAGCAGCAACAGGTTGGCCCGGAAGCTGAACCGCGAGAACACGTAGCCGAGCATCGACGCGACGAACAGCGTCAGGGGAACGGCGACGCCGGTGATGATCGCGGTGTTGATGAACGACTGGCCCATGTTTCCCTGGTTCCAGGCGTCGATGAAGTTCTGGAAGCTGATCGTCTGGGGCAGTGAGAAGTAACCGTTGACCTCGGTCTCGCCGACGGGCCGAAGAGCGATGTAGAACGTCCAGGCGACCGGCAGGAGCCACAGCAGCGCGAGGCCGGTCAGGAACACGTAGAGCACGATCCGCGGCGTCCGAGGGCGCCGGCGATGGGTCGAGACCGGCACGGCGACGGCCACGGGTGCCGCGCTCACGACGACTCCTCGCGCGTCGTCCGAACCAGGAAGCTGACGATCGGGACCAGCGAGAGGACGAGCAGGACGACGGCAATGGCCGATCCGAAGCCCAGCAGGCTCGCCTCGCCGATGCTGGTGTTCGTGATCAGCACGGACAGCAGCTCGAGGCCGTTCTTGCCCTGGTTGATGATGTACACGATGTCGAACGCGCGCAGCGACTCGATCACCGTCACCACCACGATGACGATGTTGATTGGTCGCATGACCGGGAACACCACCCGGAAGAACGTCTGTCTCTGGTTTGCGCCGTCGAGGGCGGCCGCCTCACGAAGGGTCGGATCGACGCTCTTGAGGCCGGCGAGGTACAGGACCATCACGTAGCCGGCGTGGCGCCAGCTGGCCGCAACGAGCACCGCCCAGAGGTTGATGTTCGGGTTGCCGAGGAAGTTGATCGGATCCGAGGAGCGGCCAAGGATGCTGTTGATGAAGCCGTCGGGCGCGTACATCAGCTGCCAGATGAAGCCGATCAGGGCCAGCGACAGCACGACCGGGATGAAGAACGCGCTCTGGTACAGCCGGGTCCCTCGGATCTCGCGGTCGAGCAGGACCGCCAGGAGGATGCCGATCGGCGTGGCGACGAAGGTCAACGTCAGGAGAAACAGAAGGTTGTGCCAGACCGCCGGCCAGAAGAACGGGTAGCTGGTGAACAGGTACTGGTAGTTCTTGAGCCCGATGAAGTTCTTGGCCGAGAGGGCGTCGTACCCCTGCCAGTTCGTGAAGGAGAGCAAGAACGAGAGGACGGTTGGGAACCAGATGAACCCCAGGCACAGGATGCTGGGGATCCCGACCATCAGCGCCATCACGACCTTGTCCCGCCGGGTCAGGATCGAGTAGCGGCGCTTCGGTGCAACGGTTGCGGCCCTGCCCGGCGGGGAGCCGGGCAGGGCCGGGACAATCGACGAGTTCTCTCCTGCCACCGTGTCGAGGATGCTACCGCATCAGGTGAGCGGCGGGAGCTGATCCCAGAAGTCCTGAATCGACTTCTGGTAGGCGGCCATGTCCTGGCTGGGGTTGGCGAGCCACTTCTGAAGGAAGCCCTGCATCCCCTGGGGTCCGGCAAAGTCAGAGCGAGTGTCCCGGTCGAGGAACTGGGTGATCTTCTTGGCCTTGCCGACCACCTCGACCGCCTTCTTCTGGAGGTCGGAGTAGGTGCTGGTGTCGGCATCGTTCCCGGTCGGGATGGTGCCCGGCTGGTGCTGGAAGAAGATGCCCTGGGTGGCGCCCTTGGACCAGAACTCGAGGTAGGCCTTGCCCTGGTCCATCTCGGCCTGGAGGTATGGCGACTTCGCCGCCATCTGCCAGGTGTCGATCGGGGCGTCCAGCGCGGCCTCGGCGTCGTACTGGGTGCCCAGCGTCGGGAACGGGAAGAAGTCGAGGTCCTTGTAGTCGTCCGGGTTGCTCGAATTCTGGAACACGCTCGACATGAACAGGCCGAGCAGGAACATCCCGGACTTCTTCTGGAGGAGCGACGTCGCGGCGTCGGTCCACTTCAAGCCCGCGTACTCCTTCGTCTGGTACGGAGCGAGCTCCGCCCACTTCTGGAACACCGCAGTGACCTTCGGGTCGGTCCACTTCTGGTCGCCGGCCATGAGACCGACATGGAAGTCGTAGCCGTTCAGCCGAAGGTTCAGGATGTCAAACGTGCCCATCGCCGGCCAGCCCTCCTGGTCAGCGAACGCGATGGGCGTCAGGCCATCGCTCTGCATCTTCTTGCTCAGGGCGATCAGGTCGTCCCAGGTCGCCGGGATCGTGTAGCCCTTGTCCGCGAAGAGGCTCTTGCGGTAGAAGACGGCCCACGGGTAGTAGTCGGTCGGGATGCCGTAGACCTTGCCGTCGTTGCCCACGACGGCGTTGGCGAAGCCCTCGGAGAAGTTGCCCTTCACCTTGTCCCAGAGGTCGTCGATCGCGACCGAGAAGCCCTTGTCGGCGAAGAACTTCATGCGGAAGCCCGAGAACCAGCTGTACGCCGTGTCGGGCGTGCCGCCGAGGTAGTTCGAGATCTGGTTCTGGAAGGTGCTGTGGTCGACGATGTTTTCCTTGACCTCGATCCCCGTCGCGGTCGTGAAGGCTGCGTCGACGGCCTTCTGACCCTCGGGCTCCCCGGGATCGGTGTGATAGCTGCCGATGTGAACGGTGCCGCCCAGTGACGCCGCCGGGGCCGACCCGGGCGCCGATGCGGGAGCGGACGTCGGGGCGGTGGTCGGCGCCGTCGTGGCGGTGCCCCCGCTGCACGCGGCGATGAGTGCCGGCACGCTCGCCAGGCCGGCCACCCCGACGACGCCCTTCAGGACGGTCCGTCGGGAGAGTGGCGACTCGAGCGGCGAGCGCGGCGCGGTGGGATCGGCCATGGTGCTCCTCCAGTCCTCAGGTACCCGATCCGCATCCCTGCGGATCCAAAATGGCGACCTCGCACACGAACCTACACGACCGGACGGAATTGTCCGTTGCTGATCGGTCGGATGTCAATAGATTCCAACATGTTCTTGCAGAATCATGGTGAAGTCCGTTGACTTGTGTGGGTCTGTTGCGGCAATCTCAACCGCGACGGGGACGGACGGGCAGGACTCGGGCGCCGCCGTCGTCGTTCCCGGCCCAACAGACTCCCGACGCTGAGGTGACCGCGTGCTAGCCCGGCAACGCCAGGCCTACATCCTCGAGCGGGTGCGCGAGGACGGCGGCGTCCGGGTGTCCGACCTCGTCCGCGAGCTCAGCGTCTCCGACATGACGATCCGGCGTGACCTGGAGCTGCTCGCCGACCAGGGGCTCATCGAGAAGGTCCACGGCGGCGCGACCGCCCTCCCGGGGAGCGCCCAGTTCGAGCCCGGCTTCGCCGCCAAGTCCTCGCTCCAGCAGCTGGAGAAGGAGGCGATCGCCGAGGCCGCCGTCCGTTACGTCGAGCCGAGCTCGGCGGTCGGGCTGTCGGCCGGGACGACCACCTATGCGATCGCCCGCCGGCTGGTCGAGATCCCGAACCTGACCGTCGTGACGAACTCGCCGCGCGCCGCCGACGTCCTCCACGACGCGGGTCGGGCGGATCACACGATCATCCTGACCGGTGGCGTCCGGACGCCCTCGGACGCGCTCGTCGGGCCGTTCGCCGTGTCGGCCCTGCGGAGCGTCCATCTCGACCTCGTCCTGCTCGGCGTCCACGGGATGGACGAGCACTCCGGCTTCACCTCGCCGAACCTGCTCGAGGCCGAGACCGACCGGACCCTGGTCGAGGCCGGGCGCCGGCTCATCGTCGTGGCCGACCACACGAAGTGGGGCGTCGTCGGGCTGAGCTCGATCGCTCGTCTCGACCAGGCCGACGTGCTCATCACCGACGGCCACCTCGACGCGACGGCCAGGGAGATCCTCGCTGCCCACGTCCGCGAGCTCGTCGAGGCGCGACCGGCCGAGCCCGGGACGCCGGCTCGCGCGCCGGTCGTCGAGACCGTGCCGCCGCGTCGCGACCTCCGGCCCGCGCCACCAGCCGGGACGGCCGGGCTGGCCGGTCGTGGCTGACGCCCCGGTCGCCCCGTCCGGGATCACCGCCCCCGACCGCCCAACGGACCCGTCGGCGCTCCTCGACGAGCCACACCGGCGCTACAACCCGCTGACCGACGAGTGGGTCCTCGTCTCGACGAACCGCATCCAGCGCCCGCTCCAGGGACGCAGCCGGGACTCGCGGCGCCCGGTCCACCGGGTGGCCTACGACCCCGGTTGCTACCTGTGCCCCGGCAACGTCCGGGCGAGCGGCGACTGGAACCCGGCCTACCCCGAGACGTTCGTGTTCACGAACGACTTCGCGGCGCTCCGACCGGACACGTCGGACGCGCGGGTCGAGCTCGGGCTCCTGCGCGCCGAGGGCGAGCGGGGGACGTGCCGGGTGATCTGCTTCTCGCCCCGCCACGACCTGACGATGGCCCGCATGTCGCCGGGCGCGGTCCGGACGATCGTCGACCTGTGGGCCGACCAGACGACCGAGCTCGGCGCGTCCTACCGCTGGGTCCAGGTGTTCGAGAACCGGGGCGAGACGATGGGCGCCACGAACCCCCATCCGCACGGCCAGATCTGGGCCGGCAGCGCGCTCCCGGTCCAGGGGGTGCGCGAGGACGCGACCCAGCGCCGCCACTTCGAGGCGACCGGCCGGCGGCTCCTCCTCGACTACGTCGACCAGGAGCACGACGGGCCGCGGATCGTCGTCGAGAACGACGAGTGGCTGATCGTCGTGCCGTTCTGGGCCGCCTGGCCGTTCGAGACGCTCGTCGTCCCGAAGCGCCCGACCAAGCGGATCGCGGACCTCTCGCCGTCCGCCCGCGACGCGCTCGCCGTCTCGCTGATCGAGCTGCTCAGCCGCTACGACAACCTGTTCCGCCACCCGTTCCCGTACTCGATGGGCTGGCACCAGGCGCCCTTCGACGGCGGGGCGTACGAGCACTGGCAGCTCCACGCCCACTTCTTCCCGCCGCTCCTTCGCTCGGCGTCGGTCCGCAAGTTCATGGTCGGCTACGAGCTGCTCTCGGAGTCGCAGCGCGACCTCACCGCCGAGGAGGCCGCCGAACGGCTCCGGGTGCTGTCGACCCGGCACTACCTGCTCGACGAGCCGACCGCCGACGACTGACCCGCCCGCCCCGCGCGGCCCGCTACGATGGCGGCCCACGCGACGGGAGGGACGATGAAGCTCTGGGGCGGGCGGTTCGCCGGGTCGAGCGATGCCCTGGCCGCCGACTTCGGCCGGTCGATCGAGGTCGACGCCGCCCTGGCCCTCGACGATCTCGCCGGGTCGATCGCCCACGTTCGCGGTCTCGGCCGGGCCGGCCTGTTGGACCCCGACGAGGTGGCGGCGCTCGTGGCCGGGCTCGAGGGGCTGCGCGCCGAGGTCGAGGCCGGGACGATCGCCTGGGACCCGGCCCTCGAGGACGTCCACCTCAACCTCGAGGCCGCCCTCGCGGCCCGGATCGGACCACTGGCCGGCAAGCTCCACACCGGTCGCTCACGCAACGACCAGGTCGCGACCGACCTGCGGCTGTGGCTGCGCCGGACGAGCGACGGGATCGACCGGCGGATCGTCGAGCTCGAGCGGGCCCTCGTCCGGCTGGCGGAGCGCGACGGCGACGCGGTCCTGCCCGGGACGACCCACCTCCAGCCGGCCCAGCCGGTCCTCCTGGCCCACCACCTGCTGGCGTACGTCGAGATGCTCGAGCGGGATCGCGGCCGGCTCGCCGACGCCCGCCGCCGAGCGAACGTGTCGCCCCTCGGGTCCGGCGCCCTGGCCGGGGCAGGCTACCCGCTCGATCGGGCGGCGGTTGCGGCCGAGCTCGGCTTCGACGGGGTCACCGCGAACTCGATTGACGCGGTCTCAGACCGAGACTTCGTGGTCGAGTTCCTGGCGGCGGCCGCCCTCGCGATGGTCCACCTCAGCCGGTTCGCCGAGGAGCTGACGTGGTGGGCGAACCCTCGCTTCGGCTACGTCCGGCTCGCCGATGCGTTCTCGACCGGCAGCTCGATGATGCCGAACAAGCGGAACCCCGACCCGGTCGAGCTGGTCCGGGGGCGCACGGCCGGGGCGATCGGCGCGCTGACCGGGCTGCTTGCGCTGCTCAAGGGCCTCCCGCTCGCCTACCAGCGCGACCTCCAGGAGGACAAGGCGCCGCTGTTCGCGACCGCCGCCACGCTCGACGCCTCGCTGGCGGTCATGGCCGGTGTCGTCGACTCGCTGACGATCGACCGCGACCGGATGGCGGCCGCGGTGGGCGAGGGGTTCGTCACCGCGACGGCGGTCGCCGACGCGCTCGTCCGGCGCGGCGTCCCGTTCCGGGTCGCCCACGGGATCGTCGGCTCGCTCGTCGCCTCGGCTGAGGGAGCCGGCACGGCCCTCGACGGCCTCGACGACGCGACGATCGTCGCCGCGCTCAGTGAGGCGCGGGATCCGGTGGCCGCAGCGCTGGCGGCCGAGCCCGCGATCGGGGACGCCGTCCGGTCGGCCGCCGCGCTCGACGGAGCGCTCGGCTCGTCCGACGTCGTCGGTGGGACCGCGCCCGGCCGGGTCGCAGCGGCGCTGGCCGCGGCCCGGGCCCGGCTGGCGGCCGAGCCCGAGGCCTGACGGACGAGGCGGCGCTGGCTACTGGAAGTAGCCCGACAGGTCGAGGATCAGGTCGGTCTTCTTGCCGGCCGCCGAAACGTAGGTCAGCGAGCAGTTGCCGGACCCGTTGAGGGGTTCGACGAGGCCGTTCGCCATCGTGTCGCCGACGGTGAAGTTGACCGTCGACGTTGTCGGGGCAACCGCAGGATCCGGGGTCACCGCAACGAATCCGGATCCCGTCTGAGCTGTGACTGTCAGGTTGGCGGTCACGGCTTGAGCGCCGATCGGTACCCCCCAATGGCCGTCGACATCAAGGGTTCGCGGGTTGTTGGCGACGAACTTGCCGGTGAGCCCCGAAAGGACCGCTGTGGGTCGGGTGTTGAGGGCCCGAGATGGGTTGAGCGGGTAGAAGCGCAGCCCACCCGTACCAGCCTCGAAATAGCCAGTGACGTCCAGGATCATGTCGGCGGTCGCGGAGCCGCTGCCGACGTTGTAGACGATCGAGATGGCTCCGCCCCCGCTCAGTGGCGCGAAGAAGCCATTCGCCCTGGATCGCACGCCAGACGGGAAGTTGAGGGTGGACGTAGAGGGACTAACCAGCGGATCCTTCGTGACCGCGACATATCCCCCCTTGGTCGGGCTGACGACGGTGAGATTCCCAGTGATCGCCGTCGCGGTCAGTGGGACGCCACCCGACCCGGCGACGACGAGCGTCCGTGGCACGCCGTTGTGGAACTTACCCGGGAGACCGACGTTCAAGCGGGTGCTGATGAGCCGGACGGGGGTCATGGGGGTGAATGTCGCCCCAGAATCATCGGCCAGGAAGTAGCCGGTCACATCGAACAGGACGTGGGTCTTCTTCCCGGCTGCGGCCCCATAGGTGGCCGACAACGTGCCGTTCGAGGACAGCGGGATCGTCACGTTGTTGGCCCGCGTCTGGCCGGCGGGGAAGTTGATCGACGACGTCGACGGGTTGTTGGTCGGGTTCACCGTAATCGCGACGAAGCCCGAGGCGGTCTGGCCGGTCACCGTCACATTCCCGGTCACGGCGATCGCGTTGGCGGGGATCCCGGGACCCCCGCGACGGGCCAGCTCCTGGCCTTGTTCGACGTGAACATGCCGGAGAGTCCGATCCCCGTACGAGTGTTCAGCACCCGGACCGGAGTGATCGGGACGTATGTCGCACCGCTGGTCTGAAGCGGCGTGACCTGGGTCAGCCACTCGGTCGCCGCCGGAGTACTGGTTGCCGTCCCAGGCCATATTCGGGACCTGCGGGTCCTGGGCCACCCCGACGTAGTCGCCCCAGCGCTCGCCGCCGTACGGGCCGGTGCCCGGCGCCGAGCAGCTCGGCGGCGCTGATCGAGTTGAGCGTGTCACCGAGGGCCTGGTGGGCTGTGAACGACGACGGGTCGTCGCTGGCCGAGGACAGGGTCCAGCCGACGTGGAGCGTGCCGTTGCCGGTCAGCCCAATCCCGCCCATGAAGATGTCCTTGCCGGAATCGCCGACGAGGAAGTCCTGGGTGAGCGTCGGCTCGACGGTCAGGCTCGCACCGGTCGTGTCCAGCTCGGTCACCCGGACGCAGTCGTCGGGTGCGCCTCCACATGGATAGGTCGACACGAACACGAGCCGGTTGTCCTGCCAGAGCGCGTCGGTCGGGCGCAGGTCGACCGCGCTGTCGATCGTGTCTGGCCCGGCCTGGTCCGGCTGCGGCGGGTCGGCGAAGGGGCTGACGACGCCGTCCGTCGTCAGGTCCCCGAACGCTCCAAGGTCGAGGGTCCCGGCGACGACCGATCCGACGAGGGTGAGGTAGAGGACGCCCGGCCCGGCGCCCAAGCCGGCGTCGCCGACGAGGATCTCCTGGAGCGACGGGCTCGTCGCCGGCGCCTGGACGGCCACCCGCGGGGTGAACGTCATGTCGTTGAGGAGGAGCTCCTGGTAGGTCGACCCGCCGCCGTTCGTCAGGTCGGCCCAGTCGAGGACATCGGTGGCCGTACCGGCAAAGGTCGCCGCCGCGAGGCAGTCCGGTGTCGCCGACATGTCGTAGAGGTTGCTGCCGATCCCGACCTTGTCGCTCGACGTCCCCGGAGCGGGGTAGTCGGGGAGCTGGTTCGGGAACGGGATGAAGCTGACGTCCCAGGTGCCGGTCGGGTCGGCGGTCCGCGAGACCGCGAAGTCGATGTAGCCGGTCCCGTTGTCGCCGAAGCTCGTGTCGCAGTCCCAGCTGACCTCGGTCGCCAGCCATCGGCCATGGAGGCTGTCGTAGATCACGTGCGGGTCCGAGTCGAACGTCACCGGATCGGTTGGCAGCTGGAAGAAGTCGGGCAGGCTGATGTCCGTCTTCGCGCTGTTGCCCTGGCGGTCGGTCATCCGCAGCGTCAGGTTGACGGCCTGGACGATGTGCTCGGGGCCCACGGCGACCCACGGGTCGGGCGGGTCGACGTTGGTCGACGGCCCGCTCGACTGGGAGAGCCCGGCGAAGCCCGTCTGGGCCGCGGGCCCGTCGGTGTTCGTCGTCGCCGGAGTCGGCCCGACTGCAGCGACGCCCACCTTCTTGTTGCCGGGCTTGGCCGGCGTGCCGGTCGACGCCGGACGTCCGAGGTGCGGGATCGTCGCGGTCTTGCGGACGGTCGGCTTGCGGGCCGCGAGCTGCTTGACGTTGACGACGTGGCGGTTTCCGGCCGCATGCCGGGTCATCGTGGACCCGAACTTGTTCTTGAGCGCCTGGACGCGCGACGCCTGGGACGGGGCGGCCGTCGCCCGGCCGGAGCCGGACGGGGCGGCGACGGCGGCGCCGCCGACAGTGGCCGCGATGAGCAGGGCAGCAGCGAGCGACGCGCCTGAGCGCAGCGCGATGCGGGGGGTTGCCATCTCCATCCCTTCAGCGTGCGGGAGCGGCGGGGACCGCTGGGCAGTGGTCCAGACGACGCCGAGGACGGTAGCACGTTGAAGTCGGCTGTCCATGTCCGGGGCAGCAAGGCTCCGGCGCATCCGCGCACCCGCGGCGCGCTAGAGTCGCACCATGACGGTCCCGCTCGAGACGATCCGGCGAGCCCCGAAGGTCCTCCTCCACGACCACCTCGACGGCGGGCTGCGGCCGCGGACGATCGTCGAGCTGGCGGCCGAGACCGGCTACGCCGGGTTGCCCACGACGGATCCCGACGAGCTGGCGGCCTGGATCCGGCGCGGGGCCGACCGCAAGTCGCTCGAGCTGTACCTCGAGACCTTCGCCCACACGGTCGGGGTGATGCAGACGGCGCCGGCGATCGCCCGGGTCGCGGCCGAGTGCGTCGAGGACCTCGCGGCCGACGGGGTCGTCTACGCCGAGGTCCGCTACGCCCCGGAGCTGTCGACCGCCGGTGGGCTCAGCCTCGACGCGGTCGTCGACGCGGTGACGGCCGGCTTCCGGAGCGGGATGGACCGGGCTGCGGCGGCGGGGCGGACGATCATCGTCCGATCGCTGGCGACCGCGATGCGCCAGGAGGACCGCGCCGTCGAGATCGCCGAGCTCGCGCTGCGCCACCGCGACGAGGGGGTCGTCGGCTTCGACATCGCCGGCCCGGAGGCGGGCTACCCGCCAGGCCGGTTCGCCGAGGCGTTCCACCGGCTCACCCACGCGAGCTTCCACCTCACGCTCCACGCCGGCGAGGGTTATGGCCTGCCATCGATCCGCGAGGCGATCGACCTCGGCGCGGAGCGGCTCGGACACGGGGTCCGGATCGTCGACGACATCGAAGTCGACGCGGGTGGGCACAACCACCTGGGGCGGCTGGCCGCCTACGTCCGGGATCGACGCATCCCGCTCGAGCTGTGCCCGACCTCGAACGTCCACACCGGGCTGGTCGCCTCGGTCGCCGATCATCCCATCGACCTGCTCCGCCGGCTGCGCTTCAGGATCACGGTCAACACCGACAACCGGCTGATGAGCGGCGTCACCCTGTCGAGCGAGTTCGCGGCCCTCGATGCCGCGTTCGGGATCGGCCTCGGCGAGATGGAGTGGCTGACGCTCAACGCGATGAAGTCGGCGTTCCTGCCGTTCGACGAGCGGCTCCGCCTCATCGACGAGGTGATCAAGCCCGGCTACGCCCGGCTGCGTCGCGAGGCGGCCGGATGAGCCAGGGTCCGTGGCGCCGACGCGTGTCGCCGGTCTTCTTCCTGCTCCTGATCGCGGCGGGTCTGCTGCTCGGGTTCGTCGCCTTCTACGCCGTGTCTGCGCTGGCTCGCCCCGTCGGCGGCTGATCCGGCACGCGCCGAGCGCTGGAGGAGGGCTGCCGTGATCGTCCGGACCTGGCGCGGTGCCACTCGCGCCGCCGACGCCGCTGCCTACGCCGAGTACATCCGGCGGACGGGGATCGCCGAGTACGAATCGACCCCCGGGAACCGCGGCACCCTCATGCTCCACCGCGTCGACGGCGAGCGGGCCGAGTTCCTGATCCTGTCGTGGTGGGATTCGCTGGACGCCATCCGGGGCTTCGCCGGCGACGATGTCGCGATCGCGGTCTTCTACCCCGAGGACGACCGCTTCCTGATCGAGCGTGACCTCGAGGCGTTCCACTGGACGATCGACCAGTCGAGCGTCGAACCACGCCGAGAGCGTGACTCGGGCGGGCCCGCCTAGGGGATCGTGACCCGCCCGTCCGACCCGATCGCGAAGCCCGGGTTGTGGGCGACCTCCCAGGCGTGACCGTCCGGATCGGCGAAGTAGCCCGACCGGCCTCCCCAGACGGCGTCGGTGGCCGGCTTCAGCAGGCGCCCGCCAGCCGCGACCGCCTCGGCCAGGCAGCGGTCGACCTCGGCGGCGGTCTCGACGTTGATCGCCAGGGTGACCCCGTCGAACGGACCGCGCTCGGGCGGCAGGTTGGCGTCGGCGGCCAGCTCGTGGGTCGGGAACAGCCCGAGATTCGAATCGGCCGTGTGGAACCAGGCGATCTCGTCCATCGACGAGGCGGCCCGCTCCCAGCCGAGCGCCTCGTAGAAGGCGACCGCCCGCGGCAGGTCGGCGACCCCGAGGGTCACGATGCTGATCCGGGCGGGGATGGCCATCGTGGGCGGGTCAGCCGGCCGGCGCGGCCTCGGCCTCCTCGACCGTCATCGGCAGCGAGTCGAGGAGCGGGTCGGTCCACGTCCAGGCCGCGCCGTGGTGGCGGCCGACGGCCCCGTGGCGGGCCGCCTCGACCCGGAGCGGCAGCCCGAAGATCTCGATGAACCCGACCGCCGCAGCATGGTCGAACGCGTCGCCCTCGTCGTACGTGGCGAGGCTCTTGTCGTAGAGCGACAGCGGCGAGCGCCGGCCGACGAGCACGGCCGAGCCATGGTCGAGGCGGATCCGCGCGTCGCCGCTGACGACCCGCTGGGACGAGGCGACGTAGCCGCGCAGGTCGCGGTGGAGGGCGCTGAACCAGAGCCCGTCGTAGGTCAGCTGGGCGAGCTCGTCGGCGACGAGCCGGTTGAAGCGGAGGGTGTCCTTGGTCAGCGCCAGGCCCTCGAGCGCGCGGTGGCCGGCGTGGAGCACGGTCGCGGCGGGCGCCTCGTAGATCTCGCGGCTCTTGATCCCGACGAGCCGGTCCTCGATGTGGTCGATCCGCCCGACACCATGCTGCCCTGCTAGCGTGCTAACACGGTCGATGAGGGCTACGGGATCCAGCCGCTCGCCGTCGAGCGCGACGGGGACGCCGCCCTCGTAGGCGATGGTGATCTCGATCGGCGCCGGCGCGGCGCTCGGGTCGACCGTCCACTCGAAGGCGTCGGCTGGGGGCGTCGTCCACGGGTCCTCGAGGACGCCCGTCTCGCAGGAGCGCCCCCACAGGTTGACGTCGATCGAGTACGGCGACGCCCGGGTGATCGGGATCTCGATCCCCCGCGCCGCCGCGTAGTCGATCTCCTGGTCGCGCGACAGGCCCATCCCGACCCGCATCGGGGCGATGACCTCGAGCCCCGGATCGAGGGCGTGGACGGCGACGTCGAACCGGACCTGGTCGTTGCCCTTGCCGGTGCAGCCGTGGGCCACGGCGTCGGCGCCCTCGCGCGCGGCCACCTCGACGAGGAGCTGGGCGATGAGCGGCCGGGCCAGCGCCGTCGCGAGCGGATAGACGCCCTGGTACAGCGCGTTCGCCTGGAGGTGCGGCCAGACGAAGTCGGTGACGAACCGCTCGCGGGCATCGACGACGTAGGCCTTCGAGGCGCCCGCGCTCATCGCCCGGCGCTCGACGCCCTCGCGCAGCGAGCCGCCACCGACGTCGACGGTCAGCGTGACCACCTCGACCCCGAACTGCTCCTTGAGCCAGGCGACGGCGACCGACGTGTCGAGCCCGCCGGAGTAGGCGAGGACGACCTTGTTCATGACGAAGCCTCCGAGGGTGGGTTGGCCTGGGCCTCGATGGTCCGGAAGCGCTCCAGCCAGCGCTCGAGCCCGGTCTCGTCGGCGAACAGGACAAGGACCGTATTGTCCCCGGCCAGCGTCCCCTCCTGCTCGGTCAGCGACGAGTCGTCGATGGCCTGGGCGATCGTCGAGGCGGTCCCGGGCGAGCCGATGACGAGGAGCGTGAGCCCGCTCCGCCCGATCCGGACCGGGATGTCGGCGAGGATCCGGCGCAGCCGATCGTCGGACCGCGGCGGGCGGACCGCGAGGTCCTCCGGTGCGACGTAGACGTGGCCGTCGCCGCGCGGGATCTTCACCAGCCCGAGCTCACTGACGTCGCGCGAAACGGTCGCCTGGGTGACGACGTAGCCGCGCCGGCCCAGCTGGGCCGCGAGCTCGCCCTGGCTCCCGATCGGCATCCGGGTGATGAGCTCGCGGATCGCCCGCTGGCGGTCGACGCGGGTCCCGGCGGTCGTTCCGTTGCGCATCGTCGGACCTCCTCAGACCGCCCCGACCGTGGGCGAGCGACTGGCCGTGAGCCGCGTCCCGAAGGACGGGTCGTCGAGGGCGCGGGCGAGGGCGTCCGGAGCCGACGCATCGGCGATGATCGCCTCGGCGCCCTCCCAGCCGAGCGCCGCGAGCGCGGCGCGGATCTTGGGGACCATCCCGCCGGCGATCGTGCCGGCCTCGATGAGCGCCTCGGCCTCGCCCGCGGTCAGGCTGTCGAGCCTGCGCCCGTCGGCATCGCGCACGCCGTCGACGTCGGTCAGCAGGACGAGCTGGCGGGCGCCGATGCCGGCCGCGATCCCGGCCGCGGCGTCGTCGGCGTTGACGTTGCAGACGACCCCCTCCTCGTCGCGGGCGAGCGGTGCCACGACGGGCACCTGGCCCGACACGAGGAGCGAGTCGAGCAGGTCGCGGCGGAGCCCGACGACGTGGGCGACGAGGCCCATCCCGGGGATCCGCTCCGCGATGAGCAGCCCTCCGTCCACGCCCGACAACCCGACCGCGTCGACGCCCAGGTCGCGCAGGCCGGCAACGAGCTCGCTGTTCACGACGCCGCGCAGGACGGCGGCCGCGACCTCGAGCGAGGCGGCGTCGGTCACCCGCAGGCCGCCCTCGAACGTCGACGGGACGCCGAGCCGGTCGAGCCACTCGGTGATCCGCCGGCCACCCCCGTGGACGAGCACGACCGGCCGCGTGCGTGCGATCGTGGCGACCTCGCCCAGCACCTGGCGCTGTTCGGCGATGGTCGTTCCGCCGAGTTTCACGACCAGGATCTCGCTCATCGGTCGGCGCCTCGCCGGCGCGTGCCAGCGTTCATGTCGTGTACTCCGCGTTCTCGATCACGTAGGCCTCGGTGAGGTCGCAGCCGAAGGCCTCGCCGGTCCCGTCGCCGAGCCCGAGGTCGAGCCGGACGATGACCTCGGGTGAATCCATCGCCGCGCGGGCGGCCGGGCGGTCGAAGGCCACGGGTCCGCCGGCCGGCCCGTCGAACACGAGATGGCCGGCGATCGCGACGCGCAGCCGGTCCGGGTCGATCGCCGCCGGTCCGCCGGCTCGCTGCGCCGTCTCGGCCGTCGACAGGCCGCCCGCCTCGAGGACCGCCGCATCGGCCAGCCGGGCGTTGCCGGCTGCTCCGACGATCCGGCCCCAGTTCGGGTCCCGGCCGTGGGCGGCGGCCTTGACCAGGCTGCTCGAGACGACCGCCCGGGCGACCGCCCGCGCGTCGGCGTCGTCGGCCGCACCGCTGACCTGGCAGGTCAGGAGCGTCGTGGCGCCCTCGCCGTCGGCCGCCTGCTGCCGGGCGAGGTCGCGGGCGACCGCCTCGATCGCGCGACCCAGTGCCTCGGCCTCCGCGCTGCCGTCGGCGACGCCGGCCGTTCCCGCCGCGCCCGAGGCGAGGACGAACGCCGTGTCGTTCGTGCTCGTGTCGCCGTCCACGGACAGCTGGTCCCAGGTCCGCGCGGCGATCGGTCGGAGGAGCCCCCGGAGGACCGTCGGATCGACCGTCGCGTCGGTCAGGACGACGGCCAGCATCGTCGCCATCCGCGGATGGATCATCCCGACGCCCTTGGCGATCCCGGTCACCCGGACCGGGACGGTCGTGCCGTCGGGGCCGGGCAGGGCCAGTCCGACCGTCGCCGACTTGGTCGTCGAATCGGTCGTCCGAAGGGCGGCCGCGGCGTTCTCCAGCCCCGCCTCGGACGCCTCGAGGCCGGCGGCCCACAGGTCGGCCAGCCCGCGCCGGATCGCGTCGACGGGCAGGCGGGTTCCGATCACGCCGGTCGAGAGGAGGAGCGTCGTCTCCGTCGGGACCCGGACCGTCGCGGCGAGCGCCTCGGCGACCTCGCGCTGGTCGTCATCGCCGGCGGGGCCGGTGGCCGCGTTCGCGCAGCCGCTCGTCGCAACGACCGCCCGCGCCCAGCCATGACGACCGTCACCGCCCGGACCGACGCCCGCGTCGAGGTGCGCCTGGGAGAGCCGGACCGGGGCTGCGGCGAAGGCATTGGGGGTGAACGTCGCGGCCGCCGCGGCGATCTCGGTCGTCACGAGGATGACCGCCAGGTCGAGCCGCCCGGAGGCCTTGATCCCGGCGGCGGTCGCGCCCGCGACGAAGCCCCGCGGCGGGATCGGCCGGCGCTCCACCGACGGCAGGTCCGAGGGCAGCGGCGCGAGCCACGCGCCCCCCGCGTCGGCCGTGTCGTCGGGGCGTCCGGTCGGGGCCGACGAGGCGGTGCCGCTCACGGCGCGATCGGGAGCTGCTCGAGCCCGAGCGTCTCGGGCAGGCCGTGGACCAGGTTGAAGGCCTGGATCGCCTGGCCGGCGGCGCCCTTGACCAGGTTGTCGACGACGCCGATGGCGACGATCCGACCGGTGCGCTCGTCCCAGCGGACGTGGATCCGGACGTAGTTGCTGCCGTGGACGTGGCGGGTCGCCGGCGAGCCCGCGACCACGTCCACGAACGGCTCGTCCGCGTAGGCCGAGGTGTAGATCGTGTCCAGCTCGGCCTGGTCGACCGGCCGGGTCGGGCGGACGTGGCAGGTCGCCAGGATCCCCCGGCTCATCGGGATGAGGTGGGGCACGAAGTCGACCCCGACGGTGCCCGGGTTCGAGCCCTCGGGGAGGTGAGCCGCGGAGGTGAGCTCGGCGAGCTCCTGCTCGATCTCGGCGACGTGGCGGTGGCCACCGAGGCCGTACGCCCGGACACTCTCGTTGACCTCGCCGAAGTGGAGCTCGGCCTTCGGCTCGCGACCGGCCCCCGAGACCCCGCTCTTGGCGTCGACCACGAGGTCCCCGATCAGGCCGGTCCAGGCCAGCGGGGCGAGCGCGAGGAGCGTCGCGGTCGGATAGCAGCCCGGCGCGCCGACGATCCGGGTCGCGGCCCCGCGGAGCCCGCCGAGGTCCCGGCGATGGAGCTCCGGCAGCCCGTAGACGGCCGCCTCGAGGAGCTCCGGGTGCGGGTGGCTGAAGCCGTACCAGCGCGGGTAGTCGGCCGGGTCGCGGAGCCGGAAGTCGGGTCCGAGATCGATCGCCGTGGCGCCGCCGGCGACGATCGCGGGCACGAGCTGGGAGGACGTGCCGTGGGGGAGGGCGAGGAAGACCGCGTCGGCGGTCGGCAGCTCGGCGTCGACGAGGTGGGGCGTCGTCGCGAGATGGGGATGGATCTCCCCGAGCGGCTCGTCGTCCCGGTCGCGCCCGACGAGACCGACGATCGTCACCGCAGGATGCCGGTCGAGGAGCCGGACGAGCTCGGCCCCGACGTAGCCGGTGGCGCCGACGACGGCGACCCGGATCAACTCGGCGGGCTCGGGTGCGGCGTCAATCGTCGTGATCGCGCTGAGGGCAGCGGCCGCCGCCGGCGAGCCGTCGAGGGTCGGACCGGTACCAGGCCGGCGATCCGCCTCGGCCGTCGCGTCGAGGCTCGCGCTCACGGGCGCGTTCGGCCGCTCGCGGGGGGCCGCCTCGATCCGAAGCCGGGGTGGATCGCCGTCATGGGCGCATGACTATACATCGCGACGCATAGTCATGCAAGCGCGGCGGTTGCCTGTGGCGCAACAGGATGCCCCTGCCGCCGGGCGCGCCGACCAGCCATCGCGGGATCGCTGCGCATGGTGCACACGGAGCCGGCTCGACGCGGCCTCGCACGGCCGAGCTCGGCGGGTTGGTTGCGCCCCGGGCAACGGCCCGGTTCGCCGGCGCAGCGGACAACCGCCCGGTTCGCCGGCGCAGCGGATGCGCGCGCCTAGCGCCCGCCCGCCTCAGTCCGCGACGACGTCCGGGCGGAGGTACGGTCCGGTGACGATCACCTCGCCGGACACGTCGAACGGCTCGGGTCCGGTCCCAATGACGCGGTAGCGGTGGTGGACCTCGGTCGCACCGGCCGACAGCATCGCGTTGACGGGGCAGTACTTCCTGGCCGACAGCTCGATGCAGCGGCGGATCGCCTCGACGCTCACCGCCGGGCCCTCGACCTCGTGGACGATGTCGATCCGGCTGTAGACCTGCGGGTACTCGTCACGCTGGTCGCCGGTCACCCGGATCTCGTAGCGGGCGAACGACTGGCGCTTCTTGAGGGCGATCGACACGACGTCCATCGCACTGCACGCCGCGAGCGCCGCGAGGACGGTCTCGACCGGGCTCAGCTCGCCGCCCTCCGGCGCCTCGCCGAAGACCGGCTCTCGACCCGTCCCGGTCACGGTCGCGAAGCGCATCCCGCCCTCGTGCCGGAGCGTGGCGGAACGGATCGTGGTCACGTCGCCACGAGCTCCGGTCCGGTCGACTCGAACTGCTCACGATAGAGGCGGGCATAGAGGCCGCCCTCGGCCAGGAGCTCGGCGTGGGTGCCCCGCTCGACGATGTGGCCGCGCTCGTAGACGAGGATCCGGTTCGCCCGCAGGATCGTCGAGAGCCGGTGGGCGATCGCGATCGTCGTCCGTCCCTCCATCAGCCGCTCCAGGGCGGCCTGGATGAGCCGTTCGCTGACGGTGTCGAGCGCCGAGGTGGCCTCGTCGAGGATCAGGATCCGGGGGTCCTTGAGGAGCACCCGGGCGATCGCGATCCGCTGCTTCTCGCCGCCCGAGAGCTTGTAGCCACGCTCGCCGACGACCGTGGCGTAGCCGTCGGGCAGCTCGCCGATCCGGTCGTGGATCGCCGCCGCGCGGGCGGCCACCTCGAGCTCGGCGTCGGTCGCGTCGGGCTTGGCGTAGCGCAGGTTGTCCCGGATCGACGAGTGGAAGAGGTACGTCTCCTGGGTGACGAACCCGATCACCCGGCCGAGCGACTCGAGGGTGACCGACCGGACATCGCGACCGTCGATCTCGACCGCCCCCGAATCGACGTCGTACAGCCGGGGGATGAGGTAGGTGGTCGTCGTCTTGCCCGCCCCGGACGGCCCGACCAGCGCCACGAGCTCGCCCGGGGCAGCCTCGAAGTCGACATGCTCGAGCGCGAAGCCGGGGACGATCGGCAGCTCGGGCACCATCAGCGGCGGACCCGCCCCGGCCGCCTCGGCCCCGGCGAGCGCGACGGCTGCGTCGGGTCCCAGCTCCGCCGCGACGTCGGCGAGGTCGCCCTCGTCCTCCGGCGCGCCCGCGCTGACCGGCACGGCCTGGCTCGGGTAGCGGAACGACACGTCGCGCAGCCGGACCCGGCCCTGGGTCGTCGCTGGGTCGAGCACGAACGCCCCCGGCGCATCGAGGATCTCCGGATCGAGGTCGAGGTACTCGAAGATCCGGTCGAACAGGGCGAGCGAGCCCTGGATCTCGACCTGGACGTTGAGCAGCGAGCCGAGCGGGAAGAAGAGCCGGCTCTGGAGGGTCGTGAAGGCGACGATCTGGCCGGCCGTCGGGGCGGTCGGGTCGCCGCTCTGGGCGAGCATCGCCGACAGCCAGTAGACGAACGCCGGGGTGATGCTGAAGACGACCCCGATGATCATGAAGAACCAGCGCCCGACCATCGCCTGGCGGATCTGGAGCGCCGGCGAGGCGCGTGTTGAGGTCGCGGAAGCGGGCGACCGAGGCGGCCTGCTGGCCGAACGTCTTGCTGAGGAGCATCCCGCTCACGCTCAGCGTCTCCTCGGTCGCGGCCGACATCTCGGCGAGCGACTTCTGGGTCTCGCTGCTGACCATCCGGCGGACCTTGCCGACCCGGTAGGTGAGGTACAGGAAGAAGGGCGTGACCGCCAGCGACAGGACGGTCAGCTGCCAGCTGATGAGGAACATGGCCACGATCGTGCTGGCCGCGACCGCGACGTTGCTGGTCAGGTTGGCGGCGGTGTCGGTCACGACGGCCTGGATCCCGCCGACGTCGTTCGCCAGGCGGCTCTGGATCTCGCCCGTCCGGGTCTCGGTGAAGAACCGCAGCGGCATCCGCTGGAGGTGGGCGTAGAGCGCGTTGCGGAGGTCCTGCATCACGCTCTGGCCGACCAGGTTGTTGAGGTAGGCCTGGCCGACCCCGATGAGCCCGGTCACGATCGGGATGACGATCATCAGCCCGACGTACAGGTTGAGGTGGCTGTAGTCCTTGCCGACGATCACCTGGTCGACGAGGACGCCGAGCAGGAGCGGGTTGATCAGGCCGAGCAGGCTGGTCGCCAGGATCGCCGTCACCACGACGCCGATCTGGAGCCGGTACGGCCGGAAGAAGACGACGATCCGACGGACCGTCCGGGCGCGGCGCTCCCTGGGGACGCGGGCGCCCTCCTCGGGCGGCATCCCGAACCGGCCGCGACCCCCGCCTCGCCCGAAGCCCATCAGCCTGCGCTCGCGGAGCTCACCAGGCGGTGGCCGTGCTCGCCTCGGTGATGCCCTCGGCCTCGAGCCAGCGCTCGGCGTCGATGGCGGCGCGGCAGCCGTCGCCGGCGGCGGTGACCGCCTGGCGGTAGCGGTGGTCGTGGACGTCCCCGGCGACGAAGATGCCCGGGATCTTCGTCGCGGTCTGGTCGTGGACGACGAGATAGCCCTTCGCGTCGACGTCGAGCCAGTCGCGGAAGACCTCGCTGTCGGGCCTGTGGCCGATCGCGATGAACAGGCCCTCGGCGTCCATCGTCCGCTCGGCCCCCGACACGGTGTCGCGCAGGCGAAGCGCCTCGACGTGGCCCTCGCCGAGGACCTCCTGGACGGCGGTGTTGAGGTGGATCTCGATCTTCGGGTTGTCGGTCGCCCGGTCGACCATGATCTTGCTGCCCCGGAACTCGTCGCGCCGGTGAAGGAGGTGGACCCGCGAGGCGAAGCGGGTCAGGAACGTCGCCTCCTCGAGGGCCGTGTCACCGCCGCCGACGACTGCGATCTCCTTGTCCCGGAAGAAGAACCCGTCGCAGGTCGCGCAGGCGCTCACGCCGCGGCCGCGGAGGCGGGTCTCGCTCGGCAGCCCGAGCCAGATCGCGCTCGCACCGGTGGCGATGATCACCGACTCGGCCCGGTACTCGACGCCGCGCGCCCAGAGCCGGAACGGCCGATCGGAGAAGTCGACCCGCTCGACGTCGACGTCGACGATGTGGGTCCCGAAGCGGGCCGCCTGCTCGCGAAAGCGGGTCATCAGGTCGGGGCCCTGGATCCCCTCGGGGAAGCCCGGGTAGTTCTCGACGTCGCTCGTGAGCATCAGCTGGCCACCGGCCGCCGATCCGGCGAGGACGATCGGATCGAGGTTCGCCCGGGCGGCGTAGATCGCCGCCGTGAGCCCAGCCGGACCGGACCCGACGATCACGACCTTGGACGCGGTTCGGCCGGCCCCGCCGTCGCGTCCCGTCGGGTGGCCGGTCGCAGGGACGGCCGCGGACGCCTCCGTCCCGAATGCGATCGGCGACACCCCGCCGAGCGACGTGGAATCGGCGCCGGCGCCGAAATCGATCGACAGGCCGGCGAGCGGGTCGACCGGATCCGGCGAGGCGCCGTTGCGATCGGCGGGGTCGGGTCGGTCGCGGTCGTCGGTCATCGGCAGGGGTCGATCCTTCGCTCGTGTGGGCTGTCAGGCTAGCCCGTTCCGCCGCATCGTACCACCGGACTCATACTCCTGGGGGGTATGGCCGGGGCGTCCGCCGTCGTGGTCCATCGGCAGCCCGCGGTCCTGTCGACGATGCGCGTTGTCGCATCATCTGCGGCTGCCCGAGGGGCACACCGCTCATCCCCGCCGCCGCGATGCCACAACGCGCATCA
Source organism: uncultured Chloroflexia bacterium (assembly GCA_963708065.1). Taxonomy (GTDB): domain Bacteria; phylum Chloroflexota; class Limnocylindria; order Limnocylindrales; family CSP1-4; genus Chersky-267. The sequence continues at coordinate 193,231 of CAVPRZ010000006.1, forward strand.
CGGGGCGCGGTCAAAGCCATGGCGCAGCACGAGCCTGAGGATCGGCGCACCACGCCGGTCAGCTCCGCTCGATGACCCCGTCCTCGGGCGGGTCGGGCGAGGCCTTCTTGAGCTCGCCGATGCGTCGCCCGAGCCGCTCCCGGGCGGCGGCCAACTGGGAGCCGGGCGTCGTCGAGACGGTGATCCGCGGGCGGACCGGCCTGGGCATGTCGCCGAACGTCGTGCGGAACTCCCCGAGCCAGGCTTGGCGGAACGTGTCGAGCCGTTCGTAGAGGCCGTTCTGGCCGGGTGTGCCCACGACCACGAACTCGTCCCCGCCGTCGCGGATCGCCCGGCTCCCCGGGATCCTGGCAAGCGCCCGTCCGAACGCCCCGATGACGTCGTCGCCACGCGCCTGGCCGTGCTCGGTGTTGAAGCTGCCGAAGCCGGCCAGGTCGACGAACGCGATCTCCCATTCGGTCGCGGCCAGCCCGGGCATCTCGGCCACGTTGCGGACGAGGTCGGCAAACCAGGCGAACGTCGGCAGCTGGGTCCGCCGGTCGAGGTCGAGCCGGAGGGCGCCGGGGAAGCGGAACCGGGCCACGACCGGACCGGTCGCCCGCAGGAGCCACTCGATCACCTCGGCGGTGAGCCACGGCACCTCCGGGCCGAGCGCCCGCCACCAGCCCTCTTCCTCCTGCGTCCGGGCGAACCAGGCGATCGTCGGCTTCGGGTCGAACGTGGGGTCGAGCGCCAGGAGCAGGTCGGCGACCATGAGCGTCGTGAGGACGTCGGACGGCTGGCCCGGGTCGCCCCAGCCGCCGTCGGGGTTGGCGCTGTCGGAGATGAACGCGACGAGCTCGGGCACGAGCGATGGGTAGATCCGGAGCTGCCACAGGACGGCGCCGAGCGCGGCGCTCGCCGACACGAGCTGCTCACCCTCGAACTGGCCTGAGCCGATGACCGGCCCGGCGACTCGCCGCGACATCGTCGCGTAGCGGTAGGCGATGGCCGTCGCCAGGTACCACAGGTCGTTGAGCGTGGCCGGCGCCCGGGTGAGCAGCCACAGGGCGAACAGATCGCGCCACGGGTCGTCGGCGGCGACGTGGAGCGCGAACTCGGCCTCCATGAGCGGCAGCAGGCCGGTTCGGATCGGGCTGGCGGCCTCGCCCTGCGGGTCCGGCCGCTGGGCCAGCTCGGCCAGGAGCTCGAGGACCTGGACCTGGGCGACCGGCTCGACGAACCAGCGGGCGTAGGCCGCGGGGTCCGCCGCGAGCCGCTGGCGATCGCGCGGCCGCCAGTGGACGGGAATCCCGTGCGGCGCCGCGTAGAGCGGTGAGCCCGGACCGCCACCCGGCTCGAACGCCCACGGGAAGCCGCCGGCGCGTCCCGCCCGATCGGCTGCGCGGGCGTAGGCGGCGAGCAGGCGCGGCACGTTGACCCGCACGCCACGACTCCGGGCGAACCGGTAGGCAGAGGCGATGATCGGGTCGGTCAGCTCCTTCTGGCCGATCCGCTCACCGAGCCCGAGGATCGCGGTCGTCCCGAGCTGGATGGCGTCGCTGCCGAGATCGGCCGGCCGGCGGAGCCGGCGCGCCGGGATCGTCGGCAGCGCCATGCTGGACGGCTCGACCGGCGGAATGGGCGGGAGGAACGGGCCCGGATCGATCGGGCTCTCGACCCCGGCCCAGCGCTGCTCGTGGATCGTCCGCCGGATGGCCGGGTCGCGGCGCCTGAGGACGGGCGGGTCCCCCCAGGCCTTCATGCGCGCGTCACCTCCGTCGACCCGCCGCTGGGCGGGCACTCACGATCAGCCGACTGACGCCTTGGACCGTCCTCCACGAACCGGGTCCTGGACACGCTGCGCGTCGGGCCGCCCTCCGGGGCTGGGGTACGAATGGCTGAAGTGTTCCGTAGCCCGGATCCCGTCGGATATAGCACGAACGTACGGGTCGGCGGACGACGGCCCCTGGGCCGACCGCCCGGGCGCTACAGCGCGCGGAGGTGGGGGATCACCGTCGCTGCCGATGAGCTCGAGCTTGGTCGTGTCATCGACGCCCCGAACGCTGAAGATCACGTGCTGGGCGCCGGCGTCGGCCAGCTCACCGAAGCGGTCGACGATCGCGGCCGGTGACTCGCTCCGGCGGCTCCCGAGCGACCCGCCAGCGGCGTGGCTGCCGTCCGGGCTGATGTCGACGTCCTGGTTGGTCGTCCGCTCGATCTCGTCGAAGTCGCGCCCCAGCCGCTCGCAGTGCTCGCGCAGGACGGCGTACTTGTGGGCGATCCGGGGGCCGTCGCCGAAGACGTTCGTGGCGTCGGCGTACTGGGCCACGAGGCGAAGCGTCTTCTGCTCGCCGCCGCCGCCGATGAGGATCGGCACCCGCGGCCGGGACAGGGACTGGGGCGAGTTCAGCAGCCGGGTCGCGAGATAGTGGCGGCCCTCGAGACGCTCCTCGCTGCCACGCTCGCCCTGCCACATCCCGTGGGCGATCCGGAGCGTGTCCTCGAGCAGCTCGAAGCGCACGCCGAGCGGCGGGAACGGGAAGCCGAGGGCACGGCTCTCGCTCTCGTTCCAGGCCGCGCCGATCCCGAGCCAGGCCCGTCCGCCGGACAGCACGTCGAGGGTCGTCGTGGCCTTGACCCACAGCCCCGGGTGGCGGTAGTGGACGCCGCCGACCATCAGCCCGAGCCGGGCCCGTTGGGTCAGGGCGGCCATCCAGCCGAGCGCGGTCATCCCCTCGAGCATCGGCTCCTCCTCGCGACCGATGCTCCGGATCTGGAAGAAGTGGTCCATGACCCAGATCGAGTCGAACCCGACCTCCTCGGCGGTCTGCACGACCCGGGCCAGGGTCGGACCGAGCTGCGCCGCCCCGCCCGGCCAGGTGAACGAGCTGATCTGCAGGCCGACCTTCACGACGCGAGCCTAGCGGAACAGGTCGTCCGAGGCCGGGATGAGGGTCTCCCGGATCGTGCCCTCGCCGCGCGCTGGCCGAGCGCCACGGACGAGGGCGGCCGGCCGGTGGGCCGTCTTGCCGAGGGCCAGCTCGGCCGCCGAGGCGATCTCGTCGGCCACGGCCCGAACCGTCGAGCGCATCGTCCGGCCGTCGGCGTCCGGCGTCCCGCGCAGGTCGTCGAGCGGCCCGATCCCGGAGACCCCGATCGCGACGTCGACGATGCCCCAGCGCCACGGTCGGCCGAACGAGTCGGACACGATCACCGCCAGGTCGACACCGGTCCGCTCGCGAGTTGCGGCGCGGATCCGTCCGGCCGACGCGTCGGGATCGACCGGCAGGAGGGTGACGATCGAGCCGCTTGCCGGCCCGACGTTGCTCGCGTCGATCCCGCCATTCGCGCAGACGAACCCGTGGGCGGTCTCGGTGATGATCACCCCGTTGGCCATGCGCACGACGCGGCGGGCCTCGCGCAGGACGACCTCCACCTGGCGCGGGTCGCGGTCCCAGCGCTCGGCGAACGCGACCGCCTCGGGGCGCGGCTCGACGGTCGTGAGGTCGACGATCGCGCCTTCCGCCTTCGAGACGACCTTCTGGGTCACGACGAGCACGTCGTCCGACCGGAGCGGTCCGGCTCCCGGATCGTCGGCGAGCGCCGCCAGTCGCTCGGCCAGGAGGGCCGCGAGATCGTCGCCCGGTCGGACCTCGGGGATCCCGTCGAGCGCGATGACCTCGATCCGGCCCGCCGGCTCAGCCGACACGGGCCGGGTCGAGCAGGCCGAGCTCCTCGGCCAGGATCAAGTCCTCGGGCAGGTCGAGATCGAGCGCAAGCGGACCGTCCGGCTCGACGACCACGGCCCCGACGGTATCCGCCGCGGCGCGATGCGCGGCCCGGCTCCCAGGACCGAAGGCGAACCCGATCGCGTCCGGCGGGCTGACGAGGAGCGCGTTCGTCCCGCGGCCGTGGCGGTCGGCCACGATCGCCACCAGCGGCCGCCCGCCGACCCGGGCGCCGGCGGCCGCGGCGACGAGCGAGCGGATGGCGTCGGACGTGACGCCCGGAAGATCGCCGGCGAGGGTGAGGATCGCGGTCGCCCCGTCGGCCGTGGCCCAGCGCGCGGCCGCGCGGAGCCCCTCGTTGAGGCCGACGTCCGACTGCCGGACCGGAGTCGCCCCGGCGGCGCTCGCGGCGCGGAGGACGACCGGGTCGGGGCTGACGACGACGACCGCGGCGACGGTCTCGACATTGTCGGCGGCCCGGACGGTCCGATCGAGGAGGCCGAGCACGAGGGCCTGGCGTTCCTCGGCGTCGAGGGTGGCACCGAGGCGCGACTTCGCCTCCTCGAGCCCGGCCAGAGGGACGAGGACGACGAGGCGGGACAGGTCGGCGCCGGTCGGCTCGGTCATCGCCGACATCGTAGACGGTGCGCGCCGCCTGGCAGGCCGCACGAGCAGGACCTCGAGCGACTTCAGCCGGACCCGATCAACCCGGCGAACGCCAGCATCTCGTCGGCGAGCCGCGCTCGGGCGGCGTCGTCGGTCATCAGCGTGTCCGTCACGAGGCTCCGCAGCCCGAGCGCCTCGACCTCCGGGGCGAGGGCCGCGTCGACCCGGTCGAGGACGAACCCATCGATCAGGCCCCGGTAGCCGCGGGCGACCCCGAGCGCGCTGGACTCCCGCCCGAGCGAGGCGAGCATCCTGTCGGCCGGCCCCTTGAGCGCCTTCCCGCCGACGATCCCAGAGACCGCCACGATCGGAACGCCACGCGACCGGGCCGCCGCGAGCGCCTCGACCATGCCGGGCACCGCCAGGATCGGCCCGATCGAGACGATCGGGTTCGAGGGGGCGACGAGGATGGCCCGGGCGCCGGCCAGGGCGGCCAGGACCTCGGGCGTCGGCCGCGCGGTGTCGATCCCGCGGAAGCGGACCTCGTGGACGGTCGGCTCCTGGTGACGGTGGACGAAGTACTCCTGGAACTCGAGCCAGCCGTCGTCGGTCCGGACCTCGGTCCGCACCGGCTCGTCGGCCATCGGCAGGATCCGGGCGGCGATCCCGAGCGAGCGCTGGAGGCCCAGGGCGACCTCGGTCGGACGAGCACCGCCGCGCAGCCGGGCGGTCCGGACGATGTGCACCGCGAGGTCGCGGTCGCCGAGCCGGAACCAGGTCTCCTCGCCGTACCGCGCCAGCTGCTCCGCGACGGCGTACGACTCGCCGCGGATCCCCCAGCCCTGCTCGCGATCGTCGAGCCCGGCCAGCGTGTAGAGGACCGTGTCGTGGTCGGGCCAGACGAGCGAGGCCGTGGCGCTCGAGGTCGTCGCCGGTGTTGACGACGACCGCCAGCTCGGTAGCCGACGACGGCCTGGAGCGCCGTGGGCCAGCTTCGCGCCGCCGACGCCCCCGGCGAGGACGACGACGGTCACCCGGCGCGCTCGTCCCGGTGGAGGTCGTCGAGCGCGGTCCGGACCTCGCCGATCCGGGCCAGCGTCTCCGCGTCGTACGGCGCCGGGAGCCGGACGATCACGGTCTCGAAGCCGAGCCGGCGGTAGGGCAGCAGGGCGGCGGCGATCTCGTCGGGCGGCCCGAGCAGGACGGGGACGCCCATGGCGGCCGGACCGCCCTCGACCCCGTTGTGGGCGAGCAGCGCGTCGAAGGCGGTTGCGGCGTCGGCGGCGCGGTCGCGGATGACGATCGGGAAGCTGACCGTCCGCTCGATCGACGCGGGATCGCGTCCAACCGCCGCGCAGTGCTCACGGAGGATGGCGTCGCGGGCGACGACCTCCTCGAGCGTCCCGGCCGTGTTCCACGCGTCGGCGAGGCGGGCGACGGTCCGGAGCGTCTTCTTCGGGCCGGAGCCGCCGATCAGGATCGGCAGGTGGCGCTGGACGGGCCGGGGCAGGACGACCGCGTCGTGGAGGGCGTAGGCCGGGCCGACGTGGTCGACGGCCTCACCGTCGAGCAGCCGGCGGATGAGCCCGACCGCCTCGTCGAGCCGGTCGAGCCGCTCGCCGAAGCCGGCCCCGAAGTCGATCCCGAACGCGTCGTGCTCGCGCTCGAACCAGGCGCCGCCGATCCCGAGGATCGCCCGGCCCTCGCTGATGTGATCGAGGGTCGTCGCCAGCTTGGCCGTGAGGCCGGGGTTCCGGAACGTGTTCGCCCCGACCATCAGGCCGAGCCGGACCCGGCTCGTCAGGGCGGCCCACGCGGCCAGGGTCAGCCAGCCCTCGAAGATCGGCTGGCGCCACGGCCCCTGGATCGCCATGAGGTGGTCCCAGGTCCAGAGCGAATCCCAGCCCGCCGTCTCCGCCTCGAGCGCGCCGTCGCGGAAGCGGGTCCAGTCGGTGGCCTGCGACCAGAGCTGGGCGCCGAACCGGGTGGTCACAGGTCGAGGTTGATCCGGTCCGGCCGGAGGCGGAAGGAGACCCGCCGCTGCCTGGTGAACCGGTCCCGGATCAGGGTCTCGGCCTTCTCGGGCTCGTCGGCGTGGTAGCGGCGGGCCATCTCGGCGATGTCCGCCTGGGCGGTGGGCTGGTCGTCGACGATCGACACCCGGCCGCGGAGCTGGACGAACTGGTAGTCCGCCGCGACGGTCAGGTCGATCCGCGGGTCGCGCAGCAGGTTGGCCGGCCAGCGCCGGCCGACCGCCGAGTTGATCACGACCTCATCACCGTCGAGCCGGTACCAGACCGCGGCCTGGTGGGGGCCACCGTCCGGGTCGATCGTCGCCACGACCGCGATCCGGGACGCTCCGAGGAAGGCCCGGGCCTCCGGCGTCAAGGTCGGGAGCCGCTCGGCGACGTCGTTCCTGCTCACCGCGTGATGGTAGCCGGATCGGTCTCCGTTCCGGGTCGCGACCAGTGGGGAACGATCACGGACCGTTGTCGGGCTGTTGATGATCGGCCCTTGACGCCGCCGCCCGTGACGCTGGCACAATGCTCGCGACAGGGTCTCGGCCGGGTGCCAGGCCCGGTCACCTGCAGCGAGCTCGCGCAAACGGTCCCCAGGAGGAGGGCGTCCGCGACGTCGACCCGCGAAGCAGGCGGTCAGCTACCTACGCGTCTCATCGAGTTGGAGGCACCGAGTTGCTGTACAAACCCGCGCTCCGGCTGGGGGTCCTCGGGACCACGGCCATCCTGATCCTGTCGGCATGTAGCTCAGGTGGTGCCACGACGGCACCGACGACGGCGCCGACCACCGCCCCGACGACCGCGCCGAGCGCCGCCGGCAGCGCGGCCGGCGATGCCGCGACCGCCACCTCGGCCGCCGCCATGGGTGGCGTCGACGCCATCTGCGCGGCCGGCAAGGCCGAAGGCCAGGTCAACCTCATCGCCACGCCGCCCGACTGGGCGAACTACGGCCAGATGATCACCGACTTCCAGACCAAGTACGGGATCACGGTCAAGTCCGACCAGCCCGACGCCGACAGCGCGGCCGAGATCAAGGCAGCGACAGATCTGGCCGGCACCGGCCGCCAGCCCGACATCTTCGACCTCGGCACCGTGGTGGCCCTGACCAACACCGACAAGTACGCGCCGTACCAGGTGGCCACCTGGGCCGACATCCCCGACGTCAACAAGGAGCCGACCGGGCTCTGGACCAACAACTACACCGGCTTCGAGAGCATCAGCTACGACACGAGCGTGGGCGACATCTCCAAGGTTGCCGACCTCGCCGATCCCAAGTACAAGGGCAAGGTCGCCCTCAACGGCGATCCGCTCAAGGCTGCGGCCGGCTTCAATGGCGTCGTCCTGGCCGCCCTCGCCAACGGCGGCTCCGCGGACAACATCGCGCCAGGTGTCGACTTCTTCAAGAAGCTCGCCGACTCCGGCAACCTGATCCCGGTCGATCCCGCCCCGGCGACGATCGCGGCAGGCACGACGCCGATCGTCATCGACTGGACCTACAACCAGGTTGCGCAGATCGCCGCGGTCGCGCCCAAGGGGATCACCTGGAAGGTGGTCGTCCCGACGGACGCTTCGCCGGTCGCGTCGTACTACAACGATGCGATCAACAAGGGTGCCGCCCACCCGGCGGCCGCTCGCTGCTGGATGGAGTACGTCTTCTCGGACGCCGGCCAGAACACCTGGCTCAAGGGCGGCGCGCTGCCGGTCCGCCTCGCCGCCATGCAGAAGGCCGGGACGGTCGACCAGGCGGCGTTTGCCGCGATCAACCCGCCGACGACCCCTCCGGTCGTGCTGACCCAGGACCAGATCGCCGCAGCGACCAAGTACCTCACCGACAACTGGAAGTTCATCTCGATCAAGTAGACGACACCGGGGCCAGGTGGCTCCTATGACCGAGACGCCGGCCCTCACGCCGGCGCCGCCCAGCTCGACCGCGGCCGGCCCCGCCAACAACGGGGCCGGCCCACGTCGCCTGCACGGAGCCGGGAACTACCTCGCATTCGTCCCGTTCTTCGCCTACGTCGGGACTCTTCCTCATCGTCCCGACCCTGATCGTTGCCGTCGGTGCCTTGACCAGCGGCGAGGGCGGGTTCACGCTCGACAACGTCTCCCGGCTGTTCACCGACGACGTGTTCGTCGGGGCCTTCATCAAGTCGATCCAGCTGGCGATCGGCACGGCGATCGCCGGCGCGATCTTCGGCGCGCTCCTCGCCTGGGCGGTCGCCCGGGGTGACCCGAATGGCCAGCTCCGCCAGCTCGTCGTGGCGGCTTCGGGCGTGCTCGCCCAGTTCGGCGGGGTCATGCTCGCCTTCGCCTTCCTGGCGACCTTCTCCGCCAAGGGCCTGGTCACCCTGTTCTTCATCAACGTCCTCCACGTCGGCTCCCCCTACGACTCGACCTGGCTGTTCGGCCTGACCGGCCTCGTCGTCGTCTACGCCTACTTCCAGATCCCGCTGATGCTCATCGTCTTCCTGCCTTCGCTCGACGGCCTTCGCCAGGAGTGGTACGACACCTCGGCGAGCCTGGGAGGAGGGAGCTGGGCCTTCTGGCGGCACGTCGGCGGGCCGATCCTGGCGCCGAGCTTCCTCGGGGCGCTGCTGCTGCTCTTCACCAACGCCTTCTCGGCCTACGCCACCGCTGCCGCTCTCGTGAGCCAGGGCAGCCCGATCATCACGCTCCAGATCGCCAACCAGCTCCAGAGCGAGGTCGTCCTCGGCCAGGAGAACGTGGGCAAGGCGCTCGCGCTCGGGATGATCGTGATCGTGTCGCTGGTGATGGCCGCCTACGCGCTCATCCAGCGGCGCGCGTCACGGTGGGTCCGATGACCGGACCCCAAAGCGCTCTCGGCGCTGCCGCCCCGAAGGGCGGGGCCCTCCTGGCACGGCCGAGGGGTGCCGGGCGCGGACGCCGGAGCTCCAGAGGGCAGCTCGGCGCGCGGATCGCCATCCTTCTCCTGGTCTTCGGCTACCTCCTCCTGCCGCTTATCGCCATGCTCGAGTTTTCGACGCGGGGCAACTACGGCAGCCGGAGCATCGACTCGTTCACGGCGATCTTCTCGTACCCCGACCTCATCGACGGCATCGCCACGTCGCTCGAGATCGCCGTCCTGACGGTCTTCGGGATGCTCCTCCTGCTCGTGCCGACGATGGTCTGGACGGTCGTCCGCGTCCCGCGCATGCGCCGGGTCATCGAGTTCATGTGCCTGCTGCCGCTGGCCATCCCGGCGATCGTCATCGTCGTCGGCATCGCCCCGATCTACCACTGGATGGGCACGACTCTCGGTGGAGTCGGCGGATCGCCGCTCACCCTCGCCCTCATCGACATCATCCTCGTGCTGCCGTATGCCTACCGGGCCATCGACTCCGGCCTCCGGACGGTCGACGTCGCGACGCTCGCCGATGCGGCCCGCAGCCTGGGCGCCGGCTGGCCGCGGACGATCCTCCAGGTGATCGTGCCGAACATCCGGGGCGGGATCCTGTCGGCATCCGTCCTCGCCGTGGCCCTCGTCCTGGGCGAGTTCACCATCTCGTCGCTGCTGTCGTTCGACACGCTCCAGGTCGTCATCTTCCTGCTCGGCAAGCGCGATCCGTTCGTGTCGGTCGCGGTCTCGCTCTCCGCCCTGGTCTTCGCCTTCGTCCTGCTCTACATCATCGCCCGCTTCGCGCCGGGGGCCACTGGGGGCGCTCGACAGGCCCCCGAGGAGGAGCCAGCGACATGACTGCCACCGTTCCCGCCGTGGCGGCAACCGGCCGCAGTGTCGCCGTGCAGTTCGAGGACATGCATCGCTGGTACGGCTCGGTCCACGCCCTCGACGGCCTGTCGATCGACATCGCCCCCGGCGAGCTGGTGGCGCTACTCGGGCCGTCCGGATGCGGCAAGACGACCGCTCTCCGGGCGCTGGGAGGGCTCGACGTGGTCGATGCCGGCCGTATCCTCGTCGACGGCCGGGACGTCTCCCACATCCCCGCCAACAAGCGGAACATGGGGATCGTGTTCCAGGCGTACAGCCTGTTCCCCAACATGACGGCCGGCGACAACGTCGCGTACGGCCTGCGGCTCCGGGGGACCGGGCGCGACGAGCGCCGGAAGCGGGCGAGCGAGATGCTCGAGCTCGTCGGCCTCGGCGGTTTCGGCGACCGCTACCCGCACCAGCTGTCGGGCGGGCAGCAGCAGCGCGTCGCCCTCGCCCGGGCGCTGGCCATCGAGCCCGAGGTGCTCCTCCTCGACGAGCCACTGTCGGCCCTCGACGCCAAGGTCCGGCGCCAGCTCCGCGAGGAGATCCGGCGGATCCAGATCGCGGTCGGCACCACGACGCTCTTCGTCACCCACGACCAGGAGGAGGCGCTGGCGATGGGCGACCGGGTCGGCGTCATGTCGGCCGGTCGCCTCGAGCAGATCGCGCCACCGGCCGAGCTCTACGACCGCCCCAGGACGCGCTTCGTAGCCGAGTTCGTGGGGTTGACCAACCGGATCAACGGTACGGCCGCCGCCGGCGTCGTGAACGTCTTCGGGACGAACGTGCCGCTGCTCGAGGGCTCGGCAGAGGCAGGACCGGTGCAGGCGCTCGTCCGGCCCGAGAACGTGCACCTCTCTCCAGCCGAGGATGGCGCGGCCCGCGTGGTGGCCGTGAGCTTCCTGGGCTCGCTGTGCCGTGCTCAGGTGACGCTGCCCGACGGGACGCTGGTGGTCGCCCAGATGTCGGCCGCCGAAGCGAGCGGGCTCTACCCGGGCGCCGCCGTCAGCATCGGCGTTGCGCCGGCTCCGGTGTTCGCCGTCGCCGACTGAGGCAGCCGTCGCGCGCGGCACTCGCCCGCCGGTCGTCGTCGACCCTTCGATCGCCCCGCCCGAGGTCTCGGCTCCATGACGAAGATCACAGAAGCGGCCCGGACCGTCGACGTCGTCCACGAAACCGACGTCCTCGTCGTCGGAAGCGGCCCGGGCGGTTTGTCCGCGGCGCTCGCAGCGGCGCGGGCCGGTGCCGCCACGACGCTGCTTGACCGCTACGGCTGCTTCGGCGGGAACATGACCCAGGTCGGCGTCGAGAGCATCGGCTGGTATCGCCACGAACAGACGGTTGAGGCGAACGGGATCGGCCGAGAGCTCGAGGAGCGGGCGGCCGCGATGGGCGCAGCGAACCCCGAGAGCCAGTCGCTGAGCATGGGCATCGACGGCGAGCGCTTCAAGTTCGTCGCCGACATCCTCGTGACCGAGGCCGGCATCACCCCGATGCTCCACCGCCTCGCCGTGCAGCCCATCGTCGAGGACGGGGCGATCCGGGGCGTGATCACCGAGAGCAAGTCCGGCCGCGAGGCAGTGCTCGCGAAGCGGGTCGTCGACGCCACAGGCGACGCCGACATGGCGGCCCGGGCGGGCGCCCCGGTGCGCAAGACGCCCCGCGAGGAGATGCTCGCGGCGTCGGTGATGTTCTCGATGACCGGCGTGAACAAGCGCCGGTTCCTCGAGGAGGTCAAGGCGGATCCGCAGACGTACCGCGACTGGGCGGGCAACGCCGAGTGGAACATCGAGACCACAGGCAAGGAGGATGAGCTCTTCTCGCCGTTCCTCCGCAAGCCCTTCAAGAAAGCCGTGGAGGCAGGGCTCATCCCGCCCAACCTGATCACGCTCGCCGGGACGTGGGGGACGATCACCGACCAGGGCGACCTCACGTACCTCAACCTCGTGCACCTGGGCGAGGTGGACGGCACGAACGCGGATGACCTCACCCGCGGCGAGATCGAGGGCCGCCAGCAGGCGATGCAGGCGATCAAGGCCCTGCGGGCGTTCATGCCGGGCTGCGAGGACGCCAGGCTCCGAAACTTCGGGATGACCATCGGGATCCGCGACACGCGCAAGATCGAGGCGCTCTACGACCTGACCGGCGACGACGTCCGCGAGCAGGGCCGGTTCGAGGACTCGATCGGGATCTTCCCCGAGTTCATCGACGGCTACGGGATCCTCATCCTGCCCACGACCGGCCGCTACTACCAGGTGCCGTACCGCTCGCTCGTGCCCAGGAAGGTCGGGAACCTGATCGTTGCCGGGCGGTCCATCGGCGGCGACAAGGTTTCCCATGCGTCGACCCGCAACATGATGTGCTGCACGGTCAGCGGCCAGGGTGCGGGCGCCGCCGCGGCCGTCTCCGTACGGTCCAATGAGGCGTTCGACCGACTCGACGTCCGGCTGGTCCAGGACGAGCTCCTCCGGCAGGGCGTCCGGATCCAATGACGGCTGATCGCGACCGATGACGGCTGATCGCGGCCGACCTCGACCGGGCCTGGGCGTGGCTGCGGCTTGACCGATTCCGCAGATCCGTCGGCCGCAGCGAAGACGAGCTTCGACGGGATCGAGCTGGTCGTCTTCGACAAGGACGGCACGCTCATCGACTTCGACACGATGTGGAGCGACTGGTCGAGCACGCTCGTCCGGGACGTCGCGGCCGCGACCGATCCCAGCCTCGAGAACCCGCTCGCCGACGCCCTGGGTCTCGATCCCGCCACCGCCCGGATCATCCCCGGGAGCCCGCTGGCGGCGACCCCCATGGGCCACCTGCGCGACCTGACCGTGGACACGCTCCGCCGGGCAGGGCTGTCGCCGACCGTCGCCGAGGCGGCCGTCGCCAACGCCTGGGACCCACCCGATCCCGTGGCGCTGGCGCATCCGCTGACGGACCTCGGGCAGCTGCTCGGCGACCTCAGGGCCCGGGGCATGCGGGTGGCAGTGGCGACGTCGGACGACCGTGCCCCGACCGAGGCCACCCTGGCCGGCCTGGAGATCGACTCGCTCGTGGACGCGATCGTCTGCGCCGACGACGGGCTGCCGATCAAGCCCGCCCCGGACGCCGTGCTCCACCTGTGCCAGCTGCTCGGCGTCGCCCCGGCGCGGACGGCGGTGATCGGCGACTCGCAGGCCGACGTCGCGATGGGTCGCGCGGCCGGGGCGGGCCTCGTCATCGGCGTCCTGTCCGGGGTCGGCGTCCACGACGAGCTCGAGCCGTTCGCCGACGCGATCGTGTCCTCGATCGCCGACCTGCTGCCCTAGTACCGGCGAGTCCGCGCCGCCCGCCCGGGTCTGCGTCCCGCGCCGCCCGCCGCCGACCCTGTCAGATGCACATCACGCGAGCATTGGTCAGCGCGGACCCCGCCCCGAGGAGTGGTTCCGGCTCCGATCCGTGACAGGCGCTCACCACGCGTGCACCTGTCACGACTCGGGCCCAACGCCCCGGACGAACGACCGTGTGGCGTGCACGTGACACGACGCGAGCCGGCAATCGCGCCCAACGACCGTGTGGCGTGCAGGTGACACGACGCGAGCCACGCGGACATCCGCCCGCCGTCGGCGACCCGGCGTCAGGCGATCCGCTCGCCGGCCCGGATCGGCAGGTCGATCCGGTTCTCGGGCGGTGCCAGCGGACAGGCCCAGCGGGGATCGAAGGCGCACGATGGCTGGTAGGCGAAGTTGAAGTCGAGGATCAGGGTCCCTCGCTCCGGGTCGCCACCGAGGTCGGCGCCCTTCGCCGCGTCGAGCAGGTAGCGACCCGCGCCGTACGTCTCGACGCCGTTCGTCGCGTCGCGGAAGGCCAGGAACAGGCCTCCCGCGTAGCCCTCCATCCAGAAGACGCTCAGCCGTCGCTCGCCGGCCGCGAACGGGATTGCGACGCTCCCGATCCGGTGGAACGACAGGACCTCGGAGCCGCTGTTCGGCAGGGCCAGCGGTAGCGGTGCCAGGCCGCCCGGGACCGGCGGCGGCTCGGGCTTGAGCTCGACCTCGAACCGGAGCGCCGGATCGTACGGCCAGTGGCGGGCCCGAAAGCCAGCGCGCTCGGCGGCCGGCACGGGCGACTGCGGGTGCGTCCGATAGAGCTCCTCCCGCGTGGCGACCCAGTGCCTCCATGCGGCCGCGGGGTCGGTCTGCGCCATGCGCCGGACCTCGGCGTACAGCTCGGCGACCCGTCGTCGCCAGTCGGCCAGCTCCAGCTCCGAGGGTCCGCCGGTCATGCGTCGAGTATCGGCTCGCGGGCGGGATGCCGTCTACGATGGACGCCGGCGTCGGACGGGCGGAGGAGGTCGGAGCGTGGCGGGTCAGGCGGAGATCGGGGTGATCGGCGGGTCGGGCTTCTACTCCCTGCTCGACGAAGTGCGCGAGATCAAGGTCGACACCCCGTACGGCCCGCCGTCCGACAGCGTCTTCCTGGCCGATGTCGGGGGGCGCTCCGTCGCCTTCCTGCCCCGCCACGGCCGGCGCCACACGATCCCGCCCCACCGGATCAACTACCGGGCGAACGTCTGGGCGATGAAGGCCCTCGGGGTCCGGGCGGTCATCAGCCCATGCGCGGCGGGCAGCCTCCAGCCGGGCGTCGCGCCGGGCGACTTCGTCGTGTGCGACCAGTTCGTGGATCGGACCAGCGGCCGCGTCGACACCTTCTACGACGGCCCGATCGTGAGCCACGTCAGCTCCGCGGAGATCTACGACCCGGAGCTGCGCCGGATCGCGATCGAGGTCATCCGCGAGCACGAGATTCCGGTCCACGAGCGGGGGACGATCGTCGTCATCCAGGGGCCGCGGTTCTCGACGAAGAGCGAGTCGCGCTGGTTCAGCGACGCCGGCTGGGAGGTCATCAGCATGACCCAGTACCCCGAGGCGTACCTGTGCCGTGAGCTCGGGATGGCCGTCGTCAACATCAGCCTGATCACCGACTACGACGCGGGGGTCCTGGAGGGCACGGAGGCGGTCAACGCGAAGAGCGTGCTCGAGGTCTTCGAGCTCAATGCCGCCCGGATCCAGAAGGTCGTGCTCGAGATGATCCGGCGGTTCCCGGCCGATCTCGAGGCGCTCGGTGCCGGCGACATGCTCGAGTTCACCCGCGGCGACGGCCACGCGACGTCGCCCGAGGACATCCGGCTGTTCGAGACCGGGCTGTGACGACGGGACCGACGCCCGCTGGATCGTCGGCGCCCGACCGGCTTCCGATCGGGGTCTCGATCCGGACGATCCGGGCGACCCCGGACTGGTGGCTCGACAGCGCCCGCCGGCTCGACAAGGCGGGTTACGGCGGAATCTGGGCGTGGGACCACTTCGTCGGCAAGGGCGACCGGACGGTCCCCGTCGTCGAGTGCTGGACCGTCCTCAGCGCGGCCGCTGCGATCACCCGCGGGGTCACCGTCGGCAGCTTCGTCATCAACGTCATGAACCGGCACCCGGCCGTCCTGGCCCGGATGGCGACGACGCTCCAGACGATCAGCGCCGGCCGGCTCGTCCTGGGGATCGGGATCGGCGGCCACCCCGCCGAGCACCGCGCCCTGGGCATCGCGTTCCCCGATGCCGAAGAGCGCGTCGCCCGGATGGAGGAGGCGATCGCCGTGCTGCGGGCCATCTGGAGCGGCGGTCCGGTCACCCGGCCCTCGCCGTTCTACCCGCTCGACGATGCCGTCGTCAGCGTCGGGCCGTACCCGCCACCACCGATCGTGATCGGCGCCGAGACGGCCCGGGGCGCGCAGATCGCGGCCCGGACGGCCGACGGCTGGACGGCCTTCGAGCGCCAGTTCGAGGCGCACCTGCCGGCCTACCTGGAGGCGCTCGCGGAGGCCGGACGCGACCGGGCCGACCAGCGCCTCTACGTCAGCTTCGAGGGCACGGACTGGCTGAGCGACGAGCGGCTCGCGGAATCCGACTGGCTGCGATCCCCGCGGGAGACCTGGGCCCGCTGGCGGGAGCTGGGCGCCGACGGCGCGATCGTCACGGTCCGCACGACCGAGGACGTCGACGCCCTCGTCCGGGCCGCCGACCGGTGGTGAAGGGCGGTTCGCCGGTCCGCCGAGCCTCGCCCGCGCCGACCCGCGGCCGGGGCTCAGACGCCGTCCGTGGCACCATGAGCGGGTGACCCCGCCAGCGCCCCTCGCCGCCACCGAGCTGACCCAGGGCTGCGTCCGTTGCGGCGCGACCGTCCCGCTCGGGACGTCGATGTGCGACAACTGCAACCCGCTCGGGCTCAAGCAGCCGGCGCCGAGCCAGGCGCACGGGACGGTCTTCCTCGGAGTCGTCGTCGCCGTCGTCGCGTTGGCGATCCTGGGCCGCTTCGCGCTCAACGGGATCGGCCCGTTCAGGGGCCAGGTCGGGAACATCGTGGCCGTCCCGCCAGGACTGGCCGTCACCCTCACCGTCACGAACCTCGGGACCACGGCCGGCTCGACGACCTGTCGGATCTACGACCCGGGCAGCGCGGGAATCGGGCCCGATGCCGCCTTCATCGTCAGCCCGCGGATCGACCCCGGTCTGACGGTCTCGTTCTCCAAGGAGGTCACCGAGCTCGGGAGCACCGTGCGGCCGCTCGCCGTCGAGTGCACCGGTCCGTGACGGCCGGGAGCTACACGACCGAGCTGGCGTTTGCCGCGGAGCTGGCGGCGCAGGCCGGCGAGCTCCTCGTCGATCGACTCGGGCACGTCGAGTCGGTCCGCCACAAGAGCCCCAAGGACGTCGTGACCGAGGTCGACCACCTGAGCGAGGCGCTCATCCTCGATGCCGTCCGGGAGGCCTTCCCGGACGACGGGGCACTGGCCGAGGAGTCCGGCCAGGCGACGGGGCGGAGCGGCCGGGTGTGGGTCGTCGACCCGCTCGACGGCACGATCAACTACGCCAACGGCATCCCGATCTTCTGCGTCTCGATCGGCCTGGTCGTCGATGGCGTCCCGTCGGTCGGGGTCGTGCGGGATCCCGTCCGCGGCGAGACGTTCGCGGCCACGGCCGACGGCGCGGCCACCCTCGACGGACGGCCCATCCGGAGCAGCTCGAAGGACCTGCTGTCCGACTTCGTCATCGCCCTGACGATCGACGGCGCGCGCCTGTCCGAGCGCCTGGCGGCGATCCGCGACGCGATCCGGGTGACCCGCCGACTGGGCTCGTCGGCGCTCGCCCTCGCCTACGTCGGTGCCGGCCGGTTCGACGCGTTCGCCCAGACCCACGGCCTGTCGGCCTGGGACGTCGCGGCGGCCGGGCTCGTCGCCGAGCGCGCCGGAGCGACCCTGACCGACGCGACCGGTGGCCCCTGGTTCGACATCGGGCGCGGGACCAGGACGTTCGGCATCGTCGCCGCTCCGCCGGCGCACCACGCCCGTCTCCTGGAGCTGGCCCGGGCGCCGGCCTGAGCCCGACCGAGACCGTGCCGTCAGCCGTCAGCGCAGCCGCACCGGTGCCGCAGCCCCCTCAGGACCGTCTCAGGGGAGCCGACCAGAGTTGGCAGGTTCAGCCAGCACGGGGACCGCACCGATGACGCCACCAGGCGACCGTTCCGACCAGCCGACCGAGCGCGGGATCGGGGGCGGACGCAGGCGGCGCGGGCTCCAGTCGGGACCGCCGCCGGTCTCCCGCCGCGGGCTGGTCCTCGTCGGGCTCCTCGGCGGGCTCGCCCTCATCGTCTCGGGAGCGGCCCTCGTCCTGACCTTGACCCGGCCGACGCCCACCGCCGAGGGATCGTGCCGGCTGGTCGCCTGGGACGCGCTGCCCGCCGGCAGCGCGCTCCCGCCGGGCTGGACGATCAGCGCGAGCGGCTTCTACACCGACGGGTACGGCGCCTCGTTCACCGGCCCCGCTGCGTCCGGGACCCAGGCTGCGACGCCGGCCATGAACGTCCGGGTGAGCTGCTACGGGACCGACGGCCACGCGGCGATCGTGCGCTCCCACAGCTCGGATCTCGCCCTGGGCGGGACCGACACGCCCTTCGCCGACCTCGGCGACGAGGCGGTCGCGACCGTCGATGCGAGCGGCACGACGACGTCGGTCTACGTCCGCGACGGCCAGCTCGTCGCGTCGATCGCGGCCCAGGGGATGTCACCCGACGACCTTGAGCAGGCGGCCGCGGCGATCGACGACGCCATGGCCTCGGCGGAGGCGTCGGCGGCGGAGAGCGCGCCGGCGGGACCCACCGCCGCCGGCGTGGCAACGGTCCCGTCGGCCCCGCCCTCGGAGGAGCCCACGCCCACCCCGACGGACGCCCACGCGTTCGCCGACCTGGAGGCTCTCCTGCCCTCGACCGTCGATGGGACCCCGATGTCGACCCAGAGCACGACGGCGTCCGATGCCCTGTCGGGTGACCCGTCCGGGGACGCCCTGCTCCAATGGCTGACCGCCGCCGGCAAGGCGCCCACCGACCTCGAGATCGCCGCGGCCTACGACCCGACCTCGACGGTGGACGCGGACTTCACGGCGTTCCGGGTCAAGGGGATTGCCGCCGCCGACCTGCGCCAGGCGGTTCTCGAGAGCTGGCTCGGAGCCACCGGCTCGGGGATCACGACGACGAACAAGACGATCGGCGGCAAGGCCGTCGTGGCGATCGACTACGCGGACGGGGGCGCCCTGGACTACGTGTACGAGCAGGGCGACGTGGTCGTCATCCTGTCGTCGTCGGACCCCGCCCTCGTCGCACGGATCCTGTCCGGGGTCAAGTAGCCCGCCCTCCCCCCGCTCAGTCGACCTCGCCGAGCCAGCGGTGCGGCCGGGATCGCAGCCGGGCCAGCCCGATCTCGTCGCAGAACGCGATCCAGCGCTCCCGCGGGGCGCCCCGCCAGCGGAGCTCGTCGACGGTTCGCTCGGGCAGCGGCGCGTCGGTCCGGAGCCGGGCCAGCGTCCGGTACAGGAGGACCTCGTCGCGCCGCTCGCGGAGCGTGGCGGCGAGATTGACCGCGCCGCGGACGGGAACGTCCCAGTCGGACGCCCTGACCGGGATCGCCTCGAGCGAGCCGTACCGGCGGAGGACCGCCGCCGCCGACTTCGCGCCCCAGCCGGGCAACCCGGGGTAGCCGTCGGCCGCGTCGCCGACCAGCGCGAGCAGGTCCGGGATCGACGCCGGCTCGACCCCCCACTTCTCGACGACCCCGGCCCGGTCGTAGGTCAGCCGGCGGCGGCGGTCGAGGAGCACCACCCGCTGCGTCCCGGACGCACTGGGCGAGGTCCTTGTCGGGCGAGCAGATGATCACCTGGTCCACCTCGGGCTCGTCGGCCCAGCGGGCGACGGCGGTCGCGATCGCGTCGTCGGCCTCGTGGGCGACCATCGGCCAGAGCCGGATCCCGAGCGCCTCGATCGCGGCCTCGGCGATCGGGAACTGGGCCATGAGCGCAGGGTCGACCCCGGCCCCGGTCTTGTAGCCGGCGTAGAGGTCGTTCCGGAACGACTCGATCACCCGGTCGGTCGCCGCCCCGAGATGGGTCGCCCCCTCGTCGCGCAGGATCGACAGGAGGTTCTCGACGAGCCCCCACGTCGCGCTCAGGTCGCGCCCGTCAGCGGCCAGGACCGGCGGGCGCGGCGCGAAGAACGCGCGGAACAGCTCGTAGGTCGCATCGACGAGGTGGAGGCGCATCGGACGGTCCGGTTGGGCGTTCGGTCGCGGTGGGCTGCCGGTGACTCGGCGTCCCGCTCAGCCGCCGGCCCGCGTCCCGTGCCCGTTCGTCGGGGCGGGCACCGCCGCGACCGGATGCGTCTCGTCGCCGGCCGTCGCAGCGCCGGCTCGCTGGCTCTCGACGAGGACCTTGAGCCGCTCGAGGTCGGCCTGGAAGATCCGGCCGAGGATCGGGGCCTGGACGAGGGACCCGAGGTTGGGCAGCACCGGCGGGACGAGCGTCTCGGCCCATTCGATCCGCGTCCGCCGTCCGCCGTCGAGCGTGTCCAGCGTGATCAGCCCGCTCCCGCTGAACGAGCCCAGGTGGCGGATCGCAAAGCGGTGCGGCGGCGCGAACTCGACGATCTCGACCGGATCGTCGACCGAGATCCCGAGGATCCGGACCCGCCCGTCGGCCCGCGTCCCGACCCCGATCGGGCCGGGCGTTGAGATCCGGACCGACGTGAGATCGGTCATCCAGTCGGGCTGGCGCTCGACGTCGGCGAGCCGCTCCCAGACCTCGTCGATCGGCGCGTCGATCTCGATCCTCGACCGGATCGGGACCCGGACCGGCTGACCGGCCTCGTCGACGGCCAGCCCGCCGAGCCAGCGGTCGAGGAGGACCGCCGCGGCGACGCTCCCGAGCGCGGACAGCACGGTTCGACGGATCATGGCTCGTCCTCCTGCAGGATCCGGACGCCGGCCGCGGCCATCTCGGCCAGCGCCCGGTCGCCGTCGCCGGCGGCCAGGTCGACCGCCCGGATCGCGCCGGCGAGCACCGTTGTGTCGTAGCCGAGCCGCGCCGCATCGAGCGCGGTGGCCTTGACGCAGTAGTCGGTCGCGAGCCCGCCGACCACGACCCGCTCCACGCCACGGGCCTCGAGCAGCCCCTGGAGCTCCGTCGGGGTGGTCGTCCCGGTCGTCGGATCGCGCATGGTGAACCCGGAGTAGCCGTCCTCCCCGTTGGCGCCCTTGCGGACGACCGGGCCGTCGACGATCAGCGCCGGGTGGAGCTCGGCGCCCCATGACCCCGCGACGCAGTGGACCGGCCAGATGCCGCCGTCCTTGGCGAAGTGCGGGGTCGACTCCGGGTGCCAGTCCTGGGTGTAGGCGATGAGCGCGCCCCCGGCGCGCGCCCGGGCGATCTCGCGGTTGAGGTATGGGACGACCTCCGCACCACCGGCGACGCTCAAGCCGCCGGCCGGATCGGCGAAGTCGTTCTGGACGTCGACGACGATGAGCGCGCTGTGCGGGTCGTAGGCGACCGCCGCCGGGCCGGCGCCGCTGACCCGGTCGGGCGATGTCTCGGAGTCCACGTCCGGAGGCTACCGCACCGTGGCCGGCTCCGCCCGGTGATCAGCCATCAGTCGCCCAGGAAGAACCTGGAGAAGGGCAGCCGCCGAAGCTCGGGGAACGTCTCGGCCATGTGGAGCGAGTGGCGGTTGAGGCCGAGCACGACGACGCTGGCGAGCCCGGCCAGGACCAGCTGGACGATCGTCGGTGGGCGGGCGGACAGGTTGACCGCGAGGAGGCCGATCGTCGCCACGGCGATGACGAGGTAGACCCGGAAGTGGGCCCACTCGAAGATGCTGATCCCGGTCCCCAGCCGCAGCCCGGCTTGCTTGAGGAGGTTGTGGACGACGAGGGTCAGGGTCGTCCCGACGGCCGCGCCGAGCGCGCCGAACTGGGGGATCAGGAAGAGGTTGAGGACCACGTTCGTGATCGCGGCGATCACGTTGATGACGACGATGTAGCGGATCACCCCGAAGATCCGCAGGGTCAGCCCATTGAACCCGAGGGCCGTGTTGAAGTAGTACCCGAACGACAGCAGGGCCATGTAGACCCATGAGTCCTCGTAACGGTGGCCGTACAGGAGCAGGGTCAGGGCCTGGGCCAGGCTGAAGGTCAGGGCGAACAGCGGGAACGACATCACCGCCATCCAGATCGCCGTCTGCCAGTACAGCTCGCGTACGCCCTCCCGATCGCGCCGGGCGTACAGCCGGGCTGCCATCGGCGTGAACAGCACCGTGAAGCTCGAGATCACCAGCGTGTTGAGCCCGGCCGCCGGCTGGACCACCCGCCACGAGGCCACCGCCTCGAGCCCCTTGAAGTGCTCGAGGAGGATCGCGTCCGAGGTGTTCAGGAAGATGTACACCAGGTCCGTGGTCAGGAGCGGGATCGTGAACACGAGGATCTCGCGGGCGGGGATCCGGAGGGTCGACCGCCGGAACCGGGCGATGAGCCCGCGCCGGCCGAGCACCTGCCACAGGATGACCACGTAGAGCGCGATCCCGAGGGCGCCGGCCGCGACGTAGCCGACGGCAAGGAAGCCGACCCGGCTGCCGCCAAGGATGAGCAGGCCGACGACCGCGAGCCGGAGGCCCGGCCCGAGGATGTACTTGCGGAAGAAGATCGACTGCGGGCTGGCGAACACGGACATCAGCGCAGTCAGCACGTCGTCGAGCGCCTGGATCGGGGCGAGCAGGATCAGGATCAGCAGGAGCGAGACGGCCTGCGCCGAGGTCGCCGTCGCGCCGGCGATCCAACCCTGGAACAGGTAGACCCCGACGACGAGGGCAGCCCCGAGGGCGACGATCGTCCCGGCGACCATGACGATCGTGCCGAGCAGCCGGTCGTAGTCGGCGTGCTCGTCATAGATCGACAGGAAGCGCGACACGCCCCGGTCGAGGCCGAAGGTGATGAGCGTCTGGCCGAGGGCCGCGATCGACAGGGCGTAGGCGAACGCCCCGTATTCCTCCTGGGTCAGGTAGCGGACGATCAGGATCTGGACGAGGAAGTTGACCGCCATCGACATCGTCCGGCCGACGAGCAGGAGGCTCGAGCCGCGGATCTGGCCGGTCGTCTCCTTGCGCGCCTTGGCCGGCGCCTCAGGGCCGCCGGGAGTCTCGGGCGCCGTCGCGGCGACCTGGTCCGCCTCGGCGATGGCGAGGTCGGCGACGACCGACTCGGCGGATTGGGCTTCGGGATCGGGTGTCGGCTGGGCCACGCTGGGTCGACTCCACGTGCGCTCCGCGGCCGGCGGGGATCGTGACCGCGACACGTCGGAGCGGCGAGGATACCCGGTATCCGGGAGCCGGACCCCGCCCGCGGGCCGGCGCGTTGATCGGGCGCACCGACCCGCAGGTCGGACAAGGTTGCGGGACGGTCCGGGCCAAACCGATTAGAGTGCGGTCCGGCCGGACCCGCAGCGAGCCGCGGGCACGACCGCGAGGGAGCGCCCCAGACCCATGTACTTCGACGAGTTCAAGCAGCAGCTGCCCGACATCGACGAGGCGGAGACCGCCGAGTGGCTCGAATCGCTCGACGAGGTCGTCCACGACGAGGGCGAGAACCGGGCCCGGTTCCTCATGTTCAAGCTGCTCAAGCGGGCGCGCCAGCTCCACGTCGGCCTGCCGCCGCTGACCCAGACGCGCTACATCAACACGATCAGCCCGGAGCAGGAGCCGTTCTTCCCCGGCGACGAGGAGCTCGAGCGGCGGATCCGCCGGCTCGTCCGCTGGAACGCGGTCGCGATGGTCCTCCGGGCGAACTCGCGCTACCCGGGGATCGGCGGTCACCTCGCCACGTACGCCTCGGCGGCCTCGCTCTACGAGGTCGGCTTCAACCACTTCTTCCGGGGCAAGGACGAGGACGCCGGGGACCACATCTACTACCAGGGCCATGCCGCGCCCGGGATCTACGCCCGGGCCTTCCTCGAGGGCCGCCTGACCGAGGACCAGCTCGACCACTTCCGGCGCGAGGTCGTCCCCGGCCAGGGGCTCAGCTCGTACCCGCACCCGCGCCTGATGCCCGACTTCTGGGAGTTCCCGACTGTCTCGATGGGGATCGGCCCGATCAGCGCGATCTACCAGGCCCGGTTCAACCGCTACCTCCAGAACCGCGGCCTCAAGGACACGTCGGGGTCGCGGGTCTGGGCGTTCCTCGGCGACGGCGAGATGGACGAGCCCGAGTCGATCGCCGGGCTGTCACTCGCGGCGCGCGAGGGGCTCGACAACCTGACCTTCGTCGTCAACTGCAACCTCCAGCGCCTCGACGGTCCCGTCCGCGGCAACGGCAAGATCATCCAGGAGCTCGAAGGCCTGTTCCGCGGCGCCGGCTGGAACGTGATCAAGGTGATCTGGGGCCGCGAGTGGGACGATCTCCTCGCGCGCGACGTCGACGGCGTCCTCGTCGAGCAGATGAACGAGACCCTCGACGGCGAGTTCCAGAAGTTCTCGGTCGCCGGCGGGGCGTACATCCGCGAGCACTTCTTCGGGCCCGACCCGCGCCTCCGCCGGCTCGTCGAGCACCTCACCGACGACGACCTGGCCAAGCTCCGTCGGGGCGGCCACGACTACCGCAAGGTGTACGCCGCGTACAAGGCGGCGACGGAGTACGTCGGGGCGCCGACGGTGATCCTCGCCCACACGATCAAGGGCTGGACGCTCGGACCGGGGGTCGAGGCGCGCAACATCACCCACCAGGCCAAGAAGCTGTCCGAGGCCGAGCTCAGGATCTTCCGCGACCGGCTCGAGCTGCCGATCCCCGACTCCGCCCTCAAGGACGCCCCGTACTACCACCCCGGCACCGATTCCGAGGAGGTCAGCTACCTCCGCGAGCGGCGCGCGGCGCTCGGCGGCTCGCTCCCGAAGCGGGTCGTCCGCGCGAAGCTGTTCCCGGCCGTCGGACCCGGGTTCGATGCCGAGTTCGCGGCCGGCAGCCCCACGCCGGTGTCGACGACGATGGTCTTCGCCCGGATCCTGCGCAACCTGATCCGCGACAAGGAGCTCGGACCGCGGATCGTCCCGATCGTGCCCGACGAGGCGCGGACGTTCGGGCTCGACCCGCTGTTCAAGGAGGTCGGGATCTACGCCGCGCTGGGACAGCGCTACGAGCCGGTCGACTCGGAGCTCGTGCTGAGCTATCGCGAGGCGCGGGACGGGCAGGTCCTCGAGGAGGGCATCACCGAGGCCGGTTCGATGGCCAGCTTCACCGCTGCGGCCACCGCGTACTCGACCCAGGGCGTGGCGATGATCCCCTTCTACATCTTCTACTCGATGTTCGGCTTCCAGCGGACCGGGGACCAGGCCTGGGCGCTCGGGGATGCCCGCGGGCGCGGGTTCATGATGGGCGCCACCGCCGGCCGAACGACTCTTCACGGCGAGGGCCTCCAGCACGACGACGGGCACAGCCACCTGCTCGCCTCGACGATCCCGTCGCTGCGGGCCTACGACCCGGCTTACGCCTACGAGCTGGCGGCCGTCGTCCGCGACGGGATCGAGCGGATGTACGTCCGCGGCGAGGACGTCTACTACTACGTCACGATCTACAACGAGAACTACCCGATGGCGCCCAAGCCGGGCGACGTCGACGAAGGCATCGTCCGTGGCATCTACCGCTTCTCCGGGCCGCCGGAGGGCGTCGCCGGCAAGGGCGGCCACGTCCGGCTCGTCGGGAGCGGCTCGATCCTCCAGCAGGTCGTCGAGGCCCAGCGGATCCTCGGCGAGCGGTTTGGCGTGGCGGCCGAGGTCTACAGCGCGCCGTCGTTCCAGCAGCTCCGCCGGGATGCCGTGGACGTCGACCGCTGGAACCGGCTCCATCCCGACGCGCGAGGCACGCGTCCCGTACGTGAGCCGGGTCCTGGGCCCGGACGGCGGGCCGGTCGTCATCGCCTCCGACTGGCTCAAGGCGATCCCCGATCTCGTCCGGCCGTGGCTGCCGCCGGGCACCGAGACCCTCGGGACCGACGGCTTCGGCCGGAGCGACGATCGCGAGGCCCTCCGCGCCCTGTTCGAGATCGACGGCCCCAGCATTGCCGCCGCCGCCCTGGCGGGCCTGGCCCGCTCGGGGGCGATGCCGGGGCGCAAGGCCGCGAAGGGGATCGCCGACCTCGGGATCGACCCGGCCAAGACGGACCCGCTCGCCCTGTGAAGCGGACGATCTCGGTCGTCGGGACCGGTCGCGCCGTGACCGTCCCGGACATCGCCGACGTCCGCCTCGGGGTGGCCGTCACCCGCCCGACCGTCGCCGAGGCGCGGAGCGCGGCGGCCGAGATCGCAACCCGGATCCGCGACGCCGTGACCGCGCTCGGCGTCAGCGCTCGGACCTCCGGACCTCGTCCCTCGTCGTCCAGCCCGAGTACGACTACAGGGACGGCGTCCAGCAGCTCCGCGGGCAGTCGGTGACCCACCAGTACGTCGTCGTCGTGCGCGACCTCGAGCGCCTCGGACCGATCGTCGACGGCGGCCTCGCCGCCGGGGCGACGACCCTCGACGGGGTCGGCTTCCGGACGGCCGATCCGGCCTCGGCCCAGGCCGCCGCGCGGGTCGCCGCGTTCGCCGACGCCCGGGCGCGCGCCGAGGGGCTCGCGAAGGAGGCCGGGGTCGCCCTCGGGCCGGTCATGGCGATCGCCGAGACCGAGCCGGCCGGGATCCCTCGCCCGCTCGGTCTCGGGAAGGTGGCCCTGATGCGGACCGAGGCCGCGCCGACGCCGGTCGAGGCCGGCGAGGGCGAGGTCGTCGTCCAGCTGTCGGTCGTCTTCGCCATCGCCTAGGGCGACTGCCTTTCCGGGCTCGCGGCCGCGCGCGGCCTCGGGCCGCCCGAGGCTGCCCGGTGCCCGCCGGGTCGGTGCGGTGGCGCACCACGGCACGATCGCCGGGAGGGAACCGGCACGCCGGTCGTCACGTCTCGGGGCCACGCGGCCACCCATCCGGCCGCACGAGCCACGGAGCTGCCCCGATGTCAACGACCACCGTCTCGATCCCCGTCCCCGGGTCCCGGGCCCGCTGGCTGGCCCTCGGCCTGGCTACCGGCGCCCTCGTCGCCGCGATCGCCAGCCCGGCGTTCGCCCCGCGCCCGATCCTCGGCGTCGACGCGAACGGGACGACGCCGGAGCACATGATCAGCGTGACCGGCACCGGTCGCGTCGTGATCAGCCCGGACGTCGCCGACCTCCGGGTCGGCGTGATGGTCAGTCGCTCGACGGTCAAGGCGGCTCGCCAGGCCGCCGCCGAGTCGATGACCAAGGTCGTCGCGGCGCTCAAGAAGCTCGGCATCGCCGACAAGGACATCCAGACGACGATCCTGTCGCTCCAGCCGACCTACGACTACTCCACCAACAGCAATCCCGCCCAAGCTGACCGGCTACACGCTGTCGAACTCGGTCGCCGTGACGGTCCGCGACCTGGACAAGGTCGGCGACGCGATCGACGACTCGCTGGCCGCCGGGGCCACGACCTTCGACGGGGTGACCTTCCGGGTCGACGACCCGGCCAAGGCCGAGGCCCAGGCCCGCGAGGCCGCGATGGTCCAGGCGAAGTCGAAGGCCGACACCCTCGCCAAGGCCGCCGGGGTCAGCCTCGGAGCCGTCGCCTCGATCAGCGAGACCTCGAGCCCGGTCCCGTACCCGGTCTACTACGCGCGCGATGCCGCCGTGGCCGCGCCCAGCGCGGGCGTCGCCACGCCGGTCGAGGCCGGCACGAACGAGGTCACGGTCACCGTCGCGGTGAGCTACCTCATCCCCTAGCCGATCCCTCCGGGGGACGAGGCGGGAGCCGGTTCGAGGAGGCCGGCTCCCGTCTTCGCGTCCGGGAGACCCGCGGTCAGGGGACCGGGACGATCCGGAGGAGCTCGCCGGACGACAGGTCGGTGAGGTAGAGCCGTCCTGCCTCGTCCTCGCCGAAGGACGAGATCATGTGGCCGGAGCCGACCAGGAGCACCGGCCCCTGCGCCTCGGGATGGGCCGCGTCGAGGACCCAGATGTTGCCCGAGCAGTCGTCGCCGAAGACGTAGCCGCCGTAGAGCGTCGGCTCGTCCGGGTTCCGACCGACGTAGCCGCCGACGATCGCGCAGCCCTGGCCGTGGTCGTACTCGGCGACCGGCTCGACGAGGCCGGTCCGGGTGCAGCCGGCCGCGGGGCTGTAGCAGTGGCGACCCTCCATCACGTTCCAGCCGAAGTTCGGACCGCTCGTCCAGGCCGGTGCCCGCCGGCCACCGGTCGACCTCCTCCCAGGCGCCCTGGCCGACGTCGCCGATCCACAGGTCGCCGGTCGCCCGATCGAACGACAGCCGCCACGGGTTGCGCAGGCCGTAGGCGAAGATCTCGGGCCGGGCCGAGGCATCGTTCGCGAACGGGTTGTCGGGCGGGATCGTGTACCCGGGGCCGGTGGCCGTCGGGGCCGCTCGGCCGGATCCGCAGGATCTTGGCCAGCAGCGTCGTCAGGCTCTGGCCGTTGCCGAGCGGATCGCCGCCCGACCCGCCGTCGCCCATCCCGATGTACAGGTCGCCGTCCGGCCCGAAGGCGAGCGCGCCGCCGTTGTGGTTCGGGAACGGCTGGTCGACCTGGAGCAGGACGCGCTCGCTGTCCGGATCGGCCTGATCGGGCGTCGCGGCGGGGACCGTGAACGACGAGATCACCGTGTTCCCGCTCGTGTCGGTGTAGTCGACGAAGAACCGCGGATCTGCCGGGTAGCCGGGCGCGAACGCGAGCCCGAGCAGCCCGCGCTCCCCGCCGGAGCTGACCCGCGGGATGATGTTGAGGAACGGCGGATCGACCAGCGGCGCCGTTCCGCACGATGCGGATGCGCCCGGGTTGCTCGACGACGAAGAGCCGGCCGCTGCCATCCCGGGCGCTGACGACGGCGAGCGGGCTGTTCAGGTTCCTCACGACCGGCTCCAGCCGGATCGACAGGGCCGCCGGGTCGAAGCTCCCGGTCGGGCGAGGAAGCGACGACGCGCTCGGTCCGACCGTCGGTCCGGGGCTCGCGGACACACCCGGGCTCGGACTCGACGGCGTGGCGGACGGGCTGGAGGTCGCGGACGGGCCCGTCGTCGCGGACCGGCCGGCGTCCGAGCCGCAGGCGACGACCACGGCCAGCGCGGCCACGGCCAGCGCGGCGTGACGGACCGGCAGCGCGCCGGCACCGCGCGGACCACGGGTCATTCCGACAGGGTAGTCGAACGGCTATCGTTGGGCACCGGACCACGCAGCGGAGGACCCGGCGGGATGGACGCATTCGACCTCGCGAGCCTCGAATCCCGGCGGGCCGCCGGCGGCCGGCCGTACCTCGAGTTCCTCCGGGTGCCCGCGCTGAGCGCCGGCCTCTACACGCTCGAGGCGGGCGCGGTCGACGGCCAGTCGCCCCATACCGAGGACGAGGTCTACGTGGTCATGACCGGCCGCGCCCGGGTCACCGTGGGCGACGAGGTCCGCGACGTCGGCCCGGGCTCGGTCGTCTACGTCGCGGCCACCGTCCCGCACCACTTCCACGACATCACCGAGCGCCTCGAGATCCTGGTCGTGTTCGCCCCGGCGGAGTGGTCGCTGGCCGCCCCGTCGTCATGACCGTGCGGGGCTGAGCCGCTCCGCGAGGGCGATCGCCCGACCCGGCGAGATCCCCGTCTCGTCGTGGCGGAAGAAGGCGTAGGCGTCGAGGCCGGCGTCGAGGAACGGGGCGACCCTCGCTGCCCACGCGTCGAGATCGGCGTCCGGGTAGGCCGTCCGCCGGAGGCGGAGGTAGAGGAACGACCCGGTGACCCGGACGAACGGCGGCTCGTCCATCTCGTCGAGGTCGGTCGCGCACAGGACCGCAGCGTGCGCTCGGAGCAGCTCGAACGTCTCGTCGACGTGCCACGTCCCGTGCTGGAACTCCAGCGTCAGCGGGAACCGAGGCGGCCACAGGTCGAGGAGCCGGGCCAGCCGGTCGTGGCGCTCCTCGGTCCGGGCCACCTCGCCGGGGACCCGGTAGAGCACGCTGCCGAGGCGCTCCCCGAACAGGTCGAAGGGGCGGGTGAGCCAGGCCACGCTCTCGGCCTGGTCGTCGCCGAGCAGGGCCCGCAGCGCGCCGCCCCGCTGGGCCTTGACGACGAACCGGAACGACTCGGGCGTCCGGGCCAGCCAGCCCCGGACTGCCGACTCGGTCGGCTGGCGGTAGAACGTGTTGTTGAGCTCGCAGGCGGTCAGCCGCTCGGCGTACGAGCGAAGGAGGTCCTCACTGCGGAGCCCGGCGGGGTAGAACGCCGGCGCCCAGGCCGGGTAGGCGAAGCCGCTCGTCCCGACCCGGAGCGTCCCGCTCACGCCGGTGGCTCCACCGCGCGCCCGCGGCCACGATCGAGCCGGAGGACACGCAGGGCGTTCTCGCGGTAGACCGCGCGCAGGACGTCGTCGGGCAGCCCGAGCCCGTGGACCTGCCAGCGACCCTGCCCCGGGACCTCGTCGGTCGAGTAGTCGAACGACTCGTCCGAGGTCTCGAGGAAGCGGTAGTGGAGCCGGTAGACCGCGGCGTCCGCGGGCGCGTCCGTCCCGAACAGGATCCGGTCGGGGTGGCGGACGAAGAACGCCCGGGCGGTGTACGGCTGGCGCCCGAGCTCGGCCAGCCGGGCCGCGATGTCGACGAAGAGGTTCGGGTGAGCGTCGAGCATCCGCGAGACCAGCCCGAGGTCCTCGGCGGCGCAGCCGACGTGGGCTCCGACGAACGTCGTCGCGGGATGCCGCCCGACGAGCCGGTCGAACGCCGCCAGGAGCTCGTCGAACGGCGGGAACCCGGGGGCGTCGGGCCGGCCCGCCGGTCGGGTCGGCCAGAAGTGCCAGTCCGGGTGCTCGGTCAGCTCCTCGTAGCGCTCGTTCGTGGGGTCGAGCGGCTGGAAGAAGGCGACCGGATCGGCGATGTGGATGACGACCGGGAGGTCGAGCTCGGCGGCCGTCGCCCACACCGGGTCGAGACGCTCGTCGTCAACGGCGACGAGCCCGCCGAGTGGGTCGCGCGCCCGCAGCCCGAGGGTCTTCCAGACCTTGAGCCCGCGCGCACCGCGGGCGACCGAGTCGCGGAGGCGAGCGGCCTCCGTCTCCCCGAATGCGGCGTCGGTCCGCCAGGCCTCGTAGTCGAGACCGGCGAACACGACGAGCCGTTCGGGCGCCCGCGCCTGCCAGCGGTCGACCTCCGCGGACAGCTGGTCGCCGGCCGCGCCGTCGAGATCGACCAGCATCTCGACGCCCGCCTCGTCGAGGACCGCCAGGAGCTCGTCGACCGGTCGCTCCGCCCACGACCCCCCGAACGCCGCGCCGAGATGATTGTGGGCATCGATGACCGGGAACCGCGGCCGACGGACCTCGTGAACCGGCCCGCGGCGGGCCGACCGGGGCCGATAGTCGGCCAGCCGGATCACGCCGGGTCGAGGATGACCACCTGGCCGAGATGGCGCGGCGCGTCGGGATCGCGGCCGCGCGCGAGGGCCAGGGTGAGCGCCAGGGCGTGGGCGGGGTAGACGAGCAGCGGCAGCCGCGCCCACGGGTGGAGCCCGCTGCCAACGAGCGAGATCCAGCCGGCGAGGCCGCGGTCGTCGTCGGCCTCCCGTCCGATCAGCCACGTCTCGGCGCCCAGGCCACCGGCCTCGCGCAGGACGCGCGCCTCCTCCTGGGCTCCGGGACCGCCGATCAGCCCGACGATGAGGACGCCCGGCTCGCAGACCGAGATCGGGCCGTGGCGGAACTCGAGCGGCTCGTAGGCCTCGGTCGCGACCTGGCTCGTCTCGGTCAGCTTGAGGCACCACTCCGCGGCGATGCCGCGGGCCGGCCCCCCACCGAGGACGACGATCCGCTCGTGGTCGACCGACCCCAGCCGGTGGCCGACGTCGGCGGCCGCGACCGCCTCGGGCCAGCGCTCGGGCATCCGGTCGAGGTCGTCGGCCAGGGACCGGTCGGAGGCCGTTCCGGCGATCACCCGGAGCAGGAGCGCGAGCATGCTCGCGAACGAGCGGGTCATGACGATCGCCGATTCGTTCCCGGTCGGAGAGACGAGGACCCGGTGGACGCGTCCGGCCAGGGGGCTGTTCCCGCGGCACGTCACGGCGATCGTCGGGTGGCCGGCGGCACGGACGCGATCGACGACGTCGAGCGCCTCGGACGTCGACCCGGAACGGGAGATGATCACGACGACCTGGCGGCCCGGGTTGCCCGGGGCGAAGACGCCACCCGGGCGGAGCATGAGCTCCGACAGCGGCGCCGCGATCGCCAGCTTGCCGCTCGTCTCGCGGAGCACGGCCGCGGCCACCTGGGCGAGGTAGTAGGACGAGCCGGCCCCCGTGAGGACGACCCGCTCGGCGCCGGCGAGCATGAGCCCGATCTCGCGATCGCTCGCCCGCGCCGCCTCGAGCGCGGCGCTGATCGCATCGCCCGAGGTCGACGCCTCGCGCCAGGTGCGGAGGCGGTCAAGGGTCGGAAGCGGCGGTCCGGCGACGGGTGGCCGGTCGGTCATCGGTCGCGGAGCTCCACGGCGTAACGATAGCGGTCTCCGCGGACGGTGCTGCGGCAATGCTCGATCGGCTGGTCGTCCTGGTCCCAGGCGACGCGCTCGACCCGGAGCGCCGGCTCGCTCCGCCGCTGCCCGAGGAGCCGTGCCTCGCCGGCCGTGAGGAGGATGGGCTCGAACGTCTCGCGGGCGCGGGTCGGCCGGCAGCCGTACACGGTGGTCAGCGTGTCGTACAGGCGAACGGCTCCGAAGTCGACCCGTTCGAGACCCGGGAAGCGCGCGGCCGGGAGCCGGCTCGTCTCGACGACGATCGGCTCGTCGTCGGCCAGGCGGATCCTGCGAAGGGCGACGACCGCGGTCCCCGCATCGATGCCCAGTGCCTCCGCGACGCCCTCCTCGGCCGGCTCGATGGTCAGCCCGAGGACCCGCGTGCCCGGCGTGTGGCCGCCGCGCTCGATCTCACGGCTGAAGGAGTAGAAGCCGCCGATCGTATGCTCGAAGCGGGCTGGGGCGACGTACGTCCCGAGGCCGCGCCGGACCTCGACGGCCCCGGCCGCGATGAGCCCGCCGAGCGCCTGGCGGACGGTCGCCCGGCTGACCCCGTAGCGCTCCATGAGCTCGAGCTCGGTCGGGACACGGGCGCCCGGGGCCAGCTCGCCGGCCCGGATCCGGTCGCGCAGGTCCGCCTCGATCCGGCGATAGAGCGGCCGACTGTCGACGCCGGTCACGGTCACCCCTTGATCCCGGTCATGGCGATCCCGCGGACGAACTGCCGTTGGGCGATCACGAACAGGAGGATCATCGGGATCACGCTCACGAGGGCGCCGGCCATCAGCAGCGGCCAGCGCCCGACGTACTGGCCCTGGAACAGCGACAGCCCCGCGGTCAGCGTCAACGAGTCGATGTCGCGCAGGTAGATGATCGGATCGATCAGGTCGTTCCAGGTCCACATGAACGTGAAGATGGCCAGGGTGGCGAGGGCCGGCTTGGCCAGCGGCAGGTAGATGTAGCGGTAGATGTGCCATGGGTTGGCTCCGTCGACCCGGGCGGCATCGGCGAGCTCGTGAGGGATCGCCAGGAAGAACTGGCGGAGGAGGAACGTCCCGAACGCCCCGCCGAGGAACGCTCCGACCCACAGCGGCTCCTGGGTCCCGATCCAGTTGCCGCTCGCGCTCGCCGGGTGCGGCAGGAGCCGGTACAGGACGAAGTTGGGGACGAGGACGACCTGGAACGGGATGATCAGGGTCACGAGGAGGAGGGCGAACAGCGGCTCGCGGAAGCGGAAGCGGAGGGCGGCGAAGGCGAACGCCGCCATCGAGCAGCTGACCAGCTGGCCGATCGTGTTGAGCGCAGCCAGCTTGACCGAGTTGAGGAAGAACGTCGCGAACGGCAGCGCGGACCACATGTCCGGGTAGTTCGACCACTGCGGGACCCGGGGCAGGATCGTCGGCGGGATCGCGAAGACCTCCGCCCGGGTCTTGAGCGAGGTCGTGATCATCCACAGGAACGGGATCATCATCAGGAGACCGCCGGCGACCAGCAGTCCGATGAGCAGGGCCCGTCGCGTCGCCCGGAGGCGGCGAGCGCGCACGGCGGCGGCGGCCTCGACGCGCACCTGGGCGGTCGTCTGCGTGGCGCTCACTGGTAGTGGACCCAGCGATCCTGCGACCAGAAGTAGATCGCGGTGAACAGCGCGACGATCAGGAACAGGATCCACGACGCCGCGCTGGCGTAGCCCATCTTGAAGAACTTGAACCCGTTCTCGTAGATGAAGTAGACGATGGTGATCGTCGCGTCGGTCGGGCGGGGCTTCACCAGCACGAACACCTGGTCGAAGACCTGGAAGGCGCCGATCAGGCTGAGCACCCCGGTGAAGAAGATGGCCGGCGTGAGCAGCGGGAGGACGACGCCCCGGAAGCGGGCCCACCGCCCGGCGCCGTCGACGCTGGCGGCGTCGAGCAGCTCGCTCGGGATCGCCTGGAGGCCGGCCAGGAAGATGATCACGTTGACCCCGAGGCCCTGCCAGATCGACATCGCGATGATCGACGGCATCGCGAGGGTCGGGTTGCCCAGCCACTTCTGGGCGGGGATCCCGAAGATGCCGGTGACCTCGTTCAGCAGCCCCGAGTCGGGGCTGTAGATCCACTGCCAGACGAGAGCGATCGCGATGGTCGAGGTGACGACGGGCAGGAAGTAGGCCGTCCGGACCCAGGCGATCCCGCGGATCCGGACGTTCAACGCGAGGGCCAGGCCGAGCGCGATCGCCAGCCCGAGCGGGACCGACACGATCGTGTAGAAGAAGGTGTTGCGGAGCGCCTTGAGGAACCGGTCGTCGGACAGGAGCGCCGCGTAGTTGTCGAGGCCGACCGGCTTCGGCGCGGTCAGCAGGTCCCACTTCGTGAGGCTGATCGCGAGCGTGGCGAGGATCGGCCCGGCCGACAGGACGGCCAGGCCAAGCAGCGTCGGGGCGAGGAAGAGGAGCGCCCAGCGACCCTCACCGGAGAGCGGGCCGCCCCGCCGGCTGGCGGGGCGGCGCAGGCTCGTCATCGGCGCGGGGGTCGACCGATCCGGATCCCGTCAGCCGTCACTGGCCGGCGAGGATCGCGTCGAGCTGGGGCAGGACGTCCGCGATCGCCTGCTTGGCGGTCTTCTTGGGGTCGGTGAAGACGTTCGCGTCGATCTCGGTCTGGAGGGTCGTCGTCCACTCGTCGTAGCCCTTGAACGAGGGCTTGAGGTGGGCGTAGGCGATCGCGTCGGCCAGGACCTTGGCGCCGTCGAACGAGGTCGCGAAGGGTCCGGCGAGGACCTCCTTGTTGGCCGGCAGCGAGGACTTGAGCTCCATGATCTTGGTCTGGGCCGCCGGGCTGGCGAGGTACTTGACGAACTCCCAGGCGGCGTCAGGGTTCTTCGTGTTCTTGTAGACGACCGCGCCGGTCGGGTTGATCGACGTGGCCTGGCCGGCCACGCCCTTGGGCAGGGGGGCGATCCCGAAGTCGAGCCCGGCCGCGATGTCGGTCGCGACGAGCCACGAGCCGTTGGCCTCCATGGCCGCCTTGCCCTGCTCGAACGCGTCACCGCTGTCGGCCGGCCAGATCGTCGGGTCGGGCATGATCCCGTCCTTCCAGATGAGGTCCTGGAGGAACTGGATCCCGCCGGTCGCCTGGTCGCTCCCGACCAGGCTCGTCTTCTTGTCGGTCGAGATGATCTCGCCGCCGTTCTGCCAGACGAGCGACGACCAGTAGTTCTCCATGTCGGTCGTCTCGGTGTAGAAGCCCCACTGGGTGACCTTGCCCTTGGCGTCCTTCAGGGTCAGCTGCTTGCCGACCTCGACGAGCTTCGCCCAGTCCCAGGTCTCGTCGGGGTAGGCGATCCCGGCCGCGTCGAACAGCTTCTTGTTGTAGAAGAGGGCGATCACGTTCAGGTCGCGCGGCAGCCCGAACTGGCCATCGGGCGTCGTGAAGTCGGCCACGGCCGGGTCGGCCAGCTGGCCGAGGTCGTAGCCGTCGCGATCGATGTAGGGCTTGAGGTCGAGCAGCACATCACGGCTCTGGTAGTCCGGGAACAGCGGCCCGTCCATCGCGAAGACGTCGGGCGCGTCCCCACCGGCGAGCGAGGTCCCGAGCTTGTCCCAGTAGGGCTCCCAGTCCGACACGGTCACCTTGACCGTGATCTTCGGGTTGGCCGCGTGGAACGCATCGACGATCGCCTGCTGGTTCTTGATCTCGGTCGGATCGCCCCAGATCGAGTAGGTGATCGTCGCCTCCGGGCCCGTGTAGCCGGCGGCAGATGGCGCGGCCGACGACGATCCGGCCGGGGACGCCGGCGGGGCGGCGGTGGGCGCCGCGGTCCCCGGTGCTGTCGTCGTCGTGCCGGCGCAGGCCCCTGCGATCAGGGCGGCCATCGCCACGACGGCCAGGAGCCGTGCGGGCCGTCGCCGATGCCCGACCCGTGCGTATCGATCCATCGTCATCGATCCGTGCCTCCTCCTCAGTCGGCGGCCGCGCCGCCCAGCCAGGCGGGCAGCCACGCTGCCTCCGCTTCGATCATCGCGTCGGTCAGCCGCCACGCGTCGTCCAGGGTCAGCTCGCTCTGGACGATCGGGTCGGTCATGA
Source organism: uncultured Chloroflexia bacterium (assembly GCA_963708065.1). GTDB lineage: Bacteria > Chloroflexota > Limnocylindria > Limnocylindrales > CSP1-4 > Chersky-267. Next base: position 229,284 of record CAVPRZ010000006.1, read on the forward strand.
CGGCGTGGTAGACGGCGTCGCGGTCGTGGTCGAGCGCGGCGCGGACGGTGAGCCCCTGCATGTCGACGGCGCCCCGGAGGTAGTTCGCCAGGTGGAGCGGGAGGTTGCCCATCGCGACCGGGTGGACGCCGTCCCCGTCGACGAAACAGGGGACCTCGACGCAGGCGCCGGCGTCGAGGTTCGGGATCAGCCGGCCCTGGTTCATGACGTTGGCCACGATCCGGGTCCGCCCCCCGGTCACGAGCGACTCGGCGATCGTCGCCGCGTATTCCCCGCTGCGCTCGATCTCGAACGGCTCGCCGGCGTCGAGGCGACGCTTCGTGTCGGCGTACTCGTCGAGGTTGTGGGCGACCCGGGCCAGGTACTCGCCGATCGGGACGTGGAACCGCTCGACCGTGTCGCCGCTCGCGTCGTGCTTGCCGATGTACCACGGGCTGTACTCGGCCTGCTGCTCGGACGCCTCGCTCAGGTAGGCGCCGAGGCGAAGGAACAGGTCGGCCCGGACGAGGTCGTCGGCGGGCGCCCGACCCGCCTCGACGAACGCGCGGAGGTCGGGGTAGAGGTCGCGCCCGCGATGCTCGAGGCGGACCAGGAAGGCGTGGTGGTTCACCCCGGCGGAGTCCGCCTCGATCTCGTCGCGCGGCAGGCCCAGGTAGCCGGCCAGCGTGTCGATCGTCCAGAAGACCGAGTGGCACAGCCCGACGACCTTGACCGGGCTGCGCTCGGCCACTGAGCGGACGACGGTCGCCAGCGGGTTCGTGTAGTTGAGGAGCCAGGCATCCGGGCAGAGCTCTTCCATGTCGGCGGCGATGCCGAGGACGACCGGGATCGTGCGCAGGCCACGGAAGACGCCACCCACGCCGACGGTGTCGGCGATCGTGTAGCGGAGCCCGAAGCGGCCCGGCACGGCGAAGTCGATCTCCGTGGCTCGCGCCCCGCCGACCTGGATCGTGACGACGACGACATCGGCCCCGCGGAGCGCCGCGCGTCGATCAAGATGGGCCGAGATCGACGGGTTCGCGCCGAGCGCTCCAACGGTCCAGCGGGCCATCCGCTCGGCCGTCTCGAGCCGGTCGGGATCGATGTCGTGGAGGACGATCTCGGATGAGCGGAGGGCCGGCGACGACAGGATGTCGCCGAGGAGGTTCCGCGTGAACTCCACACTGCCCGCACCGACGAGGACGATCCGAGTCATGCTGGCTCCGTGCATCAGCTGCCCTGCGATGACCACGACGTCCGGACGTCCGGACGTCCTATCCTAACCCGGACGGACCCGGCATGGAAGCCCATGTCGCCGGGGACGGACTAGGAGGGCCAGGAGGGTGGACCCGGGTCGCGAACCACCGCTCGGCCGGATCCGCGGCCTCCGGGCCTGCGCCTCGGCCCGCGGGACGTTCGGGGTGCTGGCGCTCGATCATCGCCAGAACCTCCGCCGCGAGCTGCGGCCCGACGACCCGGCCAGTGTCACGTTCGCGGAGATGGTGGCCTTCAAGCGGGCGGTCGTCCGGGCCCTCGGCCCGGCCGCGACCGGCGTCCTCCTCGACCCCGAGGTCGGCGCGGCGCAGGCGATCGTCGACGGCTCGCTGCCCCCGGGCACCGGCCTGATCGTGGCGATCGAGGCGACCGGCTACGACGGGCCGTCGACGGCGCGGGCGAGCCGGATCCTCGACGGCTGGAGCGTCGCCGCGGCGAAGCGGATGGGCGCCTCGGCCGCCAAGCTCCTCGTCTATTACCATCCGGACGCCCCCAACGCGGTCGACCAGGAGCGGCTCGTGGCGACGGTCGCGGCCGAATGCGCGGCCCGCGACCTGGCCCTGTTCATCGAGCCGCTCTCGTTCTCGATCGACCCGGCGGTCCCGCGGCTCGAGGGCGAGCCACGCCGGCGGGTCGTCGTCGAGACCGCCCGGCGGCTGACCGCCCTCGGCGGCGACGTCCTGAAGGCCGAGTTTCCCTACGATCCGGGCGTGACCGACGAGCGGCGCTGGCGGGAGGCCTGTGCGGAGCTCGACGGGGCATCGCGGCTGCCCTGGGTCCTCCTGTCGGGCGGAGCCGACGAGGCGACGTTCGAGGCCCAGGTCCGGGTCGCCTGCGCCACCGGGGCGAGCGGCGTCCTCGCCGGGCGGTCGGTCTGGGCCGAGGCGGCGACGCTCGCGCCGGCGGATCGGGACGCGTTCCTGGCGACGACGGGGCGGGAGCGGCTGGCCCGGCTGGTCGACCAGGTCGACGAGCTCGGCAGGCCGTGGGACGCTCGTCCGGGACCGCTCGTCCCGCTGCCCGAGCCCGGCGAGGGCTGGTATCGCGGGTACGCCGGGTGACATCCGAGCGGCGGTTCGACCTCCTCGTAGTCGGCGAGCTGAACCCGGACATCCTCATCGTCGATCCGGACGCCCAGCCGATGTTCGGCCAGGTCGAGACGATCGTCGAGGCGATCCGGATGGAGATCGGCAGCTCGTCGGCGATTGCCGCGTGCGGGGCGGCCCGGCTCGGGCTGCGCGTGGCGTTCGTCGGCGTCGTCGGCGACGACGCGTTCGGTCGGTTCATGCTCGATGCGCTCGACCGGGTCGGCATCGATGTCGGCGGTTGCCGGATCGACCCGACCGTCCCGACCGGGGCGACCGTGATCCTGAGCCGTGGCGAGGACCGGGCCAACCTGACCGCGCTCGGGGCGATCGGCGAGCTGAGGGCGAGCGACGTCCCGCGCGAGCTGCTGGCCGCGGCACGCCACCTCCACGTCGGGAGCACCTACCTCCAGCGGGCGCTGACGGCCGAGCTTCCGGAGCTGTTCGCCGAGGCGCGCGCCCTCGGCCTGACGACCTCGTTCGACTGCAACTGGGACAACACCGAGCAGTGGGACGGCGAGATCGACCGGCTCCTCGGCGAGGCCGACGTGTTCCTGCCGAACCTCGAGGAGGCTCGCCGGATCACCGCCCGGACCGCTGCCCCGGCGGCGGCCGGCGAGCTGGTCCGGCGTGCGGCCGAGGGCCGGGAGCCGGGTCGCCCGTTCACCCTTGCCGTCAAGCACGGGGCCGGGGGCGCCATGGCGATGCGCGGGGCGTGGGAGTACGAGGTCGCCGAGGCGGCGGTGCTGCCGGTCGAGGTGCGCGACACGACCGGGGCGGGAGACTCGTTCGACGCCGGCTTCCTGTACGGGACGCTGGCCGGCTGGCCGCTCCGCGACGCGCTCGAGCTCGGTGTCGCGTGCGGCTCGCTGTCATGCCTGGGGATCGGGGGCACGGCGGCCCAGCCGACGCTCGCCGAGGCCCGCGCCGCGCTCGCCGCGGCCGGTCGCTAGCGCGGACCGACCGATGCGCCTGGTCGCGGTCGCCCCGAACCCGTCGATCGACCGGCTCTACGAGCTCGACCGGCTCGTCCGCGACGCCGTCAACCGCCCGCGCGTCGAGACGCGGGTCGCCGGCGGCAAGGGGCTCAACGTCGCTCGGGCGGCACATGCGCTCGGCGCCGAGGCGTCGGCGGTGGCCCTGCTGGCCGGCCACGCCGGGCGCTGGATGGCCGAGGCGCTGGCGGCCGAGGGGATCGCCGCGCGGCTCGCCTGGGCCGACGGCGAGACGCGGACGTGCCTGGCGATCCACGACGGATCCGACGGGACGCTGACCGAGCTCAACGAGGCCGGACCCGAGGTGGGCCCGGACGCCTGGGCGGGGCTCGTCGAGGCCCTCCGGGCCGAGCTGGCAGGCGGCGATGTCGGGCTGGTCACGATCTCGGGCAGCCTGCCGCCGGGAGCCCCGCCCGACGGTCTGACCGAGCTGGCCCGGACGGCGACGGAAGCCGGGGTCGAGGTCGCCGTCGATGCCGCCGGCGCCGCCCTGGAGCGGGCATTCGCGACGCGGCCCTGGCTCGTCAAGCTCAACGCGGCCGAGGCGGCGGCGACGCTCGGTGAGCCTCCGCTCCCCGACGAGGCCGCGGCGGCGCGCGCCGCACGACGGCTCGCCGCCCGATCCGGTGGCGCCGTGGTCGTGACCCGGGGCGCCGAAGGGGCCATCGCGATCGATCGTGACGGCGCGACGTTCCGCGTCGCCGGGCCGGCGGTCCGCGGACCGTATCCGGTTGGCAGCGGCGATGCGTTCCTGGCCGGCCTGGCGGTCGGACGGCTCCGCGCCCTCTCGTTCGTCGACGCGCTCCAGCTCGCCGGCGCGGCGGCCGCCGCAAATGCCCTCAGGCGGGGTGCGGGACGCCTGGACGTCGCCGACGTCGAGCGGATCGCCGGCTCGATCGTGGTCGGGCCGATCGACGGCCTGATCAGGCCGTCCGGCGGTCCTCTGACGGAGCAGCCTGTCGCTCACCCGTTCGGACGCCTCGCCCGACGGCATCGCACGATCGCTCGATCGCTGCGAGGTCGCCCTCGGCGACGCTGTCGAGGAAGTAGGCCTTGATCCCGCGGAGGTGGGTCCGGCTCGCCCGGCGCAGCCGGTCGTATCCGGCGTCGGTGAGGACGGCCTCGGCGCCGCGGCCGTCGGACGAGCACTGGCTCCGAGCCACGAGACCGTCCGCCTCGAGCCGATCGATCAACCGGGTGACCCCACTCCGGCTCAGGATGATCCCGTCCGCGAGCTGGTTCATCCGAAGGCGTCGCTCCGGCGCCTGGGCCAGGTGGAGGAGCGCCTCGTACTCGGCCAGCGTCATCTGCTGCTCCGTCCGGAGGTCCTCGTCGAGGCGGCGGGTGACGAGCGCGTGTGCGGTCAGGAACGCGCGCCACGGGCCGAGCCGCGGGTCGCGTGCGCTCAGGTGGCGGGCTTGCTCGGGTGGTCCGTAGGGCTGGGACGTCTCGGTCATTGCGACGCATCATACCCCGCCGGGCCACTCGTTGACAACTCAACTATGTTCGGCATATAGTTGACATGGCAACGAATTGAGGGCAGCGCTCGCAAGCGGGCGGGCCGACGGAGAAGGGACCTACCACGATGAAGACCAGCTGGATGATCGATCCGGCCCACACCGACGTCGCGTTCTCGACGAAGCACATGATGGTCACGACCGTTCGCGGCAAGTTCGACCGGGTCGAGGGCGAGCTGAGGCTCGACGAAACGGACCCGCAGTCGGCCGAGGGCGAGATCCGGGTCGCCGCCGCCAGCCTGTCGACCGGCTTCGACGCCCGGGACCAGCACCTCCGCTCGGCCGACTTCTTCGATGCCGAGGTGTACCCCTGGATCGTCGCCCGGGTGCGGCGCGTCGAGCCGAAGGGCGACGGCTTCTCGGTCACGGCCGACGTCACGATCCGCGACGTCACCCGGCCCGTGACCTTCGCCGCCGAGCTCAACGGGATCGTCCCCGGGATGCACGGTGAGCGGCATGCCGGCTTCCATCTGAGCGGCACCGTCAACCGCGAGGACTGGGGCCTCACCTGGAACGTCGCCCTCGAGACGGGCGGCTGGCTGGTCGATCGGACCGTCCGGCTCGACATCGACGTCGCCGCGAACGAGGTCGCGGGCGCCGCGGACGTCCCCGGCCGGGCCGTCGCCTGACGGCTCGCCCCCTCAGCCGGCGCCGGCCGGCGGCTCCGTCTCCGCGGCCCCATCCGGGGAGCCGGCGGCGCCCTCGTCGGCCGGACTCGGCCCGCTCGTCGGCTCGGCCGCGGGAAGCCTGACGACCAGGCTCCCGTCGCCCGCCAGGCCGACCGTCTCACCGCCGGCCTTCACCATCTCCTCGACCCGCGGCGTGTCCCGGAAGATCTGCCGGTCGATCTCGAGGAGCGCGTTCCCGATCGCGGCCCCGACCCGCTGCCCCGGGCCCGGGCGGGTCCGCTCGAGGGCCTCCTCCGCCGCCGCGCCGATCGCGGCCAGCCCCTGCTCGAGGGCCACCGGCGTCGGCCAGCCGTAGCCCAGCCGGAAGTGCCGGCGTGGCTGGTCGAACCAGTGTCCCGGCCCGACGACCGTCGCGTACCGGTCGAGCAGGATCCGGTAGAACGCGTCGATGTCGAGCGGGACCTCCGGGCGGAAGCGCGGGAACCCGACGACCCCGCCACGCGGCTCGACCCACTCGAGCAGCTCCTGGCCCTCGAACCACGCCGTGACGGTCCTCAACGCCGTCGCGATCCCGGCCAGGATCCGCGGCAGGCGCTCCGGCCGTCGCGCGAGCGCGACCTCCCCGATCGCCTCGTCGACGACCGAGTTCGTGATGAGGATCTGCTCCTTGGCGGCCAGGAACCGCCCCTGGAGGTCGGCGTCGGTCGTGATCAGCCAGCCGATCCGGATCCCGGGCAGCCCATCGGACTTGGACAGCGACGAGACACCGATCGCCCGCTCGGACAGGCTGGCCGCCAGCGGCAGCGGCCCGCCGAACGTCATCTCCCGGTACGTCTCGTCGACGAGGAGCCGGGCCGCCGAGTGCTCCTCGACCATCGCGACGACCTCGCGCAGGGCGGCCTCCGACATGACCTGGCCGGTCGGGTTGTGCGGCGTCGTCAGCGAGACGAGCCTGGTCCGGGGTGTCAGCAGGGCCCGGAGCCGGTCGGGTTCGACGATCCAGTCGTCCTCGTAGCGCAGGTCGAGGTGGCGGACGGTTGCCCCGATCGCCCGCGGCGTCTCGAGGTTCGTGGCGTAGTTCGGGCGGACGACGACGAGCTCGTCGCCGGGTCCGAGGAGTGTCGTGTGGACGATGAACAACGCCGCCGCGGCACCCGGCGTGACGAGCACGTCATCGGCGGTGAGGCGGGGCGCGGGCGCGGCGATCGCCGTCCGCAGTCCGGGCCGGCCGAGATGGTCGCCGTACATGAGGACGAGGTCGTCGAGCCCGACACCGAGCTCCCGGAGGTGCGTGTCGGCAACGGAGCTCTCGGCCAGGTTCGACCGGATCCGCTCGTAGCCGAACTGCTCGGGCGACTCGGCCTCGATCGGCATCCGACGGTAGTCCACCGGTCCTCCAGCACGCCAGGGATCCCGACCCAGTCTACGGCCCCTCTTCCCCCCGGACGGGATCGCGACCTATCATCCGCGGCACGGTTCGCCGCGAGGCGAGCGGAGATCTGCCGGGGTCCTGCAGCAGGAGTCGACGATGGCCCTTCCGGCGCAGCCTGGAGGCGCGCCACGCGGCCGCGCCAGCCGTATCCTGGCCTTCGGTGTCGTCGACCGCCATCCTGCTCGCCGCCTGCGGCGGGGCCGCGGCCGGCGGGGACGGCGGTGGTGGTGGCGGCGGGCAATGCGGCCTACGACACGGTCATCACCCAGGTCACGACCGACTTCGGCACCTCGATGGTCTCCGCCACGGTCGAGGGCGATACGCTCAAGATCACCCTCATCGACAACGCGAGCGCGGCGATGGCCAAGCTGTTCATGTGCAGCAACGTCGTGCCGCACCTCAAGGACGCCGGACTGGCCGGCTCGAAGGCGGTGATCGTCTCGAAGTCCGGGACGCAGCTCTCGACCCAGGCCGACTGCCCGCACTGACCTCCGGGCGCCGACGGCCCGGCCGCCGGCAATCGACGCACTCCGGCGCGCCGGCCCGCAGACGCCTGGCGGCGGAGCTCAGCGAGCCGTGGCGATGAGGGGCAGCATGAACGCAGCCCCGTCCTCGACCCCCTCGACGTGGGTCTGGCTGGCGTCCTCGTTCTCGATCGACAGCGCGCCGTCGTAGCCGACCGCGGCGAGCTCGCGGACGAACGCGGACCAGAACTCCGGCCCGTGGACGCGCCCGACCGTCCGGAAGACCCAGGCCCGGTTCGCCACGTCCTCGAACGGGCGCGAGTCGAGCACGCCGGCCAGGGCGACCTGGTCGGCCACGATCTGGGTGTCCTTGAGGTGGACGTGGTGGATCGCCGGCCCGAGCGCGCGGATCACCGCGAGCGGGTCCATCTGCTGCCAGAACAGGTGCGACGGGTCCAGGTTGGCGCCGATGACCGGCCCCACGGCCTCCCGCATCCGCAGGAGCGTCGGGACGTTGTAGACCAGGTGGAGCGGGTGGAGCTCGAAGGCGATCCGGGTCACGCCGCTGGCGGCGGCGAGCCCTGCGATCTCCTGCCAGAACGGGATCGCCTCGGCCCACTGGCGCTCGAGGAGCTCCATCGCGTCGGCCGGCCACGGGTAGAACAGCCAGTCGACCGTCGTCCCCGCCGGTCCGTCGCCGGGACATCCCGACATCGTCACGATCCGGTCGACCCCGAGCTCGCCGGCGAGCCGGATCGTGTCCCGGATGAGCTCCGCGTGGGCCGCGCCCACGACCGGGTGGAGTGGCCAGGCCGAGCAGTTCAGCGCGGCGATCCGGAGTCCCCGCCCGCTGAACGCGTCGGCGAACCGGCGTCGGGCGGCGGGATCGTCGAGCAGCTCCCGGATCCGGAGGTGGGGCGCGCTGGACTGGCCGCCGGTGGCGATCTCGATCGAGCCGCAGCCGATCCGGACGGCCAGGTCGAGCGTCTCGTCGAAGGACAGCTCGGGGACCGAGTCCGTGTACATGCAGAGGTCCATCCGGGGCGGCTCCTCGGGCGAGTTGGCGCAGCCGGGTCAGGATATGCTGCCGGCCGTGTCCAGCGCCGGCCCGTCGTCCGCTCCCGATGTCGTCGTGGTCGGCGGCGGGATCGTCGGGACGTCGGCGGCGGCGTTCCTCGCGGAGGCTGGGCTGGCGGTCACCGTCCTGGAGGGGGTGGGTGTCGCGGCGGGGGCGTCCGGCCGGAACTCGGGCGTCGTCCAGCACCCGTTCGACCCCGCCCTCCGGTCGATCCACCTCGACACGGTGGATGCCTACCGCGAGCTCGCGGCCGACGCCGAGCTCGACTTCCGGCTGCCGGCCGAGCCGGCCGGCCTCCTCCTCGTCTCGCTCGGGACGGCCGCGCCGCGCCGGGTCGCCGGCGATCTCGCGGCGCTGTGGCCCGCCTTCGAACCCGAGTATGTCGGCCCGGACGACCTCCGCCGGCTCGAGCCCGGCCTGGCGCCGGGGCTCGCCGCCTGCCGGCTGCGGATCGGCCTCCCCGTCCCGCCGGCGGCGGCGACGCGGGCGTTCGCCCGGCTGGCCGAGCGACGCGGCGCCCGGGTCCAGGTCGGCCGAGCGGTCACGGGCCTGACGCGCGGCGGCGACCGGGCGACCGGCGTCCGGCTGTCCGACGGCACGACGATCCCGGCCGGGGCCGTGCTCGTCGCGGCCGGGCCGTGGTCGCCCGAGCTGCTCGACCCGAGTGGCCGGTGGCGGCCGATCCGGCCCAGCTGGGGTGTCGTGGTCGAGGTCGGGCTGGCCGACCCGCCGGGCCACGTCCTCGAGGAGGCCGAGATGGACGAGGCCCTCGGCGACATCGCGGGCAGTGCCCCGGCCGCGGACCTCGACGCGCCCGATGGGCGGCCCGAATTCAGCCTGGTGACCGCAGCCGGACGGTCGAGCCTCGGCTCGACGTTCCTCGATCGCGAGCCGGACCCGGAGGCCTGGGTCCCGCGGCTGGTCGCCCACGGCCGGCGGTTCGTGCCGGCGCTGGGGGAGGCGTCGATCGGCCCGGTCCGCGCCTGCGCCCGGCCGCTCGCCGCCGACGGGCGGCCGCTCCTCGGCGCCGTTCCCGGCCTGCCGGGTGCGTTCATTGCCGCCGGTCACGGCCCGTGGGGGATCTCGACCGGACCCGGCTCGGCCCGCCTCGTCGTCGAGGCGATCCTGGGGCACGCGCCGGCGATCCCGGCCGAGCTCGACGTCGCGCGGTTCGGGGCGATCGGGTGAGCGGGGCGCCGGCCGCGCTGCCGGCCGGCTGCGCTACGATCGCGGCCCGATCGACAGGAGGCCGCCGATGACCGCGTTCGACGTCGCCGCGCTCCGGCGCGAGTTCCCCGCGCTGAGCCTCGAGCAGGACGGCCGGCCGCTGGCGTTCTTCGACGGCCCGGGCGGGACGCAGGTCCCGCAGCGGGTCATCGACGCGGTCGTCGACTACTACCGGACCTCGAACGCGAACGACGGCGGCGCGTTCGTCACGAGCGAGCGGAGCATGGCGGTCGTGGCCGACGGCCACCTGGCGATCGCCGACCTGCTCAACGCGCGCTCGGCCGGCGAGATCAAGTTCGGCCAGAACATGACGAGCCTGACCCTCCACGCCAGCCGCTCGATCGGCGCGTCGCTCGAGCCGGGCGACGAGGTCGTCGTCACGACGCTCGACCACGAGGCGAACGTCGGGCCGTGGCGGTCGATGGCCGGCGACCGCGGGCTGACCGTCCACGCGGTCGACATCCACGACGAGGACGGGACCCTCGACCTGGAGGACCTCGGCGCGAAGCTGTCCTCGCGGACGAAGCTCGTGGCCGTCGGCTATGCGTCGAACGCGATCGGGACGATCAACCCGGTGGTCGAGATCGTCCGGATGGCCCACGAGGTCGGCGCGCTGACGTACGTCGACGCCGTCCACTGGGCACCCCACGGCCCGATCGACGTCCAGGCGCTCGGGACCGACTTCCTGGCCTGCTCGGTCTACAAGTTCTTCGGCCCGCACCTCGGCGTGCTGTACGGCCGGAGCGAGGTCCTCGAGCGGCTGCCGAGCTACAAGATCCGGCCGGCCCACGACCGGTTCGAGACCGGGACCCAGAGCTTCGAGGCGATCGCCGGGGCGCGTGCGGCAGTCGAGTACATCGCCTCGATCGGGGAGCGCTTCGGGGCGGCCCACGTCTCCGCGTTCGCGGGGATGACCGGCCGGCGACTCACGGCCCATGCCGGGATGCGTGCGATCCGGGCCTACGAGAAGGACCTGTTCGGGCGGCTGCTCGCCGGTCTGGCCGGGATCGACGGCATCCGGCTGTGGGGGATCGCCGACCCGGCCCGCTCCGACGAGCGGACGCCGACGGCCGCGCTGACGATCGCCGGGACGTCCCCCCGGGCGGCCGCCGAGGTCCTCGGTCGCCAGGGCATGACGGCCTGGGACGGCGACTTCTACGCCACGGGGCTCATCGAGCGGCTCGGCCTCGCGGCGACGGGCGGCGTGCTGCGGATCGGCCTGACCCATTACAACACGGCCGAGGAGGTCGATCGCCTGCTCGGGGCCCTGAGCGAGATTGCGAGCTCGGCGAGAGCCGGATCGCCGGCCTGACCCGGCCCGCGCGTCAGCGCCAGCTGTCGGGGTCGAACAGGTAGAACGTCGTCTGGCGCCAGATCCGGCGGATCGCGGCGGCCCGATCGCGGAGCTGCTCCGACGACAGCGAGCGGATGACCCGCAGGTCCTCGATCGCTGGGGCCGCGTCGCGCCGGCCGGTCGCGGACGCAGCTGTGCCGCCGGGGCGGTCCACCCGGATCGCGTTCGACTCGAGGAGGGCGACGGCCACGTAGCCGGGCATGGCCGACAGACTAGCCGCTCCGATGGCCGCCGACCAGCCCCCGTCGGTCGCTATCCTGCACGCATGGAGACCGCGACTCCGGAGCTGGCTGCATACGGCGCCCAGAGCATGACCGACCGGCTCGTCGACGTGCTCGTGAAGCGGCCGGGACCGGCGTTCGGGCGGGCGTTCGACGATCCGGCCCACGGGTTCCGCCATCCCGTCGACCTCGAGGTCGCCCGCCGCGAGCACGACGCCTTCAGCGAGCTCCTGGCCGGCCTCGGGCCGACCGTCCACGAGCTCGACGCCGAGAGCGACTCGCCCGACCTCGTCTACCAGTTCGACCCGCTCCTCGTGACCGACCGGGGCGCGATCCCGCTCCGGCCGGGCAAGCCAAACCGGCGCGGTGAGGAGCTCCTCGTGGAGGCCTGGCTCAACGCCCGTGGCGTGCCGACGGTCGCCCGGATCGAGGCGCCCGGCACGATCGAGGGCGGCGACACGTTCTGGCTCCGCCCGGAGCTCCTGTGCATCGGACGGACGCTCCGGACGAACGCGCGAGGGCGCCCGCCAGCTCGACGCGATCGTCCAGGGCGACGTGCGCGTCTTCGACCTGCCCGTACTGGAAGGGCCCCGCCGAGCTGGTCCACCTCCTGTCGGTCATCTCGCCGGTCGCCGACGACCTCGCGGTGATCTACCCACCGCTCCTGCCGGTGGGGCTGTGGGAGCTCCTCGGCGACTTCGGGATCGAGACGATCGCGGTCCCCGACGAGGAGTTCCCGACGCTCGGCTGCAACGTGCTCGCCGTCGAGCCCGGGGTCGTGATCATGGCCGAGGGGAACCCGCAGACCGCCGGCGCGCTCGCCACTGCCGGGTGCGAGGTCCACACGTATGCCGCGACCGAGATCGGGATCAACGGCTCGGGCGGGCCGACCTGCCTGACCCGTCCGATCCGGCGCGAGCCGGCCGGATGATCGAGCCGGCCGGACGAACGGTCGCGGAGGCGGTCGACCCGCGCCGCCTCGTCGAGGACCTCCGCGCCCTCGTGCGGATCCCCAGCGTCACGGGGTCCGAGGAGGCCGTCGCCGACTGGCTCGCGGGTGCGCTCGACGCGATCCCCGGGGTCGCGGTCGGCGTCCTCGAGCCGGATCTGGCGGCCGTTCGGGACGATCCGGACTGGCCCGGCGAGGAGATGCCCCGGTCGAGGCTGCCGATCGTGATGGGCCGGCTCGGCCGGATGGGCGGCCGGCGCCTGCTGCTCGTCGGTCACACCGACGTCGTGCCGCCCGGCGACCCCGCGACCTGGTCGGTCGACCCGTGGGCCGGCGAGGTCCGCGACGGCGCGCTGTACGGGCGCGGGGCCTGCGACATGAAGGGCGGCGTCGCGGCGATCCTCGGCGGCGATCCGGGCCATCGCCGCGTCCGGCGCGGCCGACGCGCTCGGGGGCGAGGTCGTGGCGCTCTTCGTCCCTTCGGAGGAGGACGGCGGCCAGGGGATGCTCGCCGCGATCCGGGCCGGGGTGACCGGCGACCTGGCGGTGATCGCGGAGCCCTCGAACCTCGACGTCGTCGTCGCCCACGCCGGGGCGCTGACGTTCCGGCTGACCGTCCCGGGCCGGGCGGCGCACGCGTCGCAGCGTCGCGAGGGCGTCTCGGCGCTCGACAAGCTGTTCGTGCTCGCCCAGGCGCTCGAGGCCGACGAGGCGCGCCGGAACGCGTCTGAGACGGACCCGCTCATGACCGTCCTCGGGTTGCCCTACCCGACGATCATCGGGATGGTTCGGGGCGGCGACTGGGCATCGACGGTCCTCGACCGGGTCGTCGCCGACGGACGCTACGGGGTCCGGCTCGGGCAGACCACCGCCGAGGCGGAGGCCGACCTGCGGGCGTGCATCGCCGAGGCGTGCGCGGCCGATCCGTTCCTGCGCGACCACCCGGCGACGGTCGAGTTCGTCGGCGGCCGGTTCGGGTCGGCCCGGGTCGCGTCCGACCACCGCCTCCCGGTCGGCCTCGCCCGAGTCGCCGAGGCCGTCACCGGCCGGCGGCCCGCGCTCCTCGGCGAGCCGTACGGCGCCGACATGCGCCTGCTCGTCAACGAGGGCCGGACACCGACGGTGATCTTCGGGCCGGGCGACGTCCGGGTCGCCCACAGCGCCGACGAGCATGTCCCGCTGGCGGAGGTCGAGGCGTGCGCCGCGGGTGCTCGCCGCGTGGGTCGTCGATGAGCTCGGACGAGCCTGAGCCGGGACCCGTCGGCGATTCGCTCAGCCCCCGACCGGAGCTGCCCGCGGCCCTCGTCGGTCGGTCGATCGTCGTCGTCCCGGTCGGGCCCGAGCACGTGGAGTCGCTCGTCCGGATCCTGGCCGAGCCGTCCGTGGCGCGCTGGTGGAACGAGCCACCCGAGGCGGCGCGGGCGTGGCTGCTCGAGCCGGACGAGGGCGAGATGGGGTTTGCGATCCTGGACTCCGGCGACGGCGAGGTGATCGGCTACATCCAGGCCGCCGAGGAGGACACCCCGATGTACCGGCATGCGGGGATCGACCTGTTCCTGGCCAGCGACCGCCAGGGGCAGGGGATCGGGCCCGAGGCGATCCGGCTGGTCGCCCGCTGGCTCATCGACGAGCGCGGCCACCACCGGCTCACGATCGACCCAGCGGTCGACAACGAACGGGCGATCCGGGCCTACGAGAAGCTCGGCTTCAGGCGGGTCGGGATCATGCGCCAGTACGAGCGCGGACCCGACGGGACCTGGCACGACGGCCTGCTTATGGACCTCCTCGCCGGCGAGCTCAGCCAGGAGGGGTAGCCGCCTCGACCATCGCTGAGTCGATGCCCTGCTCGGCGGCGACCTCGACGAGCCGGCAGAACGCGTTGACGAGCTTCATCTGCTCGGCGGTCCGGCAGGCCACGGTCAACAGGTCGGGGCTCGACACGACGACCGCCAGCCCGCGGGCTCGCGACACGGCTACGTTGAGGCGGTTGCCCGGAGTAGAGGAACTCCATGTCGCGCGGCAGCTCGTCGGGGCTCGACGTGGCGGTCGAGAAGATCGAGACCGGCGCCTCCTGGCCCTGGAACTTGTCGACGGTGCCGACCCGGACCCGGTCGCCGAGCCGGTGCTCGATCGTCGCGTGGATCTCGGCGACGTGGGCGTTGTAGGGCGCGACGACCAGGATGTCGGCGGCGGTCAGCGGGCGGGTGTTCCCGTGCTTGTCGGTCCAGGGCCGTCCGATCAACCCCGCGACGAGGTCGGCGACGACGACCGCCTCGAGGGCCGAGCGCGAGCCGTCGCCGTCGTGGACGACCGGCCGGTAGTCGATGCCCGCCCCGATCCCCCCGATCGCCTGGGCGCCGTTCGATGGGTCCGTCTCGAGCCGGTCGTCGTAGAACAGCTCGGAGATGAACGCGTTGACCCGGGGATGCATCCGGAACGTGACCGGCAGGAACAGGCCGCGCTCGGGCGGGAGCGTCCGGTCGGCACCGAGGACGTGCTCGAGGGCGGATGCCCCGGCGCCGTCGGGATGGACGCCCTGGCTGACCTGGGGCAGCTGGTTCGGGTCGCCGAGCAGGACGATCGAGCGGGCGGCGGTCGCGCCGGCCACCGCGTTCGCGAGGGATTGCTGGCCGGCCTCGTCGACGAACAGGACGTCGAGCGTCCGATCGAGCTCCGGACGGGCGAACAGCCAGGCCGTCCCGGCCACCACGTCGACCGTCCCGGCGTCGACCGCGGCCTCGATGTCGGCATTCGACGCCTCGGTCACCTCGGGCAGGTACCCGGCGCCCTCCCCGCCCTCGATCCGCTGGAGGGCCCGGAGCGGCACGCCGGCCTCGCGAGCGGCCATGACCGTCTCGACGAGGAGGTTCGTGATGGCCTTGTGGGCCTGGGCGGAGACGCCCACCCGCCGGCCGGCCCTCACGAGCTCGACGATCATCCGGGCGCCCGTCCACGTCTTGCCGGTGCCCGGCGGCCCCTGGATCGCCAGGACGGTCTCGGAGGCAGGCAGGGCGAGCGCCAGCCGGCGCGCGGCGTCGAGCGCCGGCTCGCCCGGCTCGATGAGCGGGGCTCCCGCGGCGATCCCCCCGATCCGCGGCGGCCGGCGGAGGAGCAGGTCGCGGATCGCCCGGTACGGGCCGGGGCCGTCGAGGCCGCCGGCGATGACGCCATCGGCGACCCGGCCGAGCGCGCTCCGGAGGGCCCGCGCGTCGATCGGCTGGCCCTTGAGCAGCGCCTTCGGCGGAGGCGCCGGGTTCTTCAGGCCACGCTTGATCAGGAGGACCCCATGCTCGTCGTCGATGTCCTGGATCGTCACCCCCCGACCCTTCTCGTCCTCCCAGCCATCGGCGCCCCGGGAGACCTTGTGGTCCTGCGGCGGGAACGCGCAGCCGGTGGATGAGCGACTGCTTCTCCTGGCCGACGACCCCGTCGTACTCGAGCCCGCCGAGCGGCTCCGTCTCGCCGATGAGCTCCTCGAGCGGGAGCTCGCGCAGCCGGAAGTAGTCCCACCAGGCCTGACGGGCATCGCGCCGGTGCCAGTCGAGCAGGGCGGCCAGCAGCCAGCGCGCGGCCTCGTCGTCGGTCCGCTTCGCCGGGTCGACGGTCAGCCCATCGGTCAGGGCGGCGATCCGTCGCTGGGTCTCGGCGGCCACCGCCACCTGCGCTTCGGTCGGCAGGCCCGAGCCGATCGGCGGCCGCTCGAAGGTCGCCCCGAACCGGGCTTCCGCCTCGAGCCGGCGGTCCTCGAGCCAGTCGCGCAGCCCGCGGGTCGAGAGGCAGTCGTCGCGGTTGTAGTCGGCCAGGTCGCGCAGGTGCCCCGGATCGTGGTCGCCGAGCCAGCGCTCGTACTCGACGACGCTGAACCCGGCCCGGGTGATCGGGCCCTCGCGCTCGGAGAGGTAGAACTTCTCGATCCGCTTGATCGAGTAGGAGTCGACCGAGGCGCGCAGGCCCTGGCGGACGACCTGGTAGAGGTCGACGAGGATGCCCGCCCGGAGGATCCGGTCGATCTCGTCCTCGCGGGTCGCATAGCGGCTCATCAGGCGACGGAGGGCGGCCTTCTCGTACGCGGCGTAGTGGTAGACGTGCATCGCGGGGTCGCGCTCGAGCCGGCCGATGACCTCGTCGACGAACGCCTCGAAGGCGGCCTTCTCCTCGTCGCGATCGTGGGCCCAGATCGGGTGGTAGCGGTCGCTCCCGTCCGCGACCTCCGACCAGCCGAGGAGGTACTCCAGCCCGGCATCCCCGATCCACGGGTCGGCCTCGATGTCGAAGAACACGTCGAGCGGCGACGGCTCGGGCAGCGCCGCCAGGCCGTGGAGCGGACGGTCCGGGTCGGGTGGCAGCAGCTCGTAGAGCAGCGTTCCGGTCTCCCGGCCCGCGAGCTGGAGGGCCGCCTGGCCGCGGAGCCGGTCGAACGTCGCGAGGCTCATGTCAGGCGCTCCGATCCAGGGAGCCGTCTCGCCGAGCTCGGCCAGCGTGCGGATCCCGCCGCCGACGAGCCGCTCGGTCGCCGTCCGGGTCATTCCCGCGACGAGCGACAGGTGGTCGTCCGCCTCGCGCCGGGCCACGCAGTCCAGCCACCAGCCGCAGACGCGGCAGTGGTCGACGGGGTCGGGGTAGGTCGGCGTGGCGGGTCCAGTGCCGAAGATCCGGGCCTCGAAGCGGGCCTTGACCAGGCGATGGAAGGCGGCGAAGTCGGCGAACCGATGGTCGTGCAGGCCGCCGTCGCCGGTGACCACGGTGAGCGTCTCCGGCGGCGCGCCCTGGACCTGCCCGAGCAGGTCGGCGTAGACGCACATCTGGATGAGCGCGCTCGCCTTGACGTGGCGGGCGAGCTTCGTGTCGGCGACGTCGTAGCTCCACGCGCCCAGCCGGCTCGGTCGATCCGCTCGGACGAGGAAGTCGGCATGGCCCCGCCAGCGACCGTCGAAGAACGTGGCCTGGAAGACGACGTCGGCTCCGTCGGTCATCGCGGTCCGGGTCGCCTCGGCGGCGGCGCGCAGATCCTCGGGCGTGTGGGCTGAGCGGAGCTCCGGCGGGATCTCGACGATCGTGCGCCCGGCGTCGCGCAGCCGCTCGAGGTACGCGTGCTCGTGCCGATCGCCACGCTCCTGGAGCAGCTCCAGCTCCGGGTCGTAGCGCACGGGCTTCTCGCGCAGCCCGGCGATCCGCTCGAGCTCGAGGGTGACGAGGTGATCGCAGGCGAGGAACCCGACCAGGTCGGTGGCGCTGACGACGACGCTCCCGTCGCGGTGCTTCTGCATCGACCCTCCATCGGCGGGCTGTTTCGGCCAGCGTAGCCGCTCGTCGTGTCAGCTCGGTTGTCAGCGCTCCGGGCGCCCGGCGGACGTTCCGGCCGAGGTCGGGTACGATTCCCGAATGAACCGGCCGGCTGGGCGACCGTTGCGCCGCCTCCCGCTGCTCGCGGTGCTCGCGTTCGCCGTCGCCGCCTGTGGGGGCGGCCTCCCGTCGGGCCTGCCGAGCCTGCCGCCGGTCCCCACGAACCTGCCGAGCCTTCCGCCGCTCCCGTCCAGCCTGCCTTCGGTGCCGGCCGCGACCGAGGCGCCGACCGAAGCCCCGGCCGCGACCGAGGCGCCGACCGAGGCACCCACCGAGGCACCCACCGAGGCCCCGACGGAAGCGCCCACGACCGAGCCCGCCCCGACGCCCAGCCCGGAGCCGACGCCAACGGCGGCCCCGACGGCAACGCCGCGACCCACGCCCAGCCCGAGCCCGAAGCCGACGACGGCGCCCAGCCCGTCGCCTTCGCCGTCGCCATCACCCAGCCCGACGCCGTCGCCGTCACCGAGCCCGAGCCCGTCGCCCAGCCCGAGCCCGACGGCATCGCCGAGCCCGACGCCGACGGTGGCGCCTTCGCCGTCGCCGGCTCCGACGGAGGGTCAGGGCGTCTCCCCGATCGTCCTCCTCCTGCTGCTCCTGGGGGTCATCCTCGCGATCGGGCTCATCTACTACGCCTGGTCGCAGCGCAGCGGAGGATCGGGCGGCGAGCCCCCGACCGGCACCGGTTCGACGGGCCCGGCCCCGACCGGCGGCTCGGTCCCGCCGGCGACCGGATCGCCGCCGCCCGGTACGGCGGCCGGGGAAGGCCCGACCGAGGTCGTGCCGACGGTCCCGCCGGCGACGCCACCTCCCGGACGCTCCGGCCGGGTAGCGACTCGCATCGGCCGGTCGCGGGCCAGCGCTGCCTCAGCGGGCGGCGATCACCTCGGCCTCGATCCGGAACGGCGGGACGAGGCCCGCGACCGCGACGGTCGCCCGGGTCGGCGGGTCGGTCGGGAACAGCTCGCGGAAGATGTCGTTGTAGGCCGCCCAGTCGGCCATGTCGACCAGGTACACGGTGGTCTTGACGATGTCGCCGAGGCCCAGCCCGACGGCCCCCAGGCAACGCTCGATGTTGGCGAACAGCGCGCGGGTCTCGGCTTCGATGCCGCCCGGAACGACCTCCCCGGTCGCCATGTCGTTGCCGACCTGGCCGGCCACGAAGACGAACCCGTTGGCCTCGACGACCTGGCTGTAGGCGGAGGTCGATGGCTGGATCCCCGGCAGGACCGGGACACGCTTCGACATGGGGGAACTCCTCGCTGAACCGACGGGTGGTACGGTACCGCGCCGGCCACTGCGCGGGCCGGCCGCATCCGAACCGCGCGACCAGGCGTACCGGTGGCATGCCCAGCTTCCCTCGACCGATCGTCGTTACCACGGACCGCCCGACTCGACCGACACGATCCAGGCTCGGCGCCGCCGCGGCGATCGCGCTGCTCGCTCTGGTCGCCGTTGCGATGGCCGCCGGGCCGGCGTTCGCTGCCGGCCATGCCGTCGCGATCCGCGACTCGTCGTTCGGCCCGTCGTCGATCACGATCCGGACCGGCGACTCGATCACCTGGACCAATCGGGGGACGAACAACCACAACGTGACGTTCGACTCGTTCGCCAGCGACGAGCAGATGGAGCCGGGGACGACGTACTCCCACACGTTCAGGTCGGCCGGCACGTTCCGCTATACCTGCACGCTCCACGGGTTCACCGGCAAGGTCGTCGTGACCGGAGCTGCGCCGAAGTCGACCCCGAAGCCGACAAAGAAGCCGACGCCCAAGCCCACCGCGAAGCCGACCGCGAGTCCGGCCGTCGCGGCGTCGAGCCCGTCGCCCGCCGAGCCCGCGGCGACGCCCGCCCTCGGCGCCGTCGCCCCGAGCCCGTCTGGCGGTGGGGGCGCGGTCGCGGGGGCCGGAGTCGCTGGGGCAGGCTCCGACGGCTCGCCGGCCGGCTCGACCGGCCCGGCCATCGTGCTCCTCGTCGGGCTCGTCGCCGTCGGTGTCGTCGGGCTCGGGGTCCTCGCCCGGCGCCGGCGCTAGACCGGGCGCGCGGGCGGACCGCCACCGCCTCGGGCCGCCCGGCCCCATCGGCGGCCTAGCCGAACAGCTCGTCGACCGCGGCGGCGAACACCTCGGTGTGGCGATCGACGTCGGCCTCGGTCGTCGCCGGGCACATCAGGGCCATGTTGTGGAACGGGGTCATGAGGATCCGCCGGTTCATCGCGTAGAGGTGGAGGAAGCGCTCCAGCTCGAAGTCGCCCGCCGCGAACTGCTCGGCGCCGTCCCGCGGGACGGTCGCCATGAAGTGGTACTCGGCGCGGCAGCCCAGCCGGGTGACGTGCCATGGGACGCCGCGCGAGGCGATGACGTCCTCGACCCCGGCCGTCCAGCGTTCGCCGAGCCCGATCATCCGCTCGAACGCGGCGTCGGTCAGGACCTCGGTCAGGGTCGCCCGGACCGCGCTCATCGACAGGGCGTAGCCGGCGAGCGTCCCGCCGATCCCGCCGACGTCGACGTCCTCGAGCTCGATGCTCGTCGAGATCCGATCGCCGATCTCCTCGGTGAAGCCGTACGTCCCGACCGGGATCCCGCCGCCGATCGTCTTGCCGATGACGAGCATGTCCGGGTCGAGGCCCCAGGCGCCGGTCGCCCCGCCCGGGCCGGCGCAGATCGTGTGGGTCTCGTCGATGATCAGGATCGTCCCGGTCTCACGGGTCAGGCGGCGGACGGCATCGTGATAGCCGGGATCGGGAAGCACGATGCCGACGTTCGTCAGCGCCGGCTCGATCAGGACCGCCGCGACGTCGCGGTCGGCGAGGGCGCGCTCGAGCGCCGCGACGTCGTTGAAGGGGACGACGCGGGTCGTCAGCGCCGGGTCGACCGCCGGCCCCGTGTTGCCCTTGCTCGGGACGACCCGGCCCGTCCGCGTCGAGCGAGGCGAACGTCTCGTCGACCGAGCCGTGGTAGTTGTGGTCGTGGACGACGACCTTCGAGCGGCCCGAGATGTGCCGGGCGAGCCGGAGCGAGAACCGGTTCGCGTCGGTCGCGGTGATCGTGAACTGCCAGTAGCGGAGCCCGAACCGGCGGCGGAGCTCGTCGCCGGCGGCGATGGCGTCCTCGATCGGCAGCATGAGGGTGATCCCGCGCCGGAGCTGGCGCTCGACCGCGGCGACCGTCGGGGCAGGGGAGTGCCCGGCCATCGCCCCGGTGTCGCCGAGGCAGAAGTCGATGTAGTCGTGGCCGTCGACATCGACGAAGTGGGCCCCGCTCGCCGTGTCGACGAACAGCGGGAAGCCGCCGGCCCACTTGACCATCCAGTTCATCGGGACGCCGTCGAGCAGCGAGCCCCTGGCCCGCTCGTGGAGGGCGAGCGAGCGGGGGTTGTCGGCGGCGAACGTCGCCAGCTCGCGGTCCATCAGGCGGGCGAGCCGCGACCGGTCGAGGGTGAGGGTGACGGGCAACGCAGGGGCCTCCGCGCAGCGTGGCTGGACGGTGCCGGCGGTGGCCGGCGAGGCTCCATCTTGCGCCTCGCGGCGCGCGTCGGTGAGGTTCGGGCCGTGCGCCGAGACGCCGCCGGCCGGGCGGCCTAGGCGACCCGGCGGGTGTAGCCGCAGATCGGGCAGGTCGCCGTCTGCGTGACGGAATCGGGCTCGAGGAAGCTGGGGCAGCCGTTGGTCGAGCAGAAGATGCGGCCGGCGTTCGCCGACGCCGCGTTCGAGGTGCGCCGGCGCATCCGGCGGATCGCCCCGGCGCGAGCCGAGGTGGACTGGGTCATGGATCGGGAAAGCATTCGTTCCTTCGGGTTCTCGGGCGTCGCACGGATCGTTCCGGCGCCGTCCCGCTGGTCCGCCCGGTCGCTGGTTGCACGAAGCCGGGGCGGTGGTATGTGAGTCGCCTGGCGCGTCGCGGGAGCGGAGGTTTCGGATGCTCTGACCTGCGACGCCGCGCCGGCGTTGACCTCGGAATCATGGGCCAGAACAGCCGTTCTGTCAACCGCGCGTCCGTCCCGGACCAGGGGGCCGATGGTAGGCTCCCGCCGATGACCGTCGATCCGACGCCCGTCCCGTCACCCGGATCGGAGCCGTCGCCGAAGCCCGGCCGCCGCCGCACGGACCGCGAGATCGTGCTGTTCGCGCTCGGCCTGCTGGCGGTCGCCGCGATCCTGGTGCTCCTCCCGGACCTCGGGCCGCCCGAGGCCCGCGGGCTCGTCGGCGAGCGGGTCCACGCCAGGATCGTCGAGCTCCCGCCGGCCGCCGATGGGCAGGCCCCGACGGCGACGGTCGAGTTCCTCGAAGGGCCGCTCCGTGGCGAGCGCGACTCGGCCGACCTCGAGGGGCCGTCCGGGCAGCTCCAGCTTCCCGACTACGCGATCGGCGACGAGGTGATCGTCGCGGTCGACAAGCAACCCGACGGGACGACGACCTACTCGGTCATCGACCGCTGGCGGCTGCCGCTCATGGGTGGCCTGGTCGCCGTCTTCGCGCTCGTCACGATTGCGGTCGCGGGCTGGCGGGGAGCCCGCTCGCTCGTCGCGCTCGCGCTCTCGCTCGCGCTGGCGATCCGGGTCCTCATCCCGCTCCTGCTCGCCGGCTGGAACCCGCTCTTCCTGGCCATCGCCCTTGGCGCGGCGGTGACCGTGGTCTCGTTCGTGCTGACCCAGGGCCTCAACCGCACGACGGGCTCGGCGATCGCCGGGACGCTGGCCGGCCTGGCGATCACCGGCGTCCTCGCGGCGGTCGTGACGGTCCTGGCGCGGTTCACCCCGGCACAGGGTTCAGAGGAGGTCCTCGCGATCGGCCAGCTGGCCGGCGACACGATCGACCTGTCCGGGCTCCTGCTGGCGGGCGTCGTGTTCGGCGCGCTCGGGGTGCTCAACGACGTGGCGATGAGCCAGGCGGCGACGGTCGAGGAGCTCCGCTCGGTCGACCCGACGATCGGCCGGCGCGCCCTCTACGGGCGGACGATGAACGTCGGGATCGCCCACCTGTCGGCGACCGTCAACACGCTCGTGTTCGCCTACCTCGGGACGGCCCTGCCGCTGCTCGTCCTGTTCTCGATCCAGGTCCGCGGTCTCGGCTTCCCGTTGAATGAGGAGATCATCGCCGTCGAGGTCGTGCGGGCGCTGATCGGCAGCATCGGGATCGTGCTGACCGTGCCGATCACGACGGCCATCGCCGTCCGGGTCCTGGCGCCGGGGGCGAGGCGGACCCCTCGCGGGACCGTGGCGATGGCCTGGCGACGGCGCGGCGGCGCGGCTCCGGCTCCGTCACGCTCCGCGGCGCCGGCTCCGTCGGGCACCGGAGCGACGGCGACGGCCGCGGAAGGCGCGGGGCTCGCCGAGTGGGTCGGTCGAAGCGCCGCGCTCGATCCGACCGACCAGTCCGAGGATGGGACTCCGGCGGAGCAGGGCGGCACCGTGGTGACGGAGGCACCCGACCCCGACCCCACGTCGACGCTCGGCCTGTAACCGCGCCGGGTGCCGCCGAGGGTCAGCGGGCGGTCCCGACGATGGCCACGATCTCGTCGCCGTAGCGCTCGAGCTTCGTCGGTCCGACGCCCGGGATCGCCGCGAGGTCGGCGAGCGAACCCGGCCGGCGCTCGGCGATCGCCGTCAGGGTGGTGTCGTGGAAGATCACGTACGGCGGTACGGCGTCGGTCCGCGCCCGTTCCAGGCGCCATGCGCGGAGGGCATCGAAGAGCGACCCGTCCGGAGCGAGCCCGGCGGACGATGGGCCGCCGGTCCCGACGAGTCGCGCCGGGGTGCCTGGCCGCCGGTCCGGGCCGGCGGCCGCCACGACTCCCGGCGCCCGTCTCGAGGCGGGCAGGATCTCGAGCAGGAAGCGCGACCGGCGCCGGTCGGTCGAGCGGCCGTCGCGCCGGCGGGCCGACGACAGCCAGAGGTGGATCCGCGCCCGGGTGATCCCGACATAGAGCAGGCGGCGCTCCTCGGCCAGCTCGGCCGGTTCGGTCGCCTGGCGGATCGGCAGGATCCCCTCCTCGAGTGCCGGCAGGAACACGGCGTCCCACTCGAGCCCCTTCGCCCGGTGATAGGTCAGCAGCTCGACACCCGAGCCGGCCCCGCCCTCGGCCTCGGCGGCGGCCCGGCGGTCGACCTCGGCGAGGAAGGACTCGGTGCCGGCGGCCGGGTCGTCGGCCTCGAGCTCGCGGCCGACCTCGAGCAGCGCGAGCAGGGCGCCGTGGCGCTGGCGCGCCTCCTCCCCGGCCGGGACGTCGTCCGGCCGGAAGTCGAGCGCCCGGGCCCAGGTCTCCGCCAGCCGTGCCGTCAGTCCATCGTTGTCGGCGGGTTCCGATCGTTCGGGGCCACGCCGCCTGGTCGCCCGGACCGCGGCGATCGCCCGGCGGATCTCGGGGCGGGAGAAGAAGCGCTCACCCCGGAGCTGGAACGGGACGCCGGCCGCGCGGAGCGCGGCCTCGAACCCGACGAGCTGGCCGTTCGTCCGGACCAGGACAGCGATCTCCTCCGGGGCGACGCCGTCCGCGATGAGCCGGCGCGCGTCGACCGCGATCGACCGCTCTTCCTCGTCCCCGGTCGTGAACTGGCGGATCGTCGGGGGCGGACCGTCGGGCTGGGTCGCGACGAGCCGCTTCGGCGGCCCCGCCGCGACCCGCGGGGTCCGGGCGAGGAGCCGGTTGGCGAGCTCGATGACCTGCGGGCTCGACCGGTAGTTGGTCTCGAGCCGGATCACCCGGGCCGTGGGATAGCGCGCCGTGAACCCGGTCAGCCACTCCGACGACGCTCCGGTGAACGTGTAGATCGTCTGGTCCTCGTCGCCGACGACGGCCAGGTCGTCACGCCCGCCGAGCCACGCGTCGAGGAGCGCCTGCTGGAGGGCGTTGGTGTCCTGGTACTCGTCGACGCTGAACCAGCGGTAGCGGTCCCGGACCTCGGCGGCGATCCCCGGTTCGTCCTCGAGCAGCCGCACGGTCATCTCGAGCATGTCCTCGAAGTCGATCCGGCCGGCCCGCGCCTTGGCCGCTTCGTACCGCCGGTAGAGCGGCGCGAAGAGGCGCGCCGGGAGGGGACCATCGTGGCCGGCGGCCGGGAGCGCCTCCTCGTAGTCGGCCGGCGAGACCCGCCGTGCCTTGGCCCACTCGATCTCGCCGGCCAGGTCGCGGACCGCGACGTAGCGATAGCCGCCGGGCAGCCCGCGGGCCAGGTCGACGAGCATCGGGACCTTGGACTCCAGGACCGCCGGCAGGTCGGCCCCGGTGACCCGGGGCCAGAAGTGGCGGAGCTGGCGCAGGGCCGCCGCATGGAAGGTCGAGGCGGCGATCCCGGGCCGACCGAGCTCCGCGAGCCGCGCCCGCATCTCACCGGCCGCCTTGTCGGTGAACGTAACGACGAGCACGTGCCCGGGCGCCACCGTCCCGGTCGCGACCGCATGCGCCACGCGATGCGAGATCGCCCGCGTCTTGCCCGTCCCCGCCCCGGCCAGGATGCAGACCGGACCGGTCGTCGCGAGCGCCGCCTCGCGCTGGGCGGGGTCGAGATCGGCGAGCAGGTCGGGGACCGGATCGGGCACCGGGTCATCCTAGCCGGGCCGGCTCATCGGTCCCTCACCGCGCCGGGGTGACGACGCTCCGGCGCATTCGGGCGACCTCGGCTATGCTGTGGCCTCGTGCTCCGACGGGCGCCACCGGTCTGCGCCTTCAGTCCCCCCACCGTCCGATCCCGAACCACCCACGCCCTGACCGGGCCCCGCGAGATGCGGGAGGGCCCGCTCAGGAGCGTTCCTTCATGTCATTCGCACCCCTCGGGCTGACGCCCGAGCTGCTCCGCGCCGTCGCGGACCAGGGCTACCTCGAGCCCACGGCCGTCCAGGCCGAGGCGATCCCGCTCGTGCTCGAGGGCCGCGACGTCCTCGCCGGCGCCCAGACGGGGACCGGCAAGACCGCCGCCTTCGTCCTCCCGATCCTCCAGCGACTGCACGCGACGCGCCCCACCACCGGGCCGGCCGAGGTCCCCGCCCGGGGATCCGGCAGCCGGGTGGACCATCACCGGCGCGAAGCCACGCGCCCGCCGATCCGCTGCCTGATCCTCACGCCGACCCGCGAGCTCGCGCTCCAGGTCGAGGAGAGCGTCCGCACCTACGGCGCGCGCCGGCCCGTCCGCTCGACGGTGATCTACGGCGGTGTCGGCTTCGACGCCCAGGTCCGGGCGCTCCGGGCCGGCCCGGAGATCGTCGTGGCGACCCCGGGTCGCCTGCTCGATCACGTCGGCCAGGGCACGATCGACCTGTCCCGGGTCGAGGTCCTCGTCCTCGACGAGGCCGACCGGATGCTCGACATGGGGTTCATCCGCGACATCCGCCGGATCCTCGGCCTCCTCCCGCCGCGCCGCCAGAACCTCCTGTTCAGCGCGACCTTCTCGACCGAGATCCGACGGCTCGCCGACGGCATCCTCGACCGGCCGGCCCAGGTCCAGGTCACGCCCCGGAACACGACGGTCGAGCTCGTCCGCCAGGTGGTCCACCCGGTCGACCGCGAGCGCAAGCGCGAGCTCCTGAGCCACCTCATCCGGTCCGGCCGGATCGACCAGGCGCTCGTCTTCGCCCGCACGAAGCACGGCGCCAACCGGCTCGCCGAGCAGCTCGGGCGCGACGGC
The DNA here is from genome assembly GCA_963708065.1 of uncultured Chloroflexia bacterium. Lineage (GTDB taxonomy): Bacteria > Chloroflexota > Limnocylindria > Limnocylindrales > CSP1-4 > Chersky-267. The sequence goes on from CAVPRZ010000006.1 coordinate 255,451, forward strand.
ATCGCGGCCGCGGCGATCCACGGCAACCGCAGCCAGGCCCAGCGGGTCCGAGCCCTGGCCGACTTCAAGTCGGGCCGGGTGGCGATCCTCGTGGCGACCGACATCGCCGCCCGGGGGATCGACATCGACGGGCTGCCCCACGTCGTCAACTTCGAGCTGCCGATGACTCCCGAGGACTACGTCCATCGGATCGGACGAACGGCCCGCGCCGGGCTGGACGGGGACGCGGTCTCGCTCGTCTGCGTCGACGAATCGAAGCTCCTGTGGCAGATCGAGGCGCTCCTCCGGACGAAGCTCCCGGTCGAGGTCGTCGCCGGGTTCGAGCCCGACCGGTCGATCCGTCCCGAGCCGATCCGGCTCCGCCAGGCGGCGGGCCGGCCGCGTCCGGCCATGAGCCAGCCGCACCGTCCGGGTCGCCCAGGTGCCGGGTTCGCTCCCGCCGGACGCCCCGCGGTCCGACCCGGCCGCCCGGCGCGACCCGCCGGGACTCGATCGGGCGGCCACCTCCGACCAGACGCGCGTCCCGCGCAGGGCCCTGCGCAGCACGGTGCTCCGCGTCCCGCCGCGGCCATGCCGACCGGTGATCCGGCCCGCGGGCACGGCGGCGGGGGCCGGCCGATCGTGACCCTCCCGGGCGAGCGATTCGCCCGTGCCGCGAGCCGACCCACGGACGACCGCAGCCGGCGCTGACCGGCGCATCATCACGCCGTGTCGCGCTTCTGGCGCCGGGCATGGCCCGTCTTCTACCGCCTGATCCGGGTCTTCGAGCCGGTCACCCTGCGGCTGACCCGGCGCTTCGGCCTGGGTGACACGGTCGAGCTTGCCGTCCGGCGGCGCAGCGGCACGGCGAGGCCCATCCTCCTCGGGCTGCTCCGCGTCCGCGGCGACTGGTACGTCGGCCACCCGAACGGCGAGTGCCGCTGGACCCGCGATCTCGACCGCTCGCCGGAGGCCGTCGTGTCGGCGGCCTGGCTCCGGCCCACGACCGTCCGGGCGGTCCTCCTGGCGGCCGGCGAGGAGCGGTCGGACGCGATCGGCGCGACGTTCCGCCAGCACCCCTTCCCGGGCAACGTCCTGTACTGGCTGGCCCGGCGCCACATCCGGGCGGTCGGACGCTACTACCGGCTGGACGTCGTACCGGAAGCCGCCGACGCGGCCACCGTCAGCGGCGGTGGTAGCGCTCGAGGAGCGCGCTGACGGCCTCGCGCGCCTCGCGCCACTCGGCCTGGTCGCCGACGACCGACGCGGCCCCGGCGCCCCAGCGGGCGAGCTGGGTCATCGCGTTGACGATCGTGTCGTGCTGGAAGGTCCGGCGCCGCCCGCCGTCGACGACGCCCGTGACGAGGTAGCGCCGGACGAGGTCGAACGGGGCGTACCAGCGGCCGACCTGGATCCGGTCGCCCTGGCGGAGCGACTCGAGCCAGCCGTCGTCACCGACCGGATGGCGTTCGTGCTCGGCGATGTGCTCGGCGATCGGGAGGTGCCGGCCGGTCCCGGCCAGCGACGGGAGGAGCCCGTCGTCGGAGACGGTCGTGTAGCAGACCGGGCACGTCGGCAGCTCGGCGTCGGCCCGGGGCGCCTCGCCGAACGGAATGCCGCACCGGGCGCAGATCGTCGCCCCGGGACGGCTCGGTCCCCGGCCGCACTGGCGACAGCTGGCCGGCCGCGGCGCCGGTCCGGGCTCCCGCCGGACGCTCAGCATCGCGCGATGGCGGGCGCGATCCGACCGCTGGCTGACAGGCCGAGCCGGGGATCGACGAGCGGTGGCATCGTCCCGACGGTAGCCGCCGTGCCGAGCCGTCGGCCATCCCCCGTTCGGGGTCGTCCTGGCCCGCCGTTCGTCCGGGCCCGGTCTACGTCCCGCCCATCCCGCCCATCGGGCCCGCCGGACGGACGTAGAGCGCGACCTGCCAGATGCGGGCCGCGTCGCAGGACCCGCCGCTCGAACCCGGCGTCCCGGACGAGCCGGTCCATCGCCGCCTCGGAGTGGACGTGGATCCGGAAGCTGTCGCGGGCGACGTGGTAGCCGACGTTGATCAGACGGGCCCCGAGCCGTGTCCACAAGGCGTCGCGCGGATAGACGATCCCGATCATCCGGCGGGCGTGCTCGACGGACCGTCCGAGGAGCGCCGGCATCGCCGGGTAGCAGCAGACGGCCCGGACGAGGGTCACGACATCGGCCGGCTGGACCTCCGGCGCGAGCGTCACGAAGTCGCCCTCGCGGTGGACGGTCCGCTCGCCGAAGCCGCGCCGCTCGGCCTCGCGGCGAGCGACGGCCGCGAACGCCGGCGAGGCGTCGACCGACTCGGTCCGGGCGGCACCGGCGGCGAGGAGCTCGAGCTGGACCGCCCCGACCCCGCCGCCGATGTCGAGGACGGTCGCCCCGGCGACCCCCTCGGTCCGGATCGCCTCGAGCAGCTCCCTCGTCGGACGGTCCGGACCCTTCGCCAGGTAGCTCCGGAGATCCGCCTCGGCCATCCGCTCGGAGAAGACGTTGGAGTGGCTGGCGCAGTCGCAGTCCGCCATGGCCGGGAGTCTACGCCGCGCCGCCCGGCCGGCGATGGCGCACCATGGGTGCATGGCGCGACGCTGGAACGGCTGGGGCGACGAGGCGATCCGGACGACCGTCCCGCGGCCGGCGATGACCCAGCTCGAAGGCCTCGTCGGCGCGGGTCGCCCGACACCCGACGCTCTCCTCGGCGACGTCCTGGAGACCGTTCCGCCGGGCCGCCTGCCTGCCCACCCGCTCGTCTCGGCCGACCCGGAGGACCGGGTCCGGCATGCCCGCGGCCAGAGTCTCGGCGACTGGATCGCGCTCCGCGGCGGCCAGCTCGGCCGGGTGCCCGATGCGGTCGGCCGGCCGACGTCGGCCGCCGAGGTCCGCCAGCTCCTCGACTACGCCGCAGCCGCGGGGGCGACCGTCGTCCCGTACGGCGGCGGCACGACCGTCGTCGGCGGGCTGTCGCCGACCGAGCTCGGACCGTCGCGGGGCGGCGAACGACCGGTCCTCGTGATCGACCTGGAGCGACTGGCCGGCCTCGCTCGCATTCGACGAGCGGAGCGGGCTCGCGACGTTCGGTGCCGGTGTCAGCGGACCGGCACTCGAGGCGGCCCTCCGGGACCGGGGCCGGCTGCTCGGCCACGAGCCGCAGTCGTGGGAGTACTCGACGCTCGGCGGCTGGGTCGTCACCCGCTCGTCCGGCCAGCGCTCGCTCGGGTTCGGCCGGATCGAGGCCCTGTTCGCCGGCGGCCGCCTGGAGGCGCCGGCCGGAACGCTCGAGCTGCCGACGCACCCGGCCTCGGCCGCCGGGCCGGACCTCCGCCAGCTCGTCCTCGGTTCGGAGGGGCGGCTCGGGATCCTCGCCGAGGCGACCGTCCGGACGGTGCCGACACCCGCCTACCAGCAGACCCTGGCGCTGTTCGTCCCCGACTGGGAGCGCGGGATGGCCGCGGTCCGCGACCTCGCAGGAGCCCGGCTCCCGCTGTCGATGATCCGGCTGTCGACCCCGGCCGAGACACGGACGACGCTCGCCCTGGCCGGTCAGCAGCGGCGGCTCGGGCTGGCCATGGCCTGGGTCCGGCGCCGGGGAGCCGGACCGGATCCGTGCCTTCTCCTGCTCGGGCCTCGCCGGGACCGACCCGGGTCGCCGAGGCCACGAGCGGCGAGGCGATGAAGCTCGTCCGGAAGCGCGGCGCCGTGGCGGCTCCGGGCGCGTTCGGGCGGGGCTGGGACGCCAGCCGGTTCCGCCAGCCGTACCTGCGCAACGCGCTGTGGGACGCCGGCTACGCGGTCGACACCCTGGAGACGGCCACCGACTGGTCGCGCGCGCCCGGGCTCGCGGCGGCCCTCGTCCAGGCGCTCGACGCCGGGCTCGAGGGCGAGAACGAGCGGGTCCACGCCTTCGCCCACCTGTCCCACGTCTACAGCTCGGGGACGGGGATCTACGTGACCTACATCTTCCGCCGCTCCCCGCGGCCGGAGGGCACCCACCGCCGCTGGCTGGCGCTCAAGACGGCCGCCAGCCGGCTGATCGTCGAGCACGGCGCGACGATCAGCCACCAGCACGGCGTCGGGCGGGACCACGTCCCGTACCTGGCCGTGGAGAAGGGCGCTCTCGGCATGGCGGTCCTCGGCGACATCATCGCCCGGTTCGACCCGACCGGGCTCATGGACCGCGACGTCCTCCTCGGGCCGCCGGCCGGCACGACGGCGGCGGCGGGCCCGGACGTCACCGGCCAGGGGCCGCATCCGGCGAGGCGCCGGGCCCCGGCGGCACCGCGGCGTGACCGGCGCCGACCACGTCCTGGCGATCGACTGCGGGACCCAGAGCCTGCGGGCGCTCGTCGTCGACCCGACGGGCCGGATCGTGGCCCGGGCCCGGGTTCCGTACCAGCCGTACGTCTCGCCGCAGCCCGGCTGGGCCGAGCAGGACCCGGAGGTCTGGTGGCGGGCCCTCGGCGAGGCCTGCCGGCGCGTCCTGGCCGACCCGGCGGTCCGCGCCGACGCCCTGGCCGGGGTGGCCCTGACGACCCAGCGCGCCTCGGTCGTGGTCGCCGACGCCGCCGGCGACCCGCTCCGTCCGGCGATCGTCTGGCTCGACCAGCGCCGGACCGACGGCCTCCCGCCGGTCGGTGGGCTCAACGGCCTGGCGTTCCGCTTCCTCGGCGTCCGCGAGACCGTCGCCGCGTTCCAGGCCGACGCCGAGGTGAACTGGATCCGCCGCCACGAGCCCGAGGTCTGGGCGCGGACGGCGGGCTTCCTGTTCGTGTCGGGGTTCCTCACCCGGCGCCTCGTCGGGCGCCAGGTCGACTCGGTCGGTGCCCAGGTCGGCTACGTCCCGTTCGACTACAAGCGGCTCGCCTGGAGCCGGCCCGGCGACTGGAAGTGGACGGTCGCGCCGGTCGACCCGGCGATGCTCCCCGAGCTCGTGCCGCCCGGCGGGCGGCTCGGCGAGATCACGCCGGCGGCCTCGTCCGCGACCGGGATCCCGGCCGGGCTGCCGCTCATCGCGGCGGCCGCCGACAAGGCCTGCGAGGTGCTCGGCGTCGGTGCCCTCGAGCCGTCGATCGGGGCCCTGTCGTACGGCACGACCGCGACCCTCAACACGACCCAGCGCCGGTACGTCGAGGCGATCCCGCTCGTCCCGCCCTACCCGGCGGCCGTGCCCGGCGCCTACAGCCTCGAGCTCAACGTCATGCGCGGCTTCTGGATGGTCGAGTGGTTCAAGCGCGAGTTCGGCGATCGGGAGGTCGCCCGCGCGGCCGGCGAGGGGGTCGAGCCGGAGGTGCTGTTCGACGATCTCGTCCGGGCCGTGCCGCCGGGGTCGATGGGCCTCACCCTCCAGCCGTACTGGTCACCGGGCGTCCGGATCCCGGGCCCGGAGGCGAAGGGCGCGATCATCGGCTGGGGCGACGTCCACACCCGGGCCCACCTCTACCGGGCGATCCTCGAGGGCCTGGCCTACGCGCTCCGCGAGGGCGCCGAGCGGACGGAGCAGCGGACGAAGACGCGGATCACCGAGCTGCGGGTCTCCGGCGGCGGGTCGCAGAGCCCGGCGGCGATCCAGCTGACGGCCGACGTGTTCGGTCTCCCGACGGCGCGCCCGCACACGTTACGAGACGTCCGGGCTCGGGGCGGCGATCGACGCCGCGGTCGGGCTGGGGATCCATCCCTCGTTCGAGGCGGCGGTCGCGGCGATGACCCGGGTCGCCGAGGTGCGCGAGCCCGACCCGGTGGCCCACCGGATGTACGACGAGCTGTACCGCGACGTCTACCGCCGGATGTACCCGGCGCTCAAGCCGCTCTACGGCGCGATCCGCCGGATCACCGGCTACCCGCCGCCCGTGTAAGCGTTGTGAGCGCCGCCCGTCGGCGACGGCCGACGATCAGGCGGCTGGACTGGGCTCGGTCGCCGGGCTCGGCTCGGCCGCCGGCTGGGCGGCGGGCTGGGCCTTCGCCGCGGGATCGACCCCTGCGGTCGGCGTGTACGTGTCCTGGACGATGACCGACTCGGCGCCGGGGAAGAAGAAGCCGAGCTCGAGGTCGCTCTCGACCCGCTCGACGACATAGCGGTTCACCCAGGCGAGAGCGTGCTCGATCGAGCCACCGTCGGGCGCCGAGGCGAGCGACAGCGTTGACATGGTCGAGCAGGACGAACGTGCCGGTCGGCCGGGCCAGCGCCCGGGCCGGGTCGAACCCGGGCATCGTCGGCATCCGGCCGGTGACCAGGTACGGTCCGCAGACGAGGATGACGTCGTGCCAGGCCGGGTGGACGGGGATCGGCGTGTCCGGTGGGGCGACGACCACGAACAGGTCGTCGGTCGAGACGATCACGCCGGCCGATGAGTCGGGCACGGGGGTGGATCCGTCGAGCGGCGCGAGATGACCGGACGACACGTGGAGCTCGCGTTCCAGCTCGATGATGTCGCCGAGCCGGGCGTCCCCTGCCGCGATCCCGCGGCGGACCCCTTCGGACGTATAGGCCTCGAACCGGATCGGCATGGTCCCACTCCCCGGAGTGGGGCACACGGTCCCACGATCGGAGGAGACGGAACAGACCCCCGCCGTACCAGCCTCCGCGATCCGTTGGTACCCGTCAGTACGGCGGCCAGGGCACCGCCGGCCAGTCGGGCGATGGCTCGGGGAAGCGACGGGTCGCAAGCAGGCCGTCGAGACGCTCGCGGGTCGCCGCGAGCTCGTCCTCGTCGAGCAGCTCGCCGAGATCCTCGCCGAGGGCGCCGGCGAGCCCGGCCCGAAGCCGCTCGAGGACCTCGAGCTCGGCCGGGGCGATCCGGCGGCCGCGCCAGGCCCACAGGACCGTCCGGAGCTTCGGGTCGGGCGAGAAGCAGACGCCGTGATCCACTCCGTAGAGGTGGACCTCCCCGGATTGGCGGACCGGCACGATATGGCCGCCCTTGCGATCGGTGTTGTTGAGGACGGCGTCGAGGAGCGCCATCGGCCGGAGCCGCCGGTCGCCGGCCTGGACCAGCTCCCAGGCGTCGATCGAGTCGTCGGCGTCGATCCAGAGCTGGACCATGCCCGGTCCCGCCGGTCCGTCGCGGAGCACGGTCGGGGGGACGATCCCCCAGCCGGTCGCCTCGGAGACGAGGAACGCGCCGACCTCGCGGTGGGCGAGCGTGCCGTCCGGGAAGTCCCACAACGGCCGCTCGTAGGCGATCGGCTTGTAGACCGCCGCGGCGATGACCTGGCCGGGCGCGGGGCCCCTCGTCACCGAGCAGGTGGTCGAGGAGCCCGCCGGGGCCGCCGAGGCGGCGGTCGGGCTCGCCGGCCGGGGTGGCGAGGGCGACCGTCCCGACGAGCGCGGCGTTCGACGAGACGGTGAGCCGGCCGCGGACCTCGAGCTCCCCCTCGCGGAGGAGCGCGAGCGCGTCTACGCCTTGCTCCCTGCCTTGTCTTCCCGGGACAAGGCGTCCGTCGATCAACGGTCGAGGGCCTCCATCGAAGCATCCGCACTGGACCCAGTCAGGTTCCAAGAGTAGCCGCCCGCGGCGACTCCCCGAGTCACCCGATCTCGAACGGGTCATTGAGCCCTTGTCCGGCCCGTTGGACGCGAGCAGAATGGCTGTTCCTCCCGCGAGGGACGCCAGGGAGACCGAAGCTGGCGCCGAGGGGGCCCTCGCGACCTGACGGTGCGGACGAGATGGGCCTCGAGACCACGGTCGGGCTGATCGTCAACGCCAGCGCCTCGCGCGATGTGCGCCGGCTCACGTCGCTGGCTCGCACGATCGACGTCCACGAGCGCGTCAACGTGGTCGCTCGCGTGCTCCGCGGCCTGGTCGGTGGCCCGGTCCGGGACGTGCTGTTCATGCCGGAACCGGCCCACGTGGTCGAGCGCGCAGTTGACCTCCTGGCCGCTGCCGGCTTCCCGAAGGAGGACCTCGGCTACCACCTCCAGGCGGTCCGGCTCCCCGCCGGCCCCGAGGCCCTCGACGCGGCTGGAACCGCCAGTGCCGCACGGGCGATGGCGGAGGCCGGTGCGACCTGCCTGCTGACGATCGGCGGCGATGGCACGAACCGGGCCGTCGCCTGCGGCTGGCCGTCAGCCGTCGTGGTCCCGCTGCCCGGAGGCACCAACAACGCATTTGGCACGCCGATCGATCCGACGGCGGCCGCCCTGGCAGCGGCCCTGTACGCCGCCGATCCCGACCGGTTCGTGGGCCACGTCCGGCAGGCTCCGCGGCTGGATGTCCGCATCGACGGTAGCCGGGAGGGGACGGCGTCGGCCCTCGTCGATGTCGTCCTCGTCCGCTCAAGCTGGCTCGGCGCGCACGCGCTGTGGGACCCCGCCCTCCTCGTCGAGGCAGTGGTCACTCGGAGCGATCCGTCGCTCACCGGCCTGGCCGGCGTCGCGGGCATGCTCTGTCCGCTCCCGGTCGGATCCCGGCAGGCGGTCCACGTCGCGTTCGACCCGACCGGGGCTGTGTTGACCGCGCCGCTCGGTCCGGGGCAGCTCGTCCCGATCGGAGTACGGGCCTGGCGGCTGATCGGACCCGGCGACCGGGTCGAGCTCGGCGACGGGTTGCCGCGCAGAGGGTCCGGATCGGCCGGCATGGACGGCGGGTTGACCCTGGCCTTCGACGGCGAGCGCGAGATCGTGCTCGAGCCAGGAGCCAGCGCGAGCGTCCAGCTGGCGACCGACGGACCGCGGGTTCTCGACGCGCACGGGGTGCTGTGGGCCGCCGCACAGGACGGCGAGCTCGCCCGTCGGAGGGCCGGCTGATGGCAGGCCGGCCGATCCGGTTCATCGCCGACGACGGCAGTCGCGAGCCGACCCGCAACCTCGCGGTCGACGAGGCGCTCGCTCGGACGCCCGGTCCCGAGCCTGTCGTCCGCCTGTGGCGCAACGACCCCTGTGTCGTGCTCGGTCGCTTCCAGCTGGCCGAGGCCGAGGTGCACCGGGCGGCGGTCGTCCGGGCCGGCGTGCCGGTCTACCGGAGGTTCACCGGTGGCGGGGCCGTCTACCACGACGGCGGCAACCTGAACGTGACCCTCGTCGCGAGTCTCGACGATCCGCTCATCGACGGACGGCTCGGTCACGGGCTCGCGGGTCTCTATGGCACCGTCCTGGAGCCGCTCGCCGCGGCGGTCCGGGCCGTGGGCGTCCCTGCCAACCCGGCGCCGCGAGGCCTGGTCGTAGGAGGGCGGAAGCTCGGCGGGATCGCGGCCTGGATCGGCGGCCGCTCGGTCCTGGTCCACGCCACGCTGCTCATCGACACCGACCTCGCCACGCTCGAGCAGGTCCTGGCCGGTCGCGGCGCCCCCGACGATCGGCGCTGGCAGCTGACCAGGAGCGTTCGGGCGCCGGTGACGTCCCTCAGTCGCGAGCTCGACCCGCATCACGGCGCCGGCTCGCTCCACGGGCAGAGGCTGGCCAACGACATCGAGCGCGCCATCGTCCAGGCCTTCCGGGGAGCGGCCCGAGGCCGCGGCCACCGGACGGTTCTCGAGGAGGGGCTGCGGACGACCGAGCGTGCGGTCGCGGCGGAACTGCTTCGAAGCCGCTACTCCCAGCCGGCCTGGCACGCCAGCGGTCGACTGGCCTGAGGGGAGGTGAGCGCTGGGACATCGAGGCGATCGTTCGAACCTGACATGGAGGCGACACGATGCCGAGCAATGAAACCCTGATCGACATGCACTACCAGATGGTGCGAATCCGGCTGTTCGAGGAGACCCTCCAGAAGGTCTACTTCGAAGGCAAGACCCCGGCCTTCGATATCGCGGCCGGGCCCGTGCCGGGGGAGATGCACCTGGCGGCCGGGCAGGAGCCGGTCGCGGCCGGGGTCGCGGCCAACCTGCGACCGACCGATGCGGTCACCGCAACGCACCGGCCACATCACATCGCCCTGGCCCACGGGATGGACATGAAGCGTCTCGCGGCCGAGATCTTCGGGAAGGACACGGGTCTCGGCCACGGCAAGGGCGGCCACATGCACCTGTTCGATCGTGCCACGAACTTCGGTTGCAGCGGGATCATCGCCGAAGGGATGCCCACGGCCGTCGGTCACGCCCTGGCCTTCAAGAAGCAGGGCAAGGACGACGTCGCGGTGTCGTTCTTCGGCGAGGGCGCCGCGAACCAGGGCGCGTTCCACGAGTCGCTCAACCTGGCCGCGCTGTGGACCCTGCCGGTCGTATTCGTCTGCGAGGACAACGCCTGGGCGATCAGCGTCCCGAAGGACAAGGCGTGCGCCATCGCCAACAACTCGGACCGGGCGGCCGCCTACGGCATCCCGGGCGTGCTCATCCCGGACAACGACCCGGTGGCGATCTACGAGGCGGCCGGCGAGGCCGTCGGCCGTGCTCGACGTGGCGGCGGGCCATCGCTCATCGAGGTCAAGACGGACCGCCTGTTCGGTCACTTCGAGGGCGACCCGCAGGTCTACCGGACCAAGGAGGAGATGGCGCTTCTCCAGGAGCGCGACGCCCTCCGGGCGTTCGAGCGACGGCTGCTCGACACGGGCGTGCTGACGACCGAGACGGCCCAAGGCACCTGGGACCGGGCGCGGACCGAGGTCGACGAGGCGATCGAGTACGCCCGCTCGAGCCCGTATCCGGAGCCGCCGGCGGCGCTTGAGCACGTCTTCGCGTGAGCCTGAGGAGATCGACCAATGACTGTCGAAACGAAGCGTCTGCTGACGACGTCGAAGGCGATCGCCGAGGGCATCGCCCAGGAGATGGAACGCGATCCGAGCGTCTTCGTGATGGGCGAGGACATCGGGACGTACGGCGGGATCTTCGGGGCGACCGAGGGTCTGCTCGCCAAGTTCGGACCTGAGCGCGTGATGGACACGCCGATCTCGGAGACTGCGTTCATTGGCGCGGCCGTCGGAGCCGCTGTCTCCGGCATGCGGCCGATCGCCGAGCTGATGTTCGTCGACTTCTTCGGGGTCTGCATGGACCAGATCTACAACCACATGGCGAAGATCCACTACGAGTCGGGCGGGAACGTGAAGGTGCCCGTCGTCATCACCACCGCCATCGGAGGCGGGTACGGCGACGGCGCCCAGCATTCGCAGACCCTGTACGGGATGTTCGCCCACCTGCCCGGGATGAAGATCGTCGTGCCCTCGACGCCGTACGACGCCAAGGGCCTGATGATCTCGGCCATCCGGGACGACAACCCGGTCATCTACATGTTCCACAAGGGGATCATGGGGCTGGGCTGGATGACCCCGAACCCGCGGGCGACAGCCGACGTCCCCGAGACCGCGTACGAGGTTCCGATCGGCAAGGCGGACATCAAGCGGGAGGGTCGCGACCTGACGATCGTGACGATCTCGCTGATGGTCCATCGCGCCCTCGATGCCGCCGAGGACCTCGCCAAGGAAGGCATCGATGCCGAGGTCCTCGACCTCCGATCGCTCGTGCCGCTCGACCGGGAGGCGATCGTCAAGTCGGTCGAGAAGACCCACCGGCTCCTGGTCGTCGACGAGGACTACCGGAGCTTCGGGATGAGCGGCGAGGTCATCACCACGGCCATCGAGGGGGCGTTCGACCGCCTCGACGCGCCACCGGTCCGGGTGGCGTACCCGGACGTCCCCATCCCGTACAGCCGACCGCTCGAGCAGTTCTGCTTGCCGGATCGCGTCAAGATCGCCGCGGCCGCCAGGAAGCTCACAGGCCACTGAGCTCACCGACCGGGCCAGACTTGCTCTCGCCCGGGGATCGGGACGGCGCCGCCGGGCAGCTCAGGCGGCGCCGTCCCAACGACCGGCTGGGCCGGAAGGAGGGTCCCATGCGCCAGGATGTCCTCGTGCCGCGTGTGTCCGAGACCACGGAGGAGGGGATTCTCGTCACGTGGTTCGTGGAACCGGGGGCGACCGTCAGCGAGGGGGATCTCGTGGCCGAGGTCCAGGTGGAGAAGGTCAGCGCCGAGGTCCGAGCCCCCGCCGATGGGCGGATCGAGCTGCTCGCCGAGCCGGGCGGCGTGATCGTCCAGGGCCGTCCGATCGCCGTCGTCGACACCGCCCAGGAAGCTGCCGAGGCCGCACCGACACCGGCTGGAGCCGTGGCTCAGCCCGGTGCCGCCGCGACGATGACATCGGTCGCGGCGTCCGCCTCGCCGGCCGCACGGCGTCTCGCCGGCGAGCTGGGGGTCGAGCTGGCAACGATCGCCGGGACGGGCCCCGAGGGCCGGATCGTCGAGGCGGACGTGCGGGCGGCCGCGGGCGATGGTCGACCGCGTCCGGAGCTGGTCGCCCTGAGCCCGATGCGCCGGGCGATCGCCGAGCGGTTGCGGAGCGGCCTGCTCCAGTCGGCCCAGCTGACGCTGACCGCGGAGGCCGACGTCACCGCCCTGGCCGATGTCCTCGCGACCGCGAGCGCGGGGTCCGCGCAGCGGGCGACCTATACCGCTGCGGCCGTGCGGGCCTGCGCCCTCGCGCTGCGCGACCACCCGCGTCTCGGCGCGACCTGGACCGATGATGGCCTCCGGCTGCCCGAGCGGATCGACATCGGCGTGGCCATCGCGCTCGACGAAGGGCTCGTCGCACCGGTCGTGCGTGACGCCGCCGCCAAGAGCCTCGCCGAGCTCGATCGCGACATCGCCGACCTCGCCGAGCGGGCTCGTTCCGCTCGCCTCACCGAGGGCGAGATGCAGGGCGCTGTCTTCTCGGTCACGAACCTGGGAGGCCACCGGATCGACGCGTTCACCCCGCTCCTCGACCCGCCCCAGACCGCGATCCTGGGACTCGGCCGGGCTCGGTCGCGACCGGCCGTCATCGACGGGGCCATCGAGGCACGCATCCTGGTCGTGCTCAGCCTCACGTTCGACCACCGGGTCGTCGACGGCGCGCCCGCGGCGGCCTTCCTCGACCAGGTGATCGGGACCCTCGAGGATCCGGCCCGGCTCGGCTGACGCGTCGTTTGGGCGGCGTGCGACTCGGTCGCTGCGAGTATCAAACCTTTTCGCCGACCCTCCACTCATGATGGGTAACACGTCCCACCAAGGGCGTGCGAACCAGGAGGCGAGGGAGTGGACCGGACGCTCGTGGAGGCGGCACGGTCCGGGGACGAAGAGGCGTTCGCCTCGATCGCCCGCGGCTCGGCTGATCGGCTCTTCGCCGTCGCGCATCGGATCCTGCGCGACGTCGGACGAGCCGAGGACGCCGTGCAGCAGACGCTCGTCACGGCCTGGCGGCAGCTTCCGGAGCTGCGCGAGGTCGATCGGTTCGAGGCCTGGATCCACCGGATCCTCGTCCACGCCTGCTACGCCGAGGCGAAGCGGGCGCGACGCTGGTCCGCCAACGTCCGGATGCTGTCGGTCGACGGGCCGGCGACACCCGACTCGACCCTGGGCGTCGCGACGCGCGACGCGCTCGACCGCGGATTCCGGCGACTGCCGCCGGAGCAATGCGCCGTCTTCGTGCTTCACCACTACCTCGGCTGGCCGCTCGCTGAGATCGCCGAGACGCTCGGCGTTCCGTTGGGGACGGTCAAATCGAGGCTCCACTACGCAACCTCAAGCCTGCGCGCGGCCCTCGAGGCCGACGCCCGGCCATCGACACCAGCCTCGCGGGAGCGGATGGCATGACCGAGAACGACTTCGACCGGACGGCACGGCTCTGGCTCGACGACGGGCCCACCCAGATGTCCGATCGGGCGCTCCAGGCCGCCCTCGACGAGATCCACGTCACCCGACAGAGCCGAGCCTGGTGGCCGGCGCGGAGGTTCTCTTCCATGGGTATTGCAGTTCGCGTTGCGGCGGGGGTGGCGGCCGTACTGGTCGTCGCCTTCGTCGGAATCAATCTCTTCTCATCGCGGAACGGAGGCATCGGAGGGCCTGCACCGAGCCCGACGCCGACGCCGACGCCGACCCCGACGCCGCTCGCGCTCAGCGTTACCGAGGTTCCGAGCTCGCTGGAGCCGGGAACCTACGCCGTTGCCGACCCGTTCCTGGTGCCGTTCAGCGTCTCGGTGCCCGATGGCTGGCAGGGGAACATCGGGGGCCCGTACTTCGTCAACCTGGAGCGTGCCTCCGGTTCGGGCGCGGTGCTCTTCTCGATTTTCGACAAGGTGTATGCCGATCCCTGTCACTACGACCAGGGGCTCATGAGCCCGCTACCGGGACCGACGGCGGACGACCTCGCGACCGCCCTGGCGCGCATGCCCGGTGTCGACGCCACGACGCCAACCGACGTCACCCTGGCTGGCTTCCAGGGGAAGCAGCTGACATTGACGGCACCGGCCAGTTTCAGTGGCTGCACGTTGGCGCCGGGAGGGAGCTACCGGGTCTGGGAGCTTCCGCTGGGCGCGACCAACGACATGACCCCCGGCGAGCGCGACCGGGTCTGGATCCTCGACGTCGGCGGCAAGCGGCTCGTGATTGAAGCTCCCGAGATGCCCGGCCAGACCGCCCAGGACAAGGCCGCGGTGCAGGGAGTCCTGGATTCACTTCGCATCGCGCCCATCGAAGTGACCACCAGCGCAGCGCCTTGACGGGGTAGCCCGCTCACTGCCCTGCGACCGGGACGATCCACTCGACCCAGCGGAGCGAGACACGGCGACCGGCTCGTGTGCGAACGCGAGCTGGTCGCCTTCTTCTGGTGGGCGCCTAGTTCAGGTAGGCGTTCGGGCGGGCGCAGATGTGGCCCTGGGGGTCGAGCGGCTCACCGCAGCGCGGGCAGAGCGGTCGTCCGGCGGCCACCACTCGCGCCGCTCGGACGACGAAGGCGCGGGCAGTCGGCGCGTCGATCCGGACCCGGACCAGGTCCGGGCCATCGTCGTCGTCGGTGTCCTCGGCCGAGACCTCGCCCTCCTCTGGCACGGCCGCGGCCTCGATCACGACCTGGTCGTGGTCGCCGTCCCAGGCGAGGGCCATTGCGCCGACCCGGAAGGCCTCCACGAGCGGCTCGCCGAGCGGCGCGTCGTCGGCCTGCGCCGGGTCCGCCTCGGCGGGGACGCTCTCCACGCCGCGGTCGGCGAGGATGTCGAGGAGCGCGTCGAGCTGCTGGGCGAGGACCGCCACCTGGGTCTTCTCGAGGACGACGCTGACGACCTCGCCGCCCTTCTTCGCCTGGAGGAAGAAGGTCCTGGCGCCGGGTTCGCCGACCGTGCCGGTGACGAAGCGGTCGGGCGTGTCGAAGGTGTGGACGCGGCGGGCCATGACCTGACTCTACGACATCTTGCCGGGACGCCTTCGCGGGCGCTACGCGTGGCCCGTCCGCCGGGCCGGCACCTTCCTCTTCGTCGGAACCAGGTCGGTCGGATCGCTCCCGGTGTCGTTGACCCGGAGGACCGTCGCGCCACCCGGGCCGTAGCGGACCACGCTGAGCGAGCCCGGGCCGACGACCATCCGGAGGTACCCGTCGAACCCCAGCCCGAGGGCATCCACCAGGATCGCCCGGATCGGGTCGGCGTGGCTGACGATGGCGTACGTCGCGTCTGGGCCGAGCCGCTCGGTCCAGTCACGGACGGCCGCGACCGACCGCGCCCCCATCTCGTGGAGCGCCTCGCCGTTCGGGAACCGGAACGATGCCGGGTCGGCCTGGATCCGCTTCCAGAGCGGATCCCGGTTGAGCTCCTTGAACGCGCGGCCGGTCCAGTCGCCGTAGCGGACGTCGCCGAGGCGTTCATCGAGCTCGAACGCGGGGCTTGGCTGGCGCCCGGCGGCGACGACCTCGGCCGTCTGTCGGCAGCGCTCGATCGGCGAGCTCACGATCGCCGCGAGCGGGACCCGGCGAAGACGCTCCGCGACGGCCGCGGCCTGCCCGCGACCCACCTCATCGAGGGGTACCCCGGGCGTCCAGCCGAGGAGCGTGCTGGCGGTCAGCGCGGTCAGGCCATGGCGGACGAGGAGGACGGTGGTCACGGGACGACCATCATAGGCGAGCCTCGACCTTGACCTCGGGCCGCGCCGAGGGTAATGTGCCTTCGATGGTCATTACTTCACGCAAGACTACTCGTCCGAGAGCGCGCGTTACCAGCCAGGGCCAGATCACCGTGCCGAAGGCGATCCGGGACCGCCTCGGGCTGAAGCCCGGCGACGACCTCGAGTTCGTCGAGCGTGGCGACGAGATCGTGATCGTCCCTCGCCGGCGGCGGAGCGTCCTCGACTTCGCGGGGGCCCTGCCTCCAGTTCCGGGCGTGGTCGTGCCGACGTCGAGCGAGGAATGGAAGCAGGCAATCCGAGACGCGTGGAGCGACGCGGCCACGGAACGGCAGGGACAGTCCGGCGATCACCGTCGACGGGTTCGACGTGCCGGCGGCTGACGCCGGGGCGAGCCGGCCCCAGCTGGCCTGGGCCGACGCAAATCTGTTCGTGGCCCTGCTGGCGGGACCCGAACACTCGGACCACTCAGCTGCGCTCGACCTCTTCCGCTCCGTTGCCGAAGGGCGGATTGGCCTCATCGTGACTCCGCTCGTGATCGCGGAAGTGGCGTTCGTCATGTGGCGCCGCATGGGTCATGATCGTGCGACTGTCGCGGCCGAACTCTCCTCGCTGGCAGCCGCCGACGGGCTGGTCGTCCTCGAGCGATCGATCATCGAGCGTGCCCTCGAGATCCACGGCAGAACCGGTGGGCTGGACATTGTGGACGCCTACCTCGCCGCGCGCGCCGAGCTCGAGGGGCCACCAGTGGTCGCGTCCTTCGATCGCGACTTCGACCGGATCGAGGGTATCCGACGGATCGCCTCCTGACGCCGGGCCCGCGAGCCAGGCGGGCCGTCGTCAAGGCGGGCGTGCTCGTCGCCCTCGTCGCCGCAGCGGCCGGCTGCGAGCCGGCCTCGAGCGCAACCCCGTCGGGCGCGGGCTCGACGCCGAACGTCACTTCCCGCTTGACGGTCGGAGGGTCGTCGGCCACCTCATTCGATGAGTCGTTCCGGCCGACCGGGCCGACGGTGCGCGCGAAGGTCGTCCGGATCGTGGACGGCGACACGATCGTCGTCCGGATCGGCGGTCAGGACGAGCGGCTGCGCTACATCGGGATGGACACGCCGGAAACCGTCAAGCCGGGCTCGCCGGTCGAGTGGATGGGGCCCGAGGCGAGCCGGGCGAACGCGGCCCTTGTCGAGGGCCGGACGGTCGAGCTCGAGAAGGACGTCTCCGAGACCGACCAGTACGGGCGGCTGCTGCGCTATGTCTGGCTGGTCGACGGCGACCGCTGGACGCTGGTGAACCTCGAGCTCGTCCGGCGCGGCTTCGCCCAGGTCGAGACGGACCCTCCGGACGTTCGCTACGCCGACCGGTTCGTCGCGGCGGAGCGAGCGGCCCGGGACGCGGGTGTCGGGTTGTGGGGGCCGGCGCCGAGCGGCTCGTGACCCGGTCGCGGCCCCTCCGCCGGTCGTCGCGGCCGGACGGGGCGGATCGCCTCCGGTGGTCCCGGCCCGTCGCGACTATCATCGGGCGGTGCCGCACGTCCCACCGGTCCGACGGGTGACCCTCGAGACCACGAGCCGCACGGTCCGTCTGCTCGACGTGGTCCGGTTCCTCATGCTGGCCTTCGTGTCGGTCGGCATCGCTCACGACGCCGTGTTCGCGGCCGAGCACGGGATTGGATCTGGGTTTGCCGCGGCGATGAGCGCCGGTGGCCACGACGGCTACTGGCCTCTCTTCTCGGTGGCGGTCGTCCTCGCCGTGACGCTCCTCTCGGG
This sequence comes from uncultured Chloroflexia bacterium, assembly GCA_963708065.1. Classification (GTDB taxonomy): domain Bacteria; phylum Chloroflexota; class Limnocylindria; order Limnocylindrales; family CSP1-4; genus Chersky-267. Next base: position 273,059 of record CAVPRZ010000006.1, read on the forward strand.
CTGGGCGGCGATCCGGATCGTCCGGCTGCTTACACGCCGCTCGACACCGACGGCGCGCCCAATGAGTCGCCCGGCGTGCCCTGCGCCGCGGACCTACGGTCACGACCTGCGCGGGCTGTGGCTGCCCCTGCTCGCGCTGACCCTCGCCGCCTTCACCCTCCAGGAGAACGTCGAGCACCTCGTCGGCCACGGTCACTTGATCGGGCTCGGCGCCCTGGCGGGACCCGAGTACCCGCTCGCGCTCCCGGTCATCGCCCTCGTCACGCTTCTCGTGGCGGCGGCCGGAGCGCTCGTCCGCTGGCGGATCGCCGTCCTCGAGGGGCAGCTTGCCGGGCGGCTCCACGCACCCCGCGCACATGGTCTGGCGCCCGATCGCCCTGCCGCCGGCTGGGACGACGTCGCCGCCCTCCGGCTCCACGCGCTGTTCCTCGTCCGGCCCGATGCCGGACGGGCGCCGCCTCGTCCCGCCTGACCGTCCGCGAGCTCCCTGGGCGAGATCGTCCCGGGTCGGGCTCGAGCATCAACGGACGCCCATCCGGGCGTGCGTGCACGATCGGGAGTGACCCACGATGCACCCAACCATCCGGCCGGGGCGGACCGCGCTCCGGCGACTCGGCAGCCTTGGCTTGGCCGGCCTGCTCTTGGCCGGCCTCGCCGGGCCGGCCCTTGCCCACGAGGAGCGCGAGGTCGCCGGCTATGCCCTCGAGGTCGGTCTCATCGACGAGCCGGTCTACGTCGGCGAGAGCAGCGGCCTGGAGTTCCACGTCACCAAGGACGACCAGCCGGTCTCCGGCCTGGCCGACACGCTCAAGGCGGAGGTGATCTACGGCGAGTCGAAGCGCGACCTGCCGCTGGAGGAACGCGAGGAGGACCCCGGCTGGTACCAGTCGGTGTTCATCCCGACGGCGGCCGGCAAGTACACCTTCCACATCAGCGGCACGATCGAGGGCACGGCGATCGACGAGTCGTTCACCTCGAGCCCCGACGGCTTCAACGAGGTCCAGGAGGCGGCTGCCGGGCAGTTCCCGGTGACGCTGCCGACCGCGGCCGAGCTGTCGGCGGACGCCAAGAAGGGCGCCGATGCCGCGAGCCAGGTGACGATCGCGCTCGTCCTGGGCGGTGCCGGGCTCCTCGTCGGGCTGCTCGCCGTGGGGATCGCCCTCGCCGGGCGGCGCCGGCCGGCAGCAGGCTGACGATGTCCCGTCCCTCGGCCGCGATCCGGGCGCTCCTCGCGCTCGGCGCGGCCGCGGGGATCCTCTTCGGCGGGCCGGTGCTCGCCGGTCCGGACATCGACCGGGCCGCCGGGCTCGTCGCGGTTGGCCATTCGCAGCTCGTCTCGAGCTCGCCCGGAGCCGGCGAGACGGTGGCCTCGCCGCCGACCGAGATCCGGCTCGTCTTCAGCGAGCCCATCGATGCGCGCTACACGTCGCTCGACCTGCTCGACGGGACCGGCCGGGCGATCATGGTCGACGCCGGCGCCCCGGATCCCACGGATCCGCACGTCCTCGTCGCGCCGATCCCGGCCGGGGCGACCCTCCCGACCGACAGCCTGTACTCGGTGAACTGGCGCGCCCTGTCGGCTGCCGACGGTCACACGACCGAGGGGTTCCTCTCCTTCGGCGTCGGCAACGTCGCGCTCGGCGGTCACGCGGCTGGCGGGCACGGCGCGACGACGGGGGCGGGGGACCTCCACGCGGGTCACACGGGCGGCGCTGCGGCCGCCGAGATCCAGGGCAAGGTCCTCGCCTACGGCGGCTCGATGCTCGCGTTCGGGCTGGCACTCCTCGGCTGGCTCGTCGTCCGTCCGGCGCTCGGTCGCATCCCGCGCGGCGTCGCCTACGGCTCCGGTGTGGCGCTCGTCGTCGGGGCGGCCGGCTGCGTCCTGCTCCTGGTCGTGGCGGCGGATTCGCTGCCCCCCGTCGGGGCCGGCGGGACCGACTACCTCGCGTTCGCCACGTCGAGCCGGTCCGGCCAGCTCCTGACCGCGCGGACGGTCCTCGGGCTCGTGGGCGGGATCGCCGTCCTGGCCGTCGCGCGGCTCGGCGGGGCGCGCGGCATCGGCGTCGCGCTCGGGCTCGGCGGGGCCGTCGGCCTGATCGGGCTGGGGCTCACCGCGGCCGGCGGCCATGCGTCCGCCTTCAGCTCGCCGGTCCCGGTGGCGATGGACGTCGTCCACATGGCCGCCGCGAGCGTCTGGCTGGGCGGCCTCGTGCTCCTCGGCGCGTTCACCGACTTCGGCGGCAAGAGCCGGCTCGAGCCCGGCTCCCTGACCCAGCTCGTTCCGCGCTTCTCGGCGCTGGCGCTGGTGTCGGTCGCCCTGATCGCCCTGACCGGCGTGTACGCCGACTGGGTCCAGACCCGCGACCTGCTCGGGTTCGGGACGCTCTACGGTCTCAACCTCCTGGTCAAGATCCTCGTCTTCGCCCTCGCGCTCGCGGTCGGGCTGACGAACTACCTCGACGGCGGGCGCGACCTCGGCCGGCGGTTCGGGCTGTCCCGACGGCTGCTGCTCGAGCTCGTCCTCGCGGTGGCGGTCCTGGCCATCACCGCAAACCTGACGAGCGGGTCGCCGACCGGATCCGACCAGCCCGTGGCGATCACCCCCGCGCCGAGCTCGGTCGTCTCGGGGGAGCCGGTCTCGCTGGCGATCCTGCCGGCCCGGCCCGGCCCGGACCGCTTCCTTGCCGGGCTCCCGCCGAGCCCGGTCGAGGGTACGATCGTGGAGCTCGTCCTCCAGCGGCTCGACCAGGACATCGGGACGGCGCGGATGACGATGCGCCCGGATTTCAGCACGCCGACTCCGACGTTCGTCGCCGACGCCACGCTCGCCGCCGGGAGTCGCTGGGATGCCACCGTTGTCGTCACCGCGCCGGGCGGTGCCGAGGTCGCCCGGCAGCGGTTTGTCTTCGCCCTCGACGCCGAGGGGATCTCCGAGGGCCGGGCGACGCCGCCGCTCGATCCGGGCCTGGTCGCGGCGGCCCTGCTTCTCATCCTCGGGATCGTCGGTCTCGGCTACACCGTCGCCGGGGGAACGCTGCCGCGGACCCTCCCCGACGCCTCGCGACCGGCGATGATCGGGGCCAGCGCCGCGGGGATCGCTCTCGGGCTCGCGGCGCTCGTGCTGGGGGGCCCGCGGTGACCCAGCTCGGGCCCTTCCTGTCGATCTCGCCCGTGGTACCGGCCGGCGGCGGGATCACGATCGGCCTGGTCGTCGGGATCCAGCTCGTCGTGGTCGCGGCGCTCCTCGGCGGGCTCGCCTGGTACGTTCGCGGGCGCCGGCCCGGGATGGCCACGGCGTCGCGGATCGGTGCCGTGCTGGCGGGTCTGGGAGGCCTGGTCCTGCTCCTGGCTGCCGCGCTCGGCCCGGCCGGCACCGAGCGACAGCCTCGTCAACCCGATCCCGGACACGGTCGATTCGGTCGACGCCGGGGCGGCCCTCTACCAGGCGAACTGCGCGCGCTGCCATGGCGTCGACGGCCTGGGCGGGGGTCCCGACGCGGGCACGACCCAGTTCCCGCCGGCCAACCTGCGGAGCGGTCACCTCCTCCAGCACTCCGACGCCGACATCTACACCTGGATCACCGATGGGATCCAGGGCGGGATGCCGGCCTGGTCGGGGACGCTCACGGAGACGGACCGCTGGAACCTGGTGAACTACCTCAGGGCGATCGACGGACGGGGTCCATCGCCGGCCCCGAGCGCGGCCAGTGCGCCCGCAGCCGACGGTCCGCCCGCCGCGGCCGGCATCGGCTTCGCCGGGGTCGTCGGGCTGGCTCTCCTGGGCTGGCTCGGCGTCGGGCTCCGGCGCGGCTCCACGGCCCGGCGGTCGGCGCCAGGCCCGTCGCCCGGCGCGACCCGGGCGGCGGGCTCGCTAGACCCGGCGGTACGCCCGGACCGACAGCGGCACGAAGACGACGAGGATGAGCCGCGATCCAGAACAGCGGCGGCAGGATCGTGTCGAGGGTCGCCGTCCCGGTCAGCGAGCGTCCGGCAGGCGTTGACCGTGACCGTGACCGGGTTGATCTCGGCGATCGGCTGGAGCCAGTCCGGGAACGTGGCGACCGGGACGAACGCGCTCGACACGAACGTCAGCGGGAAGATCCAGATGAACCCGGCCGCCTGGACCGACTCGGTGTCCTTGACCACCAGGCCGATGAGCGCCGAGATCCAGCTGAAGGCGTAGCCGAACAGGACGACGATCGCGAGCATCAGCAGGTAGGCCGGCAGCCCGCCGCTCGAGCGGCTCGAAGCCGACGAGGACGCCGACGACCGTCATCAGCAGGACGACGAAGGCGTTCCGGATCAGGTCGGCGAAGGTGCGTCCCGGCGAGGACGGCCGAGCGGGCCATCGGCAGCGAGCGGAAGCGGTCGATCATCCCGCGGCCGAGGTCCTCGGCCAGGCCGACCCCGGTCGCGGTCGCCCCGAAGACCGCCGTCTGGACGAAGATCCCGGGCATCAGGAAGTTGACGTAGTTCCCGCCCGGGACCGACGCCGAGATCGCGCCGCCGAAGACGAACACGAAGAGCAGGACGAACATCACCGGCTGGATCGTCGAGAAGACGAGCAGCTGCGGGATCCGGACGTACTGGAGCAGGTTCCGCCAGGTGATGGCGGCCGCGTCGGCGAACGTCCAGTAGAGCGCGGCGCGCGGCGGCGCTCGCCGGTCGGGACCGCCGCGGTCGGGCGGGTGGTGGCGGTCATGCCGGCGTCCCTCCCGGGCGCGGGCCGCGTCGCGGATCGGCCGGCCCGGCCGGTTGCCGGCGTCGCCGTCGGCCGCGTCGTCTCCTCGTCGGCGGCGCCGGCCTCGGCGTGATGGCCGGTCAGGGTGAGGAACACGTCGTCGAGCGTCGGCCGGTGGAGGCTGAGCTCGGCGACCGTCATCCCGGCCGCGTCGAGCCGCCGGACGGCCTCGGCGAGCATCGCCGCGCCGCCCTCGACCGGGAGCCGGATCGCGTGCGCCTCGTGGTCGAGGACCGGCTCGGCGGAGGCGAGGTCGCGGAGCAGCTCGAGCACGCGGTCGAGGTCGCCATGGCGATCGGCGACCTTGGTCAGCCGGATCTCGACGACCTCGCCGCCGATCCGGGCCTTGAGCTCGTCCTGGGTGCCCTCGGCGATGACCTTGCCGAGGTCGATCACGGCGATCTTGTCGGCCAGCCGGTCGGCCTCCTCGAGGTACTGGGTCGTGAGCAGGATCGTCGTCCCCTCGGCGACGAGGCCGGCGATGACGTCCCACAGGGCGATCCGGCTGCGCGGGTCGAGCCCGGTCGTCGGCTCGTCGAGGAACAGGACCCGGCGGGTGCCCGACCAGGCTGGCGGCCAGGTCGAGCCGGCGCTTCATCCCGCCCGAGTACGTCCGGGCCGGGCGGTCGGCGGCGTCGGCTCAGCTCGAACCGCTCGAGCAGGTCGACGGCCCGCGTCCGGACCTCGCGGATGTCCATGTGGTAGAGCCGGCCGACGAGGACGAGGTTCTCGCGCCCGGTCAGGTTGCCGTCGATCGCGGCGAACTGGCCGGTCAGGCCGATCACGCCGCGGAGCGCGCTCGAGTCGCGGACGACGTCGTGGCCGGCGACGGTCGCCCGGCCGCCGTCCGGCGACAGGAGCGTGGTGAGGATCCGGACCGCGGTCGTCTTGCCCGGCGCCGTTCGGGCCGAGCAGCCCGAGGACCGTGCCCTCCTCGACGCTCAGGTCGATCCCGGCCAGGGCGTGGACGTCGCCGTACGACTTCGTCAGGCCGACCGCCTCGATCGCGAGGGACGCCATGGATCCTCCTCAGGGGCCCGGTCTGGGGAGCGGCCATGGTACCCGAGCCGGTCCCGACCGGCCAAGCTCGACCGCGCGTGGTGCGTCGTCCGGGTACGCTTCGACGGTGAGCGATCGAGCGTTCGCCCGACCCGGCAGCGAGGCCCCCTGGCAGCCCACCGCGGCCGACCTGGCCGAGTCGCGGCTGGCGCGGTTCGTGCGGGACGCGCTCGCCGGGACGCGCCATGCGACCGTCGCCGCCGCCGCTGACGGCCTCGAGACGCTCCAGGCGCGGGCGGTCGCCGATCCGGGCTGGTTCTGGGGCCTCGCCGCCGATGACATCGGCGTCGCCTGGCAGCGTCGTCCCGCGACGGTCCTCGACCTGGCGGGTGGCCCGGCCCGGGCGCGCTGGTGGATCGGTGGCGCGTTCAACCACGCGGTCGCCGCGACGGAGCCGTGGGCGGCCGCCCGCCCCGACGAAGCGGCGCTCGCCTGGGAGGGCGAGGACGGAGCGGTCCGGACCTTCACCTGGGCCGAGCTCGATCGCGAGGTCCGCCGGGCCGCCCGGCGCCTCGCCGCGGCCGGCGTGGGCGAGGGGACCCGGGTCGGGATCCTCCTGCCGATGCTGGCGGAGACGGCGATCGCGGTCCTCGCTCTCGGCCGGCTCCGGGCGGTCTTCAGCCCGATCTTCAGCGGCTTCGCAGCCCCGGCGATCGCCGCGCGGCTGGCGGCGTTCGAGGCGACCCACCTGATCACGGCCGACGGCTTCCTCCGCCGTGGCGCGGTCGTCCCGCTCAAGGCGGTCGCCGACGAGGCGGTCGAGCTGGCACCGGGCGTCCGGACGGTCGTCGTCGTCCGGCGGCTCGGTCGGGCGGCGCTCGAGACGGCGGATCGGGCCGGCCGGGACGTCGACTGGGCGTCCGAGGCGACGCCGACCGGGGACGCCGACGCGTCGCCCTCCGGCGTCGATCCGGCCGCCGACGCGGTCCCGCCGACGGATCCTGAGGCGCCGTACATGGTGATCTACACCTCGGGTACGACCGGCCAGCCGAAGGGGACCGTCCACGTCCACGGCGGCTTCCCGATCAAGGCCGCCCAGGACCTGGCCCACACGTTCGACCTGCGCGCCGGCGACACCCTGTGCTGGTTCACCGACCTCGGCTGGATGATGGGTCCGTGGGCGATCAGCGGCGCGCTCCTCCTCGGCGCCCGGCTCGTGATGTACGAGGGCGCACCGGACTGGCCCGACGCCGGGCGGCTCTGGTCGCTCGTCGCCCGCCATCGGATCACCCACTTCGGGGTGAGCCCGACGCTCGTCCGTGCGCTCAGGGCCCACGGCGAGGCGCCCGTCCGCGACCACGACCTCGGCTCGCTGCGGGTCATCGGCTCGACCGGTGAGCCGTGGAACCCGGATCCGTGGCGCTGGTGCTTCGACGTCGTCGGCGGCGGACGCCTGCCGATCGTCAACTACTCCGGCGGGACCGAGATCGCCGGCGGGATCGTCGGCTGCTCGCTCCTCCGGCCGATCCGGCCGACGAGCTTCAACGGCCCGTGCATCGGGATGGCCGCCGACATCGTCGACGGTGACGGCCGGCCGGTCCGCGGCGCCGTCGGCGAGCTCGCCCTCCGCGCTCCGTGGCCCGGGATGACCCGTGGCTTCTGGGCCGAGCCGGGCGACGAGCGCTACCTCGAGACGTACTGGAGCCGGATCCCCGGCCTGTGGATCCACGGCGACTGGGCCGCGACCGACGCGGACGGCTACTGGTACATCCACGGCCGCTCGGACGACACGCTCAAGGTCGCCGGCAAGCGGGTCGGCCCGGCCGAGGTCGAAGCCTGCGCGGTCGCCCATCCGGCGGTGCTCGCGGCGGCCGCGATCGGCATCCCCGACGAGCTCAAGGGCGAGGCGATCGTCGTCCTGTGCGTGCCGCGCCCGGGCATCCGCCTGGGACGAGGCGGTGGCCCGCGAGGTGGCGGCGCTCGTCGTCCACGACCTCGGCAAGCCGGTCCGCCCGAAGACCGTCGTCGCCGTCGCCGACCTGCCACGGACCCGGAGCGGCAAGGTGATGCGTCGCGTCGCCCGGGCCGCCTGGCTCGGCCTCGACCCGGGCGACACGTCGGCCCTCGAGAACCCGTCGGTCGTCGAGGCGATCGCGGCCGCGGGGCGATCCGGCTGACTTCCGGCCCTTGCGCGTCCGCCGCGGCGGGTGCAGCGTTGCCGTCTTCGGACGCGGCATTCGCGGCCGGTCGTGAAGGAGTGGCATGCCCCAGACGGGGCCGCGGCGATCGGAACGGAACGCCGGGGCGTTCTACAGCCCGGACGGCCTCGGGATGGTGCCGGTCCCGATGCGCACGCTGAGCGACGACTACCACGACGAGCCGGTCGACCCGCCGGACGACCACGAGCCGGAGCCGGAGCCACCCGGCCTCATCCGGCGGATCATGGCCCGGCTGTCGCGGGGGTCGGCGTCTCCTTATTGACCGGCTGATCGGCGCGGTCCCCGGGCCGTTGAGCTGCGGGTCGGCGAGGCTATGATTCTCGTGTGAGGCCGCAGACGAGGTGAACCCCGCCGAGAGCGGCCCTCCCGTCGGCGCGGGACGCGCGCCGTGGACCCTGCGCGTCCTCTACCTCGCGATCGGCGCCTGGTCGGCGGCCCTCGGCCCGTTCGCCGTCGTGATCCTCCGGTCCTACGGTCTCGACACGGTCACGATCGGCCTGCTGGCGGCGCTCGCCGCGCTCGCCGCGACGGCCATCGTCCCGGCGTGGGGGCACCTCGCCGACGTGCTCGTCGGGCGGGTCTACGCGTTCCAGCTGGCGATCGCGATCGCCGCGGCCTGCGCGGTCGCGCTGCTGCTGCCGCTGCCGGTCGCGATGCTGGCGCCGACGGTCGTGAGCTTCACCCTGTTCCCGGCGATGTTCCTCGCCCTCGGCAACGCGCTGGCGGTTGGCGCCTTGTCCTCGCCCGAACGGCAGTACGGTGCGCTCCGCGCGCTCGCCAGCCTGTCGTTCGCGGTCGGGGTGATCGTCGCCGGCCTCCTCTACGACCAGGCCGGGTACGCGGCCGCTCCTGTCGTCGTGCTGGCCTGGTCGGTCATCCTGTCGCTGCTGCTGGCCCGCGTCCCTGACCGCACCCGCGACCCCGCAGTCCGGGCGGCGGCCGTCGCCCGCGAGGGAGACGCCGCCGGCGGCCGGTTCGGGTCGATCAGTCGGGCGTTCGCGCTCCAGCCTCGCCTGTGGCCCGTGCTCGGGTTCCTGGCCCTGGCCTACACGGGCATCCTCGGTGCCACGATCTTCGTGGCGATCCGGATCGTCGAGCTGGGCGGGCAACCCTCCGACGTCGCCCTGACCTTCGGGATCGCCTCGTTCGCGGAGATCCCGGGGCTCGTGCTCGCCGGCTGGATCATCCGTCGCGTCGGGCTGCGCTGGCTGATCCTCGGCGCCTGCGTCGCCTACGGGCTGTCGATCGCGTCGTGGGGCGTGCTGCCGACCCCGATCGCGATCAACGTCACCCGGGTGGTCACCGGCCTCTGCTTCGGGGCGCTCGCCGCCGCGCTCGTCCTGGTCGTCGCCCGGCTCCTCCCGGCCACGCTCCAGGCGACCGGCCAGACGATGGTCCAGGCGGCCACGTTCGGGCTCGGCAGCGCCGCCGGCGCGATCGTCGGCGGGGTCCTCTACGGGGCGTTCGGGCCGACCGCGTTCTTCGCGTTCTCCGGGGTCCTCGCGATCGTCGGCGGGATCGGCGCCTGGATCGTCCTGTACGGCCCGGTCGGTGCCCGGATCCGACCGACCGAGCGGATCGAGCGCCTCGAGCTACCAGCGGCCTGATCGCCGCGCCCCTCGCCGGCTCGCCGCCCGTGGCTTGTCGACTGCGCCGTCGGGTGCGGGAACTCGTGCCGCCGGGGCCCGTTCGCCGGGTGCACGAGACAGCTCCCGCGACCGTCCGCGATGGCCCCATCGCCTGCGATCGGTGCGCCGGGTGAACGGATCCGCTCCAACTCGGGCCGCCCTGACCCAGTACGTGCACCCGATGAACGGCTGGGCCGCGTCCCGAGCCCGTCGGGGCCGGCTCGTTCATCCGGTGAACGGGCGGAGGGTTGGGGGCCGAGGGCTTGGCTGGGGTCGAGGGCTTGGCTGGGGTCGACAGGCCGTCGCACCCGAGCTACCGGCGGCGTGACGGCCTGCGCCAGCCGCCGCAGGACCCTCAGCCGCTGACCGGCACCGTGAGCGAGACCGTCAGCCCATCGGCGACCGAACCGGTCACGGTCCCGAGCTCGTGGACCCCGCCGTCGTCGCCGAAGACGTTGTCGGTCGTCAGGCTGACCTGGGACAGGTTCATCGACGCTCTGGGCGTAGCCGTCGGTCGCGTAGACCGTGGTCGCAGGCGTCCTTCGGCAGGGCGACCTGCGAGGTCGCGACCTTGTTCGCCTCGTCGGTCGCCATCTCGAGGCTCGGATAGACCTCGAAGTGGATGTGCGGCCAGCGCCCGGCGTAGCAGGCCGGGAAGATGCTCTGGAAGGTGACCAGGCCGTTGGCGTCGGCGGCCTGGACGCCGCGCAGGTAGTTCTCGTTGGCGGCGGCCTGCGAGTAGAGCGAGTAGTTGCCGTCGCGATCGCAGTGCCACAGGTAGACCGCCGCGCCGGCGAGCGCCTTGCAGGTGGCGGCGTCCTGGATCGTCAGCTCGATCCGCAGCGGCACGCCCTGGGCGACCGTCGTCGACGACCCGAAGCTCGAGCGGATGTCCTGGCGGACGACGCCGCTCTGGTTGAGGACGTCCGGCCCGTTCGAGCCGTCGCCGGGAAACGGTCCGGCTGTCTCCTCGGGGATGACGGCGCAGCTCGCCCCGACCGCGCTGGCCGCAGCGGTCGAGCCCGCCGTCGCCGTCGCGGACGATCCAGACGGCGCGCAGCCGGCGAGCACGAACAGCCCGGCGCTCACGCCACCGAACCCGAGGAGCTTGAGCACCTGGCGGCGGTCGAGCGTGGCGAGGTCGTAGACCAGCCCTCGATCGTGCTCCTCGAGCTCGTGGTCGGGATGGTGCTGGTCGAGGGGCTGGTCATGGAAGGAATCTCCGTCGGTTGCGTCGTCGATCATGGTGCCGCTCCCCCGGAAGCGGCGAGCGCAGCCTGCCGGGGGCCGTCTTGCGATTCCATGAGGGCCCCGCCGGGCCGACGAGGACGGTCTAGACGGTCCGGGTCTCGGAGGCCTCGCGGTCCTCGACGACGATCGTGCAGGTCGGGCAGTACCAGCGGGCCTCGAGGGGGGTGCCGCAGGTCGCGTGGCGGAGCGGCTCGTGGCCGCCCTCGCGGCCGACGTGCCGGGCGCCCCAGTCGGCCAGCAGCCGCAGCGCGCTCGCCAGGTCGCGGCCCTCGGCGGTCAGCGAGTACTCCATCCGGGGCGGGTGTTGGCTGTACGGGGCAGCCCGGACGATCCCCTCGCGCTCGAGCCGGCGGAGCCGGTCGGTCAGGGTGTTCGGGGCGATCCCGGGCAGCGCCTCGCCGAGCTCGTTGAAGCGGCGCGATCCGTCGAGCAGCGACTCGACGAGCAGGAAGCTCCAGCGGTCGCCGACGCGATCGAGGGCGACCTCGAGCGACGAGGTGGGCGAGGGCGCGGACGGGTCGGCCATCGGGCTCATGGTAGGCCAGGGGATCGATCGCACGGCGGCCCTTGCCAACCTCCCGTGACAGTAGTAACTTGCAAGTCACTAGTCTATGCCTCGACGCAAGTCAGCGGTCGATGGCATCCGTCGAGCACCAGGGAGCGAGCTACCGGACATGAGCGCAATCGATGAGCTCCAGGCGGCGATCCAGGCCGTCGCAACCAGGGTCGGGCCGGCCGTCGTCGGGATCGGCCGCCACCAGCGCGGGTCGGGCGTCGTCGTCGCCGACGGCCGCGTCCTGACCAATGCCCACAACGTCCGCGGCGAGCAGGTCACCGTGACGTTCGCCGACGGTCGTTCGACGGCCGGCCGGCTGGCCGGGATCGACGTCGACGGCGACCTGGCGGTGATCGAGGTCGACACGGCCGGCGCGACCCCACTGGCCTGGGGCGCCGGCGACGGCCTCGCCACCGGCGCCGCGGTCTTCGGCGCGGCGGCCTCGCCGACCGGTGGCACCAGGGTCACGTTCGGGACCGTCTCGGCGGTCGCCCGGGCGTTCCGGGGTCCCGGTGGGCGGCGGATCGGCGGCAGCGTCGAGCACACCGCGCCGCTGGCTCCCGGTTCGTCGGGCGGGCCGATCGTCGACGCCGACGGGCAACTTCCTCGGGCTCAACACGAACCGTCTCGGCGAGGGCTTCTACCTCGCCCTGCCGGCCGACGCGGCCCTCCGCGCCCGGGTCGACGCGCTCGGCAGCGGCGAGCGGGTCGAGCGGCCGCGGCTGGGCGTCTCGATCGCACCGGCGCACGTCGCCAGCCGCCTTCGCCGGTCGGTCGGCCTGCCGGAGCGGGACGGGCTGCTCGTGCGCGACGTCGAGGACGGCAGCCCGGCCGCGCGGGCCGGGATCGCCCAGGGCGACCTGATCGTGGCGGTCGCCGGCAAGGACATCACGGACCCCGACGAGCTCGTCGAGGCGATCGCCGCCGCGACGGGGCCGTACGAGGTCCGGATCGTCCGCGGGACCGAGGAGCGGACCGTCACCGTCGGCGGCGCCGCGGCCACGGGTGAGGCGTAGGAGCGGGATACCGATGGTCACGGAACGGATCGGGACCCCGGTCGTGCCGGGCGCCGAGCCGGCTGGCGACGCCGAGCTCGCCGCCCAGGTCCTCGAGGCGGAGGTCCTCGACGCCTACTCGCGGGCGGTCAGCTCGGTCGCCGAGCGGCTGATCCCGTCGGTCGCCAGCCTCCGGGTGGGCCGGTCGGGCAACGGCTGGCGCGGGGAGGGGGCCGGCTCGGCCGTGGCCTTCACGCCCGACGGCTACCTCGTGACGTCGGCCCACGTGGTCATCGGCGCCGACGCTGGGACCGCGACCTTCGTCGACGGCCAGGAGCGCCCGTTCCGGGTCGTCGGCCGGGATCCGCTGTCCGACCTGGCCGTCGTCCGGGTCGACGGCGCGACGGTCGCCGCCCCGTTCGGCGACGCCACGCGGCTCAAGGTCGGCCAGCTGGTCATCGCGATCGGCAACCCGCTCGGGTTCGCCGGCACCGTGACGGCCGGGGTCGTGTCCGCCCTCGGCCGGTCGATGGCATCGCGCGACGGCCGGGCCAGCCGGCTCGTCGAGAACGTGATCCAGACCGACGCGGCGCTCAACCCGGGCAACTCGGGCGGGGCGCTGGCCGACTCGACCGGGCGGGTCGTCGGGATCAACACCGCCGTCGCCGGGATCGGGCTCGGGCTGGCGGTGCCGATCGACCCGACCAGCGAGCGGATCCTGGCCGCGCTCGTCCACGACGGGCGCGTCCGACGGGCGTTCCTCGGCGTGGTCGGCGGCACCCGGCCGCTCCCGCCGGCGCTCGCCCACGAGCTCGGCCGGGCGCAAGGCGCTCGAGGTCGTCCAGCTCCTCGACGACAGCCCGGCGGCGACCGCCGGCGTCCGGGCCGGCGACCTCATCCTGGAGCTCGACGGCCGGCCGATCGAGGGTGTCGCCGACCTCCAGCGCCTGCTCGACGACCGGCATCGTCGGGCGCCGGGTCCCGCTCCGGGTGGCTCGCGACGGACGACCGCTCGAGCTCGGGCTGACGCCGGTCGAGCTGCGCGCCTGACCGCCGCCCGACATCCCGGACGAGGACGATCGGCGTCCGTACCCGGTCCGGACGTACCAACGGGCGATGGCGCATCGAGCCCGGACGGGTCCACGATCGGGCCATGATCTGGAAGACCATCGACCGGATCTCGCCGTCGCTCGACGAGCTCGACGGCAACGGGACCCGGCCACACGGGTTCGGAACGACGACCCTCGACGAGGCGCCGCCCCTGGAGCGCGTCCCGACCACCACCCGCGTCCAGCTCATCGGGACGTACCTGCGCGCCGAGGGTGCCGTCGACCTCGGCAACTTCGCCCGGCTCTCGGACTACGTCAACGTCCTCGAGGGCTTCTTCACGATCAACGACGTCGTGCTGCTGTCGCGGCTCGGCGAGCCGACCCGGATCACGTTCCCCGACTTCCGCGTCCGGCTCGACGACATCGCGATCATCGGCCAGAGCTTCGACGCGGCGACACACAACGAAGATCGGATGATCCCCAAGCAGCGCCGCCGGCTGGTCGTGACCACCGGCGCCCACATCATCTACGGCTACGCCTACCTCCACGAGGACGCGTCGCTCACGGCGTTCGTCGACAGCACCGACCCGCCGTTCATGCCGATGACGAACGTGCGCGTCCGCTGGCTGACCGACCGTCGCCTGGCCGGTCGCTTCCCGTTCGCGCTCGTCCACCGGCGCAAGATCATCGGGATCGCCACCGAGCCCGGGTCGGGCTCGAGCCTGCACGAAGATTGGGGCGGCCCGACCTCGGCGTTCTGACCGGTCAGCCAGCGGCGACCGCCGAGCCGCTCCCCGAGCCTCCCGCCGCGAGCTGACGGCGGAGCCAGGCCCCGAACCACAGTGCGGCGATCGCCGGCACCGCGAACCACACGGCCAGGAGTGCGAGGGCCAGCCGGACGAGCGACACGATCTCGCCGAGGCTGGCCTCGATCTCACCCGAGCCGAGGATCTCGTTGACCCCGCGGAGCTGGGCCGCGAGGTCGGTCAGGCTCGTCCCGAGGGCGGTCAGGTTGGTCTGGTTGTCGGCCAGGTTGCCGCCGAGCGTCGAGACCTGGCCCTGGAGCGTCTGGAGCTGGTTGGCGATCGTCCCGAACCGGCCGGACAGCGACGCAAGCGGCGTCTGGCCGAGGAAGCTGACTGCCGCGGCCGTCGTCTCGAGCTCACGCAGCGTGGCGATGACCTCGCCGAGCGAGCTGTCGACCTTCTGGAGCGTGGGTCCCGCCTGGCCGATCGTGGCCGCGAAGCTGCCGGAGGTCGACGCCGCGTGGTCGAGCGCGGTCGCCGTCTTGTCGACGGTCGTCGAGATCGTCCCGAGCCGGTCGGAGACACGCCCGGCGAGGCTGTCGAGCCGGCCCGAGATCACCACCACCGCGCCGAGCATGACCACGGCGAGGACGATCCCGACCACCCCGTAGACCACCAGCCCGGTCGACAGCGTCCGGAGCTGCCGGTGCGTTCGCTCGCTCATCGGGTCCTCCTCGGGGCGGGGTTCGTCGCCCACCGGATGGTGACAGTATCCTGACCGTCGTGTCTGCCCCGGCCCCGACCGTCCAGGCGGCGTTCCTCGCCGCCGTCCGCGCGGCCCTTCCCGAGCTGCGCCTGCTCACCGACGCGATCGACCGGGAGTCGTACCGGCGCGACGAGACCGCCTACCTCGAGCCGCCACTCCCGATCGCGGTCGCCCTGCCGAGCCGGACCGCCGAGGTCGCCGAGCTCGTCCGGCTCGCCGCCCTCCACCGGGTCCCGGTCGTGCCGCGCGGGGCCGGGACCGGGCTGAGCGGCGGGGCCGCCGGCGTCGAGGGCGGGCTGACGATCGCGTTCGCCCGGATGAACCGGGTCCTCGAGATCGACCGCGACAACCTCGTCGTGGTCACCCAGCCCGGCGTGATCAACGCCGAGCTCAAGGCGGCGGTCGCCGCCGAGGGCCTGTTCTACGCCCCCGACCCGGCCAGCTACGAGACGTGCACGATCGGCGGCAACCTCGGCACGAACGCCGGCGGGCTGTGCTGCGTGAAGTACGGGGTGACCCGCGACTCGGTCGTCGGGCTGGAGGTCGTGACGGCCGACGGGTCGGTCGTCCGGCTCGGCGGACGGACGGTCAAGGACGTCGCCGGCTACGGGCTCATCCCGCTCATCGTCGGCAGCCAGGGGACGCTGGCGATCGTGACCGAGGCGACCCTCCGGCTCCGCCCGGCACCGCCGCCGAAGGCCACCCTCATCGCCTTCTTCCCGACGCTCGACGCGGCCGGCCGGGCGGTCTCGGCCCTGTCCGCGGCGGGCGTCGAGCCGTGCACGCTCGAGCTCATGGACCGGACGACGATCCGGGCGGTCGACGACGTCCACGCCCTCGGCCTGGACCGCGACGCGGCGGCGATGCTGCTCGTCGAGTCGGACCTGCCCGGCGCTGCGGCGGGCGCGGCGCTCGAGGTCGCGGCCGGGGCCTGCGACGCCGCCGGCGCGACCGCCAGCCTGATCGCCGCCGACGCGCAGGAGGCCGACTGGCTCCGCCAGGGCCGGCGGATGGCGTTCCACGCGATGGAGCGGCTGGGCGTGGCCCGGATGGAGGACGTCGGGGTGCCCCGCGGCCGTGTCCCGGAGCTGCTCGCGGCGATCGAGCGGGTGGCCGCCGAGCAGGAGCTGACGATCGCCACGTTCGGTCACGTCGGCGACGGCAACCTCCACCCGAACATCATCCTCGAGCGCGACGACCCCGACGGCGAGGCGAAGCTCAAGCGGGCGACCGACGCGCTCTACCGGGCCGCGATCGAGCTCGGCGGGACGGTCACCGCCGAGCACGGCATCGGCGTCGCCCGGCGCGAGTACCTCGAGCTCCAGCGCGGCGCCGGCGCCGTGGCGATGATGCGGGCGATCAAGGACGCGCTCGATCCGCTCGGCATCCTCAACCCGGGCAAGGTGCTGCCCGACGTCTGAGCCCGGGCCGATGAGCCGGGCTCATGCGATCCGGTGGTTCAGGCCAGGAGGCGATCGACCACCGGGGTCCAGACGACCCGCTCGTCGGCGGTGATCGGCGTAGGCGCCGTAGCCCGGGTGGCCGTGCACCCAGGCCGGGCCGTCGAGGCCAAGCACGAACCCGATCGTGGCGTAGGCGTCGGCGTAGGTCAGGCTCGGACCGACCACGGTGATGCTCAGCAGGTCGCGCGGCGGACGGCCGGTCCGCGGATCGACGATGTGGTCGCCGCGCTCGTAGCCACCCGACGTCGCCACAGCCAGGTCGCGCACCGCGAGGACGGCCGCGACCCGGTCGGCCAGGCGCGGGTGACGGATCCCGACCCGCCAGGCGCGGCCCGGCTCGGGCTCGCCGCGGGCCACGATGTCGCCACCGGCATTGATCGTGTAGTCGGTCGCGCCCGCCGCGTCGAGCACGAGCGAGGCCTCCTCGATCGCCCAGCCCTTGACGAGCCCGGTCGGGTCCGGCCGGCCGTCGGCCCGGTGGCGCGCGGATGTCGAACGCTCCGCCGCTCGTCCGGCGGAGGTCCTCGCACAGCCCCAGGATCGCCCGGAGGTCGGGCGCGCAGGTCTCCTCGTCGAGCTCGCCGCGGATGAGCCGGCTGACCTCGCTGTCCGGCCGGTAGGTGCTGTAGCGGGCGTCGACATCGCGAAGGAGCTCGAACGCCGCATCGACGGCCTCCGGGGACACGCCCGAACCGCGGACGTCGATCCCGATCGCGGTCCCCATGATCTGCTCGACCCGGTGGACCTGGCGAGGGGCCGCCGCGACCGGCTCGAGGAGGCCGACCTCAGCCATGGGCCTGGTCGAGCGCGGCCTGGAGCGACCGGGCGTAGGCGATGCTCGTGTACGTCGCCCCGGACACGAGGTCGATCTGCGCGCTCTGCGCCTGGAGCGCCTCCTCGCGGAGGATCGGCGCGACGTAGTCGCTGATCGCCGCCGAGCGCGGGTGGTCGGACGGCAGCTGGAGCGCGGCGATGTCGGTGATCTTCCCGCCGGAGATCGTGACCTGGACCTGGACCGGACCGTAGCGGGTCGAGACGACGGGGCCGGCAACCGTCCCGTCGGCCAGCTTCCCAGCGGCGGGAGCCGGCGTCGCGGCCGGGGCCTGGGTCGCTCCCGGGGTCGTCGCCCGCGGGGCCGCGGTCGCCGCCGGCGCCCGCGTGCTCTGCGGCGCGCTCGTCTGTGCCTGGATCGGCGCGCCGACCCCGTTGACCGACGAGCCCTGCGAGCCGGCCATCCCGGGAGCGTCCGGGGTCTTGAAGCTGAACAGCAGGACGAGGGCGAGGGCGGTGGCGGCGATGGCGACGACGGCGCGTTTCGGCATGAGTGGTCCTCGGTCAGTACGCGAAGCGTTCGGAATGGATCTGGGCCGCCGGCACCCCGAGGACGCGGAGCGAGCGCTGGACGGCGTCCATCATCGAGATCGGGCCGCACAGGAAGACGTCCCGTTCGCGGACGTCCGGCACGAGCGTCCCGAGCGACGCCGGGCCCAGGGGCTCGTCCGCGACGCCCGAGCTGCCGCGCCGGCCCACGATGTAGTGGATCGGTCGCCCCGTTCAGCCGGGCGATCGCGTCGAGCTCGTCGCGGAAGACGAGGTCCTTGGGCCGGCTGCGCCCGGTAGACCAGGGTCATCTCGCCGGGGCGAGCGGGCAGCTCCTCGAGGAGCGCCCGGAGCGGGGTGATCCCGATCCCGCCGGCGACCAGCAGGACGCGCGAGCCGGGTCCGCCGGGCGCCGGTCAGCGCCCCGTACGGCCCCTCGACGAAGACCCGCGTGCCGACCGCGAGGCGCTGGAGCCGGGCAGAGTCGTCGCCGAGGTTCTTGACCGTGATCCGCAGCCACTCGCCGTTCGGTGCGGCCGAGATCGAGAAGGGGTGGCCACGCCACCAGCCGTCCCGGGTGAGGAAGCGGCAGACGAGGTACTGGCCGGAGCGGATCGCGAGCTGGTCGAGGTCGCGGCCGGTCAGGTAGATCGAGACGACCCCGGGCCCCTCCCGGACGACGTTCGCGACCCGCAGTCGATGGCGGAGCGACAGCCGGATCGGCTGGCCGAACCGGAAGACGAGGATCGTCGCCGCCGTCGCGACGTACAGCGCCGATCCAGTACAGCCGGGCGACCGGATCGTCGGCGAAGTCGGCGCCGACGACGAGCTGGTGGGCGAACGTCAGCGCGACGGCCAGGTAGGCGTACAGGTGGAGCCCGTGCCACGTCTCGTAGGAGAGGCGTCGCCGGGCGGCTCGCATCGAGCTGACCGCGACCGCGATGAACAGGCCCGAGCCCGACGACCGCCCACAGGACGAACGGGTAGGTCGTGACGAGGGTCCAGGCCTCGCCGATCACGCCGCTGCCCGTCGCCGAGCCCGTAGCCGACGGTCGTGAGCGCACCGTGGGCGACGAGCAGCCAGACGCAACCGAAGCCGACCCAGCGGTGGGCCGACGCCAGCCGGTCCATCCCGAAGAGCTGGTCGAGCCACGGGCTGCGCGACATCAGGACCAGCTGGATGAGCACGAGGTACGTCCCGAAGAGGGCGGTCAGCTGGCCGGCCGCGGTCAGGATCCCGGCGACCGAATCCGAGCTCGCCGAGTCCGCCGTGGCGGACCCACATTGCGGCGATCAACAGGCCGTTGCCGACGACGATCGCGGCCAGGTCTGTTGGTCGGACGGACCACGAACGCGGGCGGGCCACCCGGCGGCCGACCGCGACTGCCGGGCCATGGGCGTGCTGGCTCATGCGACAAAGGATGGATCCGATCCATGAGATCAACCTGAGAGGGCCGCCGCCGACCGGCCAACACTGGGTGAAGGTTTCTTCATCGCGGCCACAGCCGGCTCTCAGGACCGTCTCAGCGCGTCCGCGTCTACTGGGTGCTACCCGCCCGGCCCTGGCCGGGCCGCCAATCCCACCGCAGCTGAGGCGGACCTGATGAGATGGAAGGTGCCGGCGGCGATCGTGCTGCTGGTAGTCGGAGTCGGAGCGGTCGTCGTGGCCGTGACCGGCTGGCCGGGCGGCAGCCGGGCCTCCCGAGCGCAGTACCTGACGGCAACGGCGGCGACGACGGACGTCGCCCAAACGGTGGTCGCCGACGGAAGCCTCACCCGGGCGACGACCTACGACCTCAACTTCGGCGTCGCGCCGGCGGTCGAGGACGCCAGCGGCACAGGAGCGAGCGGCAACGGGACGTGGTCGGTCACCGAGGTCAAGGTCGCCGTCGGCGACACGGTCAAGAAGGGCGCCGTCCTGGCGACGGCCGACACGTCGTCGCTCGCGCGCGACCTGTCGGCGGCGAAGAACAGCCTCAAGGCCGCCAAGACCCAGAAGACGATCGCCAAGGAGAACCTCGACGCGGCGGTCGGCACCGACGCCCGTCGCCAGGCCCGGATCGGCTACGAGAACGCCGTCTCCCAGTACACCCAGGCCCAGGGTCAGGTCGCCGACCTCGAGGAGCAGATCGCCCGGGCGACGATCAAGGCCCCCGCCGACGGCACGGTCGATGCGGTCGCCGCGGTCAAGGGGGCCGATCTGCTCGAGCGGACCCGCGATCACCCTGTCGAGCGGCGCGCTCGAGGCCACGGCGGACTTCACCGAGAGCGACCTCCCGTCGCTCAAGACCGGCCAGTCGGCAACCGTGACGGTCGATGCGATCGACGCCACGGTCCAGGGCAAGGTGACCGCCATCGCACCCTCGCCGGCGAGCTCGTCGAGCGGCGGCTCGGGCAGCGTCGTGACCTACGCCGTGACGATCGAGCTGACCTCGCCGCCGGCCACGGCGCGACCCGGGCATGAGCGCCAAGGCGACGGTCACGATCGCCCAGGCCACGAACGTCCTGGCGATCCCGGCGGTGGCCCTCAACGGGAACGCCCTCGGCTACACCGTCCTCGTCGTGGGCGCCGACGGATCCGCCGCAGTCGCGCGACGTGACCGTCGGGCTGGTGACGTCGACCGAGGCCGAGATCAAGACGGGGCTCCAGGCCGGCGAGGCGGTCGCGATCGGGACGGTCGCCGACCAGAACGCCACGACGACCGGCGGCGGCGGCGGTCTCTTCCCCGGCGGCGGCGTTCCAGCGCAACGTCAACGGCGGCGGCACGCAACCGGGGCAATGGCGGCGGCGGGACCGTGACCCAGCCGTGAGCGCGCCGCTCATCACCCTCGCCGGGATCAGCCGGGTCTACCAGACCGGCCGGATCGACGTCCGGGCCCTCGACGGCATCGACCTGATCATCGACCACGGCGAGTTCGTGGCGATCATCGGGCCGTCGGGCTCGGGCAAGTCGACCCTGATGAACATCGTCGGCTGCCTCGACCGGCCGACCGCCGGCCGCTACGTCCTCGACGGGACGTCGGTCGAGGAGTTCGACGACGACGACCTCGCCCGGGTCCGGAGCCGGTCGATCGGGTTCGTCTTCCAGAGCTACAACCTGCTGCCGCGGACGAGCGCGCTCGACAACGTCTCGATGCCGCTCGCCTACCAGGGCGTCGGCCGCAAGGAGCGCCACGCCCGGGCGGTCGCCGCCGCTCGAGCGCCTCGGCCTCGGCGACCGGCTCGACCACGAGCCGACCGAGCTGTCGGGCGGCCAGCAGCAGCGGGTCGCGATCGCCCGCGCCCTCGTCACGGAGCCGGCCCTGATCCTGGCCGACGAGCCGACCGGCAACCTCGACACGACGAGCGGGGCCGAGGTCATCGGGATCCTGCGCGAGCTCCACTCGACCGGTCGCACGGTCGTCCTGATCACCCACGACGCCGACGTCGCGACGAGCGCCGATCGGCAGATCCACGTCCGCGACGGGCGGCTCGTGGCATGAGCCCGCTCGACCTGGTCCGGCTGGCCCTGGCCCGGCTGCGCTCGGCACGGCTTCGGGCGGTCCTGACGATGCTCGGGGTGATCATCGGGGTGGGCTCGGTCGTGGCCCTCGTCGCCGTCGGCCAGGGCGCCACGAGCGGGATCACCGCGCAGCTCGAGAGCCTGGGCACGAACCTGCTCACGATCAACCCGGGCAGCGCCACCAGCTTCGGCACGCGCGGAGCGGCCGGCTCGGCAACGACCCTGACGATCGACGACGCAACGCGCCGTCGGCCGAGATCCCCGGGGTCGCCGCCGTCGCCCCCGAGCTGTCGACCCAGAAGCTCGTCGTCGCCGGCGACCAGAACACCACCACGACGATCGTCGGGACGCTGCCCGACTACGCGACGGTCCACAACGACACGATCTGGCAGGGCTCGTTCCTGACCGGGCCGTCGAACGACCTCGGGACTGCGGGTTGCCGTCCTCGGCAACACGACCGCCACCGACCTCGGGCTCGGGTCCGACGCGGTCGGCACCGACATCACGATCGGCGGGATCCCCTTCCGGGTGATCGGCATCCTCCAGCCGAAGGGCGGCGCCGGGCTGCTCCAACCAGGACGACATGGTCCTCGTCCCGCTCTCGACGGTCCGTTCCCACTTCGTGGCCGGAGACTCCGTCCGTTCGATCGGCGTGAGCGTCGCGACCGCCGACCAGATGGACGCGGTCAAGGCCCAGATCACGGCGACGCTCAAGGCCCGTCACGGGCTGGGGTCCGCCGACACGGCCGACTTCAACGTGTTCGACCAGGCCCAGCTGCTGACGACCGTCGGCTCGATCACCGGACTGCTGACGGTCCTGCTGGCCGGGATCGCCTCGATCTCGCTGGTCGTCGGCGGGATCGGGATCATGAACATCATGCTCGTCTCGGTCCGCGAGCGGACCCGCGAGATCGGCATCCGAAAGGCGATCGGCGCCAAGAACCGGGACATCCTCTTCCAGTTCCTCATCGAGGCCCTGGTCCTGTCGATCCTCGGCGGGCTCATCGGGATCCTGGTCGGTCTCGTGGCCACCGCCCTGATCGGCGCAGCTCGCCGGGTGGGGCTTCGTGTTCAGCCCCCTCACGCTCGTCGTCGCGCTGGTCTTCAGCCTGGCGGTCGGCGTGATCTTCGGCGTGTGGCCCGCGCGGCAGGCCGCCCGTCTCGACCCGATCGCCGCACTGCGCTACGAGTAGGAGAGCCATCCGATGACCACCCCCAACGACCCGAGCGGCACGACCCCGCCCCAGTGGTCGGCACCGAGCGAGACCCCGGCCGGGTCACCGGGCCAGACCCCTGCCGGGTCACCGAGCCAGGCCCCGGCCGGGTCACCGAGCCAGGCCCCGGCCGGGGCGTGGACGCCTGCCGGCGCCGCGCCGACGACCCCCTTCGCGCAGCCTCGAACGACCACCCAGACGGTGCCCGTCGCCCCCGTGACCAGCATCCCCCGCCCGGCCCGGCGGCGTGGCGCCATCGACATCGTCCTGGTCGTGGCGGCGGTCTTCGCGGTCGGCGGCATCGGCTTCGCGGTGGGTCGGGTGACCGCCCCGGCGGCGACGGTCGCGACCGGGGCCGGGACGTTCCGCACTGGCGCCGGCAACGGCCAGTTCGGCACCGGGCAGGGCGGCAACGGCGGCGGCCAGCTCGGCAACGGCGGCGGGTTCTTCGGCGGTGGCGCCGGCGCGGGGATCACGATCAGCGGCGAGGTCACCGAGGTGACCGCCGACCACCTGACCCTCAAGCTCGCCTCGGGCCAGACGGTCCAGATTCCGATCGACAGCTCCACGACCTACCACAGCCAGGCGCCCGCGACGTCTGCCGACGTCACGACTGGGAGCACCGTCCAGGTCCAGGTGACCCGCGGGGGCGGGAACGGCGGCCCGAACGCCTCGCCGGGGACCGGGGGCGGGTTCACCCTCGGGACCGCATCGAGCGTGATGGTCGTGCCGAAGTGACGATGGGACCGGCTCGGCCGGCCCGCGTCGGCCGAGCGCCGTCCGGGTTCGCCGGGTAGCGTTCGGCCATGCACGTGCTCGTCGTCGAGGACGACCCGCGACTCGGCCGCCTCCTCCGGCGCCTGCTGGAGGAGGAGCGGCATGTCGTGGAGCTCGCGACCGACGTGCGCTCGGCGCTCGAGCTGGCCGAGGACGTCGGCGGGTTCGAGGTCATCATCCTCGACATCGGGCTGCCCGACGGCTCGGGACTCGACGTCGCCCGGACCCTGCGCGCCGACGGCTCCACCGTGCCGATCCTGATCCTGACCGCGCGCGACACCGTGGTCGACCGGGTGACCGGGCTCGACGCGGGCGCCGACGACTACCTCGTCAAGCCGTTCGCGTTCGAGGAGCTCGCGGCGCGGCTCCGCGCGCTCGCGCGGCGGGCCGGCGGCCCCGAGGCGCTCCGCGGCGGCCTCCGCCTGGAGGTCGGCGGGATCGCCCTCGACGAGGCGCGCCGGGAGGTCACGGCGAACGGCCGGCGGGTCGAGCTCAGCCCGCGCGAGTTCTCGCTCCTCGAGTACTTCCTCCGGCACCCGGGCGAGGCGCTCACCCGCGACCGGCTGCTCGACCACGTCTGGCCGTCCGGCGTGGCCGTCACGCCCAACGCCGTCGACGCCTACGTCCACTACCTGCGCGGCAAGCTCGGGACGGCCGGCGAGCGGATCCGGACGCTGCGCGGGATCGGCTATCGGCTCGAGGACTCGGCATGACCGTGGCGCAGACGGGCGACGCCCGACTGCTCCGCCGCGTCCGCTGGCAGCTCGTGGCCTGGAGCGGCGGGATCGTGCTCGTGGCGCTCGTCTTCCTCGGGATCGTCCTGTCGTTCGCGGTCGCCCGCTCGCTCGACGCGACCGGCACCGCCCAGCTCGCCCAGCGGGCCGACACGTTGACCCGGTTCATCGCCGGCGACACCGGCCGGCCCGGGCCCGGCCGGACGCCGGTCGGGATCGCGTTCGGGGGTCCGTCGGCGGGGACGTTCGCGTTCGTGAGCACCCCGACCGGCGAGGTCTTCGGGCCGTCGGGGCTCGACCTCCCCGCAGGGCTCCCGGCCGAGGAGGGGATCGAGGCCGCGCGAGCTTCCGGCGCGACCGACATTCGGACCGTCGACGTCCAGGGAACCCCGGTCCGGGTCCTGAGCCGGCCGATCTCGCGGGCCGGCTCCGTCTACGTCCTCCAGGTCGGCCAGGACATCACCGCCGAGCGGAACACGATCAACACGCTGATCACCGTGCTTGCCGTCGGCGGCCTCGTCGCGATCATCGCGGCGCTCGCCGCCGGCTGGGTCATCGCCCGCCGGGCGCTCGTGCCGATCCGCGATGCGCTCCGCCACCAGCGCGAGTTCGCCGCGGACGCGAGCCACGAGCTGCGGACGCCGCTGGCCGTCGTGCGGGCAAGCGCCGAGCACCTCCGGCGCAATCCCGACAAGCCGGTTCGCGAGGTCGGAACGGCGGTCGACGACATCACCGCCGAGACCGATCACCTGACCGCGCTGGTCGAGGACCTGCTCCTCCTCGCCCGGAGCGACTCGGGGGCCGTCGAGCTTGCCCGCGAACCGGTCGACCTGGCCGACGTCGCCGCCGACGCGAGCGGCTCGCTCGCCGCGCTCGCCGCCGAATCGCAGGTGTCGGTCGCGCTCGATCCGGCGCCCGTCCAGGTCACCGGCGACGCGGCCCGCCTCCGCCAGCTCGTCACGATCCTGGTCGACAACGGGATCCGCCACGGACCCGTCGGGGGCACGGTGCTGGTCACCGTCCGGCCGGAGGGACGCGAGGCGACCCTGACCGTCGACGACGACGGTCCGGGCATCCCGCCCGAGGATCGCCAGCACGTCTTCGACCGGTTCTGGCGGGCCCCGAACGCCCGCCCGGGCGGGACCGGGCTGGGCCTGGCGATCGGCGCCTGGATCGTCGACCAGCACGGCGGGTCGATCGCGGCGACCGAGCGGCCCGGCGGCGGGTCGCGCTTCGTCGTCCGGCTACCGGCCAGCACCGGCGCCTGAGGCCCCCCGCGGATCAGGCCGCGACGACCAGATCCCGACCGGCCGCCTTGGCCATCGCCAGCCCGACGTCGGCCGCCGTGAACAGCTCGTCGGCGCTCGCCACGCCCTCCTCGAGCCGGGCACAGCCGGCGGAGACCGTGCTGTGGAGGGGCTCGCCGTCGACCCCGGTGAACGTCTTCGTCGCCCAGGCCATGCCGGATCTCGTTCGCGATCCGGACCCCGTCGTCCAGCGTCGCCCCGTCGAGGACCGCGACGAACTCCTCGCCGCCGTAGCGGGCGACCAGGTCGCTCGCCCGGAAGCGCTCGAGGAGCAGCTCGCCGAAGCCGCGCAGGACCACGTCCCCGATCCGGTGCCCGTGGCGCTTGTTGAACGTCCCGAAGTGGTCGAGGTCGAACAGGATGACCGTCGCCGGGGCCCGCTGCTCGGGCGCCTGGCGGCGGCGCGCGGCCAGGAACCGGTCGACCGACGCGTCGAGATGGCGCCGGTTGAACAGGCCGGTGAGCGGGTCGCGGACCGACGCCTCGGTGACGTCGCTGTGGAGGAACGTGTTCGTCAGGGCCAGCGCGATCTGCGTGCCGAGGACGCCGCTGACCTCGCGCTCGACGCGGCTGAACGGCAGGTCGAGATCGTTCCGGGTCACCGCCAGCGCCCCGACGACGGCGCCGTCGCGGATGAGCGGCAGCCCGATCGCCGTCAGGACGTCGGGGACCTTCGCGGCCTGGACGTCCTGGGGGAAGCGCTCGCGGCCGAGGCGCTCGTCGACGACCACGGTTCGGTCCCGGATCGCCCGGCCGGAGACGCCCTCGCCGGGTCGGATCTCGGTGCCGACGAAGCTCGTGTCGCCGCCGCTCATCGCCTGGATGAGGTAGCGCCCGGTCGCCCGGTCGAGGACGGTCAGGACGACGATGTCCGAGTGGAGGACGCGCCGGACGCCGTCCACGATCGTCGGGTACAGGGTCTCCGCGTCGAGGCTGCCGGTGATCGAGTTGCCGAACGCGGTCAGGCGCTGGAAGAGATCGGCCCGCTCGGCCAGCGACCGCCGCTCGCGGGCGAGGGCCAGGGCCGATGCGAGACGGTCGGCGACGAGGAGGACCGAGTTGAGGTCGGACTCGTCGAGGGCACCCCGGTTCGACTCGATGTTGACCACGCCGAGCAGCTCCCCGTCGACGATGAGCGGGGCGCACACCTCGCTCGTGACGTCTCCGGCGACGTCGAGATAGTCCGGGTCGCGGGCGATGTCGACGATGAGCTCCGCGCGGCTGTTGCGGATGATCCGGCCGATCACCCCGGTCGTCCCATCGAACGTCTCGATCGGTCGCTCGTAGCCGCGCTGGGCGCCGAGCCGGAGCTTGCCGCCGTCGACCAGGTAGATCGAGACGTGGCTGTAGCCGAGGTTGTCGTGGAGGAGGTCCATGACCTGCTCGAGCGTGCCGGCCTCGGGACCGCGTGCGGCGAGCGCCCGCCCGACCGCCTCGACCGCCTCGACCTGCCGGTTGCGTCGCCGCGCGGCGCCCATCTCGAGGCGGAGCCGATGGAGCGCCATCTCGAGCTTGGAGACCGTCGAACGGGTCCCGACGGCCAGCAGCACGCAGACCGACGTGAGGACCAGCCCGCGCTGTGCGGCGCTGTCGAAATGCTCGCCCGAAAGCAGGGCCGGCCCGAAGTAGCCGAGCGCGGAGAGGGCGCCGATGATGATCGCCTCGCGACCGCCGTAGGCGGCAGCCATGCTCACGACCGGGATGTACAGGCCCGCGAGCGGTCGGAACGACGCGTCGCCGGTCTGGTTCACGGCGGCCGTCACGAACAGGACCGCCAGCGCGAGACGCGGGACGGGCCGGGCGAGGACGCCGATCCGGGCGCCGAGCGTCGACGCCGTCGCCAGGATCGTCTGGACGGCGATGTACAGGAGGCACAGGGCAACGACGCCGCTCGAGGCCGGCGTCGGGTCCACCACGTGGACGAGGATCGTCGGGACGGTCAGCCCGACCGCGAGGAGCGTGTGCGGATCGCCGGCGGCCCGCCGGGCCGCGCGTCGCAGGTTCTTCGCGAGACGGGAGAAGGGGGCGTGTCGAACCCCGGCGACCAACGTCGACATCGCGCACCAGTGTCTGCGTCGGATGGAGGTCCCGGAAATCACCCGTTCGGCGACATCAGTACTGGTGCGTTTGCCCTAGGTGTGCTCCAGGGGGCGAGGACTGAGCGACTGCCCGGCCTTGACCGGTCTCGCATCACGATGCTAGCATCAAGCATCATGACTCAGCTTCGTCGGACCACGGTCAGCGCACCCCGGTCCACCATCCGCACCCTCGAGGTGGAGGCGCAGCGCCGCCAGGTCCCGCTCGCCGAGCTGCTGCGCGAGGCGGTCGAGGAGAAGGCCCACGCGCTTCGCACGTCGCGACGTCCGAGGGTCGGCGTCGCCAGGTCCGGTGACGGTCGGAGCGCCGCCGAAGTCACCAGGGAGCCAGTCGCCGAAGCGCCACGCTGACGGTGGCGCTCATCTGCGATACCGGCCCCTTGCTGGCCGCGCTCGACGCGGCCGATCCCGATCACGAGCCGTGCGCCCGGTTGCTCACCGAGGCGAACGAGGACCTGGTCGTGCCGGCCCTCGTCCTCGCCGAGCTCGACTACTGGTGCGCCCGTCGGCTCTCCCCGGATGCGTGGCTCATCTTCCTGGACGATCTGTTGGCGGGGGTCTACCGGGTCGAGCCGCCGACGGTCCCCGACCTCGCCCGCTGCCGTGAGCTCCAGGCGCGCTACGCCGATCTCAAGCTGGGAGTCGTCGACGCCAGCGTCGTGGCGCTCGCCGAGCGGCTGGCCGAGACGAAGGTGGTGACCCTGGACCATCGTCACTTCGGAACGGTGCGGCCCGCGCATGTCGAGGCATTGGAGCTTCGGCCGTAACGTCCCGCGGCCTGGCACGGGGTTCGGGTAGGCTTGACGCCGATGGTGACCCTCCGCGCGGACCCCTGGAGCCCCGACTACGGCGGTGACGTCGAGGCGACCCTGGCGGCGAGCGAGGGGACCGAGATCCAGGTCGACCCGACGATCGAGACGGCCGACTGGTCGCGGGCGATCGAGCCGGCGGCGGCCCCCGGCGGCCCGCTCCTGTTCGTGGACGGCGTCCGGCGGGTCGAGCTGCGGGTCATGGCCGAGGACGAAGGACGGCGCGCCTGGGGGCTGGCCGGGTCGTACGGCGTCGGGGCGGTCCGGAGCGACGGTCGGGCGACCTACGAGCGGGCAATCGTGGGGCGGATCCTGGCCCTCGGCGGGGCCATCGCCGCGCCCGACCTCGTCGTCCGGGCGGGTGCCAGCCGGGACGGTCACGTATCGCGCGATCGCGGTCCCGGGCGACGACCCCGAGGCGCCGCTCCAGGTCCTCCAGAACGAGATGCGCGAGGCCGAGGGCCGGCTGGCGGCCGAGCTTGCCCCGTCCGGGCTCGTCCTGGCCGACGGGCCGCTCCACTACCCGCACGGCCCGGACGCCGCCGTCGTCGGGATCGCGAAGCGGATGGTGACGACCTACCTGGTCGACGAGCCCGCCGCGCTCCTGCCGCGCCTGGCGCCCGGCCAGCGGACACCGCTGTTCGCGCTCGGCCGCCAGGTCCTCGACCGGTTCGCCTGGTACCAGCGCCTGATCGAGCTGCGCGAGCCGTGGCACGACCTGTCGGGGCTCGTCCGGTGCGAGGTCCGGATGGCGCTCGGGATCGCCCGCTCGCGCGAGCTGGCCGACCGGGTCGCGGTCGAGCTGCCGCGCTTCGCCGGCCGGCCGGGGATCGACCCGCGGGCGCCCCAGAACCTGACCCCGGTCGGGGCCCTCGAGGCCGAGCTCCGGCGCCGCCTCGGCAACCCGGAGCTCCTCCGGCGCGCCCTCCAGGCCGAGCTCCACCGGGCGATCGCGGCATGATCGAGGACCGGCCGGTCGCGCTGTCACCGGCCCAGGCCGCCGAGCCTGCGACCGCAGCCGCGACCACGACGACGCCGACGGCCCCGACCGTGTCCGAGCCGGTCGGCCTCGTCCTCGGCACGGAGGACTCGACCCCGCTCCAGTTCTGGGTCGGGGTGGGGGAGGGCTCGTACCTCCAGCTCGACGACGCGGTGATCGTCGAGACCGAGGTCCCGGGCATCGGGACCGTCCGGATCAGCGGGATCGTCCAGGAGGTGCGGGCCCGGCACGAGGGCCTCGCCTTCGACTCCGACGCCTTCCTCGTCGAGCGCGGCGTCCTCCCCGCCGAGACCGCCCAGGCGGCCCTCGTCGTCGCGACGCGGTTCGAGCCCGAGGTGTTCGTCCCGCCGCTCCCCGGCCGACCGGCGAAGCGCGCCCGGGGGCGCGATCGCGACGAGGCCCTCTACTTCGATCGGATGACCCGCCGCCTGCCGGCCGGCCTGTCGCGTGACGGCGAGCCGGTCTACCTCGACGTCGACTTCCTCGACGGCACGCGCGGCGCCCACGTCAACATCTCGGGGATCAGCGGCGTCGCCACGAAGACGACCTACGCGCTGTTCCTCCTGTACGCCCTGTTCCACTCGAAGACGCTCGGGGCGTACGCCACGAACACGAAGGCGCTCGTGTTCAACGTCAAGGGCGAGGACCTGCTCTGGCTCGACCGTCCGAACGCCCTGCTCGACGCCGGCGCCCGGGCCGAGTACGAGCGGCTCGGGCTCCCGGTCGGGCCGTTCGCGTCGGTCGGGCTGTGGGCCCCGCCGCGGGCGGGCGCCGCGGGCTCGGGTGGGGCCGGCGGGCCGGGCGGCGCCGCGATCCCCCAGGTCGAGGGCCGGACCGAGGGCGTGACCGCCTACTACTGGACGATCCGCGAGTTCGTCCGCGAGCGCTACCTGCGCTTCCTGTTCGCCGAGGGCGACGACGAGCGCTCGCAGATCGCCGACCTCGTCGCCCGGGTCGAGTCGCTCCTCGACCGGTGGTGCCAGGACGACCCCGAGGCGCCCGCGACGGTCCGCCTCGACGGCGCGCGGATCAACTCGTTCGAGGAGCTGTGCGACGCGATCGCGCTCAAGCTCGACGACGACGATTCCGGCTGGCGCGGCCGCCTGGCCGAGGGCACCGTGGCGGCGTTCCAGCGCCGGCTCGAGGCCGCCCGCCAGCGGGTCGGCCACCTCATCTGGGGCACCGCGGCGGAGGATCCCGCCCGCCACCGGATCGACTGGGAGGCGAACCAGGTCACGGTGATCGACATCCACGACCTGCACGACCGGGCGAAGCGGTTCGTGACCGGCGTGATGATCAAGCGCCTGTTCGAGCACAAGGAGCGGATGGGCCGCCGCGAGCCGCTCCACTTCCTCGTCCTCGACGAGCTCAACCGGTACGCCCCGCGCGAGGGCTGGAGCCCGATCAAGGAGGTCCTCCTCGACGTCGCCGAGCGCGGCCGGAGCCTCGGGATCATCCTCGTCGGCGCCGAGCAGACCGCGTCGGAGGTCGAGCGGCGGGTCATCGCCAACTCGGCGTTCCGCGTCGTCGGCCGGCTCGACACGGCCGAGGCGCAGCGCTCCGAGTACGGCTTCCTGCCGGCCGTGACCCGGGCCAGGGCCGGCATCCTCAAGCCGGGCTCGGTCATCGTCCAGCAGCCGTCGATCCCGACCCCGCTCCAGGTCCGCTTCCCGTTCCCGTGCTGGGCCACGCGGGCCGAGGAGGCGGCGCCGGCCGGGGGCGACCCGTTCGGGGCGTTCGAGGCCGACTAGCGGGTGACCATCCGGCTCCTCCACACCTCCGACTGGCATCTCGGCCGGACGATCCGCAACCGGCCCCGGACCGAGGAGTTCGCGGCGGTCCTGGCCGAGGTCGTCGCGATCGCCGTCGACGAGCGGGTCGACGGGGTGCTCGTCGCCGGCGACCTGTACGACTCGCGCGCCCCGGTCCCGGAGGCCGATGCGGTCCTGGTCGAGACGCTCGTCCACCTCCACGAGGCCGGGATCCCGGTCGTCGCGATCGGCGGCAACCACGACTCCGCCCAGCGGCTCGAGGCGTTCGCCCCGCTCTACCGGGCGGTCGGGGCGACGATCGTCGCGAACGTCCACCGGCCCGACGCCGGCGGCGTCGTGGAGCTCGCCTCGCGCGACGGCTCGACGACCGCGCTCGTCGCCTGCGTGCCGTTCGTGCCGGAGCGCCGGTTCGCCTCGACGGCCGCCCTGTTCGACGCGCCCGAGAGCTGGTACGCCACCTACGCCGACGGGATGGGCAACCTGCTCGACGCCTTCGCCGCGGCGTTCCGGCCGGACCGGGTCAACGTGGTCCTGGCCCACCTCTACGCCGACGGGTCGCTCCTCGGCGGCGGCGAGCGCGAGGTGACCGTCGGGCCTCGAGTACGCCGTGTCGCCGGCCCGCCTCCCGGCGACCGCGAGCTACCTCGCCCTCGGCCACATCCACCGGCCGCAGCGGGTCGCCGGCGCGGCGGCTCCCGGCCGCTACTCGGGCTCGCTCCTCCAGCTCGACTTCGGCGAGACCGAGCAGCAGAAGTCGGTCGCCATCGTCGAGGCCGCGCCGGGGACGCCGGCGACGGTCCGCGAGGTCCCGCTGTCGGCCGGCCGGCGGCTGGTCGACCTGCGCGGGACGTTCGACGCCCTGGCGACGGCCGCCGGGGCGGTCGGCGACGCCTGGCTGCGGGTGTTCGTCGAGACCGATGGGCCGGTCCCGGGGATCGCCGATCGGGTCCGCGAGGCGCTCCCGAACGCGCTCGACGTCAAGCTCGTCTACGACCGGACGGTCGACGCCGAGGCCGGGCCCCGGTCGGCCGGGGTCGGGGCGCTCGGGCCGCGCGACCAGTTCGCCGCCTACGAGCGGCTGACCCACGGAGTGGAGCCCGATCCGGCGCTCCTCGCCGCGTTCGACGAGGTCCTGGCCCTCGTCCGCGAGGGGGAGGACTGAGGCCGTGCGCCCGATCCGGCTCGAGATCCGCGGGTTCACCTCCTTCCGCGAGCCGCAGGTCGTCGACTTCGAGGGGCTCGACCTGTTCGCGATCACCGGCCCGACCGGCTCGGGCAAGAGCTCGATCCTCGACGCGCTGACGTTCGCCCTGTTCGGCCGGGCGGAGCGGGTCGGCGACAGCGTCCGCCAGCTCGTCAGCCAGGGCGCGCCGCGGGCGGCGGTCGTCCTCGAGTTCGAGGCCGGCGGCGGCCGCTTCCGGGTCGCCCGGAGCGTGACCGCCGATGCCAAGACGAAGATCCTCGTCGAGCGGTCCGATTCGACGACCGAATCCGGCTGGCGCCAGGCCGGCGAGGGCGCCGACCGCGTCCGCGATGCCGATGCCACGCTCGAGAAGCTGGTCGGGCTCGACTACGCCGGGTTCACCCGCGCCGTCCTCCTGCCCCAGGGCCGGTTCGCGGAGTTCCTCGCCGGCGACGCGAAGACGCGGCGACGGATCCTGGCCGACCTCCTCGACCTCGGCCTGTTCGAGCGAATCGCCATGCAGGCCGGCGAGCTGGCCCGGACGATGGGCGGCGAGGTGACCGCCCGGGTCGGGATCCTCGAGGCGGAGTACGCCGACGCGACCGACGAGGGCCTCGAGGCGGCCCGCCGCGAGCACGCCACCGCGGAGGCGCTGGCGACCAGGCTGGCGACGGCCCGCGAGACGGTGGTGGGCGTCGTGGCCCGCGTGGCGGCGCTCGAGCGCGAGATCGACGAGCTCGGGCGGCTCGGCGCCGAGGCGGCCCGCAGCGCGGAGACGGTCAGGACGATCGGCACGACGATCGGGGGCCTCGCCGAGGCGATCGCCCGGGCCGAGAAGGGGCGGACGGCCGCCGAGGAGACGGCCCATCGCGAGGCCCAGCTCGCCGCGGCCGCCGCCGGGACCCTGGCCGACGCGGAGGTCGCCTGGGGCGACCGCGCGGTGCTGGCTGCGCGGCTCGAGCGGGCCCGATCGCTCGGCCGGGGACGGGCCGCCCTCGCGGACCGCCGCCGGGAGGCCGAGGAGCTGGCGGCGGCGATCGCACCGGCCGAAGCCGCGGCCATGGCCGCAGTCGCCGCCGCGGTCGAGGCGGCCGAACGTGAGACCGACTCAGCCGCGGCCGAGCGCTCGGCTGCGGAGGCGCTCGAGGCCGCCCGGGCGGCCGACCGCATCGCGGCGATCGTCGCCGGCCTCGCGATCGGCGACCCGTGCCCGGTCTGCGGGCGACCGCTCGAGACGCTCGGCGACCGCCACGGCGCCCCGGAGCTCCAGGCGGCGACCGCGACGCTCGAGCTCGCCCGCGCGGCGGCCGCCGAGGCCGCGGCCGCCTGCCGGACCGCGGAGCGGGCGTCGGCCGATGCCGCCGGCCGGCTCGACCGCGAGCGCGACCGGGTCGCTCACGCGCAGGCGGTGCTCGACGACGAGGACCACCGGCTCGACGAAGCGGAGACGACCCTGGCGGCGGACCTGGGTGGGACCATCCGGGCCGACCTTGTCGCCGAGCTCGAGCGCCGGGCGGCCGAGCTGCTCGCGGCTGAACGCCGACCTCGAATCCCGGCGTGCCGCGGCCGGTGCGGCCGACGAGGCGCTCCGGACGATCGACCGGCTGCTCGCCGAGGCGCGCGGCCAGCTGACGACCGAGGGGGCACGGCTCGACGCGGTCCCGTTCGAGGACCTCGTCGCCCGGGCGACGACAGCCGGGCTCGAGCCCGCGGCGCCCCCGACGTCCCGGCGGGGCCGGACGCGCTCGGCGGGCGGCGCAGTCGCGGAGCGACCCGACCAACCGGCCGGTGAGGACGCGGGCGAGCTCGCGACGGCTGCGCTGGCCATGGCCGATCGCCTCGACGGCATCGCGGCCGGCTGCACGACCGCCGTCGCTCAACGGCAGGCCGCCGGCGGCGCCCACCTCGAGGAGGCGCGCCGGGCGGTCGGCGACCTGGCCCCGCCGGCGGCGGACCTCGAGAGCTGTCCGCCGTCGTCGAGACGGCCAACGCGGCGGCCATCGGCGAGGCGGCCGTCGCCGCCCGGCGGGTCGCCGATCTCGAGGAGCGGATCGCCCGGCGCGCCGAGCTCGAGGCCGAGATCGAGACGCTCCGCGAGCGTGGCGCCCGGTTCAAGCAGCTCGCCCTCGAGCTCCGCCAGGACCGGATCGTGGCGTTCCTCCAGGAGGAGGCGCTCGCGACGCTGGCGACCGCCGGGAGCGTCCATCTCGAGGACCTGTCGAGCGGGCGCTACCGCCTCGAGGTCGTCGACGACGAGTTCCTCGTGGTCGACACCTGGAACGGCGAGGAGCGACGGAGCGTGAAGACGCTGTCCGGCGGCGAGTCGTTCCTGGCCTCGCTCGCCCTCGCGCTCTCGCTCAGCGAGCAGGTCCCGTCGCTGGCGGTCGGCGCCCGGTCGCGGGTCACCAGCCTGTTCCTCGACGAGGGCTTCGGCACGCTCGACGAGGAGACGCTCCAGGTCGTCATCGGCGCGGTCGAGGTCCTGGGCGGCGACGACCGGATGGTCGGCGTGGTCACCCACGTCACCGAGCTCGCCGAGCGCCTCCCGGCCCGGATCGTCGTCGAGAAGTCCCCGCGCGGGAGCACGGTCCGCCGGTTCTGAGGGGCGCCGGGGCGGGCGGTGGACCTCGCGCGGCGGAGCGTAGTATCACGAGGTGATCGCAAACGATCCGACCAACGCGGAGCTCGCGGTGTGCCCGTACCTCGGGCTGGCCGACGATCCGCGCACCCGGTTCAGCTTCCCGGTGGCGGGCCATCGCTGCCAGGTCAAGTCGAAGGCGGCGAAGATCGACCTGACGCAGCAGGCCAGGTACTGCCTGTCGGGTCGCTACTCGACGTGCGACCGCTACCGGCCGCCGAAGGCGAGCGCCTTTGCCCCGGGCGATCAGCGGCTGAGCGTGCAGGCAGCCGCCGCCCCCGAGCTCGAGCCACCGATAGACCCTGCCGTGGAACCCGCGCCCGAACATCCGGTGTCCGAGCCCGCGGCCGGGCCAGTGGCCGAGGCGACTCCCGCGCCTGAGACCGAGCCGGCCGAGGAACCGGCGGACCTCGTGGCCGTCTTCCCGTGGTCACCGGCGACGCCCGCTCCGGCGGCGCCCGCTCCGGCGGCGCCCGCTCTGGCGGAGCCCGCTCCGTCCCCGCCGTCCAGATCCGACGACCCTGCCACCGACCCGGTCCATGCTGAGTCGCTCGTGACGGTGCCGTCATCGGACACCCGGCCCGCCGAACCGCCCCTTGCATGGAGGACCGCCAGGACCAGCGCGGTCCTCGCCGCGATCCTCCCCCCGGTGCAGGCGCCCCCACGCAGCCGAGCCGGCGGTGCCACCCCTCGACCAACCTCCAACGGCCGCCCCCGTCGTCTCGGTGGCTGAGGCGTGGCCTGCCGTGACCCGGGATCCGTCCCTGCCACTGAGCACTCCGGCGCCGAGCCGAAAGGGCAACGCACGGCGGCGGGCGCTGCTGTTTCTGCTCATCGTGCTCGTGGTAGCGGCGCTGGCGGCCCTGGCGACCGCGTTTGCGACGGGTTCGCTCGAGCGCTGGCTCCCGGCTGGCTTCACGCTCGGCATGGTCGTCATTCCGTCGCAGGGTGCTCTGAGGGCCTGTTTGCGCTAGAGATCGGAGCGTATACTGGCGAGGCTAAGCGTCTGATGTGCGCGGACCTCTCAGGTCCGCAGGCCCGTTCGACGGACGCACAGTCGAGGCTCTCAGCGGGAGCACCCGGAGGTCCGACGAGATGAGACGTCCAAGTCGATGGATCGCGCTGCTGGCGGCGATCGGCCTCGCGCTCGCGATCAGCGCACCGGCGTACGGCTACGTCCATCAAACGCCCAAGCTCGTCATCGTCAGTCCGTCCCGCGGGACGATGAAGTGCGGCGTCTACTACACCGTCAAGGCCACGGTCCTCGACAAGAAGGGCCATGGCGTCCAGGGCGTGACCGTCCATTGGTCCTTCAAGAAGTCGCCGTCGAAGAACGACACGTTCAACGACACGACGACCCCGACCAACAAGCACGGCTGGGCGTACACCAAGGTCAAGCTGGCCTGCAAGGCCGGCGACCGGATCATCCGGGGCAAGGTTGGGGTAGGTTCGAAGGCCGTCAGCGGCACGGCGGTCGTCCACGTCTCGATCCCGCACAAGGGCGCGGTCCTCGGTGAGACCTCGAAGGTGCTGCCGAACACCTCGACGCTGCCGGCAACAGTCTCGACGTCCGCTGACCGCCAGCCCAGCCCGGCCATTCCGGTGGCGCTCGTCATCCTGGCGGGCGTCGCGATCATCCTTCGGCGGCTGACTCTGTCGCGTCGCTGATCGCGTCCCGTCGGTCGCGGATCGCAGCGGGCGAGTCCGCTCCTTCGGGACGGCACCCGCTCGTTCCGGCGCGCTCCGCTCATTGATCGCCAGTCCCGGTTAGCCTGAGCGCATGACCGAACCTTCCGGCCCTCGCCGCCGCCGCGCGAGCTCGCGAGGACCGCTGGGGCTCGTGTCCGGCCGGGGGGCGCTGGCCGCCGTCATCGTCATCGCAGCGACCGTGATCGTCGCGGCCGGGCTGTCGATCGCCCTGGGCGGGGGCGGCATCTCATCCGTTGGGCCCTCCACGACGCCCTCCGCCCCACTCTCCGCGCCTGCCTCCGCGCTCGCCGCGGCAACACCGTCGCCGACGGACTTCCCCGCGGTGCCCACGCCGGCCGCAGTGGGCTCCGCCGGACCGCCGTCGGCCGGTCCCGGCACCTCCGCCCCGCCGAGCCCACCGGAAGCCGGGATCGTCGCCAGGCGCATCCAGATCCCGCGCCTCGGGATCGACCTCAAGATCATCGAGGGCGACGGCATCGACGCGCCGATCGGCAAGGCTGCCCACTTCCCGGGCACGGCCTGGCCGGACGGCGGCTCGAACATCTACATCTACGGCCATGCCCGGGAGGGGATGTTCCTGCCCCTGTGGGACGCCAAGCTCGGCGATAAGGTCGTCCTGACCCTCGCCGACGGCTCCCAGCGGACCTACGTCGTCGACAAGGTCCTGCCGAAGGTTCCGTACGACGCGGTCCAGTACCTCCAGCCGACGGCCACCGAGCAGCTGACCCTCCAGACGTCGACCTCGTACTACGAGACGGCGCCCCGGTTCGTCGTCATCGCCCACCCCGGGTCATGACCGAGGCAGCCGGGACCGAGCCAGCCGCAACCCCATCGCCGGAACGCCCAGCCGCAGGCCAACGCCATCGCCGCCGACATCGGACGTCACGCCGTCGGCGCTTCGTCCTCCTCGCGATCGCCCTCCTGATCGTGGTCGCGGCCCTGGCCGCCATCGCCGGGCTGCTGGCCGCCGTTCGCTACCTGCCCGCCCTCGACGACGCGCGCAGCC
Organism: uncultured Chloroflexia bacterium; assembly: GCA_963708065.1. Lineage (GTDB taxonomy): Bacteria > Chloroflexota > Limnocylindria > Limnocylindrales > CSP1-4 > Chersky-267. Next base: position 310,541 of record CAVPRZ010000006.1, read on the forward strand.
TGCGGACGGACCTCGTGGCGCTGGCCTCGCGGGCGCAGGCCGCCGGGCTGGAGATCGATCGGCCGACCCTCAACGACCTGCGGCGCGACCTCACCGCCGCGCGCGCACGGCTGAGCCACCTCGAGGACCTCCTCCAGCACGACCCCCTGGTCGCGATCGCCCGACACGTCGAGCCGGCGGCCGCCGACCTGGCGGGTGCCGACGCCGTGGCCGCCGCGGCCGACGACCTGTTCGCCGCGGCGGACCAGGGACTGGCCATCGGCGATCGGTTCGTCACGATCAAGGAGGCCCAGGCCGCCAATCCGGAGGACGCCTCGTTGCTCGGCGGGCTGGTCGAGCTGATGGCAACCTCGCGCGACCAGGTCACGGCCATCCGGGCGGCAATGGACCGCGCCCGCGACCGGCTGGCGGCCATCCCGGACGGCCTGGCCGCCCCGATCGAGGATGCCCGGACGGCGATGACCGAGCGGGTGGACCGCTACCGGCCCCTGCTCGACACGTACCTCACCGCCAGCGCGCAGCTGCCGGACATCCTCGGCTGGAACGGTCCGCGGCGCTACCTGGTCCTGACCCAGGACCCGGCCGAGCTCCGGCCGACCGGCGGCTACACCGGCAGCTACGGGATCATCGCGTTCGACAAGGGCCGCGTGACCGAGCGAACGTTCAAGGACATCTTCCTGCTGGACCTGCCCTGGGACTACCCGTTCATCACCCCGCCGGAGGAGCTGGCCAACTACCTGCTCGGCGGGGACCAGCCCTGGCAGCTGGCCGACGCGAACTGGTCGCCCGACTTCCCGACCAGCGCCAGGAATGCCCTCCGGCTGTACACCAACGAGTCGGGCGACAGCCGGATCGACGGGGTGCTGGGGATCACCACCTACACGATCGACGAGCTCCTCAAGGTCACCGGCCCGATCAGCGTGCCCGAGTACGACGCGACGATCGCGTCGGGCGAGACCACCCTCAAGACGCTCCAGCTCACGCGCGTCCCGAAGCCGGGCGAGAACCGCAAGGCGTTCCTGTCCACCTTCGCCGACCGGCTCTTCGCCAGCCTGCTCGCCCTCCCGCCCAGGCAAGTGGGTCGACCTCCTCGGCCAGGCCGACACGTTCCGGTCCCAGCACCTCCTGCTGGCCTGGTTCAAGGACGCCGACGACGAGGCGGTCGCCACCAGGAACGGCTTCGACGGCGTGGTCCGCCAGGATCCGGGCGACTACGTCTATCCGGTCGACTCCAACGTCGCCCCGGCCTCCAAGCTCAACGCGATCACGACCCGCAGCCTGCACCTCGACGTGAAGATCGACGCGGTCGGCAACGCCCTCGACACGCTCGACGTGACCTGGGACAACCCGATCGAGACGCCCGTCGGCAAGCCGTACCGCGAGCTGCCCACGCTCGAGGACCTGGACATCCTGGGGATGTACTTCCGGCTCCTGGCACCCGAGCGCAGCCGGGTCGAGGACGTCTCGGGCGGGAGCCTCGTCGAGCTGACGGCCCCGGCCGTGGTGGACGAGGAGGCGGGCCGGGCGGTGATCGGCGCGTACACCATGGTGCCTCCCGGCAAGACCACATTGCGCTACGTCTGGACCAGCCCGTACGCCGCCGACGTCGACGAGCACGGGCGGGGTCTACCGCCTCACCATCCAGAAGCAGCCGGGGCTCCTGCCCGGGCCGCTGACCGTCACGATCCACGTCCCGGACGGCTTCCGGATCGCCTCCGCGAGCGAGGGCCTCCAGGTATCGGGCGCCGACGCGACCCTGACCACGACCTTCAACCAGGACGTGGAGCTGGGCCTCCGCTACGTCGCGACCGGCACGCCGGCCGCCGTAGCGGCGCGACGCGGAGCAGCGCCGGGCTATATATACTCGCCACGACCGCTCGAGGGAGTCGCCCCATGGAACTGCGCCATCAGCTCGGCGTGCTGCGCTCCTGGGCCTGGCTGATCGTGGTCAGCGTCCTCCTGGCCGGCGCCGCCGCCTTCGTCGTCTCCAATGCGCTGCCCAAGGTGTACGAGGGCAAGGCCACCCTGGTCGTCGGTCAGGGCACCCAGGCGTCCAACCCGGACTACAACCAGCTGCTCGCGAGCCAGCGGCTGTCGCAGACCTACGCCAAGCTCGCCACGGCCGGCCCGCTGCTCCAGAAGGTCATCGACAAGAACGGCCTCGGGATCACGCCGGACGAATTCGAGAAGCGGATCGTCGCCCAGGCGCCGACCGACCTGAACCTCCTCTACCTGACGGTCCAGGACGGCGACCCGACGCGCGCGGCGACCCTCGCCAACTCGCTGGCGAACGAGATGGTCGCCGACTCGCCGGCGCTCGCCGGGGCGGCTCTCCCAGACGTACGCCGAGCTTGCCACCACCGGTCCGCTGCTCCAGAAGGTCATTGACAAGAACGGCCTCGGGATCACGCCGGACGAGTTCAGGAAGCGGATCGTCGCCGAGGCGCCACGCGACTCGACCTTCGTCCACCTGACCGTCCAGGACGGCGACCCGACGCGCGCGGCGGCCCTCGCGAACTCGCTGGCGGCTGAGATGATCGCCGCCTCGCCGGCGATCGCCGGCCGGGACTCGCAGGTCCAGCAGTTCATCGACGCCGACCTCGCCGCGATCCAGGCCCAGATCCAGGACACCCAGGCCGAGATCCAGCGACTGACCAGCCTCCCATCGCGGTCGGCCGATGACGAGCAGCAGCTGCAGGCCCTCCAGGGCCGGATCGTCACCCTCCAACAGACGTACGCCACGTTGCTCGGCTTCTCGTCGAACAGCGGGGCGAACCTGCTGACCGTGAGTCGACCCGGCCACGGTGCCGCCGGACCCGGCCTCGCCGCGGGTCCTGCTCAACACGATCATCGCGGCGCTCGTCGGGCTGCTCATCGCCCTCGGGCCTCGTCTTCCTGCTCGAGTACCTCGACGACACCGTCAAGTCGCCCGACGACGTGGAGGCGGTGGCCGGGCTGCCCACGCTGGGCACGATCACCAGGATGCGGGGCGGCAAGGAGCGGAGCGAGATCTACCGGCTGGCCACGCTGCTCTATCCGCGGGCGCCCGTCGCCGAGGCGTATCGGAGCCTGCGCACCAACGTCGAGTTTGCCGCCGTCGATGCGCCGCTTCGGACCCTTCTCGTGACCAGCTCGGTCCCCGGCGAGGGCAAGACGACGACCGCCGCCAACCTGGCGGTCGCCTTCGCCCAGGCGGGTCGCCGGACCATCCTGCTGGACGGGGACTTCCGCAAGCCGGGCATCCATCGGATCTTCGACCTGCCGAACGCCAACGGGCTGTCGAGCCTGCTGCGGTCGGATGCCACGGGGCTGGACGAGGTGACGCAGTCCACCGAGCAGGAGAACCTGCGGGTGATCACCACCGGACCGCTCCCGCCGAACCCGGCCGAGCTGCTCGGCTCGCAGCGGATGCGGACCATCCTCGGGCGCCTCGCGGAGGCCTCGGATCTCGTCGTCGTCGACAGCCCCCCGCTCCAGGCGGTGACCGACGCCGTTCTCCTCGCGTCGATCACCGACGGCACGCTCTTCGTCATCGATGCCGGACGGACGCGCCGGGGCGCCATCCGGCGGGGCCGCGAGGCGTTGGCCCAGGCCGGCGCCCGGGTCCTGGGCGTCACGCTCAACCGGCTGCCCGAGCGCTCGGGCGGCGGCTACTACTACTACGACTACTACGGCGCGTCCGGGCCCGGGGGAGAGGAGGGCACCCGTCACCAGACGACCCCGGCTCCGGCGGGCGGCGAGCGTCGGTGATCGTGGCGGGGGAGTCCGCCACCCTGGGCGACACGTCGATCCGGTTGAGGATCGCCGTGCACGACTACTCCGGACATCCATTCCAGGTCCAGCTCTCTCGTGCATTGGCCAAACGTGGGCACGAGGTCCTCCATCTCTACTCGACGAGGTTCCAGACACCGAGAGGGCCCCTTGCTCGCGTTCCGGACGATCCGACCTCGTTCGCGATCGAGGGGATCGACCTTGGCGAGCGGTTCCACAAGTACAGCTTCGTCCGAAGGCTCCTTCAGGAGCGGCGTTACGGAGACTTGCTCGCCCATCGCCTCGTCGCCTTCGAGCCGGATGTCGTCATTTCCACGAACACGCCGCTTGACGCACAAGCCGTGGCACAACACAGCCTCAAGAGGGACCGCGTCCGGCTAGTGTTCTGGCTGCAGGACCTGTACTCGAGCGCGATCGAACGAATGCTGCGCCGGCGCCTGCCCGTGGTCGGCGGATTGCTCGCCCGCCGCTTCTCGCGGCTCGAAGCACAATTGCTCCGCGAGTCGGATGCCGTCGTTGTGATCACCGAGGACTTCCTTCCGGCCCTGGCGGCCTGGGGTGTCGGGCCGGGACGGGTCTCGGTCATCGAGAACTGGGCGCCACTGGACCAGGTGACGCCGATGGCCAAGGAGAACCCGTGGTCGCTCGAGCATGGGCTTGCCGACGTGCCGGTCTTCCTCTATGCCGGGACGCTCGGGCTCAAACACGACCCGTCCGCCATCCTGGATCTGGCGGAACACGTGCCCGACGCGAGGGTGGTCGTCGTTTCGGAGGGGATCGGCGCCGATTGGCTCCGTGACCATGGCAGCTCGGCCGACAATCTCATCGTCCTTCCGTTCCAGCCGTTCGATCGCCTGTCGGAGGTGCTCGCCACCGCGGACATCCTTCTAGCCATACTGGAGCCGGATGCTGGCGCCTACTCGGTGCCGTCGAAGGTCCTAACCTCGCTTGCCGCCGGAAGACCGATCCTTGGGGCCATCCCGCCGGCCAACCTAGCGGCCAGGACCATCGAGCGCGTCGGTGCAGGCATCGTGGTTTCTCCTCGGGATCTGCCCGCACTCGTCGAGTCCGGCCGGGCGCTCATGGCCGACCCGGACCGGCGTCAGGCCATGGGGCGGGCCGCCAGGTCGTACGCCGAGAGCGCCTTCGAGATCAGGGCAATCGCCGATCGCTTCGAGGCGATCGTTCGTGGCGTCGTCCCCGACTCGCTGGGCTCATCCACCAAGAAGAAGGGTGACCGAGGCGTTGGGTCCCGGGCCGCCCACCTCGAAGGCGATTCGGTCCAACTCGGAGGCGGATCATGACCGAGACGCTGGACTGCTCCCGGCCAGTTCTTGTGGCCGGGGGCGGCGGCTACATCGGCGGGTGGCTCGTCCGTGACCTGCTCGGCGGGCGGACCTACCAATGGATAGAGGGCGAGGTCGTCGAAGCGATGAACAGAACTCGGCCACCGCATGAAGGGGAGAAGGCCTCCCTCGCCGCGCTGCCTTCGAACCCGCCCTGGATCTGATCGGAAGTCATGTCCAGCCGGGAGGCGAGGAGCGGCGTCGTGGCGGCCCCTGTTAGCGCGAGCGTCCCACCCCGTAGATCCCAAACCGGTGCGGACCTGTGACGATCGCGTCACCCGTTCCGGTCAGGAACCGGGCGGGCTATCTCTTGTGGATCATGATCGCGCCGTTCCGCCTGTACTCGCGACGCGCGCCCATACGCCGAGGGCGAGGTCGAATCCAGGCGATCGGCTTGCGTCTCGTGAATCCGGCGATCGATTGGCACGCGGACGTAACAGTCGCATTGCCCTCGGGCGGGATCGTCCTCCTGCCGGCGCGCTCGGATATGGGCCGAGTCGTCCTGGGCTCGGGAGCATTTGAGCCCGCGGAACTTCGGGCAGCCATCTCGTATGCCGGGGTGGGTTCCACGGTGATCGACGTCGGAGCGAACGTTGGACTCTTCACGGTCGCACTGTCTCGGGCCGTCGGTCCATCTGGCCACGTAATCGCCTTCGAACCGATCCAATCCACAGTGGGCGCGCTACAAGAGAACGTCGCACGCAATCATCTTGCGAATGTCCACGTCATCGTGGCAGCAGCAGTCGAGCAGGATGGCGGAGTCGACTTCAATCTCTCCGACGACGCTGCGTTGCACAGCTTGGGAAGACCGATCGAGGGTCACCCGATCCTCGGCTCGACTCGCGTCGCTGGTCGATCACTCGACAGTGTCTGGCAAGACTTCGGTCGACCGCAGGTGTCTCTCCTGAAGATCGACGCCGAAGGTGCCGAGTCCAGGGTCCTCGCCGGCGCAGTGGCGATAGTCGAGGCATGCAGTCCGGTCATCCTTGTCGAGGCGAATGGCCAGCCTCAACTCGACACATTCATCGAGAAGTTACCGAGGACGTACCTCGAGCGGCCAGCGAAGCAATTCGAGCCCTGGAACCACATCCTTGCCCCACCGACAGAACGTGTCTGACCGGCCGGCGCGAGTGACCCCCGCGGCCTGCGAGTCCGTGGGTTCCGCCTCTCGACACCTTGGATCTCGGGGCGTCGTTGAGCACAGTCAGCCATATCAGCGGGCAACAGCATGACCTCGATCGACGAAGTTTCGGCGGGCTTTCGATCGCGGGAACGGTACCGACGAGCCGGATTCGGGTATGCGGCCACGATCGCCGCACGGGCAGTCTCGTTCGTCGTTGCGATCGCGACGATTCCGCTCACGCTTCCGTATCTCGGGCCGGAGCGCTTTGGCATGTGGATGACGATGAATGCTCTGGTAGTTCTCTTCGGCTTCGCCAGCTTGGGGATCGGACTGAGCCTCATGAACACGATCGCCCGGCACGACGGTCGCGGAGACGTCGCTGCCCAGCGAAGTGCCTTCTCCAATGCGTTGGCGATTGGTGTCGGCCTCGCGCTCGTGCTGTCTCTGTTGGCTGTGATTATCGGTCCGCTCATTCCCTGGTGGCGCGTCTTCAACGTGTCGAGCCCGCTTGCCATCAGCGAAGCGGCGCCTTCGATGGCGGTGCTTGCAGCATCGTTCGTGATTGGGATCCCTTTGGGTCTTGGGGGTAGCGTGTGGGCTGGTTTGCAGCGAACCTACGTCGCGGCCCTTTTTGTGGCCCTTGGCTCCATCTTGGGCATCTTGGGGATCTCAGCATGCGTCGCTACAGGGCAGGGCATGCCGCTCCTTGTCGCCGCAGCCACGGGCGGCCCCCTTCTGGCGCTCGCGATTGGGACCGGGGTATTGGTTGTCAGGCGGCCCGATCTTCGACCGTTCGCGGGGTTAGTTACCCGAAGCGGTATGCGCCAGTTGCTCGCTCTAGGGCTTGGGTTCTTTCTACTCCAGGTGGCGATTTCCGTCGCGACTTCATCTGACTCGCTGGTCCTGGCGCAGGTCATCGGTCCCTCCTCGGTTACCGATTACTCCGTGGTCTGGCGACTGTTCAATGTTCCCTTGGTGCTGGCGATATCGGTCGTCTATGTACTCTGGCCTGGACTGTCCGAAGCGAGGAGTCGCGGCGACCACGAGTGGGTTACCGCCACCCATCGCAAGGTGTTACTTGCAGTGGTGGGGATCGCACTACCGCTCGTGGTGATCCTGATGATCGCGGGACCAGCGATTGCCAGTGCCGTCAGTCACGGGAGCGTTGAGCCTGGGTCCGGCCTATTCGTGGCGTTTGCGGTGGCTACCATTGCTGTGGCACTCACGAATACGGAGTCAGTGTTCTTGAATAGTGCGGGCGTGGTCTGGCCGCTCGTGGTCTGCTGGGGGACCATGGCTGTCTGCAACATCGTGCTTGGTATCTTCCTCTCGGCTCGCGTTGGGACATCTGGCGTCGTCTGGTCGACGGCGGTTACCGAGGGGCTGATGCTGATCCCTCTGGCCGTGATCGGACACAGGGTAGAGCGACCGGCCCATCACAGCCAATGACTGGAACCGCCGCGGATCGACCGCGGCGACAACCGATGCTGGGGAAGGCGGCCCTTTCGCCGGGTAGCTCCGGAGTGGGGGCCTACTCCGTCCGGAGGATCGCATCGACACTTCATTGATCCAGAGTCCGACCATCGCGGTACCGTCCACCCGGACCGGGTTCGCCGCCGCGCGGCCCACCTCGACACAGACCGGCTCGACGGCTTTGGACGTTTGGGCCTTCGTGCTGCCGGCGCTGTCGTTCCTGGAGATCACGCTGGTAGGGAGGCTCCTCGTCAGCGAGCTCGTGGCGCTGGCGCTGCTGCCATGGCTCCTCGGCCAGAAAGAGCGCCTCGGGTTCCACGATGGTTCTTGCTTCTGGGCCGGCTGGTTGATCTCCCAGGTCCTGTACCGACCTCATCGTCAGTAGCGCGTTGCGTCAACTACAGCCGCGGATGGGCGAAGATCGTGTTCACGCTCACCAACTTCGCCGCGATCCTCGTCCTGGTGTCGACGGCGAGAAGGGCCAGGCTCTTCGCTCTTGGACTCGGCGTGGCGGGGGTCGTCGAGCTACTTCGTCTCTCCGAACTCTACGCCGCGACCGACCCATGGAAGTGGGCGTTTCGCCATTCCGATTGGGCTCATCCTGGCCGCCGGTCTCTCCGGTGCCAAGGGCAAGCGCCTGCCATGGCTGTCCATCGCGGCCTTCGCCATCTTCGGCGCCCTCAACCTGACGTTTCGATTCCGGGCGCTTGGTGGCGTGGCTCTCGTGACCTCGCTCTACCTATTACGGAACCGCCTCACAGTCCGAGATCGACAGCCACGTCGGCCTTCCGCGCCCCGTGTGATCCTGGGCACGGTATTCGGACTGACCGTTGCGTGGGGGGTTCTCGTCGCCTACGACGCGGCCGCCAGCAGTGGGTTGCTCGGCGCCGATGCGCAGGCCAGGTACTACGCCGAGACCGCAGTCGCTGGGGGTCCTGATCGGCGGACGAAGCGAGATCCTGGTATCGACCAGGCGGTCATCGACTCACCGGTCCTGGGCGACGGGTCGTGGCGAAGGACTTCAAGTACGTGGATCTGCTCGCGGAGCTGCGAGGCTCTCTGGGATATGACGTCCAGGTGGACCCACAGGATGTGGGGTTGATCCCGACGCACTCATACATCCTCGGTGCCTGGGTCGAAGGGGGAGTTCCTGGGCGCACTGTTCTGGCTGGCGATCGCGGTCGTCGCGATCCGGACTCCGCTCAAGTCTCCTCGGCGCCCGGGAGGCCCTCGCTCCGCTGCTTGTCTTCTCGACCGTGCTGTTGCTGTGGAACATCGTCTTCTCGCCCTACGCCGATGCTGGCCGGTTGACCGGCCCTTACGCGATCGCACTGTGCCTTCTCGGACTCGACTTGATGCGTCGATCTGCGCCGGAGTCGCCTGGTCGCTCGCCCGGTCGAGCGGGAACGTGACGAAGGTTTCGATCGTTGACGATCTCGTTTCAACCAGGGTCGCCATCTTCCGCTTGCGATCGCCTCAGTCCTCTCGCAGGACCATCCGGACATCGAGTACATCGTTGTAGACCCGGATTCGACGGATGGAAGCTTGAAGATCATCGAGTCCGACGCGCACAAGTCGGACCGGGTTGTTCTGGAAGCCGACACTGGCCCGGCCGATGGTCTCAACCACGGCTTCCAACTCGCAACGGGTGACGTTCTGGCCTACGTGAACGCGGATGACGCGCTCCTGCCAGGCCGTCCGAGAGGCGGTGGAATACCTCGACGCCAACCGTGACGTGGACGTCGTATATGGCGACGGCTACCTGGTAGACGGAGAGGGTCGAGTGACTCGCGTGATCGAGTCGTCTCCCTTCAGCCTCAGGCGGTTCAGCTATGGCCACGTCGATGGTCCTACAACCAGCGAACCTTCATCCGCAGGTCGGCCTTCATCCGCGCCGGCGGCTTCAATCCGAGCGAAACCCGCGTCATGGGATGCCGAGTTGATCGTCGATATCGCCACCAACGGCTGGACGGCTTTGTCACGTCAAGCGCAGGCCTGGCCTGCATTCGCCATATACGCGGAAACCATCACGGGCTCGCGACGTCTTGCCGAGCGCGCAACGTTGGAACGGAAAGCGTCTCTTCCGCATGACATGCGGTCGTGATTGGCGCTCAACGGATGACTTGGTCGCTGCTGTGGTCCGGGTCGAGAAGTGGGCTGTTTCTCCGGGAACGACACTGAGACGCCTCATGGGAAGCGCCTGGTTAAGCCTCCTCGCGACCGACTGGTCGTCGTAGAGGATGGTCGCGTCGACTTGAGCCTAGACGACAAGGCCGTGCCGAAGAGCTGCACGCCGTGCCTCAGCGCAAACGTCCGACTTGTTGTGGCGTCACGGATGTGTGCATTTTGACGTGGATCTTCAATCCCGGTCTGCTGCCCTCGGAGTCAGGCGCTGCACGATGGAAGTCGACCCGGCCGGCTTATCTCGACGGTTCCGTCGGGGCGAGCCATGCGACAGTGCGCTCCACCCCTTGCGTGAAGGTGTATGGAAGTGGCCCAACGAGGGCCTCCAGCGGCGCAGTGTCGTACACCATGTCCGCACACCAGGTTGTTCAGGCGGAAGGTCGTCATGGGCGTGTGACCGAAGCCCAACCGCCTGAATTACATCCCCGGCAATTGCAGCGCCCCTGAGCAGGGTGATGGGCGCGGAGCGGATGGTCGCGCTCCGAGGGTCTCCTGGATCAGCTGCTCGACAACTCACGGGAACAGGTAGAGCTTGTAGTCAGCATGAGGGTCCGTGCATGGACATCGGCCGCTGGGCGGTCGGCGAGCCGCTGCAGCTCATAGGCGGGTGTTTTCGATGTAGCCGTAGGACTTACGAGCGTCCCGGCGAGCCGGATGCACGTATCTGCCCCGCTCGATGGTCAGAGAAGTCGCGATAGGCAACTGAAACGAGGGCTCGAGATCCCGGTGGGGCGGAGGATGGTCCAAGTCCCGAGGCTGGCGGGGGCCTGGCGCGTATGAGCTGCTCGCCTCGCACCTTGCTGAGGCCATATAGCGTCGACGGTTGGTAGTCAAGCGCTGATCTTCGGCACGTAACTGAGTCGGCAACACGAGTCTGGCTCCACGCAGAGACGTTTCCCGCTCGACACTTCTGGCTGCTTGGACCGCGTCGATCACGTTCTGAACGCCCTGGACGTCGGGGGCCGCGTAGTAGTCGAGGTCGCGGCGCCGTCGAAGACCGTCTGCAGGGCCAGGTGGATCACGAGGTCTGGGCGGAAGGAGACGAAGGCGCGACGGAGGGGACGTGTTGAGCATGTTCAGCTGCTGCCAGCTCGCTACGCGCCCCTGATCCTTTGGGGGGGCGATGTCGACACTGAGGATGACCCACGCATCCCTCACAGGAATGCTCACCACGTTGACCTCGATGAAGCCGCTGCCGTCTACAGAGGATGTGTCGGCCCCGGACGCCTTCAGTGCGGTGCGTCACGGCGGCAGACTCCTCGAAGGTGTCGCCGGCGCACGGTTCGGACGGGCTCCGCCATGACGTCCCAGACTCCAGCTGCTGCTGACGCGACCGGTGGTCAAGGTCTGCAGATTCGCTGTACGTGACGAGGGCCTGCAGCGATCGTCGAGCGCAGCCCGCATGGCGGGCGCCTGCCGAAGATCGAGACCGAGGCCGCACACGGTCGAAGGACCCCGCCACTGTTAGACTCGCTCTCCCGCATGTCTCTGGACGGCGCCGGCGCACCCCCCGGTGAGAATCCTCCGGGTCACGCCTTGGCTCTCCGAGCGATACGGCTGCTGAGCGCATCGTCTTACCCGAGGTCTCCGTACGGCTGGCGGAGCGT
>CAVPRZ010000007.1:0-35532 GCA_963708065.1 uncultured Chloroflexia bacterium
CGGAGCCCTCGGCCTCACCGCCCGGGTCCCAATACTTGGCGCGGTCCCGCGACTAGAACGAGAAGGTGAGCTTCGCCTCCTCGGCCAGGTTGAGGAAGTAGGCGAAGCCGGCCGGCATGTCGACCTCGCCGGCCAGCCCGTCACGCGCGATGTCGTTGGCCTTCATCGCCCGGCTGCAGGCGTAGACGTGGAGCGCGCCGTCGGCCTTCATCTCTCGAAGGCGCGCCGCCACGTCGGCCCGGGCCTCGTCCCCGACCGGGTCGGTCGCGCCCGGTCCGGGTCGGCCGACGAAGGCGATCGCGGCCCCGGTGAAGTAGACGTGAGCCTCGTTCTCCATCGCCAGCGCCGCATCGACCAGGTCGAGGACTGTCCGGACGACCTGGGGATGGTCCGACGAGACGACCACGGCGATCGAATCGGCCGTTCGAGGCCCGGCGCTCGACTCGGTCACCGGTGGGCCCTCACCCGTCGGCCGGACGCTGGAGGAGGATGCGCGTCTCCCTGCCCTCCGTCCGGTCCTCGAGGATGGGCTTGCCGGTCTTCTTCGCCCACGCGCGGACGACGAAGGCGTGCTCGGCCACGACCGACTTGACCTCGAGCAGGTCACCCGGCGCGAGCTCGTTGAAGGCGCGACGGACGAGCTGGAGGGCGGTGTCGCCGCACTCCTCCTCGGATCGCGTCAGGTCGATCGTGCGGGCGATGGTCCCATCCATCGGGCGCCCGCCTAAGGCTTCTGGATTGGCGCGCCCACCGTGTTCCCGTACTCGCTCCAGGAGCCGTCGTAGTTGATCACGACCGGGTACCCGAGTAGGTACTTGAGCACGAACCAGGTGTGCGACGAGCGCTCACCGATCCGGCAGTAGGCGATGACGGTCTTGTCAGACGTGATTCCCTTGCCGCTGTAGAGGGCCATGAGGTCGTCGGCGGTCTTGAACGTGTCGTCGTCCTGGATCGCCTGAGCCCACGGGATATTGGCGGCGCCGGGGATGTGCCCGCCGCGCTGGGCGGCCTCGTTGGCGTACTCCGGCGGCGCCGTGATCTCGCCGGTGTACTCCGCCGGCGAGCGGACGTCGACCATCGCCACGTCGGTCCGGCCGATCGCGGCCATGACCCCCGGAAGCATCGCCCGCAGCCCGATGTCGGGACCGCCGGCCTGGTAGGTCGTGGCCGTGAAGGCCGGCACGTCCTCGGTCATCTCGCGGCCTTCGTCGATCCACTTGCGTCGCCCGCCGTTCATCAGTCGGACGTCGGCATGGCGGTAGATCTTGAACGTCCAGTAGGCGAACGCCGCGAACCAGTTGCGCATGTCGCCGTAGAGGACGATGGTCGTCTCGGGCGTGACGCCGGCCCGGCCCATGAGCGCCTCGAAGTCGGTCTTCGACAGGATGTCGCGCCGGACCTGGTCGTTGATGTCCTTCTTCCAGTCGACGAGCATCGCGTTCCGGAGGTGGCCGAGCTCGTAGGCACTCTCGGGGTCGTAGTCGACCTCGAGCAGCCGAACCGCCGGGTCGTCCTGGTGCGCCTTGACCCAGTCGGTCGTGACGAGCACGTCGGGGTACGCGTAGTCCATCCTGAACTCCCTTCGTCGCAGGTCGTCCACCGGCGCGTCGTCGCTGCCATCGACGCCCGGTGACGGATCCAACCAGAGCTCGGGGCGCTTCCTCCCGCGACTGGCGACTCTACTCCCGTGGTCAGCCCGGAGGTAGAGCCGGATGGCCCGACACGTCTCGAGGCCGCCCGGCCTCGAGGGCGGTCCGGCTGGCCAGGCCGTCCGCCCGAAGCGCATCCGCGCACGCCTGCGCTCGGAGACGCCAGAAGCCGTCGACCGGCCCGAGCGCAGCGTCGCGCGATCCATGACGGACCGTCCAGCGGTCGGCCTCGCCCGCCAGCCAGGCGGTCGTCGCCGCGCCGTCCTGCTCGAGGAGCGCCCGGAGCATGTACACGCGCTCGCCAATCCGCGACCCCAGCCCGAGCTCCCGCGAAGCTCGTCGGAGATCCGCCCGGGTGATGACCATGCCGCTCCTGGCCGCGGCCAGGAGCGCGCTCAGCCAGCCGGCGGCCGGCTCGTCGGGACCGGGCAGACCGGGTGCCCGGCGGAGCTGGAGGGGCAGCCCGTCCGGCGGGCCCAGGTCATCGGCCTCGGCCGTGAGCGACTCCCCGAGGAGCTGCGCCCACCCGGCGTAGTAGGGCGGCGCGAGCTCGACGAGCTTGTCGAGGTAGGGCGGGAGCCAGGCCAGCAGGTGCTCCCACAGGAAGGCCCGGCGCGAGGCCCTGCGCAGGACGGCCCGGGCTGGCTCCTCCGCCACGGCCTCGGCGTCGATCAGCGCCGCGTACATGCCGAGGAGCGCCGCCAGGTGGTCGGGCTCGGGCGGGGGGACGAGCCCCACGGCTCGCCAGAAGCCGGCCACCCGGTCGCGTGCCTCGCCGCCGAGCATGCCCTCGCTGCCGAGGTAGACCGAGGCATACGGGTAGCACTCGAAGAGGAAGACGGAGGCGTAGTCCCCCGGGCCCGGCTCCCCATCCAGCCCGAGCGCCTCCGCGAGCGGTCGGTGACCCGGCTCGGGCGGCTCGCAGATCGCCCCGAGGGCCCGGAAGAGCTCGCCGCGCCCGGTCATCGCGACGGGTCCTTCGCCGCCGGACGTCGGCGTGGCGTCGTCGGGCCATCGTCCGCGGGTCGCTCGCGCGCCGGCAGCCGGTAGACCTCCCGGGCCGGCTTGAGCGGTCGCATCAGCCAGTAGGGCCGGCGCGAGCCGTCCGGCGAATGGCGATCCGCCGGCCGGGTCAGCTCGAGCCAGCGGCGGTAGACGTCATGGGCCCGGGCGGTATCGACGTGGATGTCGCCGTAGGCGTCGCCCGGCTCGGCCTTGCGGACGCGGACGGCCTGGTGCCAGCAGTGCTGACCGGAGATCGGGTCGGGATGCACGGGGAAGGTGAGGTTCTGGTGGACCCCGACGTCCGTCCACCAGATCCGGAGCGTGTCCGGATCCGGGCTCTCGAACGGCCCGCCGCCCGCCAGTCGCGACATCGTCCACCGGTCGCCGGCGTGATCGAGCGCGACCGTGGCCATGACCGCCCGCTGGCCCTGGTCGCCGACCTTCCAGCGACCCATGTGGTGGCTGCACGCGACCACCCCGGGCCGGATGCCCTCGGTCACCCAGGCGCGCACGACGTAGTGGCCGATCTCCGTCTCGACCCGTGCCAGGTCGGCCTCGCCGATGCCGAGCCGCTCCGCGTCGAGGGGATGGATCCAGAGCGGGTTCGTGTGGGCGATCTCGTCGAGCCACTTCGCGTTGCCGCTCCGAGTGTGGATCTGGACCGGCAGGCGGAAGGTCGAGATGAGGACCATCTCGTCCGGTCCCAGGGCAGCCGGATGAACGTGGCTGCGCAGGTAGCCGGGGATGGCCTCCGCGCGCCAACCCCAGTCGACCAGCGTCCGGGAGTAGAACTCGAGCTTGCCGCTCGGGGTCGGGAAGCCTCGCCGCACGACGCCGTCGACGAGCACCCCGACCGGGCGGCGTCCGGCCTCGTCGGGCAGCGGACTGCCGACCGGGGCCAGGTTGGTCGCCGCGGGACGGGGCGAGGCGCTGTAGACGCGCCCGAACGGATCGATCTGCTGGTCGACGATCTCCGCCTCCGCGACCGGCTCCTCGTGGGCGGGGCCGATCCCCGCGCGGACCTCGAACGCCCCGAAGTGGCGCATGTACTCGAGCGGGGTCAGGCCCTCGGCGGCGGCCCGCTCGGGCAGGCCGGGCACGGAGTTCTCGAAGATGTAGCGGTAGTACTCCTCGACCGTGAGCTTCTCGCCGGGGCGCTCCCTCGACTCGTGGTGCCGGCGGATGCCCAGCCGGCCGTCGGGATCGATCCGCCAGGACAGCTCGATCCAGAACTCGTTCTCCTCCCAGACCTCGCCCGGGTTGGCGGCCCGGGTGTCGGCGATGCGCTCCCCGGCTCGCTCCCGGGCGACCCGCAGGACGGGCTGGCGGAAGCCGATCCACTGCCCGTCGTACTGCTCGTAGCTGTGGAGGTCGTGGCGCTCCGAGCCGAGACCCATGGGCAGGACGTAGTCGGCGAAGAAGCGCGGTCTCGCTCCAGGTCGGGGTCAGGGCGACGTGGAGGCCGATCAGGCGCTCGTCGGTGAGGGCCTCGACCCAGCTGAAGCCGTCGGGGTTCGTCCAGACCGGGTTGTAGACCCGGGTGAAGTACACGTCGAGGGCGCCTCGTCCCTCCTTGAGGAAGTGGGGCAGGAGGAACGACAGCTCGTTGAGCGCGAGCGGGTACTCGATCGGCCAGGTGAGGTCGTTCCAGGTGTGCGGATGGGGCGGGGTGTGGATCGGGACCGGGACGAACTTGTTCCAGGCGTTGGGGTAGGTGCCGCCCGGCGTGGCGACCGCCCCGAGCAGGGCGTTGAGCAGGAACAGGCAGCGCGAGACCTGCCAGCCGCCGAGGTTGCCGGCGGCTGCGGACCGCCAGGTGTGGGTCGAGAGCGCGGTGCCGGCCGTCTCGACCAGCTCGGCGACCTGCCGGATGACGTCCGCGGCGACGCCGGACTCCGCGGCGGCGTAGTCGAACGTGTAGTCCGCGTAGAGCTTGCCGAGGCGGGCCTCGAACCGCTCGAACGACGAATCATCGTCGGGATGCTCGGCAGCGAGGTACTCCTCCCAGTTCCACCAGCGTCGGACGAACTCGCGGTCGTACCGGCCGGTCTGGATGAGGTGGTTCGCGACGGCCAGGAGGATGGCCGCCTCGGAGCCCGGCCAGGGCGAGACCCACAGGTCCGCGTGGGTCGCCGTGTTGGACAGGCGGGTGTCGAACACGATCAGCCGCGCGCCGGCCTGCTTCGCCTCGATGACCCGTTGGGCGTGGGGGTTGAAGTAGTGGCCCGACTCGAGATGGGCCGAGATCAGCAGGATCACCTTCGCGTTGGCATGGTCGGGGCTGGGCCGGTCCATCCCCATCCAGAAGTGATAGCCCGCCCGCCCGCCGGACGAGCAGACGTTCGTGTGCGAGTTGTGGCCGTCGACGCCCCACGAGGCGAGGACCCGCTCGGTGAAGCCGTCCTCGCCGGGGCGGCCGACGTGGTACATGACCGCGTTCGGCCGCTCCTCGACGATCGCCTTCCGGATCCGGCCGGCGATGTCGTCGAGCGCCTCGTCCCAGGCGACCCGCTCCCAGCGTCCCGCACCGCGTTCCCCGACCCGCTTGAGCGGGTAGAGGATCCGATCCGGGTCGGTGACCTGGTTGATGGTTGCCGGGCCCTTGGCGCAGTTGCGGCCGCGCGAGCCCGGGTGCTCGGGATTGCCCTCGAACTTGCGGACCTGGAGCGTCTCCTTGTCGACGTAGGCAAGCAGGCCGCAGGCCGACTCGCAGTTGAAGCAGGTCGTCGGCACGAGCATGTAGCGCTTCTCGACCCGCTCCGGCCAGGCGCGTGAGTCGAGCTCGACCCAGTCGTCCCAGCGCTCCTTCGGCGGGAAGGCGGCGAGATGGATCCGGCTCGGACCGGGATAGAAGGTCTCCCCGCGGGCCTCGGCGTCGGCACGCGCGGCGCTCACCCGTCCGGCGATCCGGTCGATGTCCGGCATCGTGCTCCTCCTACGCCAGCGGGACCGACTGGCCCGCCTGGACGAACGCATGCTCGTGGGCCAGCAGGCCGCCGAGGACGGCGATGCCGGCGATGGGACCGATGAGCGGCGCGAGCAGGCCCAGCGCGACGAGCCCGACGCCGAGCCAGAAGAAGGCAGCGAAGCGCCCCGCGCGCATCTCGTGGGCGGCGAGGTGAGCGTGGGCCGTCGGGTGGGGGAGCGTGACCTCTCCAGCGACGAAGATCAGGTGGGCCGCGACGGCGAGCGCGAGCCAGAGCGCGGTAGTCCCGACGGCGGACGGCTCGAGCGCCGGGGCGGCGATCAGGATCACGGCCGAGCCGGCCATGGCCGCCTGGACGAGCAGGTGCGGAGCGAGCAGTGAGCTCTGCCACAGGTCACGCGCCCTGGCCTGGGCGAACAGGTAGGCCGTGTAGACGGCCGTCAGCCCGGCGAGGATCGCGCCGGGGATCGCCAACCAGCGGGTCGCCTCGACCTGGCCGGCCAGGCTCAGGACGAAGTGCAGGGCGAGGATGGCCCCGAAGCCGCTGATGAAGACGGCCCCCCGGACCAGCCAGCTCCGCCACTGCGGGCGAAGGAAGATCAGGACGAACCGGAGGGGATGCTCGAGGTCCCACAGGAGCAGCAACCCGGTAAGGGCGAGGAATGCCCCGCCGGCCATCGGGGCAACCCACTGCCAGAGGGGGCTCGTCGGGACGACGGCGCCGGCCGCGAGCAGCGCCAGCGCGACGAGGTAGACCCCCGTCGCGATCCCTTTCGTCCAGGTGTAGAGACTGACCCGCCAGTCCCATGGCGCGCGGTGCGGGACGTCGTAGGCGAGCACGGCGGCGGCGCTGCTGTTCCAGGCGCCCGGGTGGCCGGCGGTCACGGCCTGCTCGCCGGTGCCCTGCTCGCTCCACATGAACAGCCCACCGGCAGGGCGCCGCGCCGCAAGCGGGTCGAGCGTCGCCTGGCTCGCTCCCTTGTAGAACAGGCCGGGGCGGGTCTCCTTCTCGGGCCGCCGGACGGCGACTGGCTCGCGGTCGACGATCCGCGCCACGGCCGAGGTCGGGTCGTTGAGGTCGCCGACGAGGATCGCCTGGGTCGGGCAGACGACCACGCAGGCCGGCTCCAGCCCGCCGTCGATCCGATGGGCGCAGAAGTTGCACTTCTCGGCCGAATGATCCGCGGGGTTGATGAAGATCGCGTCGTAGGGACATGCGGCGATGCACGCCTTGCAACCGATGCAGACCGACTTGTCGAAGTCGACGATGCCGTCCGGCCGCCGGAACATCGCCGCGGTCGGGCAGGCTTCGACGCACGGCGCGTCCGCGCACTGGTTGCAGCGGGTCACCTGGAAGGCGCGCCGGGCCTGGGGGAAGACGCCGACGTCGACCGCCTTGACGTAGGTCCGGTTGACGCCCAGCGGGACCTCGTTCTCCGACTTGCAGGCGGTCGTGCAGGCGTGGCAGCCGATGCAGCGGGTCTGGTCGATCACCTTCACCCAGCGCGGCGAGCGCTCGTCGGGGGTGAACCCGGGGCGCGCGGCCGGGGGCTCGAGGGGAGCGGGCGTGGGCATCGCCGACATCGTCAGGCTCCCGTTTGGAACAGGCGGACGACGAGGATGAGCTCGATGATCGAGCCGACCAGCCCGGCGATCGCCTGGTGGCGCGCCGGCCGCCCGGCCGCGATCCAGGCCGTCAGGGGCAGCGCAACGACCGCCAGCACGGCGTACACGAGGTGGAGAGCGTCGTGGGGACCGGGCCCGCTCGCGAGGACGACCAGGCCGAGCAGCGCAGCGATGGCGACGAGACCGGTCACCCAGGCGAGGTTGATGATGGCCAGCCTGGCCACGGGCCGGCCGATCGCGATGGTCACGGCCAGCCAGCCGGCTGCCAGCAGGGTGAGCGCGAGACCGATCTCGGCGGTGAGACGGTGGAGATCGATCACCGCTCGGCTGGCGGGTGCCGTCAGCGCCGGGTCGGCTCGGGCGAGGGGCCTCCAGCCAGGGCCCGGTCCCCGGCCGAGGGTCGCCCGACTCGCGCATGGCCGCTCCGTCGCGTCGGGATCGACAGCCGGCCGATGCTCGCGAGGTCCCCGAGCGGGACCAGCGTCCCGATCTCGGCGAGCTCCGGCAGGTCGCACTCGCGGATGCAGTCGAGGATCTTGATGACCCTCGGCTCGGTGATCCAGTAGTAGACCCGCATCCCGTTCCGCCGCGCCTCGACGACCCCGCACGAGCGGAGGATGCCGAGTTGCTGGCTCACGGCGGCCTGGCTCGCGCCGGTCGCGGCCTGGAGCTCGACGACCGGTCGCTCGCCGTTCTCGAGTGCCTCGACGATCCGCAGGCGGAGCGGATGGCCAAGGACCTTGATGACACGGGCGGCCCGCTCGAGCACGATCGGGTCGATCGGCTCGCGGTGGGTGATGGTCGGGTTCTTGGCGATCGTCATGGCAGAAGCTCTGGGCAGTGTATCCATCAAAGGGCTCGCCGTCCGTCGTGGTGTGCCGAACGGTTGACATGCGAGTTGGCCGGGAGTATATACGGCTATCACGATATGGCAATAGACCTCTCGTAGATCGGCCGGCCTCGTGTTGGAGGAGCAGATGACGGAAACGCTGGCAGCCAACCGCACGCTCGACGCAAAGGGCCTCCTGTGCCCGATGCCGATCGTCAAGCTGTCCAAGCTCGTCAAGGAGATGTCCTCGGGTGAGGTCGTCCTCCTGGAGGCGACCGATCCGGGCTCGGTCCCCGACGTGACCGCCTGGGCGAAGCAAACCGGCAATCCCCTTGTCGCCCACGACCAGGTCGGCGACGTGATGCGCTTCTGGATCCAGAAGGCGTGACCCAGGCCGCCGACCGACGGGGCCGAGGCTGATCGTGGCAAGCCTGCTGTACGTCCATTCGGGGGGCGTCTCGACGCCCGAGCGGAGCGCCACCCCGATCTACCTGGCCACGACGGCGGCGGCGATGGACATCGAGGTCGGGATCTACTTCACCGTCAATGGGCCCACCCTCCTCAAGAAGGGCGTCGCCGAATCGCTCATCGTCCCCAAGTACGACGGCCAGGGTGCCCCCCTGATCAGGTTCATCGACCAGGCCCGCGATCTCGGGGTCAGGTTCTACGTCTGTCAGCCCAGCCTGGACCTCCACGGGCTGACGAAGGACGACCTCATCGACGGGGTGGAGATGATCGGCGGGGCGGCGTTCAACGACATGGCCCTCGAGGCCGACCGCGTCATCTGCTTCTGAAGGGACCGAAACGTGACCCTCGAGGCGCGCTACGAGGACGTCCCGCTCGAGACCAAGGAGCGCCTGTTCGACGAGGTCCGGGCCGATATCCGGTTCAAGGACTACCTGTACGGCTGCTACGAATGCGGGATCTGCGTCGCGGCCTGTCCGTCTGCCCGGTTCTATGACTTCTCCCCGCGCAAGATCGCCCAGGCGGCCGCGCGCCAGGACCTGCCGATGTTCTACGAGCAGCTCAACGACGACATCTGGAACTGCTCGCAGTGCTTCAGCTGTCTGCGCTGCCCGCGCGGGAACAATCCCGGCGGCCTCATCACGATCATGCGCGAGGTCGCGATCAACAACGGGCTCTCGTCGGCCCGCCAGGCGCTCGAGGGGTACGGCCGGGTCGTCTACAAGATCATGTCGACCGGGACCCAGGTCTCGCCCGACATGCTTCAGCCCAATGCCTTCCCGGACTGGGGCCCCCACGTCCAGGAGATCTCGGAGAATCTGGAGCTGTGGCGCAGGGCTCTCCCGCCGGACACGATGCATACCACGTCCACGGCCTGGTACGTGGACGACAAGACGCTCACCGAGCTCTACCTGATCTGGCACATGACGGGCGTCATGGACATGATCAAGGAGGTCGACGCCGGACTCCACATGATCCTCACGGACGTCATGGAAGAGCTGCTCGAGGAAGCCGGCTACTCGGCCGACTGAAGGGCGAGAGGAGAGCCACCGATGCCGATCCCGTTGACCGTCCTGGACGACCGCCGCCAGGCGCGCGACGATCGCGGCGCGTTGACCCCGCCGACCGAGGACATCCGCGAGAAGGTCTTCGAGCTTGAGGCACGCGGCGAGTGGATCGTCCAGCGTGTCCCCGAGCCCTGGGTACCGGTCACGACGAAGTACGGGCGTACGAAGAAGATCCCGGTCGCGAAGAGCTGGCATCACAAGTCATGCGGGCAATGCGGCCACATCCCCGGCTATTCGACCTCGATCTTCTGGCTCCATCGCAGGCTCGGTCTCGACTACAACGACCCGAAGGACCAGACCTCGTGTACCGCCTGGAACTACTACGCCTCCGCGACCTCGAACGTCGGCGCGCAGGCGGCGGTGGCGATGCGCAACTTCGGGGCGGCCTATGAGAGCGGCTACTTCCCGCAGATCCATTGCGGGACCTCGTACGGCCACTACAAGGAGGTCCGCGAACAGCTCGTCGAACATGCGGACCTGCGCGACGAGGTCCGCCGGATCTGCGACAAGCTGGGCAAGCCGTTCGTGATGCCCGAGGAGATCGTCCACTACTCGGAATGGGTCTACGCGCTGCGCGACGAGTTCGCCAAGCGCAAGGTCCTCGATCTGGCCTCGATCGACGTCACCGTCCACCCAGCCTGCCATTACCACAAGCTCGTCGTGGAGGACGCGATCTACGACCCGGATGTCTACGGTGGTCAGAGGACGGCGGTCGTGTCGGCGGTCGTGACCGCGCTTGGCGCGAACGTGAAGGACTACTCCACCTGGTTCGACTGCTGCGGCTTCGGATTCCGCCACATCCTCGTCCAGCGCGACTTCACCCGATCGTTCGCGACCCTTCGGAAGATCGAGGTGATGCGCGAAGAAGCGAACCCGGACGTCGTGCTGACCCACGACACGGGCTGCGTGACGACGCTCGACCAGAGCCAGTTCGCGGCCCGCGCCCACGACCGCAAGGTTGGCGTGCCGGTGATGTCGGAAGCGCAGTTCGCCGCGCTGGCGATGGGCGCCCATCCGTATCGGGTCGCCCAGCTCCACTGGCACAACACCGAGTACCGTCCGCTCCTCGAGAAGATGGGCATCGACTGGCGCGAACGCTGGCGCGAGTTCGAGGACGACCTCGAGCGCCTCAAGAAGGGCGACCAGGAGTTCATGACCTGGGAGGACGCAGATGCCTGAGACCGTCCTCGTCATCGGCGGTGGACCGGCCGGCCTGGATGCGGCACGGTCCGTTGCGCAGATCGGCGCCCGGGTGATCCTCGTCGAGCGGCGCGCCGTCCTCGGCGGGACGCCCGACGAAGCCGGCTACGCCGCGCTCACGCCGAACCTCGGATCCGCGCAGGAGGCGCTCGATCGACTGCGCGCCGGCGTCGTCGACCCGAACGTCGACGTCCGCCTCGAGACGACCGTGACCGCCTGCCGTGGCGCCGTCGGTGACTTCACCGTGACTCTGTCCGGGCCGGCGGGTGACTCGGAGGTGTCCGTCGGCGCGATCATCGTGGCGACGGGCTTCACCCACTTCGATCCGGGCCGCGAAACCCAGATGTACGGGTACTACGAGCACGCGGACGTCATCACCTTGCCGGACGCCGAGAAGATGCTCCGCGACCACCGGTTCGTCCGACCCTCGACCGGCGAGCCGCCGCGCAACGTCGCGTTCATCCAGTGCGTTGGATCGCGCGACCGGCGGATCGGCAACGAGTACTGCTCGAAGGTCTGCTGCGGCGTCGCATCCAAGGAGGCGATCGAGATCCGCCGCCTCCTGCCCGACTCGAAGGTGTACATCTTCTACATCGACATGCGGATGTACGGCTACTGGGAGAACGCCATCTACTGGCCGGCCCAGGAGGAGTACAACGTCAACTACATCCGCGGGATCGTCACCGAGATCGTGGCCAAGGACGGCCGTCTGCTCATGAAGGGCGAGGACACGACGATGGGCCGGCCCCTCGAGGTCCTCATGGATGTCATCGTCCTGTCGGTCGGGATGGAACCCAGCCGCGGAACCCGCGACATCGCCGGGATCCTCGGCATCGAGCCGAACAAGTACGGCTTCATCCACACCCCGGGCGAGCCGATGGATCCTGTCTCCACCAGCGCCGACGGGATCTTCGTGGCTGGTGCGGCGGCCGGGCCGAAGGATCTCGAGGACACGATCGGAATGGCCGGCGCAGCAGCGGTCCGGGCCGTCCACGTGATCCGCAATGCCAACCCGACCGGGGTCGGTGCGGCCTCGTGATCGTGACGGGATCGACGACGGGCACGCCCGGGCAGGCCGACGCAGCGGCGCCGACGGCCCGGCCCGGCGAAGTCGATGCCTCGAGCGCGGTCGAGTTCATGCGCGAAGCGCTGATCAAGATCAGCGAGGATGAGATCGGATCCGTTGCCGAGCTGCTCCTGCGCAAGCGGGCGGTGCTCCTGCCCGTGCTCGAGAAGGAAGCGCTGGGACGGTCGAACGCCGCCGCGGTCCGTCCGATCCTGGCGCAGCTATTCGTGACCCGTCGACGATCCGACCAGATCGTGTCGACCGTTGGGGCAGCCGCCCTGTCGAGCGCCATCCGCGAGTTGATCCACGGCGGCGGTACCCTCGCCGGCCGGTTCGAGCGCTTCGACGAAACGCTGCCTGATCTCGATGCTCCGATCCGGCGCGAGCTGGCCGGGGAGTGTCTGCATTTCGCGGACCCCGAGAGCCACTGGCTGTGGGCGCGCTGGATGTGGGATCCGGTGGCCAGGACAGGCTCGCTGCCCCTGCTCATGGTCGAAGGGTTCGACTTCAGCGGAGCGGACGCCGGCGCGGTCTATCTGCGCGTCGGGGCCGCTACCTCGGCCGTCGTCGCCACTGCCGATGACCTCGGCTTCCGCCGCATGCGCGCAAACCCGTTCGCGGTGGACGTCTACC
This sequence comes from uncultured Chloroflexia bacterium, assembly GCA_963708065.1. Classification (GTDB taxonomy): domain Bacteria; phylum Chloroflexota; class Limnocylindria; order Limnocylindrales; family CSP1-4; genus Chersky-267. The sequence goes on from CAVPRZ010000007.1 coordinate 12,467, forward strand.
TGGCCGCGATCTATGGGATCTATCTGTACACCGTCACCCGCCTGCGGATGTCCCAGGAGTTCAACCGGGTGATCCCGCAGCTGCCCGACCTTGTCCGCCGCATCCTCGGCGTCGACCGGCTGGAGGCGTGAGGCGATGAAGGACCTCCCGGTCGTCAAGGTGGACGGTGTCACCGAGCTCGAGCACGCCGTCATCGACGGGATCGACGTCTCCGGCTCGTGGAACCGGATGTTCACCGAGCGCTCGATCACCGACTACCCGACCGAGGCGATGGACTGGGTGACGGGGCTCGATGGTGGCGAGTCGATGCGCGACTGCTACCAGTGCGGCAAGTGCGTCCCGGTCTGCCCGGTCAATCACGTCGGCGATTACGGCCCGCGCAAGCTCAACGTCAAGGTCCTCCGGGGCAACGACCTGATCGACGACCCGGACCTGTGGCTGTGCACGACCTGTGGCAACTGCTATCGGGTGTGCCCCAAGGAGGTGAACCCTCTGCGGATCATGCCGGCCATCCGCGAGCAGGCGGTGCTCCAGGGCAAGATCCCGACCGAGCTGGCCGAGACGTTCGAGAACCTTCAGCGCTCCGGCAATCCGATGGGCGAATCGCCGCGCAAACGGATCGACTGGATCGCCGACGCCGGCGTGCCGGTCCCGATCATCAGCCAGCTCGGCCGGCCGGTCGATGTGCTCTGGTACGTCAGCGACTACACGAGCTACCACCCGCGGGGCAAGGATGCCGCCCGGGCGATGGCCAGGGTGCTCACGACGCTCGGAGTCGACTTCGCGATCCTCGGACCGGAGGAGCGAAGCGATGGCGACTCGGCCCGTCTGGCCGGGGAATCCGGGTTGTTCGAGCTCCTCGCCGAGCAGAACATCAAGGCGTTCTCGAAGTATGAGTTCCGCCAGCTCGTGGTCATGGACCCGCACGCGTACAACGCCTTCAAGAACCAGTATCCGCGCCTCGGGTGGGAGGGCGAGGTCCTCCACTACACCCAGTTCCTCGCCCCGCTCGTGAACCGGATCGAGTTCCGATCGCGGGTCGAGCTCGACGTCACCTACCACGACCCGTGCTACCTCGGGCGCAACAACGGGGAGTACGACGCTCCCCGCCGACTCCTGGAGGCGATCCCGGGCATCCGATTGGCCGAGATGCCACACAACCGGGCCAACGGCTACTGCTGCGGTGGCGGCGGGGGCGGCATGTGGCTGGATGGCTTCGTAGCGCCACACGTGTCCGAGCGGCTGTCCGAGCGGCGTGTCCGCGAGGCGGTGGCCACGGTCGGCACGGACGGGACCGGCGTCCTGTCTGTTGCCTGCCCGTATGAGCCGTCCCGGTTCGAGGACGCCGTCAAGTCGACCGCCAATGACGGCCGGCTCATCGTCCGCGACATCATCGAGCTGATCGACCAGGCGATGCAGTCGCCGGTCAGCTGAGTCCATCCCCGGCGTCGTCCGGAACGGTCCTCGTCGTTGAGTGAGGCAATCCGAATGGAACTGGTCGTCCTGATCAAGCAGGTCCCGGACCTGGCCGAGGAGCTCGAGATCGATTCATCGGGCACCGACCTCGCCCGCGACTGGCTCAACTACGTCCCGAGCGAGTGGGACGAGTACGCCCTCGAGGAGGCCGTCCAGCTCCGCGACCTGTCCGGCGGGAACGTGACCTGCCTCGCCCTCGACACCGGCGCCGTCGACGAGCTGCTGGCCACCTGCCTGGCCCGGGGCGCCGACCGGGTCGCCAAGGTCGGCACCTTCGAGCGACCACCCGACACGCACTCGGCGGCGGGAGCGTACGCGGCCGCGCTCCGGACGATCCCCCATGACCTGGTCCTGACCGGGGTCCAGGCGATCGACGACCTCGATGGCCAGGTCGGCCCGCTCGTCGCGACCGAGCTCGGGCTGCCCCACGTCAGTGTCGTCACCCACATCGCGCTCGCCGCCGATGGGAAGACGGCGACGGTCAACCAGGAGTACGCCGGGGGTCTCGTCGCCGAGCTCGAGGTGGAGCTGCCGGCGGTTCTCGGCGTCCAGACCTCGCGCGAGACGCCCCGTTACGCACCGGTCAGCCGCGTCCGCCAGCTGATGAAGACGGCAGAGATGGGGGCGATCCCGGCGCCGGGCCCGTCGGACAACGGACTCGTCGTCGAGGCGATGTCGATCGCCGAGAGCGGCCGCGAGGCGGAGATGATCGCGGGCGACCCGGCCGCGGTCGCCGATCGGATCGCGTCCATCCTCGAGGAACGCGGCATCGTCAAGGCGGGAGCGCACCGATGAGCCAGGACGTCATCGTCATCGTCGAGCACCGCGACGGGCTCGTCAGCGAAGGCACCTTCGAGCTGCTCGGGCACGCGCGCGAGCTCGCCGCCGAGGCGGGTGGCGAGGCCGTCGCCCTGCTGCTCGGCAGCGCCGTCGATGGGCTGGCGGCCCAGCTCGGTGGGGCCGGCCGGATCGTCGCCATCGATGACCCGTCCCTCGCCGACTTCTCGCCGTCGACCTATCAGGCGGCCATCGTTCCGGTCATCCAGGAGCGCCAGCCGCTGCTCGTGCTGGCCGCCAACACCGCCGCCGGGATGGATGTCGCGGCCGGCATCTCGGCCGCGACCGGGCTGCCCCTGGCGGCCTACGCGGCCCGGGTCGAGCTCGCGGGAGGCGCCCCGCGCGTGACCTGCCAGCTGTACGCGGGCAAGGTCAACGTGCGGGTCCGGTTCCGTGACGGCCGGGGGATCTGCACCGTCGTGGCCGGGGCGTACCCGGCGGCCGCCGGCCAGGTCGAGGGGAACCCGTCGATCGAGCGCCTCGCCCCGGCCGGGGCCGATCCCCGGGTCCGCTTCCTGGGCCTGCACCGACCCGAGGCCGGCGACGTCGACATCACCCGGGAGTCGATCCTGGTGTCCGTGGGCCGGGGGATCGGCGAGCAGGACAACCTCGAGTTGGTCGAGGAGCTGGCCGCCAAGCTCGGCGGCGCGGTGAGCTCGTCGCGGCCGATCGCCGATGCGGGCTGGCTGCCGCGGACGCGCCAGGTCGGCAAGTCCGGGCTGCGGGTCAAGCCGAAGCTCTACCTGGCCCTCGGGATCAGCGGCGCACCCGAGCATCTCGAGGGGATGCGCGACGCGGAGCTGATCATCGCCGTCAACAGCGACCCGCGGGCGCCGATCTTCGGGACGGCCCACTACGGCGCGGTGGCCGACCTGCTCGATGTCGTCCCGGCCCTGACCAGGCGCCTGGCCGGCTGAGCCGATCGGCGGCCCGATGCTCGACCAGTCGGTCACGCGCGAGGTCTTCGAGGGCCTGACCGGGCTCCAGGAGCCGCTGTTCTATCTCCTCGCGCTGGCGGCGACGGTCGTGTTCGCGGCCGGTCTCGGGATCAAGCTCCGCAAGTACCTCCGGGGCCGGAGCGAGGATCGCTACGGCTCGCTCGGGCGGTTCGTCCGGACGGCCGTCGGCGGGGTCGCCGACGCCGCCACCAACCGGACGGTCCGCAAGCGCGACAGCTACGCGGGCTGGTTCCACCTCGCGATCATGTGGGGCTTCGTCACCCTGTTCATCGGCACGGTGATCCTCACGATCGACACCGACATCGTCGGCATCTTCGCCCCCGAGTACCACTTCTTCTGGGGCCCGTTCTACGTCGTCTACTCGCTGGTCCTCGACATCCTCGGCCTGGCGATGCTCGTCGGGCTGGCGGCGATGGCCTGGCGCCGGGCCCGACGACGCACGCCGGCGACCGACTACGACCGGGTCGACATCGCCCCGGCCACCTCGAACCGATCCGGCTTCCGGGCCGGGGACTGGGTCCTGCTCGGCTGGCTGGCCCTGCTCGGCGTGACCGGCTTCGTCGTCGAGGGGGTCCGCATCGTCGCCCACGACTACCCCTGGTTCGAGGTCTTCTCGCCGATCGGGATGGTCCTCGCCCGGGTGATGGGCGCGCTCGGCCTGACCGCGTCGGGGGCGACGAATCTCCACCTGGCCCTGTGGTGGTTCCATGCGGTCGCCGCCCTCGGCTTCGTCGCCTACATCCCGTACGCCAAGGCGATCCACATCCTGGCCGACGGCGTGAACCTGTCCCTCCGATCTCCGCTCGCGGGCCGGCGCCTGCCGGTCCTCCCGTCCCCGGGGCCGGCCCGGCCGGCCCTGACGGCGCTCGCGGCCCCGGTCGAGCCCGACGGCCACGTGGGGCTGCGCGACCTGGCCGATCTCAGCTGGAAGCAGCTCCTGGATCTCGACGCCTGCACGAAGTGTGGCCGCTGCCACGCGGCCTGCCCGGCGGTGGCGTCGGGCGCACCGCTTTCGCCGCGTGACCTCATCCTCGACCTCCGCCAGCAGGCCGATGCGACGTGGGCCGTCCTGGCTCCCGGGGCCGAACGGCGCTCGGATCGGCGCTACGGAGATGCCGGCGCCCCGGCCTCGCGGCCGGGACCGACGGGGCAACGGACCGACGGCACCGACGGCGACAAGGGCCCGCCCGTCTTCGATCTCCTGCCGCCGACGTCGGGCGGGCAGATGGCCGGCGGGCTCATCCGGGCCGAGACCCTCTGGTCGTGCACCACCTGCCTGGCCTGCGTCGAAGCCTGCCCGGTCGGGATCGAGCACGTCCCGACGATCGTCGGGATGCGCCGCTCGCTGGTCGACCAGGGCGAGGTCGAGGCGGGGCTCCAGACGGCCTTCACCAACCTGGCCAAGCAGGGCAACTCGTTCGGGCTGTCCGGTCGCGCCCGCGGCCGGTGGACCGAGGGCCTGCCGGTGCCCATCCGGGACGCGCGCCGGGAGGCGGTCGACTGGCTGTGGTTCGTCGGCGACTTCGCCTCGTACGATGGGCGCGTCCAGGAGGCGACCCGGCTGGTGGCCCGGGTGCTCGACGCCGCCGGCGTGGACTTCGGGATCCTCTTCGAGAGCGAGCGCAATGCCGGCAACGACATCCGACGGGCCGGCGAGGAGGGCCTCTACGAGATGCTCGTCGAGCACAACGTCGGCCAGCTCTCCAAGGCGCGCTTCCGGCGGATCGTGACGACCGACCCCCACACCCTGAACACGTTGCGCTTCGAGTACCCGGACTTCGGCGGGGAGTACGAGGTCTGGCACTACAGCGAGCTGCTGAGCTCGCTCTTCCGCGAAGGCGACCTGACCGCCAGTCGACCGGACCGACGCCGGGTCACCTACCACGACCCGTGCTACCTGGCCCGCTACAGCGGCGTCACGGCGGCGCCGCGCGAGGTGCTCGCCGCGATCGGGGCCACGCTCGTCGAGATGCCCCGCAACGGCGCCAACACGTTCTGCTGCGGGGCCGGCGGCGGCCGGATCTGGATGGACGATTCGGGGCTCGCGGAGCGCCCCTCGGAGCAGCGGATCCGCGAGGCGGCCGCCCTCGACGGGGTCACCGAGTTCGTCACCGCCTGCCCGAAGGACCTGACCATGTACACGGCTGCCGCGAAGGCGACCGGGCACGCCGACCAGCTCGGGGTCAGCGACCTGATCGAGCTGGTCGCGGCGGCGATCGAGCTCCCGGCCCCGGCCCACGACGATTCGACGGCGATCGATCGGGCGGCCGCGTCGGACTCGCTGGCGCCGCTGGCTGGGCCAGGCGGATGAGCGGGCGGGTGGCGGGCGATGGCCTGCTCGACGCGGTCGCGACGGCCCTCCGCCGGCGGGTCGGCGAGCAGCGTCTCGCCCGCGAGCGCCTCGCCGCGTTCGTCTTCGCCGACGATGGACCCGCTCGCTCGGAGGGCTCCGCCGACGGGCGGTCGGCCCCGGACGGCCCGCCGATCGCGGTCGAACCGGCGACGGACTGGGCGGGCCACCTGGCCAGGGTGCTCCGGGTCGCCGCCGATCCGGCGGCGTTCGAGCTCCTCGAGAGCCTCCGACCCGGGTCGCGCCCGGTGGCGCACGTCGGCGCGCCGGGCCGCGGGCGCGACGACCCGCTGGCGACCGCGGCGTGGATCGGTGACCTTGCCGCGGCCGGTCTCCTGAGCCACGAGCTGGCCACCGACCGGATCGACCTGACGGCCCTTGGCGGGGCGGTGCTCGACCTCCTCGATGAGGTGGCGGCGCGGGCGGCCGGCGGCGACGCGGCCGGCGGCCCGCCGGTGCCCGGCGAGCGTGCCGGAGCCGGACGATGATCTGCCCGTACTGTGCGGCGCCCGGCACCCGGATGGAGACCCACGCGCACCTCTGGGAGCATCACTCGGACCAGGTCCGGATGTTCCGCAACGAGGAGAAGGACCAGCTCCGGTTCGCCCTCGATTGCCCGTTCTGCGACGAGGGCCTGGAGCGGACGGCGAACCCGCGCGGCCGGGAGGCGGCGTTCCTCGAGGAGTTCCGGCGCGAGATCGGGCTCGTGGCGTTCGACCTGCTTCTCTACCATCTTCATGCGTCCCATGCCGAGCGGGTCGGCCTGCCGCCGATCCCGCCCGATGAGCCGCTAGGAGCGACGCAATGACCGAAGTCCGTGGCTGCCAGATCCCCGACGACCTGTACTACTGGATCGAGAAGCATGTCTGGGTCCGCGACGAGGGGGACGACGTCCTCACCCTCGGGATCACCGATCCGGCCCAGCACCTGGCGGCGAAGGTCGTCGCAGTGACCACCAAGCGGGTCGGCAAGGCCCTCGAGCACGGCCAGAGCGTGGCCACCGTCGAGAGCGGCAAGTGGGTCGGTCCCGTTCCCACCCCGGCGACCGGCGAGATCATCGCCGTCAACGAGGCCCTGGCCGGCCAGCCGACGCTCGTCAACAGCGACCCGTACGGCGAGGGCTGGATCGTCCGGCTCAAGGCGTCGGTGTGGTCGGTCCAGCGCGCCGAGCTCCACACGGGCAGCCACGCGGTCGAGGAGTACCGAGCGTACCTCGAGGCGGAAGGGATCAGCTGCGGATGAGCGTCTACCGCGGCTGCGACATCCGGCCGGACCTGTACTACGACGTCCCCCGCGACGTGTGGCTCCGGCCGATGGCCGACGGGACGCTGACCCTTGGGATGACCGACCCGGCCCAGACGCGGTCCGGCAAGGTCCTCCACATCCTGTTCAAGAAGGTCGGTCGCCACCTCGAGTCCGGACAGAGCGCGGCGACCATCGAATTGGCCAAGTGGGCCGGGCCATTCCCGACCCCAGTTGCGGGGACCGTGGCAGCGACGAACGAGGACACCTTCCGGGCCGATGTCCTCATCGCCAATCGCGACCCGTACGGCGACGGCTGGATCGTCCGGATCGAGCCCGATGGCTGGGACCCGGAGGCGGCCGGGCTGGTGACCGGCGAAGACGCGATTGCGCGCTACGAGGCGCGGATCGAGGAGCTCGGCGTCAGCTGCATCCGGTGCGCAGACTGAGGAGCGTGAGCATGGCTGCGTCGCCGATCCGATTGCTCGACCTGGGCCAGGTCTCGCCGATCCGGTCCCAGACGATCTACCACGCGGTCGGCTACTCGCTGGGGGAGCAGTCGCCCGACACGATCCTGCTCGTCTCGCCCAACGGTCCGTATGTGAGCATCGGTCGTCACCAGGACGCGGACCGGGAGGTCGACCTCGCCTACTGCGCCGAGGCCGGCTACCCGGTCGTCCGCCGGGAGGTCGGCGGGGGAGCCGTCTACCTCGACCGCAACCAGCTGTTCACCCAGTGGATCTTCCAGGCCGCCCATCTGCCGGCCACGGTGGAGGAGCGGTTCCGGCTGTACGTCGACCCCCTCGTGCGGACCTACCGTGCGCTCGGCATCGCCGCCGAGTACCGGCCGATCAACGACGTCCAGGTCGCCGGTCGCAAGATCGGCGGGACCGGTGCGGCCCGGATGGACCGGGCCGAGGTGGTGGTCGGCAGCCTCATGTTCGACTTCGACATCGCGACGATGGCCCGGGTCCTCAAGGTTCCCTCGGAGAAGTTCCGTGACAAGGTGGTCCAGTCACTGACCGACTACATGACCACGATGCGCCGCGAGCTCGGCGAGCCGCCGCCGCGCGAGCGCGTGGTCGAGACCTACGTGTCGATGTGCGCCCTCGCCCTGGGCCGGCCGGTCGTCCCGGGCGAGTTGCGGACCGAGGAGCTCGAGCTGGCCGCCCGGCTCGACGAGCGGTTCGCCGGCCGGGATTGGCTCGAGGAGGGTGGGGGCTTGCGCCGGCCCGGCGTGAAGATCCACGAGGACGTCCGGCTGGCTGAGGGCGCCCACAAGGCCGCCGGCGGGCTGATCCGCTGCGTCGCGCGGATCCGTCACGACCGGCTCGATGACGTCGCCTTCTCGGGCGACTTCACGGCTCGCCCGGCTTCGATGCCGGGCGACCTCGACGAGATCCTGGTCGGGTGCGACCTGACCGAGGTCGCCCTTCGAACCAGGGTCGACGACTACTACACACGGGTCCGTCCGGAGGTTCCGGGCGTGACCCCGGCCGATTGGGTGGCCGCCGTCCTGGCGGCAACCGCCACGACAGTGCCGGCCTGATCCGGCAACTGGAGGTAGAGCCATGGTCCAGACGTCCGAGGACGCGGCCGGCATGGGCGATCTCGACGCCCTCATCCGTGACCGCGTCGACGCGATGGTGACCGCCCGGGTGGACGAGGTCCTCGCGGTCAAGGAGGCCGAGCGAGCGGCCCGACCGAAGAAGCTCGCGATTATCGCCACGAAGGGCACGCTCGACTGGGCGTACCCGCCGCTGATCCTCGCGACGACGGCCGCGACGCTCGGCTGGGACGCCGGAATCTTCTTCACGTTCTACGGCCTGCAGATCCTCAAGAAGGACCGCAAGCTCGAGGTGGGCACGACCGGCAACCCGGCGATGCCGATGCCGGTGCCGATGCCCCAGCTCGTCACGGCCCTGCCGGGAATGACGCCGATGGCCTCGACGATGATGAAGCGCCAGTTCAAGCAGCATGGCGTGGCCTCGATCGACGAGCTCATCGACCTGGCCGTCGAGATGGGGGTCAAGCTCATCCCGTGCGGCATGACGATGGACGTCTTCGGGTTCAAGGCCGACGAGTTCATCGACGGCATCGATCCGGTCTGCGGGGCCACCCACTTCCTGTCCTGGGCCGCGGATGCCGACGTGACCCTGTTCGTGTAGCCGTCGCAGGCGGCGCCGCCGGCAGGGTGGTGGCGCCGAGGACGCGCTCGAGGGATCTGCGAGCCGGGCCGTCGTCTGGTTCGGCGTCAGGCGTGGATCGCGTCGAGGGTGATCCGGCGGGCGTGGATGCGGCAGATGACGCGGGTTTCGCGCGCCCGTTGCTCGACGAGGTCCCGGTGGGATGCCGGGACCTCATCGGATGCACGGTCGCTGACGAGGCCGATCGTTTCCGCGGTGCTCACCTCCTGCTGAGGGACTCCTCGCAGGGATGGGGCAGAGGTTGGGTCGCTCGGCTAGAACCGGCGGCGGCCGGGCGTGACGGCGGCGCCGACGACGGCGGCCTTGGCGACCGGCGACGGACCGGGCTTGACGGCAGCCCCGACGACGGCGGCCTTGGCGACCGGCGACGGGCCGGGGGTTACGGCAGCGGTGACGACGGCGGCCTTGGCGACGCGGGATGGTCTCAGCGGCATGTCAGACTCCTACTGGCTCGAGCGCCTCGTCGGCCTCGACGGCGGCGATGATGGCCTGGATCGGAATCCGCCCGTTGGCGATCAGCTGACCGCCGGCGCGGCGCATGGCCGACGCGAACGGCGCGGCCCACAGGTTCTCGTAGACGAGGACGGCGCCCAGGCTGCCGGGCTCCATCACGGCGCCGAACTTCTCGACGTCCGCCTCGGCCAGGGTCTCGGCCAGCTCGGTCTCGAGCCGGGCGAACTCGCCCATGTCCTCGAGGTCCCCGAGCTCCTGGGCCATGACCGTCCCATCCTCGGCCTTGCCGATGATGATCAGGTCCATGATCCGGATGACCCCGGCGTCGTGGAGCCTCAGCAGCTCCGACGCGCCTTCGCCCGTGAAGTTCTGCTGCCCGGCCGGGAACTCGACGACCAGGTAGTCGACGGGTCCCAGCTCATCGAGCGATCTCTCGGTCATGACTCCTCCATCCTGTTGGCTCAGCTCGAAGCTGAAGTCTCACGGCCGGGGCATGCATTGCGAACGCGACGCATCGATGTCCGCACCCAGGGCGTGCCGTCACATTGTCACCCGGGCGCGACGAACCGTCAGTGCCCTTGGTCACCAACGCGACGGACGACGCGGCTTGACGCGGGTCAACGGGTCCTGCGCGCGGTGCAGCGCGGGTCCGCCGCACCTGATCGGACACCCGGCGCCGGGCGCGATCCGGCGCGGGCCTTGCGTGCCCTTCAGACGCCGACCGGCTCGCGGACGAGCACGACCGTGGTCCGGCCGGCCTGCCATTCGCCGTAGATGACGAGGACCTTCTCGAGGGCGGTGTCGACGCCCATCCGGGCCCGGACCTGGGCGTTCTCGTACGGGAACGCGACCTCCGTGATCCGGCGCAGGGCCGCGTCGAGATCGGCGACGATCTTCTGGCTCCCGACGACGAGGATCAGGCGGCCGGCGCCGGCGGCGTAGGCCCCGAGCTGGCTGCCGGTGGCCGAAGCGGCCACGAGCGCCCCGTCCTCCGTGACGGCGGCGACGCTCCCGAGCTCGAAGTCGGGCGCCGCCACGAGCTTGCGCATCTCGCGGCCCTGCGTCTGGCGATCCATCTTGAACAGGCGTGGCCGGATGGCGTCGTAGCGACCGGACTCCACGAGCTCGCCGAAGAGCCCAGTGTCCTCGAGCGTCTTCGACTTCCCGGAGTGGACCTCGGCTCCCTCCGGGATCATCGCCAGGACGACCTCGCGCGCCTCGTCGCCGGTGTCGACGACGATCGCCTCGATGTTGTGCGAGCGGAGGGCCTCGGCGACCCGCTCGACCCGGTCGGCGGACGCTCGATCGTCCATCGCGGTCTCGGTGTCACGGGCGGTCATCGCGGCACCAGGACGGCGACCACGCCGACGGCGATCCCGATACCCAGGCTGGCCATGCCGATCTGGGTCGCCTTCGCGCGGTCCCGGGCCCGGGCCTCCGGGTCCGTGACCTCGTCGACCCGGCCGAGCGGCCCGAAGTTGAACGTCCCGCGCGAGCCGAAGCCGGCGCAGAACTTGAGCCAGGCCTGGAGGTAGCCCGACGCGGCCACGGCAGCCGGGAGGGCGACGGTCAGCCGGGCGAGCGGCGGCGCGTCGAGCGCGACCAGGACGGCGAACAGCCCGACGGTTGCGGCGGCGCCGACATGACCGGCGCGTCGCCGGCGGGCGATCTCGGCGGGGCCGATGTTGCAGACGCCCGGTCGATATCCGGTGTCGGCCGTTGGGGTTCCGGGAGTGCCGGCTGCTGCGAATGCCGTGTGGGTCATGACCGTGTCCTCGTCGAATTGGGTGGTCGGGCGAGCCGGCGCATCGCCCGCATCATCTGGCGCGGGCTCGGCGCCGGTGGCAGCGCGCTCGCGTTCTCGGTGCGGAAGCCGTCGAGCATCAAGCCGACGAATCGTCGCCAGGCGTCGGGGGCTGCGTCGCCGGTCCCCTGGACCACCCCGGCGTTGGCCATGAGGAGGAGAGCCAGGTCCTCCGGGACGAAGTCGGCGCGGAGGCCACCCTCGGCCTGGACGCGGGCGATCAAGCGGACCGACAGCTCGTAGCCGCGCGCTCGATGCGCCTCGAGGGGCCTGGCGTCGGCAGAACGACCGGGTCAGGACGTCCTTGAGGCCGCGGTCGGCCGCCTGCATCGCGCAGATCCGCTCGACGTAGGCACGGAAGCCCGACCAGGCGTCGGGTGCCTCGAGCGCCTCCTCGGCCGCGCGGGCGTACTCCGCGAGGCGACGCTCGAAGCAGGCGGCGATCAGGTCGTCGCGACTGGGGAAGCGTCGGTACAGGGTCGCGATGCCGACGCCGGCCTGGACGGCGACGTCCTCGAGCGGGACGTCGAGGCCACGCTCGGCGAAGGCGGCCTGGGCAGCCTCCACGATCCGACCGCGGTTGCGCTCGGCATCGACCCGGAGGGTGCGCGCGCCTTCGTCCTGTGGGGTCATCGGCCCGACTCTACCACAACCGGAGGACAGCCTCCGGTTCTTGGCGATGCCGTGACCACGGTCGGGGCGGCGTCCCGGACTCCGATCCTTCGATCTGGGGCTCAGACGCGCTACTGTGTGCGCATCATGACCGACTCGTCGCTCGATCTCTCCACCGTCGCCCCGGTGCCGGCCCCGCCTGGCGCCGCACCGGCAGTGCCCGCCACCGAGGCCCCGGCGGCAGCCACGGCCACGCTCGCCCTGAGCCCGCCGGCTCCGGTCGGGGTCGTCGCCCCGACCGAGGCTGCGGGGGCCGTCGAGCTCGATTCGGCCCAGACCGCCGTCCTCGAGCAGATGGTCGGCCGGTTCCTCGATGCGATCACCAGCCTCGACGTCCACGACCCGGCGTTCACGGCCAAGGTCGGCGACATCCAGAAGCTGGGCGACGAGGACATCAAGGCCTCGGCGGCCGTCTCCAGCCGGCTCCTCGACAAGCCGATGGCGGCCTTGTCCAGCGGCGGTGTGAGCGAGGCCTCGGACGTCTCGAAGTCGCTCCTGTCGCTGCGCCGCACGGTTGAGGACCTCGATCCGGCCCACCAGGGCGACCTGCTGTCGCCACGGCGGCTGCTCGGCGTCATTCCGTTCGGCGATCGCGTCGTCGACTACTTCCGCAAGTACCAGTCCAGCCAGGGCCACATCAACGCCATCATCACCGGGCTGTACGACGGCCAGGACGAGCTGCGCAAGGACAACGCCAGCATCGAGCAGGAGAAGGTCAACCTGTGGGAGGTGATGGGCCGGCTGCGCCAGTACGCCTACCTCGCCCAGCAGCTCGACGGGGGCCTCACGGCCAGGATCGCCGAGGTCGAGGCGACCGACCCCGAGCGGGCCCGGGTCCTCAAGGAGGATCTCCTCTTCCCGGTCCGGCAGAAGGTCCAGGACCTGCTCACCCAGCTCGCGGTCAGCGTCCAGGGCTACCTCGCCCTCGACCTCATCCGGCGCAACAACGTCGAGCTCATCAAGGGGGTCGATCGGGCGACGACGACGACGGTCTCGGCGCTCCGGACGGCGGTCATCGTCGCCCAGGCCCTGGCCGACCAGAAGCTCGTCCTCGACCAGATCACCGCCCTGAACACCACGACGGGGAACCTGATCGAGTCGACCTCGGAGATGCTCCACCAGCAGTCGGGCCAGATCACCCAGCAGGCGTCCTCATCGACGATCGAGCTGGCCAAGCTCCAGGCGGCATTCAAGAACATCTACGCGACGATGGACGAGATCGACACCTTCAAGCTCAAGGCGCTCGACAACCTGTCGAAGACGATCGACGCGCTGTCGGCCGAGGTCGAGAAGTCGCAGGCCTACGTGGCCCGGGTCCGGTCGCAGGAGGCCGGCCAGTCCGAGGGAAGCGAGCCGGACCTCACGACGTAAGCGCGTGAGCCGGGACGGTGCGGGGAATCTCGGGGTCGGCTCGTGGATCGAGCGGCGGGCCAGGATCGCCCCGGATCACGTCGCGCTGATCGCGCGCGGCCGGCCCGTCTCGTACGCCGAGCTGGCCGCCCGGATCCGGCGCCTGGCCAACGGCCTGCGCCGTCTCGGCGTCGCCCGGGGGGATCGGGTGGCCTGGCTGGGGCCGAACGACCCGGCCTTCCTCGAGTCGCTCTTCGCGGCCGGCCTGCTTGGTGCCGTCCTCGCCCCGGTGAACCACCGCCTCGACTCGGCCCAGCGGGCGTTCGTCCTCTCGGATACCCGACCGACCGTCGTGCTCGAGCACCATGCGCTCGAGCCGACGCCGCTGCCCGCGTCGGTCCGTCGGCGCGTCACGGTCGGTGGCTCGCGCGCGGACACACTCGACTACGAGGCGCTCATCGCCTCGTCGCCCGACGCGCCCGTCGACGAGGCGGTCGGATTCGACGACCTGTTCCTGCTGCCCCACACCTCGGGCACGACCGGGAACCCCAAGGCGGTGATGCTCAGCCACGGCAACGCGACGTGGAACGTCGTCAACTTCCTGTCCTGCGCCGACTTCCGGGGTGACGACGTCACGATCGCGATCGCGCCGTTCTTCCGGGTCGGCGGCACGGGCGTCAACGTCCTCCCGGTCCTGTTCGTCGGCGGCACGGTCGTCGTGCCCGACGACGCCGGCCCCGACGGGATCCTCGGTTCGATCGAGCGGCACCGGGTGACCGTCGGCTTCGGCAACCCGGACCTCCTGGACGCGCTCGTACGCGCCGAACGATGGCCGGCGGCCGACCTGTCGTCGATCCGCTTCGTGGTCACCGGTGGCGCCCCGGTGCCGGAGCGGCTCATCCGGGCGTTCCTCGATCGGGGCGTCACGCTGCTCCAGGGGTACGGGCTGTCGGAGGCGGGCCCGCTCGCCCTCCTGCTCGACGCGCCGCACGCGCTGCGAGAAGATCGGCTCGGCCGGGCGGCCGCCGCTGCTCGTCGACATCCGGATCGCCGACGTCGACGGGGGAGACACGCCCGCGGGCCACACGGGCGAGCTGCTCGTGCGCGGCCCGAACGTCATGCTCGGCTACTGGAACCGACCCACCGAGACCGCGGAGGTGCTCATCGACGGAGGCTGGCTGCGGACCGGCGACGCGGCACGCGTCGACGACGAGGGGTTCGTCTGGATCGTCGACCGGGTCACGGCGAGGTTCGCATCGACCGGCGGGCTTGTCTATCCGGGCGATGTCGAGCGGACGCTCATGGCGCATCCGTCGGTCCTCGACGCCGGGGTCGTCGGCGTCCCGGCGCCGGCCGGTGGCGAGGTCGGTGCTGCGTTCGTGGTTCTCGCTCCCGGCCGGACGGCGAGCGAGGCCGAGCTGATCGCCTTCTGCGCCGACCGGCTCGCACCCCACGAGGTCCCCGGCTCGGTCGACTTCGTCGGGTCGCTCCCGCGCAACTCGGTCGGGAAGCTGGTCAGGAGCGAGCTCCGGGCTCGCGTCCCGGGACCCCGGCCCGACTGACGGCGATGTATCCATCCGGCGCTCGATCTCGTCCTCCGGATAGTGGCGGGCAAGAGGTCCGTCGACAGCGGAGGACAGACAGGTGAAGCTCTCGGTGAACGTGGGATCGGTCGATCGGATCATTCGACTCGTGCTCGGGGTCGGGCTCGTTGCGATCGCGCTTGCAGGAGCGGTGGCGGCCCCGCTCGTCTACCTCGTGTGGCTCGTCGCTGCGATCGCGCTCGTGACCGGGGCGGTCGGGTTCTGCCCGCTCTACTCCCTGTTCGGGATCTCGACGGCGGGCAAGCGGGCAGCGACCGGGCGGTGACCGGGCGTCGGGCACCAGCTGGCGGTGGGCGGGCAACCGAAGGCGACGCCTTCGCCGCCCGCCTGGCGGAGGAGCTGCCGCGCCTCGTCCGGCTCGCGACGCGCCTCCTCGCGGACGCGGACGTCGCCCAGGACTGCGCCCAGGAGACGATCGTCGGGGCCTGGCGTCGGCGCGACCAGCTGCGCGACATCGGCGCCCTGCCTGCCTGGCTTCGACGGAGCCTGGTCAACCGGATCATCGACCGATCGCGGAGCCATCACGACGAGCTCGATATCGACACGGTCGAGGCGGATTGGCGTGATGACTCGTACACGGTCATGCCCGAGCGGGTCCTCGAGCGGGCGGACCTCCGCGACGAGCTCGAAGATGGGCTCGCGCGCCTGCCGGTCATCTACCGCCTGCCGGTGGTGCTCCACGACGCACTCGGTTGGACGGGCGCCGAGATCGCCTCGGCGATGGCGATCGGACTCCCCGCGGCGAAGCAGCGGCTGCGCCGCGGAAGGATGATGCTCGTGAGCGCCCTGGCAGAGGACGACGCCCGGCGGCGGGCGAGCCTGGCCCAGCCGATGCGCTGCTGGCGGGCCCGGCGGCACGTGTCTGCCTACCTCGACGACGAGCTTGATGAGGCGACCAAGGCGACCGTCGAGGGTCACCTCGAGTCCTGCCCGACCTGCCCTCCGCTGTACGCGAGCCTGGTCGGCGTTCGAGCGACGCTTGGCGGGCTGCGCGACCCGGACACGGTCGTCGAGGACCGCATCGCCGCCCGGATCCGCGAGCAGCTCGCCCTCGAGCGCGTACCCGGCTTCGCCGCCGCGACGGACGCGGATCCGCGCGTCGCGAGCCGGCTTCGCTGGGACGAGCGCCACAGCGAGAGCGTCATCGAATCCGACAGCCCCAACCCGGTGCTGGTCGCGGAGGCCGCACAGCTGCCCCCGGGGACTGCGCTCGACATCGCCTGCGGCGACGGCACGAACGCCGTCTGGCTCGCCGGCCGAGGCTGGCGGGTGACCGGTGTCGACTGGTCGGGCGTCGCCCTCGCGAAGGCGCGGGCGAAGGCCGAGGCCGCGGGAGTGGACGTCGACTGGGTGGAAGCCGATCTCATGCATTGGTCGCCGCCGGATCGCGCATTCGACCTTGTCACGGTCGTCTACCTTCACCTCCCGCCGGACGAGCGACGCATGGTCTACGCAGCAGCCGCCAGGGCGGTCGCACCGGGCGGGCGTCTCGTCATCGTCGGGCACGACCGAACCAACCTGACCGAGGGAGTCGGCGGGCCGCAGGATCCTGACCGGCTCTTCAGCGCCGACGAGCTGGCCCGCGAGCTGATCGAGGCAGACGGGCGATTCGCGACCGACCAAGCCGGTGTCGTCCGGCGCGTGCCGGCGCCAGGGCGCGGTCAGATCGACGCGCTGCTCGTGCTGCGGCGGCTGGATGAGGCGTCGGACGCGGAGAGATGAGCGGTGCGGCCGGCGGCGCGGGCCGGTCGGTAAGGCCTCGCCCGGGCCACACCGATACGTACGCCCGATCCACCACTCAAGCGGCGATGTCCCGGCGGCGCATCCCCCAGCCCGCCAGGGCGAGACCGCCGGCGGCGAGAACGACGCAGGCGCCCATCCCGGCCCAGTCCCAGTTCCCGATCATCGGTTGGCCGAGGTGGGCGGTCAGCGCCAGCTGGTGGAACCAGTCGGGCAGCTTGAGCGCCGGCGCGAGGATGTCGCTGAGGTACGTCACGACGACGACGACCGCGACGATCTCGCCGGCGATCGACGCCCTGAAGACGCCACCGATCGCGATGCCGATACCGACGAGGGCCGCGGCATACAGGCCCATGACGACCGTCCCGGCAGCCGGCGTCACGGCGTCGCTGCCCGCGGCCAGGGCGCCGACGAAGATGCCCAGCGCGACGATCGCGGTCATGACGGCGATCGCGAGGTAGACCCCGAGGCCGCTCCGAATCGCCCAGCCGCGGCGGGCGAGCGGTGAGGCGAGGACCTGCTCGAGACGGCCGGAGGTCTCGCAACCAGCTGCCACACCCCCCGTGGCGTGAACCGTGTGGACCGACCTGGGTCGCCAGCCCCTCGGTCCCGATGGGCCGCCTGACACGGCACAAACATTCGACAGACGTTTGACAGACTGGGCAATGGTGATGGATGATGTGCTGGAACATTGGACAAACAATGAACGGATGACGCGGCGGACGACGTCCCCGATGCCCGGCACCCGACCAGTTGGAGCACGGCCATGCCCGTCCTGCGCGAGCAGATCGAAACCAGCCTGGACATCGAGGCGGCCTTCGGGTTCGTCGCCGACTTCGCCAACTCGAGCCAGTGGGACCCCGGGGTCGCATCCTCCGAGCGGCTCGACGACGGCCCGCTCGGGGTCGGCGCCCGCTACCGCCTCGGCATCCGACGGCGCGGACGGGTCGTCCCGATGGAGTACCGGATCACGTTCCTCGCTCCGCCGTCCCGGGTCGTGCTCGTCGGCGAGGGTTCCGGGGTCCTCGCGACCGATGACATCCGGTTCGAGTCGACGGACGCCGGGACGCGGATCGACTACATCGCCGACATCCGCCTGCGTGGCCTGCTTCGCCTGGCCGAGCCCTTCGCCGGCGGGGCGTTCGCCAGGATCGCTCGCGACGCGCGCGACGGGATGGAGCGCGCGCTCGACGAGCGGGCCGACGCGGCCCGGCGGGACGTCGCGTGAACATCGCGGTCATCGGGGCCGGCATCAGCGGCCTGACCGCCGCCTACGCCCTCCGCCACGACCACGACGTCACGGTCTTCGAGCAGGATCCGCTTGCCGGGGGTCACACGAGGACCGTCGTCGTCGACACGCCGGATGGGCCGGTGCCGGTCGATACGGGCTTCATCGTCTACAACGAGAAGACCTACCCGCGGTTCGTCGGACTCCTGGCCGAGCTCGGGGTCGAGACGCAGGCCAGCGACATGTCGCTCGGGTCGGCCTGCCGGTCGTGCGGGATCGCCTTCAGCTCGCGGGGAGCCCGTGGCTTCTTCGCCGATCCGGCGACGCTCGGACGCCCGGTCCACTGGCGGATGTTCGCCGACATCGGCCGGTTCTATCGGGACGCCCGACGGACCCTCGACACCGAGCCCTCGCGAACGACCCTCGGCGAGTGGATGGACGAGCGCGGCTACGGGCGCGGCTTCCGGGACCACTTCCTGGTCCCGATCACGTCGGCCGTCTGGTCGACGGCAGCGGACCGGATCCTCGAGTTCCCGATCGACTACCTCCTCCGCTTCCTCGACAACCATGGGCTCATCGGCCGTCGCCGTTCGCTCCAGTGGCGCACGATCCGGGGTGGCTCGCACAGCTACGTGCGCCGGATCGTCGAGTCGCCTCCCGGCCGGAGCCGTCCGGACGGGAACCGCGGTCGGCGCCGTGGTTCGCGGCCCGTTCGGGGTCACGATCCGGACGACGGACGGTCGGTCGGAGCGCTTCGACGGCGCGGTCATCGCCGTCCACGCGGACGAGGCGCTCGCGCTGCTGGCCGACGCGGACGAGCGCGAGCGGCGCACGCTCGGGGCGTTCGAGTACTCGACCAACCAGGTCGTGCTCCACACCGACGCGGGGATCCTGCCGGCGCGCCGCCGGGCCTGGGGATCGTGGAACATCGACACGGTCGACTGCCGCCGTCCGGGCGAGGCGTTGACGATGACCTACCACATGAACCGGCTCCAGGCGCTCCCAGGTCCGGTCGAGTACTGCGTGTCGGTCAACCCGGGCCGGGAGATCCGCCCCGAACGCGTGATCGTCGAGCGGGCGTTCAGCCACCCGCTCTACACCTTCAGCACGCTCGACGCACAGGCCGGGCTGCGAGCCCTGCAGGGACATCGGCGCACCTGGTTCGCCGGCGCCCATCTCGGCTATGGCTTCCACGAGGACGGCTGCCGCTCCGGCTTCGAGGTCGCCGAGTTGATCGCGGACGCTGCGATCGAGCAGGCGGCATGAGCTCGTCCCTCCTCGTCGGCAAGGTCCGCCATCGGCGGGTCCGCCCGCGCGCCTACGAGCTCGAGCACTCGGTCTACTACTTCGCCCTCGACCTGGGCGAGCTGGACCGCGTCATCGGGTCGCTCCGCCTGGTCAGCCGGAACCGCAGGAACGTCGTCACGTTCCGCGACGCGGACCACCTGCCCGAGCCGGCTACCGACATCGACGCCGCGATCCGGACCCACCTGCGAGATGGGGGCATCGACGCCGCGGGTTGGGGGGTGACGCTCGTGACCAACCTGCGCATCCTCGGCTACGTCTTCAACCCCGCCAGCTTCTATCTGTGTCGCGATCGATCGGGGGTGCTGCGGGTGGTCGTCGTGGAGGTCCACAACACGTTCGGCGAGCGGCACCTCTACACCCTCCAGCCGGAGCGAGAGGGTGCCGCCTTCGTCGCGTCGATGGACAAGGCCTTCTACGTCTCGCCGTTCATCGACATGGAGGCGAGCTACAGCGTCCACGTCAGGGATGGCGATGCGGGGCTGCGGATCGCGATCGAGGAGCGCGAGGCCGGGCAGCCGCTCCTGACCACGAGCCTGGTCCTCGAGCGCATCCCGCTGACCGACGCCAACCTGGGCCGGCTGCTCCTGCGCCACCCGCTGGTGACGCACAAGACGATCGGGCTGATCCACTGGCACGCCCTTCGGCTCTGGCTGCGCGGCGTCCGGTTCCGCCGCCATCGCCCGGTCGCCTCATGAGCCAGGGATCGACCGGGATCCGACCGGCGGCCGGATCCCGCGCGCTGCTCGAGCAGACGGCCTGGCGCCTGACGCAGGCGGTCGCCCGGCGGATCAGGGTGGGGCGGCTGACGATCGTCCTGCCCGACGGGTCGCGCCACGCCTTCGGGCGCCCGCGGTCGCAGCCGACGGCGGAGATGCACATCCACGACACGGCAGCCCTCGCCCGGATGCTCCTCGGCGGGGAGACCGGGGCAGGGGAGGCCTACATGGACGGCCACTGGAGCAGTCCCGACATGCCCCGCCTGCTCCGCCTGGCGGCTCTGAACCGGGAGGCGCTCGCGCTGTCCGCCGGGTGGTGGCGCGTCCCGCTCCAGGTTCCGCGCACCATCGCCCACCGGCTCAGACGGAACTCGGTGGACCAGAGCCGGCGGAACATCGCCGCCCACTACGACCTCGGCAACGACTTCTACCGCCTGTTCCTCGACGAGACGATGACCTACTCCTGCGCGGTGTTCGCCTCTCCGGACCAGTCGCTCGCCGATGCCCAGCGGAACAAGTACCGGGTCATGGCGGAGCGGGCCGGGCTCGCCGCCGGGATGCACGTCCTCGAGATCGGGACCGGCTGGGGCGGCTTCGCGCTCTACGCGGCGGGAGAGCTTGGCTGTCGGGTCACGACGATCACGATCTCGAACGCCCAGCGTGACCTCGCCATGGCCCGCGTCCGGGCCGCCGGCCTGGAGGATCGCGTCCGGGTCGAGCTCCGTGACTACCGCGAGGTGGACGGCACCTACGACGCCGTCGTCTCGATCGAGATGCTCGAGGCCGTCGGGGCGGAGTACTTCGAGACGTTCTTCGAGGCCTGCGACCGGGCTCTGGCCCCCGGTGGGAAGATGAGCCTCCAGGTCATCACCTTCCCCGACGTGGCGTATGAGCCGCAGCGGCGCGGGGCCAACTGGATCCAGACCTACATCTTTCCGGGCGGCCTGCTCCCGTCGCTGGCCGTGATCGAGCGGGCGACGCGCCGGACGAACCTGCTCATCACGAGCAGCCAGGACATCGGCGCCCACTACGTCCGGACGCTGGCGGCCTGGCGCTCCGGGTTTCTCGCCGAGCTCGACGCGGTCCGGTCGCAGGGCTTCGACGAGCGCTTCATCCGGATGTGGGAGTACTACCTCGCGCTGAGCGAGGCCGGGTTCGCGACCGGCCTGTGCCAGGACCAGCAGATCGTCCTCGAGAAGCGACGCGGCCTCGCCTGACCACGATCGGGCGTCCGGTCAGCGATCGGTGCCCGGAACCCGGGCCGGTTCCAACGCGGCCCGGAGTGCGTCGACGGCCGCCGGCAGCTCGGCCGGCAGCCGGATCGCGCCGTCCCTGGCCGAGCCGCTCGGTGCTGCCCGGCCTCCGAAGGCGATGAGCAGGCTGGGGCGCGCGGCGTGAAGCGCCGCGGCGACTCGCCGGGCCGGATCGACGTCCGCCGGCGTCACCACGCCGATGACCGCCGCCCGTGCGGCGAGGTGGACCGCCGCCTCGATCCAGTCCTGGACCGGCAGGTCCGGCCCGAGGTAGACGAGCGGCAGGCCGGCGCGCCGCGCGGCGATGCCGAAGGCCAGCGCGCCGAGCTCGTGGCGGGCACCCGGCGGGAGTCCCACGAGCACCAGGTCGCGCTCGTGCGGCGGACGGCCGGCCGCAATGAAGGCCGTGCCGAGCCGGCGCAGGACGGCGTGGCTCGCGGCGTGCTCGGCCGCGACGTCGACCCGCCCGGCCGCCCACGCGTCGCCGAGGGCGACGAGCGCCGGCATCACGAGCTCGGCGGCGACGTGCTCGAACGTCCCGAGGGCAAACATCTCGTCAAGGACCGCCTCGACCCTGGGCTCGTCGAGGTCGGCCGCGGCGGTCACGAACCGATCGACCAGGTCGTCCGCCCGGTCCGTCGGTTCGGCCCCGGTCGGCAGGCTGCCGACGATGGTCCGCACCGTCTCGGCGTCGGCCGTGCGAAGCGTGGCCGCGGCTGCGCGCGGGGACCAGCCGTCGTCGACCAGGCGTCGCATCGCCCTGAGCCGCGCGATGGAGGCGTCGTCGTAGAGTCGGTAGCCCGCGTCGGTCCGGGCGGGGTCGACGATCCCGTAGCGCCGCTCCCAGGCGCGGAGGAGCGGCACGGAGACACCGGCCCGGCTGGCGGCCTGCTTGATGGTGTACATGGTCTGTCCAACATACCACGGATCGAACCCTTGACAAAGAGGGCGCGTCCGGCGCGGAACTGCCGAGACCCCCTCGACGACACCTACCACGATCCAGGCCGCGGCGGGCGGTCGGGCCGACCGGCGATCCGGCGACTGCCGGCGGGTGGTCCGATGCGGATGTGGGCGCCTGGGTGGGCTGCGGCATCCCGATCGTCATCCGTCCTCGATGGGACCCCCCGGTGCCAGTGCGCCCCACGCCGCTCGGTGCTCGCACGCACATGGGCCGCCGGGTGACCAACAGCCCGGGTTCGTGGCGACCCGCGGCCGAGTATGAATCACGCGCACTCATCCGCTCCGGTCTCCGGGGCAACTACCTCGCCGCCTGTATCGGCGTCGGGGCCACGACGGGCAGGACGCATGCTGACTCCGGGCCGCCGAAGGGCAACCATTCGGTCGATCGCCTCCGTCGCGCTGGCGACGGGCATCCTCGCCGCCTACGCCTTCCCGCTGGCCGCGCCCGCGTATGCCGATTGGCCGGAGACGGCCCACGCCCTCGACGTCGAGCCGGAGACCGACTCGGGTCCCGCCGGGACGACGTTCACCCTGACCGCGACCGTCTACGACGACGACGGCCAGATTTTCTCTGGTCCAGGGACGGACACCGAGGTCCGCTTCTACTTCCGGCGCGGCAGCCCGAACGATCCGCACCGGCGCGGCGCCGACATGACCTGCCGGACCGGGACCGACGGCACGTGCTCTGTCAGCTACCAGGGCGATGACGTCGGCACCGACTCGATCTGCGGCGTCGTCACCACATCCGCGTGGTGGCGGACGTGTCGTGAGCCGGTTGATGCGCCCGAGCGTGACAACCTGAGCGACCGCGTCCAGCGGACGGTGACCGCGGATCCTGATCCGACGCCGACCCCCGACCCGACCGCCACGCCGACCCCCGACCCGACCGCCACCCCGACGCCGGAGC
>CAVPRZ010000008.1:0-215110 GCA_963708065.1 uncultured Chloroflexia bacterium
GTCGGCGCCGAGGGGGCCTGCTTCCCGTTCGCTTGATGACGTTCGGGGTGACCGTTCGGTCCCAGGTCGGGCGGTCGAGCCAGCGGGCCTGCCAGCCGCCGTCGTCGTCGTGCTCGTCGCGGATGCCCGGCAGCCAGTCCGAGGCGGTCGCCGCCGTCGGCTCGGCCAGCGCGTCGTCCGGCTCTTCGGCCGTTGCCGGGAGCACCGTCACGGTGGTGACCTCGAGGGTCGGCGCCGCGACCGGTGCCGCGCGCTGGCCTGGCCGTCGCGTGGAGGTGGCCCGCGATCCGGCCGCTCCCCGGGCCGTCGACTCGCCCGACGCCCGCCCCGCCCGCTCGGCGGCCCTGGCGACATCGGCCGAGGCGTCCTCCTCGAGCACGCGGAGCCGGATCTGCTGGATCTCGTCGCGGAGGACCGCGGCCCGCTCGAACTCGAGGTTCTTGGCCGCCGCGCGCATGTCGGCCTCCATCCGGGCGACCAGGGCCTCGACCTGCTCGACGCTCTGCGAGCCCAGGTCGCGGGCGCCGTACCGCCCGCTGGCCCCGCCGCCGTAGCCCTCGCTCGTCTCGGCGACGGCCCGCAGCCGCTCGTTGATGTCGTGGATCTCCTTGACGATCGTCGTCGGCTCGATCCCGTGCTCCTGGTTGTAGCGGACCTGGACCTCGCGCCGGCGGTTCGTCTCGTCGATCGCGGCCTGCATCGACTCGGTGACGTGGTCGGCGTACATGACGACTTCCCCGCCGATGTTGCGGGCCGCCCGGCCGATCATCTGGATGAGCGACCAGGCGCTCCGGAGGAAGCCCTCCTTGTCGGCGTCGAGGATCGCCACGAGGGTCACCTCGGGCAGGTCGATCCCCTCGCGGAGGAGGTTGATCCCGACGAGGACGTCGTAGACCCCGAGGCGGAGGTCGCGCAGGATCTGGACCCGCTCGAGGGTGTCGACCTCGCTGTGGAGATACTGGACCTTGACCCCAAGCTCCTTGAGGTAGTCGGCGAGGTCCTCGGCCATCTTCTTGGTCAGCGTCGTGACAATCGACCGCTCGCCGCGCTCGACCCGGCCCCGGATCTCCTCGAGCAGGTCGTCGATCTGGCCCTCGGTCGGGCGGACCGCGATCTGCGGGTCGACGACGCCGGTCGGCCGGATCAGCTGCTCCACGACCCGCTCGCTCTTCTCCAGCTCGTACGGTCCCGGGGTGGCGCTCAGGTAGACCGCCTGGCGGACGGTGGCCTCGAACTCCTCGAACGTGAGCGGCCGGTTGTCGAGGGCCGACGGCAGGCGGAACCCGAAGTCGACCAGGATCTCCTTGCGGGTCCGGTCGTTCTTGTACATGCCCACGACCTGCGGGATCGACATGTGGCTCTCGTCGACGACGAGCAGCCAGTCCGGTGGGAAGTAGTCGAGCAGCGTCCACGGCCGTGACCCGGCGGCCCGCCGGGCGAGGTGGCGGCTGTAGTTCTCGACCCCGGTGCAGTAGCCGAGCTCGCGCATCATCTCCAGGTCGAACGTCGTCCGCTGGCGGAGCCGGGCCGCCTCGAGCGCCCGGCCCTGCGCCTCGAGCTCGCCGACCCGGACCTCCATCTCGGCCTCGATGTCGACGAGCGCCTCCTTGAGCTTGTCGGCCGGGGTCACGAAGTGGGTCGCCGGGTAGACGTTGAGGTCGTTCCGCTCGGCCAGCAGCTCACCGGTCAGCGGGTCGACCTCGGTGATCCGCTCGACCTCGTCGCCGAAGAACTCGACCCGGACGATCCGGTCGTCCGAGGCCGGCCCGATCTCGAGCGTGTCGCCGCGGACGCGGAAGCGCGAGCGCTGGAGGGCCTGGTCGTTGCGCTGGTACTGCAGATCGACCAGATGGCGGAGGACCGCGTCGCGGCGGTACTGGCCGCCTCGCTTGAGGCGGAGGATGGTCGCCCCGTAGTCGACCGGCGCGCCGAGGCCGTAGATGCAGCTGACGCTGGCGACGATGATCACGTCGCGCCGCTCGAACAGCGCGTGGGTCGCGGCGTGGCGGAGCTTGTCGATCTCCTCGTTCCGGCTCGAGTCCTTCTCGATGTACGTGTCCGACCGGGGCAGGTAGGCCTCCGGCTGGTAGTAGTCGAAGTAGCTCACGAAGTACTCGACCGCGTTGTCCGGGAAGAACTCGCGGAACTCGGCGTAGAGCTGGGCCGCCAGGGTCTTGTTGTGGGCGAGCACGAGCGTCGGCTTCTGGTGCCGGGCTATCACGGAGGCGATGCTGAAAGTCTTTCCGGTGCCGGTCGCACCCAGCAGGGTCTGGTGGCGCAGGCCGCGGGCCAGCCCGTCGGCCAGGCGGTCGATCGCCTGGGGCTGGTCGCCGGTCGGCTCGAAGTCGGCCACGAGCTTGAAGTCGGGCATCGACCGAGGATCGACAGAGGTCGCGACCCCGGTGCGTCCGCGCCACTCCCGTACGAACGCGATCCCCGCTCGGGACTAATCGACCTCTCCGGTCGGCCCGGTGGCGATGGCATGCTCCGGCCGGGGTCGGGATGGCGCGGGCGCGAACCCTTGGCGCGTCACCCGGCCGACGTGGAGAGGACGAACCATCGATGGTGGGCGGAACGCGCCACCGACGTGGGCCGGGACGGTCGGGGGCGACCGGCCAGGGCCTGGTGGAGTTCGCCCTGACCCTGCCGATCTTCGTCCTGCTGATGATGGGCGTGCTCGAGTTCGGTTTCCTCTACAACAACATCCTCACGGTCCAGTACGCCGCCCGCCAGGGAGTCAGCGCCGCGGCCCAGGCCGGTGGCGTCGACGGGGCGGACTGCTCGATCCTCAAGGCGGTCGAGCGGGCCCTGACCGCGCCCATCGAGAAGACCCGGGTGACGTCGGTCAAGATCTTCAAGTCCGACGCCAACGGCGACCCGATCCCGGGGGTCGCCAACGAGTACGTCCGCGTCGGCACACTCGACTGTCCCGGCGACGTGAGCGAGCCGTACAGCCTCGTCGGCACCGAGGGCTACCCGCAGGCCGACCGGCACGACTCGCTGGCCGAGGGCCTCGACGTGGTCGGCGTCAGGATCGGCTACCTGTACGCCGGGATTACCCCGCTCGGCTCGGGTCGGACGTGGCCGGTGTCGGATGGCGCGACGCTCCGGATGGAGCCGAAGCAGTGACCGGGCGCGAGGCGCGACGGGGGCAGGCGCTCGTCGAGTTCGTGCTCATCCTGCCGGTGTTCCTCATGATCCTCATGGGCATGCTCGAGTTCGGCTCGGCCTACGACCACCGCACGGCGATGGCCTACGCCGTCCGTGAGGGCGCCCGGGTCGGGGCCACGCTCGGGAACGGCGGAGCCTACCCGAACACCGTCGACCCGACGATCCTGGCGGCCGTCCAGCGCGGACTGACCGACCCGATCCTGATCGAGAACATCAGCTCGATCGAGATCTTCAAGGCGAGCTCGACCGGCGCGCCGGTGACCGGCAAGATCGACACGTACGACCGGTTCGGCAACCTCATCGGCACGGCCGGCTGGCCGGCGACGAGCCGGGTGCCCGGCCTCCAGGGCGACTCGATCGGGGTCCGGGTCCGCTACGACTTCCACCCGACGACACCGCTGGGCCAGCTCCTCGGGCTCTTCTTCGGCGGCCACCCGCCGTACACCACCATCCCGATGGTCGACACCACGGTGATGCACCTGGAGCCGACCCCGTGAGCGGAACCCTCGGCGGGTTCACCCGGCGGGCGCGCCCACGCCCACCGGAGCCTCCGGCTGCCCCGGCGTCGACTGTCCGGAGGGTCCGGCGGTCCGGCCAGATCCTCGTCATGTTCGCGATGTCGGCGACGCTCCTGTTCGGGGTCCTGGCGATCGTCATCGACGTCGGCAACATCTGGAACGCCTCGCTCCACGTCCAGCATGCCGCCGAGGCCGCGGCCCTGGCCGGCGTGCCGTGGATGCCGGGCGACTTCCCGACGGCCTCCAGCCGGGCCGTCGCCGAGGCGGCCAAGAACGGCTACTCCACGTCGACCGGGGCGGTCGTCACCCCGTCGGTGAACCTCGAGTCGAACCGGCGACTCGACGTCACGGTCACGAGGAGCTTCCAGACGTACTTCCTGCGGATCATCGGGATGAGCACCGTCCGCGTGTCGCGGGTCGCGACCGCCGAGTACACCCTGCCGGTCCCGATGGGCAGCCCGCTGAGCACGTACGGCGACAACACCGGCTACTTCTGGGCCGCCGCCGAGGCCCAGGGCACGAACCGTTCGGCCGGCGACGCCTACGGAACGTTCTACAACCCCAACCCGACCCAGAACGGCCAGTACGACCAGAACGGCTACCAGTACGCGATCGACGTCCCGGCCGGGGCCGGGGCCACCAACATCGACCTGTACGATCCGACGTTCTGCGCGGTCGACGACCAGAAGGGCACCGGCGACCACTGGATCGCGTGGGACCAGCCCGGCTGGCCGGCGGTGTCGACCTACTACACGCTCTGGTCGGACCCGGCGATGACCCCGCTCGACTACAGCGACGACGTGGTCGTCGCCTCGAGCGGCACGCTCTTCGAGAGCAAGCGCCAGGTCGACAAGAGCGCGACGTACCGGGAGAACTCGGCCACCTGGCCGGGCCACGCGTTCTGGAGCCTGCCCGACTGCACGACCGACGTCTACCACAACCGCTGGTGGACGTTCACGACGGTGACCACCCCGGGGACCTACCGGCTCCAGGTCACGACGACGAACCAGTCGAACCTCAACGACCAGAAGGGGACGAGCGCCGAGAACATGTGGGCCCTCCGGGCGGTGAGCACCGACCCGACCCACAAGGCCTACGTCTACGGCCTCGGCAAGATGATCATCTATGCCAACGTCGCCAACGGGACGACCCTCTTCTACCTGGGCCGGATCGAGGCCGTCCACGCGGGCAAGACGATGGTCGTCCAGCTGTTCGACCCGGGCGACGCGTCGGGCAACTCGAGCATCGAGGTCCTCAAGCCGACCGCGACCGGGTACACGCCGGCGACCTTCAGCTACACGGCCGACGCGAACGCGGCGGGGTCGAAGAGCGGGACGAACGTGACCTCGCTGCGGACGACGATCAACGGCACCGGCCAGTACAACAACTCGTGGGTCACCCTGACCATCCCGCTGCCCAAGACGTACGCGGCACCACTGCCGCCCGGCGAGCCCGCCGGGACGCTCGGCGGCTGGTGGAAGATCCGCTACTCGTTCGACAGCACGACGACCGACACGACGACCTGGCAGGTCTCGATCCGGGGCAACCCGGTCCACCTGGTCCTCCCCTGAATCGACGACCCGCGAGGGCGCCGATCGGGACGCCGGCTTGGTACTTCCGACGAATTGGTCGGACGGCCGCCGGGCGCCACTATCGACCCACCGAGACGACGACCGCCGGACGCGCGCCCGGTCGGACCGCGGCTCGGACCTGACCCGGCCCGCGGGCCGGCACCCTGGAGGGCTCCAACCGGATGGAGATGGAGTTCAACGAGAACCGGCGTGGTCGGTTCGTCATCGTCATGGGCCTGATCCTCGCGGTCGTCGCCGGTGGTGCCGCGTTCTTCCTGATCAGCCAGGCCCAGCAGCAGGCCGCCGTGTCCGGCCCGACGGCGTCGATCGTCGTGGCCACCCGTCCGATCCCGGCGCGGAAGCCGATCGAGGCGTCCGACGTGGCGGTCCGCGAGGTTCCGGTCGACCCCACGAACGAGCAGGGGGTCTTCAGCGATCCGACCAAGGTCATCGGGCTCATTCCGGGCGTCTCGATCCTCGAGGGCCAGCCGATCTACGCCAACTTCCTGGCCTCGCAGGCCCAGGGCGGCCAGTTCTCGATCCTCGAGCCGGGCGAGACGATCAGCCCCGACAGCGAGGCCTGGCGAGCCGTCTCGCTGACGGTTCCCGACGACCGGGCGGTCGGCGGGCTCGTCCGGCCCGGTGACACCGTCGACGTGTTCGTCACGACGACCGTCGCCATCCCGGACGACCTCGCGGCGACCGGCCGGTACTACACGGACAAGTCGACCAAGATCACCTACCAGGACCTCGTCGTGCTGGCCAAGTCGAGCACGTTCTACGTGATGAAGGTCCCGGCCGCGATGGCCGAGGAGATCAGTCACCTGCAGGCGAGCGGGGCGGCCGCCTTCAGCCTGGCGCTGCGACCCCCGGACGACGGCCGGACCGTCGACGCGTCGCACCTCGGCGAGACGACGAACCTGATCATCCAGCGCTACGGCCTGCCGATCCCGCAGCCATACCCGCCCGGCCGGGGCCCGGTCGCCCCCGCCCCGACCTCGTCGCCGAAGCCCTCCCCGACCCCGGGACCGACCGAAGCGCCCTAGCGATCAGGCCCTCGTCCCGTCGGGGCCGCGGAGGGCGGCCTCCCACGCCGCGTCGACCGCGGCGCGCGTGATGGCGAGGTCGCCGCTGGTGTCGAGGACGCGGGTCGCCGTCGGCCGTGCCCGCGCGACGAGGGCGGACTGCGCTTCGATCCGGCGGGTCGCGTCCGCGGGAACGACGCCCCGCCCGGCGAGCCGCTCGCGCTGGGCCCGCTCGGTGCAGACGATCAGCCAGACCTCGTCGAGCAGGTCGACGTAGCCCCCTTCGACGAGCCGGATCGCTTCCAGCACGACGGCCGGTGCACCGGTGCCGTCCGCGGCATCGAGCGCGGCGAGCAGGCGCGGCCGGATCGCGGGATGGGTGATCGCCTCGAGCGCGCGGAGCTCCACCGGATCGTCGAAGACCCGCCGCCCGAGCGCCGCCCGGTCGAGGCGGCCGTCCGGGGCGAGGATGCCCGGACCGAAGCGGGTGAGGATCTCGGCGAGCGCCGGCTCGCCCGGCTCGGTCACCTCGCGCGCCAGGCGGTCCGCGTCGATGACGACGGCGCCGTGCTCGGCCAGCCGGGCCGCGACCGTCGACTTGCCGCAGCCGATCGGACCGGTGAGCCCGATCCGGACGGTCCGCCGCGCCGTCACGCGGCGCTCCTGGGTCCGGGGCAGGGCTCCGCGACGCCATCGGCCCGAGGGTTCACGGCGCGCGCTCCTCGAGTTCGAGCCAGGACTCCTCGGCCGCCTCGAGCGCCGCCGAGACGTCGGCCAGCTCGCTCGTGATCCGGCGGAGCTCGACGAAGTTGGCCGCGACGGCAGGGTCGGCCATCGCGAGCTCGAGGTGGTTCTTGCGCAGCCCGAGCCGGGTCAGCTCGGCGTCGAGCGCGGCCCGCTGCCGGCGGTAGGCGTCCTTGGACAGTCGCGCCGGACGTGAGCCGGGTCGAGCCACGCGGGCCGGTCCTGGTGCGGTGGCGACCCCCGCCGGCGCGGGGGTCCGGCGCGACCCGTTCGACGAGCCGGTCGCGGCCGACGAGGGCACGGACGTCTTCCCCGTCACGACCGTCCCGGCCACCGGCCGGCCACCGGTCCGGAGGCGGCGCGCCTCGGCCTCGATCGCCCCGGCCACCGTCCAGCCGTCGCTGATCGCCGCCCGCCACGCCCGGTAGCCGCCGTCGAACGGGGCGGCCGCTCCCCGGTCGACGACCCACAGCCGATCGCACACGGTCTCGAGCAGCCTCCGGTCGTGGCTGACGACCAGGAGCGTGGCCGGGGTCTCGTGCATGAACGTCTCGATCGCCTCGCGGGCGGGGATGTCGAGATGGTTCGTCGGCTCGTCGAGGAGCAGCAGGTTGGCCGGCAGGACCCCGAGCAGCGCGAGCTCGAGTCGCGAGCGCTCCCCGCCGGACAGCGAGCGGACCTCCTTGAACGCGTCGTCGCCCCGGAACAGGAAGCGGGCGAGGTAGCCGCGCGCCTCGCCCGGCGTGATCGGGATCGCCTCGAGGAGCGCATCGAGCACGGTCGCCCCCGGGATCGCCGCGCCCCGGAGCTGGGCGAGGTAGCCGATCGATACGCCACCGCCGATCGTGAGCGTTCCGTCGAGCGGCGGCAGCTCCCCGGCGATCGTCCGCAGGAGGGTCGTCTTGCCGGCTCCGTTCGGCCCGACGATCCCGATCCGCTCACCCCGCTGGGCCGCCAGGAACGGGATCGTGGCGACGACCGCCGGCGCGGCCGTCTGGTCGTGGCGCTGACGCGGGAGGTAGCCGACGACGAGGTCCTCCGCCCGGACGACGATCTCACCGGAGCGGGCGGGACCGGCACCGGTCAGCGACGACGTCCCGAGCTTGAGCCGCCGGCCGGCCCGCGGCGTCTCGATCCGGGCGTCCTCCAGCCGCTCGAGGCGGGCCTCGTGCTCGTGCATCTTGGCGAACTTGCGGTGGCTCCGATAGCGCTGGACGAGCTCGCGCTCGCGGGCGATCGCCTCGGCCTGGCTCTCGACGTCCTTGCCGAGCCGGGCATCGCGCTCGTCGCGCTGGCGACGGTAGTGGCTGTAGTCGCCCGCGGAACGCCGTCAGGCGCCGATCGCGGAGCTCCCAGATCCGGGTCACCGTGGCGTCGAGGAACGCCCGGTCGTGGCTGGCCACGATGAGCGAGCCGTGCCGGCGGCGGAGGTGCTCCTCGAGCCACTCGAGCGCGTCGAGGTCGAGGTGGTTCGTCGGCTCGTCGAGCATGAGCAGCTCCGGGTCGGCGACGACGAGGCGGGCGAGCGCGGCACGCGTCTGCTCCCCACCCGACAGCGCGGCGGGTGGCCGGGTCCACTCGTCCCGCCCGAAGCCGAGCCCCGACAGGGTGGCGTCGACCCGCTGGTCGAGCGTGTAGCCGCCGAGCACCTCGTAGCGGTGCTGGAGGTCGGCGTAGACGGGCTCGGTGACCCGGTGGCTCCGCTCGAGCTCGGCCAGCTCGGTCGCCATCGCGTCGAGGTGGGCCGCGCCGGTCCGGACGGCCGTCCGGAGGTCGGGCGCCGCCATGAACGCCGCGTCGAAATGGGCCTCCTGGGCGAGCAGTCCGAGGCTCAGGCCGCGCTTCCGGTGGACCGTGCCGCGGTCGGGCTCGTCGAGACCCGCCGCCAGCCGGAGGAGGGTCGTCTTCCCTGCCCCGTTCGGCCCGACGAGCCCGATCCGGTCGCCGACCGCCACGGCGACCGTGACCGCGTCGAGGATGACGAACGTGCCGATCTCGCGGGTGACCCCCTCGATCCGGAGCAGGCTCACCGCGCGGCCGTCGCCCCGGGCTCCGTCGCCTGCATCGCGGCCCGGGCCGCCGCGCGACGACCGGCGGCCGCCCGCTTCGTGCGATCCGCCCGGGCCCGAGCGCCGCCCGCTCCGCCTCGGCTGGGGTCAGCCCGAGACCGCCCTCGCCCGGGAGCTCCGTCCAGCGCCGGCCGCGCCGCGACCCGCGGTCGGCGCCCCCGCCCGACATCGTGGCCAGGATCCGCCTCGCCGCCCGACGGTCGGCGGCCGGCAGGCGCTGGCACCACGAGCAGAAGTGGGTCGCCCGCGCCCCGATGACGATCCGCCGGATCGGACGGCCACAGCGCGGACAGGGCTCGCCGGCGCGCTGGTAGACGTTGAGCTGCTCCTGCATCGCCCCGTCGCCGTCGGGCGCGGTGTAGTCGTCGATCGACGAGCCGCGTCGCTCGACCGCCTCGGCCAGGATCGAGCGGATCGCCGCGTACAGGCGTCGTTCGTCGGCGGGGCGCAGGCTGGCCGCCGAGCGGAGCGGGTGCAGCCGCGCCGTCCAGAGCGCCTCGTCGGCGTAGATGTTGCCGACCCCGGCGAGGAACCCCTGGTCGAGGAGGAGCGGCTTGAGCCGGCCCCGGCGACCGCGCAGCCGGGTCCGGAAGGCGCGCAGGGTGAAGGCCGGATCGAGCGGCTCGGGACCGTGCCCGGCGAAGACCGCCGCGCCGCCGGGCTCGGTCGACCGGCTCGCCGGTGACCGGGTCGCGCGGGTAGAGGCCGACCTTGCCGAACTTGCGGATGTCGCGGAAGCGGAGCTCGCGCCCGTCGTCGAGCTCGAGGACGAGCCGGACGTACGGGTCGACCGGCGCCGCGGCCGGAACGACGAACAGCTGGCCGGTCATCTTGAGATGGATCGTCAGGACCGCATCGCCCGACAGCTCGACGACGACGAGCTTGGCCCGCCGCCCGACGGCCTCGACGCGCCGGCCGGCGACCGCCGCCGCGAACGCCTCCGGGTCGTGCGTCCGGAGCGTCCGGGCCCACGAGCAGCGGGCGCCGACGATCGTCGCCCCGACCAGGCGCGGCCGGAGGTCGCGGGCGACGGTCTCGACCTCGGGCAGCTCAGGCACCGGCGATCGGCGCCTCGATCGGCTCATCGGCCTCGGATGCGGCGGCATCCGCCCGGGTCAGCGGGGTCATCGACTCCCAGTCGTCGCCGACCTTGACGTCGACGGTCAGCGGCACGTCGAGCGGCCAGCGCCGACTCCATCGTCGAGCGCAGGACGGGGACGAGCCGGTCGATCTCGTCGCGCGGGACCTCGAGCAGGAGCTCGTCGTGGACCTGGAGCAGGAGCCGGGCCCGGAAGCCCTCGTCGGCGCATCCGCTCGGCCAGCCGGATCATCGCGATCTTGATGATGTCGGCGGCCGTGCCCTGGATCGGCATGTTGATCGCCATCCGCTCGCCGGCGGCGCGGAGGCTCGGGTTGCGGGCCTGGAGCTCGGGGATCTGGCGCTTCCGCCCGAGGAGCGTCTGGACACGTATCCCTGGGTCCGGGCGGTCTCCTTGATGTGGAGCATGTAGTAGCTGATCCCGGAGTACGTCGCGAAGTAGGTGTTGATGAAGTCCTGGGCCTCCTTGCGCGGGATCCCGGCCCGGGTCGAGAGGCCGAAGTCGCTCATCCCGTAGGCGATCCCGAAGTTGACCATCTTGGCCATCGAGCGCTCGTCGGCGGTCACCTCCTCGGGCGCCTTGTGGAGCACCCGGGCGGCCGTCTCGCGGTGGATGTCGGCGCCCCGGGCGAACGCGTCGCGGAGGTGCTCGTCGCCCGACACGTGGGCGAGGATCCGGAGCTCGATCTGCGAGTAGTCGGCGGCGACGAGGCGTCAGCGTCGGGCGAGCCGGCCACGAACGCCCGCCGGATCCGCCGGCCGAGCGGCGTCCGGATCGGGATGTTCTGGAGGTTCGGGTCGGACGACGACAGGCGTCCGGTCGCGGCGACGGCCTGGTGGAAGGTCGTGTGGAGCCGCCCGTCCGAGGCGATCAGCGTCGGCAGCGCCTCGACGTACGTCGAGCGCAGCTTGGTGTAGGTCCGCCACTCGAGCAGCCCGTCGACCATCGGGTGGGCCGCGCGAAGCTCCTCGAGCACGGAGGCGTCGGTCGAGTAGCCCGTCTTCGTCCGCTTGCCCTTGGGCAGGTTCAGCTCGAAGAACAGGACCTGCTCGAGCTGCTTCGGGCTGCCGAGGTTGAACTCGTGGCCGACGCTCGCGTAGATCTCGCCCTCGAGCCGCTCGATCTCGGCCCGGAACTCGACGTCCAGCGCGGCCAGCGCCTCGCGATCGAGGGCCACCCCGACCGCCTCCATCCGGGCCAGCACCGGGATGAGCGGCAGCTCGATCTCGCGGAACAGCCGGTCGAGGTCCTCGCGCACGAGGGCGGTCGCGAGCGGGTCGCGGGCGGCGATCGCCGAGAGCGCCTCGAGGCCGGCCCGGGCGAACGGCGGCAGCTCGGCGGCCGGCGGCAGGATCAGGTCGAGCTGCTCGGCGACCACGTCGGCGATCGTCTGGCTGCGCAGGCTCGCGTTGAGGATGTAGGCCGCGATCTGGGTGTCGAAGTCGACCGCCGTCGGGCGGGAGCCGGGCGCCTCCGCGAAGCGCGCGACGAGGAGCGGCTTCACCTCGTGGGCGACGAGCGGCGTCCCGAGCCGCTCGACGAGGTGGCGGAGGCGGGCCGCGTCGTCCGGGCCGGCGACCGCGACCGTCCGCCCGTCGGGGCCCGCGACGGCCAGCGCCTGGGCGATCCCGGCGAGCGGCCGGGGGTCGTCGAGGACGACCGCCGCGCCGACGGCTGGCTGGTCCGCGAGCCACGGCTCGAGGCCGTCGATCGCATCGCCTGCCGCGAGCTCGATCCGGCCGCCGGGATCGGCGATGGCCGCCGCGAGCGCCGTCGGCAGGTCCCCCGCGGGCTCCACGGGTCCGCCGGCTGCCCGGATCGTCGGGCCCGATCCGCTCGGCGCGACCCCTTCGCGCGCCGATCCCTCGACCGCGCCGAAGTCGAGCGACAGCTGGAGACCTGTCCCCTCCCCCACGAGCGAGCCGCCGCCGGCTCTCGACCCGCCGCGAGCGCCGCCGGCCGGGGCCGGCCCCCAGCCGACCGGGCGGTCGCCGACCTGGGCCGCCCGGATCGGCTCGCCGCCATCGGCGCTCCGGAGCGCCTCGACCGTCTCGTCGGCCCGCTCGCCGGTGAGCGCCGGGAGCCGCTCGATGAGCGTCCGGAACTCGTACTCGCGGAACAGGCGGATGACCTCCTCGCGGTCGTAGTCGCCGAGCCGGGCGGCGTCGAGGTCGAGCTCGACGGGGAGGTCGCGGACGATCGTCATCAGCTCGCGGCTGTCGAGGACCCGCTCGCGCGCCTCGGTCAGCGCGGCCCGGAGCTTCTCGGGCGTGACCTCGTCGACATGCTCGAACACGCCCTCGAGGCTGCCCCAGGTCTGGATGAGCTTGGCGGCCGTCTTCTCGCCCACGCCGGGCACGCCCGGGATGTTGTCGGTCGAATCGCCCTTGAGCGCCTTGAAGTCGATCATCTGGGCCGACGCGAGGCCGTAGCGCTCCTCGATCCGGGCCGGGTCGTAGATGATCGTGTTCTGGACGCCCGACCGCGTCGTCATCAGGCGCGTCCGGTCGGTGACGAGCTGGAGCATGTCGAGATCGCCGGTCACGATCGTCGTGTCGAGGCCCTCGCGCTCGGCCTGGACGGTCAGCGTCCCGATGACGTCGTCGGCCTCGTAGCCGGCCAGCTCGTAGACCGGGATCCGGAGCGCCTTGACGACCTCGCGCACCTTCGGGAACTGGTCGCGCAGGTCGTCGGGCATCCGCAGCCGGGTGGCCTTGTAGTCGGCGAACTTCTCGTGGCGGAACGTCGGTCCGGACAGGTCGAAGGCGACCGCGACGTAGTCGGGCCGGATGTCCTGGAAGCCACGCAGGACGATGCTGCAGAAGCCGAACACCGCGTTGACGAGCTCGCCCTTCGACGTCGTGAGCGGGGGGAGGGCGAAGTATCCGCGGTAGATGAGCCCGTTGCCGTCGAGCAGCATCAGGCGTTCCATCGGCGAGCCTCGGAGGGGTCGGTGTGGACCCCCTGAGTGTACCCGGCGGGACCCTCGCTCAGGCTCGGCGACGACCTCAGCCGAACCGTCGGGCAGCGATCCGGAGGGCGCCGAGCCCGATGCCGGCGGCGAGCAGGACGATCGAGACGACGACGAGCGCCGACGGTCCGCCGGCGGCGGTCGTTTCGCGGCTGCCGGTGTCGGTCGGAGCCTCGCCGAGGGCCGAGCCGGTGGCCGGGGCCGGGGCGGAGGTCGGGCCGGTGGCCTTCGTGCCGCCACCCTCGACGGCGACCCCGGGTCCCGAGCTCTGCGCGGCGGCCGGGGCCGTCGGAGCCGGGGTGGCGGCTCCGGTCGGGGCGCGAACCTCGGCCGATGCCTCCGGCGCAGCGACCGGCGCGGCCGCGGCGCTCGCCGCCGGTGACAGCACCGCCGGGGCAGCGGTTGCGTACGCGCCGCTCGAGTCCTGGCTCCCGACCGAGTTGCCGACCGTGCTCAGCACGCGCTCCGGGGCGAGCGAGGTTGTCCCGGGCAGGCCGAGCGGGATCGTGGCGAACAGGAGGCCGGCGATCCCGAGCGTCGCGAGGCCGGCCGCGAGGGGCCGGGTGAAGGCGAAGCTCGGCGAGCCGAACCGGGCGACGAGGCCACGCCAGCCGGCCGGTCGGAGCCGGGCGGCGTCGGCCTCGGTCAGTCGGAAGTCGCGGGTGCGGCGCGGCGCCGGGAGCTCCGCGGTCGCGGCGGCGATCGCACGGAGGTCGGCGAGGAGCTCGGCGCAGGCGGGGCAGTCGGCGACCTGGGCCCGGGCGCGGAGGTCGTCGCGACTGCCGGCCGGGAGGTCGTCCACGGCGAGGCGCGCGACGAGCTCCTCGTCGTGATCGGGGCTGACGTGAGCGTTGGAAGGCACGGCGTTCAGACGACCTCAGCCACGGAACAGTTCCATCCGGTCCTCGAGGAGACCGCGCAGGGCGAGCCGGCCGCGGTGGATCCGCGACTTGACCGTCCCGAGCGAGACACCGGTCATCGCGGCGATCTCGGCGTAGTCGTAGCCCTGGACGTCGAAGAGGACGATCGCGTCGCGCTGATCATCGGTGATCCGGGCGAGGGCGTCGGTGAGGACCCGCTCGCGCTCGGCGGTCATGACCTGGCGCTCGGGGTCGGCCTCCTCGCCGGCCGGCGGCTGCCAGCTCTCGTCCTCGAGCTCGGGATACGGCTGGACGGGCCGGCGCCGGCGGGCGCGCTGGGCGTCCATCGCCGCGTTGACGCAGATCCGGTTGAGCCACGAGCGGACGCTCCCGCCTCGAAACCCGGCGAGGTTCCGGTAGGCCGAGAAGAACGCCTCCTGGACGGCGTCCGACGCCTGGTCGCGGTCGGGGACCATCCGCGCGACGAGCGCGAAGAGCTGGTCCTGGTACAGCTCGACGAGGTCGTTGAACGCGCCGAGGTCACCCTCGCGGGCGCGCTCGATGAGGATCAGGTCCCGGCGCTGGGCCGGGTCGTCGACGGCCGCGCTCGGTCGAGGGTCCTCCACGCTCGGGGGCCACCTCCGGACGGCTTGGGTGAGGCCGGGCGAGTCTAGCATCGTCGGTCGGCCCGACGTCCCCGGGTCCGGACGGGTTCCGAGCGGCTACGATGACCCGGCCACGGGCCGAAGTGGCGCAATGTTGTGCGGTCTTGATCCGGCGCGCGCCGCTGGGTTATGGCCTGGCCTTCAAGGGATCGTCGCGCGAAGGAGCGTCCGGTGTTGACCACGCGTCTTTCAAGAAGGACGTTGCTGAAGGCAGGAGCGATTGCCGGCGCCGGTCTTGTGGTGCCCGTTCGGTGGCTCTCGGAGACGTCGGCGGTCGTCGCCCACTCCAGGACTGACAGGCTCCGCAAGTTCATCCAGCCGCTGCGCGGCGTCGGCGGTGCGGGGATCCCGGTCGCCCAGCCGGATACCCACGCGAAGCCCTGGTGGCAGCCGGGGGTCACCCACTACACCATCGGGATTCGCCAGTTCGCCGACCAGCTCCATCCGGACCTGCCGTATGCGACCCGGCTGTGGGGCTACGGTCAGGGAGGTGCGGAGAGCTTCCGGCACCTCGGCGGGATCATCGCGGCCAAGCGGGGCACTCCCGTCCAGATCACGTTCCGTAACCACCTTCCGGCCCGCCACATCCTGCCCGTCGACCGGACGATCATGGGCACGGAGAACCAGGACAACCGCGCCGCCGTGCACCTCCACGGCGGTCTGGTTCCCTGGACGAGCGATGGCGGGCCGCACGCCTGGTGGGATCCCGACGGCCACAAGGGGCCCAGCTTCATCAACAACCAGGTCCTGCGGCCGGGCAGACACGTGCCCCGCGGCGAGGCCGAGCACTACTACCCGAACAACCAGGGGGCGCGGCTCGGCTGGTACCACGACCACTCGATCGGCACGACTCGGCTCAACGCCTATGCCGGCCTCGCCTCGGCCTACGTGATCTACGACGATTACGAGCTGGCCCTTGTCGCTGCGAACCATCTTCCGGGGCCGCTGGACCCGCGGGCCGTCTACCTGGTGTTCCAGGACAAGGTCTTCGTCTCCGGGCGCATCGAGAAGAGCGACCCGACGTGGTCGACGGTGATGCCCAGGACGCGGGCCGGCGACCTGTGGTACCCGCATGTCTACAAGCCGGACCGCTGGGAGCTCTCCCCACACCAGCCGGCCGGCCCGCCGCCCGACCCATCCGTTGTGCCCGAGATGTTCGGCGACACCATCCTCGTCAATGGGCTCGTGTACCCCTACCTGGAGGTGGAGCGCCGCCAGTACCGCTTCCGGATGCTGAACGCCTGCCAGGCGCGATTCCTGAACCCGCGCCTCGTCTATGCATCACCTGCGAACGACGCGGAGCCTGGCTCGATCGCCGGGCCGGCGTTCATCCAGATCGGGACGGAGGGCGGCTTCCTGCCCGCCCCGGTTTACCTGGACGGGACGTCGCCCGCGGCGCCGGGCGGCCCCACCCGGAACCAGCTGCTCCTGGCGCCAGCCGAGCGAGCGGACCTGATCGTCGACTTCCGCGACGTGCCGGCAGGGGCGAAGCTTCTCATCGTTGCCGACGCCCCAGCGCCGTATCCTGGGGGCGACGCGGCGAATGACTTCCATCCCGGCAACCCGGCCACTCCGACGTCCCGGCCCGGCTTCGGCCCAAATACCCGGACGCTGCTCCAAGTCCGGGTCAAGCCGCGCCGCGGAGCCGCCGACCCGCCGATCACGCTCCCGGCGGTCTTCACGCCGACCGACCCGTACCTGCTTCGCCAAGAGCCGCGGGGCCCGACGCCGGTTCCCCGGCACACCCACGTGCGCCGGCTGACCCTCACCGAGGGGTTCGACGATCACGGCCGCCTCATCCAGTTTCTCGGCACAGACAAGCCGGTCAACGCGACGCCGGAGTTTGGCCGGCCCTACAGCAACACGCCGACGGAGATCGTCGAGGCCGGCAGTGCGGAGGTCTGGGAGATCCTCAACGTGACCGGCGACACCCACCCGATCCATTTCCATCTCGTCAACGTGCAGGTCCTGTCCCGCCGGCCGTTCGACGCCGAGTCATATGCCGGCGCTCGACCGACGTACACCGGTGACGCCATCGGGCCCGATCCAAACGAGCTCGGCTGGAAGGACACGGTCCGCATGAACCCCAGCGAAGTGACCCGCGTGTGGATGAAGTTCGATTTGCCGGCCGTGCCCTTCACGGTTCCGGCCAGCCCGCGCCTGCAGGACGACTATGGCATCGAGGGCGCGGAGTACGTCTGGCACTGTCACATCCTCGACCACGAGGAGCACGACATGATGCGCTCGCTCGTGGTCGTGGGCTGACCGCCCGCCTCTGGAGTCGAAGCGGCTCGCCTACACTGGCACTCGGCCCGGAGTGGCGGAATGGCATACGCGATCGACTCAAAATCGATTGTCCGCAAGGGCATGAGGGTTCGACTCCCTCCTCCGGGACCAATGCAGCGAACGTGTCTGACCCGGTGACCTCCCCGGAACTCCGCGTCCGCCGCTTCGCCGAGATCAACGAGAAGGTCCGCCGCGCCTTCCTCGAGGGCCGCCCAGGAGCGGCAGCGGGCGAACGAGCGACGTCGG
Source organism: uncultured Chloroflexia bacterium (assembly GCA_963708065.1). Taxonomy (GTDB): domain Bacteria; phylum Chloroflexota; class Limnocylindria; order Limnocylindrales; family CSP1-4; genus Chersky-267. Next base: position 17,227 of record CAVPRZ010000008.1, read on the forward strand.
GATGCCCGTGAGCCGCCCCGGTCGCCGCGTAGCGATGGTCGGTCTACGCCGACCCGATCGCCGGGGTGGTGATCGCTTGAAGGGCGGCCTCGCGTGCCGCGAGGTCGGTCCTGGGGCACGAGATCCAGAGCGCCCAGCCGCCCGATTCGGTCGAGATGTAGTACTGGACGTGGACGATCTCTTCTCCACCTGGGTCGCCATCGACCATCTCGAGCCGCAGAGCCTCGCCCACTGGGAGTTCGACACGCCCCAGGGATCGGACCTGGGTGCCCGCTGCTCGCGGATGGATGCCATAGCGCCACCTGCGCGGGGCCGTGGCCGTCGACTCGGTCACACTGTCCTCCCTCTCCATTCGCGGCTGATCCACGGTTCGTCCAGGGGGCCGTTCGCCTCTCGTCAGGGGCCCGCCGGGTGCTTACGGTATCTATGGCCCTCGGCTCCGCGCTAGGCTCCCGATCCGGCTCCGGCCGGGACGGGGGAGGCGTAGGCGTCCGGGGGCCGTCTTCTGCGGACGCCGACACTGCGAACTCAAACACGGTTGGTCGCAAGGCCGTCCGGGTTCGATCCCCGGCTTCGGCACCAGCCTCAGCGCTGCACCACCAGCGCGATCCGGCACTGGGCGCAGCGATAGGCGCCGTCGGAGTAGTCGGCCACCACCCAGGCGTCGCCATGCGCGTGTGCCCAGCGTCCCTCCGGGGGTTCGGTGGTCCGGTGTCCGAGCGGAGGGGGCGACGGCTTCCCGGACGGTGGGTTCTTGGCGCTGTCCTGGGGCATCTGGACCTCCCGCGGGCTCCGTCGACGTCACCCAGAGGCTACTCCGCCGATCGGCACCCGGCACGCCGAATCGCCCGCGAGTTCACCAGAGGAACGCGAGCACGAACAGTCCCACGACATCAGCCGCGTAGTGGGTCGCCCAGGTGACCGCCAGGTTGTGGGTCTTCGCGTAGATGATCCCGAAGAACAGACCATCCAGCACGACCCCCGCGACGTCGGTGAGGATCACCTGGGGGCTGCCGGACGTGCCCACCGCGTGGGCGAGCCCGAAGATCACAGAGGCCACGACAATCGCGGCGGGCGTTCCGATGAACCAGCTCAGTCGCTCCTGGATCGTGACCCGGTAGACGACTTCTTCGATCAGCGTGAGAACCAGGGCCGCGGCCAGGAGACCGGCGACCGCCGGCGCGCCCGCCTGGGAGCCGAGGCCGATCGGCAGCCTGGCGGTGATGTGCTCAACGAGCTCGGGGCCGTAGCCGAGGACGAACGCGAGCGCCAGGGTTGGCGGCACGACCTGGAAGAGAAGGGCGACGGTGGCCGAGTAGGGCCACACCAGCCTGAGGTCCTTGAGGAAGCCGCCCTTGATCCCCAGCTCCTGCCACGAGCGGTGATGACGGACCGGTCCGCGGAGCGCATAGATGATCGCCACGATGTAGGCGACGATGAAGACATCCTGGCCCTCGTACAGCGAGACGGCGAGGGTGACGAGGAGCAGCGCCACCAGGAGCGCGATCTGGTAGCGGGCTCTCCTGTCGTGCGGCGAAGCCCCTCGATACGGGCCGGCGCTCGGCCAGCCAGGGAAGTGGACGGTCGAGTGGATCACGGGGCGCCACCTTCCCGCCCGGGACCAGAGGACCGACGGCGAGCAAGCCACTTCACGATCGATGACCCTGCTGTTGCGTGGCCGTCAGGCCGGCCGGAATGCCCGGATCGCGCCGGCAATGGCGACGATCGTCCAGGCGATCATCCCGGCGACGAGCAGGAGCGCCACCAGCGGCGGCCATGTCGACTCCCAGATCCAGAGGCCGACCGCAATCGGCAGGAACAGGACCCAGACGACCACCTGAATGGGTCCCGGCAGTTCGCGGAGCCACTGCCAGGCCGAGTCGAGCATGCTGCGATCACCGAAGAGCCCGATCGCGAATCCGACCCACACGAGGACGAACATCGCCAGCACTGCGATGGCCAGGGCCCGGTCCAACCAGCGAGTCTGCCGGACCGCATTGGCCGAACCCTGCGCGCCCTGAGGAGTGGCAGGATGCGTGGCCATTCCCATGCCTGCACCCTCCATCATCGAGCAGCTCGGTGGCGTTCGTCGTCCCGAGAACGATGACTCGTGAGGGGATCTTCGCGCTCGGCAACGTGCCGACGCCACCGCCGGCAGGCCCATCGTGACGGGCCGTTCCGCCCAGACGGGGCGTGCCCTACGGCGTCATGGCGTCGCCGATCGGGCGACGGCCCGGAACCCGTCCTACGGCCGCCGGATGACGCCCGTGTGATCGTGGACCCGGGCGGCCGCCGCCTCGCGCTTCAGCGTCGCGATCGCATCGCGGCATGCCTGCTTCGACGGAAATGGCTCGGAGATGACCATCGTCTCGCCGTTCCCGCCGACGAGGAGCCACACGAACCGCCCGTCCACCGAGCGCTCGATGTCGAAGTGCATCACGATCCTCGACCTGTCGGGCCCGTCGACGGTGCGACCGCGGCGGCCCGTCCAGAGGTTGCCACCGCCCCATCTCGGAGGCGTCGACCGCGGACCCGCTGGACCGGGGCTCGCTCCGCCGTGACCTCGACGACCTCGGCGTCGGGCGGTTCCGTGGGCGGCTGCTCGGTTCGGGGCGCCTCCCAGCTCCAGACCCGGTCGCGGTCCTCCTCCTGGACCCCATGCGGCCAGTCGAGCGACGGGGCGGAGAACATGCCACCCAGGAGACCGGCCGGCCCCGACCGCCCGAAGGCGATCCCGAGGAGCGACGCGCCCTTCACGAGCACGCCGAGAAGGACGATGACGACGACGATGGAGGCGACGACGTCCATCCGGCCCACCCCGGCCCGGTGAGCGGCACGGCCGGCCGCTTGCCCCGACCGATCTAGAGCCCGAGCGTACACCCCGGGGTCCAGCGCTCACGGTCCGCGGAAGGCACCGAGCAGGTCGCTGTAGCGGTCGGTCCAGGCCCGCGCGGCGGGAGCGACGAGCGCGCGCCAGCCGGGCCGGTCGGCGAGGCCGGCCAGGTCGTCCGGCGTACGCGCCAGGGCGACGACGTGCGACGGGTCCGCGTCCGGATCGCCCGGTGGCGGGTCGTCGATCCGGGCAAGCCCCGCCAGGCCGAGGTCGCGTGCAGCCGCGGCCAGGACCGGCTCGAGCTCGACGAACCGGTTCGACACGTTGAACGCGACGATGCCGTGCGGGCCGAGCCGCTCGAGGTACACGCCGATCGCCTCGCGGGTCAGGAGGTGGACCGGCACGGCGTCCGAGCTGAACGCGTCGATGACCACGAGATCCGCTCGCCCGGGCGGCTCGGCGGCGATCCCGAGGCGGCCGTCGCCGACCCGGACGTCGATCTGGGCCGTGGTGTCGGCGAGGTAGGTGAACAGGCGCGGATCGCGGGCGATGGCCACGATCGCCGGATCGATCTCGAAGAACGTCAGCCGGTCGGTCGAGCGGGCATCGGCGGCCATCGCCCCGACCCCGAGCCCGACGAGGTCGATCGTCGCCCCGTCGACGCGCGCCTGGACGGCCGCGACCGCGTCGGCCAGGGGACCGCCACGGTGGTAGTAGCCGATCGGCTCCCGACGGCGGTCGACCTGGCGGTAGTGCTGGATCCCCTGGAACGTCGTCCCGACGAGCAGCCCGTGGCGACCTGCCGCGTCCTCGATGACGCGTCGCTCGCCGTAGAAGGTGCGGACCGTCTCGAGGGCCGGCGGCTCGGCGATGACCGACAGGGCGAACACGGCCCCGACGGCCGCCGCGAACGCGAGCGGCCAGCGAGCGAGACCGAGCAGCAGCCCGAGCACGAGCGCCGCGAGGACGGTCCCGGCGTCGAGCGGCGCCCGGAGCCAGGCGAGGCCCACGATGAGCGCCGTCGCAACGGCCGCGTAGCGCAGGAGGAACGGCGTCCGGCGGAGGACCCCGAGCCCGCGCGAGACGAGGTCCCGGCGCCGGCCGGCGTCGCCGACCGCGGCGCCGATCTCGGGATCCCGCACGCTCGGCGCTCCGGGCGGGTCGGTCCCCCAGCGCAGGCCGAGCGCGACGACCAGGGCGATCCCGCCCTCGAGCGGGACCGGCAGGAGGAGCGGCGCGACGATCCCGGCGAGGAGCCCGCCGAGCGCTCCACCGGCCGCGATCGCCAGGTCGTACTCGGTCAGCCGCTCCGGCTCGGGCCGAGCGAGGGACAACCGCCCGTGGCAGACGATCCCGGCGCAGGCGAGCGCCCCGAGATCGACCGAGAAGATCGCCCAGGGCGGCAGCGTTGCCCCGCCGACCAGGCTGACCGCCACGCCGAGGGCGAGCGGCGGCAGGAGCAGGTCGGCGACCCGGAGCCCGATCGGCCGCGGAGCGACGAAGGCGAGGACGAACGTCGCGAGGTAGACCGCGAGCGGCACGACCCACAGCAGCGGGACCGCTGCAACGTCGACCGACAGTTGGGCGGTGATCCCGACGACGAGCGCCGCGGGCACGGCCGCCAGCCCGACCCATCCGAGTCGCGATCGGGTCGAGGGCGCCGGGCGTGCTCCGGGCTCGTCGGCCGGCTCGCTGGCCCCCGGGTCCACCGACGCGACGGAACCCTGTCGCAGGACGATCGCGGCGGCGATCACGATGAGCACGACGAACGCGCCGTAGCCGATCCCCCACAGCCGGGCCTGGTCGACGAGGTCGAGGTTCGGCTCGACGATCAGCGGGTAGGCGAGCAGCCCGAGGAGGCTGCCCGCGTTCGCCGCCGCGAACAGCCGGACGGCGCCCGCCCGGGCGACCGGACCGCCGGTGGCGGCCAGCCAGCGCTGGAGGGTGGGGGTCGCCGTCGCCAGCGCGACGAACGGCGCGCCGACCATGACCGCCAGGAGCGCGAGCAGCCAGCCGGCGAGCGACGCATCGGGCGGTGGGCTCGCCCGGGCGGGCAGGGCGACCGGGAGCGCCAGCACGGGCAGCGCCACGACGACGACCTCGACGATCGCCGCCCGGCGCAAACCGAGCCAGCGGATCGAGACATGGGCGAGGGCGTACCCGATCAGGAGCGCAACCTGGAAGAAGACGAGCGCGGTGGTCCAGACCGCGGCCGCCCCACCGAACGTCGGCAGGAGCAGCTTCCCGACCAGCGGCTCGACGAGGAACGCGAGCAGGGCGGCCAGGGCCGCGGTCGCGACGGTGAGCGGGACCATCGCACGGCAGTCAACCACACCGCGCCGCCGGCCCGTTGGCCGGCTCGCTGCCGCGCGGGCCGCTAGACTCCCCCGGAATGGACGAGATCCCCCTCCAGGATCGCTATGGCGCCGACGACATCTGCTTCGGGTGCGGCCCGACGAACCCGCGCGGGCTGCGGGTCAAGAGCCGGGTGCGTGGCGACGAGGTCGTGGCCGACTGGACCCCGGGCCCCGACCTCGAAGCGTTCCCCGGGATGCTCAACGGCGGGATCGTGGCGGCGCTCCTTGACTGTCATTCGGCGTGGACCGCGGCCCACGAGCTGATGGTCGCCGGAGCCCTTCCCGAGCCACCCGTCGTCGTCACGGCGGACCTGCGCGTCCAGTACCACCAGCCGACCCCGAGCGACCGCCCGCTCCACATCAGCGCCCGGATCGCCGAGCGGACGACCCGGCGGGCCGTCGTCGACGCGGTCTTGTCCTCGGGCGGCGTGACGACCGCCACCGCGACCTCGACGTTCATCGCCGTGCGGCCGGACCATCCGGCGTACGGCACCAGGTAGGAGACTCAGCGAATGACCCTGCGACGTTTCTTCGGTGGATCGCCGGCGCCCAGCCAGGCTCCGGCCCCGCAGCCGGCCTCCGCCCCGTCCGACACCGAGACGGTCAGGCGGATCGTGGGCGAGCTCGAGTCGCTGCCGCCCGACCGCGCCCGGCACCTCGCCGGCTTCGCCTACATCCTCGGCCGGGCGGCCAACTCCGACATGGTCATCACGAACGGCGAGACGGCCCTGATGGAGAAGATCGTGATGGACCACGGCGGCATCCCCGAGGCAGAGGCCGTGCTGGTCGTCGAGATCGCCAAGCAACAGGAGCGCCTCTTCGGCGGGACCGAGGACTACCTTGTCACCCGGCAGTGGACCGAGAACGCGACGCTCGAGGAGCGGCTGGCTCTCCTGCGCTGCTGCTTCCTCGTCGACGCCGTCGACGACACGATCACGGCCGAGGAGAGCGCCGTCCTCAACGAGATCGGCAACGAGCTCCTGCTCGACCCGGCGACGATCGCCAAGGTCCGCGGCGAGTTCACCGACCGGTACGCCGTCGTCCAGGCGATGCGCGCCGAGAACCAGTCGGGCAGCTGACCCCGGTCAGCCCAGCTGGAGCTCGACCGAGCCCGGCCCGAGCCGGCGTCCGACCTCGGCCACGCAGCTCCGCGTCGTAGGCGACCCCGCTCCGGAGCTCCATCGGCAGGTCCCCACCCGAGCGGCCGGCCGGCACGTGGATGATCACCCGGGTCGAACCGGGATGGTCGCGGATGACCTGCCGGAACGTCTCCATCGCGCCCTCGGCACCGGCGCCGCCGGCGAACCGGACGTGGAGGACCCGCCCGGCGCCGGCCTCGATCGGGGCCGTCGGCGCGTCGGCCGCCTCGATGGCCCGGGCGTTCGCCTCGATGGGGAGCGGCGGCTCCTCGTCATCGGGCCCGATACCGGCCAGGTCGGCCGGCTCGAGGTCGGCCGGCACGGGTGCCGCCGGGACGATCCTCGGGAGCTCGACGGCGCGCGCGCCTGGGTCGCGTCGGCCGCCTCAACCTCGGACATTGCCGCCAACGTCGCGGCTCCGGCCCGGAGCGGGCTGACCGCCGCCGATCGGAGCGGGCTGACCGCCTGACCAGCGCCGGGTCCAGCGGTAACCGGGGCTGGACCGGGACCGACGGCGACCGCCGGGCGCGCTCCCCCCGGGCCCGCGGGCCGAGCGGCGCCGTGCCCGTTGCCGGAGCCGTTCCCGAACGACCCCGGGCGGCCACCGCGACCGCGCGAGCGATCGGCCGCCGCGACATCGCGGGCGACGCCCTCGGGACCGCGCGCGGCCGCGTCGTCCCAGTCGATCGCGAGGTCCGCGAGGAGCGAGACGTCCTCGCCCTTGTGGTCGACCCGGCCCGAGACGAGCAGGATCCGGCCTTCCGTCCAGGTCGGCCGGGTCTCGTCGTACAGGCGGGGGAACACGACGACCTCGATCGCCCCCTGGAGGTCCTCCAGGCTGACGATCGCCATCGTCTCCTGGCGCTTCGTGATGACCATCCGGACGCCGGTGACGATCCCGCCGACGACGACCCGCTGCCCGTCGAGCGACTCGTCGCGCAGGTCGCCCGAATAGGCGGTCACGAACGGCCCGATCGCCTCGGCGATCTCGCCCAGTGGATGATCGGACAGGTACAGCCCGAGGAGCTCCTTCTCCCAGCGGAGCCGCTCCCGCGTCGGTGTCTCGGGGACCGTCGGCAGCGGGGCGTCGAGGGCGGCCGGCTCGGCGGCCATCTCGAACAGCGACGTCTGGCCGGTGATCCGGTCGCGCTGGGCGGCGCCACCGGCCGCGAGCGCGTCGTCGAGCCCGAGCAGGATCTGGGCCGGATGCCCGAACGCGTTCAGGGCGCCCACCCGCGCGAGCGCCTCGAGGACCTTCCGGTTGGCCAGGCGCAGGTCGATCCGCGAGCACAGGTCGGTCAGCGAGCGGAACTCGCCGCCCTCGTCCCGGGCGGCGATGATCGACTCGATCGCGCCCTGGCCGACGTTCTTGACCGCGAGGAGCCCGAACCGGATCGCATCGCCCTCGACGGTGAACTCCACGTCCGAGCGGTGGACGTCGGGAGGCAGGACCTCGATCCCCAGCCGGCGGCACTCGGCGATCGCCGCGGCCACCTTCTCGGAGGTGTCGCGGACCGCGGTGAGGACGCTGGTCATGTACTCGACGGTGTAGTTCGCCTTGAGGTAGGCGGTCTGGTAGGCGACCAGGCCGTAGCAGGTCGCGTGGGCCTTGTTGAAGCCGTAGCGCTCGAACGGCTCGAAGGCCTTGAACACGGCGTCGATCGTCTCGGCCGGGACGCCCCGCTCGGCGGCCCGGGTGACGAACTTCTCCTTCTGGGCGCGGAGGACCGACGACTTCTTCTTGCGGATCGCGTAGCCGAGCGTGTCGGCCTCCGGCCCGCTGAACCCGCCGAGGCCCATCGCCGCGGCCATGATGTCTTCCTGGTAGACGAAGATCCCGTACGTCTTCTCGAGGTACGGCTCGAGGAGCGGATGGAGGTAGGTCACCGGCTCCTGGCCGTGCTTGCGGCGGATGTAGGCCGGGATGTTGTCCATCGGGCCTGGCCGATAGAGGGCGACCATCGCGGCGAGGTCGTAGACCGACGTCGGACGGAGCTCGCGGACGTAGCGCCGCATCCCCGCCGACTCGAGCTGGAAGATGCCGGTCGTCTCGCCGCTGGCCAGCAGCTCGAACGTGGCAGGGTCGTCGAGCGGGATGGCCTCGAGGTCGATCTCGACCCCCCGATGGGCGCGGACGAGCTCGACCGCCTGGCGCAGGATCGTCAGGTTCGACAGCCCGAGGAAGTCGAACTTGAGCAGCCCGAGCGCCTCGACGGCATGCATCTCGAACTGGGTCATCAGCCCGTCCGAGTTCGTCGCCCGCTGGAGCGGCATGAGCTCGGTCAGCGGCTCGCGGCTGATCACGACGCCGGCCGCGTGGGTGCTCGCGTTGCGGGCGACCCCCTCGAGCTGCTTCGCGAGGTCGACGAGCTTGGCCGACCTGCGGGTCAGCGTCGACCTGCTCGCGGAACGCCGGCGGCGATCGTGAGCGCCTCGTCGAGCTTGATCCCGAGCTGGTTTGGGACCGCCTTGGCGATCCGGTCGACCTCGCCGTAGCTCATCCCGAGGACGCGGCCGACGTCGCGGATGGCGGCCCGGGCGAGCATCGTGCCGAAGGTGATGATCTGGGCCACGTGGTCCTGGCCGTACTTCCGCCCGACGTAGGCGATGACCTCCTCGCGCCGGCCGTCCTCGAAGTCGACGTCGATGTCGGGCATCGTCACCCGGTCGGGGTTGAGGAACCGCTCGAACGGGAGCTGGTAGAGGATCGGGTCGACCGGGGTGATCCCGAGGGTGTAGGTCACGATCGAGCCGGGCGCGCTGCCCCGGCAGGTCGTCTGGATCCCCTGCTCGCGGGCGAACCGGACGAAGTCGGCGACGATGAGGAAGTAGCCCGCGTAGCCCATCGAGGTGATGACCCCGAGCTCGTAGTCGAGCCGCTCCTGGAGCTCCGGGGTCACCGTCCCGTAGCGCGCCTCGAGGCCGCGCTGGCACTCCGAGCGCGAGCCAGCTCTCGACGGTCTCCCCGTCGGGGACCGGGAAGTGCGGGATCAGGGTCTGGCCGAGCGGGAGCTCGAGTCCGCTGGTCATCTCGGCGATCCGGCGAGTGTTCAGGAGCGCCTCGTGCTGGTCGGGGAAGAGCGCCGCCATCTGGGCCGCCGACTTGAGGTAGAAGTCGGTCGTGTCGAACTTGAGCCGGCCGGGGGTGTCGAGGTTGCTGCCGGTGCCGACGCAGAGCAGGACGTCGTGCGCCTCGGCCTGGCCCTCGTGGACGTAGTGGAGGTCGTTCGTCACGACGAGCGGCAGCCCGGCCTCGGGCGCCAGGCGGAGGAGCTGCTCGTTGAGCCGGCGCTGCTCGGCCAGGCCGTGGTCCTGGAGCTCGAGGAAGAACCCGTCACGGCCGAAGATGTCGCCGTACTCGCCGGCGAGCTTCCGGGCGTACTCCCAGTCGTCGGTCTCGAGGGCGCGCGGGATCTCACCGCCGAGGCAGGCCGACAGCCCGATGAGCCCCTGGCTGTGCCGGGCGAGGTGCTCGCGGTCGATCCGCGGCTTGTAGTAGTAGCCGTCGAGGTGGGCGTCGGTGACGAGCCGGCACAGGTTGCGGTAGCCGATGGCGTCGCGGGCCAGCAGGACCAGGTGGAACGGCTGGGCGTCGGCCTTGCCCTCCTTGTCGGCCATCGACCGGCGGGCGACGTAGGTCTCGACGCCGATGATCGGCTTGATCCCCTTGGCGGTCGCCGCCTGGTAGAAGGCGACCGCGCCGTAGAGGGCGCCGTGGTCGGTCAGGGCGAGGCTGTCGAAGCCCTGCTGGGCCGCCGAATCGACGAGGTCGTTGATCCGCCCGAGGCCGTCGAGGAGGCTGAACTCGGAGTGAACGTGGAGGTGCGTGAAGTCGTTCGGGGCGATGGTCGTCACGGAAGGTCAATGGTACCGGCGCGGACGGCGGGACACCTCGACGAAGACGCTGACGGCTAGACTCGCAGAGTTCGGTGTCGCGGAGGTGTCCGAAAGCCTCGAGCGCCCAAGATGGACAACGAGGAGACCCGGTCACGAGTTGGTTGTCCAGGAACCTTCCAGCGCAAGGCCGTCAGCCAGCCGCGATGTCGCGCCTCGCGACGGCTCTGAGACCGAGGAGCACCAAGAGGATTGACGATACGGCCAGCACGACGAAGCGCCAGAGATCGGCGCCGTGCTCCAGGGGATTGCCGGCCAGGGCCCAGCTCCACGGCGAGAGCTGGCTCCAGGGCTCGAGGGCGCTGCTGAAGGAGAACAGGGCAACCACCATGTAGCTCAGGACGGCGAGCTCGATGCCGGCGCCGATCACGACGGACGGCCGCGGCCGGGCGCAGGCGATGGCGAACGCAAGGCTCCCGAAGAACGTCGCCAGGACGACATCCAACAGGATGGTCGAGACCAGATTGCCCAGGTCGATCGGGAGATCGACCACGGCGTCCATCGCGACCTGGACGACCGCCATCACGAGCGTGACCACGAGGAGGCCGATGAACGCGGCGACCGCGCGCCCGAGGTAGACCGCCGGGCGGCGCACCGGCTGCGCTAGATACAGCTCCAAGCGGCCGCCGGCTTCCTCGCCTGCGGTCTGGCCGCCGACCAGCGTGACGGCGACCGCCACCAGCAGGATCGGCACCAGGATCTCGTACAGGTTCGCCCGGAGGTACCCGGATGGCGAGCCGAAGTCCTGCAGCCCGAACGCCGCCAACACGCTGCTCGGAAGGTGGTTGAGCGCATCGGTGATCCCGGTCGAGCCCTTGAAGATGGGCCAGAACACGAGGGTGAGGGCAACCAGCGCGACCATGCCCACAGACCACCAGGCGATGGCCCGGCGCATGGACCGGAGCGGGCCTGCTACCAACTCGAGCTGGAAACTGCTCACGGCTTGCCTCCGCCGTACAGGTCGAGGAAGGCTTCCTCCAGGTCTGGCTCCTCGACGAGCATGGAGGCGACCCGGTGCTGCGCCAGGAGCGTCAGCAGGGGCCCGATGGCACCCGACAGGGTTGCCGTGAAACGCTGGCCGATGACCCGTGGGTTCACGAGGCCGGGCAGCGCCGTGAGCTCGGCGGTAGGCGGCGCATCCTCGAAGAACACCTCCACGTGGGACCGAGCGCGGCCAACGAAGTCGGCCATGGTGCCGGAAGCAACGACCGTCCCTTCACGAAGGACGGCGACGCGGTCGGCGACGCGCTGGACCTCGGACAGGACGTGCGATGACAGGAAGACCGTGGCGCCGGCGTCGCGTGCCTCGCGGAGCAGGTCGATGCACTCTCGCTGCATCAGCGGATCCAGCCCACCCGTCGGCTCGTCCAGGACCAGCAGCTCAGCGTTGGCGAGGAAGGCAAGCACCAGCACCACCTTGCGACGATTGCCGCTTGAGAGCTCCTTCATCGGCCGGTGCAGATCCAGCTGGAGCCGTTCCGCGAGCTGATCGCGCCGCGCGACGTCGAAGCCGCCCCTCAGCCGGCTGATGCTGGAGATGAACTCGGCGGCGGTGAGTCGCTCAGGGAGGCGCAGCTCGCCCGGCGCGTAGGCCAGGCGCCGGCGGATCGGAACGCCGTCCAGGATGGCGTCCAGACCGAAGACGCGAATCGCGCCGGCCGTCGGTCGGAGGAGCCCGAGCAGGCAGCGGATGGTGGTGCTCTTGCCAGCGCCGTTCGGGCCGAGGAAGCCAAAGACCTCGCCCTGCTCGACGGTCAGGTCCAGGTCCACGACGCCACGCTGGGTCCCGTAGGACTTGGTCAGCTTCTCGGTTTCGATGATGGCGGTCATGCGATCCGGGTCAATGTACCGAAGCCGCGGGATCCGGGTTGGGCGGGCGCCCCACGGCGGCGTGCGCGCAAATGGAGCGCGTACCCCGGTCCCCAGTTGTTCGACACCCCGGGCGTGCTGCTGGCGCGACCTCGACAGGACGCACTGAGCCGGAAGTCATGGCGCCGCTGAATGCAGCGCGAGAGCTCCATGGGCGGGGCATCGGAACAGAGCCATTCGACCGGCTGACGGGCTTCCGTCGCAGGACTCTTGGTGGGTGGCACCACCCTACGGTTGTCCGACAGGATCGACCCCTGATCTGGCCGCCGGGTCAGCGTCTCCGGCCCGCCGCTGAACGAGGGTGCGTCATGGCAGGTCGACGACGTTCAACCAAGGGGATGGCTCCCGGCTCGGCCGCCTGCTGTTCGACAGTTCGGACTTCTCGCCGCAACCGCGCCCCTGCCTCCGATCGCTCGACCGACGCAGGGTCAGATGACAACCCTTGATCTCTATCCCCTCCTGCTCTTCCTCGGGGTTCTCGGCCTCGCCATCCTGTGGCAGGTCCGCCGCCTTGTGGCCGCCCGGGTCGTGGCCCGCCGCGTGGCGAACGCGGCGATTGCGTTGCTCGCCGTCCTGATGGTCGTCGCGGTCCCGGTCCGGCTCATGATGCCGGCCCAGTCGATCCCACCGTCGCGGCTGCTCAGCTGGCAGCTGAACCGCTTGGCCTCCGGTCCAGGGCTCGACCCGGCGACGGCCGAGGCGATGACCGCGGTCCGGATCGAGGTAGAGCCCCCGGGCTGCGCAGCGATCGAGGTCGGGCCATGGCTCGCGGACCCGATCGTCACCTACACGCCGTGGTCGGTGACCATCACGATGCACATGAATGACACGGCGCCGCCCCTGTTCACGAGCAGTTCCGCGTGTCTGCCCCACGAGGGCCTGCCTGTCCTCGGTAGCTACCGCATGGACAACCTCTACACCGTCCAGCTGCGTGAGCCACTCGGCGGCCGGTGGCTCTTGGACGGCTCCTCGTTCCCGCCGCAGGCACGCCCGTACCGCTGAGCGCTCTCCTGGCGAACGTCGCGGATCGCCCTCGGAGAGCACGATGCCAATCGCGCCGGTGCCGTGGCCAACGCGCTCGAGCAGCTGGCACAGCTCAACGACACGTGTCCAGTCTGGGGCAGGCCGGCGCCGGTTTGTTCCATCGTCGCGCGACAGCGGGAAGGGATCGGGCGATGCCCGATCGTCAGCTGCCAGGCGACACGGTCCGCAGGCCGGCGAGTCGGGCGGCAGCAGCTTGACGCTCGTCGTAGCTCACGAAACCGTCGAGGGGGGCGAGATCCACAGCTGCCGCAACGTGGATCGCGTCCAGCGCACGAAGTGCAGGCTCGGCGAGGGCTCCCGCCGCCAGGAGCAGGTCGCGTCCGAGCGGCAGCAGGGCGACCCCATCGAGGGCGGCACCGGCGCGGTCGATGAGAGTCTCCAGGGCCAGTCGCGGGTCACTGGCCGCGGCACGCCTGATCGCCCGTGGCACCTCGGTCAGCACGAGCTCGCTCGAGACGATGTCGGAATCGGTCAAGAAGGCCCGCAACGCGTCGCTCTCGGGCTCGTCCCTGACCAGCTTGACGAGCGCCGATGCGTCGACGTAGAAGAGGGCCACGCCTCAGCGCTCGCCGCGGATCTCGTCGAGCGCACGGCTGAGCGCATGGGCATCGCCGTCCATCTGCAGCGGCGGCGGCAGCCCGCGTCGTGTCGGTCGTGTGACACGCCCCGCGGCGATGAGGCGGTCGAGCGCTTCGCCGGTGCTAGGAGCCGGGCCCAGCTCCGCGACAGGTCTGTTTCGGTCCGTCACGAGCAACCGCTCGCCGTTCGCGACGCGGCGCAGGTAGCGACTCAGGTTCTGACGCAGCTCGGCGATGCCAACGGTGTTGTCCATGTACATGAAGGTAGCACATCGCCGGGTTCGACGACCTCGGCCTGGAGGTCAATGGTCGCCCGGCGGCGGGCAGGCGGCCCGCGGTCAGGATGGCGGCATGACGACACTCGCTGGGTCACCTGTCCATGTCAGCGCGCCTCGTCAGAGCCCACGGGCTTTGGCGCCAGGAGGCGTGACGTGTGCTCTCCTCAGCTCGCGGCTCGCTTCACGAGCGCAGCGATCCGCGCCTCGACCCCGGCGGTCAGCTTCGTCACCGCGAAGGCGACCGGCCACATCTCGCCATCGTCGACCCTCGCGTCGGGCTGGAACCCGAACGTCGAGTAGCGCACCTTGAACTTGGACTTCGCCTGGAAGAAGCAGATGACCTTCCCGTCACGCGCGTAGGCCGGCATCCCGTACCACGTCCGCGGCACGAAGGCCGGCGCGCTGGCCGTGATGAGCTGGTGGAGACGCTCGGCCATCGCCCGATCGGGCTCGGGCATCTCGGCGATCTTCGCCCGGACCTCCTGCTCCCCGGCTTCGCGCGCCTCGTCGGGGCTGAGGCGGGACTGCGATCTGCGCTCTCGGGCGCTCTCCTGCATCGCGGCCCGTTCCTCGTCCGTCCAGACCTTCTGGGACGTCCCGGTCGAGCCTTTGCGCTTCGTGCTGGTCTTCGTGTCCGTCATGGCGTCGCCCCTTTCGAGGATTCGTCAGGCGGTCGCGGGCTGCGCGACCTTTCCCTGCTGCAGGATCCGGATGGGATTGCCGAAGGGATCGCGCAGGCCCATGTCGGTGCCATAGAAGTGCTCGGTGGGCTCCTGGGTGAAGTCGGTGACGCCGCGTGCCTTCAGGGTCTCGTACAGGCCTCGGGCGTCGTCCGTGATGAAGACGAGGCCACCCAAGGCGCCCTTGGTGATCAGCTCGCGGAGCTGCGCGCCGGTCGCCTCGTCGTGCAGCGGCGGGCCTGGCTGTTCGAGGGAGACCTCGGTCGCCCGCTCGCCGGGGACGCGGACCGTCAGCCAGCGGTAGTCACCCTGCCGGACGTCGTTGCCCACCTCGAGTCCGAGCTTGTTGACGTAGAAGTCGAGCGCCTCGTCCTTGTCGAGGACATAGATCGAAGCGACGTTCAGCCTGGTGATCATGGCATCTCCTGTCCTGGGCGAGTTGGATTGGCGTGACCTTGATCCTAGGCAGTCGCCTCGGCCGCGGCTTCTCCAAAACTGCTCGATTGCATCCTCAGTCCGACGGGCGTTGCGGTCGCATGGCCGCCAGTTGGACGCAGTTGGGCGCGACGATCGGGCCATGGCCCATCCGGTAGCCGGACGGTGTCTCGCCGACGATCTCGCGGAACATCCGACAGAACGTCCCCAGGCTGGTGAAGCCGACGTCGAGGCAGATGTCGGTGACGCTCCGGTCGGTCTCGCGCAGCAGGAACATCGAGCGCTCGACCCGCCGCCGCTGGAGGTAGCGGTGCGGCGTCTCGCCGAACACCGCCCGGAAGCTGCGGCTGAAGTGGGCCTCGGAGACGCAGGCCACCGAGGCCACGGCGCGGACGTCGAGCGGCTCGGCGTAGGCGCGGTCCATGGCGTCGCGGGCGCGGAGGAGGTGGCGGTTCGACTCCTCGACTTCCCGGCTCATGATGCAACGCTACGCGAAATGCCGGACGGCGGCGACTCGGGCACCAGGCAAGCGGCATCCCGAGCCAACGGCGGAAGACCCTCACTGACGTCGAGCGTTGTAGCGCTCAGCGCGGAGTCTCGATGAGGAGCCGGAACGCGATCCCCAGTTCGAGCCGGCACCCTGCCGATCCTAACTTGGTCAAAGGTCTAGACGCGAGTGTCGAGGTAGATGGCCCCGGAGATCAGCTCCGGGGCCTGTGCGGTCAGGCGGCGGCGGCGTAGGCCGGCGCGATCTTCTCCTCTGCGATCGCCTGATCTCGGATCCGATCTTCCCGGCGGACGAGTCCAAGAACCGGAGCCGCCGCGTTGAAGCCCTTGAAGGTGAGCCACAGCCCCAGGTAGGCCTCCCAGATGATCTCCGGGACGGTCGCGATGCTCTGCACCGGGGAGCCTTGCGGGATCACACCCAACAGCACGGCGATCCCCGAAGCGGCGAGCAATGGCCCGCCGATGACGCCGAAGAGCGCCATGCGGCGGTGCACCAGGCCGGACCGGTACATCAGCCAGCCGAGCATCAGCCCAGTGCCGATGCCATCGGCGAAGCCGGGGCCAAGCAGGAACGTCCAGTTCTTGGCGGCGATGAGTGACGTGCCGATGTTGGTGAGCGAGCCCGCATCGGCGCTCACCGCGTCCTGTCGCAGCGTGACGACCGCAAGGACGCTGAGGATGCCGATCAGGATGAACGTGCACTCCATGATGCGAGCCGCGACGTACCCAAGCGCGATGGATTCGTTGTGGTGCTTCAGGATCGGGTACAGGACGACGGCGCAGCCGATGTTGGTGATGATCAGGAACAACTCGAGTAACGCACCCACGAACACGCCGGTGTCGGCGCCGGGTCCGGTGACGTAATCGGGATCGGTGAGAACGGTTCCGTAGGCGAACACTGCTGCGATCGACGTGACGAAGGTGAGGATGAACAGCACGCCTACGACGAGCGCGGTCTTTCGGGAAGAAGTCATGGCTGGCACACCTTTCATTGATGAGAGCCCCTTGGCCCGACTTGGTCAGGCCAGGTAGCGCGACTCTGCGGACACTCGCGCGAACCTGCGCCTCGTGTCGACACGTGTCGGCCTGCTGGGCGACACTCGTCTGCGGAAGGGCACAGAGAGACGCGACAATGTGGTCATCGTGATGCTGGCCACGCCGGTCATGTAGTCGGCCGCAGCCGGAGGGGATCGCAGGCAGATGTCGGTGTTGCTCCCGGCCCGGAACCGTCTGCTCGCGGCGCTCCGAACCGCAGACCCGGCGGCCGAGGCGCAATTCCGGGCAGGCCTCGAGTCGGTCGAGCTGAAGGACCATGCGAGGGTGATGAGGCCAGACCGACCGACCCGGCATGTCTACTTCCCGGAGACTGGGGTCCTGTCGGTGCTCCAGCAGATGCGCAACGGCTCGACCGTAGCGGTCAACCTTGTCGGCAGTGACGGCATGGTCGGCTTGGGCGTGTATCTGGGCGCTCTCACCTATCCCATGGAGGCGATCTGCCAGGCGCCTGGAAGTTTCCTGCGCATGGGCGCTGCGGAGTTCCAGGCCGAGGTCGCCCGGAATGCGCCGCTGCACAATGTCATCCACGGATACACCCAAGCAGTCCTGGAGATTCGCGGCCAGATCATCGGCTGCGAGCGCTTCCATCCCGTGGAAGCCCGGGCCGCCCGATGGCTCCTCGAGATGGACGATCGCGTAGCGCAAGACGAGTTCACGATGACCCACGAGTTCCTGGCGTTGATGCTCGGGGTGCGCCGCCAGACCGTTTCAGCGGTGGCGTCTGACTTGAGCGCGCGAGGCTTGCTCGTCTACCGCCGAGGCTTCATTCGGATCATCGATCGGGTCGGGCTCGAGGCCGCAACGTGCGAGTGCTACGAATTCATTCGCGATGAGTACGCGCGCCTCGTCGGGCCACCGCTCCCGCGGGCGCACAAGGCCCCGGTGGTGGTGACATCGCCTTAGCTCCGATCGCTACCTGCGTCTCGATCCAGCAGTGCGTGCTCAGACTCCCACCTATTGACAGGTGGAGCTGGGTGAAGTCGTTCGAGGCGAGGATCGTCACGGGAGGTCAATGGTAGCCGGACCGAGGCGAGTCAGGTCCAGCCGACGCAGGCGTTCGGGGTCAGCGAGCACGTCAATCTCGAGGATCCTGCCCTCGTGGACCATGAAGCCCATCACCGAGAACGGCTCACCGTTCTCATCGCGCGAGACGATGCCGGCCGAGCCGTTGACGAGCGCGTGCTGCACATCGAAGCCGGTCAGACGTCGCGTGATCGTGAGAGCCGATCGCGCCACCATCTCGGCTCCGCGGATCTCACGAGTGGCTCCCGGCCAGCGTGCGCCGCCGTCTGCCCGCAGGACGACATCCGGGTCGAGCACAGCGATCAGGCCCTCGAAGTCGCCGCTGCGGACGGCGGCGATGAACGCATCGACTGCCGTTCTCTGGGCACGCAGGTCGCGATCAGGAAGCGGGGCGACCCTTCGGACGCGGCGTCGTGCCCGGCTTGCCAGCTGCCTGGTGGCAGTCGGGGTCCGGCCGAGGATCGGGGCGATGTCCTCGAACGGCAGGGCAAACACGTCGTGCAGGACGAACGCCACTCGCTCGGCGGGGGCGAGCGTCTCGAGCAGCACGAGGAGCGCCAGACCGAGGGAGTCGCCGAGGAGGGCCTCATGCTCAGGATCCATCCCGTCGGGGCGATCGATGATCGGGTCGGGAACACGGCCGGGTGGGAACTCTTGTGGCCGCGCCTTGCGCGCGCGGAGCATGTTCAGGCAGACCCGGGCGACGACCGTCGTCAGCCACGCGCCGAGGTTGTCGATCTCGCTCTCGTCAGTCCGGCTGATCCGGATCCAGGCTTCCTGGACGGCGTCCTCAGCCTCCGTGGACGAGCCGAGCATCCGGTAGGCAATCCCACGCAGCCGGCGACGATGGGCCTCGAATTGCTCTGCGAGCAACCCCTGTTCGTCCACTCGGTCACGTTCCTTCGTTCGAGGGTGTCACCTCATTGACCCGCCCAGGCGGGATGGTGTGACCGAAGGAGAGTACCCATGGACAGGCCGATCCTTGTCACCGGGGGCACGGGCACCCTGGGCCGGCTCGTCGTCGCCCGTCTCCGGGAGGCGGGACGGGACGTCCGCGTGCTCAGCCGGCACGGCGGCGCGGCCGAGGCCGAGGCCGACGCGACCGTGGAGTACGTGACGGGCGACCTGGCCACGGGCGGTGGCGTCGAAGCCGCGGTCGAGGGCATCGAGGTCATCGTCCACTGCGCCGGCGGCCGCGTCGGCGACGACGCCACGACGCGGAACCTGGTCCGCGCAGCATCGCGAGCCGGGGCGCGTCATCTCGTCTACATCTCCGTCGTCGGCGCCGACCGGATCCCGGTCCGGAGCCGAATCGACCGCGCGATGTTCGGCTACTTCGGGTCGAAGCTGGCCGCCGAGCAGGTCGTGGCCGGCTCAAGCATTCCCTGGACGACGCTTCGCGCGACCCAGTTCCAGCAGTCGTTCCTGGCCGTCGCACGCGGAATGGCGAAGCTGCCCGTCATCCCGGTTCCGAGCGGCTTCCGATTCCAGCCGATCGACGCCCGCGAGGTCGCGGCGCGGCTCGCCGAACTGGCGCTCGATGAACCGGCGGGCCTGGTCCCTGGGATCGGCGGGCCGCGGGTGCTGGGCATGGGCGAGCTGATCCGCATCTACCTGCACGCCACCCACCGGCGTCGACAGATGGTGTCGGTCCCAACGATCGGCAGGGCGGCCGCCGCGGTCCGAGCGGGCGCGAACCTGACCCCCGACCGCGTCGTGGGCCGAACGACGTGGGAGGAGTTCGTTGCCGAGCGGGCGGCCCCGGCGGGCCAGATGAGTCCCGGCCGGGCGTAGCTCTGGGGACGCGGTCAGCTGGCCGTGCCCAAACTCGCACCGATTGGCACGTGGAGGCGCGAACGGGGTGTGGGAGGACGCCCAGGGCTGGTGCCTGCCGCCGGACGGGCCGTGAACCGAAGCGGTCGCCGGCGGTGGATCAGGTCTCCGCGGTGACCTCGTACTGGCGCCCGGCGATGCCGAACGTCCAGGCGACCGCATCGCGACAGGTCCTGACCGTGGGCGGGACGCGGAGCCAGTAGCGGCGTCGGCTTCCGTCAGGCTCTGGCGTGCTGTTGGCGACCTCCACGACGACCAGGTCCGGATCCGCGCGGCGGGTAACCCGCCACAGCCGGCGCGGCTCACCGGCCATGTCCAGGTCCGACGCGGCGACACGGCCCGCCTCCTGGCAGATGCGCTCGAAGCCGATCTCCTCGATCAGGCCCCGAGCCAGTGCCCTGTCCGGCTCCTTCGCGATCCGAACCGGATCTTCGAGAAGGGCCTGCCGATAGCGTTCTGAGCCGTACCGCTCGCGCAGGAACCGGCGAATGAAGTCATCCTGCTCGCCCTGGATGCCATCCACCGTGATCAGCGCCCGGTCACCAACGGAGGATCGGGGAGCCTCGTGGCCCGAGATCGCGAAGACTTCGAACCCGTCGCGGTAGCGAATCGCAGGGCCATCCTCGCGGTGTGGCAGAAGCGCGTCATCGAGATGGACCTCGGCTGGTCGGTCGACCAGGATGAGGCAGCCGATGTCTTCCGTCGGCCACCAGTCCGCGCCGGCGTCGACCAGCGCCCGGAGCGCACGCGCGACGGGGTTACCGCCGACCAGTCCGAAGTGCTCCAGCCACACGATTGCGCCTGGCCAGGCAGGGCCGGGCACTGGCTCCGCCCGCCGACGAGGGATCAGCCGGCGCGTCGCCGCCAGGCCGACCATCGCGCGGGCCATGGACGCGCGGAGGACCGCCGCTGCGTCCCCCTTGAGCGAGAACGCGAGGAAGCGGACCCGCTCGAGCCGCGCGAACGCATCGCGCTGTGTGAACCCTGTGCCCGGGACGGGGCCTGTAGGGAGCTGGAGGCGGAGGCAGGCCAGCAGCTCGTTCCAGGGGCCCTCCGGAACGCCCTGTGGGCATGGCGGACTTGCCCAATACATCACCTTCGCGGGTCGTCGCCCCGGATCGGGCTCGAAGGACGGGAGCGCGAGCTGGCCATCCACGACCGGCCGGAGCGGTCGACCCTCGGTCGAGATCGGCGCGCTCGCGATCGCCCCGAGCATGACGCGCGCGAGCTCTGCTTCGAGTGGCGAGCGAACCCAGACGACAGGTACGGGCCGCAAGCGGAGCGATCTGCCAAGCCTGGCCAGGGCAGCCTCGGCCGCGGGGCGGTCGGCCGGGTCCACGCGTGTGAGCCGCTCTTGCCAGCGCTCTCGCGCAGCCTCAGGAGTCTCAACCGGGCTCGGAAGGGGCCGCGGGCGCCCTGCGGACCCGGGGACCCGGGTCGCGTCCAGCCAGGTCAAGCTGGCGACGCCGGCGGCCGCCGCGATGCCGGTGGCCCACCAGGCCGGTTCTGCGTTGAACGCGAAGAGGATGCCGCCGATCCCGGCCATCGCGCCGGATGCAGCCAGACCGCTCGCCAGCGCGACACGACCGCGGCTGCCGGCGCGCCTCGGCGACAGGGGCTGGATCCCGGCGCCCGCGAGCGTGGAACCGCTCGCAGCCGGCGGGATCCAGCCCTGGATTCCGCCTTGACGGGGTCGGCCGCGATGGCGCCGCTCCAGCACCAGTGCGACGAGGAGAATCCCGATGAGGACGACCGCCCGGAAGGCCTGGATCCAGATGACGAGGTCGGACACGGCCGATCCCTCAGCCCGGCCCGAGGGTCAGTCGCCGGCGTAGTGCCAGCGTTCCTCCTCGTCGTCGGCGTCGGTCCAGACGCGCTGGCGGATCACCTGATAGAGGCCGGCCGGCAGTTCGACTGGCCCGTGTTCCTCGTGGACCAGGTCGACGTCGGCCATGAGGCGGAGGAACCGTGCGTTCTCGCCGGCGCTCAGGAGGATCGCCTCATCCTCGGGCGCGTCGACGACGTGGGCGTGCCCGCTCACCTCGCCGTAGGCCAGGACCAGACGTCCGTCATCGCGCTCGACGGGCCTCGCCTGCTCGGGGATTGCGTCGACCTCGCGCAGGAGCACATCGCCCTGGCGGTAGATGCGAGGCGCTTGTTCCATCCTCGTCCCTCCGTGTCGAGTCGCGACCGGGGGCATGCCGACCTGGACCCGCAGTCGGACCGTGCCACGCGATTGGTCCGGGGCGAAACAGTACGTTCGTACTGGTACCGACGGATCGCCCGCGCCGACGACACGGCTCCCGGTGGCCCCCCCCGGCGTGGTCGTCCCGTCAGGTGGCTCAACTGTCCGTCAGTGCCCGTCGGTTCCCTCCGCCGGGACGTCCGACCCGACGCCGTGGCCGGCCAGCCGGTCGCGCTGGTCGAGGGCGAAGAGCAGGGCGAGCGACGGCGCGATGATCAGGGCAGCCACCACGAAGACGACGAGGAGGGCGTCGAGGCTGCCGCTCGGTGCCGCGGCGTCGGCGAAGGTCAGCCATGGCGGGACGATGTACGGGTACTGGGCGACGCCCCAGCCGGCGATGATCGCCACGACCGCCCCGACGGCACAGGCGCGTGTCCCGCGCGGCGCGTCGCGCCAGAGCAGGGCGAGGGCGCCGACACCCAGCAGCCCGGATGCGATCACGAGCGGCCAGCCCCGCGTCGTGAGCTCGTTCGCCAGCTGCGGTGCGTCGATCGCCAGCACCGGGATCGCGCCCAGGGCGAGCCCACCCGCGACGACGGCCGCCGCGATCGCCCGGCGCCGGAAGTAGCGGACCAGCTCATCGTCACGGCGCCGGCGCGCATCGGTGACCAGGAAGGTGGCCGCGAGGTAGGCGCACACCGACACCGCCATGACCCCGAGGAGCATCGACGTCGGGGTGAGCCAGGCCGACCACGGGTCGACGCTTCCCGTCGACCCAGCGGGCGGGACCCGGCCGCTGGCGATCGCACCGGCGACTGCTCCGAGCAGGAACGGGGTCATCACCGACGAGGTCGCGAAGATCGACCCGGCCGCGCGACGCCCGCGCAGCCCGGTCGCCACCGGCCGGAAGGCGAACGCCGCGCCGCGCAGGACCAGTCCCAGGGCCACGAGGCAGAGCGGGACGAAGAGCGTCGTCATGATCGCCGCGAAGGCCGGAGGGAAGGCCGTCCAGAGGATGACCAGATCGAAGACGAGCCAGGTGTGGTTCGCCTCCCAGACCGGCCCGATGGCGTCGGCGATCAACGCCCTCGGGCGGAGGCCGGGCCCCGTCCGCCCCGCGACGAGGTCCCAGAACCCGGCGCCGAAGTCCGCGCCGCCGAACACGGCGTAGGCAGCGATCCCGGCCAGCAGCACGAGCGCGGTCGCCTGCACGGCGGTCACGCGCTGTCCCCCTCCCCTGTCCGGGTGGGTCCGTACGGCACGGCATCGTCGGGGCCCAGGCCTTCATACGCCCGACCGCCGGCGGCGGCATCGGCCACCGCCCAGCGCCGCTTGACCGCGAACAGGGCCACACCGGTCGCGACGCCGAGGGCCGTGTAGAGCGCGACCACGGCGGCAAACGTCAGCCGCACCCCCGCCACGTGGGTCACCGCGTCGGCCGTGTGCAGGTAGCCGTACACGATCCATGGCTGGCGGCCGACCTCGGTCACGATCCAGCCGGCCTCGAGGGCAAGGATCGCCCCGATGCCGGCCAGCGCGGATGCCCGCAGGAACCAGCGCGACGCCGCATGGTCCCGCCGGCGGAGCCGCAGGATCAGGCCCCAGGCCGCGAGCAGGACAAGGGCCGTTCCAGTCCCGACCATCGCGTCCCACGCGAGGTGGACGATCGTGGCCGGCGGCTGCTCGTCGACCGGGATCGCATCGAGCCCGGTGATGACCGTGTCCGGCGACGATCCGGCGATGATCGAGGCGAGCGCCGGGATCGGGATGCCCCCGACCACCTGGCCATCGACGAGCACCCCGCCGATGATCTCGGGCTGGTGCGACCCGGTCGTCGTAATCAGCTCGATCGCCGCGAACTTGGCCGGCTGGTCGGCCATGACGCCGCGGGCCGCGACGTCGCCGACGGCCACCTGGACCGGCGCCGCGATCGCGGCGATGACGAACGGGAGGGCGAAGCCGAGCCGGACATACCGGTCGACCGAGCCCCGCAGCAGCCCAACCGCGTAGACCGATGCGAGCAGGAAGCCGGTCACCATGTACGCGGCGATGAACATGTGGGGCACCTCGTACCAGGTCGCCGGGTTGAGGATCACGCCGATCGGGTCGACCGCCACGACCTCGCCGTTCGGAGCGAGCACGAACCCTGCCGGCTGGTTCATCCAGCTGTTGGCCGCGATCACGGAGAACGTGCCCCCGAGCCCGGCGATCGCGACCGGAACACCGGACAGGAGGTGGAGCCCCGGTGAGAGCCGCCGCCAGCCGTAGATGTAGATCGCGATGAAGATCGCCTCGAGGAAGAAGAACAGGCCCTCGACCGCGAACGGAATCCCGAACGCCGCCCCATAGCGACCCATGAGCCCGGGCCACAGGAGGCCCATCTCGAACGACAGGACGGTGCCGGTCACGGCGCCGACGGCGAAGGTCACGGCCATCACCGTCGACCAGCGCCGGGCGAGCAACAGGGCTGCCGAGTCGGACCGCCGGAGGCCGATCGCATTGGCGATGAGGACGATCGTGGGCAGCGCGACCCCGAGGCAGGCGAGGACGATGTGGAAGCCCAGGGTGAACGCCATCTGCGACCGGGCGGCGACGAGTTCGGCGGAGGCGTTCGGGTCCATCAGGGTCTGGTCCGGACCTATGGTAGCCCCCGACCCTTACCGGGGGCGCCGCCCCTCGGGGCTAGAGATCCGCCTCGACCGACACCGCTTCCGTCGTCGGGATCGAGCCCGGGGCCCTGCGGCGCACAACCGGATCGCGTGCGATCACGCCGTCGAGTTGCTCGAGGAACGCCTGCGCGCGAAGCCGGACGAGGATCTCTCGGGCCCGGTCCGTCGCGGCCTGGACCTCGGGCAGGCCCGGATCGAGGACGCTCGCCATTGCGACTCCGGCGAGCGCCTCGTCGAGGGGGACGCCCAGTGCCCGGAGCTCCGTCATTGCCGCCTGGAACTGACGGATCGATCCCGTCACGTCGCCGTTGAGGCCCGCCAGCCCGGCATGAAGCAGCGTCCGCCGCGCGTCGGTAACCGGGAGGTGCAGCCCGAGCGCCTCGATCGCCGCCAGGTCCTGTCCGGCGGTCGCGGCGTCGCCCAGCCGGAGCGCCGTCCAGCCGGCGAGATACCACCAACCCGGTGCGTAGAACTCGTACTGATCGACGCCCGCCCGGAGCCTCGCGCCCGCCTCGGCCAGGCGACCTCCGGCGATCGCAGCGAACGCCGGACCCTCGACGGTCTGCCAGAGCACCTGGGGGTCGGTCACCTCCAGCCCGGCGCGCTCCAGGTCGGCGAGCGGCTCGGCAACCGTTTCACCCCGGGCGGCGCGGACAAGGATCGTCTGAAGCAGGAACGAGAGTCGATCGCCGGCCTCGGGGTTCTCGTCGAGGCCCGCCGAACAGGCCTCGAGCACCCCGTCCCAGTCGCCGGTCAGCCAGCACGCCTGGCCGACCTTTTCGAGGAGGACGAACGCCCACGAGCGGTCACCGACCCGGCGGGCCATCGAGACGCCCTCACGAGCATCGACCAGGACCTTCCGTGGGTCGATCCAGCGTTCGGTCGTAAGCCGGTTGTTCAGGCCGCGAAGCCCGGTGGCCGGCAGGCCGTTGGCCATGGCGAGCCGCTCCCCGGCCTCGATCACCGCGAGTCCCTCGCGGACCCGGCCGAGCCCGTCGAGCGTCGAGCCCTTGGTCACGAGGGCATCGGCCAGGATCGGGATGAGGTCGGCACGCTCGGCGGCGGCAAGGACGGGCTCGCCGATCTCGAGCGCGCGGGCGAGCTCCTGGCGGAGCATGTACGCCCGAGCGAGCTGGGCCTGGATGCGGACGATCCCCGGATCGGGTGACAGATCGGCGAACTCGGTGGCGGCCGGGACGAGCAGCGCGATCGCGCTGTCGCTCTGGCGGGCACTCAGCAACGATGCACCGAGCGCGGCGGTGGTCCGGGCGATCGCAATCCGGTCGCCCGTCGCGCGATGGAGCTCGAGCGCCCGGACGAGATAGGCCCCCGCCGCCTCGTGGTGCGCCGCCGCGGTGGTCGACGCACCCGCCTGCTCGAGGAGGTCGGCCTGATCGACCGGATCGTCCGTGACCGACAGCGCTTCCTCGAGGAAGCGGACGGCCTGCTCGTGCGACCCCAGCGCCGCGGCCCGAGCCGCGGCGGCCTTGAGCGCGAACCGGGCCCGCGCCTTGAGCGCCTCCGCCTCGGGCCCCTCTGGGGCGTTGCGGTACGCCGCCAGGTACTGGCTCGCGAGTCCCCCGGCGAGCTCGGGCGAGTCCAGCGACTCGAAGAACCGCGCCGCGGCCAGGTGCCGGGTCTTTCGGTCGGCGCGCGCGAGCGTGTTGTAGGCGACCTCACGAACGAGGGCCTGGACGAACACGAACTGGCCGCGCTCCGGCGATCGGACGTCCGTCTCGACCGTGAACAGCTCCTGGCGGACGAGCGCCCGGAGCCGCGGCTCGAGGTCGGTTTCCGGAGTCCCCGAGACGGCCGCCAGCCCGCCGATGGTGAAGCTCTGGCCGAGGACGGCGGCGTCGCTGACGAGACCGCGATCCGCGCCGCCGAGACCGTCGAGCCGGCTCGCGATCAGGGCGGTAAGGGTCTCGGGGACGGACAGGCTCCCGAGGTCGCCGGTCGGCACGTAAGCGGAATCGCGCACCGTGAGTCGCCCGTCGGCGACGAGCATGCGGACCATCTCGACCGCATAGAGCGGGATCCCGTCGGCCTGCTCGACGATCGAGGCTACCGCCCCCTGAGGCAGCCCGGGGACGAGGCCGGCCAGGAGCTCGGTCATCGCCTCCCGGCCCAGCGGTTCAAGCCGGAGCGAGGTGAAGTTGCGTTTGCCGGCCCCCCAGTCGGGTCGCCGTTCGAGGAGCTCGGGCCGGGCGAGCACGAGCACGTAGATCGGGACGTTCCGGCTCCACTCGAGGAGGTCGTCGACGAAGTCGAGCAGCCCGGGGTCGGCGTGGTGGTGGTCCTCGAACACCATGACCACCGGGGCCGTCGCGGCAAGTCGCTCAAAGAACATGCGCCACGCCGCGAAGAGCTGGTCCGACGGGATACCTGCCTCGAGGCCGAGCAGCGTGAGGATCGCCGGCTCGATCCACGCCCGGTCCTCGGGGTCGGGGACGTGCGTGCCCAGGGCCTCGGCCACCTTCCGGCGGGTCGTCACCTCGTCGTCGGTCTCGAGCAGCCCACAGCGTGCGCGGACCATCTCGCCGAGCGCCCAGAACGTGATCCCGTCGCCGTAGGCCGGGCTGCGGCCCTCGTGCCACCAGATCGTCTCGACGAGGCCGTCGACGTACTTCAGGAACTCCCAGGCCAGCCGGGTCTTGCCGATCCCGGCTGGGCCCATGACGCTGACGAGGCGCGGACGCCGATCGCGAGTCGTCGTGTGGAACAGCTCCTTGAGCAGGCGGAGGTCCTCGGTCCGGCCGACGAACGGTGCCTCGAGGGTCTCGCTCCGGTTCCGCCCGCCGATCTCGGCCACGACCCGGACGGCCCGCCAGGCCGCAACGGGCAGCGTCTTGCCCTTGAGCTCCTGGGGCCCCACCTCCTCGAACGCGATGGCCCGCGAGGCGGCTCGATGGGTGGCCTCCCCGACGAGCACGGCCCCCGGCGAGGCGACCGACTGGAGCCGGGCCGCGGTGTTGACGAGGTCGCCCGCCACCATCCCCTGGTTCGTAGCCCCGAGGGTGACGGCGGCCTCGCCGGTGAGCACCCCGGCCCGGGCCTCGATCCCCGGACCGAGTCCTGCCACGGCGTCGACCAGCTCAAGGCCCGCTCGGACCGCCCGCTCGACGTCGTCCTCGCGAGCGACCGGCGCTCCCCAGACGGCCATCACGGCGTCGCCGATGAACTTCTCGACCGTCCCGCCGTGGCGCCCGATCACGTCAGACGCGATCTCGAAGTAGCGGGTCAGCGTGTCGCGAACGTCCTCCGCGTCGCGCTCCTCGGCGAACGGGGTGAACCCGACGAGATCCGCGAACAGGACCGAGACCAGGCGACGCTCTGCCACCGGGCTCGTGGTTGGTGGCGGCGCCCCGACGGCGACGGCCGCGCCCGGAAGTGCGGACCCGGCGACCGTGAGCGGCGTCGCGCATTCGGCGCAGAACTTCGCCGTAGCGCCGTTCGCCGTTCCGCAGGCCGGGCAGGCGACGGCGAGTCGGGTGGCGCACTCGGTGCAGAACTTCGCGCCGATCGCGTTCTCGGTGCCGCAGTTCGAGCAGATCACGCAGTCCTCGCCCCGGACGATATCAGGCGATGAGCCTATCCGAACGTGGTCATATGCGGAACGAGGACCGGCCATCCGGGGACGGGCGATCTGCCAAGTCGATGACCTCGGACGATGGCCTCACGATGAGGTGACAATCGAACGAGGGGAACCTTCACCCGACAGGCATGGCTGGGACCACGGAGGCGATCGATGGCCAAGCGGTACGTGCACCCGGTCAACCAGGCGCTGATCGACGATGCGCCACTCGGTGCCCGGTTCGCCGACGCGATCACCGGGTTCATGGGCAGCTGGAAGTTCATCGTCGTCCAGACGATCATCGTCTGCGCCTGGCTGATCGGCAACATCATCCTGCTCAGCCGGCCATTCGACCCCTACCCGTTCATCCTCCTCAACCTCGCGTTCAGCCTGCAGGCGGCCTACGCGGCGCCGCTGATCCTGCTGGCCGGCAACCGGGCGGCCATCCGTGACCGGATGACCCTCGAACACGCGGCGGCGGAGGCGGATGTCGAGGAGCGCCAGAACGAGCGACTGCTCGGAGGCAACACCGAGATCCTCCACCACGTCGCTGCGCTCGAGGCCCGGATCCTCGAGATGGAGGCTGAGGATCCTGGCCGGCCTCGATGCCGCGAAGCCGAGCCCGCCCGAGTGATCCGGTCGCCCGGCCGAGCGCACGGTCGGGCCGCGCGAATGTGAGGGACCGGGCGCGCCCGCGTGGGTGTACGGGTCATGCCCGTTCGGTGCTCCCCGCGGGGACGACCACGGCCAGCGCGAGGCAGGCGGGGCAGCAGGCATCCGTCCAGTCGAGCGCCGCAAGGCCCTCGGCCGCCGACGACCCGCCGGCCGCCCCGCGTGCGCGCCGCCGGGCGATCAGCCACCAGCCGACGGCCCCGACGACGGCGAGCGCGATCCCGAGGACGATGAGCGTCGATCCGGCGCTCGAGACGATGCGGATGGCCGGCTGGCCGACGATCGCGCCCAGGACGAAGTGCCCGGTCAGGAAGACTCCGTTGCCGACGGCCAGGCCAACGACGAACGACGTCGTGGCGATGCCGGCGACCGCACTCGATGCGATCGCGACGATCCGCACGCCGGGGGTCATCCGGGCGACGGCAACGGCTGGCGCCCCGCCGCTCCGCAGGCGCGCCGCTCCACGGTCGACCGTCGCGGGACGGATCCCGACGCGGCCGAGGAGGCGCAGGACCCTGGCTCGAGCCGGTCCCCGGATCAGCGCGAACTGGACAATTCCGCCGACCACGGTCGCGCCGACCAGGACGGCGATGACAGCCGGAGCCGGCAGCCCGCCGCGAGCGGCCGCGACGCCAGCCCCGATCACGAGCAGGTCGCCGGGCACCGGGATCGGCAGACCGGCCTCCTTCACGGCGAGCAGTGCGGAGAGGAACAGCAAGCCCGGGAGGTCCACGTCTCAGAGCTCCGCGTCGCGGCGAGGCGCGTCTGTGGCCGCGGCCTCGCCTCCGGCTCCCGCGTCGTCCGAGCCCGCCGCATCGCCCGGCTCGAAGCCGGTGGCGAAGGCGACGACCAGGAGGACGGACCCGACTGCACCGAACGCGACCGCCACCAGCCCCGACCAGGTCAGGATGGTCAGGGCATCGTCGGTGCCTGTCAGCTGGAACGCGAGCAACCCTCCGAAGGTCTGGATACCGGACCCGAGGAGGATCGCCAGGGCAGCCGCCAGGACCGTGCGCCATGGTCGTCCGTCGCGCCGGGCGGCGACCGAGGCGATCCACGCCCACAGTCCGGCGACGATGAGTACCCCGGCGACGATGAGCAGGTCCAGGGCCAGCAGGCCCGCCGTCGGAAGCTGGGCCTGGAGGGACTGGAGCGTGACGCCCACCCCGACGAGGATCGTCGCGAGCGTCCCCACGATCAGCGCCCAGACGATCCGCCCGAGTGGCCGCGTGGGCTCGGCGATCGCCCCCAGGCCGAGGCCGATCTTGGCCAGCCCGAACATCCTGAGGACAAGGACCGGACCCTGGACGGCGATCTGCCGGACCACGAAATCGGAAGTCAGCGGCAGCCCGCCCGCGGGATCGAATGTCGGCGGTCCGGCAACCGCGGTCAGGGCATCTTGGGCCACGAGACTGACCAGCTCCGCAATCGCCAGGGCCACCGCTCCTTGGAGCAGCCACGACCGGGCACGACCCGGTCGGCAGGCCCCGACGAGGACGGCCGCCGGCAGGAGCACGGTCGTCGCGCCGGTGATGACGGCGCCAAGTAGGTAGATGAGGTTGGTCGGCGACGCACCGTCGAGCCCGAAGCGGACGCGCCACAGCCGATAGACGATGTCGAAGGTCGCGAGCCCGACGAACAGCCAGGCGAGCGCCGGGATCCGGGCGAGCCAGCCGGGCGGGCGGATCGTCCCGACGATCCGGTCGCTCGAATCCCCGAGCTCGTCGGGGTCGGCGGCGTCCCGGAGCTCGTCGGCCTGATCATCCGCGTGGTCGATCGTCATGCTCCCTCGAGCAACCCGCGCGCCACCGGCGCGATGCGTTCGACCCACAGGGCGTACTGCGCGCCGGACGGGTGCAGTCCATCCGGGGCCACGAGCGAGGGGTCGTCGGCCGCCCGTTCGGAGAGGTCGAAGACGTCGACGACGATGATCTGGCGGGCGACCGCCGCAGCGATCAGGACCGCGTTGTTGCGGACGATCCCGGCCCGCTGCGTGACCGGGTCGCCGTAGTCGGCCCCGGCCGGCGTGACCGTGTAGTCGGGGGTCGTGACGACCACGGTCCGGTTCGCCGGCAGGCGGGCCAGGAGCGCGTCGAGGATGACCTCCACGTTCGCGCGGTACGTCGCCTCCGGCACGCCCTGCACGACGTCGTTCACGCCGATGAGGAGCGAAGCGAACTCGGGCCGGAGACGCTCGAGCTCCGGGAGCTGGGCGCGGATCACGTCGCCCGAGGTCCAGCCGTTGACCGCCAGGTTCGCGACGAGCTGGAGCCGCTCGGCGCCGTCGGGCTCCTTCACCGCCCGGACGAGCCGATCGGGCCAGCGATCGGCGGCCGCGACGGACGTCCCGATGGTGTACGAGTCGCCGAGCGCGACATAGCGGAGGACCACGCGGCCATCGTAGGTCCGGGGTACCCTCGGAGTCGATGCCCGACGGACCCTCCGACCGACGCCTCGATTCACCGGCGATCGCCCGCCGCACGGGCGGCCCCACCGGCCGCCAACCTCCGGCGACCGGACGAGAGCCCGTTCGACCAGCACGGGTTCCAGAGCCGCTTCGAATGGGGCGTGTCCGGCGTCCGACTGCTGGCCCCGATCGTCGACCTCGTCGTGATCGTCGACGTCCTGTCCTTCTCGACCGCGGTCTCGATCGCCGTGGAGTTCGGCGCCCGGGTGGTCCCCTACCCGTACCGCGACGGGACTGCCGCGGCGTACGCCAGGTCGATCGGTGCCACCCTGGCGAGCCCGAACCGGACCGCGCCCGGACCGACGCTGTCGCCGGCCAGCCTGGCCACGCTTCGCCCGGGCGAGACGGTCGTCCTGCCGTCGCCGAACGGCTCGAGCTGCGCGGTCGAGGCCGCCGGGGCCGGAGCGATGGTCGTCGCGGGCTGCCTGCGCAACGCCTCGGCGGTCGGCCAGCTGGTTGCCGGCCACGGCGGGGCGGTCGCCGTGATCGCCGCCGGCGAGCAGTGGCCCGACGGCTCGCTCCGGCCGTCGGTCGAGGACCTCATCGGAGCCGGCGCGATCCTGACCGCGTCCGACCCGGCGACGCTGTCGCCCGAGGCACGGGCCGCCGTTGCGGCGTTCCGGGCCGTCCGGGCGAGGCTCGACTCGACCCTCGCCGAATCGGCCTCGGGCCGGGAGCTGCTCCTCGCCGGCTTCGGGGTCGACGTGCAGCTCGCGGTCGAGCTCGACGCGACCGACATCGTCCCGGTCCTCGTCGACGGCGCCTTCGGCGGCGGCATGGGATGACCTGGGATGCCGTTGACGACCCCATCTTCGACGCAGCGATCGAGCGGGCGATCGGCCGGCTGCCCCCGCCGTTCGTCGAGCGACTCGGATCCGTCGCGATCGTGATCGACGAGGAGCCCAGCGCCGAGCAGCTGGCAAGCGTCGGGGCGAGGGGGCTGTTCGGCCTCTACCAGGGCGTCCCGCGGACCTCGCTCGGAGCCGACGGGACGCCCATCCCGAGCAAGATCACCATCTTCCGAGGTCCGCTCCGGCGGGCTCATCCGGATCCCGCCATGCTCGAGGATGCCGTCGAGGAGACCGTCCTCCACGAGATCGCCCACCACTTCGGGCTGTCGGATGCCCGCCTGATCGAGCTGCGGCGCCGGGACGGCTGACCTCCCGGTGCCGGCCTGCACCGCCTAGATGCCCGGTGCGAGCGTGACGATGGTTCATCGGTCCCGGTCCACCCGGACCATCGGGCCAGCCCGAATGGGGCAGGTGGCATGGGATATCTACGCGTACCAAGCCTCGCCCCGAGGATAGGTGTTCTTCGTGCATCCAGAACCGGCCATGATCGAGGGAGATCTCGCCGTCGAGCCAGGACCGATCCGGCTCGTCCGGCTCCGCCTGACCCTGGCCCTCATCGCCATGGCCTTCGTCCCGATCGCGGTCGCCGCGCCGATCCTCAGCACGGCGCTCGACAGCCAGCGGGCGGCCGAGCAGGCCCAGGCCGACCGCGATGCGGCGAGCATCGCCAGCGGCATCGATGCCCGATTGCGAGCCGTCTCGGCCGACCTGGCCAAGACCGCGGCGGCCGGCTCGGTGGCCGGCTACGCCGCGGGCACCAAGGGAACCGTCACCGGGGCCAAGACGGCACTGGTCGCCCTGTCCGGTGGCGGCAACGACGGGATCGTCGTCGCCACCCTCCTCGATGCCCGCGGGCGCCAGCTCATCAGGGCGGTCGGCGGCAAGATCCTGAAGCCGGCCCCGACGCAGTTCGTCGACCCGCTCGTCGGGGCGGCCATCACCGCGGAGCGCGGCTCGATCGAGACGGGCCGCGTCGAGACCGGCGACGACGGGACCATGCATCTCGCCATCGCCACCCCGGTCATGGGCTCCGGCCGATCGGCCACGCCGATCGGGGTCGTGCGCGTCGAGCTGTCCCTCGACCAGCTCATCCGACTCGCCGGCGCACAGGGGGTCACCGGGGGCACGGCCCGGATCGTCGACCGCTTCGGGGCGATCGTCGCCCCGGCCAGCTGGAGCCCGCCGCGCGGCGACGCATCGGTCCAGTCCGCGACCGCGATCCGGTGGCAGCCCGACTGGACTGTCCGGCTGGTCGCCCCGACCCATGTCGGCGCTCCGCCGCTGCCGCTCATCGGTCTGCTCGGGCTGTTCCTGGCGCTGATCGCCGTGCTCGTCATCTGGATGGCCCGCCAGATCCTCCGCCCGGCCGAGGAGCTCGAGGCCTCGCGCGGCCGCCTGCGTGACATGTACGAGCTCGCCCGGGTCGACGCCCTCCGCGACGTCATCACCGGGCTCGGCAACCACCGGGCGTTCCAGGAGACCTTCGAGCGCCTCCTCGAGGCCGCCCGGACCCGCCAGATGCCGGTCGGGCTGGTGCTCATCGACCTCGACGACTTCCGGGCGGTCAACGACGCCGGCGGTCACGCGGCCGGCGACGCGGCCCTGGCCGAGTTCGGCCGGCTGGTCCAGGGAATCCTGCGACCGACCGATCGGGCCTTCCGGACCGGGGGCGACGAGTTCGCCCTCCTCCTGCCCGGCGCGACCGGCGAGGCCGCTGCGGCCGTCACCCGTCGCCTCCTCGCCAGCTCGATGGAAGTCCGGCCGGGGCAGGGCGAGCCCGGGCCGCGCTCGTTCTCGGCGGGCGTCTCTGCCTACCCGGCGATGGCGACCGATCGCCGCCTCCTCATGGACCAGGCCGACGTGGCCCTCACCTGGGCGAAGCGCCACGGCCGGACGAGCGTCGAGCTGTTCGATCCGTCCCGCCACCGGCCGGTCACCTCCGCCGCGCCGGCCGTCGAGCAGGCCTCGGTCGGGGTGGCCGAGGTCATCGCCCGGCGTCTCCTGCGGCCCGTCTACCAGCCGATCGTCGACCTCAAGACCGGCCGGGTCGCCGGAGCGGAGGGTCTCATCCGACCCATGCCGGGCTCGGGTTTCTCCAATCCGGGCGAGCTGTTCGAAGCCGCGGAGGCCGCCGGGCGGAGCGTCGAGCTCGACTTCGCGTGCCTGGAGATCGTCGCCACCGGCGCTGCCGAGATGGGTCCCGATTCGATCCTGACCCTGAACCTCTCGCCGCGGACGCTCGAGGCCGACGACTTCAGCGCCGGCTCGCTCGTGGCCCTCGTCCGCAAGGCCGGTCTCGATCCGACCCGGATCGTCCTCGAGCTGACCGAGCGCGAGCAGGTCGAGGAGATGGAGCGGCTGCGCCGCAACGTCACCGCCTGCCGGGCGGCCGGGTTCCGCCTGGCCGCCGACGACGTCGGCGCCGGGAACGCCGGGCTGCGCCTCCTGAGTCAGCTCCAGTTCGACATCGTCAAGATCGACCTGTCGCTCGTCCAGGGAGGCGCCGTCCAGGAGTCGTCGATGTCGGTCGTCGGGGCGCTCCAGGACCTGGCTCGCCGGTGGGGAGCATCGGTCATCGCCGAGGGGATCGAGACCCCTGCCCAGCTGCGCGTCGTGCGCGCCCTCGAGGTCGGTGCCGGCCAGGGCTACCTGCTCGGGCGGCCGGGCAGCGCGGAGGAGCTCAAGTCGCTCGAGGCGAGCGGCGTGGATATCGAGCACCTCGTGAAGAAGGACGACTGGCTCCACCGGATGGCCCGGGGCGGCGTGGGCATCGCGACCCCGGCGAACGCCCGCTAGGACCGCGCGAAGGGCCGTACGACGGCCCCGCCCGGCGATATCCTGTGGATACCAAGCGGACTGTCTTGCCCCGGTCATCTCCGCCCGGCTACGATGCGGCCCGACGGCCGCGTCCCACGAGTCGGGCGGCCAGACTGGAGCCGCGGGCCCGGGTCCGCCCATCGCCCAATGGCTCATCGAGGAGGAACGATGCGCAACCGAGCAATAGGGCTGTCTGCCCTGTTCGTGCTCTCGCTCGTGGTCACCGCCTGCGGCGGGAGCTCCGCAGACGTCAAGAAGGTCGGCCTCGTCACCGACGTCGGGACGCTCGAGGACAAGTCGTTCAACGAGGCGTCCTGGCTGGGCGCCCAGGCCGGCGCGAAGGACATCAGCGGCACGGCCAGCAACATCGTCACCAAGGCCCCGGCCGACTACGCGACGAACATCAAGACGTTCGTCGACCAGGGGTACGGCACGATCGTGACCGTCGGCTTCGCCATGGGCGACGCGACGGCCGCGGCGGCGAAGCAGTACCCGAACGTCAAGTTCGTCGGCGTGGACCAGGGCGTCTGCGTCGACGAGACCGGCAAGTCGGATCCGACGTTCGCCTGCAAGGGTGATCCGACGAAGCTCGTGCCGAACTACCAGGGCCTCGTCTTCAGGGAGGACCAGGTCGGCTACCTTGCCGGGGTGCTCGCGGGCAGCATCTCGAAGACGGGCGTCATCGGCACGGTCGGCGGGATCAACACCATCCCGGCGGTCGTCCGCTACATCAACGGCTATCGCAACGGCGCCGCGTCGGTCGGGATCAAGCCCGAGAACGTCAAGGTCGCCTATGTCTCGACGGACATCACCAAGGCGTTCAACGACCCCGGCACGGGCACGTCGATCGCCCAGCAGATGATCGGCCAGAAGGCTGACGTCATCTTCCAGGTCGCCGGGCTGTCGGGCGCCGGCTCGATCGGGGCGGCCTGCGCCGCGCCGGACGTGGTCGGGATCGGTGTCGACGTCGACCAGAGCAAGTCGCTCACCGGCGACGTGTCCTGCGTGCTGACCAGCGCCGAGAAGAAGCTCGTCAACGCGGTCGAGGCCGCGATCAAGAAGATCGGGGCCAAGACCGATGTCGGCGGCACCTCGACCTGGGACGCGTCGACCGACCCGGTCGGTGTCGGCCTGTCCCCGTACCAGGGCAAGTACACCGCCCTCGTCACTCCCGGAGATCCAGGCCAAGATCGACGCGGCCCTGGCCGGGATGAAGGACGGGAGCGTCGATCCCTGCAAGCCGACCGCCTGCGACGACAAGTCGTAGCCTGACCGGCAACGTCATCGACCGAGAGCGGGCCGGCATCGCGTCGGCCCGTTCTCGCCATCCGGCCTGAAGCATCGACCGACCAGGTGCAGACCGTGACCGAGGCCACCCCCGTCCTGACGATGCGCGGGATCACCAAGCGGTACCCGGGCGTCCTGGCCAACGACTCGATCGACCTGGACCTGCGCCCGGGCGAGATCCACGCGCTGCTCGGCGAGAACGGCGCCGGCAAGTCGACCCTGATGAACATCCTCTACGGGCTGGCGGTGCCCGACGCGGGGACGATCCTCATCGACGGCGAGCCGGTCGACATCCTCAGCCCGCACGACGCCATCGATCGCGGGATCAGCATGGTCCACCAGCATTTCATGCTCATCCCCGTCCTGACCGTCGCCGAGAACATCCTCCTCGGCGAGGAGACGATGGCCAACCCGATCTTCATCGACCGGCAGGAGGCCCATCGGCGGATCGTCGCCCTCGGCCAGCAGTTCGGCTTCGAGATCGACCCCGAGGCCAAGATCGAGAGCCTGTCGGTCGGCTGGCAGCAGCGGGTCGAGATCCTCAAGGCGCTCTACCGCAAGGCGCGCATCCTCGTCCTCGACGAGCCGACCGCCGTCCTCACGCCCCAGGAGACCGAGGAGATCTTCGCCGTCCTGCGCCGCCTGGCGGCCGAAGGGCACTCGATCATCTTCATCAGCCACAAGCTCTACGAGGTCCTCGAGATCGCCGATCGGATCACGGTGATCCGGCGCGGCCGGGTCGTCGGGGAGCGGATCCCCAGCCAGACGAACGAGGAGGACCTGGCCGAGATGATGGTCGGCCGGAACGTCCAGCTGACGGTCGACCGGGGCGTATCGCACCCCGGCGAGGTCGTCCTGTCGGTGAAGGGGCTCCGGGCGAAGGACGACCGCGGCCGGGAGGTCGTCCGCGGTGTCGACCTCGAGGTCCGGGCCGGCGAGACGCTCGGCATCGCCGGCGTCGCCGGCAACGGCCAGGACGAGCTCGTGGAGACGCTCACCGGCCTGCGCAAGCCGACCGACGGGACCGTGACGATGGGCGGCACCGACGTGACCGGCTGGAGCCCGCGCCAGCTGTACGAGGCCGGCCTGGCTCATGTCCCGGGTGACCGCCACCGCTGGGCGATGATCATGAGCTTCCCGCTCGAGGACAACCTCGTCCTGACCAGCTACTACCGGCCGCCCTTCGCCAAGGGCCTCGTCCGGCAGGACGAGGCCATCGATGCCTGGGCCAAGGAGCTGATCGAGCGCTTCGACATCCGGACGCCCTCAGCGACGGTCGCCGTCGAGACCCTGTCCGGTGGCAACCAGCAGAAGGCGGTCGTGGCCCGCGAGTTCAGCGGCGAGACGACGATGCTCGTCCTCGACCAGCCGACCCGCGGGCTCGACGTCGGAAGCATCGAGTTCATCCATCGCCGGGCGATCGAGATGCGCGACGCCGGCGCGGCGATCCTGCTCGTCTCGGCGGAGCTCGACGAGGTCCTCGAGCTGTCCGACCGGATCGCGGTCATGTACCGCGGCGAGCTGGTCGCGGTGCTCGACGGGCGGACCGCGGGGCGCGAGGAGGTTGGCCTGCTGATGGCGACCGGACGACGCGAGCCAGAAGCCACGACGGTCGCATCGTGACGGCCCTCGACGACCAGGCGGCCCAGCCCGAGCCGACAGCCGACCCAGCCGGCGCAGCCGTTCTGGCGACGCGGGCGGGTGGGGCAGATCTTCGCGATCGCCGCAGTACCCGTGGCCTCGGTCCTCCTGGCCCTCATCGTGGCGGCCGGGATCATCCTGATCTCGAGCATCGTCACGACCGGGTCGATCGACTGGGGGTTGCCGTTCGTCGCCTACGGGGCGCTGCTCCAGGGCTCGATCGGCTCGGAATCGGCGATCCTGAACACGATCCTCCAGGCGACGCCGCTCGTCCTCGGCGGGCTCGCCGTCGGAATCGGCTTCAAGGCCGGCCTGTTCAACATCGGCGGTCTCGGCCAGTTCCTGCTCGCGGCGACGGCGGCGGCCGGGGTTGGGGCCGCGCTGGCGACCGCTCCGGCGCCGATCGCGATCACCCTCGCACTCCTCGCCGGCATGGCGGCCGGGGCATTCTGGGGCTGGATCCCCGGCGCCCTGAAGGCCTTTTCGGGCGCCCACGAGGT
The DNA here is from genome assembly GCA_963708065.1 of uncultured Chloroflexia bacterium. GTDB lineage: Bacteria > Chloroflexota > Limnocylindria > Limnocylindrales > CSP1-4 > Chersky-267. The sequence goes on from CAVPRZ010000008.1 coordinate 55,416, forward strand.
CGTCACGACGATCATGCTCAACTCGATCGCCGCGGCGGTCATCGCCATCATCATCCTCGGTCCGCTCCTGGCGCCCGGGTACTCGTTCGGGCGGACCGGCGACCTCGGCAACAGCGTCCTGCCGATCATCCTCGGGAGCAACATCCACCTCGGGGTCCTGCTGGCGGTCGCCGCGGTGCCCGTGGTCTGGTGGCTGCTCTACCGGAGCACGCTCGGGTTCGAGATCCGAAGCGTCGGGGCGAACCCCAGTGCGGCCCGCTACGCCGGGATGCGGCCGAAGTTCCTGATCATGCTCACGATGACGTTGTCGGGCCTCCTGTTCGGGATCGCCGGCTCGATCGAGATCCTCGGCGTCAGCCACTTCATGATCCCCTCGTACGGGACCTCGATCGGGTTCGACGCGATCGCCGTGGCCCTGCTCGGTCGGTCGCACCCATTCGGGATCGCCGCAGCCGCCCTCCTCTTCGGCGCACTGCGCGCGGGCGCCGGGCTGATGCAGGTCGTGGCCGGGATCCCGGCCGAGATCATCGACGTGATCCAGGCGATCATCCTGCTGTTCCTCGCCGCCGACATCGTCGTCCGACACCTGTTCCGGATCCGGGCAGCCGGCGGGATCGCCGACCTCAGGACCGTCACCCAGTCGTACGCGGGTCGGACCGGCTGATGGACCAGATCGCGACGTTCCTCGACTCGCTGCCGGTCGTCGGCGTCTTCTTCCAGCTGATCGGCTACCTCGTCGCGACGGTCCCGGTGATCGCCCCGATCTTCGTTGCGCTGGCGGCCCCCGTCGCGCTCGGCGCGCTGTGCGGGATCATGAACGAGCGGTCGGGCGTGGTGAACATCGGCATCGAGGGGATGATGCTGAGCTCTGCGTTCACCGCCTTCCTCGTCGCGGCCCTGGTCGCCCAGGCGATGGGCCCGGCGGCCCCCTCGCCGATCTTCGGGGCGACGTTCGCGATCCTCATCGGGGTCGTTGCAGCGGTCGCGATGGGGATGCTCGTCTCGTTGCTCCATGCCTGGCTGTCGATCTCGATCCGGGCCGACCAGATCATCAGCGGGACGATCATCAACATCCTCGCCCTCGGCCTGACCGGCTACCTCAACCGGCTGGTCATCACGCCAAACCCGCGCCTCGGTGCCGGCATCTTCCAGCCGTTCGTGCCGCCGGACTTCCTGGTCAACCTGCCCGCGATCGGGTGGCTGTTCAAGGCGTTCTTCGCCCACGGACCGATCGTGATCTCGGTCCTGTTCCTGGTCGTCTTCCTCCAGATCTGGCTGTTCCGGACGCGCTGGGGCCTGCGTACCCGATCGGTCGGCGAGCATCCGAAGGCTGCCGAGACGCTGGGGATCGACGTCATCAAGCTGCGCTACCGGAACGTGGTCCTGGGCGGGGTCTTCGCCGGACTGGCGGGTGCCTACCTCACCCTGGAGCAGAGTGGATCGTTCCAGAACAACATGACCGCCGGGCGCGGCTTCATCGCCCTGGCGGCGGTCATCTTCGGGCGGTGGACGCCGATCGGGGCGTTCGGGGCGGCGCTCCTGTTCTATTCCTTTGAGGCGTTGCGCGTCGCGATCAGCCTGACCCCGCCGACCGGCGAGCTGGGCGACGTCCTCCGGGCGATCCCGCCCGAGCTCTTCGGGGCGATGCCGTACATCGTGACCCTGGTCGTCCTCGTGGCGGCGGTCGGCCGGAGTGTCGCCCCGGCCGCGGACGGCCAGCCGTACGTGAGGGAAGCCCGGACGTGACCGCGGAGGAGCGGGCCCGGGCGTGGGCCGTGCTCGACCTCCAGGAGGGTCGCGCCGCTGTCCCGATCCTCGATGACACCGCGGCTCGGGAGATGCTCCGGACGTCCCGTAGGATCGCGATCGTCGGGGCGTCGCCCGACCCGGGCCGGCCGTCGTACGGCGTCATGCGCTACCTGCTCCACCAGGGCTACGAGTGCGTCCCGGTCAACCCGAACGCCCGCGACGTCCTCGGAATCCCCGCGTTCCGGACCGTCGTCGAGGCGGTGACCGCGAGCGGACCGGTCGACATCGTCGACGTCTTCCGGCGCTCGGAGCTGTGCGTCCCGCACGCCGAGGAGGCGGTCGCGGTCGGGGCGCGCTGCCTGTGGCTCCAGCTCGGGATCGTCAACTGGGAGGCGGCCCGGATCGCGGCGGCAGCCGGGCTCGGCGTGGTGATGGACCGCTGCACGGCGATCGAGCACCAGGATCCTGCGCGCCGGCTGACACGCGAGGCGCCGGCCAGTCATCGGCGACCTAACGGATGACGAGGCCGACGACGACGAGGGCGACGCCGAGGGCCGCGACGAGCGCCCCGATCCGGGCCTGGCGCAGGAGGATCTCCATCGCGACCGAGGCACCGGTTCGCGAGTCGTCGCGGATCCCGCCGCGCCACGCCTCGTAGCGGGCGACGTTCGCGTCCTGGGCCTTGAGCTCGCGGTACCGGCTCCACGGGCCACGTGCCCGGTTCGCGCCGATCACGATGAGGACCGCCCCGCCGAGGAGGAGGACGGCGCTGACGGCGCCCATCAGCCGGGTCCGCCGGACGACCCGTCGCCGAGCCGTTCCCGGATCGCCCGCTGGACGAGCTCCGGGTTGGCCTGCCCGCCGGTCGCCTTCATGACCTGGCCGACGAGGAACCCGATCGTCGGCTTGCCGGCCCGGAAGTCGGCGACTGCCTTCGGGTTCGCAGCGAGCACGTCGTCGACGATCCCAGCCAGCGCGGTGACGTCCGAGATCTGACGGAGACCGCGCGCCTCGACGATCGCGCCGACGGGCCGGCCCGAGGCGAGGTGCTCGTCGAGGACCTCGCGCCCGTTCGCACGGCTGATCTCGCCGTCCACCACCCGCCTGACGAGGTCGGCGAGCTCGGCCCCCGACGCCCGACCGACGAGCCCGTCGGCCGAACGCTCGCCGTTCGCCTTGGCCGCCCGTGCATAGTCGCCGCTGACGAGGTTGGCAACCTCCTTGATCGGGAGGTCCGGCCCGGCGGCCCGGATCGCCTCGAAGGCCGCGACCATCGTCGGGTCGGCCACGATCACGGCGGCGTCGTAGGCGGACAGGCCGAGCTCGGCACCGTAGCGCGCACGGCGGGCGGCCGGGAGCTCCGGGAGCGCGGCCCGGATCGTCTCGAGCCAGGCTGGATCCACCCGCAGCGGCGGCAGGTCGGGCTCGGGGAAGTAGCGGTAGTCGTGCGAGTCCTCCTTCGAGCGCATGACGTAGGTCGCGCCCTTCGGATCGTCCCAGCCGCGGGTCTCCTGGCTGACGCTCCCGCCCGCCTCGAGCTCAGCGGCCTGCCGCTCGATCTCGAACGCGATCGCCCGCTCGACCGACCGGAACGAGTTCATGTTCTTGACCTCGACCCGAGTGCCGAAGACATCGCTGCCGCGCGGGCGAATGGACACGTTCGCCTCCACCCGGAGCTGGCCGCGCTCCATGTCCGCGTCGGACACCCCGATCGTCCGCAGGAGCAGCTGGAGCTCCTCGGCATACCGTCGGGCTCCCTCCGCCGACCGGATGTCCGGGTCCGTCACGATCTCCATGAGCGGGGCGCCGGACCGGTTGAAGTCGACCAGGCTCACCCGTCGTCCCGTCTCGTCGGTGGCGTGGATGAGCTTGGCGGTGTCCTCTTCGAGATGGGCGCGGGTGATTCCGACGTCGATCGGTCCGCCGCTCGTATCGACCGTCAGCCGGCCGCTGGCGGCCAGCGGGAGGGCGTACTGGCTGATCTGGTAGCCCTTCGGCAGGTCGGGGTAGAAGTAGTTCTTGCGATCCCAGCGCGTGGCCGGCGGGATCGTCGCCCCGATCGCGAGGCCCGTCGCGAGGACGCCTTCGACGGCATGGCGGTTGATCGTCGGGAGCGAGCCCGGCAGGCCGAGGCAGACCGGGCAGGTGTGGCTGTTCGGTGGGGCCCCGTCGTACGCGGTCGAGCAGCCGCAGAACATCTTGCTCGCGGTCCGCAGCTGGCAGTGAACCTCGATCCCGATGACCGGCTCCCAGCGATCGAGGACGGCCGAGCCGTCGACCGATCGACCCACGGCGGTCCCGGAGGCGACGCCGCTCACCGGACGGCGAGCCCCTCGACGATCAGGGCCAGCCCGTAGGTCGCCACGACGAGCCAGCCGATCGCGACGGCCGTCCGCCGGGCGAACGCGCGGACGCGCATCCTGGCGAGTGGCGGGCGGGTCGCGTCGATCGCCCGCCGGGTCGGCTCGCCGTCGTCATGGACGATCGGGCCGAGTGCCTCGCGGGCGACGACGTAGCCGCGCCACGTCCCGACGACGAGCGCGATCGTGCCGCAGGCGACGAGCACCGATCCCACGGCCGACAGTCTCTCATAGCCGCAGAAGCCCCGGCCGACCCCTCGATGGTCCTACGACGGAACCACGTCGAGCTGTACGCTAGCCAACCGACGCTGATCCGGGCCCGCCCCTGATGACGATGGCCATCCCGATCATGGTCTTCTTCCTCAGCGCGCTCATGCGGGGCGTCGTGATCACCGGCGTCGAGAAGTAGGGATCGTGCGCTACGGGCACTTCGACGACGAGCGACGAGAGTACGTCATCACCCGGCCGGATACCCCACTGCCCTGGATCAACTACCTCGGCTGCGAGGACTACTTCGGCATCATCTCGAACACGGCCGGTGGGTACTCGTTCTACCGCGACGCACGCCTGCGACGGCTGACCCGCTACCGCTACAACAACGCCCCGCTGGACCTGGGCGGCCGCTACCTGTACCTCCGCGACGAGGAGAGCGGGGACTCCTGGAGCCCAAGCTGGCAGCCGACCCTGGGCGAGCTCGACGACTACGAGTGCCGCCACGGGATGGGCTACACGACCATCGGCTCGAAGCGCGCCAGGATCCGAGTCGAGACGCGCTACTTCGTGCCGCTCGGCGAGACGCTGGAGATCTGGCGCGCTCGGGTCACGAACGAGCGTTCCGCGCCCGCTCGAATCTCGCTGTTCGGGACCGTCGAGTTCTGCCTCTGGGACGCCCAGGACGATGCGACGAACTTCCAGCGCAACTACTCGACGGGTGAGGTCGAGGTCGAGGACGGCGTCATCTACCACACGACCGAGTACCGCGAACGACGCGACCACTTCGCCTACTTCGCCTGCTCCGCGCCGTCGGCCGGCTTCGACACGTCGCGAGACGCGTTCCTCGGGCCGTACCGCGGCTGGGACCGGCCGCTCGCCGTCGAACGCGGTGCGACGTCGGACTCGATCGCCCACGGCTGGCAACCGATCGGGGCCCATCAGGTCCGCCTCGTGCTGGCCCCCGGCGAGACGCGCGACGTCATCTTCGTGCTCGGCTACGCAGAGAACCCGAAGGACGCGAAGTTCGACCCGCCCGGATCCGGGACGATCGACAAGCGGCGCGTTCGCCCGATCATCGCTCGCTATCTCGATCCCGATGCGGCCGAATCGGCGTTCGGCGCGCTCCGCACCCGCTGGGATGGATGGCTCGGATCGCTCCAGGTCGCGACCGGCAATCCCGACCTCGATCGGATGGTCAACGTCTGGAACGCCTACCAGTGCATGGTCACCTTCAACCTGTCGCGCTCCGCGTCACTGTACGAGTCCGGGATCGGGCGCGGGATGGGCTTTCGAGACTCGACCCAGGACCTGCTCGGGTTCGTCCACATGGTCCCCGAGCGGGCGCGCCAGCGGATCGTCGACATCGCCGCAACCCAGCTGCCGACGGGCGGTGCCTATCACCAGTACCAACCGTTGACGAAGCGCGGCAACGACGCCGTCGGGTCGGGGTTCAACGACGATCCGGCCTGGCTGGTCCTGGCGGTCGCGGCCTACCTCAAGGAGACCGGCGACCTGGCCATCCTCGACGAACCGGTCGAGTACGACAACGCCCCGGGCAGCGAGCGGCCGCTCGACGACCACCTCCGACGCGCCATCGACTACACGCTCGAGCGGCTCGGCCCGCATGGGCTGCCGCTCATCGGACGAGCGGACTGGAACGACTGCCTCAACCTGAACTGCTTCTCGGACACGCCGGGCGAGTCGTTCCAGACCACCCAGAACCGCGACGGCGGTGTCGCCGAGTCGGTCTTCATCGCCGGATTGTTCGTGATTGCCGCCAACGAGCTGGCAGCGATCGCCCGTCATCGTGGGGACGTCCCCGAATCCGAGCGCCTGCGGGTGGCAGCCGCGGGAATGGTCGCGGCGGTCGACGGGTACGGCTGGGACGGCGAATGGTTCCGGCGCGCCTACGACTTCTTCGGCGAGCCGATCGGCTCTGCGATGAACGATGAAGGCAAGATCTTCATCGAGCCCCAGGGCATCTGCATCATGGCCGGAATCGGACTGGACGATGGACGAGCGATCCGGGCGCTGGCGGCCGTCCGCGAGCGACTCGCGACGCCCCATGGGATCGTCCTCCAGCAGCCGGCGTTCAGCGGCTACGAGCTGCGGCTCGGCGAGATCTCGTCGTACCCACCGGGGTACAAGGAGAACGGTGGGATCTTCTGCCACACGAACCCGTGGTTGATGATCGCCGAGGCGCTGGCGGGCAACCCCGAGGGCGCCTTCGACTACTACCTGCGGATCAACCCCTCGGCACGGGAAGCGATCTCCGAGGTCCATCGCTGCGAGCCATACGTCTACGCCCAGATGATCGCCGGCCCGGATGCCCCGACCCACGGCGAGGCGAAGAACTCGTGGTTGACCGGCACGGCCGCCTGGAACTACGTGGCCGCGACCCAGTGGATCATCGGCGTCCGGCCCGAGCTCGATGGGCTGCGCATCGACCCCCACCTGCCGGCCGATTGCGGGGAGGTCCAGGTACTGCGCCGGTTTCGCGGCACGCTGTATCGGATCGTCGTGCGCCGCGAGCCAACGCCCGGCGACGGATCGCCGCGGGTGCGGCTCGTCGTGGACGGACGACCGATCGATGGCAACGTCGTGCCGCTGCCCGGGACACCGGGTGGCGAGATCCGGGTCGAGGCCAACACGGCGGACCTGTCGACGCCCGGTCAGCTTGCCTGAAGCCGGTCAGGCGCGCTGGCGCTCGACGAACCGGCCGATCCGCTCGAGCGCCTCGACGAGCTGCTCGTAGGAGGTCGCGTAGCACATCCGGACGTGGCCCTCGCCGGACGGACCGAAGGCGTTGCCCGGGACGACCGCGACCCGTTCCTCGCGCAGCAGCCGCTCCGTGAAGTCGTCCGACGACAGCCCTGTCGCCGAGGTGACCTCGGGGAAGGCGTAGAACGCGCCCCGGGGCTCGAAGGTCGGCAGGCCGAGGGCGTTGAGCCCGTCGACGAGCAGGCGCCGTCGCCGGTCGTACTCGCCGACCATCCGCTGCGACCTCGGGCTCACCGTGGAGGAGCGCCTCGAGCGCGGCGTCCTGGGCCATCGTCGGGGCCGACATGATCCCGTACTGGTGGACCTTGACGATCCCCTCGAGCAGCCCGGCCGGCGCGCACAGCCAGCCGACCCGCCAGCCGGTCATCGCGTAGGCCTTGCTGAAGCCGCCCATCAGGATCGTCCGCTCGCGCATCCCGGGCAGCGCCCGAGAACGCCCGGTGGCGGTACGAGCCGTAGGCGAGCCGGTCGTAGATCTCGTCGCTGTAGACGAGCAGGTCGTGCCGGGCGGCGATCGCGGCCAGCTCGTCCTGGACCTCGTCGGGCAGGACGGCCCCGGTCGGGTTGCACGGGTAGCCCAGGAAGAGCGCCTTGGTCCGAGGCGTGATGGCCGCCTCGACGGCGCGCCGGGTCGAGCGCGAAGTCGTCGGCGAGCCGGGTCGCCACGCCGACCGGCACGCCGCCCGAGAACGTGATCGCCGGGACGTACGACACGTACGACGGCTCGTGGAGGACGACCTCGTCGCCCGGGTCGCAGGTGGCCCGGAGGGCGAGATCGACCGCCTCCGACGCGCCGACCGTGATGAGGATCTCGGTGGCCGGGTCGTAGCGCACGCCGTACCGGCCGTCGAGGTGGGCCGCCAGCGCCCGTCGGAGCTCGAGCGTCCCGTAGTTGCTCGTGTAGTGGGTCCGTCCGCGCATCAGGCTGGCCACGCCGGCCTCGACGATGTCGGCCGGGGTGTCGAAATCAGGTTCGCCGACGCCGAGGCTGATGACGTCGTCCATCGTGGCCAGGATGTCGAAGAAGCGCCGGATCCCGGATGGCGGGACCTCGCGGACACGCCGGCTCAGGGCGCGCTCGGCGAGCGGCGGCCGGTCTGCGGGCAGGCTCGTCTCGGTCGTCATCGCCGGAGGATAGCCGACCCGCATCCGACCCGCGGCCGGCGGCGTAGCATCAGCCGGAGGGGCGAGGAGGTGCGATGATGCTCGGACGAGCGCTCAGCCGGCTGATCGACGCCCAGGACGCCTGGGCCCGCCCGTTCGGCGACTGGCTCCACGGCCTCGTCGACGCGATCTTCCGGCGGATCGTGCCGATCCGCAGCTTCCTCAACGGGACGTGGCTCGGGCACCCGCTTCACGCCGTCCTGACCGACGTCCCGATCGGGGCGCTCTTCCTGGTCATCGTCCTCGACGTCCTCGGTCAGCCCGTCGGGGCCGACGTCGCGCTCGTGCTCGGCGTCCTCGCGATGCTGGCCTCCGCGGTCATCGGCTTCGCCGACTACTCGGTGACCGATGGCAAGGCGCGCGCCCGGGCGACGGTCCACAGCACCCTGATGATCGTGGCGCTCCTCGTCTACCTCGTCTCGCTTGGGCTGCGTGCCGCCGGGCCGGCAGATCGGACCGTCCCGATCGCGCTTTCGGTCGTCGCGTTCCTCATCCTCAGCGCGGGCGCCTACGTCGGGGGCGACGTCGTGTTCGCGTTGGGCAACATGGTCGACCGCCACGCCTGGCGGCCGGCCGGCGCGAAGTGGCAGCCGCTCGAGGTCGGCGACCTCCCCGACGACACGCCGGTGAAGGCCCGCCTCGGGCTCCAGAACCTGGTCGTCGTCCGCTCGGGCGAGACGATCTACGCCCTCCACGACCAGTGCGCCCATGCCGGTGGCCCGCTCAGCGGCGGGCGGCTCGTCGACGGCTGCATCGAGTGCCCCTGGCACGCCTCCCGCTTCGAGCTGGCAACCGGCCGGCGCCGACGTGGCCCGACGGTCTACGACCAGCCGGCGTACGAGGTCCGGCCCGCCGAGGGCGGTGGCTTCGAGGCCCGCCGGGTGTCGTAGGGCGGGTCAGGCGAGGACGGGTCAGGCGAGGACGGGTCAGGCGTGGGCGGCGGCGCGCTCGGCCGGGGTCCGGGCGCTCGGGTCGTTGCTCGCCGCGAGGTCGGCCGGCTCGAGCGATCGCCAGTCCGCGTCGGCGGTGATCGCCTCGTAGGCCCGGGCCAGGCGGAGGAGCTCGAGCTCGCGCCACGGTCCGCCGATGAGCTGGAGGCCGACCGGCAGGCCCTCCGACAGGCCGCACGGGATCGACACCCCGGGCAGGCCGGCCATGTTGACCGGGAGGGTGCACGCGTCGTTGAGGTACATCGCGACCGGGTCGGCCATCTTCGCCCCGAAGCGGAACGCGACGTCGGGGCTCGTCGGGGCGACGATCGCGTCGAAGCCGGCCGCCCAGACCGCGTCGAAGTCGGCCATGATCAGCGTCCGGACCTTCTGGGCCTTGAGGTAGAACGCGTCGTAGTAGCCGGCCGACAGCGCGTAGGTCCCGAGCATGACCCGGCGCTTCACCTCGTCGCCGAAGCCACGCCCGCGGGTCGCCAGGTAGTTGGCCAGGACGTCCCCGTCGCGGACCGCCGTTCCGTAGCGGATCCCGTCGTAGCGGGCCAGGTTGGCCGACGCCTCGGCGGGCCCGACGATGTAGTACGTCGCGAGCCCGTAGTCGGTGTGCGGCAGGCTGACCTCCTCGACGATCGCCCCGGCCGCCTCGAGCGCCGCGACCGCGCCGCGCACCCGGTCCGCGCTACCGGGCTCCATGCCGGCGACGAAGTACTCCTTCGGAAGCCCGAGCCGCTTACCGCGCAGGACGGCGGCGGCCTCGTCGTCCGAGGCCGGGAGGTGGAGGAGCGCGTCGGGGACCGCCACCGGCGCGGAGGTCGAGTCGCGCTCGTCCCGGCCGGCGACCGCGTGGAGGAGCGCGGCGGCGTCGCGCGCGTCGCGGGCGAACGGCCCGATCTGGTCGAGCGACGAGGCGAACGCCACGATCCCGTAGCGGCTGACCCGGCCGTAGGTCGGCTTCATCCCGACGACCCCGGTCAGCGCCGCCGGCTGGCGGATCGAGCCGCCGGTGTCGGTGCCGATCGCCGAGCGGGACGTGGAACGCGGCCACGGCGGCGGCCGATCCCCCGCTGCTGCCGCCCGGCACCCGCTCGAGGTCCCACGGGTTGGCGGTCGGGCCGAACGCCGAGTGCTCGGTCGACGAGCCCATCGCGAACTCGTCCATGTTCGTCTTGCCGAGGATGACCGCGCCGACCTCGTGGAGCCGCTCGGTGATGTGGGCGTCGAACGGGGCCCGATAGCCCTCGAGGATCCGCGAGCCGGCCGTGCACTGGCCGCCCTTCATCGAGACGAGGTCCTTGAGCGCGACCGGGACGCCGATGAGCGGATGGAGCGCCGTCGAGGGCGGCAGGGCCGGCCCGGCGCGCGTCGGCCAGCCGGGCGTCGGCGGCGTCGGCCTCGGCGAGCGCGCGCTCGTGGTCGATCGACAGCCAGGCGTTGAGGGCCCGGTTGCCGCCGCTCGGCGGCGTCGAGCGAGGCCGACGTCAGCTCGCGCGAGGTCAGCTCGCCTGAGCGCAGGAGGGCCGCCAGCTCGTGGGCGCGGAGGCGGGTCGGGTCGGTCATCGCCGTGGGGTCTCGTCGGGTCGCCGCGCGACGGACGCGGGTGTCACTCGCCGCCGATGATCGCCGGCACGACGATGAAGTCGCCCTGGCGCGCGCTGGCGTTGCGCGAGCGCCTCCTCGACCGGCAGCGACGGCGTGACCACGTCGTCGCGGAGGATGTTCTCGAGCTCGATCGTCTGGGCGGTCGGCGGGATGTGCTCGGTGTCGAGCTCGGCCAGCTTGGCGTACTGGTCGAGGATGTGGTTGAGCTGGCCCTCGAGCAGGGTGAGCTCGTCGTCGGTCAGCCCGAGCCGGGCCAGATGGGCGACGTGGGCGACGTCGGCGCGGGAGAGGGCGGCCATGGCCCGATGATAGCCGCTACGATCGGGCCATGGCCGAGACGCAGGCGATCCGACCGATGGAGGCCGGGGACGTCGAGCATGCCGCCGACGTCATGATCGGCGGGGGCTGGGGCGACCGGCGCCGGTTCCTCCAGTTCACCCTCGACCATCCCGGCTGCACCCCGCTCGTGGCCGACGTCGACGGCCAGGTCGTCGGGACCGGGGTCGCGACCGTCAACGGGACCGTCGGCTGGGTCGGGATGATCTTCGTCGACGAGGCGCTCCGCGGGCGAGGCATCGGCACCGCCCTGACCGAGGCGGTGATCGCCGAGCTGGAGACCGCCGGCTGCGCCTCGTTCGCGCTGGTCGCGACGCCGCTCGGTCGCCCGATCTACGAGCGGCTCGGCTTCCGGGCCGACATGGACTACCGGGTGATCGCCGCGGCCGGCCTCGGCCTCGCGCCGGCCACCCTGGGACCGGGCAGCCCCGGCGGTCCCCGGCTTCGGTCGCTCGTGACCGACGACCTGCCGGCGCTCCTCGCCCTCGACCGCGCCGCGACCGGCGAGGACCGGGCGCACCTGCTCCTCGCGACCCTCGAGCCGGGCGCGGCCGTCGTCGCCGTCGATCCCGACGGCCGCGTCGCCGGGTACGAGGCGCGCACGGCGTGGGGTGGCCATCCGACGATCGCGCCGGAGCTCGCCGACGGGGTCCGCCTGCTCGAGCACCGCCGGGCGCGGACGCCGGCTGGCGTGGAGGCGCGGACGGCCCTGCCGGAGGCGAACCGGGCCGGACTGACCGCGCTCGAGGACCTCGGCTGGCAGGACGAGCGGGGCCTCGTCCGGATGGTCCGGGGCGCGCCGATCCAGTGGCAGCCGAGCGCGATCTGGGGCCAGTTCAGCTACGCGATCGGGTAGTCGAAGCAGTCAGGTCGCCGTCCCCGTCGGGACGCCGAGGGTCACGAGCGCCCGATGTCAGGTCGGCCCGACGATCTGCCACCAGGCCGCGCTGAGCCGCATCTCCGCGGCCGATTCGACGATCCGGCGGTAGGCGCTGAGCAGGTCGTCGGCCTCGACCTCGATCGTCCTGACCCGGCCGTCGACGAGGCAGTCGAGCCGGACCGCCACCGGGCCGCCGCCGTGGATCTGGACGTCGGCGACGGCGACGCCCTCGCCCAGCACCCGTTCGAGGTCGACCGCGAGCCGCTCGGCGAAGCGCTCCTCGGCCTCGGTCATCGGCTCGAGGTCGAGCTCCTGGTCGGCGATCGGGGTCTCGGCGATCGGCCCTTCGTCGTCGGTCGGGCTCACTCCGGTGCCTCCCCTGCCAGGAGCCGCCGGAACCCGTCCTCGTCGAGGACCGGGCACGCCGAGCTCCTGTGCCTTGGCCAGCTTCGAGCCGGCGCTCTCGCCGGCGACCACGTAGTCGGTCTTGCTGCGACACCGACCCGCCCGGCTTGCCGCCGGCGGCCCGGATCGCCTCCTCGGCCTCCTGGCGGCCGAAGCCCTCGAGCGTGCCGGTGACGACGACCGTCCTGCCGGCCAGCGGCCCCTCGGCGTCGGCCGCCGGCCGCGGAGCGCGGGACGCTCGGGCTCGACGCCGGCGTCGACCAGGTCGGCGAGGATCTCGGCCGTCGCTTCGCTCGGCGAAGTAGCGGGCGATGCTCGCCGCGACCGTCGGCCCGACGCCCGCCACCTCCTCGAACCGCTCCGGCTCGTCCCGGCGCCGTCGCCGCGAGAAAGGCGGTCGCACGGGCGAACCAGCCGTCGGGACCGCCCATCGGCTCGCCGTCGCGCGGGCGGCACCCGCTCGGCGAGCCAGCCGGCCAGGTCGATCGCGGTCTGCTCGCCGACCTGCGGGATCCCGAGCGCGTCGAGGATCCGCGCGAGCGGCCGCCGGCGCGACCGCTGGATCGCCGCGTAGAGGTTCTCGGCGCTCTTGCGCGCGAACCGGTCGAGCGACTCGAGGTCCTCGACGGTGAGCCGGTAGAAGTCGCCGCGGCGCTTGACCAGCCCGCGCTGGAGGAGCTGCTCGAGGACCGCCCAGCCGGCGCCCTCGATGTCCATCCCGCCCCGGCCGACGAAGTGGCCGTACTCCTGGGCGACCCGGGCCGGGCAGGCCAGGTTCGGGCAGTAGTGGCGGACGGCGCCCTCGTCGCGGACGATCGGCGTGCCGCAGACCGGGCAGGTCGGCCGGCATCTCGAACTCGCGCTCGGCGCCGGTCCGCCGCTCGAGGAGCGGCCGGACGACCTCGGGGATGACGTCGCCGGCCTTCTGGAGGATGACCTGGTCGCCGATCCGGATGTCCTTGCGCCGGACCTCGTCGAGGTTGTGGAGCGTGGCCCGGGCGACCGTCGAGCCGGCCACCTTGGTCGGGCCGCAGGTGGGCGACCGGGGTGAGCGTCCCGGTCCGCCCGACGTAGGCGACGATGTCCTCGACGACGCGTCTCGACCTGCTCCGGCGGGAACTTGTAGGCGATCGCCCAGCGCGGCGCCCGGGCGACCATGCCCGAGCCGCTCCTGCTGGTCGAACCGGTCGACCTTGACGACGACGCCGTCGGTCTCGTACGGCAGGTGCGTGGCGGGCCTCGCGCCAGCGCTCGGTGAAGGCGATCACGCCCTCGATGTCGAGGCCGGCCTCGCGGTCCGGGTTGACCGGGAAGCCGAGCGCCGCGAGCCGGTCGAGGGCGGCCGACTGGCGTCGCCACCGTCGCCTCGCCGTCCTCGAGGAGCTGGTAGAGCCAGGCCGACAGCCGGCGGCTCGCGGTCACGGCCGGGTCCTGCTGGCGGAGCGAGCCCGCGCCGCTGTTGCGCGGGTTGGCGTACGAGCGGCAGCCCGGCCTCCTCGCGCTCGGCGTTGATCCGGGCGAACTCGGCCTTGGGCATGAACACCTCGCCGCGGGCCTCGAGCGTCGACCGGCTCGCGCAGCCGGGCCGGGATCGCCGCGATCGTCCGGAGGTTCGCCGTGACGTCCTCGCCGGTCGTGCCGTCGCCGCGGGTCGCGCCCTGGACGAACCGGCCGCGCTCGTAGCGGAGCGAGACGGCGAGGCCGTCGATCTTGAGCTCGGCGACGTAGCGCAGGTCCGGCGCCGGCTCCGGGGCCGGCGGCAGGCCGAGCCCCTGCGGACGCGGGCGTCGAACGCGCGCAGCTCGTCGTGGCTGAACGCGTTGCCGAGCGACAGCATCGGGCGCCGATGGCGGACCTCGTCGAACGTCGCCGGTCGAGCGGCGCCGCCGACGCGCTGGGTCGGCGAATCGGGCGTGACGCAGCGCCGGGAAGGCCGTCTCGAGCGCGACGAGCTCGCGGAACAACGCGTCGTACTCGGCGTCGCTCAGCTCCGGGGCGTCCTCCTGGTAGTAGAGCCGGTTCGCCCGGTCGATCGCCGCGGCCAGCTCGGCGTGGCGCGCGGCGGCGGTCTCGGGTCGCGGGCGGCGGCCTCCTCGACCAGCGCCGGGTCGACCGGCAGCGTGCTCACCGGCGGTCCCTCAGCCGACGATCTCGAGGTTGGCCAGGCTCGCCAGCATCGTCTTGCGGCCGGCGGCCGGGTCGCGGAAGGCGACGGTGACCTCCTCGTCGTCGCGGGTGAGCCGGGCGCTGACCACGATCCCGTCGCCGAAGCGGACGTGGCGGACCCGGTCGCCGTCGCGGTAGCGCCGCTCACCGGGGACGACCGGCCGGGGCGGCGACCGCGCTGGTGGCCGGCGGACGCGCGTCGGTCAGACGGACCGGCAGGTCGTCGGGCGGCTCGGCATCGAGGTCGCTCGCGGCGGGGGCGTCGCCGGCCTCGTCCCAGGCGGGCACCCCGCCGCCCCGGCCGAGCGATCCCGAGCGGGCACCGCCGGCGTAGGCGTCGCGCCGGGCGGCCAGGTCGCGGCTCGGCCGGAACCCCGTCCCGCCGGCGGCGTCCGGCGCCGGCGCGCCGGGCCGCCCGCTGCCCTGCGCGGTAGGCGCCGCCGCCGGCCCGGATCGGCGTCCCGAACCGGCTCGCCCGCCGGGCCCCGAAGACGAGGTCGAGATCGAGCGGCCCGTCGGCGTGCTCGCTCTCGTCGGCGACGAGCGACGGCCCGACCATCAGCTCGGCCGGGATCTCGAGCAGGAAGCGCGACGGGACCGACGCCCCGCCCATCCCCCACGTCGCGCGGCGCCAGGCGTGGGACAGGAAGAGCCGGCGCTTCGCCCGGGTGATCCCGACGTAGGCGAGCCGGCGCTCCTCCTCGAGCTCGCGCTCGTCGTCGAGCGCCCGGCTGTGCGGGAAGACGCCCTCCTCGAGCCCGGCGATGAAGACGACCGGGAACTCGAGGCCCTTGGCGGCGTGGAGGGTGATCAGGGTGACCGCGTCGGCCTCGCCCTCGTACGAATCCTGGTCGGCGACGAGGGCCGTCTCCTCGAGCAGCCGGTCGAGCGCGTCGCTCGGGCTCGAGGTCGTCGTAGCGGGTCGTGACCGAGCGCAGCTCGAGCAGGTTGTTCCAGCGGTCCTCGCCCTCCTCGGAGCCGTCGGCGAGCATCGCCCGGTAGCCCGACCGCTCGAGGACCGCGTCGAGCAGCTCGGGCAGCGGGCAGCACGCCGATCCGGGCGCGCATCGCCCGGACGAGCTCGACGAAGTCGGCCAGCGCGGTCCGTGTCCGGGGGGCGATGCCCGTCGACCCGTCCCGGCGCCGGCCGCCTCGAGCGCGGCCCAGTACGAGCCCTGCGCCGCCGACCGCCCGGCGGACCGCCTCGATCGTCTTCTCGCCGATCCCCCGGGCCGGCACGTTGACGACCCGCTCGAAGCGCGACCGCGTCGCTGTCGCTGCGCAGGATCCGCAGGTAGGCGAGCGCGTCCTTCACCTCGCGCCGCTGGTAGAAGCGGGTCCCGCCGATGAGCTGGTAGCGGATCCCGTAGCGCAGGAACGCCTCCTCGATCGCCCGGCTCTGGGCGTTCGTCCGGTACATCACCGCGATGTCGCGCGGGCTGAGCCGCTCCTCGTCGTCGTCGGCCCGCCGGGTGAGGATCGAGCGCGACCCGCCGGTCAGCTCCTCGACCTGGCGGGCGATCCACTCGGCCTCCTCCTCCTCGTTGTAGGCCTCGAAGCGCTGGATCGGCCGGCCGCCGGCGTTGGCCGGTCCAGAGCTTCTTGTCCTTGCGCGCCGCGTTCCGGCTGACGACCGCGTGGGCGGCGTCGAGGATGAGCTGCGTCGAGCGGTAGTTCTGCTCGAGCTTGACGACGGTCGCGGTCGGCTCGTCGCGCTCGAAGTCGAGGATGTTCCGCAGGTCCGCGCCCGCGCCACGAGTAGATCGACTGGTCGTCGTCGCCGACGACGGCGAGGTTGTGGTAGCGCGCGGCGAGCGCCCGGATCCACAGGTACTGGGCCCGGTTCGTGTCCTGGTACTCGTCGACGTGGAGGTAGCGCCAGCGGTCCTGGTAGCGGGCGAGGACGTCGGGCGCCTCCTGGAACAGCCGGACGGCCTCGAGCAGGAGGTCGTCGAAGTCGAGCGCGCCGACCGCCTCGCAGCCGCGCCTGGTAGGCCCGGGCGAGCCGGGCGACGATCCGCTCGTGGTGGTTGAGGGCGACCTCGTCGAGGGCGTCGGCGTCGAGCATCTCGTTCTTGGCCCGGCTGATCGCCCCGAGGATCGGCCGACGGCCGGAACTCGCCGGTCGTCGGCAGGTCCTCCTCGCGGAGGAGCTGCTTCATGAGCGTCGCCTGGTCGTCGCTGTCGTAGATCACGAAGCGGCGGTCGAGCCCGATCGCGCTCGCCGTCGCGCCGCAGGACGCGGGCGCAGACCGCGTGGAACGTCCCGGTCTGGACGTCGCGGCCGGCCTCGCCGACGAGGGCCACGATCCGCTCCCGGAGCTCGCCCGCGGCGCGGTTCGTGAACGTGACCGCCAGGATCTGCCAGGGCCGGACGCCCTTCACCCCGACGAGGTAGGCGACCCGATGCGCGAGCACCCGGGTCTTGCCGCTCCCGGCGCCGGCCAGGATGAGCAGCGGGCCGTCGGTGGTCGTCACCGCCCGGGCCTGCTCCGGGTTGAGCCGGGCGACGATCCGCTCGGCGAGCGCGGCCGTCGCCGCGGCCGCGGCGGCCGGGATCCGGCTGGGTCCGCCCGGGAGCCTCCGGGTCGTCGAGCGGCGGCGGCCCGTCGACCAGGAACTCCGGCTCGACCGGCACCTCGGGCGATGGCCCGGGCGGGCTCGATCCGGACGATCGTCGTCGGCGAACGGATCGAGCGCCGCGATCGTCGACGGGCGGCTCGGGACGGCGGGTCCGGCGGGTGGGGCTCACGACCCCATTCTAGGTCGCCGGCCTCACCCACCGGTCACCACGAAGCCCGCCCGGGCGAGGGCGGGCTTCCGGGGCCCAGGCGAGACTTCGTCCGGGCGCGACGCCCCGACGAGGCCCGCGGATTACTGGCCGAGGATCCCGGGGAGGGACAACGGCTGGTCGCTGACCTGGTCGGCCGGCGGGGCCGTGACGGTCACCGGCGCGTCGTAGTTGGTGAAGTCGACCGTGGCGGTCAGGTTGCCCTGGGTCCCGGCGTCGACGGCGAGCGTGATCCGGGCCGGCCGGTAGTCGCTCTTGCGGGTCCAGACGTCGACGGTGACCGAGCCGGAGCCGAGCGACGCGCTCGCCTGGGGCATGTCGGCAGCGCTGACCTTGAACTGGACGTGGTAGCAGTCCTGGTCGCCGATCTTCTCGTCGGCGAGCTTCGTCGGTGGCGTGGTCAGCTTGTCGAGCTGCGGCCTTGACCTGGTCGATCGCCGCCGCGACCGCGCTCGGGTCGGGCGAGGCCGCCGTCGGCAGGCTGGGGAGCGGCAACCCGCTCGTGATCGAGCTCGCGTCGACCTTGTGGTACTTGCCGTCCGGGCTGAGGCTCGTCTTGACGTAGGCGGTCCCGCCGGTCGCGACGAGCTCGGCGCTGAAGCCGAGGAGGGCCGGGACGAGACCGTGAACTTGCCCTCGACGTCGGCGATGTCGAGGTCGCCCTCGAGCGTCGAGCCGGACAGGTCCATCGTGACCCCGCTGCCGGTCCCGGTGCCGGAGAGCGCGCCCGGGTCGACCTTGCCGCTCAGGGTCCCCTTGATGTGGACGGTCTTGAGGCCCTGGAGCGAGCTGACCCCGTGGGCCAGGATGTCCTTGGGGTCGGTCAGCGCCGGCTGCGGTCGCCGTGCCGCCGCAGGCGGCGAGGAGGGTCGCCACGAGGGCGACGATGAACAGGAAGCGACGGGGCATCAGGTGTTCTCCGTGCTGGGCGGTGCCCGGTGCGCCGGGCCGTGCGTGCGATGGGACGATGATCGGGCGGGGACGGGGCCCCGGGCCGAGCGGCAGCGTCGCCGCTCGCCTGGTGACCGTCCCTGGCCTGATGGTACCGCCGGCGCTCGATCGACGAAGCCGGCACGTCCCGCGAGTGCGCTACTTGACCGACGGATCGCCGACCCGGCCCATGAACAGGATGGCGCCGGTCGGGACGTCGCGGATCAGGAAGAGGAACGGCCGGTCGGACCGCTCAGGCCGTCCCGTCCAGGGCGGGGCCCAATGTCCCCCGGGCTCAGTCCTCCGCTCACCGCTTTCTTCACGAGCGCGGCGATCCGTGCCTCGTCGGCGGCGGTCGACTCCTCAGCGCGAAGGCGAGCGGCCACATCGTGCCTTCGTCGAGGTTCGCGTCGTCGCTGAAGCCGATCGATCGCATAGGTCGAGTCCTTGAACCGTCACGACAGAGCCGTCGGCGCGGTGGAACATCCCCGGCACGGTCATCGACGCGTCGAATGGCACCGCCCAGGGTGCCTCGAGGTAGAGCGCGTTGGCCAGGACGAGACGCGTGTCCGACTTCACGTCCGCGGGCGCGAGCAAGTGCGGGATCCGACCCTCCGTCCGCGCCTTCACCCAGCCGTTGATGACGTTGCGGGCGGCCTGCGGATGGGCCTTGAAGTCGACGAGACGGAGGCCGCTCCCGTAGCGCTCCGCGAGCGCCTCAAGGTAGGCCTGCTCGAACGGATAGCCGGCCTGGGCGAACGACGAGTTCGCAAGCCGGAGGACGACCTGCTGCGTCTTGCCCTGGGCGTCCTTGAACCCGGCCGTCCGCGACGACAGCGCCTTGTCCAGCGCGTTGATCCAGGCGGCGTTGGCGTCGGTGGCGACGTCGTGGGTCACGGCGTCGATCTGGGTCGCGGTCTCGCCGCGCGCGCCGGGGCGGGTCATCGCGAGCGCCGATGCTCGTCCGTCCACCCCGCGGACGTCGCGTCGGCCACGGCGTTGCGCGTGGCGGACGGCTGCGCGTCCTTCATTGCAGGCGTCCCGTCGGCGAGACCTGACGGGTCGACCCTGATTCTAGGCGGCGACGCCGCGGCGGCTTCTCCAAGACTGCTCGATCGTGACCTGGGACAAGCTCGCCAATGGGCCAACCGCTGGTGCCGGCCAGCTCCATCGGGACCGCCCGTATGCACGAAGAGAGCCGGGCCTCCGCGGACGGAGGACCCGGCTCTCACGTTGTTTCGATCTGTGGGGGTCCGCGGCGTCGATGCCGGCGAACCCTTCTCGGCTGTCTAGAAGTCCATCCCGCCGCCGTGGTCGTGACCGGCCGCGGCCGCTTCCTTCTTCTCGGGGATGTCGGTGACGAGCGTCTCGGTCGTCAGCACCATCGCCGCGATCGAGGCCGCGTTCTGGAGCGCCGAGCGGGTCACCTTGGCCGCGTCGACGATGCCCTTCTTGAACATGTCGCCGTACTCGCCCTTGAGGGCGTCGAAGCCGTGGCCGAGCTTGGCGGCCCGGATCTGGTCGACGACGACCTCGCCCCGAGCGCCGGCGTTGTCGGCGATCTGGCGGGCCGGCGCCTCGAGCGCCTTGCGGACGATGTCGACGCCGACGGCCTCGTCACCCTCGAGCTTGAGCTTGTCGAGCGACGTGATCGCCTGGAGGAGCGTCGTGCCGCCACCGGCGACGAGGCCCTCCTCGACGGCCGCCCGGGTCGTGGACAGGGCATCCTCGATCCGGTGCTTCTTCTCCTTGAGCTCGACCTCGGTGGCCGCGCCGACCTTGATGACCGCGACGCCGCCGGACAGCTTGGCGAGGCGCTCCTGGAGCTTCTCGCGGTCGTAGTCCGAGGTGGTGTCCTCGATCTGGGCCTTGATCTGGGTCATCCGGGCCTTGATCTGGTCCGGGCTCCCCGCGCCGTCGACGATCGTGGTGTCGTCCTTGGTCGCGACGATCCGGCGGGCCTCGCCGAAGTCCTCGAGGGTGACCGAGTCGAGCTTGCGCCCGATCTCCTCGCTGATGACGGTGCCGCCGGTCAGGACGGCGATGTCGCGGAGCATCTCCTTGCGCCGATCGCCGAAGCCGGGGGCCTTGACCGCCAGGACCGAGACGGTCCCGCGGAGCTTGTTCACGACCAGCGTGGCGAGCGCCTCGCCGTCGATGTCCTCGGCGATGATCAGGACCGGCTTGCCGACCTGGACCGCCTTCTCGAGGGCCGGGAGCATGTCCGGGACGCTCGAGATCTTCTTGTCGGTGATCAGGATCTTGGGGCTCTCGAGGACCGCCTCCATCCGATCGGGGTTGGTCACGAAGTAGGCCGAGATGTAGCCCCGGTCGAACTGCATGCCCTCGGTGTATTCCTTGTCGAGGCCGAGCGACTGGCCCTCCTCGACGGTGATCACGCCGTCCTTGCCGACCTTGTCCATGACCTCGGCGATGAGCTCGCCGACCTCCGGATCGGCGGCGCTGATCGCGGCGACGGCGGCGATCTGCTCGCGGTTGTCGACCGGTCGGGACTGCTTCTTGATCTCCGCGACGACGGTGTCGACGGCCTTCTCGATGCCGCGCTTGACGACCATCGGGTTGGCCCCGGCGGTCACGACCCGGAGGCCCTCCGAGACCATCGCCTGGCCGAGCACGACTGCGGTGGTCGTGCCGTCGCCGGCGACGTCGTCGGTCTTGGTCGCGACTTCCTTGAGGAGCTGGGCGCCCATGTTCTCGAACGGGTCTTCGAGCTCGATGTCACGGGCGATCGTGACGCCGTCGTTGGTGATCGTCGGGGAGCCGAACTTCTTGTCGAGGACGACGTTCCGGCCCTTCGGCCCGATCGTCACCCTGACGGCGTCCGCGAGACGATCGATGCCCTTCTTGAGCGACCGACGAGCGGTCTCGTCGAAGATGAGCTGCTTAGCCAATGTGTGGGTCCCTCCTGGAAACGACTCGGTAGGTTGGCGATCTCAACGGTGAATGGTCTCTCGCTCTCCGACGGCAGAGCGCTCGGTGGAGCGCATCGGCCGGAGGATTAGTCCTCGACGATGGCGAGGATGTCCTTCTGGCTCACGATCAGGAGCTCTTCGCCTTCGACCTTGAACTCGGTCCCGGCGTACTTCGCGTAGAGGACCTTCTGGCCCTCCTTCACGTCGATCTGCTCGCGCTTGCCGTCGTCGAGGATCCGGCCGGGCCCGACGGACAGGACGAGGCCCTCCTGGGGCTTCTCCTTGGCGGTGTCGGGGAGGACGATCCCGCTCTTCGTCATGTCCTCCTTCGGGGTTGGCTGGATGACGACGCGATCGCCGAGCGGGCGAAGCTTCTTCGCGGTCTTCGCGGTGGCGGTGGCCAAGGTGCGATCCCTCCTGTGACGGCCGGCGGCCGTCGACCGTTTGACCGGCCACGGACGCAGACGCGCCCGATGCGACCGGATCCGACTGTGTTGAGAGCGTCGCGAGAACCGCCTCCAGGCTCCTTCCGAGCTCGGCGGTCGCGCCGCTTGGCACTCTCGATGTGAGAGTGCTAGCACTGTACCGAGCGGCGCGCCGCCTGTCAAGGCGGGGTTTCCGCCGACCTCGTCTGGGACCACGGGGATTCCGGCGAGGAGCCGGACGTCGGTCAGCCGCCGAGCTCGATGACGAGCTTCTCGCCGCCGCTCGAGTCGTGGACCACGGTCGGGCAGGCGGTACCCGTCAGGCCGACGATCCAGGTCACGACGCCCTCGAACTCGTCGGTCATCACGGCCTCGGGGATCGTCCCGCCGAGGAGCAGCAGATCGCGCTGGCCGACGTAGACCGGGGCGCCGTCCGGCCGGGCAACGACCATCCCGTCCATCCGCACCTTGAGGAACCGGTCACCGGTGACCGACACCGGCTCGCCGCTGCCGGCCATCGAGAACGGTGGCTTTGTGAAGACGATGCCGATCGTGGGCTCGGCGATGGCCTCCGGTGGCCGGGCGCCGAACGTGAACACGAGCCGGTCGCCGGTCGGGCCGTGGTCGAGCGTGGCGTCGACGAGCGTGTCGCTCGCGAGCGGTCCCGGGAGCGGAAGGGTGCAGGCCGCCGGGCTCGACGACGAAGGCGGAGCCGACGGAGCGACCGTCGGGGCGACCGAGGGCGATGCCGGCGCGCTTTCCGACGCGGCTGGCGCCGTCGCGCCGGCTTCGGACGGCGCGGGGCTGCCGCCGTTGCCGAGGCCGCAGCCGCCAACGAGCAGGGACCCGGCGACGATGAGCCCGGCCAGTCGGCGATTCGGTCGATCCATCACGACCACTGGACGGTCGGTGACGCGACCGGGTTTCGTCGAGTGCTCATCGGCCCGCATCGGCGGGTCCGACCGCCCGGTCGCGGTCCGGCTGCCCCGTCGTCCGTCGCAGCACGTGGTCGTACGCCGCAACAAGCCGGTCGCCGACGAGCTCTGCGTCCTCGCCGCGCCGCTCAGCCAGCCAGGCCGCGGTGAGCGCGACCCACTCGGGGGCATTCCGCTTGCGGGGCGCGCCGGGCGGCGACAGGAACGGGGCATCGGTCTCGATGAGCAGCCGGTCCGCCGGGACGAGCCGGGCGACCGCCGCGCTGGACTCCTCGCCGGCTCGGAAGACGAGCCCGCTGAACGAGATGGCGAGGCCGAGCCCGAGCACGGTCTCGGCATAGTCGACCGGTCCCGAAAAGGAGTGGACGATCGCGGGCGGCCGATCGCCGAACGCTCGCCTCACTCCTGGGCCGCCAAAGCCCGCCGAGCGGAGCTCAGCGACCAGCCGATCCTGGCTGTCGCGCTCGCCGGAGCGGGACCGGCAGTGGAGGATCGCCGGCTTGCCCGTAGCCACGGCCAGGGCCAGGTTCCGGCGCAGGTTGGCCAGCTGGGCATCGAGCGGCGAGAACCCGCGGTCAGAATCGAGCCCGGTCTCGCCGATGGCCCGAACCCGGGGATCGTCCGCCATCGCCACGATCCGCGACCAGCCGGCGTCATCGACGGCGGCAGCCTCGTGGGGATGGACCCCGACCGCCGCATCGAGCCAGGGGTACCGACCGACGAGGTCGAGCGCGGCGACCGACGATTCCGGATCCCAGCCGGGAACGAGCACGCGCTCGACGCCGGCCAGCCGGGCGGCCCCGATGACGAGCTCGACGTCCGGCGCGAACCGATCGGCCTGGAGGTGTCCGTGCGAGTCGACGAGGCGCAACCGACAACCTCCCGCTGATCAGGCGCTCGCCGCCTCGGTCTCGAGCCGCGGGAACAGCGGCCGGGGCTCCATCAGCCGCCCGGTCTCGCCGGCGTGGGCGCCCCAGGCCAGCTCGTCGAGCAGCGGCGGCCCGCCGTTTCCGTCGGGCAGGTACGGATAGACGTGCCCGAGCTGGGCGAGCACCTGGGGCGCGATCCCGGGCATGAACGGGGCCGCCGCGAGGGCGACCACGCGGCACGCCTCGACGAGGTCGCCGAGCACCGCCCGGAGCCGCTCGGCGGCGGCCGCGTCGCCGGCCCCGGCGGCCTTGGCCAGGACCCACGGCTGCTCGGCATCGACCGTCTTGTTGGCCCCGCCGACGAAGTCCCACAGCGCCGCCAGCGCCTCGTGGAGGAGGCAGCCCTCGAGCCGCTCCCGATACGCCGGCACGAGCTCCTTCCAGGCGTCGCCGAGGGGCGATGAGGCTCGTTCTCGTGGGTCCGGCCGAACGCCGTCGAGGTAGCGGTTCGCCATCGACACGGTCCGGTTGACGAGGTTGCCGAAGTCGTTGGCCAGGTCGGCGTTGTAGCGCCGGACGAACGAGTCCCAGCTCACGTCGGCGTCACGGTCGAACGGGACCTCGCGCAGCGTCACATAGCGGGCGCCGTCGGCCCCGAACGCGGCCACGACAGCCTCCGGGTCGAGGAAGTTGCCCCGGCTCTTGCTCATCCGCTCGCCCTGGACGAGGAGCCAGCCGTGGATCCACACCCTGCGCGGCGCCTCGAGCCCGGCGCTCCAGAGCATCGCCGGCCAGGCGATCGTGTGGAACCGGGCGATGTCCTTGCCGATCACGTGGAGGTCGGCCGGCCACCACCGGGCGAACGCATCAGGATCGTCCGGGAAGCCCGCCCCGGTGATGTAGTTGATCAGCGCGTCGTACCAGACGTAGATCGTGCCCGCCTCGGGATCCCAGCTGCCGTCCTCGCGCTGGGCGGTCTCGCCGTTCTCGGCGATCGGGAACGGGATCCCCCACCCCGCGCCCGCCCGGCTGATCGAGAAGTCCTCGAGCCCGCCCCGGATGAAGCCGAGCATCTCGTTGCGCCGATAGTCGGGCTGGACGAACTCCGGGTGGTCGGCGTAGTGGCGCTCGAGCCGCTCCTGGTAGGCCGACAGTCGGAAGAACCAGTTGCGCTCGGAGAGCCACTCGAGCGGGACGTCGGGATGGTTCGGGCAGATCGTCCCGCGGGCGGTCTCCTGGACGTCCGAGGCCGCTCGGAACCCCTCGTTCGGGCAGTACCAGCCCTCGTACGTGCCGGGGTAGATGTCGCCGTTGGCGTACGCCCGGCGGACCATCTCCTGGGCCGCCCGGACGTGGTCCGGATCGGTCGTGCGGATGAATCGGTCGGGGGCGATGAGGAGCCCCGCCTCGGCCGTCCGGAACAGCTCGACCTTCTCGTCGACGAACGTGCGGGGCGACCGACCCTCGGCGGCGGCCTGCTGGGCGATGTTGACCGAGTGCTCATCGGTGCCGGTCAGGAAGCGCGTCTCGTGGCCGACCATCCGGTACCAGCGGGCGATCGCATCCGTCCCGACCACCTCGTACAGGGTGTGCAGGCCGGGCCGGTTGTTGGCGTAGGCGATCGCCGTGGTCAGGTAGGTGCGCGGGCGGTCGGTCATGGCCGGCCGATGGTAGCAGGCGCCACCGGCCGGCCCCGGGTCGTCAGGCCGGCGTCGATCCCGACGGCTTGTCGGTCGCGTCGGCCGCTCGCTCGACCGCCTTTGCTGCGCTGTCGACCGAATCGGTCGCGCGATCTGCGGCACCCTCGACCGCCGCGCCCGCCGTGCCGGCCTGGCCGGAAACGGTCGCCTTGACCTTGCTGGTCGCGTCGCCGACCGTCTCGGCGGCACTCTCGCCGGCATGCCGAAGGTCGGAGGCGAAGCTGCGGCTGCGCTCGGCGATCTTCACCGAGACGTCGCCGGTCACGTCGGCGACCCGGTGGGCGATCGGCCCGGCGGCGTCGGCCGCCTTCGCCGCCACGTCGGCCGCTCGGGCGGTCAGCTCGCGAACGGTCGGGCTCGCCTTGTCGGTCGCGTTCTTGACGGTTGGGCCGGCCTTGTCGGCGAGGTCGTGGGCGAGCCCGCTCACGGCGCCGCTGACGGCGGTGACCACGGCGCCGATGTCGCGGCTCGCCTCGGATCCCGCGTCCTTACCGTTGTGCCCCGCGTCGGTCGGCTCGACGGGTGGCGTCGTCTCATCGGTCATCGGGAATCCCTCCTCGGGCGTGCGGCGTACTCGTGAAGTCTGCCCGATTCTGCACCCGATTGGCTCCGCGGGCCAGCGGGACGCAGGGTCAACCGGAGATTCGGCCGGTTGCGTCGGCCAGCGGGGCCGGGTCCATGGCCCCGCGGGCACTGAGGACGAGGTAGGCGGGCGTCGGGCGGCTGAAGCCCTTGAGCTCGAGCTCGCCGGCGTTCTCGACCTCGAAACTGCCCTCGACGGCGGCGTAGGTCCGCTGGCCGACGAGGATCTGGCCGGCCCTGGCCTCGGTGCTGAGCCGGGAGGCGAGGATCACGACGCTGCCGATCGCCGCGTAGTCGTAGCGGCCCTCGAAGCCGATCCGGCCCAGGGTCGCGTAGCCGGTCGAGATGCCGATCCCGAGGCCGAGCTCGTAGCCGAGCTTGTGCCAGCCCGAGGCGAGGTCGGCGAAGCGGGCGCGCATCTCGATCGCCATCGCGACCGCCCGTTGCGCGTGGTCCTCCTGGGCCACCGGGTCGTTGAAGAAGACGAGCATTCCGTCGCCGGCGAAATGCTCGAGGGTCCCGCCGTGCTGGACGACGATGGCCCCCATCGCCCCGTGGTAGGCGCGCAGGACCCCGAGCAGCTCCTCGGGCTCGGCCGTCTCGGAGAAGTGGGTGAAGCCGCGCAGGTCGGCGAACAGCGCCGTGACCTGGCGGCGGTGGCCGGCCAGGAGCTGCTCCCCCTCCGGGCTGGAGATGAGCTGGGCGATCTGGGGCGACACGAACCGGGCCAGCTCAGTCCGCTGGCGATCGATCGTCTCGACAAGCCGGGCGTTCTCGATCGCGATCGCCGCCTGCTCGGCGAACGTCGAGACCAGCAGGATCTCGGCCTCGGCGAACGGCCGGACCTCGCGGCGGGCGGTTCCGATCGAGCCGACCACGAGACCATCCTTCAGGATCGGGACTCCGAGCAGGGTTCGAACGCCATTCTCGGTTGCCGACGGCCAGTCGTACTCGGGATCGGACTGGATGTCGTCGACGTGAACGACCCCTCCCGTCAGGGCCACCCGCCCGGCCACCGTGTCACGGCCGGCGCGATGGGGATGAGCGCGCTCGAACGCGACCTGGTTCGGGTCGCTGGATACGGCCGCGACCAGCTGGAACCGGCCCTCATCATCGACGAGGTACACGTGAGCGGATTCCGCCCGGCACAGCCTCCTCGCGGTCTCTGCAACGGTGTCGAGGACGGACGGGAGGTCGAACGTCGAGCGGCCGATGACCTTGAGCACCTCGTTCGTGGCGGTCTGCCGCTCGAGATTCTCGCGCTCGACATCACGCAGGCGCTTCTCGCCGAGCGACGCCGTGATCCGGGCTCGGAGCAGGGCCGGCTGGAACGGGCGCAGGAGGTAGTCGGCCGCGCCCATCTCGATGCAGCGCACGACCGAATCGAGCTCGTCGAGCCCGCTGATCACGATGACCGGCAGCGCGGCCAGCGCCTCGTCGCCCTTGATCGTCGCCAGGGTCTCGAAGCCGTCCATGCCCGGCATGAGGAGGTCGAGGAGGACGAGGTCGACCCCCCGGTCGCCGTCGCGCAGGAGCTGGAGCGCACGCTCGCCGCTGTCGGCCTCGATCGGCTCGTGGCCCTCGCCGACGAGGAACCGGACGAGCGAGCGCCCGGTCGACCGGGTTGTCGTCGACCACGAGGATCCGCCCGACGGTCGCGTCCGCGCTCATCCGCCGCTCCCGACCCGTGGCCTCGAGCGCGGCGACGACCGCGTCGAACTCCGCGGCGATCGCGTCGACCTTCGGACCGAGCCCGTCGAGCCGACCGTCGCGCGCGGCCACCTCGACCTCGCGGCACGCGTCGGCGAGATGCGTTCGCCCCGAGCGAGGCGCTGCTGCCCTTGAGGGTGTGGGCGGCTCGCCGGAGATCCTCGCCTGCGCCGGCCGCCAGCGCCGTCCGCATGTCGGCGACCCGGCTCGCGCCGTCCAACCGGTACTCGCCAACGAGCTGGCCGAGGAACCCGAGGTCGCCGCCGACCATCTCGAGCGTCTGGGCGAACGCGGCGTCGTCGATGACCGGATCGTTCATCGTCCCGCTCCATCGCTCACGCCCGACGGCAGCGACCGGGCCAGGGCCGCCTCGAGCTCGGCAACCCGGATCGGCTTCGCGAGGTAGTCGTTCATGCCGGCGACCAGGCAGGCCTCGCGATCCTCGGCCATCGCGTTCGCGGTCATCGCCACGATCCTGGGCCCATCGTCGGGCCAGCGAGCCCGGATCCGCCGGGTCGCCTCGAGGCCGTCGAGCTCCGGCATCTGGACGTCCATGAGGACGAGATCGTATGGCTGGCGCTCGAGGGCGGCGATGACCTCGAGGCCGTTCTCGGCGACGTCGGCCGCGTAGCCCATCCGCTCGAGCAGGCGGAGCGCCAGCTTCTGGTTGACCGGGTTGTCCTCGGCGACGAGGATCCGGAGCCGTCGCTCGAGCGCGATCTGCGGCTCGTTCGGCTCGCGGTCGACCGGTTGTGGCCCGGCGGACGCGGCCCCTCCGGCGAGGGCGGTGGCGATCGCGTCATGGAGCGCGGACGGCTTCACCGGCTTGGTCAGGAACGCTACGTCGTCGGCGTCACGGGCGGCCCGCTGGCCGATCGACGACAGGATGATCACGGCGGGCGGGTCGACCGGCCGCGCGCTCCGCAGCGCCTCGGCGAGGGCGAGCCCGTCGAGCTCCGGCATGAGGTGGTCGAGCAGGGCCAGGTCGAACCGCTCGCCGCCTTCGACCCAGGCCAGCGCCTCGTTCGGCGAGGCGGTTTGGCGCACCTCCATCCCCCACCGTCCGAGCTGGGCTGCCAGGATCCGGCGGTTGGTGGCGTTGTCGTCGACGACGAGGACCCGCCGTCCGGCGAGCTCGACCGGCTGGAGTCCTGCGCGCGTCACCGGACCCAGGGCCGCGGCCTCTTCGGCCACGAAGGTGAAGGTAAAGGCGCTCCCCTCCCCGGCCGCTCCCGAGCTTTCCACCTCGAGGCCCCCGCCCATCGCCTCGGCCAGGCGACGACTGATCGCGAGGCCGAGCCCCGTGCCGCCGTATCGTCGGCTGACCGACGGGTCGAGCTGGCTGAACGACTGGAAGAGGTTGGCCCGCCGCTCGGGCGGAATGCCGATCCCGGTGTCCCGGACGGCCACCGACAGCTCCCAGGGCCGGCGCCGACTGCCGGTCGGGTCGAGGCGCCGGGCCCCGACCCGGACGACGATCTCGCCCCGATCGGTGAACTTGACCGCGTTCGAGAGGAGGTTGAGGACGACCTGGCGGACCCGCCCGACGTCGCCGAGGACAGCCGCGGGCAGGTCGTCGCCGACTTCGTAGGCCAGCTCCAGCCCCTTGGCCGACGCCCCGGCGGCCATGAGGTCGAGGGCGCCCTCGACCGTTCCCGCTGGGTCGAACGGGTTGCGCTCGAGGTCGACCCGGCCGGCCTCGATCTTGGAGAAGTCGAGGATGTCGTTGATGATCGTCAGCAGCGCGTCGCCCGAGGTCCGGATCGTGTCGACGTAGTCGCGCTGTTCGGCGTCGAGGGTCGTATCGGACAGCAGCCCGCTCATCCCGATGATCGCGTTCATCGGCGTCCTGATCTCGTGGCTCATCGCGGCGAGGAACGTGCTCTTGGCCTGGTTGGCCTGCTCGGCCGCCTCGCGCGCCTCGCGAGTCGTCCCGAACAGGCGGGCGTTGTCGATGGCGATGGCGGCCTGCTGCGAGAGACCGAGGAGGAAGTCGAGGTCGGCCTGGCTGAACGGGTCGCTCGCGCCCGGCCGCCAGACCGCCAGCACGCCGCTGACGCCCTCCCGCCCGACGAGCGAGGCGGCCATCAGCCGCTCGCTGGCCACGTGCTCGGTCCCCGGGATCTGGACGGTTCGCGGGTCCGCTCCGGTGTCGTTGACGAACTCCGAGGCGCCGCGGGCGGCCAGGTCGCCGATGATCCCCTCGCCCGGCACGATCCGGTCGGCCATGATCGCCTCGGCAATCTCGCCAAGGGCGACGATCGCTCGGTAGTCCTCGGCTCCCTCCTCGCGCATGAAGGCCGCGCTCGTGTCGGCGTCCAGCAGGGTCTTGGCCCGCTCTGCGATCCGCTGGAGGACCCGGTCGAGGACGAGCGTCCCGGAGATCTCCCGACCGACGTCGACGAGGGCGGCCATCTCGTCTGCCCGCCGCCGCATCTCCTCGTACAGCCGGGCGTTCTGGATGGCCGTCCCGACGTTTGCCGCGATCGTCGTCAGGAGCCGCACCTCCGCCTCGCCGAAGCGGCCGGACTCCTGCGTGCTCTGGACGCTGATCACCCCGATGACCGCGTCGCCGGCGTGGATCGGGACCCCGAGGTACGACTTCGATGGCGCGCCCACCCGCGGGATCGCGAGCTCGGTGAAGTGCTCGTCGCGGTTGAGCAAGAGTGGCTCCGCCGTGGCGATGATGCGCGAGGTGAGGCCCTCGCCGAACGGCATCGGCGGCTGGTCGAGCCGGCCACCCAGCTCCCAGTAGTAGGGGAACTCGATCTGGCGCGATGCCGGATCGAGCAGGGCGACATAGGCGATGTCGGCGCCGAAGGCGACCCGGGCGCGCTCGCCGACGAGCTCGATCAGGGCGGCCAGGTCCAGCTGACTGGCTGCCGCGGTCCCGATCTGGTTGACCGTTGTGAGCTCGGCCGCCCGTTGGCGGGTCTCGTCCACGAGGCGGACGTTCTGGAGGGCGACGCCGAGGCTGGCCCCGAGGGTCGTGAGCAGTCGAAGGTCGTCCGCGCCGAAGGCTTCCCTGCGGTCCAGGTTCTGGAGCGATAGCACGCCCTCGACCCGGTCACCGACGTTGAGCGGAACGAAGAGGGCCGACAGCGGCGGCTCGCCCACGATCACCGGTGGGTTGCCGTACTCGGGCGCCTGGCGCGGGAAGTCGCTGACGAGGAGCGGCTGAGCCGTCTCGAAGACGTGCCTGCGGAACCCGATCAACGGGATCGTCGTCTCGGGCAGCCGCGCGCCGCGCTCGAACGTGTACGGGAAGCGGATGAGTCCGGCCTCCTCGTCGTAGACGGAGATGTCGACGACCTGGGCATCGAAGATCTCCTGGACCTTGTCCCCGACGAGCTCGTACATCGCCTGCGCATCGAGCTGTTGGGCGAGGCCCTGCTGGACACCGTTGATGATCGCCAGCTCGGCGGCCCGCT
Organism: uncultured Chloroflexia bacterium; assembly: GCA_963708065.1. Classification (GTDB taxonomy): domain Bacteria; phylum Chloroflexota; class Limnocylindria; order Limnocylindrales; family CSP1-4; genus Chersky-267. The sequence goes on from CAVPRZ010000008.1 coordinate 86,322, forward strand.
GGTCCGTCTCGGCCAGGAGGCGGCGGGTCTCGTCGAACAGCCTGGCGTTCTCGAGGGCGACACTGAGACTGGCGGCGATGGTCGTAAGGAGACGGACGTCCGAATCGGCGAACGCCATCTCGCGGTCCAGGTTCTGGAGCGAGATGATCCCCTTTACGTCATCGGCGACGATCAGCGGCGCCCAGAGGGCGGACTTGGCCATCTCACCCTGGATCGCTCCGGGTTGGCCGAGCTCGACGACGCGCTCGGCGGCGTTCTCGTTGATCAGGAGCGGCGCCCGGGTCTCGACGACGTGCCGGCGTGGCCCAATGAGCGGGATCGTCATCCGCTCGAGGTACTGGCCTCGTTCGATCCCGTAGGTGAACGTGATGTCCTTGGTGGCCGGCTCGTAGATCGCGATGTCGACGACCTGGGCATCGAAGATCACCTGGATCTTGTCGCCGACGAGGTCGTACATCGCCTGCATGTCGAGCTGCTGGGCGAGGCCCTCCTGGACGCTGGTGATGATGGCCAGCTCGGCCGCCCGCTGGTCGGTCTCGGCCAGCAGCCGCCGCGTCTCGGCGAACAGCCGAGCGTTCTCGAGGGCCACGCCGAGGCTCGAGACCACCGTGCCGAGGAGCCGTTCGTCGGCCTCGTCGAAGGCGTCTCGCCGGGTGCTCTCCAAGGCAACCAGACCGATCGCTCGGTCGGCCACCAGGATCGGGATCCCCAGCCACGACTGGGTCACGGTTGCCCCGCCGGCGATCGCCCCGAGGGCCTCACCCGCCTCGCTGGAGCCAAACCGGAGTGGCTTCCTCGTCCGGACCACGATCGAGGAGACTCCGCTGCCGAGCGGGATCGGGTCGAGGAGGTCGCCGGCGTAGCGCTCCCCCGCCTCGATGCCGTAGGGGAAGTGAATGACACCCGCCTCTTCGTCAAGTAGGGCGATGAACATCGAATCCGCAGCGAAGATCCCCCGGAGGCGCTCGCCGACGAGCTCGATGACCGCGTCGAAGTTGAGCTGGGCCGCGAGCGCCTGGCCGATCTCGTTCACGACCGCCAGCTCCGCCGCCCGCTGATCGGTCTCTGCCAGCAGCCGCCGGGTCTCGTCGAAGAGGCGCGCGTTCTCGAGGGCGACGCTGAGGCTGCGCGCCATCGTCGCCAGCAACCGCATGTCCGCCTCGTCGAAGGCGGCGATGCGGTCGACGTTCTGAAGCGAGATGACGCCGCTCACGACGCCGGCCGCCATCAGAGGAACCATCACCACCGACTTCGGGCGCTCGCCCTGGCGCATGACCTTGGGAGTGTCCTCGAGGGCCTCCCGGTCGAAGTCGCGGACGAGGACCGGTTCGCCGGTCTCGACGACGACCCGTCGGAAGCTACGGATCGGGATCGGCTTGTCCGGGAACCGGACGCCGCGCTCGATGACGTAGGGGAAGTGGAACTCGCCCTTCTCCCGGTCGAGGGTCGCGATGTCGACGATCTGGGCCTCGAAGATCTCCCGGATCTTCTCGCCGACCAGCTCGTACATCGCCGCCATGTCGAGCTCGGCCGCGAGGCCCTCCTGGACGCTGGTGATGATCGCCAGCTCGGCCGCCCGCTGGTCGGTCTCGGCCAGAAGCCGACGGGTCTCGGCAAACAGCCGGGCATTCTCGAGGGCAACGCCCATGCTCGCGGCGACCGTGGTGACGAGCCGTTCATCGGGGGCGTCGAACGCGTGCTGCTTCGGGCTCTCGAGACCCAGCACGCCGATCGCGCGGTCGCCGGCCATGATCGGGACGCCCAGCCACGACTCGATCGGCACGGTCCCGACGAGCTTGGTTCCGAGCGCGCGACCCTCGTCGAGCGTGTCGACCCGGACCGGGCGCTTCTCGCGCAGGACGATCGCGTTCAATCCCTCGTCGACGCGCCACGGCTCGGTGTGGAACGGTTTGCCGTCGATCCGCTCGTAGACGAATCGGAGCAAGTCGCCGTCGGGGTCGCGCAGGGCAATGAAGATCGACCAGGCCGCGAAGATGACCCGAAGACGTTCGCCGACAAGCTCGATCACCGCGTCGAAGTCGAGCTGCCTCGCGAGGGCCTGGCCGATCTCGTTGACGACCGCGAGCTCGGCGGCCCGCTGGTCGGTCTCGGCGAGAAGCCGCCGCGTTTCGGCGAAGAGGCGCGCGTTCTCGAGCGCGACCCCCATGCTCGAGGCGAGGGTGGACACCAGGCGCTCATCCGCCTCACCGAAGGCTTGGGATCGCGGATCGGCCAGGACGATGGCGCCGGTCACGTGGGGCCCGGCCGGGATCGGGACCCCGAGCCACGAATCGGTCGGCTCAGCTCCTTCGGGGAAGATCGCCCCGGCGGCGATTGCGTCCTCGACCGTGTCGAACCGCAATGGACGCCTGGATTGAATGACTTTCGACGTGACGCCTTCACCGAGACCGACCGGATCGACCTGGAGCCGCCTGCCGTTGTCGAGCCAGTACGGAAACTGGATCACGTCCGTCGACCGGTCGTAGAGGGCGATGAACAGGTCCCGGGCGTGACCCTCGAAGATCGCCTGGAGGCGCTCGCCGACGAGTTCCACGATGGCGTCGAAGTCGAGCTGCTTCGCCAGGGCTTGGCCGATCTCGTTCACGACGGCCAGCTCAGCGTTGCGCTGGTCGGTCTCGGCGAGGAGGCGGCGGGTCTCGCCGAACAGCCGCGCGTTCTCAAGCGCGACCCCCATGCTCGCCGCGAGCGTGCCCAGGAGGCGCTGATCGGCCTCGCCGAACGCGTGGGGCCGCTCGCTCTCGAGAGCGACCAGCCCGATCACCCGATCGCCAGCCGGGATGGGCACGCCGAGCCACGACTCCGGATTGGCGCCCCGAACGACCGCCTCGACAGGCATCGGGTCGTCTCGAGTCCGGGTCAGGACGGGCTCGTTGTGCTGGATCACGTACGACGACAGCCCCATGCCGAGCGGGATCGGTTCGATCTGGTCGCCACGGAACGGCTGCCCGGCCTCGACGCCGTACGGGAAGCGAATGACACCGGCGGCGTCGTCGACGAGCGCGACGAACAGCGAGTCGGTGGCGAAGATCCCGCGGATGCGCTCGCCGACGAGCTCGACGATGGCATCGAAGTCGAGCTGGGCCGCCAGCGCCTGGCCGACCTCGTTGACCACGGCCAGCTCGGCGTTCCGATGGCGGGTCTCGTCGACGGCCCGCGTGCGCTCCAGCGCCGACGCGATGTGCTGGGCGACGAAGGTCAGGACCTCGAGGTCGCGCCTGGTGTGGCTGCGGTCCTCACGGTAGCTCTGGACGGCGATCACGCCGAGGGTCTGACCCTCGGACCGGAGCGGAACGCCGAGCCACGACAGGGCCGGTTCGCCGAGCTCGCTGACCTCGCCGGCCTCGACCAGCTTGCGCCAGCCTTCTGTGTTCTGGTACAGCGGCGACCCGGTTCGGAGCACATAGCCGGTGATGCCGCCCGCGTCGCCCTCACCGAGCACGTCCCAGACCGCCGGATCGGGGATGGCCTCGTCGATCGTGTCGACGTAGTACGGGAAGTTGATCCGGTTCGTGGCCTCGTCGTAGAGGGCGATGTAGAAGTTGTCGGCGTACATCAGCTCGCCGACGATGCGGTGGATCGCGGCATAGAACTCGGTCATGTCGCGGACCGAGGTGGCGGCCTCGGCGATCCTGAGCAGCGACGCCTCGATCCGCTGGGACGCCGTCCGCTCCGCCTCCAGGCCCTCGAGCTCGGCGACGCGGGCCTGGAGGCGGGCCAGCTCGTCGCCGCGCGCCTGGCCTGCCTTGCCGGACTTCCCGCCGACTGCCTTCGCCTGCGGCGCCTTGGCCGGCTTCGTCGCGGCCTGGGCAGCTTGGCCCGCTTCGGGGTCGTCGTCACCGCCTTCGTAGCGGCCGGCTTGACCGGCTTCGAGGCAGCGTCCTTCGTGGGCCTCGGTGCAGCGGCTCTTCCAGCACGCGCGGGCTGTGCCACCTATCGCCCTCGATCGACCGGGCCGGGGTGCCGCAGCGCAGGACCCTCCAGCCCGCCGTTCGGGCGAGCATAGCGGATGCGGAACCGGCGCCGGAAGGGGTTTCGATGACTGCCTAGTGCCGGAAGTGCCGGACGCCGGTCAGGACCATCGTCGCGCCGACTGCCTCGGCGGCGGCGATGATCTCGGCGTCCCGGACCGAGCCGCCCGGCTGGGCGAACGCGGTGACGCCCGCAGCGAGACATGCCTCCACGGCGTCGGGGAACGGGTAGAACGCGTCCGAGCCGCAGGCCGCGCCGACCGTCGCCTCGGGGCCGGAGATCGACCGCGCCCGCTCGACCGCCTGGCGGGCGGCGTCGACCCGGCTCGTCTGGCCCGAGCCGAGGCCGACGAGCCGCCCGTCCTTGACCAGCACGATCGCGTTGCTCGTGACGCCCCGGACGAGCCGCCAGGCGAGGTCGAGGTCGCGCGCCTCCGCCGGCGTCGGGCCACGGGTCGTGGCCACGGTCCACGAGGCCGGGTCGTCCGGGACGACGTCCGGGGCGGTCACGAGGACCGCGCCGCCGGCGGTCCGGATCGAGCCGAGCGGATCGGGTCGCTTCGACCGGGCCGGGTGCGCGCCGCGAGTCCCGGATCGACGATCAGGCGCAGGTTCGGCTTGGCGGCCAGGATCTCCCGGGCAGCCGGGTCGATACCCCGGGGCCACGACCACCTCGAGGAAGATCGACGTGAGCGCCTCGGCCAGCGGCCCGTCGACCGTCCCAGTCAGTCCGACGACGCCACCGAAGGCCGACACCGGGTCTCCCGCCAGCGCTGCCTCCCAGGCCTCGAGGAGCGTCGGCCGCTCGGCGGCGCCGCACGGGTTCGTGTGCTTGACGATGACGCAGCCGGGCCCGCGGAGGGACCGGGCGAGCGCGGCGACGGCCGCCGCGTCGAGCACGTTGTTGTAGCTGAGGGCCTTGCCCTGGAGCGGCGGTTCACCCGACGCGAACGGGCCGTCGGGCGCGGGCGCCGGGTCGCCGGTAGCGGGCGGCCGGCTGGTGCGGGTTCTCGCCGTAGCGGAGCGTCTCGACCTTGTCGAGCCCGATCGTGAGCGTCGGCGGGTACGGGTCGCTCGCGCCGGGCAGCCCGGGCTCGTCGGGCAGGACGACGCCGGCCGCGACCATCCGCTCGGGCAGCTCGGCCGCGATCCGGGCGTCGTAGGCCGCGGTGTGGCGGAACGCCTCGACCGCGAGCGCCGAGCGCAACCCGAGCGGGACGCCGCCCTCGTCGGCGATCGCGGCGAGGACCGCGTCGTAGCGGGCCGGGTCGGTCACGACGGTCACGCTGGCGTGGTTCTTGGCCGCCGCGCGGACGAGCGACGGTCCGCCGATGTCGATCTCCTCGACCAGCTCGTCGAAGGCGATCCCGGGCCGTTCCGCCGCCGCGGCGAACGGGTAGAGGTTGACGACGACCAGCTCGAACGGGGCGATCGCGGCGGCCACGAGCTGGCGGCGATGGTCGGCCAGCCGGCGATCGGCGAGGATGCCGCCGTGGATCCGCGGGTGGAGCGTCTTCACCCGACCGTCGAGCATCTCGGGGAAGCCGGTCACGGCCGCGACGTCGGTGACCGGCAGGCCCGCCGTCGCGCAGCGCCCGGGCGGTCCCGCCGGTCGACACGAGCTCGAACCCGTGGACGACGAGCCCGCGGGCGAAGTCGACCAGGCCGCGTCTTGTCGCTGACCGACAGGAGCGCACGGCGCGGAACGGGCAGCGCGGCCTCGGCCTGGTCGACGTCGACGACCACCCGGCGCGCGCCGGGCTCGACGCCGAGCGCCCCGGACAGGGCCAGGGCGACGGCCCGCGGCAGGAGACGGTGCTCGACCGCCCGGATCCGGGCGTGGAGGCTCGCCTCGTCGTCGTCGGGCAGGACCGGGACGGCCTCCTGGGCGACGATCGGGCCGCCGTCGAGCGTGGCGTCGACGAGGTGGACGGTCGCCCCGCTGACCGCGACGCCGTGGGCGAGGGCGTCGCGCACGGCGTGCGCGCCGGGGAACGCCGGCAGGAGCGACGGATGGGTGTTGAGGATCCGGCCCGGGAAGGCGCCGAGGACCGCCGGCCCGACGATCCGCATGTACCCGGCGAGGACGACGAGGTCGATCGAGGCGTCGGCCAGCGCGGCGGCCAGCTCCGCGTCCTCGGCGGCCCGGGCGGCGGGATCGTCCGGGGCCGCGGCGAGGACGAGGGCGGTGTCGATCCGGCGCCCGGCGGCCCACTCGAGCGCGGCACAGGGCCGGTCGGCGAAGACCAGCGCAATCGACCCACCGAGCTCGCCGCGGTCGGCGGCGGCGGTGAGCGCCTGGAGGTTCGATCCACCCCCCGAGACCCCGACGGCGATGCGTCGCTCGGCCCGGGTCACCGGATCGGCCCCTCCGCGTAGCGCCGGCCACCGACCGACGCGACCGGGACGACGTCGCCGACCCGCCAGGCCGGGATGCCCTCGGACGGCGAGCTTGGCGATCGTCGCCTCGACGGCCTCGGGGGTCACGACGACGACCATCCCGAGCCCACCGTTGAACGTCGCCCGGAGCTCGTCGTCCTCGAGCCCGCCGAGCGCCCCGAACAGGCGCATGACCGACGGCATCGGCCAGCGGCCCGGATCGAGCCGGGCGGCGAGGCCAGCCGGCAGCGTCCGCGGGACGTTGCCCGGCAGCCCGCCGCCGGTGACGTGGGCGATCCCGCGGAGGTCGTGGCCGGCCGCCTCGAGCGCGGTCCGGAGCGCGGAGGATCGCGCCGGCGTAGACCCGGGTCGGCGTGAGCAGGACCTCGCCGAGGGTCGCGAGGGCGAGCCCCGGCTCGGCGCCGAGGACGGCGTCGGCGGCGGCGTCGCCGAGCGAGCGGCGAAGCCGCTCCTGGTAGGGCGAGCGCAGGTCGAGGTCGTACTGGGCGAGCGAGCGCCCGGACGAGCGAGAACCCGTTCGCGTGGAGGCCGGACGCGGCCAGCCCGACGATCGCGTCGCCCGACCTGGATCGTCGAGCCGTCGATCGCCCGGTCGCGCTCGACGACGCCGACGCAGAACCCGGCCAGGTCGAACTCGTCCTCCTCCATGATCCCGGGGTGCTCGGCGGTCTCGCCGCCGACGAGCGCGCAGCCGGCCTCGCGACAGCCCGCCGCGATCCCGCCGACGAGGTCGGCCACGTCCGACGGGTCGAGCCGGCCGACCGCGACGTAGTCGAGGAAGTAGAGCGGCGCGGCGCCGCTGCAGACGACGTCGTCGGCGCACATCGCGACGAGGTCGATCCCGATCGTCTCGAACCGCTCGAGCGCGGAGGCGATCGCGGTCTTCGTCCCGACCCCGTCGGTCGCGCTGACGAGGAGCGGGTCGCGCATCCCGCTCGGGCAGCCCGACCGCCGCGGCGAAGCCGCCGAGCCCGCCGACGACCTCGGGCCGGCGGGTCGATTCGACGGCGTCCCGGATGAGCTCGACGGTCCGCTCGCCGGCGGCGACGTCGACCCCGGCCCGGACGTACGCCCGGCGCGGGTCAGCCACGCCCGCCGGACCCTCCCGCCCCGGGCAGCACGAGCGGCGCCACGAGCGCCGGGCCGAGGTCCTCCTCGAGGACGAACTTGCGGCTCCGGGCGTCGTACGGGACGGGCACCGGGTAGTTGCCGTCGAAGCAGGCGAAGCAGAACCGCTCGTACGGCAGGTCGAGGGCGGCCAGGACGCCGCCGATCGACAGGTAGCCGAGCGAGTCGGCGCCGATGAACGAGCGGATCTCGTCGACGCGTCTGGGTCGCCGCGATGAGCTCGGTCTCGATCTGGGTGTCGATCCCGTAGAAGCAGGGGTGGTAGATCGGCGGGGCGCTGATCCGGACGTGGACCTCGGCGGCACCGGCCCGGCGGAGCAGGGCGACGATCTGCTTGGTCGTCGTGCCCGCGGACGATCGAGTCGTCGACGACGGTCAGGCGCTGGCCGCGGACGACCTCGCGGAGCGGGTTGAGCTTGAGGGTCACGCCCCGGTGGCGGAGCGTCTGCGACGGCTGGATGAACGTCCGCCCGGTGTAGCGGTTGCGGACGAGGCCCTCGCGGTACGGGATCCCCGAGCGCTCGGCGTAGCCGGCCGCCGCCGGGGCGCCGGTGTCCGGCACCGGCATGACCAGGTCCGTCGTCGGCCGGATGCTCGCCGGCCAGCTGCATCCCCATCCGGCGGCGGGCCTCGTACAGGTTGCGGCCCTCCATGTACGAGTCGGGACGGGCGAAGTAGATGAGCTCGAAGACGCACAGCGCGTGCGTGCTCCTCGGCGAAGCGGACCGAGCGCGGCGGGTGACCGGCCTCGAGGACCACGATCTCGCCCGGCTCGACGTCGCGGACGTACTCGGCGCCGACGATGTCGAGGCCGGTCGTCTCCGAGCTGAGGATCCAGCCGGCGGCGGCGTCATCGTCGCCCCACAGGCCGGGCTCGACCGTCCCGTCGGCCGCCTCGGGCGCGGGCAGCCGGCCGAGGACGAGCGGGCGGAAGCCGTACGGGTCGCGGACGCCGATGACCTTGCGCTCGTCGAGGACGACCAGGCTGTACGCCCCGCGGACCCGGGGCAGGACCCGCAGGAGGGCCTCGACCGTGTCGGCGCTCGGCTCGTCGGCGAGGAGCGCGGTCAGCAGCTCCGTGTCGGTCGAGGCGGGCAGCCGCGCCCGGCCGCCGTGGAGCTGGCCGAGCAGCTCGCGGGTGTTGACCAGGTTGCCGTTGTGGCCGATCGCGATGGCCCGGCGCGGACCGAGCCGGAACGTCGGCTGGGCGTTCTCCCAGACCGTCGAGCCGGTCGTCGAGTAGCGGCAGTGGGCGATCGCCAGGTTGCCCCGCAGGCTCGGCAGGCGGCGCTCGTCGAGGACCGACGCGATCATCCCGAGGTCCTTGTAGAGCATCAGCTCGCGGCCGTCGCTCACCGCGATCCCGGCCGACTCCTGGCCACGGTGCTGGAGGGCGAACAGGCCGAGCGCGGCGACCTGGGCCGCCTCCGCGTCGACGCCGGACGGCAGGACGACCCCGAACACGCCGCACATCTCAGCGATCCTCCGGCAGCGAGCCCGTCGGTCCGTCCTCGCCGAGCGCCCGGGCGAGGCCCTGCTCCCAGGCGTGGCGGAGCTCGTCGATCGGGACGTCGAGCGCGTCGGCGACCCGCGAGCCGCGCTCCTCGGCGGCGCCGGTCGCGCCCTGGCCGGCGAGCTCGATCACGAGCCGGTCGCCGCCGACCGTGCCGAGCTCCTCGACCGGGAGCCCGTGCTGGCGGGCGAGCAGGATCGAGCGCCGGGGCGTGACGCGGGCGACAGCCGACGATCAGCCGCGACGGGCTCTCGCCGAACAGCTCGACCGCCGGCGCGCCGGCGACCGGGAGCCGGAGGGTCGCCCCGATCCCGCGGTCGACGTCGCCCCAGATGCAGGCCTCCGCCACCGCGACGGCGAGCCCGCCGCCGGAGACGTCCTGGGCGGACGCGACGAGGCCGCGCGCCGATCGCCTCGCGGATGAACCGCTGGACGGCCGCCTCGCGGCCGAGGTCGAGCGACGGCGGACCGTCCTCGGGCGCCGACCCCGGCGAGCTCGGCATAGGCGCTCCCGAGCGAGGCCCGGGGTGGCCGACCCGACGAGGATCACGGCGTCGCCGGCGTCGACGAAGCCGGGGCCGACCCGCGTCGCGACGTCGTCGAGCAGGCCGACGACCCCGATCTCGGGCGTCGGCGCGATCGGCCCGTCGGGCGACTCGTTGTAGAGCGAGACGTTGCCGCCGGTGACCGGCAGCCCGAGCGCCCGGCACGCGTCGCCGAGACCGCGGACGCGCCTCGCGGAGCTGCCAGAACGCCTCGGGCCGGGTCGGGTCGCCGTAGTTGAGGCAGTTCGTGACGCCGAGCGGCCGGGCGCCGGTGATCGACACGTTGCGGGTCGCCTCGGCGACGCTCAGGGCGGCGCCCGAGGCAGGGGTCGACGAGGCCGACGGCCTGGTTCGCGTCGGTCGACGCGACGAGCGCCTTGGTCGTGCCCTTGATCCGCACGATCGCGGCGCCGTGACCGGGCCCGACGACGGTGTTCGCCTGGACGGTGCTGTCGTACTGCTCGTGGACCCAGCGCCCGGCTCGACAGGTTCGGCCCGCCGAGCAGCGACAGGAGGACCGCCCCCGGGTCCATCCCCCGCTCCGGCAGACCGTCGGCGCTCGGCGGCGAGCCCCGGGGCCGGGCGCCGCCCGGTGCCGCGGCGGCGGCGCGGCCAGCCGGGCGTGGACGATCGCGTCGCTGGTGAGCGCGGCGGCCGGGATCCGGGCGAGCTCGACCGCGCCCGGGTCGCGGCCGGCCCGCCGCGTCGAGTCCGCCGCTCGACGACCGCGACGTCCCCGTCGTCGGTGACCCGGCCGACGATCGCCACCGGCAGCCCCCATCGCTCGCAGACCTCGCGGACGGCCTCCCAGCGCTCCGGCCGGACGATCGCCAGCATCCGCTCCTGCGACTCGGAGATCATCACCTCGAACGGCTCGAGCCCGGGCTCGCGACGCGGGATCGCGTCGAGGTCGACGAGGATGCCCGGTCCCGGCCCGGTCGGCGGTCTCGGACGTCGGCGCAGGTGATTCCGCCCGCGCCGAGGTCCTGGAGGCCCTCGACGAGGCCGCGCTCGATGAGCTCGAGGCTCGCCTCGATGAGCAGCTTCTCGGCGAACGGGTCGCCGACCTGGACGGACGGCCGCTTCGACGGCTCGCTCGGCGCCGAACGTCGCCGAGGCGAGGACCGACGCGCCGCCGATCCCGTCGCGCCCGGTCGTCGACCCGAACAGGACGGCCAGGTTGCCCGGGCCCGGCGCCGCGGCCCGGGTCAGCCGCTCCTCGTCGAGCAGCCCGATCGCCATGACGTTGACGAGCGGGTTGCCCTCGTACGACCGGTCGAAGACGAGCTCGCCGCCGACCGTCGGGACCCCGACGCAGTTGCCGTAGCCGCCGACCCCCCGGACGACGCCGTCGACGAGGTGACGCGTCCGCGGGTCGGCCGGGTCGCCGAACCGGAGCGCGTCGAGGATCGCGATCGGCCGGGCGCCCATCGTGAAGATGTCGCGGAGGATGCCGCCGACGCCGGTCGCGGCGCCCTGGTACGGCTCGACCGCGCTCGGGTGGTTGTGCGACTCGATCTTGAACGCGACCGCCAGGCCGTCGCCGATCGAGATCACGCCCGCGTTCTCGCCCGGGCCGGCCACGACCCCCTCGCCGCCGGTCGGGCAGCGTCCGGAGCAGCGGCCGCGAGCTCTTGTACGAGCAGTGCTCGCTCCACATGACGCTGAACATCGCCAGCTCGAGGTCGTTCGGGTCGCGGCCGAGCCGGGACCGGATCGCCGTCGAGCTCGTCGTCGGTCAGCCCGAGCCGGCGGTGGAGCGGCGCCTCGGTCGGGGTCGCTGCGGCCACGGCGCTCATCGGGCACCCACGACGACGACCGGGCGGGCCGCCGCCGCCCGTTGCGCCGCGCTGTCGACGAGCGAGCGGATGATCCCGAGACCGTCGTCCGAGCCGAGGACCGCCTCGACGGCCGTCTCCGGGTGGGGCATCAGCCCGGCGACGTTGCCCGCGGCGTTGGTCACCCCGGCGATCGCCCGGAGCGACCCGTTCGGGTTGGCCCGGTCCGACTCGTCGCCGGCGACCGTCCCGTCGGGATGGACGTAGCGGAACAGGACCTGGCCGCCGGCCTCGAGCGCATCGAGCGTCGCCGGGTCGGCGAAGTAGCAGCCCTCGCCGTGGGCGACCGGCATCCGGAGCGGCCGGCGCGACGTCGAGCGCGCGGGTGAACGGCGAGTCGAGCCGCTCGGGGGCGATCGCGATCCGGCGCGACACGAACCGGAGCGAGCGGTTGCGCAGCAGGGCGCCCGGCAGCAGGCCGGCCTCGGTCAGGACCTGGAACCCGTTGCAGATCCCGAGGACGAGGCCGCCGTCGGCCGCGAACGCCGCCACCGAGCGCATCACCGGGCTGAACCGGGCGATGACGCCGGCCCGCAGGTAGTCGCCGTAGGCGAACCCGCCGGGCAGGACGATCCCGTCGACGCCCGGCGAGGTCGGCCGACTCGTGCCACAGGACGACCGGCTCGGCGCCGGCGACCCGGAGCGCGTTCAGCGCGTCGATGTCGCGGTTCGAGCCCGGGAAGACGACGACGCCGATCCGGACCATCAGGCCGGCACCCCGTCGGCGGGCTCGGCCGTCGCGGTCGACGAGGTCGCCCCGAGCAGCTCGACCGCGTACGCCTCGATGAGCGGGTTGCTGAGGAGCTCGCCGGCCAGCCGCTCGACCGTCGCCCGGGCGTCGGCCTCGGTCGGCGCGTCGACCGTCAGCTCGACCCGGCGGCCGACCCGGACCCCGGACACGCCGGTCACCCCGAGATGGGGCAGGCTGCTCTCGACCGCCCGGCCCTGCGGGTCGAGGATGCCCTCCTTGGGGGTGACGTTGACCGCGAACCGGAACGCCGTCGCTGTGCTCATGGGGCGATCACGTCCTCCTCGAGATAGCGGCCGAAGCTCTCCGCCGGTGATCCGCTCGAACGCCTCGACGTAGCGGGCCCGGGTGCCCGCGACGACCTCGGCCGGGAGCTCCGGGCCCGGCGCCGTCTTGGCCCACGGCTGGGTCTCGAGCCAGTCGCGGACGTACTGCTTGTCGTAGCTCGCCTGCGCCCGGCCGGGCTCGTAGGTCGCGGCGTCCCAGAAGCGCGACGAGTCGGGGGTCAGGACCTCGTCGACGAGGAGGAGCCCGCCGTCCGGGGTCAGCCCGAACTCGAACTTCGTGTCGGCCAGCAGGATCCCCGCCCGGCCGGCCACCACCGACGCCGTGGCCGTAGAGCGCCAGGGCCGCGATCCCGGACGCCGTCGGCGAGCTCGCGGCCGCCGCGCCGGCCGAGCGGCCGTCCGCCGACCTCCAGCCGGCGAGGCGCGCGATCATCGCGGCGAAGTCGATGTTCTCGTCGTGCGTCGCCGGACTCGGCCTTCGTCGAGGGCGTGAGGATCGGCTCGGGCAGCCGGTCGCTCTCGCGCAGCCCGGCCGGGAGCGCGGATCCCGCACGATCGCGCCCGTCGCGCCGGTAGTCCTTCCAGCCGGACCCGGCGAGGTAGCCGCGGACGATGCACCTCGACCGGGAGGACCTGCGGCGCGGCGGCAGATCATCATCCGGCCGCGCAGGTCGGCCACCTCGGCCGGGTCGGCGCGTGAGCTCGGCCGGGTCGGTCGCGAGGAGGTGGTTCGGCACGATCCCGGTCGTCTCGGCGAACCAGAAGCGCGACAGCCCGGTCAGCACGCGGCCCTTGTCGGGGATCGCCGTCGGCAGGACGACGTCGAAGGCCGACAGCCGGTCGGAGGCGACGAGCACGAGCCGGTCGTCGTCGAGCTCGTAGAGGTCGCGGACCTTGCCCGAGCGGACGAACGCGCCGGCCAGGGTCATCGGGCGGTCGCCTCGATCGTGTCGAGCCGGGCGATGATCGCCGGGGCGTGGCGCAGGAACGCCGCCTCGTCGAAGCAGGCGTCGAGCCGGCCGAGCGACAGGAGCCGGGCGACGGTCGGCTCGGTCGCCAGGACGTCGCGCAGCGCCGATCCGCTCGTCGGCCGCGCGCAGCGCGCAGCGCTGGACGATCGCGTAGGCCTCCTCGCGCGGGAGCCCGCCGTCGTCGACCAGCGCCACCAGCACGCGCGACGAGGCATGGAGCCCGAGCCCGCGCTCGATGTTCTCGCGCATCCGCTCCGGCCGGACGACGAGCCCCTCGACGAGCCCGGTCATCCGGACGAGCATGTAGTCGAGCAGGATCGTCGCGTCGGGCAGGATGACCCGCTCGGCGGAGCTGTGGCTGATGTCGCGCTCGTGCCACAGCGGCTGGTCCTCGAGCGCCGCGCCGGCGTAGCCGCGCAGGAGCCGGGCCAGCCCGGCGATCCGCTCGGACAGGATCGGGTTGCGCTTGTGGGGCATCGCGCTCGAGCCCTTCTGGCCGGACCGGAACGGCTCCTGGAGCTCGCCGATCTCGGTGTGCTGGAGGTTGCGGACCTCGGTCGCGAACCGCTCGAGCGAGCCGCCCGTGATCGCGATCGCGGCGAGCAGCGCCGCGTGCCGGTCGCGCTGGACGATCTGCGTGCTCACCGGGTCGACCCGCAGGCCGAGCGCGGCGAGGACCTCGGCCTCGAGCTCGGGATCGAGGTGGCTGTACGTCCCGACCGGGCCCGAGATCTTGCCGGTCGCGATCTCGGCGACCGCCTCGGCCAGCCGGCGGCGGTCGCGGTCGACCTCGAACGCCCAGCCGGCCAGCTTGAGCCCGAGCGTCGTCGGCTCGGCGTGGACCGAGTGGGTCCGGCCCATCATCACCGTGCCGGCCTCGGCCCGGGCCCGCGCCACGAGGGTCGCGAGGAGCCGGTCGCAGTCGGCCAGCAGCCGCTCCCCGGCGGCCCGGAGCTGGAGGGCGAGGGCCGTGTCGACGACGTCGCTGCTCGTCAGGCCGAGGTGGAGGTAGCGGCCCTCCGGCCCGACCGTCTCGGCGACCTGGCTGACGAACGCGATCACGTCGTGGTCGGTCGTCTGCTCGATCTCGGCGATCCGGTCGACGTCGACCCGGGCGCCGGCCTCGATCGCCGCGAGCGCCTCGGCCGGGATCAGCCCGCGGGCCGACCTGCGCCCGGGCGACCGCGAGCTCGACCTCGAGCATCTGCTCGAACCGGGCGGCGTCGGACCAGATCGCGCCCATCTCCGGGAGCGTGTAGCGGCGGATCATCGGGCGGCCCCTGCGCTGCCGACCGGTTCGGGGACGTCGGCGGCGATGTCGTGGCGGCGCTGGAGTCCGAGCCACGAGATCGCGTCCGCGGCGGATTCCGCGACCTCGCGTGCGGCGGCCAGGTCCGGCCCCCGTCCGACGACCGTGAGCACCCGGCCGCCGTTCGTGCCGTAGCCCCCGCCGGGCCGGCCGAGCGTACCGGCGTGGAAGACGAGGCCGCCCCGCGCCGCGGCCTCGTCGAGGCCGTCGATCGGCTCGCCCCGCTTCGGCGTGTTCGGGTAGCCCCTGGCGGCGAGGACGATCCCGACGGCCGCGCCGGGCAGCGTGGGCAGCGCGGGCACGCCCGGCGCGAGCGTCGCGGCGATCGGCTCGAGGTCGCCCCGAGCCGCGGCGAGGAGCGACCGGACCGAGCGCGCCGGCGAGCCGGGGCAGGATCACCTGGGCCTCCGGATCGCCGAGCCGGGCGTTGCACTCGAGGAGCGCCGGCCCGTCGGCGGTCAGGATGAGCCCGGCGTAGAGGAAGCCGCGGAACGGCGATCCGACGCCGGGCGAGCTCGGCGAGCAGCGGCCGGTGGACGGCCTCGAGCAGCCGGGTCGCCTCCGCGTCGGGCAGGTCGGGCACCGGGCTGTAGGCGCCCATCCCGCCGGTGTTCGGGCCGAGGTCGCCGTCGCACAGGCGCTTGTGGTCGCGGGCGGCCGGCAGGGCAAGCGCGACCCGGCCGTCGGTCAGGGCGATGACGCTGACCTCGCGGCCCGAACAGGCGCTCCTCGATGACGACCCGCGGTCCGGCGCCGGCCTCCTCGGCGTCACCGAGGGCGGCGGCCAGGTGGGCGACGATGTGGGGTTCCGCCGCCGCGAGGTCGTCGCACACGACGACGCCCTTGCCGGCGGCCAGGCCGTCGGCCTTGACGACGAGCCCGGTCCCGGTGGCGGCAAGCTCGCCCGCGAAGTCGAGCGCGGCGTCGAGCTCCCCGTCGACGAACGCCCGGGCGCGGGCCATCCGCACGCCCGGCCGCCGCGGCGACGCTCGTGACAGAACGCCTTGCTCGTCTCGATCCGGGCGGCCGCCCGGCTCGGCCCGAAGACCGGGACCCCGGCGGCGGCCAGCGGCGTCGGCGACACCGGCCGCGAGCGGGGCCTCGGGCCCGATCACGACGAGCTCGGCGGAGGTCGACCGGGCGGCCGCGACGACGGCCTCGGCGTCGAGCGGTTGGACGTCGGGCAGGCAGCGGACCCGCGGCTCGGTGCCGATCGCGGCGCCGCCCGGGGCGACGAACACCTGGTTGACCCCGGGCTCGCCGCGCCAGCTTCCAGGCCAGCGCGTGCTCGCGTCCGCCGCTCCCGACGATCAGGATCCGGGTCGGCATGACCGGGAGGCTCATCCGCGCGCGGCTCCCGGGCCCCGTGCGCCGCGCGACCTGCCGCGGTGCGCGGTCGCCGTGCCGGCGCGGGTCCGGGCACCGTCGGGCGGTGGCGCATCGGGCGGTAGGCCCGCTCGATCGTCTGGCGTCCGCTCCGGGCCGACCGAGACGAGCACGATCGGGACGCCGGCGGCATCCTCGAGCGCGGCCACGTAGCGGCGGGCGTTCTCGGGCAGCTCGGCCAGCGTCCGGACGTCGTTGATCGGCTCGGACCAGCCGGGGAAGCGCTCGTAGACCGGGGTCGCCCGGGCGAGGACCTCGGCGCTCGACGGCCAGCTCTCGACCCGCCGGCCGTCGATCTCGTAGGCGACGCACATCAGGATCTCGTCGATGCCGGACAGGATGTCGATCTTGTTGAGCATGATGCTGCTCACGCTGTTGACGGCCACGGCGTAGCGAAGCGGGCACCGCGTCGAACCAGCCGCACCGGCGGGGCCGGCCGGTCACCGTCCCGTACTCGTGGCCGCGCTCGGCGATCCCGGCTCCGATCGCGTCGTGGAGCTCGGTCGGGTACGGCCCCGCGCCGACCCGGGTCGTGTAGGCCTTCATGACCCCGATGACCTCGTCGACCTGGAGCGGTCCGATCCCGCCGCCCGTGCAGGCCCCGCCGGCGATCGGGTTCGACGAGGTGACGTACGGGTAGCTCCCGTGATCGATGTCGAGGAGCGTCCCCTGGGCTCCCTCGAGGAGGACGTGGTCGCCCCGGCGCGAGCGCGTCCTGGACCAGCCAGGTCGTGTCGGCGAGGTGCGGCCGGAGCCGCTCGCCCCAGGCCATCGCCCGCTCGACGAGCGGCTCGACCTCGAAGCGCTCGGTCCCGGCCATCGTGGCGAGGAGGGTGTTCTTGTCGGGCAGGACCCGCGCCAGCCGGTGGCGGAACGTCGCCTCGTCGAGGAGGTCCTCCATCCGGAGGCCGAGCCGCGATGCCCGGTCGGCGTAGGTCGGGCCGATCCCCCGGTTCGTCGTCCCGACCTTCTCGCCGTCGAGCCGGGCCTCCATCGCCCGGTCGAGCGCCACGTGGTACGGCATGATCACGTGGGCGTTCCGGCTGACCCGGACCTTGGCGGTGTCGATCCCCCGGGCGGCCAGCATGTCGAGCTCGGTGATGAGCGTGTCCGGGTTGACCACGACGCCCGGGCCGATGACGCTCGTGATGTGCGGGTAGAGCACGCCCGACGGGGTGAGCCGGAGCTTGAACACCTCGTCGCCCAGGACGACGGTGTGGCCGGCGTTGTCGCCGCCCTGGTAGCGGACGGCCATCGCGACCTGCTCGGCGAGGAAGTCGGTGGTCTTGCCCTTGCCCTCGTCGCCCCACTGGAGCCCGACGATCACGGTTGCCGGCATCAGCCAGGGCTCCGGTGCGGTGACGCGATTGCCCGGGCGGCGGCGACGAGGGCCCGATCGGACGTGGAAAGGCCCCCGGCCGAGGGGCCGAGGACCTGGATAGACTGCTCCCTTCGTCGAGCCGCCGGCGTTCCGGCGATCCCCAGGGCAGTGGGCGTTCGTCTCACGGGGCGAACGTTCCTCGAGCGATGGGCGTATCTCCGTGAGGCGGGACAGGCCCGCGTTCCGAGACGGCCCGAGTATACCGCCCCGTCGGCTGTCGGCGCAGAAGGCCCGGCTGCTCGTGCCCCTAGCCTCGTGCCGTCCACCGCCTTCGAGTCCCCGCCCGTTGTGCCGCGAGCCGGACCATCGGACGGCCGACGTCGGGTTCCCCCGCTGGCTGCCCCGCGTGCCGGACGAAGCGACGGCTGAGGTCAGGCTCCCCCGCCAGTTGTGCCGCCAGCCGGACCACCGGACGGCCGAGGCCGGGCTCCCCCGGCCGGCTGTCCCGCCAGCCGTACCTACCGACGGCCGAGGCCGGGCTCCCCCGGCCGGCTGTCCCGCCAGCCGGACCAACCGTCGGCCGAGGCCGCCTCAGCGGGCCAGGAACGGGCCGATCGCTCTCGCCGCGCGCTCGATGTCGTCGCCGGTCGTGTCGGCGAGCGGCGAGCAGCGAATCACCGTCCCACGGACGCCACGCGGACGCCGGCGGCGACCTGCGCTGGACCCGGCGCGGCTCCGACGGTCAGGATGCCGTGGCCACCTCCTCGCGCCGCGCTGCCGATGCGGATGCCGGTTCGAAGTCCGGCTGACGGGCCACCGCCTGCTCGGCACCGATCAGAGGAAGCGTTCCGGGCGCCACGCCGAAGCCGTGAAGCGTCAGGTACTCGAATCCGAGCCAGCCCGCAAGCCGGCGGACGGCGACGGGCAGATCGCCGACCTGGCTCGCCGCAATCATCGCCGGTTCGTCGAGTTCGTACACGAGATCGTGAACCTGGAGCCGGCACTGACCGGCGGCGAGCACGTTGCGTGCCCACTGTGATTGCTCACCGAGCGGGACCATGATCCGGAAGCCGTCCACGGTTGGCTCGGGGTGGACCAGGGTCAGGCGGCGCACGCCCGTCCGGCGGCCGATGTGCTCCAGCGTCCCGATCTCGGAGGCCCGTCCACCCGCGAGGCCGCGGCGGATGAGCAGCGGGTTCACGACGCTGTTGACGAAGCTCGTTCCGATCCGCCGGTTGCGACGCCAGGCGGCCAGCGCCCATCTCGCTAGCCCTCCGACGGCGGCAAGCACGACGGCGATCGACAGGATCCTGGTCATGGTGGTGCCTTCCTTCGCCGACATCGTGGCGGGCTCGTTGGCGTCGCGGCAGTGCCGAATCGACCGAAGGTCTCGTCCGCCGGTTGCCCAGTCAGCGGGCCAGGAACGGCTCGATCGCGCGGGCCGCCCGCTCGATCTCATCGCGGGTCGTGTACACGTGGGTCGAGCAGCGGATGGCCGTCCCGCGCACGGATGCCCGGACCCCGGCCGCGGCGAGCGCCGCACGGGCGGCGTCGGCGTCGTCGATCGGCGCGCAGACGAGCGACGCTCCGCCCCAGTCCACGCCCAGCCGGCCGGCGAGCTCGCGGGCCAGGTCGAGCGCTGCATCGAATGCCCCCGTCGGTCCCCACGACTCCAGGAGCCGGAGCGATTCGACGGCACCGATCCAGGGGATCCAGGCAAGCGACACGTCGAGCCGGCGGGCGTCCGGGGCGAGGGTCAGCGGGCCGCCGAAGTAACGCCCGTACGGGTCGTCCGCCGTCCGCCAGTTCGCGTTGAGGGGTGGCAGGCCGGCCAGCCGATCGGCCCGGACGGCCAGGAAGGCGACGCCGCGTGGGCAGAGCAGGTGCTTGTAGGCGGCCGCGACGACGTAGTCGACCCGGTCGATGAACGGCGCCAGCCGGACGAATGGGATCCCCTGTGTGGCGTCGACGAGCACGCGCGCCCCGACGGTCGCCGCCCGATCCAGGATCGCGCCCAGGTCGGCCATCCGGCCCGTCTGCATCTGGACGAGGCTCGTCGCCACGAGCGTGGTCCGCGGCCCGATCTCGTCGGACAGCCGGTCGATGGCGACCTCGCGGACGTTCGCGCCGCGATCGCGGGCCACCAGGAGCGGGAAGAGCACGGAGGTGAACTCGTCGGCCGGAACGATGATCTCGTCACCCGGTCCCAGATCGGCAGCGATCAGGCCCACCCCCACGGACGCCGCCGGCTGGAGCGAGACGAGCTCCGGCGCAGTCCCGATCAGGTGGGCGAACGACGTCCGGGCGGCCTCCGCCGGGCGGTCCCAGTCGGTGATCCACTCGGCGGTCCCGGCCTGCCAGGCGTCGAGCGCCGTCCGCATCGCGAGGATCGTCGGCTCCGGCGCGAGCCCGTACGTCGCCGAGTCGAGGTAGGCGATCCCCGGCGCCGGCGAGAACAGCGAGCGTATGGCGTCGTCCATCCGCCCAGTCTAGGGGGCAGTGGAGGAGGCGCGCGACGATCGCACGCCCGCTGGTAAGTCCGGGTGAAGCCGTGGCAAACCCGCGGGTGAGCGCCGCCCGCTACCGTCCGTCGTACCCGTCGGCTCCCGCCGGCCGCCGGGACCGACCCGCCGACCAACGCAGGGTCGGACCGGCACCGCCGGCCGACCGAGAAGGAGACCTGGACCGATGAACAAGGTCCTACTGACCGGGCGGCTGACCCGCGACCCGGAGCTGCGAGCGCTCGCGAGCGGCAAGAGCGTCACGACGTTCAACGTCGCGACCAACGAGTACGCCGGTGGCGGCAAGGAGAAGGCCGAATTCCACACGATCGTCACCTGGGACAAGCTCGCCCAGGTCTGCGGCCAGTACCTCGGCAAGGGCCAGCAGGTCGCGATCGAGGGCCGGATCCAGACCCGCAGCTGGGATGACGATGCGGGCAAGCGCCACTGGCGGACCGAGATCGTCGCCAACCACGTCGAGATGCTCTCGGGCCGCAAGAAGAAGGACTACGAGGCGCAGGCCGCCGCCGACGCGCTCGAGAACCAGGCCGGGACGCTCGGGGACGAGCCCGGCCCGGACGATCCGATCCCCGCGGAGCCCGTCGCGGCCTGACCGACCCGCCGGACCCGCCGCCGGCCGACCGGAGGCCCGCACCCGCCGGCCGACCGACGCTCCCCTCCTCCCCGCGCGACGGGGCGGGCGCCTCTCCCCCTCGGGCGCCCGCCCCGATCGCGCGTCAGGTGCGCTGCATTGACAGCCTGCCTATATTGACGACAGTCAATATATCGGCCCCGAACGATCGCCGTGATCTCGCGGCCCGGAGCATCGCCTTGTCCACTTCGTCGGTTGCCCGACGTGACCTCGTCGCGCTGATCCTCGCGGCAACCTGCTGGGGTGTCGGGACGGTGGTCAGCAAGGCGGCGCTCGCCGAGGTCCCGCCGCTCACGCTCCTGCCGATCCAGCTCGCCGCCAGCCTGGCGATCCTCGCGGTCCTCATGCGTCGGGAGGGGATCTCGTTCCGCAGTGGGGGCTCGCCGCTGCTCGGTAGACTCGGCCTCCTCAATCCGGGTGCCGCCTATGCCCTGAGTCTGATCGGGCTCGTGACCATCACGGCGAGCCTGTCGGTGCTGCTGCTGGGTCCTCGAGCCACTGATGATCCTGGCCCTCGCGGCCTGGTTCCTCCACGAGCGGATCACACCGACGTTCGTCGTGCTGTCGCTCGTCGCGCTGGTCGGGCTGGTCGTGATCATCTACGACCCATCCACGAGCACCGGTCAGCTCATCGGCGTCGCACTCACCATGGCGGGTGTCGCCTGCTGTGCCGCCTACTCGGTGATCACCAGGCATTGGATCCCGGACGCCAAGGAGACGAGCCAGGTGATCCTCGCCCAGCAGGCTCATGCGCTCGTGCTTGCGCTGGGGCTCGTCCTTCTCGTCGCCCTGGCTGGTGGGGCGATCGCGCCGGCCTCATTGACGCCGCTTGGGCTGGGCAGCGCGGTCGGGTCGGGCGCCCTCTACTACGCCGGCGCCTACTGGTTCTATCTCGGCGCGCTGCGCCGCGTCCCGGCGTCGTTCGCAGCGGTTTCGTTCTACCTCATCCCGATCGTCGGCGTGGCCGCAAGTGCTCTGCTCCTCGGCGAGCGGTTGGATACCCGTCAATGGGCTGGCGCAGTCATGGTGATCGCAGCCGTCCTGGCGATATTCCACGAATCATCAGCTGGGCCCCGCGCATCGACGGTCGACGTCCCGGCCTGAGGCTGGGCGCTCCTCGGTGATCCCGATGGCCGAGTTTGCCGGCCGGTCACCTGACCGCCCGGAGTAGGAGGGACCATAGCCCCGGTGGCTGCCGCTCGGTTGGCCCGGAGAGTTATCGCCGTCGACGCCCGACCGCGGGCCAGCTTTGACGCAAGCGCCACTGGCGGACCGAGATCGTCGCCAAGCA
This sequence comes from uncultured Chloroflexia bacterium, assembly GCA_963708065.1. Classification (GTDB taxonomy): domain Bacteria; phylum Chloroflexota; class Limnocylindria; order Limnocylindrales; family CSP1-4; genus Chersky-267. Next base: position 108,201 of record CAVPRZ010000008.1, read on the forward strand.
GGCCGACGGACAACTTCGCGGAGACCGATCGACAAGATCGCGCTTCACGCGTCCCGTGTCTCGGCCGCGAGAGCTGCCTCGAGCCGGGCGATGTCGCCGCGTCCCCGCCGTGCGGTCATCCGCTGGAGGAGCCAGCTGAAGAGCGGGTCGATCCGCGGGCCGAGCAGCGGCGGGGTGTCGACGGTGAGCGTGACCAGCGACCACACGTCCGCCGGCTCGACCCGGATGGTCGTCTTCACGCGGTAGCCCTCGATCACCTGGAAGCTGACGAGGTTCGGCGGGTCCCAGTCGGCGACCTCGGCGACGAACGCCCATTCCCGCCAGAACAGCCGCCCAGTCTGCCGGCCACGCCGACCGGGGCCCGTCTCCCGGTCGTCCAGCCAGTGCGTCTCGTGGACGTGGGCGTGCCACTTCGGGTTGTTCTCCGCGTTCGCCACGAACGCGAACACTTCGCTGGGCGGTCGGTGGATGATCGCGCGCTGGACCACTCGCGGCATGTCTGTCCTCCGGCGTGGGCGAGCCGGATTGTCACACACCCGATCGAGCGTGCGGCGGCCCCAGATCCGGACCGCTGTCGTCGGGCGTCACCTCACCCGGTCACCCTCGAGGTCGGTCGTCAGACGGCGCCTCCCAGCGAGGCCCGGACCGGCCGACTTGACAGGCAAGATTTAGTGCTAAATAATCTGGCCTGTTCGATCCAGACCAACCGGGACCGTCGTCCAGGGCGACGGCCCGCAAGAAAGGGATGCCAGGTCAATGAAGCGCACCGTGATCGTCTCAATGGCCGCGCTGGCCATCGTCGTTGCCGCGTGCTCGAGCGCCGCCTCGCCGACGCCGAGCCCGGCCACGCCCACACCCTCCCCCAGCCCAGCGCTCGGGGACATCGTCGCCACGGCGGATTCCGCCGGCTCGTTCAAGACGCTCCTGGCGGCCGCCACGGCTGCCGGCCTCGTCGAGACCCTCCAGGGCACCGGCCCGTTCACCGTCTTCGCCCCGACCGATGAGGCCTTCGCGGCACTGCCGGCGGGCACCCTCGACGGCCTGCTGAAGGACCCCGAGGCGCTCAAGAAGGTCCTCCTCTACCACGTGGTCTCGGGCGCGGTGACCGCCGACAAGGTCGTGGGGCTGACGTCCGCCGACTCGGTCGAGGGCGCGCCCATTGCCATCGCCGTCAAGGACGGCAAGGTCTACCTCAACGACGCCGCCCAGGTCGTCAAGACCGACATCCTGGCCTCCAACGGCGTCATCCACGTCATCGACAAGGTCCTCCTGCCGCCGAGCAGCTGACCTGGCCCCCTCCCCCGATCCCGGTCCCGATCTGGGACGGAGTCCGGCTCGCCGGGCTCCGTCCCGCCACGCCTCAAGACGAGGAGTCCTTCTATGCTCGCCCCGAGCCCCGGCTCGATCGCCCCGGCCGTCGGTCTGCCGACCGGTCGGATCACGTCACTCCGCCGATGGAACGTCGGCCTCGGCTTCCTGCACGCCATCCAGGGCGTCGCCATCCTGGCCCTCGCCACCGCGTTCGCCCTGCCGGTCACGGCGAGCTTCCTGCAGGGGCCACCCGGCACGCCCGCCGGCGCCCCGACCACCCTGTTCGAAGTTCCGGTCGCCTGGGGCGTCGCGCTGTTCCTCTTCCTCTCGGCCGGCTTCCATTGGCTCGTCTCGGCGCCGGGCGTCTTCGGGCGTTACGTCGCCGGGCTCGAGGCTCAGCACAACTACTACCGGTGGGCCGAGTACTCGCTGTCCTCGTCGCTGATGATCGTGCTCATCGCGATGCTGACCGGCATCAGCGACGTCGCCGCCCTGGTCGCGATCTTCGCGGCCAACGCGGCGATGATCTTCTTCGGCGCCGTGCAAGAGCGCTACGAGAAGCCGGGCGGCTCACTGTGGCCGTTCTGGCTGGGCTGCGTCGTGGGCATCGCGCCGTGGCTGGCCATCGGCGTCTACCTCTGGTCGCCGGGCAGCGCCGCCGAGCCACCGGCCTTCGTCTACGCGATCTTCGTCACGCTGTTCGCGTTCTTCAACGTGTTCGCCGTCAACATGTGGCTCCAGTACCGGCGGGTCGGTCGCTGGCGTTCCTACACGTTCGGGGAGTCGACGTACTTCGTCCTCAGCCTCGTGGCCAAGTCGGCGCTCGCGTGGCAGGTCTTCGCGGGAACCTTGGCCGGCTGATGGCGACCCGCGCGCCATGGCAGGATGCGCCCGTGGTGAGCGACTGATGGCCGAGGATGCGACGGAGTTGCTGACCCTCCACGAGGCGGCCGACCAGCTCGGCGTCCACTACATGACGGTCTACCGTCGTGTTCGGCTCGGGATGCTGGCGGCCCGGAAGGTCGGTGGCCAGTGGCGCATCGACCCGGCCGATCTGGCCGGGGCCGGGTGGCCATCCGCTGGTCGGCCCGCCCGCGCGGCAGGTGGTCAGGGGTCTCCGACGCATGACCGGCGCCCTCGTCGTGCGCCCTGGGCCGACCGCCTGCGCGGACGGATGCTCGCCGGCGACAGCGCCGGAAGCTGGCAGGTCGTCGAGGCGGCCATGGCATCCGGGGTCGAGCCGGCGGACGTCTACGTCGAGATCCTGGGCCCGGCTCTCCATGCCATCGGCGCCGCGTGGGCGCGCGGCCAGATCGGGATCGACCAGGAGCACCTGGCCAGCGGCGTGGCGATCTCGATCGTCGGCCGCATGGGGTCCCGGTTCCGCCGCCGCGGGCGTCACCTCGGCATCGTCCTCGTGGCGATGCCAGCCGGCGAGCTGCATGGGCTGGGAGCGGCGATGCTCGCCGACATCCTGGCCCGGTCGGGCTACGACGTCCTCAACCTCGGCGCGAACACACCCCCGGCCTCGCTGGCCGCGGCGGTCACTGCCCACGACGATGTGCGAGCGGTGGTCGTCAGCGTCGTCGATCAGGCACGCCTGCCGGACGCGACGAGGCTCGTCGCCGCGACCCGCCACGCCGATCCGGATGTGCCGGTCGTCGCAGGGGGCTTCGCCGTCCCCGACGAGGCCACCGCGACTGCCATCGGCGCCGACGCGTGGGGTTCCGATCCGCGCCGTCTCGCCGCCCTCATCGCCGGATTCGCGGCTCCGCGCGCTTCGTAGGGATTGGCGCGACTGATCGGCGCGGGACGGTCGCCTTCGTGGCAGAACTCGCGTCAGCCTCTCGCTCGCTCGTTACGCGCGGCCGCCTCCGCGATCTGCACGATCCGCGCTGCACGGGTCTCCGGCCGCACGGCCAGCGCGACCCAGCCGAGCATTTGCCTCCGGGCCGACGGCGGGAACGCGGCGAAGTTGGCCGCAGCCGACGGACTGGCCGCGAGGGCTGCCGCGAGGTCGTCCGGGACCTCCAGCCGCTCGACCGAGTCGAGCACCTCCCACGACCCGTTGGCCTTCGCCCGGTCGATAGCGGCCAGCCCTGCCGGGGCCATCCGACCCTCGCGGATCAGCCGCTCGACCCGCGCCTTGTTCGACGCCGCCCACGGGCTGCGCTGCTTGCGCGGCGCGAAGTAGAGCCTGCTTCGTTCGTCGTCCACGACGCCGCCGGTGCTGTCGACCCAGCCGAAGCAGAGCGCCTCTTCGATGGCGGCTTCGTACTCCAGGCCCGGCCGGGCGGAGCGCGACCGCCAGGTCACGAGCCAGACGCCGGCGGCGGTGGCGTGGTTCGTCTCCAGCCAGGCGCGCCAGGTGGCCCGGTCGTCGGCGTGGACCTGCGGCGCGTCGTCGAGGGCGGACATGTCCCGAGTCTACGAGTTGGGACCACCGCCAGGTCGGGCCCGGGCCGTCGCCATCCGGCGGTACGGGGCCGTTCGCGCTCGCCCGGCTCACCGTTGTCGGGATGCACCGGAGCCGGTACCAAAGGCCTAGGCGCCCGGTAGTACCTCTGGCAGACTCGACCTCCGCGCATGGGGGAAACGGCCGTGGCGACGCTCCGCACGGGACCGCTCGGGGGCGTCCGTCGGTCGGGCTTCCCGGCTGAACCGCTCCGCTTCCGGTGGCTCGGGCGAGACGTGCTCGGTGGCCGCTGGCGCTCCATGCCGCGGCTCCTCGTGCTCGCCCTGTACGGCCTGGCCGGTGGCGTCGCCCTGGGCGTCTGGGCGTCGCTTCACCGCCATGGTGGGCAAGCCCGTCGACGCGTGGTGCTACTACCGCATCGCCCCCGGCGCCCCCTACTGGCAGACCGACTACGCGTTCCTCTACTCGCCGGCGGCGGCCCAGGCCGTCGCGCCCTTCCAGGTGCTCTCGTTCGAGGCGTTCGTCGCATTGGTACGTGCGGCCGAGCTGGGGGTCGCGTTCGCCCTCGCCGGCCCGCTCCTGCCGCTGGTGATCCTCTGGCCGCCGCTCGTCACCGAGGTCAACGCCGCGAACATCAACCTGCTCATCGTGGGCGTGGCGGTATGGGGGCTGCGCTGGCCGGCCCTCTGGTCGTTCGTCCTCCTGACGAAGGTCACGCCGGGTGTCGGGCTCGTCTGGTTCGCGGTCCGCCGCGAGTGGCGGAGCCTGGCGATCGCCCTTGGCCTGACCGGGGCGATCGCGGCCGTGTCGTTCGCCTACGCCCCGCGGCTGTGGTTCGAGTGGATCGCCTTCATGACCACGCTGAGCCCGAGCGACGGGGCGCCGCTCTGGATCCGGGTCGTCGCGGCGGCCGCCCTCGTCGCCTGGGGCGCCCGGACCGACCGCCCGTGGACGGTGGTCGTGGCCGTCACGCTCGCCACGCCCCGGCTGTACCTCCAGACGCCGGCGATGCTGATCGGCCTGCTCTACTACGTCCGGCCGCGCCTCGGCTCCCCGGTCGACGCAATCCGCGACCGCGCCCTCCGAACCACGAGGCCTCAGCCGTCGGCGCCGGCGCCGTAGAGCCGCCGGCGCGGGATCCCCGTCGCGGCCGCCACCTGCCGGGCGGCGTCGCCGCGGGCTGTCCCGTCCGCGACCAGTCGCTCGACCTCCGCTCGCGCCCGGGCCAGCCGGTCGGGGCCCGGGCCGTCCGCCTCGGCCGTGGCCGCCGCGTCGGGGCGGCGTTCGCCGACGACCACGACGAACTCGCCGCGGAGCGTGATCGCGCCGGTCCGGGCGCGCTCGGCCAGGCTGCCGAGCGACCCGCGGAGGATCTCCTCGTGGAGCTTGGTCAGCTCGCGGCAGACCGCGGCCGGGCGCTCCGGCCCGCACGCCGCGGCCAGGTCGGTGAGCGTCGCGGCCACCCGCCCGGGCGCCTCGTAGATCGCGCAGCCACGCTCGTCGGCCGCGATCCGGGCCAGCCGCTCGCGCCGCGGCCGGCCGCTCCGCGGCAGGAAGCCCTCGAACGCCCAGCGCGGGCCGGCGACGCCGCTCGCGACGACCGCCGCCAGGACCGCCGAGGGACCCGGGATCGGCACGACGGTCCCACCCTCCCCCGCCCACGCCCGGACGAGCTCGTCGCCGGGATCGCTCACGCCCGGCGTCCCGGCGTCGGTGACGAGGGCCAGGTCGAGCCCCGCGCGCAGGTGGTCGAGCAGCTCGGGCAGCCGGCGCGTCGCGTTCCGGGCATGGAAGCTCACGACCCGGCCGTCGATCTCGTAGCGGTCGAGCAGCCGCCGGCTCACCCGGGTGTCCTCGGCCGCGATGAGCGGCACCGCCCGGAGCGTCTCGAGCGCCCGGAGGGTGACGTCGCCGAGGTTGCCGATCGGCGTGGCGACGACGTACAGCCGCCCGCCGGGCTCGGTCGCCGTGGTGGCGGGCACGCTCAGCGCGGGGCCGGCGTCGGCCGGCTCACGTCCGGGTCGAGCCGGGCCGGCGGCGCGGGTAGAGGTAGTCGATCCCGGCCGTCCGCGGCCCGAGCTTGGCGATCGGCGGGACCTGGCGCTTGAACTCGGCCCCGGCGACGGCCCGGGTCGCCCAGGTCACCTGCCCGGCCGGGAAGCCCTTCGCGACGAGCTCCTCGGGCGAGCGCCGCTTGTCGACGAGCCAGAACAGGAGCCGGTCGAGCTCGGGGTAGCTGAAGCCGGCCTCGGCCTCGTCGGTCTGGCCCGGCCACAGGTCGGCCGACGGCGCCTTGCGCGATGATCTCGTCGGGCACGCCCATCGCCGCCGCCATCTGGCGGACCTGGCTCTTGTACAGGTCGCCGATCGGGTTGAACGCGCAGGCGCTGTCGCCGAAGAGGGTCGTGTAGCCGATGAGCGACTCGGTCTTGTTGCCGGTCCCGACGACGAGCCCGCGCCAGGTCACCGAGCGGTCGTAGAGGACGGCCATCCGCATCCGGGCCACGAAGTTGCCGCGCCGGAGCGGGCTGGCCTCGGCCCCTCCGGCCCGAGCGCCCCGGCGGCCCCCGTCGGGCCCGAAGTAGCCATCGACCATCGGGCTGATCTCGACCAGCTCCGACGCGCAGCCGAGCCGCGCGGACGACCTCCTCCGCGTCGGTCCGCGAGGCCGGCGACGAGGTCCGGTAGGGCATCAGGACGCACAGCAGCCGCTCGGCGCCGATCGCCTCGGCCACGAGGTAGGCCACGAGCGCCGAGTCGATCCCGCCGGACAGCCCGACGACCGCCCGCTCGAAGCCGGCCTGGCGGAGCTGGCCGCGGATGAACTCGCCGATGACCCGGCGGGCGACGTCGGTGTCGATCGCCAGCTCGGTCGGGAGCTCGAACGCGACGCTCGTCATGGCCGCAGGATCGACGATGCCGGCGGGGCGACGTCGAGGCCGGGCTCGGCCCGGTCGTCGGCCGTCGCGTCCGGCGCCAGTCCGGCCCGCTCCGCGACGATCCGCTCGAGCTCGCGGACCTCGCAGCTCGGGTCGCTCGTCGCGCAGGAGCGGGAGCGCGATCCGCGCGCGACGGACCTCGGCCAGGTCGACCTCGACCGTGTAGAGCCCCTCGTCGTAGAACGGGGCGCTGAAGACGGCCGCCCCGTCGGGGCCGATGACCTCCGAGCCGCCCCAGAAGCTGATCGACTCCTCGACCCCGACCCGGTTGACGAACACGACGAAGCTCGTCGTGAGCTGGGCGTACGTGCGCATCAGCGTCGCGCCACGAGCGTGGCCGTCCCGAGGCCGACCTCGTTCGTGGCGGCCAGGTCGCGGCCGGGCGACGACGAGACGTTGACCAGGATCTGGGCGCCGTCGAGGGCCAGGAGCTGCGGCGACCGGCAGGTGCCAGAAGTCCTCGCAGACGCCGATCCCGAGCCCGACCCCGAGGCGCGACGGGACGGCCCGGAGGAGATCGCCCGGCGGCGAAGAAGCGGCGCTCGTCGAACAGCCCGTAGGTCGGCAGGAACAGCTTCCGGTGGACGTGGACGAGCCGGCCGTCCTCGAGCAGGGCCGCGGCGATGAACAGCCGATGATCGGCCGACTCCTCGACGAACGAGACGACCGCCGACAGCCCCTCGGTCTCGGCCGCGAGATCGGCCAGGCGCGGGTCGTCGAGCCGGATCGCCAGCTCGGCGGCGAGGTCCTGGAGCAGGTAGCCGGTCAGCCCGAGCTCGGGGAAGACGACCAGGTCGGCGCCGCCGGCGCGCGCCTCGTCGAGGAGCGCCCGGTGCCGCTCGAGGTTCTCGTCGAACCCGCCGAGCCGGGGCGCGATCTGGGCGAGGGCGATCCGGAGCGTCTGCACGGGCCCAGTCTACGGCCCCGCTGTGGGCAGGTTCGTCGAGCGGGCTCAGGCGTCGAGCGGCCGCTGCCGGTGGCGGTGGCGGAGCCGGTCGGCGGGATCGGCGGCTTGGACAGGTCGACCGGCGGACTGACCCCGGCGGCTGCCGGCGCGGCCGCCGGCGGCGGACCGGCCGGTGGCCTGGAGCTGCTCGGCCGACCCGTCGACCTCCTCGGCGAAGTGGCAGGCCACCTCGTGGCCGGTGGCCGAGCGTCCGCAGCTCGGGTTCCTCGGTCGTGCACCGCTCCGGGTTGCCGAGGCGCTCGCGCAGCCAGCAGCGGGTGTGGAACCGGCAGCCGGACGGCGGGGCGACCGGCGACGGGACGTCGCCCTGCAGGATGATCCGCCGCCGGCGCGCCTCGACCACCGGGTCGGGGATCGGGATCGCCGAGAGCAGCGCGACGGTGTAGGGATGGAGCGGCTCGCGGTTGAGCTCGCGCGAGCTGGCCAGCTCGACGATCCGGCCGAGGTACATCACCGCGATCCGGTCGCTGATGTGGCGGACGACCGACAGGTCGTGGGCGATGAACAGGTAGGTCAGCCCGAACTGGCCCTGGAGCTGCTCGAGGAGGTTGATGATCTGGGCCTGGATCGACACGTCGAGCGCGCTGATCGGCTCGTCGGCCACGATCAGGTCCGGGTTGAGGGCGAGCGCCCGGGCGACCCCGATCCGCTGGCGCTGGCCGCCCGAGAACTCGTGCGGGTAGCGGTCGCCGAAGTCCGGGTTGAGACCGACCGTCGCGAGGAGGTCGCGGACCCGCTCCCGCCGCTCGGCCTTCGTGCCGACCTCGTGGATGTCGAGCGGCTCGCCGACGATCCCGGTCACGTTCATCCGCGGGTTGAGGCTGGCGTACGGGTCCTGGAAGATCATCTGCATCCGCCGGCGCATCCGGCGCATGGCCTGGCCGTCGAGCGTGGTGAGGTCGATCCCGTCGAAGACGATCCGGCCCGAGTCGGGCTTGTAGAGCCGGATGATCGCCCGCCCGGTCGTGCTCTTGCCGCAGCCCGACTCGCCGACGAGCCCGAGCGTCTCGCCCTTCGCGCAGGGAGAACGTGATCCCGTCCACGGCCCGGACGTCGCCGATGTGCCGCTCGAACAGGATGCCCTCGGTGATCGGGAACCAGACCCGGACGTCCTCGACCTCGAGCAGCGGCCTGACCTCCGGGGGCCCGGCGGGTGGCGCGATCGTCGGTGTCGCCTCGGTCATCGGCCCGGCCGGCCCGTGTCGTCCGGCTGGACGGGCAGCCCGGCGGCCGACGGTGCCGCCGAGATCGAGCCGGCGTCGTACAGCGACTCGTCGATCAGTGCCCCCTCCGCCGCGGCGGAGGCCAGCTCGTCCACGACGCTTGTGCCCTGCTCGTCGCCACGCGGCGGCGGCGCCGGCTGGAACCCGTCGCGCAGCGGGCGCCCGGCGAGCGCCTCCTCGTGCGTCGGCGGGTTGTGGCAGGCGATCCGGTGGCTGGCCTCGGGTCCGGTCGTCACGATCGGCCCGTCGGGCGAGAGCGAGACGAGCGTGCGGGTTCGACGTCCCAGCAGGCCTCGAGCCGCCAGGCACAGCGCGGCGCGAACGGACAGCCGATCGGCGCCTGGCGCATGTCCGGGCGGCCGGCCCTCGATCGGGATGAGCTCCTCGCCCTCCTCCGCGTCGAGGCGCGGGATCGAGTGGAGGAGCCCGACCGTGTACGGGTGCGACGGCCGCGCGAAGAGGTCCGCGGTCGTGGCCGTCTCGACGATGAAGCCGGCGTACATCACGATGATCCGCTGGGTCATCCCGGCGACCACGCCGAGGTCGTGGGTGATCAGGATGAGCGCGGTACCCGGCCTCCGTCGTCAGGCGGTGGAGGAGCTCGAGGACCTGGGCCTGGATCGTGACGTCGAGGGCCGTCGTCGGCTCGTCGGCGATCGAGCAGCTTGGGCTCGAGGGCGAGCGCCATCGCGATCATCACGCGCTGGCGCATCCCGCCCGAGAACTGGTGCGGGAAGCTCTTCAGCCGGCGCCTCGGGCCGCGGGATCCCGACCATCTCGAGGAGCTCGATCGCCCGCGCGCGGGCGTCGTCCTTGGACACCTTCCGGTGGGCCCGGATGGTCTCGACCATCTGCTCCTCGATCGTCAGGACCGGGTTGAGGCAGGTCATCGGGTCCTGGAAGATCATCGCGATGTCGCGGCCCCGGATGTCCCGGACCTCGTCCTCGCGCAGCTCGACGATGTTCTGGCCGTCGAAGACGACCCGTCCGCCCTCGATCCGGCCGGCCGGCTTGGGCAGCAGGCGCATGATCGCCAGGTTGGTGACGCTCTTGCCGCAGCCCGACTCGCCGACCAGCCCGAGGCGCTCGCCCTCGGCTCGAGCTCGAAGCTGATCCCGTTGACGGCGTAGACCGTGCCCTCGTGGGTCCGGAACTGGACGACCAGGTCCTCGACCTGGAGCAGCGGCGCCCCCATCGCGGGCAGGGCGACGGTCGACGCGGCGGGGGCCGCGGCAACGATCGCGGTGGTCGCGTCCGCCCCGACCACGGGCGTGGGATCCGGACCGGGCGTCGTCATCGCTTGAGCCGCGGATCGAGCGACTCGCGGAGCCCGTCGCCGAGCAGGTTGAACCCGATCGCGGTGATCGAGATCGCGGCCCCGGCCAGAAGATGATCCACGGCGCCTGGCGGTAGAAGCTCGTCGCGTCGGTCAGCATCGTGCCCCACTCGGCGATCCGCGGGTCGGCCGGGCCGAGACCGAGGAAGCCGAGCCCGGCGACGTCGATGATCGCGGTCGCCAGGGCCAGCGTCGCCGCGACGATCAGCGGCGGTGAGCGCGTTCGGGAGCATGTGCCGGAACAGGATCCGCGGCGTCGTCGCGCCAACGGATCGGGCGGCGATCACGTAGTCGGACCCCTGCAGCGCGAGCAGGCTGCCGCGCAGGATCCGGGCGAAGATCGGGACGTTCGTCAGCGCGACCGCGAACATGATCTGGGGCAGGCCCGCGGTCGAGCCAGACGACGACGCCGATCGCGAGCAGGATCCCCGGGATCGCCAGCAGGACGTCGACGATGCGCATCAGGACGGTGTCGACCCGGCCCCCGAACGCCGCCGGCGGTGGCCCCGATCGCGCCGCCCATCGTCGACGCCCATGACCACCGACATGACCCCGACGATGAGGCTGATCCGGGCGCCGTAGATCACCCGGCTGAGCATGTCCCGGCCCTGTCCGTCGGTCCCGATCAGGTGCGCCGCGTCGGGCGGCTTGAACCGGAGGGTGGCCAGGTTCGAGGCCATCGGGTCGTACGGGGCGAGGATCGGGGCCAGCACGGCGACCGCGACGAAGATCCCGATGATCACCAGGCCCGACCATGGCCGGCCGGTTCCGCATCAGGCGGCTGAGGGCGTCGCGCCAGATCCCGCGCGAGACCCGGGCCGGGACGCGCGCCGGGGCGTGGGCCGTGACCGTCGCCATCAGGAGTACCGGATCCGCGGGTTGAGGAAGGCGTAGCCGATATCGACCACGAGGTTCACCACCAGGAAGATGAGGGCGAAGATGAGGATCGACCGACTGGACCACGAGGTAGTCGTGGTCCTGGATCGCCTCGACGATATAGCGTCCGACCCCGGGCCAGGCGAACACGGTCTCGGTGATGACGGCGCCGGCCAGCAGCCCGCCGACCTGGAGCCCGATGACGGTCACGACCGGCAGCCAGGCGTTGCGCATGATGTGGCGGCTGTCGACCCGCCGCTCGGAGAGCCCCTTCGCCCGGGCGGTCCGGACGTAGTCCTCGTTGTTCACGTCGAGGACCGACGCCCGGGTGATCCGGGTGATGATCGCGAGCGGGATCGAGCCAAGCGCGATGGCCGGCAGGATGAGGTGCTTGAGCGCGTCGACGAACGCTTCGATGTTGCCCGTCAGGAGCGAATCGATGAGCACGAAGTTCGTCGGTCAGCTCGAGGTGGAGCCGGGGATCGATCCGGCCGGCGGCCGGCAGGATCTTCAGCTGGACCGCGAAGATGTACTGGAGGGTCAGGCCGAGGACGAAGATCGGGATCGAGATCCCGAGCAGCGAGATCACGGTGACCGCTCCGTCCTGCCAGCCCTGGACGTGCCGCGCGGCCATCCGCCCGAGGGGGATCCCGAGGCCGACCGCGAAGATCAGCGCCCCGACGGTCAGCTCGATCGTCGCCGGGAAGCGGATCGCGAGCTCCTCGGCCACGGTCCGGTTGTTGATGATGCTCTTGCCGAGGTCGAAGCTGGGCGAGCTGGCCCAGGTAGAGCACGTACTGCTCGTAGAGCGGCCGGTCGAGGCCGAGCTGGTTGAGGATCTCCTTGCGCAGCTCCGGCGTGGCGTGCTGCCCGAGGAGCGAGGTGACCGGGTCACCCGGCAGCAGGTGGACGAAGGCGAACAGGATGATCGACAGCCCGAACAGGACCGGGATCGCCCCGAGGAGTCGACGGATGATGTACTTGATCACGGGTGACGCTGACCCCTGGATGAGACATTCCCCCGGAACCTCGTCGGCTCCGGGGGAATGGCGCTACGTGACTCCGGATCGAGCCTACTTGTCCAGCCAGACGGACGCGAGCGGCTCGTTGAGGTTGCCCGCGCCGAGGAAGCCCTTGACGTAGGACTTCGACGCCGCCGGCGGCTTCGAGTGGACGAGCGGGACGGTCGGCAGGTCCTGCGCCAGGATGTCCTGGGCGCTCTCCCAGGCCGTCTTCGCGGTCGCCTCGTCCGGGGCGGACAGGCCCGCGTCGAACGCGGCCTTCAGCTCCGGCGGTCCGTAGGCGAACTCCGCGTTCGGCTTGTCGCCGTCGAAGTGGAAGAACGCCGTGACGAGGAAGTTGTCGGGGCCCGGCCAGTCGCAGGTCCAGCCGAGGAGCCACATCGGGAACTTCCCGACGGCCTCGTCGGCCAGGTAGCCGGTCCGCCACCCCTCGGTGTGGAAGGTGACCGTGAAGCCGACGGCCTCGAGGTCGGTCGCGATCGCCTCGGCCAGGCCCTTCGGATCGGGCATGTACGGGCGGGCGACGTCGGACGGGTAGTAGAAGTCGAGCTTGAGCTGGTCCGCGCTGAGACCGGACGCGGCGATCTCGTCCTTCGCCTTCTGCGGGTCGTAGGTCGGGAGGTTGAGCGTCCTTGTAGTACTGGGTCGCCGGCGGCATCCAGTTGTCGGCCGGCTCGGCCAGGCCGGCGTAGAACGCGTCGATGTACGACTGCTTGTTGACGGCGTACGCGATCGCGCTCCGGATTTGGAGGTTGTCGAACGGCTTGTGGGTCTGGTTCATCTGCGAGCCCGCCGTAGTTGCACGACTCACCGCGATCGATGACCAGTAGTTCGGGTCGGACTTCAGCGATCGCGATGTCATTCGGAAGGATCGTCTGGGCGAGGTCGATCCCGCCGTCGCTCTGGAGCGCGTTGAGCTCGGCCGACTGGTCGGCGAACGGCTTGAAGATGACCTCGTCGAGGTGGGCCATGCCGTCCTTGTTCCAGTAGTCCGGGTTCTTGACGATCGTGACGTGGTCGTTCGGGACCCACTCCTTGAACATGAACGGACCGGTGCCGACCATGCCCGTGCCCTGGCCCTGGGCGTACTTGCTCTTGGCCGGATCGGGGTTGTCGGCGTCGCCGGCCTTGAGCGCGGTCGGGCTCTGGATCCCGAACTGCGGCAGCGGCGCCTGGGCGATGAGGAAGTTCGACTGGGGATGGCCGAGGGTCATCGTGACCGTGGTAGTCGTCGACCTTGTCGACCGACTTGAGGTTCGAGTTCTCGGCCCAGCCGAAGACCGCGCCGAAGTAGTAGTTGTAGGCGTCGCGGAGCTCCTTCGGAGCGTTCTTCTGGCGCATGTAGTTGTAGACGACGGCGTCGGCGTTGAAGTCGGTGCCGTCGTGGAACTTGACGCCCTGGCGGAGCTTGAACGTGTAGGTCAGGCCGTCCGGGCTGACCGTCGGCAGGTCGGTCGCCAGGACGGGGATGATGTCGCTCAGGGTGCCCGGCTTGATCCCGAGCAGGCCCTCGATGACGTTGAGCTGGATGTACGACGAGTTGCTGTCGCTGACCAGCGTCGGGTCGGCGAGGACCATGTCACCGGGCAGTCCGACGACGAGGCTGCCGCCCTCCTTGATGGCCGCCGATGGCGCGACGGACGGCGCCGTCGATGCAGGCGCGCTGGGCGCCGTGGTCGGGGCCGTGGTCGGGGCCGGCGTGGTCGCCGTCCCCTGGCAGGCCGCGAACAGGATCGCCGCGACGGCGACCACTGCTCCGGTTCGGATGCGAGTCATGCGGGTCTCTCTCCTCCTTCGGCTTTGCCCGGCGGACGGGCCCCCTCCGAGCCGATCCTACGATCGGACCTCGTCCCAGCCGACCCGGGCATCATACTCACGCGCCGCTCGTCGTCGATCCCTCCGTCGGGCGCCCGGCAGCGTCCTGTGGGGCCGTCGGTGGTCCGGCGGCCGGTGGGGCGGCGACGACGGGCGTCTCCTCCGCGGTCGGAACCGCGCTCGCGACGACCGACGTCGGGACCTTCTCGGCCCAATGGCAGGCGACCAGGTGGCCGCCGCCGATGTCCCGGAAGTCCGGGTCGATCGTCGAGCAGTTCTCCGGGTTGCCGAGCTGCTCGCGCAGCCAGCACCGGGTGTGGAAGCGGCAGCCGGACGGCGGCGCGGCCGGCGAGGGGACGTCGCCCTTCAGGACGAGCCGCTTCTTGCGGACCCGCGGGTCGGCGTCGGGCACCGCCGAGAGGAGGGCGACGCTGTACGGGTGGCGCGGGTGGCGGTACAGCTCCTCGACCTCCGCGAGCTCGACCAGCTTGCCGAGGTACATGACCCCGACCCGGTCGCTGATGTACTGGACGACGGACAGGTTGTGGGCGATGAACAGGTAGGTCAGGTTGAACTCGCGTCGGAGGTCGAGCAGCAGGTTCAGGATCTGGCTCTGGATCGACACGTCGAGCGCGGAGACCGGCTCGTCGCAGACGACGAAGTCGGGGTCGAGGGCGAGGGCCCGGGCGATCCCGATCCGCTGGCGCTGGCCGCCGGAGAACTCGTGCGGGTAGCGCCGGGTGTAGTCGCGGCGCAGTCCGACCGCCTCGAGGTAGTCGCCGACCCGCTTGTCGCGGACCTTGCGATCACCCCAGTGGTTCTCCGCGTCGGCCTGGGCGAGCAGCCCCTCGCCGATGATGTCGCTGATCGGCATCCGCGGGTTGAGCGAGCCGACCGGGTCCTGGAAGATGATCTGCATCCGGCGGCGGAGCTTCTTGAGGTCCTTGCCCCGCTTCCCGAAGATCGGCACGCCGTCGAGGCTGGCCTGTCCGGCGGTCGGCGGCTGGAGCTGGATGAGCGTCTTGCCGAGCGTCGACTTGCCGCAGCCGGATTCGCCGACCAGCCCGAACACCTCGCCGCGCCGGACCTCGAAGCTGACGTCGTCGACCGCCTTGACGTCGCCGACGTGGCGGCGCAGGAAGCCGCCGACGATCGGGTAGTACTTGACCAGGCCTTCGATCTCGACGAGCGGCACGGCGGCCGTGGCCGCAGCGGCCGCGGCCGCCGCCTTCGGCGCCGCCGGCGTCGCGCCGACACCGGTCTCGAGGGTCATCGGACCGCCTCGATGAGGTCGAGCCGGGGGCGGACACGGGGCGGGGTCGACGATGCCCGGCGCCGCCGTGTACAGCCAGCACGCGACGTCGGGCGGGTCCGCCTCCTCGATCCGCGGGTCGTGCTCGGTGCACGGCTCGAAGGCGTACGGACAGCGCGGCGCGAAGTTGCACCCGGGGGGCATGTTGAACGGGTTCGGGACGGTGCCGCGGATGACGTTGAGCCGCTCGCCGCGCTTGCCCTTCGACGGGATCGACGCGAGGAGGCCCTCCGTGTAGGGGTGCTTCGGGGCGAGCAGGACCTCGTTCGACGCCGCCCTGCTCGACGATCCGGCCGGCGTACATGACCACGATGTCGTGGACCGTCTCGGCGACGACCCCGAGGTCGTGGGTGATGAGCAGCAGCGCCGCGCCGGTCCGGTCCTGGACCTCCCGGATCAGCTCGAGGATCTGGGCCTGGATCGTCACGTCGAGGGCGGTCGTCGGCTCGTCGGCGATGAGCAGCTTCGGATCGCACGACAGGGCCATCGCGATCATCACCCGCTGGCGCATCCCGCCCGACATCTCGTGGGGGTACTGCTTGACCCGCCGCTCCGGGTTGTTGATCCCGACCGCCTTGAGCGACTCGACCGCCTTCTCCCAGGCCGCCTTCTTCGACAGCCCCTGGTGGAGCATGACCGCCTCGGCGATCTGGTCGCCCACCGTGAAGACCGGGTTCAGGCTGGTCATCGGCTCCTGGAAGATCATCGCGATGTCGTTGCCGCGGACCTGGCGCATCTCGTCCTCCGAGAGCGCCAGCAGGTCGCGTCCCTCGAAGAGGATCTCGCCGGTCGGGATCTCGGCCGGCGGCATGTCGTGCAGGCGCATGATCGACAGCGAGGTCACGCTCTTGCCGCAGCCGGACTCGCCGACGAGCCCGAGGGTCTCGCCCGCCCGGATCGAGAAGCTGATCCCGTCGACGGCCCGGACGACCCCGTCCATGACGTGGAAGTACGTCCGCAGGTCGCGCACCTCGAGCAGGGGTCGCCCGCGGGCGACGCTCCCGGCGGGATCGGCCGGGTCGGGCGTGAGGGTCAAGCGGTCACTCCCGCGCCCGCGGGTCGAGCGCGTCGCGCAGGCCGTCGCCCATGAAGTTGATGGCGAGTCACGGTCAGGGCGATCGCCATGCCCGGGAAGAACGCCCACCACCAGTTGCCGAGGACCTGGTACTGCTGCGAGTTCGCCAGGGCGTTGCCCCAGCTGATGTCCTGCGCCTTGAGCCCGAAGTTGAGGAAGCTGACGAACGCCTCGGTCACGATCGCGCTGGCCACGAGCAGGGTCGCGGACACGATGATCGGCCCCAGGGCGTTGGGCAGGATGTGGCGGAACGTGATCCGGGTGTCGCTTACGCCGACGGCGCGGGCGGCCTGGACGAAGTCCTGCTCGCGGAGCGACAGGAACAACGCTCGCACCAGGCGCGCCAGGCCGGGCCAGAAGAGCAGGCCGAAGATGAGCGTCAGGACGATCGGATCCCCGGCCCCGAAGAACCGCGCGGCGACCAGGATCACGAACAGGAACGGGATCGTCAGCATCAGGTCGACGAAGCGCATCAGGAAGCCGTCGACTCGCCCTCCGAAGAACCCGGCGAACGATCCGACGAGAACCCCGATCGTGACCGCGATGGCGGTCGTCCCGATGCCGATGAACATCGACAGGCGGGCCCCGTTGACCGTCAGGACGAACACGCTCCGGCCACCGTTGTCGGTCCCGAACGGGGCGGCCAGGGTCGGCGGGCTGCGCAGCCAGCCGGGCGGGTCGCCGCCGGCCTTGGCCGGTGGGTGGAGGTCGAGCCGGTCGTAGGGCCAGATGATCGGCCCGACGATCGCCAGCAGGACCATGATCCCGATGATGATCGCCCCCACGAGCGCGAGCCGGTGACGGCGGAACTTGCGCCAGGCGATCTGCCACTGGTTGAGCGACTCGAGGGCGACCTCGAAGTCCTCGACTCGAGGCGGGCGGGCTGGCTCATCGCGTCGTCGGTCATCGTCGGCTCAGTCGTAGCGAATTCGCGGATCGACGACGGCATACACGACGTCGGCGAGCAGGTTGGCGAACAGGGTGATGATCGAGGTCACCAGCAGGAGGCCCATGATAACGAAGTAGTCTCGCTGGTTGATCGACTCGATGAACAGGCGACCCATCCCCGGCCAGGTGAAGATCGTCTCGGTGACGATCGCCCCGGAGAACAGGAACGGGATCTCGAGGGCGACGTTCGTCACGACCGGGAGCATCGCGTTGCGGAAGGCGTGCTTGCCGATGACGACCCGCGAGCGGAGGCCCTTGGCCTTGGCCGTCCGGACGTAGTCCTGGTTGATCGACTCGAGCATCGATGCCCGGACGAACCGGCTGTCGCCGGCGATGTTCACGGCGACGAGGGTCAGCACCGGCAGGACCAGGTGGTGGCCGATGTCGAGGATCGCCGCGCCGGGGTTCTCCCCGAACGCCGCCCAGTACTGGTCCGTGCCGAACGGCGGCCAGTTGCGGGTCGTGATGATCCCGCCGGTCGGGAACCAGTGGAGCGCCACGGCGAAGATGAAGATCAGGTTCAGCCCGAGCCAGAACGTCGGCAGCGAGTAGAAGATGTAGCTGAACAGCGTGATGATCTGGTCCATCAGCGAATAGCGGTGGACGGCGGCATAGACCCCGAGGAGGATCGCGAGGCTGACCCAGATCACGAGCGCGGTGCCGGCCAGGATGAACGTGGCCGGGATCCGCTCGGCGATCAGCTCGGTGACTGGCCGGCCGGACGTGATCCCGTAACCCAGGTCGCCCTTGATGACGCCGTTCGTGCCGCCGCCCAGGGCGGGCGGCAGGACGTTCAGGGCACCCTGGTCGGAGAAGAACGCATCGAGCCCGGTCTTGTTGCAGTTGAGGATCCCGAACCAGCCCCCGAACTCGATGAAGTAGTTGGCGACCTGCTGGCCGAGCGGAGCGTTGGCGTCGGTCGGCTGGAGGCACCAGCGCTTGAGCCAGGAGTCGATCTGCTCCTGGGTGATCCGCTTGTTGCCCTGGAACTGGGCCTGCGGACCGCCGGGCGCCGCCTTCATCAGCAGGAAGCTGATGATGACGACCCCGAGTAGCAACGGGATCAGGCCGATCGTCCGTCGAATGATGAACTTGGTCATCGCAGCTCACCGAGTGTCATCAACGGAGTGGGTCCAACGCGTTGGGTCAGATGAGTGCGGCCGACCCCCCGGCTGGGGTCGAATGCGCGAACGGCGGCTCGGGTGACGAGCCGCCGTTCGCAGGGTGCACTAGCCAGAGGCTACTGCTTCAGCCACCAGTCTTCGATATTCCACATATCGGAGCTCGTGGACGGGTTCTTGAGGAAGTTCTGGAGCTTGGCGCTCGCGCCCCGGACCTCGTTGCGGTAGTAGAGGACGACTTCCGGGGTGTTGTCGATGTAGACCTGCTGAATCTTGTAGGCGGCCTGGATCTGGTCCTGGGTCTTGATCGCCTGCTTCAGCACGTCGATCGCGGCATCCATGTCCGAGTTGATCAGGCGCAGGTAGTTGAACCCGTTGCCCTTGTTCGCGTCGGTCGGGATCTGCGTCGAGTGGTAGGCGTAGTAGTAGTTGCCGTAGAGGTCGAAGCTCAGGACGTAGGCGAACTCCGACGTGTCGTAGTTGCCGTGCGCCAGGTTGCACTTCGTGTCGGCCTTCACGTCCGGCCAGTTGGCGAACAGGATCGTGGTCGAGTCGACGTAGTTGAGGTTGAGCTTGATCCCGATCGCCTGGAGCTCCTTCGCAAGGAAGTCGCCACCGAGCTCACGGAAGCCCGCCGTCGAGGTGCAGTGCTCGAACACGAGCGGCAGGCTCGACTTCGGGTCGACCCGGATGCCGTCCGTACCCGCCTTGTAGCCGGCGTCGTCGAGGGCCTTGTTGGCCGCCGCGAGGTCGAAGGGCAGGCACTTCGCGTCCGGGAGCTGCCAGTAGTTCGACGGAACCGCGTTGGTGCACGGGTTGTTGTCCGGGTACGGATCGCCCGGGAACACCGTCTCCCACATGGCCTTCTTGTCGATCGCCTGCTCGATGGCCTGGCGAACGACGAGGTCCTTGAGGGCCGGGTGACCCTGGCCCTGGCCGAGACCGGCCTCGTTCATGTCGAAGTGCTCATAGAGCCACGCCGGCTCCATGATCGCGACGCCCATGGCCGGATCGACGTCCTTGATCGCGCCGTAGTCGGCCTGGACCAGGTCGAGCGCGACGTCGATCTCGCCGTTCAGGAACGCGGCGATCATCCCCTCCTTGTTGTCGGGGAAGAACTTGTAGGTGACGCTGTCGAGGCACGGCTTGCCGTTGCAGGCCTGGGCAGGACCGGCCCAGTTGTCGTCGCGGGTCAGCTCGACCGTGTCGGACGTCGCGGTGACGTACTTGAACGGGCCGATCGTCGGTGCCTTGGAGATCGCGGTCGAGACCGGGTACGACTTGGCCGCCCAGTCCTTGATCGGGATCGTCTTCATGTAGTGCTCGGGCAGGATGAACTCGCCGCCGACCACGCCAAGCCAGCCGGCGAACGGCTCCTTGAAGTGGACGTCAGCCTCGTTCCCGTCGGCCGAGACGTCGATCTTGTCGACCTCTTCCCAGCTCAGGGTCGTGATCCCGACCTGGGCCTTGTCGAGCACCGCGTCGTGGGTGTACTTGAAGTCGTTCAGGCTGAAGGCCTCGCCGTCCGACCACTTGAGGCCCGGCTTGATCTTGAGGTGGACGGTGAAGCCACCCTTGCCGTCGGTGTCTTCCTTGACGTTGTTCGAGTAGGTGATCGGGTCGGCCGACAGGTCGGGCTTGTAGTGACCGTCGCTGGACACGACAAGCAGCGTCCGCATCGTCGCCGCATACACCTGGTTGTTGGCGAACGCGTTCGAGAAGTACGGGTTCAGCTGGTTCGCGGCCTGCCAGTCGGAGATGATCACCTTGCCGCCTGGCGTGCCGGTCGACGGCTCGTACTTGTAGCCGTAGATCAGCTGGTCGTAGTCGATCGGCGTCGGCGCCGGCGTGGCCGACGGTGCCTCGGCTGAGGCCGGCGGCTGGGATGCCGGCGCCGTCGTCGCCGACGGCGTACTCTGAGCGCCCTGGCATGCCCCGACCACGATCACCGTGGTCGCGAGCAGGCCGAGTAGACGATTCCGCATCAGCGGTCCTCCAAACGGGTCTGAGACCCTGTCACTCCCAATCGCATCGGACCGCACCTGCGATCCCATCCGCCCCGATCACCCCGGGCTCCCCTGCTCCACAGGCCGAGCCGCCGGCACGTACGAGGTGGGCGAACGAACGAGCGCACGGTGAGCTGCGGTCCCTGCGCTGCCGGTACTATGCGGACGCACCCGGACGGTGTCAACTGAGCGGCGGCGGGGCTCCGGAGCGCCTCCGCGAGCGTCGCCGTCCCGTCCGGGACCGCTCGACCGATCGGCCAGTGGCACCTCCTGCGCTACGTCCCGACCGACCCGGCGAGCCGGATCAGTCGGCCCGCTCCGGCGGGATCTCGACGCGAACCGGGGCGCTGACCCGTCCCAGCCCGTCGGGCCCCAGCCAGTAGGCGGGCGGCACGACCTCCGGCACGGTCGTCTGGTGGGGCGGTGCGACCCGGATACGACTCAGGAACGCTGATTCGGCGATGAGGTCGCGCTCGGTCCGTACCCGGAGGACGGACGCGTCCGGTCCCGGCTCGCGACCGGTGACCTCGGGCAACGGGACGACCGCGGTCGGCCCGATCAGGGCTGCGACGAGCCCGGCACCGAGCACGACACCGGCCAGCGATGAGCGGGCTCGCCAGGCGCCGGCGACCGGCCGCTGCACTCGCAGGCGCAGGCGGGCCCAGGTGTCAGCGGGCGGGTCCGCGGTCCGCGCCTCGGCGAGGAGGCGGCGAACGGCGTGGATCGCCAGGAGCGTCTGGGTCAGATCAGCCTCGCACCGCCGGCAGCGCTCGAGGTGATCGAACGCCGCGGCGGTTCCGGGGCCGCGCTCGGAACGCTCGGCGAATGCGGCCAGCACCGCCCGATGAGTCGAGCAGCCGGTCGGGCGGCCCATCATCGGACGGCCTCCTCCGGGTCCACGACGAGCGTGCCGGTCGCGTCGTAGGCGCCGCCGAAGCGGCGATCGCCCTCGAGCCGGGTCCGCAGCGAGCGCAGCGCGTAGTGGAGGCGCGACTTCACGGTCCCGAGCCGGACATCGAGCAGCTCGGCCGTCTCCTGGAGCGACAGGCCGTGCAGGTAGTAGAGGATCACGACGCTCTGGTGCTTCGGCGGGAGGTTGGCCACGCCGTCCCGCACGATCCGCCGCAGCTCCTGCTGCTCGGCGTGCTCGGCGGGCTCGGTGGCAAGGTCGCGGATGAGCCCGAGCACCGCATCGCCCATCGGCTCGGACGGGACCCGCCGCCGGCCGAGCCGGGAGTAGCACAGGTTGAGCGCCACCCGGTGGAGCCACGGCAGCGGCGAGACGTCGGAGCGCAGGATGTGGCGCCGCTGGTAGGCCCGCGCGAACGTGTCCTGGAGGATCTCCTCGGCGGCCTGCGGATCGCCCGTCAGCCCGTAGGCCGTCCGGTAGATCGGCGTCCGGTAGCGCAGGAAGAACGCCTCGAACGCATCCATGTCGTCGGACTGCATCCGCTTGAGGAGCGCGGCCTCCTCGGCCCGGATGCGGCGGCGGCTGAGATCGTCGGCGGGCTCGCTCGTGGCCGCATCCTCGTATTCGGGCATGGTCGACCGCGCGGTGGTCTTACCCCAAGATACCCTCGATCCGCCCGCGAGGTTCATCCCGCTCCCCGGGCGGCCCGGCCGGGTCAGTCCGGGCACGGCGTCTCGGCGCCGGCCATCGGCCGCCAGCGCAGGTTCGGCTGGCGCGCCGCGGTCGCCTCGTCGAGCCGCCGGACGGGGGCGTCGTGGGGGGCGTCGTGGACGAGCTCCGGCGTCGGCCTGCGCCTCGGCCGCGATCGCGATGAGCGCGTCGGCGAAGGCGTCGAGCGTCTCGATCGACTCGGTCTCGGTCGGCTCGATCAGCATCCCCTCCTCGACGATCAGCGGGAAGTAGATCGTCGGCGGGTGGAAGCCGTAGTCGATGAGCCGCTTGGCGATGTCGAGCGTGCGCACGCCGGTCTGCCTTCTTGATCGTCGCCGCCGAGGCGACGAACTCGTGCTTGCAGGCCCGGCTGCCGTACGGCTCGTCGAACGTCCCGGCGAGACGGATCTTGAGGTAGTTGGCCGCCAGGACGGCGTCGTCGCTGACCTCGCGCAGCCCGGCCGCGCCGTGGGCCCGGATGTACGCGTAGGCCCGGACGAGCACGCCGGTGTTGCCGACGAACGAGCGCATCCGCCCGATCGACGACGGGCGCTCGCCGGGGCGCTCGAGGCGGAAGGTCCCGTCGTCCTCGCGGAGGACCCGCGGCGCCGGGCAGGAACGGCACGAGCTTCGGCCCGACCCCGACCGGACCCGGCGCCCGGTCCGCCGCCGCCGTGCGGCGTGCTGAACGTCTTGTGGACGTTGAAGTGCATGACGTCGAAGCCGGCCTCACCGGGCTTGAACCGGCCGAGGATCGCGTTGAGGTTGGCGCCGTCCATGTAGGCCAGCGCGCCGGCCTCGTGGACGGCGTCGAGGAGCTCGCCGATCCGTGCCTCGAACAGGCCCGAGGGTCGACGGGTTGGTGATCATCACCGCGGCGGTCCGCGGGCCGAGCGCCGCCCGGAAGGCGTCGAGGTCGACCCCGCCGTCGGCCGCCGACGGGACCGTGACGGTCGTGAAGCCGGCCATCGTGGCGGTCGCCGGGTTCGTGCCGTGCGAGCTGTCGGGGACGAGGACCTCGGTCCGCTCGACGTCGCCGCGCGCCCGGTGATAGGCCCGGATCATGAGGATCCCGGTCAGCTCGCCCTGCGCGCCGGCGGCCGGCTGGAGCGTGACGGCGCGCATCCCGCTGATCTCGGCCAGCGCCTCCTCGAGCTCCCACAGGAGCTGGAGGGTGCCCTGGGCGACGGCGTCGGGCGCGAGCGGATGGAGCCCCGCGAAGCCGGGCAGCCGGGCCGCCCACTCGTTGAGCTTCGGGTTCCACTTCATCGTGCACGAGCCGAGCGGGTAGAACCCGGTGTCGACCGCGTAGTTGAGCTGGCTCAGGTTGACGTAGTGGCGGACGACCTCGGGCTCGTTGAGCTCCGGGCAGCGCAGCCGGCGTCGCGCGCCGGGCCGCGGCGGGGATCCGGTCGAGCGCGTCCTTCGGCGGGTGCGGGATCTTGCCGCCGCCCCGCCCGGGGCTGGACTTCTCGAAGATGCGTCGGCTGGAGGCGGGTCCCGGTGACGCTCATCGGCCGCGCTCCGCGACGGCCGCGACCGGCCGGCCGGTCCGCGTCGCCCGGCCGGCCCGGCGCCGGCCTCGACCGCGACCGGCGGCCGCCCGTGGAGCGCGTCGGACAGGGCCGCCGCGAACCGGGCGATCTCGTCCGGCGGTGGTCACCTCGGTCGCGCACACCAGGAGGGCGTCGGCCAGCGACGGATCGTCGGGCTCGGCCTCGGCGAGGACGAGCCCGGCCAGGACGCCACGCTCGAGCAGGCGCGCGATGGACGCGCGGCGCGTCGGGGACGCGGACGGCGAACTCGTTGAGGTAGGGCCCGGGATGGAGCCGCGGCGCACCGACCGCGGCGAGCGCCGCCTCGAGCTCGGCCGCCCGGGCCGCACCGAGGGCGGCGACGTCGCGCAGGCCGTGCGGCCCGAGGATCGCCAGGTAGACGCTGGCGGCCAGGGCGAGGAGGGCCTGGTTGGTGCAGATGTTGCTGGCCGCCTTCTCGCGCCGGATGTCCTGCTCGCGGGCGCGCATCGTCATGACGAACGCCCGCCTGCCGTCGAGGTCGGCTGGTCATCCCGACGAGCCGGCCCGGGATCTGGCGGACGAGGGCGTCGGTCGAGGCGAGGATCCCGAGGTACGGACCGCCGTACTGGGGCGCGATCCCGAGCGGCTGGCCCTCGCCGGCGGCGATGTCGGCCCCGTACTCGCCGGGCGGGGCGAGGACGGCCAGCGAGACGGGCTCGACGACGGCGACGAAGAGCGCTCCGGCGGCGTGGCTCGAGCCGGCCGATCTCGGCCATCGGCTCGAGCAGGCCGAGGAAGTTGGGCTGGCCGGCGATCACCCCGGCGACGGGACGGTCGGGATCGGCCAGCAGCCGCTCGAGCGCCGCGAGATCGGTCGTCCCGGCGTCGGGTCCGTCGGCGACGAGCGGGATCTCGTCGACCGCCAGGCCGCCGCCGAGGAAGTAGGTGGCGATCGTCTCGCGGTAGTGGCGGTGGACCGCCCGCGAGACGAGGACGCGCTCGCGACGGGTCGCCCGGCAGGTCATGAGCGCGGCCTCGGCGGTCGCCGCGGCGCCGTCGTAGTGCGACGCCGAGACGACGTCGAGCCCGAGCAGCTCGGCCATCAGCGACTCGTACTCGTAGATCGACTGGAGGGTGCCCTGGCTGATCTCGGGCTGGTACGGCGTGTAGGCCGTGTACCACTCGCCGCGCAGGAGGATCTGGTCGATGGCGGCGGGGCTGTAGTGGCGGTAGACGCCGGCCCCGAGGAACGAGGCGAGGTCGACCCGGTTGCGTCCCGCCAGCGCCTGGAGGCGCGCCGCGAGGTTGAGCTCGGGCTCGGGCTCCGGAAGGTCGAGGCCGGCTCGCCCGGAGGGCCACGGGGATGTCGGCGAAGAGCTCGTCGATCGAGTCGACCCCGATCGCCGCCAGCATCCTGGTGCGATCGGCCGGCGTGTGCGGGCCGTACGGCATCGGGCCGTCAGCCCTCCGCGATCAGCGCGTCGTAGGCCACCGGGTCGAGGAGGCTGTCGAGCTCGGACGGATCGGCGACGGTGATCCGGACCATCCAGCCGGCCCCGTACGGCTCGCTGTTGACGAGCTCCGGCGTGCCCGCGAGCGCGTCGTTCGTCTGGACGACCGACCCGGAGACCGGCGCGAACAGGTCGCTGACCGCCTTGACCGACTCGACCACGCCGAACGCGGCGCTCTGGGTGAGCTCCCGGCCCGTCTCCGGCAGCTCGACGAAGACGATGTCGCCGAGCTGGCTGGCCGCGTACTCGGTGATCCCGATCGTCGCGTCGTCGCCGTCCAGGCGGACCCACTCGTGGTCCTTGGTGTAGCGCAGATCCGTGGGCACCATCGGCGGCCGAACCTCCTCGTCGTGCCTCCGCTCGCCCGTCCGGCGCGAAGGGCGGTCAGCCGGCCCGCCGGTAGAACGGGAGCGAGACGACCTCGGCCGGGACGTGCGCGTCGCGGATCCCGACCGCGAGCATCGTACCGGGTTCGTCGTCGTCGGGGGCGACATAGGCCATGGCGATCGGGACGCCGAGGGTCGGGCTCGGAGCGCCGCTCGTGACGACTCCGGTCTCGCGCTCGCCGGCGTAGACCGGGTAGCCGTGCCGGGCGATCCCCCGGCCGCGCACGACCAGGCCGACGAGCCGCCGCCGCGGGACCCTCGGCGGCGACCCGCTCGAGCGCCGCCCGGCCGACGAAGTCGCCGGGCTTGTCGAGCTTGACGACCCGGCCGAGCCCGGCGTCGTAGGGCGTGACCGTCGGGTCGAGGTCGTTGCCGTAGAGCGGCATGCCGGCCTCGAGGCGGAGCGTGTCGCGCGCGCCGAGCCCGACCGGGACCAGGCCGTGCGGGCCGGCCGGCCTCGAGCAGGGCGTCCCACAGCTCGCCCGCCCGCGCCGTTCTCGACGAACAGCTCGAAGCCGTCCTCGCCGGTGTAGCCGGTCCGGGCGACGAGCGCATCGATCCCCGCGACCGTGCCCTCGGCGATCGCGTAGTAGCGGAGCGCGTCGAGGTCGACGTCGGTCAGCCGGGCCAGGATGTCGAGCGAGCGCGGACCCTGGACCGCGATCAGCGCCGTCGCCAGCGAGCGGTCGTCGAGGATCGCCCGGAAGCCCTCCGAGCCGCTCGACGAGAAGGTCGCTGACGAGCTGGGCGTTCGACGCGTTGGCCACGACGAGGAACCGCTCCTCGGCCAGGCGATAGACGATGAGGTCGTCGAGGATCCCTCCGTCGGGGGCGCAGATCATCGAGTAGTGGGCCCGTCCGACGGCCAGCGCCGGCGGGTCGCTGACGAGCGCGTGGGCGAGCGCCGGACCGGCCTCCGGCCCCTCGACGAACAGCTCGCCCATGTGCGACAGGTCGAACAGGCCGGCCCGCTCGCGGACCGCCCGGTGCTCCTCGAGGATGCCGGCGTACTGGACCGGCATGAGCCAGCCGGCGAAGTCGATGAGCCGCGCCCCGAGGGCGCGGTGGCGCTCGAGCAGCGGGGTGGCACGGACCGAATCGTCGATGGCCCCAGCCACGGGTCAGGCGCCCGAACCGGCCGGGCTGCGGCCCACGCCCCGCGCCAGCCGGTCGGCGACCCGCTCGGCGGCCCGGTCGACCAGGGCGCGCTCGGTCTCGAAGGTCAGGACCCCGCCGGCATCGGCCAGGTCGAACCAGCGGACCTCGTCGAACTCGTGGTCGTGGCGGGCCAGGTCGCCGCCCGTCGGCTGCATCAGGAAGTAGAAGACCGTCTTGTGGATCCGCGCCCCGCGCTGGGTGAACGTGTAGCTGATCGACTCGAGGGGCTCGACGATCCGGACCTCGAGGCCCGTCTCCTCGGCGACCTCGCGCAGGGCGGTCTCCTCGCGCTGCTCACCCGGGATGGGGCGTGCCCTTCGGGCAGGGTCCAGGTGTGGATCTCCTTGCGCCGCCCGGCAACGAACTGCGGGATGCCGGCCTCGAACCGGACGACGACGCCGCCGGCGGAGGTTGCGGTCGCCTGCTTCAGGCGAGCCACGGCGCCGATGCGGCGCTCGAGCGGCTCTCGCGCACCGGGCCGCTCGGTCGCGACCAGTGCATCGACACCACGGGACGGATCCGGCCGCTCTGGGAGCGGCGGGGACCGGCGGCTCGGACCGATCGCCAGCTCGCCCGGAGCCGGAGCAGCGGAGCGAGGTCTGGGCGGCGCAGCACGGTCGCCCGGGCCGGAACGGCTCGGAACGTCGCGGCGGTCCGGAGACCGAGTCGCCGCTGCCGGGCCCGCGGCGAGGCGCACACGAAGCGCGCCGCCGGGCGAGCCGCGTACTTGGCGGCGATGGAGTGCTGCATGTCAGCAATCCTACCGTGTCATGGAGTGTTTGCAAGGGCGGTCCGGAGGCGTTCGGAAACGTCCGGTGTCAGCGCGCCACGCTCCTCGGCCAGGGCGATCTCCCGCTCGGCCGCCGCCCGGTAGAGCGGCAGGACGTCGGGCGCGTGCGGCCTGAGGGTCGCCAGGTGGGCCTCGAGCGTCCCGACGTCGCCGCGCGTCATCGGGCCGGTCAGCGCGGCCCGGATCCCGAGCGCCCGGGCGTTGCCCAGCGTCTGCTCGATGAGCGGCCCGTAGATCGACAGCGAGCCGGCCTCGTCGAGCCCGGCGACCCGGCCGAGCTCGGCGATCGCGTCGAGCAGCGCGACGAACCCGCCGGCCGCGAGGACCGCAGCCGCGTGGTAGGCCGCCTTCGTCCCGGGCGCCAGACGGACGGCGTGCGCCGCCGATCGCCGTCGCCATCTCGGCCAGCAGGAGGACGAGCTGGTCGTCGCCCTCGACCGCGACGGTCGCCCCGTGGAGCGCCTCGACCGCCCGCTCCGTGTCGGCGAAGGCCACGAGCGGGTGGAAGCTGCCGACCTGGGTCCCGGCCGCCATCGC
Source organism: uncultured Chloroflexia bacterium (assembly GCA_963708065.1). Classification (GTDB taxonomy): domain Bacteria; phylum Chloroflexota; class Limnocylindria; order Limnocylindrales; family CSP1-4; genus Chersky-267. The sequence continues at coordinate 136,088 of CAVPRZ010000008.1, forward strand.
CGGCTCGAGGACCTCGGCGCCGAGCGCCCCGCTCGTGTGGACGAGCGCCTGGCCGCCGTACAGCCGGATCGACCCGGCCAGCGCGGCGATGCGCGTCGTCGGGGACGGCCAGGATGATCAGCTCGACCTCGTCGAGGAGCGGCGTCACCTCGCTGAACGCGCGGGTCCCACCGACGAGCTCCTTGAACCGCTCGCGGCGGACCGGGTCGCGGCTGGCGACCGCGCTGATCGGCCAGCCGGCCCGGGTCGAGGGCCAGGCCGAGCGCCGATCCGACCGCGCCGGCGCCGACGATCCCGATGATCGGCGGCTCGCCCGGCTCCGAGTGGCGGTGGGGATGGGCGTGGTCGTGCGGCGCCCCGTCGCCGTGGTCGTGGCCGCGCTCCGCCGCCGGGTCGAGCTCGATCCCGGCCTCGCGCAGGGCGGCCAGCTTCTCGTCGTCCCGGTCCGCCCGCCGGCCGCGCTCCCGCCAGGCCCTCACGGTTCGGGGTACGCTTCCATCCGTCGATTCTAGCCACCCAGCGAAGGGACGACGCGTGCCGGACCACGACCCGTTCGATGCCCGGGCGAGCCTCGGTCCGGGCCTTCCGGACCTCTACCGGCTGAGCGTCCTGGGTGACCTCGGGCTCGACCTCGGGCGGGTCCCGATGACGGTCAAGATCCTGCTCGAGAACGCCCTCCGCCACGCCGGCGGCGGGATCGTCCGGCCGGCCGACGTGGAGACGCTCGCCCGCTGGCGGCCGGGAGCGGCCGCCGCGAGCGACGTCGAGCTGCCGTTCATGCCCGGCCGGGTCATCCTCCAGGACTTCACCGGGGTCCCGGCGGTCGTCGACCTCGCCGCCATGCGCGACGCGATGGCCGACCTCGGCGGCGATCCCGGCCCGGGTCAACCCGCTCGTCCCGGCCGACCTCGTCATCGACCACTCGGTCCAGGTCGACCGGTTCGGGACGCCGGCCGCGTTCGCCTTCAACGTCGAGCGCGAGTACGAGCGCAACGGCGAGCGCTACGCGCCTCCTGCGCTGGGCCCAGACCGCGTTCCGCGACCTGCGGGTCGTCCCGCCGGGGACCGGGCATCGTCCACCAGGTCAACCTCGAGTTCCTCGCGACGGTCGTCGCCGACCGCGCCCGACGCGCACGGCCCGGTCGCCTTCCCCGACACGCTCGTCGGGACCGACTCGCACACGACGATGATCAACGGGCTCGGCGTCCTCGGCTACGGCGTCGGCGGGATCGAGGCCGAGGCCGTCCTCCTCGGCCAGCCGCTCTACCAGCCGATGCCCCGGGTCGTCGGCGTCCGGCTCCACGGCGAGCTGCCGCAGCGGCTCCACGGCGACCGATCTCGTGCTCGTCGTGACCGAGCTGCTCCGCGCGTTCGGCGTCGTCGGGGCGTTCGTCGAGTTCGCCGGCGACGGGCTGGCCGGGCTGTCGCTCGCCGACCGGGCGACGATCGCCAACATGAGCCCCGAGTTCGGGGCGACCTCGACCCTCTTCCCGATCGACGACGAGACGCTGACCTACCTCCGCCTGACCGGCCGGCCGACCGAGCTCGTGACGCTCGTCGAGCGCTACGCCAAGGCCCAGGGCCTGTGGCGCGAGCCGGGTCCCGGGCCGGAGTTCGACGACCTGCTCGAGCTCGACCTGGCGACCGTCGAGCCGTCCCTGGCCGGTCCCCGCCGGCCACAGGACCGGGTCGTCCTCGCCGGCCTCCGCGACAACTTCCGGGCCGCCTTCCCGCAGACGGTCACCCCGCGCGATGGCGGCGACACCGCGCGGATGGACGGCGAGGGTGGTCCGGCCAACGGACCCGGGGACGCGATCGCCATCGAGGTCGGCGGACGGGCCGCGACGATCCGCTCCGGGCTCGGTCGCGATCGCCGCGATCACCTCGTGCACGAACACCTCGAACCCGACGGTCATGGTCGGCGCCGGGCTGCTCGCCCGGAACGCCGTGGCCCGCGGGCTGTCGGTCGGCCCGACCGTCAAGACGTCGCTCGCCCCGGCTCCAAGGCGGTGACCGGCTACCTCGAGGCGGCCGGGCTCATGGACCCGCTCGAGCGGCTCGGCTTCGCGCTGGCCGGCTACGGCTGCACGACCTGCATCGGCAACTCCGGCCCGCTCGACGAGCCGGTCGCGACGGCGGTCGAGGAGCACGACCTCGTGGTCGCCGCGGTCCTGTCGGGCAACCGCAACTTCGAGGGCCGGATCCACCCGCTCGCCCGGGCGAGCTACCTCGCCTCGCCGCCGCTCGTCGTCGCGTTCGCCCTGGCCGGCCGGGTCGACATCGACCTGACCCGCGAGCCGCTCGGGATCGGCGACGACGGGCGGCCGGTCTTCCTCGCCGACGTCTGGCCGTCGTCCGACGAGATCCGCTCGGTCATCGGCACGTCGATCTCGCCCGACCTGTTCCGGGCGACCTACGCGACCGTCTTCGACGGCGACGACCGCTGGCGGGCGCTGCCGATCCCGGCCGGCGACCGGTTCGCCTGGGACCCCGCGTCGACCTACCTCGCCCGCCCGCCGTTCCTCGAGGGCGTGCCCGCCGAGCCGGCTCCGGTCACGCGACATCGTCGGCGCCCGGGTGCTGGCCGTCCTCGGCGACTCGGTCACGACCGACCACATCTCGCCGGCCGGCTCGATCGCCGCGTGGTCACCGGCCGGCCAGTGGCTCCAGGCCCATGGCGTCGGGCCGCTCGAGTTCAACTCGTACGGCGCCCGGCGCGGCCAGCACGAGGTGATGATCCGCGGGACGTTCGCGCAACATCCGCCTGCGCAACCGGCTCGTCGAGGGCAGGGAGGGTCCGTACACGGTCCACCTGCCCGACGGCGAGGAGGCGTTCATCTACGACGCGGCGATGCGCTACGCGGCCGAGGGCGTGCCGCTCCTCGTGATCGCCGGGCGCGAGTACGGCTCCGGCTCGTCACGCGACTGGGCGGCCAAGGGCACGACCCTCCTCGGGGTCCGGGCGGTGCTGGCCGAGAGCTACGAGCGGATCCACCGCTCCAACCTCGTCGGGATGGGCGTCCTGCCGCTCCAGTTCCTGCGCGGGCGAGAGCGCGGCGTCGCTCGGGCTCACCGGGCGCGAGACATACACGATCGAGGGCCTCGCCGGCGGTCCGGCGCCGCGCTCGACGCTCACGGTCACGGCGCGCGCCGACGACGGCACCGAGCGCCGGTTCAGCGTGATCGCCCGCCTCGACGGCCCGATCGAGGTCGACTACTACCGCCACGGCGGGATCCTGCCCGCGGTCCTGCGCCGGCTGGCGGGGGCCGGACCGGCCTGACGGTCAGGCGAGCGCGCGGTACGGTGGTCCCGTGGTCCGGCAGGCGGACCAAGGGGCGGCTGAGGACGGGCTCGGTGGTCCCGTGGTCCGGCAGGCGGACCAACCGGCGGCCGAGGGCGGGCTCGGTGGTCCCGCTGGTCCGGCAGGCGGACCAACCGGCGGCCGAGGGCGGGCTCGGTGGTCCCCTGGCCCGGCAGGCGGACCAATGGGGATGCCTCGCACCTTGGCCGTCGTGGAGGGGAATGGTGGGCGATACTGGATTCGAACCAGTGACCTCGCGGATGTGAACCGCGCGCTCTAACCGACTGAGCCAATCGCCCCGGAGCGCCGTCGGGCATCGCGCCCGAGCCGGCCGATCATAGCCCGAGGCCCGGCCAGCGGGCAAGGATCGCCGCCCGGTCGACGTCCGGCGACGGCGACCGTCTTGCGCCGGCTGGTGGCGCCCGTGACGATCCGGACGACCGACGGCGCGACGTCGAGCTCAGCGGCGAGGAGCCGGATCAGGGCCCGGTTGGCGGCGCCCTCGGCCGGCGCCGCGGCGACCCTCGCCCGCAGGACCCCGTCCTCCCCGACCCCGTCGACCCGGTCGGCACCGCCGCGCGGCGTGAGCCGGACGACGAACCGGACCTCGGAGTCGGTCACCGGGCCTCGGCGGCCGGTGACGGCCGCTCGCCGAACAGCGCCCGGCCGACCCGGACGATCGTGGCGCCCTCCTCGACCGCGACCGGGTAGTCGTCGCTCATGCCCATCGACAGCTCGGGCCCGAGGCGCGGGTCGGCCGAGCGCAGCCGGTCGGCCAGCTCGCGCAGCCGGCGGAACGTCGGCCGGGCGGCCTCGGGGTCGTCGACCAGCCGCCCGACGGTCATCAGCCCGTCGACCCGGAGCGCGCCGAGGCCGAGCAGCGCGCCGCAGGGCCTCGGCCAGCTCGTCCGGGTCGAAGCCGGCCTTGGCCGGGTCCTCGTCGACGTTGACCTGGAGGAGGACCGGGAGCCGGGCGTCGGGCGCGACCGGGCCGTCGGCCGCGCAGCCCGCGGACGTCGCGGACGATCCGATCGAGCCGCCGGGCGAGCTCGACCGAGTCGACGGTCTCGACGACCTCGAACGTCTCCACGGCCCGCCGGGCCTTGTTCGACTGGAGCGGGCCGATGAGGTGCCACGTCGCGCCGGCGACGAGCGCGACCTTGCCCTCCGCCTCCTGGACCCGGTTCTCGCCGAGGACGGTCAGCCCGGCGGCGACGGCGGCCCGGATCCGCGCCGGCGCGACGGTCTTCGTGACGGCGACGAGGCGGACCGCAGCGGGATCACGGCCGACCCGCGCGCAGGCGTCGGCGATACGGCGCGAGGACGGTCTCACGCGCCGCGGCGAGGGCGGCGACCTCGGCCGGATCGGGCGCGGCCGGGCCCGCGGGTCCTGCGCCGGCGTCCACCGGCGCCGGCTACTTGGCGCGGCGGAGGAAGCTCGGGATCTCGAGGTCGTCGGGGTCGATCTGGGCGCGCGGCACCGGGCGCCGGCGAGACGTTGACCGTGGCCCGCTCGACCTTGACCGCGGCGGCCGCTCCGGCATCGCCACCCGGCTCGCCGACGCTGGCCTGGCGCTGCCGGTCGAGCTCCTCGAGGAAGTCGCGCGAGCTCGGCCGGGCGGACCGCCTGGACCTCCCAGCTCGAGGCCGCCTCGCGGGCGGCGTCGCGCTTCCGCCCGGCGTCGAAGCCGGTCGCGATGACGGTGATCTGGACCTCGTCGCCGAGCCGCTCGTTGAAGCTCGTCCCGAAGATGATGTTCGCCTCGGGATCGGCCGCCGCCCGGATCTCCTCGGCCGCCTCGTTGACCTCGTACAGGGTGAGGTTCGACGAGCCGGTGATGTTGAACAGGATCCCCTGGGCGCCGGTGATGTTGACCTCGAGGAGCGGGCTGGCGATCGCCTGGCGGGCGGCCTCGACGGCCCGGTTCTCGCCGGACGCCCGGCCGATCCCCATGAGCGCCGACCCGGCGTCCTTCATGATCGCCCGGACGTCGGCGAAGTCCAGGTTGATCAGGCCCGGGACGGTGATGATGTCGCTGATCCCCTGGACGCCCTGGCGGAGGACGTCGTCGACGACCCGGAAGGCGTCGACGATCGAGGTGTTCTTCTGGACGACGTCGCTGAGCCGGTCGTTCGGGATCGTGATCAGGGTGTCGACGTTCGCCTTGAGCTCCTCGGCCGCCTTCTCGGCGACGAGCTTGCGCCGGTTGCCCTCGAACGAGAACGGCTTGGTGACGATGCCGATCGTCAGCGCGCCGAGCTCCTTGGCGATCTGGGCGACGACCGGGGCCGCACCGGAGCCCGTCCCGCCGCCGAGACCGCGGTGATGAACACCATGTCCGAGTCGCGGAGCGCCTCGGCGATCTTCTCCGAGTCCTCCTCGGCGGCCCGCTGGCCGATCGACGCGTCGCCGCCGGCCCCGAGGCCCCGGGTGATCTTGTCGCCGATCCGGATCTTGTGCGGGGCGTCCGACTGGAGGAGCGCCTGGGCGTCCGTGTTGCAGGCGATGAACTCGACGCCCATCATCTCGGCCCGGATCATCCGGTTGACCGCGTTGCTCCCGCCGCCGCCGACGCCGATCACGCGGATCAGGGCGAAGTTCTCGGAGTCGGATCGCAGCGACATCGCCTCTCCTCGGTGGCTGGGGTCGGGGGCTCGTTCGGTCAGGGTGTGATGGGGTGCGCGCTCTGAAGATGTCGGCCGAGTATAGCGCCGGGTCAAGAGGTCGGCGCCGGACGGCCCATGGAACGCGGGGCGGGCCCGCACCGGACGTCGGGCGATCGGACGGCGTCGGCGCGCGACGGCCGGCCGGGTGAGCTGCCGGGCGACCCGGCCGGCTCAGGGGAAGATGCTGCGGAGCGCGTCCCGGAGCCGGCCGAGCCCGCCCATCGCCGGCGCCGACTCGTAGCGGCTCGGCTCGCCCTGGGCGAGCACCGCCGCGCCCCAGCGGAGGAGCCCGATCGACGGTGCTGTTGGCCGGCGTGAGCAGGTTGTCGACGAGGCCCGCCGACGCCGCTCGGCCCGGCGATCCGGACCGGCATCTGGAGGACCTCGCGGCCGAGCTCGGCGGCCCCGGCGAGCTGCGCCCCGCCGCCGGTCAGCACGATCCCGGCCGGCAGCATCCCGTGACCGGACGCCTTCATCTCGTTGGCCAGCGAGCTCGAACGTCTCGCGCATCCGGGCCTCGATGACCTGGCACAGCTCGAGCCGGCTGACCGTCCGGCCGGCCTCCTCGCCGAGCATCTCGACGTTGATCATCTCGTCCGGGTCGACGTCGCGCAGGTCGCACGTCCCGTGGTTGATCTTGAGGTCCTCGGCGACCTGGAGGCTGGTCTTCATGACCGCCGCGATGTCCATCGTCACGTTGTTGCCGCCGACCGGCAGGACGCTGGTGTGGAACGGCGAGCCGTCGGCGAACAGGGCGAGGTCGATCGTCCCGGCGCCGATGTCGGCGACCGCCACCCCGAGCTCCTTCTCGGTCTCGGTCAGGACGGCCTCGGCCGAGGCGAGCGAGTCGGCCACGAGCTCGTCGATCTTGACCCCGCCGGCGATCGACGCACTTGGTCAGGTTCTGGACCGCCGTCGCCGAGCCGGTCACGATGTGGGTCTCGACCTCGAGCCGGATCGCGCTCATCTCGAGCGGGTCCTTGACCCCCTCCTGGCCGTCGACGATGAACTGGCGCGGCAGGACGTGGAGGACCTCGCGGTTCGACGGGATCGAGACCGCCCGGGCGACCTCGGTCGCCCGGTTGATGTCCTCCCGGGCGACCTCGCGGCCGTGGCCGCTGACGGCGACCGCGCCGCGCGAGTTCTGGCTCTCGACGTGCTGCCCGCCGACCCCGACGAAGGCGCGGTCGATCTTCCAGCCGGACAGCCGCTCGGCCTGCTCGACCGCCGAGGCGATCGACTGGACGGTCTGCTCGATGTTGACGACGACGCCCTTCTTGAGGCCGGTCGTCGGGACCGTGCCCTTGCCGATGATCGTGAGCGCGCCGTCGCGGCCGACCTCGCCGATGAGGGCGGTGACCTTCGTCGTCCCGACGTCGATCCCGACCAGGACCGCTTCTCGTTCCACGATGTCGTTGTCCCTCTTACAGGAAGTGACGGCGGATGAGGGCCACGTTCTGGAAGATCCGCGGCCCGAAGGTGATCAGGGCGACGAGGTACAGGTCCAGGCCGAGCCGATCGCCGATGAACGTGAGGAGGACGGCCACGAGCGCGTTGGTGACGAAGCCGGTGATGAAGATCCGATTGTCGTAGACGCCATCGAGCTCCGCCCGGACGGCCCCGAGGACCGAGTCGAGCGCCGCGACGATCGCGACGGCCGAGTAGCGGGCGAACTCGAAGCTGACGTCGACCTGGAGGAAGAGCCCGAGCAGGACTCCGAGGAGGAGCCCCGCCAGGGGAAGGAGCACGTGGCGTCGCCCTCCTGTCGGATCGTTTCGGCAAGGCTACCCGACGCGAGCGACCGCCAGCAACCCGAGCCGCCCGTCACGGGGCCGGCTTCACGGTGTAGGTCCCGTTCCGCTCGTCGGCCAGAGTCACCGTGGCGACCGTCGCCTCGCGTCCGGCGAGCAGGCTGGCGCAGCAGCCGGACCTGGCCCGGGATGAGGTCGGTCCGCCGGATCGTCGGGGTATAGAAGCCGAAGACGGCGGTCCAGCCGTCGGGGCCGCTGTCGACGCTGAAGCCGTGCTCGTCGTCGATCGTCACCCGGATCGCCGCGGCGCCGCTGCCGACGTCGGCCGGGCGGAGCGAGCCGAGCCGGGTCGCCGCGTCGAAGTCGACTGGATCGATCGTGTCGCTGATGTCCGGGATCCGCACCTGGGGGAGCCGGGCCGACTCGTCGTTGTCGGTCGGGTCGCCCCGGCCGGCGGTCGGCGCGCGCTTGTCGACGACGACCGGCAGCTCGCTCGGACCGTCGGCCTCGGCGAACACGACCCGATCGGCGTCGACGAGGAAGCGCCGCCCGCCGACCTGCCAGACCACGATCGGCCGGCGCTCCGCCAGCCGGACCCGGATCGTGTCGGGCAACGCGACCTCGATCGAGGCGTCGGCGACGGTGGGGAGCGTCCGGAGCCGATCCGCCATCCCGTCGGTCGTGAGCCGGAACAGGTTCGTGCCGCCGGCCACGGCGAGCTCCTGGCGGACGGTCGACTCCGGGGTGAGGCCCGCCCCGATGAGCTCGAGGCGGCGATAGCTGAATGCCGCGCTCGCGCTCGCCCCGTACAGCGCCAGGCCGGCCAGGATGATCCCGAGAAGGGCCAGCGAACGGGTCCGGTTGAACCCGGCCGAGGCCCGGCGGATGCGCGAGGGCCGGCGGGTCGAGCCGGTCGACCGGCGGATCGTGGCGGTCGGGCGGGTCCCCCGCCGGGCGCTCATCGGGGCAGGTCCGCGACGGTCAGGCGGCGCCGGACGGCCCGCGCATGGCGCTCGAGCGCGAGCTCGACGATCCGCTCGGCGACCGACCCGAACGTGTAGCCGCCCGCGGCTGCCATGCGCCGGGAACAGGCTGATCGGGGTGAAGCCGGGGATCGTGTTGATCTCCGACAGGTAGAGCCCGCCCTCGGCCAGCAGGAAGTCGACCCGGGCGAACCCCTCGGCGCCGATCGCCCGGTACGCGTCGCGGGCGATCTTGAGGATGGTCGCGCGCGTCGCGGGGTCGACCTCTGCCACCGGCGACGTCTCCGACAGCCCGGGCACGTACTTCGCCTCGTAGTCGTAGAACTCGTGGCCGGCCACGATCTCGCCCGGGCCGAAGAGCTCGAGCCCGGCCGGATCGTTGCCCACGACCGACACCTCGAGGTCGCGCGCCCCGGCCAGGTAGGCCTCGGCGAGGACGAGGCTGTCGTGGGCCAGCGCCGCCTCGATCGCCGCCGGGCGCTCGTCCGGCCCGTGGGCGAGGGTCATCCCGACCGAGCTGCCGAGCCGGGCCGGCTTGACCATCAGGCGGCGGTCGCCCGTCCCCGCGGCGAATGCCTCGAGCTCGTCGAGGACGCCCGATCGGTCGGTCGCCCAGCGGCGAGCCGTCACCTCGCGCCAGTCGGCGACCGGCAGCCCCAGGCCGCGCACCAGTCGCTTGAAGATCGCCTTGTCCATCCCGATCGCCGAGGCGGTGACGCCCGACCCGGTGTAGGCGAGGCCGGCCGCCTCGAGGAGCGCCTGGACCGTGCCGTCCTCGCCGAACGGCCCGTGGAGGGCGATGAATACGACCGGCGGCGGGTCGGCTGCGGCGAGCCGGTCGACCGCCCGCCCGGCCGTCTCCGGACCCGTCGCCCCGAGCGCTCCAGGATCGTCCCAGGCGGCCGGCGGCAGGCCGGCCGGCGGCCGGTCCGGAGGCATCCGCCACCAGCCACCGGCGAGGTCGATGCAGATCCGCTCCACCGCATGCCCGGCATCGTCGAGGGCGTCGGCGACCGCACCGCCGGACACGATCGACACGTCGTGCTCGGCCGACGGCCCACCGAACAGGACGGCCACCGGCGGTCGGGCCGACGAGGCCGACGTCGACATGGCGGTCATCCGGCCACCGCTCCGTCCCACTCCGGGCCCCACTCACCGAGGAACACGACCTCGGGCTCGAGGGTCACGCCGAACCGTCGGGCGACCTCGGTCCGGACGAGCTCGCCGAGCCGACGGACGTCGGTCGCCGATCCCTTCCGGTCGTTGACCAGGAAGTTGGCGTGCTTCTCGCTGACGGTGGCGCCGCCGACCCGCGCTCCCTTGAGCCCGGCGGCCTCGATGAGCCGACCGGCCGAGTCTCCGGGCGGGTTCCGGAAGTACGACCCGGCGCTCGGCAGCCCGAGCGGCTGGTGGGCCTGGCGCCAGCGGCGGATCTCGTCGAGCCGATCGCGGATCTCGTCCGGGGTCGCCGGGGCGAGCCGGAACGACGCCGTCAGCACGACCTCGGCCGGGCCGCCGGCCGGCGGGTGCTTGAGCCGGCTGTCGCGGTAGCCGAGCCCGAGCGCGGTCGCGTCGAGGCGCGCCTCCGTCCCGTCGGCGGTCAGGACCTGGGCGCTCTCGAGGATCGCCCGGACGTCCGACTCGTGGGCGCCGGCGTTCGCCCAGACGGCGCCGCCGACCGTGCCCGGGATGGCCAGCCCGAACTCGAGCCCGGACAACCCGGCGCCCTGGGTCACGGTCGCGGCGCGGGCCATCGGGACACCGGCCTCGGCGACGAGCCGCTCGTCGCGGACCTCGGTCCCCTCCGCCCGGACCTGGATGACGAGCCCGCGGATGCCGGCGTCGGCGATCACCACGTCGCTCCCCCGCCCGAGGACCAGGTGGGGCATCCCGCGGTTCCGGGCGAGCTTGACGAGCGCCCGCAGCTCGAAGGCGTTGTGGGCCACGGCGAACAGGTCGGCCGGACCACCGACGCGCATCGTGGTGAACCGGGCGAGGGGCTCGTCGCGCGACGTCTTGACCCCGATCCGGCGCTGGATCTCGGTCCCGAGCGCGATCGGGTCGAAGGCGGCCGCCTCGGGCACGGCGCCGGCCATCACGCCGCCAGCCCGGGTGCCGGCGCGGCCGTCACGCGGCCACCTCGCGCGAGCGCCGCTCGATGGCATCCGGGTCCGGGAGCGGCCGCGCGCGCAGCGACGGCCATGACCAGCTCGCCGACGGCGGCGGCGGCGCCGGGCCGGCCCAGCTCGCGCGACGCAGCCGCCATCCGGGCGTGGCGGGCCGGATCGTCGAGGATGGCCGCGGCCTCGAGGAGCGCTCGCGGCGTCGAACGCCTCGTCGTCGATGAGCGAGTCCGGCCCCGGCCTCGACGAGCTGGCGGGCGTTCGCCCGCTGGTGGCCCGCGGCGTGCGGGTACGGGACGACGACGAGCGGCTTGCCGAGCGCCGTCGCCTCGGCGAGCGTCGAGCTGCCGGCTCGACCGACGATCAGGTCGGCGGCGACGAGGGCATCGGCCATCTCCGCCCCGAGGAACGGGTACGGGCGGTACCGCGCTCGCCGATCGGGAGGCAGCGCCTCGCGCCCGGCGAGCGCGGCCGCGTACCCGGTGTCGCCGGTGACGTGGATCAGGTGGACCCGCTCGACGAGCTCGGGCAGCGCCTCGGCGACGGCGGCGTTGAAGCGCCGGACCGCCTGCGAGCCGCCGAACACGACGAGCAGTCGCTCGCCGGGGCCGACCCCGAAGCGCTCGCGGGCGGCGACCGGATCGATCGACCCGAAGTCGCGGATCGGCGTCCCCGAGCGGTAGCAGCGATCCTCGGCCACGGCCAGCGCGGCACAGGTCTCCGGGAACGACACCGCGACCGCCGAGGCGAGCCGGGCGGTCGCGCGGACGCTCCGCCCGGGCATCACGTTGCCCTCCCAGAGGATCGTCGGGATGCCCAGGCCCCGGGCGGCGAGGAGGACCGGGATCGCGACGTAGCCGCCGGTCGTGAGGATCGCCGCGGGCCGGTCACGGGCGAGGATCGCCGCCGCCTGCGGGACCGAGGCGGCCAGCCGGAGCGGATCGAGGACCAGGTGGATCGACCGGTCGGTCGAGCGGAGCGAGCGCAGGACGAGCCGGCGGAACGGGATCCCGGCCCCCTTCACGATCGAGGCCTCGAGCCCGCGCCGGCCACCGAGCCAGGACATCTCGAGCTCAGGGTCGCTGGCGCGCAGCGAGCGGGCCACGGCCAGCGCCGGGTAGACGTGCCCGCCCGTGCCGCCGCCCGCGATCAGCAGACGCATCGTTCCAGGTGCCTCGTTCGACGGTCTCTCGGGAGATCGAGAGGAGGATCCCGACGGCCGCCAGGCTGATCGTCAGCGAGGAGCCGCCGGCACTGATGAAGGGAAGGGTGATCCCGGTGATCGGGAACAGGGCCACGACGACGCCGATGTTGATGAACGCCTGGACGCACAGCCAGGTCGTGATCCCGGCCGCCAGCAGCGCCCCGAAGGTGTCCGGTGCCGAGAGCGCGATCCGGATCCCCTGGTAGGCCAGGATGATGAACAGGGCGACGACGAGCCCGCAGCCGATGAGCCCGAACTCCTCGCCGATGACCGCGAAGATGAAGTCGTTGCTGGCATTCGGCAGGAACAGCCCGCCGGCGCCCCGGCTCTGCCCCAGCCCGAGCCCGAACAGGCCGCCCGAGCCGAGCGCCAGCAGGCCCTGGACCGAGTGGAACCCGATCCCGGCCGGGTCCGCCCACGGATCGATCCAGGCCCGGATCCGGTCGAGCTGGTAGCCGTGCAGGGCGAACATCACGACCCCGACGAAGCCGCCGGCCACGAGCAGCCCGAAGTGGACGAGGTTGGCGCCGGCCAGCACGAACATCGTGAGCCCCGTCACGGCCAGGACCATCGACGTCCCGAGGTCGGGCTCCTTGAGCACGAGGGCGACGATCGGCAGGAAGATGACCAGGAACGGCAGTGTCCCGGTCAGCAGCCCGTCGATCCGCGCGCCGCGCTTGGCCAGCCAGTGGGCGACGTAGACGACGAGGGCGAGCTTGGCGAACTCCGCTGGATGGACCGCCGGCAGCGGGCCGAGCTTCAGCCAGCGCGCCGACCCACCGACGGTCTGGCCGAGGCTCGGCTCGAAGACGAGGAGCAGGAGGACGACCGCGATCGCGTACATCGGGATCGACACGAGCCGGAGCCGGCGGTAGTCGATCCGGGTCATCGCGAGCATCGCGAGGAGACCGGCGACGCCCCAGGCGACCTGCGGAGCCACCGCCCCGAAGACGTCGCCGTCGCGGGCGTACTCCTTCATCGCCGACGACGAGAAGACCATCAGGATCCCGATCGCCGACAGGGCGACGACGGTGACGAGGATCACGTAGTCGGGCTGGTGGGTCTCCCGCCGGAGCATGTTCGGTCCCGGGCCGGCCGGACGGCGCCGGACCTGGGCATGGAGGGCGGTCGTCGGCGCGGTCATCGGGTCGCCGGGGCGGTCATCGCGTCGCCTCCTCGGCCAGGGTCGCCACGGCATCCTTGAACGCCCGGCCGCGCTCCTCGTAGTCCTTGAACATGTCGAAGCTCGCCGCGGCCGGGCTGAGCAGGACGGTCGGCACGACGACCGCGCCCGGGTCAGCCGCGTCACGCAGCTCGGCGGCGATCGCGGCCGCCCGCTCGGACGGCGGCCTCGAGCGTGCCGGCCCGCTCGGTCCAGGCGAGGCCGGCGGCGCGGAAGCGGTGCTCGAGCCCGGGCCCGCTCTCGCCGATGAGGACGGCGGCCGCGGCGCGTTCGGCGACGACCGGCCCGAGCCCGGACAGGTCGACGCCCTTGTCCCGGCCGCCGGCGATCAGCACGATCGGCGGGTCGAACGCCCGGAGCGCGGCGATGACCGCGTCGGGCTGCGTTCCCTGCGAATCGTTGACGTAGCGGACCCCGTCGATGACGGCGACGGTCTCCAGGCGGTGCTCGACCCCGGCGAAGGCGGCCGCTGCCACCCGGATCGCGTCGGGCTCGACCCCGAACAGGAGCGCGACGGCGACGGACGCCAGGGCGTTCGACTGGTTGTGCCGGCCCGGCAGCGCCAGCTCGTCGACCGGCAGGACGCGTCCGCCGGGTCCGGCCGCGGCGGGCCCACCGCCGGCCGAGGCGAGGCGCTCGACGCCGTCGGCGACGATCCAGCCATCGACGATGCCGACCCCGCCCGACTCGGGCCGGGCGAGCCGGTAGGTGACGACCCGGGCCGGCGCCAGCCCGACGTACCCGGCGACGACCGGGTCGTCGAGGTTGACCACGAGCGCGCCGGCCGGGTCGACCGTCTCGGCGAAGCGCTGCTTGACGGCCCGGTAGGCCTCGAGCGTCCCGTGCCGGTCGAGGTGGTCCGAGGTCACGTTGGTGAAGACGGCGACGGTCGTCCCCCGCGACAGCGTCGGCAGCTGGAGCTCCGACAGCTCGATGACCACCCGGTCGCCGGGGCGGAGGTCGGGCAGCCGCTCGACGATCGGCCGGCCGATGTTGCCGCCGAGGATCGCCCGGTGGCCCGGATCGGCGGCGAGCAGCGCGTGGGTCAGGGCGGCCGTCGTCGTCTTGCCCTTCGTCCCGGTGACCCCGATCGTCGGCGCGGGACAGAGCCGCAGCACGAGGTCCGCCTCGGACACGATCGCCGGGGCGTTCGGGTCACCGGCGGCCCGGGCCGCGCGGAGGGCGGCGAGCGCCGCCCGCAGACGCGGCTCCGTCGTCGGGTAGTCGGGGTTGATCGACGGGGACGTGGTCACGAGGGCCGCTCCGCGCCAGGCGTCGGCCGGTTCGACCCGGGGGCCGGCCAGGAGCCGGATCGATCGCCCGTCGAGCCGGCTGGTCGCGGCCCGGAGCTCGTCGGCCGGACGGGCGTCGTAGACGGTGACGATCGCCCCCGCGTCGACGAGGAACCGGGCGAGGGCGATCCCGCTCCGGGCGAACCCGAGGACGGCCACCGGCCGCCCGGCCAGGGCACCCGCCCGGATCCCGTCGAGGGTCAGCGCGTCCGGGTCGATCGTCGGCCCGATTGTCGGTGGCGGGGTCGTCGTCATCGTCGTCATCCGAGCGAGTTGATCGAGGCCATGAACAGGGTGACCCCGAGCAGGCCGGCGAAGACCGCCACGATCCAGAACCGGACGGTGATCTTCTCCTCGTCCCAGCCGAGCAGCTCGAAGTGGTGGTGGATCGGCGACATCCGGAAGATTCGCCGACCGCCGGTCGCCTTGAAGTAGGCGACCTGGAGGATCACCGAGCCGGTCTCGATCACGAAGACGAGGCCGATCAGGGGAAGCACGATGATCTGGCCCGTGATCAGGGCGGTGACGGCCAGGGCCGCCCCCAAGCCGAGGGAGCCCGAGTCACCCATGATCACCTGGGCCGGGTGGACGTTGAACCACAGGAAGCCCATGGTCGCGCCGATGATGATCGCGCAGAGCAGGGCCAGGTTCGGCTGGTGGGGAACGTTGAGCAGGGCGATGATCATGTACGCCACGAAGCTGAACGCGAGCGTCCCGCCGGCCAGCCCGTCGAGCCCGTCGGTGATGTTCACCCCGTTGCTCGCGGCGACGATGGCGAAGGCCGCGAAGATCACGTAGAGCGCGGGGCCGATCGTCACCGGATCGACGGCGAACGGTACCCGGATCGCCGTGATGTCGAAGTGGCGCTGGATGTAGAGCGCGGCGAGGACCGCCACGACCGTCTGCCAGACCAGCTTGCCGCGAACGCCGATCCCCGTCCCGGTCTTGGCGTTGCGCCAGTCGTCGAACGCGCCGAGTGCGCCCACGCCGACGAGGGCGGCCAGTGGCGAGTAGGTGTCCGGTGTGTCGCTGCCGATCGCGCCGAGGAGGAGGGCGATCCCGGCGACGACGAGGATGATCAGGATCCCGCCGCCGGTCGGCACGCCCTGCTTGACCTGGTGGCTGGCCGGCCCCTCCTCCCGGATGTTCTTGCCGAACCGGACGTAGCGCAGCAGCCGGATGAACGGCGGCATGAGGATGAGGACGATGATGAACGACAGGAGCAGGCCCTGGATCAGCTCGACCGTGCCGATCCTCACGGGCCGAGTTCCTCGCGGAGGGCGTCCACGAGCCGGTCGAGGGCGATCCCGCGGGACGCCTTGACGAGGACGACGTCACCCGGCCCGAGCCTGGGCCGAAGGACCTCGTGGGCGGCCTCGGCGTCCTCGACGTGGAGGATCCGGCCCGGTTCGAGACCCGACTCGATGGCTCCCTCGACGATCCCGCCCGCATCGGCCCCGACGACGACCAGGACGTCGGCGACCCGGCCCGCGACGCGGCCGACCTCGAGGTGGCTCGCCTCGCTGTCCTCGCCCAGCTCGAGCATCTCGCCGAGGACTGCGATCCGCCGCCCCGGCAGGTCGGCCAGGACGTCGAGCGCCGCCAGCATCGACGCCGGCGCCGCGTTGTAGCTGTCGTCGATGATCGTCACGTCGCCGAGACGGACGAGCTCACCGCGGTGCGCTGCGCCGGGACCGGCCGCCAGCCCGCGCCCGATGGTCTCGAGGTCGAGCCCGGCCGCCAGGCCCACGGCCGCCGCCGGCGAGCGCGTTGTGGACGGCGTGGCGGCCCAGCGCCTGGATCGTCACCCAGCGGCGACCGGCCCGCGTCCGCAGGTCGAAGCGCATCCCGTCGGGGCCGAGCGACTCGACCCCCTGGGCGCTCACGTCGGCGTCCTCGGCGAACCCGTAGGTCAGCACCCGGGCGGCGGTCCGGCCGGCCATCCGCCGGACTCGCTCGTCGTCGGCGTTGAGGACCGCCGTCCCGCCGGGCGGGAGGGCCTCGACGAGACGACCCTTCTCGGTCTCGATCGCCTCGATCGAGCCGATCCGGGCGAGGTGGACCGGCTGGACCGCCGTGACCACCCCGATCCGGGGACGGCCGATCCGGACGAGGTCGGCGATCTCGCCCTCGACGTACATCCCCATCTCGAGGACGAGGGCCTCGTCGGCCCGACCGAGCCGGAGGACGGTCAGGGGCAGGCCGATCTCGTTGTTCTCGTTGCCCTCGTTCTTGAGCGTCCGGAAGGTCGTCCCGAGGACGGCCGCGATGACCTCCTTGGTCGAGGTCTTGGCGATGCTGCCGGTGACCCCCACGGTCAGCGGGTCGAACCGGCGCCGCCAGGCCGCGGCGATCGCGTGGAGCGCCGGCAGCGGTCGGGCCACCCGGATGACGCTGACGTCGCCGATGGCCGCGGGCAGCGGACCGGGTCGGCTGACGAGCAGCCCGGCCGCACCTTCCTGGACCGCCTCGACGAGGTGCTCGTGACCGTCGGTGCGCTCGCCGGCCAGGGCGACGAACAGGTTGCCCGGCTGGACCCGGCGCGAGTCGACGGCCGCGCCGCGGATCGGCCGGTCGGAGGCGTGTTCCAGCCGACCGCCGGTGAGCCGGGCGATCTCGGCCCCGTCGAATGCCTCGTCGGGCGGACGAGGGGGCGAGGGCGGCGGGGCGTCCATCACGGCCGCCAGTCTCCCATAGCCGGCGCTCACCGGTCGTCCCTGGCGGCCGGCTTGGGCAGGTCCAGCATGGTCATCGCGTCGGTTGCCAGGCGGCGGAACAGCTCGTACGACTCGACCGCGAGGGGCAGGTTGCCCTGGGCGATCGAGAGCGGCTTGGCCTCGTGGATCGTCACCGCGATGACCAGCTCCGGAGTACCCCGGCCGATGTAGCCGACGAAGGTGTTGTTGTAGCGGTTCGCCTTCCAGCCGCCCCGGCCGTGGTTCGCCTTCGGGTCCCAGATCTGGGCCGTGCCGGTCTTGCCGCCGACGTCGTAGCCGCGGACGAGGGTCTTCTCCGCGTACCACGGGACGGTGTGGACGACATGGCTCATGAGGTCGACGAGCGTCTTGCTCATCGCCGGCGACAGCACCTGCCCGCGATCACCCGGCTCGACGTCGCGGTCGCCGATCCCGAGCACGACGTGGGGGGTGACGAGCGTCCCGCCGTTGACCATCGCCGCGTAGGCCGTGGCGAGCTGGAGCTGGGTGACGGCGACGCCCTGGCCGAACGACCCGTTGGCGAGGTCGACCTGGCTCCAGTGCTTGAGCGCCGGGTCGCGGACCAGGCCCGGGCGCCTCGCCGGCCAGGTCGACGCCGGTCTTCTGCCCGAACCCGAGGCGGATCCAGGTCGCGGCCAGGACCTTGGAGGCCTTGGCGGTCGTGTTCGCCAGCCCGAGCGCGATCCGGGCCGCCCCGACGTTCCGCGAGTAGGCCACGATGTCGCGGGCTTCCATGAACCCCATCGCGTGCCGGTCGGCGTCGTAGATCCGGCCCTGCCCGTGGTCGAGCGAGAGCGAGCCCGAGTCGAGGATCCGGGTCGACAGGCTGATCGTGCCCTTCTCGAGGGCGGCCAGCGCGGTGAACATCTTGAACACCGACCCCGGCTCGTAGACGGACGACACGATCGGGTCGATGAACGCCTTGGGGTCCTCCTGGGCGACCGTCCGGTAGTCGTTCGCGTCGTACGACGGGTAGCTCGCCTCGGCCAGGATCGCCCCGCTGTAGGGGTCCAGGACGACGGCCGTCACTGCGACCGCCTTGTCGGCGGTGTAGGCGGCAAGGACCTCCTGCTCGGCGGCCAGCTGGAGGTCGGTGTCGATCGTCAGGCGGAGGTCCGTCCCGGGCACGCCCGGGCTCAGGACCTGGGCGGTGTCGGTGACCGGACGACCGACGACGTCGCGGTCGGCGAGGAGCGTCCGGGGCGTGCCCGCGAGCTCGGTCTGGTAGCGCTCCTCGACCCCGTACTGCCCTTCCCCGTCCCGGTTCACGAAGCCGAGCAGGTGCGCCGCCAGGGTCGTGCCCGCGGCCCCGCCGGCCTGGGGATAGACCCGGACCGGCTCCGGCTCGAGCGAGACCGCCGGGAGCGTCCCGTCGGCGACCCCCTGACGGATCCGCTCGGCGGTCGTGTCCTCGATGTCGTGGGCGAGGACGACGTACGGTCGCGTCGTGGTGACCTTGTCGGTGAGCGCGATGGCCGCGTCGCCGTCGAGCCCGAGGATGGCCACGAGCGCCGCCGCGACCTCCTGGCGCTGGGACGGCGTCAGCTGGTCGGGGGAGGCCGCCACGAGGTAGCGCTCGACGGTGGTCGCCAGCACGACCGTCCCGGTCCGGTCGTAGATCGTTCCGCGCCGGACGGGCTCGTCGACCTGGACCGTCGTCTGGCGCTCGGCCTTCGCGGCGAGGACGTCGTGCTGGACGACCTGCCACCAGACGAGCCGGCTGCCGAGCGACGCCCCGACGACGAGGAACACCACGAGGACGACGAGCAGGCGGCGACGCGAGTCGGTCCGTCCGAGCATCGTCAGTCCGTCGGGCATGTCGGGCGATCGCTAGCGGGCAGGCACGACGAGGGGCTCGGCCAGCTGGTCGAGACCGAGGTCGATGGCCTGCTTGCGGATGGCCGGCGCGCGCCCGAGGCGGTTGAGGTCGGCGACGAGCTCCTGGCGCCGCGCGTCGAGCGACGAGTGCTCGTTCGACAGCCGATCGATCTCGTAGCCGGTCGCGGACACCCGGACGCTCTGGACGAGCGAGAAGAACGCCAGCAGGAAGGCGAGGGCGATCCCGCCGAGCATGATCCCGACCCGACCCGGCCGGCGCCGGGCGCGGACGGTCGAACGCGACCGACGACGGCTGAGTGCCGGCGCCTCGATCGACCGCGGCGGGAGGAGGGTCGGACGCAGGCGAGCGTCCTGGAAGACGGCCACTAGTCGCCGACCGCGAAGCTCAACCGGCGGCCGGCGAGGTCGAGGTCGAACATGCCGAAGCCGTCGCGCTCCGCCTCGACGGGGCGACCGGAGCTCGTCATCGACGATCTGGTGCTGGCGCTCGGTGCGCTCTCGGAGCTCGTGCTGCCGGCGGCCGTAGGAACGGCGGCGACTCGATTGGTGACGCTTGCTCATCAGGTCCTCTCATCCCTGCGCGAAGCTGGTCGGTCGGGTCGTGGTCCGGGCTCCGGTCCGCCCGGTCGGCTCGTCGGGCGCTAGGCGGCGGTCCGTTCGGCAGCGCGGAGTCGGGCGCTGCGAGCGCGGGGGTTGACGGCGACCTCGGTCGGACTGGCGGTCAGCGACTTCGTGATCAGGCGGAGGCGTGGCTCGCGGCCACAGACGCAGACCGGGAGCGGGGGCGGGCAGATGCAGCCCTTCCGCTCGGCGTCCATGAACCGCTTGACGATCCGGTCCTCGAGCGAGTGGTAGCTCAGGACGACGAGCCGGCCGCCGGGGCGGAGGAGGTCGACCGCCGGCGGCGAGGCCCGTCGCGAGTGCATCGAGCTCTTCGTTGACGGCGATGCGGAGCGCCTGGAAGACCCGGGTCGCAGGATGGATCCGGCGCCGGCCGGGTCGCCCTGGCGCGACCCGCTCGACGAGCGCGGCGAGCTCCTCGGCGGTCGAGACCGGGGCGGTCCTGCGGGCCTCGACGATGGCCCGCGCGATCCGGCCGGCCTGGGGCTCCTCGCCGTACCGCTTGAACAGGGCGGCCAGCTCGCGCGCGTCGAGGGTCGCGAGGAGCTCGGAGGCGGGCACGCCCACGCTCGGGTCGAAGCGCATGTCGAGCGGCCCACCGGCCCGGATCCCGAAGCCACGCGCCGTCGTCGGCCAGCTGGAAGCTCGACAGGCCGAGGTCGAACAGGAGGCCGTCGACCGCGCCGAAACCGGCCGACGGGGCCACCGAGCCGAGCTCGCGGAAGTTCGCCTGGCGGAGGACGAGCCGGTCGCCGAAGCGAGCGGCCAGCCGCTCGCGGACCCTGGCGATGGCCGCCCCATCGGCGTCAAGCCCGAGGAGGCGGCCATCAGGATCTGTCGCTCCCAGGATCCGCTCGGTGTGCCCACCGCCTCCGAGCGTGGCGTCGATCTGAAGGCTGCCGGAAGCTGGCGCGAGTAGCGTCAAGACCTCCTCTGCCAGCACCGGACGGTGCTCTACCTTCATCTCGTCTCCCGTGTTCCTTGACGGTCCCGAACGGACCCTGGAAGCGCATCTGGTGGGGCCGATCGCGGCCCGGTCCTGGTTGTCCGATCCGGTCCTCAGATCCCGAGGCCGGTGAGGTGGGCGGCGAGGGCGTCGGGCGCCTCCATCGCCTTGCGGTAGTCGTCCCAGGCGGCCGGTGCCCAGATCTCGGCGTGATCGCGAGCCCCGACGATGACCGCGTCACCGGCCAGGCCGAGCAGCTCGCGGAGCGAGGACGGCACGACGATCCGGCCCTGCCGGTCGAGCTCGACCTCGTAGGCGCTGGCGAAGAGGGCCCGGCTGAAGGTTCGCGCCGCGGCATCGGCGATCCCGAGCCCGCCGACCTTGCCGGCGAGGGCCTCGAACTCGGCCTTCGGGAAGATCGCCAGGCAGGCGTCGACCCAGCGGGCCAGGTAGGCCCCGCCATCGAGCTGCAGGCGGAACTTCGCCGGGACGGCGATCCGTCCCTTCTCGTCCACCGAATGCCGGTACTCGCCGGTGAACACCTGTCGGGCTTCCCCTTACGTCGGGCGCTGGTCGGGCTGCCTGCCCTGGTCGGGTCGCGTGGGTCGGTGCTTGCGGGCTGCTGCTGGGGCTGCGTTGCCGGGAGCGGTCCCGGGCGGGAGCCGTGAGCACGGTCCCCGGCCACTTGTGGTACTGCTCCCCACTTGACACCACTTCGTGCCACTTCGGCGCATTCTACACGCTCGACGACCCACGTCAATGCCGAAAACGACGGGTTTGGCGAAGGCGGACCCGATCGGCCGAAGGCGTCGGCAGGAGTCGGGCGAGATCGGCGACGGTCACCGGAACCCGGGGTCCGGGCCGCCTGCCGGGGCGGGATCCTGCCACTCCTGTCGCCGGACGAACGTTCGCCGCCGCTGCCGACTGGCGAGCGTTCGCTCGTCGAACGAATGACCGGAACCGAGCCGGGCCCTGCCAGGCCGTCAGGACGGCGGGAGCGGGATCCGGATGACGTCGCCGACGTGGAGGAGGCTTGGGTTCTTGATCTCCGGGTTGGCCTTCTTGAGGGCCACGAGGGTGATCCCGAACTTCGCCGCGATCCCGGTGAGGCTGTCGCCGGACTTCACCCGGTAGCGGTAGCAGTCGGGCCGGTCGGGGCACGGCTTGAGCCCGGCAAACGCGGCCGGGATCGATGGGCTCGGTGACGGGGACGCGGTGGCCGTCGCCGTCGGGCTTGGGCTCGGGGTGGGCGACGGTGTCGCGGTCGGCGACGGGCTCGGGCTCGGGCTGGCCGTGGGCGTCGCGGGTGGGCTCGCGACGGTCGGGCTCGGGCTGGCCACCGCCACGGCGCTGGCGCTCGCCCCGGGCAGGGCGAGCCCACCGCGGATGGACGTGAACGCCAGGGCGACGACGACCGCCACGGCGAGAATCCCGACAGCCACGATGACCGGCGCGGGGCGGCTCCGCGCCGGTCGTGCTCCGCTCTTCCGTCGGCTTCGGGTGACGGGGCTGACGGGAACGACCGAGCCGGCGGTCCCGGAACCCGCAGCAGGGGCGGTGGACGCAGCGCCTGCCACCGCGCCCGCAGCCCCGGTGCCCTGGGCCGGCGCTGGGGCTGCGGCGACCCCGGCTCCGGCTTGCCCGACATCGGCTCGCATCGCCACGGGCGGCCCGCCGGTCCCGGCGGGCACGATCTGGACCGGGCCGGTCGTCCCGGCGCCGCCTGCCACGACCGCGCCTGCGGCTGCTGCGGCCGCGCCCTCGGGCAACGAGCCGGCGTCCTTGCCGGCCGGGGAGACGGGGGCGACGGCGCCTTCTCCCGCCGCGGAGACGGAGGTCGCGCTGGTTTCCCCGACCGCGCCCGCACCCGCCCCGCCTGGAGCGGCGTCGACCGGCGCTCCCGCGCCCACGACCGCGGCTGACACCGCAGCGGTCGCGGCCTGGCCAGCGGCCGGTCTGCTCGGCCGACCAGCCCGTCCACCGCCCGGTCTGGCCGAGAACGTCGCCCGGACGAAGCGCGGGCAGTCGACGTGGTCGGGCCCGAGGCAGGCGAGCCGCTGCTGGTCGAGGGAGACCGGGGCCGGCGGGCTCGAGGCGGCGCAGCGATTGCCGTGGTCCGGGGCGGGTGGCCCGACCGGCGTGGCGCCCAGGCCCGCGGTCGCGTCCGGAGGCGCCGCCGGGTGGCTCGCCAGCACCAGGAGCGGGCAGATCACGCCCCCGCTGCCGGGGTCGGCGACGGCTCCGACGGGAGCCTCGGGGGCGTCTCCGGTGGGGTCGACCACGGGTCCTCCTGGCGCCGCCGGTGGGCGTCCGCCGGTCCGACGACGGCGGGAGTCTAGTACCTTTCGCCGATTGCCGGGCCTTGCAGCCGGGTGTTAGGCTCCGCCACCGACGGTCGCCCGTCGACCGGCGAGCGAGCGAATCCCCGCAGATCCGAGGGTCCGGACCCAGCCGCATGGCCATCCAGCTGCCGATCGCACCGACCGAGCACGAGGCCTACCACCTCGCCGAGCACCGCATCCGCCGCTGCACGTATCGCCGGCTCATCGCCGTCGACGCGACCCACGAGCGGATGTACGAGGCGGAATGCCTCTATCCAAAGCGGGAGGTCCCGCTGCCGCTCGGCGATCTCGACGCGGCCACCCCGATCTGCAACGCCTGCACGGCGGCCCACATCTTCCGGCCGGACGAGGACTAGGCGTCCGCCGACGCACCGAGCGGGGCCGCGTTCGCCCGGCGCGCGACCGACCCCGAAGGCCGAGCCAGGAAACGTGCCAGCGAGGCGGTCTGTAAGCCGAGTTCTGTCCCGCGATCGCTCGCGGGGACGGTCATCCATCTCGACCGCCGGTCGCCCGGCGGCTCATGCGGCCGACCCGAGGGCTGGGCAGCGCACCTCTCCCCCGTCGACACCTCGCGGCGCCGCCGGGTTGCGCCCTCCTATTTGGCCTTGCTCCGGGTAGAGTTTGCCGCGTTTCACCCCGGTCGCCGAAGCGGCCGGACTCGTCTCTGTGGCACTGGTCCTCGCCTCGCGGCGGACGGGCGTTACCCGCTACCCTGCGCTGAGGAGCTCGGACTTTCCTCGAGCCGGGTCGGGGGACCGACCCGGCGCGCGACCGTCCGACCGCCTCGCTGGCCGACGGATTCTACCCCCGCCTGAACTCCGGGCCCGGCAGGCGGCGATCCGCGCCCTCGACCGGTCAGACGATGCTCCCGGTGGCGACGAGCTCGACGACCAGGGCGAGGACGTAGATCACCAGGAGGATCGGCGCCGCCCCCCATAGCACCGTCGGCAACCAGGCCCGCACGCTCCGGGCCCGTTGATCGCCCGACCCGGCGGCGAGCGCGAGCGGCGCCCGCCAGTCGCCGCCCAGGACGTAGCGCTGGCGGGCATCCTCGACGGCGAGCTGCCAGGCGGCGACCGACCGATCGATCGGATCGTCGATCGCGCCGAATGCGCGACGCGCCGGGTCGAGGTCGCCGGCACCACCCCGCTCGAAGTCGACGATCGCCCACAGGCGAGCCCGCTCGAACCGCTCGACCGGCCCAAGGGGATCGATCGCCTCGATCGCCCGGGCAGCCTCGTCGTAGCGTCCGAGCCCGATGAGGAAGGTCGCCCGGATCGGGCGGGTCGCCGGCAGGTCGGGCGAACCCCGCACCCAGCGGGCCATCCCCCAGCGAGTCCTCGGCGGCAGCCGCCGCCCGGTCGCCCGCCGGTACCTTGCGAGCTCGCGCCGCCCCCCGATGAGGAACGCGCCGGCGACCGGCCGATCCGCCGCCGGGGTCAGGGCCAGGGCGAGCCACAGCCCGCCGACGACGGCGGCGGCCAGGGCAAGCGCCATCCCGACCGCGAACGGCAGGCCGACGAGTGCCGCTGCCGCGGCGACCACGGCCACGATCGCGAACGTGGCCACGGTGAGCGACCAGCGTCGGAGGCGCGACCCGAGGATCGCCTCGCTCGTCATGGACCCGGCGGCCCGCAGCCGGCCACGCAGGTCCGGACGGGCCGGGCCGGTCATGGGACCGGCGGGTCCGGCCGGCGGACGACCGACGCCGGACCGCCGGCAAGGGCCCGGTCGATCGCCTCGTTGCAGAGCGCGTCGGCGGCCGAGTTCTCGGCTCGCCGGACGTGGACCGCCGTCCAGCGCGCGAAACCCCGGAGCCGCGTCGACGACCTCGGCGTGGAGCGGCCGGAGCTTGGCGTCCTTGACCCGCCAGCGACCGTTGACCTGCTCGACGATCAGCTTCGAGTCCAGCAGGAGGTGGACCTCGGTCGCGCCGAGCTCGGCAGCCAGGTGAAGGGCGCGGACGACCGCGGTGTACTCGGCGACGTTGTTCGTCTGGACCCCGAGGTAGTCGGAGATCGAGGCCAGCGGCGGGGCCAGCGGCTTCCGCGCCCCCGGCGCGTCGGCGTCGATCAGGACGGCCCCCGCGGATGCCGGACCGGGGTTGCCGCGTGCCGCGCCGTCCGTCCGGATGACGAGCCGGAGCCCCTCGGGGTCGGGACGCGTCCGGGTTCGAGCGCCGGATCGGGATCGGCGCCAGCGGTGTCCCCGGCCCCTTCGGAGTGACCGTCGGTCGGCGTGGCCATCGGCGCCGGCCAGAGGGTCAGATCGGGCTCGGGCTCGGGCCGGCTCAGCTCGGCGCCCCGCCCGCATCCCGGTCGGTCGCCCTGTCGGGCGACTCCACGTCCGGGGCCACGCCGCTGTCCGGATGCGCGCCGCCGAGCGGCTCGAGCGACCCAGTCGGGACCGGTGCCGGCGTCCCCCGTCCACGCCCATCGCCGCGGAGCTTTCGCCAGACGATCTGGATCGGGTCGTAGTAGCGGTCGGCGACCCGCTCCTTGAGCGGGATGATCGCGTTGTCGGTGATCTTGATGTGCTCGGGACAGACCTCGGTGCAGCACTTCGTGATGTTGCAGTAGCCGACCCCACCCTCGTCCTTGAGGTAGTCGAGCCGGTCGGCCGCGTCGATCGGGTGCATCTCGAGTCCGGCCGTCCGGACGAGGAAGCGCGGCCCCATGAACGGGCGCTCCGTCTCGTGGTTGCGCAGGACGTGACAGACGTCCTGGCACAGGAAGCACTCGATGCACTTGCGGAACTCCTGGACCCGGTCGATGTCCTCCTGCTGCCAGCGCCAGTCCGCCTGGGGTTGGTCGGGCGGCGGGCTGAACGGCACGATCCGCTTGTTGACCTCGTAGTTCCACGAGACGTCGGTGACCAGGTCGCGGATCAGCGGGAAGGCCCGCAACGGCTCGACCGTGATCGTCTCGTCGGGCCGGAAGTCGGACAGCCGGGTCTTGCAGGCCAGGCTGGGCCGGCCGTTGATCTCGCAGCTGCACGAGCCGCACTTGCCGGCCTTGCAGTTCCAGCGCACCGCGAGATCGGGCGCCCCGTTGGCCTGGATCCAGTGGAGGGCGTCGAGGACGACCATCCCTTCCTCGACCGGCACCTCGAAGTCGGCGTACTCGGGCTCGCTGTCGGGGGTCCCGCGGAAGACGCTCAGTTGGGCAATCGGCATCGGATCACTCGGTTGCGATCAGCTGGAGCAGCTCGTCCGAGAGCGGCGGCAGGGCGGCGGTCGATACCCTCATGGTCTCCCCGGCAAGCCGGACGACGCTGTTCTTCTTCGCCCAGGCCGTGTCGGGATCGGGATAGTCGATCCGGCTGTGGGCGCCGCGACTCTCCTTGCGCTGCCGGGCGCTCCGGGCGATTGCCTCGGACACGATCAGCAGGTTGCGCAGCTCGAAGACCAGGCCGAGGGCGGGGTTGTAGGCGCGCCCGCCGCCGATCCGGATCCTGGGCCAGCGAGCGTACAGCCCGGCGAGCCGGCCGACCGCCTCGTGGAGGTCCGCCTCGGTCCGGAAGATCCCGACGAGCGACTGCATGGTCTCCATGAGCTCCTCGTGGAGACGATAGGGATCCTCGCCGGGCTCGGGCTGGAACGGCGCTGCCAGCTCGTCGAGGGCCGCCCGGACCTGGATGGGGTCGACCTGCGGGATCTCGTCGAGCGTCGCGGCCTCCGCGGCGGCGGCCGCCCCGGTCCGCTGGCCGAAGACGAGCAGGTCCGACAGCGAGTTGCCGCCGAGCCGGTTCGCGCCGTGGAGCCCGGCGGCGACCTCACCGGCGGCGAACAGGCCGGCGCGGGTCGTCGCCCCGGTCTCGGCGTCGACCCGGATCCCGCCCATGACGTAGTGGGTCGTCGGTCCGACCTCCATCGGTCCCTTCGTGATGTCGACGTCGGCCAGATCCTTGAACTGGTCGTACATCGACGGCAGCTTGCGCCGGACGTGGTCGGCCGGCAGGTAGCTGATGTCGAGGAAGACACCGCCGTGGGGCGAGCCGCGTCCCTCCTTCACCTCGGTGTAGATCGCCCGGGCCACGTTGTCGCGGGTCGACAGCTCCGGGGGCCGCCGCGCATCGGTCGTCCTGCCGGCGCTGGCCGCATCGACCCAGCGCGAGGCCTCCTCGTCGGTGGCGGCGTACTCGTTGCGGCGATCCTCCGGCAGGTACCGCCACATGAACCGCTCGCCACGCCCGTTGCGCAGGATCCCACCCTCGCCCCGGACCGCCTCGGTGACGAGCAGCCCGCGGACGCCGGGCGGCCAGACCATCCCCGTCGGATGGAACTGGACGAACTCCATGTCGATGAGGTCCGCGCCGGCGAGATAGGCCAGCGCATGACCGTCTCCGGAGGATTCCCACGAGTTCGTGGTGATCTCGTAGGCCCGACCGATCCCGCCCGTGGCGAGGACGATCGCCTTGGCCGGGAAGACGACCGGCCGACCGGTCGTCCGCCAGTAGCCGACGGCGCCGCGAACCCGGTCGGTCCAGGTCAGGAGGTGGGTGACGGTGCACTCCATGTAGACCGCGATGCCGGCGGCGACGGCCCGGTCCTGGAGCGTCCGGATCATCTCCAGGCCGGTCCGGTCGCCGACATGGGCGAGCCGCGGATGCGAGTGCCCGCCGAACGGGCGCTGGAGGATCCGCCCGTCGCCGGTCCGGTCGAAGACCGCGCCCCAGGCCTCGAGCTCGCGGACCCGATCCGGTGCCTCCTGGGCATGGAGCTGGGCCATCCGCGGGTTGTTGAGCATCTTGCCGCCGACCATGGTGTCGCGGAAGTGGACCTGCCACGAGTCCTCCTCGGCGACGTGACCGAGCGCCGCGGCGACCCCGCCCTCGGCCATCACCGTGTGGGCCTTGCCGAGGAGCGACTTGCAGACGAGCCCGACGTTCGCGCCGTCGGCCGCCGCCTCGATGGCCGCCCGCAGCCCGGCACCGCCGGCCCCGATCACAAGGACGTCGTGGGGGTGGCGCTCGGGGACCTCGTTCACAGCCGGATCGACGGGTCGTTGAACAGCCCGACCGCCAGGAGCCGGATGTACAGGTCGGCCAGCGCCACCCCGATCAGGCTCGTCCAGGCGAGCCGCCAGTGATGGACGTTGAGACTCGACAGGCGCTGCCACACCCCGTGCCGTGCCCGCGTCCGGGCCGTGCACGAGAAGCAGTCGAGCCGGCCACCCACGAAGTGGCGGAGGGAGTTGCACGACAGCGAGAAGCCGGTGAGCAGGACCAGGTCGGCGAACAGGATCAGGTTGCCCAGGCCCAGCCGCCACCCACCGTCCGGGTGGAGGGCCACGATCGCGTCGTACCAGAGGAAGGCCAGCGGGATGAACTGCAGGTAGAGGAAGATCCGGTGGAGGTTCTGGAGGACGAACGGGAAGGCGGCCTCCATCGCGTAGCGCCGATGGGCTCGCGGCTCACCCACCGCGCAGGCGGGCGGATCGACGAAGTACGACCGGTAGTAGGCCCGCCGGAACGCGTAGCAGGTGGTCCGGAACCCGAGCGGGATCCACAGGACGAGGATCGCCGGCGACAGCCACGCGGGCAGGACCCCGACCCCGATCAGCGGCGAGAAGAACGGCGACAGGTACCCGTCGGCCTCGTAGCCGGCGCCGAAGACGGGGCCCCACACGAAGGCCGAGAAGAGCGCATACAGGACGAACGTCCCGAGGAAGACCGCGGTGGCGGTCGGCAGCACGATCCACGTATCGACCCGGGACGTGCGCCCGAATCCACGGGGGGCGGTGCCCGCCGGCTTGAGCGGCGTTCGTCCGACCGACGGGCTCGGGTGCGTCACCGCCATGGTCGGATGCCTGCCTCCCGCTGAGCGCCCGTGACCGGAGACCGAGGTCGGGTGGGCGATGGCCGCATTCTAGCCGAGCGGGACCCCGGCGCGGCCGAGCCGGCGCTCCCGCGAACGGGAGGCGCTCGGCTGGGTGGATGCGCCCGGGGGTGCGGCTGGCCCATGGATTTCGTTCCATCTGGTCCCGTGGGCGACCGGACCGACGCGGTACCATCGCCTCCCCTGGCGCTTGCCACCCACCCCGTCCCCTGCCGTATCCGGAGCCCGCTCGCGTGAAGATCCAGGAAGCCGACGCCAAGTCGCTGCTCGTCGCCCAGGGGCTGCCCGTCCCGGCGTGGGAGGTCGCCAGGACGCCGGCCGAGGCGCGCGCGGCTGCCGAGCGGTTCCTGGCGGCCGGTGCCGGCCGGGTCGTCGTCAAGGCCCAGGTCCTCGTCGGGGGCCGGGGCAAGGCCGGCGGGGTGAAGCTGGCCGGCTCGGCGGACGAGGCGGAACGGGTCGCGCGCGAGATCCTCGCCCTCACGATCAAGGACCTCCCCGTCCGCAAGGTCCTCGTCGCGGCCGCCGCGGACATCGTCAAGGAGTTCTACCTCGGGGCGATCCTCGATCGGGCCAGTCGCCGGATCGTCGTGATGGCCTCGGCCGAGGGCGGGGTCGAGATCGAGGAGGTCGCCCGGGTCGACCCGGGGGCGATCCATCGGGTCGAGGCTCACCCGCTCCTCGGCCTCGCCGACTGGCAGGCCCGCGGGCTGGCCTTCGCGGTCGGGCTCGGCGGCGTCCACCTGCGCGCCTTCGTCTCGATCGCCCGTGGGCTCGTCGCGACGATGATCGCCGACGATGCCGACCTGGTCGAGGTGAACCCGCTCGCAATCGTCAGGGAACCTGACGGAAATAGCGGTGCGGTGGAGCACCTCGTCTGCCTCGACGCCAAGATCACCCTCGACGACTCCGCACTCCCCCGCCACCCCGAGCTCGAGGCGCTCCGCGACCTCGACTCGGAGGATCCGGCCGACGCCGAGGCGCGGGCCCAGGGGATCTCGTTCATCCGCCTCGACGGCTCGATCGGCTGCATGGTCAATGGGGCCGGACTGGCGATGACCACGATGGACCTCGTGAAGCGGGCCGGCGGCGAGCCGGCCAACTTCCTCGACATCGGCGGCGGGGCCCGGGCCGACAAGGTGGCCGCGGCGATGCGACTCATCCTCGCCGATCCGAAGGTCCGGGCGATCCTGGTCAACATCTTCGGCGGGATCACCCGCGGCGACGAGGTGGCGCGCGGGCTCATCGAGGCACGGTCGGTCCAGGACCGCGACGTGCCGATGGTCGTCCGGATCGTGGGGACGAACGCAGAGGAGGCCGGCCGCCTCCTGACCGAGGCCCGCTTCGAGACGGCGGCCAGCCTCGACCAGGCGGCCGCCAAGGCCGTGGCCGCGGCCCGGGCGGTCGAGGCATGAGCATCCTGATCGGCCGCGACACGCGGCTCGTCGTCCACGGCGTCACCGGTCGCGAGGGCGAGTTCCACACCCGCCAGATGGTCGAGTACGGAACCCCGGTCGTAGCCGGGATGACCCCGAACAAGGGCGGCCAGACGGCCGTCGACGGCCGGGTCCCGGTGTTCGACACGATCGCCGAAGCGGTCGAGCGGGAGGGTGCCAACACCTCGTGCATCTTCGTCCCCGCGGCGGGCGCCCCGGACTCGATCCTCGAGGCCGTCGGCGCCGGGATCAAGACGATCTTCTGCATCACCGAGGGGATCCCGGCCCTCGACATGCTCCCGGTCGTCGAGGTGGTCCGGCAGGCCGGCGCCCGGCTCATCGGACCCAACTGCCCGGGCGCGACGTCGCCCGGCCGGGCCAAGGTCGGGATCATCCCGGGTTCGATCCACCGCCCCGGCCGGGTCGGGGTCGTGTCCCGCTCGGGGACGCTGACGTACGAGGCCGTCCAGGCGATGACCGACGCCGGGATCGGCCAGTCGACCTGCATCGGGATCGGCGGCGACCCGATCATCGGGACGACCTTCCTCGATGTCCTCCAGCTGTTGGCGGCCGATCCGGAGACCGACGCGATCGTGCTCATCGGTGAGATCGGCGGGTCGGCCGAGGAGGAGGCCGCGGCCTGGGCGGCGGACCACCTGCAGGGCGTCCCGATGGCTGCCTTCATCGCCGGCCGGACGGCTCCGGAAGGCAAGCGGATGGGCCACGCCGGGGCGATCATCTCGGGCGGCACGGGAACGGCCGCCGACAAGATCGCGGCGCTCGAGGCCGCCGGCATCCGGGTGGCCGGCTCGCCGACGGAGATCCCCGAGATCCTCCGCGCGGCCGGCTTCCGGGAAGGGTGAGGATGCCGTGCACGCGCTGATGGAGCTGGTCGCCGGCGACGAGCCGACGATCCTCGTCGCGATCTCGACCGACGACTACGCCGGCCTGGCCGATCCCGAACGGTTCGCGGCCCACCTGTCGCTCGGGCCGGGCCTCGACCCGACCTGGCTCGACCTGTTCAGCGAGGCCGTCCGGACGGTGACCGGGGCCGGCGAGCCGACCGATTTCCTCGATGCCCGGCGTGAGCTCGATGGGACCGACGACCTCGCCGGGCGGACGGTCGAACGGATCGACCCGCGCTGGGTCGAGGCGATCGCCCGGCTCACCGATCACGAGGTCCCGGCCGTCGCCGGACGGTGGCTCGATCTCCTCGACGAGGAGCTCGGTCAGCTCCCGCGCGAGGAGAAGCCCTGGATCCGCCAGCTCGCCGGCGACGTCGTCACCTTCTGCCGGGCGGCCGAGCGTGCCCCCGACGTCCTGTTCGCCTGGTCGCTCTGACCGAGTGACCGGACCGTCGTCCCCCGAACCGGACGACGACGTCCGGCTCCAGCTGGCCGGCGTCGGGGTCCGCCGCGAGGGGCGCTGGATCCTGGACGACGTCGACTGGACCGTCCGCGCCGGCGAGCGCTGGGCGATCGTCGGTCCGAATGGGTCGGGCAAGACCACCCTCCTCCGGGTCGCGGCCACGTACCTCTGGCCGAGCCGCGGGACGGTCGAGGTCCTCGGGGAACGGATCGGCGCCATCGAGGCTCGGGCCCTGCGCCGGCGGATCGGCTTCGTGAGTGCGGCCCTGGCGGCCGAGCTCGAAGGACGTCTGGCCGCGCTCGACGTCGTCCTCAGCGCCCGCCATGCCGCGCTCGCACCGTGGTGGGACCCGTTCACGGACGAGGACGTCGCCCGGGCCCGGGCGGCACTCGACCGGCTCGGGCTGGCCACCCTCGCCGACCGGACGTTCGCCACGCTCTCGTCGGGCGAGCGGCAGCGGGTCCTGATCGCCCGGACCCTGATGACCGAGCCGGAGCTCATCCTCCTCGATGAGCCGGCGGCGGGCCTCGACCTCGGGGCCCGCGAGGCGCTCGTCGAACGGATCGCCGGTCTGGCCGCCGACCCATCCGTCCCGGCGATGGCCCTCGTCACCCACCACCTCGAGGAGATCCCGCCGGGGTTCGGCCACGCCCTCGTCATGGCCGGCGGTCGCGCCGTCGCCGCCGGTCGGATCGAGGAGACGCTCAGCAGCCCGGTCCTGTCGCGGGCCTACGGGCTCGACCTCCGGGTCGATGCCGACGGCGGGAGGTTCGCCGCCCGGGCGGTCGGCTAGACTCGACCGCGTCGGAACGATCGCGAGGAGGCGCACGTGTTCTTTGCACTCCGGGCGATGCTCCGGGACCCCGAGGCGAAGGTCCTCGCCCTGACGGCCCTCGGCGTGATCGCCATCGGCAGCGTCGTGTACATGGTCCTCGAGCACTGGGGCCCGATCGACGCGATCTACTTCTGCGTCGTCACCCTGGCGACCGTCGGCTACGGCGACCTCCACCCGACGACCGACGCGGGCAAGATCTTCACCGTCATCTACATCCTGAGTGGCCTCGGGATCCTTGCCGCCTTCGTGACCGAGCTGGCCCGGCACCGGGCGGTCGGGCACGGTCGGTTGTCCTCGGCGCTGTCCGACGTCGACTCGCCGCTCGGCCGCTCGGCCGCCGCCGCCGGCTTCGGAGGCGCGGCGGACGCTGCCGAGCCACTCCCGGTGGTCGACGCCCATCCATCGGCGACGGACCCGGCCAGCCCGCGCACGGACGTCGGACCGGGGGGCTGACCGACCCGGCGGGAGCCGGCCGGGCCGGGCGGCTGACCGTCGGTGCCGACAGGGCGTTAGCGGAGCGCGGTCCAGGTCAGTAGCGGAGGGCGGTCCAGGCCGGCCCGCCGGGGGCCTCGATGAGCTCGACCAGCACCCCGTGGCAGGACCGCGGATGGAGGAACGCCACCGGGCCCTCGGCGCCCTTGCGCGGGGCGGTGTCGATGAGCTCGACCCCGTCGATCGCCAGGCGGGTCAGCGTGTCGGCCAGGTCGGGGACCTCGAAGCAGACGTGGTGGAAGCCCTCCCCCCGCGACTCGAGGAACCGGGCGACCCCGGTCGTGTCGTCGGTCGGCGCGACGAGCTCGATCTTCGACTCGCCGATCGGCAGGAACGCGATCCGCACCCGGTCGGACGGGATCGGCATGATCGTCTCGAGCTCGAGGCCGAGGATCTCGCGGTAGAACCCGAGCGACGCCTCGAGGTCCCGGACGACGACCGCGACGTGATGGATCCGGCCAAGCCGGTGGAGCTGCTCGGGCAGTCGCTCCTTCGGTGACGGGTCGGGCCTGGCCATGGCGCGGAGCCTACCGCGTCCGATCCGCGCCGAACAGGGTCGATCGGCTCGTCCGGTGGCTGTCGTCGTCGGCCCCAGGGCCCGTCGCCTCGGCGACGGCAACGTCGACTCAGACGGTGATCAGCTCGCGGTGCTCGCCCCATGCCGCCCGGAGGCGATCGCTGATCTCGCCGACCGTGGCGTAGGCACGGACCGCGTCGATGAGCGCGGGCATGACGTTCCCGTCGCCACCGGCGAC
Source organism: uncultured Chloroflexia bacterium (assembly GCA_963708065.1). Classification (GTDB taxonomy): domain Bacteria; phylum Chloroflexota; class Limnocylindria; order Limnocylindrales; family CSP1-4; genus Chersky-267. Next base: position 169,780 of record CAVPRZ010000008.1, read on the forward strand.
CGTCGCGAGACGATCGAGCGCGGCGGCCCAGGCCACGGGGTCGCGCTCGGCCCGGACCCGCCGCAGGCCCTCGACCTGCCGGCGCTCCCCTTCCGGGTCGATCCGCTGGAGCAGCGGGGTCGCCGCCGTCTCGTCCTGGAACCGGTTGACTCCGACCACGACCTGGTCGCCCGACTCGATCCGGCGCTGGACCAGGTAGGCCGACTCCTGGATCCGGTGCTGCTGGTAGCCGTGGTCGATCGCGGCGATCGTGCCACCGAGCCGCTCGATCTCCGCCAGCTCGTCGAGGGCGGCCCGCTCGAGCTCGTTCGTCAGCGTCTCGACGTAGTACGAGCCGGCGAGCGGATCGGGCGTCTCGGTGACCCCGGACTCGTGGGCCAGGATCTGCTGGGTCCGCAGGGCGAGCCGGGCGGCCTCGGCGGTCGGCAGGGCGAGCGCCTCGTCGCGCGAGTTGGTGTGCAGGCTCTGGGCGCCGCCGAGGACCGCGGCGAGGGCCTGGACCGTCGTCCGCACGACGTTGTTGTCGATCGACCGGGCGGTCAGGCTCGAGCCGGCGGTCTGGACGTGGAAGCGACACGTCTGTGAGCGCGGGTTCTGCGAGCCGTACCGGTCGCGCACGATCCGGGCCCACATCCGGCGGGCCGCCCGGAACTTGGCGACCTCCTCGAACAGCTCGCTCCAGGCGGCGAAGAAGAAGCTGAGCCGGCCGGCGAAGTCGTCGATGTCGAGGCCACGGGCGACCGCGGCGTCGCAGTAGGCGATCGCGTCGGCTAGCGTGTAGGCGAGCTCCTGGACGGCCGTCGCGCCGGCCTCGCGCATGTGGTAGCCGCTGATCGAGATCGTGTTCCAGCGGGGCAGCTCCCGGGCGCAGAACTCGAAGACGTCGGTCACCAGCCGCATCGACGGGCGCGGCGGATAGATCCAGGTCCCGCGGGCGATGTACTCCTTGAGGATGTCGTTCTGGGTCGTCCCGCTGAGGGCCACCCGGTCGACCCCCTGCCGCTCGGCCGCGACCACGTACAGGGCGAGCAGGACCGGGGCCGTCGAGTTGATCGTCATCGACGTGCTCACCTGGCCGAGCGGGATGTCCCGGAAGAGGGTCTCCATGTCGGCGAGGCTGGCGATCGGGACCCCGACCCGCCCGACCTCGCCGGCCGCCTGGGGAGCATCCGAGTCGTAGCCCATCTGGGTCGGCAGGTCGAAGGCGACCGACAGGCCGGTCTGACCCTGGCCGAGGAGGTAGCGGAACCGCTCGTTCGTCTCGGCAGCGGTTGCGAAGCCCGCGTACTGGCGCATCGTCCAGAAGCGGCTCCGGTACATGGTCGGCCTGGACGCCCCGGGCGTACGGGAACTCGCCGGGCAGCCCGAGCTCGGTCGCCGGGTCGAACCCGGCCAGGTCGGCCGCCGTGTAGACGTCGGCAATCTCGATCCCGGAGCTCGTCTCGAACCGCTCCCGGCGCTCCGGCGCCGACGCCACCGCCTTCGCCCGCGTCTTCGCCCGCCACGCGTCGCGGGCCGGGTCCGTGGCCGGGGTCGCCGGACCCGGCCGCGTTCCGTCGTGGTCGTCGGTCACGAGATCACCATGAGCAGGTCGCCGACCTCCACATTCTCCCCCACCGCGATCGGGATGCGCTCGATCGAACCCTCGCGTGGTGCGCGGAGCTCGTTCTGCATCTTCATCGCCTCCAGGACGAGGAGCTGCTGGCCGGCCTCGACGGCGTCGCCGGGCGCAACCGACAGGGCGACGATCCGACCGGGGATGATCGCGTGGACCTCGACCGGCCCACTCCGACCGGCGACGTCCGAGGCTCGACGAGCCCGTTCGCGGAGGCTCGCCCGGCGTTCGGGCTCGAGCTCGACCTCGACGCGCCAACCATCGACCACGACCTCGCGGACGACGACGCCGTCGGACTCGCGACGGCGCTCGGGACCGAGCACCAGCTCTCGTCTCGACCCGGCGCCCGTCCTCGACCTCGACCAGGATCGCGTGCTCCCGGCCCTGGGACAGGACGCCGGCCCGGCGCAGCTCACCGTCGACGACCAGCTCGTCCGGCCACACACCGTGCCCGCCATCCTGGTCCGGCTCACTGGCGGGCAGTGCCCGCGATCCCTCGGAGCCGCCGCGAGCCGTCGGGCTCCTGGGTGCCGAAGCACCCTCGGGCGCGAGCCGGCCTGGATGCCGCCGGCCTCGGCCGTCGCCGCCCGGTGACGAGGCGGCCGGGCTCGGGATCCCGCCGAGGATCCCCGTCCCGGCGAGATGCTCCATCGGCCGGACCACCGGTACCGGGGGCGGTGCCACGGTCAGGACCGGATCGGCCTCCGCCCGAGTGGCAGCGGCGACCGTCACCCGGACGGCGCGCGGATCGACCGGCGGTCCCGCCGTGTCGGGCGGGGAGCTGCCCTCCATCGGGACGGCCGGTTTCCGCCCATCGGTCTTGCCGGTCGGACGCGCGCGCCGCGCGCTCATGCCGGCCACCGATCGTTCGTGGCCACGAGGCCGGACGTCCTCCAGCGGGATGGTCCGGGCCGCCGATCTCCTCCCCCTGCGGCGGCCCCGCGCTGGGCCGGGGTGCCCGGCGTGGCTCCATCGGGAGCGGCTCCGGCTGCGGCTCCCTCGGAGCTGGGCGCGCCGCCTGTCTCACCGGCGAGCGACGCAATCGCGGCAGCCAGGAGCGCCCGGCGCACGGCGTCGCTTCGGTCCTTCGACCCGTCCCAGTGCTCCGGGACCCAGCCGGTCGAGAGGTCGCCGGCCCGGAACGACGGGTCGCGGACCACGAACCGATCGAACGGCAGCGTGGTCTGGACCCCGCCGATGTCGAGCTCGTCGAGGGCGCGCCTGAGCCGCTCGATGGCCGCCGGTCGGTCGGCCGCGTGGACCATGAGCTTGGCGATCAGCGGGTCGTAGTCCGGCGGGATCCGTTCTCCGGGCTCGAGCGCCGTGTCCACCCTGACCCCAGGGCCGGCCGGCATGACCCAGCGCGTCACACGACCCGGCGCGGGCGCGAACTCGCGTGCCGGGTCCTCGGCCGACAGGCGAACCTCGATCGCGTGGCTGGACGGGGTCGCGGCCATCGCCGCGGCCGCGAGCGCGCCGTCCGAGAGTGCCGCTCCTGCCGCCAGCCAGAACTGCTCGCGGACGATGTCGAGGCCGGCAACGAGCTCGGTAACCCCGTGCTCGACCTGGAGCCGGGTGTTCACCTCGAGGAACCAGAACCGGGCGTCGGTGTCGTACAGGAACTCACAGGTCGCGGCGTTCCGGAGGCCGGCTGCGGACGCCACCCGGACGGCCATCGCGTGGAGGTCGCGCCGCTGCTCCTCGGTCAGGCCGGGTGCCGGGGCCTCTTCGATGAGCTTCTGGTGCCGGCGCTGGAGCGAGCAGTCGCGCTCACCCAGGGCGATCACCTGGCCGTGGGCGTCGCCGAGCAGCTGGACTTCGATATGCCGAGCGGGCAGGATCTCCCGCTCCAGGTAGACCGAGCCGTCCCCGAACGCGGAGGCCGCCTCGCGCGACCCCGACACCAGCGCCGCGGGCAGCTCCTGGGCGGAGGCGACCCGACGCATTCCCCGGCCGCCACCGCCGGCGGCGGCCTTGACGAGGAGGGGGAACCCCACGCCCTCCGCCGCGGCGATGATCGAGGCGACCCGGTCCGGCCGGTCGACAGGCGCCGGCTCGAGGGTGCCCGGGACGACCGGGACGCCGGCCTCGGTCGCGGTCCGCCGCGCTGCCAGCTTGTCACCGAGGGCAGCGATCGCGTGGTGGTCCGGCCCGACGAAGGCCATGCCGGCTTCCTCCACGGCCGCGGCAAAGGAAGCTCGCTCGGCGAGGAAGCCGTACCCGGGATGAACGGCCTGCGCGCCGGTTGCCAGGGCGGCCTCGACGATGGCGTCCGCCCGCAGGTAGCTCTCCGCGGCGGGCGGTGGTCCGATCCGGACGGCCCGGTCGGCCGCCCGGACGTGCTGCGCGTGCGCGTCGGCGTCGCTGTAGACGGCGATTGCCTCCATGTCCAGCTCATGGCAGGCCCGGATGATCCGGAGGGCAATCTCGCCGCGGTTGGCGATGAGGACGCGATCGAAGGGGCGTCCTTGCGCAAAGACAGGGGTCACGCCACCGCATCTCAGAGAGGGATGTTGCCATGCTTCTTCCTGGGATTCGTGTCCCGCTTGTCGGCGAGCATCTCGAGCGCCGAGATCAGGCGGGGGCGCGTATCCGACGGAAGGATGACATCGTCGATATAGCCACGCGCTGCGGCGATGTACGGGTTGTTGAACTCGGACTCGTACTCGGCGATGAGCCGCGCCCGCTCTGCGACCGGGTCATCGGCCTCGGCGATCCGGTCCTTGAAGATGATGTTGACCGCACCCTCGGCGCCCATGACCGCGATCTCGGCCGTCGGCCAGGCGAAATTCATGTCGCCCCGGACGTGCTTGCTGCTCATGACGTCATAGGCACCGCCGTATGCCTTCCGGGTGATGACCGTCACCTTGGGGACCGTCGCCTCGCAATACGCGTAGAGCAGCTTCGCCCCGTGCTTGATGATCCCCCCGTGCTCCTGGGCAACTCCTGGCAGGAAGCCCGGCACGTCGACGAACGTGATCAATGGAACGTTGAAGCAGTCGCACGTTCGGACGAACCGGGCTGCCTTGATCGACGAACTGATGTCGAGCGCACCGGCCAGGATCGACGGCTGCTGGGCGACAATCCCGACGCTGCGACCGCCGAGGCGCCCGAACCCGATGATGATGTTGGCTGCCCACCCGGGCTGGATTTCGAGAAATCGGCCATCGTCGACGATACGGTCGATGACGCCGTGCATGTCGTATGGCTTCTGCGGATCGTCCGGGACGATGGCGTCGAGCTCGGGGTCGCGGCGATCGATCGGATCTCCCGTCGGCAGCAACGGCGCGTCCGCCAGGTTGTTCTGCGGCAGGAACCCGAGGATCCGTCGGGTGACGTCGAGCGCCTGTGCCTCGTCCCTGGCCGCGAGATGGGCGACTCCGCTTTCGGTCGTGTGGGTGATCGCTCCCCCGAGCCGCTCCGAATCGACGTCCTCGTGGGTCACTGCCTTCACGACGTTCGGCCCGGTCACGAACATGTAGCTGGTCCCCTCGACCATCACCGTGAAGTCGGTCATGGCCGGGGAGTAGACCGCGCCGCCGGCGCACGGCCCCAGGATCACCGAGACCTGCGGGACGACTCCCGAGGCGAGCACGTTGCGCAGGAAGATGTCCGCGTATCCGCCGAGCGACGCCACGCCCTCCTGGATCCGGGCGCCGCCCGAGTCGTTGAGGCCGATGACCGGGGCGCCGACTTTCATTGCCAGGTCCATGACCTTGCAGATCTTCTCGGCATACGCCTCCGACAGCGATCCCCCGAATACCGTGAAATCCTGTGAGAACACGAACACGAGGCGGCCATCGATGAGGCCATGTCCTGTGACGACTCCGTCACCGAGGAAGTGCTGCTCGCCGAGTCCGAACTCGGTCGACCGGTGCGTCACGAAGGCGTCGAGCTCGACGAACGATCCCGGATCCAGGAGCAGGTCGAGTCGCTCGCGCGCCGTGAGCTTTCCCCATGCGTGCTGCCGCTCGATCCGAACGGGGCCGCCTCCAAGCAGGGACTCCTCGCGCATCTTCCGCAGCCGATCGATGCGTGCCTGGCTCGTGGTGGTCACAGGTCCTCCCCGGCGTCGCAGCGACGCGCGTCTTTGCGCAAGGACAACTCGGGTCCCGATCGACCCGGCCACAATGATAGACGCCGACCCGGAAGGCGAAAGGGTCCTTCGGACGTGTCGACCGAAGCACTCGGCAGGGGCATCGGGAGCCGTCGCGAAGCCACCGGACGGGCGAGATCCAGGATCCATCGCACTCGACCTGTCCACAGAATTGGTGAACAACTTCGCTTGACTGTGGATAAGTCACATGGTTCGATGCGCCGGTGGTGGAGTAGGATGAGCGCCCGACATTCCGACGCGCGGCGCGCGCGACGGCTCCGCCCGATGAGCATCGAGGTGATTCGCCGGTGACGAACGTGATCGCGATCGCGAACCAGAAGGGCGGGGTCGGCAAGACCACCACGGCGATCAACCTCGCCGGAGCCCTCGCCGAGCAGGGCTTCCGCGTCCTCTGCGTCGACATGGACCCGCAGGCGAATCTCACGGTCGGACTCGGCATCAATCTCGGGACCGTGGATCGGTCGATGGCCGACGTGCTCGCCGATTCGCGGGCTTCGATGGCGGAGATCGTGATCCCCACCCAGACGACCGGCATCGATGTCGCTCCTTCGACCCTCGAGCTCGCATCGACGGAGGTCGAGCTGTTCAGCGCGATCGGCCGCGAGCACGCCCTGCGCGAGGCGCTCGACGGCTGGGTCGACGAGCACTACGACTTCGCCCTCATCGATTGCCCGCCGACGCTCGGCCTGCTGACGATCAACGGACTCGTCGCGGCGCGCAGCGTGATCATCCCGGTCCAGACCCAGTACTACGCGCTCAAGGGCCTGACGGCCCTGGTCAAGGTGATCAACACGATCCGCTCGAAGCTCAACCGGGACCTGCGCGTCCTCGGGTTGCTCCCGACGTTCTATGACGGGCGGACGATCCTCGGCCGCGAGATGCTCGATGAGCTCCGCGAGCTGGGCGATCATCACGTGTTCAACAGCATCGTTCGCAACACGGTCAAGCTCGGCGAGGCTCCGTTGACGGGTCGACCGATCACGGCCTACGCCGGGAACTCGGAGGCGGCTCGTACGTACCGCGAGCTCGCCCGGGAGGTGATCGACCTTGGCTAGACCCGACTTCCGCGCGACGGTCGGTCGACGACTGTCGGAGGAGCGTGAGCTCGGTCCGCAGGTCCTGAGCCTGCTCTCGGCCGAGATGTCGTCCAAGACGCTCGGCGTTCGCCACGTCCCGATCGAGCGGATCGATCCCAATCCCGCCCAGCCGCGGACGCGGTTCGAGCAATCGGCCCTCGACGAGCTCACGGCTTCCGTCCGCGAGCACGGCGTCCTGCAGCCGATCCTCGTCCGGCCGATCGACGACACGGGTCGGTACCAGCTCGTCGCCGGCGAACGGCGCTGGCGCGCGGCCAAGGCCGGCGGGCTCGCCACGATCCCGGCCCTCATCGAAGAGCTGGACGACGACACCGCCCTCGAGATCGCGATCATCGAGAACCTCCAGCGCGAGGACCTCTCGCCGCTCGAGGAAGCGGTGATGTACGACCGGATGATCAAGGAGCACGGCTACAGCATCCGTCGCCTCGCCCAGAAGCTCGGCAAGGACAAGGGCTACCTCGAGAACCGATTGCGGCTCGCCGGCGCGCCGCCGGAGATCCAGGACCTGGTGTCTGTGCGCAAAGACACGGTCTCGCACGCCTACGAGCTGCTCAAGGTCGAAGACCCGCGCAAGCGACGACGCCTGGCGGAGCAGGTCGCTCGCGGTGAGCTGACCCTCGTCCGACTCCGCGAACGCGTCGAAGGTCGTCGGCGACCGCGACGGGTCGTCGAGGTCGAACCCCCGGAGGAGCTCGTCGAAGCGGTCGCGGACGAGGAGCTGCCGGCGAAGGGATCGAGTCGCCATCCGACACACCGACGAACTTGCGGCCGAGGCAGATGCCGCCTGGACCGGCGTCACCCGGGCGGAGCCGGCGGCGGCTCTCACCGACGACTCGCTGCTCAACGCCAAGCAGCAGCTGGCCGATGCGGTGGAGGAGCTGGTCGCCGTCCTCCGGGCGCCGGATGTCCTCGGGTCGATCGCCTCGGTCGACAAGGCGAACCTCGCCAAGTACCTCACCATCGCCAAGCTCCGCCTGGAGAACGCCATCGCACTCGTCCGGAGCGGCGAGGCCGAGTAGTCGCCCGCGGCGGGGCGTGCCCTCCGGACGTCCTAGAGCAGGCCCTGGCCCGCGAACCCGACGGCCCAGCCCGCCGCCAGCAGGGCGAGCCCGATCGCCGCGGCTTCCCAGCCGCGTTCTCGTCGATCGGCCCCTGACGACCCGACGAGGATCAGGCCAAGGACGATCGAGCCAAGCCCGACCAGGCTGATGGCCCAGGCGATCGCGGCGGCCCCGATCGCGGCCAGCGAAGCGACGACGCCGGTTGCGACCCCGGCGAGGAGGACGGCCGCCACCTGTCGCGTCGCGGACGGGTCCCAGCCGGACGGCCGGCGTTGCCACCGCCGCGGCCCGATCGCGCTCGACGTCGACGAGCCCGTTGAGCAGCGCGACCGCGGCCCCGGCCAGGACCCCGAGCGGCACGACGAGGACGAATGGGGCGGGCACCTGACCGGTCGCCCCGACCCAGGCGTAGACCGGCAGCAGCGGGAGCCCGACGGCGAACGGCAGCCAGGCCCAGGCGGTCGCCTTGAGCCGCAGGTCGTAGACGTAGCCGGTGGCCGTCCCGGCGATCGCCACCGCCGAGCGTCTCGGCTCCGACGGCGGCCGACAGCCCGAGCCCCACGGCGAGCCCACCCGCGACCATCACCCGGGCGGTCCCCTCCCCGACCAGCCCGGCCGGGATCGGCTTGCCGCGCTTCCGGCCGCGGTCGAGGTCGATGTCGGTGAGATCGTTCAGGGCGCCGATCGAGACCTGGAGGGCGAACATCGCGACCCCGAGCGTCGCCGCGCGTGACGGCATGGCGCCGGCGACGAGCGCGAGTGCCCAGGTCACGACGCCATCCAGCAGCGACGGGAACGGGTGGCCGAGCCGGATCAGGGCGCCGATGCGGGTGGCCGGGCCGGCGGAGCCGGGCGGGGACACCGCCGGCTCGACGCCGGAGGGACCCGGCGCCGGGTCAGACGTAGACGAGTTCCTCGAAGCTCTCGACGAGGTACTCGATGAGACGGTCCCGGCCGTCGGGCGTCTCGTGGCGGATCCCGGCGACGAGGCAGTGGAGGGCCGTCGCGGGGATCATGATCCGGCCCTGGGCGTCGTGACCGAGGGTGGCCGGTGGGCCGCCACCAGCCGCGTAGACCCGTTCGAGCGACCGGTCGTCGATGCGGGCGGCCGTCCGGAAGTCGGCCAGGACGCGGAGGACCCCACGGCGAATCGCCATGTCGCGCATGAGCTCGGCGGCCCAGGCGTCGATCTGAGCGTCATCCTGCTCCGCCAGCCGGGCGCGGTATTCGGTCGGATCGGCGGCGAGTCCGGTTGCTCCCACGGGTCCTCCTCGACTGGTTCCGATCGCCCGAGAGTATCGCAGGTTCAGCCGGCCGCCGAGTCCCTCTCGGCCAGGCCCGGCTGGTCGCCTGACGTGGGGCCGTCCCGCGCAGGCTCGGTCCCCGTCGAGGCGGGTTCCGGAACGGCGGCCGGCGGCGGCGGACGTGCGGCCTCCCGGCCGCCCGCGGGCCACTCGTTGAATGTCTCGGTGAAGCGGTACCACCTGCTTCCCGGTGCCGGCGGGACCGGGTCGGGGTAGTCGGCGACCAGCTCGTGGAGGGCCGTCCAGGCCTGCGAGCTCAGCGCCTCGACGGCCTCGTGGTTCGGCCGCCCACCGGTCGGGATGGGGTCGCCGACGCGGACCCGGATCTTCCGTCCGAAGGCCAGCCAGCTGGTCCCGTTGATGGCGACCGGCACCAGGGGCACGCGCGAGCGCAGGGCGAAGAAGGCCGCGCCCTCGTCGAGCGGGAACAGCTCGCGCTCCCCCGCGTGGATCCGTCCCTCGCCCGCGATGGCCACGATCCCGCCCTGCCCGAAGACACGCTCGACCTTGCGGGTGGCCTCGATGAGGTCGTTCTTCGTCGGCCGGAACGGGATCGCCGTGCCGGTCCAGGACATGATCCGGTTCCTGGCCCCCTTCGACATGTCGCTCTCCTTGGGCCCGAAGAAGTAGAGCCGGGGTCGCCAGGGCAGGGTCGCCATGAGGACGAAGGGGTCGGTCCAGCTCTGGTGGTTGAAGCAGAGCAGGGCAGGTCCGGCCGGGAGCCGGTCGCGGCCCTCCACCCGGACCCGGAACAGGGCCCGGACGGCCAGCCAGGCGAACAGCATCGCCAGCCCATAGCGGAGCAGCTGGCGCGTCCGGGCCACCGGGCCGGGCGGCGGCGGGCCCGTACCGGAGCGCCTGCGGACCGGTTCGTCGCCCGAGGCCATCGGCTCAACGACCCCGCGCAAGGGCATCCGGATCGAGGAGGTCGATCCGGTCGAGGACCAGCGAAGCGGCCTGGCGGGCTCCCGGCGCCGGCGGGATCGCGGCGTTCGGGACGAGCACGACGAACATCCCCGCGGCGCGACCGGCGAGGACGCCGTTGAGCGAGTCCTCCACGACGAGGCAGCCCTGAGGGGCGACCCCGAGCCGCTTCGCGGCGAGGAGGTAGACGTCGGGCTCGGGCTTGCCGGTCGCCACCTCGTCGGACGACGCGACCGCCCCGAACAGGGGACCGATCCCGAGCGACTCGAGCGCCGCGGCGATCACGTCCGGATGCCCGGACGAGGCGACCGCGACCGGGAGCTCGCGGGCGACCCGCTCGACCGTCTCGACCGCCCCGGGGATCCGCGGGGCGCCCTCCGTCCGGTACCGCTCGACCATCGCCCGAACGACCTCCGTCTCGATCTGCTCCCGAGGCAGCTGGGCCAGGTCGAGCCGTTCACGCATCAGCGTCGACCAGCCAAACGAGTTGGCGCCCATGATCGCGGCCCGGTCGGCCTCGGTCCAGGTCCGGCCGTGACGCCTGGCGAAGTCGATCCGGACCTCGTCCCACCAGATCTCGGCGTCGACGAGGACGCCGTCGAGGTCGAAGATGACGGCGCCAAACGACTGGCCAGCCTGGCTCACCCGCGTCCCGGCAGCGGCCGCCCGTCCATCTCCGCCAGGAGGTGGAGGATGAACGCCGCCATCGGTTCGCACTCGTCGTCGACGCCGTGGAGCACCTGGCTCTCGATCTGGAAGCTCAGCAGGCGGTGGCCCGCGCTCATCTCGACCGAGTAGTCCCCGATCTGGACCCGGTTCCAGCGGACGAGCTTGCCCGCCGCGCGCGGACCCTCCTGCGGCGCGCTCACCCGGACGTGGACGGACACCAGTCCGGCGGGCGTCGGGGCCATGAGCGACCAGCGGGTCGGCTCGTCGCCCCACGTGACCCAGCATTCGGGATCGGCCTCGGCCCCGAGTCCGAGCAGGACCGGCTCGACGACCGCATCGACCTTGGGCGTGAACGCGGCTGGGTGCGAGCCCTGGGCCCGCCACGCGCTCAGCAGCATGTTCCCCTCCGATCATGAGATTCGGTGCGGCGGACGCTCTCGGGAACGCTACCATGTCGGACATGCGCCTCGACCCGCGCTTCCTGAACTGGGGGGTGTTCTTCATCCTGCTGGGCGCGATCCCGCTCGCGGTCAGCCAGGGCTGGATCACCGGCGACGCGATCAACGGCTGGTGGCGGTTCTGGCCGCTCATCCTCATCGGGATCGGGGTCGGGCTCCTCCTCCGCCGGACCACCTTCCACTTCGTTGGCGGGCTGATCGTGGCCGCGACGTTCGGCCTGATGTTGGGCAGTCTGCTGGCGGGTGGCGTGGCCGGCGGCATCGGAATCGGCTGGAACTGCTCGCCCGGGCGCGGCGGCACCGCGTTCGCCGCCCAGGGCGGGACGCTCGGCGCGAACGGCTCGGTCAGCCTCGAGATGAGCTGCGGCGACCTCACGGCGAACGCCACGGCGGGGACGGGCTGGACGCTCGCGGGGTCGAGCCCGAACGGCCAGCCGCCGAGGGTCGAGGCCTCCGCGGACCGGCTGTCGATCCGGCCCCAGCAGCGTGACTTCTTCGCCTCGTTCGACTCGCCCGGGGAGAGCTGGACGGTCGGGCTGCCCACCGACCCGACCCTCGGCCTGTCGGCGACGCTGAACGCCGGGTCGGCCCGGCTCAACCTGGGCGGGATGCACCTGCAGGATCTGTCCCTGACCACGAACGCCGGGAGCACGGTCGTCGACCTGACCGGAGCGTCGCTGCCGTCGTTCTCGTGGACGGTCAACGCGGGCTCGTCGAAGATCACCCTCCCGGCGGCCAGCATGACCGGCTCGGCCACGGTCAACGCCGGGAGCCTCGGGATCTGCCTTCCGGCGGGCGCCGGCGTGCGGATCCAGTCGAGCTCGATCCTGGCGTCCAACAACTTCGGCGAGCGCGGCTTGATCCAGACCGGATCGACCTGGACGAGCTCGGGCTACGTCGCGGCGCCGGTCAAGATCGACCTCTCGATCAGCGCCAATGCGGGGAGCGTCGAGCTCGATCCGTCGGGAGGCTGCACGTGAACGATCGGCTCTATCGCTCGCGCGACGAGCGGATGTTCGCCGGGGTCGCCGGAGGCGTCGCCGAGCGCCTCGACCTCGACCCGTCGCTCGTCCGCGTCGTCTGGCTCATCCTCATCTTCCTGACCGGCGGCCTGTTCTTCCTGCTCTACATCGTGATGGCCATCGTCGTGCCCGAGGCGCCGATCGGGGCCGATCGCTGGGCGGGCTGGCCAGCGGCAGCAGCACCGGGACCGGGCGCAGTCCCGGGCTGGTCGAGCCCCGAGGCGACCAGCGCCGCGTTCGCGACCGGAGAGCCGACCGCCGGCGGGAGCGTCCCCGACACCGGAGCGACCCCCGGCGCAGCCGCACCGGAGGCCCCGGCAGGCGGGACACCCGACGTCGCGCCGCCAGGCGCTCCCCCGCCGGACAGCAGCGCTGTCCGGTACAGCGACACCGCCGCCGGCGGCCCCCCCGCCCGCGTGGAGCCCGACCCCGACGCACCGCCACGAACGCCGAGCCGGCGGCGGCGCGATCATCGGTGGCCTGATCCTCATCCTGCTCGGTGGGTACTTCCTGGTCCGGACCGTCTTCCCGGAGATCGCCCTGGGTGCGTTCTGGCCGGTGATCCTGATCGTGATCGGGGTCGCCCTCGTCATCGGATCGTTCCGCCGCGATCGAGGCGGCTGACCGCCAACGGATCGTCTCGCCCGGGAGCGCGGCGGGACCATCGGGCCAGCGACGAGGTACGGGCGGCTGCCTAGGATGGCCGGCGCATGGCAGTGGACCTCACGCCGCTCACGGTCGCGTCGAGCCTCGGGATCGCCTTCGGGCTGGCCCTCCTCGTGCAGGGGATGGCCGGTCAGCGCCGGGCCGCCCGGATCGGTGACATCTCGACCTCCACGATCAGCTCGATCGCGGTTGGCGAGGTCCGCATCAGCGGGATCGTCGAGCCGGCCGAGCTGACCCTCACATCCCCGCTCCAGAGCCGGACGTGCGTCTACTACCGGGCGAAGGTCGAGCAGTCCGAAGGACGCTCCGAGCGAGCGATCCTCGATGAGGAGCGGGCCGTCGGCTTCCGCGTCCGTGACGCGAGCGGCGAGGTCCGGGTCTTCCCGCGGAGCGCCCAGTTCCTCGTCCCCGACGCCTTCCGGGAGCGAACCGGGATCATGGGCGACGAGCCGCCGGGGCTCTCGATCCGGACCGGGAGCGCGTTCCAGGCCGGCTTCGTCGATCGCGCGACGCAGGTCGCCGAGCTCCTGACCGTGCACGTCGCGGGCGACCCGTCGGTCCCGGACGAGCCGGCCGGGGCCGGCCTGCTCGGCGGCTTCAGCGCGACCGGGCGGCGCGAGTATCGCGAGGCCAGGATCGAGCCGGGTGACCTCGTGACGATCGTCGGGACCGCCCTGCCGTTCGACCAGCTCGAGGACGCGGCCGGAGCCGACGCCGCGCTCGGGGGCGGGCTCGACCCGACGGGCGCGATCGCCGACCCGGAGGTCGCCGCGGACGTGGCCGAGGCGCGTGACGCCGGCCTGCTCGAGACCGATCCCACCGAGGCGTGGGGCAACGCCGCGATTCCGGGGTTCGGGATCGGCCGTCCGGTCCGAACGCCCGAGCTCGACCCGGCGGCGACGCCGATGCCGAGCGCGACGGCCGCCGAAGCCGAGCGTGCGGAGCGGACCTTCGAGATCGCCCCGGAGACGCTCGTCCTGGCGGCGGCTCCCGAGGCCGGCCTGCTCGTGTCGCTCGGGCTCCCCGGCGAGGCGGTCGCACGCGAGCAGTCGCGCTTCCTCGTCGGGCTCCTCGGGGCGATCCTGGCGATCGCCTCGGCCGTCGCCCTGGCCACCTCGCTGAGCGGAGGCCTGCTTCTCTGATGCCGTTCGCCGTTGCCGCTGCGTTTGCCGTGGCCGTGGTCGCCGTGATCGTCAACTTCGTCGCGGTGGTCACCTACAACGACGTCGTCGCGCTCGTCCAGCGGATCGACAAGGCCTGGGCGAACATCGACGTGGCCCTCAAGCAGCGCCACGACGAGCTGCCGAACCTTGTCACCGCCGTGCGCGAGGTCATGGGCTTCGAGCAGGCGGTCCTCGAGGAGGTCACCCGGCTGCGGAACGCCTACGACCCCGACCGACCGGTCCCGGACCAGGGGGCCTTGTCGGCCGATACGAGCCGGGCGGTGCGGTCGCTGTTCGCGGTGGTCGAGAACTACCCGCAGCTCCGGTCGGCCACGAACGTCACCGACCTCCAGGTGGAGATCGAGCGGCTGGAGGGCGTGATCGCCGACCGGCGCGAGCTCTACAACGACCAGGTCTATCGCTACAACACCCGGATCGCCCAGCTCCCGGCGGTCGTCCTGGCCGGCGTGCTCGGGTGGCGTCCGCGCGACTTCTTCGCCGCCGACGCGGAGGAAGCCGGGCGTCCAGGCGTCAGCCTGAGGTCCGTCTCCCCGGCCGGCGAGGTACCCACGACGGAGGGCTGACGACCGGTCCCGTAGAATCGGTCGGATGCCCCAGGCCTCCCCCGCCCCGCGCGGTCGTCCTCGCAGCGACCGGATCCACCGGGCGATCCTCGACGCCACGCGCGACCTGCTCGTCGAGCATGGCTTCACGAGGCTTCGGCTCGAGGCCGTCGCGGCCCGGGCCGGGGTTGGCAAGGCGACGATCTACCGGCGCTGGCCGTCGAAGGAGGCGCTCGCCCTCGACCTGCTCCTCGAGCTCGCCGCGCCCCACCTCAGCGTCGACGATACCGGCGACACCCTGGACGAGCTCCGAGCGGTCGTCCTCAACGCGGTTCGCGGGCTGACCGAGACCTCGTTCGGGCCGGTGATGCGGGCGCTGATGTCACAGATCGCGGGCAACCCGGCCATCGGGGACCCGTTTCGGGAGACCGTCGTCGCCGCGCGGCGCGAGCAGGTCGTCCAGGTCATCGAGCGCGGCATCGACCGGGGCGATCTGCGGCCGGACACCGACCCGGCGGTCGCGACCGAGCTGCTCGTCGGCCCGGTCTACTTCCGGCTCGTGTTCGGGGGTCGGCTCGACGCGGCGTTCGCCGAGCAGGTCGTCGACGCGTTCCTCCGCGGCGCAGCTCGGCGCAGCCCCGGATGATCCGGTAAGGTTCCCTGACCAATTCGTGATCGACTCATTGCCGAAGGGAGTGGTCCGGGGTGATCGCGTGAGCCGCCGCGCCGGCCGGATGTCGAGGAGCCCACGAGCGCGAGCCGACCTGCTCGGCCTGCTATCGAGCGCCCACCGGGCCGTCAATGGGGGTGTCGAGCGACGCCTCCTCCGGCTCGGCTACGCGGACGTCCGGTCCGGTCATCTCGCGCTCCTGCTCAACCTCGAGCGGGACGGGGCCAGGGGCGCTGAGCTTGCACGGCGGGCCGGGATGACGAAGCAGTCGATGGGCGAGCTCGTCCGTGAGCTCGAGCTGCTCGACTATGTCGAGCGGCGACCCGACCCGCGCGACGGCCGGGCCAGGCTCATCCTCCCGACGGGTCGCGGGCTCATGCTCGTCGCCCATGCCCGCCAGCTGATCGCCGAGGTCGAGACCGACACCGGGCGGCGGATCGGGCCGGGGCGGCTGGCGACGCTCCGCGTTGCGCTCCGCGACCTGGCCGAGCCCGAGGTCACCGCCGAACCCACGAACGAGCGGTCAGGCGACCGCCGGATGCCCGACCGGTGACTCGGTGGGCGCTCCCGGAGACCCGGGCACGCGGGTCCGGGCACGCGACCGCCGGCGAAGGGTCATCGAGCTGCGGCGTGCGAGGGCAAGCAGTCGAGGGCTCGCCGGGTCACTTCGACGCGTCGTGGCTCCCGTGGTCGTTGGAACCCCAGCTGGTCAGGCTGCGGATGAACCGGGCGGCCGGGTTCGTGTCCGGGCCGGAGGGCGCGGCGGCCCCCACCGGCTCGGGCATGGCCTCGGTGCTCTCCGCCGGGGCCTCGCCTGCGGTTGCGGTCATATCGGCGACGGGCGCGGCGTCGGCGGTTGCCGCGTCGGCGGTTGCCGCGTCGGCGGTTGCCGCGTCGGCGGTCGCCACCTCGGCCGATCCGGAGGTCCCGGCCTCACTCGGGGCCTGAGCCTCGCTCGGGGTCTGGGTCTCGCTCGGGGCCGCGACGGCTTCCCCGGCTTCAGCGCCCTCGACCGTGGCCTCGGCGACCGGCTCGTCGGCTCGTGCCGCCAGCGCGGGATCCATCACCGCCACGAGCTCCGGCTCCGCGTCGGCGGTCTCGCCCGCGCTCTCGGCGGACGCCGTAACGGGGGCGGACGACTCTGGAGCGGACTCGCCGGACTGCGTGGCGACCGGCTCGGCGGCTCCCGCGGTGGGTTCGGTGGCGGCCTCGCCGGACTCGGCGGCTCCCACGGTGGGTTCGGTGACGGCCTCGCCGGACTCGGCGACGGCCTCGGCGGTCTCCCCCGGCTCCTCGGCTGCGGCCTCGTCGGCGGCCGCCTCGAGCGCCGACAGGCGATTGACCGCGTCGGCGCGGGCGACGGCTCGGATAACCTCGAAGTCCGGGGCCTCCGGGACGGTGTCGGCCAGCCGGGCGATCTCGCTCGGGTCGCGCTCGGACCCCAGGCGAGCGAAGAAGACGTCGAGCTCGTGGCGGTAGCCCTCGACCGCCTCGGACACCCGATCGATCTCGCCGTCGATGATCGTCGCGTGCGCCACCAGGTGCTGTTCGAGTCGCTCGCGCCGGGAGCCGATCTGGATGTCGGCCTCGGAGCGGATCCGCTCGATCTCTGACTTCGCCCAGGCGCGAATCCCCGCCACGTCCTGCTCGGCCAGCCGCTTCAGCTCGCCGGCTTCCGCCGAAGCCCTGCTGCGGACCTTCTCGACGTGCGCGGTGGCCTCCTCGTCGACCGACATCTCGATTCGCTGCCGCTCACGGTCGGCTGCGGCCTGCATCGCCCGGGCGAGCTCCTCGCGGAAGAGGTGGGCGGACTCGCGGGTGTCGGCGGCCGCCAGCTGCTCGGCATCGCGCTCGGCCTGTTCGGCCAATTCGAGCGGCGCCTCGACCTGCGCCTGGGCAGGCGCGTCCGAGGGATTGGCGGCGGACTCCACTCCCGCTTCTGGCGAAGCGCTCTCTTGGTACATTCGGGCTATCCTCGGGTGGGGCTGCGATAGTACGTCTGGGCTACAAGTGGTCGCAACGAGCGGACCCGAATCGTGGTGACAGGAGGAACCACTCCGGCGACTTGACCGGACGCGCGTCCGGGCCACAGGCTGCGCAGGTGGCCAAGTCGTACAACGAGATCGCCGCCCGTGACCTCAGCCGGATCGCCGCCCTGAGCGACGGCCTGTTCGCGATCGCGATGACCCTGATCGTGCTCGAGATACAGGTCCCGGATCCCGCCACGATCACGACCGACCAGCAGCTCTGGGACGCGCTCGTCGGGCTCGCCCCGCGGTTCGTGACCTACCTGTTGAGCTTCCTCACCCTGGGCATCTTCTGGAGCGCCCAGCACACCCAGCTCAGCCTCTTCGAGCGCGGCGATCGCAACCTGAGCTGGCTCGAGCTCGCGTTCCTCGCCGCGGTTGCGATCACGCCGTTCTCGACCGCACTCCTGGCCGAGTTCATCCAGCTCCGGCTGGCCCTCGTCCTGTACTGGGCCAACATCGCCCTGCTCGGAGCCCTGGTCTACGCCTGCTGGGCCTACGCCAGCCGGGCCGGGCTCGTCCGGGCCGACGTCGGGCCTGAGGTGGCGCACCTGATCCGGCGCCGGATCGGGTTTGCCCAGGCGCTCTACCTGGTCGGGATGCTCCTGTGCATCGTCAACACCTACTGGAGCATCGCGTTCATCGTCATGGTCCAGCTGTTCTTCGCGGTCGCCCCACCGATCCCGAGGCTGTCGCGGCTGTAGGGCACAGCCGGGCCCGAAGGGGTCTTGCGCCACCCGGATCAGGTCACGAGCCGGAGACGGCCGGACGCCACGTCGTAGACAAGGCCGTGGACGGGGACATCCATGATCCAGGGATGGCTCCGGATCCGCTCGACCTGGGCCCGGACGTTCGCCTCGAGATCGGTGAACGGGAGCAGCGGCAGGTCGACGGTCACGCCCTGCCGCGCCGCGATGCGCCGGCGCGTCGGCTCGTCCTCGAAACCGAGCATCCCGCAGCCGCTGTGCTCGATCACGAGCACCGCCCGCGTCCCGAGAAGGTGCTGGCTCACGACGAGCGAGCGGATCGCGTCGTCCGTCGCGAGGCCCCCGGCATTGCGGATGATGTGGGCGTCGCCCGGGCGCAGGTTGAGGATGTCCTCGACGACGAGCCGGGCGTCCATGCAGGCGATGACGGCGAGCCGCCTGGCGGGCTCGGCCGACAGGCCCGAGGCAACGAAGCGCTCGACGTGGCGGGCATTGGCCTGGAGCGCCCGGTCGAGTTCGGCCGAGGGATCCGGAGCGGTCATCGGCGGCGCTGTCCGTAGTACGCGTCCGGACCGTGCTTCCGGCGGAAGTGTCGCTCGAGCAGCTCGTCGGCGATCGGCCCGGCGTCGGGCGCCAGCCCATACGTCCGGCCGGCCATGTCGGCGACGGCCTCGAGGGCGATTGCGTTGGCGACGGCGGCGCCCGGGTCGGGACCCCAGGTGAACGGACCGTGCGATGCGACCAGCACCGCCGGCATGTCGGCCGCAAGGAGACCCGCGCCGTCGATCGTCTCGACGATGAGCGCTCCCGTCGCGGCCTCGTATTCGCCGCGGATCTCCTTCGCCGTCATCGCCCGGGTCACCGGGATGGTCCCCCGGAAGTGGTCGGCATGGGTGGTCCCGAGCGGCGGGATCGGGCGTCGGGCCTGTGCCCAGGCGGTCGCTACGGTCGAGTGGGTATGGACGACGCCGCCGATCTCCGGGTAGCGGCGGTAGAGCGCCAGGTGGGTCGGCGTGTCCGACGAGGGCCGGGCGTCCCCCGCGACGACCCGTCCATCGTCCAGCGCGACGGCCACGAGGTCGGCGGGTCGCAGCGCGTCGTAGGGCACCCCGCTCGGCTTGATGACCAGGATGCCGGCGTCGCGGTCGCAGCCGCTGGCGTTCCCGAACGAGAGGGTCACGAGGCCGGCCCGGACGAGGTCCTGGTTCGCCTCCCAGACCGCCTGACGGAGGGCGGCCGACACCCGAGAGTCCATCAGGTCCTCCTCGTCGCAGCTGGCGAGAACTCGGCCAACGGCTTCACGGCGTCGCTCCCAAGGTGCCCAGGTCCTGCCGCACCTCCAGGTCCTGCCGCACCTACTGTACCGAGGCACGAAGACGGCGGCCCGGGTGGACCGCCGTCTTGGCGCTAGGGGTGGTGGATCGGCCGTGCCCGGGTCACATGTTCGGGCAGTTCGCCTGGTTGTGGGTCCCACCGCCCGTGGTGCCTGGGGTGGTCGTGCTCGGTGCCGTCGAGGCGCCCGGAGAGGGGCTCGCGGCGCTGACGATCGCGACGCCGCCGGCAGCCAGCAGGCCGATCGCCAGGAGCGCCGATGCGATGAGCCGGCGCGACTCGGACAGGCGCGGAGTGGGCGCCGGCGTCGCCGGCGTGGTCAGCTCGTGGTCGTTCATCGAATTCCCTTCAGGTTGGATGGGATGGTGGTGATCGGCGGTCGTGTCAGTTCATGGCCCAGGTCTCCGCAGTCAGGGCTGAGTGGCCCCCGCAGGAGCTGCCCGGCGACCCGTCCGCCTGGGCGAACGGACGAAGCGCCGAACGGGCATCCCCTGCTCATGCACGGAGTCTCGAACGGGGAGCCTTTCGGGATCGTTACCGGCTCACGGGAAGCGGTTGAACCAGTGGGCGGCCAGACCGGCGCCCGCGAGGACCAGGACGAGCCCGGCGGCGGCGAACCACTGGGTGACCTCCTGGGTCTCGTCGGTCGTCCCGACCTTCGATCCGAGGTTCTCGTAGATCTGGGCCAGGTCGCTCGCCGTCGGCGCCTCGAAGAAGCGACCGCCCGTCGTCTCCGCGACCGCCGCCAGCGTGTCCGGGTCCGGTGGCACGTTCAGCGAGTGGAGCGTGCCGTTCCGGTCGGGGACGTCGACGACCCCGTCGGCGGTGCCGAGGGCGATGGCGTAGATCGGCACGCCCGACGCGGCGGCCCGGTCGGCCGCCTCCTGCGGCTCGAGCGTTCCGGTCGAGTTCGCACCGTCGGACAGGAGGACGGTCGCGACGAGCGGCGGGCCGACGGTGGGAGGGCTGGCCGATCCCGGGCCGGACGGGTCCGGCGACGCCGAGGGCGAGGGAGCAGCGCCGGAGCCGACGGTCGACCCGGCGTCGAGCCCGGCGGCCTGGAGCGACAGCGCGATCGCGTCGCCGAGGGCCGTCCCGCCGTCCGCGCGGAGCCCGCCAGGGCCTGGTGGACGGCAGTCCGGTCGGTGGTCGGTGCCAGGACAGGCGGGCTTCGGTCGAGAACGCGACGACCCCGACCTTGAACCGGTCCGGGAGCTGGTCGACGAAGTCGGAGGCCGCCTTCTGGGCCGCGGCCAGGCGGGTCGGGTCGACGTCGGTCGCTCGCATCGAGGCGGAGACGTCCATCGTGAGCATGATCGTCGCCTCGTCGCGTGGGACCGCCACGACCATCGACGGGCGCGCGAGCGCGACCGCCAGGGCGGCGATCGCCGCGAGGTAGAGCGCGGTCGGCACGTGACGCCGCCAGGCCGCCCGACGCGGGACGAGGTTGGCGAGCAGGTCCACGTTGGTGAAGCGGACGGCGTAGCGCGACCGTCGGCGCTGGATGAGCAGGTACCCGATCACGGCGAGCGGGACGATGAGGAGCCCCAGGAGGAGCTCGGGCGAGGCGAAGGTCATGATGCGATCCCAAGGGTGCGGAGCTGGCCCGCGAGCGACCGCAGCCAGCTGCCGGAGGTGGACAGGACGACGTGGCCGACACCGAGCCGGCGGAGCTCGCCGGCGAGGTCGGCACGCTCGCCCGCCGCGGCCTCGGCGAACCGCTCGCGGAGGGTTCGCGACGACGTGTCGACGCGGACCTCGCGGCCCGTCTCGGCGTCGATCAGGGTCAGCTCGCCGACGTCGGTCAGCTCGTCCTCGCGCGGGTCCCGGATCTCGACGGCGAGGACCTGGTGGCGCGCCGCGACCGCCCCGAGCGGCGGCCGACCAGTCGCGCGGCCCGCGGAAGTCGGAGACGAGCGACGACGAGCCCGCCGCGAGGCGCGGCCGCCGCGACGAGGCGGAGCGCCGCCGCGGGCGAGCGGGCGCCGACCGGTCCGGCAGGCCTGGGACCGCCGTCGGTCGGAGCCACGTCGGGCCGCTCGTCGGCGATCGGATCGCCGTCGTTGCGAGCCGCGAGGAGCAGCGCGAGCAGACCCTGGCGACCGCCGGTCGCCGGCATCCGCCGGTCCTGGCGGCCACCGAACGTCAGCAGCCCGAGGCGGTTGCCGCGCTGCGTGGCGACGTGGCCGAACGCGACGCCGACGCCCTCGGCGACGTCGGCCTTGCGCCGGTCGGCGGTGCCGAACGTCATCGACGGCGAGACGTCGAGGAGCAGCCAGGTCGTGAGCGCCCGCTCCGGGACGTGGACGCGGACGTGCGGCACCGTCGTCCGGGCGGTGACGTTCCAGTCGATCCGCCGGACGTCGTCACCGGGCTCGTACGGGCGGACCTGGGCGAGCTCGGTGCCGCCGCCCAGGTCGTGGGCCCGGTACTCCCCCGGGACGAGGCCGCGGATCCGCCGCCCGACCGTGACGTCGAGCGCCCGGAGGAGCGCCTCGGGCGTCGGGCCGGGTCCGGGTTGCGCGGGCGAGCGCGGCCGGGCGAGCGCGGCCAGGCTCATGCCGTCCGCTCCGCCGCGACCTGCTCCACCTGGCCGGCGCTCAGCTGGGGCACCGGCACCGACGGGCACCAGTCGGTCGAGGATCATGTCGGCCGAGACCTCCTCGGCGAGGGCCGCGAAGCTCGGCACGATCCGGTGGCGGAGGACGTCGTGGGCCAGCTCCGTCACGTCCGACGGGATGACGTAGCGGCGGCCGCGGACGAGCGCGAGGGCCCGGGCGGCGTGGATCAGGTTGATCGAGCCGCGCGGGCTTGCCCCGAACGCGATGAACGGCTTCACCTTGGGCAGCCCGACCCTGGCCGGGTCGCGGGTGGCCGCCGTCAGGGCGACCGCGTAGTCGACGATGGCGCGGTCGACGTAGACGTCGGCGGTCAGCGCCTGGAGCTCGGCCAGCCCATCGGCCGTCAGGATCGACGTCACCTGGGGCGCCGGCCGGAGCGAGCGCTCGACGACGACGGCCTCCTCGGCGGCCGTCGGGTAGCCGACGACGACCTTCATCATGAACCGGTCGACCTGCGCCTCGGGCAGCGGGTAGGTGCCCTCGGACTCGATCGGGTTCTGGGTCGCCATGACGAGGAACGGCTGGGGCACGGCGTGGCTCTGCTGGCCGATCGTGACCTGGCGCTCCTGCATGACCTCGAGGAGGGCCGACTGGACCTTGGCCGGGGCGCGGTTGATCTCGTCGGCGAGCAGGAAGTTGCAGAACACCGGGCCGAGCTCGGTCTCGAAGCCGCCCCGGTCGGGCCGGTAGATCCGGGTGCCGATGAGGTCGGCCGGGACGAGGTCGGGCGTGAACTGGATCCGCCGGAACGACGAGTCGAGGACGTCGGCGAGGGTCTTGATCGTCAGCGTCTTGGCCAGCCCGGGGACGCCCTCGAGGAGGAGGTGGCCGCCGGCCAGCAGGGCGACGAGGACGCGCTCGAGCATCGCGTCCTGGCCGACGATGACCCGCCGGATCTCGTACAGGACGGCCTCGCTCGTCGTGCGCCCGTCGAGGGCGACGGGGACGTCGGGGGTGGCTGGAGCGTGAGGGATGGAGCGTGGCGCGTCGGCAGTGATCCGGGGCGCCTCGGGGGCGCCGGCCACCGGCTTGAGCTCACGGGTCGGGTCGGTCATCGGAACCTCCACGGGCCCCTGGGCTCGGGCGCGGAATCAGGTCGTCGGTTGGCGGCGGGCTCCCTCGCTGAGTGCTACCTCGGCGCGAGATGGTCGCACGCCGAGTCTGAGAGTGTCCTGAGGACCCGCTGGGACGTCACGGCCGCGGGCCCGACCGCCGGGCGGGGGGAACCCGGCGATCGGCGACCCACGCTGACGATGACGGGACCTGCCTGTCGGACCGGTGACGAGGGACGCGTCGGGACGCCCGGGGCCCGCCTCAGATGGCTCCGCCGGTGAGCTGGCGGCGGAAGCGGACGACGGCGAGCGCCAGGAGGACCGCCGCGAAGCCGAGGAGCACCGCGACCTCGGGCAGGATCCGGACCAGCCCTCCCCCGTTGAGGAGCAGGTCGTGGAAGGCGTCGATCGCCCAGGCGTGGGGGGTCACGTGGGACAGCGTCCGCATCGCCGGCGGGAAGACCTCGAGCGGGACCATCACCCCACCGAGCAGGGCCAGGAGCATCCCGAGCGCCGGACCGACCGCGCTCAGCTGGTGCTCGTTGGATACGACCGTCGCGACCAGCATCGCGGCACCGGCGGCCACGAGCGCGAACGAGACGATGATCGCGCCGGTCGCCAGCGGGTCGATCCAGTCCACCCCGAACAGGATGGCCGACGCGACGACGATGAAGACGCCCTGGAACAGGGCGAAGGCGAACCGGCCGAGCGCCTCGCCGGACACGATCGTGCCGGCGCTCGTCGGCGTCGAGAACTCGCGCCGGGCGATGCCGAGCTGGCGGGTCGAGATCAGCGCCACGGCACCGGTCATCGAGGTCAGGAACATGAACAGGATGACCTGGCTCTGGGCACCGAGGGCGAAGCCACTCGGGTTCGCCGCCTGGTCGCCGATGGCCTCGAGGGCGACGCCGACACCGGCCACCGACGGCTCGCGATCGCGCGCCGTTGCGAGCGCCTGGTCGAAGGGGATCCCCCGCGCGGTCGCGCTGTAGCGCGCCGCCTGGACGAGCGCCGTCTGCCTGGCGATCGCCGTGTCGAGGGCCGTCCGGACGGCGCTGGCCACGCTGGCCGGCTGGGCGACGTACTCGAGCGAACCGGAGCCGCCGTTCCGGAGCGCCGCGTCGTAGCCGGCGTGGATGACCAGGCCGAGCTCGACGAACCCGCGCTCGACGGCATCGCGCAGCTCGTCGGCGGTGCCGTAGCGCCGGACGTCGAGCCGGATGTCAGTCGCGGTCATCCCGGACACCAGGTCGCTCGCGAGCGGCCCGCCGTCCTCGTCGGCGATCCCGACCCGGGCCGCGTTCATCCCGCCGTAGGTCATCCCGAGGACGACGATCAGGATCATCGGCAGGACCAGGATGAAGAACAGGCTCATCCGGTCACGGAACGTGCGGACCATGTTGAGCCGGGCGATGACGAGGGCCTTCATGTCGCCACCAGCGAGCCGCGCGCCCGGAAGAGGCCGATCGAGCCGGCGACCAGCCCCATCGCCAGGAGGACGACCACCGAGGGCATGATCTCGGCCAGGCCGGCGGTCGGCACGGCCAGGGTGTCGATCGCCCGCAGGAACCAGGCGTGCGGGGTGATGAGCGACACCCTGGCCAGCAGCTCGGGCGCCTGGCTCAGCGGGATGAACACGCCGCCGATCGCGGCCATGCTGAGAGCGGCGATCGCGTTGAGCCCGCCGGCCTGCTCGGCGGTCTTGGCCAGGGTCGCCACGAGCGTCGAGATCCCGGTCGCGGCGAAGGCGACACTGACGATGAGCACGGCGACGAGCTCCGGCGAGCCCCAGCTGGCGTGGACGAGCAGCGTCGTGGCGACGACCAGCGTCGTCATGGCGATGATCCCGAGCGCGAACCCCGCGATCGACCCGCCGAGCAGGATCGACGACGGGCGGATCGGCGCCGCCAGCAGGCGGTTCAGCGTCCCGGCCTGGCGCTCCCCGAGCAGGGCCAGCGCGCCGTACTGGACGGCGAAGAAGACGAACATGATGGCCATCGCCGCGCCGTAGAACGTCGCCATCGACGCCTGGCGCTTGGCCGCCGATGCCTCGGCCACGACGATCGGGCTGCCGGACAGGACGGCCTGCTGGATCGCCCCGATCGTGGCCGGGTCCACGGTCCCGGCCGTCTGGCCGAGGGTGGCCACCGTCAGCTGGACAGCGTCGACCTCGTCGGCAAATCGGGTGACGGCCTGGCGCGCCACCTCGCGGGCGATCAGGCTCGTCCCGCCGAGGATGCGGACCTCGGTCGGGCGGCCCGCCTGGATCGCGGCCGTGAACCCCGCCGGGATGACGACCGCGGCACCCGCTCGGTCTGCGGCGACCTCCTCCCGCGCCGCAGCCTCGCCGTCGACCCGGGCGACGTCGACGATCCCGGCGCCGACCAGCCGACCGAGGGCCTCGTCGGTCAGGGCGGTCGAGAGCTGCCCGCCGTCCTCGTCGACGACGGCGATCGTGGTGTGGAACGGCTGGCGGTAGTCGGGGATGATCGCCGCGAAGGCAATCGCCAGGCCGAGCGGCGTGATGACGGCGAAGATGATCGCCGAGCGGTCGCGCAGCCGCTGGCGCAGGATCCGCGTGGCGATGAGCAGGGCGGCGCGCACGACGGCCTCCGCCTCAGTCCCGCAGCGCCTTGCCGGTCAGGTGGAGGAAGACGGCCTCGAGGTCGGGCTCGATCGACCTCGACCGAGCGGACCGTGACCCCGTCGTCCGAGACCGCCTCGAGCAACCGCGGCAGGAGCCGGCGTGCCTCGACCACGAGGAGGTCGATCCCGCCCTCGCGCGGCGTCGCACTCCTGACCCCGGGGATCGCCCGGACGACGGCCGCGGCGGCCTGCACGTCACCACCGGCGACGAGGGTGACCCGGTCGACTCCGCCGACGAGGGCGACGAGCTCGCGCCGCGTGCCCTCGGCGATGATCCGACCCTGGTCGATGATCCCGACCCGGTCGCACAGCCGCTCCGCCTCCTCCATGTAATGGGTCGTGTACAGGATCCCCATCCCCTCCGCGCTGAGCGCCTCGACGCTGGTCAGGATGGCGTTCCGGCTCTGCGGATCGACCCCGACTGTCGGCTCGTCGAGCACGAGCAGGTGCGGCCGGTGGAGCAGCCCGATGGCGATGTTCAGGCGGCGCTTCATCCCGCCCGAGTACTTGTCCGTCCGCTCCTTCGCCCGGTCGGACAGGTCGACGATCTCGAGGACCTCGTCGATCCGCGTCCGGAGCGTCGCGCCCTTGAGCCCGTACAGCCGGCCGAAGAAGGCAAGGTTCTCGCGGGCGCTCAGGTCCGGGTAGATGGCCAGGTCCTGGGGGACGTAGCCGATCTCGCCCTTGAGGGCGGTGCGGTTCGGCTGGAGCGGCTGGCCCTCGAGGAGGATGTCGCCACCGTCGCGGGCGAGGATCCCGCAGATCATCGAGATCGTCGTCGTCTTGCCGGCGCCGTTCGGGCCGAGCAGCCCGTACGTCTCGCCGGGGGCGATCGTGAAGCCGACGCCGTCGACCGCCTGACGATCGCCGAACCGCTTGCGCAGGTCGGTGCAGCGGAGGACCGGGTCGAGTGACGAGGGGGCCGCGACCGGCGCGGGGGGCGGGGTCTCGGTCGGTGGGGGCTGCGGGGGCGGCTCGAGGGTCGGTGGAGGCGGGACCGGGGTGAGGATCGAGGACACGGCAGTGCTCGGCTTCGAAGTCCTGCTCCGAGTCTCAGCGTCTCCGGCCGAGCGGTCGAGTGCCCTTCGGACCCCTTCCGGGGGGAAGACCGATCAGAGATTCGGACTCGAGCGCCTCGCCCGAGCGGAGGTGACCTTCGGCAGATGCGCTGCGGGCGGTGCGTAGGCGAGGATTCGTGGTTGCGAACCGATCCGAACCCAGCCCGCAGGAGGTACCAGCCGATGTTCTACGAGGTCAGCGTGCTCGACGTCCCGGCCCAGTGGGTGGCGTCGGTCCGCCGGCGGCTCGACACGGGCGGGATCCCACTCTTCATCGGCGAGTCGTTCGGCCACATCTACGGCCACCTTGCCAAGCTCGGCGTCGAGTCGACCGCGGCGCCGTTCGTGATCTACCACCAGTTCGGCCCCGATGGGATCGACGCCGAGGTCTGCGCACCGATCGCCCGGCGGATCGCGCCGGCGGCGCCGGTCCGCATCCGCAAGCTCCACCCGGCGACCGTCGCGCGGACGATCCACGTCGGCCCGTACGAGGAGCTGGGCGGGGCCTACCAGGCCCTCACCGAGTGGATCGACGACCACGGCCGCGAGCCGGCCGGACCGGTCCGCGAGACCTATCTGACCGGCCCCGAGAGCGAGCTCCCAGCGACCCTCTATCGGACCGAGATCGAGATGCCGATCAGCGAGGCCCGGGTCGCGGTCCCCGCCTGATCACGAGCGCGTCCCGGGAGACCGGCCGCGCCGGGTGACCTACGAGCTGGCGGCCGGGCGGAGCGTCGTCCCCCGGCGCGACGCGGCCGGGCTGGCCGCCGGCTGCGGAGTGGCGCGGCGCCGGGACGAGGCTGAGGCTCGACCCCGCGCCGTGGCCGACTCCGTAGCCGGCGAGTTGATGGCCTCCCCGCCGCGGTAACGCGCGAGCAGGTCGGCCTCTGACATGGGGACCGCAAAGACGAAGCCCTGGCCGAGGAGGCAGCCGAGGGAGCGCATCCGGTCGGCCTGCTCGACCGTCTCGATCCCCTCGGCGATCGTCTCGATCCCGAGCGAGCGGCCCATCGCCACGATCGCCCCGGCGAGCGCCGACGACTTCGACGCCGCGTCGGTGTCCTGGACGAACTCCTTGGCGATCTTGAGCGCGTCGACCGGGAACTGGCGCAGGTGGCTCAGCGAGAAGTAGCCGGTCCCGAAGTCGTCGATGACCGTCCTGACACCGAGCGCCCGGACCGCATGGAGCGTCGCGACGGTGGCCGGGTTGGCCTTGAGCAGCGCGGTCTCGGTGATCTCGAGGGTCAGCCGGGTCGGATCGAGCCCCGATTCGCCGAGGACTGCCTTGACCCCGTCGACGAACCCGAGCTGCTGGATCTCACGGGCGGAGACGTTGACGCTGACGAACGTCCCCGCGGGAACGAGCTCCTCCTCGATCCAGCGAGCCGCCTCGAGGCAGGCGGCCCGGAGGACCCACCGCCCGATCGGCAGGATCGAGCCCGTCTCCTCGGCGATCTCGATGAACCGGTCGGGCATGATCAGCCCGTGGGTCGGGTGGGTCCAGCGGACGAGGCCCTCGACGCCGACGAGGCCGCCACTCGCGAGGTCGACGATCGGCTGGTAGAGCAGCCCGAGCTGGTCGAGGTCGACCGCCCGCTGGAGATCGACGCTGAGCTCGTGGCGCTCGCGCATCGCCTCGTGCATCCCCGGGTCGAAGATCGCGAAGCCGGACTTGCCGTTGGCCTTGGCCATGTACATCGCGACGTCGGCGTTGCGGACCAGGTCGGCGGCGCCGGAGACCGCGTCCCGGGCGCTGGCGATCCCCACCGAGGCGGTCACCACGACGTGCTTGTCGCCGAACACGTAGGGGGCCCGCAGCTCGTAGACGAGGCGGCCGGCCATCTTCCGGGCGCGGCTGAGCTGCGGAGTCGTCGTCGATGAGGACCGCGAACTCGTCGCCGCCGAGCCGGGCGACCAGGTCGCCCTGGCGGACGAGTCCCGATGATCCGCTCGGTGACCGCGACGAGGAGCGCATCGCCGGCGGCGTGCCCGAGCGTGTCGTTGACGACCTTGAAGTCGTCCAGGTCGAGGAACAGGACGGCGGTGACGGCGTCCGCCGGCCGGTTCGGCCGATCCGCCTGGAGGACGCGCTCGAGGGCCAGCTGGAACATCCGCCGGTTGGCCGCGCCGGTCAGCGAGTCGCGCTCGGCCAGGTCCTGGACGTGCTGGAGGAGGACCGCATTGCGCAGGTTGAGCGCGGCGATCGCCGCGAACTGGCCGAGCATCGCCGCGACCCGGCGCTCGACCCCCGTCCGCCGCCGCGCCCGGTGCTCGACGACGATCGCCCCGACGGTCCGGCCGTCGGCGATCATCGGCGCCACGAGGACGTTGCGAGCGTCGGGGAGGAGACCGGCCAGGAACGGGTCGCGAGCGGGGTCCAGGCGCTTGACCGGCAGGAGCTCGCGCCGCTCCCAGGCGCGCCGGACGATCCAGTCCGCCTCGCTCGAGGTGGTCGGGGGCTCCGGCGTGCCGTGGGTGGCCAGGACGACGACCCGGCCGTCGGACTCGCCGAGGAGGAGGCCGCGCTCGAACCCGAACCGCTCGACGAGCGCGTCGAGGACGATCGTCGACTGGCGGACGGCGTCGGCCACCGCATCGAGCCGGGTACCGACGTCGACGAGTGCCTGGAGGTCGGCCCGGCGCTGGCGCAGCTCGCGCTCGTTGATCGCCGAGAAGATCGAGGTCGCGATCGCGAACAGCCAGAACGAGGTCACGTTGAGGACCGGCATCCGGTCGAACTCGATGGCGACGCCCGGGGCGACGTCGACCGGCGAGACGAGCCTGGCCGCCTGGGCGTAGAGGACGACGAACAGGAGGAGCGAGTCCCACAGGGCCATCTTCAGGCCGGTCCGGTAGGAGGCGAGGAGGGAGACGCGCGACGAGCTGGAGGTAGACGACGAACCGGATCGGGCTCTGGGTCCCGCCGGTCGCGTACATGGCACAGGCCAGGAACAGCCCGTCGATGAGCAGCAGCGCAGTGAGGATCGCGTAGTCGAACCGGGACGTCCGGCGCCGGACCCACTCGCCGGCAACGGCGATGACCAGGTAGGCGACGATCCAGCTGCTGACGGTCGCGAACGGCACGACGAGCGCCTCGGGACGGAGGACGGCCCAGATCGCGATCATGGCGCCGATCGCCAGGCGGAGGATCAGCAGGTAGCTCATCCGATCGCCCAGCGAGGTGAAGTCCGCGCGCACCTGGGGCGCGGGCTGTGGCAGGCGCTCGACGGCCTCGCCGGCCTTGGACGCGAGGACCCGGGCGGAGACGGCCGACTGAGCGGTCACAGCCGGTCCTCGTCCTCGAAGCCGAGATCGGCCTCGGCCTTCGTCCGCAGCTTCGGGTCGAGCCGATCGACTCGCGACTGGGCCAGCAGGAAGACGAACACGAACACCATGAGGACGAGCGGGAAGCTGAACGTGCTCGCGACGGCTGCCGCGACGGTCGGCTTCACCACGGTTCGTACGCCCGTCACGACCGTCTTCGTCACGTCGTTCACGACCTTCGGGACGTCGACGGTGGGGTCGGTCTTCCCGGTCGAGGACTCGCCACCGGTCCCCGGTCGCGGTCCGGGGGACGGTCGTCCACCCGTCGAACCGAGCGCGACTGCGGGAGGCTCAGCCGGTCGCTCAGTCGGAGCCGCGGTGGGCTGCTGCTCAGGGGTCGGGGTGGGCGTCGGGGCCGGGGTCGCTTCCGCGGTTGGTGTCGGTGCCACGCTCGGCGTCGGCACCGGGGCCTGGGTCGGGGCCTGGGTCGGCGCCTGCGTCGGCGTCGGGGTGGGCGTCGGGGTCGGCCTCGGAGTGTGGGTCGGAGTCGGCGTCGGGCTGGCGGTCGGGGTCGGAGTCGGCGTCGGTGTGGGCGTCGGGCTCGGGGTGGGCGTCGGCGTCGGGGTGGGCGTCGGGCGTCGGGGTCGGGCGTCGGCGTCGGGGTCGGCGTCGGGCTCGGGCGTGGCCGTCGGCGTCGGGGTCGGCTCCGGGGTCGGGGTGGCGGTCGGGTCGGGCGTCGGGGTGGCGGTCGGCTCGGCGTCGGGGTGGCGGTCGGGTCGGGGTCGGCGGTCGGGTCGGGGGTCGGCGTCGGATCAGGATCCGCGGTCACCGTCCGCTGGACGCGGTCGGCTCAGGTTGTCACGCTCGGGCGCATCAACCGGCTCACGACACGTCCGCCACCACGCGGATGTGGTGACGACGCCGCAGATCGAGTCGGTGCCGACGTCATCGCCCTGGTAGCTGACAGAGCACGTGCCGTCGGTCCCGGTCCGGCAGGTCATGTCGGCGCCGCGCCGGTGCGGATCGTTCGGGCTGCCGCGCCGGAAGTAGAAGCGGACCTCGGTGTCCGTCCCTGGACCAGAGAAGATCTGGCCGTCGTCGTCGTAGACGGTCGCGGTCAGGGTGAACGTCGTCCCGGCGGGACCCGAGTCGGTCTCCGGCTCGACGTCGAGGGCGTGGGCCGTCTCCGGCCAATCGGCATACGCGGGCGCGGCCAGCGGGAAGGCGTAGGCGGCGAGGATGCCCGTCGCCAGCGCGACGGAGGCGATCGACCGAATGGTTGCCCTTCGGCGGCCCGGAGTCAGCATGCGTCCTGCCCGTCGTGGCCCCGACGCCGATACAGGCGGCGAGGTAGTTGCCCCGGAGACCGGAGCGGATGAGTGCGCGTGATTCATACTCGGCCGCGGGTCGCCACGAACCCGGGCTGTTGGTCACCCGGCGGCCCATGTGCGTGCGAGCACCGAGCGGCGTGGGGCGCACTGGCACCGGGGGGTCCCATCGAGGACGGATGACGATCGGGATGCCGCAGCCCACCCAGGCGCCCACATCCGCATCGGACCACCCGCCGGCAGTCGCCGGATCGCCGGTCGGCCCGACCGCCCGCCGCGGCCTGGATCGTGGTAGGTGTCGTCGAGGGGGTCTCGGCAGTTCCGCGCCGGACGCGCCCTCTTTGTCAAGGGTTCGATCCGTGGTATGTTGGACAGACCATGTACACCATCAAGCAGGCCGCCAGCCGGGCCGGTGTCTCCGTGCCGCTCCTCCGCGCCTGGGAGCGGCGCTACGGGATCGTCGACCCCGCCCGGACCGACGCGGGCTACCGACTCTACGACGACGCCTCCATCGCGCGGCTCAGGGCGATGCGACGCCTGGTCGACGACGGCTGGTCCCCGCGCGCAGCCGCGGCCACGCTTCGCACGGCCGACGCCGAGACGGTGCGGACCATCGTCGGCAGCCTGCCGACCGGGGCCGAACCGACGGACCGGGCGGACGACCTGGTCGATCGGTTCGTGACCGCCGCGGCCGACCTCGACGAGCCCAGGGTCGAGGCGGTCCTCGACGAGATGTTTGCCCTCGGGACGTTCGAGCACGTCGCCGCCGAGCTCGTGATGCCGGCGCTCGTCGCCCTCGGCGACGCGTGGGCGGCCGGGCGGGTCGACGTCGCGGCCGAGCACGCCGCGAGCCACGCCGTCCTGCGCCGGCTCGGCACGGCCTTCATTGCGGCCGGCCGTCCGCCGCACGAGCGCGACCTGGTGCTCGTGGGACTCCCGCCGGGTGCCCGCCACGAGCTCGGCGCGCTGGCCTTCGGCATCGCCGCGCGGCGCGCCGGCCTGCCGCTCGTCTACCTCGGGCCGGACCTGCCGGTCCAGGACTGGATCGAGGCGGCGGTCCACCTCGCCGCACGGGCGGCGGTCATCGGCGTGGTGACGCCGGCGGACGTCGATCCGGCCCGGCGAGTCGCCGCGGCGCTTCACGCCGCGCGCCCCAGCCTGCTCATCGCCTTCGGAGGCCGGGCAGCACCGAGCGGCTCGGCCAGGGACGGCGCGATCCGGCTGCCGGCCGAGCTGCCGGCGGCCGTCGACGCACTCCGGGCCGCGTTGGAACCGGCCCGGGTTCCGGGCACCGATCGCTGACCGGACGCCCGATCGTGGTCAGGCGAGGCCGCGTCGCTTCTCGAGGACGATCTGCTGGTCCTGGCACAGGCCGGTCGCGAACCCGGCCTCGCTCAGCGCGAGGTAGTACTCCCACATCCGGATGAAGCGCTCGTCGAAGCCCTGCGACCGGACCGCGTCGAGCTCGGCGAGAAACCCGGAGCGCCAGGCCGCCAGCGTCCGGACGTAGTGGGCGCCGATGTCCTGGCTGCTCGTGATGAGCAGGTTCGTCCGGCGCGTCGCCCGCTCGATCACGGCCAGCGACGGGAGCAGGCCGCCCGGAAAGATGTAGGTCTGGATCCAGTTGGCCCCGCGCCGCTGCGGCTCATACGCCACGTCGGGGAAGGTGATGACCTGGAGGCTCATCTTCCCACCGGGGGCCAGAGCCCGGTCGCAGGCCTCGAAGAACGTCTCGAAGTACTCCGCCCCGACGGCCTCGAGCATCTCGATCGAGACGACGGCGTCGTAGGTGCCGTCCACCTCGCGGTAGTCACGGAGCTCGACCCGGACGCGATCCTCCAGGCCGGCGGCCCGGACGCGGGCCATGGCGAGGTCACGCTGGGCGTTCGAGATCGTGATCGTCGTGACCCGACAGCCAAGCTCTCCCGCCGCGTAGAGCGCGAAGCCGCCCCAGCCGGTCCCGATCTCGAGGACGTGCATCCCGGCGGCGAGCCCGGCCCGCTCCGCCATGACCCGGTACTTGTTCCGCTGGGCATCGGCGAGCGACTGGTCCGGAGAGGCGAACACCGCGCAGGAGTAGGTCATCGTCTCGTCGAGGAACAGGCGGTAGAAGTCGTTGCCCAGGTCGTAGTGGGCGGCGATGTTCCGCCGGCTCTGGTCCACCGAGTTCCGTCTGAGCCGGTGGGCGATGGTGCGCGGAACCTGGAGCGGGACGCGCCACCACCCGGCGGACAGCGCGAGCGCCTCCCGGTTCAGGGCCGCCAGGCGGAGCAGGCGGGGCATGTCGGGACTGCTCCAGTGGCCGTCCATGTAGGCCTCCCCTGCCCCGGTCTCCCCGCCGAGGAGCATCCGGGCGAGGGCTGCCGTGTCGTGGATGTGCATCTCCGCCGTCGGCTGCGACCGCGGGCGCGCCGAAGGCGTGTCGCGACCCGTCGGGCAGGACGATCGTCAGCCGCCCCACCCGGATCCGCCGCGCGATCGCCTGATCGTCAGGCGCCGGGCCGTCCGCTCGAGCAGCGCGCGGGATCCGGCCGCCGGTCGGATCCCGGTCGATCCCTGGCTCATGAGGCGACCGGGCGATGGCGGCGGAACCGGACGCCGCGCAGCCAGAGCCGAAGGGCGTGCCAGTGGATCAGCCCGATCGTCTTGTGCGTCACCAGCGGGTGGCGCAGGAGCAGCCGGCCCAGGTTGGCGTCGGTCAGCGGGATGCGCTCGAGGACCAGGCTCGTGGTCAGGAGCGGCTGCCCGGCCTCGCGCTCCTCGATCGCGATCCGCAGCCCCGCATCGCCATCCCTGACGTGGACGGTGTAGCTCGCCTCCATGTCGATGAACGGCGAGACGTAGAAGGCCTTGTCCATCGACGCGACGAAGGCGGCACCCTCTCGCTCCGGCTGGAGGGTGTAGAGGTGCCGCTCGCCGAACGTGTTGTGGACCTCCACGACGACCACCCGCAGCACCCCCGATCGATCGCGACACAGATAGAAGCTGGCGGGGTTGAAGACGTAGCCGAGGATGCGCAGGTTGGTCACGAGCGTCACCCCCCAACCCGCGGCGTCGATGCCCTCATCTCGCAGGTGGGTCCGGATCGCGGCGTCGATGTCGGTAGCCGGCTCGGGCAGGTGGTCCGCGTCGCGGAACGTGACGACGTTCCTGCGGTTCCGGCTGACCAGGCGGAGCGACCCGATGACGCGGTCCAGCTCGCCCAGGTCGAGGGCGAAGTAGTAGACCGAGTGCTCGAGCTCGTAGGCGCGCGGGCGGACCCGCCGATGGCGGACCTTGCCGACGAGGAGGGACGAGCTCATGCCGCCTGCTCGATCGCAGCGTCCGCGATCAACTCGGCGACCTCGAAGCCGGAGCGGCAGCCGTCCTCGTGGAAGCCATAGCCGAGATGGGCGCCGGCGAACCAGGTGCGCCGATGTCCCTGCAGGGCTCGCAGCCCGGCCTGTGCGTCGAGCGTGCTGAAGGTGTAGAGCGGGTGGCTGAACGCCCGCTCGACGATCACGCGTTCGGGGCGGATCTCCCGGCCCGGGTTGACCGACACGCAGTACTCGACCGGACCTGGGAGCGCCTGGAGCCGGTTCATGTGGTAGGTCATCGTCAACGCCTCGCCCGGACGGCGGCAGTCGACCGTGTCGATGTTCCACGATCCCCAGGCCCGGCGGCGCGCCGGCAGGATCCTCTCGTCGGTGTGGAGCACGACCTGGTTGGTCGAGTACTCGAACGCCCCGAGCGTGCGCCGCTCGCGCTCGTCCGCGTCGGCCAGCAGCGCGAGCGCCTCGTCCGCGTGGACGGCGATGACCGCGCCGTCGAAGCGCTCCGACCGACCGTCCGTCGTCCGGATCGTGACCCCGAACGGGCCGCGAACCACGGCGCCGACCGCGGTTCCCGTCCGGACGGCTCCGGCCGGCAGGCGCTCGACGATCCGGCGCACGTAGCTGTGCGAGCCACCCCGGATCGTGCGCCACTGGAGGGAACGACGACGGCCGATGAGCCCATGGTTGTCGAGGAAGCGCAGGAGGTAGTCGATCGGGAACTCGAGGATCCGGTCCGGTGCGGTCGACCAGACCGCCGAGGTGATCGGGACCAGGAAGTGGTCCCGGAAGCCGCGCCCATAGTCGCGCTCGTCAAGCCACTCGGCAAGGGTCATCCGCGAGGGCTCCTGGGCGTCGAGGGTCCGGCGGGCGTCCCGGTAGAACCGGCCGATGTCGGCGAACATCCGCCAGTGGACCGGGCGTCCGAGCGTCGCCGGATCGGCGAAGAAGCCACGGGCTCCCCGCGAGCTGAAGGCGATCCCGCACGACCGGCAGGCTGACCCGAGCGACATGTCGCTGGCCTGCGTCTCGACCCCGAGCTCGGCCAGGAGTCCGACGAACCGCGGGTAGGTCTTCTCGTTGTAGACGATGAAGCCCGTATCGACCGGCACCGGCCCATCCGGCGTGTCGACGACGACGGTCCTCGTGTGACCCCCGGCAAGCGGATCCTGCTCGAAGACCGTGACGTCGTGGTCGTGGCGCAGGGCGTAGGCGGCGGTCAGGCCGCTGATGCCGGCCCCGATGACGGCGATGTTCACGCGACGTCCCGGCCGGGCCGCGTCGGCCCGCTCGTCGAGCGCGCGCTCCATCCCGTCGCGCGCGTCGCGAGCGATCCTGGCGAACGCCCCGCCGGCGAAGGGCTCGGCCAGGCGAAGCAGGCCCC
Source organism: uncultured Chloroflexia bacterium (assembly GCA_963708065.1). Taxonomy (GTDB): domain Bacteria; phylum Chloroflexota; class Limnocylindria; order Limnocylindrales; family CSP1-4; genus Chersky-267. The sequence goes on from CAVPRZ010000008.1 coordinate 205,839, forward strand.
GCAGGCGGATGTCGGCGATGTAGTCGATCCGCGTCCCGGCGTCCGTCGACTCGAACCGGATGTCATCGGTCGCGAGGACCCCGGAACCCTCGCCGACGAGCACGACCCGGGACGGCGGAGCGAGGAACGTGATCCGGTACTCCATCGGAACGACCCGTCCGCGCCGTCGGATGCCGAGGCGGTAGCGGGCGCCGACCCCGAGCGGGCCGTCGTCGAGCCGCTCCGACGATGCGACCCCGGGATCCCACTGGCTCGAGTTGGCGAAGTCGGCGACGAACCCGAAGGCCGCCTCGATGTCCAGGCTGGTTTCGATCTGCTCGCGCAGGACGGGCATGGCCATGCTCCAACTGGTCGGTCGGTGACACGGGCGCGAGGGGCTCTCAACGTCCATGGTTTGTACAATGTCTGTTGCGCATGATCCACCACGATGACCACACTTGTCAAATGTGTGTCAAGTGTTTGTGACCTGCCGAGCGGCTGCCGCGGCGGGCGACACCTGGGGCCCCACCGAACGGCGGGATGTCGCTCTCGCTGGGAGTGCGCTATTATCAGACCGACAGTCGGTCTGTCATTGGAGGCCAGGCCATGGCGCGTACGCTCAACCGTGGCAGTCCACGCCGTCCGCCGCGACGCGTTCGTCGACGCCGCCCAGCGCCTCATCCAGACGAAGGGCTACGAGCAGATGAGCGTCCAGGACGTCCTCGACGAGCTCGACGCCTCGAGGGGCGCCTTCTACCACTACTTCGACTCGAAGGCGGCCCTGCTCGACGCCGTCATCGAGCGCATGGTCGACGACCGCCACGGCCGGTCGCGACCCGGTCGTGGCCGATCCGGACCTGTCGGCCATCGAGAAGTTCGACGGCGTCTTCGCGGGCATCGCCCGCTGGAAGGCCGAGCGGACGGAGCTCATGCTGGCCGTCCTGCGAGTCTGGCTGTCCGACGACAACGCGATCGTTCGCGAGAAGTTCCGGCAGGGCGTCGTCCCGACGCCTGACGCCGCTGCTGGCCACGATCATCGGCAGGGCGTCGGCCGAGGGCACGTTCACCGTCGCGCTCGCCCGACCACGCCGCGCGCGTCCTCGTGTCGCTCATCCAGGGCGCCAACGAGGCGGCCGTCGACCTGTTCGTCGCCCGCCAGGCCGGGCCGATCCCGTTCGACGACGTCGAGCGCACCCTCGGCGCCTACCGCGAGGCCTTCGAGCGGATCCTGGGCGCTCCCGCGGGGTCGCTCCGCTGGCTTCGACGAGGCCACCCTCCGCCAGTGGTTCGACTGACGCGCCAGACCGGAAAGGAGCGCCATGACCGCCATCATCGAGACCGAGAAGCTCACCAAGTCCTACGGCTCCCACCGCGGGATCGTCGACGTCGACCTCGAGGTCGACGCAGGGCGAGGTGTTCGGCTTCCTCGGCCCGAACGGCGCCGGCAAGACGACGACGATCCGGACGCTGCTCGACCACATCCGGCCGACGAGCGGCCGGGCCACGGTCTTCGGCATCGAGACGACCGTCGACCCGGTCGCGATCCATCGCCGGATCGGCTACATCCCGGGCGAGTTCACGCCTCTACGACCGGCTGACCGGCGGCCAGACGCTCGCGCTACTTCGCGAACCTGCGGGGCGGCGTCGACACGGCCTACCAGGCCTCGCTCATCGAGCGCTTCGACATCGACCCGTCGCGCCGGTTCAAGGAGTACTCGAAGGGCAACAAGCAGAAGATCGGCCTCGTCATCGCCCTCCAGCACCGGCCCGAGCTGCTGATCCTCGACGAGCCGACCTCGGGGCTCGACCCGCTCGTCCAGCAGATCGTTCTACGCGCTCGTCCGCGAGGCGAAGGCCGAGGGCCGGACGGTCTTCCTGTCGAGCCACATCCTCAGCGAGGTCGAGCGGACCTGCGACCGGGTGGCGATCATCCGCGAGGGCCGGCTCGTCAAGGTCGACCGGGTCGAGGCGCTGCGCGACCTCGCCCACCACCAGGTCGAGCTGCGGTTCGCCGGGCCGGTCCCGACCGCGGAGTTCGAGGCGCTGCCCGGGCGTCAGCGACGTCGCGGCCGAGGACCACCGGCTCCGGATGCGGGTGTCGGGCTCGATCGCGCCGGTCGTGCAGGCCGCCGCGCGCTACGAGCTGCGTCGACTTCGTCAGCCGCGAGCCGACGCTCGAGGAGACGTTCCTCGCCCAGTACGGCCGCGAGGCGCGTCGAGGTGGCCGACCATGACCGCTGAGCTCGGCCGCGTCCCGCCGTCGGCCGGCCTGACGCCGGTCTCGACCTGGAGCCGGATCTACGGCCTCGGCAGCGTCTACGCCAAGACGCTCCGCGACTCGCGCCTCGCCGTTCATCATCGTGGCCGGCCTGCTCGGCGGGTTCATGCTCGCCGTCGGCGCGGCCATCCCCAACGTCTTCTCGACGCCGGAAGCCCGCGACGAGATCGTCGCGCCTGGCGAACGAGCTCGGCGGCGCGGCCTCAGGGCCTCGCCGGCAACCCCGTCAACGTCGGGACGCTGGGCGGCTACATCCAGTGGAAGTACGGCCCGGTCTTCCTGCTGGATCGTCGCCCTCTGGTCGATCCTCGCCCTGTCCGGCACGCTCGCGAGCGAGGCGCGCCGCGGCAGCCTCGAGTTCGTCGCCGCCACCCCGTTCGGGAAGCGCCGCATCGCGCTCGAGAAGCTCGCCGCCCACCTGACGGTGATGGTCGCTCGTCGTCGTGATCTTCGCGCTCGCCACGATCGTCGTCGGGTCCGCCTTCGGGAGCCTGCCCCGGCGACGAGATCCCCGTCCAGGCGGCGGTCGGCTTCGCGCTGTGGGTCGGGCTCGATGGCGCTCGCCTTCGGCGGGCTCGCGTTCGCCCTGGCACCGTTCCTCGGCCGCGCGCCGGCGGCCGGGATCGCCGGCGCCCTCCTGTTCGGCGGCTACATCCTGAGCAACTACGCGGCGTCGGTGCCCGGCCTTCGGCGGCATCGCGAACCTGACGCCGTGGGCGTGGACGGCCAATCACCTGCCGCTCGCCGGCCAGTACGACTGGGCGTCGCTCGTGCCGGTCGCGATCGTCGCGGTCGTCCTGCTCGCGGTCGGCGTCGAGGCCTTCGCCCGGCGGGACCTCGGCGCGACGAGCCCATCCGGCCTGCCCGGCCATGCCGGCGGTGCTGCTCGGCCAGGACGGCCCGATCGGGCGCTCGTTCGGCGAGCGGCTGCCGCTCGCGCTGGCCTGGGGCATCGGCCTCGGGATCTTCGGGCTCATCATCGGCAGCCGCGAGTCGCTCGCTCGCCGATTCGCTGCTCGACGTCGCCCGACATCATGAACGTCCTGGCGGCCGTCTTCCCGAACATCGACCTGACGACGGCCGGTGGCTTCCTGCAGCTGGTCTTCGTCGAGCTCGGGTTCATCGTCGTCGGCTTCGCGGCCGCGACGCTCGTCGCCGGCTGGGCCTCCGACGAGACCTCCGGACGCCTCGAGCTGATCCTCGCGTCGCCGCTCGCCCGGGCACGTTGGGCGGTCCGGAGCGGGGTCGGGGTCTATCGTCGCGATCGTCGTCGATGAGCGATCGTCTGGCCCTCGGGCATCGGTCTCGGTGCGCTCGCCGCCGGGAGCGATGCGATCACCCCGATGGCGGGGACCATCGTGATGGGCCTCTACACCGCGGCGCTCGTCGGGATCGGCCTCGCGATCGGCGGGCTGTTCCGGGCGTCGATCGCCGGCGAGATCGTGGCCGTGATCGTCGTCGTGACGTACCTCATCGACCTGCTCGCGCCCGGCGTTCAAGCTGCCCGACTGGTTCCACCAGCTGGCGCTGACCGCCCACCTCGGCCAACCGATGATCGGGATTTGGGACTGGCCTGGGATGGCGGCTTGCGTCGTGCTGGCGGTCGGTGGTCTCGCCCTGGCCGGCTGGGGGATGCGCCGCCGCGACATCGCCGCCTGAGCCGCCCGGCGACCGGCGGCGATGCGCCTCAGCCGGAGTCGGCTGTCCGGGCGCGGGAGCGGAGCTCGTCCCTGACCAGCTTCCCGACCGAGTTCCGCGGGAGGGCCTCGACGAACGTGATCGACGCCGGGACCTCGTGCTCCCCGAGCCGCTCGGCACCGAAAGCAATGAGCTCAGGTTCCGTGGCGGTCCGGCCGGGGGCGAGGACCACAAACGCAGCGCCGATCTCATCGCCGTCCTGCCCCGGGACGCCGACCACACCGGCATCGGCGACCGACGGGTGCTCCATCAGGACCCGCTCCACGTCACCGGGGTAGACGAGCCTGCCCGCCGACCGGAACCGGGCCTCGACGCGATCGACGATCCAGACGAACCCCTCGTCGTCGACCCGTGCAGCGTCGCCGGTCCGCAGCCAGCCGTCGTCGATCAGCACCTCGGCGGTCTCGGCCGGCCGGTTCCAGTAGCCGAGCATGACGTTCGGCCCGCGCACGAGTAGCTCGCCCGTGTGCCCCACGGGCACGTCGGCCCTGTCGGCGTCGACGATCCGGGTGTCGACGAGCAGCGGCGGCCGCCCGGCAGAGCCGATCTTCTCGAGCGCATGAGGCGCGTCGATCAGGAGGGCGAGCGGTCCCGCCTCCGACAGGCCGTAGCCCTGGAGCAACGTGACGCCTCGATCGAGGAACGTCCGGATGAGCCGCTCCGGCACCGGGGCGCCGCCGGTGACGATGAAGCGGATCGACGACAGGTCGGCCGCCGGCCATCGTTCGGTGCGAGCCAGCGCATCCAGCAGGTCCGGGTTGCCGAAGCCGACGGTCACCCGGTGCCCTTCGATGGCCGCCAGGATTCCGTCGGGAGTGGCGTCGTCGGGCATGACGACCGTGCCCCCCACGAACAGGACCGGGAGGACGTTGACGCCCGTGCCGCCCACGCGGAAGAACGGCGCGATGGCGATGGTGACGTCGTCGCCCCGGAAGTCGGCGCAGGACAGGAAGTTGACGACGTTCCAGGTGGCGTTGCCGTGGCTGAGCATCACCGCCTTCGGGTTCCCGGTCGTACCCGAGGTGTGGGGCATCAGGAACAGGTCGTCGAGCCCGACCGCCACGTCGACGGGTTCGTCGGGCGACGAGTCGATGAGCGCCTCGTAGTCGACACTGTCCGTGCGCGAGCCACCGACCGTGACGAGCTGCCGGACCGACGAGGGTGTCGGCGTCGGCTCGAGCGCATCGTGCTCGAGCAGGACGGTCGGTCGGGTGTCCGACAGGACGAACGCCCGCTGGGCAGCGTCGAGACGGTGGTTCACCGGCGCGAGGACGGCACCCAGCAGGCCGGCTGCGAAGAGCGACTCGAGGAAGGCCGGGTCGTTCGGACCGAGCCACGCCACCCGGTCCCCACGAGCGACCCCGAGACGGCGCAGGCCGTTGGCCAGGCGTCGGATCCGCGCGGCCAGCTCGGCATAGGAGACCGGCCGCCCGCGGGCGATCAGCGCGACGTGATCAGGGGCGATCCTCGACCGCCGCTCGATCCACGAGCCGACTCCGAGGTTCCCAGCTCCATCCAGGCTCACCCTCAAAGGATGGCAAAGAACGCGGTCCTCCGCCGTACCGAATACCGTGGGACCGAGCATCGCGGCGACATTACGAGCGAGTAGCCGCCCACGCCCCGCCCGGGATGATCCCGACGATGCGGCCGGCGCTTCACACCAGCCGATTCGACGAGGACACGGTCATGACCCAGTCAGCGGTTGCAGCAGCCAGCGGCTCTGGGACGACCGCGACCGACGCGGGCTATCGGCCGGGCGTCTGCAACATCGGCGAAGCCGAGATCGCCCGCCGGCGCCGCGCCGGCCACGTCGGCGCCCTGGCGACGATCGGCCTGTTCGCCGTCCTCGTCGCCGTCGATGCGCCCCCGCTGGCCCGCCTGACCATCGCCCTCCCGGCCGCCGTGGCGGCGTCGGGCTACCTCCAGGCGCAGCTCAAGTTCTGCGCCGGGTTCGGCTCCCGCGGCACGTTCAACTTCGGGCCGCTCGGCCGGGTCGACGAGGTGACGGACCCGGAAGCTCGCGCCCTGGACCGCGCGAAGGCGACCCAGATCGGCCTGGCCAGCCTGGGCATCGGCGTCGCCGTCGCCGCGGTCGCCGTCGGGCTGCCGCGATAGCGGCGCTCGTCGCGGACGGTCGGTTCGTCGTCGCGCCACTCCGGAACCGAGCAGGGAAACGTCGTCCCCGGGCTTGGTGACCAAGGGCCCTGCCGGCTGATCCTGTCGGGGACCAATGTGGCGAGATGAGAGGCGCGGAAACGATCGGCCTCGTCAGCGACCGCGCGTGCGCTGAAGTCCCGGCATCGCACCGGGACCTCGTCGAGTGCCCGCCGGTCGCCGCCCTGACGACGGTCATGCCCGACGGCTACCCGCAGACGTCGGTCGTGTGGTGCGACTTCGACGGCGAGTGCGTCCGCGTCAACACGATGCGCGGGTTCGCCAAGGAGCGGAACATGCGCCGCGACCCGCGGGTCACGCTGCTCTGCTACGACCCGCGCCGGCCGCTGCGCTACCTCGAGGTCCGCGGGACCGTCGTCGAGATGACCGAGGACGGCGCGGCCGACCACCTCGACGCGCTCGCCTCGAAGTACGCGGGCCGGCCGATCCGCTACTTCGGCGACGCCATCCCGGCGCACTTCGCCGAGACGGAGATCCCGGTCCTGTGCCGGATCCGGCCGACCCACGTCGTCGCCCTCGACGCCACGGAGCCGGAGGCGCGCGATGACCACCCTCGTCGCGCCGCCGGGACGCTGCCGATCCCGGCCTCGCACCTCGACCTGCTGACCCGGCCGATCTGCGGCGTGCTCACGACGATGGGCGCCGACGGCCAGCCGCAGTCGAGCCTGGTGTGGGTCGACCACGACGGCGAGTGCGCCCGGGTCAACACGACGCTCGAGCGCCGGAAGGGGCGCAACCTGCTGGCCAATCCGAGGGTGAGCCTGCTCGTCGTCGACCCCGACGACACGGGCCGCTTCATCCAGGTCCGCGGCGACGCGGAGCTCGTCACCGACGGGCGCGCTCGAGCATCTCGACGCGCTGACCCGGAAGTACACCCGCCATCCCGCGCTACTACGGCTACATCTACCCGGTCGAGCAGCAGGCGCGCGAGACGCGGGTGATCTGCCGGATCCACGCCCGCCGGATCACCCTCGACGCGATCCACGCCTGAGCGGCCCGTGCCGCAGGGCGGTCGCACGCTCGCCGCGGGCGTGCGGCCGAGGGCTGCGGCCGGGAACGTGCACCGCGGCCGGAGGCGTATCCTCCGGCCATGTTCCGGATGGCCGTCGGCCACAGCGACGACGTCGACCTCGAGAGCGCGCTCGAGGCGGTCTTCGCCCAGTGCGATGCCGGTCTCGCCGGAGTGGCCCCCAAGGCCGGCCTGCTGTTGAGCGCCTGGGAGGTCGACCACCAGGCCGTGATCGACGCCGTGCGGAGCACGCTACCCCGGGATCGAGCTCGCCGGCTCGAGCACCGGCGGCGAGATGTCCTCGGTGCTGGGCTTCCGCGAGGACTCCGTGTCGCTGGCCCTGTTCGCGTCGGATTCGATCGACATCGTGGTCGGGCTCGGGCGCGACCTCGCCGCGGCTCCCGTCGCCGCCGCGCGGCAGGCCGTCGCGGAGGCAACGGCCAAGACCCAGCTCCCGCCGCGGCTGTGCATCGTCCTGTCGACGATCGGCGGGGTCGAGGCGAGCGTGATCCTCGATGCCCTCCGGACGGCCCTCGGCCCCGGCATCCCGATCATCGGTGGCGGCGCGGCGCCGCGCGATCCGGCTCGCGACCCGATCGCTAACAGCGGTCGCGAGTTCGCGGGCGACGTCCTCGCCGGCGACTCGCTGGCGATCCTGCTGTTCGCGGGCCCGCTGGCGTTCTCGTTCGGCGTCGAGACCGGCTGGCGCGGGGTCGGTCCGCGGGCGACGGTCACGCGATCGTCGCCGGCCGCCGTCCTCGAGATCGACGGCCGACCCGCCCTCGAGTTCTACGAACGGTACGTCGGCGCCGGCCAGCCGCCGATCGCCAACCCGCTGGCGGTCTTCGAGGAGCCGACCTCGGAGCGCTTCTACCTCCGGACGCCCGTCACCTACGACCGCGAGGCAGGGCTCGATCGCGTTCTTCGGCGCCGTCCCGGAGGGCGCGACGGTCCAGATCACGGTCGCCGCGACGGACCAGATCTTCGAGGGGACGAAGGCCTCGATCGCCGACGCGCTGGCCGGCTTCCCGGCGGGCTCGCGGCCAGAGGGCGCCCTTCTCTTCTCGTGCGCCACCCGCAAGTACCTGCTGGGGACGCGAGCCGGCCGCGAGATCGACCTGGTCCGCGAGCTGCTCGGGGAGACCGTGCCGGTCAGCGGCTTCTACTGCATGGGCGAGATCGCCCCGATGGCATCGGCCGACCTGACCCGATTCCACAACGCGACGATGGTCTCGGTCCTGCTCGGGTCCGCTCAGCCGGACGCGGCGTCCTCTTGACGAGCGAGCCTGCCGGCCCGCTCTCCCCGGAGCAGCTGGAGAAGGAGAACCGGCGGCTCACGCGGCGCCTCGAGCGGCTCGAGGACAACGTCCGGCGGCTGGAGGATTTCCAGGACTCGAACTCGACGCTGCTGTCGCGGCTGCTGACCGAGCTCGAGGAGGAGCGGGCGAAGGGACAACGGCTGCTGCTCAACGTCCTGCCGCAGCGGATCATCGACCGGCTCGCCGCCGGCGAGACCCTGATCGCGGATCGACACGAGGCGGTCAGCGTCCTGTTCAGCGACATCGTCGGCTTCACCGGGATCTCCGCCCGCCTCCCACCCGCCGTGCTGGTCGACGGAGCTGAACCAGCTCTTCTCGGGCTTCGACGCGATCTGCGAGCGGACCGGCGTCGAGAAGATCAAGACCGTCGGCGACGCCTATCTGGTCATCGGCGGTCTCGGCGGCGAGACGGACCACGCGGCGGCGATCGCCGAGACGGCGCTCCAGATGGTCGAGCAGGTCGAGTCGAGGCGCGGCGCCGCCGCCGACTGGCGGATCCGGATCGGCCTCCACGCCGGACCCGTCGTCGCCGGCGTGATCGGCACCACCAAGTTCGCCTACGACGTCTGGGGCGACACGGTGAACGTGGCCGCCCGACTCGAAGCGACCTCGGAGCCGAACCGCATCCACGTCTCCGGCACGCTGGCGTCGCAGCTCGAGGATCGCTTCCGACTGACGCCGCGCGACGCCGTCGAGCTCAAGGGCAAGGGCCTCGTCGAGACCTGCTTCCTGGTCGGTCGGCGCGACGCCTGACGAGCAGGGCCTGCCGGGGCTCGCTCATCGACGGCCCAGGAGACGTGCCACCGGGAAGAGC
>CAVPRZ010000009.1:0-584418 GCA_963708065.1 uncultured Chloroflexia bacterium
GCGGTCTCGAGGACCCGCAGGCCGTTCGTCGTGTCGGCCAGGACCTCGCCGTCGACGATGACCCGGAGCCGCTCGGGCACCTCCTCCACTCGAGGCGGGCGTGGGTAGTCCCAGACCGACTCCTGGCCCGGCCCGGGCGCGATCCGCTCGGGGGTCAGCGACATGCCGCGCACCGCCCGACGATCGTGACGTGGCTCAGGTCGACCTCGAAGCCCCGGCTCGCCTCGAGCGAGCCGACGAGCGTCGCGGCCTCGACGGCTTCGATCTCCCAGGTCCCGCCGCAGCTCGAGCAGTACAGGTGCCCGTGCTCGACGGCCGGCAGGACGTGGAACTCCTCGCGACCGTCGGCGCCGTGGCCGTGGCGGACGAGCCCGAGCTCCTCGAGGACGTCGAGCGTCCGGTAGACCGTCGACGGCGTCGTCTCGGGGTCGAGCTCGCGGCAGCGCTCGACGAGCTCGCTGCCGGTGACGTGCCCGTCGGTCCGCGACAGGACGTCGATCACGGTCCGGCGCTGGGGCGTCCAGCGCAGCCCACGCTCGTGGAGCCGGTCGCGGACGACAGCCCAGGCAGTCTCCGGTGGCTGGACAGGAGGGGGTGGGCTGGCCGGAAGACGGGGCATCGGGGCGAGTATAGGCGGCCGTCGCCGGCCCCCCTTGCCGCGATGGCCGCCCGACCGTACAGTAGCCTAGACGCAACGTGTTGCAAGATCGTTTCGTTGCATCCAGTGCGGTGTCCGCCGCGTACGTATGGATGCCAACCTCGGTGACGGAGCGGCCGCCGTGCACATCCCCGACGGATACCTGAGCCCGATCATCTCGGTCGGCGCCGGCGTGCTCACGCTGCCGGCCTGGGCCGTCGCCACCCAGCGCGTGCGCTCGGTCCTCGACAACCGGACGGTCCCCCTGCTGGCGATCTTCTCGGCGCTGACGTTCACGATCATGATGTTCAACGTCCCGGTGCCCGGCGGGACGACCGCCCACGGCGTCGGCGGGACGCTGACCGCGGTCGTGCTGGGCCCATGGGCGGCGGTCATCTCGGTGAGCGTCGCGCTGATCATCCAGGCGCTGTTCTTCGGCGACGGCGGCGTCCTCGCGATCCTCATCAACTGCTTCAACATGGCCGTCGTCCTGCCGTTCGTCGCCTACTGGACGTACCGGCTGATCGCCGCTCGAGCGCCGATCCTGGCCGGACGGAGGGTCGTCGCGGCCGGGATCGGCGGATGGGTCGGCATGACCGTCGCGGCGCTGTGCGTCGGGATCGAGCTCGGCATCCAGCCGATCCTCTTCACCGACGCCAACGGGGTCGCCCTCTACAGCCCCTACGGCCTCGCGGAGGCCGTCCCGGCGATGCTCATCGCTCACGTGTTCGGGGCGTCGATCGTCGAGGGCCTCATCGCCGCGGTCGGGGTGGCCTACTTCCAGAAGCGCCACCCGGAGTACCTCACCTCGCTCAAGTCCGTGTTCGCGACCGAGGACGCTCCGGAGGGCGTCGCCAGCCCGCGGCCGCTCTGGCAGCTGGTGACGGCGATCGTCGTGGCGGGCCTTGTCGCGATCGCGCTGCTCGGGCTGGTCCTCGGCGGCGGCGACCCGGCCCGCTGGTTCGGGTCGGACTGGAGCCAGGTCGACTGGGCGGCCGTGGCCTCGATGCTGCTCGTGGTCGCGATCATGTTCGCGATCCTCGTCCCGCTCGCCTACGTGGTCCTGCCCAGGGCCTGGAAGCGGGTGGGGACGGCGTTCGTGGCTCTCGCCGTCGTGGCACCGCTCGGGCTGATCGCGCCGGGGTTCGCCTATGGCGAAGGGAGCGCGGAGGACGTCGAGGCCGCCTTCGGTTACCTCCCCAAGGGGCTCCACGACCTGTCGTCGGTCTTCAGCGCGCCGCTCGCCGGCTACAACGTCCCGCTGCCGTTCTTCAGCGACGCGAACGCCGCGCTGTGGCATGCGGCGATCGGCTACGAGATCACCGGGATCATCGGGATGCTCCTGTGCGGTGGCGCCGTGGCGCTCATCGCGCGGCTGCTCGGCGGCCGACCGCGCTCGGTCACGGATCCATCGGCGGCATAGTTGCGCCGTGACGACCGCGAACGCGGCCTCCGAACGGAGACCAACCCCAGGGACAGCGCCACGTAATCGCACCGGCGAGGGCCGACCGGGCTGGCTCGAACGGACCGTGGCCGGGATCACCGCCAACATCGAGCGGGCGATCTTCACCGAGCGGCACGCGCGACTCGACGCCTTCCTCCAGCGGCTCGATCCCCGGGCCAAGCTCGGGATGTTCCTGGCGTTCCTGCTGGCGGCGAGCCTGACCGGCTCTTACCTCATTCTGGCGGTGCTCTACGCGATCGTCCTCGGCGCCGCGATCGCGAGCCGGATCCCGACCGACTTCTTCGTCAAGCGGGTCTGGCTCGGCATCCCGCTGTTCGCCGGGATCGTGGTCATCCCGTCGATCTTCTTCATCCCCGGACCGCGCCTGTTCGAGGTGGCCATCGGACCGCTCGTGATCGCCCCGTCGGTCAATGGGCTGCTCGGCGCGATCCTGCTCGTCATGCGGGTCGGGGTGAGCGTGTCGCTGGCGGTCCTGCTGGTGACGACGACACCGTGGGCCGACATCCTCAAGAGCCTCCGGGCGATCCACGTGCCCCAGGTCTTCGTCCTCATCCTGTCGATGACCTACCGCTACATCTTCCTGTTCCTCCACACGGTCAACGGCCTGTTCCTCGCCCGGAAGAGCCGGCTGGTGGCCAGGACGAACGGGGCCGAGCACCGACGCTGGATCGGGTCGACGATGGGCACGCTGATGAGCCGCTCGTTCAAGATGAGCAACGACGTCTACGCCGCGATGCTGGCGCGAGGATTCGCTGGCGAGATGCGCAGCTACACGGCCTACCGGTTCAACGCCCGCGACTGGCTGTGCCTCGTGGCCAGCCTGGCGATCGTCATCGGCCTCCTCGGCGCGGAGCAGCTGTGGCTGCCGTGAGCGGTCCATCGCGCGACGGGCTGGTGCCGACCGGGCGCCTCGTACCCGAGCCGGACGGCGAGCCGGTCTTCCACCTGCGCGGGGTCCGCTACGTCTACCCGGGCGGGCAGGTCGCCCTGGACGGGATCGAGCTGGACATCGCCGCGGGCGAGCGGGTCTGCCTGCTCGGGGCGAACGGCAGCGGCAAGTCGACCCTGCTCACGCCTGCTCGACGGGATCGCGGCACCGAGCGCCGGGGAGATGCGCGCGCTCGGCCTCGACGTGGCCGCCGTGGCCGACGGGCGCGACGCCTTCCGGTTCCATCGCGAGGTGGGCCTCGTGTTCCAGGACCCGGACGTCCAGCTCTTCAGCGCCACGGTGTTCGACGACGTGGCCTTCGGGCCGCTCCAGCTCGGCCTGACCGGGGAAGCGGTCCGCGAACGATGCGCCGAGGCGCTGGCGGAGATGGGCATCGCTCACCTCGCCGACCGCGCTCCGTTCGAGCTGTCGGGTGGCGAGAAGAAGCGAGCCGCGATCGCGTCGGTCCTGTCGCTCCACCCGTCGGTGATCCTGCTCGACGAACCGACCGCGGCGCTCGACCCCCGGACGCGGTCGGTCCTCGTCGACCTGATCCGGCGTCTCGGTCGGGCCGGCCGGACGATCGTCACCGCGACCCACGAACTCGACATCGTTCCCGCGATCGCCGACCGGGTCGTCGTCCTCGGTGAGGATCGCCGGGTCATCGCCGACGGGTCGCCGTCGACCGTCCTGGCCGACCGGGCGATGCTCCTTCGGGCCAACCTCATCCACGAGCACCTCCACGGTCACCTCGACGGGCAGGCCGTGGTCGAGCACTCGCACGCTCATGCCGCGGGCGACGACCACCATCACGCGGTCGGGGCCGAGGCACACGATCACCCGATCGCGACGGGCCGTTGACGACGGCCAGGGATCGTCCTCGGAGCGCGGCGACGCGCCGGATCCTGCTGCTCCCCGACGAACGGCTCCGCGCTCCGACCCGGGCCGTCCGCCTGCCCGACCGGGGGCTGCGTCGGCTCGTCGAGGAGATGATCGCGACGATGCGCGCCGCCCGCGGTGTCGGCCTCGCGGCCCCGCAGATCGGCGAGCCGCTCCGGCTGGCCGTCGTCGAAGGCGGGGATCGCCTGATCGTGCTCGGCAACCCGGCCGTCGTCCGGACCGGCTTCCCAGCGATCGACTGGGAGGGCTGCCTGTCGATCCCCGACCGCGTCGCCGAGGTCCAGCGTCCGGCGGAGGTGATCGTGGCGGCCGACGACATCGAGGGTCGACGGGTGCGCCATCGCGGCACGGGCATCGTCGCCCGCGCGTTCCTCCATGAGATCGATCACCTGGCGGGACGGCTCTACGTCGACCTTGTCGACCCGTCCGCAGTGGTGGATACCCGCGAGCACCCGGTCCCGCCGCGATGAGCCTTCGGGTCGCCCTCGGGCACGGCGCGTCGGGGACGGCGGCCAGCATGGCGCCGTTCGTCGACGGGCTGCGAGCCCGCGGGATCGAGGCCGTCGCCGTCGACCTGCCGAAGCGCAAGGCGGAGGACGTCGTGCCGCGCTGGCTCGAGCTCGCGCCGCCCGGACCCGACGTCGTCGTCGGCGGTCACTCGTACGGCGGCCGGGTGGCGAGCCTCGCCGCGGCGCAGGCGGGGAGCGGTCCGGCCGGTCCGGCGGGCGGCTATCGCGGCCTCGTCTGCTTCTCCTATCCCCTCCACCGCCCGGGCGGCCCCGAGCTCGGACCGCGGATCGCCCACTGGCCGGCCATCGCCTGCCCCGTCCTGCTCCTGTCGGGCGAGTCCGACCCGTTCGCCCGGATCGACCTCTTGCGCGTCGCGGTCCGGCAGCTCCCGCACGGCGAGCTCGTGACCTACCCGCGCCTCGGCCATGGCCTCAAGCCCGTCCTCGACGACGTCCTCGACCGGACGGCGGCGTTCATCCTGGCCCTGCCGGATCCGCCGCCGCCCTGACCCGCTCGCGGCCTCGGGCGATGACCGGAGGCCTGCGAAATCGATTACGCTCGGGGACGGTCCGACGAGTCGGTCGGGTCACCTGGGAGCGGCGAACATGATCAGGTCAGGTCGCCTCGCATGACGGCGCGGATCGGGCTCGGACTCGTCGGGGCCGGACGGATGGGCTCAGCCCATGCTCGCCTGATCGCGGCCGGGATACCCGGCGCGCGGCTGGTCGGCATCGCCGACATCGATCGGGACGCCGCGCGCCGGATCGCCGCCGAGGTCGGCGATCCACCTGCGTTCGGATCGATCGACGACCTCCTCGTCGCGCCCGGCGTCGACGCCGTGCTCATCGCGGTCTCGTCGAGCCGTCATCTCGAGGCGATCCGGGCTGCGGCCGCGGCGGGCAAGGACATCCTGTGCGAGAAGCCGATTGCCCTCAGCCTGGCGGACACGGACGTTGCGATCGAGGCCGCGGAGCGCGCCGGCGTCCGCCTCCAGGTCGGGTTCATGCGGCGCTGGGATCCGGACTATGCGCGTGCCCAGGCCCGGATCGCCTCGGGCCGCTACGGTCGCCCGATCCTGTTCACGTCGCTCCAATTCGATCCCGAGCCGCCACCGCTCGCGTTCGCCGACCCGACGGTGAGCGGCGGGATCATGATCGACATGGGCATCCACGAGTTCGACCTCGCCCGTTGGCTCATGGCCGACGAGGTCGTCGAGGTCCACGCCTATCCCGGGTCGATCGTCAGCCCCGAGATCGCGGCGCTCGGCGACGCGGACAGCGCCGTCGTTGCGCTCCGCTTCGCCGGTGGGGCGCTGGGCACCGTCCAGCTCGCCAGGACGACGACGTACGGCGAGGACGTCCGGACGGAGGTGCTCCTGACCAACGGCTCGGCCTGGGTCGGCACGCTGCCCACGACGATGGGCGCGGCGAGCGGTGGACGCGCGACCGTTTCCGCGTCGTGGACCGGGGCCGTCGAGGTCGACACGCTCGACCCGGCCACGCCCCGGTTCGCCCGTGCCTACGCCGAGCAGACGCGCGGCTTCGTCGAGGCAATCGCCACGGACCGGCCGGTCGCGGTGCCGGCGAGCGAAGGCCGTGAGGCGCTCCGGATCGCCCTGGCCGCCGGCCGCTCGATGCACGACGGCCGACCGGCCGCGGTCACGGCCGGATGACGACCGCGGGCGGGCTTGTTGGACGGGCCTCGGGTCCCTATCGTGCCACCATGAGGAGGCAAGGACAGTGATGGACGTCGCCACCGATACGCCCCTCGCCCGCATGGCCCGGACCACCCCGACCGAGTACTGGAACGACTCGTGCGCCGTTGCCGAGCTCGAGTACGCCGTCGCGAACGGGGCGGTCGGGGCGACCTCCAACCCGACGATCGTCGGCGAGGTCCTGCGCAAGGAGCTCGACACCTGGCGCCCCCGGATCCGCCAGATCCGCGAGGAGCGACCGACCGCGACCGACGTCGAGATCACCTGGCAGATGAACGAGGAGATGGCCGTTCGCGGCGCGGCGGTCCTCGAGCCGATCTTCGTCCGCGAGGCCGGACGGAAGGGCCGCCTGTCGATCCAGACCAACCCGACGTTCCACCGCGACCCTGAGCGGATGCTCGACCAGGGTCGCCACTTCGCGGCGCTCGCCCCGAACCTCCAGGTCAAGTTCCCGGCCACGAGCGCGGGCATCCAGGCGCTCGAGGCGGCCACGTTCGACGGGATCTCGATCAACGCGACCGTCTCGTTCACCGTGCCCCAGGCGCTGGCCGTGGGCGCAGCGGTCGAGCGAGGCCTCGCCCGGCGCGAGGCGGCCGGCCTCGACGTGAGCCGGATGAGCCCGGTCTGCACGCTTATGATCGGTCGGCTCGACGACTGGATGAAGGCGATCTGCGAGCGGGACGACATCGTCGTGGACCCGGCTGCCCCCAACTGGGCCGGGATCGCGGTCTTCAAGCGGGTCGCGACGATCTACGCCGAACGCGGCTACCGCACCCGGCCGCTCGCCGCGGCGTACCGCCACCGCCTCCACTGGACCGAGCTCATCGGCGGCGACGTCACCCTGACGATGCCGTACCAGTGGCAGCGCCGGTTCAACGCCTCCGCCGCCGAGATCCGCCCCCGCTTCGCCGAGCCGGTCCCCGCGGCGTACGTCGACGAGCTGCTCGCCCGGATCCCGGACTTCGGCCGGGCGTACGAGCCGGATGGGCTGACGATCACCGAGTTCGACGAGTTCGGCGCCACGGTCCGGACCCTCCGGTCGTTCATCGCGAGCTACTGGGACCTCGTCCGGGCCGTCGACGAGATCCTCATGCCGAACCCGGACGTCAGGAGCTAGCACGCGGTCGAGGCCGTGACCGAGGCCAGCCTGCCGCGATCGCTCCTCGCCCTGGGCGAGTTCCGCGCCCTTCTCGGGGCGCGCGGAACGAACGCGCTGGCGATGAGCGCCTTCGCGACCGTCGTGGCGTTCCAGACGTACGACATCACCCGGGACCCGCTGGCGCTCGGCTGGCTCGGCCTGGTCGAGGCGATCCCGGCCCTGTCGCTGGTCCTGTTCGGCGGGCACGTCGCGGACCGGCGGGACCGGCGCTCGATCGTCCTGCTCACGAGCGCCGGCGTCATGGCCTGCGCCGCGCTGCTGGCCGTCCTGTCGGCCCAGCCCGCCGGGATCGGGCTGCCGGCGATCCTCGCCGTCGTCTTCGCGACCGGCGTCGCCAGCGGCTTCGAGCGCCCCGCGCTCACGGCGTTCGAGGCCCAGGTCATCCCGCTCGAGCTGACGGCCAAGGGCGTCTCCTGGGCGAGCAGCGTGTCGCAGGGAGGTGCGATCGTCGGGCCGGCGGCCGGCGGGATCGCGATCGCAGTCGTCGGGGTCGCCGCGACGTACGGGCTCATCGCCGCGCTCCTGGCCGCATCGACGCTGTGTGTCGCGCTGATCGGTCGCAAGCCGATGCCGGCCCCGTTCCGCGGCGAGTCGCTCATCCAGAGCCTCCTCGGCGGGATCCGCTACGTCGCCCGGACGCCGCCGCTCATCGGCTCGATGGCGCTCGACCTGTTCGCCGTCTTCTTCGGCGGGGCGATCGCACTGCTCCCGCTGTTCGCCAGCGACATCCTCCACGTCGGTCCGGTCGGCCTCGGCGTCCTGCGCACGGCCCCGTCGGTCGGAGCGCTGCTCGTGATGCTCGTGGCGACCCGCCGGCCACCGGGACGGCACGCCGGACGGAGCCTGCTGGTGTGCGTCGCCGGTTTCGGGCTGAGCATGATCGTCTTCGGCCTGTCGACCGTCTTCGTCGTCTCGCTCGCCGCGCTGTTCGTGAGCGGCGTGACCGACGGCGTGAGCATGATCATCCGCAGCACGATCCTGCGGGTCCTCTCGCCCGAGTCGATCCGCGGTCGGGTGGCCTCGGTGAACTGGGTCTTCATCGGCGCCTCGAACGAGCTGGGCGCGTTCGAGAGCGGCGTCGCGGCGAAGCTGTTCGGGGCCGTCCCGAGCGTCGTGGCGGGCGGCGTCCTCACCCTCGGCATCGTCGGCCTGGTGGCGGCCGGCGTCCCGACGCTGCGCCGGTTCGACCTCGACGACGCCCAGGCGGCCGGCCCGATGCCCGAGCCGACGGCCGCCTGAGCGTGGCACGGAGGGCGACGATGGGACTGCTCCCGGCCGAGGCGCGCTTCCTGGCGTCCGCCCGGCGGGCCGTCCTGGCGACGATCGATCCGATCCGGGCGACCCCGACTCGTCCCGGTCTGCTTCGTCCTGGTGGGCGACGACGCGGCGGCGACCATCTACTCCCCGCTCGACGAGAAGCCGAAGCGGGACGCGGATCCTCACCGGCTCGCCCGCGTCCGCGACCTCCTCGACCGGCCCGAGGTCACGCTCCTCGTCGACCGCTGGGACGAGGACTGGGACCGGTTGGCCTGGCTCCGGGTCGACGGCCGCGCCGAGCTCGTCGAGCCGGACGGGTCGGCGGCCGCGGAGCGCGGCGGCGGCGATCGCCGCGCTCCGCGCGAAGTACCCGCAGTACGTCGACCACGACCTTGAGGGCCGGCCGCTCATCCGGATCGGGCGCCTGTCGGCGGTCGCCTGGGGTCCGCTCGACGAGCCGCGGTCCGGAGGCGGTTGAGTGGACGCCGGCCCCGACCGCGGCTCGGCCGTCCCGACCCTAGAGACGGCCAGGCTTCGCCTCCGGCCGCTCCGGCGGTCCGACCTCGACGCCTTCGCCGCGGTGCTCGGGGATCCCGTCGGGATGAGCTTCTATCCGCATCCCTTCTCACGCGACGAGTCGCTCGACTGGATCGAGCGCGACATCGCCCGCTACGAGCGGCACGGGTTCGGACACCTCGGGATCGAGCTGCGCTCGACCGGCGAGCTCATCGGCGACTGCGGGCCGACGATCCTCGACGTCGAGGGCGTCGCCGAGGTCGAGCTCGGCTGGCACGTCCGGCGCGACCTGTGGGGTCGTGGCTACGCGACCGAGGCGGCGATCGCCACCCGCGACTGGATGTTCGACGACCGCGGCCTCGAGCGGCTCATCTCGCTCGTCCGGCCCGAGAACGTCCCCTCCTGTCGGGTCGCCGAGAAGATCGGGATGACCGTCGAGCGAGAGGTCGATCGGCCGGGATGGCGCCACTACGTCTACGCGATGGGTCCCGACGACCGCCGAGCGGACTAGCCGCTCCCGACGGCTGCCGAATGGCACTGGTCCGGGATCGGGCCGGCGATCGAGACTTGCGTCGACGCGAAGGGAGGAAGACGCGATGCATGCGCGACGGTTCGACCATGATCTCGGGTTGCTGCTGTTCGGGGCCATCCTGCTGATCGTCGGCGGCTACTACCTGCTGACGAACACGTTCGGGCTCGTCCTGCCCGAGCTGAACTGGGACATGATCTGGCCGCTGTTCGTGATCGCCCTCGGGGTCGGCCTCGTGTGGCGGGCGATCAACGAGCGATCGAGCGCGACCGGACCGCACTGACCGACGACGGCCGATCGATCCGCCGATCGCTGACCTCGGGCCGGAGCCTCAGCCCGGCCGGAGGATCATGAGCGCGACGATCACCGCGACCGTCGCGTTCTCGACCCGCGACAGCGAGCACGAAGCGCGGCTCGCGCAGGAGCGTGCGCACCTCGTCGAGCCGCCCGGCGTGAGGGCGGCCTCGATCCGCCCGCCGCGCGGCCCCCAGACGAAGATGCCGACGGCGATGACCGCGACGTAGAGGAGCGATCGAGGCGACGATCCACGGGGCCGTCCAGGCGTACCCGCGGGCGACCACGAGGACCAGCCCGGCGATCGCCGCTGAGCGTGCCGAACGGGATGAGCAGGCGCCGGTCGAACCAGCCCGAGAAGCCGATCGCCGCGCGGAGCGTCGGCTCGTCCGTGCTCCGCCGGGCGAGCTCCGTCAGGACGTTCGTCGCCGACGTAGCCGGCGACGAACAGGAACGCGCCGCCGACGTGGAACAGGGCGATCAGCGCGAGCGAGGCTCATCGGTCAGGCCCGTCCCGATCAGGCGCTCGGCGAGGTAGCGGATCGCGATCGGGTAGCGGTACTCGATCGCGCCGTGCTTCGCCGGGAACAGCTCGAAGAACGGCTCGGGCGCACCCGCCGGCGACGCAGGCCCGCCGGAACGCCTCGGCGCCGAGGTCGAGGAAGTACTCGTCGCGGTCGCCCGCGTCGATGTAGATCGCCCGGAGCGAGCGCAGCGCCGCCGCACCCTCGGGCGTCCGCGCCATCCGGACCGGGTCGAGCCGCAGCCAGCGCTCCCAGACCTCCGGGATGAGCTCGCCGGTCGCGTGATCGAACGGGTGGCGGATCGTCCCGTCGTCGTCGGCCGAGTAGCAGGCCGCGTAGCCGTGCGATTCGAGCAGGTGCTCGTCACCGGGGCGCGAGAAGGCCGGCCGGCTCGTGAAGTCCGCCCACCAGCGCTCGAACGACCCGTCGTAGTGGTCGCGCAGGACGCGGGCCGCCTCGGCGAACATCGGCAGGTAGCAGCACTCGAACAGGGCGTCGCCCGCAGTGCGTCGCGAGGCCGCCGAACAGGTCGGGCCGGAGCATCGGCGTGACCATCGCGCCGTACCCGCCGCTCGACTTCCCGGTGATCCCGCGATGGTCGCGCTCGGCCAGCGTCCGATACCGGCCGTCGACGAACGGGACGACCTCCTCGCACAGGTAGCGTGTGGTAGCGGCCGGTCGCCGGCGAGTCGAGGTACTGGCTCCCGCCGTACGAGGTCCAGCAGTCCACGAACACGACGATCGCCGGCGGGGGCGGCCCCTCGCCCGGCCCCTCCCCCGCGAACAGCGCGTCGACGTTCTCGGGGGTCGTCGGCCGGAACGCCGAGCGGTTGCGCCACATGTCGAGCTGGCCGGTCATGCCCTGGATGAGGTAGATCGTCGGGTAGCGCCGGCTCGGGGCGTCGTCGTAGCCGGGCGGCAGGTAGACCCACAGTGGTCGCTCGGTCGGGTCGCCGAGCGGGTTGCCGTCGAGGACGTGGCTGACGATCGTCAGCTCGTCGATCCGCCCACGCATGGGCCGTGACCAGGGACGCACGGGTCTCCCTCCGGCGGCGCGCTCGAGCCACCACTCTAGTCGGCTCCGCTGTTGCTCCGGCGGCCGATCCCGCTCCCAGCGCCCGGCCGCGGGCTCGGTCAGGAGAGGCGACGGAGGCGGTCGACCCGCGCAGCGGGGACGGCGGCCCGGCCCGGGCGGGTCGGCGCACCGTCTCCCGAGGCGGTCCCCGGCGATCGTCCGAGCGATCGCGGCATGAGCACGGGTTGGGTCCCGTGCGGCGTCCGCCACAGCACGACGACCGCGTCGAACGCCGCGGCATCGGCGACAAGCACCTGGAGCTCGGCCCTGGTCATGGGCGGATCGTGGACGCCGTGCCCGGCCGGCGGCATCCCCCGATCGGGCTACGCCACACCAGACATGACGACAGCCCGGCGGCTGCCGGGCTGTCGTGGTTTGCGGAGGGTCGGGCGGTCAGACGGGACCGCGACCCACTCGCCGGGAGCCGGTCAGGAACCCGGCCAGGACGACGACGATCACAGCGCCGATGACGGAGATCACGATCGTGCTCAGGTCGAGCGGACCCTGGATGGGGTCCTTGACGTTGAGCAGCACCCCGGCCAGGAAGCCACCCAGCAGCGCCCCGACGACGCCGAGGATGACGTGCCCGATGACGCCGAGCCCCTCGTCACCGCGGACGAGGAACCCGGCAAGGTAGCCGGCGATCGCGCCGAGCACGATCCAGGCAATGAGGTTCATTCGTGGACCCTCCACTCGAGCCCCCGGATGGGGGCGTGACCGCAGCCTGCAGCCAACGTCGTTGCGCCGACCGGCGAGCGAGTCGCCGGCTCATTGCGAATGCGTGTCGGACGCCGGCCGCGCAACGAGCACTCAGGCGACGCGGCGGTCAGCCAAGCGGCGAGCAACCCGCCGGATCTCGCGCGATGCGGGCGTCAGCGCCGGCGCCGGCGCCGTGAATGCTTGGTCTCACCGGCCTCGGCGCGCTGTTTGTTGACGGTGCGCGCGGCGATCTCCTCGGCGCGGTCGTCCGAGCGGCCCTGTTCGAGCTCGCTCTCCTTGATGTGCTCGTATTGCCGCTCGCGCTTGTCGGACCAGGCCTTCTGGGGCACGGGGCACCTCCTTCGACCCGCAGCGTCACACCTGCCCGGTCCGCTCCGTGTACCCCGCGATCGATTGGGCGTTTCGAGTGCGTGGCAGTCGGCTCGAGTCGGATGGACCTGCAATGTTCCGACCGCCCCGTGCGATGTATCCGTCGCCCATCGGGTGCCACCGTGACGTCCCCGTCGACGCTTGGTCGACGGGCCGACGTTCGAGGTAATCCGTCATGGACGAGGAACGCGTCGTCGTACGCGAGACGGGCACGGTCCGTCGCGACTACCCGCCAGCCGCCCAGCAGACCGTGGTTACCGAGACGGTTCGCCGATCGCCGAGCGGAGCCGAGGTGGCCCGCCGCGTCGTCGTGTTCGTCTTCGGGTTGATTCAGATCGCGATCCTGCTGCGGATCATCCTGCTCCTGCTCGGTGCCGACCGGTCGAACGACCTGGTCCGGGCGATCTACGACGTGAGCGGGGCGCTGATCGCACCGTTCCAGGGGATCCTCGGCACGGATGCGCTCAGGACCGGCGGCTCGGCGCTCGACGTCGCAGCGATCGTTGCGCTCGTCGGGTGGACCGTGCTTGAGCTGATCATCATTGCCGCCATCGGGATCGCCCGGCGCGAGCCGTGACCCCGCCCGAACCGACCTGGACACGTCGGATCGGGGCGGAGGCGCTGGGGACGTTCGCCCTGGTCTTCGTCGCCGCCGGCGCCGATGCCATGGCGGAGGTCAGCGGCGGGCAGGTCAGCGTCGCCGCGCGCGCGGTGGCGCCGGGGCTCATGGTCGCCGCCCTGATCTACGCGATCTCCGACGCCTCCGGCGCCCACTTCAACCCGGCGGTCAGCCTCGCGTTCGCCGGCAAGCGCCTGTTCCCGGCCGGCTGGCTCGCCCCGTATTGGCTGGCCCAGCTCGCCGGGGCCGTCGCAGCGGCGCTCGTCATTCGGGCGCTGTTCGGCTCGGCCGTCGATGCGGGCGTGTCGACTCCTCACGTCGGCCCCGGTGTCGCGCTCGCCATCGAGGCACTCCTCAGCGCGATCCTGGTCACGGTGATCCTGGGGACCGCCGACCGCGCGCGGATCGTCGGGCCGAACGCCGCGATCGCCGTCGGCGGCACGATCGCGCTGTGCGGGCTCATCGCCCTGCCCATCGAGGGTGCCTCGATGAACCCGGCTCGCTCGGCGGGACCGGCGATCGTCGCCGCCGACCTCGACGACCTGTGGATCTACGTGGTCGGGCCGGTCCTCGGCGCCCTCGGCGCGACGCTCGCCACCCGGCTGGTCCACGGGCCGGGGGCCCCCGATCGGCAGTCACGCGAGGCGGCCCAAGGCGGCTAATCCCGTCATCGGGCCGGCCGGCGCCGGCCCGCCGCCCGCCGGAGGTGCGATGGAACTGTCACGGTCGGCCGCCGGCTCGACACGCTCGGGAAGCCCTCCCGGCGGCAGGCTTCGCCGCATCCACCGCACGGAGGAACCGGCCATGTGCCTGAACTGTGGCTGCATGCGCGCTCATGACGACATGGGCAAGCCCGGCACCAACATCACTTACGAGGACGTCCGCCGGGCGGCCGACGCCAACGACATGACCGTCGACGAGGCCCTCGACACGATCCGCCGCACCTCCGATCGGGACTGATCGGAGCATCCCACCGAGTACGCGGCGATGGCTCCGCGTCCGGCCCGCTGACGGCGGCCGGGAGTGGTCGCCACAGCCCAGGCGAGTGGGCCCGGGACAGGCACACCCGGGCTCGCCGAACGGTTCAACCACGCCGCCGATCGGGTCACCCGGCTGCTCGGTTCGATGGCCGCGCTGGTGGGCTCGGTCGTGCTCGTCGTCGTCTGGGCCCTGACCGGGCCCGTCTTCCAGTTCTCGGACACATGGCAGCTGTTCATCAACACGACGACCACGGTGATCACCTTCTGGATGGTCTTCGTGATCCAGAACAGCGCCAATCGCGAGGCGAAGGCGACTCAGCTGAAGCTCGACGAGCTCATCCGGGCGGTTGCCGACGCGCGGAACGAGTTCATCGCCCTCGACCGTGCCTCGGAGCAGGTCATGACCGAGCATGAGGCCGAGATGGAGCGGCTCGCGGAAGAGTCCGCAACGAGCGAGCCGTCGGAAGCGCCCGGCGCCGCCCGACCTCAGGCCGAGACGACCTCCGAGCCCGGTCGCGGCGCGGGCATCGACGCCTCGGGGATCGCCTCGTAGTGGTCGACCCGCCAGGCCCGCAGGAGCTGAGCGTGGCGGGTCGCGATCGGCTGGTCGACGTCCCCTCCGGTCGCGTCCTGGAGCGTCGCCCAGTCCGGCCACACGGAGAGCGTCTCGAACGCGTCCGGTGATCGTCGGGCGAGATAGAGCGCCAGCGGACCGTGGCCGGCGGCAGCGTCCGCCAGCGTCCCGACGCGAGCCTCCTCGACGTAGCGCTCGAGCTCGCCCGACTGGACCTCGCCGGCGACCAGGCGCAGGACGCCCGGCCGGTCGGGCCGCGGGAAACGGGAGCCGAACGCCAGCGGCAGGAACTCCAATTGGCGCTCGGTCGTCTCGTCGAGGTACTCGGGCAGGAACACCGGTCGCTCGAAGGAGACACCGACCGCGTCGGCCATCGCGTCGTGAGAGGCCCAGACCGTGGCGACCAGGCGCGGGCCGAGCTCGTCCGGCCCCTGCCGACCCAGGTAGACGTCACCTAGCCCGGGCAGCTCGAGCAGCGCGGGCACCATCTCCTCGCGAAGGATTCGGTCGAAGGCGACCCGCACCGGGCGGAAGGTGAACAGGCGAAGGATCCGAGGCTCGATCGCGACCACCGCCGGGCTTCAGGGAGGCGATAGGCTGCGAGTGTGGGCCAGCGCCGGTGGGGATGCAAGCCGCGTCCGCGGCCCGGCCGGTCCAAGTCAGAACGGGCGCCGGTCACCTCGGCGTTCGCGACCGACCATCGACGCATTCCACCTCACCTCGCCCTGGCACCACACGCAACCGAGGCGGGGAGCCCAGTGGTCGCGGTGGGCAAGCGCGAGCCGATCGGGCTCCGGGACGACGTCGCCGCTCGTGATCGCCGCGGCCAGGGCGCCCCAGGCCATCGCGCACACCCGGCAGACGGCAGGGCCGTCGCCGACGATGAGAAGGCTCGTCCTGGCGCAGCGGAGGCAGCGCTCCTCGACGCTCGCGGCGTGGGGCGCGGCCTCGCAGGCCGTGGTCCCGTCGAAGCGGTCCTCGCCATGGATGGCGAACGCGAGACGGTTGATCATGGAGCCGATCCTGCGACGACAAGGGGGCCAGCGTCGTCACTCACCGGGCATCGTCCGTTGCGTCGTCGTTTCAGTCGTGCGGAGAACAGGCCGCCCACGGATCGCCGGTGATACGGACGTGCAATGCCGCCCATCGAACTGGGCGTCCATCCGAGATGGAGGCTGGGTGATGCTGACCGGACCGGCCGTCCGCCTCCCTCGATCCGGACGCTCGGTCGGCCCACTCCTCCTCGGGAGTGGGCCCGCCATAGGAGGCCGCCCGGTCCCAGCCCCTCCTCGGACCGGGCGGTCGCATATCGGTTCGGCGACCGAGCACAAAGCTTGCGAGAGGGCTGCAAGCGTCGAGCCGTCGGCGCTCCGGGTTGGCGCAAGCCCCGGGCCGACAAGGTTGCTGCCAAGGGGTCCGTGGACGTGGCCCCATCACCGACAGGGAGATCGATGATGGACACCGCCAAGAAGACCTACCGGGACGTCGAGCAGGACGTCAAGACGACCATCCGCGACGTCGACGGCCATGACGTGACCGACGACATCGGGAACGCCGGCGACGAGATCCGCAAGAACGTCGGCAACGCAGGCGACGAGCTCCGGCGAGGGGTCGATGAGCAGGGTCGCCCGGTCGAACCGGCAGAAGACGAGACCGTGGACGAGCGCCAGCCGTACACGCCGCTTCCCCGCTAGTTCACTGCGGGCCGCCCGAGCCATCGCCCCACGGGGCACCGGCCGGGCGGCCCGCGCCTCCCCGGTCCGGGCGCCAAACCGCCTCGGACTGCAATGCCGATGTAACGAATCGGGTCGCCGGACCCGACCGGCCGGTGCCCGTGCGGGTGCATCCTGTGCCGGGACGGTACAGTCCGTCCGGGAGGTTGCCCTCGGATGAAGAACCACCCGCTGGTCCTGGTGGCCGACGACGAACCGCGGATCACGAAGCTCGTCGCGGTGACGCTCACCGACGAGGGGTTCAAGGTCGTGACGGCCGACGGCGGCGAGGAGGCCCTTCGCAAGGCGGAGGAGATCCGCCCGGACATCGTCCTGCTCGACATCGTGATGCCCGATCTCGACGGGATCGAGGTCATGCGCCAGCTCCGCGAGTGGCGCCCAGTCCCGGTGATCCTGCTGACTGCCAAGGGCTCGACCGCCGACAAGGCCAAGGGCCTCGACCTCGGAGCGGACGACTACATCGCGAAGCCGTTCCACCCCGACGAGCTGGCCGCCCGCGTCCGGGCGGTCCTGCGCCGAGCCGCCGGGGTGACCCCCGGCGGAGGGATCGTCCGGATCGGCAATGTCGAGATCGACCTCGAGCGGCGGTTCATGACCAGGGACGGCGAGCTCGTCCAGCTGAGCCGCACCGAGTGGCTGCTCCTCCAGCACCTGGCGGCGAACGCCGGGAAGGTCGTCCTCCACAGCGAGCTGCTCACGAAGGTCTGGGGTCCGGAGTACCGCGACGACCTGCAGTACCTGAGGGTCTGGATCAGCCGGGTCCGGCGCAAGCTCGGAGCACCGCCCGGCGAGCCCGGCCCGATCACGACGTTCCAGGGCATCGGCTACGTCCTGAACGTGGACGAGGCGCCGCCACTCGACCTGGCGAACGTCGCCGTGCCGGCCGGGCATGCGGACTGAGGCACCGGCCCGTCCGGCGATATTGGTCGCGCTCGACGTCCTCGTCGGCACCGACCCGGCCGCGCCGCGCCTGCTCGACTCGACCCCTACCGCGCTCGATCGACTGGCCTGGGTCGGCCGCCCCGTGGTGCTCGCCGGGCAGGAGCTGCTCGGGCGTGGCCTGCCGCTCGACGCAGGGGATCGGGTCGCCTGGGTCCGCTCGATGCTCGGCGACGACGACCTCGCCGTGCACGCGTTCGACGAGCCGGTGGCCGACCGCGCCGGGGAGACCGCCGAGCGCCAGGCGGTCGAGCGATGGATCGAGGCGCGCGACACGTGGAACGCCGCCTGGCTGTTGACCTCGCGCCCGACCAGTGTCGGCCCGGCCCGCCGGGCGGAGCTGTCGGTCGTCCACATCGGCCCGCGCGATGCCGGCCGGGCCGCGACGGCCGAGCGCCCGGACCACGAGGCGCGTGACCTCCTCGATGCGGTGAGCCAGCTGCTCGTCCACGATACGTTCGCCGTCGAGCGGTCGGGCTGACCCGGGGCGAGCCAGAGCCCTCCGCCTGCCGCCGGTCCGTGGGCGGACCGCGCGCCGCCAGGTCAAGGCCCTCGGTTATGGGCCTCGACCGCGATGCAGCCGCAACGTCGGTCCCGACGCCCCCGAGACGGTTGAAGCCACCGACGCTCCAGACTTCGGCCGTGTCGATCCTGCCAGCCGTTGCCCCGGCGACGGACGTCCGCTCCCAGCCGGTCGCGCCCGCCGTGGACCATCCCGTGGTTCGGCGGGACGACCGACCGCCCGAGTCCACGACCGCGGCCGCACCGGCGGCCGAGCCCGCGGCGGAGCTCGTGGGCGTGAGCCGGCGGTTCGACGACGTCGTCGCGCTCGATGACGTATCGCTGCGAATCCGACCAGGCTCGCTCGTGGGCGTGATCGGACCCAGTGGGGCCGGGAAGACGACCGCCGTGAGGCTGCTCACCGGCGGCCTCCGCCCGACCGGCGGCACCGTCCGCGTCCTCGGCGAGGAGCCCACGGCCATGCGCCCGGGCACGCGCGAGCGGATCGGATTCATGCCCCAGCAGGTGTCGCTCTACGAGGACCTCACCGCCGCGGAGAACCTGGACTTCGTCGCCAGCCTGTTCGGCTCGTTGCTGTTCGAGCGGCGGCGCCGGATCCGCCAGGTCCTCGACTGGCTCGAGCTCGGTGACGCTCGCAACCGCCGGGCCGCCGCGCTGTCTGGCGGCATGCAGCGCCGTCTCCAGCTGGGGTGCGCGCTCGTCCACGACCCGGACCTGGTCTTCCTCGACGAACCGACCGCCGGCGTCGATCCGTTGCTCCGGCAGACGATCTGGACCGAGCTGCGACGTCTTCGCGACGCCGGCCGGACCCTCCTCGCGACCACGCAGTACGTCGGGGAGGCGGAGGAATGCGATGAGGTCGCGCTCATCGCGGACGGCCGGCTGGTGGCGTTCGCTCCGCCGGCGGAGCTGCGCGCGCTCGCGTTCGGCGGCGAGCTCCTGGAGGTCGAGACATCGGGGATCCTCGACGCAGCGAGCCTCGAGCGCCACCCCCTCATCCAGGACGTCCAGCAGGTCGGTCCACGGCGGGTCGTGGTCGTCACGACGGACGCCGCGACAGCCACGCCCGCCCTCGTCGCCGCGATCGAGGCGGCCGGGACCACCATCACCTCGATCGGGGAGTCGCGACCGTCATTCGACGAGGTCTTCGCCCGCCTCGTCCAGGGCCGCGCCGCGTGAGGTTCCTCAAGCGACCACTCCGGGTCCTGGCCGTCACCGGCAAGGAGGTCGTCGAGGTGGTCCGCCGGCCCCGGGCCCTGGCGAGCATCGTGGCCGGTCCAGTCCTGATCCTGGCCCTGTTCGGGCTCGGCTTCATCGGGCAGCCGGCCCTCCGGACCGAGGTTGTCGTCCCCGCCGGCGTCGAGCTGCCCGACGACCCGGCAAGCTACGCCTCGGCGGCCGGCTCCGCGATCGCGGTCAGCGGCGTCACCAGCGACGCGGCCGCGGCCCGCGACCGGCTGCGCCGCCACGCGATCGATCTGCTCGTCGTCGCCCCCGCCGATGCTCGCGAGCAGCTGGCGGCCGGCCAGCAGGTGGTCCTGACGGTCGAGTTCGACAGCGTGAATCCCTACCAGGCATGGCTCGCCAAGACGGCCGGCGACCAGCTGGCCTCCGCGGTCAACCGCCGGATCGTCGAGGAGAGCGCACGTCGCGCGGCGGACGAGGCGGCCGCCGCCGGCCGGCCGGTTCCACCCGAGGCCCGACCCGAGCTCGTTGCGGCTCCGACGCGGGCCCGTGTGGTCGACCTCGCCCCGAGCACGCCGAGCATCGTCGCCTTCTACGGGATCATGGTCCTGGCGTTGATCGTCCAGCACACGTCGATCACGGTCAGCGCGCTATCGACCCTCCGCGACCGACGGACCGGCGCCATCGACCTCCTGAGGATCTCGCCGATCGGGAGCGGCGAGATCCTGCTCGGCAAGTACCTGGCGTTCGCCCTCCTCGGCACAGCCGTGGCACTCATCGTCCTCGGCGTCCTCGTGGTTGCGTTCCGGGTTCCGTTCCTCGCCGGGCCGGGCGTCGTGCTGGCGTGCCTCGCCCTCCTCGTCATCGCCTCGACCGGCGTCGGTATCCTGATCGCCCTCGTCTCGGATTCGGACCGGCAGGCGATCCAGCTTGCCCTGCTCATCCTCCTCGCTTCGGTGTTCTTCGGCGGCCTCGCCGTCGACCTCGCCCAGTTCGCGGCGCCGATCCGAGCCGGGGCCGAGGTCCTCCCGGTCACCCAGGCCGGCCGGCTGCTCCAGGAGCTCCTCCTGCGCGGCGCCACGGA
The DNA here is from genome assembly GCA_963708065.1 of uncultured Chloroflexia bacterium. GTDB lineage: Bacteria > Chloroflexota > Limnocylindria > Limnocylindrales > CSP1-4 > Chersky-267. The sequence continues at coordinate 20,234 of CAVPRZ010000009.1, forward strand.
CGAGCTGTGGCGGCTGGGGTCGCTGACGGTCATCAGCGGCAGCCTCGCAGTCGTAAGCTGGCTGGTCCTTCGCCGCCTGATGCAGCGACCAGCCTGAGCGTCCGGGGCGACTCCCGCGGTCAGACGCGGACCGGCTCCCCCTCCCGCCGTCGGCGGGCGCGTGACGACGGCTCGTGGGCGACGGCTCGGAACAGCTCGCGGTAGGCGGCACCGACCCTCGGCCAGGTCATCGTCCGCCCGTGGGCATACGCCCGTCGGGCGAAGGCCGTCCGTCGCTCATGGTCGCCGAGCAGCTCGACGAGCGCCTCTGCCAGGTGTCCCGGCGACGACGGCGGGACGAGGACGCCGCGCCCGGCGGCCAGGAGCTCTCGGGCATAGGCGTACGGGGTCGATACGATCGCCCGCCCGGCGCCGAGCGCATAGGACAGCGTGCCCGACACGATCTGGTCGAGATTCGGGTACGGGGTCACGAAGACGTCGCTCGCCTGGAGCCAGTGGCCGAGCTCGGCGCGACCGACGAAGCGGTCGACGAACCGGACGTGATCGGCGAGGCGGAGGGCGCCGACCCGCGCCGCCAGGTGGTTGCGATAGCGCTCCCCCTCGCGCCTCACCAGCTCAGGATGGGTCGTCCCGAGGATCACATAGAGCACGTCGGGGATCGCCCGCCGGACCGCGGCCATCGCCTCGATCGCGACCTCGTAGCCCTTACCCGGGCCGATCAGGCCGAAGCTCAGGACTGTCGGGTGGTTGGCGAGGTCGAACTCAGGCTTCCTCAGGTCCGGGTCCACCGGGGCCAGGTCGGGGACGCCGTGCGGGATCACCCGGATGCGGGTGCGGTCCACGTCGTAGCCGTCAGCGAGCAACCGGGCGGCGGTGTCCGACATGACGACCGACGCCGCCGAGCGCCGGCCGAGCTCGTGGATCGCCCGGCGCTGGCCCTCCGACGGGCGGCGAAGGATCGTATGGAAGGTCGTGACGACCGGGAGCTCGAGCCGGGCGACCAGGTCGAGCACGTGGAGGCCGTCCGGACCGCCGAAGATCCCGTACTCATGCTGGAGCGAGAGCACGTCGGTGCCCGAGGCCGCGATCGCCACGGCTGCCCGCCGGTAATCGATCGGCTCATGGTCGAGGATGAGCGCCCGCACCTCGGGCGGGTCGATGCCGGTCGGGTCGAGCGAGCCTTCGGTCGGGCCGAGCGCGAAGACCCAGCCGCCGCCGCCGACGGCCGTGCGTAGGTCATGGGTGAAGGTGGCGATGCCGCAGCGTCGCGGCGGGTAGCTCGAGAGATAGGCGATCCTGGGTTCCACGCTGCTCCTGTCTGGCCGGCCGCCCGTCCCCACCCATCCGGGCCCTCCGGTCGACGGTCCTCACCGAGCGTGGCGCACCGAGCGTTGCCGGTGGGTCACACCGCCGTCGTGGAGGCTTGCGGATCCGTGACGTCCGTCGATGCGGGAGCGAGGGGTGCCCCCTCGGCCGTTGGCGCCACCGGGGCCTCGCGATCCTGCAGGCGTTCGAGGACCACCTCGATCGCGGCAGCGACCGGGACGGCGACGAGCGCTCCGCGGAAGCCGTCGAGCGCGCCGCCGACGAGCAGACAGGCGATGACGAGGAATGGCGAGATCCCGACCGCGTTGCGCATCACGACCGGGACGAGGACGTTCCCCTCGACGACGTGGATCACGACGTAGGCCAGGACGATCAGCACGAACGCCTCCGGGCTCACCGAGGCCGCGACGATGACGGCCGGGACGGCGCCGATCGCCGGCCCGACGAGCGGGATGATCTCGGCGAGCCCGGCGATCAGGCCGAGCAGCAGCGGCGAGGGCAGGCCAACGAGCCAGCAGGCGGTCCCGGTGAAGAGCCCGACGGCGGTCATCAGGACCAGCTGGCCGCGCACCCAGCCACCCAGCCGGAGCTCGATGTCGTTCCACGTGTCGCGCCAGGTGCCGCGCCGCTCTGGGGGAAGGAAGCTGAGCGTGAAGCGCTGGAGCCGGGCACGTTCGGTCATCCAGAAGTAGACGAGGGCGAGCACGGTAACGACCGACACCACGGCCTCGGCGACCGACAGCCCGGCCGCCACGACTTCGCCCGGCGACGGCGGCTGGCCCGGTCGCAGGGCACCGGCGAGGGCGTCGATCACGACCCGCAGGCCGGTGGCCAGGGCCTCCGGTCGCAGGCCGTCGGCCCAGGCCCGGGCCCGGTCCAGCATGTCGGGTGCCGCCGCGGCCAGGGCGACCGCCTGGGCGAGGCTGCCGGGCAGCACGAGAAGCGCGACGAGGGCGACGACCGCGAAGAACCCGACGTAGACCACGAGGAGCGCCGCCCCGCGGGGGATCGGCAGCCGCCCGCGCAGGCGTCCGACCAGCGGCTCGAGCGCCGAGCCGATCAGGACGGCAATGAACACGAGCAGGACGACCCGCCAGGCGACGAGGAAACCTGACGCCAGCGCTACCACGAGGAGCGCCCCAGCGGCAGCGCCGACCCCCCGGCCGAACCAGCGCGCCGCTTCCCGCCGGGCCGAGATGGCCGAATCGGTCGAGGCGCGGTCGCGGGAAGGTGGGACCCGGGCCGTCCTGGTCCGGACCCGGGGGATCGTGTCGGTCATGGCGGTTCCCGCGGATGATGCGGTCGGACCGCTTGCGTCCCGCCACCCTGGATGCGGGACCGACGTTGCAGCGTCATCGCAGGACGTGCCGTCGATCGCGCACCGGTGCGGCCCGACGTTGCCACGCTCGCGGCTGCGATGAGGTTGAAACCTTGACTCGACGCCGGGCCCAACGTTCAATCGTCAGATGTCCCGGGCGACCGCACCGAGTCGGGAGAGCGCTCCCGACCGCGCGACCTCCGGCCACGGGCTCGCGTGGCTCCGGCGCGACGAAGGCTGGGCGCCGAGCGAGGGGGCGACCCGGCTCGCTGCGGCCATCGGCATCGCGCTCCTTGCGGTGGCCGTCAAGTACGTGGTCGTCCACGGGCTCGGTGGCGAGCTCGGCTACCTCAGCTACGTGGGCGCGGTGGCGCTCGGCGCATGGATCGCCGGCCTCCGCGGCGGGCTGCTGACGACCGCGATCTGCGCGACCGGGGAGGTGCTCCTGTTCAGCGAGTCCCTGGTCGCGGTCGTCGAGACCCCGCTCACGCTGTTCCACCTCGGGCTGTTCCTGTTCGACGGCATCCTGGTGAGCGTCATCACCTCCGCGCTACGCCGGGCGACCTACCGGGAGCGACGCTCGCGAGCAGCCGGTGAGGCCAACCTCGCTCGTTCAGCAGGAGGCGCTCGAGTCGGCCGATCGCGATCGGCGGGCCCTGCAGCGCCTCCAGACCGTGACCGCGAGCCTGGCCAGCGCGGCCACGCCGAGCGAGGTCGCCGACGCGATCCTCGACCGCGGCCTGACCGCGCTCGGAGCCGCCGCCGGCGGGGTCAGCCGGCTGAGCGCCGACGGCTCGCGGCTGGAGCTCATCGCCGCCCGCGGGCTATCGACGGACGCCGAGACCGAGCCGGGGACCGTCTTCCTCCTCGACGGCCCGAGCCACATCGGCCACGCCGTCCGGACCGGGGAGCCGGTCCTGCTCGGCGATCCGGAGGAGTGGTCGGCGCGCTACCCGGGCTCACCGCCCCATCCGCTGCCCGCCTCGGACGGCGGAGGTTCGATCGCCGTGTTGCCCCTCCTGGCGGCGGGCCGGGTCCTCGGCTGCGCGGTCTTCCGGTTCGCTGACTCCGCGCGACTTCGCTGACGGGACCGGCGAGCTGGCGATCCGCCTCGCGGACCAGGGCGCCCAGGCGCTCGACCGGGCGATCGCGTACGAGCAGGAGCAGCACGCCCGCGAGGCGCTCGAGCGCGGCCAGGAACGGCTCCGCTTCCTCGCGCTGGCGAGCGATCGGCTCGGGTTCCGCCTCGACATCGGATCCGGCCTCGACCAGGTCGCCGATCTCGCGGTGCCGACGATCGCCGATTGGTGCGCGATCGAGCTGCTCGACCTCGACCGACCGGTCCTTGCAGCGGCCGCCGACGGACCGGAGGGCGTTTCCCTCGTCGAGCGGCTCGCCGTGGTCGCGCCGCGGAGCCTCGGGATGTGGCTGGCCCCGGAGGCCGCCGAGCGCGGCGCCGCGGTCGCGACGGTCGACGCGAGCTGGTCCGAGCGGCTCACCGATCCCCGCGGTGTCGAGATCCTCGCCGGCCTCCACACCCGCAGCTGTCTGGTCGCCCCGATCGTGGGGGACGGCGGGGCGCCCGTCGGGTCGATCGTGCTCGGGGCGGTCCGGCGCGACCGCTTCGAGGCCGACGACCTGGCGCTGGCCCGCGACCTGGCGGGCCGGATTGGCGTCGCGGCCGGCCAGGCCCGTCTGTTCGGCGCCGTCGACCGGTTCAAGGCGACGGTGGACGCGAGCGCCGACGCCGTCTACATGTTCGATCCCGAGACGCTCCGCCTCACCTACGTCAACCGGGGTGGCGCCGACCTGGTCGGCCAGGACCCGGCGACCCTCCTCGGGGCCAGCGTGCTCCACCTCCAGCCAGACGAGAGCGCCGAGTCGTTCCGCGCCCGTCTCCGGGCAATCCGGTCGAGCCCGGACCCATCGGCGACGTTCACCGGCGTCCTGGCCCGTGGCGACCGGAGCGAGATCCCGGTCGAGGCGTTCCTCCAGGAGGTCACCTTGCCGGACGGCGGGAGGACCGCGATCCTCACGGCGCGGGACGTCAGCGAGCGGATCGACGTCCAGGCGCAGCTGACCCGGATCGCCGGTGACGAGCGCCGCCAGGCAGCCGAGCTCCGGGCCGTGATCCAGGCGATGGGCGAGGGCATCCTGGTCGTCGATCCGGGCGGGCGGATCGCGCTGGCCAACGACGCCGCCTTGGGCCTGCTCCCCGAGCTGCCGGAGCGACTGTCGGAGCTGGGTGCCACGCTCGGCGTCCAGGACCTGGACCACGCCCTCGAGGCGGTCGACGAGGCGGCCACGAGCACGGACGAGCCGCGCACGGTCGCCCTGCCCGATGGGCGCTGGGTCGAGGTCTCGGTCTACCCGGCGGACCTCGGCGGCGGCCTGGTCGAGGGCGGCCGGCCGTCACGGATCGTCGTCGTCCGCGACGTGACCCGCGCGCGGGATGCCGAGGCCGCGCGTGAGGCGTTCCTCGGCGTGCTGTCGCACGAGCTGCGGACGCCGGTCACGACGATCTTCGGCTACGCCAAGGTGCTTCAGCGCTCGACCCGGCGCGAGGATCGCAACGAGATGCTCGCCGACATCGAGGTCGAGGCCGACCGGCTCTACCGGATCGTCGAGGACCTCCTGGCCCTCAGCCGGGTCGAGGGCGGGATCACGATCGAGGGCGAGCCCCTGCTCGTCCAGCACCTCGCCGAACCGGTCGTCGCCTCCGAGGCCCAGCGCTGGAGCCAGGTCCAGTTCGAGACGGACCTGCCGTCGGAGCTGCCGGCGGTCTTTGGTGAGCGGACCTACGTGGAGCAGGTCCTGCGGAACCTCGTCTCGAACGCCGGCAAGTACAGCCCGCCTGGCTCGACCGTCACGGTCTCCGCGTCGGGGACCCCGAGCGAGGTCCTCGTCCGCGTCCTCGACCGGGGCCCCGGGGTCCAGACCGACGAGGCGGAGCGCCTGTTCGAGCTCTACTATCGCTCCCCGGTCACCGCCCGGACAGCGGCCGGAGCCGGGATCGGGTTGTACGTCGGGCGGGGCCTGATCACGGCCATGGGCGGCCGGATCTGGGCCAAGGAGCGACCGGGCGGGGGCTCCGAGTTCGGGTTCAGCCTGCCCCGCTGCGACGAGGACCCAATCCCGGCAGCCGTCCCGGGCCGCGCCGAGGGCGAAGCCCGCCGGGTCGGCTAGAGTTGGCAGGGCCGATCGCGTAGCCGCCCGACGTGGGCCGCACTCCAGGAGGGTGGATGCGGGTTTCGCCCCGACAGCTCAAGGCGGTTCGCGCCAATGGCCTCGTGACGCGGTACGCCGTCCTCGGTGAGGCGGCGTTCGTCGTGGTCGACCTTCCGGACGGCGGAACGAGCGGCACCCCCGTCGAGGACCCGTGCGAGCTCGAGCACTGGGCCCTCGTGCTCCAGGGCGAGCTCACCCTCGAGGGGGCCCGAACCCAGACGTTCGGTCCCGGGAGCGCCTTCTACGTCCGGCCGGGCCCGCCGGCTCACCGGTTCCATGCCGACGACCGGGCGGTCGTCGCCGGGTTCGCGCCGCTCAGTGAGCCCATCGACGATTCGCCGGACGCGCTGCGCGCGCGGGGGATCGAGGTCGTCCGCCGGGCCTCGGCGCCGGTCGCCCCGCCGCGCACGGTCCGCGTCCAGGGGACCCGCACCCGGAGCGCCTCGGTCGGCGAAATCGAGGCCGAGGCGGCAGAGATGGGCGCCTGGCTCTTCACCCGGACGTCGTACGGGCCGCTCAGCGGCTACACCGACGGCTGGTGCGACCTCCCGCACTGGGGGCTGGTCCTCGACGGGGACCTGGTCCTGCGCTGGGAGGGCGGCAAGCTCGAGCTGCTCGGACCCGGCGACGCCTTCCACTGCCCGGCGGGACCGCCCGGCCACCGGATCGAGGTGGCCGACCAGGCCGCGATCGTCGACTACACCCCGATCGACGCGGTCGACGACGAGCGCCGCCGACGGGCGCCCCGGACGGTGGCCGTGCGCTCGCGCCGGCGTCGCCGGCGGAACAACGGCCCGGCATCCCCCGGCGAGGTCGCCGAGGGCGGCGCCGAGCGTTGGGAGACCCGCCGTCTGACTGCCGACCCGACCTGACCGGGACGCTCGCCAGAGGCTGAGGCGACGCTCGGCCCGTGCGGGAACCGGGCGTTTGCAAGGAGCCCGCAACGCCGAACGCGCGGGCGTGCATCCGGGCGTGTCGCGGGTCCGGCGACCATTCCGGCCATGACCCGACACAGCGATCTCCCATCGCTGGACGGCCGCGAGCCACGTCCAGACGGGCGGCCGCTCCGGATCGCCCAGGTCGCACCCCCGTTCGAGACGGTGCCGCCACCCGGCTACGGCGGCACCGAGCGGGTCGTCGCTGCCCTGACGAGCGAGCTCGTCGAGCGCGGCCACCGGGTGACGGTCTTCGCCAGCGGCGACTCGGACGTCCCGTGCGAGCTCGTCCCGACAGTCCCCGTCGCGATCCGCGGCGCTGGCTTCCAGGACGACCCGACCGGGTTCTTCACGACGACGGCCCTCCAGGTGCTCGATCGGATCGGCGACTTCGACGTCGTCCACAGCCACCTCGACTTCGCCGGGCTGCTCATGGCCGAGCGAGCGGCGCAACCCGTCCTGACGACGTTCCACGGTCGCCTCGACTGGCCGTACGCGGAGACGGCGCTCCGCCTGACCCGGTCGCGTCTCGTGGCGATCAGCCAGGCCCAGGCGGACGTCTTCCCGGACGTCGACTGGGCCGGCGTCGTCCACAACGGGCTGGACCTGAGCGCCGCACCGTTCGAGCGACGACGATCCGATGACCTCGCGTTCGTCGGCCGGATCACCCCGGAGAAGGGCGTCGTCGACGCCATCGAGGTCGCCCGACGGTCGGGTCGCCGGCTGTGGGTGGCCGCCAAGATCGGTCCGAGCGCCGAGGAGCAGGCATACGCGGACACGGTGTTCCGACCGGCCATGGAGCGGGCGGACGTCGAGTTCCTTGGCGAGGTCCCGGGCCCGGATCGCGACCGGCTCCTTGCCGGCGCATACGCGCTGCTCATGCCGGGAGCCTGGCCGGAGCCCTTCGGCCTGACCGCCATCGAGGCGCTCGCGTGCGGGACCCCGGTCATCGCCCGCCGGGTCGGCGCCCTGCCCGAGATCGTCCGGCCGGGGATCGACGGGTTCCTCGCGGACGATCCGGCCCAGATGGCCTTCTACCTCGATGCGGTCGGCTCGCTCGACCGGGCGGCCATCCGGACATCGGTGCTCGATCGGTTCTCGGCACGCCGGATGGCAGATGGCTACGAGTCGATCTACGCGCGGCTGACCGGCCTGGACCGACCCGCCGACGCGCTCATCCCCCTGCTGCCCGCCCGAGGCTGACCGACGGGCCCGTCACCGAGGAGACCCATGGACGCCCTGAGCCTGCTCCGCCGAGACCATCGCGAGATCCGGAAGCTGTTGGCCGACATCGAGTCGACCACCGATCGAGCGGTCCGGACCCGGAGCCGCCTGTTCGCCGAGCTCAAGACCAAGCTCACCGCCCACGAGAAGATCGAGGAGGAGATCTTCTACCCGGCGCTGCGCGACCACCCGAAGGCCACGGACCTCGTCCTCGAGGCGTACGTCGAGCACGACGTCGTGGACCGGCTGCTCGGCGAGCTCGACCGCCTGCCGGTCGGCGACCAGAGCTGGGGGCCGACGGCGAAGGTCATGACCGAGAACCTCCACCACCACATCGAGGAGGAGGAGAGCGAGCTCTTCGAGCAGGCCCGGCGGATCTTCGATTCGGCCGAGCTTAACGACCTCGGCGACCGGATGGCCGACCGCAAGTCGGCCGTCCTGGCCGAGATCAGCCGGCCACACCGGCTCTGAGGCGCCTGGAGGCCACAGCGAAGGAGAACGACGATGACGACGAACGGACCGGGCGCGGCCACGACCCGCGAACGAGCGACCAGCGCGCCGGCCGGCGACGACTCGGGGCTGCGAGCCCTCGTTGCCGGCGCCGGCGAGCGGGCAACCGAGGTGGCGGACGTCGTGCGTGCGACCGCCGATCGGGCCGGGGAGCAGATCCCGCCGATCGTCGAGGGCGTCCGCGATGGCGCGCTCGAGGGCGCACGCACGATCCAGGCCCTGCCGGATCCAAGCCAGCGGCTGCTCGCCGCGTTCTCGCTCGGGCTCGGCGTCGGCCTGTCGATCGCCGGCGCACCGCGCCTGGTCGTGGCGGCGACCGTCGCACCAGCGATCCTCGTCGCCGCCACGATCGTCGTCCGCGAGGGCGGCGCCGACCGGACGTCCTGAACGGCCCGACGTCAGCGTCCTGAGGCCCACCGGCTGCAAGGCACCTGCAACCGGGAAGGTGAGGCCGGCCGCACGACTGCAGCGTGGCCCTCCCTATCGTCGGAGGACCGAGCCAAACGGGCAACGGCCCCACGGCCGCCAGGACGCAAACCGATACCAGCCCTGAGGTGAACCATGATCCGCCGCGCACTGTTCACCCTGTCGCTCGCCCTGACCGTCGGGGTCGCTGCCGCCGCCTGCAACTCGACGCCGTCATCGACGACAGCACCCACCCTCGAGCCGACGACGGCGCCGACCGAGGTACCGTCCGAGGCGCCCTCCGCACCGGCGAGCGAGAGCCCGGCGGCGTCCTAGCGCCATCTCCCAGCCCAGTCGACGGCGAGGTTCCCCGCTCGGAGCCTCGCCGTCGATCCGCGTCCGGAAGCGGATCGCGGGCCGACTGCGATGCGGTTGGCATGCCTCGCAACCGGCAGGCAAGGCCAGTCCAACCCCGGTCCGGCCACCATGTCGGGTAGCGGTCGCGACCCGGTCCGGGGGATCGAGCTCTGCTCGAAGGGTCGTGCCGCTCTAGCCGTTCCCGGAGCCCGACCAAGGAGCACGAGCCATGACAACAGCAACGAGTCAGCCCGCCGGCTTCGCCGCCGGCCTGACCGCCGGTCTCGCTCGCATGGCGCGCAGCGCCCGCGAGGCCGATCTGCCGGATCCGATCGAGATCGCCCGGGCCGTCGATCTCGCCGGACGCGTGGAGGTCGGTCGCGAGCTGGCGACCGACGCCGCGGCCACGGTCGCCGAGAGGGTGACCGGAGCCCAGGCGCGTCGCCGCGGCTCCCGCCGTCGCCGGCTCCTCACCGCGCTCGCGGTCGGGCTGGTCCTCGCGACGACGATGACGGCGTGGCGGACGTGGCGCCGGATGTCCGAGCGGGCGTCGCGCGAGCGCACGCTCGACCGGATGGCGGTCGACCGGGCCGCCGGTGAAGGGATGGGCACGACGATCGGGTCGCGGGCCTCGCAGCCGTACCCCGAGCGCATCGCGGTGGCGATGGACATGGCCGCAGCCGAAGAGCCTGCCGCGACGACCGAGCCAGTCTCCCCCTCGTCTCACGCGGCGAGCGCGGGTGACCCTGCGACCGACGACATCCGCGGCGAGCGACTCGGTCGAACGGTCATCGACCAGTCGAAGGTCGGGATCGGGGTGCCGCGCGCCTGATCGCGAGATCGGTCAGGGGAACGGCGTCCCCATCGTCTGCCCCCCGTCGATGACGAGCAGGTGGCCGGTGATCCACGCGGCGTCGTCCGAGACCAGGAAGGCCACCGCAGCCGGCGACGTCGGCAGGGGAGCCGAAGCGGCCCATCGGGATCTGGCGCAGGTAGGCGCGCGGCCCGCTCGGGGTCGTCGACCAGGTCGCGGGTCAGCTCGGTGGCGATCAGCCCGGGACCGACCGCGTTCACGGTGATCCCATACGGGGCGAGCTCCATCGCCGCCGTCCTCACGAGTCCCACGACGCCCGCCTTCGACGCGTTGTAGGCGGCAAGGTCGGTCTCGACCCAGAACGCGTTCGTGGACGACGTCGACGACGATCCTGCCCCCGCCCAGCTCGCGCATCGCCCGGCCGGCGACCTGGATGGCGAGGTAGACGCCGCGCAGGTTGACCGCCATCGTCCGGTCCCACAGCTCGTCGGGCATGTCGAGCAGCGGGGCGATCCGACCGATCCCCGCATTGGCGACGAACACGTCGAGGCGGCCGAGCCGGTCGCGACACAGCTCGACCAGCCGCTCGACGGCCGCGCGCTCGGAGCAGTCGCCGGCGAACGCCGACCACCGGCTGATCGGGACCCGCCAGTGCCATCAGGTCGTCGACGGCCGTGAGTGCCGCGGCCTCGTCGATGTCGGCGATGACGACGCTCATGCCGTCCCGCACGAACCGCTCCGCGATCGCCCGGCCGATCCCGCGCGCGGCACCGGTGACGACGGCGACCCGCCCGGCACCGGCCCGGGGCGAGTCGCCGCCGATGGGGCTCACCGGGATCGACCTCGCGCGTCGACCGGCCAGACGTCGACGACCTCGCCACCGCGGATCACGATCGTCTCGGCGTGGTGGTCGACGACCGGGCAGACGTGGTTCGGGGCGATCGGCAGGACCTGGCCGAGGCGGCCCCGTTCCGCGCCGACCGGCTCGACGTAGCCGTGGTAGTCGTTGACCGTCCGGACGATCCCCGGCAGGGTCGGCAGGAGCCCGAGACCGGGCGCCATGCGCAGCGTGTCGCGTCCGAAGGCCTTCGCGCCGGCGTCGACGATCGCCTGGCCGGGCACGGCCAGGCTGGTGATCGTCCCGGCGACCCAGAACGCGATATCGGTTGGCTCGCACGATCCCAGCCAGACCTGGCCCCGGTCGTGAGTAGGCGTATGTCCCGGGTCGCATCTCGGTCGCCGGGGCGGTGACGCCGCGCGATGCGGTCGGCGTCGAGCCGACGCTCAGGACCGAGACCTCGAACCCGGCGGCACGGAGCGCCGTCGGCGGCCGCGTCGACGACCCGGATCTCGTCGGCCGCCGCGCCGGCCACGAGGCCCGCCTCGTAGGCGTGCCCACCATGGGTGTAGACGCCGATCGGCCGGAGCCCGGCGCGGTCGGCGGCCCGCGCGACCGCCACCGACTCGTCGGGCGTCACGCCGGCCCGATGCTCGCCGCTGTCGAGCTCGACGAGCACCTCCAGCGGCCGGGCGGACCCGGCGACGGCGCGACCGAGGAGCTCCGCCCCCTCGGCCGAATCGACCCCCACCCGGAGCGCGATCCGCTCGTGGAGCGCACGGAGCCGGCGGCCCTTCTCGCCTTCGGCCCAGACGGTATAGGCGAGGAAGAGATCGTCGAACCCCGCGTCGGCGAAGACCTCGGCCTCGCCGATCGTGCCGACGGTCAGCCCGCGGGCCCCGGCCGCCCGTTGGAGCGCGGCAACGCGGACGCTCTTGTGCGTCTTCGCGTGCGGCCGGAGCGCGACGCCGCCCCGATCCGCAAGCGCCTGCATCCGGGCGATGTTCCGCTCGAGCCGGTCGAGGTCGACGATCGCGCATGGCGTCTCGAGGCCGTCCGGGAGGTCCGGCGCGGTGATGAGCGAGTCGGGCGGCGACAGGGCGGCGACGGCGGTCATCGGGACCCACGATATCCGGTCGCGAGTCGGCGGACCGGGCGATGCCGCGGGCCCTGGCGCGCCACCGGTTGGGGTACCTCCGACGCGCTAGGCTGTCGCGCATGACGATCGAGCGGCAGGCGGCGATGACGACGCTCGAGGAGGGGCACCGGTCGGTCCGGGCGTTGGTCGCTCGGTTGACCACGGCCGAGCTCGAGCGCCCGGCCACGATCGGCGGCGGCGACTGGTCGGCCCGCGACCTCGTCGGCCACCTCACGGCCTGGGAGGAGCACGCGCTGGCGGCGCTCGACGCCTGGCGGGTTGGCCGGGGGGCCCCAATCCAGCGGGCGCTCCGTGAGCAGGGTCTGAACGCCGTCAATGCCGCCACGGCCGCCGCCGACCGACGTCGCGCGACCGGCGACGTCCTCCGCCGCTCGGACGCGATCCACGCCGGCCTGATCGCGGCGCTCCAGGCCATCCCGGACGGGACGTGGCTCGAGCCGCCCACGCGGCGGTCGCGGAGACCGCTCGGCGAGGTCGTCGGGTCGATCCTCGGCGGGCCCACCGGGCCGTTCAGCCACGCGGCGGCGCACCTGCCCGATCTCGAGCGCTACGTCCAGGGGCGATGACGGCAGCCGGGAGCCGGAGCCGAGGCGCGGAGCGCCAGCTGTGGGCCTGCCCGCGCTGCGGGAAGCGCTTCGTTACGCCGAACATGGCCCACTCGGAGGGATTTGCCCGGGTCGACTTCTACGGTCAAGACGACTGGGTCTCCACGATCGATCTCCGGGATGAGTCGGAGATCGATGCCGAGCTCATGAGCCTGCTCCGCGAGGCGCGCGCGGTCGGCGACCAGGAGCACCTGCGGGGACGCAGCCGGGAGGTCTCGAGACAGGCCGCACGATCGGCCGACCCACCCTGGGCCGGGCCGCTGCGACGCCGAGGCGGGGCGCCGGCGAGTCAGGCCCGACCGACGAGGGTGGCTCCCCAGGCGACGGCCCGATCCTCCTCGCCCGGGAGGAGCGGCCCCTCGCTGTGCTCGATGAAGAAGCTTTCGCCGGGAACGACCGGCTTGGCACCGTGGCGCTGGAGGCCCTCGGCGATGACGCCGGACGCCGCCCCGGTCAGCCAGCGCGGCTTGTCGTAGCGCGTGTCGAAGGTCGCAACCTTCGTCCCGGGCAGGTCGGGCAGGCGTGCGAGGAACTCCTTCATCGCCGGGCTCGCCCCGTGAGCCTGGGTGGGTCCACCGACGATCATGAGGTCGACGGTCCGGTCGATCTCCTCGGTGCCCGTGGTGGCCTCGACCGTCACGTGGTTGGCCGGGCCGAAGCCGGCCGCGATCGACCGGGCGATCCGCTCCGTGTTGCCGAACTTGCTGTCAAAGACGACGAGAATCTTCATTGGCGACCTCCCGGAGCATCGTGCCGGTCGCGTGGCCGAGCCCGCATCGGCCGGATGGCCCCAAGTCGGCGGCCCGGTCGGCCCCGACGCATGGACGGTCAGGACCGGCCGGCGACCTCCCGGTCGCTCGTCTCCGGGGTCGAGGCGGTCGCGCTCCCTCCCGGCCGGTCCCGGGTCGCGGCCGCGAGCCAGTCGACGTACGGCCGGGCGCGGACGCGCTCGAAGACGGCCCGCGCATGGTCGGCGGCAGCGCGCAGCTCCGGCGCGTCCGTCCCGAGGAGCAGGATCGCGTCGAGCTCGACCTGGGCGAGCGCGAACTCGTAGCCGAGGGCCGCATACCGCTCGAACGCGTCGCGGTAGCCGGCCAGGGCCTCCTGCCGCCGGCCCTCCAGGGCGGCCAGCCCGGCACGGGTTGCGACCCGGACGGCGAGCGTCGCAGCCCGGTCGGCGTCGGGAGTGGCGTCGAGCTGGGCCAGCACCTGCCGAACGAGGTCCGGGTCCCGGCTCCAGAGGGCAGGACGCGCGGCCTCGGTCTGGTAGATGCTGGCGAGGCCGCGGAACTCGGCGGCGGACATGAACTCCCCGAACGCCGTCCGGTTGTCGCCTCGAACGAGCGCCCGATCGCCCTTCAGCGCGTGCACCTGGGCTGGATTGAGCGGATCCGACAGCTGCTCGGCGGCCGACTCGAGGATCCGCAATGCGTCGTCCGTCGGCTCTCCTCGGGCAGCGCGGATCAGGCAGATCGACGAGAGGATGCTCGCCTCCTCGGACACGTCGCGAACGGTCGCGAGCGCCTCATCGGCCTTCGCAAGCACCGCGTCCCAGTCGCCGCCGTTCAGCCAGGTGCCCGCCACGAGGGACTGGATGATCCAGTTCGCCATCTGGCGGTTGCCGACCCGGCAGGCGAGCTCGTAGTTGGCGGCCTGCATCTCGATCACCCGCCGCGGCTCGCTCGACCAGAGCGTGCTGGCCAGGTTGCTCCGGGCACGCAGCTCGGTCGAGATGTCACCGCTCTCGTGGGCGATGACGATCGCGGCCTCCATGAGTGCGCTCGCCTCGCGGACCCGACCCAGGTACGAGAGCGACGAGGCCTTGTTGTTGAACGCGTCGGCGATGACGACCGTCAGGTCGAGCCGCTCGGCGATCGGCAGGGCCTGGTCGGCAACCTCGACCGACCGCTCGAACCGGTCGGTTCGCATGTACGCCCGCGACAGGTTCGCCAGCAGCCTCGCCCGGACATCGTCGGGAACGTCGGCCGGCAGGCTCGCCAGGGCGGACTCGAGAACCTGGGTTGCCTCGCGCGGGTCGAGGGCGTTGAGCAGGATCGCGCCGAGCTCGGCCGTGGCCCGGGCGGCCCCCGCCCCGTCGCCTGACCGCTGGAGCTCGTCGATCGCGCGGCGGGCGAAGGCAACCGCCGCCTCGTGGTCGGAGGCGTCGGAGGCCGACAGGGCGGCACGCTCGAGGAGCGGCCCACGTTCGGCCGGATCTGCGGTGACGTCGAGGCCCTGGACGAGGTAGGCGACGGCCTGATCGTGAGCGCCGAGCGTCGCCGCCCGGGCGGCCGCCCCGCTGAGCGCGAGCCGGGCCTGGATGGCCACGGCGGAGGCCTCGGGCCCCTCGCTCGACGCCCGGTAGGCCTCGACGTAGTGGGTCGCAAGCGCGCCGGCCAGCTCGTCCTCGCCGAGCGTCTCGAAGAACCGGGCGACCGCGAGGTGGCGGGCCCGTCGCTCGGGTCGGGCGAGCATCCCGTAGGCCACCTCGCGGATGAGCGACTGGACGAAGCCGTACTGCCCGCGCTCGGGTGACCGCGGATCGACCTCGAGCTCGAGGAGCTCGCGCCGGATGAGAACGCGAAGCCGGCCCTCGAGGTCCGCCTCGTCGCGCCCGGTGACCGCGGCCAGCCCGGCCAGGGTGAACGTCTGGCCGAGGACCGCCCCATCCTGGACGAGGCTCCGGTCGGCCGGGTCGAGGGCGTCGAGGCGCGACGCGATGAGCGAGCGGAGCGTCTCGGGGATGGCCAGGTCGCCGAGCTCTCCCACCGGCCGGTAGGCACCGTCGACGAGCTCGAGGCGACGATCGGCCACGAGCGCCCTGACGGTCTCGACCGCGTAGAGCGGCACGCCGTCCGCCCGGGCGAGGATCGCCCCGACCGCGGCCGGCGGGAGTCCCGGCACGAACCCGTCGAGCAGCTCCCGCATCGCCTCGTCCGACAGCGGCTCGAGCGCGACCGCCGTGAAGTTGCGCGAGCCGACGCCCCAGTCCGGGCGCTTGTCGAAGAGCTCCGGGCGGGCGAGGGTCACGACCAGGATCGGCACGCCGCGCGACCACTCGACGAGATGGTCGATGAAGTCGAGCAGGCCGCTGTCGGCCCACTGGAGGTCCTCGAACAGCAGGATCGTCGTGCCCCGGGTGGCGATCCGCTCGAAGAAGGTTCGCCACGCCCCGAACAGCGCGTCGCGCCCGCCCGGCGGCGGGGGCTCGAGGCCGAGCAGGGTGAGGAGCGCCGGCTCGACCCAGCGCCGGTCGTCGGCGTCGGACACGAAGTCGGCCACCGTCTCGGCGATCCGTCGCCTGGTCGTCGCCTCGTCGTCGGTCTCGGCCAGGCCGGCCCGCCGGCGGACCATCTCGCCGAGCGCCCAGAACGTGATCCCGTCGCCGTAGGCGGGCGACCGGCCGCGATGCCAGTAGACGTCGTCGACGAGGCCGTCGATGTACTTCTCGAGCTCCCAGGCGAGCCGGCTCTTGCCGATCCCGCCCGGCCCCGTCACCGAGACGAGGCGCGTCCGCCGGTCGCGTCCGGCCGCACCGAGCACGTCCTTGAGCAGGCGGAACTCCTCGTCGCGTCCGACGAACGGCGGCTCGGGCAGGTCCGTCCGACCCTGGCCACCGCGCTGGGCGACGACCCGCAGCGCGCGCCAGGCGGGGACGGGGGCGCTCTTGCCCTTGAGCGACTGGTCGCCGACCGCCTCGAACGCGATCGCCGACGCCGCCGCCCGATGGGTCGAGTCGCCGACGAGCACCCAGCCGGGCAGGGCGACCGACTGGAGGCGCGCGGCGGTGTTGACCAGGTCGCCGGCGACCATGCCCTGGTTCGCCGCGCCGAGCGTGACCGCGGCCTCGCCGGTCAGGACGCCGGCGCGCGCCTCGATCCCCGGCCCGAGCCCCCGGACCGCGTCGACCAGCTCGAGCCCGGCCCGGACGGCCCGCTCCGCGTCGTCCTCCTGCGCGGTCGGGGCGCCCCAGACGGCCATCACCGCGTCGCCGATGAACTTCTCGATCGTCCCGCCGTAGCGCCCGATGACGTCGCTGGCGAGCTCGAAGTAGCGGGTCAGCGTGTCGCGGACGTCCTCGGCGTCGCGCTCCTCGGCGAACGGCGTGAACCCGACCAGGTCGGCGAACAGGACCGACACGAGCCGTCGCTCGGCGGTCGGACCCGGACCGGTCCGAGCCGGCCCCGAGCCGTAGGGGCCGGCCGATCCGCCGGATGTCACCGCGACGGCCGCGGTTGCGCCGGCCTGGAGCGGCTGACGCGCACTCGCCGCAGAACTTGGCGTCGGCGCCGTTGGCCGCGCCGCAGCTGGGGCAGGTCACGGCCAGCCGCGTGGCGCATTCCTTGCAGAACTTGCGCCCGGCCTCGTTCTCGGTCCCGCAGCTCGAACAGATCACGACCGTTGACTCCGGCACGAACTCGGTCGCAAGAGGGTAGCCGACCGCGGCCGGCCGCGGAAGGATCGATGTCGGCGCCTCAGGCGCCGGCCCAGCGCCAGTGGTCGGTCCAGTGCTCGCCGCGGGCGAGACCCTCGAGCTCCGCGGCGAAGCGCGCCCGGTCGGCTCGCCAGGCGTCGCGGGCCTCGGGGAGCGTGATGACCTCGAAGCGGACCTGGTCGCCCGGCGCGAGCTGGCCCACGACCGGCAGGTCGGCCCGGATGGCGACCGCCAGGACGGGATACCCGCCAACGGTCTGGTGGTCGGCGAGCAGCGCGATCGGAGTCCCGCCCTCGGGCACCTGGATCGCGCCCCAGGTCATCGGCACCGAGACGAGGTCGCCGGCGCCCGGACGGCGCGGGATCGTCGCGCGGGCGAGGCGGATGCCCATCCGGTCGCTGTCCGGGCGGACGCTCCACTCCGTCCCGGCGAACCTCGTGAGGGCATCGGGCGGGAACTGGTCACCATGCGGGCCGGCGATCACCCGGACCACCGAGACGGCAGGGTTCGCCGACGGCCCTTGGCCCGACGGCCAGCTCCGCCCGGCCAACGTCGGATCGCTCGGCCGGCGGGCGCGCAGGACGTCGCCCGGCTGAAGCCGGCGCCCGTCGAGACCGCCGAACCCGGCGACGAGGCAGGTCGCGGCGGAGCCCATCACCTCGGGGACGTCGAGGCCGCCGGGGACGGCGAGATAGGCCCGGACGCCCGCGCCGGCGCCGGATGCGCGTCCGGCGAACCGGATCGTCTGACCGGCCCACGCGACGTGACTGCCGTCCGGCGCGAGGGCCCGGCCCTCCTCCACGACCAGCGCGCCGAGGTCCGCCCCGCCGAGCCCGATCACCGTCCGCTCGCGGATCGCGATCTCGAAGCCGCCCGCGGTGATCTCGATCGCCGGCGCATCCAGGGCGTTGCCCAGCAGCGCGTTGGCGATCGCCAGGCCGCGCGGGTCGCAGGCACCCGAGGGCGGCACCCCGAAGCGCTCGAAGCCAGGCCGGCCGCCGTCCTGGACGGTGGCGAGGACGCCCGACGCGAGGACCTCGATCATCGCCGTCCCGGCCGCTCGATGGGGACGAAGCGGACGCGGTCGCCGGGCGCCAGGCGGGCCGGCGGGTCTGCCTCCGGGTCCCACAGTGGGAGGTCGGTCCGCCCGATGAGATGCCAGCCGCCGGGCGTCGCGACCGGGTAGACCGCGGTCTGCGTGGCGGCGATCCCCACGCTCCCGGGCGGGACCGTCGGCCGGGGAGTCGGGCGGCGCGGCAGGACCAATCGCTGGGGCAGCGTCCCGAGGTAGGCGAAGCCCGGGACGAAGCCGAGGAGGTAGACCCGGTAGGTCCGGGCGGCATGGGCCCGGACGACCGCCTCGACGTCCAGCCCAAGCCGCTCGGCGACCTCCGACAGGTCGGGGCCGTCCGGGCCGCCGTAGCGGACCGGGATCTCGACGAGCCGCCCACCCCGGTCCGGTCCAAGCGGGAGGCGGCTGGTCGTGGCGACGACGGCCTCCAGGCGCTCCCGCGCGGCCGCGGGATCGAGCCGCTCGGGGTCGAACGGCACGAGCAGGCTGGCGTAGGCCGGGACCGAGTTCTCCCCAGCCGTCCGCCGCCGGCAGCTCGGTCCGCACGGCCGCGTCGAGGGCGTGCGTCCGCCGGTTGAGCGGGACCGAGATCCGCTCGCCGAGGACGACGAGGAAGGCGGCCTCGCCGAACGGCACGACCTTCGCGCGTCGGCCCCGCCATGTCGGGTGGGCCTCAGTCGGCCGATCCGGGCCGACCCGGCGCCGCGATCGCGACCCCGGCCGCCTCGAGGCCGATCCGGACGGCCCGGGCAATCGCCGCGGCGCCGGGCGTGTCCCCGTGGAGGCAGATCGTGTCGGCGCGGATCTCGACGATCGAGCCGTCGTGGGCGGTGACCCGGCCGTCACGGACGATCGCGACCGCCTGGGCCGCCGCCGTCGTCGGGGTCGGTATGGACGGCGCCCGGGAGCCGTCGCGGACGGAGCCGGCCGTCCGGCTCGTAGGCCCGATCGGCGAACGCCTCGGCGGCGACCGACAGCCCGGCCGCCCGCCCGGCGTCGAGCATCACCGAGCCGGCCAGTCCCACGAGGATCAGCTCGCGCGACAGGCGCCGGACCGACCGGGCGATCGCCTCGGCCACCGACGGGTCGATCGCGGCCCGGTTGTAGAGCGCCCCGTGCGGCTTGACGTGGCGGATCTCCGAGCCCGCGGCCCGGGCGAACGCCGCGAGCGCGCCGACCTGGTAGACGATCGCCGCCTCGAGCTCGGCTGCGGTCATGTCGAGGTCGCGCCGGCCAAAGCCGGCCAGGTCGGGGTACCCGGGATGCGCCCCGATCGCCACCCCGGCCGCGACCGCCAGACCGACCGTCCGCTCCATGACGAGCGGATCGCCGGCATGGAAGCCACAGGCCACGTTCACCGAGCTCAGGAGCGGGATGAGCGCCGCGTCGTTGCCCATCGTCCAGGCCCCGAAGCCCTCGCCGACGTCGCTGTTGAGGTCGATCCGACGGTCGCTCATGGTCGGATGGTAGGACTCGATTGGAAGCCCCGAGAGCGACGATGCGCGTCGCGGCCGGATCAGGTGCGCCTGGCTGAGGCGTCGGTCGGGGTCACCCGAGCTGAGGATTGGAGCGGGAGACGGGTCTCGAACCCGCGACATTCAGCTTGGAAGGCTGACGCTCTACCGACTGAGCTACTCCCGCCCGCCAGCCATGGTAGTCGAAGCCGGCAGACATCTGACGGGAATCACTCGGCCGCGGTGATCGGCAGCGCCCGCGGGATGAGCTCGGGAATCCGCTCGAGAAGGTCCCACAGGGTCGTCGAGAAGGGTGAGGTGGGGCGAGCGCCCGACCGCTCGACTGCGACAATCTGCCGTCGGATGGTGGCGGCTCCGTCGAGCCCGACCTCGCGAAGCGAGCCACCCTCAATGGCGTCGGCGATCGCCGTGCCGGGGAGGAGCGCCACGCCGAGCCCGCGTTCGACCATTCGCTTTGCCGCCTCGATGTTGTCGACCTCGGTGACCCCGCGAGGGACGACGCCGGCAACTCGGAAGAGGGCATTCGTCAGGTCGTAGTAGCTCGACGTTCGGTCGAACAGGATCAGCTGTGCGTGCTTGATCTCCGATACGTCGACCGTGCCCGCCACGGCGAACGGGTGGTCCGGACGGGCAACGAGGACGAGCTCGTCCTCATAGAGCGGGCGGCTGCGGACGCGCACGTCGCGGAGCTGGCGGACGATTCCGAGTTCGACCTCGCCACGAACCACGAGGTCGACGATCTCCTCCGAATGCCCGGTCCTCACGCGCAGCCGAACGTCAGGGTGTCTCTCCGTGAAGCGGACCAGGATCTCCGGCAGGACGTAGGCGCTGACCGCCGGAGCAACCGCCAGCGCGAGCTCACCGACGACGCCGTGTTCGAGTTCGCGGACGAGCGAACCGCCGCTCCGGATCGCCTCGATCGCGCGGTCGGCGTGGGGAAGGAAGGCGCGACCGGCCGGCGTCAGGACCATCCCCGTGTGCGTCCGCTGGAAGAGAGCTGCAGCGAGCTCCTCCTCGAGCGCCTGGAGCCGCGCCGTCAGCGCCGGCTGGCTGATCGAAAGGGCATCCGCTGCGCGCCGCATGTTCCCCAATCGGGCGATCTCGACGAAGCCTTCGATCTGGGCGAGGAGCATCGGCACCGTCTCCAAGAGACTTCAGTGATCAGTAGGATTGATCAAACACTATCATATATTCGATTGGACTGATGGACGGGAAGGTCGTAGAGTTGGCCCCCCAACGCGATGAAGGGTGTTTCCTATGGAACTCAATGTCGACATGCGTCAGCCAGCGCACCAAACGACCGGCTCAGCGGAGCCTTCGCATCCGTGGGTCTTCGGCCCGAACGCGGTCGTCGACAGGCCACGCGTCACGGCGGGCGGGCTCCCCTACAGCTCCTGGGCCGAGTGCGAGTGCCCCGACGATTGCCCGAGAGACCACGAGAACGAATGACACCAGCGCTCAGTCAGACCGCGGCGCCGGTGGCTTCGGACGCGGATCCTGCGACGCCGATAGCCGCTGAACGCGTGGGGATCGCGACGGACTCATTCGAAACGCAAGTCGCGGCGGCCCGCGAGTGGTTCGCAATGCCGCGGTTCGAAGGCATCGTTCGCCTCCATACCGCGCGGGAGGTCGCCGCCCAACAGGGCTCGATCCAGCCGGACTACACCGTCGCCCGAACAGCGGCGGAAGCGTTCTATGCCCGACTTCGCGAACTGTTCTCCCGGGGCGAGCAGATCACGACCTTCGGCCCGTATTCACCCGGCCAGGCCGTGGTGATGAAGCGGCTGGGAATCGAAGCGATCTACCTCGGCGGCTGGGCAACCTCTGCGAAGGGGTCGAAGACGGAGGACCCCGGTCCGGATCTTGCGAGCTACCCGCTCGGCCAGGTCCCCGACGAGGCGGCCGGACTGGTCCGCGCGCTCCTCGCGGCGGACAAGAATCAGCATTTCGCTCGCGCGAACATGGACGACGAGCAGCGACGAGCCGCGCCGGAGGTCGACTTCCGCCCGTTCATCATCGCCGACGCCGATACCGGCCATGGCGGCGACGCCCACGTTCGGAATCTCATCCGTCGATTCGTCGAGATCGGCGTCCCGGGCTACCACATCGAGGACCAGAAACCGGGCGCCAAGAAATGCGGCCACCAGAGCGGCAAGGTCCTGGTGGCCCAGGACGAGCAGAACAAGCGGCTCAATGCGGCGCGCCTGCAGCTGGACATCATGCGGGTGCCGGGCATCATCGTCGCCCGGACCGATGCCGAGGCCGCGACGTTCCTCGACAACCGCAGCGACGAGCGGGACCAGCCGTTCATCCTCGGGGCGACGAACCCGGACCTGCCGAGCTACCGAGTCGGCTTTCTGGCGATCCAGAAGTCCCTCCGCGATCTCGGGCTGGACGATATCCGGGGTCACCTCCTGTTCGCGGTGCCCGACGACGACCTGCGGAAGGCCATGGCCTGGCTCGCCCAGGTCGGGCTGATGTCATTGATCGAGCGGACCGCTCGCGAGGCCGAAGGCGAGGCTCGGGTCGAGAAACTGCTTGACGCAATCGACACCCGGTACGCCGAGATCTGGCAGGCGGAAGCGGGCCTCAAGACCTATGGCGAGGCAGTTGCCGACGTCCTGGAACTCCGGATCAGCGAGGGCGAACGGTTCGACCTGACCCTCGAGGATTGGCACGCGTTCGCCACCGGCGCGTCCTTCTCGGAAGTCCGTGCGAAGGCGGACGCACTCGACGTCCGGGTGACCTGGGATCCCGAGGCGCCGAAGACCCCGGACGGCTACTACCAGGTCCAGGGCGGGATCGACTACGCGATCGCCAAGTCTCTTGCTGCGGCGCCGTTCGCCGACCTGCTCTGGATGGAGACGAAGACCGCTGATCTCGAGGACGCACGACGATTCGCGAAGGCGATCCATGCCGAGTACCCGGACAAGATGCTCGCGTACAACCTGTCGCCGTCGTTCAACTGGGACACCACCGGCCTGGGCGACGACGAGATGCGGCGCTTCCCCGAGGACCTCGGCAAGCTTGGCTTCGTCTTCAACTTCATCACCTACGGAGGCCACCAGATCGACGGCCTCGCCGCCGAGGAGTTCGCCACGGCGCTTCGAGAAGACGGAATGCTCGCCCTCGCCCGCCTCCAGCGCAAGTTCCGACTGCTCGAATCTCCCTACCGGACGCCCCAATCCCTCGTCGGTGGAGACCGGCTGGACGCGGCTCTGATGGCCGCTTCCGGGCGGACCGCAGCGACGAAGGCGATGGGCAAGAGCTCAACCCAACATCAACACCTCGTCCAGACCGAGGTGCCGACGAAGCTGCTCGAGGGATGGCTCGCGGCATGGGCGAACCAGTGGGATCGGCCGGGAAGGATTCACGTCGAGCTGCGGCCCCACACGGCAGGCTCCGACCTCCTGGAGCTTCGAGTGCTCGACGACTCCGATGCCCTCCTCGCCAACATGATCTTCGCGAGTATCGCGGACCGTCGGGGCCGGAGCATCCTCTCGATCCGTGATCAGAACACGGCGCCATCGATCCGCCGAAGACGGCTGATGACACTCGTCCAGCTCTTCCTGATCCATCGCTACCGTGCTGACTCGCTGCACTATCTCACCCCAACCGAGGACAACCGGTTGCAGACGCAGGGGATGCAGGATCTGGGCATCTTCACGGTCGTGCGGACCGAGATCGGTCAGATCATCGTCGCGGAGGTCGACCGGGAACGGGTCGGCCAGCTGATCCGGCCCGAAGCCGACTCCCTCGCGGAGCTGATCCGGAAGCCGATGCCACAGCCCGCGTAGCGTCGAGGCTTGGGTCTCGTCGGCCGTGTGAACGGCGGCCGTTCCGGTCACCGCCCGCTCAGATGATGCGGGTGCTTCGGCACCGCCATCAGTCGCCAGGCGGCACCTCCAGCGCGTCGCGTGCCGCCTCGACCGCCGCCACCACGAAGCCGTCGACGTCGGCCTCGTCGAGCGGCGTCATCAGCGCGCCCATCCCGCGCGGGGCGGTGAGGTAGCCCGCGACGAGCATGCCGAGATGGAACCGCGCGGCGCGGGCCTTCGACGCGGCCGCAACCACGGGATCGCCCTCGGTCCGGCCCGTCGCCAGGCTGCCGGCATCCTCGGCTCCCGACCCGAGGTGGACCTGGAACAGGGACGCCAGCCCGGTGACCCGGGCGTCGAGCCCGGCCGTCGCGAAGCCCCCTGTCAGGCCGTCGCGCAGCCGGTCGCCGAGGGCGGCCAGCCGCTCGTAGACGGGTGGAGTGAGCTGGCGGAGCGTCGCGAGCCCGGCCGCCATCGTGATCGGGTTGCCGTTGAACGTCCCGCCGTGGACGAGCGCGTCGGGCCGGCGCGCGTCGAGCCGGTCCATGATCTCGGCGCTCCCGCCGAACGCGCCGACCGGGTGGCCGCCGCCGATGATCTTGCCGAGCGCCGTCAGGTCCGGCTCGATGCCGTAGACGCCCTGGGCACCACCCGGCCCGACCCGGAACGTGATGACCTCGTCGAAGACGAGGAGCATCCCGTGGCGCCGGGTGTACGCCCGCAGGTCGGCCAGGAAGCCGGGATCCGCCGGGACCATCCCGGCGACCCCCTGGATCGGCTCGACGATGATCGCCGCGACCTCCCGCTCCCGGCCGGCCAGCGCCCGCTCGACACCGGCCATGTCGTTGAACGGCAGGTCGATGACGAGCTCGCCGAGCCGGGCCGGCACCCCGAGCGAGCCGGCCATCGCCAGGTCATGCGTCCCGTGGTACGCCCCCGCGAACCGGGCGATCACGTCGCGGCCGGTGTGCGCCCGGGCGAGGCGGAGGGCGAACATCGTCGCCTCGGTCCCCGAGTTGGTGAACCGGACCCGCTCGATGGACGGGACGCGCCCGACGATCTCCTCGGCCAGCTCGATCTCGAGCTCGGTCGGCGCGGCGAAGGCCGACCCGCGCCGGAGCTGCGCCTCGACGGCGGCGACGACCGCCGGGTGGGCGTGACCGAGGATGAGCGACGTGTAGTTGCCGAGGAAGTCGAGGTACGTGTTGCCGTCGACGTCGGTCAGGGTCGCCCCAGCGCCCGAGACGATGTACGGCGGGTAAGGCTCGCTGAACGTCGTCGTCCGAGTCGAGCCGCCGGGCAGGACCCGGGCTGCCCGATCGAGCAGGACGGCCGACCCGGGTGTCCGGTCGGCATACCGATCGATGACGGACTGTCGCGCGTGACGCTCGACGGGGGCGGTCATCGCTCTCCTCGCAGGGTTCTTGCGGCCTCGGCTGTCGCCTGTCCGACGTTACCTTGGCACGAACTTCTGGATGCTGCGATTGCCGCGATCGAGCCCGGACCACGACTCTGCGGCTTCCGCGACGTAGAAGGACCCTGCGGAGTCGACCGCGATCCCATGAGGCATGCAGAACAGGCCGGCTCCCGGCTCGTTGCGGACCCGTCCCCTGACCATCGGATCGCGCGCCGGCGCGTCGGGCAGGGCCGCGGCCGCGCCGCCGTCGGAGTCGTCGACCTCGACGCCATCGCCCCACCGGGCCAGCACCGCGCCCGTCCGGTCCAGGACGGTCACCCGGTGCGGGAGCTCGGCGACGTAGAACGCGCCGTCGGGGCCCTTCCGGACGCTCTGCGGCATGCTCAGGTTGGCCCACTCGCCAAGGTACGCGCCATCGGGCCGGAAGAACTGGACCCGGTTGTTGAACCGGTCGGCCGCGTAGATCGTGTCGCCGTCGGCATGGTCGATGTAGACGCTGTGGACGGTGTCGAACTCGCCGGGGCCATGGCCGGGGGCGCCCCACGAGAACTTGAGCGTTCCGTCGGGGCCGAAGCAGTGGATCCGCGCCCCGCCGTGGCCGTCGCTGACGTAGATGTCGCCGTTGGATCCGACCGTCGCGTGGGACGGTCGGTTGAACGGCTTCCCGGTCGCGATCGGGGCGGGCTGGTAGGCCGTCCCGAGGGTCATGACGAGCTTGCCGTCCCTGGTCCACTTGCGGACCGTGTGGTCGCGGCTGTCGGCGGTGTAGACGAAGCCGTCGATCCCGACGCTGAGCCCGTGCGGGAAGGTGAAGTAGTTCGGGCCAAACTCGCCCCAGGCGTCGAGGAAGCGGCCGTCCTTGTCGAAGATCATCACCGGGTGCGTGCCCCGGCAGAAGACGTAGACGTTGTCGTCGCCGTCGACGCCGACGTCGGCGACCTCGACGAAGGTCCACCCTTTTGGACGCTGGAAGAAGCCGTCGACGACCTGGTATCGGTCGCGCCCGATCTCGACGTTCATGGAGCCTCCACTGACCTGCTTCGAGTGGAGCGTAGCGCCGGTGCGACGGCTCCGGAGACGCGTCTTCCGGCCGTGACCGGCTGCTCGTTGCTGGGGCGCACCGGGACTATCGACGGTTAACCCCAGGACCATTGACAGGGGCCCGGCCATGCCGCTGTATTGGCTGACCCACCCAAACCGAGGAGGCCTCGCCATCGCCACGCCAGTCGCCGCCGATACCGCTGCAACCGTGTCCATTGTCGCCACCGCGCCGGCTGGCACCGTGCCCACCGCAACCGTCACGGCGACTGCCGTCGCCCTCGAGCTCAAGGCGCTCGGCGTCGAGCACCTCTTCCTCATGACCGGCCGTGACAACAAGCTCTGGATCGCCCTCGAGTCGGTCGGGATCCGTCACGTCCTGGCCCGGAGCGAGGCGACCGCGGTCTACATGGCCGACGCGTACGCCCGGCTGCGCGGCCGGCCGGCCTTCGTCTACGGCGCCTACGGCCCGGGCGCGGCGAACGTCGCCGGTGCCCTGGCCGAGCCGTACTGGTCCGGCAGTCCGGTCGTCGCCCTCACCTCCGCGATGCGGCGAGCCGAGCGCTCGCGCAAGGAGTACCAGGAGCTCGACCAGGGACCGCTGTTCTCGTCGGTGACGAAGTGGGGAGTCGAGGCCTCGGTGCCGGTCCAGGTCCCGCGCCTCGTCCGGGAGGCTGCCCGGCGCGCGGTCAGCGGCGCCCCGGGCCCGATCTACCTCGGCATTCCCGGTGACCTGTTCGAGACGGACATCGCCGACTACCGCGCGCCCGACGAAGGCGCCACGCCGGTCGAGCTGCCCCTGACGAGACCCGCCCCGACAGCCTCGGACGCCGAGGCAGTGATCCGGATCCTCAGCGGCGCCAGCCGACCGATGATCCTCGCCGGCAGCGGGATCCACTGGTCGGGGGCCCACGCCGCCCTCCGCGCCGTCGCGGAGCGGCTCGCGATCCCGGTCGTCACGAGCAACGCGGGCAAGGGCAGCATCGCCGAGACGCACGACCTCGCCCTCGGCAGCGTCGGCCGCTACTCGCGCAACTACGCCAACGCCGCGCTCCGCGACGCCGATGCGATCCTGGCGATCGGGACCCAGCTGGGCGGGCTCGTGACCGACTCCTACAAGCTCGTCAGCCCGGAGGCTGCGCTCATCCACGTGTCGATCGATCCCGACGTCGTCGGCCTCAACTTCCCGACCCACCTCGGTCTCGTGGCGGACGCCCGGACCTTCCTCGAGGCGATGCTCGACGCCTGCGACCGGCTGGAGGCCGGCCCGTCACCTGCCTCGGAGGCGCAGGTTGCCCGCCTGGCCGGCGAACGCGCCGCCTGGCGCGAGCGGCGCGACGCCCTGGCGGCCCAGGACGGCAACGGCGGCGGCGCGATGCGGCCAGAGGCGATCATGGCCGAGATCGAGGCCCAGATGGCCGACGACGCGATCATCGTCGCCGACACCGGCTACGCGGCCGCCTGGGCCGGCGCCCTCGCCGAGATCCGAACGGCCGGCCGGAACTTCCTCCGCGCCGACGGGTCGCTCGGCTGGGCGTTCCCGGGCGCGCTCGGGGCCCAGCTGGCCGAGCCCGACAAGCAGGTGATCTGCGTCATCGGCGACGGCGGCTTCGGCTACCACATCGGCGACATCGAGACGGCCCTCCGCCTCCAGCTCCCGGTCGTGGTCGTCATCCTCAACAACCAGACGCTGGCGTTCGAGGAGCACGTCCAGACCCTGCTCTACGGCCACGTTGTCCCCGAGGTCAACGAGTTCCGCGACGTCGACTACGGCGGGGTTGCCCGATCGTTCGGCGCCCAGGGCATGCGGGTCACCAACGCCCAGGACTTCGGCCGCGCGCTGGCGATCGGCCTCGAGCGGCGCGCCCCGACGATCATCGACGCGGTCATCGACCGCCAGGCAATCGCCCCGGTCACCCGGTACGACCGCGTCCGAATCCGCGAGCTATGACCCTCATCGCGCCGGACGTCGCCATCCCGGATCGGCCCGGGGTGGAGACCGTCCGCCGGCTCGCCGAGCGCTGCTCGAACTGGGGCCGATGGGGCGCGGACGACGAGCTCGGGACGCTCAATCACATCGGCCCGGACGAGGTCGCGGCAGCCGCCGGCCTCGTGCGAACCGGCCGGGTGTTCTCGCTCTCGATCCCGGTCGACGAGAATGGCCCGCAGACCGGCGGGTTCGGTCGGTTCAACCCGATCCATCTGATGATCCGCGACGGCAACGGCGCGGCAACGGGGACGACGGTCCGCGACTTCTATGGCGGCCGGGACCGCTGGATCCGCGGCACCGACGACCTGCTCATCCTGCCGCTCCAGTCCGGGACCCAGTGGGATTCGCTCGCCCACATCGTGTTCGATAACCGGATCTACAACGGCTACGACGCGACGTCGGTGGGGAGCAAGGGGGCGATCCGCAACGACATCGCCAACGCGCGCGACCGTGTCGTCGGACGAGGGGTCCTGCTCGACATCCCACGAGCCAAGAGCCGGCCGTGGCTCGAGCCCGGCGAGGCCATCCACGCCGAGGATCTCGAGGCCTGCGAGCGCGCCCAGGGGGTGACCGTCGGTCGTGGCGACATCGTCCTGGTCCGGACCGGCCAGGTCGCCCAGTGTCGCGACGCCGGGAGCTGGGGTGCGTACGCCGGAGGCCCGGCCCCGGGGCTGGCCCTCGACGCCGCGCCGTGGATCTTCGATCGCGAGCTGGCCGCGGTCGCGACCGACACCTGGGGGATGGAGGTCCTGCCGAACCAGACGGAGGACGTCTTCCAGCCGCTCCACATCATCCTGATCGTTCACACCGGCCTGCTCGTGGGCGAGATCTTCGATCTCGAGGCCCTGGCCGAGGATTGCGCCGCGGACGGGCGCTACGAGTTCCTGATCTCGGCCGCGCCGCTCCCGATCACAGGCGGCGTCGGCTCGCCCGTGAACCCACTCGCGATCAAGTAGCCCTCAGGGCTGCGGGGCCGCCGTCCGCCGGAGCCGGGCACGGGACCGGTCCAGGCGCCGCCCGACCGAGTGCCAGACCGCCGCCGCCGCGGGCATCGGGTCCCGCCACCAGAAGAGACAGCGGTCGCCACGCAGCCACGGCCTGAGGACCGGTCCCTCCGGCTGCCGGATCGAGCGCCAGGCGCGAGCGATGGCGGTGGCGTCGAGGATCTCGTACATGCCGTACCGGCCGACCTGCAACGAGGTCGAGGCCGGCACCGGGAGGCCCTGGGCGTCGTGGTAGCTCATCCACGGCAGGTCCAGCCCGGACCGAACGACATGGCTGATAAGCCAGAACGGCCGGGCGTTGACCTCGATGATCTTGTACACGCCATCCCGGTCGTCACGCTTGAACTCGACCATGAAGATGCCCCGGTACCGAACCTCGGCGAGGAGCTTCCGGAGGGCCGGGACGGCGTCCTCGACCTCGGCCAGCGGGATCGTCACGTCGAGGCAGGTGTTGGCGATCCTCGGCGGGTCCATCCGGACCCGCCGCCGGGCGTCCATCGACACGATCGCCCCGCTGCGGTCCACGAAGCCGTCGATGATGATCGTGTTGCCGAGGCCTCCCGGGATCCAGTCCTGGAGCATGAAGGTGATCCCTGCCCCGCGCGCCTGCTCGATCCGCTGGACGGCCTCCGCGCGGGAGTGCACGAAGAACCCCTTCGTGCCGAAGCGGCGGTTGTGGAGGTGGGACTCGGTGGGCTTGAGGAAGCCGGACACGAGCTCCTCATCGGTGACCCCGTCGAGGTCTCCCGGCTCGCTGATCAGGTGCGTCCGCGGTCGCGGGATGTCGAGGCGCTCGACCAGGGCCCGGAATCGGTCCTTGTCGACGAGCTGCTCGATCACCTCGCGAGAGGCGATGCTGGCAGGAAACCGCTCGCGGAGCTCCTCCGGCAGCCCGGCGACCGCGAGGGCCCATTGGTCGCTGCAGGCGATCAGCACGGCTCGCGGCAGGCTGAGCGACTCGAGGAACGCGGCCAGCGCGCCGCTGTCCGGAGACTCGATCAGCGTGTGTTCGGTCGGCCGGTACCAGCGTGACCGGACGATGATGTTCGAGGTCTCATCCGCGACGTAGCACTCGACTCCATGACGGGCAAGGACGCGCAGGACGCCGAGCGCGGCGAGGTGGGCGCCAAAGATCAGGACGGGCACGCGCGGGCTGGGGCTCATGGGCACGGCCCGATTATGGCCCGCCGTGACCCGTCATTTCGTCGTCGGAAGATGAACGACCTGTGATTTGGGCAGATCCTGGCGCGCCGCCGCACCGTTCATCCAACCGAAAGGTTCGACGGCCGACACTCGGGCCATGACATCGCGAGCCGACCGCAGCGCTGACTCCCGGCGCCGGTCGCCCGGGTTCTCCCACCCGGCGACCGGGCCGGCCGTGCTCTCCTCCACGCGGTCCGGTGGCGGCGGTTCGCGATGTCGACCACCCGCCCCGATAATCCGGCCCATGATCTGCCCAGATCGCCCCCGGAACCGCGCCGCGGCCTGACGATGCGCGTGCTCGTGGCCGAGGACGACCCGGCGCTCCGCGACGTCCTCGTCCTCGGGCTCGAGGACCAGGGCTACAACGTCGATGCCGTCGAGCGCGGCGACGACGCGATCGACCAGCTCAAGTGGTACGACTACGACGTCGCGATCGTCGACTGGCGGATGCCCGGCGCGCCGGGGATCGACGTGGTCGCCTGGGCGCGCAAGCACGACAAGCCGACCGCGATCCTCATGCTCACCGCCCGCGACACCCACTCCGACCGGATCCAGGGGCTCGACGCGGGCGCCGACGACTACCTCGTCAAGCCGTTCGACTTCGGCGAGCTGCTCGCCCGGATCCGGGCCCTCCAGCGCCGCCCGCGCGGGGTCGACGCGCCGGTCATCACCCGGGGCCGGATCGCGCTCGACCCGGTGCGCCGCGCGGTCGCGGTCGGCGGCGAGCCGCTCAACCTGACCCCGACCGAGTACCAGATCCTCGAGCTGCTCATGCGTCGCTCGCCGGCGGTCGTCGACCGCAAGGCGATCGCCGAGCACGCCTGGCAGGACGAGACCGACCCGCTCGGCTCGAACGCGATCGACGTCCAGCTGAGCCGGCTCCGGGCGAAGCTGCCGACGCGCGGACGTCCGGATCGTGACCGTTCGCGGTGCCGGCTACCGGCTGGAGGAAGCGTGACCGGCGCGCCGCCCGTCGCCCCAGCTCCGCTCCGTCCGGACCAGCTCGATCCGGGTCGCGCTGGCGACGACGGCGATCGTCGCGATCGCCTACCTGCTGATCTCGATCGCCGTCGTGGTGATCGTCACGAGCGGGCTGACCCGCGAGATCGACCGGCGCCTCGCCGACTCGCTCGCCCACATCGGGAACGAGCCCCCGCCACCCGACCACGGGTACGACGCGCCACCGGGCGGCCCGAAGTTCGGGCCGCAGCTGCTCGTCTGGACGGTCCGTCCGGATGGCTCGGTCGCCTCGAACGCGACCGATGCGACGCTGCCCGCCGCGTTCCTGACGGCCGTCGGCCCGACGACGGTCACGATCGGCGACGAGAGCGTCCGGATCCAGGGCTCGCCGACCCAGTCCGGCTACGTCATCGTCGGCCAGACGACCGCCGCGGTCGACCAGGCCAGGACCACGGTCATCCTGGCCGAGCTGATCATCGCCCCGATCCTGCTCATCGTCGTCTTCCTCGGCGCGGTCGCGATCGGGCGCCGGGTCGCCGCGCCGATCGAGCAGGCCCGGGTCCGCCAGCTCGAGTTCACCGCCGACGCGTCGCACGAGCTGCGGACGCCGCTGTCGGTCATCGAGGCGCACACGAGCCTGGCCCTGGCGCAGGAGCGCGACGCGGCCTACTACCGCACCGCCTTCGGCAAGATCGACGTCGAGAACAAGCGGATGCGCAAGCTGGTCGAGGACCTCCTCTGGCTGGCCCGGTTCGACGCCACGATCGACCCGCCGGACGCCCAGCCGGTCGACCTCGGCGTCCTCGCCACCGAGACCGTCGACCGCTTCCGGGTCGTCGCCGAGGCGCGCCGGCTCCGCCTCGACCTGCGGGTCGAGCCCGGCGATCACATCGTCCACGTCCCGCCGGAGTGGCTCGATCGGCTCCTCGGGGTCCTCCTCGACAACGCCTGCAAGTACGCCCCGGCCGAGAGCGCGGTGGTCGTCTCGGTCGCGACCGATGGCGGCCGGGTGAGGCTCACGGTCGACGACGCCGGGCCCGGAATCCCCGAGGAGGAGCGCGGCCGGATCTTCGACCGCTTCCACCGGGCGACCGACTCGACCGGCGGCGCCGGGCTCGGGCTGGCGATCGCCGACGCGATCGTCCGCACGACCGGCGGTCGCTGGCGGGTCGGCGCCTCGCCGGCCGGCGGCGCGAGCCTGTCGGTCGCCTGGAAGCGCGAGGCCGCGTAGCCCAACCGAAGCGCGTAACCGATCCGACAGGCGGTCCGGCCGACAGTCGGTCCAGCAGGTCGATCCCAGCCGCGGATCGCGCAGCAGATGGACCACGAGGCAGCCCCCAGATGACCGTCAGCCAACCTTCCCGGCTCGCGCGCCGCCTCGGCGACCGCCTGACCGAGCCGTCCGACACCGTCCGCCGGATCGCGACGTTCGCCGGGATCGGCGTCGTCAGCACCGTGGCCTACGTCGTCCTCTACGCCCTCCTCCGGGGCGCCGTCCCGGCCCAGGTGGCGAACGCCGTCGCCCTGGCCGCCACCGCGGTCGGGAACACGACCGCGAACCGGCGGCTGACGTTCAGCGTCCACGGCCGATCGGGCTTCCTCGCCGACCAGGCGGCCGGTCTGGCCGCCTTCGCGATCGCCCTGGCGATCACCTCCGGCTCGATCGGCCTGCTCCAGGCGCTCGTCCCGCGGGCCGGCCTCCGACTCGAGATCGCCGTGATCGTCGCGGCCAACGTCATCGCGACCGTCGTCCGTTACCTCGTCCTGCAGTCCTGGATGGACCGTCGCCATCCACCGACCCGACAACGATCCCACGGCGTCCCGGAAGGAGCCCCCCAGTGACCACCGTCGTCAGCCCCCGGCTCGGCCTGCCCGAGACCGGCGAGGACGCCCGGAACCCGCTCGCGCGAGCGATCCTCGGCCCGCTCGACCAGGCCGCCTGGGTCCGGCCCGCGTTCCTCGGGGTGACCCTCCTCGCGGCCGTCGTCTACCTCTGGGGCCTCACCGTCAGCGGCTACGCCAACACGTACTACTCGGCTGCGGCGCTGGCCGCGTCCCAGAGCTGGAGCGCCTGGTTCTTTGGCTCGTTCGACGCCGCCAACTTCATCACCGTCGACAAGCCGCCGCTCGGCACGATGATCATGGGCCTCTCGGTGCGCCTGTTCGGGCTGAGCTCGTGGAGCATCCTCCTGCCCCAGGCGCTGGCCGGCGTCGCGACCGTCGCGCTCCTGTTCTGGACCGTCCGCCGCCAGTTCGGCCCGGTCGCGGCGACGATCGCCGGGGTCGTCATGGCGCTCACCCCGGTCGCCGTCCTGATCTTCCGCTACAACAACCCGGACGCGATCCTGACCCTGCTCCTGGTGGCCGGCGCCGCCGCCCTCGTCCGCGCGCTCGAGACCGGCCGGCTGCGCTGGGTGATCCTGGCCGCGGCGTTCGTCGGCCTCGGCTTCGACGCCAAGTACCTGCAGGCCTATCTCGTGCTCCCGGCGTTCGCGCTGACCTATGCGCTCGCGGCGCCCGGCGGCGTGCGACGCCGGATCGCCGGCCTCGTCGTGGCCGCGCTCACCGTCCTCGTGACTTCGCTCTGGTGGGTCGTCATCGTCGAGCTCATCCCGACCGACCTCCGCCCGTACATCGGCGGGAGCACGACCGACTCGGCCGTCCAGCTCCTCCTCGGCTACGACGGCCTCGGGCGGATCTTCGGGTCGGGGGCCGGCCCGGGCGGTGGCGGGGCGAGCTTCTCCGGCGCCGTCGGGATCCTGCGCCTGTTCAACGCCGAGTTCGGCGGGCAGATCGCCTGGTTCGTGCCGTTCGCGCTGATTGCCCTCGCCAGCGGGCTGTGGATCCGCCGCCGGAGCCGGCGGACCGACGCCGGCCTCGCCGGCTACCTGCTGTGGGGCGGCTGGTTCGCCACTCACGCGATCGTGTTCAGCTTCATGTCGGGCATCGTCCACACCTACTACGCGGTGGCGCTGGCACCGGCGGTCGCCGCGCTCGTCGGCGCCGGGGCGGTCGACCTGTGGCGGCTCCGCGAGCGAAGCCGCTTCGGCGGGCTGCTCCTTGCCGGGGCCGTGGTCATCACCGCCTGGCTCGCCTACGAGCTGCTCGACCGAACGCCCGACTTCCTGCCCGGGCTCGGGATCGGCCTGCTCGTCGTCGGGATCAGCGCCGCGGTCGTCCTCGCACTCCCGATGGCGGCCGCCGGCCGGCGGCCCTCGCTCGCCGCAGGCTGCGCTCGCAGCGGTCGTCCTGCTGGCCGCTCCCGCGGCCTACGCCGCCGACACGATCGCGTCGGCGCTCGGTGGCGGCGACCCGTCGGCTGGTCCGGCGGTCGCCGGCGGGCAGGGCGGCCCCGGGTTCGCCGGTGGCGCGGGCTTCACCCCGCCCGGCAACGGCCAGGTCGGCACCGGACCGGGCGCCGACGGCCCGGGTGCGTTCGGCGGCGGGTTCGGGGGCGGCGGGTCGGTCGACCAGGCCGCGATCGACTACCTCGTCGCCAATCGCGGCGAGGCGACCTGGATCGTCGCCACCCCCGGCTCGGGCAGCGCCGGCTCGATCGAGCTCGCGACCGGCCAGCCGGTCATGGCCATGGGTGGCTTCACGGGCTCGGACCCCACCCCGACGCTCGCCGAGCTCCAGGCCTACATCGCGTCCGGCCAGCTCCGGTTCGTCATCCTGAGCGGAGGCGGCAGTGGCGGGCCGGGTGGTGACGGCTCAGGCGTGGCGACCGAGCGGGACGCCTGGGTCCAGTCGAGCTGCACCGTCGTCGACCTCGGTTCGAGCTCGAGCGCGACGATCTACGACTGCCAGGGCGCGGTCCACTGAGCGCGGCCCTGGCCGGAGCCCCGGGCCTGGCAAACGCGGCCCCGATCAGGGCCGGGAGCGGATGGTCATCCGGCTCCCGGACCCCGATGGGGAGACCGCGAAGAGACTCAGCCCGGGTTGGTCGTGGCGCCCGGCGACGCGTTCGGCTTGGCGTTCGGGCCGAACTTCCAGCCCGGACCGGGGCCGCGGAACATCCCGCCGACGCCCGCGTGGACCGACGTCGCATCGAGCGAGCCATCGGAGCGCTGGGTGCCGCTGGCGACGATCCACGAGCCGACGGTCACGTCGGACAGGGCCGCGTCGGTCTTGCCGGCCACCGTGTAGGCGGTGCTGCCGCTGACGTGGACGGTCGATGTCGTGCCGCCCGGAAGGGTGATCGTGATCGTGTCGCTCGTCTTGGCCGTGACCTGTCCGGCGACGGTGGGCAGGATCACGTCGATCGAGGTGACGGTGTAGGTCCCGTCGCTGGCCCGATCCTGGCCGAGCCGGACGGTGTCGCCGACCTTGATGTCACTCACCGTGGCCGGGGCGCCGCCGCGGGTGACCTTCGTCGAGTCGCCGACCGTGATCGTGCGGGTCCAGCCGTCGGCCGTCTTGAGCGAGACGTTGGAGCCGTTGACCGCAGTGACCGTGATCGGGCCGACGGCCGAGCCGCCGCCGCGACCGCCGAACGGCCCTCCGCCAAAGCCAAACCCGAAGCGGAACCCGCCGATGGAGGGCAGCTTCTTCGTCCCGTCGCTCGGCTGCTGGGTCGAGGTGTTCGGCGTCGGCGCGGTGGTTGCGGCGGGGGCGTTCGGCGAGGCGTCGGTCGGTGACGGCGACCCGGTGGTCGGCGTCGGGGCGGTTCCTGCCGATGCGTCGGGCGAGGCGCCGGACGGCGACGGGGACGGCGACGCGGCGAACGCCACGGCGACGCTGCAGACGGCGACGAGGACGGCCCCGGCGATCAGGCCGATCCGGACGCGGTCGGACCGACGGATCGTCTCGCTGAACCGGACTTCGGGCTCGGATGGGTCCATGGAGTCCTCCGTGAGACTTGGGCACGCAAGGGGAGGCGGGGCGGATGCGGTGCCCCACCGTCCAAGCGTGCCGCCCGATCCTTCGAAGGTCCTGAGAAGGTCCGTAACCCGCCCGACAGGCGAGCCAGCGCAGAGTCGCCTGAAGCCCGACTATTACGCCACGGAGGCGACCCGATGGACCAGCGACCAAACCACGCCACCGCCCGGATCATGCTCGCCGCCGGAGTCCTGTCGGCGTTCATCGCCTCCATCTCGACCGTTGCACTGGTGGCCCTTGCCCCGACGGGTGCTGGGGGCGACACCGGAGCGGCCGCCGCGCCGGCCGCGACGAGCACGTCGACCGGAGGGACCGGCTCGCTGACCAGCTCGGGCGTCGTGCTCGACGACCCGGCGATCGTCGCGGCGGCCGACCCGTCGGTGGTCACGATCGCAACCGACGCGGGGCGGTCGAGCGGGGTCGGCTCCGGGATCGTTCTCACCTCGGACGGGCTCATCCTGACCAACGACCACGTGATCGCCGGCGGCGGCGCGCTGAGCGTCGCGCTGTCGGACGGACGGACGCTCGACGCGACCGTCGTGTCGGAGGACGCCGCGAACGACCTCGCCATCATCCGCGTGGCGGCGACCGGCCTCACCCCGGCCAGGCTCGGCGACTCGACGAAGGTCCAGGTCGGCGAGAGCGTCCTGGCGATCGGCAGCCCGCTCGGGACCTACACCGAGTCGGTGACGAAGGGGATCGTGTCCGGGCTCGACCGCGAGATCACCGTCCGGAGCGAGACCACCGGCCGCCCGATCCACCTGACGGGCCTGATCCAGACCGACGCCGCGATCAACCCCGGCAACAGCGGCGGCCCGCTCATCGACGAGACCGGCGCGGTCATCGGGATCACCACCGCCACCTCGGCGAACGCCGAGGGCCTCGGCTTCGCGATCCCGATCGAGACCGCGAAGGCGCTCATCGCCGCCGCCGAGGGCAGCGCCTGATCCGCATCCCCCAGCGCCCTCGTCCATGAGCACCTGCGATCGGGCACCCCGGGTCGTGGAGCCTGCCCACGGTCCCAAGTCGCCTAGGACACGCTGGATATCAGCACCATTGCTATCGGGCGCACTTCCCGACCCGCGTTCCTCCCGCCGCTGAATGAGACAGACGTCTGTGCCGCCTGATATGAGCGTCACTGCGTAGCGAGGGTGGATAACCGGCGGATCTCGGGGCGGCCGAAGGGTTCCTGCTCGCCAGGCTGCCGCCACAGCGGTCTGCTAAGAATGGTGCTGATATCCGGGGCCAGCACAGACAGCGTTCGGAGTCGCGTCTGTCGCCTCGGTGGCGGACGCCGGACGAGGCGCGGTGGACAGGACGTCGGCCGTGATTACCATCAAGTGCATGCGTTTCCTGTTCAAGGCTCCGGCCATGCCAACGCCGACCGAGGCTCTGCCCGGCCGGCCCGACCCCATCGACATCCCCGAGCGGCACTACGTCAACGACGCCCGCCTCGCCCCGCCGTGGCCGGACGGGACGCGGACCGCGGTCTTCGGTTTCGGCTGCTTCTGGGGCGCCGAGAAGACGTTCTGGCAGACACCCGGGGTGATCTCGACGGCCGTCGGCTACGCCGGCGGGTCGACGCCCAACCCGACCTACGGCGAGGTGTGCAGCGGGAAGACCGGCCACGCCGAGGTCGTGCTCGTCGCCTACGACCCGGCGAGGGTCTCGTACGAGGAGCTCCTCCGGGTCTTCTGGGAGGACCACGACCCGACCCAGGGCATGCGCCAGGGCAACGACGTCGGGACCCAGTACCGCTCGGTCATCCTCGTCGGGAACGAAGCCGAGCGACGGATCGCCGAGGCCTCACGGGCCGCCTACGCGGAGCGCCTCAAGGCCGCCGGCTTCGGCGACGATCACGACCGAGATCGTCGACGCCGCGCTCGACGCCGTTCTACTACGCCGAGGACTACCACCAGCAGTACCTGGCGAAGAACCCGAGGCCCGGCTTATTGTCCTGACCACGCGACCGGCGTGAAGTTGCCGGACGACTTCGCCATTCCGGTCACGCCGTTGCAGTACGTCGACTGAGCCCGACGCTTCGACGTCACGTCCTGATAGGAACCGACTCCGACGCAGGGGCCGCTGACATCACGGACTCACCGGGTGATGCCCTTGCGACCTCGGGTGCCTCAGGGCACTATCCCGTTGAGATGGGACCGTTACGAAGCAGATGGGCGCGGGGGGCCGTGCTCTGGACGCTCGCCCTGTTGGTCGTCGCAATCGGGCTTGCCATCTTTGCGTCCGCGAGTCTCGTTGACGCTCAGCAGAGGTGCTTCGTCGAATTCCCGTCCGTCGCCTGCCCTGACGGACAGGATTGGCGGGTGGGGCTCCTGACCTTCGCGTTCCTCGGCGTTCCCCTCGTCTGGGTCGTCGGACTGGTCGTGGCCATCGCCGGTCGCGCTGCCTCGAAGCGGCGGCCGGAGCGCCGCCGGTAGTCTCGGGCAGTACGCTGACTCGTATCTTCGAGAGAACCGAGGCCCGGGAGCGTATTGCCCGGACCACTCGACCGGCGTGAAGCTGCCGGATGACTTCGTGGTCACCCCACTGCAGTACGTCGACTGACTACGGGCCCGAGCTAGAATTCGCGTGCGCTCCTGCAGAAGCGGAAGCCGACGTGCGGCCACATGGGCTTCATGCCCACCACCGCCGGGTTCGGCCGGACCGCGAGGTCACGACGGTTACTGGCGCCGGAGCACG
Organism: uncultured Chloroflexia bacterium; assembly: GCA_963708065.1. Classification (GTDB taxonomy): domain Bacteria; phylum Chloroflexota; class Limnocylindria; order Limnocylindrales; family CSP1-4; genus Chersky-267. The sequence goes on from CAVPRZ010000009.1 coordinate 58,946, forward strand.
ATGGCTACGCGGGTCCCCGACATGACACATCGCGCAGGTAGCTCCGGCGCAACCGGGCAGGCGTGGGCATTGCCACCAGGGTGCGTCGCGAGGAAACGAGTCAGCGACCGCGGGCTGGTCATGGCCGTCGGCCTCTGCTCATTCTCGCTGGGCGGCTGCACGCGGTCCGAGCGCACGTAGTTGAGGAACACGTGGTCCCGGAGCTTCCGGGCAAGGAGCGCGTTCTCATCGTCTCCGATGGCCGCGAACACGGTCTCCAAGATGTAGGCGTACATCGAGGTCGCGATGGCCTCGATGTCCTCGGGATGCCACGGGCTCTTGTCGCCTACCCACTCCCACTCGCTCGGGCCGATCTCATCGGCGGTCGCCTTGAAGCTCGACGCATCTGTGTGCTCCCACGGGCTGAAGGTCTTGTAGGCGTACACGTAGGCGTCGTTCATCACGATCTTGTGGCCGGGGTACTTGGTGATGACCTCGTTCGCCATACGTCGGAGGTTCGGGAGGATGCGGTCCTTGCCGTAGTTCTTCCCCAGCTCCTTCAGCTTCGCGAACGCGGCGTCACGGGTGGCCTCCTTGATGGGGGTCGGGTCCTTGGGGTCAACCGGGATGGACGAGCCACGGTCCTTCGCGTGTTCGCGGATGTCGACACCCGGCAGCCGCGGAGACCGTCCCGTCGGTCGCCTTCCGATGGGTCTGCTGATTTAGACTCCCGGCGGGCTACTCTCCTGACCGCCGGATGGGCAGGGCTCCGCCGTCCGTTCGCATGGTCGTCACGAGCAGCAGCCTCATCACGCGACTCGCGTGCCGTACGTTGAGCACTCTGACGGCCAATCGTCGCCGCCGGATGCGCAGGATGGACGCCTCCCCGGACCCCGGTCAGCCCGGAGACCGTCCCATCGCCTCCGCCTTCCGATTCGGTGCAATTCAACTCCCGGCGGGCTACTTCCCGCCGCCGGATGGGCAGGGCTCCGCCGTCCGTTCGCTGGTCGTACGACGCAGCGTGCCGGCTCGCGAAGTCGGCTGAGTCGAGGTAACGCCGGACGGTCATTTCGATGGCCTCGACTGGTTCGTCCGCATTGCGTCTCAGGTCTTCGTAGTACTCAAACCCCTCAGGCGTTACATCGAAGAGTCGGTCACCGCTTCGGTTGTAGTGGAGATTGACGAGGCCGTAGCGCGCGAGCATGTCCACGTCTGAGGCGAGGATGCGTGGCTGAACGGAGCTGTGGGGGTGCATCAGGAAGTCGCCCGCGCTTGTCTCAACCACGAGGAAGCTGTCGCGCTCCTCTCTCGGCAGGCCGCGTATCGCCTCAACGGCGGTGACGAGGAGGCCCTCCTGCGCTTGTTCGAGTCGAGCCATTAGGAAAGAATAGGGGTGAGCCCGGTCACAAAGAACGCGACGACGTCTGTCGGGTAGCGGTTGGTCTTGCCGAGGTCGTTGTGAACGAGCAATACCCTGACCTGTCTGAGAATCCCGGGCTACTGCCCGAACCACGCGACCGGCGTGAAGTTGCCGGACGACTTCGTGGTCACACCTTTGCAGTACGTGGACTAAGCGTCCCTACTTGATCAGCGCTGGATCTCGCGAGGCTCCTCGAAGAGTTCCGTCGACGTCGGCCCTTCCGAACTTACGAGCGCACCGATGAGTCAGACGGCAAGTCACCAGCCGCCGAGACTACCGGATCAGGGTGCGCGTCCGCGGCCGGCGAGGGAGACGAGGTCGCCTACCCGTCATCGAGGACTACGTGCCGAAGACGAGCGTCCCGCCCTCCCCGAGCCTCAGCGTCAGCTGGCCGCCCTCGATCGCGTAGCTCGATGCGTTGCCGAGCCCGACGACGTAGAGATCGCCCATCGAGCCGGGCGGGCAGGCGGCCAGCGTCGACGGTCCGGGCAGGATCGAGATCGACCCGCCTCCCGGTTCGAGGCCTATATCCGTGCGACCATCGCCGCGGTGTACCTCGTACGTCCCGCTGACCTGGTTGCAGTCGGCCTTTGCGTTGAACGTCCCGTCCGCCTGGAACTCGATCGTGTATTTCGACTGGTCCGCCTCGGGGACCACGCCCTGGAACGCCGGCGTCGTCTCCGTGATCCCGGTCAGCTTCCACGTCTTGCCGAGCAGCTCGGCGGGCGGGCTCGCGCCCGGGGCCAAGGACGCCTCGGCGCTCGACTGGGCGCTCGACGGAACGGCCTGCAGCGGGCCGAACGTCATCGTGCCGCCGTCGGTCAGCGCGATCGTCAGCGTGTCGTTCGTCACCGCGTACGTGGCGGCCTCGGTCAGCGAGTGGGCGAAGATCGATCCGAAGTCGCTGTCGGGACAGAACGCGAGCGTCGGCGCACCCGCGGTGATCGTCAGACCGTTTCCGCTCGTCTTGTAGGTCCCGGCGATCTGGTTGCAGGCGGCGGTGCCCGAGTACGTGCCGTCCGTGTTGATCGTGATCGTGTAGTCCGGCTGTTGGTAGGCCGGGACCACGCCCTGGAACGCCGGCGTCTTGCTGGTCACCGCGGTCAGGGCCCACGGCTTGCCGGTCAGGGTCGGTCCGCTCTGCTTGTCGGCGCTTGCTCCGCTGGCAGCGGGCGCCGACGCGGTCGTCGCTCCGGACGATCCGGCGCCGCAGGCGGTGAGGAGCGTCGCGGCAATCGCGAGGGCGATGCCGAACGGTGCGGTGAGTTTCATGCGGGACGTCCCCCTTGGCGGGTGGCGTTGTCGGTCGAGCCGACCGGGTCGGCGAACGCTGCCGATTGTCTGGGCGCCCGCCACGGCGCGCGATGGTGCCACTGCTCTAGCTGAGAATCCACTCTGAGCCCTCAAATCGCGTGCATGGATACGAGCATATATGGCCCACTCGAACGGCAGCCTGACTTGCCTGAGAATCCCCGGGGCTACTGTCCGAACCACGCGACCGGCGTGAAGCTGCCAGATGACTTCGTGGTCACGCCGCTCCAGTACGTCGACTAGTCCTGCCCGCCCGAAGACGATGAGACCCTCCCGACGCCGGGAGGGTCTCTGTCATTCGGTCGAACGTTGGGGAACAAGGGTTGGACCAGGAATCGTTGCGCCGCGACATATGCTGGGATGAGATGACCGCGGCCCCGGATCCCGGACCAGACAACGAGGAGTTCTGGCGCAACTTCCTCACGCGTGGCGATGCGATGGAGCGCAAGGTCAGGCGTGTCTTCAAGCGCATCCCCCAGGGGCCGCGCTGCAAGTTGTGCGCGGCACCCTTCGCCGGCGTCGGTGCGCCACTCATGCGCATGATCGGGAAACGGCCCTCCGACAAGAATCCGACCATGTGCAATTCCTGCTTCGCCTTCATGGTTCGACACCACGGCGGTGCTGAGATCGAATGCAGCTTCCTGTTCGCTGACGTGCGCGGCTCGACCACCATCGCCGAGGGCATGTCCGCGACCGACTTCCGCAGCCTATTGGACCGTTTCTACTCGACGGCGTCTGCAGTCGTTTTCGATCACGACGGCAGCGTAGACAAGTTCGTTGGCGACGAGCTCGTGGCGATGTTCTTTCCGCTCCTTAGTGGTGAGCAGCATGCAGCGCGCACGGTGGAAGCCGCCCAGGCCCTGCTGGTGGCCACAGGACACGCCGATCCGGGTGGGCCGTGGCTGCCACTCGGCGCGGGGGTGCATACCGGTCCCGCGTGGGTCGGAACGGTGGGTGACAGGGCGCACGTCGAGCTGACCGCGCTGGGCGACACCGTCAATACGACGGCCCGGCTCGCATCGGTCGCCAAGGTCGGCGAGATCCTGGTCACTAAAGCCGCTGCCGATGCTGCTGGCCTAGATCCCGCGCTCGAACACCGATCTCTCGAGCTCAAGGGCAAGGAATTCCCCACACAGGTCGTTGTCGTCCGAACTTGATATGACCGAGAGTGCGGGCGAGCCATACGAAAGCAGCTCTGCTAGCCCCAAGGCTGGCCATAATCTGACGCGCTGAGATTCCCCGGGGGTACTGCCCGGACCATCGGACCGGCGTGAAGCTGCCCGATGACTTCGTGGTCACGCCGCTCCAGTACGTGGACTGAACCAACACCGCTCAACCGTGAGCCGGCCGGCCGGTTGACCGACTACGATGCCGGGAGGAGGGCGTGAGATAACCGACCCGATCGCGGACATCATCGGCGACTACCGAGCGTTCGCGGCCCAGCAGCGCGACCGGTTGCTGGCGCGTGGCATCGACATCGCCCTGTACGCGCTCAGCCACCTCGCATACCGGGTGCCCGAGTGGGACCAGTACGTCCAGGTCCGGACGCTCCTCGAGCGCCACGCGACCTCGAATCGGGAGAACGTCTGGAACGGCCGCCCGATCTCCTTGATCGTTCCCGCCAAGCCGCTCGAAGTCCTGGAAGGCCAGGTCGTCCCGCTCATCGAGCTCATCCCGCCCGTCCACCAGCGCGTCTACAAGATGGGGCTGGAGCACCTCGGCGTCGTGGTCGGCGACACGTTCGACACGTTCGTCGGAGCCCACAAGCCCGTCCTGACGGGCCAGCAGTTCCAAGGCCCGAACAGCACACCCGACCCTGTCTACATCCTGTTCGAGGACTTCACCCACGTGAAGTTCTATCGACTGTCACTGCAGGCATCCGTCGAGATCGATGGTGGCCGGTTCGAGGACGGGTTCCACCACGTCGACGACTGGGTGCCCCAGCGGCTGGTCACGGCGACCGGCCCCAACCCCCTTCCCCGGGACTGACGTGGCCGGGTGACCGACGCGACAGTAGTCTCGCGGAGAACACAGGCCCGGGAGCGTATTGCCCGAACCACGCGACCGGCGTGAAGTTGCCGGATGACTTCGCGGTCACGCCGCTGCAGTACGTGGACTGACGCCTATCGGCGGGGTCCTGATCGCTGTCGCGCTGCTCAGCCAGCTGGCATAGCCGACCGGGCTTCGTCGGACCGTTCATGACACTCGATCCGTTTGACGGGCCGACCCCGCGGCGCCTAGGCTCAGGTCACGGGCGCTGCGCCGCATGCGCCAGGTTGCCCGAGGGATGGAGGGCTCGCAATGATTCGGCGGATCACCGGGATCATCCTTGGAGTGGTGGCCTTCTTGATCGTGTACTGGCTCTCTGGCGGGACGGCGACACCGGCCACGCCGAACTGGGCACTGGCGATCCTCGTCGGGCTGGTGGTGGCGCTCATCTGGCCGTGGATCATGGGCCTGATCGTGGTCAGGCGCACTCGGCAGCGCCGCCAGAACGAGATCGACCAGGAGGTCCAGAAGCAGCTCGCGCAGCAGCAGAACAACCCACCACCCTCCTGATCCCCGGGCCAGGCGCGCCGCACAGCAGCCCCACCTGGCGGTCGAAGGTCGGCGCGTCGAACGGCTCGCGGTCGAGCGGCGAGGGCGCGAACGAGATGCCCCAGAAGTCGGTCGAGCCGACCCCCGGGTACCGGCCGATGATGTCGAGGTCGGTCTGGGTCGCGAGCTCCGAGCCCAGCCGGACGCGCCTCGCGACCGGGAGGTATCGCGGCACGTAGCGGGCGAGCTTCTCGACCGCCTCGTCCTCCGTCTTGCCGCCCCGTTCGAGACCCGGCCAGTCCGCCGCGACGGCGACCCAGCGCTTGCCGCGCGTGGGCTGTTCGATGAGCACGCGAAGCCGGGACGTCATCCCGCGTCACGCCCCGGTCGAGTCGCGCTCCCACGCGCGCCCGAGGACCCACAGCGCGATGTTCAGGGCGAGCACCCAGATGAAGAGCACGCTCAGGGCGATGGCGGCAAGCAGCAGGATCGAGCGGATGCTGTCGACCGTGCTGTCGGCCTTGGCCTGCAGAGCGGCGAGGCTGGCCGACAGGCCGCGGACCGCCGTGGCACCGCCCGAGATCGCGTCCTTCACCGGGGTCGCGCGGCCCGCGAGGGCCTCCGCAACGGCGGCGCCCGGCTGGGCGTCCGCGAGGCTCGTCCACGTCGAGACGATCGCGTCGTCGATCGCCTGGATCTTGGCGTCAACGGCGGCCAGCGTATCTCCCGCACCTTCAGGGACCCTTGTTCCGGGAATGATCCGGGCGATCTGCTGGAGCGTCGACATGACGCCGACCACGTTCTCGCGGGCCTCGGCGTAGCTGACGCGCGCCTCGAGATACCGGTCCGAGATCTGCCCCAGGCGGGCCTGCAGGTTCGACAGCCGGGCCAGGTCGGGGGTGCTGCTGGCAGCCAGCGCGGCGGCGTCCGCCCGCATCGTGTCGATCGCGGCGACGGCCTCGTCGAGCCGGCCCGCAACCGCATCGGTCGCCGTGATGGCCCGGCCGAACCCGCTGTTGACGTCGTTGCCGAGGTCGTCCACGGCCCGGGAGACGGTCCCGAGCCCGAACCACACGGCGACGATGATCAGGGCGCAGATGACGACGCCGATGATGCCTGCGACCTTGGCCGCGACGGCCTTCCGCGGCGCGCGCTGGGAGGTGACGGGCCTGAACATCGGCGAGGTCTCGGACATGGGACGGTCTCGGATGGGAGTTGGTGGGGCGATGATGACAGGTCCGGGCAATCGTCCGGCCCAGGCTGTCAGGCCCCGGGAGAGCAGCCTCCCGGGGCCTTGTTGACGCCCCCAGTCGGACGCTACTTGCGGCTGTTGTAGCTCGCGAGCCCTTGCCAATCGCCCCGAACCGCGTACGACGCCTGGGTCGGCCATGTATCGAGGCTCGAGGGTGGCAGCGCCCCGCCCTGCGCGATGATCTTGCGCAGATCCGAGGGATCGGTGTGCTCGAGCTCGGCGTAGGTCGTCACGCCGCCGTCGGACAGGATCGAGGAGATCCGTGGCCCGATCCCGTTGAGCTGGGTCAGGTCGTCGGGCGCCGCGGCCTTGGCCGCCTTCGACTTGCGTCGCGCCGCGGTGGCTCGGCTCGGAGCCTCGCTTGTTGTACTTCATCAGGCCCTGCCAGTCGCCCTTCGCGGCATAGGTCGCCTGCATCGGCCACGACGCCACATTGGCGGGCGGCACCATGTCCGCCTCGTGCAGCGCATGCCTGAGTTGCGGCTCGTTGGCCTCGGCCAGCGCCGCATAGGTCGTGATCCCCGCCGTCGCCAGCGCGTCGCTGGCCTTGGGCCCGACGCCGGAGAGCTGGGTCAGGTCGTCGGCGGTCGCGGCTGGCGCCGCAACCGCAGCGGGCGCCGCCGCCGCGGCCGGCGTGGCAGCCTCAGCCGGCGCCTCCTCGGGAACTTCCACCTCGTAGTCCGACACGACCTCGGCGCCGCCGAGCTGCTCCACCGCCGGGTCGACGAGCGCCTTCAGCGCGGCTGCCTTCTCAGGGGGCAGCGTGCTCGAGATCAGGAGGGCCTTATCGGTCGTGAGGGCCTGCTCGATCATCCCGATGGATCCGGCCCAGTTGCCTTCATACAGGATGAAGAGGGCGCTCTTCCCCTTGTCGAGCTCCTTCGTGACCTGCCGCATGAACTTGTCGTCGATCCCGATGTCGTGCATGCGGTTTCGCAGCCCATTCAGGACGCCACCCGCGGCGCCGCCGACGACCGCACCGGCCGGCCCGAGGACGATCGCGCCGACGATGACACCGAGCCCGGCGCCACGGGCGGCGCCCTTCGCGCCGCCGAGATCCGCGGTCTGATGAACCTTGACCCGGAACCTGGTCCGGTCGGCGATCGCCGCATCGACGATCTTGACGTTGGGGTCGACCTCGTCGATCTCCTGGATCCGCTTCAGGAGTCGCCTCGACTGCTTGCCCGTGTCCAGCACGAACGCGGCAAGGGTCTGACCGTACTCGTCGCTCATCTATCCAGTCTCCTCTCAGCAGGGACTGTAAGGCCCCACAGTTGTGGTTACGTGCATCTTGTCTCGGCTGGAATCAACGCATCGGACTCCACCAGTCGGATCTCGCCCTCGGGGTCGGCTTTGACGAGGGCTGCGGGAGGTCAGTCACGTCGTGATCAGGGTGTTCGTGGCGCTGAGGCGCCCATCAACGGACAGTGACCGAGCCTTCAGACACCTCCTCCCTCGAGCCTGCCGGATGGCCATCTCCGAGGTGCGTGAGGCCCTCGAAAAGGTGCCAGGCGGACGTCCGACGATGCTAGGCTTCGGCGGCCCGCCATGCAACCACGATCGGGCGCTCGGATCGGAGCGGGCATCGCACCGAACGGAGGGTTATCCGCCGGCCGCGGCAAGGATCGCCGCGAGATCGTCGACGTGGTCCTCGTAGTGCGCGGTCGTCTCGCTGAGGAAGAAGCGCTGGTGATCGGCGTGCTTGAGCCAGCGACTCTCGGGCACGACCGTGAGGTAACCGCGGAGCTGTCCCGGCAGCGTGCCGAATTGGGCGCGCAGGTCAGCCATCGAGAGCGCCGCCCAGCGTGCATCGATCTCGGCGTTCACGACCTCCCCGCCTCGCGTATCCCAGTCTGCGTCCGCGCGCTCCTTGGCGGGACTCGTCTCGTTCACTGCCAGCTCCGTGGCGACGGCGAGGGCGACATCGTGCCCGGAGAGCAGATGTCCCATCAGCTGGCGACCCGACCAGCCGTGAGCGCCGGCGACGGGGACGCCGAGTTGTTCGTCGCTCAGGTCCGCGAGCGCCTCGAAGGGCCGGAAGGCCTCGCGCTCTTCGTCGAGGAAGTCGAGTGCGTCGAGATACATGCGGTGCATCGTAGCCGCCACGACCCGGACCACCCTGACGGCGATGAATCCCAACGACTATGGATCCACATCGCGACGGGCGTGACGTGTCCGATCGGAGTCGGGGTGGATCCCGGGGCCACCTAGACTCGACGCCGTGGAACCTGCGGACTTCCTGGCTGATCATCCGGTCGCGTTGGCCGTCTTCGACCGAGTGCGATCGGTCCTTGAAACGCTCGGACCGGTCGAGATTCGTACGTCGAAGAGCCAGGTCGCGTTTCGGCGCAAACGCGGTTTCGCATACCTGTGGCTTCCCGGTCAGTATCTTGCCAGGCCTGGAGCGGAGGTCGTCCTGTCGATCGCGCTCGGCCGACACGACTCCTCGCCGCGCTTCAAGGAAGTCGCCCACCCGTCCCCGAACCACTGGATGCATCACCTCGAGATCACCGATGCCCGCGACGTCGACGACGACGTGGTCCGCTGGCTTCGCGAGGCGGCCGAGCGGGCGGACTGATCATTCGGCCCGGCAGCTGCACGGGACGTCAACGAGCGATGCCGTGTCGTCGTGGTCCACGGCCGAGTGTGGTGGTCGAGGGGGTCGAGGCGCTAGGAGATCGTCCGGAGGCTCGGCCAGATCGTGCTCCACGGGGCGCGCAGGCCCGTGCACACGGACACGGCCTTTCCCTGCTCGCCGTTGTCGATGCCGAGCCCGTTGTCGATGTGCGCGACGTCTCGACAGCCCACGAAGAACTGACTCCAGTCGGCCGGTCTCCAGTCCCCCACGTGCACCACGACCGTTCGATCGTCCGGCGGAGGTCCCCAGTCCCAGAACGCGTTGTGGCCCGAGTAGACCGGGGGCAGCCCCGTGCCGAGCAGCACGAGCGGGCTCGCCTCGCTGTAGTCGTTGGTCAGGATCACCGCGTGCGCGCGCTGGTCGGCAGGTAGCGAGGCCACCACCTGCTCCACCGTCGCGACGAATTCCGGCCAGCCGATCTGGTTGGCCGTATCAGGGACGGTGGCCGGGAGTGAGGTGTTGGCGTACGTCGCCACCGGCAGGATCGGCAGGGTGAGCAGCACGATGAGCGCGCTCGAGAGCACGGCGGCGGCGGCGAAGCCGACGGCCTTCAGAACCGCATGACCACGGGCCAGCCAGCCGTCGAGGAGGATCGCGCCGGCCGCCATGAACACGGGCACCGTGCCGACGGCGTAGTAGGCCTTGCCACCCGAGATGGTGACAAGGGCGAGCGCGACGACGGCGGCGATCCCGATCGCACGCCACGGCGCGGCGTTGCGCGCGAACAGCACCCAGGCCAATCCGGCGGCGCTGATCGGGAACAGCAGCGGCCCCGTGAACAGCCACAGCAGCGGCACGATCTGAGCACGGTTGTCTGCTGCGTAGCCCGAGATCTGGGCCGCCATCGTGAGCTGCGGCCAGCCATGGGTCGCCTGCCAGGCGAGGTTGGGCGCCCAGAGCAACAGCGCGATCCCGATCGCCCCCCATGCCCATGGTGAGCGCACGACGTCCCAGCGTCGGGCGAGCACGAGCCCAACCGCGAGCCCTGCGCCCAGGAACAGGAGCGTGGCCTTGTTCTCGAGCCCGATCCCCGTCACGACGCCCAGGGCGAGCCATAGCCGCCGGTTGCCGCCGTCCAGCAGCTTCACCAGCAGCCACAGGATGATCGCCCAGGCCAGCAGGTCGGGCTCAGTGGTGGTGTCAAGATGGCCCGCCCCGAGGTAGCCCGAGAGCGCGGCGGTGATCGCCGCGAGGACCTGCGCCCGTCGCGACCCGCCAAGGTCACGCGCGATGAGGGCGATCAGGACCACGACCAGCGCCATCTCGATCGCGGGCAGCAAGCGGACCGCGGTCGGCGAGACACCGAGCAGGGCCACGGACGCGGCCGACAGGAGCGGGGTCAGCGGCGGCTGGTCGACGTAGCCGAAGGCCGGGTGCTGGCCCGCCACGACGTAGTACATCTCGTCGCCGTGGAAGCCGTAGGCGCCGGACACCGCCAGCAGCCCGGCGATCATGAGACCGGCAACGAGGAGCACGGGCCAGGGGACGGCGAGCGGCGGGGAGCGGCGGCTGGAAGTCTCGGCTGTCAAGCCGTCGAGCTCGAGCACGACCGGTTACGGCTCGACGTTGTGGTTCAGGTGGAAGACGTTGTCCGGATCCCAGGCCCGCTTGAGCGACGCGAGCCGGGCGAGCTTGGCATCGCCATAGCTGATCCGGCTCTCCTCGGGTCCCGACTCGGCGATCTCGTTGACGTAGCGGCCCGTCACGGTGTCCGGCTCGACGATCGCCATCGCCCGTCGGACCCAGTCACGGTAGGTCGCGTCGAGAGCGGGGTCGTCCCAGTCCGCGTCGGCGCTGACGTCGAAGCGCGCCTCGCGACCGGTGTAGGCCATGGCGTCGTCCGGCACCCGCCCGATGGCCCCGCCCTGGACGGTGATCGAGAACGAGCTCGCACCGGGCGCGCGGGCCGCGTGGTCGACGAGCGCGTCGAGGGTCGCCGGGCGGATGTCGTTCGCGTAGGCGCCCATGATGTACGACCGGTGACCCCAGCCCATGACCAGGTCGTGCGCGGTCTGGACCTCGAGGTACGGCTGGCTGCCGTCCGTGCTCGAGGCCGGCTCGGGTCCCACACGCAGCGGGGCGACGTCCCGGTCGACCGCCGCGGCGTCCCCGCTGTGGTTGTAGGCCACGATCACCACCGGCTCGCCGGCGACCGACGCCGGGTAGTCTGCCTCGGGCTCGGCGCGGCCGATGGCCACGATGAGCGCGAGCGCATCCGGCGCGACCGGCGCGAAGTCGCGCACCATCTGCCAGACCTCGTGGACCCGGGCGGCCGGGTAGATGCGGACCCCGCGATGGAGCAGCGGTCCGAACTCGCGGAGGTCGAACTCGAAGGAGGTCACGACGCCGAAGTTGGCGCCGGCGCCCCGGATGCCCCAGAAGAGGTCGGGCTCCTCCGATTCGCTCGCGCGCACCGTGCGGCCATCCGCGGTCACGAGCTCGACTGCGCGCAGGTTGTCGATCGTCAGGCCGAACTGCCGCTGGAGCCGGCCCACGCCTCCGCCGAGCGTCAGCCCGGCGACGCCGGTGTGACCGATGACGCCGACCGGGCAGACGAGGCCGTGCGCCTGCGCGGCCACGTCGAGCTCACCGAGGAGCGCGCCGCCGTTCGCGTAGGCGATGCGGCGGACGGGGTCCACGGTCACGCCGCGGAGCCGCGAGAGGTCGATGACGAGCCCGCCGTCGGTGGTCGAGTGCCCCGAAGCGCTGTGGCCGCCCGACCGGACGGCGATCTCGAGGTCGCGCTCACGTCCGAACCGAATGGCGGTCGCGACATCCTCGCGGTCGGTCGGGCGGACGAGGATCGCCGGTCGCCGGTCGAACACCGCGTTCCAGACCCGACGGGCATCGTCGTACGCGTCGTCGCCCGGGGTGATGACGTCGCCGCCGAACGTCTCGCCCAGGTGATCGATGTGTCCGCGTGTGAGCCCAGCCAGCGCGTCCGCCATTGACCTCGGCCTCCCATGCGTCGCCGGTGCCAGATCGTCGTGACGACCTTACCCGGTGCGGCGCTCGTCGAGGTCGCCATCGGCGCTTCCGCCCACGGGGGCCGCCATCCCGGACAGGGCGTCGAGCCGTCAGCCCCCGATCGGTGTTCCCTGGTGGAAGCGCAGCTGCCATCGGCCGTCGCGCCGGACCCAGACTGAGGAGCGGTTCGCCAGCGCCGCTCGATAGGTGACGAGCGCCACGCCGTCGCCGAGCTCGGCGACCTCGAACCGGTCGATCGGCACCGGCGGACCCGGCGAGCCCTCGAGTAGCTCGCGAATCGAGTCGCGCGTCCAGACCCGTCCGCTGCGCCCGAACTCGACGAAGTCGTCGGCGATCAGGCTCAGCAGGCCGCCGTCGATGCCGTCGGGATTGCGCGCCGCCAATGCCGCCTCGAAGCGGAGCAGCACCTCGCGCAGCTCTGCATCGCTCACGCCGGCGAGTATGACTCGGACCGGACGCGTGTCGACGCAGGCGTCATACGAGACCGCGTGCCGCCCAGGCCCGGGCGGTGAGCACGAACGGTCCCGGCGGGACCATGGACCGACACGTCTCGCGCAACTCGGCCTGGCGCTCTATGTCGAGGCCGGCGACGTAGGATCCGGCTGGGCCGACGCCGAGGGTGAACGGTTCCCACCACGCCTCGAAGCTCGAGTGCTCGCGACGGACCGAGAGTGCCATCTCCTCGATCTCGCGCAGGCCGGCGGCCTGGAGCAGCTCGGCGAGGTGGCCCTCCCGCACGCCCGCGAGCTGCGACTCATCGTCGACCTCGGGATCGAGGACTCGCGCTGCCTGCCAGAACAGGCTGAGCGGGCCCTGATCGCCGGCGTGATCCCAGACGCAGGCGGCGATGACACCGTCTCGCCGGGTCACCCGCGCCATCTCCGCCAGGCCCGCGACCGAATCCGACATGAGATGGACCACGAGCTGCGCAAGCGCGGCGTCGAATGAACGGTCCGGAAACGGCAGTCGCTCGGCCGGAGCCTGGGAGACCTCCACGCCGGGGTAGCGGGCCCGCACGGCAGCGACGAAGGGCGGCGAGGGGTCGACGGCAGCTACGGCTGCGGCCCCGAGGCGCGTGACGAGCTCGGCCGTGAGTGCGCCGGGGCCACAGCCGACATCGAGCACGCGCTGGCCTGCTCGCACCCGGGCGATGTCGGCCATCTGCGGGGCGAGCAGGACCGAGTACCGGCCCATGAACTCGTCGTACGCCTCCGCGGCAACCTCGAAGCTCATGGCCGCTAGGTCGCGATCTCCCAGATGTGGCCGCCGGGATCGACGAAGCTGGCGGTCCGGACACCCCACGGCCGATCCAGTGGACCGTTCAGGAGCTCCACTCCGCGACGGGCCAGCTCGGCGCACGTGGCGTCCACGTCAGCGACGTTGACCGTGAGCTGGAAGCGCGAGCCGACCCCGCGAGGCGCCACGGCGGCGGGCTCGATGAGCTCCCCTGCCGCGGTCGCTCTCAGCAGGTTGACCAGCGTCCCGCCGAAGGCGAAGACCGCCGAGTCGTCGTCCTCGAACGTGACGGGCAGGCCGAACACGTCCTGGTAGAACTGCTTCGCGGCCGCCAGGTCCTCGACGAACAGCGTGATGGCGCCGATCCCCGTCGGCCACGGAGCGACTTCCGACCCAGCCATGAGGCCCTCCCAAGTGACAACGGCAGTGTGCCGCGTCGGAACGATCTCACGTGGTCCGCATCCGTCGCCAGCCACCGCCGGAGGGATCGGCAGCGGGAGGGTCAGGCGGTCTGCGGCCCGCCGACGACAACCGGCGGTCGCCGGTGGGCGTATGCCACGACAGCCAGGCCGGCCAGACCAAGCACGCACAGGTAGACGAGGACGTCGCCGAGGCGGCTGTAGATCGTCACGACTCCACTCGTCGGGATGTGGGCCAGCAGGATCCCGCCGCCACCGACGTCGTCGCGGCTTGCGAGCGTCCGTCCCTCCGGATCGAGGATGAGCGACGGCCCGTTGCCGGTGGCACGCACCAGGACGAATCCGTTCTCGACGGTCCGGAAGGTGGCCTCGGCAGCGTCGGCCGCGGCCCAGACCGGAAACATGCTGTGCGTGGGCGCGAACAGGACATCGGTGTCGTTCGTGCCGGCCTGGTGCAGGAGGCCAGGGAACCCCATGTCGTTGCAGATCGCCGTGCTGAGCCGGCCATAGGCGGTGTCCGCAAGTGGCAGCACGCCGGGACCGGCGGCCGTGACGATCGACTCGCCGGGGAAGACCGGCTTCGTCTTGTCGTAGGTCCACACGACCGCACCGCTCGGGTCAACGAGGATCGCCTGGTTGCGCAGGTAGTCCAGACCGGGCACACGGGTCAGCACGCCAAATGTCACCTCCAGGTAGGCGCCGTACCGATCCGCCAGGGTGGCGGCGCGGTCGATCGCGCCCTGCCTGTCTTCCTCGAGCACCCAGGTCGACCCCTCCGGCCAGGCGACGACCTTCGCGCCCTGGCGCAGGGCCGATTCGGTCCGCGCGAGCATCGCGTCGACCGTCGCGGCGAGCCTCGTCCGGACGGCCGCGCGCTGCTCGTCGGTCGATTGGTTGAACGTCGCCCAGTCGATCCCCTGGGTCGCGCCATCCACGAACGCGCCGTCGGCGGTGACCATCGCCACGTCGAGTTCCGGCGTCGCGGGGGCGGGAACGTTCAGGCGAAGGACACCGAACAGGAAGACGCCTGCCAGCGCCGCCCCCAACAGAGCGACCGGGCCGCGGACCTCCCGCCAGTGGAGCCCGTGCTCCCACACCGCATTGACGGTCGACGCGAACCAGGCCATGAGGAACGTCAGGCCCCACATGCCGGTCACGGAGACGATCTGCATGAGGGCGAGGTCACCTGCCTGCGAGTAGGCGGGCGAGCCGAAGGTCCCGGTGGCGCTGAGCGATCCCAGCCAGTCCGCGGCGACGAAGGCCATCGGGAAGACGAACAGGCGTGGCCACGTGCCGAGGCGAGCGCCGATCAGCCGGTCGGCCGCATACGGCAGCGTGTAGAGCACGCCACGGACGAGCGGATATCCGGTCAGACCCCAGATCAGGGCGATCGAGGTCCCCGTCGTGCCGCGCTCGTCGATGAGCACACCCGCCGCGTACGCCACCAGGACCACGAGGAGCGCGGTCCGCCCGCGCTCGCAGGTCCGGACGAACCGCAGCAGGAAGACCGGCGCGATCCAGGCCGCGAGCGGGACGACGGCCTGGTAGGCGGCGAAGGGCAGGAGCACGAACCCGATGACCAGCCACAACCAGGGAAGCTGTCCGGCCGGGATTCGCATCACGCCGGTCCTCCGGGTCACGCTCCGACCAGGGCGCGGCTCCACAGGGTGCAGGAGCTCTCGCGGTCATCGTGGTCCTGCGCCGGACCGGTGCGAAGAGGCCGTGGTCCCAATCGGCGGGTGCCGTTCGGCCGAGGGCCATCGTCGGGCTCGGCTGGCGACCCCGTCCCGGCCAGAGTAGATTGGCCCGCATGCTTCGTGTCGGTTCGATCGTCATCCGCGTCGATGACCTGCAGCGCCAGGCCGACTTCTGGGAGGCGGCGCTTGGCTACGAGCGCCGCCAGGGCGACGACGACTTCATCCTGTTGCGTCCGAAGGACGGCGTCGGGCCGAATGTCTCACTCGACCAGGTTCGCTCGACCGTCCAGGTGCCGCCGCGCATCCACCTAGATCTGTATGCCGACGACCAGGCGGGCGAGGTCAAGCGCCTGATCGCGCTCGGTGCGACCGAGGTCCACTGGGACAAGCGCCCGCCGGACGCCGACTACGTCATCCTGGCCGACCCCGAGGGCAACCGCTTCTGCGTCGTGGACGTCAGCTAGTCCTCGTGTCCACGCACGGTTACGGGTCGCCCCAGCTCAGGCTCGCCCGCTCCGTCGCGGAGAGCAGGAGCGCGCTCGACCGCCGGGGCGACGATCCGGCTCCCGCAGGACGAAATCCAGTCGGTGAGTTCCGGCCGTAGACGCCGCCGGGGCGCCAGCATCCCCGCGTATGGCGCACGTAACGAGGAGCAGCCCATGCCCACGTACCTGGACATCCACGACATCCCAGGCGTCAAGGCCACCGACGTCGCCGGGGCCCACGAGGCGGACGTCAGCGTCCAGAGCCGCTTCGGGGTGAACTACCGGCACTACTGGGTCGACGAGGAGGCCGGCAAGGTCTTCTGCCTGGTCGACGCGCCCAACCGCGCCTCCGCGGCGCAGGTCCATCGGGAGGCCCACGGCCTCGAGGCCCACACGCTCTACGAGGTCGAGCAGGGCGCCTGAGCCTGGCCGATCCGGCGGCCGCCAACCACCCCGGGAGTCGGACCGGCGCGCGACACGTGCGCCGGTCCGACCTGACCACCGCCTACGTGGCCGGCTCCGCGCCCACGGCAGCGTCTCCCGATCGGCCGCGCAGCCGGACGTCGGTGCCGCGACGGAGCGAGTTCGGAATCTCGGCGATCTCGTCGACGTAGGCCACCAGGCCGGCGAGCGCCTCCGCCGGCGCGTCGCCCGACAGCTCGACCTCGTACTCGATCGGCGTCGACGTGGCCGGGCTCCCGACGTAGTCGCTGTCGGCGATGACCCGGACGCGATCGAGCCGGATGCCGCGCTTTGCGGCCTCGCGGAACAGGTCGTTCGAGACGCACCCGGCGACCGCGAGGTTGAGCAGCTGGCCGCCGTTGAAACCGAGTCCGCGCCCGCCTCCCTCGACGGGCCGGTCGATGACGACGGTCACCGAGCCTCCCCAGCCGAGTGCCGTCGGTCCACCGTCGACGGACCGGACCTCGACCCAATACGCGTCAGACATCGCTCGTTCCTCCGCTGCGGAGCAGGTGCTGCTCGAACTCGTCGGGCGTTCGGATCCCATGGTCGAGCACGGCCTCGTAGATCTCGTAGCTCCGGACCGTCGTTCCGTACGCCGGGCGGTCGCGCCAGGCATCCTTGATGCGGAGGATCGCGAGCCGGGTCTCCGGGGTCAGCCGCGGCGGGAGCGACTCGAGGTGGTCAAGGTCGAACTGGCGGGTCCCCTCGAGCAGGAACCACAGGTCCAGGCTCCACGGCTCCCCGCCGGCGGCGCGGTACTCGAGGCCCCAGTACAGGCCGTCGGGGTAGTCGGGGTCGACGTTCCAGCGGCCGGTGTCGTTTCGGAACCCGAGCCGGCGCAGCCGCGGATGCGCGGCCAGCGGACGACCGAGGGCGAAGACCGACCCCACCTCGAGAGCCGGGCACAGTGTCGTGATGTCGATGTCCCGCCGGACCATCAACCCGAGGGCGACGCTGCCGGTGAGGACGGGCCGCCCGACGGTGCCCAGGCGCTCGAGCAGGTCCAGGTCCGCCAGCACATCCGCCGCCTCGGACTGGAGCGAGGCCTCGCGGGCGAGCAGCTCGTGGTCGGTCGGCGGGACGTGCTCGGGCACGGCGCCACGATAGCGGAGGCGAGCCGGCACGGATCGCGGCCGGACGGGTCGCGGCGGATCGGCGTCAGTCGGTCGGGGCGTTCAACCCAAGCGCCTGGTCGATGGCCTCGGCGAGTCGCTCACCGGTCGGCTGACCCACGAGCGGAGTCACGCCGTGGAGCCCGGCGGTCTCGATCCACGACGGCTCCATCCCGCTCGCAGTGAGCACGACCGGGGTGTCCGGGTGGATCTCTCGGATGCCCTCGATGAGCCGCTGGGCGCCCTCCGGCTCGCCGGTCACCCAGGCGTCGTAGACGAGCACGTCGGCGTTCTCGGCCATGTCGCACACCCGACCGGACAGGATCGGGCAGCTCGAGCCGATCGGACCCATGCATTGCTGGACCTCGAAGCCGCGGCGCCGGAGCGCATCCGTCTCCTGGTCGGCGAGATCGATGTCGTGGTGGACGAGAAGCACCCGGGTCATCGCGTTACCTCCTCCCGGTTCGATGGACGAGGTCCCGCGGCTCGGGTTGCACGTCGTGATCGTCGAACCGCCAGGACAACCGGTCGTCGACCGCGACGACCCCGTCGACTTGCCCCGCCAGCCGCTCCAGGATCCGGGCGGTCGAGCGGCGATCGACCTGCCCCTCGAGGCGGACGACCCCGTCGGTCACCGCGACCTCGAGGTCGGCCGGGTCGATCCACATGGTCCGGACGACGATCTCGTCACGGACGATCGCTGCGATCTCGGCGTCAGGTCGCGCGAATGCCCGGACCACGTCGGCGCGGGTCACGATCCCGACGAGCCGTCCGGCCCGCCCGACGACCGGCAACCGGTTGACCCGCTCGCGGATCATCAGGTCGGCCGCCTCGCGGAGCGGTCGGTCGGGCGCGATGGTGAGCGCCGGCCTGGTCATGGCGTCATGGGCGGCGACCGCCTTGATCTTGACCAGCTCGCGCTCGGCGGTCCTCGACTCGCCGAGCAGCCACGCCAGCGGGCGTCGCGAGCGGCCGTCCTCGCCGCGCTCCTTGACCAGGAGATCCGCCTCAGAGACGACCCCGACGACGAGCCCGGTCGGGTCGACGACCGGGATCCCGCTCACGCCGTACTCGATCATCAGCCGGGCCACATCCTTGAGCGGCGTCTCGGGCTCGACCGTGACGACCTCCGGCGTCATCACGTCGCGAACCTTGAGGCTGATCATCGTCGGGCTCCGGCTGGGACGGGTCGGTATCGACTCATCCTGGGCGGCCGACGCCTGGAGGGGACGGACCGTTCGGCCCGAAAGGACCCCCCGATCGGCACCCATCGCCCCGCTCATGCGAGCGGCCAGTAGTGCTCGCTGACGATGGCGTCGAGCCCGAAGCCGCGCCGGGCCAGGATCTGCTCGGCAGTCGCGATCATCTCGGGATGGCCGCACAGGTAGGCGACGCTGGCTGCCGGGGCGAGCCGATGCGTATCGCACACCGCGTCGAGCTGGGCGTCGAGCCGGCCGGTCAGGCCGCCCCAGCCGGCATTGTCGGGGTGGCTCGGTCGCGACACGACGGGCAGGTAGCGCAGTCCGGCCGACGAGGCTGCCAGCCGCTCGAGCCGGTCGCGGTAGGCCAGCTCGGCGACGTGGGAGACGCCGTGGACGACGATCGCCCGTGGCGCGGCCGGGGCGGTCCCGGCGGGCCCACTCGGGAGCCAGCCTGCGTCGTACCCGAGGAGGGTCTCGAGCATCGACACGAACGGCGCCAGGCCCGTTCCCGTCGCCACGAAGAGGTGCGTCCGCGGGTCGCCCGTCCTGAGCGTGAAGAGGCCCTTCGGCCGGCCGATCCACAGCCGGTCGCCGACCCGGAGCTCCCACAGGTGCGGGGTGAACGCCCCACCGGGCACGAGCCGGATGAGGAACTCGAGCTGGCGCCCCGACCCAGGCGACGAGGCCGTCGAGTAGGGTCGCAGGAGCGGCCGGCCGTCGACGCTCAGCCCCAGGGCGAAGTACTGCCCCGGCTGGAACAGCGCCACACCGTCGTCCGGGACGACGACGAGTCGGGCGACGGTCGGCGTGAGGTCCTCGCGGGCGCCGAGGCGGGCGTTCGGCTCGAGGGCGGGCCGAGGCCGGGCAATCGGCGAATCACCCGGTACGGCGGGGGTGCCGGTCACCGTCCGGCGCGTCGCGAGCACGTCCACCGTCAGGCCGCCGCGACGGCGCCGTCCACCGCCGCCCGCGCGGCGTCCGGGTCGCGGTACCAGGTCGCGTCGATCCAGGCGAAGTCGACCCACGCGCGGGGCAGCTGGTCCGCCCGGAAGATCGCCTGGTTGGGACAGGCCGACTCGCATGATCCGCAGTCGATGCAGCCGTCGGGGTCGATGTAGAACTTGCGATCGACTGCGGGGTCGGCCGTGATGCAGTCGACCGGGCAGACCTCGACGCATGACTGGTCGGTGTTGTCGATGCACGGCTCGGCGATGACGTAAGCCATGAGTGGCGCCTCCGGAACGATCTGGCCGGCCGCGCTGCCGGTGGACGTCACCGGCACGCGGCCTGACCCGACCTTGGCGTCCGCCGATGAGACCGTCATGTGGCCCGGATGTGAGTTCGCCCATCGCGGGCGAACTCTCAGGCGAGGGCGGTCGCGGCCTCAGCCGGCGGCGGTCGGCCCGACGGCCGGCAGCGTGACCGCGAACCGCGCCCCGCCGCCCGGCGCGTCGTCGACGCCGATCGTCCCGTCGTGGGCGGTCACGATCCGGCGGGCGATCGCCAGCCCGAGTCCCGTCCCCCCGGCGCGGTCCCGGGCCACGCCCGGCAGCCGGGCGAAGGGCTCGAAGACGCGTGCTCGATCGGCCATCGGGATCCCGGGTCCCTCGTCGGCCACGGTCAGGGCGACGGCCCGGCCAGAGGCCCGGACGGCCACGCGGACCGTCGAGCCGTGCGGGGAGTGGTCGAACGCGTTGTCGAGGAGGATGAGCAGGAGCTGCATCAGGCGGTCGCGGTCGCCTGAGACGACGGTCCGGCCGCCGGACTCGGACGAGTCCATCCTGAGGCTCACGCCCCGTTCGGCGGCCAGGGCCTCCGCCTGGCGCACGGTGTCCGTGGCGATCCCGGCCAGGTCGACCGGCTGGCGGTCGAGGACCAGGCCGGTGGCATCGGACGACGCGAGCTGGAGCAGGTCGCCAACGAGACGACCCAGGCGGTCGGACTCGGCCACGATATCGCCGACCAGGGGGCGCCCTTCGTCGGTCACCAGGTCCTCCCGTTCCAGCACCTCGGCATTGGCCCGGATCAGGGCGGCCGGCGTCCGCAGCTCGTGCGATGCATCGGCGACGAAGCGGCGCTGGGCGTCGAACGACTGGCGGATCGGGATGAGCGCGTCGCCGGTGACGACGAGCGTGACCACTGCGGCGCCGATCAGGCCGACCGCCCCGACCAGGGCGATCGCGGCAACCAGGCTGTTCGACTGGGCGTCGTGGAGCTTCAGGATGAAGCCGCCCTGGACGAACCCCTTCATCGACCCGTCCTCGGCCCGGACCGGAACCGTGAGCAGCCGGACCTCGACGCCGTTCACGTCGACCGTCCGGAGGTCACGGCCCGTCGCCGCGGCCGCGGCGAGCGCCGCGGTGTCGGGCAGCCCCGGAAGCGCCAGCCGGGACGGGTTCGCGAGCTCCTTGCCGGTCGGGTCGAGGTAGAGCACGACCGTGTCGGACGATGCCGGGAGCGTCTCGTCCGCGTCGGCTTCCTCCTGGGCCTGCGGCAGCTCCCCGCCCAGCCCGGCCACCGCGGCATCGACGCTGGCCGCGAGGGCCCGGTCGACGTCGGCGTCGAGCGCGCGGAGGCCGACGAACGCCGTCGCCGCCCCGATCCCGATGACGAGCAGGGCGATCAGCCCGAGGGTCACGACGATGAGCCGGCGGCGCGTCGAGCGGAGCAGCCTGGCGGTCGGGTCGGTCATCCGGCGACGATTCAGGTCTCGGACCGGAGCGAGTAGCCGACACCGCGGATCGTCCGCAGCCGGTCGGCCCGTCCGAGCTCGCCGAGCTTGCGGCGGAGGTAGTGGATGTACAGGTCGACGACGTTCGAGTACACGTCGGGCTCCGCGCCCCAGACCGCGTCGAGGATCTGCTGACGGGTCAGCACCTGGCCGGCGTGCCGGATGAGGTAGCCGAGCAGGGCGAACTCGCGGGCCGACAGGTCGACCGTCTGATCGCCCACCTGGGCGACGTGGCGGAGCTCGTCGAGCGACAGGTCGCCGGCCCGGAGGCGTTGATCCGGGGCGGCCGACGAGCGGCGGCCGAGGGCGCGGATCCGAGCCAGCAGCTCGGCGAAGGCGAAGGGCTTGGGCAGATAGTCGTCCGCCCCGGCATCGAGCCCCCCGACGCGATCCTCGACCGCCCCGAGGGCGGTCAGCATCAGGACCGGCGTCGCCACGCCCTTCGACCGGAGGACCCTCAGCAACGTGGCGCCGTCGATGTCCGGGAGCATGCGGTCCAGGATGATGACGTCGTAGGGCCCGGCCTGGGCCAGCGCCGCGCCCGTCAGGCCGTCGGGCGCCACGTCGACCACGTGACGCTCCGCGGTCAGGACGCGCTTGACGAGCGCCGCCATCTTGGCCTCGTCCTCGATCACCAGGATCTGCATCGCCGGCGCATTCTGCGGGCCGGGAGCCTCCGCGTCGAGGTTCCAACGGCCTGTCTTTGAAGCTTCTCATCGGGGCCACAGGGCGATCCCATCGGGCGGCCCGATGCTCGGGTCATCGCCATCCATCCGATGAGGTCGACCAACCATGCTCCACAAGACCGCGCTGCTCGTCGCCTCGCTGGCGGCATCGCTGACCCTCGCCGTCGCGCTCGCCCTGGCCGGCTTCGCGCCGGGGACGACGAGCGCTCCGGCCGCGACCGGAGCGACCAGCGCCAATGCGGCCGACGTCGTTGCGCCTCCGCCGGTCCAGGTCGACAAGGTCTACGTCGCTCCCCCGCCGCCACAGAAGACGGTCACCGTCCACAACGTCGTCGCGTCGGGTGGCGGCGAGAACGAGTCCGAGGGCTCGGAGGGCGGCGACTGATGTTCGAGTCCCAGGAGCGCGGCGCCCAGAAGCCGCCGCGACCGGCGCCGGAGGCTCGACCACCGGCCGCCCGATCGACGGCGTCGGCCCGACCGGTGATCGCGGCCAAGCCGCGACCCGACGCGCGTCCGCTGCGGATCGCCTACGGGATGGGGGCGGTCGCGGCCGCCAGCGCGCTGGCGACGGCCCTCGTGACCCCCGGCAGCTCGGCGCCGACGGCCCCGATCTCGCAGGTCGTGACCGTGCCCGCCGATGCGACTCCGCTCGTCCGGCACGTCACCCAGTACGTCAAGCTCAAGCCCGGCCAGACCGCACCGCCGCAGGCCGTCGTCAAGCAGGCGCCGGCGCCCAAGCCCCGCGTCGTCGTTGTCACGACCCGCCAGTCGGGCGCCAAGCCATGAGCGCGGTCGCGATGCTGTCTTCGGATCCGGCCGCGGCACCGGCGAACGGCACCGGCCGACTCCGCACGGTCGGGCTCGACGCGGTCGAGCCGCCGATCGTCTCGGCGACCGACGCCCTGATGGGTGGCACGGTCGGGGTCCATCTCCGGCCGGTCGATGGCCGGATGGACGCCGCGCTTCGGGCCCGCCGCTCGGCCTGGTCGACGCTCCGTCGGATCGAGGCCTGGGCCGACCGGCTCACCCGCTTCTCGACGACGTCCGACCTGGCCCGTCTGAACGCGTCGCCTGCCGACCGCGTGCCCGTCCGCCCGACGCTGGCCGCGACCCTCGACTGGGCCCGCCAGGCCCAGAGCCTGAGCGGCGGGATCGTCGACGTCGCGCTCCTCGACGCCCGGCTCGCCGCCGAGGCGGTCGGTGCCCGGGTGCCTGACGCGTCGCCGGTCGACCGCGGCTGGTCGATGGACCGCGGCCGGCGCGGCTCTCACATCCGCCGCTCGCCGGGACTTCGATTCGACCTCGACGGGGTCGCGAAGGGCTGGCTCGCGGATCGCGCGCTGGCCCGGCTCGACGAGTTCCCGGGGGCGGTCGTCGATGCCGACGGCGACGTCGCGATCCGCCTCGGGCACGGTCAGCGCTGGCGGTTCGGCGTCGCGGATCCACGGTCGCGCGGCCAGGACCTGCTCGTGCTCGACCTCGTCGGGTCGGATCGAGCCGGCGGTCACCGGTTCGGACTGGCCACGTCGGGAACCAGCATCCATCGCTGGATGCGCGACGGCCGGATCGCTCATCACCTGATCGATCCGCGGACCGGCGCGTCCGCCCGGACCGACGTCGTCCAGGCGACGGTCCTGGCGCGGACGGCACGCGAGGCCGAGACCCTGGCCAAGGCGGCGGTGATCCTCGGCTCGGAGGCCGCGCTCGAAGCGCTCGACCGGCCCGGGGTCGACGGCGCGATCCTGCTGACCGAGGCCGGCGACTTGCTCCTCACCCCCGGCACCCTGCGCTGGCTGGCATGACGTTCCGCGGTCTCGATCCCCGAACCCAGTACGTGCGCTGGGGGCTGTTCGCCGTTGCGGTCGGCATCGTCATCGGGGCCACCGGCCCGGCCGCCGTTCGCGCGCTCGCGCTCGCCTGGGAGACGAACCGGTCGAGCCTGCCCTGGGTCCTCGAACGCGGTTTCGCCTTCGCCGCCTACGGCGCGATGGCCGGCTCCGTGGTCTACGGCCTGCTCCTGTCGACGAAGATCCTCGACGCGATCGCCCACCGGCCGATCACGTTCAACCTCCACCAGGACCTCGCCTCGTTCGGGGTCGCCTTCGCCGGCGTGCACGGCATCCTGCTGGTCCTCGACAAGAGCGTTCCGTTCAGCCTGGGCCAGGTCGCCGTCCCCGGGCTCGCGCCGTACGCGCCCCTGTGGGTCGGCGCGGGGCAGGTCGCCTTCTACCTGATGGCCGCGGTCGTCGCGAGCTTCTACGTCCGGCGCCGGATCGGCCAGCGGGCCTGGCGGCTCCTCCACTACCTGACCTTCCTCGCGTTCGTCGGCGCGACGGCCCACGGCCTGGGGGCCGGCACCGACAGCGGGAACGCCTGGGCGTGGTGGCTGTACGTCGGGGCGTCGGTCGCCGTCGTCTTCCTGTTCGGCTATCGGGTGACGACGGCCATCGCGGCCCGCCGCGGGCGTCGCGCCACGCAGTCGCCCGTCTCGACCCGACCGCCCAGGGAGGCGATCGCAGCCTAGGGCTTGCGCTCGAGGATCGGCCGGGCGACGTCGGGCTTGTCGACGACGAACGTGAACATCGCCCGGTCCCCCCAGCGGCCGAGGAACAGGTGACCCTGGATGTTCACCCCGGCGTCGGCCAGCTCGCGCGCGATCGCGGCCATCCCGCCCGGCCGGTCGCCGACCTCGGCCAGGATCGCCTCGCCCTCGACGTAGGTGTACTCGCCCTCGTCGAGGACCGCCTTCGTCGTGTCGTCGTCGGCGGTCGTCATGATCACGTGGCCCGAATCGCCGATGCTCCCGCCGCCGATCGCGCGCAGGTCGACCCCGCGGCTGGCGAGCTCCTCGGCAAGGACGGCAAGCGCTCCCGGCTGGTTCTTGAGCTGGACGACGAACTGCCTGGCCATGCCATCCTCCGTGGCGCCGCCGATCGGGCGAGCAGGGCCGATTCTAGCCGCCCGCCATCGGCCGGAGCGGCCCGCGATGCTGTGCTAGGGTCGGGCCCGATCCGCCGTCCCGGCGGGACGACCCACCGCCTCGACCACCGTACGGACCGAAGACTTCGTGGCTGCACCGACCCCGACCTCGTTCCCCGCACCGATCCGGGCGACGCTCGACGACCTGCCGCCGGCCGCGGCCGAGGCGATCCGCTCGGCGCGCGCCCAGCCGGAGAGCGGCCGACGAACGACGATCGAGGCGGCCGGGATCCGGTTCTCGACCCTCGAGTGGGGCGCCGGCAGCGGCCGCCCGCTCCTGCTCGTCCACGGCGTGATCGGGTCGGCCAGGACGTTCTGGCTCGTTGGTCCCGCGCTCGCCGCGACCGGCTTCCGGGTCGTGGCTCCCGACCTCCCCGGCCACGGTCGGACCGGCGGCGGAGAGGACGGGCGCGGGTTCGCGTTCCAGGAAACGGCGGGCGTCGTCGCCGCGTTCGCCCGGATCGCCTTCGCGGGGCATCGCCCAGGCGATGTCGCGGTGGT
The DNA here is from genome assembly GCA_963708065.1 of uncultured Chloroflexia bacterium. GTDB lineage: Bacteria > Chloroflexota > Limnocylindria > Limnocylindrales > CSP1-4 > Chersky-267. Next base: position 84,585 of record CAVPRZ010000009.1, read on the forward strand.
CGGGCACAGCTGGGGTTCGATGCTCGCCTCCCGGCTTCCGGCCGCCGGCTACCGGCCGGCCCGGATCGTCCTGCTCGACCCGCCGGTCATGGGCCGGGCCAGGATCGAGCAGATGATCGCCGAGGAGCGCCCGCACGCCTCGCAGGAGAGCGCGCTGGCCGCCGTCCGGGCGGCAAACCCCGACTGGCCCGAGGCCGAGCACGTCGTCGAGGCCGAGTCGCTCACCCAGTTCGTGCCGGCCGCCGCGCTGGCCGTCCTGCTCGGCAACGGCGACTGGGACGGGGCCGTCTCGGCGGTCGAGGACCCGGCGCTGGCCGGGATCCCGGTCTGGATCGTGCGCGGCGAGCCGGCCAGCGGGAGCCTGACCCCGGATGGCACGCTCCCGCGCCTTGCCGCGGTCGCGGGCCCGGACCACGTCCTCACGATCGCGGGCGGCCCGCACTCCCCCCAGCGCACCCACATCGAGGCCACGACCCTGGCCGTCCTCCGGGCCCTGGAGGCCGACTGACCCGCTACCCCCAGACGACGGCCCGGCGGATTTCGACCGCTCGATCGTAGGCGAGCGCGTAGCGCGGCGCGGAGCCCGTGTCCCAGTCGAAGTCGAGGGCCATGCCCCGCTCGACGAGAGCCAGCCAGTCGTCCGTCGAGCCGTCGCGGCCGCGGAGGGCGAACGCCCGCCGGCAGGCCGCCAGGAGCGCCGTCGGCGTCGGGTCGTCGAAGACGAAGCCGGTCCCCTCCCCCGGTCGCTCGGACGCGTCGATGACCGTGTCGCCGAGGCCCCCGGTGCGACGGACGAGCGGCGGCGTCCCGTAGCGCAGCGCGATCATCTGGCCCTGCCCGCACGGCTCGAACCGGGACGGCATCAGGAACAGGTCCGACCCGGCGTAGATGCGCCGAGCGTTCGCCCGGTCGAACCGCTCGACGAGCGCGACCGACTCGGGCTGGGCGGCGGCCAGCGCGCGGAACGGATCGGCCAGGTGGGCGTCGCCGCTGCCCTGGACGATGATCCGGGCACCGAGCTCGACGAGCGCCGGCGCGGCGTCGGCCAGGATGTCGAAGCCCTTCTGCGGGTCGAGCCGTCCGATCATCCCGAGGACCGGCCCCGCATCGTCCGGGTCCATCCCGTGGCGGGCGAGCAGGTCGGCCCGGCAGGCGGCCTTGCCGGCCAGGTCGCCGGCCGAGTAGCGGGCTGTCGAGGTCGAAGTCCGTCGCCGGGTTCCACAGCTCGGTGTCGAGCCCGTTGAGGATCCCGACGAAGCGGGACGCGCCGTCCGGAGCGGACTGGGCCGCCTTGTGCCGGAGGGTCGTGTCGAGGCCCATCCCGAACTCCGGGGTGAGCGCCTCGGCGGCGTAGCCGGGGCTCACCGTGTTCGCGATCTCGGACCGCTCGATCGCCAACCCGGAGCAGGTCCATCCCGGCCGGGTCGGCGGCGGCGAGCGGGTCGCCCGGAGCCAGCCCCAGCTCGCGCAGCCGGTCGCGCGGGACCCAGCCGTGGTAGGCCAGGTTGTGGATGGTCAGGAGCGCCGCCGCCTGGCCGACGATCGGGTCGTCGCGGTAGAAGCGGTCACGGAGCACGACCGCCGGCGCGGCATGCCAGTCGTGGAGGTGGATCACGTCGACCGGCCGACCGTCGGCCCGGAGCATCTCGAGCGCCGATCGGCAGAGCAGCCCGAACCGCCAGGCGTTGTCGGGGTAGTCGCCGCCGCTCGGCTCGCCGTAGTAGCCGGCTCGATCGAACGCGGGCGGATGGTCGACCAGCCGGAGCCGATACCCGTGGCTGACGACGTCGACGACGGTGACCTCGGTCGAGCCGATCGGCGAGACCGGGTCGGGGACCCGGATCCGGCGGCGTGGGTGCTCGCCATCGGGCAGGGTCATCGCCCGGTAGCGCGGGAGGAAGACGTCGACCGGGGCGTCCAGCCCGGCGGCGATCCGCCCGAGCGCGCGGGCCAGCGCGTCGACGACGTCGCCCAGGCCACCGGTCTTCGCCCACGGCTCGCACTCCGCGGCGATCATCGCGACGCGCATCGCCTGATGGTAGCCGGACGGACCCTCCGCGGCCGGTATGATGCGCGGAGATGGAGTCCATCGTCCACGTTCCGACGTTGGCCGGCGTCCCGTTCCGGATCCCTCCTCAGCTCGACGGCCTGCGCCGGCTGGCCTACAACCTGTGGTGGACCTGGCATCCGGGCGCGCGCGCCCTGTTCAGCCGGCTCGACGGGGCGGCCTGGGCGCGCTACCGCAACCCGATCCCGCTCCTCGAGGGCCCGGTCGGCTGGGCCGAGGCACTCGAGAACCCGGACCTCCTCGCCGAGTACCAGTCGATCCTGCGCGAGTTCGATTCGTACCTCGACCAACGGATCCGACCACTGGTTCCACCGCCAGTACGCGGCCGCCCTCGACGGCCCGATCGCCTACTTCTGCGCGGAGTACGGGTTCCACGAGTCGCTCGGGATCTACTCGGGCGGCCTCGGCGTGCTTGCCGGCGACCACATGAAGTCGGCCAGCGACATGGCCCTCCCGGTCATCGGGGTGGGCCTGCTCTACCGCAAGGGCTACTTCCGCCAGACGATCGACGCCGACGGACACCAGGAGCACGCCTACCCCGACTACGACCTCAACCGCCTGCCGCTCCTCCGGGCGGCCGACGCGAACGGCGACCCGCTCCGGGTGACGGTGCCGCTGCCCGACCGGGACCTGACCGTCGCGGTCTGGGTCGCCCAGGTCGGACGCGTCCCGGTCCTCCTGCTCGACACCGACGTCCCGGACAACTCCGACGCCGACCGGCCGATCACCGCGATCCTCTACGTCCGCGGCCGCGAGATGCGCCTCCACCAGGAGCTCGTCCTCGGGGTCGGCGGCGTCCGCGCGATCCGGGCGCTCGGTCTCGCGCCCGCGGTCTGGCACCTCAACGAGGGCCACTCGGCGTTCCTCCTCGCCGAGCGTGCCCGTGAGCTCGTCGCCACCGGGGCGAAGCTCGACGCCGCGCTCGAACGGGTCCGCGGCTCGAGCGTCTTCACGATCCACACCCCGGTCTCCGCCGGCAACGAGCGGTTCGAGGCCGATCTCGTCCGGCGCGTCGCCGGACCGCTCCTCGACGGCGACGGCCGGCCGACGACCGGCGGTGTCCCGGTCGAGCGGATCCTCGAGCTCGGGCGAGGCGTCGACGGCGACCCGAACGTGTTCGACATGACGGCCTTCTCGCTGCGCCAGACGAACGGCGCAAACGCGGTCAGCCAGCTCCATGCCGAGACGGCCAACGCGACCTGGGCCGGCGTCCTCGATCGCCCGATCCTGGGGATCACCAACGGCGTCCACTCCCCGACCTGGGTCGGCACCGCGATGTCGTCGCTCTACCGACGCTACCTCGAGGCCGACCTCGACGATCTCGACCCGCAGACCGAGCGACGCCGGTTCTGGGAGCGGATGTCGCGCGTCCCGGAGGCGGAGCTGTGGCGCGCCCACCAGCGCCAGAAGCTCGAGCTGGCGATCTTCGCCCGTGGCCGGCTGCGCAACCAGTTCGCCCGCCACGGCGAGGCGCCGGCTGTCCTCGAGGAGCTCGAGACGGCGCTCGACCCGGACATCCTGACGATCGGCTTCGCCCGCCGGTTCGCGACCTACAAGCGGGCCGCGCTCCTGTTCAGCGACATGGACCGCCTGGCCCGGCTGCTGTGGGACAAGGACCGCCCGGTCCAGGTCGTGTTCGCCGGCAAGGCCCATCCGGCCGACCGGCCCGGCCAGCGGGTCATCCAGGACATCTTCACCCGGTCACGCTCGCCCGAGCTCCGCGGCCGGGTGTTCATCCTCGAGGACTACGACATGCGGATCGCCCGCTTCCTGGTCCACGGGGTCGACGTCTGGCTCAACAACCCGCGCCGGCCGCTCGAGGCGAGCGGGACCTCGGGGATGAAGGCGGCCCAGAACGGGATCGTCAACCTGTCGGTCCTCGACGGCTGGTGGGACGAGGGCTGGACCGGCGACAACGGCTGGGCGATCGGCGGTCGCGAGACGAACCCGGACGAGGGTGCCCAGGACTGGGCCGACGCGCAGGACCTCTACCGGATCCTCGAGGACGAGGTCCTCCCGCGCTACTACCAGCGCGACAAGACCGGCGTGCCGCGCGGCTGGACCGAGCTCATGCGCAACGCGATCGCGAGCACGATCTGGCGGTTCTCGGCGACCCGGATGCTCCACGAGTACACCGAGCAGCTCTACCTGCCGGCGGCCGGGGTGCCGCGAACGGCGGAGACCCCCGGCCGGCGCAAGCGCGAGCCGATCGTCACCGAGGCCGGCTGAGCCCACGGGCCGAACGGCGGGTCGGCTCGCCAATCCGGACGAGCCGAACGGCTGCACGGCGCTGGTTTGCCGGGGCAGTCGACCCGACCGGAAGGCGAGCTCGGCGCGAAGTGCCGGTCGAGCCGAACGGCGGGTCGCCTGCCCCGGTTTCCGCCCGTCAGTCGTCGACGAGGACGAGCGCGCTCTGCGGCGGGAGATCGACCGAGCCCGACCAGGCGGAGCCGCCGGCGAGGCCCGGGAGGGCCAGGGACCGGAATGCCTCCGGCTCGTCGCGCGGGAGGGCGAGCGTCGCGTGCGCCCGCCCAGCGTTGAGCGCGACGATCGCCCGGTGGCCCTCGGCCTCGCGCAGGTAGGCGACGCCGGTGCCGGCCGCCGAGAGCACCCGAACCGAGCCCCGACGGAGCGCGACGTGGTCGCGCCGGGCGGCGGTCAGCGCGGTCACGAACGCTCGAAGGTCACGGTCACCCGCCTTCGGGTCGGCCGGATAGGCGCGCCGGCTGTCGGGGTCGTGGTCGCCCTCCATCCCGATCTCGTCGCCGTAGTAGATGCACGGCGCGCCGGGGAGCGTGAACTGGAGGACCATCGCCAGGCGGAGCGACGTCCGGTCGCCGCCGAGGACGGTCAGCGCGCGGGGCGCGTCGTGGCTGCCGATGAGGTTGAGCTCGACGGCGGTGACCTCCGGGTCGTAGATCGTCATCAGCGCCTCGAGCCGGCGACCGAACGCCGCGCCGTCGAGCGGGTGGAGCATCCGCCGGTACGAGTCATGACCGGCGATGACATCGAGGGCGAGGTGATCGCCACCGGCAAACCCGAGGATCGCCGTCCCGAGCGGGTAGTTCATCGTGCGCGTCGAAGCGGTCACCCTCGACCCACTCCGGCGCCTCGTCCCACAGCTCGCCGACGAGGTAGGCCTCGCGGTTCACCGCGCGGCAGCGGTTGCGGAACTCCTGCCAGAATCCCCGGTCGTCGATCTCACCCGGGACGTCGAGCCGCCAGCCGTCGATCCCGAAGCGGAGCCAGTGCTCGCCGACACCGAGCAGGTACTCGCGGGTCGGCGGATGGTCGGTGTTGAACTTGGGCAGCGCGGGCAGCCCCCACCAGGCCCGGTAACCGAGCGGAGCACCGCCTCCCCCGCCTCGCTCCGGGTAGGCGTTCAGCTCGGCGGTCCCGGCGAGGACCGCCGGGTCGAGGAGGAACCAGTCGCGGTACGGCGAGGCGGCCCCGTTCTCGAGGACGTGGTGGAACGGCCAGAAGCCGCGGCCGCAGTGGTTGAAGACGCCGTCGAGGATCACCCGCATCCCACGCTCGTGGGCCCGATCGAGCAGCTCGCGCAGGGCGGCGTTGCCGCCGAGGAGCGGGTCGACCTCGTGGTAGTCGTAGGCGTGGTAGCGGTGGTTGGAGGCCGAGCTGAAGACCGGGTTCAGGTAGAGCGCCGTGACCCCCAGGTCGCCCAGCTCGCCGAGCCGATCGGCGATCCCGTACAGGTCGCCGCCCTTGAACCCAAGGACGGTCGGCGGCGCGTCCCACGCCTCGTACGGCCCGGCCGGCGCGAGTCGTGCGCTCCGGGCGAACCGGTCCGGGAAGATCTGGTAGAAGACGGCGTCGGGGACCCAGGCAGGCGTGTCGATCGGCATCGCGACGGACGATACCCGCTCGGGCCACCGTCCGATGCGCCGCCGCGTACGCTTTGCCCGTGACCGACCGGATCTCGCTCGCCCTCGTCCTCCACAACCACCAGCCCGTCGGCAACTTCGGGTGGGTCATCGCCGAGTCGTACGAGCGGGCGTACCTGCCGATGCTCGACGCGCTCGAACGCCACCCGGCGATCCGGGCCGGCCTCCACTACAGCGGCCCGCTCCTCGACTGGCTGCAGGCCGAGCGGCCGGCCTTCGTCGATCGGCTGACGGCGCTTGCCGCGAGCGGCCGGGTCGAGCTCCTCGGGGGCGGCTACTACGAGCCGATCCTGCCGTCGCTGCCCGAGCGCGACCGGGTCGCCCAGCTTCTCCGGATGGCCGACGAGATCGAGCGGCTCGGCGGCCGCCGGCCGGCCGGGGCCTGGCTGGCCGAGCGGGTCTGGGAGCCCGACCTGCCGATGTCGATCGCCGAGGCCGGCTACGCCTGGACGATCCTCGACGATTCCCACTTCCGGGCGGCGGCGCTCGACGACGACGACCTGTGGGGCCCGTACACGACCGAGGACCAGGGCCGCCTCCTGACGATCTTCGGCTCGGACAGGCGGCTGCGCTACGGCATCCCGTTCGGCCGGGTCGAGGACATGATCGATCACCTCGTCGCGAACGCCACCCCGGGCGGAGACCGGCTCGCCTGCATGGGCGACGACGGCGAGAAGTTCGGGGCCTGGCCCGACACGTTCGAGCACTGCTGGGGCGCCAACGGCTGGGTCGACCGCTTCTTCGCCGCGCTCGAGGCGGAGCCCGCGATCGCGACCGTGACCCCGTCCGACTGGCTGTCCGGGCATCGACCGATCGGCCGGATCTACCTGCCGACGTCGTCCTACTTCGAGATGGGCGAGTGGGCCCTCCCGGCCGACCAGGCGCCGGTCTTCGAGGAGGCCGTTCGGTCGGGCCAGGAGCGTGGCGAGCCGTGGGTCCGCTGGCTGCGCGGTGGCTTCTGGCGCAACTTCCAGGTCAAGTACCGCGAGATCAACGACCTCCACAAGCAGATGCTCCGGGCCTCTGCGGCGGTCGCGGCGATGCCCGACGGACCGGCTCGCGGGCTGGCCGCCGATCACCTCCACCAGGGCCAGTCGAATGACTGCTACTGGCACGGCGTGTTCGGCGGGATCTACATCCCGCACATGCGGCTCGCGACCCACGAGCACGTGATCGCGGCGCAGGACCTGGCCGACGCGGTCGCCCGGACGTCGGGCAGGCCGGCCGACGGGGCGGCGGCGATCGACACGGACCTCGACGGGATCGACGAGGTCCTCGTCACGACGCCCGGCCAGGTCGTCGTCATCGATCCGGCTGAGGGTGGCGGCATCGGCGCATGGGACATCCGGGCCGTCCGCCACGCGCTGGCTGCAGTCATTCGCCGCCGCCCGGAGGCATACCACGCGCGGCTCCTGGCGTTCGCGGCGGACGAGGTGCCGGGGAACGGCGAGGGCGGGCACCATAGCGCCGAGGAGGGCGGTGGCGGTCAGGGGCCGGCGACGATCCATTCGCTGGTCCGGAGCCGGGAGCCGGGGCTGGCAGAACGGCTGCGCTACGACGCCTACGAACGCCGATCGGGGCTCGTCCACCTGCTCGCGCCGGGCTCGACCGCGAGCGCCTTCGCAGCTGGGGAGGCGGCCGAGCTCGGCGACGCCGTCGACGGGCCATACGAGATGGTCGCGCTGGAGCCGGGCGTCGTGAGGCTTGCGCGCGACGTGGCGCTGGACGGCGGGCCGCGGGTCGTCCGGGTCATGAAGCGGCTCGTGGTTGGCGGCGATCGGCGCCGCCCTGCGCTCGACCTCGAGGTGACCGTCGAGAGCCGGGCTGGCGTGGCGGTCCGCTTCGACCTGACCGTCGAGTGGGCCCTCATGATGCTCGGCGGCGGCGCGAACCCGGCGGCGTACTACCAGATCGACGCGGAACGCCTGCCCCACGACTCCACCGGTGAGCGCGCGGACCTGGCGGCGATCGTCAGCGGGAACAGCCACGTCGGCATCGAGCTGACGACGACGGCCGACCCTCCAGCGGTGGCCTGGTGGTCCCCGATCGAGACGGTCTCGAACTCGGAGGCCGGCTTCGAGCGCGTCTACCAGGGCAGCGCGCTGGTCTTCGTCTGGCCGGTCGAGCTGGGCCCCGGCGAGAGCCGGACGGTCGCGGTCCGGCATAAGGTCGAGACCGCCGCCGACCGCACCGCTCGGGAGATAGCTTCCCTCGCACCACGACGATGACCCGGCTAGACGACCGTTGCGCGACGGGGGGTTGCTGGAACGGCGTGCGAGGATAGCGCGGTGAGAATCGCCGATCCGGAAGTCACCCTCGGCCAGTCAGTGAGCGGCCGGCTCGCCCGATGACGCCGATCCCGACGGTCGACAGGAGGGTCGCGCTCGTGACGGGGGCAACGTCGGGGATCGGCCGCGCCCTCGCCGAGGCACTGGCGGCCGCCGGCGTCGGGGTAGGGATCGTCGCCCGCGATCCCGCACGCGGTGAGCGTGCGCGGGCGGAGATCGCCGCCACGGCCGGGTCCGAGCAGGTCGAGCTGTTCGAAGGCGACCTGTCGGACATGGCTTCGGTCCGAAGCCTCGCCGGCGCCGTGGCGCGGCGGCAGCCGACTCTCGACCTCCTCGTCCATTGCGCCGCCGTCTATACGCGGCAGCGCAGCCTGACCGTCGACGGGCTCGAGACGATGTTCGCCACGAACGTCCTCGGTCCGTTCCTCCTGACGAACCTCCTGCTCGACCGGCTCCGCGCGGCAGAAGCGGCTCGGGTCCTCGTCCTGAGTGCGCCGTCCACCGTTCGGCTCGACTTCGACGACCTCCAGGGCGAGCGGCGGTTCCGCTCGCTCAGCGCGTTCGGCGCCTCGAAGGCTGCCGATCTCCTGTTCACGTTCGAGCTCGCCCGTCGCGTCGAGGATGGCCCCGTGACGGCCAACGCCGTCCATCCGGGCCTGGTCCGGACCGACCTGATGCGCCAGGCGCTGGCGCCGCTTCGCTGGGCCACCCGGCTCGTCTCGGCGCCGCCGACGCGGGCCGCGGCGGCGATCCTGCCCCTCGCCCTCTCACCCGACTTCCACGGCGCGAACGGCCGCTTCTTCAAGGGCGGCCGCGAGATCGAGGCGCCGCCCTACACCCGCGATCCCGACGTCGCCCGCCGGCTCTGGGACGTGTGCAGCAGGCTCACCAGCCTCGGTGCCTGAGCGAGCCTCGCCCGGCCGATCGCTCGAGCGGATTTGAGCGGACAGCCGCCCGAGCGGGTCTGACACCAGGCGCCTCGAGCGGGTCTGAGCGGGCTGCCGCCCGAGCGGGCCTGAGCGCGGCTGCCGCCTCAGACGGTCCTCGCCGGCGGTCGAACCCCCGGTCACGGCCTCCGGTTGCACCGGCTGTCGGACCAGCGGGCGGTGGAAGCGGCGCTCAGCCGTCGGTTGCGCCGCGTGGCGGACCACGGAGCGGAGGAGCCGTCACTGAGCCGTCGGTTGCACCGGCTGGCGGATCGTGAGCAGCGGAGAGACAACGTGCACCGGTCTTGCGTCCTGCGCCCGAACCGGAGAAGACGGCGACCGCCCCCCGCTCATTGGTGCGTCCTGCGCTCCAACGGGAGGAGTCTGCGGGCGGTCCTCCGCTCGTTGGTGCGTCCTGCGATCCAACGGGAGGAGTCTGCGGGCGGTCCTCCGCTCGTTGGTGCGTCCTGCGCTCCAACGGGAGGAGTCTGCGGGCGGTCCTCCGCTCGGTGGTGCGTCCCAGGCACCAACCATGAGGAGCCACCACGGGACACGCAGGACAGGGGGTCGGCAGCCCTCCTCGGTCGCCCGGCTCGGCCGCCCGACTGGTCGCCCGGCTCGGCAGCCGCTCGGTCGTCCGGCTCGGCCGCCCGACCTGTGGCCGACGTGGCGGACCACCGGGCGATGGAGCCAACGCTCACCTGTCGGTCGCTCCGCCTGGCGGACCACCGGGCGATGGAGCCAACGCTCACCTGTCGGTCGCTCCGCCTGGCGGACCACCGGGCGATGGAGCCAACGCTCACCTGTCGGTCGCTCCGGCTCGCGAACCATCGGGCGGCGCCGGCCGCTGGCCCCCAGTACTCATCCCCGGGAATCCGTCAGCCCGTGGCCTGCGCGCCACGGGCTGACGAGGATCCTCGGGGTCGTCCTGAGGGGTTGGACGACCGTCGGAACGGAGCGGCCCGCCCTCTCGGGTCGAGTCGCCTGATGTGGTGACTAGGCGAACAGGCCCCGTGCCGGCGCGTTCGGGTCGTCGAAGCCGTCGCGCGTGTCGACGCCCGAGCCGAGCGCGGCGATCCCGAGAAGTGCGAGGATGACGAACGGAACCGCCAGTGCCAGGACGAACATCTGAGGTTTCCTCGATCGTTGTTATAGTTGACTAGGCCAAATCGGATACTAGTTGGACTATTGGACTATGTCAAGTGACCAGGACGTCCCGGGCCATGGCGAGCTGACGGCGGCCGCCGGCTCGGCGGCCCGGACGGCCGGTGAGCTGGACGTCGAGCGCGATTCGGACGTCCCCATCTCGACCCAGATCTACTGGCAGATCGCCTACCAGATCGACTCCGGGCGGCTCCTTCCAGGCGCCCGGCTCGCTCCGGTCCGCGAGCTCGGCGCGGCCCTCCGGGTCAACCCGAACACGATCCGGGCGGTCTACAAGCGGCTCGCCGACGCCGGCTACGTCACCAGCCGTCACGGGGCGGGCACCCATGTCGCCGACCGGCCACCCCAGCGCCGCGGCGCGGAGGCCCTCGCCGGGATCGTCGCCGAGATGCTCCGCCGGGCATCCGCGGCCGGGTTCACCCCCGATGAGGTCGCCTCGGCGACGTACGCGGCCGCGACCGAGCGGAAGCGCCCCGGCCCGCTCGTGCGGGTGCTGTTCGCCGAGTGCACCAAGGCCGATGCGAGCTACGACGCGGAGCGGATCGCCGAGGCCTTCCCCGGCTCGATCGAGGCCGAGGGCACGCTCCTCGACGAGATCGGCGAGCGGCTCGACCGATTCCACTACGACCTCATCGCGACGACGACGTTCCACGCCGACGAGGCCCAGGCCCACGCGGCGGGGCGGGTGCCGGTCGTGGCGATGCTCGTCGGGCCCGGCTACATGGACCTCATCCACGAGATCGCGGCGCTCCCGGCGGGCGCCCGGGTCGGGCTCGTCTGCGCTTCGGCCGTCGGCACCGACAACATCGCCGAGACGCTGCGGCTGTCCGGGACGACCGGGGTCGAGATCGTCTCGGCCACGATCGGCGATGACGCGGCGATCGCCAAGGTCGACTCGGCCGACCTCATCCTCCTGTCGCGCGAGGCGCTCGCGCTCGGCCTCGACGAGCGATTCAGCCAGCCCGAGCGCGTCCGCGAGTGGCTCTACGAGTTCGACCCGTCCGGGCTCGAGCTCCTGCGCCGGGCGATCGAGCACGCCCAGGCCGATCGGGCGCTCGTCGCCGCCGGGTCCAGCGCCTGACCGTGGCCCGCGGCCGGTCGACCGCCGAGGATTTCCGGCTTGCCCGGCCAGCCCGGACGCGCTACGCCCTGGCCGACCTGACCCTGGCAGCCGACCTCGCCACCGCCCGCACCATCGCCGCCCGGGTCAACGCCGGGCGAGGCGCCGGTCCGGCGGCCACGGCCGTGGAGGCTGCCGCTGAGGCTGCCGGCGAGCCGCTCACCGCCGGCCAGCTCCACGCCGCCGGGCTCCTCGTTGCCGTCCTCGGCCGTCTCGTCGACCGCTACCGGGCCGAGGCCGACCCGGCGGCGATCGTCGCCGCCGACGCCTGGCTGCGAGCGCGGCTGGGGAACGTTCCGACGAATGTCGCGGTGGCCTCGTTCGCGGCCGAGTTCCCGGCCCGCCTGGCGATCCCCGAGCGCCCCGAGCCCTCGACCGCGATCGCCCAGCTGCTGCTCCTCGCCAGCCTCGACGAGAACGCGGCGGTCGACCCGTTCCGAGAGCTGGTCGACCTGCGCGCCGTCCGTGAGGGTCGGGCGCTCGTCGAGATCGCCGATGAGCTCGACACCTTCTTCGCGACCCGGCCCGGCTTCGGCCCGGAGGGACGGTCGCTGGTCGAGCTCCTCCGCCAGCCGGCGACGGCCGCGCCCGGCTCGCTGGCCGACCAGCTGCGCTGGATCCGCGACAACTGGGCCGGCCTGTTCGGCGGGATCATCGACGACCTGCTCGACCGGCTCCTCGTCGCGCTCGACGTCCTGGCCGAGGAGAAGATGGCCGCCGACCGGTCGTGGTTCGCCGCGCACGATGCCGGCGCTGGCGGCCCGGCCGAGGTGTACCACTACGACCCCGGCGAGGAGGAGCGGTTCAGCGAGGACCGCGACTGGATGCCCCGGCTCGTGCTGATCGCGAAGAGCACCTATGTCTGGCTCGACCAGCTGTCGCGACGCTACGGTCGCGAGATCCGGACGCTCGACGCGATCCCCGACGAGGAGCTCGACACGCTCGCCCGGCGCGGGATCAGCGGGCTGTGGCTGATCGGGCTGTGGGAGCGCTCGGCCGCGTCCGAGCGGATCAAGCGCCTTCGCGGCGACCCGGACGCCGTGGCCTCGGCCTACTCGCTCGACGACTACGTCATCGCCGCCGACCTGGGCGGACCTGGCGCCCTGACCCAGCTTCGCGGGCGGGCCGCCGCTCGCGGGGTCCGGCTGGCCAGCGACATGGTGCCCAACCACATGGGGATCGACTCGCGCTGGGTGGTCAACGAGCCCGACCGGTTCCTCAGCCTGCCCGACAGCCCCTTCCCGGCGTACTCGTTCGAGGGCCCCGACCTGTCGTCGGACCCGCGGGTCGGGATCTTCCTCGAGGACCACTACTACGACGCGACCGATGCCGCCGTCGTCTTCAAGCGGGTCGATCGCTGGACCGGCTCGACCCGCTACGTCTACCACGGCAACGACGGGACGAGCTTCCCGTGGAACGACACCGCCCAGCTCGACTACGCGCGGGCCGACGTCCGCGAGGCGGTCATCCAGACGATCCTCGACGTGGCCCGGCAGTTCCCGATCATCCGCTTCGACGCCGCCATGGTCCTCGCCAAGAAGCACGTCCAGCGGCTGTGGTTCCCGGAGCCGGGGCACGGCGGGGCGATCCCGAGCCGGGCCGGCCACGGGATGACCCGGGCCGAGTTCGACCGGGCGATGCCGCGCGAGTTCTGGCGCGAGGTCGTCGACCGGGTCGCCGCCGAGGTTCCGGGGACGCTCCTGCTGGCCGAGGCGTTCTGGCTCCTCGAGGGCTACTTCGTGCGGACCCTCGGGATGCACCGCGTCTACAACAGCGCGTTCATGAACATGCTCCGCGACGAGCGCAACGCCGACTACCGGCTGGTCATCCGCAACACGCTCGAGTTCGACCCGGCGATCCTCGGCCGGTTCGTCAACTTCATGAGCAACCCCGACGAGCGGACGGCGGTCGACCAGTTCGGGACCGGCGACAAGTACTTCGGCGTGGCCGCGCTCATGGCGACCCTGCCCGGGCTGCCGATGTTCGGTCACGGCCAGCTCGAGGGCTTCACCGAGAAGTACGGCATGGAGTACCGCCGGCCGAAGCGCGACGAGCCGGTCGACGAGGGGCTGCTCGCCCATCACGAGCGGACGATCTTCCCGCTCCTCCACCGCCGGGCGAGCTTCGCCGGGTCGGACGGGTTCCGGCTGTACGACGTCGTGACCGACGACGGATCCGTGAACGAGGACGTCTTCGCCTACTCCAACGTCGGGCCGGCCGGCGAGCGATCGCTCGTCGTCTACCACAACCGGTACGCCGAGACGCACGGGACGATCCGCGACTCCGTCGGCTTCAACGCGCGCGACCCGGACGGCGAGCGCCGGATGCGACGCGAGACGCTGGCCGGCGGCCTCGGGCTCAGCGGACGCGAGGACCGCTGGCTGCGGATCCGCGACGCGATGACCGGCCTCGAGGGGCTGCGCTGGTCGGCCGGGCTGGCACGCGACGGGCTCCGGGTCCAGCTCGGTGCGTACCGCTGCCACGTCCTCGTGGACCTGGTGGAGCTGGCCGACGAGCCGGGCCGTCCGGTCGCCACGCTGGCGGTCGAGCTCGGTGACGGCTGGGTCCCGTCGGTCGAGGAGGCGCTCACCGGGATCGCCCTGCGACCCGTCCACGACGAGGCCCGGCGGCGGCTGGCGGCCGCGCTCGAGCGGCTCCGGCCCTCGACAGCCGGCGCTCCGCCGGCCGCCACTCCGCCGGCGGCCATACCGCCGGGGGTCGCCGCGCTGCCGGGGGCCGCCGCGGAGCCGGAGCCGGTCCGGATGGACGAGGCCGACGTCCTTGCTGCATTCGTCGGGGCGCTCGACGGCGAGCCGTTCGACGAACGTCGACTGCGGCCGATCGTGGCCGACGCGCTCCGCGGAGCCGGCTTCGACGGCGCCGAGGCGGAGCGGGGAGCCGATGTCGTGCGCGGGCTCGTGGCAGCTCCGCCGGACCTGCGCCGGCTCGACGACGCGACCGTCGCGGCCTGGTTCGACGACCCGGCCCTTCGCGAGGCGCTCTACGTCCACGACGCCGGAGGCCTGCGCTGGTTCGACCGCGATGCGTTCGAGACCCTCACAGCGACCGTGGCGCGCCTCGAGACCGGTGCCACCGGGGAGGCCGCCGCCGCCCGGGTCGCAGGCCTGGCCACCCTCGCCGAGGCGGCGGGCTATCGCGTCGACCAGCTCGCGGCGGCGCTCCGGCCGGCCGCCGGCAGCGACGCGAGCGTCCCGCCACCGGATCGCGGTCGGGGCGACGGCCCGCCGGAGCCATGACCCGGCTGCGCTGGCTGACGATCGTCCTGCCGGTGGTCCTCATCGGCGGGTTCGAGCTGCTGAGCGACACGTTCCTCGATCCCTATCTCCCGTTCCCGCTCGACACCGTCCTCGTCGTGGTGATCGTGTTCGTCGTGGCCACCGCCTTCTCGACGCTCGCGTTCCGCCAGATCGACCGGCTCGACGACGCGCTGCGGGCACGGAACGCGGAGCTCGAGGCGCGCAGCGCGTCGGCCCGGGCCCTCTACGAGGTGAGCGTCGCGATCGCCGCCATCGCGGACCTCGACGAGATCCTCCGGGCGATCGTCGACAACGCCCGCCGTCTGCTGGCCGGCGACGTCGCCCTGCTCCGGGTCGCCGACGCCGACGGCGAGCTGCGGCTCCGGGCGTGGAGCGGCCCACCCGATGCCCCGGCGATCGCCTCCGCTGACGGCTTCGGCGGGAAGGCGGCGACCCGGCCGCCCCTCGAGGCACCGCTCCTGCGGGGCGATGAGGCGCTCGGGACGCTGGCGGTCGTCCGCGACCCGACCCGGCCGCCGACCGACGACGACCGCAGCACGCTCGCCTCGCTCGCCAGCCAGGCCTCGATCGCGATCGAGGCCGACCGGCTCCAGCTGGAGCTGCGGGAGCTGGCGGTGCGCGGCGAGCGCGAGCGGATCGCCCGCGAGCTTCACGACGGTCTCGCCCAGGTGCTCGGCTACGTGAACACGAAGTCCCAGGCCGTCGACGAGCTCCTGGCGGCCGGGCGGCTTGCCGAGGCGCGCAGCCAGCTCGCCGAGCTGTCGGCCGCGGCGCGCTCGCTGTACGTCGACGTCCGTGAGGCGATCCTGGGGCTGCGCGGGTCGGTCGCATCCGGGGGCGGCCTGACGGCGGCCCTGCGCGTCTATGCCCGTCGATTCGCCGAGGCGTCGAAGCTGGCCGTCCGGGTCGAGGCGACCGACGACGCCATCGGGCTGACGATCGACCCGGCGATCGAGGACGAGGTGTTCCGGATCGTCCGCGAGGCCCTCACCAACGTCCGCAAGCACGCCGCCGCCCAGCGGGTCGTGGTCCGGCTCGACGTCGCGGAGGCCTGGCTCGTGGTCGAGGTCGAGGACGATGGGCGCGGCTTCGACCCGTCCGCGGCGACGACGACGGCGCCCGGCGACGGCCCGCAGCGACTCGGGCTGGCGACCATCCGTGAACGTGCCGCCAGCGTCGGCGGACGGGTCGACTGGCGGTCGGGCCCGGCCGGGACGACGGTCCGCCTGACGATCCCGGTCGAGGCCGAACCCGAGACCGGCCCGCCGGCCGAGGCGGCCGGTTCGGCCAGCGCCCGATGAGGATCCTCCTGGCCGACGACCACGCGTTGTTCCGGGACGGGCTCGCGTCGCTCCTCGGGGCCTGGGGCCATGACGTCGTCGGCCAGGCGTCGACCGGTGCCGAGGCGGCCGCGCTCGCCGATCGGACCCAGCCGGATCTCGTCCTCATGGACGTCCGGATGCCGGGCGGCTCCGGGATCGAGGCGACGGCACGGATCAAGGCGACCTGCCCGAGCACGGCGATCGTCATGGTGACGGTGAGCGAGGACGAGGACGACCTGTTCGCGGCGATCAAGGCCGGCGCCCAGGGCTACCTGCTGAAGAACCTCGAGGCCGCCCAGCTCCGCTCGATGATCGACGCCGTCGGCCGCGGCGAGGCGGCGATCTCGCCGGCCACGGCGGCCCGGATCATCGAGGAGTTCGTCCGGCGCGAGCGGCTGCCGGACACCCCGGTAGCGGATCCGGACCGGCTGACCGAGCGCGAGCTCGAGGTGCTCGCCCTCGTGACCCAGGGGCTCCGGAACAAGGAGATCGCGGCCGAGCTCGGGATCAGCGAGAACACCGCCAAGTACCACCTCCGGAACATCCTCGGCCAAGCTCCACGCCCAGAGCCGGACCGAGGTCGCGGCGCGCGCCGTCCGCGAGGGCCTGGTCCCGCCGCCCGACGAGCCGCCGTCCGCCTGAACCACGGCGGCCGCCCGGGGCGGGACGCCTGCGCGTCGTTCCGGTCGGCCAGGGCCAGATGGCCCCCCGGTCCCTACCCGGTCGATGACTCGTCCCCTGCCCGCCCGCGTCTGGCCGACGTCGCCACCAGGGGCGACGCTGCACCGAACAACCGCATCGGAGTCGGCAATGGGCTACCTGATCGAGGTCGATCGCGGAGGCTGCTTCAACTGCGGCGTGTGCATGGACGTCTGCCCGGTCGCAGGCCCTCGACATGACCCGACCGGAGCGCGCCGGGCGTCGAGGCCGCCGGCGGCGGCGGACCCGCTGCGCTGGATGATGGAGTACCCCGTCCAGGTCGGCGAGTGCATCGGCTGCTCGATCTGCATCCGCGAGTGCCCGGTCGCCGTGATGACCCTCGAGACGGTCGACGGGCCCGACGCCCCTCGCGGCCCGCCAGGGCCCGATCGAGCGGCCCGAACCGGTCGTCGGCTGGATCCCCTGGTCGTCGGTCACCCGCGAGGCGCTCAAGCCGACCAGGGTGTCGCCGTACGACGACGTTCGGGACGTGGCAGATCCGCGAGCGCCCGCAGCCGTGGCAGGTCTGGACGTCGATGGCCGGACCGGACGTCGCGAACCCGATCGCGCCCTGCCAGGCCGCCTGTCCGGCCGGCACCGATGCCGGTCGCTACGTGGGGCTGGTCGCCGAGGGCCGCTACGACGATGCCTACGCCGTCGCCGCCGAGGTCAACCCGTTCCCGTCGGTCTGCGGCTGGATCTGCACGGCCCCGTGCGAGGCGGCCTGCCGGCGCGGGCGTGCTCGACGAGCCGATCTCGATCCGGACGATCAAGCGGTTCGCCGCCGAGCACGGGACCCTCCCGCCGGTCGAGCCGCCCAGGGTCCGCCGGCCCGAGAAGGTCGCGATCGTCGGCGGTGGGCCGGCCGGGATGTCGGCGGCGTACTACCTCGTCCGGCTCGGCTATGGCGTGACGGTCATCGAGGCGATGCCGGTCCCCGGCGGGATGATGGCGATCGGGATCCCCGAGTACCGCCTCCCGCGCGAGGTCCTGCGGGCCGAGATCGACCGGATCGTCGGGCTCGGGGTGGACCTCCGGCTCGACACGGTGATGGGCCGTGACTTCAGCCTCAACGACCTGGAGGCGCAGGGGTTCAACGCGATCTTCCTGTCGACCGGCGCCCCGAAGAGCCGGCGGCTCGGCGTCCCGGGCGACACCCTGGCCGGGGTGATCCCGGCGACCGTCTTCCTCAAGCAGGTCAACCTCGGCGAGCGGACCGCGGCTGGCCGGACGGGTCGTCGTGGTCGGCGGCGGGAGCACCGCGATGGACGCGGCGCGGTCCGCGCTCCGCAGCGGCGCCGCTTCGGTCACCGTCCTCTACCGGCGCGGGTTCAAGGAGATGCCCGCCCAGGCCGAGGAGGTCGAGGCCGCCAGGCGCGAAGGGATCGCCTTCCGGATCGGCGCCACGGTCACCGAGGTGGTCGGTGCGAACGGAGCGGTCCGCGCCGTCGGGATCATCGAGCAGGCGCCGACCGGAGCGGTCGAGAAGCGGGCGCGCCGACGTGGGTGCCGGTCCCGGGCTCGGAGGCCACGATCGACGCCGACGCGATCCTCGTCGCGATCGGCGAGGAGCCCGACCCGTCGATCCTGCCCGAGGGCGCCGGCATCGAGACGAGCGCGTGGGCCGGGATCGCCGCCGATCCGCGGACGCTGGCCACGGGCCGGGCCGGCGTGTTCGCCGGGGGCGACGTCGTGAGCGGCCCCAAGACGATCATCGACGCGGTCGCGGCCGGCCGGCGTGCGGCCGGGGCGATCCACCAGTACCTGTCGGGCTCGACCGACGGTGAGGCCGACATCCTGGCCACGGTCCGCTACCGGACGCCGCCCGAGCCGAGCCTCCAGCTCGATCTCGAGCCGCGCGCCCGGGCGCATCCCCCGCTTCCCGTGGTCGATCCGACGACGTTCCGGGCGACCCAGGCCGGGTTCGGCGAGGCCGAGGCCCGGAGCGAAGCGAGCCGCTGCTTCCGGTGCGATGCCGTCTACGGCTGCTCCACCGTCCAGGTCACGACCGGACGCGGGCCGGCCGACGGTCCAGATCGAGTCCACCCGCCGGGCACGGCCCCGATCCCGGGCGTGCCCGGCCCCGCCGGGCCCGCATCCGCAGACGTCACGAGCGCAGGAGGAGACCGATGACCCCGGACCAGGTTGGAGGCCTGTTCGACGCAGGCGAGAGCTTCATCGAAGGGACGATCGCCGCGGCCCTCGTCGCACTCTGGCTGCTCGTCCTCGCGCTCTACCTCGCCCGACCGTACATGGTCGGGAACCTCCACAAGTTCACCCTCCGCCTCGGCGCCGACCTGTGGTGGATCATCTACGTCGCGGTTCGCGACCTGCTCCTGGTGAACGTCTTCCTGGGCAGCTTCATCTTCTTCTATCCCGACGTCGTCAGCGGCAAGGAGCTGCCGATCACCGGCGGCCTCGCCGCGGTGTGCGCCTTCACCGTCCTCGTCATCCGCCTCATCAAGGGCGACGGGGACCTGACCTGGTTCCGGATCCAGGTCAGCCTGCTCGGCCTCGGCGGCGCGCTCTACATCGTGCCCTACTTCCTGGGCGTCCAGGTGACCCAGATCGGGACGGACACCTCGAACCAGCTCGCCTCGATCCTGGTGAGCAGCCAGAACCCGGACGTCGCCCTGACGCTGTGCTACCTGTCGGCCGCCCTGACCGGGATCCTCGCCGTGGTCGCGGTCGTCTACAACTTCCGCGAGGCCGGCGGCCGGCCGCGGACGAGCCAGACCAAGGAGCGGACCCGATGAGTGCCGATGACCTCGCGACTGCGCTGACGACCGGCGGCTCCGGCTGGCTGGTCCTGTCGCTCGCCGCCGTGCTCCCGATCCTGTGGACCTTCGCCCTGATCATGCACTTCGCGCGGCCGTACGTCCTGCGCTTCCTCCAGACGCTCACCCTCCGCTTCGGCGGCGATGTCTGGTGGCTGTCGTACGTCCTCGTCCGGGACGTGCTGCTGCTCCTCACCCTCGCCCTGGCGATCACGTTCCTGATGCCGAACCTGTACATCGGGCTGGGCCTGCCACTGACGGCGCCGTTGGCCGCGGTCGTCCTGTTCTGGGCCCTCGTGGTCAAGCTCATCCGGGACGCCGACGACGACCCGGGCGCCTTCCGGCTGGTGAGCCTGCTGCTCGTCATCTCGTCGGTGCTCTACATCGTCCCCCAGATCTACGGACTGGAGGCCGCCGACCAGGTCGACTGGCTCGACCGCTACGGGCTCGGCTCGATCCCGGGCGCGCTCAGCGCGGCGAACCCCGACGAGGCGACGGTCAACGCCCTGGCCTGGCCGATCCTCGACCTGAGCCTGGTCCTGTTCGCGCTCACCGCGGTCTGGCTGTTCGTCCGGTTCCTCGTGCGGCTCGGCCGCCCGACGGAGGTTGAGACGGCGGGAACCCAGGCCTGATCGATTGGCTCCGGCTCAACCCTCGTCGAGGACGAGCCGCCGGAGCAGCGGGATCGGCACGGTGCCGTGGCTCATCACGGCCTCGAGGTGTCGGCGGTAGGCGAACCCCGGCGTCTCGCCGAGGCCGCCCGGCAGCGAGCGCTCGACGACGGCCGTCGCGGCAGCCGGCCCGGCGGCCGCCTCTGCCAGGCGCCGCCGGGCGTCGAGCTCGACCTGCCACATCGCCATCGAGCCCGACGAAGTAGGTCGACAGCTGGGTCGAGGTGAGCCTCGCGCGGTCCCACTTGCTGCGCGCCTCGGCCTCCTCCTGGAAGCCGCCATCGACCATCAGCCCGACGGCCTCCTCCTCGGTCATCGGACCGCCGAACGCCTCCCCGGCGTGGATCCGCACGTCGATGATCGCGTTCGTCACCGCCCGCAGGTAGAACTTCCAGTGGGTCAGGAGGAGCGCCGGGTCGTCGGCCCCGTAGCCCACGTCCATCATCACCTGCGTGACGTAGACCGCCCAGCCCTCGGCGTAGACGCCGCTCCAGAAGACCGCCCGGGCGATCGACGGGTTGCGGTTCGCGTGTGAGCCCTGGAGGTAGTGGCCGGGGACGGCCTCGTGGATCGTGAGCAGCCGGAGCATCCGGTCGTTGTCCTCGCGGAGGTAGCTCTCGGCCTGCTCGGCGGTCCAGTCGTCGGGGATCGGGGTGATCGCGAAGAACGCCTTCTGGCCGCGGTCGAGCGGACCCGGCGTGTCGAGCATCGCGCCGCCGAACGAGCGGAGGAAGACCGGCGTCCAGCGGATCTCGAGCGGGTCCTCGGCCAGGCCGACGAGGTCCCGCTCGCGGCAGAACGCCTCGATCCGGCCGAGCTCCGCCCGGCACCACTCGAGCAGGTCGCCGGCCGGGGGGTGCTGCGCGGCGATGGCGTCGAGAACCCCACGGACCGTCGCCTGGTCGTCGCCGGGCCGGTCCCGCCCGGGACACCAGGTCGGCCACAGCTCGCGGGCGAGCCGGATCATCTCGGCCCGGACCGACGCGTACTCGCGCTCCGCGCGCTCGAGGATCCGGGCCGGCGTGAGCTCGGGGTCGCGGAGCGTGTGGCGCATCTTCGTCGCGAACAGCTCGGCGCCGAGCCGGCCCTCACCATCGGCGGCCGGCAGGACGACCTCGCGCAGGTGGATCTCCAGGGCCGCCACCGCGGTCGCGGCGATCCCGGCGGCGGCCTCCAGCCGGGGCATGACCGCTCCGACCGCCGGGTCGTCGGGGGCGGCGGCTCGCCCGGTCTCGATCGCCTCGTCGGCGAGCTGGGTCACCCCGGCGAGCTGTCGGAGCGCGGTCTCGGTGTGGAAGCGGGACACCGGCCGGCCGGGCCGGCCGACGATCTCGGTGCGGGCCGCCTCCAGGACCGCGGGCGTCCTCTCGAGCCGCCCGGCGACCGACGCGAGCCGGTCGGCGAGCGGGGCGAACTCGCGGGCGAGGAGCGGGAAGATGCCGCCGCCGAGGAGATAGACCCATTCGAGCGGGTCCCAGGCCTCCTCGCGGAGCTCGGTCTCGCTGAACCGGATCCCGTCGAGCTCCATCAGCAGCAGGTCGCGATCGACCCGCTCGTCGGCCGTCAGATCGGCGTCGGCGAACCCGCCGAGCTCGGCCTCCCAGCGCTCGACGAAGGCGAGCCGCGCCCGCCGTCCCGTCTCGGTCAGATCGGGCCACTCGGCATCGTGGGCGTGCATCCCGACCGCCGTCGCGTGGAGCGGGTTGAGTCGGAAGAACTCGTCGAGGAAGGCGTCGGTCCGGGCCACGAAGGCCGACGTCGAGCTGGTCATCGAGGGGAGTGTATCGGCCCCGGAGGTATGAGTGGCGGTCATCGGGGCGCCCGAATCCACGCTCGGGCGCCGGACGACAGGGCCGGTGGAACGGCGGCCGAGCTCACGTTCGCGCGCGTCCATGAGTGCCGCTCATGGCTGGGGGGACACGGGCGTCGCCGGCTGCCTAGACTCCAACGCATGGCCCGACCGACGACCGCATGGTTCACGCCGACCGTCCTCGAGGGCGAGGTCGTCCGGCTCGAGCCGATGACGCTCGACCACCTCGACGGGCTGACCGCCGCCGGGCGCGACGGGCGGATCTGGACGTGGATGCCGAACGACGGGTCGTCTCCGGCCGGGATGCGCGAGCTCGTCGACGCCGCGCTCGCGGCGCGCGACGCCCGGACCCAGATCCCGTTCGTGACGATCGACCGGGCGACGGGCCGGGTGGTCGGGAGCTCGCGCTACCTGGCGCCGGCCCCAGCCGACCTCCGGGTCGAGATCGGCTGGACGTGGCTCGACCCGGCGGTCCAGCGGACGGCGGTCAACACGGAGGCCAAGCTGCTGATGCTCGGCCACGCCTTCGATGCGCTCGGTTGCCGGCGCGTCGAGCTGAAGACCGACGCCCTCAACGAGCAGTCGCGGGCTGCCATCCTCGGCATCGGCGCGACGTTCGAGGGCATCTTCCGCAAGCACATGGTGATGCCCGGCGGACGGGCCCGCGATTCCGCCTACTACAGCATCGTCGACGACGAGTGGCCGGCGATCCGGGAGCGGCTCCAGGCGCGGCTCGAGCGCCACCGGTCGGAGGGCCGACCATGAGCGACCACGAGATCCCGCTCCACGTCTCGACGGTCGACTACCACACGGGCGGCGAGCCGTTCCGGATCGTGACCGGCGGCGTCCGGCCGCTCGAGGGCACGACCGTGCTCGAGCGTCGCCGGTTCGCCCGCGAGGTCCTCGACCGGGTCCGTCGCCTGCTCATCGACGAGCCGCGCGGCCACGCCGACATGTACGGCTGCTTCGTCACCGAGCCCGACGACGCCGGCGCCGACCTCGGCGTCGTGTTCTTCCACAACGAGGGTTACTCGACGGCGTGCGGCCACGGGACGATCGCGCTGGTGACCTGGGCCCTCGAAACCGGCCGGCTCCCGATCACGAGGCCCGAGACGTCCGTGACGGTCGACGTCCCGTCGGGCCGGCTCACGTGTGTCGCCCGGGTCGACGCCGACGGCAGTCACGTGGAGGCGGTCCGCTTCCGGAACGTGCCGGCCTTCGTCCTCGCCCGAGACGTGCCGATCGAGACCCGGCGCGGTGAGGTCCGCTGCGACGTCAGCTACGGCGGCGCGTTCTACGCCTCGGTCGACGCGCGCGGCCTCGGGTTGGACGTCTCGCCGGCCAGCCTCCCGTCGCTCATCGCCCTCCAGCGCGAGCTGCGGCCGGCGCTCGACGCGACCCTCGACGTGGTCCACCCCGACGAGCCCGAGCTGCGCGGGCATCTACGGGGTCATCTACTGGCAGCACGAGCCGACGAGCGACGCCGACCGGGCCGCCGGGGTCGCGCTGACCCAGCGGAACGTCACCGTGTTCGCCGACGGCGAGGTCGACCGCTCGCCGTGCGGCAGCGGGACGTCCGCCCGGCTCGCCCTCCTGGCCGCCGACGGTCTCCTGGGCCCGGACGGCAGGGGCGTGCTGCGCAACGGGAGCATCGTCGACTCGGCCTTCCTCGGTCGGGTAGCCGCGGATGCCGAGGTCGGCGGTCGGGCCGCGGTCGTGACGGAGGTCGAGGGCTCCGCCTACCTGACCGGGCGCCACGAGTTCCTGCTCGACCCGCGCGACCCGCTGGGGACGGGGTTCCTCCTCCGCTAGCCGACCGGATCCTCGACTCGTCTGCCATCATCGGAGCGACGCGGCTCCGGCCGCCCACGGGCCGCGCGGATCGCGACCGCCAGGAGGGACATCGCCATGATCGGCTTCGTCATCACCGTCGTCGGCACCGGGCTCGCGCTGTGGCTGACGTCGATCATCTACAACGGGATCTCGTTCGGACCCGACACGCAGCCCGGCCCGATCCTCATCGTGGCCGCGATCTTCGGCGTGGTGAACGCGGTGATCAAGCCGGTCATCAAGCTGCTGTCGCTGCCCCTGAGCGTGATGACCCTCGGGCTGTTCGGGCTCGTCGTGAACGGGTTCCTGCTCGTGATCGTCGCCTGGGTCTCCGACCGCATCGACCTGACCTTCACGGTCGGTGGCTATCCCCCCGACTTCACGCTGGACACGATCATCGCGGCGGTCGTCGGCGCGGTCATCCTGGGCATCGTGTCGACCGTCCTCGGCTGGATCCCGTTCGTCCGGACGAGCAAGTAGCGCACCGGGCTCGTCCTCGCCTCGCCCGCGCCGCCGTCGACCCGATGGTCGAGCCCGATCGCCTGCCGGTCGTCGCGCCTGCGCTCCGGGAGGCGGCGCGCCGGTTCGGGACCCCGCTCTACCTGACCGAGGCGGCGGGCCTGACCGCCGCCGCTGAGGAGCTGCGGACCGCGTTCCCCGACCCGTGGATCCGGCAGTACTCGGTCAAGGCCAACGACGTCGCCGCGATCGTCGCCCGCCTCGCGACGGCGGGTCTCGGCGCGAACGTCGTTTCGAGGGGCGAGTGGTCGGTCGCCCGGCGGGCCGGGCTCGCCAACGCGCGGATCAGCCTCGAGGGCATCGGCAAGACGCGGGCCGACCTGCGCGCCGCGGTCCGGGCCGCTCGCCGCGGCGAACCGCTCCGCTGGGTCGCCCTCGAGTCGGCCGACGAGACCGCGGAGCTGGCCCGGCTCGCCCGGCGGGCCGGGGCGACCGTCGAGGTCCTGCTGCGCTTCAACCCGGCGGTCGAGCCCGAGACGCAGCACGGCCTGGCCGTCGGTGCCGGGTCGAGCAAGTTCGGGCTCGCCGACGACGAGCTGGCGGATGCGATCGAGGCCGGCGGGGGTGCAGACGGGCCGCTGCGCTGGCGGGGGATCCATCTCCACGTCGGCTCCCAGCTCGGGGCGGTCGACGCCTGGCGCGACGCCGTCCGGCGAGCGCTCGCGCTCGTCGCCCTGCTCGGGGGCGGGCTGCCCGATTTCGACACCCTCGACGTCGGCGGCGGGTTCCCGGTCGGCGGCTCGGGCGGCCGGGTCCCCCGACCGGAGCGGTTCGCACGCGAGCTCCCGGCGCTGCTCGAGACCGTGCCGTCCGATCGTCGGCCGGCCCGGCTGGCGATCGAGCCGGGTCGGTTCCTCGTCGCCCGGGCGGGCTGGCTCGTCGGGTCCGTCCTCCACGTCCGCGAGCGTGGCGGGCCGATGGTCGTCCTCGACGTCGGGATGACCGAGCTGATCCGGCCGGCGCTCTACGGAGCCGACCACCCGATCGTGGCCCTGACGTCCCTCGGGCGGCCGGCCGACGGCGAGGGAGCGTCGCCGCTCGCCGCGGGTGA
Source organism: uncultured Chloroflexia bacterium (assembly GCA_963708065.1). Taxonomy (GTDB): domain Bacteria; phylum Chloroflexota; class Limnocylindria; order Limnocylindrales; family CSP1-4; genus Chersky-267. The sequence goes on from CAVPRZ010000009.1 coordinate 110,010, forward strand.
TGGCCCGCCGGGCCCGGCGACCGAGGTCCACGGCCCGATCTGCGAATCGACCGACGAGCTCGGCCACCACCCGCTCCCGCCGCTCCGCCGCGGCGACCTCGTCGCGATCCGCGACGCCGGCGCCTACGCGGCGTCGCTGTCGTCGACCTACAACGGCCGGCCGCGCCCGCCTCAGGTGATCCTCGAGCCGGACGGGCGGCTGACGCTGGCCCGACGGCGGGGCTCCGGGACGACGCTCGGCTAGCGCGTCTTCCGATCAGCGGCCCGGCTGGCACGCCACCGACCCGGGACTTGCGCTTCCTCGCAAGCAGGATTATGATACGGACCGGCTCATATATCGCTCGGCGAGGCGCCCCATGAACTCCACGACCAACACCCGAGCTCTCGACCTGATCGAGGGCACCATCCGATCCACCCCGTTCTGCGCGTGCGGCGAGCGCACCGACGCCATCGCCCGCGACGGTGAGATCTGGCTCGAGTGCGTGACCCTCGGTGAGGAGAAGGGCCTCGTCCGTCGCCTGCTGGCCCTCGACTTCGTCGCTCACGTCAGCCGCCCGATCGTCGACGACCCCGCGTTCGCCCTCGCCGCGTAAGCCCGCGAACCAGTCGGACCTCGGCCGACCTGACCGCGGCGACGCCGGCCTGCGGTGGTCGCCGTCGCCACGGCCGGCCGGGCGTCCCGCGGCGAACGGTAGAGTTGGGCGCGTGAACGAGCGCCAGCGCTTCCGCGACCGGCTCGCCCGGGGGCCAGTCCTGGCCGACGGCGGGATGGGGACGCTCCTGTTCTCACGGGGGATCCCCCAGCGCGCCTGTCTCGACGAGCTCGTGGCGAGCCGGCCCGACCTCATCGGCGCCATCCACCGCGAGTACATCGAGGCCGGTGCCGACCTGATCGAGACGGCCACGTTCGGGGCGAACCGGTTCCGGCTCGCCGGTTACGGGCTGGCCGGCGAGACGGCCCGGCTCAACCGGCGGGGCGCCCAGGTCGCCCGCGAGGCGCGCGACGTCGGCGGCCGCGACGTCCTGGTCGCCGGGTCGATCGGTCCGCTCGGCGGACCGACCCGCGAGCTGGCCAGTCACGACGAGGCGGCGATCCGGGCGGCCTTCCGCGAGCAGATCGACGGCCTCCTCGAGGGCGGCGTCGACCTGTTCGTGGTCGAGACCTCGTCGGAGCTGCTCCACCTCCGCCTCGCGATCGACGAGGCGCGCCGGGCCGCGGCCGACCTGCCGATCGTTGCCGAGATGACCTTCGGCGAGGAGCTCGTGGCGGCCGACGGGACGACGCCCGAGACCGCCGCCGAGGCCCTGGCCCAGGCCGGTGTCGACGCCCTCGGGGTGAACTGCGGCGCGGGTCCGTTCGGCTGCCTCGAGGCGCTCAACCGGATGGCTGGCCCGGACCCGGCGATCGCCCGCTCGATCATGCCCAACGCGGGTCTCCCGCAGCGGGTCGAGGGTCGCTTCGTGTACGCCGCCGGGCCGGACTACTTCGCGGCCATCGTGCCGCGAATGCTCGGTGCCGGAGCCGTGATCGTCGGCGGCTGCTGTGGCACGACGCCCGAGCACGTCGCCGCGATGCGTGGCGCGCTCGACGCGATCGCCGCCAGCGATGCGGGGCGCGCCCGGGCCCGGGCCGCGGCCGCGACCCCCGCGCCCGCACCGGCCGAGGCCACTCCGGCAGCGACTTCGATCGTCTCGGCGGGCGACCGGACGGTCGGCGAGGCCCCGCCGCCGACCCGCCTGGCGGCCGCCCTGGCCGAGGGCCGGTTCGTCGTCTCGGTCGAGATCGACCCGCCGCGGTCGATCCGGATCGACCGGACGATCGACGCCGCCCGGCTCCTGCGCGACGCCGGGGTCGACCTGGTCAACGTCAGCGACTCGGCGATGGCCCGGGTCCGGATGGGCTGCCTGGCGGTCGCCTTCGGGATCCAGCACGACCTCGACCTCGAGTGCCTCGTCCACTTCACGACCCGCGACCGGAACCTGATGGCCCTCGAGTCGGAGCTGCTCGGGGCCCATGCCCTCGGGGTCCGGAACATCCTGGCCCTGACCGGCGACCCGCCCCGGATCGGCGACTACCCGACCGGGACCGGCGTCTGGGACGTCGATTCGATCGGGCTCGTCGAGATCCTCGGCCCGGCTCAACCGGGGCGAGGACGGCGCCGGCTCGCCGATCGGCCAGCGGGCCGGGTTCACGATCGCCTGCGCCCTCGACCCGACCGCCGCCGACACGGTCACCGAGTGGGACCGGCTCGAACGCAAGCTGGCCGCCGGCGCCCACCTGGTCATGACCCAGCCGCTCTACTCGCTCGACCAGGTCGAGGCGATGGAGGCCGAGGCCCGGCGCCGCTTCGGGCCGGCCGGCTTCCCGGTCCCGGTCCTGCTCGGGATCCTGCCGCTCCAGAGCGCCCGCCACGCCGAGTTCCTCCACAACGAGGTGCCCGGGATCACGATCCCCGCGACGGCGCGCGAGGCGATGGCGGCGGCCGGCGACCGCGGGGCGGAGGTCGGCCTCGAGCTGGCCCTCGGCCTCCTCGACGGCGCCCGCGACCTCGTCGCCGGGACGTACCTCATGCCGAGCTTCGGACGCTACGAGCAGGCCGCCGAGCTCGTCCGACGGATCCGGGCCCTCCAGCCGGCCGGCTGAGTCGTACGATGCGGTCGACGAGATCGCCAACCGGAGGCTCGATGAACGGTCGGTCGCGGGTGCCCCGCCCGGCGCTGGCGGCGCTCGGAGCGCTGGTGATCCTGACCGTCCTCGTCGCTCCGGCGCTCGCCGCCGGCCCGCCCTACCCGGAGCCCGTCACCGGCCAGCGGGTCTACGACACCGCCGGGGTCCTGTCGGAGTCGACCCGGGCCGAGGCCCAGCGGATCAGCGAGGGGATCGAGGCGCGGACCGGCGCCCAGGTCGTCGTCTACACCCAGCTCAAGCCCGAGAGCGACACGCCCGATCTGGCCGAGCAGGACGCGCGGGCGCTGATGGACCAGTGGGGAGTCGGGCGCAAGGGCTTCGACGACGGGCTGGTCATCCTGCTACGACCTCGACGACAGCCTCCGCCACGGCCAGGTCCAGCTCTACGCCGGACCCGGCTTCCGCACGTCGTTCCTGTCGAACGAGGAGCGCCAGGCGATCTACGACAACGACATGCTGCCGCTCCTCCGCGGCGGCGACCTCGACGGGGCGACGCTGGCCGCCCTGAGCGAAGGTCGATGCGAGCGCGACCCCCGCCCACGCCCAGGATCTCGAACGGGGACGCATCATCAACGCGGTCGTCGGCCTCCTCGTCGGCCCGGGGCTCTTCCTCGTGCTCGTCGGCTGGACCCTCTTCCATTGGCTCCGGCTCGGACGGGACCCCGTCTATCGTCGACGATCCGTCCGTGCTCATGCCCGCGCCCACCGGCCGACCTGACGGCGGCGAGCGGCGCGCTCGTCTACGACGGCCAGTCGTCGCGGCGGACCCTGACGACGGCCCTGCTCGACCTCGCCAGCCGGGGCGAGCTCGCCTTCGAGCGGGACGACGGGTTCCTCCACAAGAAGGTGTCGATCCGGACCGACGGCGTGCCGCCGGCGAACGACGAGGAGGCGGCCCACCGCCGGCTCAACGCGCGCAAGCCGCTGAGCTCGGCTGAGACCTACGCGCTCCAGGAGCTGCGTGACCTGTCATCGGGGCTCGACGTCCTCCAGGACGAGGACCTGCTCAAGTTCGGCGCGAAGGTCGACGACTTCGACCGCAAGCTCGAGGCATTCGCCGTCGACCACGGCTGGTTCGCCGAGCCACCCGGCAAGGTCGTCCGCCGCTGGACCGGCCGAGCGGCGATCGAACTTGCGGCCGGAGCGGTCGCGGCCTTCGCCGGTTTCCAGATCCCGTTCTCCGGGCTCGTCGTCCTCGGCGGCGGGCTTCTCGCGGCCGGGGTCGTGACGCTCGTCATCGCCCGCTGGATGCCTGCCCGGACGATGGCCGGCGCGACGATCCGGGCGATGCTGGCGGCCTATCGCCGGACGCTCGACCTGACGATGGCCCAGGCCCGCTCGATGGGCCAGGTCGTCGACGAGGCCAAGCTGGCCTGGCTCGAGACGCCGGACCAGGCGATGGTCTGGGCCGTCGCGCTCGGCCTCCAGCATCAGGCCGAGCAGGTCCTCGAGCGGAGCCGGGAGGACCTCCAGGCCGGCCGGGCGACCGCCGGCACGACATGGTTCCCGGCCTGGTACGGGACCTCGAGCTCGTTCGCCGGGGCCGGCGCCGGCGGAGTGGCGGCCGGGTCGGTCTTCTCGGCGTCGGCCGTGCCCGATTTCGGTGGCATGTTCAGCGTGCTGGGCAGCGTCGGCAACTCGCCCTCGTCGTCGGGTGGCGGGGGCTTCGGTGGCGGTGGCTCGGGCGGCGGCGGGGGCGGGGCCGGGGGCGGCTTCTAGGGCACGGGGCGACTTCGGGTTCGCTCGCGTACACTCCGGCCATGGGTGCCGTCGAGACGATGGATGACTTCTTCGAGAAGCTCAACGCGGGCGACCGCGAGGGAGCGGTCGCGCTCATGGACGAGCGCACCGAGATGCGGGTCCACGTCGGCGACTCGGTCCAGACGCTCCGCGGGATCGAGCGGGTCGGCGGCTGGTTCCTGCGCAGCGACCGTGGCCTGAAGATGATCCCGGGGGACGCCCGGGACATGGGCAACACCTACGAGGCGGACATCCTGGTCGTTCGCCCCGGCGCCCCGTCGCAGCACCTCGATGCCACGTTCCGCGTCGAGGCCGGCAAGATCACCTCGATCAACCTCGCCCCGCGCTAGGGTCGCGTCGGGGCGCGCCTCAGGGCGCGGAGGGCGACGGCTCGGCTGAGCTGGTGTCGATAACCTCGCTCGGTTCGGCGATCACCGGGATCGTGATCTCGTCACCGACCGCGATCTTGTTCGGGTTCTTGATCTGCTTGTTGGCCGCGAGCAGCTGGTCGACGGTGATCTTGTACTTCTTGGCGATCTTGTTGAGGGTGTCGCCCGGCTTGACCACGTAGACCGTGGGCGTGGCCGCCGGGGCCTCCGTCGGGACCGTGGACGCGCTCGGCCCGACGCTCGGCGTCGCGGTCGCCACGGCTCCACCGCCCTGGTCGCCGCCGAGCCGGAGGACGAACGGGAGCGAGAACAGGACGATCGCGGCCACGATGATGGCCAGCGCCGCCAGGCCGACCCGCGGGATCGACGGCAGGCCGATCCGGGTCTTCAGCGTCGGATAGGCCTCGTTGCGCCGGGGTCGCTCCCACCACGGGCCCGTGACGTCTTTCCCGGGTGTCCCACGCCGGGTCGCCGAGACCTTCTGGGGAGTCGCCGGAGGCGTCGCCTTGCGCGCGGCCCGGCTGCTCGATGCGGTCGCGCTCACGCCGGCCGCCAGCGCCGCGGCCCGTTCGCGATCGGCCCGGTCCTGGGCCAGCGCCCGCTCGACCTCGTCGTCGGGTTCCCGGGCGGGGGCGCCCGGCGTGTCGGCTGTCCGCGGCGGAGGCACGTCCTGGAGCCAGCGCGACGCCGACAGGCCGGCCGGCGCCGCGGCCTCCTCGCCCTCGGGACGGCTCGACCGCGTCAGGAACGCCGGCGCGCCGGCGTCGGGCGGCGGCGGCTGGGCCTCAGGGTCGACCCACGGCGGCGGGTCGGCCCAGTCGCGATGCGGGTTGCGTGAGGCCCGATCGTCGAACGGCTCCTCGTCGAGCTCGTCATCGCCACCCGAGGGCTCGCCCGCGCGGGCGTCGGGGAGGTCGATGATCTCGCCCTCGGCCGCTTCGGGGACGGCGGAAGCGGCAGCGAGGGGTGCGAGCCGGACCTCGTCCGTGATCGGTCGTCCGGCGGGCGACGCGCCACGCGCCCGGGCGGCCTCACGCCGGGCCCAGTCCTGGAACGTCGGGCAGGCGGAGAACCCAGGCGACAGGCAGTACGTCTGCTGGTGGGCGATCGCGCGCGGGGCCGGGCGGATCTCGGCGTAGCACCGGTGGCGATGGTCCGGGACATCGGCCCGCTCGTCTCGATCGTCGACGAACGCGACGAACGGGCAGGCGATCGCGCCGGCGTCGTGGGCGGTGCGCTCGGTCATCGGTTCGATGATACAAGCCGGGCGATCGGGACCGGGACACCGCCTCGGCCCGGCGTGCATTCGACGGGTGGCCGTGCCTTCCGGTGGACTACGATCGACCCGCAACGGAGGAGGATCCGGTGACGTATACGGAGGCGCTCGAGCTCGTCGTCAAGGGCATCGAGATACTCGGCGTCGCGATCCTCGTGATCGGGGCGGCGGTCAGCGTCGGGTCGTACGCGGCGGACTTCGGCCGGCTCGACCGACGCCGAGCCTACGAGCGCCTGCGGGCGAACCTTGGCCGGACGATCCTGCTCGGGCTCGAGGTCCTGATCATCGCCGACATCGTCCTGACCGTCACCATCGACCTGACGGTCGAGAGCGCAGTGACCCTGGGGCTCATCGTCCTCGTCCGGACGTTCCTGAGCTTCTCGCTCGAGGTCGAGCTCGACGGGGTCGTCCCGTGGCACCGCCGCGGTTCGGCCACGGAGGACAAGGCCGTCGTCGGCGAGGGGAGCCGGCTCGACTGAGGCGATCCCGGGCGCCGTCGCCGACGTCCGCGGGTCAGCGTGAGTCTCTACGATGGCCGCAGCCCAGATCGGGGGCTGACGCGAGGAGGGCCAGCAAGCATGTCCGCCCAGGCACCGGTGCTCCGCCAGCACGGCAACGCCTACAACATCTTCATCCTGGTCCTGACGATCTTCTCGCTGGTCATCATGGTCCTCCTGCTCCTGCCGATCACCGATGCCGAGCGCGACCTGCTGACCCTCTACGACAACGTCGTCTGCATCATCTTCCTCGTCGACTTCGGGGTGAACCTCGCGGGCTCCAGGCCGAGGCGGGCGTACTTCATCAGCCAACGAGGCTGGCTCGACCTCCTCGGGTCAATCCCGAGCTTTGGCTTCATTCCGTTCACCGCACTCTTCCGCCTGGCCCGCCTCAGCCGGCTGGCCCGGATCACGCGCCTGATGCGTGGCCAGGCCGGCAAGGACCTCGTCCTCGACGTGCTCAGGAACCGTGGCCAGTACGCGACGTTCATCACGATCCTGCTGGCAGGGATCGTCCTCAGCACGGCGAGCATCCTCGTGCTCGAGTTCGAAAGCCGGGGTGGCGGCAACATCAAGACCGGCGGCGACGCCATCTGGTGGGGCCTCGTGACGATCACGACGGTCGGCTACGGCGACTTCTATCCGGTGACGATGTTCGGGCGCATCACCGGCGTCTTCGTCATGTTCGCCGGCATCGGGATCATCGGTGCCCTCGCGAGCATCCTCGCCAGCCTGCTCGTCTCACCGGCGCCACCGGAAGAGCCGGCCCAGGAACCCGAGTCAGGTGCCCAACTGGCCGTCGATGCGACCGCGAGCGCCTCGATTGCCGAGGAGCTGGCGGGCCTCCGGGTGGAGCTCGCGGGCCAGCGCGCCGAGATCGCGGCCCTCCGTGCGTCGCTCGACAACGGCCGAAGCTGACCGCTCCGGATCCGGCACACGCGTCCTCGTCACCTTTCTCGGGCGATCCAGGGCTTCGCGCATCCGCTCTGGTGACGCCCTGAGCCGAACGGCCCATCGTCGCGCGGCGAACGCCTCTATCAGGGGCGCCCGAATGAGGTCAGCGTTCGCGCAGGCGCCCGCGGTCGTTGCCCAGGCCGCCCCCGGTCGCGTGCACTGGCGAACACCATGGACATGCGCGGCCCGGCGCTCGCGCTTGCCCGCGTCCCTGTTTCGTGGGCAACGCCTGTCGCGCTCATGGCGCAGCGGTCCGAGGGTAGGGAGACATGCCATGAAGATGCTCATCGCCGTGTCGTCGAAGCACGGCAGCACCAGGGAGATCGCCGAGTCGATGGCAACGACCGTCCGTGGGTCGGGCATCGAGGTCGAAGTCGTCGACGCCGAGCAGGTCGAATCCGTCGATCCGTACGACGCCGTGATCGTCGGAAGCGCGGTCCACCTGGGCCGCTGGATGGGACCCGCACGCGACCTCGTGAACCGCTCGGCGGACGCGCTGCGGACCCGACCGGTGTGGCTGTTCTCGAGCGGGCCGCTCCGGACCGACATCGTCGATCCAGCCGACGCCGCGGAAGGGATGAAGCTCCTCGAGCTCGTCGGGGCACGGGACCATCGGGTCTTCCCGGGCAAGGCCGACAAGGGCGAGCTCGGCTTCCTCGAGCGCGCGGCCGTGTCGATGGTCAAGAACGGGTGGGGCGACCACCGCGACTGGGACGCCATCCGGGATTGGGCCACGTCGATCGCCGGGGCGCTCACGTCCGTCCCAGCGGGAGCGCGCTGACGCTCAGCGACAGACTCCGCGCCGGCGCGGCTCGCCGCCGCTCGCCCGGAGTCAGGACGGGCTTGACGGACGCTCGTGGGAGGTGCAGGAATGACTGGCTCGGTGATAACGCAGGCGCCGACGGCCGAAACGGTCGTGCGGATCGGCCACGGCCGGCTGCGGGGCAGCTTCTCCGGGGGCGTCCACAGCTTCAAGGGTGTCCCGTACGCGGCGCCACCATTCGGCGCCAATCGCCTTCGGCCGCCCCGGCCCGTGGAGCCCTGGGCTGACGTCCGAGACGCGCTGACCTTCGGCGCCGAGCCACCCCAGCTGCGTCCGCCCACGGGTCACGCTGCAGCGTCGATGGTCTGGGATCCGGCCGTGCCGGGCGAGGACTGCCTCAACCTCAACGTCTGGACGCCGGATCCGGGATCGGCCGGCCTGCCGGTCCTGGTCTGGATCCCGGGCGGGATGTTCGAGGTCGGCACGGGTGCGTCCTATGACGGCAGCCGCTTCGCCCGCGATGGCGTCGTCTGCGTCACGATCAACTACCGCGTCGGCACCGAGGGCTTCCTGTACCTGGAGGACGGCGACGCGAACCTCGGCCTCCTCGACCAGATCGCCGCGCTCGAGTGGGTTCGCGACAACATCGCCGCGTTCGGCGGCGATCCCGCCAGGGTGACCATCTTCGGCGAGTCGGCCGGCGCGATGAGCGTCGGCACGCTCCTGGCGGTACCCCGGGCCGACGGCCTGTTCCGGGGAGCCATCACCCAGAGCGGCGCGGCGGATCGCGTGGTTCCGGCCGCCACCGCAGAGCGGATCGGCCGGTATCTGGCGGAGCGCCTCGGCGTCGACGCCCACCCGCGAGGCGATCGCGGCGATCTCGCCCGACCAGGCTGCTCCTCGCCGCGGCGGAGCTCAAGGCCGACATGGTCGCCCACCCCGACCCGGAGCGCTGGGGGATCGAGGTCGTGGCGAGCGCGCTGCCCTGGCAGCCGGTGATCGACGGGGACGTGATCCCCGGGCGCCCGATCGACCGCATCGCCGGCGGCGCGAGCGCGGGGGTGACCGTCATGGCCGGCTCGAACGCCGACGACTGGCGGCTCTTCGTCGTCGCCAACGGCTCGCTGGACCGCGTCACCGACGAGATCCTGGCCGGCCCGGTGATCGAGCACGGGTTCGAGTCCGCGGCCGCCTATGGCCTGTCCGGTGACGCGCTCACCGCCTACCGCGCCGCCTACGCGGATGCGAGACCCGGCGAGCTGCTTGCGGCCATCGAGACCGACTGGTGGTGCCGGGTTCCGGCCCTGCGCCTGGCCGACGCCCACGCGCCGGCGCGATCGGGCACCTATATGTACGAGTTCGCCTGGAGCTCGCCCGAGGTCGGCCCGTTGTTCGGTGCCTGCCACGCCCTCGAGATCGGCTTCGTCTTCGACACTCTCGACCACGGTCCCGAGCAGATGCTCGGAGCGATGCTCGGAGCCGACCCGCCGCAGGGGCTCGCCGACGCCATGCACGGCGCCTGGGTCGCCTTCGCGGCGACGGGCGATCCCGGCTGGCCGAGGTACACGCTCGATCGGCGGGCCACCATGCGCTTCGACACGGTCTCGCGGGTCGTCGACGATCCGCGAGCGTTCGAGCGGACGCTGTGGAGCGGGCTGGGTTGACGGCGCGCGACCGCCCCCGGAAGCCGGGCCCTCCCGGCTTCCAGCGCCTGAGCGCATACGACGAGCACTGCCTCAGGGTCGAGACGCCGGCGAGGCCGCTCCAGGTCGGGATCCTTGCCGTGCTCGACGGACGGGTCCTGCTCGATCCGGCGGGACGGCTCCGCCTCGCGGACATCCGGCGCGAGATCGACGGCCGGGTCGCCGGGGTGCCCGAGCTCCGCCGCGTCGTCTTCCGCCCGGGTCCGCTGGCCGGTCGGCCGCTCTGGGTCGACGATCCCGCCTTCCGCATCGACCGTCACGTCACCGAGCTCGAGCTGTCGCCGCCGGGCGACGAGGCGGCCCTGCTGGCGCTCACGGAGCAGCTGATGGCCCGGCCCCTCGACCGTGCCCGGCCGCTGTGGCGGATGTGGTTCGTGACCGGGCTGGCAGGCGGTCGGGTTGGCGTGCTCGTCGTGCTCCACCACGCGCTCGCCGACGGCCGGACCGCGATGCGCCTGGTTCGCTCGCTGCTCGAGCCGCCGATGTCGTCCGCGGGTTCGGTTCCCCCGAAGCCTCCCGTTGCCGCGGTCGCACCGCCCTGGGGCGAGCTCGTCCGCGACAACGCCCGATCCACGATCGAGTCGGCACTGCGGCTCGCCCGTCCGGCCACGTGGCGGCTCGTCGCCGAGGTCGCGCGTGCCGCCCGGCAGACCTTCCGTCTCGCCCAGCGCGCGCCGCGGACCTCGCTCAACGCGCCCGTCGGACCCAGCCGCCGGCTCGCGACCGTGCGGCTCGACCAGGCCACCGCCCGGCGCGTGGCGCGAGCGTACGACTGTGGCGTCAACGACGTCGTCCTCGGCCTGGTCGCGGGCGGAGTTCGTGCCCTGCTCGCCGGTCGCGGCGAGCCCATCGAGCGGCTGCGACCACGCGCCGGCGTCGCCGTGGCGCTGTTCAGCCCCGGCCACGGAGCCGAGGCCGGGAACGACATCGGCACCCTCCACGTTCGGTTGCCGATCGGCGAGGCTGACCCTTGCGTCCGGCTGCCGCTGATCGCGCGCGAAGCGGCCCGAGCCAGACGGAGTTCCATGGTGGCCGCCGAGCCGGTCGTCCGGGCGTGGTTCGGGCGCTTCGGCGTGTTCCGGCGCGCGCTCGAGGGCCAACGGCTCGTCAACCTCGCCGAGACCTACCTGCCGGGTCCGCCCGTCCCGATCGACGTTCTCGGCGCGCCCGTCCTCGATCTGCTCCCGATCGCGCCACTGGCAGGCAACCTGGGGCTGTCGTTCGTGGCGCTGTCCTACGCCGGATGCCTCGCGGTCGCCGTCCGCGTGGACGCGGACCAGTTCCCAGACCTCGACGTGCTGCTGGCCGCGATGGAGCGGAACTGGCACGTGCTGGCGAGCTCGGTGGCCCCGACTGAGCGCTCTGGGCAAACCTCCGAGCGTTCCCACGCCGGTTCGGCCGCGTGAACTCAGCGCTCGTTTGACGGGACAGAGGGGAACGGAGGCCATTAAACACCGAGCGGCCGCCGTAACCAGGTGCCATGCTGACCGGCTCGGCCATGCCGTGAAGGCCCCGCATAGACGGCTTCACCGTACGGCGCGACCTCTCCCCGTCACGCATCCCGCGAATGACCGCATGTCACCTTCGGAGCACGAATCGCCCTATATGGTTGATGGACAACACATTGGCGACCATCGAACCGGGCATCAGCGTCGAGGAGGTGTACCGGACCGACGCAAGCCGGCTGTGGCGGGCGATCTTCGCTTGTGCAGGTGGCAGCGATATCGCGGACGAGTCCGTGGCCGAAGCCTACCCGCAGGTTGTCGGTCGCGGCACCGCGGTGAGCAACCCGGCAGCCTGGACATGGCGAGCTCACGATGAAGCCGGATGTGCCGCTCGACGCCGAGTGAGCTTCCCGGATCGCCCACCACGCAGTGGTTCCGAGAACCCCCGGACGACCCTTGACGCGGGGCCCATCCGTGGCCACGCTCAGCCTGTGGGCAAGGCCTCATGGAACTAGGTGGGCGACGCCAGGTGCTCGCCATCGGGCTGCTCGCTACGGCCTTGGCCGCATGTTCGCCGTCAGCAGTCCCTCGCGAGACCTTCGCCAATCGCGGGTGGTGTCTCTGGGTCGCTGACAATGCGATCACGGAGGCGCTTCTCGACATCGAGAACGGCCACGGCAATGTCGACCTGATTGGCCTTCGAGCGAAGGCCGACGATGTGGCCTCGAGCTTGAAGTCCACACCCGTGGCCAGCGACCTGCAGGCTGCCAAGGACGGGCTTCTTGGCCTCCATGAGTCCCTCGCGAACGAGGACGTCACTTGGAAGCGCCTCGACATCGAGGACACCTACCGCACGACGTTGGCCTCGTCGGTCGGGGAAGGCCCGCACGGAACCTGTGCCCCACAGTGATGGCAACGATATTTCAGCGAGACCGCTGCCCCTTTACCCCGACGCTCGTTTGACACTCCGAGCCGCGGCTCGGACACTTCGTGGACCGGATGGAACCCCAGTTGCCCGAGGTGTTCTCATGTCCCGACTGAGCGAGTGGCTCGCGCCCAAGACCGTCGTCCACGCCCACTGCGACATCCCGTGCGGGATCTACGACCCGGCCGGCGCCCAGCAGGCCGCCCGGACCGTCGCCCGGATGGTCGAGCTCATCGGCCAGCTCGACCCCAACTCCATGGCCCCGAACGACCGCAACAAGTTCATCCGCTGCGTCACGGTCAAGGAGCAGCACGCGGAGCTCGTCAAGCACGAGGTCCAGGTGATCTGGTCCGACTACTTCAAGCCGGAGCACCTCGAGGCGAACCCCGACCTCCACACCAAGGTCTGGAACGTCCTCAAGCTCGCCAGCAAGAACAAGCAGTCGATCGACGCCGAGGCGGCGGCCCAGCTCGAGGTCGCGGTCAAGGAGTTCGCCGACATCTTCTGGTCGACCAAGAAGTAGCCGTCGGGCCCGCGCCCTCGCGATGGCCGGCGATTCCGAGGCGTCGAACCCGGCGCTCGACCTCGCCGCGCATCTGCCGGGCGGCGAGGTCGCTATCGACGTCGCCCGCCGCGCCCGGCATGGGCCCTGGCGCGTCCTCGTGACCGAGGATTCGATGCGTCCCGCGCTCGAGCCGGGTGATTGGCTGCTGGTCGATCCCACGATCCGGGTCTGGCCGCGTCGCGGCTCGGTCGTCGTCGTCCGGGAGCCGGGCACAGACCTCCTCGCGATCAAGCGGGTCGCCGCCCGGCCCGGCGACGTCATCCGGACCAAGGACGGCCCGATCCGGCTGAACCCGACCCAGGCCTGGCTACTGGGCGACGACCGGACACGCTCGGTCGACTCGCGCCGCTACGGCCCGGTCGGGCTCGACCGGCTCGTCGCCCGGGCCTGGTACCGCTACGGCCCGCGCGGGCGCGCGGGCGGGCTCGACCGAACGGCTGCCGGCTGAGCCCGCCGGTCCGACCGTCCCGGTCGGGTCCGGAGCGGTTAGGCACCTTCTCGACGGCCGGCCCGTGGGCTATCGTCGAGCCGCCGGAGCACCAGACCCGCGCCCAACGGGCCACGGCTCCGGGGTCACGATCGGAAGCACGATGCCCGCCCACCAGGCCCAGGTCGCTCGGGTCCTGCTCCTGTCGATGATCGTCGGGGTGCTCGCGCTCGGCTGCGGGTCGTCCTCCGCGAGCGCGGCGCCGACTTCCGCCGCCACGCTCGTGGCTGCCGGCGCGACCCCGGCCCCGACCCCGACGCCAAGCCCCTCACCGACACCGACGATCGCGCCGACCCCGACGCCCTCGCCCGAGCCGTCCGACACGGTCATCGGCGAGACCGGCCGGCTTGTCGTCGCGGACCAGTCGTATGCGATCACCCTGCCGAAGGGCTGGAAGCGGATCCGTCTCGATCCGAAGTCGCTCGGCGCCATGTCCAGCCTGTTTCCCGCTGACTCCGACTTCGGTCGGATCCTGTCGAGCAACCTGGTCCAGGTCGCCGCGCTCGGGATGAAGGTGATGGCGTTCGACGCATCCACCCACGCCGGCCTCGGCGCCTACCCCGCCAACCTGAGCGTCCTCGCCCAGCCGGACATGGCGTTCAATCTCAAGCAGCTCAAGGCCGTCGAGGCCGCCCAGCTCGGAACCATCAGCGGGATCTCGAAGGTCGTCGCCTCGGACCGCAAGCTGCCGGCCGGTCCGGCCGCCCGGTTCACCTACCAGGTGACCGCTCCGATCGCGGCCGGTGGCGAGCTCGCGTTCCGAGGCGTCCAGTACATCCTTGTCGGCGACAAGTTCACCTACATCGTCTCGTTCAGCTGCGCGAAGCTCGACTCGCTCTGCGTCGATCGCGCCGAGAAGGTGATGCGGACCCTCGAGCTGCTGCCCTGACCGAGGTGATCGTCAGCCGGCGCCGGCCGCCTCCGGCGCGGCCATCTCGAGACCGGCGGCCCGGCAGTCCTCGGCGAACCGCTCCTGCGCCTCGAGCTCGGTCGACCAGCGGCCGGGGAAGCAGACGACGCGGCTGAGCCCGAGGTCCTGGAGGGCCCCGAGCAGGTCGACCGTCGGCTGGCCCGGCTGGCGAATGTGGTCGTCGCTCGTGTAGAGCGAGATCTTGAGCGTCGCCGGATCCCGCTCGATCTCCTCGCACCGCTGGCGGGCGAGCGCCATCAGCTCGGCCGTCCGCTCGGGGCCGATGTAGACGAGGTTGAGCTCGTCGGCGAACCGTGCCGCGATCCGCATCGTCACGTTCGGCCCGTTGCCACCCACGATGATCGGGATCCTCGGCGACTGGAGCCCTTTCGGCAGGTTGATCGCGCCCGAGACGCTGGCGTACTCGCCCTGGTAGGTGGCCCGGCCGGGCTCCAGCATCCGGGTGATCACCTCGAGATGGTCGTGCAGGGCGCCGAGCCGCTCCCCGATGGTCGGGAACCCGTAGCCATACGCCCGCCACTCCTCCTCCTTCCAGCCGGCCCCGATCCCGAGCTCGAACCGGCCGCCCGAGATGACGTCGATCGTCGAGGCCATCTTGGCGGTGAGGGCCGGGTTGCGGAACCCGGTGCAGATGACCATGTGACCGAGCCGGACACGGTGGGTGACCATCGCGAGGGCGGTGACCATCCCGAACGACTCGAAGGTCATCTCGTCGATCGGATCAGGGACGGTGTGGAAGTGGTCGAAGGCCCACACCGACTCGAAGCCGAGCCGCTCGGCAGCGACCGCCAGTTCGACTGTCCGGGCCCAGGCGGTCGCCGGATCCCAGCCGTCGTACTCGCCCTTCCAGCCCTGCGGGATCAGGAGCCCGACCTTCATCGTCACCTCGTCACGGGAGCGTCGCCGACCTGGGCCGTCCAGCCCACGTCGCGCTGGGTGGACCGTCGCCGGTGGGGCGGGGCCTCCAGCCTATCATCGCCGCCATGGACGATCCCAGAACGCCGGCCGAGCCGGCCCCGCCAGGCGCGTCCCCGATGCCCCCGTTCGACCCGGAACGGCCGCTCGCCGGGCCGCCGGACCCGTGGCACTGGGCGGAGCAGCCGGTCGACCGGGGCGGACCGCCCTGGTTCATGACCGAGATGATCGCGGCGGAGCCGGCGTTCGCCGAGCGCTGCCTCATCCGGCTCGTCGGGGCCGGGCCGGACGGTCCGGCGGGTCGGCTGGCCGCCGCGCTCCGGGAGGCCGCCGCGGCGGGTGCGCCCGTGACGGTCGTCGGTTGCGGGACGAGCGAGCACGGGGCGCTCGGGCTGGCCGAGATCGTGCGCGACGCGTGGGCGCGGGCCGGGCTGGCGGGTCACGGACCGGTCGCCGCCCAGGCGTTCGAGGCGTCGCTCGACCCGAAGGCGGGACTGTGCATCGCGATCAGCCACGACGGCTCGACCTGGGCGACGACGGAGGCGCTCCGGGCGGCCCGCTCGGCCGGAGCGCAGACGGCGATCGTCACGGTCAGCGGGCGCGCGCCGGGGGCGCAGGGCGTCGACATCGTCGTCGAGACCGAGGAGCGGGACACGAGCTACTGCCACACGATCGGCTACACGTCGCCGCTCGTGGCCGGCCACGCGATCGGCCGGCTGCTGACCGGCGAGACCGACGCGCTGCGCTCCGACGCCGCGGCGGTCCGGGCCCTGATGGCGGCCGGGCTCGGGGCCGAGGCGACGGCGGCCGCGGAGTCGATCGCGGGCCGGCTCGCCGGCTCCCGACCGATCCTGGTCATCGCCTCGGGTGCCGATCGGACGGCCGCCCGAGAGCTCGTCCTCAAGCTCGAGGAGGGGACGTGGACCCCGGCCGCGTCGCGCAACCTCGAGACGTTCCTCCACGGTCACCTGCCGTCGACGGACGCCGCCACCGGGCTGGTCCTCATCATGACCGACCGGCGATCGCGGCCTGAGCGGGTCGAACGCGCCCGGCAGGCGCTCGAGGCGGCCGCCGTCATCGGCATCCGGACCGCGGCGATCCTGTCGACTGGGGTCGCGGCCGAGCTGGACCCCGCGCTGACGCCGGCGGGCCGGATCGTGGTGCCCGAGGGGCCGGAGCTCCCGGCGCCGGTTGCGTCCCTGCTCGGGACGGCGACCCCGCTCCAGCTCCTCGTCGAGCGGCTCGCCCGGGTCATCGGCCGAAACCCCGACCCGATCCGGCGACAGGATCCGGCCTACGCCGCCGCGGCCGAGAAGGCCGGCGGCTGACCGGAGCGTCAGCCGCGGCCGAGCCGGCCGGCCCCTGAACCGCTCGTTGCCCCGCCTCCCGGCACAGGCGACGCCCGAGCCCGCGCTCCCCCGGCCGTTGCCCCGCCTCCCGGCACAGGCGACGCCCGAGCCCACGCTCTCCCGGCCGCTGCTCCGCCTCCCGGCACAGGCGGACGGGCCCGGAGCACGCCGAACAAGGCACGAGCCCGCGCCGAACAGGGCACGAGCGGCCCCGGCGAAGCCTCTCGGACCGAACCGCGGGGACCCCTGCGATTAGTGCCCCGGGGCCCTGCTAGGCGCGCACGAGCTCCTCGCCAAGCAAGTCGATCATCTCCAGGTCGTGGGGCAGGAAGTCCTGGAACATGATCCGCTCGACCCCTGCGGCCGCGTACTCGGCGACCTTGGCCCGGGCTCGGTCGGGCGTCCCGAAGATCCAGCGCCCCTCGCGCGCCGAGAACCAGTCCTCGGCCTGCTCGTCGGGCGTGAGCTCCGCCATGAGCGCCCGCCGGCGCCCGGCCAGCTCGGCCTCGTCCCGGCCGATCATCGTCCCGACCATCGCCGACCGGCGGATCGTCGCCGGGTCGCGCCCGATCGCCCGGCAGGCCTCGTCGAGGATCGCGAGCCGTCCGGCGACCTTGGCCGGATCGCCGGACGAGACGTTGAACTCGTCGGCGAACCGGGCGGCGAGCCGGAGTGAGCGCGGCGAGCCCCAGCCCCCGACGATGATCGGCGGCCGGGGGACCGGCTTCGGCTGGAAGATCGAATCCTCGATCCGGTAGTGGGCGCCCTCGAACGACCAGCCGTCGGGCTCCTCCCACAGGCCGTGGACGATCGCCAGCTGCTCCTCGAGCATGTCCGCGCGTTCGGCGATCGGCGGGAACGGGAACCCATGGCGGCGGTGCTCGTCCTCGTTCCAGCCGGCCCCGAACCCGACCTCGACCCGCCCGCCGCTCATCTCGTTCGCGGTCGCGACGACCTTGGCGAGCGCGCCGGGCTGACGGAACGTGACCGGTGAGACCAGGACCCCGAGCCGGATCCGCTCGGTCTCGCGGGCGAGCCCGGCGATCACGGTCCAGGCATCGGTCGTCGGCCGACCGGCCGGCCCGGGGAAGCTCTCGTAGTGGTCGGATCGGAACATGGCCTCGAAGCCGGCCGCCTCGGCTCGCCGGGCGATCGCCAGCTGGTCGGCGTACGACAGGCCCTGCTGGGCCTCGATCATCAGGGCGTAGCGCACGGTCCTCCGCTCCTCCTGCGCCCGACCGGCGGCCGGTCGGCCCGCCACACGGTCTTCACGAGCGCTCCACATCTGCCTGCGAGATTGCGTCTCGAACGAGGTGCTCCCGACCACCTGAATGGTCGCGGTTGACACGATGATCGAGATCGGTATGATAATTCACATGACCAGAACTACTTCAACGGATACGGAAACGACACCCGGATCGGCGACGACCCCCGAGCCGACGAGGCGACTCGAGCCGACGGGGGCGCCGGACCCGGCGACGGGCCGGACGGCCGCCGTCGCGGGCGTCCTCGACGAGCTGAACGGTGCGGTGCGCCTCCTCCGCTGCGCCTCGACCGGCCGGATGGTGAAGCAGGGCATCAGCATGACGCATCTCCACGTCATGTGGCGGCTCGAGGAATCCGGTGAGCTGCCGATGAGCCGGCTGGCCGACTACCTCGACGTGGCCCTGTCGAACGCGACCGGTCTCGTCGATCGGATGGAGGAGCGCGGGCTGGTCACCCGGAGCCGCGTGTCCGACGATCGCCGCGTCGTGCTCGTCCGCCTGACGGCGACGGGCGAGGGCATCCTCGATGAGGTCCAGATCATGAAGCGGGACCTCATGAACACCATCCTCGAGCGGCTCGACGACCGCCAGCTCGGGCGCCTCCACGCCGCGCTCCGCGACCTCCGCCGGGCCGTCCGCGCCGAGGAGACCGAGCACCCGGATCACTTCGACGCCGGCCACGACCACAGTCATCCCCACCCCCAGCAGCAGCCCGCGTCCCGGGCGGATGGAAGGGAGCTCTCATCCCGATGATGGAAGAAACGTATATCGAGAAGGTCGAGGTCCCGACCGTCTCGGAGGACCCGGCTCTCGGACTGCCGCGACGGCAGAAGATGGAGATCCTCTTCGCCGTCCTGCTCGGGATGTTCCTGGCGGCCCTCGACCAGACGATCGTCGGTCCGGTGCTGCCCAGGATCGTCGGCGACCTCAACGGTGTCGACTACTACACCTGGGTCGTCACGATCTACCTGCTCACGAGCACGGTGACCGTCCCGATCTACGGCAAGCTGTCCGACCTGTACGGACGCAAGCCGATCCTGATGATCGGCATCACCCTCTTCCTGATCGGGTCGGCCCTGGCCGGCCTGAGCCAGGAGATGTGGCAGCTCATCCTGTTCCGGGGCATTCAGGGTCTCGGTGCCGGTGCCCTGTTCCCGATCGCCCTCGCGGTCATCGGCGACCTGTTCACTCCGGCCGAGCGAGGCAAGTACCAGGGCCTCTTCGGGGCCGTCTTCGGGATCGCCTTCCTGATCGGTCCGGGTCTCGGTGGGTTCCTGACCGACACCTTCAGCTGGCACGCGGTGTTCTACGTCAACATCCCGATCGGGATCGTCGCGCTGGTCGTCATCTGGCGACTGCTGCCCAACATCCGCCACGTCGAACGGGCGGGCCGGATCGACTATCTCGGCGTCGCGACCCTGACCCTCGGCCTGGTGCCGTTCCTGATCGGCCTCACGGTCGCCGAGACGTCCGGCTTCGGCGATCCCTACGTCTGGGCCTGGATCGTGACCGGGCTGATCTTCATCGGGGTCTTCGTCTACGTCGAAGCGAACGCCAGCGAACCGATCATCCCGCTCCACCTGTTCCGCGGTCGGACGTTCTCGGCCTCGATGGTCTCGATCTTCTTCGCGACCTTCGGGTTCGGGGCGGCGATCATCTTCCTGCCGCTCTACTTCCAGATCGTTCAGGGAGCGAGCGCGACGGAGTCGGGCTACCGGCTGCTGCCCTTCCTGTTCGGCCTGATCCTGAGCTCGATCATCTCGGGCCAGATCGTGAGCCGGACTGGTCGCTACAAGGCGATCATCCTGGTCGGACTCGCGACGCTGACGGTCGGCCTCGGGCTGATGACCCAGCTGCAGGTCGGGACCTCCGACAACATCCTCGCTCTGTGGATGTTCATCGCCGGCCTCGGCGTGGGCCCGACGTTCGCCGTGTTCACGATCATCGTCCAGAATGCGGTGCCGTTCCATGAGCTCGGCGCGGCGACGTCCGACCTGACCCTGTTCCGCCAGATCGGGACGACGGTCGGGATCGCCCTCGCCTACACGCTCTTCCGCAACAACCTGTCCTGGGAGCTGCTCCGGACGCAGGTCATCAAGGCCGGCGCTCCCGAGCAGCTGGTACCCGCCGTCGCTCCGAACGGGTTCGATCTCGGCCAGCTGACGTCGGTCACCGGTGGCGGAAACTCCCTGCTGACCCAGATCCCGGCGCAATTCCAGCCGGTCTTCGTCGATGGCTTCCACGCAGCGTTCACCATCGCCCTGGCCAACAGCATCTGGCTCGGCGTCGGGGCGACGATCGCCGCCTTCGCGGCGGCGCTCTTCCTCAGGGAGATCCCGCTCAGGCAGACGATCGGTGCCCCGGTTGTCACGGCCCGGCCGAACGTCGAGGTCGCCGCCGACTGACCCCCCATCGCCCCTCCTCCTCCCAGACCGGCCCCGACGCGGATGACCCGCTCGGGGCCGGTCCGCGTCCGGTCGAGTACGCTGCCGACGATGGATGACCAACCTGCCGCGTTCCGCGCACAGCTGACTGCCCCCGGCGCGGCCGACGCTCCGTTCCGGCGCCTGCTCCCGCTGGCCGACCTCCCGGCCGGGGGACTCCGACGGGCGACCGCCGGTGACCTCGACGTCCTGCTCGCCCGGACGCCCAGTGGGATCGTCGCCGTCGACGACCGCTGCCCGCACATGGCGGCCCCGCTGTCGCTCGGCGTGCTCGACGGGTGCGTGGTCGACTGTCCGCTCCACAACGGCCGGTTCGACCTGTGCACCGGCGAGCCCGTCCGGATGCCGACGACCGGCGGGCTCGACCCAGACGGGCGCTACCACCCGACCTGGTCGCCGGCCGGGAGCGCGCCGAAGGAGGACCCGCCGGGGAAGAAGGCCGAGGCGCGCCGACTCACCCGGGTCCGGCGGCTCCGCTACTACCCGGTCCGGATCTCCGATGGCTGGATCGAGGTGGCGCTGCCCGGCTGACGCCCAGCTCAGCCCGGGCTCGTCGGGCTGACCAGGTGGTTCGCCCGGGCGAACGCGCGGACGACCCGGCAGACCTCGTCCGGGTCGTCGGTGACGGTGAGCAGGGCGAGGTCCGCCTCCGACACGGTCCCGTCGGCCATGAGCGTCTCGCGGGCCCAGGCCAGGAGCCCGGCCCAGTACTCGGTCCCGACGAGGACGACCGGGAAGTGGCGGATCTTGCCGGTCTGGATGAGGGTCAGCGCCTCGAACAGCTCGTCGAGCGTGCCGAAGCCGCCGGGCAGGATCACGAACGCGTCGGCGTACTTCACGAACATCGTCTTGCGGGCGAAGAAGTAGCGGAACTCGATCGCCACGTCGATGTAGGCGTTGACCGACTGCTCGTGGGGCAGCTCGATGTTGCAGCCGATCGACAGGCCGCCCGCCTCCTGGCAGCCGCGGTTCGCCGCCTCCATCACGCCCGGGCCGCCACCGGTGATCACGGCCCAGCCGTCACGGGCCAGGGTCCGGCCGATCTCGCGGGCCTGCTCGTAGATCGGCGAGCCCTCGGTCGCGCGGGCCGAGCCGAACACGGTGACCGCGGGCCCGACCTCGGCCAGGGCGTCGAACCCGTCGACGAACTCGGACATGATCCGGAGCACCCGCCACGGATCCTCGCCGAGGAAGGCGGGACGGGTCGACCGGGCGAAGAGCTTCTCGTCCTCGGTGACCGGCGGGGTGGGGGCGAGGTGCTCATCGGTCTTCGGCTTGATCGTGACGCGGCCGCTCCGATGGCGCGGAGGGTTGCTGCGCGGCGCTCGTTCGGTCACCGTCCTAGGATGCCACCGCGGAGGTGCCGGTGCAGCGGACAAGGCTCGCGATCGGTGTGCTGCTCGGGCTGGTCGGCGCGGTCTGGCTCGGCCAGGGGCTGGGAATCATCCCGGGCAGCTTCATGACCGGGAGCCAGTTCTGGGCGATCGCCGGGATCGTCGCGCTGGTCGTCGGGATCTCCCTCGCCTGGAGCTCGCTCCGCCAACGCTGACGGGTCGGGCCGGTCAGGCGTCCTTCGCGAGCCAGCCCTTCCAGGTCCCGTCGGCGGGGCCGGCGCTGACGTCCGTCCCGAGCCGGACGAGCGGCAGGCGCAGAAGCCGCTGGTCGGCAAGCACGCGCTCCACGATCTCGGCGTCATCCATCCGGAGGTAGCCGAGGCCCGCGTCGCGGTACGCCCGGCCTTCCGGGTCGAGGATCGCGGCCGCGCCGAGTCGCTCGGTGAAGCGGCGCAGCTCCCCGGGCGCGATCGGCTTCCGGCGCAGGTCGACGAAGTGGATCGGGATCCGCCGCTCCTTGAAGAACCGGACCGCGGCACGCGTCGCCCGGTCGTCGTCCAGTCCGAAGATCTGGACCGGGGCGGGCTCGGATCTCGAGGCTGGCGGCACGGGCCCTAGCCTAGCCGGCGGTGCGTGGTGCGCGCCAACGGGCGATCGGGTGCCACGCGTCTCCGGTTCGTTCGCCCGGTGGTGCGTCCGACGCACAACCCGGCGGTGGACGATCCCGATACCGAGCCCGTGACGCACGAGGATGACCCGGACGTCGACCTGACCCGGCGCGCTTCGCCCGTAGGAGCGCGAGGCGCACGGGGCCGAATGGCGTGGCCCTCGGACCGGCCACGGCGGAACGGCTACCATCGCACCACAGGAGGTGCCCGCGTGACGGTCTGGTTCACGGTCAGGCTCGAGGATCGCCCCGGCTCGCTGGCCCGGGTCGCGACGGCGCTCGGCGAGCGCAGCGTGAACATCACCGGGATCGTCGGCGTGGCCGAGGATACCGACGGGGCGCTCATGCTCACCACGAGCGATCCGGCCAAGTCGCGCGAGGCGTTCGCCGCCCTCGGGCTGCCGTACGAGGAGCACGACCCGACCGCCGGCGTCGACCCGGACCGCCTGACCGTCGCCGACGTCGGTCGCGGCGGATCCGGCGCCGGCGCCTGACGCCGGCCCACCGGACCGTCCGGCCGATGCCCCGTCGCCGCAGCGCCGACGTCCCGACGGTCGCGATCCGGCTCGCGCTCGACGACGTGCCGACGGCGATCCCTGCCCTCATCGCCCGCGTCGCCGAGAGGGGCGGCACGCTGCGCAACCTGAGCACCGTGCGCCGCATCGAGGGCGAGGCCGAAGGGACGGCCGGCGTCGAGGTCGAGGTCGAGGTCGAGGGGCTTGCCGAGGACGACCTCACCCGGGCAGTCCGCAAGGTGCCCGGCCTCCGGAGCCAGGGCCTCACCCGGAGCCTGGACCGTGTGTTCGGCAAGCGGGTCATCGTCGTCGGCGGCGGCGCCCAGGTCGCCCAGGTCGCGCTCGGCGCGGTGAGCGAGGCCGACCGGCACAACCTGCGCGGCGAGCGGATCAGCGTCGACACCATCCCGCTCGTCGGCGAGGATGCCATCGCGGCGGCCGTCCGGGCGGTGGCCGACCTGCCCCGCGCCCGTCTCCTCGTCCTGGCCGGCTCGATCATGGGCGGCGACATCACCCGGGCCGCCCGCGAGCTCCGCGCCCACGGCATCCCGATCATCGCCCTGAACATGGTCGGCTCGATCACCGAGGCCGTCGACCTCGTCGTGTCCGACCCGGTCCAGGCGGGGACGATGGCGGTCATGGCGATCGCCGACACGGCGACGTTCGATCTCGCCCGCCAGCGCGGCAAGCGGCTCTGACCGCGGCAGGCGACCGGACATGCGGATCGCGACCTGGAACGTCAACTCGCTCAAGGCCCGCCAGGAGAAGGTCGACGGCTGGCTCGAGCGGGCCGCGCCCGACGTCCTCCTGCTCCAGGAGACGAAGCTCGGCGACGACGACGCACCGGTCATGGCGTTCGCGATGAACGGCTATGAGCTCATCCATCACGGCGAGGGACGCTGGAACGGCGTCGCCATCGCCGTCCGCCAGGGCCTCGGTGCCGGGGACGTCGTGACCAACTTCGGCGACGGACCGGTCCGCGACAGCGGCCCCGGCGCGGCCGTCGCGGTGACGGAGGAGGACTTCAACCCGTTCGACGAGGCCCGGATGGTCGCTGCGCTCGTCGATCCGGCCGGGTCGGCCGGCGGGCCGATCCGGGTCGTCAGCCTGTACGCCCCGAACGGTCGAGTGGTCGGCTCCCCGTTCTACGACGGCAAGCTGCGCTGGTTCGAGCGGTTGGAGCGGTGGCTGGGCGAGACCCAGCGCCCGGACGACGCCCTCGTCCTCGGCGGCGACCTCAACCTCGCCCCGACCGACGACGACGTGTGGGATCCGGCGGCCGTCCACGGCGGGACCCATGTCTCGGAGCCCGAGCGGGAGCGGTTCCGGGCGCTCGTCGCCTGGGGCCTCGTCGACGCTTACCGCCGGGCGAGGCCCGAGCCGGGTCGCTTCACGTGGTGGGACTACCGGGCCGGCAACTTCCACAAGAACCTCGGGATGCGGATCGACCACCTGCTGGTCAGCCGGCCGGTGGCCGAGCGGGTGGTCTGGGCCGAGATCGATCGCGAAGCCCGCAAGGGCCCGCCGATCCCGTCGGACCACGCGCCGCTCGTGATCGACCTCGACACGCCCGGTCGACCGTTCGACGCCGACTGGACCGGGGCCCTGTCGCGGATCGCCGCCCGCACGCGACCCGCTCGCTCGTGACCCGTCCGTGAGCTCCGTCGCCCCGCGACCGAGCTGGGTTGCACTTGACGGGACACGGCGGGTGCCCTCCGAGAGGCGTCCCGTAGGCTGCAACGCATGACGGTCTCCGAGGCGGTCCCCGAGATCCGTCTGTCGAGCGTCTCGAAGCTGTTCCGCGACGTGCGCGCGGTGGACGACATCTCGCTCGAGATCCAGTCCGGTGAGTTCTTCTCCCTGCTCGGCCCGTCGGGCTGCGGCAAGACGACGACGCTCCGGATGATCGGCGGCTTCGAGCTCCCGACGAGCGGACGGATCGAGCTGCGCGGGGTCGACATGACGACCGCCCCACCCGACAAGCGTCCGGTCAACATGGTCTTCCAGAGCTATGCCCTGTTCCCCCACCTGAACGTGGCGGACAACGTCGGGTTCGGGCTGCGTCGGCACCGGGTCAAGGAGGCGGACGTCCGCAGCCGGGTCGCGGAGGCGCTCGAGCTCGTCCACCTCGAGGGCTACGGCCGGCGCAAGCCGAACGAGCTGTCCGGCGGCCAGCAGCAGCGGGTGGCGCTCGCCCGGGCCCTCGTCAACCGGCCCCAGGTCCTCCTCCTCGACGAGCCGCTCGGCGCGCTCGACCTGAAGCTCCGCAAGCGACTCCAGCTCGAGCTCAAGCGGATCCAGATCGAGGTCGGGATCACCTTCGTGTACGTGACCCACGACCAGGAAGAGGCGCTCACCATGAGCGACCGGATCGCGGTGATGCACGCGGGCAAGGTCGAGCAGATCGGCCTGCCCGAGGAGCTCTACGAGCGGCCCTCGACGCGGTTCGTGGCCGACTTCATGGGGACGACGAACCTGCTCAAGGGCCGGGTCGAATCGATCGACGGATCGGTCGCCGTGATCCGGCTCGACGGCGGCGACGCGTGCCGCGCGGTCGTCGACGGGCTCGCCGCCGGCGACGCCCTGGAGATCTCGATCCGCCCCGAGGCCGGAACGATCGCCGGCCCCGGCGCGGGCGGTCCGGGCTCCATCGAGGGCCGGGTCGAGCAGGCGGCCTATCTCGGCGCCACCGTCCAGTACCAGGTTCGCAGCCAGGGTGGCGCGCTCATCAGCATCGTCACCCCGAAGACCGGCCGGCGGTTCGTCGCCGGCGACGACGTGGAGATCGGCTGGTCTCCCGGCGACGCGCTCGTCGTCGGGGGCCCGGCGCCATCCGAGGAGGACGTCCCATGAGCGACGAGTTCGACGGTTCCCGCCTGGATCTCGAGCGTGCCCTCGTCCGCTATCTCGCCGAGGAGCGGCTCACCCGCCGCCAGCTGCTCCATCGGATCTCGGTCGTCGGCGCGACGGTCGCCCTCGCCCCGATCATCGCGGCGTGCGGGACGAGCGAGGCGTCGGCATCGGCCGGCCCGTCGAGCGCCCCACCCACCGCGGCGCCGTCGGCCACGGCCGCCCCGGCGACGGCGACCCCGGAGCCGACCCCGCCGCCCAGCCCCGAGGGCGAGCTCTACGTCTACAACTGGGACGCCTACATCGGCGAGGAGACCCAGCAGAAGTTCGAGCAGCAGTACGGGGTCAAGGTCACCTACGACAAGTTCCCCGACGCCGACACCCAGCTGGCCAAGATCCGGAGCGACGGCAAGGGCGGCGGCTACGACATCACCTATCCGGCCTCGACCGACGTCCCCGGCCTCGCCCGCGACGGCGTGATCCAGCCGCTCGACCTGTCGCTCATCCCGAACGCGGTCAACCTCGGACCAGAGTGGTCGAACCCGGGCTACGACCCCGGCAACGCCCACTCGATGCCCTACATGTGGTGGACGACCGGCTTCGCCTGGGACGGCGACAAGATCAAGGAGACGCTGACCGACTGGACCGCGCTCTGGGACGACCGGTTCAAGGGCCACATGGCGATGCTCGACGACGTCCGCGAGACCTTCGCCGTGGCCGCCTTCCGGCTCAACCTGTCGCCGAACACGACGAGCGATGCGGACCTCGACGCAATGCTCCAGCTGCTCGAGCAGCAGAAGCCGCTCCTGCGCAAGTACACCGCCGACGACATCGGCGACCTGACGAGCGGCCAGCTCTGGATCACCCACGCCTGGTCCGGCGACTGGGGCCAGATGCTGACCGACAAGCCGAACACCCAGTACGTGGTGCCCGAGACGGGGGCGATCCGTGGCTCCGACACGATGGTCGTCCTGTCCGGTGCCCCGCACCCGGTCGCGGCCAACCTGTGGATCAACTTCAACCTCGACGCGAACGTCAGCGCGGGCAACACGGCCACGATCTACTACATGGGCCCGAACGCGGCCGCCCTCCCGCTCATCGACCCGACGATCAGCGGCGACCCGCGGATCAATCCGGCCAAGGCGACCCTCGACAAGCTCGTCGAGCTGCTCGAGCTCGGGCCCGACCTCGACAAGTACACCCAGCGCTGGAACGCGCTCAAGGCGTGACCGCGTCGGCCGCCGGCGAGCGCGTCCGGCGACCCCTCCGGGACCGACTCTCGGGGGCCATCTTCGTCGTCCCCGGGGTGGTCTGGCTCGCCCTGTTCTTCCTCGTCCCGCTGGTCATCGTGGTCGTCTTCAGCTTCGGGACGAAGGACCAGGCGGGTCACGTCAGCCTGGCCCGGCTCGGCCTCCAGAACTACCTCCAGGCGACCCGGCCGGAGTACGTGCCGGCGTTCGCGAACGGGCTGCGCTATGCCGCGATCACGACCGTCCTGTCGATCGCGATCGGCTATCCGATCGCCTACTGGATCTCGCGCTACGGCGGCCGGCGCAAGATCCTGCTGCTCATCCTGGTCATGCTCCCGTTCTGGACGAGCTACCTCATCCGGACGTACGCCTGGATGATCATCCTGCGCGACAACGGCGTGCTCAACTCGGCCCTCCAGGCCATCGGGCTGACGAGCGAGCCGATCGCCCTGCTCAACACGGACTTCTCGGTCGTCCTCGGGATGACCTACGGCTTCCTGCCGTTCGCGATCCTGCCCCTCTACGTGTCGATCGACCGGCTGGACGACAACCTGGTCCAGGCCGCGCGCGACCTGTACGCGAGCGGGCGCCAGGCGTTCCTCCACGTGACCCTGCCGCTCACGATGCCGGGGATCGTCGCGGCCGCGCTGCTCACGTTCATCCCGGCGATCGGCGACTACGTCACCCCGGACCTGCTCGGCGGAGCCCAGACGACGACGATCGCCAAGGTCGTCCAGGTCGTGTTCACGAGCGGGCGTGACTGGCCGTACGGCTCGGCGCTCGGGTTCCTGCTCATGATCATCACGCTGGCCGGGACGTTCCTCGCCCTGCGGACGCTCCGGCGGGAGACGCTCGGCGGATGAGGCGCGAGCGGAACCCGTGGCTGACCGGCCTGGCCGTCCTGACCTATGCCTTCCTGTTCGCCCCGATCGTCGTCCTGATCGTGTTCAGCTTCAACGTCTCGCGGCGCAACTTCGTGTGGCTCGGGTTCACCCTGGACTGGTATCCGCGCCTGTTCGCCAACCAGGACCTGCTCCACGCGCTCGGCGTGACGATCCAGGTCGCGATCATCGCGGTGATCGGCTCGACGATCCTCGGGTCGCTCCTCGGGCTCGGGCTGGCCCGCTTCCGATTCCGGGGCAGCGGCGCGACCGAGACGCTCATCCTGCTGCCGATGATCACCCCCGAGATCATCATGGGGATCAGCCTGCTCATCTTCTTCGGCCAGCTGTTCCGCCAGAACGGGTCGCTCGGCCAGATCGGGATCGCTCACATCACGTTCTGCATCTCGTACGTGGCGATCGTCGTGCGGGCCCGGGCGCTGGGCCTCGATCCGCGGCTCGAGGAGGCGGCCCGCGACCTCGGGGCGTCGGCCTGGAGCACGTTCCACCACGTCACCCTGCCGCTCATCGCGCCGGCGGTCGCGGCCGGGGCCATGCTCACCTTCGCCCTCTCGTTCGACGACCTGATCGTGACCTCGTTCAACGCCGGAGTCGGCTCGACGACGCTGCCGATCTACATCTACAGCGCGATCAAGTTCGGGGTCACGCCCCAGATCAACGCGATCTCGACGATCATCGTCGCGGTCGTGGCGCTGGCCCTGCTGATCGCCTGGCGGCTCGGCGCCTTCCGGACCGACGAGCGGCGTCTCGTCGCCGACGACGCCTGAGGCGGGCTAGCGGCAAGGACCGATCCGAGGACACGCGCAGGTTGACGACTGACCAACGCAACGCGACGCGACGCCGACGAGCCGACCCGGACGCGGGAGGCAGGCGACGGACGAGGCCACGACGGGCCGGCCGTCCGCGCTGGTCGAGCGGCGAGCCTCCGCCGCGGCGGGGCAGCGAGGTTTTGCCCGGGCGGCCTGACCGGCAGTCGCGCGGCGGGCTCCCTGGCGGGCCGCCGAGCGCGGCAGTCGGACCGCCCCGACCGGGTCGCCCTCGTCGAGTGGCTTTGGCGGCGGGATGTCGTACCGCTCGCGGACGGTGCGCCGGCTGGTGAAGCCATCGCCGGCGTAGCGGTCGACCGCCATCAGGTCGAAGGCGTGGACGCTCGGCTCCTGGTTCGAGAACCGGCCGGCCGTCCAGCTGCGTGACCGGGTCCCCCGCTGCTGGAGCTCGCAGACGTGCCAGTCCTGGCGGTTGGTCAGGTCCCAGAAGGCGATCGCGTCGGACGGGTCGAAGTCCGGCGCGGCGATCGTCGCCGGCTCGAACAGCCAGTGGCAGACGACCCGGGTGTGATCCGGGCCCGCCGGCTCGAGGCGGTGGACGAGCAGGTAGTCGGGATGGATCGACAGGAACGTCTGCGGCCAGAGCAGGTAGTAGTAGATCCGCCGCTCGTCGACGGCCGTGATCCCCGGGATCGACGGCCGGCTGCCGCGATGACCGCCGTCCATGGCCATCGTCTCGGCGCTGTCGACGAGCTCCATCCAGCCGCCCTGCCACGGCCCGTCCGGGGCGAAGTCGCCGCCGAGGTCGTACGGGGTCAGCTTGTTGAGCTGGGGATGGATGCCCGGGCAGTGGTAGCACTCGCTGTAGTTCTCGGCGATGAACTTCCAGTTCGCCTCGACCTCGTAGACGACCTCATGGGCGACCCGGAGCGATGTGAAGTCGAACCGCTCGAGATGCGGGACGAGATCGCCCAGCCAGGCCCGGAGCTCGGGGCCGTCCGGGTCCAGGCTGACGAAGATGAACCCCTGCCAGGTCGCGAGCCGGACCGGGACGAGCCCGAACCCATCGAGGCTGAAGTCGTCGAGGTCCTCGGTGTGCTTGGCCCGGATGAGCGACCCGTCGAGGTCGTAGATCCAGGCGTGGTACGGGCACTGGAAGCGGACCGCCGTGCCGCAGCGCTCCTCGACGACCGCCGTGCCCCGGTGGCGGCAGACGTTGTAGAACGCCCGCAGGGTCGCGTCGCGTCCCCGGACCACCACGATCGGCTCGTCGTCGACGGTGGCCAGGAAGTAGGTCCCGGGGGCGCCGGCGTCCTCCTCGCGCCCGACCACGACCCAGTCGCGCCGGAACCACTCGCGGCGCTCGAAGTCGTGGATGGCCGGGTCGTGGTAGGCCCGCCCGGGCAGCAGCGAGGCCGCCCGGTACGGCTTGCGGACGGCCGCGATCTCCTCCTGGGTCAGCGGCGACGAGACGACGTGGCGAGCGGTCAAGGGTGCGACCTCCGGGTGCGGCGCTGGGTCGAGTCTAGGGCGAGCCGTCCGACGCGGCGATCGGATCAGCCGAGCGGAACCGTCTTCTTCGGGTCGATGAACGGGATCGCCGCCGTCCGGGCCGGCCAGATCCCGCCGTCCGGGGCGACGATCTCGAGCGGGTTGCCGGCGCCGGCCAGCTCGATCGGGACCCACACGTAGCCGATGTTCTTCTCGAGCCGGGGCGACCAGATGAGGTCGGTGACCGTCCCGACGGCGCGACCTTCATAGAGCGCGTCGCACTTGCGCGACAGCTCGAACGGGAGCGCCTCCCCGGCGACCTCGATCCCGACGAGCTTCCGGCTCACGCCGCGCCGGCGGATCTCCTCGAGGGCCGCCTTGCCGATGTAGTCGGCGTCCTGCGCCTCGACGAGCCGTTCGAGGCCCATGACCTCGAACGGATTGTTGGCGATCGTCATGTCGGAGCCGTAGTTGAAGATGCCGGCCTCGATCCGGCGCGCCTCGCACGGGGCGATCGGCCGGATCCCGTGCGGCTTGCCCGCCGCCATGATCCGGTCCCACAGCTCGCCGCCGCGCGACGGGTCACGCAGATAGATCTCGTAGCCGACCTCGCCGGTCCAGCCGGTCCGGCTGATCACGACCGGAATGCCGTCGAGCTCGGCCGTCATCGTCCAGTAGTAGCGGATGTCGAGGACGGCGTCGCCGAAGAGCGTCCGCATGACGTCCTTCGACTTCGGACCCTGGACCTGGACCGGGTAGACCTCGGGCTCCCGGACCCTGACGTCCATCCCGGCATGGGTCGCCACGCCGCGCGCCCACAGCCCCGCGTCGGAGTCGGCCAGGGCGAGCCACCAGCGGTTCTCCTCGACCCGGAGCAGGACCGGGTCGTTGACGATCCCGCCGTCCTCGGCCGTGATCAGGACGTACTTGCCCTGCCCGACCGCGCACTTGGTGAGGTCGCGGCAGGTCAGCATGTTCGTGAAGGCGGAGGCATCGGGACCGCTGATCTCGACGATCCGCTCGACCGCCACGTCCCAGACCGTCACGTCGTTGAGCAGCGCCCAGTACTCCTCGACCGGGTCGGCGTAGTAGCCGGGCAGGTACATGTGGTTGTAGATGTCATAGGCGCTGCAGCCGGCCGCGAGGGTCTTCTCGAAGAACGGCGAGCGCCGGTACCACGGCCCGAAGTAGAGGGTCGACGAGGCATCGGTGGCCGGGGTCGCGGTGGAGCTGGTCATGACGACGGGTCCTCCTGGCTGGTGGCGGGACGACGGGGCTCGCGTCGCGGGTTGCGCCGGCGGCCGGCGGTCGGATCGTCGACGACCGTCGGCTCGGTCGCCGGGGGGAGTGCCGGAAGCTCGGTCTGCTCGCGCAGGCCGGCAACGGATGATCGCCCGGAGCTCGCGGTCGAGCGTCGGGTCGGTCTCGATCGGTCGGTAGGCGGCGAGGCGGCGATCGACCTCGACCGTCGCCCGCCGGGCGGCGTCGAGGGCCCCCGCCTTCGTCCAGTTCTCGCGGTTGTCGCGGTCGAAGACCGGCGACGGCAGGTACAGCTCGGCCGGCCAGTGCTCGAGCGTGTGCGGCGCCATGATCAGGTGCTGGTCGCTCATCAGCTGGCGCACGAGGTCGATCGTCGGCAGGTCGTCGAGCGGCTCGATCCCACGCACGAAGTGGAGCGCCTGGCCGCACACCTCGTCGTCGAAGACGAGCTTGGCCAGGCTGAAGACGAGCACGAAGTCGAGCATCCCCGGCCCGCTCACCGAGTTGACCCCGGCGAGCGCGGCGAGGAGCGCGCTGCCGAACGACTCGGCGCCCGCCTGCGCGTCGAGGACCTTGCCGTCCGAGAGCGCCATGTACGACTGGGTCGGCAGGCCGAGCCGCTTGGCGACCGCGACGTAGGCCACGTCGAGGTGGAGCGCCTCGATCGCCGCCATCGGCGAGCTGGCGATCTTCATGTGGAAGGTCGCCGGCGCCCCACCGAACAGCACCGGGGCGCCGGGCCGGACGAGCTGGGCCATGACGATCCCGGTCAGGACGTCGACGGTGTGGAACACGGTCGCGCCGACGAGCGTGACCGGGGCGATGAGGCCCATGAGCGTGACCGGCACGATCTCGACCGGGATCCCGGCCTCGACGCAGTCGATCAGGTTCTGGCAGGAGTCCTCGCTGTAGCGGAAGTTGCCGGTCGCGGTGATCGTGAAGATCGTCATCGGCCGCTCGACGAGCTCGGCCCGGTCACGCCGGAAGAGCTGGAGCAGCTCGACCATCCGGGGGACGCCGTGCTCGGTGAACGCGCCCGACACGACCGGCCGCTTCGAGTTGGTCAGGCACATGTAGAGCCGCCAGGCGTCGGACACCTGGGCCTCGATGTCGGTGTTCGTCGAGAAGGCCGTGGCCAGGTAGGCGATGTGCCGGAGGCCGTCGGCGAGGCGGACGTACTCGACGAAGTCGGTCGAGTTGGCCAGGCGCGCCTCGCCCGTCCGGTGGTCCAGGACGCGCAGCCCGCTCGAGCCCGGCACGAAGTGGACCCGGTCGCCGCCGAGGTCGGCGTGCGGGTTGCCGTCGCGGTCGTACAGGACGAACGAGGACGGGGCGGTCGCGAGCGCCCGCTCGACCACGTCGCGCGGGAAGAGGACCCGCCCGCCCGGGTCGGTCGGGAGGCCGGCATCGAGCAGCCGCCGGCGGAGGACCGGCCCGCGGATCTCCATCCCGACCGTGGCCATGATCTCCATCGCCTCGTCGAGGATCCGGTCGATGAGCTCGTCGCTGAGCACGTTCAGGGTCGGCCGCACCAACGCTCCCTCAGCTCGCCGACGCTCCCGTTCGCTGCTCGGCAGTGGCCGGGATTCTCAGGTCGGGGGATTCCAATGCCCCTCGCGTCCCGCCTGATGATCCCCGCAGCGACGGTCTCTGGGTGAAGGTTCCGGGGCGGCTAGCGACCCGCGCGGGGGGCCGGCCGATGGCGCGGCTCGGGCTTCGGGCTGGCCATCACGTGGTCCATCACGGTGCTCAGCCGGGCGGTCGCCAGCCCGACGCTCATGTCGGCCGCGCCGTAGTAGAGGAGGATCTCGTCGCGCTCGCGGTCGACGACCCAGCCGCACGGGAAGACGACCTTGTCGACGTCGCCCTCGCGCTCGAACCGCTCGTCGGGCCCGAACGCCCATTCGTCGCAGCGGCGCTCGACGACGGTCGGGTCGTCGAGGTTGAAGAGCACGAATCCGACCCGGTAGATCGGACCGTCGGCCGTGACGTGGACGCCGTGGTACATCGTCAGCCAGCCGTGCTCGGTCTCGACCGGCGGTGGACCCAGGCCGATCTTGCCGGCGTCCCACCAGGCGCCTTCGCGCGCCTCGAGCATGAGGGAGTGGTCGCCCCAGTGCAGGAGGTCCGGCGAGTACGACAGCCACATGTGGGCGTTCCCGCGGATCGGCGTCGGGCGATGGATCATCGCCCAGCGTCCGTCGATCCGCCTCGGGAACAGCGCGGCGTCCTTGTCCTCGGGCGGCATCACCGCGCCGAGCCGGTGGATGGAGCGGAAGTCGGTCGTGGTCGCCAACGAGACGAGCGGGCCGAGCCGGCTGTAGGCGGTGTAGGCGATCGCCCACTCCTGGAGCTCGTCGAGCCAGGTCAGCCGGGGGTCCTCGCAGCCCCAGATCTCCTCGGGATACCGCTCGGGCTCCGGGACGATGAGCGGGGACGGGTCGAACTTCCAGTCGCCGATCCCGTCGGGGCTCCGGGCCACGTGGAGCTGCGAGATCCCGCGCCGGTCCTCGACTCGGGCCAGGAGGAGGACTTCGCCGTCGACCCGGGCTGCGCCCGGGTTGAAGACGGTGCTGGCGAGGTAGGGCAGGTCGGCCGCCGTCAGGATGGGGTTACCGGCGGCACGGACGAACAGCTCGAAGCCGTCGCCCATCAGGCGGGCGCTGCCGCCGATGCGCCGGGGACGAAGCGCGCCCCACGACGTCCCGTGCCGGGCCGGCGTACGGCCCGGATCCGTTCGAGGGCGATCAGCCACATCAGCGTCGACTCCGCTCCCTGGTTCGCGTTCACGCCGGTCGGCGTGAGCCCATCATGACATCGCCCCGGTGGCGGGCACGGCGATCCTGCGTCGCGCGTCGTTGCGCCCGAGGAACCAGCCATAGGCCCACTCCATCGTCGCTCGGTGGCTCGATCCGCCCGTGACCTCGCACGCGGCCTCCGCGGCGAGGAGGAGCGCCGTCGCCTCGATCGGTTGCTGATCGTAGACCGCCCGGGGACCCCCGCGCGGCCACCAGCCGCGGTTCCCGATCGGCGAGAAGTCGCCCACCGGTCCCGTCTGGACCGCGACCAGCCAGTCGAGGAGGCGGAGTCCCCGATCGACCATCGCGCGATCGGCCAGCCGGTCGCCGGCCCGGAGCAGCGCCCTGGGCACGATCCCGTTCTCGTAGGTCAGGATCGCCTCCGGCCAGGGCCAGTCGGGACCGCCGCCGGGTGCCGGGGAGGTCGCCTGCCAGAGCGTCCGGGCCAGCTCGGGCAACGATGCCGCTGCGGCCCGATTGCCGTGGCGCGCCGCCAGCTCGGCCGCGATGACCGCCGCCGCGACCGGACGCAGGAACTCGAGCGACAGGCTGGCCGGCAGGGCCCGCTCGAAGAGCGTCGTCGCGGCAGCCCGCAGTCGAGCGTCACCGGCGTTGGTCGCGGCCTCGGCCAGGGCCAGCAGGGCCCGAGCATGGGCGTCCTCCGACCCGACCGCCTCGAGCCAGCGGCCACCGACCGACTGGAAGTTGCGGAAGCGCCCGCAGTCGGGCTCGAACGCGGCTTCGAGGAAGGCCATCGATCGCCCGGCGCTCGGCGCGACGGCTGCCCAGCCCAGGCCGTCGGCGTGGAGCAGGTCGACCGTGCAGCGCCCGGGCGACGTCGTCGGTGCAGTACCCATGGACCGGGATCGGGCCGGGAGCCGGCCGCGTGCTGCATGATCCCGGTCTGGTCGCTGAGCTCGTCGAGGTGGGTCCGGTCGATGGCGTACAGAGGGCTGCGGTCAGGCATCGACGGACGCGAACACGGGACGACCGACGGATGCCTGGGGGACCATGCCGGCCACCCTGGAGAAGACTCGCCGGTAGGACGCACCGACCTCCGGCCAGATCATCCGGCGACTGTGCGCGTAGGCCCGGCCGCCCATGGCCGCCCGCCGCTCCGGGTCGCGGAGGAGCGCGATGAATGCCCGGGCCAGCTCGGCGGACGATGCATGCCCAACGAGCTCGCCGCGGCCGCCGGCCAGCAGCTCGACCGCGTAGGCGTACGGCGTCGAGACGATCGCCTTGCCGGCGCTCATCGCGTACGACAGGGTCCCCGAGACGATCTGCTCGAGGTTCGGGTACGGCGTGACGAAGATGTCGGCCGCCTCGAGCCAGCGGGCCAGCTCGCGCCGCCCGACGAACCGGTCGACAAAGACGACGTGCTCGGTCAGGCCCAGCTCGGCCACGCGGGCCACCAGGCGGTTGCGATAGGCCTCGCCCTCCGTCCGGATGAGGTTCGGGTGGGTCGCGCCGAGGATCACGTAGCGGGCATTGGGATGAGCGGCCTTGACCTCGGTCATGGCCTCGATCGCGAGCTCATAGCCCTTGCCCGGACCGAGGAGACCGAAGCTCAGGAGGATCTCGCGGCCCTCGAGCCCGACCGAGGCCTTGAGCGTGTCGGGCTCGACGAGCGGAAGCTCGGGCACGCCGTGGGGAATGACATCGATCCGCGTGGAATCGACGCCGTAGGCGTCGCGCAGGAGGGCCGCGGCAGCCTGCGACATCACCACGGTCGCACTCGTCGCATCGATCAGGTCGACGAGGACGCGGCGCTGGTGGGGCGTCGGCGCGCGGAGCACCGTGTGGAGCGTCGCGATGGCCGGCATCCGGAGCGCGCTCACGAAGTCGAGGACGTGCTCTCCGTCGGCCCCGCCCCAGATCCCGTACTCGTGCTGGATCGAGACGGCCGCGATCCGGCAGCGGTCGAGGGCACGGGCCACCTGCGGGTAGTCCTCCCAGTGATCGCGCCGGAGGCGATGGTGGACCTCGGCGGGATACGGCTCGGCGTGGTCGGGCGGGGTGAGGGCGACGATCTCGCGGTCATCCACCGCGCGGGACAGGTCGCTCGTGAAGGTGGCGATGCCGCAATGGCGCGGCGGATAGGTCGAGGCGAAGGCAATGCGAATGAGTCTGCTCCTGGGTCGGCCGTGTCCGTGACCGGAACTTCATGTCGGGGGACACGTGGCTGGCGAATGCGGCGGATGGTCGATCCCGGAAAGGACGCTCCGCCGGCGCCAGGGTCCGCGAGCGCCCCAACGGCGCCGCGCATCGATCCGACGCGGTGACGCTCTCCACGGTGCGCCCGATCGGGCGATGTGTCAAACGCTCCGGTCCGGCGAGCCGGACCGGCCGGCGGCGCTCCGGCCCGCGAGCGGGCCGGTTCTGGCGGTCAATCCCCGCTGGCGCGACGCGTGCCCGGCGCGGATCGGCGCAGGCCGGTTGAGCTAGCCATGCGGCGCGAGCCGGCGCTCGCGGACGACGATCACGAGAGCAACGACGATCAGGACGAGGCCGACGATCGCCCAGAACGGGCTGCCGCTCATCGCGCTGCCCGCGATCATGTTCGTTCCCTGCCCGATCCAGACGAGACCCACGAGGGCAAGGAGGATGGCGACGACGAGGCGTGAGACACGCATGATCGGAACTCCATGACGCTGCCGGCGGCCGGGAAGCCGCCGCGGCCAACGATCTACCGTACGGCGTCGTCGGTCGATCGGTTCTACCGGTTCCGCGCAGATGCCGCATGCTCGGCGGCGTCAGGCGATGCCCAGCGAGGGCTCCCGGCCCCTGGCCGCCGGCGATGGAGGTCCTATGAAGCTGACCGAGCTCGACGCCATCCGCAGGTCGCTGACCCAGGAGATGGCCCAGGAGATGATCACGACAAGCCGGGCGATCGCCGCCGAGGAGGCCTCGTTCGCAGTCGCTCCGGACCCGGCTGCCGGTGGGTTGGTGATCGCCGTGTCCGCCGCGGAGCGCGGGGTCCTTCGGACCCGCTTCGACGTCAACCGATCGCCCCAGACCATGGACATCGAGTTCGTGCCCTGGAAGTCGGTCCGGCTGTCGATCAACCACACGGTGAGGCTCGGCAGTCCGGGCGCGTGGAGCCTCAGGATCTCGCGCGACGACGGCGCGCCGATCGAGGTCTCCGCGAGCGCCGGTGACCAGGGCTGGGCCGACTTCCTGCGGGCCGTCCTGGGCCACGCGAACCAGTGACGGGCGATCGACGCGGATCGCATCTTCCAGCCGGGGCGGATCAGGCGGCGGCCCTTGCCGCTCGCGTACACTCGGGCGGATGAGCCAGCCCGTCCCGTCGCCGATGGTTCCGGACCTCAAGAGGCGACTCGATTCGGGCGAGTTCCTGCTCGGGACGTGGCTGACGCTCCTCGACCCGGCCGTGCCCGAGCTCCTCGCGGGGTCCGGGTTCGACCTCCTCGTCGCCGACGGCGAGCACGGTCCGATCGCGACGGCGGACCTGGTCCAGATGCTGATCGCGCTCCGGGCCGGCGGAGTTCCCCTCCTCTATCGGGTGGGCGCGAACGAGCCGGTCCGGATCATGCAGGCCCTCGATTCGGGGGCGACCGGCGTGGTCGTGCCCCAGATCCGGACCGTGGCCGACGCCGAGCGCGCGGTCGCCTGGTGCCGCTATCCGCCGGTCGGGCTGCGCGGGATCGCGCCGCGGCGCGCCTCCGAGTACGGCCGCCACACCGCCGAGTACCTTGGCGCCGCCAACGGGCGGGTGGTCTGCTGCATCCAGATCGAGACGCGCGAGGCGATCGAGGACCTCGACGCGATCCTGTCCGTCGCGGGGATCGACACCATCCTCATCGGCCCGAACGACCTCGCCGCGGCGCTCGGCCACACCGGCGACATCGGCCACGCCGACATCGAAAAGGCGATCGCCTTCATCCTGGAGCGCACTCGGGCCCACGCGATCCCGGCCGGCGTCTGGACCCTGTCCGCCGCCCAGGCGCGGGCCCGGCGCGAGCAGGGCTTCGCGTGGGCCACCCTCGGCACCGACTACGGCTTCATGCTCTCGGCCGCCGACGCCGCAGCGAAGGACGTCCGCCAGACCTAGCCGTGCCCGAGTGTGGCGTGTCGTGCCCCGGTTTCTGGCACCGGCCGCCTGTCACCCCTTCACGGACGGATCGACGACTCGGCCCATGAACAGGATGGCGCCACTCTCCAGGTCGCGGATGAGGAAGAGGAACGGCTTGTCCAGCTTGAGAGTGCGAGTCCGTGCTGGGGACGCCGAGCAGCCACCGGTGGCACCCATGAACACGGCGGTCGCCGCGGCCGCCTCGGTACCCTTCTCGTCGACGTCGATGTTCGCCTGGTGGATGACCTCCGAGATGTAGATCGGGGGTTCGGCGGAGGTGATCCCCGTGAAGTCCGCGGTCGAAGGGTTCACGGCGTCGGTCATGCCGAGCTGCTGCAGGATTGGCACCAGGCGGGCCTTCGTCTCGGTGCTGAACCGGGGCAGGTACAGATCGACCGCGTAGGCGAAGGTCCCGCACCCTGGCTCGTCGGACGGCGAGTCGACGGTCTTCAACAGTCGCTTGCGCTCGGTTGCCAGGGCGTTCGTGATCGAGCGCAACTTCGTCGGGTTCAGGCCCTTCTCGAACGTCGCCAGGTCGTTGGGCAGGATGAGGGTCATCGCGAGCGAACTCGAGCCCGAATAGGGCGGCCCGCCGGCGTAGTCGAGCTCGGTCGCCTGCCAGCCCTTGCCGACGGCGAGCGGGACTTCCTGTCCGCCGTATAGCGTCATCGTCGGGACCTTGACCCTGGACCCGTCGAGCCGCGTGAAGGTCTTCGGCTTCGTGGCATTGGTTTCGAACTCGTGCAACCAGTTCGCCTTCATGTAGATGGCGTTGACGAGGACCAGCCGGGTGGCGGCGGTCAGGTCCTGGGCGGAGAGGAGCTGGGGGATCCGCTTGGCGGTCTGTCGGCTGACCCAGTCGTTGATCGTCTTCCGAGCCGCCTCGACGGCCGACTCGTAGTCCACGAGGCCCAATCCTGCCCCGAACGCCTTGGCGATGGCGTCCAGGTAGGACGGCTCGATCGACCAGCCACGCTGGGCGAAGCCCTCGTTCGCGACCTTGAGGGCGAGGGCGTGAGTATTGCCTTCCTCGTCCTTCCAGGTCGCATTGCGCGACGCGAGCGACTGATCGAGCGAGTTCAGCCCGGCACCGAGCGCGTCCCAGCCACTCGTGCGCAGCACCGTGTCCATCTGGCTGGCCGTCTGCCCTCGGGCCCCGGCCCGAGCCATCGCCAGGGCGAGGGCGACGCTGGTCGGCGAGAACACCGCGTTCTCGTCCGCGCCGATGGAGCCGGCGAGAAGCCGGCGATAGAGGTCGAGCCCGAAGGCGTTGATCGAGCCGGCCGCCTGCTTCGCGGCAGCCGGAGAGGCCGGCGCCCGGGCGACATCCGCCTGGGCGAGCTCGAGACCGGCCAGTGGTGCGTCGGACAACGCGATCCAGGGCGTGCCGTCTCGCGCGGCCATCGCGACCCAGCCGTCGGTGACGCCGCCGATCAGCGTGACCGACGTGGGAGCGACATGGAACCACGTGTACCCAGAGGCGACCACGGGGCCGCCCAGGACGAGGAGCTCGGAGCCGATCGGCAGGACCGGCTCGTACATGACCGAGTCGTCGCTGACGCGCGGCTTCGAGCGGACGAGTAGGCGATCCGACACGGTGACAGCCACCGAGCCCGGGACCAGGCCGCCCGGCGCGGTCGACGGCTCGGGCGTCGGAGTCGCCGCGACCGTGGCGGTCGGCGTGGGCGGCGGCGATGCGATCGCGGCGGCCGATGGGCTCGCGGATGGGGGCGTCTGTCCGCACCCAGCCAGGAGGACGACCAGGACGAGCCACGTGAGTTGCCTCGACCGTGGCGACGTTCGAGTCGCAAGCCCGTTCGCGTTCATCTCAACCCCCGCGAGAGGACCCAGCGGTCAGGTTCGCGGGTAGCTCCGCGGCTGCCGGTTGTCACAGGACCGTCTGGGCACGACTCCAGACCAATGGACGGCGAGAAGGCTACTCCTGTGCCGTTCGCCCGTATCGGGAGTCGGGAGCGTCTGCCAGCGGGCGGGGCGGCCCGAAGGCGCAGCGCCTCGGGCCGCAGGCCCGCCAAGCGGAGCCGGCGGGCCGCCCACCCGCGACTCCAGGCACGACCTATTCGAGCTCGACCTCCTGGTGCCAGACCGGGATCTCCGCATCGAACCCGAGTGCGCGGACCTTCGGCAGCAGGGCCGCCTGGGCGTCCGGATCGCCGTGGACCAGGAAGACACGACGCGGGAAGCCCGGGTCACCGGGTCGCTTGCCGCGGGCGAAGTTCGCCAGCCAGGCCAGGAGCTCGCACTCGTCGGCGTGGGCCGAGAAGCCGCTGATCGAGCGGATCTGGCAGCGGACCTGGCGTTGCTGGCCGTCGATCCTGACCGTCTTCGCCCCGGCCTGGAGATGGGCGCCGAGCGTGCCCTCGCCCTGGTAGCCGACGAACAGGAGGACGGCGCTCGGGTCGTCGATGAGGTTACGCAGGTGGCCGACGACCCGGCCGCCGGTCAGCATCCCGTTCGAGGCGACGATCATGTACGGCCGCTTGGCGCGCTGGATCGCCTCCGACTGTCGAACGTCGTTGGTGACGATCTGGTTCGGGTAGTCGAGCGGGGATTCGTGTCGCGCGAGGAGGTCGCTCGTCTCCGTGTCGTAGTAGTCGGGGTGGGCGCGGTAGATGTCCGAGGCCTTCGAGGCCATCGGCGAGTCGAGGTAGAGCGGCAGCTGCGGGATCTGCCCGGCCGAGATCAGCCGGTCGAGCTCCCAGACCACCTCCTGGGTCCGGCCGATCGCGAACGACGGGACGAGAAGCACGCCGTCGTGCTCGGCGACGAGGCGGATGGTCTCGGCCAGGATGCGGACCGACTCCTCCTGCGGCTCGTGCTCACGGTTGCCGTACGTCGACTCGACGAGGACGTAGTCGGCGTCCGTCACGACCGTCGGGTCGCGCAGGATCGGCGTGCCCGTCCGGCCCAGGTCGCCCGAGAAGACGAGCCGCCGCTCGGGCCCACCCTCGCGCTCGACGACCCGCAGCCGGATGATCGCCGAGCCGAGGATGTGCCCGGCGTCGACGAACGTCGCGTGGATCCCCGGCGCGACCTCGACCTCCTGGTCGTAGGCCAAGCCGTGGAAGCGGTCGAGCGACGCCCGGGCGTCGGCCTCGTCGTAGAGCGG
This sequence comes from uncultured Chloroflexia bacterium, assembly GCA_963708065.1. Taxonomy (GTDB): domain Bacteria; phylum Chloroflexota; class Limnocylindria; order Limnocylindrales; family CSP1-4; genus Chersky-267. The sequence continues at coordinate 151,404 of CAVPRZ010000009.1, forward strand.
CTCGTCGAGGTCGACCTCGATCCTGGCCGGCTGCGCCCGCAGCGCGACCTCCGGGTCGGGCGCGATCGTGAACCGTGTCGCGGCCGGCGCCGTCACCTCGGTCGTCAGCGCCGCGAACGTCGACGGCGCCACGACGGGATCGGCCGCTCCGCCGCCCTCCTGGGGGATCATCAGCGCGACGTCGAACCGGCGCCGGCCGAAGTGAGCCGGGTCTCGCCGCGGGCCCTGGGCGACGCGCCGCTCGACACCACCGGGCGGCCCGGCCGTGGCCGGCCCGTTCGGCTCGATCGTCGTCGGGACGTGCTCCCCGGTGACCGCGCTGCCCGGGACGACCGCCGGCATCGGCTGGGTCGCGGGCGGGGTCTCGGTCGCCGCCTCGCCCCGCTGGGCGAGCTCGATCGCCGCCTGGTAGGCGGCCCAGTCGCGACGGTCCTCCTCGACTGCCTCGTCCGGGTGGCGGCGCTCCCAGCGCATGCCCCGCTTGGCGAACTCCTCCTGGAGCTTGCCCGAGTCGAGGAGGACGAGCCGGGCGAGCTCGATCGTCCCGTCGGTCGCCCAGATCGGCCCGTGGAAGCCCTCCTTGACGACGTGGGGGATCAGCCCGCAGTGGTCGAGGTGAGCGTGGGTCAGCAGGATCGCGTCGAGCTCGGCCGGGTCGTAGGCGAGCGGGATCCGGTTGCGGATCGACTCGTTCGGGCTGCCCTGGAACATCCCGCAGTCGATGAGGACGCGCGCCCGCTCGGTCGTCAGCAGGAACTGGGAGCCGGTCACGGTCGTGGCGGCTCCCAGGAAATGGAGATGCATCGTGCGGAGTGTGCCACCGCACCCGCTCGGGTGCACCGGATCCGGCCGGTCGTCGCCGGTGCCGCCTCCGCAGCTCACCGATAATGGCCGACAGGGGCGCCGTCCACCCGGCGCGAACAACGGGCACGACGAGGCGATGACCGCAGACGCCGGGTTGATCTCGCTCACGGCCCGCGAAGCCGTGGGGCTCCTGCGCCGGGGCGAGGTCTCGCCGCTCGAGCTGGTCGACGCGGCCGCGGCGCGGATCGAGGCGACCGATGGCGCCCTCAACGCCCTGCCCACGTTGTGCCTCGATCGAGCTCGCGATCATGCCCGCCGGATCGTCTCCGGTCAGGCCGGCGCGCCGTCCGCCGGTCCCTGGCTCGCCGGCCTGCCGATCGCGGTCAAGGACCTCACCGACGTCGCCGGGGTCCGCACGACGTACGGCTCGTCGATCTACGCTGACCACGTGCCCGACCGCTCCGACCTCCTGGTCGAGCGGCTGGAGGAGCGCGGCGCGATCGTCATCGGCAAGTCGAACACGCCGGAGTTCGGCGCCGGGGCGAACACCTTCAACGAGGTCTTCGGCGAGACGCGCAACCCGTGGGACACGGCCCTGACCCCGGCCGGCTCTTCGGGAGGGTCGGCGGCCGCCCTTGCCGCAGGTCAGGTCTGGCTGGCGACCGGCTCCGACCTCGGTGGCAGCCTGCGCACGCCCGCGAGCTTCTGCTCGGTCGTCGGCCTCCGGCCGAGCCCCGGCCGGGTCGCCCACGGCCCGCGCGAGCAACCGTTCGACACGCTGTCGGTGGAAGGCCCGATGGGCCGGACCGTCGGCGACGTCGCGCTCATGCTCGACGCCATGGCCGGTGGCCACCCGGAGGACCCGCTCGCCTTCGACGCGCCCGGGGAGTCGTTCGAGGCCGCCGCGGCGATCGGACGACCGCCCCGCCGGATCGCCTTCTCGCCCGATCTCGGGATCGTCCCGGTGGACCCCGAGGTGGCGGACATCTGCGCCTCGGCAGCGCGCCGGTTCGAGGAGCTGGGTGCCGGCGTCGACGACGCCTGCCCCGACCTCGGCGACGCGCCCGAGGCCTTCACGGTCCTCCGCGCCGTCGGGTTCGTTGCCGATCTCCTCCCGCTCTACGAGACGCGCCGAGACCAGCTCAAGCCGGACGTCGTCTGGAACATCGAGCGCGGGCTGCGGGTCACGCCGGTCGAGCTCGCCCGGGCCGAGCTCGCCCGCGGCGCCATCTACCGGCGGGTCGCCGAGTTCTTCCGGACCTTCGACCTGCTCGCCTGTCCGGCGGCGATCGTGCCGCCGTTCGCGGTCGAGACCCGCTGGATCCGGGAGCTGGGCGGGATCGCTCTCGACAACTACGTCGAGTGGCTCCGGATCACCTCGGCGATCACGCTGACCTCGTGCCCCGCCATCTCCGTCCCGTGCGGCTTCACCCGTGACGGTCGGCCGGTCGGCCTCCAGCTCGTCGGCCGGCCCCGGGGCGAGGTCGCCCTGCTGTCCGCGGCGGCCGCGTTCGAAGCGATGCTGGGCCTGAGTCGCCTGGTCCCGATCGACCCGCGAGGCCCGCTGCCGCCGGGTGGCGGGACGGACCCGGCTCGATGAGCCCGACGTGGGAGCGGGTCCTGCGGAAGGACCTCGGGTGACGCCCGGCGGCGCCCGGTCCCTTGCCGAGGTCGAGACGCTCTTCGCCGATGCGTGGGCGGCCCACAACCGGGCCGAGATCGCAGCGATCGTCCGGGCCGGCGCGCCCACCGGGGTCATCCGCGCCCGTGAGCGAGAGCGAGCGGCGGTGAGCGCCGCGATCGACGCTCTCGAGGACTTCGACGCCCTCCCGGCCGATGGGCGTGACCCGGACGACCGCCGCGCGATCGACGCGATGCGCGAGACGGTCGGCCTCCTCGCGTCGGGCGACCCGTCGCTGAGCCTTGCCGTCGAGACCCCGCCGGGCGGGGTCGACGACGACCGGCCGGCCGAGGCCGTCCTCGAGACCGACGGGCTACCGGCGCTCCTGGTCCGAACGACGGCCGCCTACGGGGCCGCGGCGGAGTCGGTCGATCTCGACGGACGGACGGTCGATCGGCTCGAGCTCCTGGCCCGACTCGCCACCGAGCCGGACGCGGCCGTGCGCCGTCGCCTGTTCCTGGCGCTCGAACCCGTCTGGCGATCGGTCGATGGCGACGGCGGGCCAGCCAGCCCATACCGGGTCGCCCTGCGTGCCAGCGCCGAGGCCTGGCGCCGTGACGGCTCGCCGGTCGACGCCAATGCCCGGGCGCTGGGCATCGACCCGGCGTCTGTGGAGCCGTGGCTCCGGGCGATCCTCGAGACGTGGCGCGATTCCGCCGTGACGGGACCGATCGAGCCATGGAACGAGCGCCATGCGACCGGGGCATTCGCTCGCTCGTACGCCGCCGAGCTGTCACTCGCCGAGCTCCGCGCGATCAACGACGCCTCCTACACGGCCCTGGGGGCCGACCCGGCGACCCTCGGAATCCAGTACGACCTCGAGCCGCGACCCGGGCGCGGACCCGTCCCGGTGGCGTTCATGCTCGACGTCGACGTCCCGCGCCTGACGCCTGCCGGTTGGACGTCCGGCGAGCAGTGGGTCCTCGCCGGCTACGGCCACCCACGGGTCGTCGACCTCGGCGAGCTCCTCCACGAGACGGGTCACGCGATCCACTCCCGGGCGATCCGGACCCGACCGGCGTTCGCGGTCCTGCGCGAGGCGCACACGACGTTCATCGAGGCGCTCGGGGACCTCGTCGCCTGGGACCTCTACGAGCCCGCGTGGCAGGCGCGCCCGCCTGGGGCGGTCCGTGCCGCTGGAGGTCGGCCTCCGGGCTCGCTACGGGGACGTCGTCCGCGACGTCGCCTGGTCGCTGTTCGAGATCGAGCTCCACCGGGCTCCAGACCGCGCTCCGAACGACGTGTGGACCGAGATCACGTCGTCCTACCTCGGTGTGGTGCCGCACCCGGAGTGGTCGTGGTGGGCGATCCGCGGCCAGCTCGTCCAGTCCCCCGGCTACATGGTCAACTACGGCCTCGGGGCGATCGTCACCGCCGACCTGCGCGCCCGGCTGCGCGAGCTCCGCGGCGACTGGCTGACCGGCGACCCGGGCTGGTACGACGCGGTGAGCGAAGCCATCTACCGATGGGGCGGCGAGCGCGAGCCCGGCGACGTCCTCGCGGCGTTCCTCGGGCGACCGGTCTCGCCGGACGCGCTCCTCGACGATCTGGGTCGGCTCGCCGGCGACGGCGCCGGTGGACCGGCGGGCCGCCCGACCTAGCCGAGCGCGATGGCGACCAGGGCGTCGACCGCGACCGCGGCGAACAGCAGCGTCAGGTACGTGATCGAGTAGCGGTAGAGCCGGATCGCCCCGGCCGTCGAGTGCTCCTCCGACGTCCCGACCCGCCACAGCCGGTACGCCTGCCAGACGAAGATCCCGCCGAGGACGAGCGCCGCCACGAGGTAGATCGGGCCCATCCGGGCCACCGTGAACAGGACGAGCGAGATCGCCACCAGGAGGAGGGTGTAGAGCGCGATCTGGCGGGTCGTCTCGGGGATGCCCCGGACCACCGGCAGCATCGGCACCCGGGCGGCCTCGTAGTCCTTCCTGATCCGGAGCGAGAGCGCCCAGAAGTGGGGCGGCGTCCAGTAGAAGACGATCGCGAACAGGATGAGCGCCGGGAGGGCCACCGAGCCGGTGACCGCGGCCCAGCCGATGACCGGCGGCAGCGCGCCGGCCGCCCCGCCGATCACGATGTTCTGCGGTGTCGACCGCTTGAGCATCATCGTGTAGACGACGACGTAGAAGGCGATCGCGAGCAGGGTCAGGAAGGCCGCCACGAGGTTGACGAACCAGGCCATCACGACGAGCGCGACGGCACCGAGGACGATCCCGAAGACGACCGCCCGCTCGGGCTCGACCTGGTGGGCCGGCAGCGGCCTCCGGCGGGTCCGGACCATGAGCTCGTCGATGTCACGGTCCAGGTAGCAGTTGATCGCGTTCGCGCTGCCCGCCGCGAGCGAGCCACCGACGAGCGTCCACAGGACGAGCCAGGACCACGGGCCGATCCCCATCCCGGGCACGTCCCGTGCGGCGAGGACCATCGCCGGGACCGTCGTCACGAGGAGCAGCTCGATGATCCGCGGCTTCGTCAGGGCGACGTAGGCCCGGAGCGTGTCGCCGGCCGTCGGGGACGAGCCGGCCGGCCGGCCGACCCCATCGCCGGCGGCGACGCCGGAGCCCGGTCCGGGCAGGCCCACGGCGGGGGTCACCCGCGCGGTGTAGTAGGCGGCGACCGCGACTGCGACCATGAGCGCCCAGCTGAGCGCCCCGAACGCGACGTGGAGCGTCTGGGTCCAGGCCTCCAGGCCGGTCACGACCTGCAGCCCGCCGACGAGCGCCTGGACGAGATAGACGACCGCGGCCGAGACCGCGAGGCGGACGAGGACGGGATGGTCGCGCTGCGTCCGCATGGCGGCGACGGCGATCACGGCGACGATGAGCCCGACGATGATCGCGACCCAGCGGTGGAGCACCTCGGCCGACGTCAGGTCGGTCAGCGGCGGGAAGAGCGTCCCGCCCATCAACGGCCAGTCGGGGAAGACGAGTGACCCGTGCGTCCCAACGCTCGCGGTCACCTGCGAGCCGAACAGCAGCAGGGCGTAGGTCGCGGCGGCGCCGAACGCGGCGAGCAGCGTGAACCGCTGGCTCGACCCGCGTCCGCCGATCCGGGCGGGGAAGTACGACCGGACGAGCAGGTAGACGAGCAGCCCGAGGAGCGCCTGCGACGTCGCGAGGTGCGCGGTCACCGACTCGGCGGTGTTCCCCTCGAGGACCGTCTGCCGTCCGAGATAGGCCTGGAACCCGACGAGGGCAACCGCGCCAAGCGACCCCCAGACCAGGGACCGCCGATCGCGGTGGTCCCGGTAGGCGACGACGGCCTGGGCAAGGATGAGCAGTCCGAGCACAGCGGCGACCGTCCGATGGAGCCACTCGATCCAGGCCTTCGAGTCGCCGAGCGACGGGAGGACCTGGCCGTAGCAGAACGGCCAGTCCGGACAGCCGAGCCCGGAGTCCGTCGCCCGCACGACGACCCCGAGGGTCACCAGCAGGAGGGTCCCGGCGACGGTCGTCGCGGCGAGCTTCTGGAAGCGGGTCACCGGCGCATTCTAGCCGCCGGCGTCGCGCAGGGACCGGCGCGAAAGGCGGGGTCGAGCGGTCGCGGGTAGGATGCCGGCGTGCACCCCCGACGCCTCCTCCGATTCCTCGCTGCGGTCGGCTCGATCGCCCTCGTCGCCGGCGCGTGCGCGGCGTCGGGCGCCGGGACCGAGGCGACCGCACGGACGGCCGCCTCGCCGAGCACCGTCGGCGGCAGCGCGCCGTTCATCCCCCAGGTCATCTCGTCGGAGGCGATCGTCGGGCAGAACCGCTTCCTGTTCGGGATCCTCGACGCGGCGGGGACGAAGACGATCGCGTCGCCGTCCCTGGCCGTCCAGGTCGGGTTCACCCCGGTGCCGGCCGGGTCACCAGAACCGGGCGCCTCGGGGGCCGCAGGCAGCCCGCCGGCGCCGATCCCGCCGAAGCCCGCGACGTTCATCTGGGCGATCCCGGACGAGCGCGGAGTCTACGTCATCGACGTGACGTTCCCGTCCGCCGGCGACTGGATCGCGTCGTTCAGCGCGAGCGGCGGGGACGTCCAGCCGGGCACCGTCGGCGTCCAGTTCCAGGTCAGCCAGACTGGCCTGGCGATCCCGCTCGGCGGCAAGGCACCGGCGACGAAGACCCCGACCGCTGCGACGCCGGCCGACATCGCCAGGATCGCGACCGACCCGTCGCCGGACCCGTCGTTCTACACGACCTCGGTCGACGAGGCGCTGAGCGAGCACAAGCCGTTCGTCCTCGTGTTCGCGACGCCGGCGTTCTGCGTCAGCAAGCAGTGCGGGCCCACCCTCGACAGGATCAAGGCGGTGGCCAAGGGCGAGCCGGGGATGCTCTTCATCAACGTCGAGCCGTACCAGCTCCAGTACACCGACGGCCACCTGCAGCCCGTCCTCGACGCGAACAACCAGCTCCAGCCGACCGACGCGGCGCGGGCCTGGGGCCTGCTCTCCGAGCCGTGGGTGTTCGTGGTCGATGGGTCGGGGGTCGTCCGCGGCTCGTTCGAGGCGGTCGTCTCGGACGAGGAGCTCACGGCGGCCATCGCCGCCGTTCGCTGATCAGGGGGCGTCTTCGAGCCGGTAGACGACGAGAGCCCCGTTCTCGGGGCGGAAGTAGACGAGGATCGGGTCGGCCGCCGCCATGTGCTCGGCCAGGTGGCCGGGCGGGAACTCGTCACCGTTCTCGAGCGTGCCGATCACGAACGTCAGGTCCGCCCCGCCGACCGTGCGTAGGGTGAACCCCTTGACCTCGCTCAGGCCGGCAGAGTCGACCGCGGTCACGACTCCGGCGATCGGCGATCCGGGAACCTCCTCGCTGGCGGAGGGTTCGGCGGAGCTCGAGGTGCGCGGCGGCGGCGTGAACGCGGCCAAGGGTGGTGTCTCCGCGGCGCCCCCGCAGGCGACGACGACGAGGGCCAGCGCGATCAGGAAGCCGATCCCGGACAACGGTCCAACAAGGCGCCCCGGGGCAGCGGTCCGGCGGATCACCCGTGCAGGCCGGCCGCGCCGGTGCTGCCGGGCGTCTCGACCGGTTCGCCTGCGGCACAGCGCGGGCAGGTCGCGTCGCCCGGCTCCCAGGTCGGCAGGTCGAGGACCCACAGGGCGCTGAGCGGGTAGACCCGCCCGGTCGCGGGCGAGGCGAGCGTATTGGTCCCGCCGGACCGGTCGACGAGCACGTGGCAGTCGATGATCTCGCCGCCGGCCGCCTCGATGGCCGGGATCATCGCCAGGAGCGAGCCGCCGGTCGTGAGGATGTCGTCGACGAGGATGACCCGCTCCCCGCGCTGAATGGTGAAGCCGCGCCGGAACTCTCGCCGGACGACGCCGTCGTCGCCCCGAACCTCCTCGGCGAAGATCGCCCGGGTCCGCAGCTGGCGGCCGGTCTCGAAGGCCAGGATCACCCCGCCGGTCGTCGGTCCCGCGACGAGGTCGACCGTGCCCACGCCATCCTGGTCGCGATGCCGGGCGGTCCAGAACCCGCACAGCTCGCTCGTCGCGGCCGTGTCCTGGAGGACCTGGAACTTCTCCAGGTAGGCGTCGGAGTGGCGCCCGCTCTTGAGCAGGAAGTGGCCCTCGCGGAGGGCCCCGGAGCGCCGGAACAGCTCCTCGGTCCGGCGGGCGATGGCCGCCCGGGCGGCCTCGTCGATGGCGGCGCGAATCGTGGTCATCGCCGGACAGTCTAGCGGTGCGGACAGGATGCGGGTTCCAGGCGATGACGGCCAAGAGCTACCCTTCGCCGCCTGGATGCCGTTCGACCCCGCGGATGGCGCCTGGACTACTTCTGTGCCTCCAGTGTGATCTGACATCCGCCAGCGAACCACTCGATGAACACGACAGTCGTCGTACCGGACTTGACCGACACCGACGCGTCGCAGTCATTCAACCCGCCTTCGACCTCGATGCTGTAGGTGCCGGACGCAACGGGAACCGATTGCTCCCCGGTCATCTGCGTTTGGTACACGGTGCTGCCATCCCCCGCGACGATTCTCAGCGGGTAGGACGCGACCGGACCCGTTGGCGCGGGCTCGTTGTTGTAGGTGACCTGGCCCGGTTCAAGAACCAGTCGGCCAAACCCTGCCGCCAGCGAAGCAGGAGCACTCGGCTCCGGCGTCTTCGCCAGGTCCTCGACCGTTCCGCATCGCTGCGGGTCGTGGAAGGACCCACCGCCGATCGGCTCCGGGCGGTACTGCTGCCCACGGTCGGCGGTGAGCTCGTAGTGGACGTCGTGGATGGGACCCTCAGACGAGAACGCCACCAGCCATGGGCCGATACCGAACGGCGACCCCGACCCGCTCAGACCCGTCACCCTGATGGTGGCCGCTGGCGTGCCGCTGGCGCCCTGGAAGTCCCCGTAGACGAAGTTCGGCTGCCGGAGGGCGAAGCTCGGATCGCAGGTCACCTCGAATGACGCCGACCCACCGAAGCCCGGTGGTTCGATGAACGATGCGAGGACCCGGCTGGACCAACCCTCGGAGGACGGCTGCGCGACGGCAAGCTCGACGGCGCCGTCATTCCGGCGAGCCGCGACGTAGCCATCGGCCGTCCGGATCACGGCCTGAGGATCGACTCCGAGGGCACGGGCCGGCCCTGACACATCCGCCGACGGCGAGCTGGTGGGCGGCGTCGTGGGCTCGCCCGCCTGGGGGCTGTGAGCGACGCCCCCGATGAGCGCGATGACGCCGACTGTCAGCGCGACCAGGATCGTAGCAACCGCGAACATGATCGATCGGCTGGGGGGACGGCCGGTGTCGCGCCACATGGGGTCCGCAGGGCGGCCGAGTCGCGCACTCGACCGCAGCCCAGGCGGCGCGTATCCGCGCTCGTCAGGTGGTGGCTGGCGGAGGATCGCTTCGATGGGATCGCCTCTGGTCATCGGTCCACCTCGCGACGGAGTCGGGCGAGTGCGCGGAATGCGTTGGCACGTGCGCCGACTTCGCTGATCGACAGGATCCGGGCGATCGTCCTGAAGTCGAAGTCGACGCGGTAGCGCAGATAGACGACTGCCCGCTGGCGCTCTGGCAATCGGTCGACGGCGGTCCACAGGTCCATCGTCCGTTCATCGAGGTCGCCGGACGAGCCCGGAGAGGCGGAATCGCCACGCTCCCTTCCACCGACGCTGATGTCGCGTACCCGTCCGGCCCGGCGGAAGTGGTCCATCGCCAGGTTGTGGACGGTCCTGAACAGCCACGCGTCGGGCTGCCGCACCGCGCCCTCCAGCTGCATCGTCCGAACGAGTCGTGCGAATGCCTCCTGAACCGCGTCCTCTGCCTGGTCCGCGGTCAGACCGAGACGCCGGCCGAATGCCCACAGCTGGGCCGCGCGACGCTCATAGAGCGCCTGCACGTCGGAAGCGGGTGCCACGCTCGGCTCCGGTTGAAGGGCCGAGGCTGCTTCGTTTGACGCCACGAGGTGCAGACGCCCCACTGTGCCGTCGCGTTTACCTGAAGAGAGAACTTCGCGCCAAGGTGGAAGGCAAGATCGGTTCGATCAAGGCCGGTACTCGACGCCCTTCGCCGATGGGGCGGAGGGCTTCCGCGGCAGCGCGGTCCCGATGAGCGGGCGGTAGCTGTCGAGGCCGCGCCGGCGGCATTCCGCGGCGAGCCCGTCGACGATCCGGATCGGCAGCGTCGGGTCGGCGAACAGGGCCGTCCCCACCTGGACCGCGACCGCACCGACCGCCAGGAAGTCGAGCGCGTCGGACAGCTCGGAGACGCCGCCGATCGCGACCACCGGGATGTCGACGACCTGGGTCACCTCGTAGACGATCCGCAGGGCCACCGGCTTGATCGCGGGCCCCGACAGGCCGCCATAGACGTTGCCGAGGAGCGGCCGGGTCCGGTCGGGCCGGACGGCGATCCCGGACAGGGTATTGATCGCCGTGATCGCGTCCGCACCCGCCTTCTCGATCGCCCGGGCGATCGGCCGGACGTCGGCCACGTTCGGCGACAGCTTCACGAGGAGCGGCAGGTCGGAGGCGCGACGGACCGCTGCCGTGACCGCTCCGGCGGCATCGGGGTCGATCGCGAACTGGAGCCCGCCCTTGCCGACATTCGGACAGCTGATGTTGAGCTCGATGCCGGCGACCCCGGGCACGCCGTCGAGCCGGCGGGCGACCTCGACGTAGTCGTCGATCGACTCGCCGGCCACGTTGACGATCACTGGCACGCGCCAGCCGGCCCAGGTCGGGGCGTAGCGCTCGATCACCGCGTCGACCCCCGGGTTTTGGAGGCCGATCGAGTTGAGCATCCCGTCCGGCGTCTCGGTCACCCGCGGGGGCACGTTGCCGATCCGCGGCTTGAGCGTCGTCCCCTTGCAGCAGATCGCTCCGAGCCGCTCGACGTCGACGACGTCGCCGTACTCGATCCCGTAGCCGAACGTGCCGGAGGCGACGAGGATCGGGTTGGCCAGCCGGAGCCCGGGCGCCAGCTCGACCGACAGGTCGACCGGCCTGGCCTCGTCGATCGAGCGGCGGCCGTCGGGGACGCCGGCCCGACTGCCGACCGCCGCGACCGGACGGTCGGAGCGGGCGCCCGCGACAGCCGACCGGGCGGCGACCGGTCCGGACGCCGGGCGTTGCGCGGTCTTCAGGTATCGGGTCGCGTGAACCTTGCCCCCGACGACCACCTTCCGCTTCGCCTTCATCGGTCGCTCACCAGCCAGCCTCCCAGTCGAGCTCCTCGGCGGCGAACACCGGACCCTCGCGGCAGACCCGCTGCGGCTGGCCGCCGGCGCCCATCACGACGCAGCCGAGGCAGGCACCGACCGCACAGCCCATGTTCTGCTCCATCGAGACCTGGAGGAAGGCCTTCCGCCGGGCCGCCGGCGAGCCGGGCGGGTCGGTCCTGCCGGCGCCGCGCTTGCGCCCCAGCTTGGCCACCCCAAGCCGCTCCCGCCGTCCCGCGGCGAGCCGGGCGAGGGCCGCGAGCATCGGGGCCGGACCGCAGGCGAACGCCTGGTCCGCCCAGCCCTCGTACTCGGGGACGAGGTCCGTGACGAAGCCGTGGTGGCCGAGCGACCCGTCGTCGGTCGCGACGACGTACTCGACCTCGTCGGGGAGCAGGCTGGACGGGTAGACCTCGGAGGCCGTGGCGGCGCCGAAGAGCAGGACGACCTGGCGACCGTCGCGGATCGCCTCGTCGGCGAGCATCCGCACTCCGGCGATCCCCAGCCCGCCGGCGATGAGGAGCAGGTGCCGGTTGCGCGGGTCGACCTCGAACGGCCGGCCGAGCGGGCCGAGCATGTCGACGCCGTCACCGGCGCGCAGGTGGGTGAACCAGTCGGTCCCCCGTCCCACGGCCCGGAAATGGATCGTCAGGACGCCGGTCGCCGGGTCGACCGTGTTGAACGAGAAGGGCCGACGAAGGATCAGGCCCGAGAAGTCACCCGGCCGGATGTGGATGAACTGGCCGGCTCGCGCCCCGCTGGCGAGCGCGGGCGCGTGGTACGCCTGGAGCCATTGGCGGGGCAGAATCTCGCGACTGTCGACGAGCTCGGCCGTGGCCAGGCGCATCGTCACGCGCGGCCGGTGTCCCCGGTGCCGTCCCGGTCGGGGGCGTCGTCGCGATCCTCATCCCCCCCGGCCGAGTCCTCGTCTTCGGCCTCGGCTCCTTCGGCCTTGGGGCCCTCGGCTCCCTCGGCATCGGCCTCCTCCTCGCCGACCTCGCCGGGCTCGAGCTCCGGGGCGACCGACGGGAACGCCTCGGCCAGCGCATCGGCGAGGTCGCCGAAGACGTCCGTCGGGTCGTAGAACTCGACGACCTCGTCGGGGCTCTGGAGGTTCCGCCACTCACCGTCGGCGTCGTCCGGGACGACCTCGCCGCGGAACCCGACGCCGGCCTTGAGGATCAGCCGCTCGTCGTCGTCGTCGACCACCACGACGTCGCCGAGCTTCTCGCTCACCCGCGCCGACACGTCGGCGAAGTCCTCGAGCAGGCGGGCCTCCGCCTGCTGGCTGCGCTCCTGGAACGACAGGGCCAGGTCGTACAGCCGCTGCGCCGCGGTCTCCTCGTCCGGTGGCTCGGCCAGCCGGCTCTCGCCGGCCGCCCACTGGTCGGCGGCGGCGGCATAGGCGTCGTCGAGCCCGACCGCGTCGGACGTCGGGATGTGGGCGACCTCGAGGAGGTCCTCCGCGCCGGTCGGCTCGGGCGGCAGCCCGGCGGCCTCGCGGGCGGCCTCGGCGAACGCGGCGTACACGTCGGCCGGGTTGTAGAGCTCGACGAGCTCACCGGCGGTCTCGATGATCTCGGTCTCGCTCACCCATTCGCCGGTGGCGTCGTCGAGGTAGCGGCTCCGGCTGCGGAAGGTCAGGTCGGGGGCGATCGACAGGAAGTCCGGGTCCTCGTCGATCAGGGTCAGCCCGCCGAGCGCGGTGATCCGCCCCCCGTTCGCGTCGAGGAACCGCCTGAGCTGTTCGGTCGCGGTGGTCAGGAAGTCGCCCCGCTCGAGGGCGGCGTCGGAGGCGAGGGCTCCCAGGAGCTCGCTGCGGCTGGCGTCCATCGATCGGCCTCCTACGGGTGGTATTCGAGGTCGGTGCCCATCCGCTCGCGGAGGAACATCGAGTGGTGGCGCTCGAAGATCCATTCGCCCGCCCGGTGACCGAGCGCGCGGGTGGCTTCGTCCTTCTCCAGCTTGTCCAGGGTGGCGTAGTCGGGGAGCTCCAGGAGGATCACGTTGTCGAAGTCCCAGCCGTGCGCCACGTTGTACCAGCCAATGAACCTGATCCCGAACTTCTCCTCGTACTCCCTCACCTGCCTCGGGAAGATGGTCTTCATGAAGAACTTGAAGAACGGATCGCGGCCGCGACGCACCGAGAAGTAGGTCGCGAGCACGGGCACGGGCGACGATCCTCCTCGAACGGCGACAGGTCGGCCGCTATTGTCGCACGGGGCCCGAGCCGGGCGAGTCGGGTCCGGCGTCACCGCCGCTCGTGTCGCCGGCCTGCGCGGAGACGGTGTCCGCACCGCCGTCCTCGCCGGGACCGGCGTCGTCCTGAGAGCCGGCGTCCTCGAGCTGGCCGACGGTCGGCGTCCGGGCGCGCAAGCGGCTGGCGCCGGCCGCGGCGGTCGGCGGCCACGAGCCGGAGCAGGAAGATGATCGTCTGGCCGCTGACCAGGAGAAGCAGGATCGTGATCCCGAGGAGGATGGCCGAGACCGCCTCCGGGACGCGGCCGACGCTCAGCGGCGTCGCGATGACGAGGATCGCCAGCAGGACGAGCTGGAAGCGGAAGCAGCCCAGTCCCGGGCCGCGCTCGGCTTCAAGCGGCTCGCCCTTGTACTGGACGGGCGGCTGGTTGATCGCCCCGCTTGGCCGGTGCGGGCCGGCCGCACCGGTGGAGGGCCCGGCGTCGACTTGAGGGCTCGGCTCGGGCGTGTCGGTCGGCTCGGTCACGAGCGGCAACGATACGGGAGTCGGGCGCGGGACGCCGCCGGGGCCGTACCATCGGACGATGGCCACCCGCTCGCGCTCGAGCCGCCCGTCAGCCGCATCGCGCTTCGGCTGGCACCCCGAGCCGGGGCTGATCGGCGTCGACGACGTCGGGGCGTCGCGTCCGGCGCTCGAGGCGCTCGGCCGGGAAGCCTGGGCCACCGGGCTCGACTACCTCTTCGATGAGGCCCTCCGCCGGTCCGTTGGGACTCCGACGGCCTATGCGGAGCTGCGCCGGGCCTTCTATGCGGCGGAGCCTCTCGGCCCGCGTGACGGTCCGGGTCCCGCGCCGGCCCGGCCCACGGCATCGGCCGATGTCCTGGCCGAGTTCCGGACGCGTCTCGCCCCGTATCAGCTCAACGCCTGGCACCCCCGGACGCTCAGCTACTTCACCCCGCCGCCGCTCCCCATGTCGATCGTCGGCGAGCTCCTCGCCCAGTTCGCGAACCAGGGGATCGACGTGTGGCACGCCGGCCCGACCGGGGCGTTCGTCGAGGAGGAGGTCGGGCGCTGGCTGTGCGACCTGGTCGGGTACGGACCGGAGTCGTTCGGGATCCTGACCTCTGGCGGGGTGATGGCCAACCTCATGGCGATGACCGTCGCCCGTGACGTCCACCTCCGCCGCATCGGCGGGCTCGACCGGCCACCCCGCGGGCGGGAGCTCGAGGGCGCCCGGGTCTACGCGTCGGAGCAGACCCACTTCTCGATCGCCCGGGCGCTCGACGAGCTCGGCTTCCCGACCGGCACGCTCCATCTCGTCCCTGCCGACGACCGATTCCGGTTGCGCGGTGCGCCCGTCGCAGAGGCGATCGCCGCCGACCGGGCCGCCGGGCTCCGCCCGTGGGCGATCTCGGCCGTCGCGGGCTCGACGAACACCGGGTCGGTCGACCTGACCGAGGAGCTCGCCGACGTCGCCGAGCGGGAGGGCCTGTGGCTCCACGTCGACGCGGCCTACGGCGGCGGCGCCCTCTTGTCGGAGCGCGACCGGACGCGCGTGCCCGGCCTCCACCAGGCGGACAGCGTCACGATCGACCCCCACAAGTGGTTCTTCCAGGCCTACGACATCGGCGGGCTCCTCGTCCGCCGGGGCGACGAGCTGCTCGAGGTCTACCACCACAGCCCGGAGTACTACCGGGGCGGCGAGGCCGCGCCCGATCCGGGCGAAGGCGACGACGGTCACGACGAGGAGGGAGCCCAGCTCAACTTCTACCAGCGCTCGCTCGAGGGGACCCGGCGCTGGCGCGCGCTCAAGCTCTGGCTCAGCTGGAAGCACCTCGGGACGACCGGGCTCGGACGGCTCGTCGAGGCGAACGACGACCTGGCCGCCTACCTCGCCGCCCGCTGCGCCGAGGCCGACGACTTCGAGGCGCTCCCGGCCGAGCCCGAGCTGTCGGTCGTCTGCTTCCGCCACCTGCCCGGTGGCGCGGCCGCCGCGGCGCGGCTCGACCCGGCCGCGCTCGACGCGCACCAGGACCGGCTCCACGAGGCCGTCCTGGGGTCGGGTGACGCGTGGATCGGGACGACCCGGCTGCGCGGCGCGACCTGGCTCCGGGCCGGGATCGTCAACTACCTGACGACCGAGGCCGACATCGACCAGATCCTCGACGACCTCCGCCGCCTGGCGGGCGACGAGGCGCTCCCGAACGCATGACCGACCCCGGCCGTCCACGGGCCTTCCACGTCGCCGAGCTCAACATCGGCCGGACGGTCGCGCCGCTCGACGACCCGGCGTTGGCCGACTTCGTCGACAACCTCGCTTTGATCAACGGGCTGGGCGACGCCAGCCCGGGCTTCGTCTGGCGGCTCCAGGACGAGTTCGGGGCGGCGACCACGATCCGGGCGTTCGAGGATCCGCTCATGATCGTCAACCTGACGGTCTGGGAGACGATCGAGTCGCTCCGCGCCTTCGCCTACAAGACGGCCCACGTCGACTACCTCCGGCGCCGGCGCGAGTGGTTCGAGCCACTCGACGGTCCGAGCCTCGTCCTGTGGTGGGTGCCGTCCGGCCATCGGCCGACGGTCGACGAGGCCCGCGAGCGGCTCGACCGGCTGGCCGCCGACGGTCCGACGCCGGCCGCCTTCACCCTCAAGACGACGTTCCCGCCGGAGGGCTGATCGGGCATGCCGGACAGCCCGCTCCTGTACCTGATCGCGGTGGCCGTCATCTTCGCGATCGCCGCGTGGGCCGGCTGGGCGATCGCGGGCCGGCGCGCCCCGAAGCCGTCGGTCCTGCCCGACCGGGTCTGGCTGTGCGACAACTGCCACTCGTTCAACGACCCGACCCACGCCACCTGCTACCGCTGCCATCGCCCGCGCCCGATCGACGCCCGCGAGATCGAGCCGGACCCGGAATTCCGTGTCGACCAGCAGCTCGGCCGCCCGAAGGGCAGCACCCAGCTCGGCGCCTCGGGGACGCCGTGGCTCGCCGGCGAGGAGCCACTTCGCGACGCCTGGCTGGCCGACCGGGCGCGGGCGAGCGAGCCGGCGCCCGAAGAGCCGCCGCCGGGTCCCGAGGACGTCCAGCCGGCACCGGCGTTCTGGACCGCAACGGCGGCTCCGACGGAGCCGGCGTCCGAGCCGCCGGAGCACGCCGCCGAGCCGCCGGCTCGCCCCTCCGAGGAGGACCCACCGACCGAATCGGGATGACCCGATCCGGGTCCCTGGTCAGGCCGGCGGCGGCTCGTTCGCCAGGCCGTTCACGACCTCGACCCGTGGCAGCGCGCGCAGGATCGCCGGGGTCGAGATCACCTTCCAGGAGCGGCTGCCGCCCCCGAGGACGATCCGCTCGCGGTCCATCACCCGGGCATCGACGAGGACCGGCAGGTCGGGCGGCAGTCCGAACACCGTCACGCCGCCGATCGCCATCCCGGTCAGCGCCCGGGTCTCGTCCGCCCCGGCGAACGACGCCTTGCGCGTCCCGAGGCGCTCGCGGACGGTCCGGTTGACGTCGAGCCGGGTCGTGGCCAGGACGACGCAGGCGGCGTAGACCGGCGGGTTCGACTTGCCGATGACGACGATCGTGTTCGCCGATTCGTCGGGCGAGAACCCGTAGGCCGCACAGAACGCGGCGGTGTCGGCCAGCGCCGGGTCGCACGGGAACAGCTCGTAGGGGACCCCGAGCGGGGCGACGTGGCCGGCGAGCCAGTCGCGCGCCGCATCAGCCTCGGTCAAGCCGCGTCCTCGTGGGCGAGCCGCCCGCCGGCGACGGTCAGGAGCACCCGGCCGGGCAGGTCGCGCCCGAGCAGCGGCGAGTTCTTGCCGCGCGATGCGAGCGCCGCCGGCTCGACCCGCCACGTCGCCGACCGATCGATCACCACCAGATCGGCCGGCGCCCCCTCGACCAGCCCGCGCGAGCCGGTCCAGCCCCAGCCGCCGAGGACGGCGGCCGGACCGGTCGTCAGCAGCGCGATTGCCCGGCCGAGCGGGAGGCGGCCCGCGTCGACGGCGGCAAGGACGAGCCCGAGCGCCGTCTCGATCCCCGAGATGCCGTTCGCGGCCAGCCCGAACTCGACCTCCTTGTCGACCCGGGTGTGCGGGGCGTGGTCGGTCGCGATCGCGTCGACCGTCCCGTCGACGAGGGCCGCCATGAGCGCCGCGGCGTCGTCGGCCGAGCGGAGCGGCGGGTTGACCCGGAGCGCCGGGTCGTAGGGCGCCGCCACGAGCGCGCCGTCGGCCCACGGGCTGCGCGGCCGGCCGTCGGCGTCGATCGCCTCCCAGGCGAACCGGCGCGCCCCCGCGACCCATTCGTCGGTCAGCGCGAGATGGTGCGGCGTCACGTCGCAGGTGACCGGGAGGCCGGCCGACTTCGCCCGGCGGACGAGCTCGAGCGAGGCGGCGGTCGACAGGTGGGTCAGGTGGAGCCGTGCCCGCGGCTCGTCGGCCAGCGCGTCGGCCAGGATCGCCAGGTCGCGGGCGACCGCCGACGCCTCGGCCGCGGCCGGCCAGCCCTTGAGCCCGAGAATCGTCGCGACGAGGCCCTCGTTCGCCTCGGCGCCGGCCGTGAGGACGGGATCCTCGGGATGGTCGACGACCGGTCGCCCGAGCATCCCCGCGTAGACGAGCGCGCTGCGCAGGATCGTCGGGGAGCGGACCGGAGCGCCGTCGTCGCTGAACCCGATCGCCCCGCCGTCGGCCAGCTCGCCGAGGGCGGCCAGCGTCTCACCGGCCCGATCCGACGCTGACCGCGCCGTAGACCTGGACGTCGATCGGCGAGCCCGATCGAGTCGCCGCCTCGCGAACGCGGGCGAGGACGCTCGCCTCGTCGATCGCCGGCGACGTGTTCGGCATCAGGCAGACCGTGGTGAACCCGCCGTGCGCGGCGGCGGCGGACCCGGTCGCGACCGTCTCCGCGTCCTCGAACCCGGGCTCCCGGAAGTGGGCGTGGAGGTCGACGAAGCCCGGCGCCACGACGACGCCCGACGCGTCGATCCCCTCGGCGTCGGCGCCATCGAGCCAGATCACGTTTCGCAGGACGCCGTCGTCGACGACGATCTCGCCGGGGCCCTCGCGACCGCTCGCCGGGTCGACGAGCCAGGCCCGGCTGATCACGAGGGCGGCGACCGTACGCCCGACCTCGACGTTCCCGGCGAGCCCGACCGCCTCAGCCACCGCTCGTGCTCCGCGGCTGTCCGGCCGCCCCGGCCAGGAGGTACAGCAGCGCCATCCGGACGGCGACGCCGTTGGTGACCTGGTCGGTGATGACCGAGCGCGGGTCGACCGCGACCTCGGGCGCGATCTCGACGCCCTCGTTCATCGGGCCGGGATGCATGATCAGCACGTTCGGGCGGGCGAGGTCGAGCCGATCGAGGGTCAGCCCGAAGCGGGCCGCGTACTCGCGCAGCGAGGGCAGGAGCCCGCCGCTCATCCGCTCGCGCTGGATCCGGAGGGCCATCACCACGTCCGCGTCGCGGAGGGCAGCGGCCAGGTCGGAGGTCACCGTGAACCGGCCGTGGCCCGGCATGTCGCCGCTCGTCGCGGCCCACCGCTCGAACCCGCGCAGGAGGGTCGCCGGCCCGCACAGCCAGAGGTCGGCGCCCGCAGCAGTCAGCGACCAGACGTTCGAGCGAGCGACCCGAGAGTGGAGCACGTCGCCGAGGATGACGACCTTCCGGCCGCGCAGATCTGGGCCGCCGGGCAGGTGCTCGCGGATCGTGTACAGGTCGAGCAGGGCCTGCGACGGGTGGGCGTGCCAGCCGTCGCCGCCGTTGAGGATCGACCCGCCGAAGTGCTCCGCGGCCAGGTACGGCGCCCCCGACGTCGCGTGGCGCATGACGATCATGTCGGCGCCGAGGGCCTCGACCGTCCGGATCGTGTCGACGAGCGACTCGCCCTTGGCCACCGATGAGCTGGCGGCCGCGATGTTGACCACGTCGGCCGACAGGTTCTTGGCGGCGACCTCGAACGACACCCGGGTCCGCGTCGACGCCTCGTAGAACAGGATCGTCACGCCGATCCCGCGCATTGCCGGCACCTTGGCGATCGGCCGGGCGAGGACCTCGCGCATCGCGTCGGTCGTGCGCATGACGAGCTCGATCTCGGGCCAGGAGACGACGTCGAGGTCGAGCAGGTGGCGGTGACTCCAGTGGACCTCGCCTGGCCCGCCCGACGCCGGGACGACGGTCGCCAGGTCGATGCCCGTCCCGTCCGGCACGACGAGGCTCATCCCGCGATCGGCTCCGCGACGACACCGACGACCCGCTCGATGTCGACACCGTCCTCGCCGTCGGTCTCGAGCAGGTGGACGCGGACGATCTCCTCGCGCGAGGTCGGGACGTTCTTGCCGACGTGGTCGGCCCGGATCGGCAGCTCGCGGTGGCCACGGTCGATGAGGACCGCCAGCCGGATCGCCTGCGGCCGGCCGAAGTCGACCAGGGCGTCCATCGCCGCCCGGATCGTCCGCCCCGTGTAGAGCACGTCGTCGACGAGGACGACCGTGGCGCCGTTCAGGTCGAACGGGAGGTCGGTGCCCTTCACGAGCGGCTGCTGGGCGATCAGCGACAGGTCGTCGCGATAGAAGGTGATGTCGAGGGCGCCGACCGGCAGCTCGACCGCCTCGTGCTCGGCGATCGCCTCGGCGATCCGGTGGGCGAGCGGGACGCCCCGGCGCTGGATGCCGACGAGGGCGAGACCGGCGGTTCCGGCCTGCTTCTCGACGATCTCGTGGGAGATCCTGACGGTCGCCCGGCGGATCTCGTCCGCCGTCATGATCAGGCGCCCGGTCATCGGGGGCCGCCGTCAGCTCGCTGCACGCCCACTCCTTCCCGGTCTCTCGGACCGGTCCTTAAAGGGTCGGGCAGAGTCTACTCCAGCCGGTCTCGTCGGAGCCGGCTACGGGATGCCGTAGACGTGGACCTTGACGTTGGTCACCCCGGACCACGAGGCGCAGCCGCAGATCTTGAAGAAGTCCGGCTTGTACAGGTCGATGATCCGGCCCGTGCCCGCGACCGGACCGTAGTCGTTGATGACCCGCTCGATGCAACCGCCGGCACCGCACACCCGGACGACCGTCCCCCTCGGGAGTCGCATCGCGGTCGTGCCGTTCTCGTAGAACGTCGCCTTGCCGGTCAGCGTGTAGCGGGCCTTCTTGTAGACCTTGGCGGCGCCGGGATCGGGCTGGCTGACGTTCCGCCTGAGGACGGGTACGTCGACCGACCCGGTCGTGGCCGGTTCGCCAAAGACCGAGTCGGAGGAGAGCCGCCCGGCGGAGTCGAAGGCAGGATCGAGCTTCTGGACCGAGGCCGTCGATCGTGCGTTCGCGTCGGACTTCAGGGCCTGGAACGCCGCTGCCGGAACCGGCTCGTAGGGTGCCGGAGTCCGGGATCCGGCAAAGCCGGGTGCGGCGACCAGTGCGAGCGCGGTGGTGAGCACCACACCCGCGACGATCGTCTTGGGTCGCACAAGAGGCTAACCATAGCCGATCCGCGGGATGCCTGCCACACCGGAGTGGGTCCTAACCCACCCAAACCGCAGCGCACCACCCACGACGGTGGGGCGTTCGAGCACACTCTCGCGCCGATTCAGGCCCGATCCGGGCCTCAGCGAACGACGACGATGTCCTCGGGCGCCGGCTCGCTCCGGGTCCGCCCGGCATCAGGGCCCTTCCAGGCGAGCACCGACAGCCGGCTCCCTTCCCCGTCCTGGCCCGGCGGCGTCGCCCAGGCGATCCGGCCGTCGCTGATGGCGAACCCGGCCAGTGCCGGAGCGTCCTGGAGGAGTCGCTTGGCGGATTCGTCGACCCGCCCGGTGGACCGGTCGATCGGCAGCAGATTGAGCCGGCCGAGTCCTGCCGCGGCCGGGTCGGCGGTCCACAGGCCCAGGTAGCGTCCGGTCGGATCCCAGCGCGCCTCCCAGTCGTGGACCTGATCCTCACCCAGCGGCTGGGCGTCGCTCGGCGAGCCCTTGCCGTTCACGACGTCGTCCCAGCGCGCGGTCACGAGGCGGCCGTCGCTCGGGAGCCAGGACTTGGTGGCGGCGTCAAGCGTGAGCGACCCGGTCCAGTAGACGACCCAGCGGCCGTCCGGGTCGACGACCGGGCGCCACACGTTGGCGAGCCGACCGCCGTGCTGCTTGCCCGTCGTCGGATCGAGAATCACCGAGACGGGTGGCCCGACGTCGCCCGGCGACGTCGGGAACGGTGACGCCGCGTCGTAGACGACCGACTTCGCGCTTCCCGCTCGGCTGGCCAGGATCCGGCCTTCCAGCCAGTCCGAGAAGATCGTCCCGTGGTCGTTCGTGATCGGTCGAGCCGACTCGTCGCCGACATGCCAGACGTAGACGTCCGGACCGGCGCTCCCGTCGGCCGGGCGGGCCGAGAATGCCAGCCATTCCCCGTCGGGCGAGTAGGAAGCCTCGCCACCGACCACGATGACGTCCGTGATGATCGCCAGTGTCGCGGCCGCGGTCGGGGCCGGCGTGCCGGTCGGGATCGGGGAGGCCGACGGGCTCGCGGTCGGCTCGGCCGACGCCGTGGGTTCGGGCGTCGCGCTCGGCTCGGCGCTCGCGGTCGGCGAGGGCGAGCCCTCCGGTGAGGCGCTCTCTGTCGGCGTCGGGCTGGTCTCGGCCGACGTGCCCGGCGTCGGCGATGGCGATTCCGACGGCGCGGCGGATGCCGGCCTCGTGGCAGCCGGCGTCCCGCTCGGGGTCGGCGCGGGACGCGAGCGGTCGATCGGGACAACGAGGATCGAGCCGCCGGTCGTCGAGGCGCTCGACTCCACCACGGCGGCCTGCTCGGCCTGCGGGGCGAGGATGATCGAGGCCGGTCGCGAGCTGAGCGAGACGATGGTCTGGGCGCCCGCGTCGAGCGGGGCGCAGGCAGGCGCTGCGGCGGCGTCCCCCGGACAGACCGAGTCGACCTCGGCCAGGTTCACGGTGTACTGCCCGTCGGCTCCAGGGGCGGCCCAGCCGACGTCGCCGGGGGCGACGGCCAGCGGAGTCGCGCCGCCGGTCGGCCGCGGTCCCGGCGATCCGAGCCCGACATCCGCGCCTCCGGACGGCAGGAGGCTCCGGCCGGCGAGGACGCCGACGATCACCACGGCGGCGATCCCCACGAGCGCCTCGCGCCGGATCCGGGGGTTGCGGGGTGCCGGCAGCGGCGCGGGGAGGCTGGATCGCTCCCGATCGAGTGCGACCGACGTCCGGGCCCACAGGTCCCGCGGCGGCTCCGGCACCGGCAGCGCGCGCAGGAGCTCGCGGTTGGCCGCGAAGTCGGCCGCGACCGCCCGGCAGGCGTCGCAGGTCGCGAGGTGGTCGTCGAGCCAGAGCGCATCCGCCGCGGCAAGCGGGCCGTCGAGCCGGTCGGAGGCGAGCGCGCGGGCCCGCTCGTGCGGGGTCTGCGGGTCGTTGTGCCGGAAGTTCATGGCCGAGCCGCCCCGGATCGTCCGGTGGGCGGCAGCCGGCGGGCCGTAGAGCTGGCTTCGGCTTCGGCTTCGGCTTCGGCCGCCCGCTCGGCGGCGAGCGCCTGACGGAGGCTCTCGCGGGCGCGGGTCAGGAGCGCCCGTGCCGCCACGTGGCTGACCCCAAGCGCGGCCGCGAGCTCGAGACCGGTCAGGTCGTGGAGCTCGGCGAGGAGGAGCGCGGCCCGCTGCCGCTCGGGGATCCGGTCGAGCGCCCGCTGGAGCGGCGCTGACAGCCGGGCGTCCATGGCCAGGTGCTCGGCCGACGGCGCCGAGCCGTGCGACTCGCCGGTCCAGGGCAGGAACCGGACGATCTTGCGCCGCCGGAACTCGTCGAGCGCGACGCGGTGGGCGATCTGGTACAGCCAGGCCCGGGCGTGGGTCGGGTCCTCGAGCGAGGCGTGGTTGCGGTAGGCCTTGACGAAGGCATCCTGGGTCATGTCGGCGGCAAGCTCGGGGTCCCGGACCATGCGGTACAGGTAGGCGTAGATCTCGCTGTGGTGGAGAGCGAACAGCTCCTCGATGAACGCGTCGGCGGCCGTGCGGGCCGAGCCGTCGGTCATCGCGCGGTCCGGGGCGAGGGCAAGCTGACCGGTTGGATGCACGGCCCCAAGACGACCCCGCTCGCTCGCGTGTGACGCGAGGCCATCAGCGTGCCTCGGCGAGGCCGACGGCGGTGCGCAGGAGCTCCTCGACGGCCTCCTCCGGGCGAGACCGGGTTGACCGGCAGCCCGGTGCCAAGCTCGAGCCCGGCGATCTCGCGCAGCCGGGGGTGGATCTCCCAGTGCCAGTGGTACGTCGCGTCGATCCGCTCGCCGACCGGCGCCGTGTGGAGGACGAGGTTGTGGGGCGGGCCGTCGAGCCCGGCCAGCCGCCCGAGGACCTGGCGGAGCGCCTCCGCGGACGCGGCGACGTCGGCGTCACTCGCCTCGCCCGAAGTCGGCCGCGTGGCGTCGCGGGACGACCCAGACCTCGAACGGTGAGCGCGACGCGAACGGGGCGAACGCGACGCTCGCGGCGTCCTCCCAGACGAGCCGCTCGCCGAGCTTCGGCTCGTCGCGGACGAGCCGGCAGAACGGGCACTCGCCCTCGCGGATCACGAACCGGGCCGCGCCGCCGATCTCCTCGGCGACCCGGTGCGGGACCTGGGGCAGGTCGTACAGGTCGAGGCACAGGTGGTTCGTCCGCGCCCCGGCCTGGGCGCCCCAGTTCTGGACGACCTGGACGTAGGCCGTCTGGCCGGCGACTGCCGCGGCGGCCACGGCGTCGCGGCAGGTCCGGAGCATCTCCCCGGCGATCGCACTGCCGACCGCCTGGAGGGGCCGATGCTCGCGCGGGCGGCGCCACGACGGTCCGCCAGCTGCCCGACGCGCGGGCCTGCTCGAGGGCGACCTGGGCGAGGTCACGCTCGAGGCGACGGGCCTCGTCCTCGGTCCCGACGACATGGAACGCGTAGTCCTTGAGCGTGCGGAGCCGGACCCCGTCGCCGGCCGGCTCGCGGCAGTTCTGGCAGTCGCCGCCATCGTCGACCTGGCGCCGCCGCGAGCCTGAACCGGTCGCGGTGGAACGTCCGGTCCACCACGGTGGCGACCCACCAGCCGGTGATGGCGTCCTTGCGGAGCTCGAACAGGCCCGCGGCCATCAGTTCAGCGAGCCCCGCCGAGGCGGGCGGCGAGGGCGGCCGCGAACAGCCGGCCGGCGGTCTCGACGCTCTCGATCGACGGCGGCTCGTCGGGCCGACCCAGCTCGCGGGCGATCGACGTCGACTCGACATCGGGCATCCCGCACGGGTCGATCAGCTCGAAGCCGGCCAGGTCGACGGTCACGTTGAGGGCGATCCCGTGGTAGCTCACGCCGCGTTCGATCCGCAGCCCGAGCGCGCCGATCTTGCGCGGCCGCGGACCCGTCCGGGTCGACCCAGCAGCCCGGGTGACCCTCGCGCCGGTCGGCCTCGACGCCCAGGCCCCGGCAGGTGTCGGCCAGCGCGCCCTCGAGGGCGCGTACGAGCGGCCGGACGAGGAGGCCGCGCGGACCGAGCGCCACGATCGGGTAGGCCACGAGCTGGCCGGGCCCGTGGTACGTGACCTCGCCGCCGCGCTCGACCCGGATGAGCTCGATCCCGCGGTCGGCCAGCTCGGCCGGCGTGACCCGGACGTGCGCCGGGTCGGCCTGGCGGCCGAGCGTGAGGACGGCCGGATGCTCGACGAGGAGGAGCGTGTCGGCGATGCCGTCGGCGCTACGCGCCTCGACGAGCCGCTTCTGGAGCGCCCAGGCCTCGCGGTAGTCGAGCCGGCCGAGCCAGCGGATGTCGAGTGCGCTGCCGACCGTCGGAATGGGCTCGACCGACGGCCCGGCGGAGATGATGGCCACGCTCGAACGATATCAGGGGCGGCCGTCTTGGCCGTCGCCGGACGATCAGCCCGCGGCTCCCCGAACCCGGGAGAATGACGACCGCCCGGCCGTGACGGGCCGGGCGGTCGCGCTGCGGTCGGGATCGGCCGAGGCTACGGCTGGGGCAGCCAGGCCTTCCAGGCGTCGGGATGGGCGTCGAGCCACTGCTTGGCGGCGTCCGCATCGGACATGCCGCCGGTGATCGCCGACGCGACTGAGTTCTGGTCCTCGTTCGTCCAGTGGAAGTTCTTGACCACGTCGAACGCGGGGCTGCCGCTCGTGGCGAGCTTCGTCGAGACGATCTTGTTGAGGTGGTACGGCGGGTAGTCGCAGGCAACCGCCTTCGGGTCCGCATCGCAACCGTCGGTGTATGGCGGCAGCGGGATGTGGACGAGCGGGACCTTGGCGCTGAACCAGTTGGGCTCGTAGTAGTAGGCGAGGATCGGCTTGCCCTGGTCGGACGCCGTCTGGATCGCCTTATTCGAGGCCGCCTCGCTGCCCGAGAACACGACCTTGAAGTTGAGACCGAGGTTCTTGACCAGCGCCTCGTCGTTGGTGACGTACGACGGGTCGCCGTCGAGGAGCTGGCCGAGGTCACCCGACTCGGAGGTCTTGAAGTCGTTCGCGTACTTGTTGAGGACCTTGGGATCCTTGTCCGCGGTGAGGATGTCCGGGTGGGCGTCGGCGAACGCCTTCGTCGTGTACCAGCCGATGATCCCCTCGTTGCCGGTCAGCCCGGCATCCTGGGCGACCTTCTTCTCGTCGATGTACTTCTTGACCAGGTCGGCGTGGCCCCAGTTCTCGAGGATCGCGTCGACGTCGCCGGTCTCGAAGCCCTGCCAGGAGATCTCCTCCTTGAGCTCCTTCTTGTCGACCTTGCAGCCGAGCTCGTGCTCGAGGACATAGGCCACGACCGCGTAGTTCGCCTCGTAGCCGACCCACGGGTTGACCGCCAGGTTGACGGTCCCGCACGGCGCCTTGCTCGCACCGCCGGCAGCCGAGCTGGCCGCCGGGGTGCTCGTGGCACCGCCACCAGTGGTCGCGGCCGGGGTGCTGCCCCCGGACGTGGTGCAGGCCGAGATGACGATGATGAATGTCGCGGCGACCACCCCGAGGCGCGCCGACGCACTGCCCTTCAGGCTCACTCGTGCTCCTTTCCTGCGACCGGCCACCCCGCGGAGCGGGGCGATCCTCCTCCACCCTCCTGGGCGACCGCCGGCCCCGCCGACCTCATCGCCCGGATCCAGGATTGGGTCATCCTACTCACATCCGGTCAAGCGCTCACATCCGCGTCCGGACGCGCTCCACCTCCCGCGCGCCGGCACCCTGGGTGATCCGGTCGAGCAGGACACCGAGCAGGACGATCGAGATCGCCGCGGCCATGCCCTTGCCGAAGTCCTCGCCCTGCGAGAAACCGGCGACGACGTCGTAGCCGAGGGCACCTGCGCCGACGAGACCGCCGACGACGACCATGGCCAGGACGAGGACCACGCCCTGGTTCGTCGCGACGAGCAGCGACCGGCGGGCCATCGGCAGCTGGACCTTGAGGATCATCTGGGACCGGCTCGAGCCGGCCGCGGTGGCCGCCTCGATGACCGCCGACGGGACGCCGCGGATCCCGTCCTCGACGAGCCGGATGACTGCCGGAGCGGCATAGATCACGGCGGCCAGGATCGCCGTGAACCGGGTCGTCGCGAACAGCGCCACGGCCGGCAGGAGGTAGACGAACGCGGGCATCGTCTGGGCGGCGTCGTTGATCGGCCGCATGACCTGGGCGAAGCGGTCGCTCCGGGCCGAGCTGACGCCGAGGGCGACACCGACGGCCATCGTGATCACGACGGCAACGAGGACCATCGCGAGCGTGACCATCGCGTGCTCCCAGAGCTGGAGGACGAGGATCGCGAGGAGCGAGAAGCCCGCGACGATCGACGCCCGGCGGCCGCTGACGATCAGGGCGATCCCGGCGGCGACGAATACGACCAGCCACCACGGCGACGTCGTCAGCACGGTCTGGAGCGGGTTGAGCAGGAACTCGGTGACGACGTTCTTGATCGCGTCGGTCACTGGGTACAGGTTCTTCTCGATCCACGACACGATCGCGTTAACCGGCGCCGCGAGGTTGACTCGCCAGTCCTCGGGGAAGGCTTCGCCGATCGGCAGGATCGACCCGAGCAGGACGGCGAGGCCGGCGGCCGTCACGGCCGCGATCTCGACGATCCGGCGCCGGCGAGCGGGCACCGGGTCCGCGCCGCGCTTGCGCCGGTCGGTCGTCGCGCTCGCGCTGGCAGTGAGCCGGTCGAGCACGGTAGCCAGGATGACGATCGCGAGACCAGCCTCGAAGGCAACGCCGACGTTGAGCTGTTGGAGCGCCGTGATGATCGACTGGCCGAGGCCGGGAGCGTCGATGAGGGCGGTGATCACGATCATCGACAGGGCCATCATGATCGTCTGGTTGACGGCCAGCCCGATCGTGCTCCGGGCCATCGGCAGCTGGACGTTGGCCAGAACCTGGAACCGGGTCGAGCCCATCGAAACGGCCGCCTCGACCGTGTCGTGGGGCACGCCACGGATCCCGAGCGACGTGATCCGGATGGCCGGCGGGATCGCGTAGATGAGCGTCGCGATGATCGCGGCCGGGGGGCCGATGAGGAAGAACAGGGCCAGCGGGGCGAGGTAGGCGAAGGTCGGCATGATCTGCATCACGTCGAGGATCGGCGAGACCAGCCGCAGGAAGCGGTCGCTCCGCCCGGCCAGGATCCCGAGCGGGATCCCGATCGCCAGCGACAGGACGACGGCCGTCATCGTCAGGGCGAGCGTCTCGAGCGTCTCATCCCACAGGCCGAGGAGGCCGAACGCGACGAAGCTGCCGGTCACGACGAGGGCGGTCCGCCAGCTGACGAAGATCAGGCCCATCGCCCCGAAGATCGCGCTGACGCCGATCCAGCTGAGGCTCTCGAGGACGAACAGGATCGCGTCGAACAGTGTCCCGATCGCCTCGCGGATCGGGGTGAAGACGTAGACGAAGAGCGGGTTCGTGAGACGACCCGCATCGATCGCGTCGCGAATCCCGTTGATCGCCACGAAGACGGGCGAGTCGTCACTGTGCTCGACCGTGCCCTGGCCGCGGAAGATGACGTAGAGGACGGCGGAGACCGTGAGCAGGATCGCCAGCTGGGCGCCTTTCGAGAGCTGGACCTCGGTGCGTCTCCGGAGCGGGAGCGCGATCGCGGTCATGACTCCGCCTCGACGCGCTCCTCGCCGGCGATCGCGGTCAGGATCTGGGCCCGGTCCACGACGCCCAGGAGCTGGCCCTCGGAGATCACCCGGATGGGCTTCTCGGTCGCGGCCGCGGCGTGAACGGCGTCACGAATGATCGTGTCCGGCGGGAACGTCGGGCCGTCGCATCGGGTCGGCGGGCGTCGGATCGCGCATCACCCAGCGCAGGGTCAGGACGTGCGACTTGGGGACGTCCCGGACGAAGTCGGCGACGTAGTCGTCGGCCGGCGCCCCGACGAGGTCCTCGGGACGTCCGGCCTGGACGATCTCGCCGTTGCGCATGATCACGATGTGGTCGCCCAGCTTGAGCGCCTCCGACAGGTCGTGGGTGATGAAGACCATCGTCTTGCCGACCTCGTGGTGGAGCCGGATCACCTCGTTCTGCATGTCGCGCCGGATCAGCGGGTCGAGCGCACTGAACGGCTCGTCGAAGAGCATGACCTCGGGGTCGACCGCGAGGGCCCGGGCGAGCCCGACGCGCTGCTGCTGGCCGCCCGAGAGCTGATCGGGGTAGCGGTTATCGAAGCCCGCCAGCCCGACGAGGGCGAGCATCTCCCGGGCGCGGGCGTGCCGTTCGGCCTTGTGGACGCCGCGGATCTCGAGCCCGTAGGCCACGTTGTCGATGACCTTGCCGGTGGGGCAGCAACCCGAAGTGCTGGAAGACCATCGCGAACCGGCGCCGGCGGAGCTCGCGGAGGCGGCGCGCGTCGGCCTTGCGGATGTCCTCGCCGTCGAGGAGGACCTCACCGGCGGTCGGCTCGATGAGCCGGGTGAGGCAGCGGACCAGGGTCGACTTGCCACTGCCCGACAGGCCCATGACGACGAACACCTCGCCGGGCTTGACGTCGAACGAGACGTCCCGAACGGCGACGTTACAGCCGGTCTTCTGACGGAGCTCCTCGCTGTTCAGCTGCTCGTCCGGGGTGCCGACGATCTTGTGCTCGGCCGGCCCGAAGATCTTCCACAGCCCGTGGACCTCGATCGTCGGCCGACGCCCTTCCGGCGGCTCAGCGGAACGTCCGGAGACCGGCACGATCGGCTCGGTGGTCGCCTCGGTCGTCATCGCCCCTCGTCCCTCTAGCCGGCGAACCAGTTCCCGGGTCGTGGATCGGTGTTCTGCCAGATGTGCTTCGCCTCACGGTACTCGTCCAGGCCGCTCGGGCCAAGCTCCCGGCCGATCCCCGATTGCTTGAACCCGCCCCATTCGGCCTGGGGCAGGTAGGTGTTGTAGTCGTTGATCCAGACCGTCCCGTGGCGGAGCCGGGCGGCGACTCGCTGGGCGCGGCTCGCGTCGGACGTCCAGACCGCGCCGGCCAGCCCGTAGGTCGTGTCGTTGGCGAGCTCGATCGCCTCCTCCTCGGTCGAGAACCGCTCGACCGTGAGGACCGGCCCGAAGACCTCCTCGCGGACGATCCGCATATCGCGCCGGACGTCGGCGAATACGGTCGGGCGATAGTAGAAGCCGCCCTGGAGCGCCGGCTCGTCCGGCCGCCGCCCACCGGCGACGAGCCGGGCACCCTCGGCGATCGCCGAGGCGACGTAGCCCTCGACCTTGGCCCGGTGCTCGGCGCTGATCAGCGCGCCGGTCTCGGTCGCCTCGTCGGTGCCCGCGCCCAGCCGGATCCGGTCCGCCCGCCGGCCGAGCTCCTCGACGAACCGGTCGTAGATCGTGTCCTGGACGATCGCCCGGCAGCCGGCCGAGCAGACCTGGCCGGAGTGGACGAACGCCGCGGTCAGGGCGTTGTCGACGGCCGTCTCGAAGTCGGCGTCGGCGAACACGATGTTCGGGCTCTTGCCGCCGAGCTCGAGGGCGACCTTCTTGACGTTGACGGCCGCCCCGCGGAGCAGGGCGCGTCCGGCCTCGAGCCCGCCGGTCAGGGAGACGAGATCGACGTCCGGGCTGTCGGCCAGCGCCTGGCCGACCCGCGGCCCCGGTCCGAGGACGAGGTTGACGACGCCCGCTCGGGACGCCGGCCTCCTCGAGCAGCCGGGTCAGGTGGATCGTCGACAGCGGCGTGTAGTGGGCCGGCTTCATGATCGCGGTGTTCCCGGCGGCGAGCGCCGGGGCGATCTTCCAGCTCATCTGGAGGAGCGGGTAGTTCCACGGCCCGATGAGCCCGCACACCCCGACCGGCTCGTAGACGATCCGGCTGATCGCGTTGGGATCGCTCGTGTCGACCAGCCGGCCGGCCTCCTTGTCGGCCAGGTCGGCGTAGTAGCGGAACACGCGCGCGACGTCGGCCATGTCCCAGCGGCTCTCGCGCATCGCCTTGCCGGTGTTGAGGGTCTCCTCGCGGGCCATCTCCTCGAGGTCGCGATCGATGAGCCCGGCGACCCGGTCGAGGAGGGCGGCCCGCTCGCCGGTCGGCGACCGCGGCCAGTCGGTCCGGTCGAACGCCCGCCGGGCGGCGGCGATCGCCGCCTTGACCTGGTCGTCGGTGGCGACGTCGACCTCGGTCACGACGGTCCCGTCCGACGGGTTGACGACGGGGCTGGTGGCGCCGTCGGCTGACGCGACCCACTGGCCGTCGATGAACAGGCTGGGCACGGTTCCCTCGGCTGCGGTCCGAGGAGGATCGTGCGCGCGAGCGGCCGTCGTCAAGACGGTCCCGCGGGCCGGACCGGCGGCGGGCCGGACGACCGGCGGCGGGCCGGACGACCGGCGGCGGGCCGGACGCCGCCGACGCCGCCGGGAGGCCACCGCGGCGCGCTACTATCGGTCCCCCCGGGTCCCGTCGGCCGACGATCCGGGCGCGAGGAGGAACGCCGCCGATGAGCACGCTTCCGGACCGGGCACGGGTCGTCGTCATCGGCGCCGGCATCGTCGGCAACAGCATGGTCCACCACCTGGCCCGGCTTGGCTGGCGCGACATCGTGCTCCTCGAGAAGGGGACGCTGCCGAGCCCCGGCGGGTCCACCGGGCATGCCTCGAACTTCATCTTCCTGACCGATCACTCCAAGGAGATGACCGCCTTCACGGTCGACAGCACCCGCCAGTACCAGGAGCTCGGCGTCTTCGACGAGACCGGTGGCATCGAGGTCGCCCGGACGCCCGAGCGGATCGAGGAGCTGAAGCGGCGGATGGCCTCGTCGCTGGCGTGGGGGATCGAGGGCACTCGCCTGCTGACCCCGGCCGAGGTCAAGGCGATGGTCCCGTTCATCGACGAGACCGTGATCCTCGGGGGCTTCTACACCCCCGGCGTCGGCATCGTCGACTCGCTCCAGGCCGGGACGCTCATGCGCCAGAAGGCCCAGGAGCTGGGAGCCCTGACCGTCGCAGCCGGCGTCGAGGTCAGCGGCATCGACGTCGTCGACGGCCACGTTCGCGGGGTCCGGACGGACCATGGCGACGTCGCGACCGACACCGTGGTCGTCGCCTGCGGCATCTGGAGCCCGCGGATCGCGCGGATGGCCGGGGCGTCGATCCCCCTGACGCCCGCCGTCCACCAGATGATCGACATCGGGCCGGTGCCCCGCTTCGAGCAGACGACCAGGGAGGTCGGCTTCCCGATCGTCCGGGACATGGACACGAACATGTACGAGCGCCAGCACGGGACCGGGTTCGAGATCGGCTCGTACGCCCACCGGGCCATCCTGATGGAGCCCGACGACATCCCGTCGATCGAGGCGGCGGCCCTGTCGCCGACGATGCTCCCGTTCACCCAGGAGGACTTCGACCCGCAGCTCGAGGACGCCCTCGAGCTCTTCCCCGAGATCGTCGGCGACGAGTCGGTCGGGGTGAAGCTGGCGATCAACGGGTTGCTCTCGCTGACCCCGGACGGCAACCCGATCATCGGCGAGACGCCCGAGGTCAAGGGCCTCTGGTCCGCGGCCGCGATCTGGATCAAGGAGGCGCCCGGGGATCGCCAGGACGATCGCCGAGTGGATGACGAACGGCGAGCCCGAGATCGACCCGCACGGCTCCGATATCGCCCGGTTCTACGATCACCACAAGACGGCGCAGCACATCGCCGCCCGGACCACCGAGGGCTTCAACAAGACCTACGGCATCGTCCACCCGATGGAGCAGTGGGCCTCGAACCGGCCGATCCGGCTGTCGCCGGCCTACGACCGCCAGGTCGAGCTGGGAGCCGAGTTCTTCGAGGCAGCCGGCTGGGAGCGCCCGTACTGGTACGGCACGAACGAGGCCGCTCCTCGGCGAGTACGGCGAGCGCGTCATGCCGCGGGCGGCGGAGTGGGAATCGCGCTGGTGGTCGCCGATCATCAACGCCGAGCACCTCGCGATGCGCGACCGGGCGGGCCTCGTGGACCTGTCGGCCTTCGCGATCTTCGACGTGACCGGGCCAGGCGCGCTGGGGGTGCTGGAGCGCCTCTGCGTCAACCGGGTCGACGTGGTCCCCGGCCGGACGGTCTATACGCCGCTCCTGAACGCGGCCGGCGGGATCCTGGCCGACCTCACCATCATGCGGCTGGCCCACGACCGGTTCCGGGTCGTGACCGGTGGCGGCATGGGGATGCGCGACCGGAAGATCTTCCAGGACGCGATGCCCGACGACGGCTCGGCCCAGCTCCACGACGTGACGAACGCATTCACGACGTTCGGGCTGTGGGGACCTCGCGCGCGCGACATCCTCGGTGTCGCGGCGGACGGCAGCGCCGACATCAGCCACGCGGGCTTCCCGTTCCTGACCTCGAAGACCGTCGACATCGACGGCGTTCGGACGCTGGCGTCGCGGATCAGCTACGTCGGCGAGCTCGGCTGGGAGATCTACGTCCCCATCGAGCAGGGACTCCGCGTCTGGGACGCCCTCTGGCGGGCCGGCCAGCCTCACGGGCTCGTGCCGGTGGGGATCGGGACGTACGCGGTCACCGCGCGGCTCGAGAAGGGCTACCGGGCCCACGGCGCCGAGCTCGAGCTCGACTTCAACCTCGTCGAGGCGGGGATGGCCCGGCCCAGCGTCAAGGACGGCGACTTCGTCGGCCGGGCGGCCTACCTCCGACAGCGGGCCGAGCCGCCGGCCGCGATCCTGTGCACGCTGACCGTCGACGATCCGACGTCGAAGAGCGGGGTCAAGCGCTACATGCTCGGCCGGGAGCCGATCCTGTCGGCCGACGGCCGGCCGCTGGTCGACGGGAAGGGGCGCCGCTCGTACGTGACGAGCGCCGGCTCGGGACCGTCGCTCGGCAAGCACCTCCTCATGGCCTACCTCCCGCCGGACGCAGGCGGTCGAGGGCAACCGCCTGCTCGTCGAGTACTTCGGGGAGCGCTACCCGGTGACCGTGGCCGTGGCCGGGAGCACCCCGCTCTTCGACCCGACGAACGACCGGATCCGGTCCTGAGCGGCGCGATGAACGTCCTCGTCTGCGTCAAGCGCGTCCCCGAGACCGGCGGCCGGGTGACGCTGACCGCCGACGAGCAGGCCATCGACACCCGGTTCCTCGGCTTCACCGTCAGCCCGCACGAGGAGTGCGCCGCCGAGGAGGCCGTCCGGATCGTCGAGGCCCACGGCGGCAGCTCGACCGTCCTGACCCTCGGCCCGGAGGCCGCCGCCGACCAGCTCCGCGAGGCGATGGCGATCGGTGTCGAGCGGGCGATCCTCCTCGAGACCGACGGCGCCGACTGGGACCCCATCGCCACCGCCGGCGCGATCGTCGACGCGATCGTCACCGAGCGCGAGGCGGGCGCACCGTACGACCTGCTCCTGTTCGGCAACGAGGCGGCCGACAGCGGCGACTACCAGGTCGGGGTCCGGGTCGCGGTCGCCCTCGGGCTGCCGTTCGTCGGCGGCGTGAAGTCGCTCGAGGTCCGCGACGGGGTCGCGGTCTGCCGTCGTGAGGCGGCTGGCGGCTGGGAGGTCTTCGAGCTGCCCCTCCCCGCGGTCGTCGCCGTGCGCGAGGGGATCAACCTGCCCCGCTACCCGTCGGTCCCGGGTCGCCTCCGGGCCAGGAAGAAGGAGATCGTCCGGATGGTCCCGACGGCCCGGCCGGGAGGGCCGACGAAGGTCCGCCTGCGGCTGCCGGCCGAGCAGGAGCGGAGCGTCGAGATCCTGGGCGATGGGCCCGCGGCCGCACCGGCGGTCGTCGAGCTGCTCGTCCGGATGGGGTTCGTCGGCCGATGATCCTGACCTTCGTCGAGCACGATGGCGCGCGACCGTCGCGCTCGTCGCTCGAGGCGCTGACCGTCGCCCGGGGCCTCGCCGAGCGGGCCGCGGCGCCGCTGGAGGCGCTCCTCGTCGGTCCCGGTGCCGACGGCGTCGCCGCCGGGCTGGGCTCATACGGCGTGACGACCGCGCACGTGGTGTCGGACCCGCGCCTCGAGGCCTATGCCCCCGCGGCGTGGGGCCGGAGCCTCGCCCAGGTCGCCGACTCGCGCGGGGCGGAGGTCGTCCTGGCGGCCGGGACCGATCGGGGCCACGAGGTCGTGGCCCACGCCGCGGCGATGACCGGGCAGCCGATGGCCGCCAACTGCATCGACGTCCAGCCCGGCGAGCCCTTCCGGGTCACCCGCCAGCGCTGGGGCGGCAGCCTCCTCGAGGACGCGACGATCGATGGACGCGTGCGCTACCTGACCGTCGCCGAGCACGCCGTCGAGCCGGCCGAGGCCACGGCTCCCGCGACCGTCGCCGTCGAGTCCGGTCAGCCCAGCCGTGGACGACGCCGATCTTCGCTCGCGCGTGGTCGCGCAGGTCGCGCCCGAGGCGGGCAAGGTCTCGCTGGCCGACGCCCGGGTCGTCGTCGGCGGCGGGCGCGGCGTCGGCAGCGGCGAGGCGTTCGCCGAGCTCGAGGAGCTCGCGGCACTGCTCGGCGGCGCGGTCGGGGTCTCGCGGGTGGTGACGAGCGCCGGCTGGCGACCGCACGCCATGCAGGTCGGCCAGACGGGCACCCGGATCGCGCCCGACCTCTACATCGCCTGCGGCATCAGCGGGGCGATCCAGCACATCGTGGGCTGCAAGGCGGCCAAGGCGATCCTGGTCATCAACACGGATCGGGACGCGCCGATCATGAGCCGCGCCTCGTACGCGGTCATCGGCGACCTGCATGCGGTCGTGCCGGCGATCTCGGCCGAGATCCGGCGCGTCCACCCGGGCTGACCGGCCCGACGGCCCCGAATCCAGTCTGGATCGCCACGCTCGCGGTCCGGCGCCTGCGTGGGCCGTCGGGGCCGTACTAGCGCCGGCGGCTCCCCGCCGGCTGGGCAGGAAGGATCGTGGCGCTGCCGGCGCTCGGGTGGAACGTGCTCTCGTGCCCGTCGTCCCAGAGCACCCGGTAGCGAGTTCCGTATGACGCTTCGATCACCTCGAGGATCCGGCCCTCCCGAGCCGCCACCCCGACGCGCTCGGACTCTACGCTGATCCGATCCCCGACCCGGGCAGTCATTCGTGCCTCCTCGCCGGTGCGCTGGACGCGGCGGTCCGCCCGCCGCCACCGGGATAGCGTCGCTCGTTCGGTGGGCCGCAACAAGGGCCGTGCGGCCTGCCGCCGACCGCCCCGGGTGTCCCGATCAGTCGTACGATTGGGCCCGAGATGACGACCCGGATCGTGATCCTCGGCGGTGGCTTCGCCGGAGTGACGACGGCCCAGGAGCTGGTCAGGCAGCTCCGTCGGGATGGGCGGCTCGTCCGACCCGGGCGGAGCGCGCCCGATCGGCTGAACGACGCCTCACCGCGCGCCCGCGACGGCGTGTCGGTGACGCTCCTCAACCGCGACAACTACTTCGTCTTCCAGCCGCTGCTCGCCGACGTGATCTCGGGCGCGATCGAGACGACCCACGTCGTGCTGCCCCTGCGGCGGATGCTCCGCGACGTCGAGGTCGAGGTCGGCTACGTCGAGGCGATCGACCTCGCCGCCCGGGAGATCCACGTCCGGCGCCGCCAGAGCGGACAGGAGTTCACGGTTGGCTACGACGCCCTGGTCCTTGCGCTCGGCAGCGTCACCGACCTCGGGACCGTCCCGGGCATGGCCGAGCATGCCATCGCCGTGCGCACCCTCGGCGACGCGTTCTACCTCCGCAACCGCGCCCTGGCGATGCTCGAAGAGGCGGCGACCGAGCCCGATCCGGATCGTCGTCGGCAGCTCCAGACCTTCGTCGTCGTCGGGGGCGGCTCGACCGGGGTCGAGATCGCTGCCGAGCTCGAGGACCTCCTCCGGACGGCGGGTCGAACCTTCCCCGGACTACCCCCTTCGGAGGTCGTCCTCGTCCACGCGGGCGAATATGTCGTGCCGGCCTTCGGCGATCGGCTCGGCCGCTACGCGACGAGGAAGCTCCGCGCGGCGGGCGTGCGGATCGTCCTCGGCCGCCGGATCGCCGGGGTGGCCGAGGACCGGGTCCGCCTCGACGACGGGTCGGAGATCCCGGCCGCGACCGTCGTGAGCACGGTCGGCAACGCGCCCCACCCGCTCCTGCGCGATCTGCCCGGAGCGAAGGACGCGCGCGGCTGGATCCAGCCCGATGACACGTTCGCGGTGCCCGGGCTCGACCGGGTGTGGGCGCTCGGCGACTGCGCCTCGATCCCGGACGAGCGGACCGGCCGGCCCATGCCGGCGACCGCCCAGCACGCGGTGCGCGAGGGGCCCCACGCCGCCCGGAACATCCTGGCCGTGCTCGACCGTCGCGCGCCGACGCCGTTCGACTACGGCCAGCTCGGAATGCTCGTCTCGCTCGGGCGGTACCGCGGGGTGGGCGAGATCTTCGGGATCAAGGTCTCCGGGTTCGTCGCCTGGTTCATGTGGCGCTCGTACTACCTGCTCCGGCTGCCCAGCCTCGAGCGCCGCGTGCGGGTCGCGGTGGACTGGACGCTCGAGCTGTTCCTGGCCCACGACGTGACCGAGATCAACATGCGCCGGAGCCGGACCCGGCCCGGCGAGACGCCCGGCGAACAGCCCGGTGAGCCCGTCTCGGCCGGGGCCAGGACCGAGGCGGGCGAGGAGCTGGTCGTCTAGCTCGCCGTCTCCGCCGGCGGCGCGTCAGGCGGGAACCCGCCGGCGTCCTCGCGCAGCCGGGACGCGATCCGGGCCGCGGCCAGGACCACCTCGCGCGCGACCTCCGGCTCGGCACCGGGGCGCGGGAAGCGGTACGACGGCCCATGGACGTGGACCGCGGCAACGATCTCGCCGGATGCGTCGGCCACGCCCGCGGCGACCGAGGTGATCCCCTCAGCGAACTCGTCGCGGACCCACGCGAAGCCGTCGCGCCGGACCGTCGCGATCCGCTCCCGGAGCGCGTCGCGGTCGACGAGCGTCGCCCCGGTGAACCGCTCGAGCGGACGGTCGAGGAAGCGCTCGAGGTCGACCAGGCCGAGGCCGGCCAGGAAGACGTGACCGGACGGCACGGCGTGCATCGGGACCCGCGTCCCGGTCCAGTCCCGGACCGAGACCGGGTTCGCCGTGTCGACCTGGTCGACGTAGTGGACCGCGAAGCCGTCGGGGACCGACAGTCCGGCGACCTCACCCACCGCCGCGGCGAGCGCCACCAGGTACGGATGGGCGAGCCGGACGAGACCCCGGGCCGGCTGGACGGTGGCGGCGAGCTGGACGATCCGCGACCCGAGCCGGTAGCGGCTGCCGCCCGGGACGTGCTCGACGGCTCCCTCGCGGGCGAGCGAGGCGAGGAGCCGGGCGGCGGTGCTCTTGGGCAGCTCGACCCGGTCGGCGACCTCGGTCACGCCGATCGGCCCGTCGGCGAGTGCGCCGAGCACCGCGAACGCCCGCTCGATGGACTGGACTCTGGACACCCGTCTCCCCGTCCGCTACGCTGCGAGCTCGAGGTTCCACTATACGGCACCGTTCCGCATCGTGGAACCCCTCGACCGGCGGTTCCGGCGGGCGGCGAAGGAGCGGCATCCGGATGACCCAGGACGAATACGCCGAGATCGACCTCGCGTCCCTGTCGGATGACGAGCTTGCCGAGCAGATGCACAACGACCTCTACGACGGGCTGGCCGCCGAGATCGTCGAGGGGACGAACATCCTGCTGGGGCGTGGCTGGCCGGCCACCCGGGTCCTCGACGATGCGCTCGTGGCGGGCATGAAGATCGTCGGGATCGACTTTCGCGACGGGATCCTGTTCGTGCCCGAGGTCCTTCTCGCGGCGAACGCCATGAAGGCCGGGATGGCCATCCTCCGGCCGCTCCTGGCCGAGACCGGTGCGGAACCCGTCGGCAAGGTCGTGATCGGCACGGTCAAGGGCGACATCCACGACATCGGCAAGAACCTCGTCGGGATGATGCTCGAGGGTGCCGGCTTCGAGGTCATCGACCTGGGGATCAACACCGACGCCGACAAGTTCATCGCCGCGCTCGAGGAGCACCATCCGGACATCCTCGGGATGTCGGCCCTGCTGACGACGACCATGCCCTACATGAAGGTTGTCATCGACACGCTCAAGCAGCGCGGGATCCGGGACGACTACATCGTCCTGGTCGGCGGCGCGCCGCTCAACGAGGAGTTCGGGGCCGCCGTCGGGGCCGATGCCTACTGCCGCGACGCCGGAGTCGCGGCCGAGACGGCCCGCGCCCTGATCGACAAGCGCCGTGCCAGCGTCGCCTAGAACCGCCCGGCCCACCGTCCTCGTCATCGGCTGCGGTGCCCTGGCCCGCGAGCTCGTCGAGCTCGCTGCGCGACCGGGGTTCGAGAACCTCGAGGTGACCTGCCTGCCGGCGGCGCTCCACAACCGGCCGGAGCGGATCCCGGCGGCCGTCCAGCGCAAGATCCGGGCCTCCCGCGGGCGGTACGACGCGATCTTCGTCGCCTACGCCGACTGTGGGACGGGCGGGCTGCTCGACCCGGTCCTCGCGGCCGAGGGCGTCGAGCGCCTGGCCGGCGCCCACTGCTACGAGTTCTACGCCGGTCGGGAGGCCTTCGCCCGGCTGACCGACGAGGACCCGGCGACGTTCTTCCTGACCGACTTCCTGGCCCGCCACTTCGAGTCGCTCGTCGTCGTCGGGCTCGGGCTCGACCGCCATCCGGAGCTGCTGCCGACCTACTTCGGCAACTACCGCCGGCTCGTCTACCTGGCCCAGACCGATGATCCGGAGCTGACCGAGCGGGCCCGTCGTGCCGCGGATCGCCTCGGGCTCGCGTTCGAGCGCCGGCTGACCGGCCTCGGCGAGCTCGAGTCGACGCTGACCGTCCTCGCCTCCTCGAGCGCGCCGGTCGGCCGGCCGGCCGGCGCCACGCCGGGGGCCGCCTGATGCCGGCCACCCTGAGCGTCATCTGGTGGCGTGACATCCCCGCCCAGGTCGTGGCCAAGGACGGGCGCCGGGCCAGCAAGATCGTCCTCCACCCGCGGTTCCAGGTGGCGATCGACAAGGCCGCCGTCAAGGCCGGCAAGCGGGCCATGGACGACTACATCGCCGAGTGGCGCAAGACCCAGCGACCGTGTGGCGACGACCTCGAGGGCGAGGCGAACGCCGAGGCCGCCCGGCTCGAGAAGGCCTACGACCGGCACGCCCTCGCCGGCCTCGTCGCGTCCGGCGGCGTGGACCGGGGCGAGGCGCCGGCATGACCCGGACGGTCGTCGGCTCGGCCAGCCGCGAGGTGGTCATCGGC
Organism: uncultured Chloroflexia bacterium; assembly: GCA_963708065.1. GTDB lineage: Bacteria > Chloroflexota > Limnocylindria > Limnocylindrales > CSP1-4 > Chersky-267. The sequence continues at coordinate 191,357 of CAVPRZ010000009.1, forward strand.
GTCGACCAGCCGTTCGTCGTCATCGGCGAGCGGATCAACCCGACCGGCCGCAAGCTCCTTGCCGAGGAGATGAAGCGGGGCGACTTCAGCCGCGTCGAGCGTGACGTCATCGCCCAGGTCGAGGCCGGTGCACACATGCTCGACGTCAACGCCGGGATCCCGCTGGCCGACGAGCCGGCGATCCTGGCCCGGACGATCGAGCTGGTCCAGTCGCTGACCGACGTCCCCCTGTCGATCGACTCGTCGATCGTCGCCGCCCTCGAGGCCGGCCTGTCGGTCTACAAGGGCAAGGCGCTCGTCAACTCCGTCACCGGCGAGGACGAGCGACTCGAGCGGGTCCTCCCGCTGGTCAAGAAGTACGGCGCGGCGGTCGTCGCGATCTCGAACGACGAAACGGGTATCTCCGAGGACCCGGACGTCCGGTTCGCGGTCGCCAAGCGGATCGTCGAGCGGGCCGCCGACCACGGGATCCCGCGCGAGGACGTCGTCGTCGACCCGCTGCTCATGCCGATCGGAGCGATGCCGTCGGCCGGGCGCCAGGTGTTCCGGATCCTCGGCCGGCTGCGCGACGAGCTCAAGGTGAACAGCACCTGCGGCGCCTCGAACGTGAGCTTCGGCCTGCCGAACCGCGAGGGGATCAACGGGGCCTACCTGACGATGGCGATCGCGAGCGGGCTGACCTCGGCGATCACGAACCCGATCGCCGAGGGCGTCCGGCACGCGGTCATGGCCGCCGACGTGCTCATGGGCAACGACGCCGAGTGCGCTCGCTGGATCCGGACGTTCCGTCAGGCCCCGGCCGAGGGCGGGCCCGGCCGCCGGGTCAACCGGCGGCGCGGTGGCGGGCCGGCCGAATCGCCGGTCGCCGGCTGAGGCGACGCCGATGAGCGGGCCGGCCGAAGCGCTCGTGATCTTCACCCCGTCCGGCCGGCGCGGCCGGTTCCCGGCGGGGACGACCGTCCTCGACGCGGCGCGCTCGCTGGGCGTCGACATCGACTCCGTGTGCGGTGGGCGCGGGATCTGTGGGCGGTGCCAGGTCAGCCAGGGCGTCGGTGCGTTCGCCAAGCACGGGATCACCTCGCTGCCCGAGCATCTCTCGGTCCCCGGCGAGGTCGAGGCCGAGTACCGCCGGGTCAGCGCGCTGGCCCCGGATCGCCGACTGAGCTGCACGGCGGCGCTCCTCGGAGATGCCCTCATCGACGTCCCGCCGGAGAGCCAGGTCCACCGCCAGGTCGTGCGCAAGGGCGTCGACGTCCGCGACTTCGAGATCGACCCGGTCGTCCGGCTGCACTACGTCGAGGTCGTCCGCCCGGAGCTCGCCTCGCCATCCGGTGACCTCGCCCGGCTCCACGACGCCCTGGCCGCCGAGTGGGGCCTGACCGGGCTCGAGACCGATCTCCAGGTCATCCGGGCCCTCCAGCCGGCGCTCGAGGCGGGCGACTACAGGGTCACGGTCGCCGTCCATGACGGTCGCTGGCTCAGCGCCGTCTGGCCCGGCTTCCACGATCGAGCCTTCGGCGTCGCGATCGACGTCGGCTCGACGACGATCGCCGGGCACCTCGCCGACCTGGCCGACGGCTCGGTCCTCGCCTCGAACGGGGTCATGAACCCGCAGATCCGCTTCGGCGAGGACCTCATGAGCCGGGTCTCGTACGCGATGATGCACCCCGAGGGGGCCGCGGAGATGACCCGGGCCGTCCGGTCGGCGCTGGCCAAGCTGGTGGCCGGGCTGGCCGACGCCGCCGACGTCCCCGCCCGCGAGATCCTCGAGCTGGCGATCGTGGGCAACCCGATCATGCACCACCTCCTGCTCGGGATCGATCCGATCCCGCTCGGGACGGCGCCCTTCGCGCTGGCCACCGACCGGTCCGTCCGGACGACCGCCGCGGAGCTCGGCATCCGGGCCCACCCGGGGGCGCGGGCCTACGTCCTGCCGTGCATCGCCGGCCACGTCGGGGCCGACACCGCCGGAGTGATCCTGGCCGAGACCCCGCACCGGGCCGAGGTCGTGACCCTCGTCGTCGACGTCGGCACGAACGCCGAGATCGTCCTCGGGGACCGGCGCCGGCTGCTCGCGGCGTCGAGCCCGACGGGCCCGGCCTTCGAGGGTGCCCAGATCAGCGGCGGGCAGCGCGCCGCGCCCGGCGCGATCGAGCGGGTCCGGATCGACCGGGATACGCTCGAGCCCCGGTTCAAGGTCATCGGCTCGGAGCTGTGGTCGGACGAGCCCGGGTTCGCCGAGGCGACCCGCGAGCTCGGAGTGACCGGCATCTGCGGCTCCGGGATCGTGGAGGTGATCGCCGAGCTGTTCCTGGCGGGGGTCATCACGGCCGACGGGATCGTCGACGGCGGGCTGGCCTCCCGGACCGACCGGATCGTGCCCGACGGCCGGACGTTCGGCTACGTCCTCCACGACGGCCAGCCGCGCCTCGTGATCACCCAGAACGACGTTCGTGCGATCCAGCTGGCGAAGGCCGCCCTGTACGCCGGCGCGCGGCTGCTGATGGACCGTGCCGGAGTCGAGGCGGTCGACGAGATCCGGCTGGCCGGCGCGTTCGGCAGCCAGATCGACCCGACCCACGCGATGATCCTGGGGCTCATCCCCGACTGCGATCTCGCGCACGTCAGGTCGGCCGGCAACGCCGCCGGGACCGGTGCGCTCATCGCCCTCCTGTCGGGCGCCGCCCGGACCGAGATCGAGGGGGTCGTGCGGCGAGTCGAGAAGATCGAGACGGCGGTCGAGCCGCGCTTCCAGGAGCACTTCGTCGAGGCGCTCGCGTTCCCCCACCGGACCGCCCGGTTCGAGCACCTGGCCGAGGCCGTCGAGCTGCCGCCGCGGCCCGACCGGGGTGGGGCGAACGGGCCGGACCCGCGCGAGGCACGACGACGACGCCGGACGGTCCTCGCGACCGCCCGGGAGGACGACCGATGACCGACGAGAGCCACCGGCGCCGGTCGGGCGGACGGGCCGGCCGCCAGGCCGCCCGCCTCCACGCCCACGCCGAACGGACGCCGTTCCTCACCCGCCGCCTCGACGCCGTTCGAGGTCCTCGACGAGGAGGGCCTGTCGCTCATCGAGCACAACGCGGACACCATCCTCGAGGAGGTCGGGCTCGTCTTCCGCGGCGACGAGGAGGCGCTCCGCCTGTTCCGCGACGCCGGGGCCGACGTCGACGGCGAGCGGGTCCGCTTCCCGCGCGGCATGTGCCGCTCGATCGTCCGGGCGAGCGCACCCGAGGTGTTCACCCAGTACGCCCGGAACCACGCCAACGACGTCACGATCGGGGGGCTGGCGACGGTCTTCGCCCCGAACTACGGCTCGCCGTTCGTGCGCGACCTCGACCACGGCCGGCGCTACGGGACGATCGAGGACTTCCGCAACTTCGTGAAGCTCGCCTACGCCAGCCCGCACCTCCACCACTCGGGCGGGACGATCTGCGAGCCCGTCGACGTGCCGGTCAACAAGCGCCACCTCGACATGGTCTATGCCCACATGCGCTACTCGGACAAGCCGTTCATGGGCTCGGTGACCGCCCCCGAGCGGGCCCGCGACACGGTCGAGATGGCCCGGATCCTGTTCGGGGCCGACTACCTCGAGGACCACCCGGTCGTCCTGAGCCTGATCAACGCGAACTCGCCGCTCGTCTGGGACGCCACGATGCTGGGCGCGGCGCGGGCGTACGCCGAGGCGAACCAGGCCACCCTCCTGACCCCGTTCATCCTGGCCGGCGCGATGGCCCCGGTGACGGCGGCGGGCGTCTGCGCCCAGACGCTGGCCGAGGCGCTCGGCGGGATGGCCTTCGTCCAGCTCGTCCGGCCGGGCGCCCCGGTCGTCCTCGGCTCGTTCGCCAGCTCGATGTCGATGCAGTCCGGTGCGCCGACGTTCGGGACGCCCGAGCCCGCGCTCGTCCTGTACGCCATGGCCGCCCTCGCCCGCCGCCTCGGGGTCCCGTTCCGGTCCGGCGGCAGCCTGTGCGCCTCGAAGATCCCGGACGCTCAGGCCGCCTATGAGTCGGCCGCCACGCTCCAGCCGACGGTCCTCGCCGGGGTCAACTTCGTCCTCCACGCCGCCGGCTGGCTCGAGGGCGGGCTGTCGATCGGCTACGAGAAGTTCGTCCTCGACGCCGACCAGTGCGGGATGATGCAGGTCTTCGCCCAGGGGATCGACCTGTCCGACAACGGCCAGGCGCTCGACGCGATCCGCCAGAACGAGCCGGGCACCCACTACCTCGGCAGCGCCCACACCCTGGCCAACTTCGAGACCGCGTTCTACCGCTCCGAGCTGGCCGACAACAACAGCTTCGAGCAGTGGCAGGAGGACGGCTCGCTCGATGCCGCCCAGCGGGCGAACGCGCTCTGGAAGCGGATGCTGGCCGAGTACCAGGAGCCCGAGATCGACCCGGGCGTGGACGAGGCGCTCCTCGAGTTCATCGTCCGCAGGAAGGCGTCGATGCCCGACGCGTTCGTCTGATGGCCGCCCTGTCGCTCCCGCTCCGTCGCCGGAGCGCGCTCGAGGCGCCGGCTCGAGCCGCCATGCGCACGCTGGTCGGCGCGCCGCTCTTCGAGCTCGTCCCGCTCAAGAACGTCCTCGACCAGGCGGCCTTCCTGCCGCCGGGTGCGCTCGTCTCGGTGACCGCCTCGCCGGCCAAGGGGATGGCGGCGACGATCGACCTCGCCGTGCAGCTCCGTGAACGCGGCTATCACGTCGTCCCGCACCTGTCGGCCCACATGGTCCGCGACCGGGCGCACCTCGCCGAGCTGCTGCGGCGGATGGCCGACGCCGGGGTCGACCGGGCGTTCGTGGTCGGCGGCGACACGAAGGAGCCGGGTGAGTATCGCGACGGGCTGTCGCTCCTCCGGGCGATGGCCGACCTCGGGCACGGGCTGCGCGATATCGGCGTGCCGTGCTACCCGCAGGGCCATCCGACGATCCCCAACGACGTCCTCCTCGAGGCCCTGGCGGCCAAGGCCCCGCTGGCCGACTCGATGACCACCCAGATGTGCTTCGATCCGATCGCGATCGGGACCTGGCTGCGCGCCCGCCGGGCGGACGGGATCGCGCTCCCGGCCATCATCGGCGTCCCCGGCGCGGCCGAGCCGCAGCGCCTCCTGTCGATCGCCGCCCGGATCGGCGTCCGGGACAGCCGCAAGTTCGTCATGAAGAACGCCCGGTTCGTGGCCCGGATGGTTCGCTCCGGCGGCTACTACCGGCCGGACCGCCTCCTCGACGGTCTCGCCCCGCTGATCGCCGACCCGGACGCCGGGGTCGCCGGCCTGCACCTCTACACGTTCAACGCCGTGGAGGCGACCGAGGCCTGGCGGGTTCGCTACCTGGAGCGCCTCGACCGGGCCGCATCGTGAGCCCGGGCGCCGCCCTCCGCCGAGCCGAGCTGTTCGCCCGGTTGGCGGAGTCGCGAGAACGGATCGAGCAGGTGGCCCGGTCGGCCGATCGAGGTGGCGAGCCCCCGGCTGGCGCGTGGTCGGCCCGCGAGGTCGTGCTCCATCTCGTCGCCGTAGAGAGCGAGGTCTTCCAGCCCCGGCTGACCGACCTGGCGACCGATCCCGACCCCCACTGGCGATGGACCGAGCCCGGGACGTTCGACGGGCCGGGCGGCGAGTCGCTCGACGGCGCGCTGGCGCTGTTCGCCGACCGGCGCGACGCGACCCTCGCCCGGGTTGCCGCCCTCGACGAGGCCGGTTGGGCACGCGCGGGAACGCACGAGACGTACGGACGGCTCGATGTCGCCGGGCTGCTCCGGCTTGCCCACGACCACGACCTGGAGCATCTCGCGACGCTCGATCGAATGGCGCGCTCCGCCCGGACCTAGGCGCGCGCCAGGCACTGGCCTTCGGGTCAGCGCCGGCGCACGGCGGCCACGTCGCAGATCTGCGAGCTGGCATCCTGGCAGGTGGCGTAGACGAGAAGCGGCCCGTGGGCCGGCAGCGCCGTCCCGATGTTGCCCAGGCCCGCGACCGCGGCAGCGGCGGTCTCGTCGGCCGACCATGTCCGTCCGCCGTCGTGGCTGCTCCGGACCAGGACGTCGCCCAATGGCGCGTCGATTCCATTGGGCAGCGCGGTCCGACCGTAGCTGATGAGGGCATGGCCCTCCGCGTCGAGGGCGACCGATCCCTCGCCCACGATCGACCCCAGGGTGGGCTTGGCGAGCTGGGTCACGCTCACGTGGCGGCCGCGGTCGGTCGAATCGACCACCTGGAGCGTCCCGTCCACCGCCTGGAACTGCCCGACGAGGAATGTGCCAGCGGCGCGGAGCGAGGGCCAACCGTAGGTGGGCGCGGAGAAGATCGTCTGCGGCGCGTGGAACGACGAGCCGCTGTCGCCCGACCGGCTGAGGACGATCGAGTCGGCGGGCCCGTTCCCGCTGGGGCTCCACGCGAGGTAGACGTTGTGGCCGGCGGCGGCAAGGCCGATCAGGCCGTCCGTGAAAGCCGGATTGTCGGTGAAGAATGTGTAGGTCGTGACGCCGACGCGCTTCGTGGCTCCGAAGCGACGGCCACCGTCGGTGCTCCGTCGGAGGTCGATGGCACCCGTGACTCGGTCTGTCCACGCTACGAACACGCCGGCCGAGCTGATCGCGACCGACTGCTCGCCGATCCGCCGGTCGGTGACCTCGCGGGCGACCCGGCGCGGCTTACCCCAGGTGAGCCCGCCGTCCGTGCTGCGTCGGATGAACAGGTAGGCCGCGGTTGCGTCATGGGCCCGATAGGCGACGAGCACGAGCGAGCCGCGGGCGGCGATCGCCGGATCGCCGAGCACCGACGTGAACCGGGCATCCGGCTGGGCCATGATGATCGGTGCCGACCAGTGCGCCCCGCCATCTGTCGAGCGTCGGTACTCGATCTGGCCGCCGAGCCGGCTGTCCACGAGGTGGACCCGGTCGCCCACGACTGCGAGCGATCGGGCGTACGACGGGAAGGCATCGTGGCTCTGGGTGATCGGCGCTGGCTGACCCCACGATGCCGCCAGGGCCGGCCCGGCGGCGACAAGGAGGGCGAAGAGCGCGATCGCAGGACCAGTGAGACGACGCATGGCGGTGGCCTCCGGAGGTGACCCGGCCGCTGGGTGTCGGTCGGTCGTGCGCTCAAGACGTCGGTACGGGGTGCGTTGCTGCGCGCGGCGTCACGTCGTCGGTCCAAGGGCGCCCCGGCCGGTTAGAGTGGACCGGTCGTCCCGCACAGGTCCCTCACCGAAACGGGCAAGGGAGACCGTCCGACGATGGCCGACATGTGGATCTGCGTCGACTGCCGCTCGGCGAACGAGGCGAGGGCCAAGCGCTGCTACCGGTGCGGGCTGCCGAAGGCCCAGGGTGAGCTGACCGAGGCCAACGCCGCCTCCGCCCCCGCCTCGGCCGTCGGCCCCCGAACCGTGCTTGCCGCCGCGGCGCGGGCCGGCGCAAAGTACCGCCCGTCGTGGCCGCTCGCCCTGCTCACGGGCGGCCTGATCTTCGCCACGACCGCGCTGTACGTCCGCGAGACCCGCTATCTCAACGGGCTGACCAACGCGGAAGGTCTCATCGTCAACGACCCGGCAGGTTCGCAAGCCGAATTGCCATTCGCGCTGGCGCTCTCCGTGGCCATGCTCGTCGGGATCGTCCTGTGGTCGTTCTGGATCGCGCTCGTGGTGGCCAACGTGCCGGCGCTGACGGGTCGGCTCCCGTCACGGAGCCCGATCGGGGCGTTCTTCGCCCAGTGGATCCCGATCCTCAATATCAAGCGGCCGTTCTCGGTGGTCCGGGAGGTCGTGGCCATCCTGTCGAATGGGGCGCTGGCCCCAGCCCTGCTGGTGATCGCGTGGTGGGCCAGCTTCCTCGCGGCCTACATCATCCCGACCAGCTACGTGATCCTGCGCACGATCGGCCACGACGACCCGACGCTCGGCGCCTCGGTCATCACCGGCAACCAGATGGGGATGTACCTCATGATCGCCGCTGCCGCCTTCGCCGCCAGCATCCTGCTCACCGTCGAGCACGGGCAGCGCCGGGCGCTGGCCCGGCGCGCCGTGATCGTCCTGGAGTCGTAGCCGGGCCGTCCGTCCGGCGGCCCGGCTCGCAGCATGGTCCCTACGCGCCGGGCGGTCGGTAGCCGACGTCGATCTTCGTCGCGGCGTCGATCTCCTCTGGGCTGAGCAAGACGACGGTCTTGACGCTGGCCGCGCCCGATGCGCCGACCGCGAGGCTCAGCGCCGATGCCTCGACGTGGCTCGGCAGGTCGCCGATGAGGTAGACGTCGTCGTCCCCGAAGGCGAAGTAGAACGCATCGATCTTCCCGCCGCGGCCCTCGGCGAGCTTACGGATCGCAGCGACCCGGCTCGAGCCACCCTCCTTGAGGAGGCCCTTGAGCCCCTCCGACGTGTACGACACCTGGAACAGGTACTTGGCCATGGATGGGCCCTCCTCCTGACCGCGTGGGCCGCATGGTGGCGGCACCGACCGCGGCCCTCCACTGTGCGGCCCGTTCGACCGGCTGTCCAGCCCGATCGACGCGCGTAACTCGCGTTCCACGTGACCGAGAACCTCTCGGCCGGACCGCTCGACGCCGAGTTCGCGGCGAGCTGGGACGCGATGTCGCCACTCGCACGGTGGTGGGAGGCGATCACCGGCGGCGTCGGGCGGGTGCCGGTCCTGGCACCCGGTGCGCTCGCCGAGATCTCGCTCGCGCTGTTCGTCGCGACGATCCGCTACCCGGCGCTCTCGGACGTCCCCCCGGCGCCGTCCCGGATCCGCGGTCCGCTCAGCGCGCTGCGGCTCCCCGGGACAGCGATCCGAGGCTTAGAAGGTCAGGACCACCTTGCCGAAAGGACGGTCCTCGATGAGGTGGCGCGTAGCCTCTGCCGCCTCCTCGAGTGGGAACGTTCGGTCGATGCTTGGCTTGACCTTGCCCGAGCTCAGGAGCGGCAGGATCGTCGCCCATGCTTCGCGATATGCCTCGGGCGGCTGGAAGTAGATGTTGAACCCCTGGATGGTCGTGGAGCCACCGGCTCCGAGGGCGCTCCAGATCAAGGTGAGCGAACTCACGTTGAGATCGGTGCCCGCCGGATAGCCCATCTGGATCACGCGGCCGCCCGGCGCGACCGACTTCAGCGCTTCGCCGGTGATCGCTCCGCCGATCGAGTCGAGGGCGACGTCAACTCCCTTTCCGTCGGTCAGGCGCATCACGCCTTCACTCAGCGACTCCTTCTCCAGGTCGACGACATCTGTGTAGCCAAGACTCCGCGCGTGCTCGGCCTTCTCCGTGCGCCCGGCTGAGGTGATGATCCGGCCCGCGCCCTGGACGCGAGCGAGTTGGATCGCTGCATTCCCGACCGATCCGCCGACGCCGGGGATCAACAGCGTCATGCCCGGGGTAAGCCCAATGCCTCTGACCAATGCCAGTTGGGCCGCGACATAGGCGACCGGCACCGCAGCGGCTTCGACGTCGCTGAGATTGTCGGGCACCTTCGTCGCGTCGGTCGGCCCTGCCGTCACGAGCTCCTGCCACGTTCCCGATCGAGCGAATCCGTAGGCACCCATCAACATCACGCGCGTTCCAGCTGGCATATCCCGGGACCCACCGACGACGACACCAGCGCCTTCGTTGCCCTGGATCAGACCGGGTGGGACCTGCGCGACCCAGCCTCGCCGCACGGTATTGTCGAAGGGGTTGACCGACGCGGCGGACATCCTCACCACGATCTCGCCATCGCCGGCGACGGGCTCCGGCACGTCGACCACCTTGAGGACGTCGAAATCACCGTACTCGTCGAAGCGAACGGCGCGCATCGCACTCTCCTGAGACTGTCCGGGCTGGGGCACGGCATGCCGATGGCGATCGGCACGCCGGCCGGGTCGAGCTCCGTGACCATCGCGGCCCCGCGACTTCTGCGGCTTCGGCGGTGCAGATCGCGCCTGCGGTCTCCGCTGGGATGCTTAGGCTACGCCTCGTTCGTCACCGGGATGTCGTTCGGCTGGTAGAACGCACCGAGGTTGAACGCGTAGACGAGGTGCCAGAGGTAGACCGCGATCAACCACTTCCACCAGTCGCCTGCGGCCGCGGGGATGTTGGTCATGAAGATGCCGGCATTCACGCCCGGCCCGAAGAGATTCGGGAAGAGGTTGATCCACCAGACCGCGCTGAGCGTGGCCAGGATCAGGCCCCAGATGAACGCCTTGGCGAAGTTGCCGCGGATCGTGTTCGCAATGGGCAGCAGCGGGTGGATCCCAAAGACGTAGATGAGGGCGAAGGCAACGCCCTGGGCGTAGTGGACGGCCGCCCCACTGGCCGTCAGGATCACCGGGTCCATCATTCCCTTGGGGTCCTGGGCTGAATTCCCGAACACGAGCAGCCCGTTGAGGTAGTTGAAGTTCAGGTCGTACAGCCCGATCCCGTGGTACCACATGCCGAGGTTCGTGGTCACGTGCGTGGCCACGAGACCGGCCACGATGGCCACCACCAAGCGGTGCTGCGTGACGTAGGCCCGCCAGTCCTCGATCAGCCTCGTGCCCGTCCCCACGTGTCGCCTCCCTCCTCGGCACGACCACCGGTTGGCACCGGATCGTGCGCGATCCGTACATCGTGTCGCAATGCGAACGCTGGGGCGCATTGCGAACAGACAGGCGCATCGTAGACCCTGGCGTCAACAGCGATTCGGCCGCCGCGCAGCGCCCGGTTTCAGGTGATCCGGTAGACGGCGCCGGCCAGCTGACGAAGGTTGCGGACCTCGAACACGCCGTCGAAGGCAGGCCGGTAGGCGCTCACGATCGAGTCGGTCGTATCCCAGTCGGATTCGGGCTCCGGGTTGAGCAGGTAGACCTTGCGCGCCCGGGCGTGGAGCTGGCGGAGCGACTCGACCCGCGGCGGTCGATGGTTCGAGCGGGCGTCACCGGTGATGATGATCGTCGAGCGCGAGTCGACCGACGCCCCGTATTGGTCCCAGAAGCGCTCGAGCACCGCCCCGTAGTCCGAATGGCCGTCGTCGCGGATCACGTCGGCGCGATAGAGCACGTGGCGGACCTCCAGGAACGAGGCCACGTCCTTGAGATGGTCGGTCACCTCGTCGACACCGTCGACGAACGCGAACGCCCGCATCCGGGAGAACTCCGCCGTCATCGCCTGGAGCAGGGTCAGGGTGAACGAGGCGAACTCAGCGACCGAGCCGGACACGTCGCACAGCAGGAAGAGGTCCGGGCGGACGACCTTCGGCCGCTTGAACGCCGGGTCGATCAGCACTCCGCCGGTCGACAACGAGCGGCGGACCGTCCGCCTGACATCCAGCCGACCCCGGTCGCGCCGGCGACGACGGCGTGCCATCTTCGTGGCGAGGGCCCGCGCCAGGGGCCGGATCGCCTCGCGCATCGCGGCGATCTGACGCGGTGATGCTCCTTGGAAGTCGACGTCCTCGACCCCGAACAGCTCCAGCCCGAGCGCCGACGACTCCGGGCCGCGCAGCTCCGCCAATCGACCGCGGATCTGCTCGGCCAGCATCCGTTTGAACGCCTCGATCCGCTCGGCCAGCTCGGCTCGCACGGTGCGCTCGTCGGACGCATCGGCTGTCCCTCGTTCGACGGCCAGCATCTGGGCCATCAGCCGGGACAGCTCGAGGGAACGCAGGATCCGATATGCGAAGTACCGCTCGGATGCGTCCGACTGCGACTCTAGCCCCCCGAAGGCATCGATCGACATCCCCGCCAGGATCCGCATCGCCTCGGGGTCGCCCCGGCGAACGGCGTCCATGATCAGGTCGAGCAGGTCGAGGTCGCCCTCGCCGTCGGTCGCCGCAACCCGATCGAGGCTCGTCGTGATCTCGCGGGGACCGGAGGTGGGCCGTCCGTCGCCGGTCGGCTCGGCGCTGCGCACGGCGAACTGGATCCCGAACAGGATCTCGAACGTCCGCAGGTCCTCGGACCGCTTCACGAGCGTCGCCCCGAGGGCGCCACGGACCTGGCGCCGGTCGAGAACGTCGATCTGCCCGAGCGCCTCGGTCGCGTCGATCACGTCCGACGTCGCCACCGGAACCCCGGCCGCCCGGAGCTGGCCGACGAGCCGGAGGAGCCTTGGGACGACGACCCCGAGGACGGGCTCACCTGGCGTCGATTGCACGGTCATCGATCGTCACAGTACGGTAGAGAGAGGCGACCTGCCCGTTCGGGCGGCGCGACTGAGGATCGTCAGACCCGTGCCTTCGTTCGACCCGACCCGCGCGCCCGGCGGACGCCTGACCCGGCTGGGCATCGTCCTCGACGCATCACTGCCGGCGGCGCAGCTGATCGCGCTGGCCAGGATGGGCGAACGGGCCGGGATCGATGCGATCTGGCTCCGGGACCCGGGCGACGACGGCATCGGACCCGGGATGGGCGACGTCCTCGCGGCCGGACGATCGGTCGGCGCGGGCCTCGAACGCGCCCGCCTCGGGGTCTTCCTCCGACCAGGCGACCGCTCGGCGGCCGAGCTTGCCGCGGCGTCGATCGAGCTCGCGGCCGGGATCGCTCGTCCCCTCGAGATCGCGGTCGAGGGCGCGATCGACGCGACGATCGAGCTCGCCCGAGTGCTCGCAGAGATCGTCGCCATTGGCCCGCCCGGGCGACCGAGGATCTCTGCGGCCGCCCCGACGACCGACGACGTGCCGCCTCTGCTGGCGGCCGTCGACGACATCGTCCTGCCCGGCTGGGACCACGTCGACCTCGAGACCGCGGTCGACGAGACGCGCGCAGCGGCGGTCGACTTCGGACGGGATCCGGACAGCCTCGGCGTCGCCGCACTGGTCCCGGTGTCGATCGGCCGGACGGGGGCCGAGGCAAGCGCCCGGGCCGACGGCGACGCGCTCTTCTCACGGCTGGGCCATCCCGCCGAGATCGGAATCTTCGGCACGCTCGAGCAATGCCAGGACCGGGTCATCGCCCTGGCTCACGCCGGCGTGAGCGACATGCGCTGCCTGCTGCCCAGCGCCCCCGACGTCCACGACGTGATCGCCCAGCTGACGGCGATGACGATCGGGACGACCGACGTCCTCCGACCTGGCGCACTTCGCTCTCCTGCTCCGCCGCCGCCGGAGGGTTGGGGCGGTCGGTCGACTCGGCCACCGCGGCCGATGGTCAGTGACGACTCCAGACGGCGCTGACCCGGCGAGCCGTTTCGAGGACCAGCGGCAGGAATTCGCTCCGCAGCGCGGTCGGGTCGACCCGACCAGCGTGGGCGCATACCGACAGCGCCGCCCGGACGTGCCCGCTCGCGTCGGTGATCGGCGCGGCAACCGAGCAGAGCCCCTCCTCGAGCTGCTGATCGACGATCGACCAGCCCTGGCGACTGACCTCCGCCAGGATCCCTCGCAGCTCACCCTCGTCGACCACAGTCATGTCGGTGTAGCGCGCGATCGCGGTCCGGGCGAAGTAGGCCTCGAGCTCCGCGTCGGGCAGGAATGCGAGCAGCACCCGGCCCTTCGAGGTGGCATGGGCCGGCAGGCGCGAACCGACGGTGACTGCGAGGGTCATCAGGCGACGGGTGGGGGTGCGGGCGACGTACAGGATCTCGGTCCCGTCGAGGACAGCGATCGAGGCCGACTCGCCCAGTCGATCGGTGAGCGACTGGAGATACGGCTTGGCGAACTCCCACGGGTCGCCCGAGGTCACGAACGGCTTGGCCAGCTCGAGGACCTCGGCAGTCAGCGAGAACTCGCGCCGTTCGCGTCGACGTAGCCGAGCTCCTGGAGGGTCAGGAGGATCCGTCGGGCGGTCGCCCTTGACAGCCCGGTGCGCTCGGCGACCTCGCTGATCGTCAGGGCCGATCCGCGGATCGCGGAACGCGCGGAGGACGGCGAGCCCACGCTCGAGCGACTGGACGTGCTCCGACCGACCGCGGTTCGCCGGTTGCGCTTCGATGCTCGGCTGCCTTGACATCGCTTCCTCAGTGGTCGGATACTCGTGCGCAGAGCGTACACCCGTTCGCACAGCGAACACAATCGCGCCGGTTCGCCCGGCCGCTCAAGCCGCGCCCATCGTAGCGCATGACGTGGAGGAAACCGAGGGTGCCAGGGCTACCAACCTACACGACCCGGTTCGGCTCGCTCGACGATTTCCAGAAGGGCGAGATCGACCTCATCGACGACGACCCCAGGCGCTACGCGTTCTCGAACATCTTCGAGGTCGCCGCGAACGCCCGGCCGTACGAGAAGATCGCCGTCGGCCGGAACCGCCAGTACGTCCTGGAGGCAATCCGGGCCGAGGGGACCTCGAGCTGGAGGACGGCGCCCCATGACGAGTTCGCGCTGGTCATGGACGGGACAGTCGAGATCCGCCTCCAGAAGCTGGCTAACGGCGACACCGGCCCTCGGGCGGAACGTGGCTCGACGGAGGTTCCGGGCGGTCCGACGGGGGCGAGGATGGGACACGTCGTGGCCCGACGTGGTCACATGACCCTCCTGCCGGTCGGGGCCGCCTACCAGTTCCACGCGGAAGCACCGTCGGTGATCCTGCTCCAGACCCAGGATGGTCCCGACACCGTGTTCAAGTGGACCGAGATCATCCAGACCGAAGCCTGATCCGCGTCGAGGAGTCAGCGATGAGCATTTCCGCACCGGTCAAGGTCAACGCCGGCGAGCCGAACCAGTACGGCTATCGCAGCTTCAAGCTTGGCGATTTCACGTTCAGCCGGGACGAGTACTTCGTCTATGTCGAATGGCCCACGGGTCGCCACGTGATGTCGGCAGACGCGTGCCTGCGGGCCCTTCAGCGCGACGTGGCTTGGCAGTTCTTCTACGGCATCGTCAACTTCGACGGGGTCATCGGGACGGTCAACCACTACGGCACGGTCGACCTGTTCGCCGGTCGCTACAACGATGCGTACCGGAAGGCCGAGCTCGACCACCTCGAAAACTTCGAGACGCCGCTGATCAAGGCGACATTCGAGGAGATGCTCGACGACTGGACGAACGACGGCTTTGACCCATTCGCCAGCCCGACCGAGACAGGGACCGCCTTCGGGATCAAGAACGGCGACAACCGGGCCGCGATCACCCGCCATCGAGTGACGGCCAGCCGGATGGTCGGCGTGCCCGGCGACGAGCCGCTTCGGAGCGACGACAACGGGCATCCGGTCAACCGCCATTTCGCGGACGTGCCCCAGGACGAGCCCGAGATCCACGCAGAACCAGGGTTCGAGGGCGACGTCGCTGCCTTCAACCTGTTCGCCTACCTGTCGCGCTCGCCTGTGACGTGGAACCCGTCGGTCGTGTCGGTCTGCGCGGACAGCCTCTACTGCCCGACGACCGAGGAGTACATCCTGCCGATCATCCACGGCAATGACCGAGTGGAGTGGTTCGTCCAGCTGTCGGACGAGATCTACTGGAATGTCGAGGACCGCGACACGGGCGTCGCCCGGTCGAAGGTCGTGATGCGTCCCGGTGACGTCGCGGCGATGCCCGCCGACATCCGTCACCAGGGCTACGCGCCGAAACGCTCGATGCTCCTCGTCTGGGAGAACGCCGACCCGGCCCTCCCCGGCCTGATCTCGAGCGGCCAGCTGCCGTCGGTCCCGATCGACTTCTGAGCCGACCGGAACCACAGATGCACGTTCGGGTGACCGGCCGGTGACCCTGGTCGGCCACGGCCCGGAGATGCGCATCCAGGACCGCCTGTTCATCGGCGGATCGTTCGTCGCAGCCGCCGACGGTGCAGAGTTCTCGACGATCAACCCCCACGATGGGTCCGTCCTGGCCCGCGTCGCCCAGGCCGGGCCGGCAGACGTCGACCGTGCGGTCGCGGCCGCGGCCGAGGCGTTCCCGGGGTGGGCGCGGCTCCAGGCATCCGCCCGAGGCCGCCTCCTGCTCCGGCTGGCGGACCGGATCGAGGAGGAGGCGGCCGACCTGTCGACTCTCGAGAGCCTCGACACCGGCCACCCGATCCGCGACAGCCGGGCCCTCGACGTCCCCCGGACCGCGGCGACCTTCCGCTACTTCGGGGGCATCGCCGACAAGATCGAGGGAAGCGTCATCCCCGTCGAGCCGGGCTTCCTCAACTACCTCCTCCGCGAGCCGGTCGGGGTGGTCGGCGAAATCGTCCCGTGGAACTTCCCGCTGATGTTCTGCAGCTGGAAGATGGGCCCGGCGCTGGCCGCGGGGAACACGGTCGTGCTCAAGCCCGCCGAGCTCACGCCGCTGTCCGCGCTGCGCGTGGCCGAGCTCATGGCCGAGGTCGGCTTCCCGCCCGGCGTGGTGAACGTCGTCCCGGGTCCGGGCCGCTCGAGCGGGGCGCACCTGGCGGCTCATCCCGACGTCGCGAAGATCGCGTTCACCGGCTCGACGGCCGTCGGGCGCGAGATCGTCCAGGCCTCGGCGGGCAACCTGAAGCGGGTGCAGCTCGAGCTCGGCGGCAAGGGCGCCAACATCGTCTTCGCCGACGCCGACCTCGAGCCCGCGGTGAACGGCTCGGCGTTCGCCATCTTCCACAACCAGGGCCAGGCCTGCATCGCCGGGTCGCGATTGATCCTCCACGAGAAGATCGCCGACGAGTTCGTGGCCAGGTTCGTGGCCCTGGCCGAGTCGATCCGCCTTGGCGATCCGCTCGATCCCGCCACGGAGATGGGCCCGCTCACCTCGGCCCGCCATCGCGACCGGGTCCTCGACTATGTGGACGTGGCCAGGGCCGAGAGTGGCGAGGTCCTCACCGGCGGCCGACCGCCCGCCGACCCGGCCCTCGCCCGCGGCTTCTACGTCCAGCCCACGGTCGTCCGGGCCGGGATCGACTCGCGAGTCTGCCGCGAGGAGGTGTTCGGACCGTTCGTGACGGTGACCACGTTCCGCACTGACGAAGAGGCGATCGCCCTCGCCAACGCCGTCGAGTATGGCCTCGGCGGGGGCTTGTGGACGCGCGATGTGCAGCGCGCCCACCGAATCGCCCGGGAGATCCGTTCGGGGATGGTCTGGATCAACACGTACAAGCGGGTGAACCCGGGTTCGCCATTCGGCGGCGTCGGCCGCTCGGGCTACGGGCGCGACATGGGCTTCGAGGCGATCCACGAGTACACCGAGGTCAAGTCCGTCTGGCTCAACGTCGACGCCGACGTCCCGCCCTGGTATCAGCGCTGACATGACGGTGTACGCGTTCACCTACGACACCCTCCCGGGCCGGGTCGTCTTCGGCGTCGGGGCGCTCGATCGCGTGCCCGAGGAGGTCGCCGCGCTCGGGGCGGGGCGGGCGCTGCTCATCGCCGGCGGTCACGAGCGCGAAGTCGCGAGCCGGCTGGAGCGAGCGCTCGGATCGCGCCTCGCCGGGACGTTCGACGAGGTCCGGCCGCACGTGCCGATCGACCTCGCCTCGGCCGCCCGAGCCGCAGCCGAGGCGGTCCGCGCGGACCTGCTGATCACGCTCGGCGGCGGGTCGACGACGGGCCTGGGCAAGGCAGTCGCGCTCGAGCGCGGGACACCGATCCTGGCGATCCCGACCACCTACGCGGGCTCCGAGATGACCCCGATCTGGGGGCTCACCGAGGACGGCCACAAGACAACCGGGCGCGACGCGCGCGTCTTGCCCCGGGTCGTCGTCTACGATCCGATCCTGACCCTGACGCTGCCGGCACGGCTCAGCGCCGCGTCGGGGATGAACGCGATGGCCCACTGCGTCGAGGCGAGCTACGCCGAGGCCACGAGCCCGATCGTCACGCTGATGGCCCTCGAGGGGATCGCCGCCTTGGCGCGCTCGCTGCCGGGCGTGCTAGGGACGCCCGACGACATCGAGATCCGCTCCGAGCTCCTTTTTGCCGCCCACCTCGCCGGTACCGCCCTGGCGGCCGCGGGCTCGGGCCTCCACCACAAGATCTGCCACGTCCTCGGTGGGGCGTATGACCTGCCCCACGCCGAGACCCATGCCGTGATCCTGCCCCACGCCGTGGCGTTCAACGCCCCGGCGCTCCCCGAGGCGATGGGCCGAATCGCTGCCGCGCTCGAGGTGGACGACCCGGCCAGTGGCCTGTTCGACCTCGACGTCCAGCTCGGGTTGCCCACGCGGCTCGTTGATATCGGGATGCACGAGGGCGATCTCGACGAGGCGGCTCGGCTCATTGCTGACGACGTGGTCCGGAACCCGCAGCCGGTGGACGTCCCGGCGTTGCGTCGCCTCCTCGACGACGCGGCGTACGGTCGCCGCCCGACCGTGAAGCCGACAGGAGGTCGTGCCCAGCCAGCCCAGGACAATCGAGCGCAGCCAGCCCGGCGAGTCCCTCAGGCGACCCACATCGGGCCGTCGTGAGCATGGCAGGAGGAGGATCGGATCGATGGCCAAGCACCTCGGCGACCCATCTGGCACCCCCGGGCGTTCGACTCGCGACGCGGTGATGGAGGACCGGCTGGATCGGATCCTCGGCCGCCCGGTCGCCCGGCGCGACTTCCTCAAGCTCGCCGTCGCCGGCGGCGCCACGGCGGGTCTGGCTGCCTTCCTCGCCGCGTGCGGCTCGACGACCGGGAGCCCGGCGCCCTCGACGGCTGCATCCCCGACCACCGCCGCCAGTGCGCCGGCGTCGATCGCCGCCGGCGCGTCGCCCGGGCGACCGATCAAGATCGGCTACGTCAGCCCCAAGACCGGACCGCTGGCCGGCTTCGGTGAGGCGGACGACTACATCCTGAGCGACCTAAAGGACACGTTCGCCGCGGGGGTCGTGATCAACGGGGTCACCCATCCGATCGAGGTCGTCGCCAAGGACACCCAGTCCAGCCCTGACACGGCCGCCCAGGTCGCCGGGAGCCTGATCCTGGATGACAAGATCGACCTGATGGTCGTCGCCTCGACGCCTGAGACGACGAACCCGGTGGCCGACCAGTGCGAGGCCAACGGGGTCCCGTGCATCTCGTCGGTCGCCCCCTGGCAGCCGTACTTCTTCGCGCGCCAGAAGGACCCGGCCAACCCGAAGCCGTTCGACTGGACGTACCACTTCTTCTGGGGCCTCGAGGACGTCATCTCGACCTTCCTCGACATGTGGGGCCAGACGACGACGAACAAGGTCGTCGGCGGACTCTTCCCGAACGACGGCGACGGCAACGCATGGGGCGATCCGACGAACGGCTTCCCCACCCCGCTCAAGGCCGCTGGCTACACGCTCGTCGATCCGGGCCGCTACGAGAACCTGTCGCAGGACTTCACGGCCCAGATCAATGCCTTCAAGAAGGCCAACGTCGAGATCCTGACCGGCGTGCCGCTGCCGCCGGACTTCACCAACTTCTACAAGCAGGCGGCCCAGCAGGGGTTCACCCCGAAGGTCGCGTCGGTCGGCAAGGCGCTCCTCTTCCCGTCGTCGGTCGAGGCCCTCGGTCCGTTGGGCGAGGGGCTATCAAGCGAGGTCTGGTGGTCACCGACCCACCCCTTCAAGTCGTCGCTCACCGGGGCGACTGCCCAGGCCCTGGCCGACGGGTACACGGCGGCGACCGGCAAGCAGTGGACCCAGCCGATCGGCTTCGCCCACGCGCTGTTCGAGGTGGCCGCCAACGCCCTGTCGCGGGCGACCAGCGTCGACGACAAGGCGGCGATCCGGGACGCGGTCAAGGCGACGACCCTCGACACGATTGTCGGGAAGGTCGATTGGACCACCGGCACGCCGTTCCCGAACGTGTCGAAGACCCCGCTCGTGGGCGGCCAGTGGCGGAAGGGCTCGAAGTTCCCATACGACCTGCTCATCGTCAGCAACAAGGACCATCCGGACATCCCGTCCAGCGGAACCAAGCTGCAGCCGATCGGCTAGGTCGAGACAGCGAGCCGCGCGTGACCCCGCTCCTGGAGCTCCGTGGGGTCTCGAAATCATTCGGACAGGTCGTCGTCGCTGACGACCTGTCCTACGGCGTCGCGCCCGGCGAGGTGCTCGGCGTCGTCGGCCCCAACGGCGCCGGCAAGACGTCGATGCTCAACCTGATCAGCGGCACGCTCCAGCCCGACCGAGGCCAGATCTTGCTCGACGGGCAAGACGTCACCAGGCTGCCAGCGCACCTCCGGGCACGGGCAGGAATCGGGCGGACGTTCCAGATCCCCCGCCCGTTCGGGGGAATGACCGCGTTCGAGAACGTGCTCGTGGGTGCAGCCCGGGCAAGCCGCGGCGAGCGACTCGAGTGCTGCATCGAGGCCCTCACCCGCGCCGGGCTCATTGAGCGGGCGAACACGATCGCGGGGTCGCTGACCCTGCTCGACCGGAAGCGCCTCGACCTGGCACGGGCACTCGCCGGCCGTCCCCGCCTGCTCCTGCTCGATGAGATCGCCGGGGGGCTGACCGAGGTCGAGGTCCAGGTCCTCATGGGCACGATCCGCCAGCTGAAATCGGAGGGCCTCGCGATCGTCTGGATCGAGCACATCGTCCAGGCGCTCGTGGGGGTCGTCGACCGGCTGATGGCGACCAACTACGGGCGCAAGCTGGTCGAGGGTGATCCCCGCACTGTCATGTCGAGCCCCGAGGTCCGGTCCGTCTACCTCGGCCACAGCGTGACCGGATGAGCCTGCTCGAGGTCGAACGGGTCAGCAGCTTCTACGGCGACTTCCAGGCTCTGCATGAGCTGTCGCTGGACGTCGACGCCGGCGAGACGCTGGCCATCATCGGGGCCAACGGTGCCGGCAAGTCGACTCTCCTCAACGTCATCGCCGGACTCGTCCCGAACCGGTCCGGGTCGATCCAGTTCGACGGCGAGGCAATCGATCGCCTGCCGGCCCACGCCCGCGTCGAGTTGGGGATCTCGCTCGTCCCGGAGGGCCGGCGGGTGTTCCCCAGCCTGACCGTCCGCGAGAACCTCCAGATCGGGGCCTACCGGAAGCGGTCGGGTCCATGGGACATGGCGGCCGTGTTCGACCTCTTCCCGCTTCTCCGCGAGCGTGCCGACCGGAGTGCGGCCGTGCTGTCGGGTGGCGAGCAGCAGGCCCTGGCGATCGGCCGGGCGCTGATGGCGAACCCCCGGCTGCTCCTGCTGGACGAGGTGTCGCTCGGCCTGGCCCCCGTCGTCGTGACCCAGCTGTATGCCGGGATATCGGTCATCACCGACACTGGCACGACGATCCTGCTCGTCGAGCAGAACATCGAGCAGGCGCTGGCAGCGGCGCGCAGCGTCTACTGTCTGCTCGAAGGCCGGATCTCGCTGTCCGGCCGGTCGACGGACCTGTCGCGGGATGCGATCGTGACCGCCTACTTCGGGATCTGAGGAGCCGTCATGGAGTGGGTCAACGCTATCGCCCAGGGGGTGCTCCTCGGCGGACTCTACGCGCTCCTGGCGACCGGCCTGTCGCTCGTCTTCGGGGTCATGCGCCTGGTCAACCTCGCCCAGGGCGACCTGAGCATCCTGGCCGCCTACCTGGCGCTGGTGATCGTCTCGGCGACCGGGATCAGCCCCTTCCTGACGCTGCCGATCGTGGTGCCGATCATGATGGTCGGCGGCTACGTGCTCCAGCGAACGCTGCTCAACCGGACCGTCGACCAGGGACCGCTGCCGTCGCTCCTGCTCACCTTCGGCCTGGCCGTCATCATCCAGAACGTGCTCCTCGACGCGTTCACCGCCGACTCGCGCGGTCTTGACGCCGGCGCGGTCGAGAACGCCAGCCTGCACGTGTCCGACGAGATCTCGTTCGGGCTGTTCTCGCTGCTGACACTGATCATGGCCGTGGCGGTCCTGGGCGGGCTCAGCTGGATGCTCGCCTCAACCCAGCTCGGGCGCGCCCTGCGGGCCGTGTCGGACGACCAGGGGGCCGGACGGCTCGTCGGGATCGATGATCGCCACCTCTTCGCCGTGGCAATGGCGATCGCGCTCGGGACAGTCGCGATCGGCGGCATCTTCCTCGGGATCCGGACGACGTTCGGGCCGGTCGACGGCCCAACCCAGCTCATCTCGGCCTTCGAGGCAGTGATCATCGGCGGGCTTGGGTCGCTGTGGGGGACGCTTGCCGGGGGGATCGTCCTCGGCGTCGCCCAGGCCCTCGGCAACCAGGTCAGTCCCAGCTTCCAGCTCCTCGCCGGGCACCTCGTGTTCCTGGCGATCCTCCTGTTCCGTCCGCGCGGGCTGTTCGCCCGGCCGGAGCGCGCCAGGCATGACCGGCACCGGCCATTACCGGGTCGCCGAGACGACCGCCGCGAACCGGGTCGCCGCCGTCGCCGGATTGATCCTGCTCGCGATCCTGGCCAGCCTGCCGGCCTGGGGCGACAGCGGCACGATGCGCCTGCTCATCGAGTTCTTCACCCTGCTCGCCCTGGCCCAGATGTGGAATCTCCTCGCGGGATATGCCGGACTCGTGTCGATCGGCCAGCAAGCCTTCATCGGGCTCGGGGCGTACGGGCTCTACGTGTTCGCCGACCTGGTCGAGCTCCATCCGCTCCTTGCGATCGGCGTCACCGCCGTCGGCGTCGGAATCATCGCCCTGATCACCTCATTCTTCGTGTTCCGCCTCGAGGGCGGCTACTTCGCCGTCGGAACCTGGGTCATCGCCGAGGTCCTCCGCCTGCTCGTCGCCTCGAACCGATCGGTCGGAGCCGGGACCGGGGTCTCGATCCAGTCGCTGGCCCAGTTCGGGCCGCAGGGCCGGATCACGATCACGTACTGGGCGGCCCTGGCGGTGGGGTTCGGCGCGGTGGCCGTCGGTGTCGCGATCATGCGCTCGCGGCTGGGGCTGTCGCTCCGGGCGATCCGCGACAGCGAGCTTGCCGCCCGGAGCCTCGGGGTCGACGTCTTCCGCGCCAAGGTTGGTGTCTACCTGGTGGCGGCGGTGGGCTGCGCAGTCGCCGGCTCGGTGATCTACATGAACCTGTTGCGGATCCAGCCGACGGCCGCCTTCAGCGTCGAGTGGACCGCCAAGATGATCTTCATCGTGATCGTTGGCGGCCTCGGCAGCATCGAGGGTCCGATCATCGGGACGGTGGTCTTCCTCGGGCTGCGCGAGCTCCTGAGTGACTTCGGGAGTGCCTACCTGATCTTCCTCGGAATGGTGGCGATTGCCGCCGTCCTGTTCGCGCCGCGCGGGCTGTGGGGCCTGTTGAGCTCGCGTTGGCCGATCACCTTCTTCGGTGTTCAGCGCCGGCTGGTCAAACTGGAAGCGCCGCCGGGCCCCGGCGCATCGCCACCGGGAACCTCGGAGTCGTCACCGTGAACCTCTCGTCGCGCCCACCCAAGTTCAGCTCGGTCGAGGACGTGGCCCAGCGCCTCGAGGCGACGGGCTACCTGTCCGACCCGGCGATCGCCCTGACAGTCTTCCTGGCCGACCGGCTCGAGAAGCCGGTCCTGGTCGAGGGACCGGCCGGCGTGGGCAAGACCGAGCTGGCCAAGTCGGTGGCGCTTGCGATCGGCGCGCGGCTCATCCGCCTTCAGTGCTACGAGGGGCTCGACGAGACAAAGGCGCTCTACGAGTGGAACTACAAGAAGCAGCTCCTGCGAATCCAGGCCGACGAGGGGCGCGAGGACTGGTCCGAGCTCGAGATGGACATCTTCTCCGAGCCCTTCCTGCTTGCCCGGCCGCTCCTCAGCGCGATCCGGGCGACCGAGCCGGTGGTCCTCCTGATCGACGAGATCGACCGAGTCGAGGTGGAGGCCGAGGCGCTCATGCTCGAGGTCCTGTCCGACTTCCAGGTCACGATCCCGGAGCTCGGCTCGATCGAGGCCGTCCGGCGGCCGGTCGTCTTCCTGACCTCGAACGACACCCGGGACCTGTCCGAGGCACTCAAGCGTCGCTGCCTCTACCTCCACATCGGATATCCCGACGTCGACCGCGAGCGCGACATCATCCGCTCGCGGGTCCCCGCGGCCACGGTCGACCTCGCCGAGCAGGTCGCCCGGATCGTCGCCCGCATCAGGACCCTGGACCTCAAGAAGGCGCCGTCCATCTCCGAGTCGATCGACTGGGCCCGGACCCTCGTCCTGCTCGGGGTCGAGGCGATGGAGGCCGGAGGTTCGACCGACACGCTCCACGTCCTCCTCAAGTACGAGGCGGACATCGGCAAGGCCCGGGCCGAGCTGCGCGGCGAGACGCCGACCGAGCCGCAACCCGCACCGGTCGATCGCTTCCGTGAGCCGGAGCCGCGCACGTGACCCTCGATCCGCGCTCCGCCGAGCGCGTGCGCCGGGTGATGCCTCGGGTCGTCGAGACCCTCCTCGCCCTGGCGACCGAGCTCGAGCTGACGAACGACGAGCTCCTCGTGCTCGTCGGGTTCCTGACCGAGGTGGGCCGAGCCGACGAGTTCATGCTGCTGTCGGACGTGCTCGGGCTGTCGCGGGCAGTCGACGACCTGACCCACGCCGGCGCGACCGGCACGGAGAGCGCGGTCCTCGGCCCGTTCTACCGCCCCGATGCCCCGTGGCTCGACAACCCGGGACGGCTCGCGGCGTCCGGCGAGCCCGGGCAGCCGCTGATCGTCCGCGGCCGGATCACCGACGCGGCGAGCGGAGCGCCGCTGCCGGGCGCGGTCGTCGACCTGTGGCAGTCGAATACGGCCGGCGACTACTCCAACGAGAACGCCGCGCTCGACCCGTTCAACCTACGCGGTCGCCTGCGGGCGGATCGGGATGGCCGCTACGAGGTGGAGACCGTTGCCCCCGTCCCCTACCAGGTCAAGCACGACGGCCCCGTCGGGAGGCTGCTCCTCGCCCTCGGCCGTCACGCCTGGCGTCCGGCGCACCTCCACTATCGCGTGTCGGCGTCCGGCCATTGGCCGCTCACGACGATAGCCTACTTCGAGGGTGACCCATACCTCGAAACCGACACGATAAACGGGGTCAAGCCGGCGCTCGTGCTCCACCTCGAGCCGGGACCCGGAGGCGTGTCAACCGCGACGTTCGACGTCGCACTCGCTCCGGAGTCGGATCCGGCCCGGATGCCGTCCTAGGACGACCGGTCGAGGGCGCGCCGCCAGGCCGCCTGCCAGCCGGTCGGGCGGCGAGCCGGAGGGCGGCCGCGCCGATCTCCGGGTCCTCGCGTGCCTCGACGACGAGGATCGCTGGCCTGGGTGCCGACCCGCGCGACCCGACGACGCGGGCCGCGATCGCACGGCGGATGGACGCGGCGTGCTCGCCGATCCCGCCGGTGAAGACTCTCGCGTGGAGCCGGCGCAGCGATCTCGGCGGCCGCCCGGTCGACGAACATCGCGATCGCGAGCCGGGCCCGGGCGTCGCCGTCCCGGGCCTGCTCCAGGACCGCCCGGAGGTCCGCGCTCCCGGACACCGCGGGGAGACCTGAGCGCCGCCCACCGACAGGTAGTTGGCGGCGCGCCACCAGGCGTGCATCCGACGGATGAGGTCGTCGGAGATCGGTGGGCGAGGCGTCGCGGATTCCGTCGGGCATTCGGTGGGCAGGGGCGTGAAGCGGGTGCTCGAGACGACGTCAGGCATGGGAACCTCGGGTCGCGGGACATCGCGTCGCGGTCCAGAATGACGGGAGTCCCCTTCACGGTCCAACCGCCGCGTGTCATGATCGACACGATCCCGGGAGCTCGGCCCGCCCGCGCGGGCCGAGCGATGGAGGACGAGGTCCATTTCAGCGCGGGCGAGGAGGCTCGCGTTTCATCCCAGCAGGACGATGACGTCGCCGGGCGACCTGCGCTCTACTGGGTCGAGACGCTTACACCGAGCACAACGAGCCACGCACGAGAAGGAGATGATGATGGCGATCGGACCGGTCGAGTACATGGTGGTGGCGTTCCCCGGGAACCAGTTCAAGGGCGAGATCGCGCCGGCTCTCCAGGACCTCGTCGACTCCGGGACGATACGGATCCTCGACCTGGCGATGGTGGTCAAGGACGCCGAGGGGAACGTGGTCGGAATGGAGGTCGAGAAGTCGGACTCGCGGGTCTTCCAGGCACTCGACGCCCTGGCGGCCGACCGCGGCGGTCTCGTCACCGAGAGTGACCTGGTCAAGGTCGGCGAGTCGCTCGAACCGAACTCGTCGGCAGCGCTGCTCGTCTGGGAGGACCTCTGGGCGAGTCGCTTCGTCAACGCCGTCCTCGGCGCAGGCGGCGTCCTCATCGACGCTCAGCGGGTACCCCGCGAAGTCGTCGAGGAAGCGATCATCTGGAACGACGAGCACAAGGCCGAGATCGAGGCCGCCGAGGCCGCGGCCGTCTGAGCCAGGCAGCGATCGAAGGAGATGACACCATGATGATGCGAAGAGCGATGCGACCGGGACGGGGCATCGTAGGGGTCGCGGCCACGACCGCGGTCGTGGCCGGCACGGCCGGAGCGGTCCGCCACCACCAGCAGACGAAGTACGCCAACCAGGAGGCGGAGCAGCAGGCCCAGCAGCAGGCCGCCTACGATGCCAGCGCCCAGCAGGCCCCGGCAGCTCCCGCTGCGCCGGCCGAGGACGACCAGATGGCCCAGCTCCAGAAGCTGGCCCAGATGCACAGCGCCGGCATCCTGACTGACGAGGAGTTCGCCGCGGCCAAGGCCAAGGCGCTCGGGATCTGATCGCAGGGGCCGGGATCGACGACGCGCCCGCGCTCGTCGCCCCGCGGCCCGGAAACCGGGAGACCAGGCCCGCCCCGGCGGGCACGCTCACGTGACCGAGCGCCGGCGACGATGCCTCACGGGGTCACGAACGAGGAGGACAGGGATGATCGGATCGGCACTTCGCGACAACCTGCGGCTCGGACGGTACGCGCTCGGCCTGGCCGTGGCGCCGCTGCTCTTGGCCGCCTGCTACAGCGGCACCAGCGCCCCGAACCAGACGACGTTCGGCGACATCCTCTGGACGATGATCGCGTTCTTCTTCTGGTTCATGCTCATCTGGATGTTCATCGCGGTCTTCGCCGACATCTTCCGGCGGAACGACCTGAGCGGCGGCTGGAAGGCGATCTGGATCCTCGCGATCTTCATCCTGCCGCTCCTCGGCATCCTGATCTACCTGGTCAGCCGCCCGAAGGTCACCGCCCAGGACGTCCAGCAGATGACCCAGATGGAAGCCGGCGTCAAGGCGGCGGCGAGCGTCTCGACGGCCGACGAGCTGGCCAAGCTCCAGCAGCTCAAGGCCTCCGGGGCGATCACCGAGCCCGAGTACGAGGCCCTCAAGGCGAAGCTCATGGCCTGAAGCCCACGCAGGTGTAGCTCAAGGCCGGCCGGTCGCCAGCGTGCGGCCGGCCGGCCTTTCCTCGTCGGAGATCAGCGCCCGGGACGGAGACGGACGGCGCCGGGCTGGACCCGGTTGCGATGCGGCTCGCCGGCCTGGGCGCGCCAGGCCTTCGAAAGGCCGATCGCGCGCTCGACGGCCTCGCGGTCGGCTGCCACCGCCCTGCCAAACCGGATCAGCCACAGGCCGACGGTCATCCGTAGTCGTGGCCCGGGCGCCCGACGACTCCGCGCCGACCTGGCGAGCCCTTCACGGGCGATGTCGTCCTGGAGCTCGGCGATCGCCCCGCGGGCGAGCTGGTATCGACTGACGGGATCTGGTCCAGGCCACCCTGTCACGCGCTCACCTCTTCCCTCTGCGGCGTATCCGGCTCCGCAGAGGGACCGCCCGATCGAGGCCGACCGGACGGATCCTGCCTCCGGTCCGTTGGCCGATGACTCCTACGCGCCTGGCTCGCAACCGGATTGCGGCGGGTCAGCCGACTTCGGGCACCTCGAGGCCGGCGAGGATCTTGCGCAGCAGGGCCTCAAGCTCCGCGAGTTCCTGGGGGTTCAACGGGGACAGCAGCTGCTGCTCGCTGGTGGTATTGGCTCCCACCGCCGCATCGACGAGCTCGACCCCTGGCTCGGTCAGCTCGACGATGACGCCGCGCCGATCGTTCGGATCCGGCAGACGGGCCAGCAGCCCACGGCGTTCGAGGCGGTCGAGCCTGCTGGTGACCCCGGCCGACGACAGCATCAGGCCCTTCCCAAGCCTCGTCGGCGAGAGCCGGTGCGGCGGACCGACGATCCGCAGCGCGCTCAGGACGCCGACCTCCCCACGGTTGAGGCCGAACCGAGAGAAGACCTCCTCCTCGCGCAGGGCGACGTGACGGCCGATGCGGGCGAGACGAGCCGTGACCTGCAGACCCTCGACGCCAAGATCCGGGCGGACCGCCGACCAGCGGTCGATGAGACGGTCGGTGAAGTCTCGAGCCATGGCGCCCATTCTAGGGTGTCGCGTATATGACGCTAGTATCTTACGCATGAGTAAGTTACATTAGGAGGAAGACTGATTGGGGACGACCGAGACGGGGGTCATTCGCGGGCAGTGGAGAGGGATTCCGAGGACGTCGTCCTCGTTCGGCAGGTCGCGCAGGGCTCCGAGGGGGCCCTCGCTTCGCTGTACGACCGACATGCCAGGGCCGTGTTCCGTCTCGCCCTGTCCGTGAACCGCGATCACGGCGTGGCCGAGGAGGTCGTCCAGGAGACGTTCCTCGCGCTCTGGAACCGCGCGGAGCTGTTCGATCCGGCGCTCGGCTCGCTTGCGAGCTGGCTCCTCGCGATCGCCCGCAACCGTGCGATCGACCGGGTTCGAGGTGCGGCCCGTCGCGTGCCCGCCGCCACCTTCTCTACGCTGGTCGGCGACCAGCCCGACGAGGCGTCGGCCGTGGACTGGCTCGTGGCGTCGGGCGAGATTCTCGCGGTCGGAGCTCCAGAGCCCGGGCCCGAGGTGGCCCTTGCGGCGAGCGAGACGCAGGCGGCCGTCGCCAGGGCGATCGCTTCGCTCGACGGACCCGAGCGCGAGGCGATCCTGCTCGCCTATCGCGACGGACTGTCCCAGTCCGAGATCGCCGCCCGGCTGGGCTGGCCGCTCGGCACGGTCAAGACGCGCTCGCGCAGAGCGCTTCGCCGCCTGCGCGACGCGCTCGAAGCCCACGCGGCCACCGATTCGATGCCGCTGATGTGCTGCGAAGCCCCGGGCGCCTGACCGGGGACTCGCCGGCGCTTGCCTACGCGAAGACGAGCGTCCCGCGGTCGTGGAGCGTGATCGTCAGGTGGTTGTTGACGATCGCGTAGCTCGCGGCGTTGCTCAGGCCGAGGATGTAGAGGTCCGACAGCGAGCCTTCGGCGCATGCGACGAGCGTCGACGGCCCGATCGTGAGGGAAAGGTCACCTGACGCCGAGGACGTGTAGGTGCCGGAGACCAGGTTGCAGTCGGCCTGGGCCTGGAACGTGCCGTCGGTCTTGAACGTGATCGTGTACTTCGACTGGTCGGCGACCGGCACGACGCCCTGGAACGCCGGGGCCTGCTCGGTGATGGCCGTGAGCTGCCAGGTCTTGCCGGTGAGGCCGGTGCCGGGGCTGGGCGAGGGGGTGGGTGCCGGCGTCGGAGCGACGGTCGGCGCGGCGGTCGGCGTCGGCGTCGGCGCGCTCGTCGGCCCGGGCGTCGGCGTCGGCGCGCTCGCGGACGGCTTCGCGGTCGGGCTGGGCGAGGCCGTCGGGCTCGCTGAGGGCGTGGGGCTCGCTGAGGGCGTCGGGCTCGGCGTCGGCTTGGCGGTCGGGCTGGGCGAGGCCGTCGGGCTCGCGCCGGCGGGAGCGAACGTCAACGTCCCTCCATCCGTGAGCGTGATCGTCAGCTGGTCGCCGGCGATGGCATAGCTCGCGGCACTCGAGAGCGCGTGGGCGAACAGGTCACCGAACGAGCCGTCCGGGCAGGCCACGAGGGTCGACGGGCCGGGCGTGATCGTCAGGCCGTTCGACCCGCTCGTCTTGTACGTGCCGAGGACGCTGTTGCAGTCGGCCTTCGCGTTGAACGTGCCGTCGGTGTTGAAGGTGATCGTGTACTTCGACTGGTCGGCGGCCGGGACGACGCCCTGGAAGGCCGGAGTCTTCTCGGTGATGGCCGTGAGCTGCCAGGTCACGCCGGTGAGCGTCCCGCCGCTGCCCGAGCGGGCGATGAGGATCGCAGCCACGACGACGACGGCGATGACGGCGACGACGGCGACGGGGACGTACCTGCGCATGACGATCCTCGGTCTGGGGGTGGCTGGCCGCCCCGATCGAGGGAGCGCCGGGCGATTGTAGGCGACGGGCCGACCGGACAGTGCCTGCCGGACGCCACCCGCGGCGGCCGGGTGCACCATGGAGCGCCGGTCGGCTAGGCTGACCTCGATGGACCGGCCACGACCCTCGATCTGGGACGTCGTCTCGGTGCGCGAGGCGCGCCTGCTCTTCTGGCTCGTGACCCTCGCTCTGATCGCCGTCATCGGGACCCTGGGGGCTGGCCTCGGCGCCAAGCTCGCCGAGCCGGCCGTGATCCTGTTCATCGCCTGGCTCATGGCCTACGTGCTCCAACCGGTGGTCGACCTGATCCTCCGTCACCTGCCGGTCAAGTCACGCGGTCTCGCGGTCGCGATCACGTACCTGCTGACCGTGACGATCACCTTCGTCGTCCTGCTCGGAGCAGGCATTGCCCTCCTCCAGGCGGCCGTCGCGTTCGTCGACCGCCTGCCCGAGATCCTCAGGCAGGTCGGCGCGGCGCTGCGACCGATCCTCGACACGCTCGGGATCCGGATGCCCGGCGGGGCGGACGTCGTCTCGGCCGTCCAGGGCTTCCTCGTGACCTACGGCGGCCAGCTGGCCGACGCCGCAAGATCGGCGGTCGTCAACCTCGTCGCCCTCGTCGCGGCGCTGTTCACCGCGGTCATCATCTCGGTCGGCCTGGCGGTCGGCCAGGTCTCGCTCCTCGGCTGGTTGCGGACGTTCCTGCCGGAGAGCACGTACGCGGACCTGACCGCGCTCGAGCAGGCCATCGCCCTTGCCTTCGGCGGGTTCGTCCGCGGGCGTCTCCTCATCGGGGGGATCTACGGGGCCGTCGTCCTCGTCACCGCCATCGTCTTCGGCGTCCCGTTTGCGCCGCTCATCGCGGTGATCGCGGGGCTGATCGTGTTCATCCCGTGGATCGGCCCGCTGATCGGGTGGGCGGTCCTCCCCGCGTTCGCGCTCATCCTCGCGCCGGACGTGGTCGTGCCATGCCTCGTCGTCAGCCTGATCGGCGCGGTCGTGATCCAGGTTCTGGTGACCCAGCTCGTGATGGGCGCCGCGGTGAAGATGAGCCCGGTGGCGGTCTTCGCGGTAGTCATCATCGGCGCGTCGCTGGCCGGCATCGCCGGCGCGGTGTTCGCGATCCCGGTCGCGGCGTCGATCCTGGCGATCACCGATTATCTCCGCCAGCGGGACGTGCTCCTCCGCGCGACAGCGGGCGAGACGGCATCCCCGGCCGGCTCGACGTCACCATCCGCGTGATCGTCCGCCGCGCCTCCACCTGATCCTGGTCCGACCCCGAACGGGCGTCGGCCACCCGGTTGCAGGTCTGCTCTTCCACTCAGTGCAACCGATACAACACGTGGTACGCTCGGGTCTCGCCGCTTCGGCGGAGCACGAGGGAGCGGTGGTGGACGACCTCCTCGGAGTGGGGATCCTGGGCGCCGGCTGGATCACCCGTGCCCACGCCCTGGCCATCAGGACGCTCCCCCTCGTCGCGCCGGTCGGCCGACCGGTCGGGATCGCGATGCTCGCCGCCCGAGACCGCGAGCGAGCCCAGGCGATGGCGGCCACGATCGGGGCCGACCGCGTGACCACGGATTGGCGCGAGGTCGTCGAGGACCCGGCGGTTCACGTCGTCGCCAACCTGATGGGCGTGACCGCGCACCGCGAGGCGACCGAGGCCGCCCTCGCGCTCGGCAAGCCGGTGCTCTGCGAGAAGCCGCTCGGCGTCGACCGGTTCGAGGCTCGCTCGATGGCCTCGGCGGCGAGGGCAGCCGGCGTCCAGGCGGTCACCGGCTTCAACTACCGCTTCATCCCGGCGATGCGCCTCGCGCGGGACATCGCACTGAGCGGCGCGCTCGGCGACATCGTCCACTTCCGCGCGGCGTACCTCCAGGACTACGCCGCGGTTCCGGCGCCGCTGCTGCCCCACAACGGTTCCCGCGCCGTGACGGACTATGCCCACATCGCCGACTTCCTCCACTACGTCGGCGGAGAGGCGGAGGCCGTCCAGGCGACCGCCGCCAAGCTGACCGGCGACGGACCGGACGTCGAGGACGCCTACGTCGCGGCCATCGACCTGCGCGGCGGAGGCATCGGCTCGCTCGAGGCCTCGCGCGTCGCCCGTGGCTGGAAGGGCCGGCAGGTCGTCGAGCTCGACGGGACGCTCGGGTCGTTCTGGTGGGACATGGAGGACCTGAACCGGCTGCACGTCTTCTACGCGGCAGACGAGGCGGCCGGGACGGGTGGGTTCCGTGACGTGCTCGTGACCCAGCGGGACCACCCGTACGTCGCTCGCTGGTGGCCGCCCGGTCACACGCTCGGCTGGGAGAGCACCTTCGTCCACGAGTGGCACGACTTCCTCGCCGCGGTCGTCGCCGGGGAGCCTGTGCCGGCACACCAGGCGACCTTCGATGACGGCGAGCGGGCCGCGATCCTGTGCGACGCGATCCTCGCCTCGGCGCGGGAGGGTCGCCGCGTCCGGATCGCCGAGATGACACCGGCCGAGCAGGGCGTCGGCCCCGCATGACGGCGATCGGACCCTCGAGCAGGGAGCTGCGGATCGGCGTCGTCGGGGCCGGGACCATCGCCGGAGCGCACAGCGCCGCGCTGGTCATCGTGCCGCACCTGTTCCGCGCTCTCGCGCTCCGTCCCCGCCTCGTGGCCGTCGCGGACATCAACGGAGCGCTCGCGGCCGGCCTCGCCGAGCGATGGGGCTACGACCGGGTCGCGCGCGACTGGCGCGAGGTCGTCGAGGCCGACGACGTCGACCTCGTCCTGGCCTGCCTCCCCCCGGCCGCCAACAAGCAGGTCGTCCTCGGCGCGGCGGCAGCGGGCAAGCACGTCGTCTGCGAGAAGCCGCTCGGCGTGTCGGCCGAGGACGCGGCCGAGCTCCTCGGCGCCTGCCGGTCCGCGGGCGTGTTCCACGGCCTGGCGGCCGGCTACCGCTGGTCCCCGGCCGTGCGCGCGATCCACGACCTCATCGCTCGCGGCGAGCTCGGCGAGATCCGCAGCCTGCGCGCCTCGTTCATGCTCGACTACGGTGCCGACCCGGAGGTGCCGCTCCTGTGGCGGTTCCGGAAGGAGCTGGCGGGCGGCGGGATCGCGATCGACACCGGGTATCACCTCGTCGACTGCGCCCGGTTCCTCGTCGGCGAGATCGCGACGGTCCAGGGACTGTCCGCCACGTACATCACCGAGCGCCCGCTGCCCGGAGTCGACGCCGTCGGCAACCGGGGCGACGGGTCGGTCGGAGCGGGATCGCGCCAGATGGGGCCGGTCGACGTCGAGGACGCCGCCGCGGCGCTGGTGACCTTCGAGAGCGGTGCCTACGGCGTCTTCGAGACCAGCCGCGTCGCGCCCGGTCGACGCGTCTCGCTCCGGCTCGAGGTGTTCGGGTCGCGCGGCTCGGCCGACTGGGACCTCGAGCGACCGGACGAGTTCCTCGTCTGCCTCCCCGGCGACGTCGGGACGTTCGGGTTCCGCAGGGTGCTCGTCAACCCGACCCACCCGGGTGCCGCGGAGCTCCTGATCGCGGGCACGGACGGGACGTCGATCGGCTGGCTGGGCCAGGAGTGTGCGATGTGGGCCGAGTTCCTGACGGCGATCGCAGAGGGCCGCCCCACGCACGCCGATTTCGGCGACGGCGTCCGCGACAACGCCGTGATCGACGCGCTCTATCGATCAGCGGCCAGCGGATCGAGGACGCCGGTCGTCCAGCCCGCCGGGACCCCATGAACGGATCGGAGTCACCGTGACGACGTCGGACACCACGCGACCAGTCTCCCCCGCCGTCCCCGGGCCCGACACCGGCTGGCCCGTCCCGACGGCCGCGTCGCGCGCGCTCTTCGCGCGGGCGAACGCCGTCTCACCGGGCGGCGTCCAGGGTGAGGGCCGGAGCGCGACGCCCTATCCGCTGTTCATGACCAGGGCCCAGGGCTCGCGGATCTGGGACGTCGACGGCAACGAGTACATCGACTTCCACAGCTCGTTCGGCGCGGTGCTCCTCGGCCACAACGACGCTCGGATCAACGCCGCGGTGGTCCGGGCGATGAACGAGCATGGCGTGTCGTTCTCGGCCGCGAATCCGCTCGAGGTCGAGCTGGCCGAGCGCCTGGTCGGGATGATCCCGTCGGCCGAGCGAGTCGTGTTCAGCTGCACCGGGACCGAGGCGACGTACCACGCGATCCGGCTGGCCCGCGGCTTCACCGGTCGCGAGCGGATCCTCAAGTTCGAGGGGAACTACCACGGCTGGCACGACTACGTGGCGTGGAGCCATCACTTCGCGACGGACGAGGGCGCCGAGGTCCCGACGCCGGTCCCGGCGTCGGCGGGGATGCCCGCGGCGATCCGTGACCTGGTCATCGTCCGCGAGTACAACGACGGCGACGGCGTGCGCAGGGCCCTCGCCGCCGAAGGCGACACGATCGCCGCAGTCATCCTCGAGCCCGTCTTCCACAACGCGGGCGTGGTCATGCCGGAGCCCGGCTTCCTCGAGACGCTCCGCGACGCGTGCACGGCAGCGGGAACGCTCCTGATCTTCGACGAGGTGATCACCGGGTTCCGCCATGGACCGGGTGGCGCCCAGGGCGCCCTCGGCGTCAGCCCCGACCTGACCACGATGGGCAAGGCGATCGGCAACGGCTTCCCGATCTCGGTCCTGGCCGGGCGCGGCGGACGTCATGGACCACCTCGGCCCGAAGGGCGACGTCCTCTTCGCGGGCACGTTCGCGGGCCATACGCTGAACACCGCCGCGGCCCTCGAGTGCACGCGGGTCGTTCTGGAAGGCTCGATCCACGACCACCTGCACGCCCTCGGCGCCCGGCTCACCTCGGGGATCCAGGCCGCGATCGACGAGACCGGGGCCCGCGTCCAGGTCCGCGAGATGGCCGGGGTCTGGACGTCTACTTCACGGACGAGCCGATCCGGCGCTTCCGGGACTTCGCGCGGTTCGCGATGGACAAGAACCACCCGGTCCAGCGGGCCTACCGCGACTGGCTGCTCGAGCGCGGGATCTACGTCCACCCGCATTACATGATCCGGGGCTTCCTCACCGGGGCCCACACGACCGAGGACGTCGACCGCCTCGTCGACGCGACGGCTTCGTTCCTGGACGCCCATCGGGACATGCTGGCCCAGGGGGCGACATCAGGCTGAGTCTCGCAGCCGATCTCGAGGTCGACCCTCTGCCAAAGTGGCAGCAGCCCTCGAACTGCCGCGTCGGCGGACGGTCCGGTCGGCGCGGCGGAGATCGGCTCGCTCGCCTGGGTCGCTACAACCCGAGCCTGCGGAGGTACTCGCGGTTGGCCAGCTGGCCGGCCTTGACCGAGGCCGGCGTGTCCGACGAGCGAAGCTGCTGGTCCTGCTCGATCACCAGCCAGCCACGGTAGCCGTCTGCCACGAGCTGGGCGACCACGGCGTCGATTCTCGCATCACCCTCGCCAAGCGCGCAGAAGACCCCCCGGGCGAGCGCCTCCTTGAGCCCGAAGTCCTCCTCCCTCGCCTGGTCGATCACCGCCGACCGGCAGTCCTTGAGGTGGACGTGGCGGATGACGTCGCGGTAATCCCCCGCGGCCGCCACGGGATCGGCGCCGCCGAACCGGAAGTGGCCCGTGTCCAGGCACAGCCCTACGATGGACGGGTCCATCGCCTCCACGAGCCGGGCGATCTCGTCGGCCGTCTCGATGTAGGTCCCGGCATGGGGATGGATCACCGGCTCGAACCCGGCCGCCCGACAGGTCTCGGCGGCGCGGTGGAGACTGTCGACGAGGGTCCGGAAGCGGGTCGCGTCGAGCCAGGCCTCGGGATGCTCCCGGATCCGGCCCGAGTAGGCCTGGCGGACCGGCTCGTCGAAGTGGTCCGCGAGCACCGCGAACGGGCGCGAGCCGACGGGCGATCCGTCGGCGATGAGCCGGAGCGTGTCGCGCAACCAGGCCCGGTCCTCGTCGGCCTTCTCGGTCCGGCTGAAGTGCTGGGGAAGGAAGGCCCCGACGAGCTCGAGCCGGCGCGAGGACAGCCGCTCGCGGACTTGGGGCCCGTCGCCTAGGTATCCGGGGTCCCCGAGCTCGGTGCCCTCGAACCCGATGTCGACCATCCAGTCGAGCATGTCGTCCGGGGCGGGCACCCAGGCGTCGTCGGTCATGACCT
This sequence comes from uncultured Chloroflexia bacterium, assembly GCA_963708065.1. GTDB lineage: Bacteria > Chloroflexota > Limnocylindria > Limnocylindrales > CSP1-4 > Chersky-267. Next base: position 227,356 of record CAVPRZ010000009.1, read on the forward strand.
CGTCGACCCCGAACGACACGGGGGCGCTGGCGACTCGTAGACCGGACACGGACACGAACGACCTCCTGGGGCGTCTATGTGGGCTTGATGACGACCTTCACGGCCTCGCCGGAGCGGAGCCGGGCGATCCCGGCGGCCGTGTCGTCGAGCCCGATGGTCGCGCTGATCATCGGGGCGAGGTCGAGCTGGCCGCTCTCGACGAGCCGGATCGCCGCCGGGAAGGTGAAGTTGGAGATGTACGAGCCCATGATCGCGAGACCCTTCTCGACGATCTCGACCTGGTGGACCGGCGGGCGGGCGTTGCCGTTCATGCCGAAGATCACGACCCGGGCGCCCATCCCGGCCGCCTCGATCGCCTGCGGCAGGACGCTGCCGACCGCGTCGACGACGACGTCGGCGCCGCTCGGCAGGAGCTCGGTCCGCCGCGCGGCCCACTCGTCCGGCGTGACGACGACGTCGGCGCCGACGGCCTGCGCGACGGGGGCCCGGAGCGGGCTCGGCTCGACCGCGATGATCTTCGCGGCACCGGACCCCCGGAAGACGGCGATGAACAGGCAGCCGATCGCGCCCGCCCCGAACACGACGACCGACTCGCCGGGGCGAATGGCGGCCCGGTTCGTGCCGTTGACGACGCAGGCGAGCGGCTCGACCAGCGCGGCGAGCTCCGCGGGGACCTCCTCGGAGATCGGGTAGATGCTGTTGGCGGGCGCCGTGACGTACTCCGCCAGCGCGCCGTCGCGATACACCCCGAGCGCCACGATGTTGGTGCAGTTGGCCGGTCGCCCGGCGCGGCAGGAGTCGCACGCCCCGCACTTCGGATCGGGATCGCATACGACGCGGGTCCCGACGGCGACGTCGCGGACGGCCGAGCCGACGGCCCGGATCCGGCCGACGAACTCATGACCGATGATGACCGGCGGGGTCGACGGGTGGCCCGGCGGGACGTTGATGATCTGGACGTCGGAGCCGCAGACCCCGCACGCCTCGACCTCGATCAGGACCTCGTCGGGGCCGGGCTTCGGATCGGGGACGTCCCTGACGACGAGCCGGCCCTCACCCTCATAGACCGCAGCACGCACCGGGCAACCTCCTCTGCGACGGCCCGCCGGGCCGGTTCATGCCAGGCGCTCCCGGATCGGGCCGGCCAGGCGCTCCATCGTCTCGTCGTCGAACGGCACCGGGATGTCGACGATCGCCTCCTCGGCTCCGGCCGCGTGCCAGTCGCGGAGGTGGCCCGCCACGACCGCCTCCGTGTCGGCCAGCGGCGAGCTCTCGGCCCAACCGCGGGCCTGCTCCGGCGAGCCGCCGAACCGGCCGAGGATCGTCGCGAGGGCCTCGACGGCCTCGGCGCGCGACGCCCGGATGCAGATTGGGGGGACGCCGACCGTCCGGCGGATCGCCGCCGGGTCGCGGCCGACCTCGGCGCACCACCGGTCGAGGACCGCGTTCTTGTGGGCGTAGACCTCCGGGCTGCCCTCGCCGTTCCAGATGTCCGCCTCGGTCGCGACGATCCGAAGGGTCCGCTTCTCGCCGCTGCCCGCCACCAGGAGCGGCATGCGCGCCTGGAGCGGCATCGGATCGTTGCGCATCGCATCGCCGCGGACCCAGCGTCCCGCGTAGCTGACCGGCTCGCCATCAAGCATCCGCCGGGCGACGTGGGCCGCCTCCTCGAGGCGATCCATCCGCTCGCCGAGCGTGAGCTCGTCGTAGCCGAAGGCGTGGATCTCGGGCTCGTGCCAGCCGGCGCCGATGCCGAGCATCGCCCGGCCGCCGCTGGCGTGGTCGAGCGCGGTCGCCATCTTCACGGTCAGGCCGACGTTGCGGTAGCCCACCGCCGAGACCATCGTCCCGAGCGGGACGCGGCTCGTCCCGGCCGCCCAGGCCGAGAGGACCATCCAGCCCTCGAACACGGGACCCGGCGGCCCGATCACGGGTCCGGCGGCGTCGCCGAGGACCGGCATGAGGTGGTCGTTCGCAAACAGGCTGGCGAAACCCATCGCCTCGACCCGCTCGCCCGCGGCCATCAGGTCCGCCCAGGCGACGCCCATGCTCCAGACCTGGAACCCGATCCGGATCGGGTCGCCCGGTCCGGGCGGCGGTCCGAGGAGGCCGGATCCGGACGCCACCGGGCCGGCCCTCACCGCGAGCCGCGGCTGCGCAGCCGACGTGTCCCGGTCAGGAGCAGCGACCCGATCGCGAACGCCCCGAGGGTCGTGACCAGGATGACCGTCGCCACCGCGTTGACCTCGGGCGTCACCCCGAACTTGATCTGGGTGTAGATGAACACCGGCAGGGTCTGCTGCGGCCCGATCGTGAAGAACGTGATCACGAACTCGTCGATCGACAGGGTGATGCAGAGCAGGGCCCCGGCCAGGATCGCCGGCGCGATGAGCGGCAGGACGATGTGGCGGAGGGTCTGCCAGTTGCTGGCCCCGAGGTCGGCCGCGGCCCATTCCAGGCGCCGGTCGAAGCCCTGGAGCCGGGCGGCCACGATCAGGACGACGAACGGGATGGTGAACACGAGGTGACCGGCGACCACGGTGTGCAGCCCGAGCTCGAGGTGGGCGGCCTGCCGGAAGAAGATCAACAGCCCGAGCCCGATCAGGGCGCCCGGGATCATGATCGGCATCGTGAACAGCAGGCGGAACGTGCCGGGGGCGCGGATGCCGCCCCGGACGAGCGAGAACGCCGCCATCGTCCCGACCACGGTCGCGATCAGGGTGACGACGATCGCCACCTCGAGCGAGTTGAGGACGGCCGTCTGGATCGCGTTGTCCACCAGCATCTGCTGGTACCAGCGCAGGGTCAGCCCGGTGATCGGCAGGCCGGGCGTCTCGGCGGTCTCGAACGAGAACAGGATGAGGAACGCGATCGGGATGTAGAGGAAGGCGAGGACGGCCCCGGCCAGCAGGATCAGCAGCCAGCGGGTCTGCCGGGCAAACCGGCTGACCGGCATCGTCTCGAGCGGGCTGATCGACCTAGGCACGGGTCACCACGTCCTCGACCCGGAACGACTTGCGGAAGATGACCATCACGAGGACCACGAACGAGGCGATGACGATCGCCAGTGCGGCCCCCTCGGCGAACAGGGCGCCGCGGAAGAAGTTGACGATGAGGTTGGCGATGAGCGCGCTCTGGGCGCCGCCGACGAGGATCGGGGTCAGGAACTCGCCGAGGATCGGCACGAACACGAAGATCGCGGCGGTGATCACGCCGGCCCGGATCTGCGGCAGCAGGATGTGGCGAAGTGCCTGGTCCGGCCGGGCCCCGAGGTCCTGGGCGGCGTTGAGCTGGGTGAAGTCGAACTTCTCCAGCGACGCATAGAGGGCCAGGACGGCGAACGGGAAGTAGACGTAGGCGAGGACGAGGAAGACCGCCGGGTCGTCATAGACGAACAGCGTCGACGGCTTGTCGATCAGGTGCAGGCCCATCAACAGCTGGTTGAGGGCCCCGTTCTCGCCGAGGATCGCCTGCCAGGCATAGACCCGCAGCAGGTAGCTCGTCCAGAACGGGACGATGACGGCCAGCAGGATGGCCCGCTGCGTCCGCCGGCTCGTGTAGCGGACGAGGTAGTAGGCGAACGGCAGGGCGATCGCCAGGGTGAAGATCGTGACCAGGCTGGCCATGACCAGCGTCTTGAGGAACGTCCGCACGTAGGTCGGGGCGGCGAAGAACCGGATGTAGTTGTCGAGGGTCAGGTCCGGCGTGAGCTTGAAGTTCACCGTCCGCCAGAAGCTGAACATGAACATGATCAGCAGCGGGACGATGAACAGGAAGACGAGCACGGCGAGACCGGGCAGGAACGGCGCCGCCCGGCCGAACCGCTTCCGGAGCCCGCTCGAGGAACCCGCGAGCGGAGCCGACTCGGCCCCGCTCGCGGTCTCGGTCACCATCGTGGATCCGCGATCCTGTGACTGCGACTAGCTGCCGAAGACCTCGTTGAACGCCTCGATCACGCCCTGGGTGGACGTGCCGGGCCCCTTGAGGGTCATCGTCAGGACCGTCTCCGGCTTGTTGTACAGGAACCGGTCCGCGCGCTCCTGCTGGCCCTGGTTGACCAGGATCTTGTAGGCCGCCTCGTTGAACAGCGGGCGACCGTTGAGGATGAAGTTCGCGGCGATGTACTCGGCCTGCTCGGCGAGCTCGATGAACGGGAAGAAGAGGTTGCCGTTCGCGGCCCCCTTCACGTGCATCTCCGAGTCCATCCAGCCGATCGTCCCCTCCTTCGGGGTGAACACGTTGAGCTCGGGGCCGCCCTGGTCCTTGACCCGGATGTCGGTCCCGAGGTTGCCCGTCGCGATCCAGGCCTCGCCGTTCTTGAGCGAGGCGATCGTGTCGGTGTTCTGGGGGGCGAGCCGGAGGATGTTCGGCTTCAGCTGCTTGAGCAGGTCCTGGGCCTGCTTGATCTCGTCAGGGGTCATGTTGTAGGGATCCTTGACCCCGGCCGCCTTGCCCATGTAGGCCATGATCTCGACCGGCTGGTCCTCCACGACCACCCGCTTCTTGTACTTCGTGTCGAACAGGACCTGCCACGAATCCGGGGCCGGCGAGACGTGGGCCGGGTCGTAGTAGATCTGGACCGGCGACCAGCCAAACGGGTAGCCGAGGTACCCCTCCGGCTTGGTCCAGATCTCGAACGATCGGGCGACCGAGTAGAGCTGGCTGGCGACCTTGAGCGAGTTGATGTCGAACGCCTCGACCAGCCCGGAATCGAAGTAATGGGGCACCCACAGCGCGTCGCCGGAGACCTGGTCGATCTGGCCGCCGACCTGCTGGATCTTGGTATAGGCCTCGACGTTATCGCTGAAGCTGGTGATGTTGGACCCGATCGAGTTGTCGGCCTTGATCTTGTCCATCTGGGCCTGGTACCAGTGGTCGCTCCAGGTCAGCCAGTTGAACGTGCCGGTTGGGGCCGCAGACGGTGAGGCCGCCGCCGCCGAGCCGGCCGCCGTGGGCGCCGTGGTCGGTGCCGTGGTCGGCGCGGCGGTGGTCCCCGACGTGCTGCAAGCGGCGAGGACGCCGCCCAGCCCGGCGGTTACCCCGGCCGCCCCGGCCAGCTTGAGGAACTGGCGCCGATTGAGCTCATGCCTGGTCAGTTGATCCATGCCCATCCTCCTCCACCTGGTTGGACTACTCCCGGATCAGCGCGGCGTTCTCGGCGCGCCACCATACGCAAACCTCCTCACCCAAATCGCGCTGCGTGTCAGTGGTCGGATCCCTGGTGCCGTGCGGCCTCACCACGACCACGTCACCGGCGACGGTGGCGACGGTGATCCGCGTGTGATTGCCGAGGAAGGCGACGTTGACGATCCGGCCGCGGATCGCCGGCCCGGGATCCTGCGCGTCGATCGATCGCAGCGCGAGGAACTCGGGTCGGACCATCAGCGTCGCCGGACCATCGGTGGCGTCGCCCGGCGCCTCGACGGTCGTGCCCCCGGCAAGCTCGAAAACGGGACGACCGTCGCTCCTCCTGACGGCGCCCTCGAGGAAGTTGGTGTCGCCCACGAAGTTGGCGACGAACCGGTTGGAGGGCAGGTCGTAGACCTCACGCGGTGCGCCGGTCTGGAGGACCTTCCCGCCGGACATGATGGCGACCCGGGTCGCCATCGACAAGGCCTCTTCCTGGTCGTGGGTCACGAACACGAACGTCGTGCCGACCTGGCGATGGATCCGGGCCAGCTCCGTCTGCATCTGCTTGCGCAGCTTGAGGTCGAGTGCGCCGAGCGGCTCGTCGAGCAGGAGCACCGCCGGCCGCTTGGCCAGGGCGCGGGCCAGGGCGACGCGCTGCTGCTGCCCGCCGGAGAGGGCCGAGGGCAGTCGCTGGGTCAGCCCGGCCAGCCCGACAAGCTCGAGGTATTCGCTCGTGCGCTTGGTGACCTCGTCCCTGGGCAGCTTCTCCATCCGCAGCCCGAACGCGACGTTCTCGGCGACGGTCATGTGCGGGAACAGCGCGTAGTTCTGGAAGACCGTGTTGACGTTGCGCTTGTGGGGCGGCAGGTCGTTGACCGTGCGTCCCTCGATGAGGAGGTCACCGGAGGTCAGGGGAATGAAGCCGCCGATCAGGTTGAGCGTGGTCGTCTTGCCGCAACCGGAGGGTCCGAGGAGGCAGAAGAACTCCCCCGCCGCGATCGTCATCGAAACGTCGTCGAGGGCGACCGCCTCGCCGTACTGCTTCGTCGCACGGCGGAGCTCGATCGCGGGCGTCGACTCAGGCACGACCGGCCCCTGGGACCGTGCGGCTCGACGTCATCGCGGGAGGCGTTCGCCCCGGTCATCGGCAGGCGGCCGGCGCGTCCCGTCGCGTCCGGTGCTCACGCCGCCGTCGACCGGACTCGAGCCGTGATCTCGCACAGGGCCTCAGGACGGACGCCTGCCATGCAGATCCCTCTTGTGCAACCGTTTGTACGATGCTAGCGTCAGGTCCATGGCCCGTCAATACAGGGAATCGAGCCTGACCACCGTCCGGCGATGACGCGCTCGACGCCACTCGCCCGAACCGTCGACCTCGATCCGGTACGGAACCTCAGCGCGCGCGAGGCAACGCGCCGGCTCCACCCCGGGTACGGTCCGGCGCTGGACCGCCTGCCGCACGGCCGCCAGGTGTTCCGCGGGCTCCCGTTCGACCTGGGCTCCCGTTCCACGGCCCGCCACTGGGTCGTCGTGGACGAGCCGATGACGATCCCCCTGGAGGACGGCGAACGGGCGAGCCACGTCATCGTGGCCCACCTGTGCGACACGTGGCGCGACGAGGCGGGTGCACGGGCGGTCGGGCTCCCGGTCGGGCACGTCGTCCCGGTCGGCCAGCCGCTCGCGCGCTACACGGTCGAGGATCGCCGCGGGCGGACCTGGGAACGGGTCGTCCGCCGCCGGTTCGAGATCAACGACGGGCTGCTGGGCTGGGGCTCGGTGGCCTTCGCGTCGGTCAGCCACCTCGACAACGAGGTCGTCGACTGGTGGGGCCCGCACCCGGCCCAGAACCCCGGCCGGTACGCCCCGGCCGGTCACTCCGGGTCGCTCACGATCATGCCGGGGGCCTACGGGACCAGCCTGACCGGCGTCAGCGACTTCGTCCCGAGCCCGACCGACGACGCCCTCCTGTGGCTCCACGCGATCGAGGTCGATCCGGGTGCCGCGCTGTCCGCCCTCCACCTGGAGCCCCTCGCCGGGGGTCGGCCCGGGAGCGCCGTGATCCTCGCCGCCGTGACGCTCTTCCGTGGCTCGGGCCACCCGCTGGTGCGCGGCCCGCGGTTCCAGGTCCGGGTCGGTGGTCTCGACGGAGGCGCGCCCGAGGTGGACCTCGGGACCGTGATCCGCAGCCGACCGGCGCCATCCCGGCCCGCCCCGGCGCCGGGTCCGGCCGAAGTGTCCGTCGTCGGCTGGGGGTCGCCGCGCGCCGAGCCGAGGGAGCCGGGCCCGCGCGACCGCATCGTCGACCTCGCGATCGCGCCCGACGCGATCGTCGATCTCGACGGCTGGGGCGTTCCCGGCGGCGCCCTGCTCGACGGCTCGCCCCTGGTCGATCCCGCGGGGAGACGGTCGATCGAGCTCCTGCCTCAGCCGGCGGTGCACGTCGAGGTCGACCTCGTCGACGGGGCGACCGGTGAACGCGTGCCCGGGCGCGTCCGGTTCACCGCTGCCGATGGTCGCTACCTGCCGCCGGTGAGCCACCGCGACGAGGTGAACCCCGGCTTCTACGAGGACACCGGCGCCGACCTCGTCCTCGGCGGATCGACGTACGCCTACGTCCCCGGCTCGTTTGCGATCCGGCTGCCGTCCGGCCGGGTCGACGTCGAGGCCATGGCCGGCTTCGACCGGCGGCCCGTCCGGGCCACGCTGGTCATCGATCCATCCACCCGCCATCTCGAGCTCCCGCTCGACCGGGCCCACGACCTGCACGCGGGCCGCTGGGTGACCGCCGACAGCCATGTCCACTTCGTCTCGCCGTCGACGGCCCTGCTCCAGGCGGCGGCCGAGGACATCGACCTGGTGAACCTCCTGGCGACCCAGTGGGGCGACCTCCACACGAGCGTGTCGGACCTGCCCTGGGGCTCGATGGCCGACCCGTCCGGCCGACGGCTCGTCGTCGTCGGCACGGAGAATCGGCAGAACATCCTCGGCCACCTCGCGCTCCTCGGCGCCCGCCGGCCCGTCCAGCCGATGGCGAGCGGCGGCCCGCCCGAGGGACGGATGGCCCAGGCGCTCGAGGTCCTGCTCGCCGACTGGGCCGACCGATGCCGGGCCGCCGGCGGCCTCGTGATCGGCGCCCACTTCCCGCTGCCGTATGCGGAGATCGCCGCGGACATCGTGGCCGGCAAGATCGACGCGATCGAGGCCCAGGCCCTGTCCCCGGGCCTCGACGATCCCTCGATCCTGGAGTGGTACCGCTTCCTCAACCTGGGGTACCGGCTGCCGATCGTGGCCGGGACCGACAAGATGTCGGCCGAGGTCCCGGTCGGCGCGGTGCGGACCTATACCCACCTGCTGACCGACGACGGCCTCACATTCGAGGCCTGGGCCGCCGCGATCCGGGCGGGCCGGACGTTCATCTCCTCGGGTCCGGTCATCGAGCTCGCGGTCGACGGACACGAGCCGGGCGACGTCGTCCGGCTTCGTTCCCCGGCTCGCCTCGAAATCGCCGTGCGAGCTCGAGCAGCCCAGCCGGTGATCAGCGACCTCGAGCTCCTAGTCAACGGCCGGATCGTCGGGGCCGCGACGTCGTCGACCGGGACGACCGAGCTCGTCCTCGACGAGACGATCCGGATCGAGGCCGGATCGTGGGTGGCGGCCCGCTCCCGGAGCGCGTTCCAGATCGAGTCCGCGTTCACGACCTCGATGGCGGCCCACACGTCGCCCGTCTACGTGGAGGTCGAGGGACGGCCGCTCGCCCCTGCGGCGGACGACGCGCGGGTGATCGAGCAGATCATCCTCGGCGCCCGGACCTGGGTGGCCGAGCTGGCCGCCGTGGCCGAGCCTGGTGAGCGGGCGCGGATGGTCGCGTTCTTCGATGCCGCCCTGGAGACGCTCCGGGTTCGCCTCACCACGCCACCGCGCTGACCGCGTCGATCGCGCCCGACTCGCCCGTCAGGATCGGGCCCGGGTGCTCTCGCGCACGACGAGCTCGGGTGCGAGCAGCCGGCCCTCGGGCGGGGAACCCTCCTGGATCGCCCGGATGAGCGACCCGGCGGCCAGCCTGCCCATCTCGCCGGACGGCGTGCTGACGGTCGTCAGGCGGGGGTTCGAGATCGCCGTGTAGGGGATCCCGTCGAAGCCGACCATCCCGACGTCGTCGGGAACCCGGATCCCGAGCAGGCGGAGGGCATCCATCAGGGCGAGAGCGAGCTTGTCGTCGTAGCACACGAGCGCCTCTGGGGGGTCGGCGGCAATCGCCTCGGCCAGGGCCCCGGGTGCCCGCCAGGCGTCGTCCGACGCCGGGAAGATGCGCGGCGCGGTCCGGACCCCCCGACTCCGCAGGGTGGCCGCGACCGCCGCCTGCCGGATCAGGTTCGACGACCCGGCTTCGCCCTCGACGTAGCCGATCCGGCGGTAGCCGCAGTCGACGAGGTGGCTGACGGCCGATCGCACGCCGGCGGCGTCGTCGGTCATGATGACCCCGGGGAACACCGGGCCGTCGTGGCGGGGCAGCGAGCGATGATCGGGCTGGACGAGCACGAGCCGGGCCGGGTCGACCCGCTCGCGACTCTCCCGCGGCGAGATCGCGCTCGAGACGATCGCGACGCCGTCCGCGCCGTGCTCGGCGAACACCTTCAGGGCGAGTCGCTCGCGCGTCGGCGCGTCCTCGCCGTCGACCATGATCACGCAGTAGCCGCCGCGGCTCGCCTCCTCCTCGAAGCCCGAGGCGATCTGTCCGTGGACGGGATCGCTCAGGTTCGGAATGAGCAGCCCGAGCGTCGAGGTGTGGCGCATCCGGAGGCTCCGGGCCGCCGCGTTCGGGACGTACTGGAGCTCGGCCGCGGCGTTCTTGACGAGCGTCCGTGTGGCCAGGCTGATCCGCGGGTCGTCGGCGAGGGCCCGGGAAGCGGTCGAGTCCGAGACGTTGGCCGAGCGGGCGACGTCCCGGAGCAGGACGCGCCGGCGCAGGCCTGCCACCTTCCGGCTCGTCGGCCCTGGTTCGGTCACCTCGCGACCGTCGGGCCCGGCCGGAGCACGGGGGTCGAGGGCGTCGCGGCGGGAGGCGTCGGGCGCGAACCGGTCGCCACGCGCCTGTCCGTCGAACCACGCACGGGTTGCTCCCTTCCCTCACGCAACCGGTTGCACGGGACCGTAGCATCGGCCCCGGAGCGACGTCAACACGAATGGCGGGTGAACCACCGCGGCGATCGCGCTGCCCCGGACGGCCCGGCGGCGGGTCAGTCGCCCAGGCTGTCGCGGAGCACCTCGAGGAGGCCGGCGGCGACGCCGAACGGGTCGTCGGACTCCCAGTGGAACGGGCTGTAGAGCTCGTTGTCCCACCAGCCGTCGAAGCCGGTCGAGCGGATGGCGTCGGACCAGGCACGGAGCGGGATCTCACCCTCGCCCGGCCAGACCCGTCGCGAGCGCTGGTCGGGGGTCCCCGAGCCGATCGGACCGAGCGAGTCCGAGAAGTCGACGCCCGAGATCAGGCGTGCGTCCAGGCGGGCCAGGTCGTCGGGGGTCGTCCCGCACTGCCAGAGGTGCCAGTAGTCGAGCACGAGGCCGACGTTGTCCCGCTCGACCGCGTCGATCACCGCGACGGCGTCGGCCAGGCGCGCCAGGGGCGTCCAGGCGACCGGCTCGAGGTAGTAGCGGATTCCGTGACCGACGCCGAGGTCGGCGACCTCCCGGACGGCGTCGGCGGTCACCCGTCGTCGCTCCGACGGGGAGAGCTCGGCCGGGCCGGAGTACGGGCCCTCCGGCTGGACGGGCCCGGTCAGCAGCTGGACGTTCGAGGCCCCGATCTCGACGGCCAGCCGGGTGAGGGCCTCGGCCTCGCGCATCCGGGCGGCGCGCTCGTCAGGCCGCCATCGCTCGACGTCGGGCAGGGCGCCGAGGTTGACCGGGGCGAGCCCGCGCAGGGCGTCCCGCAGGCCCCCGACCGGGTACCCCTGGTCGAGGTAACGCCGGATGTGCTCCGCCCGCAGGAAGACCCCATCCCACCCGGTCTCGCGCGCCAGGCGGACCTGCAGGCGAACCGGCAGGTGCATCGTCGAGTTGGAGTTGTAGACCAGCTGCATCGTCGTCACCCCGGGATTCGTGAGGCGCCCGCCGCGTCAGCCCGGGCCGGAGGCATCGAGCGGACGAGCGAATCGGTCCGCGACCAGCCGACAGCGCTCCAGGTCGGCCCGGCCGGACGCAGCGGCCAGGCGCTCCGCCTCGTCGAGATCGCTCGACAGCGCCGGCCCCCAGATCCCGCGCCCGGCCAGGAACCCGGATGCCCCGGCCATGCCCGCCAGCCGGATCTGGTCGGTGAACGTCGCGGTATCGACGCCCGCCCCGAGGAGCACCCAGGGCGTGCCGGCGCAGGCAGCGTGGAGGGACCGGCATGCGGCCAGCGCCGCCGATTCCGCCACCGCCGGGCCGTCAAGGACGGGGAACGGCAGCTTGAACAGGTCGGCCCCGAGCGACTGGAGCCGCGCAACGGCGCCGACCACCAGCCGCTCGTAGGCGGCCGCATGCTCGTCGGCCGATTCAGTCGACCGACGGAAGACGACGGGCTCGACCACCAGCGGGAGACCGGCCTCATGGCACGCCATCGCGGTCGAGCGCACGACCGCGTCCTGCCGGCCGGCCGACCTGTCGTCGTCGACGCGGTACGGGACGAGCAGCTTGCACGCATCGGCCCCGTAGCGGAGGGCATCGGCCGGCGAGAAGTCCGGCAGGAGCGACGTGATCCGCTCGTCGCCGGACGCCTCGTAGCCCTGCGCCTCGAGGGGCATGATCAGGGCGACCGTGGCCGGGACCACGCCGCGTTCGAGCGCCAGGCCGCCCAGCTCGGCGTCGAGCATGATCGCCGTCGCCGCCGGGGCAAGCGCCCTCGCCAGCCGGAGCTTCAGCTGGCACAGGTCGTCCGTCGAGAGGTCGGCCAGGCCACGCCGTTCGAGGGCAATGCGCAGGCTGTCCCGATGGTCGATCGCGATCCCGGCGACGATCCCGCCCGCGCCACCGAGTCGGACGAGGCGGCGCCGGCGCCCCACGTCGGCCGCGGTCGCGCCCCGGCGGCCGATCGTCACGGGCGCACGAGCGGGACGCGGGGATCGGGCTCCATCGCCGGCCACAGCGTGCGCACCCAGGCGAGGTCCGGGTCGTCGGTGTTGGCCATCGTCCGTCGGTCGCCGGCCAGCGCATTCAGGTAGTAGGCGTCGTAGCCCTGCGTCGCGGCGAACGGGTGGTAGCCCTGGTCGACGATGACCAGGTCGCCGTGGCGGACGACGATGAGCCGGTCGCGCGAGCCGTCGCGCTGGTAGACCCGCTGGATCGCCCAGCCGTCGGGGCGGCTCAGCTGGTAGAAGTACGTCTCCTCGAGAACGGCCTCCCGGGGCGGATCGTCGATGTCGTGCCTGTGCGGCGGCCAGCCGGACCAGTTGCCCGACGGGGTGAACACCTCGCAGATCAGGAGCCGGTCCGCGGGGAAGCCGGGCATCATGATGTTGTTGATCTGGCGGGTCGCGTTGCCCCGGCCGCGGACCTCGATCTCGACCTGGCCCGGCTCCACGACGATCGGCTCGCTCGACACCCCGGTGCGCCCGGTCAGCGGGGCCTGAGCGACGGCGACGACCGCCCGCATCCCGGGCAACGGCCGGCCGGTGATCGTCGTGGTGCACCCGGCCGGGACGTAGGCGCTCCAGGGCATTCCCTCGAACACCGACCGCCGGCCGGGAAGCCGGAGCGCGTCGCCGCCGTCGACGGACAGCTCGACGCCACCGCCGGAGATCGTGACGATCGCGGCCTCCTCCTCCGGCCGGTCGAGGAGCATCGTCTCGCCGTCCTCGAGGCCGAACGCCCGGAACGAGAGGTACCGCCAACCGGCCCGCGCCGGGTCGGTCGCGACCACGCCGTCCGCCCCGGGCCGGATGTGGAGGAGCTCGGGCGGCAGCCGCGACGGCAGCTTGGCGGCATGGATCACGATGTCGGTCGGCACGCTGCGGTCGGTCATGGGTGCGCCTCCTCGGATCGCGTCGGTCGGCGGACCAGCAGGTCGTCGATCTCGGCCGGCGACGGCATGGACGTGCTGCACATCAGCCGCGAGGCGACGATAGCCCCCGCGGCGTTGCCCCGTTCGAGGGCGCCCGGCGGGTCGAGGCCGCGCAGGAGGCCGGCCGCGAACGCGGCGGTGAGCGCATCCCCGGAGCCGAGCCCGCAGACGACGTCGACCGCGATGCCGGGAACCGTCCACCGATCGTCGCTGGCGATCGCCGAGACCCCGTCCGGCCCATGCTTGACGGCGACCAGGCTGGGGCCGAGATCCAGCGCCTCGCGCGGGTCGAGGCGCACCGCGACGAACTCGGCGTCACTCCCGATCACGACGTCGGCCAGACCGGCGGCCCGCCGGACGAGATCGGGTGCCTCGCCGGGATCCGCCCACAGCGTCGGCCGCCAGTCGAGGTCGAGGATCGTCCAGGATTCCGGCCGATCGGCCCGGGACTCTGCGCGCATCTCGAGGACGCGGAGCGAGGTCGACCGGGCCGGCTCCACGGCGAACAGGGCCGCGGACACGATGGCCAGCGGGGCTCGCTGGAGCGTGGCCGGCCGGGACGTCGTCGAGCGTCAGCAGCGTGTCCGGCGCCGGGGCCGGCCGGTAGAACGCCACCGGGAACGTCTCGGGCGGCCAGGCCTCGAAGAACGCGACCTGTGTCCGGGCGCCCGGACGGGTGACGAGACCCGCCACGTCGAGGCCCTCGCCCGCCAGGAACGATCGGACGTGGTCGCCGTGGCCGTCGTCGCCGACGCTCGAGACGACCGCCGTCGAGATCCCCAGCCGGGCCAGCCCGGTGCCGATGTTGCCCGCGAAGCCACCCACGGCCCGCACGAACGAGGTGGCCGTCGCGAGCGACGTGCGCGCTGCGGCGGGGGTGAAGTCGACCCCGACCCGGCCGAGGACGACCGCCTCGATCACCGGCCGGCCCAGGTGGTCATTGGAGGTGCTTGATCACCGCGTCCCGGAACGTGCGGCCGCAGGCCCGGGCCTCGTCTGCGCCATCGCGCATCCGGATCCCGAACGGCGCGAGGTTCGCGTCCCGGACGCCGATCCCGATGCTGATCGACCGCTCGAGCAGCGCATCGGTGCGTGGCAGCATCCCGGCGTGGTATTCGCCGTGCGGATGATCCGTGCAGTCGCAGTCGAACGGGCAGCCCTTGCCGGTCACGGTCCGTCGCTCGAGCAGGTGATTCATCTTGCTGTAGACGTGCCAGCCCGATTCGGAGAGCGGGATCGAGCCGACCTCCCGGGCCACGCTGCCGGCGATCTCCGCCGACGGCAGCACGACGACGAGATGGGTCGCCAGGTCGCCGGCCGGGTCGGGCAGCGTCCGGAAGTCGATGTCCGGCACCTCCTCGAGGATGTCCTGGACGATCTCCTTGTTGGCGCGCAGGTGGGACACGATCTGGGGCAGCTTGCGGACCTGGGCGCGCAGGACGGCACCCGACAGCTCGGTCATCCGGAAGTTCATCCCCAGGAACGGCCGCGGCGCGTACTTCGACTCGAGCCGATCGGGCGCGTGACCCTGGTCGTGCATCGCGAAGCAGCGCTCGTAGAGGGTCTCGTCGTCGGTCACGACCATGCCGCCGTCGCCGCAGGTGATCGTCTTGTACTCGTTGAAGCTGTAGGTCCCGATCTTGCCCGTGCCACCCACGCCGCGGCCCTGGTAGGTGGCGCCGAACGCCTGGGCGCAGTCCTCGATGATCGGGATCCCGTGGCGATCGGCGACGGCCTTGAGCTCCGTCATCCGGGCGGGCCCGCCGAGCATATGGACGACGATGATCGCCTTTGTCCGGGGGGTGATCTTCGCCTCGACGTCGGCCGGGTCGAGGTCGAACGACTGGTCGACCTCGGCGAGGACCGGCGTCGCGCCGGCGTACACGATCGACGAGATCGAGGCGACGAACGTGAAGCCGGGGACGATCACCTCGTCACCGGAGCCGACGCCCAGCCCGAGCAGGGCGATCCAGAGGGCCGCGGACCCGCCGCCGCTCAGCCCAAGCCCGTAGCGGACCCCGGCGAGCTGGGCGATCTCACCTTCGAGGTGATGGACCTTCGCTCGGAACGCCGGGTCGTCGGACGGGCCGTAGCGGCTCAGGAACCGGCTCGACAGGACCTCGAGCACCTCGGCGGTCTCTTCGGCTCCGATGAGCTCGACCCCGGGTCCGGGCATCGTTCGCTCCTTCCTGGTGGGACGCCGGCGCAGTCCCTGGGCGGCCCGCGCGCGGATCGGGCGACGACATCAGTTGAGCTCGGTCCGCTGCCGGCTGCGTGCGCTCTCGTACGCATCGCGGGCCGCCCGAACCGCCGGCCGCTCGCTGGCGGCCGCCACCGGGACGTCCCACCACGTCTCGAAGGTCGGCATCCGCTTCTCCGGCTCGGCCGGGACGACGATCACGGTGACGCCGTCCGTCTCGCGGGCGCGGGCGAGGCCCGCCCGGAGCTCGTCGGGGGTCGGGGCGAAGATCGCCAGCGCACCCATCGCCTCGGCGTGCTGGCGGAAGTCGACCGGAACGTAGGGGCCGGTCAGGCGGTTGCCCGTCGGATCCCGGAACCGCAGCTCGTTGCCGAAGTCGGGCACGCCGACCGAGCGTTGCAGGGCGAGGATGCACTGGAACCCGTGGTTGTCGACGACGACGATCGTGAGCTTGAGGTGCTCCGCGACCGCCGTGACGATCTCGGAGTTGAGCATGAGGTACGAGCCGTCGCCGACCATCACGACCACGTCCCGCTCCGGGTCGGCGAGCCGGACGCCGAGCCCGGCCGCGATCTCGTAGCCCATGCACGAGTAGCCGTACTCGACGTGATAGGCCTTCGGGTCCTCCGCCCGCCACAGGCGGAGCAGGTCGCCCGGCAGGCTGCCCGCGGCGCAGATCACCGTCGCGTGGCCGCCGACGGCGTCGTTCACGGTCCCGATGATCGCGGCCTGGCTCATGTCGCCGGGGGCGTCGTCGACCGTTCGGAGCGCGCTGACGATGTCGTCCCACTCCTCCTTGAGCCCGCCGACCCGAGCGCGGTACGCGGCGGTCGTTCCGCCGTAGCCGGCGGCCACCAGCGCGACGTCGAGCGCGTGGAGCGCCTCGCGGGCGTCGGCGACGATCGGGACCGCACGCAGCTTGTGGGCGTCCATCGGCGCGATGTTGACGTTGACGAACGCCGCGTCGGGGTTCTGGAAGGTCGTCTGCGAGGCGGTCACGAAGTCACCCAGTCGCGTTCCGACCGACAGCACGAGGTCGGCGTCCCGGGCGAGCCGGTTCGCCGCAAGCCCACCGTTCGTTCCGGCCGGGCCGACGTTCATCGGGTGGTCCCAGGCGAGGGCGCCCTTGCCCGCCTGGGTCTCCACGACCGGGATGCCGAAGCGGCTGGCGAACGCCCCCAGGTCGTCGCTGGCGCCCGAGTAGATCGCGCCCCCGCCGACGACGATGACCGGCGCGCTGGCGGCGGCGATCAGCCGGGCCGCGTCGCCGATCGGGCCGGGCTCCGGCGCGGGTCGCCGGATGTGCCAGGTCCGCGGTTCGAAGAAACGCTCCGGCCAGTCGAACGCCTCGGACTGGACGTCCTCGGGCAGCGAGATCGTCACCGCCCCGGTGTCCGCCGGGTCGGTCAGGACGCGGAAGGCCGCGGGCAGCGAGGCGAGGAGCTGCTCCGGGCGCGAGATGCGGTCGAAGTAGCGGGACACCGCGCGGAACGCGTCGTTGGCGCTGACGTCACGCTCGTTTGGGTGCTCCACCTGCTGGAGCACCGGGTCGGGCGCCCGGTTGGCGAACGCGTCGCTCGGGAAGAGCAGCACCGGGATCCGGTTGACCGTCGCGCCGGCGGCGCCGGTGATCATGTTCGTTGCTCCCGGGCCGACCGAGGAGATGCACGCGAAGGCACGCAGGCGGTCGTGGTACTTCGCGAATGCGTGGGCCAGGTGGACCTGGGCCTGCTCGTTCTGCGGCCGGTAGTAGGGCAGCCCGCAGGCGTCCCCGTACTCCTCGATCGCCTGCCCCAGGCCGGCGACATTGCCATGCCCGAAGATCCCCCACACGCCGGCGATGAACCGTTGCCGGTGACCGTCCCGCTCCACGTGCTGCGCGGCCATGAACCGAACGATGGCCTGACCTACGGTCAGCCGCACAGTCCGCATCGCCGTCTCCTTGCGCAACCGATTGCGCTGAAGGTATCATCACGGCTCGTTCCACGTCAACACGGACGGACGATCGAGGAACGCGCCGACGAGGCCGGCAGACGGACCACGGCGGGGGTGGCCGGGCTGCGGGGCCGGGTCGCACGCGCCACACGGGAGGATGCCTGACGTGAGGATCGCGCTCGACCCGTACATGCTCCGCGACCGGCCGTTCGGGGAGGTGTGTCGGATCGCCGCCGACATCGGCTACGACTCGATCGAGCTCTCGCCGCGGCCCGACTTCATCCCCTTCTTCACCCACCCGCGGGCGGACCGGGCGACGGTGGCGGAGTTCCGGGCTGCGCTCCGGGACACCGGCATGGAGCTGGCCTCGATCCTGCCCCTCTATCGCTGGTCGGGTCCGGACGAGGACGAGCGCCAGGCTGCCGTGCGCTACTGGAAGCGGGCGATCCAGCTGTGCGTCGAGGTCGGCTGCACGACGATGAACTCGGAGTTCAACGGCCGCCCGGACGAGCCGGCCCGCAGCGAGGCCCAGTTCTGGCGGTCGATGGAGGAGCTCCTCCCGATCTTCGAGCGCGAGGGCATCCAGCTCAACCTCGAGGCCCACCCGGACGACTTCATCGAGCGCAACGAGCCGGCCGTCGACCTCGTCCGGGCGATCGACTCGCCGACCGTCGGCTACGTCTACTGCGCGCCGCACACGTTCCACCTGGGCGACGACATCGGGGCGATGATCGAGTACGCGGCGCCGGTCCTCCGCCAGGTCCACGTCGCCGACGTGCTCAACCACCGGGCCTCGTCCGGCCTGCGCTACATCGTCAACCCGCCCGGGTCGACCGCCCGGGTCCACCAGCACCTGGACATCGGCCAGGGCGAGGTGGACTTCGAGGCCTGCTTCCGGGCCCTCCGGAAGGTCGGCTTCGACGGCATCCTCACCAGCTGCGTGTTCGCCTGGGAGGAGCGCGCCGTCGAGTCGTCGCGGTTCATGTTCGAGCGGATCCGGGACTACCTCGCCGCAACCGCCCCGGGCTCCTGAGCGTCGGGTCCGCGGGCGGGCCGGGCGGCGACCTCGCCGTCCAAGCCGATCAGGGCCCGACGCAGGCGTACAGCAGGCGCCGCCCGGCGATGCTCGGCGTCGAGACGTCGAAGCGATAGGCGCCCGCGGGCAGGATGCCCGGCGGGTCCAGCGCGAACAGGATCGCGCCGCCCGGCCCGGTGCTCGGCACGGTGTACGGCCGGTCGTCGGCCTGGCCGACGAGCCGCACCACGAGCGGCGAGACCGGTACCAGCTTCACGCCGCTCCCGTCCACGGTCGAGGCGCTGACCTCGGCCCGTGGTTCCATCCCCGGGAAGGTCACCCCGAGGTAGACGACCCGACCCGCCGGGACGGTCACCACGGCTCGTTCGCGCGGGGGGACGGTGGGCTGACAGCTCACCTCGGGCTGGCCTTCGCGTGGGGCCGGCGGGACCACGGGCAGCAGGCCCTGCTGGAGGACGTGGAACGGGCCATCTGGTGCCCAGGCGGGGGCGTGCTGGGTCGCCGGCTCCTCCGTCGAAGCCGGGGCGTCCGCCACGAGCAGGGCGACGACCGTCCACTCGTTGTCGGTCAGCGAGACGTAGGCGCCAATCGCGGTCGTGTCCGGTGCCGACGAAGGCGCACCAGGGATCGGCGTCGCGACGACGGTCCGATCGCCCACCGGGCTCGGCTGGGGCGTGGCGCTCGCAAGGTCGGCCCTCCCCCAGGGTTGCCAGACCAGGATGACGAGCGCGCCGACGAGCAGGAGCGCAATTCCGACCGGCCCCCGCCGTCCACCGGGCTGCAGGCGCTCGAGCGGCCGATCGGCCGGGACCGGCTTGTCGGGCCCGGGCTCATGCTCGGTCGTCGTCCCCGGTTGCGCCACGGTTCCGTTCGCCTCCCGACTGCGCCCACGTAGACACGATTGTCAGGTCTCTGCCGCTGGACGTCATCCGGCCCCGCCGGCGGGCATCGCGCTCCCGGTCCGATCCTCGCACGACGCTCCTGTGGCACTTCCGTACCCCTCACGTAACACGATGGCGGTAAGGCCGTTGTCAAGGGATGCCGACCACGGCCAGCAGGGATGAGGTGCTAACTCGATGAAGAAGCTCCACGCAGTCGGTGCAGGCATTCTCGGGGTCGCCATGTCGGCGACGGCCGCCCTCGCCGCGGCGCCGCTCCTGCCTGGCTTGACCGGCGAGAGCCAGCCGGCGGACAACCACGGTGCGGTGGTGTCGACGGTGGCGAAGGACAAGACCCAGGTCGGCGGCGAGCACGACAACCACGGCGGCGCCGTGAGCGCGGTCGCCAAGGGGACCGACGTGCAGGACGCGACCGACCCAACGACCGACGAGGCGCCGGCCGACAACCACGGTTCGGTTGTCTCCGCCGTCGCCAGGGACAAGACCCAGGTGGGTGGCAAGAACAACAACCACGGCGGCGCCGTGAGCGCCGTCGCCCACGGGTCGCATGGTCCGAACGGGCACTCCAACGGGCACGCCAACGACGACCACTGACCCGGTCTGACGGGGACCGCGACGACGGCCGGAGTGTTCGTTCTCCGGCCGTCGTCGATTTCATGGGCGGCGCGCCACCGCCCGATCGTTCAGCGGATGAGCTCCACGCCGAGCGCGGCTCCCGGGAACCCCGGCGTCGAGGTCGTCGGCCCGGTGAAGAACGCCTTCCGCCAGACACCCTCGACGTCCTTGCCACCGGTGCAGGCCGTGAGCTGGAAGCCGGCGAACCCGATGATGTGGTACCAGGCGTTCTGGCCCGTCTTGCCCGCCGTGTCCCAGACGGGGACGGTCACGGTGATGCCGTGGTCGATGTAGTACGAGCAATCGGCGGCGACCTTGTTGCCGGGCAGGTTCCCGATCCGGTCGAGGCTGCCGGGCTTGCGCACCGCCGTGCAGCACCCGTAGCTGTTCGCAGGCGGCCCGATCTCGCTCTGGAGGAACGGGATCGAGTTGCCGCAGCCACCGGCATTGGCCGGCGGATCCTGGCCCAGTCCGTAGCCGTCGCAACCGAACTTGAGCCACCCGAAGCCACCCGGCACGTTGAGCGTCCCCGGCGTGAGGTGCACCGGGTAGCACGGATCGCCAGGCTTGCTGCTCACCGGACCGGTGCAGAACGGGTACGTCCGGAAGTAGCTCTCGGCGATGCCGACCGGGAAGAGGTTCCCGCCCGGCCCGCCGGCGGAGTAGCCGCCCTTGGCGATCGCATCCGCTGACGCCGACCACGAGGTGATCCCGATGATCGACAGGAAGTAGGGAGCCCAGCTCCGGGTCGACGAGACGCGCACTCCGACCGCCGTCGCGGGGATGATCCCTCCGCCCACGTACCCCAGCAGGCTGCCGCCCGCGTCGATGTAGCGTGGTCCGTTCGGCGCTCCAAACGTGATCGGGGCTCCACCGTTCGAGGTGACCGTGGTGGCGATCGCGGCCCGGACGTTGGCGTCGGTGCCGTTCAGCGCGTCGCCGCCGATCGCCTCGGCGATCACGCGGGCGCCCGCCAGGGCGGCGAAGTCGGAGGCGTTCTGGGAGGCCCGCCGCTTGGCCAGCGCTGTGCCGCCGTCGATGACCAGCCCGACCATGAGGACGCAGACCGTCATGACGAGCGCCATCAGGACGATCATCTGGCCCCGCTGCGAGCGAGGAGTCGGACGAAGCGTGCGCATCTGCTTCCCCTAGTTGATGACCATCGCGGCCGCGCCGGCGGTCGTGATGGTGTCGATGCCGCTGAGACCGGGCGTCAGCGGGTTGAAGGTCATGACGACGCGCACGGAAACCACCATGTCGGCGTCGTTGCTCGCGCACGACACGCCGGTCCAGGCTCCGGTCGGGACGTTGGCCGGATCCGTGCAGCGGATGAACACGTTGCCCGCTGCGACGGATCCGAAGGGAGCGACCATCCGGCTGGCCGCGGTTACGACGTGCGCCTGCAGGCTGCCCGGACCCGTCACCGACGCGGGGCAGGTCGGGCCACCGACCGCTCCACAGCTCGGGTCTGCCGAGCCGATCCAGCGTGCCTCGACGGCCGCAAGCCGGGCTCCTTCCCGAGCGGCCTGGGAGACGACGCTGTTCAGGTAGACGTAGCGTCCGCCATCGATCAGGCCGAACAGCATCGCCAGGAAGATCGGCAGGACGAGGGCGAACTCGACGAGACCCTGTCCGCGGCCGGTCCCGCGAGCTGCCGTTCCGTCTCGGCCATCACGGGTCATCTCGCCCTCACTGCGCATGGGAGAAGATCGCCGACGGGCCGCCGGCGTTGGTCGCGACCAGCGTCACGGTGTGGGTCTTGCTGTTGGCATAGGTGTGAAGCGGGTTCTGGGCGTTCCCCAGGACGCCGTCGCCGAAGTCCCAGGCCCAGTTCGTGACCGGGCAATTGACCGGGTCCGCGACGATCGAGGCGTCGGTGAAGCTGTACGTCTTCCCGCTCTTGACCCAGGTGAAGGAGGCCTTCGGCACCGCGCAGGTCGGTGGTGGGGGTCCCACCGGCACGGTGACGTTGCGGGTCCGGCTCGACGGGCCGGCCTGGTTCGTGACGGTCAGCGTGATCGTGTAGGTGCCATCCGCGGCGTAGGTGTGCGAATCGCCCGTCGCGGAGCCGACGTCGCTCTGTCCGTCGCCCCACCCCCAGGTGTACCCGGAGATGTTGCAGACCCCGCTGTTCGGGGTCGAGGCCGACGGGTCGGCGAAGATCGTCCTGCCCGACGTCACGTTGACGGCGAAGTCCGCCTGGGGGGCCGGGCAGGGTCCGGGCGCCGACCCGCCGCCCGGCGCTGCGTAGCCAAGCACGCCGGCCGACGCCGACGCGCCCATCGAGAAGTCGTCGTCGAAGAACCCGTTGACGAAGGGGGTCAGGAACGTGAAACCCTCGGCGACGCTC
Organism: uncultured Chloroflexia bacterium; assembly: GCA_963708065.1. Classification (GTDB taxonomy): domain Bacteria; phylum Chloroflexota; class Limnocylindria; order Limnocylindrales; family CSP1-4; genus Chersky-267. The sequence goes on from CAVPRZ010000009.1 coordinate 249,559, forward strand.
ACCGTGATCGTGTTCCCTGCTCCGGCCCCGCCGGGTGCGCCGGAGCAGGGCAGCGACGCGCCCGAAGCGGTGGCGCACGAGACCGCCACCGTGATGGCGCCCTCGCCACGTTGCGCCTGGGAGTTCGTCTCCTGGCGGGCGCGGGCGTTGATCGCGGCCAGGTCGGTGGGACTGACCGCTCCGAGAGCCGCTCCTTCACGGGCCGCGTTGTGGACCTGGATGAGCGAGAAGTAGAGCCGGCCCGCATCGACGGCGATGAGCAGCAGCAGCAGGAAGATCGGGAAGATCAGGGCAAACTCGACGATGGCCTGCCCGCGAGGCGGGGCCGGTCGGTCGGCGGATCGCCGCCGGGACGTGTGGGGCGCTCGTTCCATGGTTCGGTCTCCGGCCCTCGTCGCGTGATTGGGGGCTGTCGTGCCGAACAACGGACCGTCCTGGGCAATTCGTACTACCCAAGTCCTATGCCAAGCGCACTTTCGTTGTCGCACCGCAACGAACGGCGGAGTTTCGGCCGACGCTCGGTGATCTGGGGCACCGGAAACAGCCTGCCGGAGGCAGCCAAGGAGCTCGCCCGACGGTAGGCTGGGTCGGCACGAAGCGGTGGCTTCCTCCACCGAGACGTCCGCCCCGCCGTCGATGACGGGCCGCCTCGGGATCCCACCTCGTAACAGGCAGACTCGGGTTTCGTTTCCATGGCCGATGAGCTCGCTCCGGACACGCTGGCGTCGCTGCTCGCCGATGCACGATCGGGCGACAGTCGTGCGTTCGCGGCCATCTACGACGCCTACGCCGGCCGGCTCTACCGGTTCCTGCTGGTTCGAGTCGACGAGCCGGCAGACGCCGAGGACCTCCTGCAGCGGGTGTTCGTCAAGGTGATCGAGGCCCTGCCGCGCTACGAGGAGCGAGGCCTGCCGTTCGGGGCGTGGCTGTTCCGGATCGCCCGGAACGTCGCCATCGACTTCGCCCGGGCACGTCCGAACGACGACGCGCTGACGAGTGTCGAGGCTCAATCGGACGAGCGGCGCCAGCCGGCGGCCATCGCGGAGCTCATGGCGGACCGCCAACTCGTGCGAGAGGCGCTGGATCTCCTGACACCCGAGCAGCGCGACGTCCTTGTCTACCGGTTCTTCGCGGGGCTGAGTCCGAGCGAGATCGGCGCCCTCATGGGCAAGCGAGAGGGGAGCATCCGGGCGCTCCAGTTCCGCGCCCTGGCGGCCCTGCGCCGGCACCTCGAGCCGAGCTTCGTCATCGACATCCAGCTGGCGGAGGCGGGCTGATGGCCTGGCTCGGACGCCGACTCGCCACGGAACCCGACGAGCTGGGGCCGACGCCCTTTGCCGCGGACCTCGCGAGCGCCGTCGAGCACTCGTTCCCGATCGACGACGCCGCGATCGAGCGGGTCAGGGGCCGGGTGCTCGGCGCGTTCATCGTGGCGGCCCCGGCACCGGTCAGCCCGCGGCTTGGCCGGCCCGTCACGCGCGGACTCACGATCGCCCTGGCCGCCGTCGTCGGGCTGTTCGCCTTCGGCAGCGTGGCGGTCGAGGCCCAGCCCGGCGGCCCCTTCTACCCGCTCAAGCTGGCGATCGAGACGGCGAGCCTTCCTTCGATCGACGTCGCCGCGGGATGGGACGCGCGGCTCGGACGCCTGGGGGATCGGATCGACGAGGGCCTGGCCGCCCGGCGGAGCGGCAACTCCGGCGCGGTGACGGCGACGCTCGCCGAATACCGCTCGGAGCTCGCCGTGCTGACCGGTGGGCTCGTCGATCCGGATCGCCGGTCACGGCTGATGGCGGTGGTCTCAGTTGATCTCCCGACGGTGGTGAGCCTCGCCGGAGCGTACCCGAGCGACGAGGCGCAGCTTCTCGTGGCGGACATGACGGCAATCACCGGATCGACCGATCCGAACGACGGCAACGCGGGCCCCCACCGACCGACAAAGCCTGCTGCCGACAGCGCGACCGGCGACCCGCACAGTGATGGAGCGACCGGCAACCCGCACTCCGGAGGGTCGACGGGCAACCCGCACAGTGGCGGCGCCACCGGTAACCCGCACGCGGGCGGCTCGACGGGCAACCCGCACAGTGGCGGCGCCACCGGTAACCCGCACGCGGGGGGCTCGACGGGCAACCCGCACGCCCCCGGTACGAAGGGCAATCCGCACGCGGACGGAGCGGCCGGGAACCCGCACGCCGGCGGCTAGGCCCGGTCCCCGCTGCGCACCCCCACGGCCAGGAACTCCCCGATCCGGCGAGCCGCCTCGGTCAGGTTCTCCGGGCTCGTCGCGTAGCTGATCCGAACGTGGTCGCGCCCGAGCTGGCCGAACGCCGTGCCCGGAAGAACGCACACGCCGGCGTCCGCGAGGAGCGCCTCGGCCAGTCGGTGGCCGTCGAACCCGGTGCCGGAGACGTCCGGGAACGCGTAGAAGGCGCCCGAGGGACGGGCGCACGCGATGCCGGGGATGGCGTTCAGCTGCTCGACGACCTGGTCGCGTCGCGATCGGAACTCGGCCACCATCGCCGTCACGGGATCCTGCGGGCCACGGAGGGCCTCGACGGCGCCGCGCTGGACGAAGGTCGGGGCGCAGCTGATCGTGTTGATGATGAGCTGGCCGTAGGCGATGACGAGGGCATCCGGGACGATCGCGTAGCCGAGCCGCCAGCCGGTCATCGCGTACGTCTTCGAGAAGCCGTCGAGGACGATCGTCCGGTCGGCCATGCCGGGCAGCGCGGCGATCGAGATGTGCTCGGCATCGTCGTACACGATCCGGGAGTAGATCTCGTCGGACAGGACGATGAGGTCGTGGCGAAGCGCGAGCTCGGCGATCCGCTCGATCTCGGCCCTGGTCAGGACCCCACCGGTCGGATTGGCCGGCGAGTTCAGGACGAGGAGCGAGGTCCGCGGGGTGATCAGCGAGGCCAGCTCGTCGACGTCGAGCCGGAACGCGTTGGCCTGGCGGATCGGCACCGGCACCGGGGTGGCGCCCACGAACCGGGTCAGCGACGCGTAGATCGGGTAGCCCGGGTCGGGCACGATCACCTCGTCGCCGGGGTCGACGAGTCCCAGGATCGCGTAGAGCATCACGCCCTTGCCACCCACGGTCACGAAGACCCGCTCGGGGCTCGCGGCGAACCCCTTCCGGGCCGCCGCATCCTCGGCGATCGCCGTCCGGAGCTCGGGGATGCCGGCAAACGGCGCGTAGTGGGTGGCCCCCTCGTCCAGGGCCCGCTTGGCCGCGTCGCGGACGTTCCACGGCGTGTCGAAGTCCGGCTCCCCGAGCTCGAGGTGGACGATCGACCGACCCTGCGCCTCGAGCTGCCGGGCGCGGGCGGCCCACTCGAATGAGCTCTCAGCGTCGAAGTTGCCCAGTCGACCGGCGATACGCATCGACGACCTCTCCTCGTGCGACGGCTGGATGCATTGCGATCATCGCACTGGACGCAGAACCCGGACTCGGCGCGACCGGGCGCGCGACTGGGGACTGTTCGCGGCCCGGATCCTGCGCTACGCTGCCCCGGTTCGCTCATGAGCGTGACCCCGGCAAGGGGTGGAGGAGGCGTTGATGCGCACCCAGGTAGCGCGTGGATCCGTGCTCGCGGCGGTCTTGGCACTGGTCGCGACAGCCTGCAGCACGACCGGTGGAACGACGGCGCCGACGACCGCGCCGACGACAGCACCCACGAGCGCCCCGGCAAGCGCGCCGGCCAGCGGCGCGACCGGCGGTACGATCAAGATCGGCGGCGGCTTTGCCCTCACTGGCGACGAGTCGGCGCTCGACCTGCCTGCGGCGAACGGGGCGAAGCTGGCCGTCAAGGAGATCAACGCCGCGGGCGGCGTGCTCGGGAGCCAGATCGACTTCATCGTCCACGACAGCCAGTACAAGATGGACGTCACCGCCCAGACCGCCAAGCAGTTCGTCGAGCAGGACAAGGTCCCGCTGATGATCGGCTACACGGACACCGACTCGGTGCTGGCATCCGGCCCGACGTTCCAGTCGGCCAAGATCCCGTTCATCACGGTCGGCGCCACGTCGCCCAAGATCCCGACCCAGGTCGGCGACATGATGTTCCTGGCCTGCTTCGGCGACAACGTCCAGGCAGCCGTCGGCGCCGAGTACTCGTACGACAAGTTCGGTCACAACGCCTACTTCCTGTGGGACAAGGGCGTCGAGTACACGACGCTCCTGGGCCAGTACTTCAAGTCGCGCTTCACCGAGCTCGGCGGGACGATCGCCCTGGAGGAGTCGTACGACGACAAGGCGACCGACTTCTCGGCGCAGATCACCAAGATCAAGGCACTGAACCCGGCGCCGGACTTCTACTACGTCGCCGCGATGCCGTACAACATCGGGCCGATCGTCAAGCAGTTCCGCGACGCGGGCATCACCGGGCCGATCGTCGGTGGTGACGGCTACGACACGCCGGACCTGGTCAAGGTCGCCGGACCGAGCACGAGCAAGGTGTTCTTCACGACCCACGCCCTGATGGACGCCACCAACGGGACCGATGGGATCAAGAAGTTCATGACCGCCTACAAGGCCGAGTACGGCAACGACCCAGAGAACGCCTTCGCGGCGCTCGGGTACGACACCGTCTACCTGCTGGTCGACGCCATCAAGCGGGCGGGCAGCACCGACTCGGCGGCCGTCAAGGCGGCCATCGAGGCGACCAAGGACTTCCCGGGCATCACCGGCAAGATCACCTTCGCGCCGGGCAGCCACGTCCCCCAGAAGGGCGTCACCGTCATCGACATCGAGAACGGCGCGCTCACCCTGGGTGGCGAGGTCGTCCCGGTGAAGGTTCCGTCGCCGTAGCCTGAGCGTCTGGTCATCCACCGCCGGTCCGCGGGTGTCATTGCCCGGGACCGGCGGTTCGCCGTCCACAGCAGCGCATCGAGGGAGTCCGATGACACCCGATCAGATCGTGGCCCAGGCCCAGGAGCGTGGCCTCCAGCTCGTCCGCTTCCTGTACTGCGACAACGGCGGAGTCATCCGCGGCAAGAGCACCCACGTCGGGCAGCTGGCTCGTCGGATGGCCAGCGGCATCGGCCTGGTCAAGGGGATGCAGTCGTTCACCAGCATCGACACGCTCGCACCGGACGCGTCCTATGGACCGGTCGGCGAGATCCGGCTCATCCCGGACCCGTCGACGTTCGTCATCCTGCCGTACGCGCCGCGGAGCGGCCAGATGGTCGTCAACATGATCGAGCTCGACCACACGCCGTGGGCGCTCGATCCCCGCTCGTTCCTGCAGCGGATGATCGCCCGAGCGGCGGCCGCGGGGCTCATGTTCGACGCCGCCTTCGAGAACGAGTTCTACCTCGCGATCCGGACCGAGGACGGCTACCGGCCGGTCGACCGGAGCCTGTGCTTCAGCGCGATCGGCATGGAGTCGACCGAGGACGTCATCCAGGACATCGTCGCGGCCCTGACCGACCAGGGGCTCGCCGTCGAGCTGTCGCACCCGGAGCTCGGCTGGGGCCAGCAGGAGCTGTCGATCATGCACGCCCCGGCCCTGTCGGCGGCGGACAACCAGATCACCTACCGCCAGACGGTCCGTGGCGTCGCGGCGCGGCACGGGCTCGTCGCGTCCCTCGCGCCGAAGCCCTTCGCCGACCAGGCCGGCAGCGGCGCCCACCTCCACTGGAGCATCTGGGACACGGACCACCGGACGAACAGGCTGGCGGACGCCGGGGCGCAGGACGGCCTGAGCCCGCTTGCCCGCCAGGCCATCGCCGGGGTGCTGGCCCACCTGCCGGGCCTGCTGGGACTGACCACCCCGAGCGTCAACTCCTTCCGCCGCCTGCAGCCGCACTACTGGAGCTCCGCCTACACGGCCTGGGGGATGGAGAACCGCGAGGCCGCGGTCCGCGTCCCGACCCGCTACTGGGACGACGAGGCGGGCTCGACGAACGTCGAGCTCAAGGCGAGCGACGCGAGCGCCAACCCGTACATCTCGCTTGGCGGCGTGATCGCCGCCGCGCTCGACGGGATCGAGCGAGGCCTCGACCCGGGCGAGCCGGTCAACGAGGATCCCGGCAACCTGACCGAGGCCGAGCGCGCCCGGCGCGGCATCCGCCGCTTCCCCGAGACGGCGCGGGAGGCGCTCGACGAGCTCGAGCGGGACGAGGTCCTCATGACGGCGCTCGGAGCGCCGCTCGGGGCGGAGTACCTCAAGGTTCGCCGGGCCGAGGCGGCGGCCTATGCCGAGGGGGACACCGCCCACGAGCTCGAACAGCACTTCTTCAAGTACTGAGCGGCACCCGGCCGTGCCCCTCGATCTCGAACCGATCCCGATCGTCGACAACCACTGCCACTCGCTGCTCCGCGAGCAGCCGGTCGGCGACGAGGCGTTCCGGATCCACCTGACCGAGACGTACTTCCCCGAGGTCGCCCGGGACGACGTCCCCCACTCGCTCTTCTACCACTGGACGATCCGCGAGCTGGCCGGCCTGCTCGACTGCGAGCCGACGCCCGATGCGGTCCACGCCCGTCGACTCGAGCGCGGGCTCGCGTGGCTGACCCGGGAGGTCGTCGAGCGGGCGAACTTCAAGACCTGGCTCATCGACACGGGCTACGGGGCCGACACGACCCTGTCGCTCGATGAGCTCCGCGGGCTGGCGCCGTGCCGGATCGAGGAGATCGTCCGGCTCGAGCCCCTGATCGAGCGGCTGATCCTCGACGCGGCGGACTTCGACGGGTTCCTCGACGCCTACCGCGCCAGCATCGGCGACCTCCGCGGGCGGGGCATCGTCGGCCTGAAGTCGGTCATCGCCTACCGGTCGGGACTCCAGCTCGAGGCCGTCGACCGGGCCACCGCCGCGGCGGCCTTCGCCGAGGTCCACGAGACCGCCAGGCGGGCGGGATCGCTCCGGATCGAGTCGAAGCCCCTGCTCGACCACCTGGTCGTCATCGCGGTCGAGGAATCCGCCCGCCAGGGGGTCCCGATCCAGTTCCACACCGGGCTCGGCGATCCGGACCTCGACCTCACGAAGGTCGACCCGGCCGCGCTCCGGCTCATCTTCTCGGACCGCTACCGGGCGGCTCCGATCGTCCTCCTCCACACCGGCTACCCGTACGTCCGGTCGCTGGCCTACCTCGCGGCGATGTACCCCAACGTCTACGCCGACATGGGCGAGGCGATCCTGTTCGCGGCCGGCGAGGCGACCGAGATCACGCGCGAGCTGCTCGGCCTGGCCCCGGCCAGCAAGATCCTGTTCAGCACCGACGCATCGCTGGTGCCGGAGCTGTACTGGGTCGGCGCGCGGCTCGGGCGGCGGGCCCTCGGGCGCGTCCTGGACGAGCACATCGCCGAGGGCGCGATCGACGAGCGGACGGCACTCGACTGGGCCGAGCGGATCCTGTGGCGCAACTCGGAGCGAGTCTACGGGCTCTGACCGCCCTCGGGCGCCGCATCGGGCGGACCTCTCCGCCGGCGGCGCCACCAGTCGGCGTCGAATAGCCGGTCGAGCGGGATCTCGCGCTGCCCCAGGAGCCCGTCACGGCGGACGGTGATGACGACGATGAAGATCACGGCCAGGACGATCGAGCTGAGCCCGTAGAGCAGGGTCGCATCCTCGATCCGCCGAAGCGCCTCGCCGAGGCCGACGATCAGGATCGCGCCGAGGATCGAGCCGCTCACCGAGCCCATCCCGCCGATGACCAGCATCGTGATCACCCGGAACGTGAGGTCGAAGTAGAAGACGGTCGGCGAGAACGAGGTGATGAAGTGGGCGTAGAGCGAGCCGGCGACCGCCGAGAAGAACGCCCCGACGACGAACGCCAGCAACCGCGGATCCATGATCCGGATCCCGATCGCCTGGGCCGCCGCCCGATCCTCGCGCTGGGCGAACATGTCGCGGCCGAAGGGCGACCGCTTGATCCGCCAGACGACGTAGACGGCGATGAGGGTCCAGGCACCCGTCCACCACAGGTTCGTGTACGGCGTGACGTTCGAGAACGTCCGCGAGCCGCGGGTGAACGCGTCGGCGTTGAACAGGACGACCCGGACGATGACCAGGAACCCGAGCGTCGCGACCGCGACGAAGTGCCCGGACAGGCGCATCAGCACGCGTCCCACGAGCCAGGCGACCCCGCTCACCAGCACCGCGGCGATCAGGGTCGCGAGCAGGAAGCCGGCCGGGAAGGGCCCGATGACCTGGTCGAGGTGGACACCGGCGATCCACGACGGGAGGTCCGGGAGGTAGGCGCTCTTCTCCTGGAGGGGCAGGGTGAGGATCGCCGTGCCGTACGCGCCCAGGGCCATGAACCCGATCTGGCCGAGCGAGAAGACGCCGGTGAACCCGCTCGTCAGGTTCAGGCTGACCGTCAGGATGATGAACAGCCCGAGGTTGATCACGAGGCCCTGCCAGAAGGCCTGGCCGCTCGTGTCGAGGATCGCCAGGGCGATCGACGACAGGGCGATGACCAGGACCGGGCCGGCGGCCCGGCGACGGGCGGTCACTCGAGCTCCCCCTGGTCGCGCCGGCCGAGGATCCCCTGCGGCCGTACGAGCAGGACGAGGATGAGCACGATGAACACCACTGCGTCGCGATAGCTCGCGAGCGAGCTCGGGAGCCACTGCTGGAGGAACGCTCGGACCTCGGGCGGGACGGATCCCGCCGGGAGCAGGTCGCCGATCCCCGACAGGGCGGTCACGAGGACCTCGAGGAACCCGAGGACGTAGCCGCCGAGCACGGCCCCGGCAATGCTGCCGAAGCCGCCGATGACGGCGGCGATGAATGCCTTGAGGACCGGCGTGAAGCCCATGTACGGGTTGATCTGGCCGGCCTGGACCGCGTACAGGAGCCCCGCGACGGCGGCGAGCCCGGCACCGATGGCGAACGCGGTCGCCACGACCCGGTTGATCTTGATGCCCACCAGCTGCGCGGCGTTGAGGTCCTCGGCGGCAGCCCGCATCGACAGCCCGAGCGTGGTCCGCGTCACGAACAGCGTCAGCAGACCGAGCAGCACGATCCCGGCCACGAAGCTGACGACGTTGACCTTGGGCACGATGATCGACCCGAACGTGACCACCCCGTTCAGGGCCTCGGGGCTCGGGAACGCGATGAGGGTCGGCTTCCCGGCGAGCCGGGTCGTCAGCAGCGTCCCGTTCTGGAGGATCTGGCCCACCGCGAACGATGTCAGCAGCATCGCGACGTCCGGGGCGCCGCGGATCGGCCGATAGGCGATCCGCTCCATGAGCAGCCCGACCACGACCGTCCCGACGACCATGACGACCACCGCCTGCTCGAGCGGGAGCCCCGCACCGAGCGCGAAGGCGGCGAGATAGGCCGCGATCATCATCACGTCGCCGTGGGCGAAGTTGATGAGGCGCAGGATCCCGAAGACCATCGCCAGGCCGACGGCCATGAGCGCGTAGAGGCTGCCCGCGCTCAGCGCGTTGACGACCTGCTGGATCGCGTAGTCGATCATTCGGCGACCCCGCCGACCCCGAGGTAGGAGTGCTCGACCTTCGGGTCGTGGCGCAGGACCTCGGCCGGGCCCGACAGGGTGATCCGGCCGGTCTCCATGACGTAGACCCGGTCGGCGACATCGAGCGCGTGATGGACGTTCTGCTCCACGAGCAGGATCGTGCGGCCCTGGCCCTTGAGCTCCGTGATCGCCTCGAAGATCCGCTCCAGGACGATCGGCGCGAGACCGAGCGACGGCTCGTCGAGGAGGAGCAGTCGCGGCCGGCTCATCAGGGCCCGCCCGATGGCGAGCATCTGCTGCTCACCGCCGGACAGGGTGCCACCGGCCTGGGCCAGACGCTCCTTGAGCAGCGGGAACAGCCCGAAGACCATCTCGAGGTCGTCGGCCGTGGCCGTCCGATCCCGGCGCGATACGGCGCCGAGGCGCAGGTTCTCGGCCACCGTGAGCCGTCCGAAGATCCGACGGCCCTCCGGGCAGTGCGAGATGCCGAGCGAGACGATGTGGTCGGTCGGCGCGCGCGAGATGTCGGCACCCTCGAACGTGATCGTGCCTCGGGTCGGACGCAGAAGGCCCGAGATCGTGCGCAGGGTCGTCGTCTTGCCGGCGCCGTTCGACCCGATGAGCGCGACGAGCTCGCCCTCGCCGATCTCGAACGACACGCCGTGGAGGGCGCGGATGTTGCCGTAGCGGACCTCGACGTCGGTCAGCTCAAGCATGCCGGGCCTGACCGAGGTAGGCGGCGATCACGTCGGGATTGGTGCGGACGTCGGCCGGGGGACCCTCGGCGATGAGCCGGCCGTAGTTGAGGACCTGGATCCGGTCGCACAGGTTCATCACGAGCGGGATGTCGTGGGCCACGAGGATGATCGTGATGCCCGATTCGTCGCGCAGCCGACGGATGAGACCGAGCAGGTCCTGGGTCTCGATCGGGTTCATTCCGGCATTGGGCTCGTCGAGCAGCAGGACCCGCGGGCGGGCCCCGACGGCCCGCGCGATCTCGAGCCGGCGCTGGTCGCCGTAGGGCAGGTTGCGGGCGAGTCGATCGCGCTGGCTCTCGAGTCCGGACAGCCGGAGCAGCTCGAGCGCCTGTGCCTCGAGCTCGCGCTCGGCGCGCTGGAACGACGGGCCCGACAGGAGCGCGCTGACCAGCGACGGGGTCGCCTTGCGCTCGAGCCCGACCTTGACGTTGTCGAGGACCGACAGGTCGCCGAACAGGCGGATGTTCTGGAAGGTCCGGCCGATGCCCATCCGGGCCACGGCGTAGGCCGGCGTGCCGGTGATGTCGCGGCCGTCGAACACGATCGTGCCGCTCGATGGGCGGAGGAACCCGGACAGGAGATGGAACAGCGTCGTCTTGCCGGCGCCGTTCGGGCCGATGACGCCGTGGATCGTCAGCCGGTTGAGACGAAGCTCGTAGTCGACCAGCGCCTGGAGTCCGTGGAACGACTTTGACAGGCCGCGGGCCTCGAGCAGCGGCGTCGCTTCGTCATCCGGGTCCGGTCGCCTGACCTCCATCCTGCGGAGGATACGTCGCCCCGGTCAGGCGTTCCACGCTCCCGGACGAGCGACGGACCCGTTCCCAGGGCCGGTCCCCCCACCCGACCGCGACGCTCGGGATCAGCGGACGTAGCTGGCCCCGTTCACGTCGATCGTGGTCCCCGTCGCATGGCGGGCCAGCCCGGACGCCAGGAAGGCGATCACGTTGGCGACGTCCTGTGGCTGGGCGACCTCGCCGAGGCCCGTGTCGCGGGCCGCCACCTCGACCCCCACCTCGTCGGCGAACCGCTGGTTGAACGACGTGTCGACGTAGCCGGGGGCCACCGCGAAGGCCGTGACCCCCTGGCGGCCGTTCTGGCGCGCGATCGTCCGGGTCATCGCCACGATCCCGGCCTTCGCCGCCGCGTAGTGCCAGTACGCCGGATCCTCGCCACGGAACGCCGCACGGCTGGCGATGTTGACGATGATCCCGCCCCCGGGCCGACCCGAGAACTCGGCGATCGCGGCGCGGCACAGGATGGCCGGCGCGATCAGGTTGACGCCGAGCGAGAGGTTCCAGACCCGGACCCACTCGTCGAGCGGGCTGTCGAGCTCCGCGGCCGGATAGATCCCCGCATTGTTCACCAGGACGTCGATCCGGCCATGGATCGCGAGCGCGTCGTCCCACAGGCGCTGGGTGGCCATCGGGTCCGCGAGGTCGGCCACGAGCGCGCGCGCCCGTGGCCCGATCTCCTCGGCGACCTTCTCGACCGCGTCGGCGCGGACGTCGTGGACGAGAACCGTTCCCCCGGCTCGCGCCAGGGTGCGGGCCGTCGCGGAGCCGATGCCACCGCCCGCGCCCGTGACGAGGATGATCCGGCCGTCGAGCTCGATCACGTGCTGCCTCCCTTCGTGGGTGGCTGAAGTCTGAGGCCGACGAGACGCGATTGTCAGCCGGTGAGGCTTGCCACCGATGCGACGGCCGGTACCCGACAAGGGGCCGCCCGGCACGTCCCTTACTGCGGCGCGACCCGTAGCGTCCACGTCGTGATCATCGACGCAGCGCCCGTCACGCCCTCCCCCGCCGACGTCGCCGCCTCACTCGAATCGGGACCGGCGGCGCCGACCGGAGCCCGTCGTCCTCGACGGCTCGTCGTTGACCCTCGAACGCCTCGTCCGCGATCGCCCGCTCCGGCGCACCGGTCGAGCTCGCGCCGGACGCGCTCGCCAGGATCGCCGCCTGCCGCTCGATGCTCGAGGAGAAGATCGCCGCCCACGAGGTGATGTACGGCATCAACACCGGGATCGGCGAGTTCTCCGAGGTCGCGCTGAACGACGAGCAGGTCGAGCAGTTCCAGCGCTACCTCGTCTACAACCACGCGGCGGGCATCGGCGAGCCCGCCCCCATCCCCTCGGTCCGGGCGGCGATCGCGAGCCGGATCAACGTCCACGCCCGCGGCTACTCGGGCTGTCGGCCCGAGATCACGCTGACGCTCGTCGAGCTCCTGAACCGGGGCGTCACGCCGGTCGTCTGCCAGCGGGGGTCAGTCGGGGCGAGCGGTGACCTCGCGCCGATGGCCCAGATCGCGCTCCTGCTCATGGGCGAGGGCGAGGCATGGTTCCAGGGCGAGCGGCTGCCGGGCCGGGTGGCAATGGAGCGAGCGGGTATCCCCATCCCGGGCCTCCGCGCCCGCGACGGGCTCGCCACGATCAACGGCTCGAACCTGCTCACCTCGATGAGCGCGCATCCAGCTCCACGACATCGACCGCTGGCTGCGCCAGGCCGAGATCGCCTGCGCGATGTCGCTCGAGGCCCTGCTCGCCAACCTCAAGCCCTACGACGAGCGCCTCCACCGGCTGCGCGGCTTCCCGGGCGCGGTCCGGAGCGCCCGGGCCATCCGCCGCTGCATCGAGGGCAGCGACCTGGCGACGGGTCGGATCCACACCAAGGTCCAGGACGCCTACTCGATGCGCTCGTCGCCCCAGGTCATCGGCGCCGCGCACGACGCGCTGGCGTTCGCCCGCGCCCAGGTCGAGACCGAGCTCAACGGCGTGGCCGACAACCCGATCTTCCTGACCGACGAGCGCGAGACGCTGACCGGCGCGAACTTCCAGGGGACGCCGGTCGCCCTGCCGATGGAGATGGTCGGCGCGGCGGTCACGATGGTCTGCGTCCTCTCCGAGCGGCGGCTCAACCGGCTGACGAACCCGGCCCTCAGCGTCGGGCTGCCGGCGTTCCTGACCAGGGGCGCGGGGATGTTCTCGGGGATGATGCTCAGCCAGTACACGGCCGACACGCTCATCGTCGAGCAGAAGCTCCTGGCGGCCCCGGCGGTGATCCAGTCGATCCCCGCGGCGGGCGACCAGGAGGACTTCGTGTCGATGGGGATGAACACGGCGATCAAGAACGGGCAGATCCTCGAGGACGCGTACGGCGTCCTCGGGATCGAGCTGATGGCCGCCGCGCAGGCGCTCGACTTCCGGGACTTCACCTTCGGCCGGGGCGTCGAGACGGCCCGGCGGGTCATCCGGCGTCACGTCGCGCACCTCGACGAGGACCGGCCGCTCCACGTCGACCATACGACGATGCAGGCGCTCGTCCGCTCGGGCGAGATCCTCGACGAGGTCGAGGCGGTCGTCGGACGCCTCGACTAGGGCCCTCGTGCACACAGTAACGAGACGGGCGGGACGACCATGGGCAGGACGAGGCGCGTCGGGATCCTCACCGCTGGCGGCGACAGCCCCGGCCTGAACGCGGCGATCCGAGGCTTCGGGAAGGCGGCCATCGGTAACCACCGGATGCGGATCGTCGGGTTCCGCGACGGGTTCCGGGGGCTGGCCGAGGACCGCCGGATGCGGCTGGACTCGAGCACCCTGGCCGGCATCCTGACCGTCGGCGGCACCATCCTCGGCACCAGTCGCGACAAGCCTCACCGGATGAGCGTCGACGGCCAGGTCGTGGACATGACCGACGAGATCGTCCGGACCTATCGGAAGGCGGGACTGGACGGCCTCCTCTGCCTCGGCGGAGGTGGCACCCAGAAGAACGCCCTGCGGCTCGCGAAGGCCGGGCTCAACGTCGTGACGCTCCCCAAGACGATCGACAACGACGTGGCCGAGACCGACGCGACGATCGGGTTCGCGACCGCCCTGGAGATCGCGACCGAGGCCATCGACCGCCTCCACAGCACGGCACACAGTCACCACCGGATCATCGTGGCCGAGGTGATGGGTCATGGCGCGGGATGGCTGACGCTCGGCGCGGGCATCGCCAGCGGGGCCGACGTCATCCTGGTCCCGGAGATCCCATACGACATCGATTCGGTCGTTGCGGCCATCAAGCGGCGGACGCGACAGGGGACCAACTTCAGCATCGTCGCCATCGCCGAGGGCGCCCGCGACGAGACGAGTGCGCGGGCCTATCGAGACGCGCTGGCGCGACGCGAATCCGCTCGAGGTGACGCCGACAAGGACGTGGCCGACGCACAACTGGCGGCGTTCGACACTGAGCAGACCGGCCACTCGCTGCGCTTCGCGCATCAGCTCGAACAGCTCACCGGTCTCGAGTCGCGGGTGACCATCCTTGGCTACGTCCAGCGCGGCGGGACGCCGTCACCGATCGACCGGCTGCTCGCAGCGCGACTCGGGAATGCCGCCGCCGACCTGGTCGCCCAGGGCACCTTCGGGGTGATGGTCGCCGCCGCCGGCGAGGGTGCCCGTCCGGTGCCGCTGGAGCTCGTCGCCGGCCGGCGCAAGACGATCCCGCTGGACCACCCGTGGATCGCGACGGCTCGCAACGTCGGCACCTGCCTCGGCGACTGACGCGGCACGGACGGGTCGAGTCGTCCTCGGGCCGTCCGTGGGTCATCCCTTCCGCGGGTGAGAGCGTCAGCGCGGAGTGATCCCCGCGGATGCGGCCGTGTGCTGCCCCGCGGCCGTACGGGTCGCGTGGCTGGGACCCCGAACACAGGCCCATCGGCGTCCGGGCCTCAGCCGCGGACCGGAATCCCGTTCGTCAGCGTCGTCCAGCGGATCGCCGAGTGACCGTCAGAGCCATATGGGCGCCCGGGGGCGAGGATCGCCGCGTAGGCCGGATCACGCCAGTGAGCGAAGGCGAGCTCCCAGCCAGGACTCGGGTCCGGGACGTTGACGTGGGCGTCCCAGGGCCAACGCTTCGGGTGGGCCCAGTACCGCGCGGCGAGATCCACGGCGCCGTGGAGCGTGCCGCCGAGGGCGCCCCGGGCATCCCACAGGTCGACGCCGCGGCGCTCGGCGATCCGGGCCACGGCCAGCTTGTACAGGAGCGCCTCCTGCGTGTACGACAATCCAGCGGACCCGCGCCGGACTTCCTCGGGGATGTGGCCATCGGAGGCCACCAGGTCGAGCTGTGATCGCCACGCCGCGAGTGCCGCAGCGAACCCTGCGCTATCGTTCAGGAAGTCGGTGCCGACCACCCGGAGGAAGACGCCCGCATCGCCCCAGTTGTTCGAGCGGGTCGACGCGGCCGGCAGGATGACAGTCCTGAGCCAGGCGCTGAATGCAGCCCGGTCCGCGGGAGACACGACCCGGGACGGGGCCAGGAGGTCGACGGCGAACACGAAGTCCGGCGCAGTACGGCTGACGATCAGCGATGTCTGGCAGTCGCCCCGGTCAGGACAGGCGTCCTTCAGGGTTCGGGTCGCCGCTACCCAGGCCATGACGAACGAGCGGGCTGCCGTCGCGTACCGCCGGTCCCCGGTCGCCCCCCAGGCGAGCGCGAGCCCATAGGCCGTGGCGGAGTCATCGACGAACCGACCGGTCGTCCCGGTGATCCGCAGGGGCTCGGTCGGCCTCGGGTGCCGCTTCACGGCGACCTTGGCCCACGCCAGCAGGTCGGCCAGGGCGGCGCGCTCCGGCTGATGGCCCGCCGCCGCCCTGGCCACCCTTGCCTTGAGCTCGGCCAGGCTGACGAGATAGCCACGATCGATGAAGGCCGACGGACTCGGAGATCCGGAAGCGGTCGAAGGTGGCGACGGCGATCGGCCCGGGGAGGGGGACGCGGCTGTCGAGCCCGGTGTCTCGACTGGCGGCCTCGAGGCCCCGGAGTCAACCGCCGCGACCGGTGTCGGGGCAGGCCGCCGACCGATACCGATTCCGGAAAGGCCGAAAGCAGCAACGACGAGGAGGGCGACGGCGACGATCGCAGCCAGCCGTCCGCGTCGCCGGGGGGCGTCGCCCTGAGCCTTCATCTGGCGAATCGAGCGTCAGGCCCGAGGACAACGATCGTCATCCGATCCCGCCATGGTATCTGCCGCACCTCGAGGCGATCGTATCCGCCACGATCCAGCGACTTCGTCTCGCGGACGCGAACCTGCCGCGAACGACGTACGATCCGGACCCTGGCGCAGGAAGGTCCGGTCGTTCCCATCGCTCGCGACCGGTCGGCGCGCCTGAGTGGGGCAGCGGCCATCGACGTCGATCCGACCTCGTTCCACGGCACCACCGGTGGCGGCCGACGTGGCTCGGTCCGGCTGGCCATTGTCGCACTGCTCGCGGTCGCGTTCGTTGGGGTCGCGCTCGCCAAGCCCTGGAGCGCGGCACCGACCCGGCCCGTCGGGTCGGCGTCGCCCGGCGCGGCCCCGGTTGCAAGCGTCGCTTCGGTTCCGCGCGTCGCCGCGATCGAGCTGTCCGTCCCGCCGGCGACGACCGCGGCCTGGACGTCGATCCGCTGGCGCCAGCTGGCCCCGGACGAGCCGCTCAACCTCGTCCGGTCGGTCGTGGCGTGGCGAGGCGGGTTCGTCGCGCTCGGCTTCGACGCGACCGACGCCACCGCGCCGACACCGCTGTGGACGTCGACCGACGGCGACTCGTGGGAACCCGTGCCGGCGAGCACCGCGACGAGCATCACGCCCGGCGTCCAGGTGGTCGCGATCGCCGCCATCCCGGACGGCCTGGTGGCCCTGACGTCGCCCGGCGCCCGGTGCGATGGTTACGAGCTGTGCGCGTGGTTCGGCCCGCCGGTGATGGCATGGACCTCGGCCGACGGTCAGCGCTGGGCTCCTCGTGCCGCACCGGCCCTCGGAACGGCTGTGACCTGGCGCGGCGCCGCGCTGGCCGGCGGACGGGCAGGCCTGGTCGCGGTGTCGTTGGGGACGCACGCGGAGGTGAAGCGGTCCGCCGACGGGATCGCCTGGACCACGAGCCCGGCGGAGGGCCTGCCGACCGACGTCGCCGTCGGCACCGTGCAGGCGACGCCGACCGGATACGTGGTGGCCGGAACGACAGCTCCACGCGGCGCCGACGCCGGCCCGGGCACGCTGTGGTCCGCCGACGGTCGTGACTGGCGGGTCGGGTCGGCGACGCCCGGCGGCGGACCGGACGGCGCGGTCATCGACGGCCCCGCCCTGCGGACGCTGGCGCTCGGACACGACGGCCTCGTGGCCCGGGTGGTCTCGGCCGGTGACCCCACGGTCGAGCGCTGGTGGCGCAGCGCCGACGGGCGGTCGTGGCAGCCGATCGCCGGGTTCCCGGCTGGCGACCCTGCGTCCGTCGGCTCAACGACCAGCTCCGCGGGGTCGGTGGCCATCGCCGGAGACGGCGAGCGGATCGTGGTCGTCCGCGGCGGCCCGGACGGCGGGACCTGGGTATCGACCGATGGCTCGAGCTGGACCGGGCTCCAGTCCGAGGGGTCGCCCCCGACCGGCCAGCCGAGCCGCATCGTCCTCCTCCCCGGCGGGGTCCTCGTCAGCAACGGCGCGACGGCCTGGTACGGGACCGCCTCGACGCGCTGACGGCGGTCGGCCGGTCGTGCCCGGTGCCGCGAGACAGGCCGGGTCTAGACTGCGGAGGTGGCTGCCTGTCCGAGCTGCGGTGCCCCGCACCCCGAGCGTGCCAGGTTCTGCGCCGAATGCGGGGCCGCCCTGGCCGCTCCGTCACCGCGCGAGGTCCGCAAGGTCGTCACGGTCCTGTTCGCCGACGTGACCGGCTCGACCGCACTCGGAGAGCGGCTCGACCCGGAGGCCGTCCGGAAGGTCATGGCCCGCTACTTCGAGACCTCCCGCGCGGCCATCCAGCGCCACGGCGGGACGGTCGAGAAGTTCATCGGCGACGCGGTCATGGCGGTCTTCGGGATCCCGGCGGTCCACGAGGACGACGCGCTGCGTGCGGTTCGCGCCGCAGACGAGCTCAGTCGCGCGCTTCGGACGCTCGACACGGAGCTCGCGTCGAGCGGGGTGGCGCTCGGCGTTCGGATCGGGATCGAGACGGGTGAGGTCGTCGCCGGCGTCGGCAGGCCGGAGACGACGCTCGTGACCGGCGACGCCGTCAACGTCGCCGCCCGCCTCGAGCAGGCGGCCGGCCCCGGCGAGGTCCTGCTCGGCGCCGGCACGCTCGACCTGGTCCGTGACGCAGTCGTCGCGGAGCCCCTGGAGCCGCTCGCGCTCAAGGGCAAGGCCAGTCCGGTTGCGGCATTCCGGCTGATCTCGGTGTCGGCGGGAGTCGTCGGTCGAACCCACCGTCGGGATCTGCCGATGGTCGGCCGGGAGCGCGAGCTCGCCATCCTTCGCGGGGCGTTCGAGCGGGCGGTCGTCGATCGATCCGCCCAGCGACTGACGGTGTTCGGCTCCGCCGGCGTCGGCAAGTCCCGCCTCGTCCGCGAGTTCCTGGCGCGTGTCGGGTCGTCGGCGATCGTCGTACGGGGCCGCTGCCTGCCCTACGGCGAGGGCATCACCTATTGGCCGATCGCCGAGATCGTCCGGGCGGGCGCGGGGATCGACGATGGCGACAGCGCCGAGGCCGCCCGGGCCCGACTCGACCGCGTCTTCGGCGACGAGCCGGGCGCCCGACTGGATGCCCAGCGGATCGCCGGGATCGTCGGCCTGGGCGGCAGCCCGGCCGAGCAGGACGATCTCTTCGCGGCGGTCCGGAGGTTCCTCGAGCGGCTCGCGGCGGACCGCCCGCTCGTGGTCATCGTCGATGACGTCCACTGGGCCGAGCCCACGCTCCTCGACCTGATCGACGATCTCGTTGCCCGCAGCCACGGCTTCCCGATCCTGTGCGTCGCGTGCGCCAGGCCCGACCTCATCGAGCGCCGCCCGGGCTGGGCCGATGAAGCCGACGAGTCGTCGCTGGTCCTCGAGAACCTGCCCGCCGAGGTCGGCGCCCGGCTCCTCGCCGGGCTGCTGCCGGGCGCCCATCTGTCGGATGCGGTCCGGATGCGGCTGGAGGAGGCCGCCGAGGGCAACCCGCTCTTCGCCGAGGAGCTCGTCGGGATGCTCGTCGATGACGGCCTGGTCCGGCCCGAGGGCGGTGTCTGGGTCGCAACGGCGAGCCTGGAGGCGGTGCGGATCCCGCCGACGATCAACGCCCTCCTCGGCGCACGGCTCGATCGGCTGGCTCCGGACGTTCGCGCGGTCGCCGAGCGAGCCTCGGTCATCGGCCGGGTCTTCGATCGGGCCACGGTCGTCGGCGTGTCGCCCGAGACGGAGCGTGGCGCCGTTCCCGGCCATCTCGCGACGCTGGTCGGCACCGAGCTCGTGGTGCCGCTCGACGGTGGGTCAACCGACCCCGAGCGATTCCAGTTCCGGCACATCCTGATCCGGGACGCGGCGTACGCAGCGCTTCCGAAGGCGAGCCGAGCGGACCTCCATGAACGCCTCGCCGGCTGGATCGAGCAATCCTCGGGTGACCGGCTCGGTGAGGTCGAGGAGATCGTCGGCTACCACCTCGAGGAAGCGCATCGGTATCACGCGGACCTCGGGACGCTCGACGGGCGAGGCGACGAGATCGCCGGCCGCGCCGCCCGACACCTGGCCGTCGCGGCCCAACGGGCGGTCGCCCGGAGCGATACGGCAGCCGCGGCCAACCTGCTCACCCGCACCGCGGCACTGCTCCCGCCGGACGATCCGGCCCGCGGTCCCTTGCTCGTCGACCTGGGCCTCGCCCTCCGCGAGATGGGCGAGCCCGACCGCGCGGAGGCCGTCCTGGTCGAGGTCATGGCCCGGGCCGAGGCGTCGGGCGACGCGTCGATGCGCGCGCACGCGCTCATCCAGCGCTGGCTCGCGTACGACGCGACACACGGCCGGATGGCGGAGGCGGAGCGGGAAGCCCGCGCTGCGCTCGCCCTCTTCGAGGCGTCGGGCGACGAGCTCGGCCAGGCGCGCGCCTGGCGACTCCTGAGCGAGATCCACTGGGCCGACGGCCAGGGCGCGGCCGCCGAGGCGGCGAACGAGAGCGACCTGGTCCACGCTCGCCGATCGGGCCGCCCCCGGGAGCAGACCGAGGCGTACTGCATCCTGAGCGGCATCCTGTTCACCGGCCCGGTGCCGATCGCCGACGGGATTCGACGGTGCGAGGAGATTCTCGCGAGCGAGGCCGGCAATGGCGCCGTCGAGGGCTGGATCTGGCACGCGCTGGCGCATCTCCGTGTCCGGCTGGGAGCGTTCGCCGAGGCCCGCAAGCTCGCCGCTCGGTCGGACGCGGTCCTGCTCAAGCACGGGCAGTCCTACGAGTCCGCGATCCAATCTGAGCTGTTCGCGGACGTCGAGCTGATCGCGGGTGATCCCGCCGCCGCGACGCTCGCGCTCCGCGAGGGCCTCGAGATCACGGCGCGCGCCGGACGACCGAGCCTCATGCTGGCCGCCTTCCTCTCGCGGGCCGCCTCCGAGGCAGGCCAGCCCGCCGTCGCCGAGGCGGCGGCGGAGCAGGCGATCGACGGGGGCGGCTGGATCCGGGCGATCGCCCAGGGTGTGCTCGGCCGGGTCCGGGGCCGCCAGGGGCGGTACGCGGAGGGCGACCTCCTGACCCGTCAGGCCGTCGACTACTTCGAGGGGACCGACTTCCTGACCTTCCACGCCCGCGCCTGCCTCGATCGCGCCGACGTCCTGTGGCGATCCGGCCGGTGGGAGGCAGCGTTCGAGGTCGTCGAGAACGCCAGGGCGCTCCATGCCCGGAAGGGCAGCCCCGTCGAGGCCGCGCAGGCCGAGCGACTGCTGACCGAGCTCAGGGCGCAGCTGTCGCTCCAGACGAGTCCGTAGACGATGGGGCCGAAACCTTCCCGGTGATCCTGCAGCCGGCGGCCGCCTGAACGTCGCACATCGCTCGCAAGGGATCGGGTCGCAATGGCGGACCGGCCGCCCAGGCTCACTTGGTCGGGAGCGGGAACCCGGGCAGGAGGCTGGGGAGCGGGAGGCCGCCCGGAACGGGGAGGCCGGACGGGATGAACTGGGTCACGTCCTTGGGCAGGAGCGGACCGAGGACCGCGAGGACGAACGGAACCGTCGTCTCGCGCAGGATCTGGACCGTGGTCGACGCGTTGAAGGCCGCCTCGAAGTTCTTGATCAACCCGAGCCCGGGACTGCCGCCGAAGATGCCCTTCGGGCCGAAGTAGGTGTCCAGGATCACGACGACGACCGACAGGATCAGGATCGCCTCCACCCCGCCGAGGATCGCGCCGAGCGACTTGTCGAGCTCGCGCGACACGCCGCTGACGGCGACCTTCGAGAGGCCCGGTCCCGTGATCACGTTGAAGACGACGACCAGGGCGGCGAAGGCGATCGAGTAGCCGATCATCTCGAGGTACGACTCGGGGACGTCCTTGAAGATGCCGCTCAGCAGGGCAGCGATCGGCTGCCGGAGATAGGCCCCCAGGACGAAGGACAGGGCAAGGAACCCGAGACCGGCCAACCGGCGCAGGAAGCCGGTCCGCCAGCCGCCGACGATGTAGCCGCCGATGAACCCGACGAGCAGGACGTCCATCGTTCCTCCGAGTGAGCGCGGTCATCGTATCCGCGGGGTCGGGGGTGTGTGTCGTGACAACGGTCACGCGGTTCACCGGGGCATGCGGGCCGTCGCGGCGGGCTGGCCCCTCAGGATATCAGCGAGATCTGTCCGGTCGTCCGATCGATCTGGATCGGCAGCGCCGCGAGTGGCTGATCGGTCGGTCCAGCCACGGCGCGGGCGCCATGCGCCGGGTCGAACGTGGCGCCATGGCATGGACAGATCAGCATCCCTGAAGACGGGTCGTAGCCCACGGGGCAACCCGCGTGGGTGCAGGTCCGATCAAACGCGACGACCTTGCCGCTTGAGAGCAGGAGGACTACGCCGGGATCGCCCGTCGTCGGGTCAGTGAACCCGATCGGCTGGTCAGTCCGCAGGTGCGTCAGGTTGCCGATCGGGGTGCCGCCGCTCGATGCGGCCGGTGCCTGGGCGGGGGATGTGGGTGTGGGGCTCGTATCGACCGTGCCCGTGCCGGCCGTGCCCACCGGCGCAGTCTGGAGGTCGGACGGCCCGCTCGAAGCTCCCGGGGAGGACCCGAGTGCCGCTCCATCCCGACCCCGGACGATGGGCCCGAGGACCGCCCCAACCGAGGCCAGGACCAACGCCACGCCGCCGATCAGCCCGGCTTCGAGGACTGCCCGCCGCGTCACGCCATCGACGGCTTCAGGGATGGGCCGTCCGCGGGCCGCCGCGAGACGGCGTCGTCGCTGCTCGCGCGGCGTGACCGTCGGGGTGGCCCATGGCAGCCATGCGTGGATCGTGAACATCCCCCCGGTCCCGGCCAGGGCCAGGGTGATCCAGCCGAGGGCGTAGGGAAGATCGGGGCCGTAGTAGTACGGCTTGATCGCCCACGAGGCCGTCAGCCAGAACAGGATCGCCAGCGCCGCCCCGGCTGCCGCGCAGGCCCGGAACAGGAGACCGGTCAGCGCACCGACACCGATGGCGATCTCGAGCAGGGCGATCCCGGCACCGACCGCGATCGGGAAGGGCTGCCCGAAGGCGATCACCAGCGGTCCGAGTGGCGATGTGTGCGCGAAGGCGGCCATCTGGGCGCCGACGGAACCCGGTCCGGAGCCGCTGAGGAAGGCCGGATCGATGAGCTTGTCGAGACCGGCGTACAGGAACGTGACGCCCAGGAAGATCCGGAGCGGAACGAGGGCGATCCCGGCGACCCCCGGCCGGGTTGGGGCCTCGATCACCGCTCGTGCGCTGTCCGCCCACGACGTCTCGTCTCGCGGCGCAGCGGGATCCCAGGTTCGGTCACGCGCGACGTACTTCTCGTCGCGGGGCGATCTCCGACGCTGGGCGCGATCGCGCTGACTCATCCGCCTCCATCGCTGGCTGGAAGGGCAGGATGGCCGACGAACATTGGCTCAACATGAGCCTCGGCGATGGAGGCGGAGGCCAAGGAGCCCACCGAGCACAGGCGCCTGCGGTCAGTCGGGGAGACCGGCCCTGCTGGTCCTTCGCCGCCAGGATCGCGCAGCTGGCAGAGGGTCCGCTTCGCCGCTGATCAGTGAACGCGCGACTCCAGGCCGACCCAGAACGGCTCGCGCAGCTCCGCCTTGAGGATCTTGCCGGTGCCGCCCTTCGGCAGGGCGTCCCGGAAGTGGATCTCCCGCGGCACCTTGTGCGCAGCGAGGCGTTGGCGGCAGAACACCCGGAGCTCCTTCGGCGTGACCGTGGCGTCCGGCTTGAGGACGACGATGGCGACCGGGACCTCGCCCCGCTTGTCGTCCGGCGCGGCGACGACCGCGCTCTCCAGAACGGCAGGGTGGGCGCCGAGCGCGACCTCGATCTCGACCGACGAGATGTTCTCTCCCGAGCTGATGATGATGTCCTTGGAACGGTCCCGGATCAGGAGGTAGCCGGCCTCGTCGATCGTGGCCATGTCGCCGGTGTGGAGCCAGCCATCCCGGACCGTCGCCTCGGTCGTCTCGGGGTCCCGGTAGTAGCCCTCCATGACCGTATTGCCGCGGACGACGATCTCGCCGATCTGCTCCCCGTCGGACCGTACGTCGATCCCATCGGCGTCGACGACGCGGATCCGAACACCGGGAATCGCCCAGCCGGTCATCGCCTGGCGTTCCTGGCGTCGGCCGGCCGGCTCGCTGTCCGTCAGGACCCGCCTCGGCTGCGCGAGCGTGATGATGGGTGCCGTCTCGGTCAGTCCGTAGCCGACGATCGCCTGCGTCCCGAGCTCCGATTCGAGCGCCCGCACGAGGTCGGGCGACGCGGGCGATCCGCCGATGATCAGCTGCCGGAGGCTCGACAGGTCGTAGCGCGACCGCTCCCGGCTGTTGAGCAAGGCGTTGAAGATCGTCGGCACGGCGAGCAGCCTGGTGACGCGGTGGCGCTCTACGAGCCCCATGAGGGCGCCCGGGTCGAACCGCCGGAGCATGACGTGGCGTCCCCCGATCATGGTCAGGAAGTGCGGCGTCCCCCAGCCGTTCACGTGGAAGAGCGGGACGACGTGGAGGACGACGTCGTCCTCCGTGAAGCCGAGGGCGACCTGCGCGGCGAGGCCGTGGAGGTACAGCTCGCGGTGGGTCATCGCGACGCCCTTCGGGAGACCGGTCGTACCGCTCGTATAGAAGAGCTCGGCGAGCGCGTTCTCGTCGATCTCCGGATGGAGCGGGTCCGGTGAGCCCGAGGCGAGGAGGGCCTCGTACTCGTGCTCGGCGGTCCCGCCCGGCTCGCCGTCGAGGATGACGAACGTCGGCCGGGTCGCGAGGCGTGGACGAAGGTCCTCGACGAGTGGCGCGAAGTCGTGATGGAAGAAGACGACCTTCGATCCCGCGTGGTCGAGGATGTAGGCGATCTCGTGGGGCGCCAGCCGGATGTTGATCGGGTTGAGGACGGCGCCCGCCTCGATGACGCCGTAGTACGCCTCGAGCAGGTGGTGCGTGTTGAAGGTGATGAACGACACCCGGTCACCGGCCGTCACGCCCAGCTCGAGCAGCGCGTTGGCCAGGCGGTGGGTGCGGGTGGCGAACGCCCGGTAGGTGAACTGCGCCTCGCCGTCGATGACGCCGATCTTGTCGCCGAAGAAGGTCGCCGCGCGGTCGCGGAACTCGAGGACTGAGAGCGGAACGAACATCGGAGACCTCCCTGCGCTGGGACGTGACCGCCACAAACTTAGTCGTCCTGGCCCACGCTCGACGAACGAGTTGGCGCGCGCCCCGCCGTTGGCTAGGCCCGGAATCCGACCGTTGCGGCTCCCGGACGTCAACGGGCTCGTCAGAAGAACGGCCCCCGAAGCCGCGTCCGACTAGGGCTGGGGAGTTGGCGCCCGCCGTGATCCCTCTACTGGGCCACTAATGAACCGTGGATGTGCTGGAGCCCCTGGATGTCGTCGGTCTGGGGTGCCCAGATTGTCTCGGCACCTCGGTGCGAATTGCCGCCCAAAGAGCTCAGGGCGCCGCCTAGCTTCCGCGGCGTGGTCGCTCCGAATCCTTTGGCGGGCGAGGCTCATGCCCGGGGCGTGGCGGGCGAGGCTTGGTGCCGGGGGCCATGTCGGGCCGACGCTGCTCGGGGCCACGCGCTCGGGCAGCGTCGACCTCGATCGCGAAGGTGCGGGCGGTCGCCGGCGGGACGCTCCCCACCCACGCGGCCTCGATCTCGCGGACCCGGGTGCTCTCCTCGTCGCGCCGTTGGCGCTCGCGCTTCGAATGCTTCGTCATTCGGACCTCGTCATGTCGAGCCGCGGGCGGCCCGCTCTGCGAGGCAGTATGCGCTGCGGGTGATACATCCCTCGGCCAACGGACACGCCGACCCGTCGATCGGTCCCACGAAGCGTCTCGTGATCATCGATCCAGTCGGACACTCTGCGTCGCCGGCGGAACCTCACCGGACCAATGATCGGTCCCCCGCCCGCTGGTACCAGCCGCATAGCGGACACCGACTGGCCGTTGCCGTCGTCTGGAACGAGAAGCCTCATCGCGGCGGTTGCGAGGCTGCAGGTGCGCGCGCCACCCTGATCCGCGCAGACGGGACGACCCAGGTCACCTACAACGGGCTGCCGCTCTACGGATGGCCGTGCGACTCGTGGGCGGACGACGGCGCGAGTGTAGACCGCGACGTACGTCGAAGACCGCTAGCGCCACCCGAGGTCCGGAGCCACGTACTTGAGGATGCTCTCGATCGCGTGGCTGTTGTACTCGACGCCGAGCTGGTTCGGGACGGTCAGCAGCACGGTGTCCGCTGCCTGGATGGCCGTGTCCCGGGCAAGCTCCTTGACGAGGACGTCGGGCTCCGCCGCGTACGACCGCCCGAAGATCGCCTTCGTCTGGGCGTCGAGATAGCCGACCTGATCCACCTCCTGATTGCTGCGCCCGAAGAAGGCGCGGTCCCGGTCGTCAACGAGGGCGAAGATGCTCCGGCTCACCGAGACCCGCGGCTCGCGCTCATGCCCGGCCGCCGCCCAGGCCCCGCGGAACAACCGGATCTGCTCCGCCTGGAGCTCGTGGAACGGCACGCCGGCGTCCTCGGTCATGAGGGTCGACGACATCATGTTGAGGCCCTGCTCGGCGGCCCACTGCGCCGTCCCACGCGATCCGGCACCCCACCAGATCCGGTCGCGCAGGCCGGGCGAGTGCGGTTCCGGACGGAGCAACCCCGGCGGGTTGGGGAACATCGGGTGCGGGTTCGGCTCGGCGAACCCGGCGCCGGACAGGACCTGCAGGAAGACGTCGGTGTGCTGGCGGGCCAGGTCGGCGTCGGTCTGGCCATCGGGTGGCGCGTAGCCGAAGTAGCGGAAGCCATCGATGACCTGCTCGGGCGAGCCACGGCTGATCCCGAGCTGCAGGCGACCGCCCGCGATCAGGTCTGCGGCGCCGGCATCCTCGGCCATGTACAACGGGTTCTCGTAGCGCATGTCGATGACGGCCGTCCCGATCTCGATGCGCTTCGTCCGGGCGCCGATCGCTGCCAGAAGCGGGAACGGCGACGCAAGCTGTTGGGCGAAGTGATGGACGCGGAAGTAGGCGCCATCGGCCCCCAGGTCCTCAACCGCCTCGGCGAGCTCGATCGACTGGATGAGCGCGTCCGACCCCGACCGGACCTGCGAGTACGGCGCGGCCGACCAGTGCCCGAAGGAGAGGAATCCGATCTTCTTCACGCACGGATTCTACGGGCGACGGCCGTCCGATCCCGCGGTTCACCAGGCGGGGAGTCTGCGACGAGCAAGATGAAGACCCCTCGTCTTCTTGGTGAGATGAGGCACGGCATCCTGGGGTGAGCCTCTACCATGCTGCCATGGACCCGAATCAAGCTCGCGACGAGGTCCCGACCGACCCGGACGCCCGACGCCCGGCGGGCCACGGTCGCGGGGCCAGAGCCTCGAACGTCCTGCCGCTCGATCGCTTCAACGCCTTCACCGACGGGGTGTTCGCGATCGCAATCACCCTGCTCGTCCTCGAGCTGACCGTCCCGGCCGCCAACGGTCGCCTGCTTCCGGCGCTCGCGGATCAGTGGCACGAGTTCCTCGGCTACCTGATCAGCTTCGTGTTCATCGGCGGGATGTGGGTCAGCCACGCCGGGATGACGAAGCTGATGCGCCAGGCCGACACCCTGGCCTACGGGATCGACCTGCTGATGCTGCTGTTCGTCGGTGTACTCCCGTTCTCGACCAACCTGCTGGTGACCCACCTGTCGGGTCCGGACGCGGAGGCCGCGGTGGTGATCTACGGGGTGAACGTGTTGCTGGCGTCACTGTTGCTGAGCCTGCTCATGTTCTACATCGCCAGCGAGCGCTCGCTCGTCGTCGATGGCGTCGCCGACGAGACGCTCGATGCGAAGGTCCGCCAGCGCTGGATCGTGATCGCCCTGAACGTCGCGGCCATCGCCCTCGCCGTCTTCCTGCCCCTGGCCGCCGTCGGCCTGTACCTGGTCATGACGTTCCTCGCGCTGGCGCTCCCGTTGATCCACCTTCGCCGGCACCGGCTATAGGACTTCGTCAGCCGCCTACGGCGGCGAGGCCGCCTGAGGCGTAGGTCACGGCGACCAGGACGGTCATCAGCAGGAGGCCGTCAACGACATCTCCGGACCGCGGGACGTCCTCGTCTGCGCAGCCGGGTCCCTGCTGATCGCCGCGCTCGACGCAACGGTGAGCGATCGACGCGATGGGCGGGCTTCGTTCGAGTCGCCGATCTGGCCAGCGGCGCCGGAGAGCGGCGCGAGCGCTGCGATTAGCTAGGCGGTCGGTCCGACGGGCCCGTGTGGGTTGTCACGAGACCGCGTCGCAATCCTAAGGCCACGATTGAATGATTTGAGGACCGCTGACTGTGTGGCAACCGGAACCGCGTGCCCGGTTCGGTCCGGTTCGGTCCGACGATCGGAAACCGATCCCGGCATTGCCGCGTAGTTTGGTTGGTCCGGCGATCCGGGCACGCCGGTCGGGCGCCGGACGGAGGCGGGTGGTGCGTAGACGACCCGACCGACGCCCGCCGCCGCCATCAACAGCCCAGAAGCAATGGAGAGCGATATGCCACTGATCAACGTCAAGCTCATCGAGGGCGTGTTCAACGCCGAGCAGAAGCGGGAGATCGTGACCCGGCTGACCGATGCGATGGTTGAAATCGAAGGCGAGAACATGCGCCCGGTGACGTGGGTCATCGTCGAGGAGGTCCTCAGCGGCGATTGGGGCATCGCCGGTAACCCGCTCCGGACCGAGGACGTCAAGGCGCTCGCCGCTGGTGTCCCAGTCGGCTGAATGCAGCTCGACCGCGGGCGGCCCTCAAGATCGCCTACGGCACCTTCATTGACAGCGTGGACCCGACCGAAACCAGGACACGGGCATCCACACCGCGAACCTCGATGGCTCCGATCCTGAGGCTGCCACCGGCCCCATCGGGGCGGCGACGACGATCCGGCGCTTGTTGCGAGCAGCCAGGAGCTTGCGGACTACGTGGGGCCTAGATCGTAGGGCAGGATACGTTTGTCGCCCTGGAGTGTCGCCCATCCCGGTTGAGTTCGAGGTCGGTGGTCGGGTTCTGACTAGAGCCCGACCACCGTTCCATCGACCGCCTCGGCCGGGCGCCGCGCGACCACGCAGAAGGCTGTGCCGCCCCCCATCACCGCGATGTCGAACGCTCTTTCTGGGCATCGACGTTCCGGCCCTGCCCGCGAATGCGGGCCCCTATCTTGGCTCGATGGCTGGAGGCACGAAGGAAATGCAGTTCGGCGTCCATCTGCCCCAGCTCGGTTGGGACGAACAGCCACTCGGTCTGGATCGCCTGGTCGCCGTGGCGACGGCTGCAGAGCGGCTCGGTCTCGAAGCCCTCGCGACCAACGACCATCTCGTCTACGGGCGGCCCTGGCTGGACGGTCCGGTGGCACTGGCGTCCATCCTGACGGCAGCCCCCTCGCTGCGGCTGATGACGAGCGTCTCGTTGCCGGTTGTCCGAGGTCCGGTCGCCCTCGCCAAGGCGCTCAGCACGATCGATCTCCTGTCGGGCGGTCGCTTGGAGGCGGGTCTCGGGCCGGGTTCGTCAGAGTCCGACTACGCCATCGCGGGGGTCCCATTCGCCGAGCGCTGGGCCAGGTTCGACGAGGCTGTGGCCGCGATGCGAGCGTTGTGGGACCCGCAACGGGCGCCGTTCGTGGGCCAGTTCTACGACACGACGGGCGTCACCTTGGCGCCGGGGCCAGCGCAGCCAATGGGACCGCCCATCCTGATCGGGAGTTGGGGATCGGCGGCCGGCCTGCGTCGGGTCGCACGCCTTGCCGACGGTTGGTTGGCATCCGGCTACAACGCAACGCCGGAGTCGTACGCGAGGGGTTGGAGCACGCTCCGCGACCTGCTGGAGGCCGAGGGGCGGGATCCTGCGACGTTCTCGCGGACGATGGCCACATCCTGGCTCTACATCACCGATGACGAGGCAGAAACACGAGCCGTCAGCGGACAGCTTGCCGCGATGCTCCGACGCCCCATGGAGGAAGTGGCGGGTCATCTCCCGATCGGCTCACCGGCCGCTTGTGCCGACCTCTTCGGGCGCTATCAGCGTGCCGGTGTGCAGCGCATGCTCGTGTGGCCGCTGAAGGACGAGGTGGCCCAGCTGGAGCGTCTTGCCTTCGAGGTGCTCCCGCAGCTCTGAAGGAACCCGGCGTCGACGATCGACTCAGCGACCGGCTCGAGCGGCGTTCTCCTTGAGACGCCCTTCACGGGCTTCAACACGAGGGTCATCGGGACCGGCGTGGATGCCGCGAAGCGGATCGTCCCCTTCCCGACCAGGTTGCCGATGGAGTCGTCCCAGACGTTGTACGCGGCCACGTACTGGGAGGTTCCCCCTGGATTACACATCGGCAAGGATGACTTCAGGTACTCGGATCCTCGCTTCGAAGATGCTGACGCTGACGAGTCGAATGGGGCAGGCGACGACGAGCTGCGGGCCGACCTCGCGGCCAGGACCGGTCGCGATTCGGATCTGCCGTTCCATGCGTTATCGACCTCGAGGCCAACCTGCGCGAGCAGGTCGCCCGGATCACGGCCCATCCGTGGACGAAGGAGGTCCCGGTCCACGGCCTGATCTACGAGATCGAGACCGGGCGCCTCCGCCCAGTCACCTGAGCTCGGACGGGCGGCTGGGCACCCAACGGGCCGCTCAGGGTCCCGGGGACGGCTCCGTCCGGGCGATCCACCAACCATCGGACGGCCGAGCCACGATCGGGACGTAGCGGACACCCCCGACGTCGGTCGGGCCGGCGCCTCGACGGCGGCGAAGCTCGACCCGTGATGATCGTCGAGCCGGTCGTGGAACACGATGGTCCCGGGCCCGGCCAGTCGGGCTCGCCGAGGTAGCGCAGGAGCGATTTGTCGAACCCGATCGCCTAGTGCGGTCGGGTGTCGTTGTAGAAGCGGCGGAACTCCTCGCAGGCGGCCCTGGAGCTCGAGGACATCACGGCTGTCGATCCGCGCTCGTGGATCAATGGCACGAGTTCCTCGGCTACCTGATCGGCTTCGTGTTCATCGGCGGAATCTGGGTCAGCCACGCCGGGATGACGAAGCTGATGCGGCCGGCCGACACGCTGGCCTACGCGATCGACCTCCTGATGCCGCTGTTCGTCGCCGTGCTCCCGTTCTCGACCAACCTGATGGTCACCCACCTGCTCGTACCGTAGGCCGCGAGGCTCGCCGCCGAGGGTTACCCGAAGCCCCGCGCCGTGACATTCTGCTGCGCCGGCAGGATTACCCGATGCAAGCCACAACAAAGCGGACCGTGAGGAGCGACCTGGCCAGGAGGCGTTCACGGGCCGCAAGGCGGTGCGTCGTGCCTGAGCGTACCCGGTGACACCGCGTCGGCGACGCCCCGACTGGCGCCGGCGCTTCCTCGAGGTGATCCGGGCCAGCGGCAACGTGCGGCTCGCGACGAACGCCGCCGGCGTCGACCGGAGCACCCCTACAAGCTGGCCGCCGCGAGCCGCGCCTCGCGGCAGCCTGGCAGGCAGCCGAGGAGGACGCGATCGATGTCCTCGAGGCCGAGGCCAGGCGGCACGCTCTCGACGGCAGCGACGCGCTACTCCAGTTCCTGCTCCGTGGCCTGCGCCCCGAGCGATGCCGCGACTCGATCGACTTGATGTCTGCGGACGACTCCAAGCCGGTCGGTATCTCCACCCCATCCGAGGTCCATGCGTCCGAACCACGATGCTGCTGTCGACCCGGTAGTTCCACGTCGAGGACCCGGTCCTCAGTATCTGAAAGGTGTGCCGCCCGCTGGTCATGGCCCGCGGGACCGAAGGTCAGAACGAGACGGCGAGCCAGAGGAAGGTCACGGTCGCGACCGTCGCCGCCCCGTAGGCAAGGATGATCCGGTGATCATGGCCGAACACAGCCATCGCCAGTGGCGAGCGGCGGTATGTTCCATGCAGCAGCGTCTCGGTCATGAAGCCGATCGTGCCGATGGCGAACGCCAGCAACGTGAAGATGAATGACGCGTTGCCCGGAGGCCAGAGACCGGGAATCGCGTTGGCGACGACCCGGTATGCGATCGGCAGGCCGATGCCGAGGGCAACGAGAGCGGTGATCGTCACGAACGAGTAGCCCGCCTGCCGGCTGAGGTTCATTGCCACCCGAAGCGTCGCGCCGACGAGCGAGACGAGCAGGACCCAGACGAAGACTCCGGCCACCTCGGTCAGGCCGAGCGCCAGGAGCAGGGGCCGCAGGGCGAACCAGGCGACGGACAGCCCAAGCGCGTAGCTCATGACCGCGAGCAGGTAGCTCGCGCGCTGCAGCCGATGGTAATCGGCGTCGTCCGGAGGTGGCGGCACCAGGTTCGGGACCGTGGCGAACAGCATGGCCGTCGCGATGAGGATCGTGAAGGCGATCAGGAACATCGCCATCACGAGCCCGAAATCCGGTGATTGCCGGACTGCCGTCAGGTTGGCCAGGAAGACCGCCGAGGCGACGCTCAACCCGGCCAACGACCCGACGACGGTGGTGAAGGACGCCGACATGCGACTCACGTCCCAGAGCGCCGTGGGCAGCTCGTCCCGGCGCCAACCGACCGCCACGGTCGCCGCCACGACCACGACCAGGACTGCACCGACACCCACGATCCAACCCATGTCGCCGCCGAGTCTACGCACTCGCTCCCCAGCGGACACGGGCTGACGATGCGGCTCGAACGTCAGGCCTGGCACCACCTCAGAGACCGCGGTCCCGAGGCCACGTAATGTCCTCCTCGAGCGAGCCGATCCCCTAGGCCTCCGCCCCCTCCGAACCAGATGCCGGAGACGTCTGGTCTACTCGTTGACAGCGGGGGATAGGGTCTGACTCGGCAGTTCGCCACGAGAGACGTCACCCAGTAGGGCGCGCATGCTGGCTCAGGGAGGGAGCAGTAGCCTCAATGATCTCCGTCCACCTGCTCGATGTGGAGCAGCAGGAGTGCGGCGATGCCGTCCCGTGCGAGTTCGGCAGCAAGCGCGTCATGATCGACGCCGGCCACCCGGGCGACGATCACCCGAGCGGCGACTACGTCGGGATCGCAGCGCAGCTCCCGGCGATCTTCGGCCACCCGCCACCGTTCAAGGGGGGACTTCGTCCGCCGGGTCGACGCGTTGAGATGGCGTGACCCGTGCGGTAGACTCACTTCCTCCCCGAGCGGGAGTAACTCAGCTGGCAGAGTGTCTGCTTCCCAAGCAGGTCGTCTCTCGCGATCTTCCCGCCCATTCCGATCCCGCGGACGACCGATTTCGGACGTCCTTCAAATAGGGTCTCGTGAGCCCTCTGCCGAACGGATCCGACCGGCTGCTCTCACTAACTCCGCCTTCCGTTGACGTGTCGGCGAGGACCTCGTCTGACTGAGGCGCAAGCGCCGTTCAACCTCCTTCCGTTCGACAAGGCCGCCGGGATCTTCGCACTCGAGGGTCAACGTGGGGCGATCCGATCACGTGGCCGGAGTGGCCTGCCCGTCGCTTGGCGACGTCGACGCCGCAGCGTCCGCTGCGGCGACCGTGGCGTCATCGAGTTCATGGATCTCGATGGTGCCGCCCAGGGAAGCGAGTTCGGAGGAGATCACCGCAGCGCTCGTCTTGTCGGTCATCACGCCCAGCGCGGCCTTGCCCCCTTGCAGCTCGCGACCGAGGCGCTCTCGATCGTGGTTGGAGATGCTCAGACCCTTGTGATGGAGGGCGCCGAGGATCCCGCCGCCGATGATCCCGGCAGCCATGCCGACCGGGGTAAGCATCGCGAGGATGAGTCCGATCCCGGCCCCCGCCCCGATGCTTCTCGGGCCGAGCTTCTCGGTCTTGAGGTTGCCGTCCACGCCCAGCACGAGGACCCCCATCGCCTGGACCCGATGGAGGTCGATCATCTTCTCCGCGGCCTCGCCGTCCGCCCACCGATTCAACCCCTCAGCGGCAGCGTCCGCGGACGCCTCGTCGTCGAAGATGGCCAGGACCAACTGTTGGTGCATCGTCATTCCTCCTCCGCCATTCCGAGCCGACTTCAGCGCCTTCCGCTCTGTGAGGTCGGAGCACGAGCCCGTCCAGCTCGGTGTCACGCTCAAGTGGACCTTTCGAGGGCGCCGAGCGCCTCCTTGTCTTCCGATGGGTCCGGAACAGGGGCACGTGACCGGAACAGAGAGGATGGCTCCGATGGAGCCATCCTCTCAGACGTTCGTCTCCGGCTGCTGAGCCTGCCGGAGGCCGGACGGCTCAGCTCAGCCTGACGAGCCTCCGGCCTTGGCGGCCTGCTTGACCGCAGCGGCGGTCTCGTCGCTGACCGGAGCGGACTTGACCACCTTGGCGTCCGGGATCGTCGCCTCGACGGCATCGACCGCAGTGATCGACACGAGCGCCACGATGCCCGACGTGCCCGGGGCGATGACCCGGCGAGCTCGTCGGCCACGTCGCTCTTCATGAGCACGTTGCCCGCCTTGCCGACGGCCGCACCCGCGATGCCGACCCCTACGGCACCGGCGAGGATGGTCGGCGGGAAGATGAGGCCGATGACCGCACCGCCGACGGCACCCCACAGGAACCCGTTGCGGGTCTTGTGGTCGGTCATCTTCTGGATGTGGATCTTGCCCTGGTAGTCGGCGTTGGCGACCAGGACGCCGTCGATGTCGAGCGCCCGCTTGACCTCGGCGTCGACCAGCGCGTAGTAGGCCGCCTTGGCGGAGTCCATGTCGGCGAACTGCGCCACGATCGATCGCCTGGTTGCCCTGCACGGCAACGGCCCCCAGGGCCTGGACGCTGCCGTCGTCGCCGACCACGGCCGCGGCCACCTCGACCGGCTCGTCCTGGTGAGCGGCTGTGTCCTTCGTCTCGGTCATCTCACGATCTCCTTTGTTCTCTATCCCTGCTTGCCCCGCGTGGGGCGATCGATCTCGCTCGGACGGGCTCAGCTCACGCCGGCCCCAACTTGCTCTGCGGCGAGGACAGAGGCGAGCGCCTCGTCGGCCGCTCCCTGCTCGATCATCTGCGCCGTGACGAGCGCGTCGACGGCCTCCTTGGCCGCCTCCCGCTCGATTAGATCGGCCGCGATGAGCGCGCGGACTGCGCGCAACGCTGCAGCGGCCTCGATCTCATCGGCCGCGGCTACAGCCTCCTCGGCCTCCTCCGTCGCCCCCTCCTCGACGTCGAGGGACATGCGAACGACATTCTCCGCCTCATCCTTGGCGGCCTCCTCGATGAGCTCGGCTGCGAACAGCGTGTCGACGACGTCCTCGGCGGCGGCATCCTCGACGGCAAGCGCCGTGGCGACGACATCGGCGGCCTCTGCGATGGCGGCCTCCTCGATGAGCTCGGCTTCGACGAGCGTCTGGGCGATCTCCATCGCGGCGGCCAGCTTGATCTGCTCGGCCGCCTCGATCGCGTCCTCGGCCTCCATCTTGACGCGCAGCTCGTCACCCACGATGGCGAGGGCGTCGGGCGCGATCATCGCCTGCATCAGCGTCCGGCCGCCGGCGTCCACGATCGCGTCGCGCAGGCTTGCCGCCCAGTGGTGCTCGATCACGAGGATCGCGGCGGCGCTGCCCGCGGGGATCGAGTCGGCGAGCTCCTGCATGCGATCCACCGAGAGGCCGGCGTCGCGCTCGGCAACGGCGAGGGCGCCGAGCTGGGCCCCTTCGGCCATGCCCTCGACACCACCCGCATGAAGCCCGATGAGCCCGCCGGCGATCGCGCCGAGACGCATCCGCTCATCCTCGGACAGGTCCGTCAGGTGCATCGAGTTCTCGATGTCGCCGTGCCGGTTCTTCTGGACGAAGATGACGTCCACCAGGCGGATCACGCCGCGCTTCCGCGCCCGGCGCAGCTCGGCCATGATCCGGCCGGTCGCCTCGAACTTGTCGAACCCGACCACGAACACCTGGATCGGGCCGGTCACGTGCTTGTCTGCCATGTCTGCTCTCCTTCGACCTTGCTCCCTTGGATCCAGCGTCGGTCGCCTCGCCGGAGGGGTCCTCACGTCGCTCGCTCAGGCTGGGCTGGCGGGCGCGTCCTGCGACGCTGCCGCCGCGGCGGCAGCCTTGATCGCCCCGGCGGTTTCCTCGTCGACCGGGACCGTCTTGACCTGCTCGGCCCCGGGCATCTTCTGGGCGACGGCGTCCGCATCCATCGACGAGACGAGCGCGAGGATCCCCGAGGTGCCCGGGGTGATGACGTCGGCGAGCTCCTTCTCGACCTCGACCCGGTGGTGGAGGTTGCGCGCCTTGCCAGCCGCAGCGCCGGCGATCCCGAGCGCGACGGCGCCGCCGACGATCGTGGCGGGCAGGAAGATCGCCGCGACGATGCCGCCGACGATGCCCCACTTGAGGCCCGTCCGGGTGCTGTGATCGGTCATCTTCTGGACGTGGAGCTT
Organism: uncultured Chloroflexia bacterium; assembly: GCA_963708065.1. Taxonomy (GTDB): domain Bacteria; phylum Chloroflexota; class Limnocylindria; order Limnocylindrales; family CSP1-4; genus Chersky-267. The sequence continues at coordinate 285,522 of CAVPRZ010000009.1, forward strand.
GCCGCTCTCGTCGGCCTTGACGACGAGTACGCCGTCGACTTCGAGCAGGCCCGCGACCTCAGCGTCGATGAGGTCGTCATACGTACTCATCGCCAGCGTCGGGTCCGCGAAGCGGGCGATGATGAGGGCATGAGGCCCCTGGGTCGCGACCGCGCCCTCGGCAACCACCCCGTGCTCGTCCGCCACCTGCGCCCCCACCACGACCGTGTCGCCGGCGTCCTGGGTCGTTGTCGTCTCGGGGATCGTCTGTTGTTCGGTCATCCGGGTGCCTCTTCTCCTGCGGTCGACGCGAGCACTCTCTAGCGCAGACCGCACGCCTACCTGAACGGCAACACGCTAGACGGCGCCGCGACCGGCCGCATCCTCCTCGTCGGAGGAAGCCCGGAACGCCGCCAAGGGCCTGACAACCGAGCAGTGCGACGGGGTAACCGCGGAGCGCGACGCCACTGGACCGCGGACAAGTTCCTCGGCTAGGATGCCCACCTTGACGAACGGGCCGGTCGCTGGACCGCGCCACCAGCCGGTAGACCGCATGCCCCCTTCCACCTCCGCCGTCGACGATGAAGTGATCGAGCGTGGAAACCGCGCGTCGCGGCGATGGCGCCCCGGGTCTGCCCGATCCTCTCCTCGCGGCCAGGCTTGTCATGCCGCGCAGACATGTCGGGACGTTGCGCCGGACGAGGCTGCTCCGCCAGCTTCGGTCCGCCCGGGACCGACCCGTCGTCTCCATCGTGGCGCCACCCGGCTACGGCAAGACGAGCCTCCTCGTCCAGTGGGCGACGGAGAACCCCGGGCCGGTCGCGTGGCTGACGGCCGACGACAGCGACAGCGACCCGGTCGTGTTCCTCACCGACCTCGCGACGGCGATCGACCGCCTCGAGCCGGTCGGTCCGGAGCTCTTCGGCGCGATCGCGTCGGCCACGCTGTCGAACCGGACCGTGGTCGGGCGATTGCTGGCCGCGATGTCACGACCCTCTGAGCCCATCGGGATCGCCATCGACGACGGGCACCGGATCACCTCCCGAGCGTGCCTCGACGTCCTTGCGGAGCTGATCACGAATCTGACCGAGGGGTCGCAGGTGGCGATCGCGGCACGTACACGGATGCGCCTCCCGTTCGCCCGCTGGAGGGCCGATGGTTCCCTGGTCGAGATCGGTCCCGATGATCTCGCGATGGACGAGCGCGAGGCCGTCGGGTTGGGTCGCGAGCTCGGGCCTGCGGCTGTCGACCGACACGACGAACATCTTGCGGCGACAGACCGAAGGGTGGCCGGCCCTGTTGGCACTGGCGGCGCTCGATGCCCGGAAGTCCATGCGGAGCCCGGAGTCGATCGACGGCAGATCCGATGAGCTCGTCTCCGAATACCTGCGGTCCGAGGTGCTCGAGCGCCTCTCCGAGGTCGAGATCGCCTTCCTGACCCGCACCTCGATCCTCGAGCGACTGTCGGGGCCGCTCTGCGAGGCCGTGGTAGGTGAACGTGGGTCGACCGATGCCCTGCAGCGGCTTGCACAGTCGACCCTGCTGATCGACGACTACGGCGGAACGTATCGCTACCACACGCTCCTGCGGGAGTTCCTCCGGCGTGAGCTCGCGGTTCGCGAGCCTCAGCGTGTGACCACTCTCCACCGGCGAGCCGCCGCCTGGTACCAGGCGAACCACGCCCTCGAGCCCGCCGTCGATCACGCCTTCGCGGCGGGCGATCTCGACCTCGCCGCGACGCTCGTCGGCAATGGCTTTGGCTTGTATCACTGGTCTGGCCGTCGAGCGACGATCCGAGCATGGGCGATGCGTTTCGGCGCCGCCGCACTCGCGGCACGCCCGTGGCTCGCCGTGCTCGCGGCCTGGGAGGAGATGGCCGCGGGCGATGTCGGAGGCGACGGTGCGCTACGCGGACATCGCCGAGCGTGGAACGTTCGAGGGCAGGCCGCCAGACGGCACAGCCTCCTTCGAGGCCGGCCGGGCGATGCTCCGGGCCGCCATGGCCCGCCAGGGCGCCGAGGATGCGCTCGCGAATGCAACCTGGGCGGTTGAGCTCGAGGGGGACGCCGGCTCCTGGCGGGACTTCGCGCTCTGGCAGTTGGCCATCGCGCGCCTCACGATGGGCGATCGGGATGGCGCAGACACGGCCTTTGCCGAGGCGATCGTCGCTGCCCGAACTGAAGGCCACGACGCGATCTGCTACCGGTGCTCGGGCACCGCGCTCTCGTGGCCGCCGAGCGCGGCGCCTGGGATGCCGCCACTGCCCTCGTCGCGGAGAGCGACGCGATCGACCCGGCACCCCAAGTCGAGGGGTACTTCTCGAGCGTCCCGTCTCGCGCCGTCCGCATCGGATTGATGATCCACCGCGGTGACATTGCGGGTGCGCGTCGCGAGCTCGCTCGCGCGACGGGCCTGCGACCACTCCTGACTGCCGCGGCCCCGGCCGGGGCCGTCCAGTGCCTTCTCGCGTTCGCCCACGCCCACCTGGCGGTCGACGACCCAGTCGGCGCGACGCGCCCTCGTCACGCAGGCACGCGATGTGCTCCGCGATCGCCCTGACCTCGGTGTCCTGCCTGCCGAGGTGGACGCGCTCCAGGCAACCTTGACGACGCGGGCGCACGAGCGTCGCGGAGGCTGCCACGGGCCTCACGGTCGCCGAGCTCCGCGTCCTTGGCCTCCTGCCCTACTACCTCTCCTTCAAGGAGATCGGGCAGCGACTCGGGGTCAAGGAAACGACGGTCAAGTCACAGGCGCTCGCGATCTACCACAAGCTTGGCGCGGCGACCCGCAGCGACGCCGTCGACCTCGCCGTCAGCGTCGGGCTCCTCGAGCACTTCTGGCCGGTGGCACCGGCCGTGCTTCCGAGGGGAACCTCCTCCTGGGACTGACGACGGGCGAGATCAAGCGTCTCCTCCGACGGGGAGGATGTTCCCGCTGTCGGGAACGGACCGAAATAGAGGTGCGCTCGACCCATGGCCGGCGGTCGTGAGGCCACGGGCGTCCAGTCCTCCCATGCCGGTGAGCTCCGATAATGACCACGTCGATGACTGAGGATGAGTCTCCGAGCGGCGTAGCGGATCCAGGGCCAGACGCGAGTCCCGCCACGCCCGGAGGTGATCGAGCCACTCCCCAGGGCAGGCCGGCCCCGGGACATCGCCGTCGGCCGTCGGCCGTCACGGTCGTGGCGGTCACCTACCTCGTCCTGTCCGTCGCCTGGGCGGTGATCGCGATCAATGCGCTGATCTCCGCCCACATCCTTCTCCCACCGAGCGGCGGCGTCCTCGACATGGAGTCACTGCGGAGCGGCTTCACGCTCCTCGGCGGCATCGTGGCGGTCCGGCAGGCGGCCGTCGGCGTCACCGCCTTCGTGGCCGGCATCGCGCTCCTCCGGATGCACCCGCGCGGTTGGCTGCTGGGCATGGTCGCCGCGGTCATCGTCCTTGGAGTGCAGCTTGTGTCCTGGTACGACGCGACGCCCAACTACGTCCTCATGACCTTCGCGGTCGCCGTCGTCCTCCTCATGAACCAGGCCGAGGTGCGTGACGCCTTCGGCGAGGAAGCGCAGACGTGAGCGAGGTCGCGATGACCCCTGACCCCGCCGCAACCCACTCCGGTCCTGCTGCGATTACCACGGAGCCCGCCGCCGACCGGGCAGCGGACCTGGCGCTCCTGCGTCGTTACGAGCCGATCGTCCACTACACGAAGGGCGAGCTGTTCTTCCCCACCGAGGTGGACCAGTACGTCGCCCGGAGTTCGCTCTGGGCACACCGCCCGAGCACCGGCCGGAATGAGCTCCTCGTGCCCGCCGGGAGCCTCTCGGTCGACAACCTGGCCGAGCCTCGCACGACTGAGTTCGGCGCGGTCGAGTTCCTCCGGCGCGTCGAGGACGTCGACCTGGCGACGCAGGCTCGTGCCCTGCTCGCCGGATCCGCGCAGGACCTGCCCGAATCGGAGCGGTTCCACCCCGGAGCGGGCCGCCTGGCACGAGTCGGCTACGTCTCCCGCCTGATCGACGCGATCTTCACGCTCAGCCTGCTCGTCCGGGGTCATACGCCGGGGGCCGTCGTGGCGGCCTCGGCGCGCGCGTACCGTGCGGCGCTCGCCGAGGATGAACGATACGTCTACTACGGCCGGGTCGTGCGGGGCGGCGGATGGGTCGCCCTGCAGTACCGCTTCTTCTTCTACTTCAACGACTACCGCTCGACGTTCGACGGCGTCGACGATCACGAGGCCGACTGGGAGATGGCCCTCGTCTACCTGTCGACCGATCCGGACGGGGAGCTCGAGCCCGAGTGGGTCGCCTACGCGTGTCACGACTTCAGCGGCGACGATCTGCGGCGGCGCTGGGATGACGGCGAGGGGCTGATCCGGGTGGGCGACCACCCGGTGATCTTCGCCGGGGGCGGGTCCCATGCCTCGTACTTCAAGCCCGGCGAGTACATCCTGCAGATCGAGCTGCCCATCACGAAGTCGCTCAGGCGGGTCGGCGCGGCCCTGAGCCGCTTCTGGAGCGGGACCCTGCGCCAGGGTTCGGCCGGGCGCGGAAGTCTCAGCGTGTTCACGGTGCCCTTCGTCGACTACGCCCGCGGCGACGGCCTCTCGATCGGCCCCGGCCAGGCGAAGGAATGGACGCCGGTCAACCTCGACCCGGTCCCCGACTGGGTCACGAAGTACCGAGGGCTGTGGGGCCTGTACACGGGGGACCAGCTGGGGGGCGAGGATGCGCCCGCCGGCCCGATGTACAACCGCGACGGCACCGTGCGCCAGGCCTGGTACGACCCATTCGGGTTCGCGGGCCTCGACAAGGTCGCCCCGCCGAGCGAGGTTCTGTCGCTGCTCGAACGCCGGCGCAGCGACCTGGTCAAGGCCAACGACACGCTCGCGGTCGAGATCGACACGAAGACGGATGAGCTTCGGCTGCAGAACGAGGAGCTGGCCGCGCTCGAAGGCAACCCGTACGTCGAGCGCGAGTACGACGACGTGTCGGCACAGGTCAAGCAGCTCGTGGCCGACCTCCGAAAGCTCCACCGCGCGTTCGCGGAGAACACGGCGAGCCTCGAGGCGATCGACCTGCGGATCCAGCGCCTCGCCGATGGCGCTACGGACGACCCGAAGGCCCACATCCGGCACGCCAACGAACCGTCGACCTCCCGCCAGGCTCGCTTCGGCCGCGCTGCCGAGGTCTGGGCCGGTATCAGCATCGGCCTCGTCCTCATCGCGCTGGTCGCCGTCGTCCTGTTTGCGCCCTCCGAGTTCCTGCCGACCGCCGCCTTCCTGATCGGTCTGATGCTCTTCATCGACGCGCTGTTCCGGGGCGTCGCCGAACAGTTCGTGAACACGCTGGCCGTGGTGCTCGCCGTCGCCACCGCGGCGATCTTGCTGTGGACGTTCTGGCAGCTCCTCCTGCTGGGGCTGCTCCTGGTGGCCGGGATCTACCTGACCTGGGACAACCTTCGGACGGCCGGCGAGTGACCGGCTCGCAGCCCGAGGCTCATCCACCGCTCATCCCGATCTGGCTGAGCAACGCGGCCGCGATCGGCTGGCGCGTGCTGGTCGTGTTCGCACTGATCGTCGTCCTCGCCGATCTTGCCGTGATCCTTGGGACCGTCGTCGCCTCGATCCTGTTCGCCCTGATCGTCGCCGTCCTGTTCGCGCCGGTCGCGACCCGGCTGCGCGATCGAGGCTGGTCCCGGACGAAGACGGCGGGCGGCGTGACCCTCCTCGCGATCCTCGTGATCGGCCTGATCGTGATCCTCCTCGCGATCGCAGTCGTGCCGCTCGTTCCCGGAATCGTCGACGCGATCCAGTCGGGGCTGACCAGACTCCAGGCGGACGCGCAGGCGAGCGGCCAGGGCGGTCAGCTCGGCGTCACCATCGGCCAGGCGCGATCGAATGCGGAGGCGTGGATCGGCGAGCCAGCTCGCGAGCGTCGCGTCCTGGCTGGCGACCGCCGTCACCGTGACGATCCTCGGGAGCATCCTGACCTTCTTCCTCCTCCAGGACGGCGACAAAGCCTGGGTCTGGGCGCTCCAGGCGACCGGCGATCGTCGGCGTGAGGTGATCACGTCCAGCGGCGACGCGGCGCTGAGGGGAGTCGGGGTCTGGCTCCGTGGGACCGCGACGCAGGCGGCGATCGACGCCGTGACCACCTTCGCCTTCCTGTCGCTGCTCGGCGTCCCCGCCGCCCTGGCCCTGTCGATCTTCGCCTTCTTCGCCGGCTTCATCCCGTATCTCGGCGGCCTCCTGCTGATGACCGTCCTGCTCGCCGTGACCTATGCCTCAGGCGGCCTGGCCGCCGCCGGCGCCCTCTTCGTCGCGGTCATGCTGGTCAACGTCCTCCAGACCTACGTCGTCGCCCCGAGGGTCTTTCGAGGGGCGGTCCGGATGCCCCGGGCCGGTCGTGCTCATCGCCCTCCCGATCGGGGCGACGATGGCTGGGTTCGTGGGCCTGTTCCTGGCCGTCCCGGTCGTCGCCTTCGGGTACGCCGTCGCGGGTTCCCTCATCGACGTCATCGGCATGGACGTGACGGGTGCTCGTGGCGAGTCGACCTCGATCGTGCCCCTGTGGCTCGACCGCCTCGCGCAATGGAGCTGGCGATTCCTGATCGGGCTCGCGTTCCTGGGCGTGGCGGTCCTCCTCGCGGTCCAGGTCCCGATCGTCCTCATCCCGGTCACCCTCGCGATCATCCTCGCGGCGACGCTCTCGCCGATCTACCGTCTGCTCCGGGCCAGGGGCTGGAGCCCGACGAGCGCGGCCGGGACGGTGACCGTGGCGTCGATCGTCATCACCACCGTGGTGGTCGTCCTCACCGTGGTGAGCCTGGCGACCCAGATGGGGCCGATCGTCAAGGCCGCCAGCGACGGTGCCGGGCAGGCGGTCGCCTCGAGTCCCCAGGTCCTCGCCTGGCTGCAGCCGCTGGTCTCGAGCTCCTCCGACTTCCTCGGGCAGGCTGCCCAGGCGGTCCTCGCCGGATCCGTCGGGCTGGCGGTCGTCGTCGTCATCGGCGCCCTGCTGACCTTCGACTTCATGCGCGACGGCTCCAGGTTCTGGTCGTTCGCAACGTCCCGCCTCGCGGACTGGCGTCGCGCCGAGGTGGATGCGGCCGGAGGTCGGGCGGTCGGGGTCCTGGGCGGCTACATGATCGGGACCGGCGCGATCTCGCTCTTCGGGGCGGCCACCCAGTTCCTGATCATGGCGATCCTCGGGATCCCGCTCGCGCTGCCCCTCGCGGTGCTGTCGTTCTTCGGCGGGTTCATCCCGTACATCGGCAGCATCCTGACCACGACGTTGGCGTTCTTCGTCACCCTGGCCCTCGGGACTCCGCAGGACGCCGCGATCATGGGTGTCTACACCGTCGTCTTCAACGTCGTCCAGGGCAACTTCGTGGCGCCGGTCGTCTATGGCCGCGCCGTCAACATCCATCCGGCGATCGTCCTGCTTGCGATCCCCGCCGGCGCGGCACTGGCGGGAATCGCCGGGATGTTCCTCGTCGTGCCGTTCATCGGAGTGGTCGCGACGACATGGAGGACAGGAGCTCCTGGTCCTGGGCGACGGCCCTCCTCGTGGGGGTGTCGGCCGTGATGCCGAGGCGTCGGACAGTCCGCCAGTCGCGGTCCACCCCGATCAGGACCACGGCGGCGTCAGCGCGGCTCGTGGCGAACGTGAGGAGTAGTCAATGAAGGGACGGTCGGCCCTGATCGCCCTGGCGGGCGCGCAGTTCGTCATGGTCCTCGACCAGACGGTCATGGGGGTCTCGATCAGTCAGCTGGTCGCCGACTTCGACACGACCGTCACGACGATCCAGGCGATCATCACCCTGTACTGCCTCGTGATGGCGATGCTGATGCTCGCGGGCGGCAAGATCGGCGACATCATCGGGCGCCGCCGCGCCTTCAAGATCGGCCTCGTCATCTACGGCTGCGGCTCCGCCATGACCGCGCTCGCCCCGACGGTGGCGATCCTCACGCTCGGCTGGTCGATCCTCGAGGGCATCGGCGCCTCCCTCGTGCTGCCGGCGATGGTCGCGCTGATCGCCGGCAACTTCGAGGGCAGGGACCGCAAGGTCGCCTACGCGGTCATCGGCGGCGTCGCCGGCGCCGGGTATCGCCGTCGGTCCGATCGTCGGGGGCTGGGCCACCACGGTGCTCAGCTGGCGGGTCGTCTTCGCCGGCGAGGTCGTCCTCGTGATCGGGATCTTCGCCATGACCCGGTTCGTCGCCGACGCCCTCCGGAGCGGGCCCAAACCTCGGCTCGACATCGTCGGTGCGGTCCTGTCTGCCGCCGGTCTCGGGCTGATCGTCCTGGGGACCCTCCAATCCAGTGTCTGGGGCCTGATCCAGCCGAAGGACGCGCCGATCGAGCCGTTCGGCCTCGCTCCGACCCTCTTCGTGATCGCTGCCGGCGGGGTCGTGCTGTGGGCGTTCGTCGCTTGGCAGCGGCACCGCGAGGCGATCGGGAGCGACCCGCTGGTCCACCTCGACCTGCTCAAGATCCTGCCGCTCCGATCCGGCCTCGCTCGGTCTCTTCACGCAGAACCTCCTCCTGATGGGCGTCTTCTTCACCATCCCCCTCTACCTCCAGCTCGTCCTCGGCCTCGACGCCCTCCAGACCGGCCTCAAGATGCTGCCGGTCTCGATCGCGATGTTCGCGGCGTCCGCCGCGGGGTCGCGCCTCTCGACCCGCTACTCCGTGCGTTCGATCACGAGGGCGGGGCTCATCCTCTCCGGCATCGCGTGCGTGATGCTGCTCGCGACGATCAAGCCCGACCTCGCCGATCTCGCCTTCGCCGCATCGATGGGCGTGCTCGGTGCCGGGATGGGGCTGATGGCGTCGCAGCTCGGCCTCGTGGTCCAGTCGTCGGTCGACGCCTCCGGCCGCGGCGAGGCCGGCGGCCTGCAGTTCACGGGGCAGCAGCTGGGCTCGTCCCTCGGGGTCGCCCTCATCGGCGCGATCGTCCTGGCCGGCCTGACGACGACGTTCGTCTCGAGCATCCAGGCCGACCCACGCATCAGCGATGAGGTCGCGGCACAGGTCGGGACCGCGGTCGGCTCGGGGATCGACTTCGTCTCGTCCGCGGCCATCGAGGCTGCCGCTCAGGAGGCCGGGCTCGACGCGGCCACGACCGCCGCGATCGTGGACGACTACGAGCAGGCGCAGCTCCGGTCGCTGAAGGCCGGCCTGCTGGCGGCGGCGCTCCTGGCCCTCGTCTCGCTCGCGTTCACCGGAGGCCTGCCGGGGAAGGTGCCAATCGGCACAGGAGCGCCGAACGTCGATGCGGTCGACCCGGACGCGGCCGCGCCGGCGGCGGCAGCATAGCCGCGGGTCGGGCGGGCTCGCCGGTCCCCGCTCGCCACGGCCTGCGCTCGGGGCCCCTCACCGACCCTGCCGCCCGGTGTTGGTCCGGCCTGGATCGCTCAGGTGAAGGCGTTGACCGCCCGTGCGATGACCAGGCCGACGATCACGAACGAGATCAGAGCCTGCGACCCCATCGCCACCTTGGCCCAGTGGACCAGCGGCAGCGTATCCGTCGGGCTGAAGGCGTTGGCGGTCGTGAACCCGAGATACAGGTAGTCGAGGAACTCCGGCCGCCAGCCCGGTCGCGCAAGCTCCGGATTCAACTGCTGCGGAAAGGCCAGGTCGGGATACCGCGGCAGCCCGTGCGCCCGGACCGCCGGTCCACCGCCGTCGAACTCCCAGTACAGGAACGCGAACGCGACGTTGTTACCCAGCCAGACCTTCGCCCCTGCGAGCAGCAGCTGGTCGGCCTGGCTGGTGATGGGGGAACCCGTCAGGAGGTCGTACAGGAGAAGGGCGGTCGCTCCGAACGTCCCTGCGAGGATCACGACGACGAGCGCGATCGACGTCCGGCGCTGCCAGGGCCCGGTTCGGTCGATCCGTCCCGGATCGCCGAGGATGAGCGCCACGAGCAGCAAGCCTTCGAGCGAGGCGAGGATCCAGCCGGGCACGATCGACAGACGCGGGGGTGCGATGAGGGCGGCCGCCATGAGGACCAGCACCGCGATCGCCATCGGCCAGCGAGACTCGCCGATCTCCGCCTCGGCGACCGCTGTCGCTGTTGGGTTCGGGTCTTCCTCGCGTCCGGTCGTCATCGCCCCGACCGTCGCGGCCGGCCGCTGTCGTACCAGGTCGACCAGGTCCGTCCTAGACCGTCCGCCATCAGCGCGTGCGAGCTGCCGATCGAGTGGATCATCGGGGACAGAGTAAGACCCAACCGACGAGGGGACCGCTCGAGAGCGGACGTGTGGTGTGGAGAACGACGACGTCTGGATTGACGTTCTTGGTGGGATGAGGCGCGGCAATCCAGGCCAAGCGTCTACCATGCCTGTCGATGCAAGCTGACCGCCCTGATGAGGTCCCGACCGACCAGCCCGCCCGTCACCCGGCGGGCCAAGGTCGCGGGTCGCGAACCTCGAACGTCCTGCCGCTCGACCGCTTCAACGCCTTCACGGATGGCGTTTTCGCGATCGCGATCACCCTGCTCGTCCTCGAACTCTCGGTCCCGGCTGTCGGCAGTCGCCTCCTGCCTGCACTCGGCGAGCAATGGCAGGAGTTCCTCGGGTACCTGATCAGCTTCGTGTTCATCGGCGGGATGTGGGTCAGCCACGCCGGGATGACGAAGCTGATGCGGCAGGCCGACACGCTGGCCTATGGGATCGACCTGCTGATGCTGCTGTTCGTCGGTGTCCTCCCGTTCTCGACCAACCTGCTCGTCACCCACCTGTCGGGTCCGGACGTCGAGGCCGCGGTGGTCATCTACGGGGTCAACGTGCTCCTGGCGTCGCTCCTGCTGAGCCTGCTCATGTTCTACATCGCCAGCGAGCGCTCGCTTGTCGTCGATGGCGTCGCCGACGAGACGCTCGATGCGAAGGTCCGCCAGCGCTGGATCGTGATCGCCCTGAACGTGGGGGCCATCGCCCTCGCCGTCTTCCTGCCGCTGGCTGCCGTCGGCCTGTACCTGGTCATGACGTTCCTCGCGCTGGCGCTCCCGTTGATCCACCTTCGCCGGCACGGGCGATAGGGCCGGAGATCGGCGTCGCCGCCTGAGGCACAGATCACGCCGAGCAGGACGGTCATCAGCAGGAGACCGCCGAGATACCGGATGAAGCCGGCGAGGACCGTCCGCGACCCACGGGCCGCGGACCCGCAGGGACTCGGCGGGGAGCGCTCCCTCGAGCATTGTTCCTCCGACGGGGAGGATGCGGCCGCCCGCTACCCGGCGTAGCGTCCCTTGGTCGACATCGCAGGCGCGTGGTCGACGTGCCTCAGCCCGTCCTCGCAGCCGCGGTGGGGGCTCAGCCCAAATTCCAACACGTCACGTTCGGAGACCCGGTGCGAACGGTGCCGGGTCGTCCCCATCACGGCTGTCGACGGCGTGGATGCGACGATCCGGACGCCGGAGATGGTCAAAGGAAGGTACCCGATGTTCAGTCGCATTCGCATCCTCGCCCCCGTGCTTGTCTTGACATTCGCCGTCGCCGCTTGCGCTGGTGCCTCGTCGCCAACACCGGGCACACCAACGAGCCGGCCGCGCCGGGGACGTCGGCCGTGCCTGCGGCTTCAGGTGCGGCCGCGATCTGCGCCGACGCGGCGCATCTGCGCGCCTCGATGACGGCCCTGACCAATCTCAACCTCGCCAGCGTCGGCGTGAGCGGCGTGACGGCGGCGCTCGCTGACGTGCAGGCGGCCACTCAGGCCCTCGGCGTGTCAGGGCGCGAGCTCGTAGGTCCACAGGTCAGCAATCTGCAGGCCTCCGTCCAGGCGCTCCAGACCACGCTGACCGGGCTCGGCGATCAGCCGACCCTCGCCGCCAAGCTCGTTGCGGTCAAGACGGCGATCGACCAGATCACGACGGCAGCTGCCGACGTCGAGACCGCGCTCGGAACTACTTGCCCAACTCAGTAGGGACGCAATCGCGCCTGACGGCGGCGAGATCGAGCGTGTCCTCCGAATGGGAGGATGTCGTCGGCGTCGCGAATCCCTGACATTTGAGCCCGTTCTTCCCGCGGCTTGACCCGAGGACATCCGCAGTGACCGAATCTGCAAAGACCGTGCGAGGGTCGCACAGGACGACCCCGGACCACGAGACCGCAGCGGGATTCGACGCTGCCTGGCAGGCCGAGCTCCCGGCTCAGGGCCCCTCCTGGACGGCTCGACCCTGGGTCCCACCGAGCGAGCGAGGTGCGACGGGCAGGGCGGCCCGCCGACGTGTCCCACGGGTGAGCCACGCGGCCTTCGAACCCGCCCCCGGCCGCGACCCGATCGCGATCCTGGCCGCCCAAGAGGAGGACCGGCTCCAGGACCTCGTTCCCGTCCGCCACGAGCGGATGGCTGAGTCGGCGTTCGCCTACTACCGCGGGACCGCAGCCGTGATGGCGTTCGACCTCGGGACCACCCCCCGCACGGACATCATCGTTCAGGCGAGCGGCGACGCCCACCTCAGCAACTTCGGACTGTTCGCCTCGCCGGAGCGGACGCTCGTCTTCGACGCCAACGACTTCGATGAGACGCTGCCCGGGCCCTGGGAGTGGGACGTCAAGCGGCTCGCCGCAAGCATCGTCATCGCCGGCCAGGCGCGGGGCTTCAGTGTCGCCCAGAACCGGGAGGCGGCGCTATCCACGGTCCGCAGCTATCGCCAATGGATGGCCCGCTACGCGGGGCTGAGCCTCATGACCGTCTGGTACACCTCGATCACCGAGGCCGACATCCGGGAGGCCGCCGAGGCGACGGGAAGGCTCCAGGGCCGAGAGGGCGCCACTCGGCGAAGGAACCTCGAGGCCATCTTCAGCAAGGCCCGCCAGCGCGACGGGATGCACGCATTCGAAAAGCTGACGGCCGTCGTGGACGGACGCCGGGTGATCCTCGACGACCCGCCCGTCATCACCCACGTCGACCTCGCGGGAATGGGCGGCCCCAAGGCCCTGGAAAAGGTCTTCACCGACTACCGCGCGACCATGCCCGAGAACCGGCGCGACTTCCTGGAGCGTTATCGCTTCCTGGACTTCGCCCTCAAGGTCGTCGGCGTCGGCAGTGTCGGGACGCGTTGTTTCGTGCTCGTCCTCCAGGGGCGCGACGAGAACGACCCGCTCATCCTCCAGGCGAAAGAGGCCTCCGCATCCGTCCTCGCGCCCGTTGTCGACCAGGGCGGGCACGCCAACCATGCCGAGCGGGTCGTGGTCGGTCAGCAGCGCATGCAGGCGACCCCCGACATCCTCCTTGGCTGGACTCGGGGACCGGGCGGCCGCGACTTCTACCTGCGACAGCTCTGGGACATGAAGGGCTCCGTGGACATCACCACGATCGAGCCTGCCGGTCTCGGCTTCTACGGCGCCGTCTGCGGTTGGTCACTCGCGCGGGCCCACGCCGTGACCGGGGACGCCGTGGCGATCTCGGCGTACCTCGGCACAAGCGACAAGTTCGACGGGGCGATCGCCGACTTCTCCGAGACCTACGCGTCCGTCAACGAACGGGACCACGCGGCTTACGTCGCAGCGATCGAGGCCGGGAGGGTGTCGGTGCCCGCCGTCTCCTGACCGGTTTTGCCACGCCCGTGCGGCATCCCACTTCGAGGCCGGACCGACCGAGCCCGAGATCCTGCCGTGCGGGCGGCGGGGACCGATTTGGCTCGCCGTCCTCCGAGAACTCTGGCTCTGGCACGTAGGTTTCGGCCACGATTGCCCCTGTGTTGCGCAGACGAGCAGCCCACCCCACGCCCACGTCTCGATGACGGAAGCCGGTACGGTTGGCTCCGGATTGAGCCTCCGCTACAATCGCCTCCTCCCGAGCGGGAGTAACTCAGCTGGCAGAGTGTCTGCTTCCCAAGCAGAATGTCGCGGGTTCGAATCCCGTCTCCCGCTCCACCTTCCCCATCCACGCTCAGCGCGACACCTAATCCCCCGCGCCGGCAAGCCGAGCAGCGCCGCGTGGCGGCCGCCTCGGAGCGAGACAGGGCCGACCTTCGGCATCACGTTCGAGACGTGCGTGTGACCGTCTTCTCGCTGATAAATGTCACGCTGAGCACGATCTCGTGGCGGGTGACCCCCGGTCAGGCCATCGACCCGGCGCAGCGCGATGCCCAGCGGGACGAGCTATCCGCCCAGGACCTTGAACGCCCGGTAGACCAGCAGGGCCGGCCAGACGGCGGCCTTGCCGAGTGCCAGGACGTAGTCCTGCCCGGTCTTGGCGGACCCGAGGAAGTAGGCGAGGGCGCCGATCATCCCGAGCCCATATACGGCTCCGCCGCCGGCCGGCGGCCCATTCCTCGTCGACGCACCGCCCTTCCATTTCGCCACGCGTGCCGTCGCCCCGACCTGCGGCGTCGTCGACGTCTCGCTCATCGCCACGATCGTCTCCCTATGCTTCGTTCCGCTGCGGCCGGGCTCGTGGGCGATCCCGACCTCCCGGGCGGGGGCAAACGCTCGAGTGCCGCCGACTCTACACGCGGATAGCGCGACGCCGCCCCGCCGGGACGGCACCGATTTTGGAGCCGGTCGGCGGCGGCCACGGTCCGTCCGGCTCTGGTCCTACGCCCGCGACGGCGTGGACGATCGCGACCGTGGGCCGAGCGCCCTGCCACTGGGTGGCAGCTTCCCGGCCTGATGCCCCAGGGAGACGGATGCCACCCGAGATCCGAGCCCGTCGCCGGGCCGCCCGCCGGGGGTGACGCGTGACGAGTAGCGAGTCGCCTCAGGGCGCTGACATGTCCGCCCGCGAACGGCTGGCGCTGGACGTGGGGCGCTGGCTCGACCGCCACCTCACGCCGCTCGGCGTCATGCTCTACCGCCTGACGAAGGGCGGCATCACCCGGCCGTGGAAGGTCGACGCCCTGCTCCTCACGACCCATGGGCGGCGGAGCGGGAAGGAGCGGACGGTGGTACTCCAGTTCTTCCGCGACGGCGACGCGATGCTCCTCGCCGCCGCCAACGACGGCGGCTCAACGCACCCCGGCTGGTATCACAATCTCGTTGCGTGCCCGTCTGCGCGGGTCGAGGTCATGGGCCGCGCCTTCGCCGTCCGCGCGGAGGAGCTGACGCCCGACGAGGCGACCGAGGCGTGGACGCGTATCCTCCGGCGGGCGCCGAGCTACGAGAAGTACCTGCGCGCCACGACCCGCGTCATGCCGGTCATCCGGCTCGCCCCAATCGAGCCGGCGCCGCCCCGAGCGGCCACGTGACGGGCGACCCGCAACGCTCTGGCTCCTCAGGGGCAGAGGACAGCCCGGCACCATCAGCGCGCCGGAGTGTCCCGCGGCTCGCCGTCGCGCTCGTCGTGCTCGGGGGAATCGTCTGGGTGTTCAGCGCCGTCGCCTACAGCGCGGTCGTCGTGACGTGCTTCTCCTGCGGCTCGGCCGTCGTCGCGGCGGGGGTCGACACCTCCGACTACTCGGCGGGCGCGATCCGAACGCTCGCCTGGGACGCGCTCTACGCGAACCTCTACGTGGCGACAGTGGGCCTGCTGGCCGTCCTCGTCGGCCTCACCGCGTTCCGGCGGGCGGAGCGCTGGGCGTGGGCGGCGATGGCGATCTTCGCTCTCGCGGGCTTGCTGACCGCGGTCCTCGACGAGCTCGCCTGGGGCGGGTGGTACACGTTCGTGTTCCTTGGCCTGCTCCCAGCCCTCGGCGTCGTGCTCGCCACCCCGAGCGTCCTCAGCCAGCACCGTCTGCGACACTCTAACTATCGGTGATTCGCTCGCCCTTCCACGCTCGTGCTACTACGCTCACGAGTGCAGGACTTCCCAAGCAGAATGTCGCGGGTTCGAATCCGTCTCCCGCTCCAACTCTTCGGTACGGACCTCGAGAAGACACCCTAACTGGGTGTCTTCTCCTGTTCCAGGGGTCCCTTGGGCTTATGAGTGCCGCTGTTTCCCGAGCGCTGGGTCGCCGACCTAGCTGGACGAAACAGCGCTCGGATTGACGGTATGCCACCTTGATGTCTGACCCGCAGGCTCGGCAGTGGTTGCAGACGGATTGAAGCCCCTGGCGATCAGCCAAACCGCCAGGACCATCTCCTGCACGGCGATGGGAAGCGCCAGGACGAGCTGGGTCGTCGACATCGGCTCTGTGAGACGAAGCATGACGAGGAGGCCGGACACCATGACCGACACGATGGCGAGGAGACCCCAGGCTGACAGCCAGCGAGGGACGAGTCGCGATTGATAGAACACCCAGTAGTACAGGAGCGCCCCGAGGCCAAACACAAGCACCGCCACTTCGCCCAGCGAATCACGTGCTGCCATCAACAGCGCAGCAGGGACCGCGTAGGCCGCTGAAGCCGCAGATCCAGAATTCGCAGCCTCCTGGCTCAAGGTCACGAGCAGCAGCAGGCAGACGACGATGCCGACATAGAGCGCTGCCTCGATGAGCCTGAAGCCAACCGATCCGAGGGCCAGACCCTCGTTGTGCTTGCGCAAGACCGGGTAGAGCGCAATGGCAATTCCAGCAGCCGCAGCAGCCCCGATCAACAGAAGGAGCGCGCCAAGGAGGACTTGGTTGTCGTTCGCCGAGATCTTGGTGAGGTCAACCGGATCACTCAGAATCGGTTGCACGAACGCCACGCGCGAGATCACGTCTGCAACCGTCGCGATGATGAACAGCGCTCCCGCGGCGACGGCGTTGCTTCGGTTCGTAGTCATGTTCTTCTCTCCAATCATTGCGGCAGGCCCTGCGGGCCTCGTCGAAGTGGCTGTCATCGAGCTGCTCATGAGACCTCGCGCATCATCGTTTCGATCGCCGCGACCGAGACCCGCACGGCGCCCAGGTCCGACTGGATCGTCGCCTGCAGATCGCGCGTCTCCTGCGCGAGCGCCTCGAACTTCTCGGCGAGGGCGCGGTACTCCTCGTGCCCCTTCGCCTTGACCTCGGCCACCTCCAGCGCGTGGCGCCGGCGCGTCGGCCCGCCGACGGCGACGCCCACCGCGAGGATGACGAACATGATCAGGATCGCCGCCGGCCAGTCCAGGAATGTCATGGCTTCTTCCCCTTTCCCATGGGCTCGCCGTCCGTGCTGAGGGTCTTCGTCGCCTCCGTGACGCGCTCCGGCGTCAGGTGCTCGTCGAAGGCCGCCACCGCGTAGAAGCGAAGTGCCTTGCCATCGTCTGAGATCTCATGGCGCCCGACCACGAGTCCCGCTCGCTCCAGTGTCTGGAGGTGCATGTGAAGCAACGGACGGCCGATGCCGAGCTCGCGGGCCAGCTCGCTGACGTAGCTCTGGCGCTTGCTCAGCGCCGCGAGGATCCGCAGGCGGTGAGGGTTCGCCAGGGCGTTCAGCATCCGCAACAGCTGGTCGCCCGTCCGGTCGTCCGTCATGTCCCTCCTTCATGTGTCAGTGTATCCTGACAGATGAGCGATGGGACTGTCAAGACCCACTCGAAAGAGCGAGCCGTAGACCACGCTCACACCCTGACGGCGCGACCACGTGGTAGCGGGCCCCACCCCCAATTCGCGGTCCTGGCGGGGAGCAAGTGCCGAGCCGGGTTAGTGAAGTTCCTCCCTACCCGGAGAGGGCCGGGTAGCCGGCTTGTGTGGGGGGCCGGCGATGTATATCGTCGGTTGCTGGATGAGGGTCACTGGGAGGTGATGATGGCGACGGTCGTGAGGCGCGCCGAGGGCGCCGCGACAGGGCCTTCGGTCGAGAACCGGGCGCCCGGGCGTGACCCTCATCGCGCGACGGCCATGGCGGCCGGGGCAATGGCGGGCCTCGCGGCGCTGACGTTCCTGGCGGGCTTCTTCACGCCGGTACCCGGCGGGGGCTTCTGCACGGGCTCGTGCGCCGCCTACCCGTTCGACGACCCGGCGCTGGTGCGCGACTTCGTGCCGGTCAGCTTCTACTGGATGTACCCGGCCATCGGGATGCTGCTTGCCCAGGTCGTCTTCACGGCGAGCCTCGGCGTCCCGGGACGCGCGGCCACACGCCTCCCGGCGATCCTCGCACTCGCCTTCACGCTGATCGGGGTCAGCGTCCTGGTCGGCGACTACGCGATCCAGCTGGCGGTCGTCGCTCCGAGCCTCCTGCATGGCGAGGGCGCCGCGGTCGTCGCGCTCTCGCTCTTCAACCCGCACGGCGTGTTCGTCGCCCTCGAGGACGTCGGCTATTGGACGCTCGGACTCGCCTTCCTCGGCGTGGCAGCGGCGCTTGGCGCCGCGACCAGGGCTGAGCAGATCGCCCGGTATGTCTTCCTCATGGGCGGGATCCTCGCGCTGGGCGCACTGCCGGTGCTCATGGTCGTCCTCGGGCCCGATCTCGGCTACGCCTACGAGATCCTCGTCATCACGGTGGTGGACCTCACCCTCGTCGTCGGCGGCGTCTGCGTCGCGCTCGGCTATGCGAGATCGGCCGGCGCCACGGCTCGGGCCGACGGGGCCATGTCCCAGACCGGATGAGGGCAGGAGCCCGACCGATGACTCCGCTCGGGACGTCTGTTGTCACGACGCTCGTCGCCGCCCTGACGAGCGCGGTCATCGTGCTCGGTTTCGAGCTCGTCGCGCTCGATCCGGGCTACCGGGCCGCGCAGCCGCTGTCGCCCTGGGCGGCGGCCGGAGCCATGGCGATCTTCGCGCTGGCTTCCGGGGCGCTCTCCACCATGGTCGCCGCTCTCCTCGGCCGCTGGTTCCCGCCCGGCCTCGCCGTCTTCGCGCTGGGCGTCCTCGCTGTCGGCGTCTGGCTCTCGTGGCTGGCCCTCGCCACGAAGCCTGTCGAAGCCCCGATGTACCTCGCCCTGCATCTCGTGTTCGTGATCGCCTTCGGGGTCGCCATCCCGATCATTCGGCACGCTTGATCGACCGAGCGGCACGCGCCGCTACTCGTCCGTTTGAGCCACGTCCTCGGGCTCCGGGAGCCGTGGAGCCAGGATCCACACGAGCTGCGCCGTGGTCGCCGCCCCCACCTTGGACCGGGCGTTCGTCAAGTGGTGCTTCACGGTCGAGTGCGCCAGGCCGAGGCGGTGGGCGGCTTCCTTCTCCGATCCAGTCGCCCGAACCGCTGCAACCACGCCAACCTCACGGTCGGTCGCGCGTCCGGCGGGATGGCGGGATCGCCGCCCCGTCATGCGCTCCGCACCAGCTCGAGGGGCGTCGGCGGCTCGGCCAGCCGCATCGTGATCGGAGGGTCGTTGGTAGCGGGGCTATCCCTCTCGCCCCGACCAAGAACCCGCCGATCCGTGTCGCTGACGACACTCTAACTATCGGTGATTCGCTCGCCCTTCCACGCTCGTGCTACAACGCTCAGCAGGTCAGGACTTCCCAAGCAGAATGTCGCGGGTTCGAATCCCGTCTCCCGCTCCACTACCTCGGTTCTGATCTCAGGAAGACACCCTAACTTGGTGTCTTCTCCTGTTTCTGGGTCCCTGACCCGCTCGAGGAACGGCCCGGCCACGGCGGCGCGGGGTCCGGGATCGCGCAGGTCCGCAAGGCCGCGCTCGAGCGCCACCTCTTGCCGATCAGCGTCGTCGGGGGCGGCTACCCGACCTGTCCGACGCCGCCGACCTCGATGTCCACGTACATGCCGTCCGCTCTGTGATCGTCAGCGTCGCAGAACAGCACGTACGTGCCATGCGTTAGGTGCACCTTGACCGTCACCCAGCCGGGCGTGTCCGCGACCCCGGTGATGTCCTGGTCGAGGCCGTCCGGCGATTCGAGCGAGAAGTTGTGGGCCGTGCTGTTGTCGTTCACGGTCAGCCAATACGTTCCCGGTCTGAGCGTAAGGACGCGATTCGGTGAGTTCGTGTACCCCATGGCCGTCTCTCCGCCGTACGAGAGAGATATGCAGGCGCCCGGCTTGGGGAGGGCTTGAGGGTTCGTGCAGAACTCCCCGACGAGTTGCCGCCCCTCGGCCGACACTGCAGCAGCCGGACCGACGGCAAACAGAGCGGCGAGGAGCGCCGCGATCAGTGGCAGCCTGGTGATCGCCTTTCTCATTGTCGAGGTCACAGGGACCCCCTTTCTGCGCGTACCACACGCCCGTCCGGAAGGGTCGGACTCGCCATTGGCCCTGCGCGACGGCCGAGGCGACCGTATGGGGACGCCGCGCTGGTGGGAACCAGAAGGCTCTCGTGCCTCCCTGCCGGTCGGCGGAGTATGCGCGCGAGCGGACTTCCTGTCTCAGACGAGGTTAGCAGGGCCGCGATCGTGCCACCGGGGCCGGCCAACTCGATGATCCCGGGACCCGCTGCTGGCGGCCGGTACGCGGCTTAGACGCGACACTCTAACTACTCGAGATTCGCTCGCCCTTCCACGCTCGTGCTACTACGCTCACGAGCTCAGGACTTCCCAAGCAGAATGTCGCGGGTTCGAATCCCGTCTCCCGCTCCACCTTCAGTTGAGGACTCTCACGACGACACCCTGACTGGGTTCCGCCTACTGCATGTGGACGAGCGGTTCCCGTGCGGCTAGCGTTCCCGGCCATGACGGACGACGAGCTGATCGCTCTCGAGCACGAGAACTGGATCGCTTACCTGACGGGCGTCGTGAGCTGTACCTCGCGGGCCACCGTGACTCGCGCCGGCGGGGTGGTCACGATCCTGAGCGGCCTGCCGTTCGACTGGTTCAACCAGGTCCTGGTTGAACACGAGAAGGCGACACCGGACGGCGTGCTCGCCGGGGTGGCCCGGGCGCGCGAGCAGGGTGACCCCTTCGTCGTACGCCTGCGCGAAGGCATCGATGATCGTTTCGTCCGGACCCTGGCCCGGGCGGGGCTGGAGCCCGAGGGGGAGGAGACGTCGACGCCCGGCATGGTCGCGTTCCCGATCGACCACGACCCGATCGCACGTCATGCGGCTCCCGAGCTCGAGATCCGCCGGGTGACCGACGCCACCGGCATCGACGTTCATCGCCAGGTTGTGACCGCAGGGTTTGGCTCAGATCGCGCGGTCGCGCTGGGTACCGCGTGCCCGGACCTCCTCGTTCGGCCCGAGTGCGTCGTCTACGTGGGCTACGCGGACGGTCGCCCCGTCGCCTCCGGGCTGGGCTGGCGAAGCGGGCGGACCATCGGCGTGTATAGCATCGCAACAGTCCAGTCAGCGCGCCGACGCGGGTACGGGGCGGCGATGACGGCACGCGTGGTGGCAGACGGCGCGGACGCCGGCTGCGACGTGGCGGCACTCCAGGCAAGCGAGATGGGGCGCCCGATCTACGAGCGCCTGGCCTTTCGAACGGTCGTCAGGTATGCCGCGTACGTCGAACCGACCCTTCGAGCGTGACCGCTCGTACGGCCAAGTCGACGCGCTCGCCGATCAGCGCCACGCGTGCGCATCGCGGGCCCTCGCGCATTCGGTGGTAGTGTCCGCGTCAAGTGGCGTGAAGCGGGGATCAGCCCCCGCGAGCACTTCGGACGAGCTGTCACGTGACGCCGTATTGCGAGCACTTCGAGCCCGACATCCGCGTTGACGCGCCCCTCCACGTCTGCTCCGCGTGCGTCGAGATGGGCGGCACCTGGGTCCATCTCCGGCAGTGCCTGACCTGCGGGCGCACGAGCTGCTGCGATCTGAGTCCGAACCGGCATGCCACGGCCCACTACCGCGAGACGGCGCATCCGATGATGCGGACTGCGGAGCCCGACGAGGACTGGAGGTGGTGCTATCAGGACGACCGCCTCTACCAGCCCGGCTCGAGGGTCGAGGAGGACGCCACGCCGTGACCCGTGCGCCTTGTCCCACGGCAGACTCTGACCGATGGCCGCCCCCGCACCGGCACGCGGACCCGATCGCTCCAGCCAGCCGAGAGAGGTTTCCATGACCGAGACTGTCACGCCCGGCCCGCACGGTCCGCTCGCCAGCGTCCTGGATGTCCGCAGGGGGCCAGCTGATGCGCACACCGGGGGCCTCGAGCACCGGGAGGCACTGATCTACACGCTCGGCAAGGCGGCCGAGCTCGAGCACCTGATCATGCTCCAGTACCTGTTCGCGGCGTTCTCGCTCAGGCAGAACGTCGACGAGGGACTCTCGCCGGAGACGCTTGCTGCGGTCCAACGCTGGCGGAAGACGCTGCTGACGATCGGCGAGCAGGAGATGCTCCACCTGGCGTTGGTCCAGAACCTGCTGACGGCCGTCGGCGCCGCCCCGCGCCTCGCTCGCCCGAATTTCCCGATGCCGGCGTACAGCTACCCAGCCGGCGTGCGGATCGAGCTGGTGCCGTTCGGCGAAGCAGCGCTTCGCCACTTCGCCTTCCTCGAGCGGCCGGAAGGGATGGACATCGAGGATGCCGAGGGGTTCGAGGCGATCGCGCAGGCCGTGGCGCTGCCGCACGACGAGGGGGACGAGATCGTCCCGCACCTGCAGGAGTTCGACACGATCGGCCAGCTCTACCGGTCCATCCAGGCCGGCCTGGAGCACCTGGCCGATCGCCTTGGCCCGGAGCGCCTGTTCATCGGGCCGCCGAACGCGCAGGCGAGCGAGGAGCACTTCCGGTGGCCGGAGCTCGTCGCGGTCACCGACCTGGCATCCGCGCGGCGAGCGATCGACACGATCGTCGAGCAGGGCGAGGGAGCCCGCGGGGAGTGGCGCGATGCTCACTTCGGGCGCCTCCTGGGGATCCTCGACGAATACCTCGAGATCAAGCGGACGGACCCGAGCTTCGAGGCCGCCAGGCCGGTCGTGGCGGCGAACGTCCGACCGCAGGCGACCGGTGTCCTGGTGCCGCTCATCACCGATCCGGGGACGACGCGCTGCATGGACCTCCTCAACGTCGCGTACGAGGTCCTCCTGCAGCTCCTGTCTCGCTACTTCGCCCACACGGATGAGTCGCCGGAGCAGCTCGCCGTCCTGGCCGATGTCTCGGTGGGCTTGATGTACGGCGCGATCCGGCCGCTGGGGACCGTCGTCACGACGCTGCCCGTCGGCCCGGACCTGCCGGGCGTCACCGCGGGCCCGGGGTTCGAGCTCTTCTACCAGGTCGACTACCTGCTGCCGCATCGGGAGGCTGCATGGGTCCTGATGGAGGAGCGACTGAGAGATGCGGCCGCGTTCGCCGTCCGCTGTGGGGAGCTGTGTACGCCCGCCTTGATGGAACCACTGGCCAGGGTGGCGCGGTCGCTCGAGAAGTACGCTGACCAGCTTCTGGCCGCGACATGAGGGCGCGCGATCTCGGCCGGAGCGCCGCGGCCTCATAATCCGCCGCATGCTGGACGAATCGACGTCCACCGAGCACGGCACGGCCCCCCGGGTGGCCGACGGCAGTGCGCTCGACCCCCTCGTCGGGCCCCAGTGCTCGCTCGCGGTCCAGCTGCGCCGCGCCACGGGCGCGGTCATCGGGCGGAGCGCCGAGCTCGACGCGGTCGCCCAGGAGTTGCGCGACGCCTCCGGCCGCCTCGCCGCGGTGACCCTGGAGGGCGAGCCGGGCATCGGCAAGACCCGCCTGCTGCTGGCTGCGAGCGAGCTCGCGTCGGCCAGCGGGTTCACCTGTGTCGCGATCACGGCCGACGAGGAGATCCGCGGCCCGTTCCTTGTCGCGCGTAGCCTGTTCGCCGCCAGCGCGATCCACGACGCGGCGGCAGGGACCCCGGCGGAGGCTGCCGTCCGGCGGGTGGTCGAGGCCATCTCCGGGCGTGACGAGCCGGGGTTCGAGACCCTGTCGCCGGACGCGAAGCTCCTCCGGGCCTTCGACCTCGCGGGCGTCGCGATCTCGACGCTCGCCGGGATCCACCCGCTGGCGCTGCTCATCGACGACGTCCAGTGGGCCGACGACGACTCCCTCCGGCTCCTCCGCTACGTCGTCCGGAGCGACGCCGATCGGCCGGTCTTCCTGTTCCTCACGATCCGGCCGGACGAGTTCGCGTCGGTCACCGAGGCCGTGAATTTCGTCGCCGACATGGAGCGGATGGGCCTCGTCCGACGGTTGCGGCCCGGACGGTTCAGCTCGGTGGAGACGGCTGAGCTCCTCAAGCGTGTCCTCGGCGGTCCGGTCGAGGCTGCATCCGCGGCCGCCGTGCAGGCCCAGTCGGAGGGCGTGCCATTCATCGTCGAGGAGCTGGCCCGGACGCACCGCGAGGCCGGCACGTTCCAGCAGATCGATGGCGAGTGGCGGCTCGCCCGCAGCGCGGCCCGGCTCGTCCCATCCGCGGTCCGGACGCTCATCGATCGCCGCGCCGCGCGACTCCCGGCCCGGACACGGGCTTCGCTCGGCGACGCGGCGATCCTTGGCCGCAGCTTCAGCCTTCGAGACCTCAGGGCGATTCGGATGCGGGTGGGTGACGGCGAGGTCGCGGCGCAGGCGGCGACTCGCGACGGCGCGGCGCCCGGTGAGGCGGCTTCCCAGGTCGGAGCGGCGGGACCAGGCGACGGTGCCGACCCGCTGGCCGACGATCTCGGGCCCGCCGTCCGGGCGGGCCTCCTGCTCACGCAGGCGCAGGGCGAGCCCGCGGACTACACGTTCACGCACGAGCAGGTCCGCCAGTTCGCCGCGAACCAGCTGTCGGCGGCCCGTCGCCGGCAGGTCCATGCAGCGGTCGTCGACCTGCTGCTGGAGGGTGGCGACCCGGCCCCCGCCGGCCTGCCAATGCTCGCCCAGCACGCGCTCGCGGCCGGCGACACCGGGCGGGCCGCACGATTCTCGATCGACGCCGCAACGGCCGCCCTCGCCTCCAATGCCCCCGAGGAGGCGCTCCGGCTCGTCGAGCAGGCGCTCCCGGTCGTGTCGGCGCCGGCCGACCGGCGGGTCCTCCTCGCGACCCGCGACGACGCGTTGGCCGTCCTCCGCCGGACGGGCGAGCGGCTGGACGGCCTGACCGAGCTGGCCGCCCTCGCCGAGGCGATGCGCGATCCGAACGTCGAGCTTGACGTGCAGCTCCGGCGTGCATCGGCACTGCGGATGAGCCACGACGAGGACGCCGCCGCGGAGCTGGCCCGCCGCGTCCGCGCCCGCGCGGCCGATCAGGGCGACGGCGCACTGGAGCTCCGGGCGTCGCTCGAGCTGGGCCAGGCGCTCCTGCGGAGCCCGCTGGGCGAGTCCTTCGGCGCCGCGGCGGTCGAGACCGACCTCGACGGTTCCGAGCAGGCCTATCGCCGCGCGATCGAGCTGGCGGAGCAGCTCGGCGACGAGCGCAGCCTCGCCGCCGCCCTCCGAGAGATCGGGATGATCGACTTCGCGCGAGGGCGGGCGTGGTTCGCCGGCGAGGTCCTAGCCGGTCGTGCGAACGAGGTGCTCGCGATCCTCGCGACGGGCGCCAGCGTCGAGGAGCTGCTCCTTTCGACGCCGATCGGGCCACTGTTCGTCGAGGCGACCCAGGTCCTCGAGCGCGCGCTGGGCATCTTCGAGCAGCTCGGCGACCGAACGGGCGTCATGTCGACGGTCATCGCCATGGCCTACGCCCAATACGGGCCGGTCATGCACCTGACGTCCTCGGCGCGGCATCTCGAGGAGATCCGGCGCGTGACGAGCCGCCTGTCCGAGCTCGTCACCGAGAGCGAGCGGGCCCGCCTTGACCTCCAGATGCTGTTCGGCGTCCACGTGTACTCCAGGGCCAAGGTGGTCCCGGACCTGGCGCTGTCCCGGGGCGAGGACGCTCACCGAGCGGCCAGGCTCCAGGGCGACCGGACCATCGAGTTCCTCGCCGCCGGCGGCGTGGCGATGAGCCTGCTCGAGCTCGGCGACGTCGACGGGGCGGAGCGATGGATCGGCCTGGCCGCCGCCGCGGCGTCCATCGCCCCGTCGCGACCGCGCGCCCGACAGCTCGAGACCTGGCGCGGGATGGCCAGAGCGGGCGCGGGCGACGCGGAGGGTATGCGCCGTCATCTCGAGCGCGCCGTGGCGCTGGCGACCGAGGGCGGTCGGGCATCCGCCCGGTGCGAGGCCCTGGCCCGGCTCGCCATTGAGGCGGCGCGGCTCGTCGGGGTCGGCCCGTCCGATGGCTCGCCGCACGAGGGCGACGCGTCGGACCCGGCGCTGGTGGAGCTCGTCGAGCGCTCGGCGGCGCAGGTGAAGGAGCTGTTGCCGCTCCTGCCCGGGCATGCGCCGTGGGGCGCGCAGGCCGACGCCGCGCTGGCCACGGTCGCCCTCATGCGCGGCGACATCCCGGGCGCCGCGATGGCCGGCGGTGCGGCCCTCGAGGCCCTCCAGGCCGGGCTCCACGAGGACGTCAGCCTGGAGATCGTGATCCCGGCAGCCCGGGCGCTGCTCGCTGGGGCGCCGCCGGAGGTCCAGGGGTCCGTTCGGGGCTTCCTCCAGTCGACGCTGTCCAAGATCGCGCAGGGAACGGCGGACGAGGCGATCCGCGTCCGGTGGCTCACCGGGCCCGTCGGGCGCGAGCTCGTCGAGCTGGCCGGCCCGATGGACGGGCCGGTCCTTGCCGGCGCCCGGGCTGGCGACACCGCCGTCCCCACGCCGGGGTCCGCGGCACCCGCGGCCGGGCCCAGCCTGGACGATGTCGAGCGCCGGCTGCTGCAGCTCCTGACCGAGGGTCGGACGAACGCCGAGATTGCTGCCGACCTCGGCGTTGGCGAGGACGAAGTGGCCCAGCGCCTGACGCGACTTCAGGCGCGGCTGGGGACCTCGAGCCGCGCCGAGGCGACCTCGCTGGCGTTCCGCGGGCTCGCCACGGTGGGGTCACGCTGATGGCCATCCGAGCGCGGGTCGACCGCCACAAGTGCGTCGGCGCGGGGAACTGCATCACCCTCGCCCCGACGGCCTTCGACTGGCTTGCCGGCGACTACGGCAAGAGCGACGTCGTCGGGGAGGACACTGTCGACGAGGAGGTCCTCCGCGCCGCCGCGTTTGCCTGTCCGACCGCGGCCGTCATCCTCGAGGACGTCTCTGAGCTCCTGCCCTGGCAGCTGCGTGGCAAGGACGGCCCGCCCCGGCGGGTCCTCCGGACCTTCATGTTCACCGACATCGTCGGCTCGACGAACCTCGTCGAGGCGCTCGGCGATGAGGCCTGGGAAACGATGCTCCGCTGGCACAACACGGCCCTCCGTGAAGTATTCACGGCCCAGGGCGGCGAGGAGATCTCCACGACCGGCGACGGGTTCTTCGTCAGCTTCGACTCGCCCGACCTTGCGGTGGCGGCGGCGATCGCGATCCAGCGGCGACTCGCCGAGCACCGCTCGACCCAGGGCTTCGCGCCCCAGGTCCGGATCGGCCTCCACGCCTCCGATGCGACGCAGGTCGACGGCGACTTCCACGGCAAGGGCGTCCACGAGGCGGCCCGGATCGCGGCACTCGGCGGGGCCGGCGAGATCGTCGCGAGCGTCGGCACGGTCGGAGAGTCGCACAGGACGTCCGGTCTCCGAAGCGCGACGCTCAAGGGCCTGTCCGAGCCGATCGAGGTCGTGAACATCGACTGGCGCTGACGGCTGCATTGCAGTCCGGCCGGGTCCATCGGCATGGCTGCCGGAACGGGCGGTGGCCGACGGGCTACGGCGTGCGCGGGTGCGCCAGGTCGGATCGCCCTCTGGCATCGGCTGCCTGCGCCGCCTCGACGGCCCGGTGGACGTTGCCATGGATCCGGTCGTCGCCCGATCAGGTCGATGAGCCCGTCCGCCGCCAGGACGTCGGAGACGTCGGGCTTCAGGCGGGCCAAGCGGAGTTCCACGCCAGTCGCGTCGGTCAGTTCGAGCAGCTCCTTCATCTTCGCCGCACCTTGCGAGTCGACGAAGTTCACGCCCTCGAGGTCCAGCACGAGGGAATGCAGGCCGGGCTGGCTCCCGAGGATCGCGCGAACGCGCTCGTCCAGTGCCCCAGCCGTGGCGAAGAACAGGCCACCGTCGATGCGGATCACCGCCACGCCAGGGTCGGTCTCGTCGCCCGGGTGCTCGTCGAGCTCGCGGTACACCTGGGTGCCCGGTTCACGACCCAGGATCGGCATGGACGGCCGGGTCGCGACGTGGATGAGCCAGAGCAGGGACAGCACCATGCCGACGACCACGCCGAGGAGCACGCCCACCGACAGCACGCCCATGACCGCCGCCAGCGCGATCCAGAAGTCGAACCGCTTCACCCGGCGGAGCCGGCGGAACTCTGCGAGGTCGATCATCCCGAACACCACGGCATCGATGATGATCGCGGCGAGGACCGCCTTGGGCAGCTCGGAGAAGAGCGGCGCGAGCAGGATCAGCGTGGCAAGGACGATCCCTCCCGTGGCGAGCGAGGCGACGGGCGTCCGCGCCCCGGCCGACTCGTTCAGCGAGCTCGCCGAAAGGCTGGTCGACACCGGCATGCCCTGGAACACGCCGGCGCCGAGATTGGCCATCCCCTGGGCGACCGACTCCTGGTCGAGGTCGATGCGATACCGATGCCTCGTGGCGAACGCCTGGGCATCGCCCGCGGTCTGGGAGAACCCGATCAGGAGCAGCGCGAAGGCCGCGATGACGACGGCCGGGAAGTTCTGCGACACCAGCTCCAGCGATGGCACCTGCGGAAGCGGCAGGCCGCGCGGAACGGGGCCCACCAGCGCGACCCCGTGCGCTCCAAGGTCGAACAGGACGGAGCCGACGAGACCGCCGACCACGAGGACGAGCGCGCCGGGGATCCTTGGAAGCGCGAACCGAAGCCCGAGGATGACGGCAAGGGCCACCAGCCCGACCAGCAACGTCGCCGGGCTGAGATCGCCCAGGCCGCGGACCCACGACGCGAACTCCTGCCAGGCATTCACGCCGTCGGCGGTGGTCCCGGTGAGCTTGGGCAGCTCGCCGATGACGACGTCGATGGCGGCGCCGGCAAGGAAACCGGTCACGACCGCCCGCGAGAGGAAGCTGGCCAGCCAACCCAGCTTGAGGATGGCGACCAGCAGGAACAGGGCTCCGGTCACGATCGCGATCGCCGCCACGAGCTGCGCCGCCTCGTTGCCGCTCAGGCCGGTCACGAGGACCGCGCCGCCGGCGACGGCCGCGAGCGACGAGCTTGGGCCGGTCGAGATGTGTCGAGACGTGCAGAAGAGGCCGTAGATGATCGCGGCCGCGGCGGCGGCGTAGAGCCCGTTCTCCACCGGGACGCCGGCGATGCCTGCGTAGCCGAGGTCCTTGGGCACGATCATCGCGGCGACCGCGATGCCCGCGATCAGGTCCCCCCTGAGCCAGCTCCGGTCGTACGTCCTCGACCACTGAAGGATCGGGACGAGTCGCATCAGTCGAGGTGTGGAGGTGGTCAGCGGTTCATCGCCCATCCGAGGAAGTCTCCCACCTCAGCGACTCGGCGGAACGGGACTCGATACGGACGCCGCCGATCGTACGCACCCGGCCGCGGCGATGTGCGCCCTGCCGGTCTCACGCGTCGTCGGTGCCCTACGATGCGCGTTGGATCCGACGAATCCGGTCGCTGGCTGGAGGGAGCCCGCTGATGCGCAGTCCAGGATGTCCCGACCTGCCGGTCGTGGTGCGCGCGTGACCGGCGCAGCCGAATCCCAGGTCCCGGCGACGACCCCCACCGATCGACGCCTTCCGATCCTGCTGGCGATGGCGATGTTCGTCCTGGTCGTCGACACGTCGATCATGAACGTGTCGATCTCGGCGGTCGTCGCTGACCTCGGCACGACGGTGAGCGCCATCCAGTCCGCGATCGCGCTCGAGGCCCTGGTGTCGGCCGCCTTCATCCTGATCGGCAGCAAGATCGGCGACCTGTACGGCCGCAAGCGGGCCTATGTCCTGGGCCTCATCGCGTATGCCATCGGTGCCCTGGCGATGGCCCTGGCCCAGAACGTGACCGCGATCTTCATCTTCTGGGCCGTGATCGGTGGGCTCGGAGCGTCGTTGCTGTTGCCGGCGATGCAGTCGTTGATCCACGGCAACTTCGAAGGGGCCGCCCAGAAGGCGACCTACGCCCTGGTGGGGGCCGCGGCGGCGATCGCAGCGGCGATCGGACCGCTCATCGGAGGCTTCATCACGACCTTGCTGTCCTACCGCGTGGCGTTCCTGCTCGAGGTCGGCGTCATCGCGATCGTCCTGTCGGGCAGCCGGCTCGTGCGCGACGTGCCGTACACGGGTCCACGCGAGATCGACCTCGTCGGCGCTGTCCTCTCGGTCCTGGGCATGGGCGGCCTCGTGCTGGGCATCCTCGCCTGGCAGGAAGGGAGCGAGTCCGTCGCCCTGCTCCTGGCGATCGGCGCGATCTCGCTCGCCGCGCTCGCCTACTGGCTGGTGCGCCGGAAGCGCGACGGCAAGCCGACGCTGATCGATCCCGACCTGTTCAAGTCGACGTTGTTCAGATTGGGGATCTCCGGGCAGATGCTCCAGAACATCGCGCTCGGTGGCGCCATGATCACGATCCCGATCTACCTGCAGATGGTCCTCGAGTACAACGCCTTGCAGGCGGGCCTGTCCATGGCACCGCTCTCGCTCAGCATGTTCGGGGCCGCGATCCTCGCCGGCAAGCGGTCCGGGTCGCGGCGGCCGAGCAGCATCATCAGGGCCGGATACGGGCTCCTGTTGATCGGGATGGTCCTGTTGATCCCGATCGTCCCGCGGGCCGACGCGGGCTGGTACCTGGCCATCCCGCTGGTGATCGCGGGGATCGGGCTCGGGTTGCTGGTATCCCAGCTCAACAACTACACGCTGGCACCGATCGTCGAGGAGCGGGTCAGCGAGGCCGCCGGTGTGAACTCAGCGGCCGGCTCCTTCGGACTGTCGTTCGGCCTGGCGTTCGCCGGCGCGATCATGCTCGCGACGCTCGCCTTCAGTTTCACGAAGCTCGCCGAGGAGAGCACCGTCCTCTCCCCGGCCGAACAGCAGGCCGTCGCCGACGCGCTCGAGCACGACGCCGAGGTGATGACGAACACGGATCTCGCGGTCCTGCTGGCCGGTCAGCCGCCGGCCGTCCAGGCCGAGATCATCCGCATCAACACCGAAGCCCGACCGTTCGCCCTGCAGGTGGCGCTCCTCATCCCGATCCTCGCGAGCGTGCTCGGGCTGCTGACCTCGTTCCGGATGATGCGTCAACCGGATCCTGTCTCCGCCGGCATCGAAGGGCTCGTCCTGGCCTGACGAGCGAGCGCCGGATCGCCGCGGCGCCGCACCCGCCGCGGCGCTGAGCCCAGTCTCCGCTCCGGGCATCGCGCCTTCCGGCGTTCAGGGGATACGCGGCAACGCGGCCAGCGCCATCTGCTTCTCCACGCCTTCCTGCGCGGATGCCGGGAGCTTGTCCTTCAAGCTGCCGGCGACGTTCATTCCCACCTCGAACAGCTGGCTGCCCTTCCTGAAGTCCAGGATGACGACGTTGCCGGCCTCAATGAAGTACGCCTCGGCCCCGATCCCGCTCACCGCCTTGATCAGGGGGCCACCCTGCTGGGCCTCGCGCCACGCTTCCGGGTCGGCGTTGAGCGCGAAGCTCGCGTCGAGCCCGCTGAACTGATCGCTGGGGTCGGCGTACTCCCACTGGCACTGCTGCCCGTCATTCTGCGAGACACCGGCGCCGACCGGCTGGCCGGTCGCTGCGGCAACCTCGGCCTGCGTCAGCAGGGCACACGGGTCGAGCGCTCCAACCGCCGCCGAGCCCGTCGTACCGCCGGGGCTCGCGGCACCACCGCCGCCGCCACCACCGGCCGTGCCCGAGGAGACACTCGGCGCCGAGGAGCTGGACCCAGCATCATTGGCGGGCGTCGGGGTTGCGGAAGCGGATGAGCTGCTGCATGCGGCGACGAGGACCAGGATCCCGAGGATGGCTGCGGGACGCAGGCTCCTGAACACGTACATACCTCCGGCTGTGGCTACTTCGCGAGAGCGTGCTGCGAGAATCGTTGGCCCCTCCCAGGGGACGTCGACAGCATCACATCTTCCGCCCGAAGACGCCGTGAGAGCTTCGCCGAAGACGCGTCGTTGAGTCTAGGATCCCGCGCTTGCCGGCGCTTGGTCGCGGACGGCGCTCGCGCCCCGCGATCCCCACAGCTCCGCGACGAGCCACGCCAGGAGCACGACGAGGAGGCCGTTCCTGGCCACCAGGGCGAGGATCCACGGCGGCTCGAGGTGCATGAGCGCCTGGTAGTCGACGGTGTAGATCGCGGTCGACAGGGCCGCGATGGCGAGGACCAGCCAGCGCATCGGGACCGGCAAGAAGGGCACGAACGGCACGAGCCAGATGACGTACTGGACCGACAGGACCTTGCTGCCGACGAGGAGGGCCGCGATGGTCGCCATCGCCGCCAGGACGATGCTCGGTCTCGGCGCCCGGCCCAGCCGGTCCTCGTCGATCCGGAACCGCCGAAGCGCCACCAGGACGACGACGCCGAGCAACAGCGCGAGCGCGACGGGCGAGGCGGCAACGAGCAGATCGGAACCGCTCGACTCGACCTGGATGGTCCCGAACCCCCTGACGACGTCCACGGGCTGGCCCAGGAGCACATGGAGGCCCAT
Source organism: uncultured Chloroflexia bacterium (assembly GCA_963708065.1). Classification (GTDB taxonomy): domain Bacteria; phylum Chloroflexota; class Limnocylindria; order Limnocylindrales; family CSP1-4; genus Chersky-267. The sequence continues at coordinate 317,779 of CAVPRZ010000009.1, forward strand.
GAGCAGCCCGGCCCCGAGGCTCTCGATCTGGAGGCCACGGTCTGCCTGGTAGACGAGCCACCCGAGCGAGTCCGGACCAGCGAGCGCCCAGGCTGCGGCCATGACAAGGACCACGACCGTGGCGCAACCGACCAGGAGACGCGCGAGCCCGGGCCGGTCGCGCCTGGCGATGGCCCACACGCACAGGACGGGCAGAAGCGCGATCGGGTAGAGCTTGAGCATCGTTCCCAGCCCGAGGGCGACGCCCGCCGCACCGGGCCGGCGGTCGACCACCAGGACCGCGACCAGGACGCAGAGCACGGCCCACAGGTCATATCGAAGGGCGACGGATGCCCAGGCGACCGAGACCAGCACCGCCCACCACACCAGCGCCGTGCGTGAATCGCCGGTCGCCCGGAAGATCAGCCACCCTCCGCCGGCGGCCAGGACTCCCTCCATGAAGGTGAATCGCCAGAGGTAGTCGACCTCGGTTGGCCCACCAGGGGGCGCCATGAGCAGGGGCAGGGTCATGGGTGCTAGGGCCAGCGGCGGGTACTCGACGTGGAAGTCGAGGTAGGGGATCGACCCGTGGACCAGGCGCAGGCCGTACTCGCGATAGATGGTCAGGTCGCCCGCGAAGCCCAGCCGCGCTGGCTCGGGGACCAGCCAGACGATCAGCACGATCAAGCCAAGGGGCGCGAGCACCAGCACGACGGTCGGAGCGCGACGTGGGTCAAGGCGGGTCAGCACCCGGACATCATGGCCCGGACTGCAACGCGTTCCGCGGACCCGGCTCGTGCCTACCCACGAAAGGCGGCGCCCTGCCAACCGATCGGTTGATCCGCGGGTCAACCGCGTTGACCGCGGGTTCCAGCCGGCCGGGCGATGCCAGTGACACCGGGTCCACGCCTGAGGGGTGCGCGGACGCACCCGTTTTGGTACTTCCGGCGGCGTCGAAACCCCCCATTCGTACCGTCCCGGTGCTAGCGTCACGCAACGAGGGACGCCTCGGCGCCTCGTCCGTACGACGGCGCGGAGGCCGGACCGGCAGGGGGGTAGGGCATTGTCGAACCTTGAACGCATCCTGAAGCGCAGGCGAGACGTGGACGCGGCCGAAGTCGACAAGCTCCGGCTCGTGGTGCTCGCTCGGCTCGCTGCCGCGAATGGCGACCCGGCCGGCCATCCGCCGGCCTCCGGGCAGCGGCCCGTGATCGTGAGGCGAGCCAACGGCGACGCGCCTGGCGGAGCGATCGCGCACCCTGTCGTCGGAGCGGAAACCCAGGCTCCGTCGAAATGGCTGCTGGTCGCACCGCTCGAGGACCCACCCGCGAGGGCGGCGGACCCCCCAGTGATCGAGGGTGAGCCCCCGACCCAGGTCGGGGTCGACCTGTTCGATGAGGCACAGGCCGCGGAGGCCACGCTGGAGGAGGCAGGTGTCGAGGAGGCGCTGGAGGCAGTGGCCACGCTGGAGGAGGCAGGTGTCGACGAGGCCGTGATCGCGAGCGAAGCGCTGGCGATCGAGGCCGATCCCCAGTCCGAGGTCGTGGACGCTGACGGCCCCACCGTTGCCCCACAGTCCCGGCAGGGGCGGCGTCCCGTCCGCGTGACAGCCACCGAGCAAGGACGAGCCGACGCCAGGGGCGGGGCGACACCGGTCACCTCCGCCGACCCGATTCCCGTCGAGCCGACTGCCTGCTGCCCATACTGCGCGACCCTTCTGCAGGCGCCGCCGGAGACGGACGATCGATGCCCCCGCTGTCGGCAGCTGATCATCGTCCGCTATGTCGGGGCGCGGCAGGCGCTTCTCGCCGAAGCCGTGCTGCCGTTCTTCGAGGCGGAGCGCCTCAACGAGGAACGCTGGGCCCGCGAGTGGGACCGCTGGCTCGAACTGGCCCGCGACAGAGGGGTGGACGAGGACCAGGCGCCGCAACTCGCCGGAGAGTTGATCTCGGAAGCCGACGTCGCTGCCGTGCGAGCCTGGTACATGTCGAGCATCGATCGAGCGTTCCGGGCCGCGGAGAGCGATGGCCGATGGGAGGAGGCGGCCAGGATCCGCTACGAGCAGGCGGCCATCCTGTCCCGGATCGCCGGCGCACCGGATTCGCCATCCGATGAGGTCGTCAGGCTCCACCGCGACGGCCTCGCGGCGGACCTGCAGGCGATCGGCGAGGTCGCCGGGGATGCGGAGGTTCACGGGCAATCGTGCTGTGAGGCCTGCCGGGTCGACGACGGCCGGGTCGTCCAGATCGCTGAGGAGCTTCGTTCGCCGACGCTGCCGCACGAAGACTGTCCGGACGGCCTGTGTCGGTGCCGCTGGTTCCTCACGGCGGGGGACCAGGAGTTCCTCGCGGCGCTCCTTCGACGTCAGATGGGGGCCGATCGACGAACAGCCGCTTCGCCCGACGAACCAGGGCCGGATGACGCGATGTCGGCGATCGCCTGACCGGATCCGGTCCCCTCGTCAGCCACGGAGCCTGAGCGCGCCAGGGCCCCGGCCCGGTTACGCACCGAGGCCCTCGGCCTCGCCATACGCCCACAGGTCGAGGGCGTCGAGGTCGATCACGTCCATTCCATTCGTCGCGAGGGCGCCCGCGATCTGGGCCCGGTGCTCGGTCGCGTGGTGGATGGCCTGCCCGATGATCGTCGAGCGCGCTCGCATCTCCGCCCCTGGGTCGGAGTAGCCAGCCGGGCCGTCGGGCAGGGCAGCCTGAGCTCGGATCCTGGTGTCGTGGTCGGCGCATCGGGCGGCGAGCTCCACGAGCTGGGCGGCCGTGGTCGGCGGTGTGGCTCCCTCCGGACGGCTCACGCCTTCGAGGCGAGCTGCATAGCGACCAGCCGCCGTCTCGATGTGCTCGGCGATTCTCGCGACCGTCCATTCGTTCCGGGGCGAGGCGAGCGCCAGCGCCTCGTCGGGCAGCTCGGCAAGCCGGGCGAAGAGCCCGGCGTTGGCCCACGCCATGTGGCGAAGCAGTCGATCGAGCGCAGGGTTGGTGGTGGGCTCGCTCATGACCTGGTCGACACCTCCATGACCGTGCATCGCGCCGACGTCGTCCTCAGACGCGGGTATGAGCTGGGGCGTGCGATACGCGAGTCCCCGGGGCTCGACCGCTACAGTACGGCACGTGGAGCGCTACGAGATCGCCGAAGCGGCCGAGCGAGCCGGGGTCAGCGTAGACGAGCTGCGCCGGCTCGTCGACCTGGGCATCATCAAGCCAGACCCAGAGAACCAGCTGACCTCGGGTGACGTCCGCCGCGTGGGGATGGTCCGCAGCCTGACGGCCGCGGGCATCCCCCTGGATGGTCTGGGCGCCGCCATCCGGAGCGGCCAGGTCTCTCTCGACTTCCTCGATGAATCCGCCTACGAGCGGTTCTCGGCCCTCAGCGGCATGACCTTCGCGGAGCTCGCGCAGCGGACCGGCATCCCGGTCTCGTTGCTGATGCTCATCCGCGAGGCGGCAGGTTCGCCGCCGCCGCTTCCGGACGACCTGATCCGCGACGATGAGCTGCCCTACGCCACGTTCATCGAGGCCCAGGTCAAGGTCGGGTTCGACCCGGCAGCCAGCCAGGGACTGCTCCGGGTCCAAGGCGACAGCCTGCGTCGGATGGCCGAGACGGAGACGGCCTGGTGGCGATCCCAGGTCATCATGCCGGCCGTCGCGGCTGGCAAGCGGCCCGACGAGATCCTGGGGGCCGACTTCGGCAATCGGATGAGCGTCCTCGCCGAGCAGGCCATCCTCGGGATGTACCACCTCCAGCAGGCCCAGGCCTGGACCGCCACCATCATCGAGGGCCTGGAGATGCAGCTGGCCGCGGCCGGCCTGCACAGCCGCCTCGAGCATCCACCGGCCATGTGCTTCCTCGACATCACCGGCTATACGCGGCTGACCCAGGAGCGGGGCGACACGGCGGCTGCCGGGCTCGCGGAGCAGCTCGGTCGGCTGGTGCAGCGATCATCGGTCAAGCACGGCGGGCGGCCGATCAAGTGGCTCGGCGACGGAGTGATGTTCTTCTTCCCCGACCCCGGCCGAGGCGTCGTCGCCGCCATCGAGATGTCCGCCGGCGTGACCGAGGCGGGGCTGCCGCCGGCCCATGTCGGCCTCCACGCGGGGCCGGTGATCTTCCAGGATGGCGACTACTACGGCCAGACGGTCAACCTGGCCTCCCGCATCGCGGACTACGCCCGACCGGGTGAGGTGCTGGTCAGCCAGGAGGTCGTCGCCGCGTCGGCCGGGGCGGAGGTCGTCTTCCGGGACATCGGCCCGGTCGAGCTCAAGGGCGTGGCCGACGCCGTGCGCCTGCACGCCGCCTCGATGCGCGGCTAGGGCGGGCGGCTCGCCACATCGAGGTCGTGAAGGCCCGTCCGACGTGGTCTGGATCCCACTGGCGGCCGTGCGGACCATCATCCTGACGGCGCCTGCTCCCGTCGCTGCGGTCCGAGACGACCGTCGCTGTGGATGAGGATCCCGCCCGGCCGCAGCAGGCGACGCTCCTGGCGGTGGATCTCGCGACGGATGCCGCGCTGTGGCAGACGCATGCGCGGCACGAAACTCTGGTGAGCCGAAGAGGCGGCTCTCATGGATCGCGTCGAACGATCCGGTCGCGAGGAAGTCGAGGGCGGCGGGGACACCCAGATCGACCCGATGATGCTCGAACGTCTCGTCCGCGAGGTCTCCGATGTCGATCCCGACTGGCCGACCCCCGAGCGCCGTGAGCAGCCGGCACATCCACGGCTCGAACTCGGCGGTGCGCAGGCCCGTGACCGGCGACCGGCTCGAGTTCGACCCGCAGGCGAGGTCGAGGACCGCTTGTTCGCGGATCGCCGAGAGGAGGCCGAACGCCGTGATCAGCCGGCTCACGAACTCGGTCATGATCGCTCCGAGGTTCGGCTCCGCCGCGATCTTCGAGGCGAGACGATGCTCGTGGTCGAGCTCGCGGAGCGCGCGTCGCAGGAGCTCTCGGTCGAGGGGTGTTCGGCCGAGTGCGGTCAGGCGTCCAAGAGCGTCAGGCGCTGTCACGGAAGCGTCGGCGTCGCCTGAGCAGGCCCGCCGGCGAGGCTTCCGCCGCACGCCCAAGTCGAGCTCAGGCGGTGCACAGTCGTGCCCTCGTGTCGGCGCCTCACGCGGCCCGGCATTACTCCGCCAGGGCTCGTTCGATTCGAAGGTCCGGGATGATCCAGAGGGCCACGACCATGGCAAACAGCAGGAAGGCGATGGCCGGCACGACGAGCGCCATGGGGATGGCGACCGCATAGATCAACGGCGAGACCAGCCCCTTGCGGTCGCTGCCGATGGCACGGGCCAGGGTCGGTGTCTGACCGGGGGCGCGGATCAACGTATGGACCAGGACGAAGTACGTGATCGCCGCCATCAGGGACACGACGCCGTAGGCAGCCGTCGGAACCGGCGCGAAGACGGTCTCGCCCATCCACGCCGTCGTGAAGGGAACGAGTGAGAGGGTGAATAGCAGTCCGAGATTCGCCCACAGGACTCGCCCGTCGACGACCTTGGCGGCCTGGAGGAGGTGGTGGTGGTTGTTCCAGTAGGTCCCGAGGAGGGCGAAGCTCAGCACATACGACAGGAACACCGGACCCAGCGGCGCGAGATCAGCGAGGTTCGGACCCTGCGGGACGGTGAGGCCGAGGACCATGATCGTGATCAGGATGGCGATGACGCCATCGCTGAACGCCTCCATCCGGTTCTTGCTCATTCCGGAAGCATCTCACCCTCCGGCCCCGTGTTCTCCGCCTCTGAGCAGGAGCGGTGACGAGTAGCTTGCCCGCGGTCTCACGTTGGAACGCCCTCCGCTACCGGGCCGCAGAGCTCGACGATGCGGCCCTGGATGAGTCCTGCGTCCGGGCGCTCCTCGCGGTGCGCGAGGCCGACTCGCCGCCGTGGGGCGAAGACGCGTACGCGGCGAGCCTGACGCCGTCAGGCCGTCGTGCGACGCCCCGCCACCAGCCGGTGGACCGCGACGACGATGACCGCGCCGATCACCGCGAACGCGACGTCGAAGGATCCGAGCGTCCGCGAGCGACTGCAGCCCAACCCCGCCCGGCGTGTCATTTGGTGGAGCGACCGCCACAGGCCCACGACCCCGAACCAATCCGTCTTGACGCACTGCACACGAGTGCATACACTCGATTGCAGGAGCTGCCGGAGGCCGGTGGAAGAGCGGTGTAACGCGATGGCCGGTCGGGCGCGTAAGACCGGTCGTGAAGCCGAGCAATCGGCTGGCGAACCGAGCGCAGCGGCTCGAGGAGGCCCGATGAAGGCCCTGGCGGATCGCGAGGCCTGGTTCATCACCGGCAGCCAGGCGCTCTACGGTGACGACGTCCTTCGGGCGGTGACCGCACACGCGACCGAAATCACCCGCGCTCTCGACGACAGCGATGCCATCCCGGTCCGGATCGTGCCCCGGCCCGTCGTCACCGACGCGGAGGCGATCCGGGCGGTCTGCATCGAGGCAACTGCTGCCCCTCAGTGCATCGGTCTCATCGCCTGGATGCACACGTTCTCTCCGGCCCGGATGTGGATCCCGGGGCTCATCGCCCTTCAGAAGCCCCTGCTCCACCTGCACACGCAGCACAACCGCGATCTCCCCTGGGCGGAGATCGACATGGACTTCATGAACCTCAACCAGTCGGCCCATGGCGACCGCGAGTTCGGCTACCTGGAGACGCGGCTGCGGCGCAGCCGGACCACGGTGGTTGGCCACTGGGGCGATCCTGACGTCGTCGCCCGGATCGGCGCCTGGTCGCGAGCCGCCTGCGGCGTTCACGAGCTCCGACGGCTCCGCCTCGCCCGCTTTGGAGACAACATGCGCGAGGTCGCCGTCACGGAAGGCGACAAGGTCGAGGCGCAGATCCGGCTTGGCGCCAGAGTCGACGGGTACGGTGTCAACGACCTCGTCGCCGCCGTGCGAGCCGCGGACGACGCCGACGTCGACCGGCTCGTCGACGAGTACGACGCGAGCTACGACATGGCGCCGTCACTCCAGCCCGATGGCGAGCGCCGATCGGCGCTCCGCGACGCTGCCCGGATCGAGGTCGGCCTGCGGACGTTCTTGACAGCCGGCGGCTTCGGCGCCTTCACGGACACCTTCGAGGACCTCGGCGACCTCGTTCAGCTCCCGGGGATCGCCGTCCAGCGCCTGATGGCCGACGGCTACGGCTTCGGTGCCGAGGGCGACTGGAAGACGGCCCTGCTCCTCCGGGCCATGAAGGTCATGGCGACCGGCCTCCCGGGCGGGGCGTCGTTCATGGAGGACTACACCTACCACCTGGTCCCGGACCGGCCGCAGGTCCTCGGAGCCCACATGCTCGAGGTGTGCCCGTCGATCGCGGACGGCAGGCCGTCGTGCGAGATCCATCCACTGTCGATCGGCAACCGGTCGGACCCGGTCCGCCTCGTCTTCACGGCCCGGCCCGGCCCGGCCGTGGTCATGGGCTTCCTCGATCTCGGCGACCGGTTCCGGCTCGTCCTCAACGAGATCGAGGTGGTCCGGCCGCCCGAGGACCTGCCGCGGCTGCCCGTCGCCCGCGCCCTCTGGGAGCCCGCGCCCGGGCTCAAGGTCGCGGCGGAGGCCTGGCTGCTCGCCGGCGGTCCCCACCACACCAGTTTGAGCACCGCCCTCGACCGGACCCACCTCGAGGATTTCGCGGAGATGGCCGGCATCGAACTCATCGCCATCGGCGGGGCGACCGCCACGGGCGACATCAAGAAGGAGCTGCGCTGGAACGAGGCCTACTACCGCCTCGTTCGCGGGTGATGACCGCGAGCGAGGCCCTCGGTCGGCCGCGGACCTCGTCGGGACCGACGAGGGCGGCCGCGAAACGGACATCGGGCCGCGGTCGGCCGCGACACTGGCCTTCGAAGAAGGGAGGTTCTGCCCCTGCGAGGAGACGGCGAACCGATTGATGACAGGACACGAGAACTGAGTCGTGGAGGATTGGGAATGGCAAGACAAGGCGTTCGACGCGCTGGGCTGGCGATCGTCGTGGTCAGCATGCTGGTCGTGGTGAGTGCGTGCAATTCGTCGGCGTCGCCGTCGGCCAGCGCGGGCGCCGCGGGCGCTGCCAGCGGGCAGTTCTGCTCCGGCGTGAACCTCGTGTTCTTCCCTGGTGGCACGGCGGGCGGCGGTTTCGAGACGGTCGTCTACAACGGCGCGAAAGCGGCCGAGGCGGCGTTCGGGCCCAAGGTCACGTACCAGTGGTCCGACTGGGACCCGAACAAGATGATCACCCAGTTCCAGCAGGCGATGGCGACCAAGCCGGACGGCATCGCCGTCATGGGTCATCCGGGTGACGACGCCTTCGGCCCGCTGATCAAGCAGGCCGAGGACCAGGGCATCCTCGTGACGGTCATGAACACCGAGCTTCCGAAGGCCGAGGCCGCCTACGCGACCAAGGGCCTCGGCTATGTGGGTGCCGTCCTTCACGACGCCGGTGCGGCGCTCGCCGACGAGGCCATCGCGCGTGGCGGACTCAAGTCGGGCGATCGCGCCTTCGTCTGGGGCCTCAAGGCCCAGGCCGGCCGTGGCGAACGCACGCAGGGCATCATCGATGCGCTGACGAAGGCCGGACTGACGGTCGACTACCAGGAGATCGACGACGCGACCAACAAGGATCCGGCCAACGGGACGGCGACCTTCACGGGCTACGTCTCGTCGCATCCTGATGTCAAGGCCATGTTCATCGACCACGGCAACCTGACGTCGACGATCCCGACCTACATGAAGGCCGCGAACCTCGCCCCGGGTAGCGTCTACATGGCCGGCTTCGACGCCTCTGCCTCGACGGTCCAGGGGATCAAGGACGGCTACATCAGCCTGGTCATCGACCAGCAGCAGTATCTCCAGGGGTTCGAGGCCGTCCAGCAGCTGTGCCTCGCCAAGAAGTACGGCTTCAGTGGCTTGTTCATCAACACCGGCGGCGGTTTCATCGACAAGTCCAACGTCGACGTGATCGCCCCGCTCGTCCAGCAGCAGATCCGGTAACTGGGGATCCGTCCCAATGGGTCACCAGGGGGCTGGCGGGCGTGAGATCGCCCGCCAGCCGTCTCCGCCGACGCCGCTCCGCCTCGAGCTCCGCGGTGTCTCCAAGTCGTTCGGCGGCGTCCGCGTCCTCGAGGACATCGACTTCCGGCTCGGCCCAAGCGAGGTCGTGGGCCTGCTCGGCGACAACGGCGCCGGCAAGTCCACCCTGATCAAGATCATCACCGGCGTCCATCAGCCGGACCGCGGCGAGATCCTCTTCAGCGGCCAGCCGGTCCAGGACCTCACCGTCGAGAAGGCCCGCGGGCTCGGCGTCGAGACGGTCTACCAGGAGCGGGCGCTGGCCGACCAGCAGCCGCTCTGGCGGAACATCTTCATGGGGCGGCCGCTGACCTATCGGCTCGGCTTCCTGCGGGTCGGCGAGATGCGCCAGATCACCCAGGACCTCATGGGCGAGTCGATGGGCTTCACCTCGGCGTCGTTGACGCCGAACACGAGCGTCCTGGGCCTGTCGGGTGGCGAGCGCCAGGGCCTGGCAATCGTCAGGGCCCTGTACTTCGAAGCCGACATCATCATCCTCGACGAGCCGACCATGGGCCTGTCCCTCAAGGAGACCGAGAAGCTCCTTGGCTTCGTCGAAGGCATCCGGGCCGCCGGCAAGTCGGCCGTCTTCATCGACCACAACATCTTCCACGTGTATTCGGTGGCCGATCGGATCGTGGTGCTCGATCGGGGACGGGTCGCCGGCGAGTTCCCGACGTCGCGCTACTCGCTCGAAGAGCTCATGAACATCATGCGCGAGGTCGCCGTGGGCGGGACCTACACCGAGGCCGAGCGGTACCGGACGCCGGGTCCGTCCGCGTCGGATCGTGCAGGCGAGCTCACATGACCGCGCGGCCCGCCACGCTCGAACCACGGAGGAGCAGGCGCAGCGCGTTCCTCGCGGCCTGGGCATCCCAGATCGGCATCACCGTAGCGTTCCTCGTGCTGTGGATTGCCTTCGTCGTCCTCGCGCCGCGCACTTTCCTGAACTCACCGATCTACCTGTCATTCGCCCAGACCACGCCGTTCTTCGCGATCATGGCCATGCCGCTCACGATGGTGATTGTTGCCGGCGACATCGACCTCTCGTTCCCGGCGACGATGTCCCTGGGCATGGTCGGCTTCGTGGCCGTATGGCAAGCCACCGGCAGCGTCGAGTTCGGCGTCGGCGCCGCTCTGGGCGTCGGCGTACTGTGTGGCCTCTTCAACGGGTTCTTCGCAGTGGTGATCGGGATTCCGTCGCTGGTCGTCACGATCGGGACGCAGTTCCTCTTCCGCGGCCTGGCCCTGGTCCTCGTCGGCGGCAAGCAGTACCCGCTGGTCGCGGCCGAGTCGTCACCCGCGTACGAGGCCCTCGTTGGCAAGCTGTTCGGCATACCGATGGAGTTCTACTGGCTCGTCCTGATCTCCGTGGCCGCGTGGATCCTGCTCAACCGACACCGATTGGGTCAGAACGCGTATGTCACCGGCGACAACGCTCAGGCCGCCGGGCTCATGGGCATCCCGATCGGTCGGACGCGGATCGTGCTCTTCGTCCTCGTTGGCCTCGCGGCCACGTTCGCCGGAGTCCTCAACAGCCTCCAGGTCGTGAACTACTACCCGTCGATGGGTGACGGTTACCTGCTGCCGACCCTCGCGGCGGTCTTCGTCGGCGGGACGTCGGTGTTCGGTGGTCGCGGCAGCATCTGGGGCACGGCCCTCGGTGCGTTCATGATCGGCGGCATTCAGGCCGGTCTCGTTGCCATCGGGCTGAGCGACTACTACCCCAGCGTCGTCTACGGCGCGGTCATCCTGATCTCCGTCTCGATCCACGCGCTGCTCCGGCGGCGCTTCGAGTACTGATGGACGAGATGAAGGTGCCGACGAACCCGCCCGACGCCGCCGGCTCGACCTTGCCTCGCCAGCGGGTGTCGCGCTCCAGGGCACCGACGATGCAGGACATCGCGATCGCGACCGGAGTCTCCCGGAGCACGGTGTCGCGGGTCCTCAACGACGCACCGTTGACGGTGCCGATCGCCCAGAAGACGCGGGAGCGGGTCCTCGCTGCGGCCCGAGCGCGCGGCTACCGGCCGAACCCCCTCGCCCGGGCGCTCCGGGGAGCGCCGATGATGCTCCTGGGGGCGATCGTCCGCGACATCACGGACCCGTTCTTCGCGGGTGCCGTCGAGGCGGTCTCGAGCGCGGCTCGGGCGCGCGGCTACAACATCGTCCTCGGCCTGGCCCACACCCGGGCGACGGAGGCGTTGGAGCTGGCGGCGATCCTCGAGGCGCGCCAGTGTGACGGGATCCTCCTCCTCGGCGACATGGGTGACCAGCCCCGGCTCCTCGCCGACCTCCGCGCATCCCATGTCCCGGTCGTGACGATGTGGCAAGGCACGAGGCTGGACCTCATCCCGAGCGTCCAGGTCGACAACCGCCTCGGCACCCGGATCGCGGTTGAGCACCTCATCGGACTGGGTCACGAACGGATCGCCTTCATCGGCGGACGTCTTCTCGGCGACATCCGCGAGCGGCAGGCTGCCTACACCGAGGCCGTGTCGCCGATCCTGGGCGAGATCCCCCAGGCGTACCTCCAACACGTCGCCAATACACCCGAGGGCGGCGAGGCGGCGCTTGGCGCGCTCCTGCGCGTGTCACCCCGGCCGACAGCGATCGTTGCTTCGACCGACGTCCTCGCGATCGGGGTCCTGCGCGCCGCCCTCCTCCGCGGCGTGCAGGTCCCCGACGAGCTGTCGGTCGTCGGGTTCGACGACATTCCCATGGCGAAGTCCACCGTCCCGGGCCTCACCACGATCCGGATGCCGATCGCGGCCATGGCCGCCGAGGCGGTCGCCCTGGCCGTGGGCCAGAACGGCACCGAGCCGGACGAGCCAGACTCCGGCACCGGCACCGGAACCGACACCGACGGCAGCGTGCCGACTCTGCACAATCGCCGCGGGAGCGCCGGCACCGGAGCGAGCAGAGCGACGGCGCAGCGCCGGGGCCCGTCGACGGTCCGTGTCTTCCCGCCGTCCCTCGTGATCCGCCAATCCACTGCGGCGCCTCCCGCCCACGAGATCGAATCTCAGGCGGGCTCGCGGGCCGACCAGGAACAGGCGTCCTGAGCCTCCACGATGTGACCCACGGGACGCCGGCGATGGGCTCAGCCGGGACGCCGAGGAGGATCCGGTGAACCTGCATGGGGACGGCGCGGCGACGCTGATCGGATCGGGTGGCGCCGTCCTGGGGATCGAGCTCGGCTCGACCCGCATCAAGGCGTCGCTCATCACGCCCGACACGACACCGCTGGCGTCGGGCTCGTATGGCTGGGAGAACCAGCTCAAGGACGGCATCTGGACGTATGCCATGGAGGACGTCTGGACGGGCCTGGCTGCCTGCTACGTGTCGCTCCGCCAGGACGTGCGGGCCCGCTACGCCGTGGAGCTCGCGGCCGTGGCGGCCATGGGCGTCAGCGCGATGATGCACGGGTACGTGGCCCTCGACGTCGAGGGGCGTCTGCTGGTGCCGTTCCGCACCTGGCGGAACAACATCACCGGGCGGGCCTGCGCCGAGCTGACCCCGCTGCTCGACTTCGCCGTGCCCCAGCGCTGGAGCATCGCCCATCTGTACCAGTCGATCCTGGAGGAGCAGCCGCACGTAGCGCGGATCGCCCACCTCACCACGCTGGCCGGGTACGTCCACTGGAAGCTGACCGGCGAGCACGCGATCGGCGTGGGCGAGGCCTCGGGCATGTTCCCGATCGACCCGCAGACCGGCGACTGGGACGCAGCACGGATGGCGACGTTCGACGCCCTCATCGCCCCGCGCGGGCTGGCCTGGAGGCTCCGCGACATCCTCCCCGACGTCCTGCCCGCCGGCCGCCCGGCCGGGAGACTCACGGCCGAGGGCGCGAAGCTGCTCGACCCGAGTCGGGCAGCTCGCGACGGCCATCCCCCTGTGCCCTCCCGAGGGCGACGCCGGCACCGGCATGGTCGCGACGAACGCCGTGCGCCCGCGGTCAGGGAACGTCTCGGCGGGCACGTCGATGTTCGCGATGATCGTGCTGGAGAAGAGCCTGGCCCGGGTTCACGAGGAGATCGACATCGTGGTTACCCCCGACGGCAGGCCCGTGGCGATGGCCCACTGCGAACAACGGGTCGTCCGACCTCGATGCCTGGATCGCCCTCTTCGGGAAGGTGGCCGAGACGATGGGGGCCGAGGCGCGACCCGACGACCTCTACGCCAGGCTCCTGCCGCTGGCAGCACAGGGCGATCCAGACGCGGGCGGCCTCCTTGCGATCAACTACGTGTCGGGCGAGCACATTACCGGGCTTCACCGAGGGCCGCCCGCTGTTCGCCCGGAACGCAGGACAGCCGGTTCACGCCTGGAGAACTTCGTGCGGGCGATGTACTTCGCGCTCGCTCTGCGCTCTGCGGACCGGCATGGACATCCTCACCGAGCAGGAGGGGGTGGTCATCGAGGAGATCCGCGGCCACGGCGGCTTCTTCAAGGGCGGCGACACCGGCCAGCGGATGATGGCCGCCGCACTCGACGTCCCGGTCAGCATCCCGGCGACCGCCGGCGAGGGCGGGGCCTGGGGCATGGCCGTGCTGGCCGCCTATATGCTCCGGCTCGACGCCGAACAGTCGCTGCCCGACTACCTCGACGAGCACATCGCAGCGAGCATCGGCCGGCCCGTCCCGCCCGACCCGCGGGACGTGCACGGGTTCGCCGCGTACTACGCTCGCCACCGGAAGGGACTGTCGATCGAGCGCGAGGCCGTGAATGCGTTGACCTGACGGCGGGTCGTCCCGAGCCGGGATCACGCCGTCTCACGTCGACGCGCCGGATTGCCGAGGAACGTTTGCCGGGGTCGCGTCGCCGGTCCGATGTCCCCCATAAACTCCACCGTGGGCCAGCCGCGGCGTGAGCTTCACCGCATCGCGCCCGGCGGACCCGAATCCCACTGGACGGCGGGTCAGGGCGTTGGCGACTCCTTGTCGCCGGCGTTCGTCGTCTCGGCGGCTCGACCCTCGACTCGTTCGAGCGCCTCACCGCTGACCAGCCCGACGGCACCCCCGAGGATCCCGCCGAGGGCCGCCCCGACGGGCCCGGCCACCGCCGTGCCGATGGCCGCGCCGACGACCGCGCCGACGCCCGTCTCCACCATCTCGAAGCTCCGGTCCTCGACCGGTCGACCGAGGACGAGGCCCGGCTCGCCCGGCGTCCGCGTCTCCGTCGTGGGCTTGTCCGACAAGGTCGCCTGGGGCATCGTGGCCTCCTTTCCGGGATCCATCGAACCGCGGCACGGGTGGCTCCGGCAGTGCCGAACGGCGCAATGTGGGCAGCCATCCGACGGATCCTCGCGGGGCTGGCCGCCGGAACGTCAGCCGACGATGACCAGCGGCTGGAGCCCCGCGAGGGGGCCGTCCGGGCTGGGCGTGGTCAGCTCGGGCTCCAGGCCGGGATCCGCGTCGCGAGCCGCGATTGCGGCATCCAGCTGAGCGACGAGCTCGGGGATCCCCGACCGGAGCGCCTGCTCGTACGCCGGCCCGATCCCCTTCATGAGCTCCTTCTCGCGTCGCGTCTTCGGCGCACCGTACCGCATGTGGATCGTGGTGCCGCCGGTGGTCGGCTCCAGCTCCACGGTGTGGAGCACCTTCACCGGTCCGGTCGGGGTCTCCAGGGTCGTCCGATCGGTGACGTAGTCAAAGGGACGCCAATCGAGGATCTCCTCGACAACGGCGTCCTTGCCGTGCATGCAGTGGTTGGCCGAGCCGGGGCCTCGCCGGCCGCCGGTGGCCCCCTTGATCATGACCTCCGTCACCCAGGGCTGCCACGTCATCCGCTGGCCGGGCGTGGTGAGGAACTCCCAGGCGACCTGCGGCGGCACGTTCGTCGGCACCGACACGTTGACGATCGATTCCCCAGGGCTGACGAAGACGCGACCGCGAGCCTCCTCCTCCTGCCAGCGGCGCCCCAGGTCGTGGACCCAGGCCGGGACGTCGCCGATCCGATCGTAGGTCTCGGTGTGCTCGCGCATGCCGAGCGCGACCGGGTCAAGGTCGGAGGCATCGATGGCCTGCTGGCTGATCAGGGCGTAGGCGTCGATGCCCAGCTTCTCGACGACGTGGTTCTTCAGCAGCCGGTGGACGACGATCACGTCGGACCCCACGAGCTCGCGGCGGCCCGCGACCGTCTGGTGGACGGCCGAGCCGTGATGGAC
The DNA here is from genome assembly GCA_963708065.1 of uncultured Chloroflexia bacterium. Taxonomy (GTDB): domain Bacteria; phylum Chloroflexota; class Limnocylindria; order Limnocylindrales; family CSP1-4; genus Chersky-267. The sequence continues at coordinate 332,997 of CAVPRZ010000009.1, forward strand.
CACGAACTTGAGGTCGAGGTCCGGGATCCGGACGCACGCGTCGCACTCGCACGACGTCGCCTGTCGGACGTCGCGGCGGCGCCGGCGGAACCCGAAGTAGCAGCGCTCGATCGTGTCGAGGAGCATCGACCCGTCGACCCTCTCGGTCGTCGCGAAGGTGAACGCGGCGTCGCCCTCGAGCTTGGCCAGTCGGAAGCTCGGCCGGAGCGCCGTGACGACGGCGCCGATGAGGTCCGCGAGGATGTCCTGAGCGTGGTCCAGCTCGACGTCGACGAGGTAGCCTGTGTACCCCGAGATGTCGGCGATCAGGAAGCAGGTCGATTGCGGGCTCGAGAGCATCGTCCCTCGCCTGTCCTCTCATCAACGGCAGCGGTGAATCGCTGCCCGTCGCTTCTACCCTATTCCTCGCCGGCCCGCGATGCCCGCCGCCCACGGTGCGGGTCGACGCCGACGGCAACCCGATGCCGAACCGCCGTCCCGGCTCGGCGCCTCGTCCGGGCGGTCTGGTGTACCGTCGCTGGCGGTTGGTCGGATGGCGCCCGTCGACGACGCTGGTCGTGAATCGGCCGAGTCGCGGGGCTCAGTGAAGCGGGGAGGTCCGCGTGCCGGACGAGATCGTCGGCCGGGAGGCCGAGCTCGCCGCGGTCGGCCGGTTCGTGGAGCGAGCCGGAAGCAGCCTCTCCGCGCTCGTCCTCGACGGCGAGCCGGGCATCGGCAAGACAACGATCTGGGAGGCGGCGCTCGGCGCCGCAGGCGATTCCGGGTTCCGCATCCTGCGTTCCCGTCCGGCTCGATCCGAGCTCGGTCTCACGCTCGGTGGCCTCACCGATCTGTTCGACGACGTCGACGCGGACGTGCTGGACCGACTGCCCGAGCCTCAACGACACGCGCTCGAGGTCGCGCTCCTTCGCGCCGCGCCAACCGGGACGCTCCCCGACCAGCGGACCCTGTCCGTCGCGGTCGCCGGTGTACTGCGACTGCTCACCGCCTCGGCGCCGGTCCTCCTCGCCGTCGACGACGCGCAGTGGCTCGACGAGAGCTCGGCCGCCGTCCTCGCGTATGCCATCCGGCGGCAGCCCGATCGCCCGATCGGGCTGCTTGCGTCGCTGCGCACCGGGTCCCCCGGTGGCAGCGCGCTCGACCTCCCGTCGGCCGTGCCTCCCGAACGGACCGATCGGATCCGGCTGGGGCCGATGCCTCTGGCGTCGCTCCACCGGCTCTTCCAGCTCCGGCTCGGCCGGTCGTTCCCGCGACTCGGCCTGGTCCGGATCGAAGCGGCCTCCGGTGGCAACCCGCTGTACGCGCTGGAGATCGCCCGCGCGCTCTCGGATGCCGACATCCCGACGGACCCGCATGCGCAGCTGCCGATCCCCAATTCGCTCGGCTCGCTCATGGCCGGGCGCATCTCCTCGCTGCCCGTCTCGACGCGGGGCGCGCTGCTCCTCGCCGCCGCTGCCGCGGTGCCGACGCTCGAGACGCTCGAGCGCATTCGACCCGGCGCCGAGGAAGCACTCGGACCGGCGATCCAGGATCGCGTCGTCGGGCTCGACGACGGAGTCGTCCGGTTCAGCCACCCGCTGTTCGCCCAGGCGGTCCTCGGTCTCGCTCCGCCGGCAGAGCTGCGACGCGCGCACGCCGCGCTGGCCGCGGCGGCGCCCTCCCAGGATGCCCGCGCGCGCCATCTCGGGTATGCCGCAGACGGCCCGGACGAGTCGGTCGCCGAGGCCCTGGTCGAGGCGGCCGCCGGGGCCAGGGGCCGCGGGGCGACCCTCGACGCCGCCGCGCTCTACCTCGAGGCCGGGCGGACGACGCCGGGGGATCTCCCCGATCGCCGGCTCGACCGGGCGAGACTGGCGGCCGAGTGCCTCTTCGTCGACCTGTCGGAGATGGTCCAGGCCGACGCCATCCTCGAGTCGGCGCTCCGCGCTGCTCCAGCGGGCCCGGCTCGCGCCGAGGCGCTGAGCCTCCGCGCCCTCGTCCAGTACTACCACGGGCGCGTCCCCGATGCGGTCGCGATGGGCGAGCAGGCGCTCGGGGAGGCCGGCGACGACCCGCTTCTCCGGGCGACGGTCCTCGGCCGCCTCGCGTTTCTGGTCATGCAGCTCGACCTTGAACGTGGCGTCGGCCTCGTCGAGGAGGCCGTCACGCTCCTCGAGGAGCATGACGGACCGGTCGACCCCGACCTGCTTGCCAACGCGCTCCTGCTGCGGGCCAACGCCGAGCTCGCGCTCGTCCGGCCCACTCGTCAGGCGGAGATCGAGCGAGGGCTGCGGCTCATCACCCCGAACGGCCGGTCGTGGGAGCGGGAAGGCGCGGACGGCAGCGCGTTCGGGTTCGCCCGCATCACGGACAACCTCGACCGAGCCATCGAGATGACCCACGAGCTGATCCGGGCGAAGTCCGGACCCGGAGGCGACGACCCGTTCAACCTCGTCCAGCTGTCCGGACTCCTCCTCTATCGCGGGGAGTGGCCCGAAGCGCGGCGCGTGGCCGAGGCGGCGATCGAGGGCTACGAGCGGGAGGGGACCGATCTCCACCCGGCGTGGGGCCTGCGGGGCGTCGCCCTCGTGGCCGCACACCAGGGGCGGCTGGACGAGGCGCGGCGGTTCGCGGACGACGGACTCCGCTACGCCACGGAACGCGGCGACGTCGTCATCGCCGCGTTCCATCGACACATCCTCGGGTTCGTCGCCCTGTCGCTCGGTGACTGGGCGGAGGCGGACGCGCACCTCAAGGAGGCCGCGGCGCTGGCGGGGCGCATCTTGGTCCGGCACCCCGGACGGTTCAAGCTCGCCGGCGACCAGGTCGAGGCGGCGCTATCGCTCGGGAACCTCGAGGACGCCGGGGCGATCGTCGCGACGCTCGAGGAGGCCGGTCGGATTGCCCCGACGCCGTGGGTCCTCGCCGTTGGCGCGCGCTCGACCGCGCTCCTGGCGGCGGCCCGCGGTGACCTCGATTCCGCAGCGGCGACCTTTGACCGCGCCATGCGCGAGCACGACGGCCTGCCGATGCCGTTCGAGCGCGGACGCACGCTGCTCGCCAAGGGTCAGCTCCATCGCCGCCGGAAGGAGAAGCGCCTCGCCGACGAGACGTTGCGCAGCGCGCTCGCGGTCTTCGAGGACCTCGGCGCGCCCATCTGGGCGGATCGCGCGCGGACGGATCTGGCCCGGGTCGGCCTGCGGCCGCGAGCGCCGGAGGAGCTGACCGAGACCGAACGACGCGTCGCGGAGCTGGCGACCAGGGGGCTGAGCAGCCGGCAGATCGCGGAACAGGCCTTCCTCGCCCCGAAGACGGTCGGCAACGTCCTCGGACGGGTGTACGAGAAGCTCGGGATCCACTCCCGCGCGGAGCTCGGGGCGCGCATGGCGGCCGGCGGCGCCGCGGCGGCCGCCACGACCGCCGATCGCGAGGGCGAGGCACCGACTCGAGGCGAATAGGGAGGGCGACCGGGCGCCACAGATCGGGGTGGTCGCCTCTTACGTCTGCCGCGGGGACGGCCGTACCGTCCCGGCCATGAACCGGCCGCTCGACCCAGACGCGCTCGAGACCTTCCTCGTCGAGCGCTACTGGCCAGGCATCGACCTCGCCCGGCTTCGCGACGTCCTGCCGCGGCTCGAGGCAGCGGCGAGGGCGATGACGGCCGAGGGCAGCCGGGTCGAGCACGTCGGCTCGATCCTCATGCCGGTCGACCAGGTCGTGTTCTCGCTCATCGCGGCCGGCGACGAGTCCCTCGTCCGGCAGCTCAACGAGCGAGCCAACCTGCCCGCGGACCGGATCGCCGAGGCGATCGCGCTGCTGGCGGGGGTCATGCCCGGGGATGAGACGGAGGGCGGCTGGCGCGATGAGCGGCAGATGCCCGGACCAGACGAGCGTCCCAGCCATCGATCCACGGAGGAACTGACATGATGCACCTGGCGGATCCGGTCCCGGCTCGCGCGATGCGGGCCATCCTCGTTCTTTTGGTCGTGGGCCTCGCGGCCTGCACGACATCGACGGGCACCGAAGCGCCGGCGCCTTCCATAGCGGTCGTGCCGCCGTCCATCGCACTGGCGACGCTTCCGACGGCGTCCCAATCGGAGACGCCGTCTGCCAGCCCCTCCGGACCAGCCGCGTCCTTCAGCGAGGCAACGGCCGTCCCGACGTCGATCGATCCCTGCCAGCTGATCACCAGCCAGGAGGCAGGCAAGCTCGTCGGGGCGACGTTCGGGGCCGGCAAGGAGTCGACGACCGAGGGCAACGCGCGCATCTGCACCTATGGCGCGCAGACGCCGAACGTGTTCATGGTCGAGGTCGCGATCGCGCCCGACGAGGCGACGGCCAAGGCAGACGAGAAGGCCGCCCAGGCCGCACTCAAGTCGAAGGCCAACCAGCTGCCGGCCGTCGGGCTGGTGGTGACGCAACTGCCGAACTTCGCGCCCGGCGCCGACGCGGCCCTGATGCAGGGCTCCATGAGTGCGGGCGGCACCACGATCGGCGCACGCGCGATCTACGTCCTCCGCGGCACGACGTTCTTCGGCTTTAGCGATGTGGCCCTCAACCAGGCGCCCCCGTCCGCGAACGCGATGAAGGCGGAGGCGATGACGGTCCTGGGACGGCTCCCGTAGGCCATGGGCGGCACGGGCATGGCTGGCACCCGCGACGCCGGCGACCGGCGCGTGTGCCCGCGTCGCGGCACCCGACCCGGGGTACCATCGCCCGCCATGAGCCTCGTCATCTCCGACGCCCCCGCCCACCGCCGCTACGAGGCGCGCCTCGACGGGGACCTCGCCGGCGTCCTCGAGTACGTCGTCAAGGGCGGTCGGATCGCGCTCGTCCATACCGAGGTGGCCGAGAGCTACGAAGGGCGCGGGATCGGCGCCGGACTCGCCCGCTTCGCCCTCGACGAGGCGCGTCGGCGCGGCCTGCGGGTCATTGCCAGCTGCCCGTACGTCCGACGCTACCTCGTGAAGCACCCGGAGGACCACGACATCGTCGTGGGCATGACAACCGGCTGAGGTCGGGCGGCCGCTACTCTTTCGGAGGTTCCGCCGCGAGGCAGTACAGCTGGCGCGCCCCGGAGACGCCCTTCAGCTCGTGGGTCCCGGCGTCGACGAACGTGAGGCCCGAGTCGGCGACGAGCTCCCGGGTGGTCGCCGACACGTAGACCTGGCTCGGCCCGGCCAGGGCCATGACCCGCGCGGCGACGTGGACCGCCAGCCCGCGGACGTCGCCCGGGACGAGCTCGACCTCACCCGTGTGGATCCCGGCCCGGATGGCCAGGCCGAGCGACTTCGCCTTGAGACAGATGGCCGCCGCGGCACGGACCGCCCGTTCCGAGCCGTCGAACAGCGCGAGCACCCCGTCGCCCGTCGTCTTGATCAGGCGGCCGCGGTAGCGATCGAGCTCGAACTGGATGCTCTCGTTGTGCATCCCGACGAGCTCCCGCCAGCGGGCCGGGCCGAGCGACTCCGCCAGCGCGGTCGAATTCGACGATGTCGGTGAACAGGACGGCGCCGAGCACGCGCTGGGTCTTCTCGTCGACCCGCGCGAATGAGCGGACGCCGGCGACGTCATACGCGACGAAGGCCTCGTCGCCGATGACCCAGCCGTCGTGGCCTGGCGGGATGTCGAAGACCATGCCCGGGCCGATCTCGATGGTCGAGCCATCCTCGAGCCGGTTGCCGAGGCGTCCCTGGATGCAGATGCCGACGTGGTGGTACTGGCACAGATCGGTCCCCGCGATGGGCCGGACGTGCTCCATCCAGTGCCAGCCGGGCTCGAACACCATCCTGCCGATCACGAGGTCGTCGAGGTTGTAGATGTCGACCCGCCCGAACGGCGTCGGGCGGACCTCGTCGGGGCTCTCGAGCGACTTCGCCTGGAGACGGGCCACGGGTCGGACCTCACGCCGCGCGCGTCGCCCCGCAAGCCTTCCGCTTGGGGTCGCGTGCGACCGATCATGCGCCATCGGCCAGGCCGGCGGTGCGTCGGAATGGTCCCGCTCCTCCGTCCGTGCCGTTGCCCATCGGGCCGAGTCAGCCCTTGGGCTGAACGACCGCGAGCACATTGCGGTCGGGGTCGATGAACCACGCCGCCCAGGAATGACCCATGTCGGCGACGCCGTCGGTCGTCACCGGGTCGGGCGCCTGGTACTCCTCGATCCGCACGCCCCGAGCCCGGAGGTCGGCGATGGCCGCCCGCACGTCCGGCACACGCCAGGCCATCTGGGTCTGGGTGTCGGCGGTGCCGACGGTGCTGAGCGTGACTGCCAGCTGCGTCCCGGCGCCGCAGCGGAAGACGATCCGGTCGCCCGGATCCTCGCGCAGGATCTCCAGCCCCAGGGTGTCGTGGTAGAAGGTCCGGCTCGCCGCCAAGTCCTTGGACAGCAGGATCGGGAAGACGGGATGGTCGCTCAGCACGCGCGGGGCCTCCTGGACTCGAATCAGGTATCCAGACGGCGAGTATGGGCCTGGGGACCTGGACGGGTCGGACGACCCCGCGGAGGCTGATGAGCCTGGAGGAGTAGCCTGCAGGCATGCGCTACGTCGAGGTCGACGGGCTCCGCGCCTCCGCGATCGGGCTCGGGACATGGCAGTTCGGATCGCGCGAATGGGGCTACGGGGAGACCTATGCCGCGACCGTGGCCCCGGACATCGTGCGCCGGGCGTTCGAGCTCGGGATCACCTTCATCGACACGGCTGAGGCCTACGGCCTGGGCCGCTCCGAGCGGATCGTAGGATCGGCGCTTCAGGGCCGGCCGGATGACGTCATCGTCGCCACGAAGCTGCTCCCGCTCCTCCCGCTGCCGGCGATCACCGCGTGGCGCGGGAGGGCCAGCCGGGACCGCCTCGGCGTGGACGCCATCGACCTCTATCAGCTCCACTTCCCGAACCCCATCGTCCCGGCGCGGACGACGATGCGAGGAATGCGGCGACTGCTCGATGATGGGGTCATCCGCCGGGCCGGCGTCAGCAACCACTCGCTGCGGGGCTGGCGCGTCGCCGAGCGCGCGCTCGGACGGCCGGTCGTGACCAACCAGGTGCGGTTCAGCCTGGCAAGCCCGTCGCCCCGCTGGGATCTGGTGCCGTACGCGCGCGATCGCGACCGGGTCGTCATCGCCTACAGTCCCCTGGCCCAGGGGCTGCTCGCCCGGGGCGTCGGCCGGGGCCGGGCCGACGGGGACCGGGATGGCTGCACGACGCCGGAATCCCCTGGCGCTGGAGCGCAACCGACGTCGCGCCCGGCCACTCCTCGAGGCCCTCGCCGACGTCGCCGGAGCGCACGGCGCGACCCCAGCCCAGGTGGCGCTCGCCTGGGTCATCTCCCATGGCAACGTCATCGCCATCCCGGGAGCCCACACGATCGAGCAGCTCGAGGAGAACGCCGCGGCGGCCGACATCGACCTGACCGAGCCCGAGCTCGACCGACTGAGTCGAGAAGCGGATCGCCTCGAGATGGCGCTCCGCGTCTAGCGCGAAGAGGCCGCCCGCCTGGGCGAGCGGCCTCGGTGCGCCGGAGAGTGGTCGCCGGTTATGCGGTGAGTACGACCGCCCGCTCGGAGTGTCGTCCGCCGGACTCCGCGCAAGCTCGACTCGGCCTGACGCCCCGGCTCAGCCGTAGCGGTAGCGGCTCCGCTCGAGCTCGTAGGTGTCGGGGCCGACCGAGGTGGCCAGCCACTGGACGACGATCCCGGCCGCGGCGAGGACGCCCCACACGATCAGGTAGAACCAGCTGTCCTTGATCAGCGCGCCTACCTGGACCCAGTGGATCGCGTCGAAGGGCACCTTGCCGATGAGGATGAACCAGCCGCACAGGATCGTCGCCGCCCCGCCGAGGCCGCTGAGCACGATGACCAGGTACTTCGGCACGTTGAGAAGGATGACCCCCGCGCCGACAATGACGGCGCACACGAGCCCGATGACGAACGCGACGAACCCGTACTCGTTGCCGATGAGCCCCCAGGCGCTGGTGCCGATGGCATAGCCCACCGCGCCGCCGAGGATAGCCACCGCGACGTAGTAGTAGAGGTACGAGAAGATCGCGAAGACCACGGCGACGACGAAGCCGACGACCCAGCTCGTCACGGTCGCCAGGGTCGCCTCACCGAACAGCCCGCTGATCGCGTCGGTCCCGAGGTTGAAGCCGATCACGAACGCCCAGATCGGCAACAGGACCAGGAAGAACCGCCAGCCCCCGAAACAGAACGCTGCGCCGATCAGCAGCGCCACGATCGCCATGATGAACTGCACTCGGACTCCCTCCTTCGATCCGCGGTCCTGGAGACGCCGGGGACCGCGGTTCCACATCATAGGGGCACGTCCAAGCAGGGTCGACCCCCGAAATCGGTGCAAGCCGCGCTCAGGGCAGCGGGCGCCAGGCCCGGCCGAGCAGGAACGCCAGGGCCAGGCAGACCCCGGCGAGCGCCACGAACCCGACGCCGACCTCGATGACCTCGTGCTTGGTGATGAGATAGGTCGGAAGGTCCTGGAAGACCTCCTCGAGCTGGCTCGCGCTCTCGGCCGGGTGGTACGTCCCGCCGGTCAGGGCGGCGACCTGGCGGAGGGTGTCCTCGTCGATCCCGCGCCGGAACCTGCCTCCGCCGCCACCCGGCAGCCCGCCTCCCGGTTGGCCCCCGAACGGCTCGCGTCCGAGGAACTGGGTCGCGCAGACCGGGTCGAACGATCCCCCGTCGGCCGTCCCGAAGCCGATCGTGTAGACGCGAACGCCGCGATCGGCCGCCTGCTGCGCCGCGTCGAGCGGGGCCGGCCCGGCGTTGGCGACCCCGTCGGTGAGCAGGACGACGATGTCCGGGACGTAGGCGCCCGGGACGACCGGCGCCGGCTCGACCCCGGGGCGGCCCTCGACGACGCTCGGCGCGACGGCCGGGTCGATCTCGGCGATCGCGTCGATCGACTCGAGGATCCCGCTGCCGATCGCGGTCCTGCGGCCGGTGGTCAGGCTGCGCAGCGCATCGAGCAGGACCTCCTCGTCGTTCGTCGGTGGCTGGACCAGCTCGGCGAAGCCGCTGAACGCGACGATCCCGATCTGGGTCGCCCCACCCTGGCGCTGGACGAACGAGGCCGCGGCGTCCTCGGCGGCGAGCAGCCGGCTCGGCGGGATGTCGGTCGAGCACATGCTCCCCGACACGTCGATCGAGAGGATGATCGTGGTCTGGTTCGTCGGGACGGCGACGACCGCCACCGGCCGGCCGAGGGCGACGACGAGCGACCCGACGGCCGCGATGAACAGGGCGACGGGCAGGTGGCGCCGGACCCGCGACGACCCGGGGCAGGGCCTCGCGGACCAGGCTGCAGGCTCGAGTAGCGCACCCCGACCGGGCGACGGCGGCGGAGGCTCCAGGCGTAGGCGACGACCAGGATCGGGACCAGCGCGAGGAGCGCGAGCAGGCCCGGCCACAGGAAGGTCATCGGCCAGGCCCTCCCAGCGGGTGTCGCGCGTTCCCGGTCACGGCAGCCGGCCCAGCACGACGAGCGAGCCGAGCCCGCCGATCACGAGGACGAGGATGCTGGCGCCCGCGAACAGCGACGTGATCTCGATCTCCTGCGGCTCGATCGTCAGGCGCAGGTCGAGCTGGTCGTAGACCGACTTCAGGGCGTCCGCGTCGGCCGCGGCGTGGTACGCCCCGCCGGTGAGGTCGGAGATCTGGCGGAGGGTCGCCTCGTCGAGCTGCGTGTGGACCTTGAAGCCGTCGAGGTCGAGGGTCGCCCCGGTCGTGCTGCCGATCCCGACCGTGTAGATCCGGACGCCGCGGTCGGCGGCGGTCTGGGCCGCGGCGAGCGGATCGGGCGACTCGGTGTTCTCGCCGTCGCTGAGCAGGACGATGACCGCCGGGGCGTGGAAGCCCGCCGGGACCGGGCGTCGGCTCCGGCGTCGGCGTGGGCGACCGGTTCGTGTAGTAGCCCGGAGGTGCTTTCGCCCTCCGCCGTGGCGATCGCGTTGAGCGAGGCCAGGATCCCCTGGCCGAGCGACGTCCCCTGCTCCGGCGCCGAGCCGATCGATCGCGGCGAGCACCGCGGCCTGGTCGTCGGTCGGGGCCTGGACCGCGAGCCCGCTCGCTGAAGGCGACGACGCCGATGACGACGCCCTGGGGCTGGCGCTCCACGAAGGCCTTCGCAGCCGCCTTGGCGGCGTCCATCCGGGTCGGCTTGAGGTCGTCGGCGGCCATGCTCCGCGAGACGTCGAAGGCGAGGATCACGGTCCCCTGCTCGCCGCGGCAGGTCGACGACGCTCTGCGGCCGAGCCAGGGCGACGACGAGGATCGCGAGCCCGACGACGAACAGCACCGCCGGGATCCGGGCACGAAAGCCGGACCGCCGCCCCGCGGCCCCGCGCCCGAGGCCCAGGCCGCTGGTCGCCTCGACGGCGAGCCGGCGGCGCCGCTCCATCGCCCGGTACGCCCAGACCCCGAGCGGGATGAGCACGAGCAGCAGGAGCATGGGCGGCCAGATGAACGACACGGCTACCTCCGGCGCCGCCGACGGCGGAGGGTCGCCATCCGGACGATGGCGCGGACGAGGTCCTCGTCGGTCGACAGGGCGAGCGCCTCGACGCCCGACCGCTTGAACGCGTCGCTCACGGCCGCCTCGCGCCGCTCGGCCGCCTCACGGAAGCGACGCCGGAACCGCCCGTCGCCGGTGTCGACGTAGAGCTGCTCGCCGGTCTCGGCGTCCTGGAGGATGAGCGGGCCGACGTCGGGCAGCTCGACCTCGCGCGGGTCGACCAGGCGGATCGCGACGACGTCGTGGCGCCGGTTGAGCAGGTGGAGCGGCCGCTCCCAGCCGGGCGTGCTGATGAAGTCGGAGATCACGAAGACGAGCGACCGGCGACCGATCGCCCGGCGCGCCGGCCTCGAGCATCGGCCCGAGGTCGGTCAGCGGCGCGCTCGCCAGGCGCGGCTGCTCGAGCAGCTGGTCGATGAGCCGGAGGACCTGGTCGCGACCGCTCCGGGGCGGGATCGTGCGCTCGACCCGGTCGGCGTAGAACATCGCACCGACCCGGTTGCCGCGCCGGGTCAGCAGGCGGGCCATCGTCGTGACGAAGTCGATCAGCACGGTCCGCTTCTCGCGCTCGGAGTCGACGGTCCCGAAGTCGACCGACGGGCTCAGGTCGAGCAGGAACCAGGCGCGTGATCTCGCGGTCCTCCATGTACTCCCGGATGTGGATCGTGTCCATCCGGGCGGTGACGTTCCAGTCGATGTAGCGGACGTCGTCGCCGGGCTGGTACTCGCGCAGGTCGGCCAGGTCGACGCCGTTGCCGCGGAACAGGCTCCGGTAGTCGCCCTGGAGCAGGCCGTCGAGCGGCCGGATGACCTGCCAGTCGAGGCGCTGGAGGACGCGCTCAGGCGCTGACGCGGACGTGGCTCGGCTCCTGGAGCGGCACCACCGGTGCCACGACACGATCGAGGATGACGGTCAGCAGGTTGTCGCTGGCGACGTCGTCGGAGAGGGCCTCGAACGACAGGACGAGGCGGTGACGGAGCACGTCGCGGACCATGTCCCGGACGTCCTGGGGCAGGGCGTAGTCGCGGCCGCGGACGAAGGCCAGGGCCTTGGCCGTCAGGATGAGGTTGATCGACGCCCGCGGGCTCGCCCCGTAGGTGATGAACCGGGCGATCTCGGGCATCCCGAACGCGCGCCGGGTCGCGGGTCGACGTCGCGAGCCGGACGGCGTAGTCGGTCAGCGCCGGATCGACGTAGACCTTGTCGACCTTCCGCTGGAGCTCGAGGAGCTCGTCCGTGGTGAGCACCTTCTGGAGCAGCTCCGCCGGGCCCGTCTGGCGCTCGACGATCGCGAACTCCTCGGTCGGGCTCGGGTAGCCGATGAGGACCTTGAGCATGAACCGGTCGACCTGGGCCTCGGGCAGGGCGTAGGTCCCCTCGGTCTCGATCGGGTTCTGGGTCGCCAGCACGAGGAACGGGTCGGGCACCTTGTGCGTCTCGCGCCCGATCGTGACCTGGCGCTCCTGCATCACCTCGAGCAGCGCGCTCTGGACCTTGGCCGGTGCCCGGTTGATCTCGTCGGCGAGGAGGAGGTTCGTGAAGACGGGACCGAGCGAGGTGTTGAACTCGCCCGTCTTCTGGTTGTAGATCCGGGTCCCGATCAGGTCGGCCGGGACCAGGTCCGGGGTGAACTGGATCCGCTTGAACTCGCCGCCGATCGTCTCGGCAAGCGTCTTGATGGCCATCGTCTTGGCCAGCCCCGGGACGCCCTCCACGAGGAGGTGCCCGCGGGCGAGGAGCGCGACGACGAGCCGCTCGAGGAGGTGGTCCTGCCCGACGATGACCTTCTTGACCTCGTACAGGACGCGCTCCATCGGCAGGCCCCGCTCATCGCTCGTCTCGTGATCCATCGACCGCCACCTCCATGTGCTGATGTCCCGCGGCAACCGGCTGGTCGTCGCGGCGCGGGCCCCGCCCGGCTAGTAGGCGGGCAGACCCGCCGCTCCACCCGCGACGTCGATCGGGACGGCCAGGCCGATGCCCGACGAAGACATCCTCCTTGGTCGGGTTGATGAGCGCCGCGACGATCCCGACCACCTGGCCGCTGCGATTGACCAGCGGCCCGCCCGAGTTGCCCGGGTTGACCGCGGCATCGACCTGGATCAGCCCGTTGAGCACGATGTCGCTGTCGGGCAGCTTGAACGACCGGCCGAGCCCCGAGACGACCCCCGAGCTCATCGACCCGTACAGCCCGAACGGATTGCCGACGACGAACGCCTCGCTCCCGACCTGCACCGAGCGCGGGTCACCGAGGACCGCCGGGACGAGGTTGGTCGGCGGCTCGGTCGCGTGCAGCACCGCGATGTCGTGGTCGGGCTGCTGGGTCACCACCTCGCCGGGCGAGGTCGACCCGTCGGCGAACGTGAGCTTGATCGTCGTCGCGCCGGCGACGACGTGGAGGCTGGTCAGGATGTCACCGCCGGTGCTGACGACGACGCCGCTGCCGAGCCCGTCGCCACTCGATCCCTTCTCCGCCGGGCGCGTCGTCTGGATCAGGACGAGCGATGGCTGGACGGCCTGGTAGGCCTCGAGCGAGAGCGCCGGGCCCGGGGTCGCCGAGGCGAGCGCGTCGGCGACCGTCCGATTGACGTCACCCTGGGTCAGCGGCGGAGGCGGTGGGGCGAGCCAGTTGTAGAGCCAGACCGCGACGAGGGCAGCAACGATCCCGCCGACGAATGGTCCGGCGCGGCGAGCACGCCGACCGAACCGACGGAGCCGGTGCTCCGGAGGCGGGACTGTTGGTGGTTCTGGAGGATGCGCCATCGCGGGCGGCTCCGGTGGGTCGCGGGCCGGATCGGCCGCTGGACCAGTCTAGCGGCACTTCCTTCGAGGGCCCTGAGACGCGGCCCGTACCCTGGTTACGTCATCTGGTCCAGGAGCGGTTCGGCCTGGAAGAGGTTGATCCCGCTGTCGATGAGATCGACCAGCCCGCGCATCGTTCGCTCCTCCTCGACCTGCTCGTCGATGAACCACTGGAGGAACTGGAGCCCGCGGTGGTCGCCGGCGTCCCGGGCCGCGCTGGCGAGCGCCTCGAACAGGGCGGTCACCTTGACCTCGCTCTCGAGGGCGGTCTCCACGGCGGCCTTCGCGCTGCGGTAGCGGGTCGTCGCCGACTTGAGCGCCGGCAGCTCGAAGCGCACCTCGTTGTCGACCAGGAACGACATGATCCGCTCGGCGTGCTGGGCCTCCTCGATCGCCTGATCGTGGAAGACCTTCGCCCAGCCGGCCAGGCTCTGGCGCTGGAAGTAGATCGAGATCCCGAGGTACTTTTGATGTGCGCCCAGCTCGTGGCCGATCTGCTCGACGAGGAGCCGGGCGAGGGGTTCAGTGATCATCGGGTCACCTCCGGGAGATGGGCAGCGGGCGTTGGGCAGACCGGGTCGTCGTCGACGCCCCGCCCCGGCCGCCGAGGATCGTCGGTTTCGCGTGCCACGGCCGGTCCGTGGCGCCCTTATCGTGCGACATCCGTCCGCGGTGTGCGAGATCTCGAGGACGCCGCCCAGGCGACCGCCGTCCGGTTCGCCGGTCCGCTGGCCCGGCGCGTGGTCGCCTGCTCCGTCTGGCGGAGCGACGGGCGGTGGACGGGACGCTCTGCCGCCATGCGCTCCGGCTGGCGGAGCAACCGGCATCGGACGGGCCGCCCGGTCGCTGCGTGTGCCGGCTCCCGGAACACCCGGCCGGCCCTCGGGCACGGGATCCGGCTCGCGCCCCTCCGCGCCCCTGCCAACCGGTCATCTGGCGAACGCTCGCCGGTTTCCAAGGGGAATGCGCCGTTGAAGCCAAGCGAATCCGTCCCGACGCGCGTTCGGCGCGGGACGAATCGGGGCGAGCCGGGCTCCCCGACGTCCCGCAACCCCGGCGAGCGTTCGCCCGTTGAACGTATGGCAGGAACGGGCTCGGCTGGGAGGCTTGGCATCCTATGCCGCGCTCGGCCGGGCGATCAGGCTCGGCTCGAGGCTTGGCGACCTGCCCCACCGGCCGGTCGCGGGTCAGCCGGCGGGCTCGGGCTTGGGCTCGGCCGCGACCGCCCCGCCGACTGGCGAGGGCTCGGGCGCGGGTGCCGGCGGCAGCTCGGCAGGCTCGTCGCCGAACACCTCCAGGACCGTCCGCCACGTCGCGGCGACGACGCCGAGGAACGGCACCACGAGGAACATCCCGACGACCCCGGCAAGGTCCGCTCCGGCCGGGATGGCCATCAGGATGATCGCCGGGTGGATGTTGACCGCCTTGCCGTAGACGAGCGGGGCGACGAAGTTGCCCTGCACGATGTTGAAGACGATGGTGAACAGGCCCATGACGATGATGTCCTGCGTGCTGCCGACCGCGACCGTCACGAGGAACGCGATCCCGGTCGTGACGAACGACCCGATGTACGGGATGAAGCCGCCGAAGAACGACAGGACCGCCAGCGGGAGGACGAGGGGCAGCCCGAGCACCCACATGATGAGGGCCTGGGTGACCGCACCGAACAGCGAGATCGCGCCGGTCCCGATCATGTACCCGCCGAGGACGCCCACCGCTCGTTGGCCGGCCGCGGTGACCTCCTGGCGCCGCCAGTCGCTCAGGCGCGACGTGGCCTTCTGCCAGCCCGGCTCGGCGTCTCGCAGGAAGTAGAAGCAGACCAGCCCCGCAAGGACGAGGTACAGCACGAGCGCCGAGATGCCGGCGACGAGATCGGCGACGGTCTTCAGGAGCCCGGAGCCCGCCGCACCGGCGAGGGCGGCGGCAGACCCGGCGAGGAAGCCGGCCGACGCGTCCACCGAACCGCCTCCGGAGCTCGCGCTCGTTGCGATCTCGCTTGCCTGATCGACGAGCTGCCAGAGAGCGAGGAACATGATCGCCGTGGTGATGAGGAACCCGCCGCCCGTCGCGGCCAGCGCGGCCGTCGTTGGTCGCCAGCCACGGTCCCTGAGCCGCCTGGCGAGCGGGCTCAGCGTCGCGGCGATGACGATCGCCAGGACGATCGGGATGACGACGGCCGGCAGCTGGACGGCGACGGCGAGGCCGACGCCCAGCAGGGCGAGCACCGCCAGCAGCCGCCAGCTCCACTGGGCGAGACGATCGAGCCAGCCCGGCACGAGCGACCCGCCCTCGCTCGCCGGCGCGATCACCTCGATCAGCGAGCCCGTCACGGCCATGATCAGGGCGACGACCGGGATGACCGCGAACAGCCCGACGATCCCCCACAGTGCGGCACCGGCCGGCAGCGCCATCAGGACGATCGCGGGATGGATGTGGACGGTCTTGCCGTAGATGATCGGGGCGAGGAGGTTGCCCTGGACGATGTTCATCGCGGTGATCCCGAGCAGGAGCAGGACGACCGCCTGTGGCCCCTGGCTCGCGAGGGTCACGAGCACGCAGATCGGACGTCGTGACGAACCCGCCGACGTAGGGGATGAAGCCGCCGAAGAAGACGAGGACCGCGAGCGGGCCCGCCAGCGGGACGCCGAGGAGCCACAGGAAGATGAAGTCCGACACGGCGTCGGTCGAGGCCAGGATGGCCGTCCCGCGCAGGTAGCCGCCGACCCGGGCGAGCGCCTCGTGGCCGCTCTCCGAGATCCGCTCGCGCTGCCAGGGCTGGCCGAACTGGGACGCCCAGACCCACGCCTTGTCGCCGTCCATGAGCAGGAAGAAGGTCAGGAACCCGCCGAGGATCACGACGGTGGCCACGCTCCCGACCGCGCTGGCGATTGCACCGACGTTGCTGGACAGCCAGTCGTTGACCGTCGTCGCGACGCTGTCGAGCGAGCTGATCACCGCGGGCGGGACCGACTGCGCGGCGAGATCGTCGTTCAGCGTGGTGAGCCCGGACTGGACGGAGTCGATGAGCTGGCTCACGTACGGAGCGAACGACAGCCCGATGAGCAGGAGGGTCACCCCGATGACGACGAACGCCCCGAGGAACACGGCGGCGGCGGCCTTGATCCGGGACCAGCCACGGTTGCGGAGCGCGATGACGTACGGGGCGAACGTCGCCGCGACGATGAGCGCGACCAGGATCGACGCCGTCACGGTTCCGAGGACCCCGGCAAGGTAGATGAGGACGAGGCCGAGCGCGGCGACGACGAGCACCCGCCAGGACAGCGCCGCGAGGTGCTCGAGCCAGTCGGGAACGAGCTCCCTGGTGGCAGGGCTCGGGGCGGTCGTCATCCGCGCATCCTAGTCTGCCGCGCAACCTGACGTTTCATCCCATCGGCATGATCCGATGGGCCCCGGCACGCGAGGGAAGGACCGGCGGGCGACTAGCGCTCGAGCAGCCCGAGCTCCCTGGCCCGGGCGACGGCATCGCTCCTCGACGACGCCCCGAGCTTGCGGTAGATCGAGATCGCCTGGCTCTTGACCGTGTTCGGGGAGAGGACCTGGAGCTCGGCGATCTCGATGAACGAGAGATGGGTCGGCAGGAGCGGAACGAGCCGCAGCTCGGCCTCGGTCAGCGAGTCGGCTCGCGTGGCGACCGTGGAGGCCGCCACCTGCGCCCGCAGGGCGTCGACCGTCGCGCGAAGGGTGCCGACGTCCGGCCGGTGGGCGAGCACCTCGTCCATCCCGTTGATGAGCGCCCGGGCCATGGCCACCTCGCCGAGGCCGAGATGGGCGCGGGCCATCTCCACCCGCGCCTGGATCGCGAGCCACGGGACCGCCCAGGTGAGGTGTGGCACGATCCCGGCGAGGTGGGTCAGGTCGGACCGTGCCCGGATCTGGTCGCCGCGATGGACCATCGTCCGGGCGGCGACCGCGAAGGCCAGCGCGGTCACCGGGTAGTCGTCGAGGCCTGCCCCGACCACCACGGAGCGAGCCTTGGTCGCGTAGGACTCGGCAGTGGGCCAGTCGCGGCGGTCTGAGGCCAGCAGCGCCATCTCGGACAGCGCGATCGACCGGGCGGGCTGCGCGTCCAGGCGCTCCCCCGCTTCGGCCGCCGCCGCGAGCGTCGTCCGGGAGGCGAGGACGTCGCCGACCAGCTGCTGGCCCACCCCGGCGACCACGAGCGCGAAGGCCCGGAACGGACTCCACTCCGGCTCGAGCTCCATGGCCAGCGTTGCGTCGTGGAGCATCCGGTCCGCTCCATCCGGCATGGTCACGGCGCGTGCCATGGCCACGAGCGAGACCGGGGAGGCCCCCGAGCTACCGGGGGCCGCGGGTTCGGCCAGCGCGACCTCGCCGCGGGCAGCCACCGAGACCCAGCGGTCGGCCTGGACGGCATCGCCGACGAAGGCGAACCCGAGACCAGCCAGGGCCGCCGTCGCAGGGTGTCGCTCGAGCGAGGCGTTGTCGAACCGGTCGAGCCAGCGACGCTGCGTGGCGAGCCGCCCGCTCCGGAAGACCGGCAGGGCCAGCTGTTCGTAGAGGACCGCGGCGCGATCGAGGTCGCCGGCTTCGAAGACGTAGCCGAGCGCCTCCTCGAGCAACCCGTTGGCCTCGCACCAGTCTGCCGCCCGGAGCTGGAGCTGGGCCCGGAGACCGGGCTCGCGCCGCTCGAGCTCGGCCTGGAGCATCGCCCGGAAGAGCGGGTGGTAGCGGTACCACTCGCGCTCCTGGCCGAGCGGCACGAGGAACAGGTTCGCCCGTTCGATCGAGGCGAGCATCGCCGCCGAGCCGCGCCGGCCGACGACCGCGTCGCACAGCGACGCGCTGAACCGGTCGAGGACCGAGGTCCGCGTCAGGAAGCGCAGCTCGCGCACCGAGAGGGTCGACGTGATCTCGGCGCGCAGGTAGTCCTCGACGTTGCGATCGCGATCGCTGAACGAGGCTGCGCTCGCGGCCGCCGGACCGCCGGCCTGAATCGCCAGCGCGGCGAGGTAGAGCCCGGCCGGCCAGCCCTCGGTCCTCCGGGTGAGCTCCGCGACCCCCGCCCCCGGCAGGTCCAGCCCCACCGCGGTGAGCAGGTAGCCGGCCTCGTCGACGTCGAGGGCGATGTCCCCGGCGCCGAGCTCAAGCAGCTCCCCGCGAGCACGCAACCGGGCGATCGGCAGATCGGGCTCGGCGCGCGCCGCCAGGGCGACCTGCGACCCGCGCGGGAGCTGCGCGGCGAGCAGGACGACCGAGTCGACGGCATCGGGGTGGTGGAGCTCGTGGGCGTCGTCGAGGACGAACAGGACCGGGCGCTCCAACGCCGCCATGGCGCCGGCCAGCGCCGGCATCAGCCGGGTCCTCACCGATGCCGCCGGCCCGGCGATGGTGCGGGCGACCTCGGGATCGAGCGGCTGGATCCGATGGATCGCGGCCGCGACATAGGAGAGGAGCACGATCGGGTCGTCGTCGTGGGGGTCGAGCGAGATCCACGCGACCTCGCGCGGATCGGCCTCGGCCCACTGGGCGAAGAGTGACGTCTTGCCGTAACCGGCAGGCGCCCGGACCAGGACGATCCGGGCGCGCGCTGCCATCAGGCGATCCACGATGGCCCTGCGGGGGACCATTCCGGGTCGCGTCGGAGGCGGCTGGAGCTTGACCGGCAGGACCGCCAGGCGCGGCTCCGCCGGCAGCCCGGGGCCGACCGGGCGAAGGCGTGGAGCGGTCCGTCGATCGTCGATCGTCACGCGCGGAAGCATACGACGGGGGGTCCGGCGGCCGACACCCGGGCCGAGACCGCGGGATCAGCTGGCCCCGGGCGTCTCGCCGTCGTCATGCGCCGGGGTCGCCTCGGCCGCCGCGGGGACGTCCGGAGTGAGGACCCGGACGGCCTCGCCGACCGTCCGGTAGAGCCGGTCCTCACCGATGAGATCGATGAGCCCCGCCCGACGCATCCGATCGCGGACCGGGCCCTTGACCTGGGCCAGGGCCACCTCGACGCCCTCGCCGCGGAGACGACCGACCAGGTCGCGCAGCATGTCCGAGGTCGTCGTGTCCAGGTCGCCGGTCGCTCCGATGTCGAGGACGACGACCCGCGGGCGGGGGGAGCTCTCGTCGAGGAGCTTGAGCACCTCGCCCCTGGCGACGTTGGCGTTGAAGAAGTAGATGGGGGCGTCGAGCCGCAGGAGGAGCATCCCCGGGACCGGGTGTCCTTCCGGGTGGCGGCTCAGGTCGGCGAACGCCTGCGTCCGGCCCTCGACCTCGACGAGGACGGCGATGTACGGCCGGCTCGCCCGATAGAGCAGGCTGGCCAGCGATAGCCCGACCGCGATGAGCATGCCGACGAGGACGCTGGTCGTGATGACCCCGACGATGGCCACCAGCGCGACCAGGAAGTCGGTCCTGCGGAGCGCCCAGAACCGGCGCAGCTCGGGCACGTCCATCAGGCTCAGCACGGACGTGACGAGGACTCCGGCCAGGACCGCATTCGGCAGATCCTGGAACAGCGGGGCCAGGAAGATCGCCGTCGCCAGGACGAGGGCCGAGGTGATGAGCGATGAGACCTGCGACTGGGTCCCGGCGGCCTCGCCGGTCGCCGACTGGGAGAGGCTCGCGTCGACCGTGATCCCGCCGAACAGGCCCGAGCCGAGGTTCGCCCCGCCGAGCGCGATCAGCTCCTGGTCGGGATCGATGTCGTACCCGTGTCGCGAGGCGAAGGCACGGGCCGCGCCGAGCGACTCGCCGACGGCCAGGAACACGATTCCCGCCGCGCCGGCGGCCAGGAACGGCAGGTCGGTCAGCTGGATCGCCGGCAGGCCGAGGCTCGGCCGGCCGGTCGACACGTCCCCGACGACGCTCACGCCGTGGGCCTCGAGGTCAAACGCCACACTCGCGACGATGCCGAGGACGAGCATCACGAGCGCACCGGGGATCCGCGGCGCGATCGCCCGGAACAGGAGCACCCCGCCGATCGTGGTGAGCCCGACCGCCAGCGTCCACGGGTTCGTGGCGTCGAGGTTGTGGGCCAGCCCGACCAGCTGCTCGCCGATCCCGCCGCTCGTCCCGGGAACCCCGAGAAGCTTCGGGAGCTGGCCCACGATGATCGTGATCGCGAGGCCGAACACGAAGCCGGTGACGACCGACTTGGCCAGGAAGTCGGAGATGAACCCGATCCTGATGAGCCCGCCGGCCACGAGGATGGCTCCGACCACGAGGGCGAGCGCTGCGCTCAGGCCCAGGTACCGGGTCGGGTCGCCGGCGGCGAGCGGGGCGACCACCGCCGCCGACATGACCGCCATCGTCGAGCTCGTCGTGACCTTGAGGTGGCGGCTCGTCCCGAGGATCGCGTACAGGGCGAGGGCCGCGAACGCGGTCGTCAGGCCGACCTCGGGCGGTACGCCCGCCAGCTCGGCGTAGGCCATCGCCACCGGGACCATGACGCCCCAGGACGCGACCCCGGCGAGGATGTCGTTGCGACGCCACGCCGCCGGGTAGGCCGGCAACCACCGGACGATCGGGACGTAGGTCCGGAAGAGCCGGCGAAGGAGCCCGAGCGCAGTCGCGAGGTCCGGCCGCTGACCGGTCGTCATGGGTGGACCCCAGGCGCCACCGGGCGCAGCTCGGCGGCGGTGGGCCGACGATCCGCGCCGTCGGTCAGCGTTGCTCGAACTCGGCCATGAGCGCGGTGTTGGCGTCGCGCAGCTCGAGCCGGTTGCCCCGGATGTCGTACGTCTCGGACGCCTGGATCGCGGCGAGGAAGGCGGCCTCCTGGGCGTTGAGCTCGTCGCTGGCACAGGCCATCTGGGTCGACATGAGCGGCCCAATCTTGATGAGGCTGCCCTCGATCTTGACCGGGCCGTTGTACGTGTTGCAGGTGGCGTTCCCGGACACGGTCCCGTCCGCGGCGAAGACCGCCGTCGGATCGGACCCGGCCGCGACCGACTGGACCGCCTGCTTGCCGTTGTTGTAGGCGATGGCGTGCCAGGTGACGCCGGTCAGCCCACCCGCCTTTGCGGCACCGAACACGAGCAGCTTCGCGCCGGAGGCATCGAGCAGGGTCAGCGTGTCGCTCGCCAGGGTGTAGCTCGCCGTCTTGGCCAGGTTGCCGAGGTAGGCCGACTCGACGGTATCCGCCGGAGGCTGGCAGGCCATCTGGGTCGACGCGATCGGGCCGAAGGTAAGCGAGCTGCCCGAAAGGGTGTAGCTGCCGCTGAACCCGTTGCAGCCGGCCGAGCCCGCCACCTTGCCCGCTGTGAACGTGGCATCGGCGTGGACGCCCGCCGGGACGTCGGTCATCGTTCCCCCGGTGCTGTAGGACGTGAGGGTCCAGCGACCACCCTCGAGGGTGGCGGTCGGCGTCGGCGAGGCGGTCGGGCCGGCACTCGACGAGCCACCCCCCGAGGTGCAGGCGGTCAGGACGAGTGAGGCGGCGACGGTCGCCACGACGATCGAGAGTCGGCGCACTGGGTCAATCCTCCTGTCACACCCCGCGTTCGGCGGTGACCCTACCAGAGTCGATCGCCGCGAGGAGCGCCTTGTGGTCCCGCTCGGTCTGGTCGGCATAGGCCTCGGCGAACGTCGCGAGCGCGTGGTCCAGCGCGTTGTCGTCGCCGAGATAGGCGGCGATGGCCACCGGGTCGCCGGATCGGGCGTGGCCGCGGGCGAGGGCCCAGCCGCACAGCCGACCCCACGACACGAGGTCGTCGTAGGTCATCGCATCGATGACGGCCGTCCCTTTCTGGTCCTGGAGCTGGCGCACGTAGAAGTGCCGGCCGCCGGGGCCGACCGTCCAGCCGAGCAGCACGTCGCTGACCGCCTGGAGCCGGCGCTGGCCGATGACGATCCGCTCGCCGTGGCTGGCACGCCGGCTCGGCCCGTGGAACCGCTCGAGGACCGACGCCTCGGCCTCCTTGGCCTGGAGGAAGAGGGGGTCCTCCCCGCTGCCGTCGTCGAGGAGAGCGACGAACGCGGCGAGGCCGACGCTCCCGACCCCGACGACCTTGAGCGCGGCATCGACCAGTCGGTAGCGGTCGAGGAGCACGCGCCGATCCTCCTGGAGCGTGTCGCGGTAGGCCGCCAGGGTCGTGACCTCGGTGGGCACGGTCAGCTCTGGGGGATGGGTGACGACCGGCGGATGGTCGACGATCCGGCGGACGCCGCCTTCTCCGAGCTCGGTCAGCTTGGGCAGCTCGTGGATGCTGTCGTGCTTCGTGGTGCTGGCCAGGGTCGACTCGAGAAACGGGCGCGACCGCTTGTTGACGTAGGTGGTGATTTCGCTGGCATCCACCCTTGCGTAGAAGACGTCGAACGCAGGCATCGCCGCGTACTCCGCCATCCGGGCCCGGTAGGAGTGGACGCAGGCATGAACGGCGTGGCCGTTGTCGTGGGGGGTGAAGCCCCGCTCCCGCCCGGCCACGACGATGCTCGCGACGAGGCGCTTGAGGTCCCACTCCCAGTGACCGGGCAGCGTTTCGTCGAAGTCGTTGACGTCGAACACGAGCTCCCGCTCCGGCGACGCGAAGAGGCCGAAGTTCGAGAGGTGGGCGTCGCCGCAGGCCTGGACCTCGAGACCGCTCGTCGGCGTCGGCGCCAGGTCGACCGCCATCGGCAGCGCCGCTCCGCGATAGAACGTGAACGGCGAGACGGCCATCCGTCCGTAGCGGACCGGGACGAGGTAGGGGATCCGCGTCCGGGCCTGCTCCTCGAGAAGCGCGACTGGATCCGGGCGGTCGGGGGCGGCTGTCCAGGCGGCATGCGCCTCGAGCGGGATGCGCGCCCGCGCCGCCGTGCCCTGTTCCGCCCGCTCCTTCCGCGTCAGCAGCGGAGCCCTGACCATGGTCAAGTCCGTCAGCCGTCCGCCGGCCCGGTTGCCGGCTCCGGCGGGGCCGCGGGGTCGCTGGGCGTCGTCCTGCCTCGAGCGCGGGCCTCGAGCAGGTCCTGGAACGTGTCGAAGATCCGCTGGGCGCCGATCTTGCCCGTCAGCCCGTACGCGTCGAGCAGGCCCCGGACCTTCGGGTTGACGTCCGACAGGGCCAGGCTGACGTTCTTCCGACCGAGCTCGCCGAGGATCTGGCGGATCGCGTCGGAGCCCGAGTAGTCGACGTCGCCGATCGCCCCACAGTCGATGACGAACCAGGTGAGCGGCGGGTCTGCGCCCTCGACGAGGTCGAGGACCTCCCCCGTGAACCGGGCGGCGTTGGCGTAGTAGAGGCTCGCCCCGAACCGATAGACCATGACGCCGGGCGCAACCTGGATGGGCTCGCTCGGGGTGGTCAACCGGAGCCGCCCCTCGCCGGTCAGGCCGACGAGCGTGTCGTACGGACGGTAGCTGTGGTAGATGTGCTCGACCACCGAGAGGGCCATCGCGAGGATGATCCCCTGCTCGACGCCGATGACGACGACCGTCGCCGCGGTGATCGCCGCCACGGCGAACTCGCCGAGGCGCAGGCGGTAGATGTCGGCCATCCCGTGATAGTCGATGAGGCGGATGCCGATGAGGAACACGACCGCCGCCAGGACGGCGTTCGGCATCCAGGCGAGCGGCTTGGTGAGGAAGAGCAGGACGACGAGGACGACGACGCCCGTCGTGAGCTGGGCGAGCTGGCTCCGGCCACCGGCGCTGTCGACCATCTCGGTCTTCGTCGGGCTCCCGTTGACGACGAACGTGCCGGAGATGCCGGCTGCCGCGTTGGCCAGGCCGAGCCCGATGAGGTCGACGTTCTCGTCGAAGCTGTCGTCGTACTTCACGGCATAGGCGCGCGACGTCGCCGCGCTCTGGGCCAGGATCACGACGACGATCGAGATCACCGTCGGGAGCAGGGCCTCGATGTTGGCCGCGGTCATGACCTCGGTCGGCAGGCCGAAGGCGGGCAGCCCGCCGGGCACCGTCCCGAGGTCGGTCACGCCGTGAGCCGGGAGGTCGAGGAAGTAGCTCGCGACGATCGAGCCGACAACCGCGATGAGGGCGCCCGGGATCTTCTTGTTGACCCGCTCGAGCCCGACGATCGTCACGAGCACCGCGACCGACACGACCAGGGTGGGCACGCTCGTCTCGGTCGGGATCGCCTTGAGCGCATTGGCGAACTTCTCGAGGGTCGTGCCGCTGCCCTCGCTGACCCCGAACAGCCCACCGAACTGGCCCATCGCGACCTGGATCCCGACCCCGGTCAGGAACCCGATGAGCACGCTCCGTGACAGGAAGTTGGCGATGAACCCCAGCTTGAGGATCCGGGCCCCGACCAGGAGGACGGCGCACATCAGGGCGCACAGCGAGGCGAGCTCGACGTACTGGGTCGACTCGGCGGTCGCACCCATCGCCACCAGGCCGGTGGCCATGATCGCGGCGGAGGCGGAATCGGCCCCGACGACGAGGTGGCGCGACGAGCCGAGCAGGGCGAAGACGGCGACCGGCAGGAGGATCGTGTACAGGCCGGTGATCACCGGCGTCCCGGCGATCTTGGTGTAGCCCATCACCTCCGGGATCGCCAGCGCCGCGAGGGTGCAGCCGGCGATGACCTCGGTCGGGATCCGAGCCTGGTCGATCGGCAGGACCCCGTTGAGCAGCCAGCGAGGCGTCCTGAATCGAGTCGCTCGAGCCGCCATCCCAACCTCCTCCGAGCCCGCCGCGCCACGGGTCATCGAATCCAACCCGGGTCAGTCCGGATTCGCATCACCCGGACGGGATGAATCCGCAGACCGCCGACATCGGCGCCGTCCCCGCCGTCCCGCTGATGTACAGTCCGCCGGTCGTCCCAGCGCGGATCCGCCTCGTGAGGTGCCCGGTTGTCCACCCGTTCGAGTGACACCGCGGCCACCCTCACGTCCGTTACTGGTGCAGGCGAGGCGGAGTCCGCCGGGCCCGAGGTCTCCACCGCTCAGCCCGTCCACCCGTATCTCCATGTCGTCGTCGTCGCGGTGATCGGGGCGATCGCGGTGCTCGCCTGGCTCGTCGTGTTCGAGACGGTCAACCGGCTCCTGTGGGAGAACGACTTCGTCACCGCGAACCCGTGGATGTTCCCGGTGATCTGCCTGCCGTTCTCGCTGGCGGTGGGACTCCTGGTGAAGTACCGCCACGCGCCCACGAACCTCGACGAGTCGATGCTCGACAGCCTCGGCGGCGACGTGTCCAGGATCGCCTGGCGCACCCTTCCGTTGAACGTCGTCATGGCCTGGGTCTCGTTGTTCTCGGGGGCCGTGCTCGGACCCGAGGGCGGCATCGGGGGCATCGCCTCCAAGCTCGCCGCGCTCTACAACGAAAAGGTCGGAATCCCGGCGGAGCACCGCCCGCAGCTCGTGTTCTCGACGCTCGCATCGGCCTACAACGGCCTCATCGCCAACCCGCTGTTCACGGGCGTCCTCGGCGCGGAGCTCGTGAAGGACCCGGAGACGAAGAGCCGGACCCTGCCCGCCAACCTCATCGGCGGCTCGATCGGCTACCTGATCTTTCTCGCGGCCGGCAGCTCGGGCCTCGAGAACTACCTCCACCTTCCGGCGAGCCAGGGATACCACCCCTCGGACGTCGTCCTCGTCGTGCTCTTCGGCCTGCTCGGGCTCGCCCTCGCCGTGATCGCCGGTGGGCTCTTCCGGGCGGCGGCGGCGATCTTCGGGCGGTTCGAGGGGCGCGAGGTCGAGCGGGCTCTTCTCGCCGGGCTGATCTTCAGCGGCGTCGGCGTGGTGGCCCCGATCGTCCTGTTCTCGGGTGAGTCGCAGATCAAGACCGTCGTCGCGGACCCCGCCCACTACGGGCCGGTCCAGCTGCTCCTCATGGCCCTGGTCAAGCTCGCCCTGCTCGCGGTCGCGTTCAAGAGCGGGTTCCTCGGCGGACCGACGTTCCCGGCCATCTTCGCCTCGACCTGCGTCGCCCTGGCCCTGAGCCTGGTCTTCCCCGGCCTCCCGGTCGACGTGCTCATCGGCGGCGTGATGGCCGGGTTCCTGCTGGTCCTCTTCAAGGCCCCGTTCATGGTGATCCTGCTGACCGTGGTCATGCTCCAGGCCGGGGCGGAGCTGACCGCGCTCATCGTGCTTGCGGTGGCGGCCGTGATGATCGTCCAGCCGTACATCCTGGCCGCGATCGCCGCTCGGCAGGCCGCGCGGGCGGCGCGCCGGAGCGCGCGAGCCGGTTGACCCGCGGTCGCGTCAGCGGCGTCGCCCCGTCCGCTCTTCGTCCTCGCCGCTACGCCCGAAGAGCATCCGGAAGAGCACGACGAAGCTCACCACCAGCGTGAGGCCGAACGCGATCATCGCGACATAGGCGAATGACTGGAACTGCGCGAGCTGGGGCTGGAGCAGGATGGCCATCACGATCGCCGTGCCGATCAGCTGGCCGACGACCACGATCCCGACCGTCGCCTGGCGCCCGATGTCGTTGATCTTGTCGACCTGCTGGCCGAGGGAGGAGGTGTCGACCTCGATGGTGATCTTGCCCCGGTTGAACATGTCGAGCCACTTGAACGCGGCCACCTCCATCGACGGGACCCGCCTGGCGACCTCCTTGCCGATCCGGATGGCCGAGTCAGTGAACTGCTTCTGGAGCCGCTCCGACGTGATCGATTCGAGGAGGGCGGCGCGGGCCTCCTCGGCCGCCGCCTGGCCGAGGTCGAGGTCGTAGGACAGGGCCCGGGCCGTCTCCTCGGCCTGGATGACCGCCTTCATCGCCAGGGTCAGCTGGGTGTCGAGGCGGAGGCCGTTGTTGAATACGGCCGACAGGAAGGCGCCCAGGGCCGCGCCCAGCGTATCGGCCTTGCCGTAGACCAGGTACTGGCGGGCGAGCCGGTCGATGTCGTTCCGGAAGCCGGCCTCGTCGAAGCCCCGCGAGGGCTGGCCGAGGGCGATGAGCCCGTCGGCGATGCCCGGGATGTCGACGCTCTTGATGCTGTAGATCAGGCCGAGCAGGTCGAGCCGCTGCTGGCGGTCGAGCTGGCCGACGAGCCCGAGGTCGAGGAAGACGATCTGGTTCGTCTCGGGATCGGCCAGGACGTTGCCCGGATGCGGGTCCCCGTGGAAGAACCCGTCGATCAGGACCTGCTTGATGATCGCCCGGATGAAGACCGACCCGAGAGCGGCGGTGTCGAGACCAGCCTCGCGGAGCTCGTCGACCTTGGAGATCTTGATCCCCTTGACGAACTCCATCGTCAGGACCCGCTCGCCCGACAGCTCGTCGTAGACGACGGGCACGTGGATCTGCGGGAAGCGGGTCATCCCGTCGGCCAGCCGGCGGGCGTGGTAGGCCTCGTTGCGGTAGTCGAGCTCCTTGAGGACCCCCTTGGCGAACTCGTCGACCATCCCCCGGGCGCCGATCTTGCGGGCCATCGAGAAGCGCCGCTCGGCGATCGTCGCCAGCTCCTGGATGACCCCCAGGTCGGCCTTCGTCTTGGCCACGATCCGCGGCCGCTGGACCTTGACCGCGACGAGCGTGCCGTCCTTGAGCGTGGCCCGGTGGACCTGGGCGGTGGAGGCGGCCGCGAACGGCTCATGCTCGATCGACCCGAACAGCTCGTCGGCCGGATGGCCGAGCTCGTTCTCGATCATGAGGCTGGCATCGTCCCAGCCGAACGGAGCGGCCTCGCTCTGGAGCTTGGACAGCTCGGCGATCCACTCGGCAGGGAGCAGGTCGGCCCGGCTGGCCGCCATCTGGCCGATCTTCACGTAGGTCGGCCCGAGCTGCTGGAGCATCGCCCGGATCCGGGCCGGACCGGTCTCGCCGGTGAGCGCGTCCTCCTCGCCGAGGACCCGCTTCTCGAACCAGCGCCGGATCGGGCCGATCGGCGTGTTCTCGAGGGTGATGTCGAGCGCGTTCGAGTAGAGCGCGTCGTAGACCTGCTGGAGCCGGAGGTTCTCGATGATCACGTTCCGCCGGGGCGTCGGCAGGGATTCGAGGAACCGCCAGACCGAGCGGTCGCTCTCGGGGCCGATGTTCGGGCGGTTGAGCCCGAGGACCGCGTTGGCCAGGCCCGAGAGGAGCGTGTACAGGGCAGCGGCCACGAGCAGCCAGAGCAGCGTGGGGTCGGCGACCAGGCCGATCTTGATCGGGCTGATCAGCGAGGTCAGCCAGAGCGCGAAGGCGTTGATGATGACGAGGAAGGCGCCCATCGTCGACAGCAGCAGCCGGCCGGTGAATGCGACGAGGACCGGCCGGGCGAACCGGTTGACGAGGACGAGGATCGCCGCCCAGATGAGGAACCCGACGAGCCCGGCGCCGCGGAGCTGGATGATCGGTGCCGAGCTGCTGCCGAACGGGAAGGGCTGGGCGACCACGATGAGGCTGAGCAGGACGATGATCACCAGCGCGATGACCGCGTCGATGACGGCCTCGACGACGAACCGGCGCATCTGCTCCCTCCTCGGCTGCGGATCGATCGTTTCGATCGTAGGCGGGTCGGCGCCCGCCGTCGTCATCCCGGTCGGGTGATTTCTCGGCGGCACCAGGCGGGCCTCGGGACCCGGCCGCGAGAATTCATCCCGAACGGGTGATGTGAGGAGCGCCCTGGGCGCGTTTGATGGACTCGACGCGTGGGCGGTCGCTCGACAGACGACGGCGGCGCGAGGAGTGCTGCCACGCGGCGAGGGCGGTGCCGGTGGCGGCGCGAGTGAGGCCGATGGCAGCCGACGAAGAGTTGCTCCGCCGTCTCGCGATCCACGACCCACGCTGCGTCGAGGACGTGCTCAGCGGCGAGGACGTCGCTGCCCACGAGCTCGATCCGAGGGTCCTGGCACTCGTGCGGCTGGCCGGGCTGATCTCGGTTGACGCGCCGGACGCTGCGCTGCAGTGGGGCGTCGCCGAGGCGCTCGGCGCGGGAGCATCGACCGCCGAGATCGTCGCCGAGCTCGTCGCGCTCGGCCCGGCGCTCGGGTCGGTCCGCCTGGTCGCCTCGGCTCCCCGGCTCGCGCTCGCGCTCGGCTGGGACATCGACGCGGCCCTCGAGGGCCGCGGTCAGGCGGTCGACCCGGCCTGAGCCGCGGCGCCGGAATCCCGCGCTGAGCGCGCCGCCGCTTCGCCG
Organism: uncultured Chloroflexia bacterium; assembly: GCA_963708065.1. Lineage (GTDB taxonomy): Bacteria > Chloroflexota > Limnocylindria > Limnocylindrales > CSP1-4 > Chersky-267. The sequence goes on from CAVPRZ010000009.1 coordinate 362,276, forward strand.
GGCGGATGCTCGAGAAGATCGAGCGTGCCGCCGCGACACAGGAGGTGGGCGACGAGTCCGGTCCAGCCCGTCTGGTGGGAGGCGCCGAGGCCGACTCCCGTGTCGCCGTGGAAGTACTCGTGGAAGAGGAGCAGGTCGCGCCACTCGGGATCATCGAACTTCCGGTACGGGCCGTAGACCGGCCGCCGGCCGTCCGCGTCGGGGAGCCAGATCGAGACCAGCCGGTGGATCAGGTCGGCCGACACGTCCCGCAGGCGGACTCGTCGGCCCGAACCCGTCGGGTATTCGATCGTGAACGACGACCCGAACCGGGTATCCCAGCGCCGGAGCAATTCGATGGCCAGGTAGTTGAGCGGGAACCAGATCGGCCCCCGCCAGTTGGAGTTGCCCCCGAACAGACCCGACGTCGACTCGCCGGGCTCGTAGTCGACGCTGGCGGTGAAACCGCCGAGGTCCATCCGGAACGGCTCAGCGAGGTGCCTCCGCGACAGGGCGCGGAGCCCGTACGGCGAGAGGAACCCGTCCTCCGCCAGCATCTCGCCCAGGGTCAGCTCGAGGCGGGCCGGCGGGACGACGCTGAGCAGGAGCGACTCATGCCCGGGGAGGCCGCTGACGTAGCCACCCTCGCGCACCCGATCCGGAGATACCTGGAGGTTCGCCACGAACCGCGCGAAGTGCTTGCCGAGCTCCCGGCCGCGTTCGACGATCGACGCCGGGACGGGCGTGTTGGGAAGCAGCGGGATGAGCCCGACCATCGAATGGACCCGGAGCGGGAGGCTCGTGCCGTCGGCCAGCCGGATCCGATCGTAGAAGAACCCGTCGGCATCGTCCCACAAGCCGCTTCTGGTCATCGCGACGGCGATCCTGACGGCGTGCTCGAGGAACGTCGTCATGAGGTCCTCGTACGCCGGATCGGCGTCGGCCAGGATCGTCGCGATCTGGAGCATCGCCAGGCAGTAGTGGAACATCCAGGCGGTCGCGTCGGACTGCTCCAGCTCAACGCCCGCCGGGACGTGGGAGCGGTCGAACGCCCCGATGTTGTCGAGGCCGAGGAATCCGCCCTCGAACAGGTCGTTGCCCTCGAGGTCCTTGCGATTGAGCCACCAGGTGAAGTTCGCCAGCAGCTTGTGGAAGACGCGCTTCAGGAACGCGACGTCGCGTCCGCCGTCGATCTCGAAGACGAGCAGCGCCGCTCCCGCGTGGATCGGCGGGTTGACGTCGTCGAACGACCACTCGTAGGCCGGCAGAGCTCCGTTCGGGTGCTGGAACCACTCGCGCAGCAGCACGAGCAGCTGGTACTTCGCGAATGCCGGGTCGACGTGAGCCAGGGTGATCGCGTGGAATGCGAGATCCCAGGCCGCGAACCATGGGTACTCCCACGGATCCGGCATGGACAGGATGTCGTTGGCGTCGAAGTGGCGCCAGGCGGCATTCCGTCCGTGCCGGCGCTCGGGCGGCGGGACTGGCTGGCCCGGATCGCCGTCGATCCAGCGGCTCACGTTGTACGCGTAGAACTGCTTGCCCCAGAGCATCCCGGCGAACGCCTGGCGCATGATCCGCGCCTCCTCGTCGCTGGCGTCTGGGCGCCGAAGGTCGGCGTAGAACTCGTCGGCCTCGGCCTGGCGCCGGCGCATCGTAACGTCGAAAGAGCGGCCGAGGGTACCGTCGGGCGTGCCCTTCGATCGGCCAGCTCGCGGAGCCGACGTTGGTCGCAGCCTTAAGCGAACCTCGGCCGAACCGCCGGCCGGGACAATGAGTCGGTACCAGGCCGCAGCCTTCGTCCCGGTCCGATCCGGATTGACGGTGGCCGCCCCGCCGACGACGTGGTCGTTGATCCCATCCTTGGGGTACGGCGTGACCGCCGGCGCACCGTCGAGCCGTGGAACGTTCGACTCGTTCTCGCAGAACAGCAGCTCGGGCTGGTCGCCGTCCGGGTCACCACCCACATGGAGCGAGTACTCACCCACCTGGGCGTGCCGAGCCAGGACGGTCGTCCCGTCGGCGGAGGCGAAGAGGACCGGCCGCTCGGCGTCGGGGGCCCACGCCCACTCGTTGCGGAACCAGAGCGTGGGCAGGACATGCAGGGTCGCCTCCTCTGGGCCTCGATTGCGGACCGAGATCCGCATCAGGATGTCGGTCGGATCGGCCTTGGCATAGTGGACCTCGACGATCCAGTAGCGATCGTCGTCGAAGATCCCGGTGTCGAGCAGCTCGAACTCGGGTTCGAGCCTCGTCCGCGACCGGTTCTCCTCGATCAGTCGCTGGTACGGGAACGCCGCCTGCGGATAGTGGTACCGCCAACGCAGCCAGGCGCTGCTCGGGACGGCGTCGACGTACCACCAGTACTCCTTGGCGTCCTCACCGTGGTTGCCCTCGCTGTTGGCCAGCCCGAACATCCGCTCCTTGAGGATCGGATCCCGACCGTTCCAGAGCGCGAGCGACAGGCACAGGCGGTTGAACAGGTCGGAGATCCCGGCCATGCCTTCCTCGTTCCAGCGGTAGGCACGGGACCTGGCGTGATCGTGCGGGAGGTACGCCCACGCGTCGCCGTTGGCACTGTAGTCCTCGCGGACCGTTCCCCACGCCCGCTCGCTCAGGTAGGGCCCCCAGCGGTACCAGGGGCTGGCGGTCTCGAGACCCTCCTCCGGGTGACCCGCGTCGCGCAGCCGCTCTCGCTCGGTGCCGGTCACGATCGCGCCGTCCCACCGTCGGCGCCGGCCGGAGCGGCGATCCGGCGGGCGGCGAGGACGACGACCGAGCGCGGACCGGCGGGGCAGGTCGCGCCGCGGACCGGTGGGGCGTCCTCGAAGACGATGAAGTCGTCGGGCGACTCGTTGGTCGTGTCGATGACCCGCCGCCACGGCTCAAGCTCCGGGTCCGGCGGCGGGAGCTCGAACTCGAGGCCGTCCCAGTACGCGTTCAGGAGCAGCTCGAGCGAGCCGGCCGGAGCGCCGATCGTCAGGGCCAGGCTGCGCGACGCCGGACCGAGGTCGGGTTGCCCGAACTGGACGCCGCTCCAGGTCACGTCGGCGGCCCGGAGCAGGTCAAGGAGGGGGATCTCGTCGGAGCCGCCGAGGACTGCCGTCAGCCGGCGTCGAGCCCCGATGAGCGACCGCGTGAAGCGCAGGATGTCGCCATGGCGCTCGGGCCCGGACCAGTCGAACCAGGTGAGCTCGTCGTCGTGGCAGTAGGCGTTGTTGTTCCCGCGCTGGGTGCGTCGGACCTCGTCGCCCATGAGGAGCATGGGCACGCCGAGCGCCAGGAGTTCGATCGCCAGGAAGTTCTTGATCTGGCGCCGCCTGAGCCGCTCCACGTCGGGATCGTCGGTCGGCCCCTCGACCCCACAGTCCCAGCTCAGGTTCTGGTCGTTCCCGTCCCGGCCGTCCTCCCCGTTGGCGTCGTTGTGCTTCCCGTCGTAGCTCACGAGGTCGTTGAGCGTGAAGCCGTCGTGGCAGGAGACGAAGTTGACGGTCTCCTGGGGCGGGCGTCCGCGGGGACCGTAGATGTCCGGGCTCGCCAGGAATCGTTGGCCGATCGCCCAGGCCGCTCCGCCGTCACTCTTTACGAACGAGCGAACGTCATCCCGGAAGCGCCCGTTCCACTCCAGCCAGCGCTCGCCGACGAAGCTGCCGACCTGGTAGAGGCCACCGGCATCCCAGGCCTCGGCGATGAGCTTGGTCCCGGCGAGGACAGGGTCCAGCTCGATGTCCTCGAGGGTCGGCGGGTGGACCATGGCCCGCCCGGCCTCGTCACGTGACAGGACCGCGGCGAGGTCGAACCGGAAGCCGTCGACGTGCATCTCGCGAACCCAGTACTCGAGACTGTCCAGGATCAGGCGTCGCACGACGGGGTTGTTGGCATCGAGCGAGTTGCCGGTGCCCGTGTAGTCCGCATAGCGCGATCGGTCGTCCGCCAGTCGGTAGTAATCGTCGTTCGCCAGGCCCCGGAAGCAGAAGGTCGGGTCGTCGGGACCCCCTTCCGCGGTGTGGTTGTAGACGACGTCAAGGATGAGCTCGAGGCCGGCCCGGTGGAGCGCCTTGACCAGGGCCCGGAACTCGTCGATCGCCCCCTGGGGTTCGCCACCACTGGCGTAGGCCGCGTGCGGTGCGAAGTAGGACACGGGTTGATAGCCCCAGTAGTTGACCAACCCGTCCGGCGCCGCCCACCGGTCGAACTGGAAGATCGGGAGCAGCTCGACGGCGGTCACCCCGAGCTCGACCAGGTAGGGGATCTTGTCGATGAAGCCGGCGTACGTGCCACCTCGACCGACCGGCACGCCGGAACCGGGGTGGGCCGTGAAGCCGCGCACGTGTGCCTCGTAGACGATGGTCTCGTGAAGGGGTCGCCCGAGCGGTCGATCGCCCTCCCAGTCGTAGCCGTCGAGATCGACGATCACGCTCTTCATGGCTCTGGCCATCCGGCGCACCGGATCGGCGACGACCTCGCGCCGGTAGTCCGCGGGGACCGCGACCCCGCGACCGTAGGGATCGAGGAGCACGGCATCGGCATCGAACCGCAGCCCGTCCACGGGGGAGAACGGCCCCCGCGCCCGGTAGGCGTAGGCCTGGCCGGGTCCAATTCCGGGCACGAAGACGTGCCAGTAGTCGCCCGTCCGGTGGGTGCCGGGATCGAGGGTGATCGTGTGGGCCGGTCGGTCGGCCTCGACATCGTCGAACAGGAGCAGGTCGACCCCGCTCGCGTGTCGGCTGAACAGGCTGAAGTTCGTCCCGGCCGACGTCGTGGTCGGACCGAGGGGCGAGCTCGACCCCGTTGGGTCGGAGCGGCCCGATAAGTCCGGTGTGGCCGACCCCTGACCGCTGGGTTTCACTCGATTACCCTTTCGCTTCCGGCGCGAACCTCGGAGTCCGCGGAGCAGGCGCCCCGGAACGGCGGTCGCCGCACCTAGCCGAAGAAGTGGGCCGCCGTATCCTCGTCCAGGACCGGCTCGGGTCGGCCATCGGCGTCGGGCGGCCGCGTCCCTTCGTCCATGGCGTCTGCGGGGGCCGCGATCGGGTCTCCTCCGTCGAACGAAGGCGTGCCCGGCCCGCCCGGTTCCCGGATCGTCGCGTGGGCTGACCGCCCCCCTGCCGCGGGATCCGGGCGCAGGATCGACGTCTGGGGCATGGCCTCACCGCCTCGCTGTAGATCGGCCCGACAGTACACGGCCCATGTGAACGCACTGTTTCCCGCGGGTCGCAGGCAACGGCCCTCCTCGGGTCAGGCGGCCGCCGGCGCGGCTGCCACGAGGTCCGGGGCCTCCGTCGTCGAGATCTTCAGGAGCTTGCGGACCTCCTCGACCACGACGATCGACAGCGAGACGACGATGCAGATGGCCCATTGGTCGGGCGAGAGGCTCGCCGTGCCGAGGAGCCGCTGGAAGAGCGGGAGCTCGGTCGCGAGGATGATCGTCACCACGGACAGGGCCGTCCCGACGAGCAGCGGGCGGTTCGCCAGGATCGACCCACCGAACAGCGACTCGTCCACGTCAGCGGTCTCCAGCGAGGAGAACAGGCGGAACAGCGAGAACACCGTGACGCCCATCGTTCGGGCGATGACGTCCCCGTATTGGCCGTCCGCCCAGGCGAGCACGCCGAGCGTGCCCGCGGCCATGACCAGGCCGCAGAAGACGAGCCAGGTCATCAGGCGGCGGGGCATGATCTGCTGCTCCTTCGGCCGCGGCGGGACCTCCATGAGGCCCTCTCGCGGCTTGCCGTAGCCGAGACCGATCGCCTGGAAGACGTTGACGGTGAAGTTGAGCCACATCGTCTGGAGCGGGAGGAACGGGATCCCGCCCAGGATGTTGAGCAGCGACGAGCCGAGGAACGTCGCGATGAACCCGAACAGGCCGGCCATCTGGAAGCGGATGAACCGCATCAGGTTGTCGTACACGGAGCGTCCGAGGCCGACGGCCTTCACGATCGTCGCGTAGTTATCGTCGGTCAGGATCATCACCGCGGCCTGCTTCGAGACCTCCGTCCCGGTGATCCCCATCGCGATGCCGATGTCGGCCTTCTTGAGGGCCGGCGCGTCGTTGACGCCGTCGCCGGTCATCCCGACGACGTGGCCCTTCTTCCGGAGGATATCCACGAGGTGGACCTTGTCCTCGGGAGAGACGCGGGCGATGACCCCGATCCCGTCGATCTGGCGCATCGCCTCGTCGTCGCTCATGGCTCGGAAGTCGGCGCCGGTGATCGCCCGGCCCTCGATTCCGAGCTGGTGGGCGATCGCCTCGGCTGTGACCGCATGGTCGCCGGTGATCATCCGGACCTGGATCCCGGCCGCGTGGGCCTGGGCGATGGCGGCCTTCGCGGCCGGCCGCGGCGGGTCGACGATGCCGACCATCGCCAGCGCCGTCAGGCCGTCGATCGCCTTGAGCAGGTCGGCATTCGGGTCGAATGTCGCCGGGTCGAAGTCCTTCTCGCCGGTCGCCATGACCCGCAGGCCCATCTGGCCCAGCCGCTCGTTCTCGGCGTTCGCCCCGTCCCGGACCTGGTCGATCGGGACCGCCGTCCCGTCCGGGCCGTGGGCGGCGACGGCCCGGGCCAGGAGCTGGTCGGGCGCGCCCTTGATGTAGGCGCGGATGACGTCCTTGCCGCTCGCGTCCTTCATCCGGTGGAAGGTGGCCATCATCTTGTAGGCCGCGTCGAAGGGCAGCGTCGCCACCCGCGGATATTGCTCTCGGGTGAGCGCCGCGTCGACGCCACCCTTCGCCGCCAGCACGACGAGCGCTCCTTCGGTCGGATCGCCGACGAGCTCGCCGTCGCGGACCTCGGCGTCGGCGCACAGCGCCATCGGCAGCAGGTACTGCTCGAGGGGGACGTCCGGCTGGCCGCCGGTGTGGGTGATCTGGCCGGTCGTCTGGTAGCCGTCGCCGCTGATCGAATAGCGCCGGCCGACGATCGCCATCTGGACGGCCGTCATCTGGTTGAGGGTGAGGGTTCCGGTCTTGTCCGAGTTGAGCGCGGAGGTCGACCCGAGGGTCTCCACGGAGCGCAGGCGCTTCATGATTGCTCCGGCGGCTGCCAGCGTCTGCGAGCCCTTCGACAGGATGGCCGTGGTGACCGCCGGGAGCGCGGTCGGGATCGCCGCGACCGCGAACGCCACGGCGCTCAGGAACAGCTCCTGGGCCTGGATGCCGCGGTACAGGCCGAGACCGATCGAGATCACGAGCGCGATGCCGGCGATGACGAGGATCTGGTTCGTCAGCGCGTCGAGCTGCTTGGTCAGCGGGGTCTTCTCGACCCCGGTGGCCTGGAGCATGCCGCTGATGTGGCCGACCTCGGTGGCCATTCCGGTGGTCACGACGAGGACCGTGGCTGAGCCGCGGGTGACCTGGCAGTTCATGAAGGCCATGTCGACCCGGTCACCGAGCGCGGCGTCGGCGGCGACCGGCTCCACCTCCTTGGGGGTCGGTACGCTCTCACCGGTGAGGGCGGACTCGTCGATCTCGAGGGTCGCCGCCGTGAGGATCCGGGCATCGGCCGGGACGAGGTCGCCGGCCTCGATGTTGACGATGTCGCCGGGGACGAGCTGGTCCATCGGGATCTCGGCGAGCTCGCCATTCCGCCGGACCTTCGCCTTGACCACCATCATGCTCTGGAGCGCCGAGGCGCTCGCCTCGGCCTTGCCCTCCTGGTTCATGGCCATCCAGGCGTTGAACATCGTCAGGAGCAGCAGGAAGACGCCCGTGTAGAACTGACCGGGCAGGAAGAGGCAGACGACGCCCGCGACGAGGAGGACGAGCTGCATCGGGTCCGCGTACTGGCGGGTGAACAGCTGCAGCTTCGAGGCCTTCTTTGCCTCGGCGAAGGCGTTCGGGCCGTACTTCGCACGGCGCGCCTCGGCCTCGGCCGTGGTCAGGCCCCCCTCGATCGACACGGACTGACCCTTGAGCGCATCGTCGACGCTCAGCGCATGCCAGGCGGTCGCGGCACTCGTCGAGGCAGGGGTTGGGCTGGACTGAGTCATGGACGGTCCTCCTCCGCGAGCCGGCTGCCGGGTCACGCGCCCCTCGACCGCCCGCCGGGTCGATGTCCTAGCTGCGCTTCTTCGCCTTCTTCGCCTTCTTCGCCTTCCGCGCCGTCTTGGCGGCCAGCTCCTCGGCGACCGGATCGGCAGCCTCACCCGGAGGAGCCTGCCCCTCGAGCTCGGTCTTGGCGACCTGGAGGGCCTCGCGCGCCTCGCGACTCACCCGCGGGAAGCGGGGATCGATCTCGATCAGGGCGTTGGCGAGCACCCCGGCGGCGGCCACCCGGGCGAACGGCTTGTCGTCAGCGGGGATGACGTACCAGGGCGCCCAGTCCGTGCTCGTCTTCGACAGCACGTCGGAGAACGCCTTCTGGTAGTCGTCCCAGCGCGAGCGCTCCTTCGCGTCGTTCGCGCTGAACTTCCAGTTCTTCTCGGGTTCGTCGATCCGGGACAGGAACCGGCGGCGCTGCTCCTCCTTGCTGAGATTGAGGAAGAGCTTGACGATGCGGAAGCCCTGGTCGGTCAGGTAGCGCTCCCAGTCGTTGATCTCACGGAAGCGTCGGTTCCAGACGTCGCCCCGCTTGGACTCCGACGGCATCTTCTGGTTGGCCAGGATCCCGGGATGGACGCGAACGACGAGGACCTCCTCGTAGTACGAGCGGTTGAAGATCCCGATGTGGCCGCGCTCAGGCAGCCGCCGCGCGTAGCGCCACAGGTAGTCGTGGTCGAGCTCCTCGGACGAGGGGATCTTGAAGCTGTGGACCTCGACCCCCTGGGGGTTCACCCCGCTCATCACGTGGCGGATCGTGCCGTCCTTGCCCGCGGCGTCCATGGCCTGGAGGACGACCACGACGCCGTGGGTGTCCTGGGCGGCCAGGCGCATCTGATACTCGGCCAGCAGGTCGATCCCCTCGCGCAGGATCTCCTTCGCCTCGCGGGTCGAGACCTGTCGAGTCCCGGACGGGTCGAAGTCGCGCGGCAGCCGGACCCGCCGCCCGGGCTCCACCCGGAAGGGGCGGATGAACTCGGCGATCCGTTTCGGTCCGAGGTCGACCATGATCGCCTCCCTCCAAGTGTGGCCACGATTCAGCCGTCGCTCGACAGGCGACGACCGTTCAATGCCGAGCGATCAGCGGGCCTGATCTGAGCGCACGGGTGTCTGCGGCCGGATTCCAGCACGGCCCCGGCGGGATCGCATCATACCGTTCGGGTGATGCCCGAGGGCGGCTGGGTTGACGCGGGCACCCCACCCGACGCTCGTCAGGTCGCGCGCATCCGGTTGTTCCTGGGGTTGTGCTCGACCTCGGCCAGCCCGAGGGCCTCCATCAGCGGCGGGATGTACACGCCGAAGCGGCCGCGCAGCCCTTTCTTGAGGCCGTACCACCCGCCGACCGGGTTGTCGGGCGAGCGGGCCCACGCCTCGACGGTGCCCTCCGCCGCCGGCTTCTGCTCGTCGGCGCCTCCCAACGGCATCCAGTCACCGTGAGCGCGGAGCATCGCCTGGAGGTCGTCGATTGCCCGGAGGTGATAGCGCAGGACCGTCCCGCCGACGGTGCAGACGAGGGCCGGTGGATCGGCCGCCTCGTCGCGGTAGATGGTGTAGTCGGACGTGCCGGGCGGCGTCTTGAGCTGCCAGGGGTCGTTCCCTCGTCCCCGAACCGGATCCCATCGGGCGCCTCCTCGTCATCGTCGGTGTGAGCCTTCGGTAACAATATGGCTACGGTAGCAGGTGCCGCGGGGCCGGACAATCCGTCAGCTCGGGGCGATCTCTCGCTTTCGCCGGGTTACGAACGCGTCGAGGGCCTCGCGGACGGCCGGCTCCATCGGCGGCTCGACGTACTCGGCGAGGAGCTGCTTCCAGATCCGGTTCGCGCGCTCGGTCGCGGTCCTGGCCCCGTCCTCGTGCCAGGTCTCGAAGTTGCGCCAGTCGGAGACGAGCGGCCGGTAGAATGCGGTCTCGTAGCGCTCGAGCGTGTGGGGCGAGCCGAAGAAGTGACCGCCCGGACCGACCTCGGCGATCGCGTCGATCCCGAGGCTGGCCTCGTCGACCTCGAAGGGGACGAGGACCTCGGCCATCATCTGGAGGATCTCCACGTCGACGATCAGCTTCTCGAACGAGGCGGTCAGCCCGCCCTCGAGCCAGCCGGCGCCCTGGTAGAGCAGGTTGACCCCGCCCATCACCGCCCCCCACACGGCCATCTCCGACTCGTAGGCGGCCTGGGCGTCGACGACGCTCGATCCCGTCACGTTCGACGACCGCCAGGGCAGGCCGTAGCGCCGGGCGAGCTGGCCCGTGGCGAACGCGGCCTTGACGTACTCGGGGGTCCCGAACGCCGGCGAGCCCGTCCGCATGTCGACGTTGGAGGTGAACCCGCCGTAGACCACGGGCGCGCCGGGCCGGACCGCCTGGGCCAGGGCGATGACGAACAGTGCCTCCGCGTTCTGCTGGGCGAGCGCTCCGGCCAGCGACGACGGGCTCATCGCCCCGGCGAGGGTGAACGGCGTGGCCACCACCGCCTGGCCGTGGCTCGCCAGCTCGATGACCCCATCCGACATCGGGCCGTCGAGCCGGAGCGGCGAGTTCGTGTTGATGATCGTCATCAGGCTCGGCTCGCGGAGCAGCCGGTCGCGGTCGATCCCGCGGGCCAGGCAGATCATCTCGATCGCGTCGTCGACGACGACCCGCCCGAACCCGAGGCAGTGCCAGGTCTTGTCGAGCAGGGTCGCCAGGGCGTGGTACAGGTCGAGGTGGCGAGTCTCGACCGGGAGGTCGGTCGGCTCGAGCGGGCCGCCGCCCTCCTGGTGGAGGATGTCGAGGCCCCCGATGACCTTGACGTAGTCGATGAGGTCGGCCAGGTTGCCCGGTCGGCGGCCGCGGTCGAGGTCGGTCACGAAGGCCGGTCCGCCGACGGCACAGAACACGAGGTGGCGCCCGCCGAACGTGACGTCGCGACGCGGGTCGCGGGCGTGGAGCGTGAACTCGGCCGGCGCCTTCGCGACGAGCTCCTCGACCAGCCCGTCCTCGAGCCGGACGTTGCGCCGGCTCCGGTCGACGACGGCTCCCGACCGGGCAAGCACGTCGAGCGCCCGGTCACCGAGCACCTCGACGCCGATCTCGCGGAGGATCGAGAGCGATGCTCGGTGGATCGCCTCGACCTGGTCTGCGCTGATGACCTCGACCGGCCGGAACGGGTTCACGACCGACCGCCACGGGAGCTGGGCGAGACCGGGGGGTGGCCGCCGGCCGCGCCGATGGCCGAAGTCGGAGGACACGCTGGGACCTCTCGCCGGTGACCTGGACGGTGATCGGGCGAGCCTACCCGACCGATCGGCCGGCCGGCCCTGCGTCCCGAGGGCCGGCCCCGGGATGGTCCTCGAGCGGCGGGGCTGGCCCGGGGCCCGCCGCGGCGCCGGCGCCTATCATCGGGTCATGAAGGTGTCGAACCGGACGGTCGCGATCGTGTCGATCGTGGTCGTCGCGGTCCTGATCCTGGCGCCCCTGCTGGAGGTCGTCAGCACGATCAAGTTCTAGGCGCCGCGCCGAGTCCCAGGCGCCGCAGCGAGTTCCGCGAGCCGCAGCGGGCCGGCGGTGCCGCCTACTCGATCGGGATCCCGTTGGTCAGCGTGGTCCAGCGGATCGCCGAGTGGCCGTCCTTCCCGAACGGGCGATCCGCAGCGAAGATCGCCGGCCAGGCCGGATCCTTCCAGTGCTGGTAGGCGATCTCCCACATCGGGTTCGGCGACGGCACCCTAACAGCGGGATCCCACGGCCACGCCTCCGGCTTGAACCAGTACTTGGCCAGGTTGTCGACCGCCGTGCGGAGCGAAGCCCCTCCGGTCCCGACGTAGCCCCACAGGTCGGTACCCCGGAGCTCGGCGAGCCGGGCCGTGCCGATCTTGTACTGGAGCGCCTCCTGGGTGTAGCTCATCCCGTCCCGGCCGCGGCGGATCTCGTCCGGCAGCGAGCCGTCCTGTGGCACGGCGTCCATTCGCGACCGCCACTCGGTCATCGCCTTGTCGAAGCCCGCGCCATCGCCGAGGTAGTCGGAGATGACCGCCCGCGAGAAGTTCCCGGCGTCGCCCCAGTTGCCGGAGCGCGTCGGCAGGATCGGCAGGATCAGGTCGTGGAGCCACGTCCTGAGCGCCGCCTCGTCGGTCTCGCTCAGGACGGCCGACGGCCGGATCAGGTCGGCGGCGAAGACGAAGCCCGGGACGACCCGGGCGACGATGAGCGACGTCTGGCAGCCACCGTCGTCGGCACACGCGTTGACGAGCTCGGTCGTCGTGTCGACCCAGGCCATGATGTAGCGCCGCGCCCCCTCGGCGTACTGCGCGTCGCCCGTCGCCGCGTAGGCGAGACCCAGCCCGTAGGCGGTCGCGGTGTCGTCCACGAACGGGCCCTCGGTACCGGGGATGTTCAGGCTCGCGGCGGGTCGCGGGGCCTGCTGGAGGGCGGCATCCGCGTCGGCCAGGAGCTCGTCCCGCGCGGAGACCCATGGCTCGAGACCCTGGTCGGCCTTGGCGATCCGGTCGGCCAGGTCGGCCGGGGTCACGAGATAGCCGGTTGCCGGGGATCCGGGCTTGGGCAGGACCGGGGTGGGCAACAGCGTTGGCGGAGGCGAGGCGGACGGCGCAGGGCGGCCCCGGGCCGCCAATCCGCCACCGACCAGGACCAGCCCGGCCAGGACGATCACGGCGGCAGCGAGGATGCCGGTCGCACGGCGTCGGCGCGGCGGGGGTCGGTGGTCGGCTGCGTCCATCGGAGGCCAATTCTAGCGGGACGCCCGCCATGACCCCGTCAACCGGCTGAACCTCGCGTCGCCCGGACGGCTACCCTAGGCATCGCCGCCGGTCCGGCGCGGGACCGGCCTGGCCAGGAGGACGCCGTGGCAGACAGGATCCTGCTTCTCGTGGGCACCAAGAAGGGTGCGTTCATCCTCGAGTCGGACGCGGCGCGTCGCTCGTGGGCGATCCGCGGGCCTTCGTGCGAGGGCTACCCGATCCAGGACATCAGTCGCGACCCGGCAACCGGGACGCTCTACGCGGGCGGCGGCTCGCCGTGGTACGGCCCGACGGTGTTCCGGAGCGACGACCTCGGCGCGACCTGGACCCAGTCGAGCGACGGCATCACCTACGGCGATGACGGCCCGAAGATCAGCGCGGTCTGGAACGTGACCGCCGCCCACGGCTCGGTCTACGCGGGGGTCGGCCCGGCCGGCCTGTTCCGAAGCGATGACGGCGGGCGCACCTGGGCCCATGTCGAGGGCCTCACGAACCATCCCTCCCGGCCGACGTGGCAGCCGGGCGCCGGCGGGCTCATTCTCCACACGATCGTCCCGCATCCGACCGACCGCGACCGGATGTGGGTGGCGATCTCGGCGGTCGGCACGTTCGAGACCCGCGACGGCGGCGCCACGTGGGAGCCGCGGAACAGCGGGGTCCGGGCCGACTTCATTCCGGGACCGATCCCGGAGACCGGGCAGTGCGTCCACAAGCTGGTCATGGCCGCCGGCGAGCCCGAGCGGCTCTACCAGCAGAACCACTGCGGCCAGTACCGCTCGACCGACGGCGGGCTGACCTGGCAGGACATCTCCGCAGGCCTCCCGAGCCAGTTCGGCTTCCCGATGGTCGCCCACCCGCGCGATCCCCTCACAGCCTGGGTCATCCCGCTGACCCCGCCCGAGGAGGGCCGGCTCATGCCCGACGGCAAGGCCGCCGTCTGGCGGACCCACGACGCCGGCGACGACTGGATCCGCGGCGACGCCGGGCTGCCCCAGGAGAACGCCCACATCGGGGTCCTCCGCGAGGCGATGGCCCGCGACGAGCTCGACCCGGTCGGGGTGTACTTCGGAACGAGCACGGGACAGCTGTTCGGGAGCGCCGACGGCGGCGGGAGCTGGAGCTCGATCGTGACGACCCTCCCGCCGATCTGGTCGGTTGAGGCGGTCGTCGTCTGAGCCCATGCCAGCCGTCATCCTGCCCCGCTCGCTGGCGGCCCTCGTCCCGGGGGTCGAGCGGCGCACGACCGTCGGCGGGACAACGGTGGGCGAGGTGATCCGCAAGCTCGACGAGCGCTGGCCCGGGATCGAGGACCGGCTGTGCGACGCGGGCCCGTCGATCCGCGACTACATCAACGTCTTCGTCGACGGCGAACGGACCACGGCGCTCGACCAGCCGGTCGGCCCGGACGCGGTCGTCCACGTGATCCCGGCCGTGGCCGGCGGAGTCGGGATCGCCGCTCCAGAGCGCGAGGTCGTCGACTGGACGGAGCTCGACCGGCTCGTCGCCATGCTGGCGGAGCAGGTCCGCGGTGAGTACGACGCGATGCTTGCGATCACCCGGGGCGGAATGGTCCCGGCCGGGATGCTCGCCTACCGGCTCGGGATCCGCGACATCCTCGTCGCGGCGGTCGCGTTCTACGACGACGCCGGGGCGCCCGGGCCGGCGCCGACGTTCTTCCAGTTCCCCTCCGACCCGCTCCTCCACGGCCGGCGGATCCTCGTCGTCGACGAGGTCTGGGACAGCGGCACGACGATCCACGCGGTCACCGAGCGAGTCCGTGTCGCCGGCGGGATCCCGACGACGGCCGTCATCCACTACAAGCCGGCACGTTCGATGGTCCCGGCCACGCCCGACCACTACGTCGTCGCGACCGACGCCTGGGTCGTCTACCCGTTCAAGGCCGGCCGCTGATGCGGATCGTCGTCACCGGCGGGAGCGGCAAGGCCGGCCGGTGGGTGGTGGGTGACCTCCGCGACCGCGGCCACGACGTGCTCAACGTCGACCTGACTCGCGACGGCAGTGCTCACGGCCTGTGCGTCGTCGCCGACCTGACCGACCTCGGGCAGGCCCACGACGTCATCCGCGGCGCCGACGCTATCGTCCATCTCGCGGCGATCCCGGCGCCGGAGCTGCGCCCCGAAGGCGAGACGTTCCGGATCAATGCGCTGTCGACCTACAACGTGTTCGCCGCAGCGGAGGCGAGCGGTGTCCGGCCGGGTCGTCTGGGCGTCGAGCGAGACCGTCCTCGGCCTGCCGTTCGACACGCCCCCGCTGTTCGCCCCGATCGACGAGACGATCGAGCCGCGGCCCGAGACGTCCTACGCACTGTCGAAGCTGGCCGGCGAGACCCTCGCGGTCCAGTTCGCGCGGCGGACCGGGATCCCGTTCCTCGGCCTGCGGATCTCGAACATCATGGAGCCCGACGACTACGCGGCGTTCCCCGGCTACTGGGCCGATGCCCGGCTCCGGAAGTGGAACCTGTGGGGCTACGTCGACGTGCGCGACGTCGCCCAGGCGGTCCGACGCGGCCTGGAGGCCGACCTGTCCGGGGCCGAGGTGTGCATCGCGGCTGCCGCCGACACGGTCATGACCCGGCCGAGCGCCGAGCTCATGGCCGAGGTCTTCCCGACGGTCCCGCTCCGCCGGCCGATCGAGGGCCGCGAAACGCTCCTGTCGATCGACAAGGCGCGGCGGCTGCTCGGCTACGAGCCCGAGCACCGCTGGGCCGACCACGTGGCGGCGCCGTAGGACGCTCAGCGAGCGGCGAGGCGCTCCGCCAGGCTCCTGCC
This sequence comes from uncultured Chloroflexia bacterium, assembly GCA_963708065.1. Taxonomy (GTDB): domain Bacteria; phylum Chloroflexota; class Limnocylindria; order Limnocylindrales; family CSP1-4; genus Chersky-267. The sequence goes on from CAVPRZ010000009.1 coordinate 377,815, forward strand.
CGACGGCGGCGTGCCGGTGCGCTCCGACCGCTCGTCGAGCCGGAGGAGCGCCTCCTGGACGTAGCGCACGCCAAGCCAGCGCAGCGGCTCGGGCTCCCAGCTCGGCGACCGGTGGCCGACCAGGGGCAGCGCGGTGAGCTCGGTCCGGGCGCCGGTGATGAGGTCCGCCAGGACGCGCCCGGCCAGGTTCGCCGTCGCCACCCCGTGGCCCGTGTAGCCGCGGGCCGAGGCGATCCCCGTGTGCGGGTCGTACGAGAACGTCGGCAGCCAGTCGCGCGGGAATCCGAGCGGGCCGCCCCAGGCGTGGCTGAACCGGATCCCGACCAGGCTCGGGAACCACGCCTCGACGAACCGGCGGAGCATCGCGTGAGTCCGCTGGTCGCGGTCGAACGCCGGCTCGATCCGCGAGCCGTAGCGGTATGGCGCACCGCGGCCGCCGAACAGGATCCGGCCGTCTTCGGTCCGGGTCAGGTAGTCGATCGACATCCGGTACGAGGCGACGCACTCGCGGTTCCGCCAGCCGATCGTCGCCCATTGGGCGTCGGTCAGCGGCTCGGTCAGGACGATGAGCGAGTACGTCGGCAGCAGCGAGCGGTGCCACGGCCGGAGCTCGGTCAGGTAGGCCTCGCCGGCGAGGACCACGGTGTCGGCCCGGAGCTCGCCACGCATCGTCCGGAGCGCCGGCCGGAGCCGGCCGCTCCCGGCGCCCCCCTTCACGTCGACGACCGCCGTCCGCTCGTGGATCGTCCCGCCGCGTCGCTCGACCGCGCGGGCGAGCCCGCGGACGAGCCGGCCGGGGTGGATCGACGCGTACTGCGTCCCGAAGACCCCGCCGAGCGCACCCTCGATCCGAACCCGTTCGGCGGCCGCCGCCGCGTCCAGCCGCTCGTAGTGGCCGGCTCGCCCGGCGGCCACGAGGCCGGCCCAGTGGTCCTCCATCGCGGGGACCTGGCTCGGGCCGCGGGCGACGACCAGGCTGCCGCCCTTGACGTAGCCGGCGTCGATCCCCTCCTCGGCGCAGACCCGCCCGATCTCGTCGACGCCGCTGTCGACGGCGTCCTCGATGGCGGTCATGCCGGCCCGCCCGAACCGCCGCTCGAGGGTAGCCGGCGAGACCTGCAGCCCTGCCGCGCACCAGCCACCGTTCCGGCCCGACGCGCCAAATCCGGCGATCTCGCGCTCGAGGACCGTGACCTTCAGGCTCGGATCGCGACGGAGGAGCTCGTAGGCCGTCCAGAGGCCGGTGTAGCCCGCACCGAGGATCGCCACGTCGGCATCGGCTGAGCCGTCGAGGGCCGGTCTCGGCGTGAGGTCGTCATCGCACGTCTCGAGCCAGAAGCTGGTGGCGCCGTAACCGAGCGGATCAATCGTCGTCATCCGCGGAGGACGAACGGGTCGAACGACTCGCTCCGCTCCACGACGGCGTCCGCCCCGAGCCGGCCGCGACGGGCAGACCCGATCGGCTCGCCGAGGATCGACGGCCAACCGTTCGCCGAGATCCGCTCCAGCGCCGTAACGCCGGCACCGACCGTCGCCCGGGCAACGGTGAGTGCCTGGCCCCGTGCCCGGAGGGGGCCGAGCGACGCGGCCGTCTCCTGGGCGACCGCTGCGGCGGCGCGGGTCAATGCGACGGTCTCGGCCATCGCCTCGTCGCGGGCCGCGCGGACGATGAGGCCGGTCGGGCTCGCGAGGGGGAGCACGGCACCGAGGATCGCCGGCCAGACGACCGCCGGGCGCGTGCCGGGCGGCGGCTCCTCGAACGCGAGCGGGTGCTCGGGCAGGATCGCCCGCCGGATCGCGACCTGGGCGATCGCGGCGGCTGCGGGATTGCGCTCCTCGAGCAGCCACGGCGGAAGGGCGCCGACGAGGATCCGACCCGCGGGGACGCCATGAAGCCGGGCGAGGAAGATCCCCACGAGCTGGAGGGCGAGCGCCCGGCCGGCACGGGTGGTGGCGTCTGACGGAACGCCGCGGCTGAGATCCGGGCCGACGACGAGCGGTCCCGGTCCGACGAGCGCGGTTGCCCCCGACCGGGCGATGAGCCGGTGGGCGAAGGCGTGGTCGGCGAGCGCCCGATCCGGGTCGACGTTCCCGTCGACGATCTCCGCCACGACGTCGTCGGCGACGATGTCGATCCGCTCGAAGGCGGCCACGACGGCCTGCTCGGGCGCGGCGAGCGGCAGCGCGACGGTCGCGAGTCGAGCGTAGGCGCGCCGCTCGGCGGCCGCCCCGTCGACGGCCTGGCGGAGCTCGGCCAGCCCGCGCTGGCTGCCGGCCGGGGCCGGCTCGGCCGCCGTCTCGGTCGCCACGCCGCCGCTCGGAGCCGGTCGCGGACGCCAGAACGGGACGTCGACGCCCTCGTCGTGGAGCCGATCGGCGAGCTCGCGGATGGCCGGGATGCTCACCTGGATGACGTCGACGCCTTTCGCCGCCAGCGCCGTGGCCTCGCGCGTCCCGACACCGACGCTGGTCGATGCCAGCGGCCATCCCACCCACGGCTTGTCCGCGTCGCCGATGACCGCGAGGAGCTCGAGCCGGGCGGTCCGGTTGGCGTCGATCCGCTCGAGCGCGGAGATGCCGAGCGCCCGGGCCATGACCTCGACGGCGGCCCGTCGCTCGGGGTCGCGCAGAACCTCCGCCTCGAGCCCGAGGTCGACCGCGCCGGAGGCGACGTCGAGGGCGAGCTCCTGGGGCGTCGTCTCGTACTCGAGGAGCGCCGCGGCGAACGGCAGGACGACCCCGCCCGCCAGCCGGTCGGGCCGCCCGGTCACGTACCGGTCGACGACCTCCGCGGCGAGCGGTCGCCCGGACCGGTCGAGCCCGGTGACCCCGAACATCCGGAGCATGGCCCGCTCCTGCCCGCCGGTCGTGCAGATCCGGGCCCGGGCACCCCAGGCGCCGGCGAGCATCTCCGCCAGCTCGACGAGCCGGTCGACGGGGCCGAGATCGCCGGGTCCGCTCACGCGAGACGACCCGCGGCGCGGAGGAGGTCGAGCGTCCGCTCGACCGGGAGCCCCGGGACGACGTTGCCGGCCCGGCCCTCGACGGTGTCGCCGACGAACAGCGAATCGACGACGGCCTCCTCGACGGCCTCGACCGTGGCCGCGAAGACCTGGTCGAGATAGTCGTCGTGGAGGTAGGTGGTCGTGAGGAGCACGTCCGCCGGGCTGCGCGGGATCCGCAGGCCGGTCGAGAACGCGACGAAGATCTCGCCGGAGCCGTGACCTGCCGTCGACCCGGCTCGGGCGAGCCCGAGGCCGGCCCGGCGGGCGACCCGCTCCAGCTGGTGGGGCAGGAGCGGCGCGTCGGTAGCCACGACCACTGCGCAGCTGCCGCGTTCCCGGCGCGGACCGGCGGCAGCGGCATCCGATCGGGCGCCGCCGGACGCCGGCCAGCCCTCGGCGGTGAGCGCCTCCCCGACCCGGACCCCGTCGATCGTGAGGCGCTCGAGCCAGCCGAAGTTCGTGAGGGCGAGGACGCCGACGGTGTACCCGGGGCTCGAATCGGCCGGCTGCTCGCCGGCCCGGTCGACCGGTCGGGCGACCCGCGACGCGCTCCCGATCCCGCCCTTGAGCTCGAACAGCGTCATGCCCGTCCCGGCGCCGACGACCCCGAGCCCGGGGGCGCCGGCGGCCGACCCGGCGGCGCCCTGGATCGCGGCGGTCACGTCGGACTCCTCGACCTGGATGGTCCGCGAGTCGTTGAGGTCGCCGTCGTCGCACTCGAGGACGACCGGCATCAGGGCGTCGTCGATTCCGGCGTCGCGGCACGCGTTCGACGAGGAAGGCCACCGCGCCATCGTAGGCCCGCCCGATCGCCATCGAGGTCGTCAGGAGGATCGGCGACTCGATGACCCCCCATTCCCGGATCGTCGTGATCCCGATCGCCTCGCCGGCGCCGTTGAGCACCGCCCCGCCGGCCGGCACCCGCGACTCGAACAGGTCCTCGGCCCGGAACGGGACGATCGCCGTGACGCCGGTCCGGGCGATCCCGCGGCCCGCCGGTCGGTCGGGCTCGTCGCGCCAGATGGTGCGGTGGCCGACGGCCACGTTGGCGACGTCGACGATCGAGTTCGTCGGCCCCGGCGTCAGCAGGCCGATCCGGACACCGAGGTCTCGAGCCCGCGCGCGGGGCGAGGGCGGCTGGGAGCTGGGCGGCACGCGATCCTCCGTGGCCGGGCGCGCCCTCGCTCGGGCGGCGCGCGCCCCGTCGCCCAAGGATACGGACGCGCGTGCCGTCGCGTCAGCCGCCCGTCAGGGTGCCTTCGGGGCGCCGCTGGTACCCTCCGGTGATGGGCTTCCAGGTCGCCCCCGAGCGGGTCGGTCGCCGCCGGGCGATGGCGCCGGGCATCGCGGTCGCGATCGTGAGCCTCGCCGTGATCGGGTTCGGGCTCCTCAGCAGCGGATGGGTCGGCGGCCAGATCCCCGAGCCCTCGTCGCCGGTCCCGACCGCCGCCGTCGTCGTGGCGTCGCCGCGGCCAGCCGCGAAGACGACCGAGTCGGCCGCCGCCCTGCCGTCGACCCCGCGACCCTCCCCCGGCCCGGACGCGGTCGACTGCCACGACGCCGGGATCGTGGTGTGCGGCGAGGTCGCCAGGGCTGCGGTCGAGCAGCTGCCCACGGAGGCGCCGGCGGTCGAGTCGGTCGGCGTCTGGACCTCCATCCTGTGCCGCGACACCGCGGATTGCCCGGCGTTCCGGTTCGAGGGCTACCGGCCGCTCGGCAGTGCGATCGTCTCGTTCGGATCGGGCCTGCCCCAGGCATGGGTGAACGTCGTCGAGCCGGCACCCGAGTCGGGTCGGGCGCTGGTGCCAGGCGACGTCCAGGCCTGGATCATCCACTGGGCGCCGTGAGCCGGCGCTGGGCGCCCAGCCGCGCGGGCGGCTCAGCCGCGCCGAGCTCAACTGCGCCGGAGCTCAATCGACGAGACCGGCCAGCCTGATCCCCGGCCAGGAAGCCGCGGTAGGCGACGATCGGGTCGTCGTCGGCGAACCGGGCGCCCGTCTCGCCGACCCGCTCGGCACCCGGGACGAGACAGGCGTAGTCGGCCTGGAGCGCGTTCTGGTAGGTCACCTCGATCGCGTACGGTGGCTCGAGCACGAGCGGGCGCAGCTCACCCGCGAGCGCCCGCCGCACGGCGCGCTGGGCGCCGGCGCGGACACGCTCGCGGGCGACGCTCGGATGGACCGACGCCGCCGCGTTCCGGCCGACCCCCTCCTTGACCACGACCCGCTCTGCCCACGGGAACCAGTCGGCCATCTCGGCGGCCAGGACGTCGTCGCCGGCGACCAGGCCGACCGGCACGCCCCACGCCCCGAGCGCGATGGCGTTGATCGCCGCCTCGCCGGCCGGCCGGCCGTTGAGCGTCGAGCGGACCGGGCGGAACGAGTACGTGTGGGCGATCGTGCCGAGGGGGTTGCCGGCGCGGGCGTGGTAGCCGACGAACAGGGCGACCCCGAACCCGCGATCGGGCCCGGCGCCAGCGACCATCGACCAGACCTTCTGGCCCTGGAGCAGGGTCGCCCGCGGATCGAGGCCCTCCTGGCTCAGGTTGTACATCCCGCCGTGGCTGTCGTTGACGAGGACGTCGGTGGCCCCGCCGTCGAAGGCGCCGGCGATCGCCGCGTTCGCCTCGCCGGTCATCAGCTGGACCGCCGTCGGGTAGCCCGCGTCCGTTCGACCGGTCGGGACGTGATGGCTGATCCCGGCGATCCCCTCCATGTCGACGCTGACGTAGACCTTCACGATCTCTCCCTCGGCGTTCCGGGTCCGCTCCCGTCAGCGGTCGGGCCGTCGGCCGGCTCGCGGCGGTCCGGGCCGGCGCCCCGATCCAGACGTGGCCGTCGGCGAACCGCTCGGCCTTCCAGATCGGCGCCCGCGCCTTGGTCTCGTCGATCGCGTAGCGGGCGGCGGCGAACGCCGCATCGCGGTGCGGAGCCGCGGCCACGACGAGGATGCTCACCTCACCGAGCGGGACCGCTGCCGGCGCGGTGGACGATCGCCAGCCGGAGGACCCCGAACCGCTCCGCGACCTCGTCGGCGATCTGGCCGAGGACCGCCTCGGCCATCGGCTCGTGCGCCTCGTAGTCGAGCCCGTCGACCCGCCGGCCGGCGTGCCGGGCCGCCTCCTCCTCCTGGCCCGGCGCGGGCGTCCCGGGCGTCTCCCGGGTCCGCCCGGCGAACACGACGACCGCCCCGTCGGCCGGCGTGGCGAGCTTCGCTCCCGAGCTCCTCGCCGAGCCCGGTCGGGAACGCCTCGGCCCGGAGCTGGATCACCCGGATCGTCGGGCCGCGGCTCGCCGCCGCCGCTGACCGGGGGGATGCAGGCCAGCTCGTCGCCGTCGGCAAGACCGTGGTCGCGTCGGCGTAGTCGCCGTTGCGGGCGAAGCGGACCGACGGCCGACCCGGTGCGAGGACCGGGAACCGCTCCGACGAGCGCGGCCCAGCCGTCCTCGATCGTGGCACCGTCCGTCGAGGTCGAGGGCGACCTCGCGCGTCCCCGCCAGCTCGCGCTGGATGGCGAACAGGCGGACCCGGATGCGCATCGCCCCGTCAGCCGCGGTACGCGGCGATGAGCAGCCCGTCGCCGACGGGCAGGATGGTGGCGTTGAAGCGCGGGTCGCGCAGGACGGTCCGGTGTCGAACGTCCGCAGCGCCTCGGTCGCGTCGCCGCCGCCGGGCCGGCCGCGCGCCGGACACCTCGCCGGACCAGAGGACGTTGTCGGCCACGACGAGCGCGCCGGGTGCGAGCCGCGGGCACGATCGCCTCGAGGTAGCCGAGGTACTCGTCCTTGAGGGCGTCGATGAAGGCGAGGTCGAACGGCCCGCCGAGGGCCGGCTCGGCGAGGCCGGCCGCGAACGCCTCGAGCGCCGGCCGGTTGACGACGACGATCCGCTCGTCGGCGATCCCGGCCTGGCGCCACCAGCCGCGGGCGAGGTCGGTCCGCGACCGGTCCGGGTCGATCGTGACGATCGTCCCGTCGGCCGGCTGGCCGAGCGCCAGCCACAGCGTCGAGTAGCCGTAGGCCGTGCCGACCTCGACGATCCGCCGCCGGCCGGCCGCGAGGACCGCCAGGATCCGGCCCGACTCGCGGTCGAGGATCGGGATCCCCTCGGGCTCCGCGGCCGCCTCGATCGCCGCCAGCGCCGGGCAGGAGCGGTGCGCTGACCGACTCGATCCACGTCCGGTCGGCCTCGCTCGGGACGTAGTCACGGGCCGTGCTCATCGACCGTGGACCTCCGTGCTCAGACCAGCAGCCCGGCGCCGAAGTACAGCCCGGCGGCGACGATCGTCGCCGCCGCGATGACCCCGACGTTGATGTACAGGAGGCCCGTCGCCGACTCCATCGAGCGGGTCCGGGCCGTCTGGATCGCCGCCCACGACACGACCAGCGGGAAGACGAGCCCGACGACGAGACGGAGCCAGACGAACAGGGCCCACGGCCCGGTCAACGGCGCGAACGGACCGCCGCCCGAACCGCCGCCGAGGGCGACCGAGACCACGAAGAAGACGAGCTGGAGGGCGACGACGACGAGCAGCAGCCGGGCGAACAGCACGAGCGGCGCCTCGGGCAGCTTCGGGGTGACGAGGTACCAGTGGCCCGAGGATCATCGCCGCGAAGACGCCGCCGGTGGCGGCGGCCAGGAGCAGGCTCTGGCCGAGCGAGCGGCAGGAGGGCCGGGAACCCGCCGCCCCAGCCGAGCGCGCCGAGGACGAACGCGCCGACGCCGGCGGCCACCCCGGCGATCCCGAGCCACGGCGCCCGCCCGCCGCGGGCCAGCACGACGTGTAGGCCGCGGCGATCACCGTGAATGCCGAGCAGGCAGCGCCCGTCGGGCTCCGTCCCAGGTCGGGTCGATCGGGACGGCCGCGGTCCCGCCGACGACCGTCGGCAGGGCGCTGTCGGACAGGTAGGCGAGCAGCGCCGAAGCCCGTCGCGCAGGCCGACGTGAAGGCCAGGTAGCCGCGGGTCGCGTCGGTCCGCAGCCGGGCCAGGACGACGGCCGCGAAGGCCCCGAGACCGAGCGCGGCGAGGACGGTCCAGTTGATGAACGCGAGGTTCTCGGCGATCCGCTGGGCAGGCACGATCCGAGTGTAGCCGCGCGCTCCGGCGGGTGCCGCCGCCGACTACGATGGGCGCGCGCGGAGGTGACCGATGGCACTCGGTCGCGATACGACATCACCTGGTACGGCCACGCCTGCGTGGAGGTGACCTCGCCGGGCGGCAAGACGATCCTCATCGACCCGTGGTTCGGCAACCCGCTGAGCCCCAAGCCGGCCGACCAGGTCGCGAACGTGCGACCTGCTCCTCGTGACCCACGGGCACGGCGACCACATGGGCGAGGCCGTCGTCGATCGCCAGCCGGCTCCGGCCGGCCTGGCCGTGCATCCACGAGATGAGCCTGTGGCTCGCCCGCCGGCTGCCCGGCGGCGGCGACGCGACCATCGGGATGAACAAGGGCGGCACGGTCTCCGCCGCCGGGCTCAAGGTCACGATGACCCAGGCCGACCATTCGGCCGGCGACTGGAACCCGGACGGCGGCGTCCCGCTCTACCTCGGCGAGCCGGCCGGGTTCGTCGTCGAGATGGAGAACGGGTTCCGGGTCTACCACGCCGGCGACACGGCGGTCTTCGGCGACATGCGCCTGATCGGCGAGCTGTACCAGCCGGACCTCGCCCTCCTGCCGATCGGCGGCCACTTCACGATGGGCCCGCGCGAGGCGGCCCTGGCCGTCGACCTGCTCGGCGTGAAGCACGTCCTGCCGATCCACTACGGGACGTTCCCGATCCTGGCCGGCACGCCGGCCGAGCTGTCGGCCGAGCTGAAGGCACGCCGGCTGAGCGGGGTGACGGTTCACGCCCTCGAGCCGGGCGGGACCCTGAGCTAGCCGGACGGCCGCCAGCCGGTCGAGCGCCGTCTCGAACACCTCGAGCGTGTCGACCGAGTACAGGACGAACGTGGCCCGCTCGATCGGACGTCGCGCCCGCCGAGGTGGTCCCGGACCGCCTCCAGCCCGACCCGGGCCGCCTCGGGCAGCGGGTAGCCGTAGATCCCCGCGCTGATCGCCGGCAGGGCCACCGTACGGGCGCCGGCCTCCGCGGCCAGCCGCATCGCCCAGCGGTAGGCGCCGCCGAGGAGCGCCTCCTCGCCCTGGTCGCCACCCTGCCAGCGCGGCCCGACGGCATGGATGACCCAGCGGGCCGGGAGATCGCCGGCGGTCGGTGATCACGGCCCGGCCCGGTCGGGCAGCCGTCCGGGTGGTAGCGGCGCCGGAGCTCGGCCATGATCGACGGGCCGCCCGCGTCGGTGGATCGCTCCGTCGACACCGCCACCCCCGACCAGCGCGGAGTTCGCGGCGTTGACGATCGCATCGGCACGGAACGTGGTGATGTCCCCGGTCGTCAGCGCGAGGACGCGGTCACCGACCCGGAGCTCGTCCATTGCCCGCTGCTACTGCGTGACGATCACCAGCTCGGGCTTGTTGGTGGAGGACTCGCGGCTGTTGAAGTAGACGCTCTTCGTGGTCGATCCCTCGACCGCGAGGCTGGTCAGGGCTCCCGCGTGGATCGCCGAGACGCTGACCGGGATCTCGATGTAGCCGGCCGTGCTCCCGCTGACGGCGCTCGGTCCGGCTGCGCCGATCGCCGGGGCGTTGGCCCAGGTGATCCCCGTCTCGGTCCACGTCGTGTCGCTGACCGCGTAAGCCGTCTGGTTGCTGGCCGCCGGCGTCGTGACGAAGAGCCGGAGCTTGGCCGATTGCACGGTCCCGCTCACCGACGAGAGGTCGAACTTGAAGAACAGGCGGTAGATCGGGTCCGAGCCCTCGCGGGTGCGGAACGGGGTCAGCGTTCCGTAGTTGCCGTTGACGCTCCCGGACTGGACCTGCGAGTCGGCGACCGGATTGAGCGTGGTCGTCGTGGGGCTGCCGCCGGTCACCGTGATGGTCACTGTCGCGTTCGGCGAGTCCGCCGCGTCGCCGTCGGTGACCTTGTAGGTGAACGCATCGGGGCCCGTGTAACCGTTGTTCGGCGTGTAGAGGACGGTCCCCGTGTCGGTGTACGGCCCGGTCCCTGCACAGGCGGCGTTGGTCGGCGACGAGACCGTGCCGTGCGCCGGCTGGCCGAAGCTGAAGGTCAGGTCACAGGTCTCGACGTCCGCCCCGCTCAGGGTGATCGTCTTGGCCGTGTTCTGCGGGGTCGAGGCGCTCGTGGCGTTCGCCGTCGGGAGATCGTTGACCGACGTCACGGTCAGGGTTGCGGTCGCCGGGGTGGAGTCGTCCGTCCCGTCGTTGATCTTGTAGGTGAACGAGTCGCCGCCGTTGTAGTTGGCCGCCGGGGTGTACGTGACGCTGGCCGAGTCGGTGAACGGACCGCCGCCGGCGCAGCCGTTGTTGCCGATCGAGCCCAGGTTGCCGTGGGCCGGCGGGGTGACGATCGAGAAGGTCAGTTCACACGTCTCGGGGTCGCTGCCCGACAGGGCCACCGGACCCGAGCCGTCCTCGCCGACCGTCGCGCTCGTGGCGTCCGCGGTCGGGACCGTGTTCGGGGCCGTGATCGTGATCGTCACTGTCGCGGTGCTGGAGTCGGCCGCGTTGCCGTCGGTGACCTTGTACGTGAACGAGTCCGACGTGCCCGACGCTGCGGTGTAGGCGATCGTCGCGCTGTCGGTGTACGGACCGCTTCCCGCGCACGGCTGATTGGTCGGGATGCCGCCGTTCCCGAGGGAGCCCGATGAGGGCGGGCTGACGATGGTGAACGTCAGGTCGCAGGTCTCGACGTCGCCGCCGCTCAGGGTGATCGTCTTCGGCGTCCCGATCGAGGCGGTCGCGTTGACCGCGTTGGCCGTGGGCAGGTCGTTGACTGCCGGTCACGCTGAGGGTCGCGGTCGCCGGAGCCGAGTCGGCGGTCCCGTCGTTGACCTTGTAGGTGAACGAGTCGGGGCCGCTGTAGTTGGCGGCCGGGGTGTAGGTCACCGACGCCGAGTCGGTGTTGGGGCTGCCCGACCCGCAGGCGTTGTTGGTGATCGCCCCGAGTGCGCCGTGGGCCGGCGGGGTGACGATCGAGAAGGTCAGCTCGCAGGTCTCGGGGTCGCTGCCCGACAGGGCCACCGGACCCGAGCCGTCCTCGCCGACCGTGGCGCTCGTCGCGTTCGCGGTCGGGGCGGTCCCGGCCTGGGCCTGGGTGATGACGAGCTGCGGGTCGTTCGCGCCCTCCTTGCTGTTGAAGATCGCGCTGTTCGTGCCCCGAGCTCCTGATCGCGAACGTCACCAGGCCGTTGCCCGTCACGGCCGACGGGCTGAGCGTGATCTCGTTGTAGGCATTCACCGTCGGCACCGACGACGACCCGAGGACGGTGCTGCCGATCGACGGGGCGTTGTTCCAGGTGATGCTCCCGGTGCCCGTCTCGATCCAGTTCGGATTCGTGACCGTGTTGAGGACGCTCTGGATGTCGGTGCTCGTGTCGGTGGTGTAGAGCCGGAGCTTGGCGCTCAGGACCTGGCCGGTCAGGCCGGTCACGTTGAATCGCAGGTAGCTCCGATAGGTCGGGCCCGTGCCGGGGTCTTCGCGCGTCTGGAGCTGGTTCAGCGCCCCGTAGTTCGCCGTGGCGGAGCTGGACTTCACCTGGGCGTCGGCATCGGGGGTGAACGTCGCGGTCGGGCCGGCCGGCGGGTCGACCTGGATCTGCCGGGTCGTCGAGTTGGAGCCGTTGGTCCCGGTGACCGTCAGCTTGGCGGTATAGGTGCCGGGGCTCGTGTACGCGTGGCTGGGATTGGTGCTCGTGTCGTCGACCGTTCCGTCGTTGTCGAAGTCCCAGGCAGACGTCAGCGTCCCGGTCCCGGTCGACGTGTTCGTGAACTGGACGTTGAGCGTCGCCGTCCCAGAGGTCGGCTGTGCGGTGAACGAGGCCTGCGGATCCTGCGCCGGTCCGATCCCCTCGGTGGCGTGCCAGTAGAAGCGGGTCGGATCGGCCGACGAGAGCACGACGATACCGGTGGACGAGCTCACGTTCTGCTTGGTCGAGGTCGGATTGTTCTGGCCATTGCCCGCAAGGGCTGCGTCGCGGATCACGGGCGTCCCGAGGCCTGCCGCGAACGAGATCGACGACGTCGACGAGGTCTTCTCGTAGATCGTCCCGCCGCTGTCTCCCGTCGTGTCGGGTGGTGTCGGACCGGTAAGGAACACGTGGAGCATTCCGGCCGACTCGTCGAGCTCGACGATCGGGCGCGTGTGGACGGTCCCCGTCGACACGACGTTGGCCGACCAGCCGCCACCGGGCTGGCGGACGAGCAGCTCGATCTGGGGCTGGCCGCTGCTGTCGTTGCTGTTCTTGACGGCCGCGTAGAGCCGGCCGCTCGAATCGGCCTTGACGTTGAGGTGATCGTCGGCCGGGTTGGGATTCCCGCCGCTCGGCGCGATCGCCTGCTCGGCGGTCCAGACGGTCGTGTCCGGCGTCCCGTCGGTCCGCCACGCGAAGTAGTCCTTGCTGTCGACCTGGTTGCTCCAGAGCACGCCGATCCGTGCGGTCTGGCCCGAAGGCTTGAACGCGATGATCGTCGAGATGTCGTCGCTATCGACGGTGACGCCGACCGGCTGGCCGCCGACCGGCAGGGTCACCGGAGCGCTCCAGGTCTGGTCGTTCGTCGTCGAGTGGTTGACCTTGACGAGGTTCTGCTGGACCCAGGTCGCCCAGAGCATCCCGGTCGAGTCCTTGGCGATCGTGAGGGTCTCGGTCTTCCAGCCGCTTCGGATGATCGCCGGGAACCCGTTGTCGAGGGTGTAGGTGTGGCTGCCCGAGTTGTAGCTGAAGCGGTAGAGCCTCGCCTCGCCGTTCGACCCGGTCTGGGTCGACGCGGCGTCGGAGAAGACCTGCGACGCTACGTACAGCTTCGTCCCGTCCCACAGCGTGTCGGCCCGGCTGCTCCGCCGGTTGTCGAGGGGCACGTTCGTGTTGACCCAGCTGTCGGTGTTGGGATCGAGCCGATGGATGAAGAAGCCACCGGTCTGGGTCCGGATGCTGGCCCACCAGAAGCCGTCGTTGTACCAGAGCTTGCTCTCGGGCTTGGAGCCGGAGGGGGCGCTCCCGCCCGAGCCGTAGGAGCCGTCCTTGTGGCCGATGTCCCCGGCGGCACCGAGCACGCCGCTCGCCCCGACGAAGACGAGCAGCAGGATGCCGGCGGCGAGCGCACGCCCGAACCGCGCGACGAATGGGCTCATCGTTCTCCCCCGGCGCGGATCGGTCGGCACGGCCGGCCCCCTTCCCCCAGCTTTCAACCGGTCAGGCGCCCTTGCGCTTGAAGACCGCCACGACCGTCCACCACATGATCTTCAGGTCGAGCCCGAGTGAGACCCGCTGAAGGTATTCCACGTCGAGCCGGAGGCGCTCGTCGAAGGTCGCCGCGTTGCGCTCCTTGACCTGCCACAGGCCGGTGATCCCGGGCACCGCCTCGAGTCGCTCAGTGTGCCACAGGTCGTAGGTGCTCGCGGCGAACGAGGTCGGGCGGGGCCCGACCAGGCTCATCTCGCCACGCAGCACGTTGAAGATCTGGGGCAGCTCGTCGAGGCTCGTCTTGCGCAGGATCCGACCGACCCGGGTGATCCGCGGGTCGTCGATGATCTTGAAATCCGGCGGCGGAAGGATGTTCAGGTGCATCAGCGAGGCCTTGAGCGCCTCGGCGTCGCGGACCATCGTCCGGAACTTGAACATCCCGAAGCGGATCCCGTGCTGGCCGGTCCGCTGCTGGGTGAACAGGATCGGACCCGGTGAATCGAGACGGATCGCGACGGCGCAGATGAGCAGGGCGGGAGCGACGAGCGGCATGATCGCCAGGCAGATGGCCAGGTCGAACGCGCGCTTCAGGGGCCGGTAGCGCTCGTAGCGATCATTCAACGGAGCGGCCGCGTCAGCTCGAAGACTCACGACGATCCGTCAGCGGGGCATCCGGCGCCAGGTGGGGACGTAGCTCGATCACGTCGGCCGGCAGCTCGGTCGGGCGGCCGATCCCGACCGGGACGGCAACCGACGGCAGGGGGATGCCGTACAGGGCGGACACGATGGCACCGCTCGTCAGGCCGTCCACCGGGAACGCGGCGATCGACTGCGCGTCGCCGACGGCCTCGGGCCGGCGGGCCCGGATCCGGTCGACGAGCCGCTCCGCGGCCGCGCGGTCCGTCTCGGGCAGGACGAGGGTGACGTCGCCGTGCTCGGCCCAGACTCGGTCGATCCGACGGACGAAGGGAACGATCGCCGAGGCTCGCGCCGAAGCATCCTCGGTCGTACCGGGCAGCCGGACGATCGCGACCGGTCGCTCGTGGCGGCGGGCGCGGGCAAGCTCTCGGTGGAAGTCCTCCCAGCCCGCCTGGCTCGTCGTGATGGTCGCACTCGGTGCCGCACGATGGTCGGCCAGCCTGGCTCGGTCGACGAAGATCCCGATGATCCCCGCCGCACCGGCTGCACCGGCGAGCCATAGGGTCCCGGTCGCGATGCCCCAGCCGATGGCCAACCCGGCGATCCCAGCGACGACCGCGCTGGTCATCAGTAGTCGCCGAGCAGGGTGGCTTCGGTCAGGCCCAGGGCCGTGGCCGGCGCCGTCTGACCGGCAACGACCGCGGAGATCCCGGCGACGGTTGGCAGGGTCGCGCCGACCTCCTCGGGATCCATCCGACCCCGGCCAAAGCCGACGTAGGTGAACCCGGCCCGGGCGAGGACGTCCGGGGCAAGCGCGTTCCGGCCGTCGACGATGAGCGGCTGGCGCATCGTCGCGGCGACGGCATCCCAGTCGAGCCCGGCGAACTCGGCCCACTCGGTGACGAGGGCAGCTGCGTCGGCATCCGCGAGCGCCTCCATCGCCGAGCCGACGACGGTCAGCGCGGGCACCTCCGCGGCCGCCCGGACCCGCGCGCGCTCCATCGGGTCGTAGGCGACGACCGTGGCGCCGCGCTCGATCAGGAGCGCCGCGACGGTCAGGGCAGGTGCCTCGCGGAGGTCGTCCGTGCCAGGCTTGAAGGTAAGTCCGAGGAGGGCGATCCTCCGATCGGCGAGATCGCCGCCGGTGAGCTCGGCCAGACGGTCGACGAGCCCGGTCCGCTGGTCGTGGTTGATCTGGTCGACGGCCGCCAGGAGCGGCGTCATCACACCGATCCGGGCCGCGTTGCGGACGGTCTGCGTGACCTGGTGGGGCAGGCACGACCCGCCGTAGCCGACGCCGGCCTTGAGGAAGCTCCCGCCGATCCGGGCGTCGTAGGCCATCGCCCCGACCACCTCGTCGACCCGGCCGCCGTACGCGTCGCACAGGCGGGCGAGCTCGTTGGCGAACGAGATCTTGGTGGCCAGGAACA
Organism: uncultured Chloroflexia bacterium; assembly: GCA_963708065.1. GTDB lineage: Bacteria > Chloroflexota > Limnocylindria > Limnocylindrales > CSP1-4 > Chersky-267. Next base: position 393,151 of record CAVPRZ010000009.1, read on the forward strand.
GGTTGGCCCCGAGCTTCGACAGGCAGGCATCGACGCCGCGCATGACGATGATCGGCGCGTCGACCCGGTGGTAGACGCGGCGCAGCGTGCGGACGCCGTGCCCGTCGGGGTCGCGGATGACCCCGACGACGACCCGGTCCGGGCCGAGGAAGTCGGCGACGGCCTGGGCCTCGCGGGTGAACTCCGGGTTGAGCATCACCGGCACCCGGGACCGGCCGGCCTGGTCACGGATCTCGTCGACGATCGAGCCGAGCTGACGCACGAAGTCGGGCGGGATCGTCGAGCGCACGACCAGGACGGCGTCGTCGGCGAGGAGGGGAACGACCTCGGTCAGGCAGCGCAGGATCGTGCCCGTCTGCCAGCCGCCGTCGGCGTCGGTCGTGCCGACCGCGACCATCACCGCGTGGGCGCCCGAGACGGCCTCCGCGGCGCGGCCCGAGAAGCGCAGCGTTCCACCGGAAGCGTAGGTCTTGACGAGCTCATCGAGGCCGGGCTCGTGGAGCGGGACCCGCCCCTCGAGCAGGCTTGTCAGGCGGCCCGGGTCCGCCTCGAGGCCGACGACCTCATGATCCCAACGGGCGAGGCCGGCGGCGGTCACCAGACCGACGTACCCGAGCCCCACGACCGTGATCCGCACTGTGCCCTCCCCCGAGGCATGCCGCTCGACCCGCGCAGCTCACCCTGCTCGCCGATACATCCCTCGTTCCCCTGGCTGCGACCTCCCCGGTCGCCGGTGTCGGTGAGCGCCTGGTCGAGAAACCGGTCTACCCGGAAACGACCCCGAAGGGCCGTGCTGCGAAACTCGACGGGCCGTGTTGCTGGGATGGAAGAACGCGCGGAAGATGAGACCTTGCCTGCCCGTCCTGGGGCCCGAGTCCTCCCGGACGCCCAACCGACTCCCCGGAGTCTAGCGACGCCTACCTTGCGGTCGCAATAACAAACGGGTTGTTGATGATCCGTTAGTACTGTTCAAGACAGCCTCAGACCCCTGTATCCGGTGCGTCCGCGCACCAGTCGGGGCACCGAAGGTCCTACCCCTCGCCCGCCCGTTGCGGCTACGATGGGTCGCCGTATCTGGAGGCCGACCATCGAACTGGCGATCCCGATCCTGTTCGTCATCTCGGCGATCGTGTTCGGTCCGCTCTCGGCGTGGCTGGCGGTGGCGCGTGATCGCAGCGCCGCGATCTGGTTCGCCTATGGGCTGCTGCTTGGTCCGATCGCCCCGCTCCTGATCGCGCTGGCTCCACCGGGACGCTGCCGGGTATGCGGCGAGCGCAGCCAGGGCTGGCTCAACCGGTGCGTCGCCTGCGGCTCCCCGCTCGACGGATCGACACGGGTGGCGGTCACCATGGCATCGACCGGGCAGTCCGCGCCGACGGCGGCGACGGCGACGGCTCCGGCTCCGGCCGCGAGCTCGCGCAGCGGGGCCAACCTGGCCGCCGTCGGAGCCGTGCCGGCGACCGCGGTCAAGACGCCGGGGGCGGCCCCGCCACCCGCGACCGCCGCGGCCCCAGCCCGGGGCGCTGCGGAGACCGAGATCCTGGCCACGGGAGTGTTCGTCGGCGGCTCGGTCCACCTCTCCCTGGGCGCGCGCTACGCGATCGCCCGGCGGAAGCGGACGTTCGAGGTTCGCGGCCCGGTCGACATCGCCCCGGGCGTCCTCCGCCTGGAGCATCCACTGGCGGGCCTCGACGCGACGGTCGTCGCCGATCGGCTCGTGGTCACGGAGAAGACCGCGGGACGCCCGAAGTTCGTCATGGTCTTCCAGGCGCTGAGCGTCCAGGAGGGCGTGGACCTCGAGTCGGCGTTCGGCGCGCGGCGCAAGCCGCGGACTCGCACGACCGGGGCATGAGCGACCGGGCGCCCGTTCCATGACCGACCCGACCTACGGCCCGGGCGGCCCCGTCGAGCGGCCAGCCGCGAGCGGACTGGCGGCGAACGTCTCGCCGGAGCTCATCGGCGGGATCCTGGCGGTCGTCGTGGTCGTCGCCCTGCTCGGCAGCCGCTTCGCTTTCACCGGCGGCGGCGGTACCACGACCCCGACGCCGCCACCGTCGATTGCCGCGACCGGCGTCCCGACCCCCACCGCACCGACCGTCGACCGGGGCGCGGTGGCCACGCTCCTGATCGTCGACGGGAACCTCATCGACCAGGGGAGGGCCCTCCAGGTCGAGCTCGATCCTCCGCCCGTTGATACCGGGGTCGTACAGACGACGTTCGCGAACATGAATGTCCAGCTGGGCTCCGGGGTGAGAGCGGCCCAGCGGCTCGCGACAACGCCGGCGGGAGCGCCGGTCGCGAACGAGCTCCTCGACGTGTACTTGAAGCTCGGGGCCGTCATCGACTCCACAAGTACGGTCTCCCTGCAGAGTGAAGCGACCTGGCGGAAGGCCGCGACCGACGCGGTCACCCTGGTCGCCCTCCTGCCGGCCCTGGACGCCAAGCTACAGGCGCTCCTCGTCGAAGTGAGTCCGTCGGCCGTCGCGAGCGGCTCGACGGCCCCGAGCGCGTCGGTTCCGCCGTCCGCTTCGGTTGGGCCGTCGGCGTCGGCGGCGTCACCGTCGGTCGCCCCGAGCGCGACCCCGACGGCTTCGCCGACGGCGCCGCCGCCGAGCCCCAGCGCCAGCACGCTGCCGCCGCCCACGCCCAGCCCGTCACCGGGCCCGAACGAGCTGCTCAACCCGGGCTTCGAGGACCCGACCCTCGCGCCGTGGGGCCTCGCCCTGACCCCACCCGCGGTGGCGAGCGACGTGGCCGACCCGGTGAACCCGCACCTCCCCGGGAAGCTCTCGGCCCGGATCGACATCTCCGAGCCGACGACCAACCCGCAGGGGATCGCCCTCCGGCAGACGGGTCTCACGATCGAGTCGGGGGCGGTCTACCAGGTCCAGCTCTGGGCCCGGTCCACGGCAACCCGCACGGTCCGCATCCGAATCACCGGCCCGACGGGCAACCTGCTCGGCAACGGCGTCCACCTCTTCGGGATCGGCCCGGAGTGGACGCCCCTGAGCTTCGAGATGTCCTCGTTCGCCGGGAGCGACGACGCGATCTTCGCCATCGAGGTGGGCGGGGACACCACGACGGTCTGGGTCGACGACGCATCGCTGGCCCGGATCCCGCCCGGGGCGCCCTGATCGCGCCTCCGGCCGGGCGCTTCAGCCGGTCCGGAGACCCCGCTGCCAGGCGACCTGGGCCGCCAGCCCGTCGCGCGCCCCGATCGTCGGGCGATAGCCGAAGGTCCGCTCGGCCCGGCTCGTGTCGGCGCCCGTCCGGCGCTGGTCGCCCGGCTGGGCCGGCCGCCATTCGATCGTCGGCTCGACGTCGAGGAGGGCCGCGATCGTCGCGATCGCCCCGTTGACGGTGAGCGACTCGCCGCCGCCGATGTTGTAGATCTCGCCGACCCGCCCGCCCTCGAGCGCCCGGAGCGTGCCCTCCACGGCGTCGGTGATGAACGTGTTCGAGCGGGTCTGCTCGCCGTCGCCGAAGACGGTGATCGGCCGGCCGTCGAGGAGCGCCTCGATGAACCGGTGGTAGGCCATGTCCGGGCGCTGCCGCGGGCCGTAGATCGAGAAGTAGCGGACGATGACCGCCGGGAACCCGAACGTCTGGACGTGGGCCAGGATGAGGTGCTCGGCGGCCAGCTTCGTCACCCCGTACGGCGAGATCGGCCGGAGCGGCATCGTCTCGTCGCCCACGGCCTCGAGCCCATAGACCGACGAGGTCGACGCATGGAGGAAGCGACCGACCCCGGCCGCCCGGCAGGCCTCGAGCAGGCGCGCGACGCCGAGGACGTTGCAGTCGAGGTAGGCCTCGACGTCCTGCCAGCTCCTGGGCAATCCGGGCATCGCCGCCTCGTGGATCACCGCCTCGACGCCGTCCACCGCCGGGAGCGAGCGGGTCGGTCCGCAGGTCGAGCTCGTGGAACGTGAATGCCGGCCGGCCGAGCAGGCCAGCGAGGTTGCGCTCCTTGACCCGGCGCGGGTAGTAGTCGGTGAACGCGTCGAGCCCGACGACCTCGTGGCCGTCGGCAAGGAGGCGCTCGCCGACGTGGGATCCGACGAACCCGGCGACGCCGGTGACCAGGATGCGCATGGCCGGCAAGCCTAGCGGACGACGCTGACGTCGTCCCAGTCGAGGGCGATCCCGGCCCCGCCGGTCGGCGTTTGCAGGCAGACCCGGTCCATTGGCACGACTCGCCGCCCGATCGCGCCAGGCGATGCCGCGAACGCCCAGGATCAGGCGGCCCGAGGCGTTGAGGAGCTTCCAGTCGTACGTCCGGCTCTTCAGGTGGACGACGACGATCGAGCGGTACCAGAAGCCAGGCCGGCCGCGGACCGTCGTGATCACCTTGGTGCCGCCACGGAAGTATTCGAAGAAGCCGCGCTTGCCGAGCCGGACCGAGGCCGCCTTCGGTCCGCTCCCGCGGACCTCGGTCAGGACGGCGTCCGATGCGCCCAGCCGCGACAGCCGGACCCGGACGTCAACGGTCACGCTCCCCGCTCGTGGTGGCCGGGAAGGCCTTGCAGGCGCGGATGGTGCCGCTGGGGGTCCGGTTGACCACGGAGGCGCTGCGGTCGGTCCTGGACGGTCGAGCGACGATGCTGAACGCCGTCGGCGGGTCGTTGGGCCTGAGCTCCCAGCCCATGGACGGCCGGGAGCCGACCGGGAACGGGTCGAAGTCGTCCTTGAAGGAGAGCTGTGGCGTGAGCGGCGGGTAGCCCTTGGCCGGTCGTGAGAGGGTCGGGACCCCGCGGCCGAGGTCCATGGTCCCGTGCACGTAGCGAGCGGTCGTCGGGTCCCAGGCCAGCATGACGAACCCGGACTCCGGTCCAACCGGGTCCTTCGTCGTCGTGGCGTTGCCGATCAGCGGCAGCAAGGGGTCGGCGATGAAGACCGTCCCGGTGCCGGTGTCGAACGACGGACTGTCGGCGCTTGTTCGCTTGTAGACGATCGTGCCGCCCGGCTTGGGCGTCGTGGCCGTGATGTAGACGATCCCGCTGGCAGCATCGAAGGCAAGCGACGGGGACTGCTGCTGGTCCTGGAGCCGGCTGTAGAGCGTGGTCGACCAACCACCGGCGGCCCCGCGCTCGAGGAGCAGGATCTGCGGCGACCTGCCGTTTGCGTTGGGGTCGTCATCGACGGCGGTCCGGACGGCGGCGAACACGCGACCGTCGGTCGACCCGACCACCTTGAGCTGCCCACTCGCCAACCCGCGGCCGGATGCTGCGATCTCGGCGGTACTCCACGTCTCGTCGGGATCGCCGTCCTGGTGGCTCACGAAGTTCATGCGTCCGGAGGCGCGGTTGCTCCACAGGACGCCGACCCGGGCCGCGCCGTACGTGAAGACCTGTGCGCCGTCGTCCGTGGTGACCTGGCTGTCACTGGCCTGGAGGGCGAAGGGCTCACCCCAGAACAGGTCGTCGCCGACCGTCCGGTTAAGCATGACCTGACCGTTGTCGGCGATGTAGGTCATCCACAGCTTGCCGGTCGAGTCCCGGGCCAGGACCATGGATTCGAAGCCGCGGTCGGTGACCTTGATCGGAAAGTTCGGGTCCAGGATGAACCGCTGCCCAGCTTCGTCGTAGCTGTAGCGGGTGAGCCGGGCGGCTGCCGACGGATTGGCCGAGCGTCCGCCACTGAGGATGTAGAGGTGCTTGCCCTGCGCGTCCCACAGGCAGTCGGGCTGGGCCTGCGCTCGCTCATCGATGACGGTGCCCGTGTCCCTCCACGTCGCGCCGTCCGCGATCAGCTGGAAGATGTGATAGGTCTGGCTCTTCGGCTCGATCATCGCCGCCCACCAGGTGCCGCCGGTGACCCACAGCATCGACTGCGCACCGCGGCCGGTCGGCGACTGCGGGGCGTTGGCGCCGAGCGCCTGGTCGGCGTGCGTGGCGACGACCGGCGCCGCGGGGAGGAGGGGCGTCGCACTGGCCCGGGCGGCCGAGGGGGCGGGGCTCGGTCCGGGGGTCGACGAGCCGGAGGTGACGGTCCAGACGGCGGCGACGGTCAGCGCGGCGATGGCACCGAGGGCCAAGAGCTTGATCCGGTTCGACATGCGCTCCGATCTCCGTGCCACGCTCCGGGAAGCCCGGTCAGGCGGTCGGCGGCGGCGAGTATACGTCCCATCCGGAGGAGCGACGCCCACCCGATGGACCCACTCGACACCGCCACCTATAGTGGGCCGCGTGCAGCAGGTCATCCTGTTCTCGGGCCTCGCGGGGGTCATCGGCGGCCTCGCTCTCGTCGCGTCCCGCTGGACGTTCGAGTCCGGATCGATCGGCAAGCGGATGGTCCTCGGGGTGATCCCGGGGATCGCCGGCGCCGCGATCGTCGGCGTCTGGCAGACCGACCTGATCCCGGACCAGCTGGAATCGACGCTGCTGCCGCTGATGCTCGGGATCGGCTCGTTCGCGATCGGACTGCTCGTCCTGCTCGAGCTCCGGGCCCGCTGACGATCGGCCGGAGCATGGCCGAGGATCCAGCCGGCAGGCGCGTCGATTTCGACCTGCACGGGGTGGTCGGCATCCGCCTGCGTGGCGCCTCGGCGAGCGACGCAGGGGCGGTCCGCCGCCAGCTCGGGCCGATCGAACGGCCGCTCGATCCGCGAGCCCGACATCGAGATCGACTACGTCGACCGGCTGCCACTCGACGGCCCCCTCCGGTCGATCGGGCGGGACGACGCCGCGTTCGATCGCTCGGCGTTCGTCCTCCTGCGCGGACGGTTCAAGGCACCCGTCCGGGTGGCGATCCCGTTCGATCGGGTCGGCGGTTCGTGCCGGATCGTGGCCGAACGGGGGGTGGGGACGATCCCCCTGCTCGTCGCGATCGTCAACCTGACCGCGCTCGAACGCGGGCTCCTGCCGATCCACGCGTCGGCCTTCGTCCACGATGGGCTGGGCATCCTCGTGACCGGCTGGGCGAAAGGCGGCAAGAGCGAGCTCCTGCTGGCGTTCGCCGCGCGCGGGGCGTCGTACGTCGGCGACGAGTGGGTCTATCTCGCCGAGGACGGTGCCCGGATGATCGGCCTGCCCGAACCGATCCGATTGTGGGACTGGCAGCTCCAGGCGATGCCCGAGTTCGCCGCCCGGGTGTCCCGTGGACAGCGCGCCCGGCTCGCCTCGACCCGCGCTCTCGGGGCAACGATCGGTGGGCTGGCCGGTGCGCCGGTCGTCCGACGGACCGCCGGCGGACGGACCCTCCGGCGCGCGCGGCCGTACGTGGACCGGCAGCTCGATGTCCAGGTCCCGCCGGCGCGGCTGTTCGCCGGCCGAGTGCTGGCCGAGGGCGCTCCGCTCGATCGGATCGTGTTCGTCGAGAGCGTCGAGGGGGGCGGCCTGACGGTCGAGCCGATCGACGGCGCCGAGATCGCCCGACGGATGGTCCACTCGATCCGTCACGAATGGCTCGACCTCTGGACTGCCTATCTGAAATGGCGGTATGCGTTCCCGGATCGGCCCAACCCGAGCCTCGAGGGGCTCGAGCGGACCCTGGCCGAGCGGCTCGACCGGGCGTTGAGCGGGCGACCGGCCGTCGCCCTCCGCCACCCGTACCCGCCGGACATCCCTGCGCTGGCGGATGCCCTGATCGATCGCCTCCGCTGATACCGCATGGCTCGGTGACCTCGCGCAACGGTTCTTCGCCATTCGGGCCATCCGGGGCGCGCCAAAGGTCCCATCTCGCGGCTGAATCCGTACACTTGCCTCTCCGCGCCGCTCTTCGTCGATCCATCCCGCGCGGAAGCCAGGGGGAACCGTTGCCGACCCAACCGGGTGCCTCGGGGGCGGGCCGCGCCAATCGCGGCCGGCGCCGATGGTGACCGTCGCGATCGTGGGGCCGGACGGCGCCGGCAAGTCGACCGTCGTCCGACAGGTCGTGGCGGCGCTGCCGTTCCCGGCGCGCAGTGTGTACATGGGCGTGAACCTCGAGGCGAGCCGGACCATGCTTCCGACCACCCGCCTGGCGCTCGCCGTGAAGCACGCCCGCGGTGGACGCGCGGACATGACCGGGCGGACGGGGCTCGGCCCGGGAGATCCGGGTCGGCGTCGGCGCGGCCGGCTGGCCGGGCTGCGGGCGGACGTGCGGATGGCCAACTGGATCGCCGAGGAGTGGTTCCGCCAGGCGATCGCCGCGGTCCACCAGCGACGCGGTCGGGTCGTCGTCTTCGACCGCCACTTCTTCTGCGACTACTACGCCCACGACGTCGCCCCGCGAGCCGCCGTCCGTCCCCTGGCGAGCCGCGTCCACGGCTACAACCTGCGCCGGCTCTACCCGCGCCCGGACCTGGTCGTGCTGCTCGATGCCCCGGCCGACGTCCTCCACGCCCGCAAGGGCGAGGGGACGGTCGAGTCGATCGAGGCCCGCCGCCAGGAGTACCTCGCGCAGGCGGAGTTGTTCCGGGCATTCGTCGTCGTCGACGCTCGCCAGCCGACCGAGGCCGTCGTCGACGAGGTCCGCGATCGGATCGTCGACTTCGTGCGCGGCGTCCCGCCGATCCGGGCCGCGACGCCGATCCGGGGGGCCGGCCGATGAGGGTCCTCGTCGCGAGCCCGATCGATCCGGACGCCCTGCGCGAGCTCTCGAGCCGGCACGACGTCGTGACGGCCTTCGGCGCGCCCGAGGACGAGCTCCGCCGCCTGGCGGTCGATCGCGAGGCGATCGTGTTCCGGAGCGGGGTCTCGATGAGCAGCGAGGTGCTGGCCGCCGCAACGGGCCTGCGCCTGCTCGTTCGCGCCGGCTCCGGCCTCGACAACCTCGACGTCGGCCAGGTCCGGCGACGCGGAATCGAGCTCCGGCGCGTCCCCGGGCCCGGGGCGCAGGCCGTCGCCGAGCTGACGTTCGGGCTGATGCTCAGCGTCGCCCGTGGGATCACCCTCGGCGATCGGCTCCTGCGCCAGGGCCATTGGGCCAAGACCGAGCTCGTCGGCTACAACCTCACCGGCAAGACCCTCGGCATCGTGGGGCTCGGCTCGATCGGCACACGGGTCGCCGCGCTCGGCTCGGCCTGGGGGATGCGACCCGTCGGCTGCGTCGAGACGCCGAGCCCGGAGCGGGCCGCCGAGTTCGCCGCGCACGGGATCGAGCTGGCCGACCTCGACGGGGTCCTGGCCGCGGCGGACTTCCTGACGATCCACGTCCCGCTCAACGAACGGACACAAGGGATGATCGGGGCGGCCGAGCTGGCCCGGCTCAAGCCCGGGGCGTTCGTCGTCAACATCGCCCGCGGTGGCGTCGTCGACGAGATGGCCCTCCTGCGCGAGCTGCAACCGGGCGGCCGGGTCCGCGGCGCCGGCCTCGACGTCCACGTCAACGAGGGTGAAGGCAAGATCTCGCCGCTGGCAGACCTGCCCAACGTCGTCCTCACCCCGCATGTCGGTGCGTCGACCGTCGACGCGCAGCGCGAGATCGGTCGGGAGGTCGTCGCCATCGTCGACGGCGTGGCCCGGACCGGGGAGGAGTCGGTCATGGATCCATCCACCGCCGAGCGGGCATGAACCGGGCGGATCGCAAGCGGGCGACGCTGCGGGCCGCGCTGACGGAGCCCCGGGCCGTCGTCGCGGTGGGCGCCCACGACGCCCTGAGCGCGAAGCTCATCGGCTCGTACGGCTTCGACGCCGTGTGGGTCAGCGGCTTCGGCGTGGCCACGATGGCCCACGCGCTGCCCGACCTGAACCTGACCACGATGACCGAGGCGCTGGCCGCGGCGGTCCGGATCGACGGGGCGACCGAGCTGCCGGTGATCGCCGACGTCGACAACGGGTTCGGCGGCCTGGGCAATGTCGTCCGGACGCTCGTCGAGTACGAACGGGCCGGGATCTCGGCGATCTCGGTCGAGGACAACCTGTTCCCGAAGCGCAACAGCCTCTACACCGGCGAGTCGAAGCGCGAGCTGATCCCGCGCGACGAGCAGTCCCGCCGGATCCGGGCCGCGAAGCGCTTCCAGGACGGCGACGGGTTCATGCTCATCGCCCGGGTCGAGAGCCTCATCGCCGGTCACGGCGTCGAAGACGCCTGCTCGCGCGCCGACGCCTACGTCGAAGCCGGCGCCGACGCGATCCTCATCCACTCGCGCGACAAGACCCTGGCCGAGATCGAGGGGTTCCTCGGCGCGTGGAAGGGCATGGGCTCGGTGCCCCTCGTCGCGGTGCCGACCCTGTTCCCGACCTTCACCTCCCAGGAGCTGTACGCCAAGGGCTTCAACCTGGTCATCCTCGCCAACCACCCGATGCGGGCCTCGGTGAAGGCGATGGAGGACACCCTGGCCGGGCTCGCCCGGGCCGGTCGGGCAGCCGACGTCGACCCGACGATCGCGACCGTCGATCACGTCTTCGACCTGGTCGGCACGAAAGAGGCGATCGCCCTGGAAGACGAGGTCGGGGGCTAGGCCCGGCCGATGGCCCGACGACCGGCGACCCAGGCGACCAACCCGGCGGTCGTCGCCGCACTCGACTGCATCACCGGCCTCCAGACGGCGCGAATCCTCGCCGCCCGCGGCGTGCCGGTGATCGGCATCGCCGCGGACCGGCATCACTTCTGCGCCCGGACCCGGGCCGTCCGGCGGGTGATCGAGGCGCCGACCGCGGGCGACGGCCTCGTCGCGGCGCTCGAGCGGCTCGGACCGGAGCTCGTTGACGGGCCGGCCGTGCTCGTCCCGTGCTCGGATGCGTCCGTCCTGGCGATCTCCGCCGGTCGAGACCGCCTGGGCCCGTGGTACCGGTTCGTGCTCCCGGCCCACGACGTCGTCGAGACGCTCGTGGACAAGATCCGGTTCACCGAGCACGCCCAGGCTCACGGGCTCGCGATCCCGACGACCCGGATCCTGCGCGACCGACGGGACGCCGAGGCGGCGGCCGCCGAGCTCGACTATCCGGCGGTCCTCAAGCCCGGCCTGAAGACCGCCCGCTGGCAGGCTGCCGCGAAGGCGAAGGTCTTCCGGGTCGACAGCGCGGCCGAGCTGCTCTCCGCGTACGACCGATGCGCGACCTGGTCCGACGCCCTCATCGCCCAGGCCTGGATCGACGGCCGAGAGACGGACCTCTACTCGTCGAACGTCTACTTCGACCGGGCGTCCCGGCCCCAGGTCACGTTCATCGCCCGGAAGATCCGCCAGTGGCCGGTCGGGACGGGGACGAGCTGCCTCGGCGAGGAGGTCCGCAACGACGAGGTCCTCGACGAGTCGGTCCGGCTGTTCTCCAGCGTCGCCTACCAGGGTCTGGGCTATCTCGAGATGAAGCGCGACCCCCGGACCGGGCGGCACTTCATCATCGAGCCGAACATCGGCCGGCCGACCGGTCGCTCGTCGATCGCCGAGCGCGGCGGCGTCGAGCTGATCATGACGGCCTATCGAGACGCGCTCGGCCAGCCGCTGCCCGAGGCCCGGACCCAGCGCTACCGCGGGGTCAAGTGGATCTACCTCCGGCACGATCTCCAGGCCTCGATCGTCGCCTTCCGCCACGGCGAGCTGTCGCCGCGTGGCTGGTGGCGCTCGGTCCGCGGTCCGAAGATCGAGGCGATCGGGTCATGGCGGGATCCGCTGCCGTTCGCGCTCGACGCGTGGCGGACGCTGACGGCGATCGGCGGCCGGCTGCGCCGGCGGCGAGCCGCCGGTCGAGCCGGGGCGGATCCGGCCAGGGCGAAGGCGTGATGGGCGGGTCCCGCGCGGCGGCGGCGGCCGTCGCCGCGACCCCGGTCTTCGGCGGGATCGTCCGTGCCCTCGAGGCCGTCGACCGGGATCGTCCCGACGTCCTGCCCGTGCTCACCTACCACCGGGTCGCCGAGCCGGACGGCGAGCACCATCCGGGGCTCATCAGCGCGACGCCCGCCGCGTTCGCCGAGCAGCTCGAGTCGATCGGCCGGCGGTTCTCGTTCGTCGGACTCGACCGGGTGATGGCCCGCGAGGCCGGCGGACCGCCGATCGCCCCGCACTCGATCCTGCTCACGTTCGACGACGCCTATCGCGACTTCGCCGAGCACGCCTGGCCGATCCTCGATCGCCTGGGGGTCCCCGTCGTCCTGTTCGTCCCGACGGGATTCCCGGACAGCGGCGTCGCGTTCTGGTGGGACCGGCTGTACGCGGCGCTCGCCGGGACGTCGCGGACGGATCCGCTCGAGACGACCGCCGGGCGCCTGCCGCTCGCGACGGTGGACGACCGGGTCGCCGCGTTCCGGACGCTCCGGGCAGAGGTCAAGCGCCTGCCGCATGCGACTGCGATGGACGAGGTCGACCGCATCGTGGCCGACCTCGGTGGTCGGTCCGTGGGCTCGTCGGTCCTCGGCTGGGACGAGCTTCGCCGGCTCGCCGCCGAGGGCGTCACGCTGGCCCCGCACTCGCGCGTCCACCCGCTGCTCGAGCGGATCGACGCGGAGGAGGTGGACGACGAAGTAGGCGGCTCACGGGCGGACCTGGCCCGCGAGCTCGGCTCCGCTCCGGACGCGTTCGCCTATCCGAGCGGCAGCCACGATCCCCGGGTGGTGGAACGAGTGAGGAGTCTCGGGATCCGGGTGGCATTCACGACGGTCCGCGGGGTCAACGACCTGCGCCGGGCCGATTGGCTCCGGCTCCGCCGAATCAACGTCGGCGGCCGGTCGAGTCCGGCTCTCATCCGGGCGCAGGCGCTCGGCTGGCTGGCCCGATGAACCGGGCCGGCGGCAGGTTGGTGATAGGCTGCGGAGCCGGAGGATCGTCCCGCGAGGGATCCCGCCGCCCGCTCGATGGAGGAACATAGGTGGAGCTCTCGGGCTACTTCGCGGTCGCGCGACGCTGGTGGTGGACGCTGCTCGTCGCGGCCTGGGTCGCCGGGCTCGCCGGGTTCTACGTCGCGAGCCGGATCGACAAGACGTACGAGTCGCAGGTCCGGCTGCTCGTGGGACCGATCAACACCGACGCCGACACGCTGCGCGCGTCGGGACAGCTGGTCCAGACCTACGCCCAGGTCGTCACGACGGCCTCGGTGCTCGAGCAGGCGCTCGGCGACCTGAACATCACTGACCTGCCGCCCGCACTGCTCGCCGCGAACACCCGGGTGACCGCCAACGACGTGACCCGGATCCTGACGATCCGCGTCCAGGACGGGAATGCTGAACGCGCCTCCGCCCTGGCTAATCAGATCGCCCAGGCGATGGTCGTCCAGTCCCAGGCCGGGGTGAGCCGACCGGAGGGCCTGCTGCTGCCCATCGAAGATGCCCAGCCGAACCTCGATCCCGTCGCGCCCCAGGTCTCGCTGATCGTCCTCCTGGCGACCGCGGCCGGGATCATCGCCGCGATCATCCTCATCCTCCTCATCGAATATCTGAGCACGAGCATCCGGAACCGGGAGGAGCTGGCCCGCCTGGCCGGGGTTCCCGTGCTCGGATCGGTCCCGGCCGCGGCCAAGTCGAGGCCGGATCCAAAGGACCTGATCGACGAGTCGTCATCCGCGGCGACCGTCTATCGCGTCGTTGCCGCGCGGATCGTCTACGGTGACCCCAACGAGACGCTGCACAGCATGGCCGTCGTGGACACCGAGTCGGACACGGGCTCGGCCGTCGTCGCGGTCAACCTCGCCCGTGCGCTGTCGCGGCTCGGACGGCGGGTCGTGCTGGTCGAGGGCGGCGGCCATGGTGGCCTCGCAACGCTCTACGGCGTCGAGCCGGCTCCGGGCATCCGCGACGTCCTCAGCCGCGAGGTCCAGCCACGGTCGGCAATGCGCATGATCGGCGAGCGGCTGGCGCTGATTCCAGCCGGCTACGAGGGCGCCGACCTCGTCGATGCCGAGCGCGCCAGGGCGGTCATCAACGAGCTCCTCGGCTACGCCGACATCGTGATCGTCGCGACGCCGCCGGTCCACGCCGGCCCCGCGGCACTGGCCTGGACGCGGGCCGTCCACGGCACGGTGCTCGTCGCTCGCCGCGATCATGCCCGGCGCCAGGACGTCGCCGCTGCCGCCGAGACCCTGAGCCACGTCGGCGGTGCGCTCATCGGCGCGATCCTTGCCGAGCGCCCCGCGCTGCTGGCCGGGCTCTTCGGCCGCGGGCGGTCGGGCTCGGCCCAGACCGCGTCGGTCGAGCCACTCCCCCGACCCGTCCCCGCCGTTGCCACGGCACCGGTTGTCAGCTCCTACCGGCCGAACCCGGCGCCGATGGCCACGCCGATGGCGACCCCGATGACCACGCCGATGGCGACCCCCCAGGCGCCCAACGCCCTGCGTCCGTCCGTGGTCCGGGCGAGCGCCCCGGTCGCGCCGACCACGCCGGCGCCCGTGGCCCAGGAGTCACCGCCGGCCGACCCTGAACCTCCGCAGGCCGAGACCCCGAAGCGGACGACCACATCGACCCGGTCGTCCACCACGCGATCGCGGTCGACGGGTCGGTCGACCTCGTCGCGCACCGATCCGAACGCCAATCCCTGAGGTCGCCCGGTGCGAGTCCTGGTCACGGGGGGAGCCGGCTACATCGGATCGGAGACCGTCCGCCGCCTGGCGGCTCGCGGGCATGAGCCAGTCGTGCTCGACACCCTGGAGCGTGGCCACCGCGCGGCGGTCGACGGCGCGCCGCTGATCGTCGGCTCGGTGTCCGACGAGCGCCTCGTCGAGCGGACGATCCAGGAGCATGGCATTCAGGCGGTCGTCCACTTCGCGGCCCTCAAGTCGGTCGAGGAGTCGCTGGCCGATCCGGCCCGCTACTTCGCGGTCAACGTCGGGGGCTCGTTCGCCCTGCTCGACGCGATGGCCCGGGCGGGCGTCCGGCAGCTCGTCTATTCGTCGTCGTGCGCCGTCTACGGAAGCCCATCGAGCCTGCCGGTCCGCGAGACGGGTGAGCTGCGACCGGAGAACCCGTACGGTGAGACGAAGCTGCTGGTCGAGCGGGCCCTCCGCTGGTACGAGGCGGCGGGACTGCGATCGGTCAGCCTGCGCTACTTCAACGCCGCCGGCGCCGCGCTCGATGGTCGTCACGGCGAGGATTGGACCGACGCCCCGAACCTGGTCCCGGTCGTGATCAAGGCGGTGCTCGGAGCCGGTCCGGCCGTTCGCATCCTCGGCTCCGACTACCCGACCCCCGACGGCACGGCGATCCGCGACTATGTCCACGTGGCCGACCTGGCCGACGCCCACCTCGCCGCGGTCGAGGCGCTCGCGGACGGGCTCCCCAGCACGACCCTCAACCTGGGGACTGGCGTCGGCTCCTCGGTCCGCCAGGTCGTCGACGCGGTCGCCAGGGTCGGCGGCCGGGGCGTCCCGACGATCGAGGCCGACCGGCGGGCGGGCGACCCGGCGGCGATCTGGGCCGATCCGAGCCTCGCCGAGTCGGTCCTCGGCTGGCGCGCCGAGCACGGACTCGAGGCGATCGTCGAGACCGCCTGGCGGTGGCATGCGACGCACCTCGACGGATACGCCGGGGCGGCCGACGATGTCGGTCTGGACGAGGACCTGACGTCGGTCCCGTCGGCGGACCGTCGATGACCGACCAGCCGATGCCCGCCCCGGGACCCGGAGCCACGGGACCGGCGCCGGGCCGGGCCGCGCCGAACCGGGACGGCCCGCCGCTCCGGGTCGCCTACGTCATGTCCAGGTTCCCCAAGCTCACCGAGACGTTCATCCTCTTCGAGATGATCGCGGTCGAACGCCAGGGGACCGAGATCCGGCTGTTCCCGCTGCTCCACGAGCGCGAACCGACGATGCATCCGGAGGCGGCGGCCTACGTCGCCCGGGCCACCTACCTGCCCTTCGTCTCGCCGGCGATCCTGGCCGGCAACTGGCGGCTCCTGCGGCGGGCGCCACGACGCTACCTCGGGGCGCTCGGGGCGATGCTCGGCGGAACCTGGCGGAGCCCGAACTTCCTGCTCGGCGGAATCGGGATCTTCCCCAAGGTCGCCCATGCCGCGCAGCTGATGGAACGGGACGGCGTGCGTCATGTCCACTGCCACTTCGCGACCCATCCCGCGCTGGCCGGATTCCTCATCCACCGGCTCGTCGGCATCCCGTATTCATTCACGGCCCACGGCTCCGACCTCCACGTCGACCGGACGATGCTCCCGCGGAAGGTGGCCGAGGCGGCGTTCACGATCACGATCTCCGAGGACAACCGGGCGGTCATCGAGCGCGAGTGCGGCGGTCCCGTCGGCACCCTCGAGGTGATCCACTGCGGTGTCGACACGTCGGTCTTCCGGCCGGCGGGTCGGCCCGTCGAACCCGGCCGACCCCTGGCGATCCTGTCGATCGGCACCCTGCACGAGGTCAAGGGCCAGACCCACCTCGTCGAGGCCTGTCGCCGGCTGGCGGCGGACGGCGTCGACTTCACCTGCCGGCTCGTCGGCGATGGACCGGACCGGGCGGCGCTCGAGCGGCAGATCGCCGATGCGGGCCTGACCGGACGCGTCGAGCTGCTCGGTCAGCGGACGCGGGCCGAGGTCGCCGAGCTCATCGGAGCGAGTGACGTCCTCGTCGCCCCGAGCGTCCCGACCCGCGGGGGCAAGCGCGAGGGCATCCCGGTCGTGCTCATGGAGGCGATGAGCGCCGGCCTGCCGGTCGTCGCGAGTGCCCTGTCCGGGATCCCCGAGCTCGTCGTCGACGGCTCGTCCGGTCTCACGGTCCCACCTGGTGACTCCACGGCCATCGCCGCGGCGCTGTGCCGCCTGGCCGAGGATCCCGACCTGCGCTCGCGGCTCGGGGCCGCCGCCCGCGCCCGGGTCGTCGCCGACTTCGACGTCGACCGGAACGCTGCCCGGCTCGTCGCCCGGATCGCGGCCGTGGCGGCCGCCGACGGGGCGGCGGCGTCCTCGGCCGGATCGCCCACCCAGGCCGACCCGGCCGCGTCGCTCGCCCGATGAGCCGGCTCGTCTTCTGGCTGTCGCTCGCGACCCTCGGCTACACGTACCTCGGCTTCCCGTTCATCGTGCTCGCACGCGCTCGGCTCCGGCCGCGGCCGACCGCGGCGGCACCCATCGAGCCATCCGTGAGCATCGTGATGGCGGCCCGGAACGAGGCGGCCGTGCTGCCCGCCCGGCTCGACAACCTCCTCGCGCTCGACTACCCGGCGGATCGGCTCGAGACGATCGTCGCCTCGGACGGGTCCGATGACGCGACGGTGACCGTGGCCGCCGGCTACGCCGACCGTGGTGTCCGGGTCCTCGATCTCGACCGCGTCGGCAAGGCCGACGCACTGAACGCCGCCGTCGGGGCCGCCAGGGGCGAGATCGTCGTGTTCACCGACGCCAACACGATGTTCGAGGCGGGCGCGCTGCGCGCCCTGGTGGCGCCGTTCGCCGATCGTGACGTCGGCGGCGTGGCCGGGGACCAGCGCTACCTGCCCGCGGCCGGCCCGGCGGACGCGACCGGAGAGCGGAGCTACTGGGACTTCGACCGGCGGCTGAAGATCGCCGAGAGCGCCGCGGGCAGCACGGTCGCCGCGACGGGTGCGATCTACGCCATCCGCCGGGAGCTGTTCGAGCCGGTCCGCCCGGGTGTCACCGATGACTTCATCACCTCGACCGCGGTGATCGCCCGCGGCCGTCGCCTCGTGTTCGAGCCGAAGGCCAGGGCGTGGGAACCGGTGGCGCCGTCGAACCGCCTGGAGTACGGGCGGAAGGTACGGATCATGACCCGCGGCCTGCGCGGCGTGGCGCTCCGGCGCGACCTGCTGGATCCGCGCCGGACGGGCTTCTACGCCGTCCAGCTTGCCTCGCACAAGGTCCTCCGGCGGCTCATGGCCTTCCCGCTCCTGGCGATCGCGATCACGGCCCCGCTGCTCTGGGCGGACGGACTCCTCTACCGGCTGGCGACCCTGGGCGGCATCGCGGTCGCCGGTCTGGGGACGGTCGGGCTGGCGGCGCCGGCCACGCGGATCGGGCGGCATCGCCTGGCCTCGCTCCCGGCCTTCTTCGTCCTGGTCAACGTCGCCTCGCTCCACGCCGCCTGGAACCTGGCGACGGGGCGCCGGATCGACCGCTGGGAGCCGCGCCGCGGGTCCTCGGACGTGGCCGGCGAATCGGTCGATGAGCGAACGGCGGGCGATCGGCGGGCGATCGGCGGACCGGCACGCGATTCGGCCGATGAGAGCGTGGCCGGGGTAGGTCGATGAGCGAGCGAACGTTCCCCACGACCCCGCCGCCAGGCCCGCGCCCGAGACCGGGCGCACCGGTTGCCCCGCGCTTCCGGTGGCCGCCGGTCATCGTCACGGTCGCGGCCATCCTCGGCTGCGTTGCGATCGGCGCGACCGCCGGCAGCCGCCCGCTGGTCGCGATCGTCGGCCTGGTCGCCCTCCTCCTCGCCCTGGCCTCGCTCATCCGGCCTGAGGTCGCGACGCTCGTCGTCATCTTCATCCTCTACAGCAACGCGGCCGTCGTGGCGGTGACCCAGTTCGGGATGCCCGTGTTCATCGGCGCCGTCGTGCCGATGATCCTCGTCGTCCCGCTGGCCTACGAGCTGCTCGTGAAGCGGCGGATCGTCGTGATCACGCCGGCGTTCCCGTGGCTGGTCGCGTTCCTGCTCGTCCAGATCCTCGGCACGCTCTTCGCGCGAGACATGACCTCGGCCGCCGACGAGCTCGTCACGTTCCTGCTCGAGGGGATCGGGCTCTACCTTCTCGTCGTCAACGTCGTGCGCACGCCGTCAGAGATGCGCTACGTCGTCTGGACGCTGCTGGCGGTCGGGGCCTTCCTCGGCGGGCTGTCGATCTACCAGGCCGCCACCGGGACCTATTCCAACGACTACTTCGGGTTCGCCCAGTCAGACGCCACCAACGACCTTGGCGTCACCGTCGCGGGCTTGCACCGCCTGGCCGGTCCCATCGGCGAGAAGAACCGCTACGCGCAGATCATGCTGATGCTCGTCCCGCTCGCCCTGTTCCAGGCCTGGAGCGAACGCAACCGGCTCCTTCGCCTGGCGGCCTACGCGGTCGCGATCCTCGCCTCGGGCGCCGTCATCCTGACCTTCTCGCGCGGAGCGGCCGTCGGCTTCGCCCTGGTCGTGCTGATCATGGTGCTGCTCCGCTACATCAAGCTGTGGCAGCTGTTCCTCGTCGGGCTGCTGGCGGTGTCGATGCTCATCGCCGTCCCGGCGTACGCGGACCGGCTGACCACGCTGTCGGCGATCGTCGACACGGTCACCGGCGGCGACACCGGCACCCAGGCCGACAACTCGATCCTCAGCCGGGCGACCGAGAACCTGGCGGCCCTCAACGTCTTCTCCGACCACCCGATCGTCGGCGTCGGGCCCGGCCAGTTTCCGCAATTACTATCGCCAGTACGCGGACGAGATCGCGATCAGCGTCAAGGCCGCGGACCGGCAGGCCCACAACCTGTACCTGTCGACGGCCGCCGAGACCGGGATCCTGGGCCTGATCTGCTTCATGATGATCCTGTTCATCACCCTGTGGCAGCTGGCCAAGGCGCGCCGGCGGTGGCTCGGGCGACGGGCGGACCTGGCCAACATGGCCACCGCGTTCAGCCTGTCCGTGGTGACCTACATGACGACCGGGATCTTCCTCCACCTGTCGTACGCCCGCTACTTCTGGCTGATCATGGCCCTCGCCGGGGCGGCCGCCTACATGGCCCTCCGTGAGCCCGACCCGGAGGCAGCCACCGAGATCGCACCACAGGACGTCCCTTCCGGGGTGCCGTGAGGCGACCGAGCGCCTGGTCGGCCGGAGGCCCCGGACGCCTCCGGCTGGCGGTGGTGGCGCTCGGGGTGGTCGTGCTGGCGGCTGGCCTGGCCTGGCTTGGCTGGTCCGTCGCCAGGACCCCCGACACGGGCCCGGCGGAGTCGGACGGACCGGTTCCGTCACCGGCCGTTGCCGGACTGCCCCATTTCCGCCACGTGTACGTCGTCATCCTCGAGAACCACTCGTACGGCGACATCGTCGGCGACCCGGCCGCGCCATACCTCAACAGCCTGCTCGCGCGAGGCGGGCTCGCGACCCAGTGGTACGGGATCGCCAAGCCGTCGCAGCCCAACTACCTGGCGCTGTTCGCCGGGGAGACGCTGAACGTCCAGGACAACCTCCCGCACGACTTCCAGGAGCGGACGCTCGCCGACCAGCTCGAGGAGCACGGGCTCACGTGGCGGGAGTTCGCCGAGAACGTCCCGCCGGGCTGCTTCACCGGTGCCACGGCGAAGGACGGCTCGGATGGACCGGGCACGTACGCCCGCAAGCACGCGCCGGCGATCTCCTTCCGCCAGATTGCCGAGAACCCGACCCGGTGCGCCAACATCACCGATCTCAGCCACTTCACGGCCGGCGCGGCGACGTTCAACCTGATCATCCCGAACCTGTGCCATGACATGCACGACTGTCCGGTCGCCGACGGCGACGCCTTCCTGGCGAGGTTCATCCCACGGATCATCGACGCGCCCGACTGGGGGCCCGATGACCTGCTGGTGATCACGTTCGACGAGGGGCACACGGGCGACCAGCGCATCAGCACGATCATCGTCTCGGACGCGGTCGCTGGTGGCTTCCGGTCGGCCGTCCGGCACGACCACTACTCGCTCCTGCGGACGCTCGAGGCGAGCTGGGGGCTCGGCTGCCTGGGGGACGCCTGCACGGCCAACGACATCGGCGAGTTCTTCGCCCCGGCCGGGACGTCCTCGGCGACGCCTTCGCCGTAGCCGGGTTCGCCCGCGCAGGCTAGGGCCACCGCGTCGGCCCGGAGGCTCGGGGCCCGAATCAAACGACGCGGCCCGGCCCGCGAGGGGCCGGACCGCGCCGTCGTGGCGCCCGGTAAGGAGCGGACTACTTGAAGTAGCCGGTCACGTCGAGGAGCAGATCGGTCTTGGCGCCACCCGTCGGTGAGACGTAGGTGGCCGCGAGCTGTCCGGTATCGCTCAGGTCGACGGTCACCCCGTTGGCGCGCGTGTCGCCAATCGGGAAGTTGATCGTCGAGGAGGTCGGGTTGGCCGACGACGTCGGGCCGAGGAAGACGAAGCCGCGCCCGGTCTGGCTGACGACGGTCAGGTTGCCGGTGATCGCGACGCCATCCGCGGGGACGCCGCCCGCGCCTGCCACACCCCAGGAGCGCGGACTGTGGTTGGTGAACTTGCCGGACAGGCCGGTCCCGGTGCGGGTGTTGAGCACGCGGGTGGGTGCCAGCGGGAAGTAGCGCGAGCCCAACGAGTCGTTCACGAAGTAGCCGGTGATGTCGAGGAGGAGATGGGTCGTGGCCCCGCCCGTCGGTGAGACGTAGGTGGCCGCGAGCTGTCCGGTATCGCTCAGGTCGACGGTCACCCCGTTGGCGCGCGTGTCGCCGATCGGGAAGTTGATCGTCGAGGAGGTCGGGTTGGCCGACGACGTCGGGCCGAGGAAGACGAAGCCGCGCCCGGTCTGGCTGACGACGGTCAGGTTGCCGGTGATCGCGACGGCGTTGGCCGGAACGTCACCCACCCCGGCGACCTGGAAGCTCCTCGGACTGTGGTTGGTGAACTTGCCCGACAGGCCGGTCCCGTCGCGCGTGTTGAGCACGCGGAAGGGCGTGATCGCCGTGTACGTGGCACCAGAGACGTCCTGGACGAAGTAGCCGGTGATGTCGAGGAGGAGATGGGTCGTGGCACCTGCCGTCGGTGAGACGTAGGTGGCCGCGAGCTGCCCGGTATCGCTGAGCGCGACGGTCACCCCGTTGGCGCGCGTGTCGCCGATCGGGAAGTTGATCGTCGAGGAGGTCGGGTTGGCCGACGCCGTCGGGCCGAGGAAGACGAAGCCGCGCCCGGTCTGGCTGACGACGGTCAGGTTGCCGGTGATCGCGACGGCGTTGGCCGGAACGTCACCCACGCCGGCGACCGGAAGCTCCGCGGAACGTGATTGACGAACTTCCCGGACAGGCCGGTCCCATCGCGCGTGTTGAGCACCCGGAAGGGTGTGATGGCGGTGTACGTGGCGCCGGGCGGGACCGTAACGGTCAGCGAATCGGTCTTGCTGGAGGTGCCGACGACGTTGCTCACGGTCAGCTTGATCGTGTAGGTGCCTGGGTTGAACGTGTGGCTCGGGTTCTGGATGGTCGAGTCGACGATACCGTCGTTCTCGAAGTCCCACGCCCAGGTGGCCGGTGTCCCGGTCGACGTGTCGGTGAACGTCACCGACAGCGGCCCGTCGCCGCTCGTCGGGGCGAATGTGAAGTCGGCCACTGGGGTGACTGGGCAGGGCGTGCCCGCGCAGCCGTGGAGGTAGCGCCGGGTCGGGATGTTCTGGGCGAGCAGGATGATCCCCGAGGCCGCGGTCGCGACCTGCTTCATCGAGGTTCCGTCGTTGATCCCGGTGTCGGCCGCGCTGCTGATGAACGTCGTCCCGAGCGCGGCGCGCCGAAGTTCAGCGAGTCTCGAGCGGGGCAGTCCGGCGGGTGATCGTCCGGGTCGTCGGCGTGGGATCGTGGTGATGAACACGTCGGCCTCGTTGGTCGGGTCGGCCGTCGATCACCAGGACGGGCCGGGTGCCGTTCTGGTTCGCGTTCGCGACGGTGTGGTCCGACCATGAGCCGACGGCGTCGGCCGCGCCGGTCCGGGCGATGACCACGATGCCTGGGTTGGCCCCCGTCTTGTTCGTCTTGACCGCGGCGATGATCCGGCCGGTGCCGTCGTTCTTGAGGCTGATGTGGCCGTCGGCATCGCCCGTGCCCGGTCCCGTAGGCGGTCTCCCGGGTCCCCCACGTGGCGTCGTCATCGCCATCCTTGTGGCCCTGGAAGTAGAACGCCTCGTCACCGACGGTCTGGTTGCTCCACAGGACGCCGATCCCGTTGGACAGGTTGATGATCGCGGCCTGGTCGTTGCTGGCGGTGATCGGGTTGCCCTGGCCCGGGATCCGATAGGCAGGGACCCAGATCGTTCCGGCCGCGGTCGTCGAGTGCGAGACCATCACGTCGGTGCCGTGGGTGAAGGTGACCCAGAGCACGCCGTTCGGAGCCTTGGCGATCGTCGGGGCGAGGGTCCCTGGCCCGCCGGTCGCGCCGTTCGTGAACACGATGTGCGGGAAGCCGCTGGCAATCGTGTACGTCTTCGAGGTGCTGTTGTAGCTGTACTTGTAGATCCGCAGGTCGCCGTTGGGACCCTTGTTCGTCCCATGGTTGTGGCCACGAGATGACCCACAGGTTGGTGCCGTCCCAGAGGGTGTCGGCGTGCGAGCGGTTGCGGTTGTCGACCTGGGCCCCGGCGATCCCGGATGTCCAGGTCTGGGTCGCCATGTTGAAGCTCTGGATCCGGTAGGTCCCGTCCTTCGACGAGCCCTTGTCGAACAGGATCCCCCACCAGCGCCCGTCGTTGAACCAGAGCTTGCTCTGGTTGCGGTACGACGTGACGTCGTCGGCGCCGGTCCCATCGGCCAGCGGCTTGTAGATGTAGTCCTGGTAGCCGGGACCCGGCGTCGCGGGCACGGCGACGACCGGGACGACCCCGAGCAGGCCGATCGCGAAGATCGCGCTGAGCGACGCGACCGCTGCCCTGGAGAAGGGGCGCGAGCGGTGGAGCCGGCGGGCGATCGATGGCATCAAGTTCCCCCTTGTGGGCACTGAGAAGGGTGGGCGCCTGAAGCGCGCTGGAGCAATGGAGATGGCCGGATGGTACCCGAGGTTGCCGAACGATGGTCCCATTCGACCTCGGAAATCGGTGTCCGCTCGCACCGCGATCCCGCGGCAGGTCGTAACGCAGGTGGCGACGAGCCCGCCCCGGCCCGGTCTCGCCTCGCCCGGCCGGCTAGGACGCCCCGACGGCGAGCGCCCCGAGCCGCTCGGTCAGCCGGAGGTTCTCGCGGTAGTCGATCGGGACCTCGACGAGCGACGGCCCGGGCACGTCGAGCGCGCGCATGAGGGTCGGGTAGAGGTCGGCCGCCGAGCCGACCCGGAACCCGGCGATGCCGAAGCTCTCGGCGAACCCCACGAAGTCGGGGTTGCCGAAGTCCACCCCGAACGGCCGGCCGAACTCGTTGCGCTGCTTCCAGTCGATGAGCCCGTAGCCGTCGTCACGCCAGACGACGACCGTCACGTCGGCCCCGACCCGGCGGGCCGTCTCGAGCTCCTGGCTGTTCATCAGGAAGCCGCCGTCGCCGGCGAGGGCGACGACCCGCCGCTCCGGGTGGACGAGCTTGGCGGCGATCGCCCCCGGGAGCGAGATGCCCATCGCGGCGAACCCGTTCGAGATGATCACCGTGTTCGGCTCGTAGGCCTGGTACAGCCGGGCGACCCAGACCTTGTGGGCGCCGACGTCGGAGACCACGATGTCGTCCGGCTCGAGCGCCCGGCGCAGGTCGGCGATCGCCTTCTGCGGGCGGACCGGGAAGCCGTCGTCGGCCTCGAACGCCTGGAGGTCGCGCAGGAGCGCGAGGCGCAGGTCGGCGTTGACCAGGATCTCCTTGGATTCGTGGCGCTGGGTCGCGTCGCGGCCGCCGACCCCGAGCGGGAGGAGCGCGGCGAGCAGCCGCTCCAGCGTCCCGTCGATGTCGCCGATCAGCTCGACCGTCGGCCGGTAGTCGGCGTCGACCTCGGCCGGCTGCGTGTCGATGTGGACGATCGGCTTCGTCCCGTCCGGGTTCCACCGGCTCGGGGCGTACTCGACCAGGTCGTAGCCGACGGACACGACGAGGTCGGCCCGGTCGAACCCGGTCAGGACGTGGTCACGGGCCTGGAGCCCGACCGCCATGAGCGACAGGTGCGACCGGTCGTCGACGGCGCCCTTGCCCATGAACGTGACGGCGACCGGGACGTGGAGACCGCGCGCGAACGCGCGCAGCCCGGCCGACGCCCGGCGCCGGAGGACGCCGTTCCCGGCGAGGACGATCGGCCGCTGCGACTCCGCGATGAGCCGGGCGGCGTGGGCGATCGCCTCGTCGGTCGGCTCGGGGAGGTAGGCCCGGGTGGGCTCGAGCGGTCGGATCGCCAGCCCGGGCTCCGGCGCCATCGCGGCCAGGTTCTCGGGCAGCTCGATGTGGGTCGGCCCGGGCTTCTCGAGCTCGGCCACCCGGAACGCCTTGCGCACGATCTCGGGGATCGCCTCGATCAGCTCGACCCGGGTGTTCCACTTGGTCACCGGGCCGAACATCCTGACGATGTCGACGAGCTGATGGGCCTCCTTGTGGAGCTTGTCCGAGCCGGTCTGGCCGGTGATCGCCACCATCGGCGCCCGGTCGAGGTAGGCGTCGGCCACCCCGGTCACGAGGTTCGTGGCCCCGGGTCCGAGCGTCGCCATGGCCACCGCCGACTCGCCGGTCAGGCGGCCGTGGACGTCGGCCATGAACGCGGCACCCTGCTCGTGTCGGGTGGTGACGTGGCGGATCCGGTCCGACCGGCTGAGCGCGTCGAGGATGTCCATCGTCTCCTCGCCCGGGACCGAGAAGACGTACCGACAACCCTCGGTCTCGAGGCACTCGACGAGGAGGTCGGCGGCAGTCCGGGGTCGGTCGGCGGCAGGTGACATGCCGGCGAGTGTAGCGACCGAGGCGACGGGCGCGCGGTCGTCTCAGAAGTCGAGATCGTTCGCGCCGGACTCGGTCTTGGCCGTGGTCGAGCACGCGTTGGCGGCCGCGTCGGTCGCGCTGGCGCTCGGGGTCCAGGTCATCGCCCGCGCAGTTCCGTAGGTTCTGACGGTGCCGCTCGTCAGCGTGCCCAGGGTGATCGTGATCGTGGCACCGCTCTGGACCATCGTCCCCGTGAAGACCGAGTTCCTGGTCACGAAGTTCCCGTTCGTCGCGATCGTCCCGAACGGGAGCTGGGCGGTGTTGGCGGCGTTCCAGATCGCGACCCTGTCGTTGGCGGCGCTGTTGGTGAAGCGGATCGTGACCGCCTGGGACGGACCCGTCCACCCGCTGAGGATCGACTCGGGATCGATCGGCTCGGTGTACGTGTACACGATCTTGTCGCCGACATCGGGCCTGCCCGCCGTCCCGCCGTTCGTCGTCTGGATGTCCGAGCCGGCGGGCACGGTCGTGTCGACGACGACCGAGAACGTGTTCTTCGTCGCGACGTTGCCGGCGTTGTCGACCGCGCGGATCGAGTAGCCGTACGTGGCCGCAGGCTTCGCGTCCGCCGTCAGTGCGGCGCTGCGGTATCCGTAGCTCACCCCGCCGACGGTGTAGGAACCGGACGTCAGCGTCACCGTCGTGCTGCCCGCCTTGATCGAGCTGACGTCGGCGGTGACCGTGGCGACCCCGCTCGCACCGGAGCCCGTGTCGGTCACGTTGGCGTAGACGTAGAAGCCGGCGCTCGGCCTGATCGAGCCGGGCAGGTACTGGGTCGTCTTCGAGATGACGCTGGTCCCGATGGTCGGCGGCGTCGCATCCGGTGCCGGGACGGTGGCCGAGACGGGCCCGGCGTCGACGCTCTCCCAGTTCTGGAGGTAGCTCCGGACCTGGTACCAGTAGGTCCCGTTGGCGGGACTGTCCGTGTACGTGACGGCCGTCCGTGGCGTCACGACCGCGATCTGCGAGTACGGCCCACCGGAGGCCGTCGCCCGGAAGACGTGGTAGCCGGCTGCGTAGGCATCGGTCGTCGCCGTCCAGGTCAGGACGACGTTCGACCCGCCGGTGGCGCCGAGCCCGGTCGGCGGAGCCAGCGTGTCGGCTGCGAGGCTCGCGCCGCCCGTGTCCCGGTCGGTGAACCACGCCCGCGATACGGTGGAGGTCCCGACCAGGACGGCCAGGGCGACGACCAGGACGGCCAGCACGCCGACCGGCGAGTGCCCGGCGCGAGGACGGACGGTGGCCGACACGGCTGCCCGGCCGGTCAGCCGGACCGACCCGGCGGCCGGACCTGCGGGCCGAGCCCGCGATGGGCCGCGAGCTGATAGGCGACCCGGCTCTCGAGCGGTGGCCCGGCGTAGACCGGCACGACCCCCGGGTCGGGCCCCGCCGAGGGGCGCTCCTCGGGGGCGGGGCGACGCTCCTCGAGGTCTTCGAGCAGGATCGCCACGACGACCAGCGTGGTCCCCAGGCCGATGACGAAGGCGATGCCCGCCGGGATGGACAGCAGGGCCAGGAGGTAGCCGGCAAGCGGGATCGACCAGGCGACGCGACCGGCGACCGAGGTGACCGGAATCGTGGCCCCATCGGGGGCGGCGTTCGCGTCGCCCTTCGTCTCGATGTACGGCTGGCCGTCGAGGGTCAGCAGCCGGACGATCCGGTGGGTGAAGATCGACGGCTTCGCCCCGACTCGCATCGTCACGACGTCGCCCACGCCGAGCTCCGAGGCGGCGACCGGCTCGATGACGATCGCGGCGCCCATCGGAATGGCGGGCTCCATCGAACGGCCCCCGATGATCAGCGTGTCGCGCCCGGTGAGGGGCACGACACGCCCGAGGAACAGCCCGACCAGGACGAGCACGACGAGCGCCACGATCGCCGCGTCGATGGCGCGACGACCGAGGGCGATCATCCGGCTCACCTTGTCCATGGTTACGGGTTGTTGGCGGTCTGCTCCGAGTCGAAGGTGAAGGTCACCGACGTCGAGGCGCCCTGGAACGTGTTACCCGTCAGGGCCGGCATCGTCACCCGGAAGCACAGGTCGGTGTTGTTGCCCGAGTTCAGGGTCGGGTCGCCGACCGTCCCGGTCACCGATGGGTCGCCGAACGCCGCGCCGCCCAGGGCGCCGCTGTAGAGCGTCGTCCCGTCGAACGTCGCGCAGCTCGTGCCCTTGGACTTCACGACGGCGGTCAGCTGACCGGCCAGGCTCGGCCCGCTGTTGACCGCGCTGGTCATCGAGTAACGGAGCTGCCCGGTTCCGGCGTTGGTCAGGGTGAGGGTCGCATTCTGGACGTCGCCGGGGAACATCCCGCTGACGTTGAACACGGTGGCCGTGCTCAGGTTGAGGATGATCGTCCCCGACGAGAACGAGCCGGTGCTCGTGTCGGAGTCAGTGAAGTAGGCCAGCGAGAACAGGCCCGCCCCGAGAGTCCCGATGGACAGGGTCAGGAGCAGGGCGATCAGGCCACGGCGGCGCCGTCGCCGACGCAGGTCGGTTGACTGGATGACTGGTCGGGTCGAAAAGTCCATGACGCGCACGCCCTTCGTGATGATGGCCCGGCCCGGAAGGGTCCCACGCCGGAGTCGGTCCCTGTCACACCGGGATCCTGGCTGGGCTGGTGCCTAGCTCTGTCCCAGGGAACTTCGGTCAGGTACATCACACCTGACTTGTGCAGTAGTCCGCCAGCCAACCGAGGGGCTACGGCCAGCGGTACGTTCGTCCCACGATTCGGGGCAAGCGAGCGTGGAGCGGTGCACGGCAGCACCGGGACGGGTCCGGCCGGAGGGTCGTCGTCTCCCCCGGATGGGCTAGTCCGAGCCGCCCTCGTAGCGTCGGTCGCGCCAGGCCAGGGCAGCCGTTAGTCCCTCCCGTCGGACGATCTCGTCCCAGGCGCGCTGCTCCGGCGTGTCGGCGGCGTTGATGATCGCGCCGAGGTCGAGGCCGGCGGCAATCGCCTCGCGCAGGCCGGCCGCGTCCATCGCCCGGTTGAGCATCTGCTTCGTCAGTCGGAGGACCTCGGGCGGGGTGCGGGCGATCCGGTCGGCCAGCGCGTCGACCTCGTCGGCGAGCCGCTCGGCCGGGACCACCCGGTTGACGAGCCCGATCCGCTCCGCCTCGGCGGCGTCGATCAGGTCGCCCGTCAGGAGCAGCTCGCGGGTCTTCTTCTGGCCGATCAGGGCCGGCATGAGCAGGGTGACCGGTGCCGAGCCGTAGCGGATCTCGGGCTCTCCGAGCTTCGTCCCCTCGGCGGCGACGATGAGGTCGCAGGCCATCGCGAGCTCCAGCCCGCCGGCCAGGCAGTAGCCGTGGACCTGGGCGATGACCGGCTTGGGGCAGTCCCAGACGCGGAGGGTCGCGGCGATGTCACTGGCGAGCAGGTCGCGCCACGCCAGCGGTCCCTCGATCGCCTCGTCGACTTCCTCGTTGAGGTCGTAGCCGGCACTGAACGCGCGCCCGGAGCCCTCGATCACGACGACCCGGACGGACGGATCGGCCGCTGCGGCGGCGATCGCGCCGTCGAGCGCGTCCACCAGGTCGTGGCTCAGGGCGTTGAGCTTGTCCGGTCGGTCAAGGACGAGCCGGACACCCCAGCGCGTCGCGACCGAGCGGAGGACGGCGGCCTCAGCCACGGGCCGCCCCGGCGAGGACGACGAGGGCGTCGACCGCGACCGCTCCGTCGACCCCGACGATGACCGGGTTCAGATCGACCGCCACCACGTCGGGCCGCTCCCAGGCGAAGCCGGCCAGGGCGACGATCAGGTCGGCCAGCGCCCCCCGGTCCACCGGCGGGCCGCCCCGGGCCCCGCTCAGGAGCGGCGCGCCCCGGAGCGTCTCGACCATCTCGAGCGCCTGGTCGCGGGTGATCGGGGCGAGCCGGATCGCGACATCGTCGAGGACCTCGGTGAAGACGCCGCCGAACCCGACGAGGACCGCCGGGCCGAACAGCGGGTCACGGGTGACACCCACGATGAGCTCGAGTCCCGGCGACGCCATCGGCTCGACGACGACACCCCGGACGACGAGCCCGCGGTCGCGACCGCGCTCGATGAGCTCCGCGGCGGCGGCCGCGATCTCGTCGGGATCGGCGAGCCCGAGGCGGACCCCGCCGACGTCGCTCTTGTGGACGAGGCCGACGGCATCGAGCTTGAGCGCGACGGGCCCGCCCGTAGCGCGGGCAACCGCGACGGCCGATCCGGCATCGGCGGCGAGCGTCGCCTCGACCACCGGGATCCCGGCCGCCCGGAGCAGGGCGAGGCTGTCGGCCTCGGACAGGGCCCTGGTGACCGGCGAGGACGCGGCGCCCACGCCGCTCGACAGCGTCCCGTCGCCCGCATCGTCGTGGCCGAAGGGCGTCCGGTCGGCGGCCAGCGCCGCCCAGGTCGGGCGGGCCGGGCCGTTCGCCAGGCGGGCCGACCGGCGAGCCTCCCACCAGGCGCGGCGGGCGATCGCCAGCTCGGCCTCCCGGGCACCGCGCAGGAGCGGCACGCCGCCGGCCGCGTCGAGGAGCTCCTGGACCTCGGGCGTGGGCTCGCCACTCGTGAGCGAGATGAAGACCGGCAGGATGTCCGGCCGGTCCCGGGTCGCGTCGAGCAGCGAGCGGGTGACCGTCGCGGGCAACCTCGACCTCGCCCGGGCAGCGACCGGTACGGGAAGTCGTGGACGATCGCGAGCACGTCGTAGGCGGCGGACTCGGCGAAGCCGCGCATGACCGCCGGGTAGCAGACCGCCTCGTCGGCCGCGCCCCACGGGTCGATCGGGTTGCCGATGTAGCCCATCGTCGGCAGGTCGCGCAGGATCGCCGCCGCGGGCCGGCTCCGGGACCGGCGGCAGGTCGAGCCCCGTCTCCGCGGCGAGGTCGGCGATGAGCGACGCCTCGCCGGTCGAGACCGTCACGACGCCGGTCCGTCCGCGGCCGACCGACCGCCCGAGCCGCCGGCAGCCGGCGTGGAGCTCGGCCGCCTCGAGCAGCTCGTCGAGGTCGGCGCAGCGGACGACCCCGGCGGCGGCGAGCGCCGCGTCGGTCACCCGGTCCTCGCCGGCGAGCGAGCCGCTGTGGGCGATCGCCGCCTCCTGGGCCTGGCTCGACCGGCCGACCTTGACGGCCAGGATCGGCTTGCCGAGCTCGAGGGCCCGGTCGGCCAGGGCGAGGAACCGCTCCGGGCGCTTGAAGCCCTCGACGAACAGGATGATCGTGTGCGTCTCCGGGTCCTCGAGCGAGTGAGCGAGGTAGTCGCACACGTCGAGGACGACCTCGGCCCCGCTCGCCGACGATCCGGCTGAAGCCGATCCGCGTCCCGGAGTGGATGAAGGCGTCGGTGACGCTCCCGCTCTGGGCGATCCCGGCCACCCCGCCACGGGGCAGCCACGGGTTGACGTCGCCGATGTAGAGGGCCGAGCTCGTCGTGAGGTCGACCATCCCCATGCAGTTCGGGCCGATGACGGCCAGCCCGTGGCGGACGGCGATGTCGCGGACCTCGCGCTGCATCGTCGCCGCCGCCTCGCCGCCCTCGACCACGCCGCCGCCGGGGATGAGGACGGCCTTCGCGCCGACATCGGCCGCCTCCTGGGTGAGCGCGGTCGCCCGGAGCGGGTTGACCGCGAGGAGGACGGCGTCGGGCACTTCGGGCAGCGCGGCCAGCGCCGGGTAGCACGGCTGGCCCCAGGCCTCGTCGTACTTCGGGTTGACGAAGTGGCAGCGGGTGGCGCTGCCGAGCACGGTCAGGTTGTCGCGGACCGTCCGGGCGAGGTCGGACCGGGGCGACGCGCCGACGACGGCGATCGAGCGCGGGGCGAACAGCGGCCGCAGGTCGATCGGCGGGCGTTCGGTCGCCGCCCGGTCGGACGGGTCGGTCGCGCCGATCATCCGCCGCCGACCACCCGGCCGACGCCGCGCTTCTCGAGCGCCCGCGCGATGACCAGCCGCTGGATCTCGCTCGTGCCCTCCCAGATCCGGTCGACCCGGAGCTCGCGGAAGAAGCGCTCGGCGGCGTTCTCGCGCATGTAGCCCCGCCCGCCGAACACCTGGACGACCCGATCCGCGCAGCGGAAGGCGGCCTCGGACGCGAACAGCTTGGCCAGCGACGCCTTGGCGTGGACGACCTTGGGGTCGGCGCCCGTGGTCGGCCAGCCAGGCCGTCTCGCGGGTGAGGAGGCGGGCGGCCGACGCGTCGGCGGCCGAGTCGGCCAGCGGGAAGCTCACTCCCTGGAAGTCGTAGATCCGCGTCCCGAACTGGATCCGCTCGGTCGCCCAGTCGACGGCCATCGTCAGCAGCCGCTCCATCGCCCCGCTGCAGCGCGCGCCGATGTGGATCCGCTCCTCGACGAACCACTCGTTGGTGAGCTCGTCGGCCGCGCCGATCGGCCCCAGGATCGCCGAGGCGGGGACGCGGACGTCCTCGAGCACGAACTGGGGATGCCGGTCGGCGAACGTGTGGGTGTAGTCGGGGTCGTGCTTGAGCCGGACGCCCGGCGTGTCGTAGTCGACCAGGAAGAGGGTCGGCAGGCGCCGCTCGCCGTCGAGGAGGTGGCAATGGAAGACCATGAAGTCGGTGTCGTCGGGGCCGGTGACGAACCACTTCTCGCCGTTGAGGACGTAGTCCCCGGTGGCCGGGTCGCGGACGGCGGTCGAGGCGAGGGTCCGGGCGTCCGAGCCGGCGTCGGCCTCGGTGATCGCGTAGGAGCCGGATCGCTCGCCGCGGATCGACGGCTCGAGGTAGCGCCGGCGCTGGTCGGGATCGCAGTGGACCAGGACGTTGTAGCCGCCGGGCACGTACGACCACAGCCCGCCGGTCACCTGGCCGAACTGCTCGTGGACGAGGACCTGCTCCATGCGCCGTCCAGCCCTGCCCGCCGATCTCCCTCGGCTCCGAGCCGGCGTGGAGGTTGGCGGCGATCGCCGCGCGCCGGAGCTCCCGGCCCTGCTCCGCCGGCAGCCGGCCGCCCGACCGCTCGAACTCGACCTCGAGCGGCTGGAGGACGTCGGTCACGAACGCGCGCGCGCGCGCCTGCGAGCTCGAGCTCGGCCGGGCCCAGGGTCAGGTCCATCGCGGGATGGTGACCGGTCGGCTTCAGCGTCGACGCAAGCGTCGCGGGCGACGGAACGAGGCGGTCATCCGCCGGGCGAGGTCAGAGTCAGCCGCCGAGGGTCTTGCGACGGCGTTCGAACTCCTCGTCGTCGATCTCGCCGCGGGCATAGCGCTCGCGCAGGATCTGGAGCGGGTCGGGGCCCTGGGGAGCCGCCGGCGGAGGCGCCCCACCCCGCTCGGACCGCAGGAGCCAGCGGATGGCGAGGACGATCAGCACGAGGACGAGGACGACGAACGCCGCCCAGAGCAGCACGAAGAACAGCTCAGCGACGCCGAAGCCGTTCCCGTACAACATCATCGGAGACCTCCCCTACTGCGGCTGGGCGACGACCATGATCCGAAGCTCGGTCATGTCCTCGACGGCCCAGCGCAGGCCCTCGCGACCCAGCCCCGAGTCCTTCACTCCGCCGTAGGGCATGTGGTCGATCCGGTACGTCGGGACGTCGTTGACGATCACCCCGCCGACCTCGAGCCCCTCGAACGCCGCCCAGCTGTGGGCGAGATCGTTGGTGAAGACGCCGGTCTGGAGCCCGAACATCGAGTCGTTGACCCGGGCGATCGCGTCGCCGAAGTCGCGGAACGGGAAGGCCACCACGAGCGGCGCGAACGCCTCGTTCGAGCAGGCCTGGGCGGTCACCGGCGTGTCGGTCAGGATCGTCGGCGGGAAGTACGTCCCATCGGCCTTGCCGCCGAGCAGGAGCTTGGCGCCGAGCGCGACCGCCTCGTCGACCCAGCGCTGCGTCCGCGCTGCGGCCGCCTCGTCGACCATCGGTCCGAGGTCGGTCTGTGGGTCGGCCGGGTCGCCGAGCTTGAGGTTCCGGGCACCCTCGACGAACTTGGCCATGAATTCGTCCCAGACGTCCTCGTGGACGAACATCCGCTGGACGCTGATGCAGACCTGGCCGGCGTAGGTGAACGCGCCGATGAGGGTCCGGCGGACCGCCCAGTCGAGGTCGGCGCTCCTGTCGACGATGACCCCGGCGTTGCCGCCGAGCTCGAGCACGACCCGCTTCTTGCCGGCCCGGGCCTTCATCCGCCAGCCGACCGAGGGTGAGCCGGTGAACGTCAGCAGCTTGAACCGCTCGTCCTCGACCATCCGGTCGCCGAGCTGGCGGGTCATCGGCAGGATGCTCACCGCGCCCTGGGGCAGGCCGGCCTCGGCGACGATCTCGCCGACGGTCAGCATCGTGAGCGGGTCCTTCGACGGCGGCTTCAGGACGACCGAGCAGCCGGCGGCGATGGCGGGCGACAGCTTGTGGGCGGCCAGGTTGAGCGGGAAGTTGAACGGCGAGATCGCGGCGACCGGCCCGAGCGGGAACCGGCGGGTGATCCCGACCCGCCCGCGCGACGCCGGCATCAGGTCGAGCGGGATCGTCTCGCCGACGAGGCGCTCGGCCTCCTCGGCGCCGAGCCGGAACGTGAGCGCCGCGCGATCGACCTCGACGAGGGCGTCGCGGATCGGCTTGCCGGCCTCGCGGCAGATGAGCGCCCCGAGCTCCTCGCGCCGGGCGGCGATCCCGGCGCTGATCGCGCGCAGGATCCGGCCCCGCTCGTAGGCCGGCAGGCGGCGCGTCTCCTCGAACGCGGCGACGGCGGCCGTCACCGCCTCTTCGTACTGGGCCTCGGTCGCGTGGTAGGTCGCCCCGGCCGGATCGCCCGGCCTGGCCGGGTTCGTGACGAGCAGCGGGTCGGGCGAGTCGACCCAGCGCCCGGCAAGGAGGATGGGATGCGGGGAGGTGATCGTGACGGTGGCCATGCGGGTCTCCTGGCGGGTCGCCGGGGCGGGCCCGCGGTTGGTCGGCAGTGACGAGCCAATGATACGCGGGGACCTGCCCGACGCCGGGCGCCCGGGAGGCCGTATCCTGCCGCCCAGGCAGGCCCGAGCGCGGCGGCCGCCGTGACGCACGAGGGGATCCCATGACCCGCACGGTTCCCACCACCGGGCTCGGCGACCGCCTGAGGATCCGGCCGGGCTCGAAGGTCGACCTCGACGCCGTCGACGCCGGGCAGACCTTCGGCCACGCGAAGTCCGAGGCGACGGCGACCGAGGCGGCCCTCGAGGAGCGCCTGACCTCGCTCCAGGAGCGCCTCTGGGCGGAGGCGAAGCACCCGGTCCTGATCATCCTCCAGGGGATCGACGCGGCCGGGAAGGACGGCACGATCCGGAAGGTGATGGACGCGTTCAACCCGATGGGCTGCGAGGTCACGTCGTTCAAGGTGCCGACGCCGATCGAGCTCCGTCACGACTACCTGTGGCGGGTCCACCCGCACCTGCCCGAGAAGGGCACGATCTCGATCTTCAACCGGTCCCACTACGAGGAGGTCCTCGTCGTCCGAGTCCACGAGCTCGTCCCGGAGGCGGTCTGGCGGCCGCGCTACCGCCAGATCAACGACTGGGAGCGGATGCTCACCGAGGAAGGCACGACGATCGTCAAGTTCTTCCTGTACATCGACCGCGACGAGCAGCGGCAGCGGCTCGAGGAGCGCCGCGACGACCCGACGAAGAGCTGGAAGTTCTCGGCCGGCGACCTGGCCGAGCGGAAGCTCTGGGATCGCTACATCGAGGCCTTCGAGGAGTGCCTCGAGCGGACGTCGACCCGCTGGGCACCGTGGCACCTGATCCCGTCCAACCGGAACTGGTTCCGGAACCTGGCGGTGTCGAGGATCGTCGCCGAGACGCTCGAGGCGCTCGATCCGCGGTACCCGCCGCCCGAGCCCGGCAGCCAGGACCTCGTCGTCGAGTAGCCCGCGCTCGGCCAGCCGGTCTGCCGACCCCTCCCCCGTTCGGCCCGAGGCGCACCGGACCAACGGGGCATCGACGCGGCCGACGGTCCTGTCTACGGTCGGAGACGAGTGAATCGCAATCATCCGGCCATTCGGCCCGTGCTCGGCCTGCTCGTGCCGTCGTTGATCGCCACGATGGTGCTCGGCTTCAGCGCGCCGTTCGTAGGCGATGGTCGAGGCAGCGTCCCGTCTCGCGTGCGAACTCGTTCGCGTACGACGACCGTCTCACTTGACCAGGGTAAGTCGAACCCGAGCTCTGGCCTCACCGGCACGACGCTTCACCCTTTCAGTGCTGTACACGCACTCCGACAATCGACCTCCGAGTTCCATCTCGGTCGACCTTGTCACCTGCGGTCCCAGTCGGGCCGTTGCAACCTGTCCGGATCAGGGTACGGACTACCAAGCCGGGGTCGTCTTCTCTCGGAGCCGTGACGATCAGCCGCTCGCCGGGCATCCTACGTCGCGACGTCGTCACGGCACACGCGAGCGTGAGCTTCGGAATCGACTGCGGGAGCACGCGTCGACCGTCCGAGCAGGTCAACGCTCACCACGCCGACGCCCACCAAGACCGCCCAAGCCCACCCCCAAGCCCACGCCGAAGCCGACGCCCAAGCCCACGCCCAGGCCGACCCCGAGGCCCACCCCGAGGCCCACGCCCAGGCCGACGAAGAAGCCGACGCCGAAGCCCCTCGCCGCTGCCGACGCCCACGCCGACGGCGACGACCGCTCCGACCGCGACCGAGGACCCGACCGCGACCGCGTCGCCGACCCCGTCCCAGGTCGGGATCGGCATCGTGGGCGGCTCCGGCGGCGACGGCTCGGGTGGCTCCGGCTCGGGCGGATCCGGAGGTGCCGGCTCGAACGGCTCCGATGGGTCAGGCAGCCCCGAGCTGACCGGGTCGAGCAGCCCGATCGGCGGGATCGGCCTGTGGCTGACCGCGGCGATCGTGGGCGGGCTCGGGCTGATCTTCCTGCTCTTCACCCGCCGTCGTCGGCGCGACGACGATTCGCTCGAGGCCGCCGGAGCGCTCGCCCTCGCCACGGCCGCCGGCCCGCCCCTCCCGGTCGTCCCGCCGCCACCGCCGCGGGTCGCGCCCGTCCTGCCGGACACCCCGGAGGAGGAGGCCAACATGCCGCGCTGGCGGCGACCGTCGGTCCAATCGGCCCGCAAGGCGTCGAGCCGTGACGTCGAGCTGCCGCACGTGCCGGTCGCCTTCAAGGACGGCGCCACGGATGTCGAGCGCCGCAGGATCCGCTACCGGCTCGTTCGCGTGTCGTCGATCCCCGACGAGATCATGGGCGAGGAGGTCGCCCGGCTCGACCGCGGCGACGAGGTGGAGCTCATCCGGTCGGCCGGTGCCTACTGGCTCGTCCGGACGCCGTTCGGCGAGGAGGGCTGGGTCCACCAGATGACCCTCGAGTCCGGGGCCCCGGAGCCGAGCGACGACGCCCCGATCGACGAGTCGACGGACGACGACGCGCCGTTCTGACCGCGGCTTGGACCTCGGGCACGGCTCGGCCGGCGCGCCTGTACGCGCGATTGCACCCGGGTGTTGCGTTTACCTCCGAGCACGCTTGGCGACTTGGCGGATCGCCCCGAATCGAGCCGGGGCCGTGCTCGCTGCTGGTGGCTCTCCGCACTGACGCTCAACCAGCCGCGAGGAGCCGTAGATTCCATCTGGGTTCAGGTGGCCCGGATCGCTAGCGCTTCCCTCCGAACAGCGTCCCGAACACGCCGCGCAGGAGGTCCTGACCGACCCGCGACGTGACGACCCGGCCGCCGGTCCGGATCGCCGAGTCGATCGACCGCTGGCGTGCCCGCTCGTCGGCCTTCCTGGCGCGCTCCTCGGCCGCCCGCTCGCGCGCCTCGGCCCGGGCCGCCCGCTCGGCCGCCTGCGCGCTGGCGCTCGAGCTCACGGGCCTGGCGCTGGATCTCGCGCTGCTGCTGGGCCGGGCTGAGGATGACCGGGGGCGGTACCGCGCCGGGGCCCGCGGGGGCCGCGCCGGCGGCGGCCTGCTTGGCGGCCACGATCCGGGCCGAGATGATCTCGTGGGCGCTCTGCCGGTCGACCGTCTGGCCGTACTTCGCGGTCAGCTGGCTTGTGGCGATCCGGCCCTGGAACTCGACCGGGTCGAGGGCCGCCATGAGCGAGTCGGGCGGGACGATCCTGGTCGCCGCGAGCGGGGTCGGGATGCCGCGGGCCGAGAGGACCGTCACGAGCGCCTCACCGATCCCGAGCGACTGGATCGTCTCCTCGACGTCGTAGAACTGGGTGATCGGAAACGTCCGGACCGTCTTCTTGAGGTTGTCGGCGTCCTGGGGCGTGAAGGCGCGCAAGGCGTGCTCGACGCGGTTCCCGAGCTGGGCGAGGACGGTCGGCGCGATGTCGGTCGGCGCCTGGGTGGCGAAGTACACCCCGACCCCCTTCGAGCGGATGAGCCGGGCCGTCTGCTCGACCTGCTCCATCAGGGCGTCGGACGCATCATGGAACAGCAGGTGGGCCTCGTCGAAGAAGAAGCACAGCTTGGGCTTGGGCAGATCGCCCGCCTCGGGCAGCGCGTGATAGAGCTGGGCGAGCATCCAGAGCATGAACGTGCTGAACAGGCGCGGGCGGTCCATGACATCGGACAGCTCGAGGATGCTGATGACGCCCAGGCCGTCGGGCGTCGTCCGGAGGAGATCCATCACGTCGAACTCGGGCTCGCCGAAGAAGATGTCCGCACCCTGCTGCTCGAGGGTCACGATCGACCGGAGGAGGACCCCGAGCGACGCGCTCGACATCCCGCCGTACTCGTCCAGGATGGGCTTGCCGGCATCCGACCCGAGGTAGCGCAGGGTCGTCGAGAGGTCGGCCAGGTCGAGCAACGGCAGCTCGTTGTCGTCGCAGTACTTGAACACGAGGCTGAGGATCGACGTCTGGGTGTCGTTGAGGTCGAGGACCTTGCCGAGCAGCAGCGGACCGAAGCTGTGGACGGTCGCCCGGACCTGGGCGCCAAGCTTCCCGCTGAGCGACAGGAACTCGACCGGATGACTGGCCGGCTCGAACGTCCAGGCGAGGCTCATGGCGCGCTCGATGACCTTCGGGTTCGTGGCGTCGCCCGGCGCGGCGAGGCCCGTGAGGTCGCCCTTGACGTCGGCGACGAAGCATGGGACGCCCACCCGGGACAGCTGGCCGGCCATGACCTGGAGCGTCTTCGTCTTGCCCGTGCCGGTCGCCCCGGCGACGAGCCCATGCCGGTTGAGCATCGACAGGCCGACCTGGACGCGGACGTCCGAGGCCACCTCAGGCCCGAGGATCGGGCTGCCCAGGACGATGGTCGGCTCGCTCGACGCGTACCCCGACGCCATCGCATCGTGGAAGGCCTGGTCCACGCTTCCTCCTCGATCCGCGGCGCGACGAGCGGCGGCCCGCGGGACCGCACGCGCAGATTGAATCGCCCGGGGGCCGAGCGTACCATCCGACGCACGATCCGGGCGGTCCCGGTCGTCTCGACCCGGTGGACCGGAGCGCCCGCTTCGACCCCCGGACCCAGCGCGTGGAGGAGCGACGATGCGGATCGAGGAGATCGAGGGGATCGGGCCGGACCACGGCGCCAAGCTGACCGCGGTCGGCGTGACGACGACCGAGGCGCTGCTCGAGCAGGGCGCCACGGCGGCCGGCCGGCGCCATCTCGCCGAGACGACCGGGATCTCGGAGACCGCGATCCTGGAGTGGGTCAACCACGTCGACCTCATGCGCATCGACGGGGTCGGGCCCGAGTACTCCGACCTCCTCGAGGCCGCCGGCGTCGACTCGCCGGC
Organism: uncultured Chloroflexia bacterium; assembly: GCA_963708065.1. Classification (GTDB taxonomy): domain Bacteria; phylum Chloroflexota; class Limnocylindria; order Limnocylindrales; family CSP1-4; genus Chersky-267. The sequence goes on from CAVPRZ010000009.1 coordinate 432,225, forward strand.
AGAGCTCGCCCAGCGCAACGCGGCCAACCTCGCGGAGACGTTCCAGGAGGTCGTCGCGGCCCGGCCGGGGACCGTGCGGCGGATCCCGGGCGAGGACGAGGTCGCCGGCTGGATCGCCCAGGCCGCGACGCTGCCGAAGGTCGTCAGCCACGGCGGAGGTGGGGCGGCACCAGCCGCTGGCGCGACGACGGGCGCACCGCCGGCTGCTGCGCCGGCAGCTCCGGCGCAGACCGCCCCGGCACCGGTCGATGCGTCGCCGGCGGCGCCGACTCCCGCGCCCGAGCGGACGTCGGCGGCAGCGGCCGGGACCGGCTCGGGCGGCGTGGCCCCGAGCGCCGCGACGGACAGTGGATTGTGGGCGCGGATCAAGCGCCTGTTCGGCGGCAGTTGAGCGACAGGAGGAACCCAGATGCGAATCGATGAGGTCGAGGGCATCGGCCCGACCCAAGCCGAGAAGCTGTCGGCGGCCGGGATCACGACCACCGAGGAGCTGCTGAGCCAGGGTGCCAGGCCGGGCGGCCGCGACCGGATCGCGGAGTCGACCGGGATCAGCGGCAAGCTCATCCTCGAGTGGGTCAACCACGTCGACCTGATGCGGATCCCCGGCGTCGGCTCGGAGTACTCCGACCTGCTCGAGGCGTCCGGCGTCGACTCGCCGGCTGAGCTCGCCCGGCGCAACGCGGCCAACCTGGCGACGACGTTCCAGGAGGTCGACGCGGCGCGCCCGAACATGGTCCGCCGGGTCCCGTCCGAGGAAACGATCAGCCAGTGGATCGAGGCCGCCAGGAAGCTCGACAAGATCGTCGAGCACTGAGCAAACGGCGGCCCGTCGGCCGCGCCGACAGGCCGACCACGACCCGGGCCGGCCCGACCGCCCGGGTCGTCTTCCGTCCGGGTCAGCCGCTCGCCGGCCGCGGATACGAGCCGAGGACGCGGGTCATCGTCGTGACCGAGCGGAGGTCGGCCAGGGCGGCCACGGTCTCGGGGGCCGACCCGGCAGCGTCGAGGTCGACCCAGAACACGTACTCCCAGGCGCGCTCGCGACTCGGCCGCGACTCGATCGTGCTCATGTTCAGGCCGTGCTCGGCGAACACGGCGAGGACCCGGAGCAGGGCGCCCGGCTCGTTGCGAACCGCGAGGACGATCGTCGTCCGCATCGTCGAGGGCCCGGCGACCGCGAGCGGTGGAAGCTCGGCCCCGGGTCGGGCGATCACGAGGAACCGGGTCCGGTTGTCGGCGACGTCCTGGATCCCGTCGGCCAGGATCTCGAGCCCGAACAGGCCGGCCGCTCGCGGCGAGAGGACGGCGGCCGACCCGCGCTCGGAGCGGTCGACGATCAGGCGTCCCGCGCCGGCGGTGTTGTAGGTCGTCATGAGCTCCCACGGCCGGGTGCGCAAGAAGGCCTCCGCCTGCCCGAGCGCCTGGATGTGCGAGTAGACGCGCTCGATGCCGTCGAGCCGCTCGCCGGGCAGCGCGGCGAGGCAGAGCCGGACCGGGACGACCACCTCGGCCCGCAGCTCGAGGTCGTGCTCCATGAGCAGGTCGTAGTTCTCGCGGACGGTGCCGTGGACGCTGTTCTCGATCGGCACGACGCCAGCCGCCGCGCGGTCCTCGCTGACCGCCTCGAAGACCTGCCGGAAGCCCGGCAGGCCGACCCGCTCGACCTCGCCGAACGCCACCACGACCCCGTCCTCGGCAAACGCGCCCGGCTCGCCCGAGTAGGCGATCGCAGCCGTCATGTGGGCACCCTCAACGGTCGCTTGCCACTCGCTCTCCGAGGTCCCAGGCGGAGCTCCGCGACGCCATCGGCCCGAGGATGCCATCGGCCCGAGGATGCCATCGGCCCGAGGATGCCATCGCCCCGAGGATTTTCAGCGCTCGAACCAGGCGACCGTGTCGTGCTCGGCGGCCTCCTCGTCGAGCTCCGCCCGGCGCGGCGCGCTGGCGACCGCGGCCGCCTTCGCCCGGCGCCGGTTGCCCGCCGCGTCGGTCGCCCCCTGCCAGTGGGCCTCGGCCAGGAGCTCGGCGATCGCTCCGATGTAGGCCTCGATCGAGGCGGCGATGATGTTGACGTTGCTCGAGTTGCCCGTATAGCGCCCGGTTGCCCGCTCCCCGACGGCCGACGACGGGGGCGCGATCCGGACCGTCACCAGGCCCTCGGCCTCGGGCCCCTCGGCGAGCGCGTGGACGTCGTAGGCGATCAGGCGCGGGTGCCCGGTCAGGACGCCCTCGAGGGCCGCATCGACGGCGCGAAACAGGGCGTCGACGGGCCCGTTCCCCTCGGCCGCCCCGTCCCACTGGTGGTCGCCCGCGCCGATGACGACGGCGCCGCGGCTCTGGACGTTCGAGCCGGACGAGACCGTCCAGCGCTCGAGATGGAGGGTCGGACCGGAGCTGGCTGACATCGGGCTACCTCCCCGGGCTCGCGTCGACCGGCGCCGGCTCCGGCCGGGCCGTGGTGAAGTGTCGTTCGTCGCGCCGGCGGAGCTCGGCGCCGGCCTTCCAGATGGCGTACTCGAGTGAATTGGCCAGGGCGTTCGCCGAGGCCGCGATGATGTTCGTGTCGCTGCCCATCGTCGACCACGTCCGGGTCCCGTCCGCCGAGTCGATCACGACCCGCGTCCGGGCCGCTGTCGCGGCCGTGCCGTCGAGGATCCGGACCTTGTAGTCGACGAGGTGGACCCCGTCGAGCTGCGGGTAGAACGCCCCGAGGGCCTTGCGCAGCGCGGCGTCGAGCGCGTTGACCGGCCCGTTCCCGTCCGCGGCAGTATGGAGGACCTCGCCCTCGACCTCGACCTTGACGGTGGCCTCGGCCAGCAGCTCGCGACCGTCGCGCTGCTCGACCAGGCAGGTGTAGTCGACGATCCGGAACGGGGCCACGTAGTCGGCGGCGTGGCGCCGGACGAGGAGCTCGAAGCTCGCCTCGGCGCCCTCGAAGGCGAGCCCGTCCGCCTCGAGCTGCTTGATCAGCTTCGAGAGCTCGCGCGGGTCGACCCCTTCGAGCCGGTGGCCGAGCTGCTCCGCCCGGAGCTTCGTGTTCGCCCGCCCGCCGAGCTCGGAGACGACGAGCCGGCCCTCGTTGCCCACGACGGCCGGGTCGATGTGCTGGTAGCTCCGCTCGACCTTGGCGACGGCCGCTCCGTGGACACCGCCCTTGTGGGCGAACGCCGACCGCCCGACGTAGGGCTGGTAGTCGAGCGGCGCGACGTTGGCGATCTCGGCGACGCTCCGCGACAGGGCCGTCAGGTCGGCCAGGTCGCCGCCGCCCGGCGGGACGAGCGGGTGGTCGGTCTTGAGCGCAAGGTTGGCCAGGATGCTGACCATGTTGGCGTTGCCGCAGCGCTCGCCGTAGCCGTTGATCGTGGCCTGGACGTGGCGAATGCCGGCGCTCACGGCCGCCATCGAGTTGGCGACGGCGAGCTCCGCGTCGTTGTGGGTGTGGATCCCCCACGTGACGGGCGGGGCAGCAGGATCCGCATCGAGCGCGGCCCGGACCGAGCCGACGATCCGGAGCAGCTCGTCGGTCAGCGTCCCGCCGTTCGTATCGCACAGGACGAGCGTCCGCGCGCCGGCCTGGCGGGCGGACCGCAGGGTCGCCAGCGCGTACGCCGGGTCGGCCTTGTAGCCGTCGAAGAAGTGCTCCGCGTCGTAGACGGCCTCGCGGCCGCGGTCGGCGACGAACCCGATCGAGTCGGCGATCATGTCGAGGTTCTCTGCGGGCGTCGCCCCCAGCACCTCGACGACGTGGAGCAGCCAGCTCTTGCCGAAGATCGTCACGACCGGCGTCTCGGCCGCCACGAGCTCGCGCAGGTTGGGGTCGTCGTCCGGCCGGTTCGACCGGTGGCGGGTCGAGCCGAATGCCGCCAGCCGGGCGGTCGTCCAGCGCTGCTTGCGGGCCGCGGCGAAGAACTCGATGTCCTTGGGGTTGGAGCCGGGCCAGCCGCCCTCGATGTAGGGCATCCCGTACTCGTCGAGCATTCGAGCGATCCGGAGCTTGTCGGCAAGCGACAGGATGATGTTCTCGCCCTGCGTCCCGTCGCGCAGGGTGGTGTCGTACAGGACGACCGAACGGTCGTCGGGCGGGCCGCTCGGGGCGGCGGTCGGATCGGGCTGGGTCACGGCGTGGGCTCCATGGAGCAGGATCGGCGAGGACGGTTCACGAGGCTCGGGCGGCCACCGTCGCCGGCGCCGCCCGACGAATCGCGATCCGTTCGACGATCGCGTCGGTCATCGCGCGGGTGCCGACCCGGACGAGGCCGTCGGTCGGAGCACCGTCGACCGGCCACAGGTCGGCCGTCCGGAAGCCGTCGTCGAGGGCGCGGCCGACAGCGGTCTCGATCCCCTCGGCGGCGGTCGGTCGGCCGAGCGACCAGCGCAGGAGCATCGCCCCCGACAGGATCGCCCCGATCGGGTTGGCCAGGTCCCGCCCGGCGATGTCGGGCGCCGAGCCGTGGATCGGCTCGTACAGGCCGTGGAGGCCGTGGGCGGTCCGTCGCTCGCCGATCGAGGCCGACGGGAGCATGCCCAGCGAGCCGGCCAGGACGGCCGCCTCGTCGGACAGGATGTCGCCGAACAGGTTCTCGGTGACGATGACGTCGAAGACCGCCGGCGAGCGGACGAGCTGCATCGCGCAGCTGTCGACGAGGCGGTGCTCGAGGGTGACGTCCGGGTGCTCCGCGCCGATCTCCTCGGCGACCCGCCGCCACAGGCGGGACGTGGCCAGGACGTTCGCCTTGTCGACGCTCGTGACCTTCCGGCGCCGGTCCGCGGCGAGCTCGAAGGCGAGCCTGACGACCCGGGCGATCTCGCCCTCGGCGTACGGCAGGGTGTCGCTCGCGGCGCGCGAGCCGGGGGCGCCGGTCGCCTCGGTCCGCGCCCCGAAGTAGAGGCCACCCGTGAGCTCGCGGACGATGAGCAGGTCGACCCCGGCGAGGAGCTCCGGTCGGAGCGGCGACGCGGCAACGAGCGCCGGGTGGACCGTGACCGGGCGCAGGTTCGCGAACAGGCCGAGCCCGCCGCGGAGGGCGAACAGCGCCTGCTCCGGCCGGACCGCCGCGCTCGGGTTGTCCCACCGTGGGCCACCCACGGCGCCGAGGAGGACGGCGTCGGCCTCCGCACAGGCGGCGACGTCCGCCGGCCGGATCGCCACGCCGTGGGCATCGATCGCCGCCCCGCCGACGAGCAGCTCGGTCCAGTCGATCGCGAACCCGTCGCCGACGCCGACCGCATCGAGGACGGCCCGTGCCCCCGCAAGGACATCGGGCCCGACGCCGTCGCCGGGGATCGCGACGATGCGGTAGACGGCGTGGTCAGTCATGAACGGGCAACCTCAGCATCGCGCCACCACTCGCCCACCGAGGTCGGAGGCGACGCTCCTGCGAGCCATCCGCCCGAGGTCTCCGCCGACGCCATCGCCCCGAGGATGCCATCGGCCCGAGGTTTCAAGGCAGGTCCTCGGCCTGGGTCCGGCTGACGAACGCCGCGTCGACCCCGTTGATCTCGGCCCCGTGGAGCTTGTTCGCCGCGACGAGGTAAGCCTCGACCGATGCCTCGATGATGTTCGTCGACAACCCGTGGCCGCTCACGACGAGCGCGCCCGGCCCCTCGTCCGACGAGCGCCGGCAGCGGACGAAGACCTGACCCTGGGCGTCCTCGCCGGCCGACACTGCCTTGATCTCGTACTCGGTCAGGACGGGACGCCAGCCGAGGACCGGCTGGATCGCCTTGTCGACCGCGCTGAACAGGGCGTTGACCGGGCCGTTTCCGGTCGACTCGGCGGCGCGGACGTCACCGCCGATCGACAGCGAGACCGTCCCGGTCGCCTTGCCGCCGTGCGAGCTCGTCACGCTCCAGCCCTCGAGCCCGATCGAGGCGGGGACCTCCGACGAGCGGGCCTCGACGAGGGCGAGCAGGTCGGCGTCGGTGACCTCCTTCTTGGCGTCGGCGAGCGCGATCGCCTGGCGGTAGACCGTGTCGAGGGCCTCGCCCTCGAGGTCGTGGCCGAGCTCGCGTAGCTTGCCCTGGAGGCCGCGGCGGCCGGACAGCTTGCCGATCGTGAGCTGGCTGCCGGACAGTCCGACCGACTGCGGGGTCATGATCTCGTAGGTCAGCGGGTTCTTGATCACGCCGTCCTGGTGGATCCCGGACTCGTGGGCGAAGGCGTTCCCGCCGACCACGGCCTTGTTGGGCTGGACCGCGAACCCGGTCAGGTAGCTGACGAGGCGGCTGGCGGCCGTGATCTGCTCGGTCTGGACGCCCGAGCCGAGGTCGGGGAACTGGGTCGGCCGGGTCCGCAGGGCCATGACGACCTCCTCGAGCGAGGCGTTGCCCGCCCGCTCGCCGAGCCCGTTGATCGTCACCTCGACCTGGCGTGCCCCGGCCTGGACGGCCGCCAGCGTGTTGGCCGTCGCGAGCCCCAGGTCGTTGTGGCAGTGGACGCTCACGGTCGCCGCGTCGCCCACCCGGTCCACGACCCGCCCGACGAGGACGCCGAACTCGGCCGGGATGGCGTAGCCGACCGTGTCGGGGATGTTGATGGTGCTCGCGCCGGCGTCGACGACGGCCTCGTAGACGCGGAGCAGGTAGTCGACGTCGGTCCGGCTCGCGTCCTCGGCCGAGAACTCGATCTCGGCGTCCTTGCCGAGCTCGCGCCGGCCGTAGCGGACCCACTCGACGGCCTGCTTGAGGGCCTCATCGCGGGTCAGCCGGAGCTTGTGCTTGAGGTGGATGTCGCTCGTGGCGATGAACACGTGGAGATGGGGCCGCTCGGCGACCCGGATCGCCTCGACGGCCCGTTGCGGGTCGCCGTCGCGACACCGGGCGAGGGCGGCGACCGCGACGCCCTTCGTCTCGCGGGCGATCCGCTGGACCGCCTCGAAGTCGCCGGGCGAAGCGGCCGGGAAGCCCGCCTCGATGACGTCGACCTTGAGCCGGACGAGCTGGCGGGCGACCTCGAGCTTCTCGGCGGCGGTCAGCCCGGCACCGGGTGCCTGCTCCCCGTCGCGCAGGGTCGTGTCGAAGATCCGTACCGATCCGGTGGTCATCGGGTCGACTCCGCGACCCGGCGTGGCTCGCTCGCCGCGGCCTGGGCCTGACCGGCCTTCACGGTCACCGGGTCGAGGAACGCCATCTGGCTCCGGAGTTGCTCGCCGACCCGCTCGATGAGGTGGTCGTGGTCCTGCTGGCGCAGCCGCTCGAACTCCGGCCGGCCGGCCTCGTTCTCGGCGATCCAGCGGGCCGCGAACGAGCCGTCCTGGATCTCGGTCAGGACCTGCTTCATCGTCGCCCGGACGTGGTCGTCGATGATCCGCGGGCCGCTGACGTAGTCGCCGTACTCGGCGGTGTCGCTGACGCTGAAGCGCATGAAGTTGAGGCCGCCGCGGTACATCAGGTCGACGATCAGCTTGAGCTCGTGCATCGTCTCGAAATAGGCGAGCTCGGGCTGGTAGCCGGCTTCCACGAGCGTCTCGAAGGCCATCTTGACCAGCGCCGCCGTGCCGCCACAGAGGACCGCCTGCTCACCGAACAGGTCGGTCTCGGTCTCCTCGGCAAAGGTCGTCTCGAGGACGCCGGCCCGGGTACAGCCGAGCGCCCGGGCGTAGGCCAGGACGCGGGGCCGGCCGGTGCCGCTCGGGTCGCGCTCGACGGCGAACAGGGCGGGCACGCCGCCGCCGGCCTGGTAGACGCTCCGGACCAGGTGACCGGGGCCCTTCGGGGCGACCATGCCGACATCGACGCCGGCCGGCGGATCGATCCGCTTGAAGTGGAAGTTGAAGCCGTGGGCGAACATGAGCAGCTGGCCGGCTCGCAGGTTCGGCGCGATCTCGGCGTCGTAGACGTCCTTCTGGGCGGTGTCCGGGACGAGGATCATCACGACGGCGGCGGCGGCGACCGCCTCGGGCACGTTCCGGACCCGCAGCCCGGCGTCCTCGACCAGCGTCCGGCTCCGGCTCGTCGGGGCCAGCCCGACGACCACGTCGACCCCCGACTCGTGGAGGTTCAGGGCGTGGGCATGCCCCTGGCTCCCATAGCCGATGATCGCGACCGTCTGCCCCGCCAGCGCCGCGGGGTCGGCGTCATTGTCGTAGTACATCTTGGCGGTCACTGGTTCCCTGCCTCCCAAACTTGAATTGGCACCCTCAACGTCGAGTGCCCCGCGCCCTCCGAGGCGCGAGGCGGAGCCCCGCGACGCCATCGCCCGAGGATGCCATGGGCCCGAGATTCATCGCTTGATTGCCTCCTCGATGGACCCTGAGCCGCGGGCCATCACCACCGTTCCCGTGCGCACGAGCTCCCGGACCCCGTAGGTCCGCAGGAGCGCCACGAGCGCGTCGACCTCGGCCTCCGATCCGGTCGCCTCGACGATGACCGCCGTCTCGGAGATGTCGACCACGCGGGCCTTGTAGAGCTCGACGATCCGGACGATCTCGCCCCGGTTGGCGTCGGTCGCCCGGACCTTCACCAGGGCCAGCTCATGCTCGACCGTCGGCTCCGCGGTCAGGTCCTGGACCTTGAGCACGTCGATCAACCGGTAAAGCTGCTTGATCGCCTGCTCGACGAGCACGTCGTCGCCGTGCAGGGTGATCGTCATCCGGCTGATGTCGGGCTGGTCGGTGTGGCTGACCGCGAGCGATTCGATGTTGAAGTTGCGCGCCCGCATGAGGCTCGACACGCGGTTCAGGACACCGGGCTTGTCGAGGACGAGGACGACGAGGACGTGCCGGTGGGTGACCCCGGTCCCCGGCAGCGCCCGGGCCGGCGGTGTCGCGTGGGAAGGCGTCGGCCCGGTATTGGCACCCTGAGCGGTCATGCGTCTCTCGCCCTCCGAGGTACAAGGCGGAGCTCCGCGACGCCATTGGCCCGAGGATTCACTCGTCGGCCCCTCCCCACTTCTCGATGAGGTCGGACAGGCCCTTCCCGGCCGGCATCATCGGGAACACGTTCTGCTCCTCGGCGATCTCGAACCAGACGAGGGCGGGGCCGTCGACCGCCTGGGCGGCCCGGATCGCCTCGTCGACCTCGGCCGGCGCCGACGCCCGGAACGCCGGGATCCCGAACGCCTCGGCCAGCTTGGCGAAGTCCGGCCCGAGCAGGTGGGCCGAGTGGTAGTTGCCGGCGTAGATGATCTCCTGCCACTGGCGGATCATGCCGAGCTTCTTGTTGTCGAACAGGGCGATCTTGACCGGGATCCGGTCCTGGACCAGGGTCATGAGCTCCTGGAACGTCATCTGGAAGCCGCCGTCGCCGGTGATCGCCCACGTCTCGCGCTCGGGCCGGCCCAGTGCCGCTCCCATCGCCGCGGGGACGCTGAAGCCCATGGTCCCCAGCCCGCCCGAGCTGACGTGGCTGTTGGGCTGGCGGAAGCCGGCGTAGCGGGCGAGCCACATCTGGTTCTGGCCGACGTCGGCGACGTAGGTCGCCCGGTGGTCGGTGAGCTCGCCGATCCGCTCGACGACGTAGTCGGCCGACAGCAGGCCGTCGCGCCAGGCGCCGGAGCCGTGCCAGCTCGCCGCCTCCGACTCGCGCTTCCAGTCGGCCAGCTGGGCGAGGTAGTCGGCCCGCTCGGCCGGCTCGGTCCGCTCGACCATCGGCAGGAGGGCCCGGAGCACCCGCCCGGCGTCGCCGACGATCGGGACCTCGACCGCGACGTTCTTGCCGATCTCGGCCGGGTCGATATCGACGTGGATGATCCGGGCATATGGAGCGTAGGTCCGGACGTTGCCCGTCACCCGATCGTCGAAGCGCATCCCGAACGCGATGAGCAGGTCGGCCGACTGGATCGCCCGGTTCACGTGCTTCCAGCCGTGCATCCCCATGTAGCCGTAGGCGAGCGGATGCGTCTCGTCGATCGCGCCGATCCCGAGCAGCGTCCAGGCGACGGGGATGCTCGTCTTCTCGGCGAAGGCCCGGAGGTCGTCCCAGGCTTCGGCATGGAGGACGCCGTGGCCGGCCATGATCACCGGTCGCTTCGCGCGGGCGATCTCGGCGGCCGCCAGCTTGAGCTGGCGGGGATGGCCCTCGAACGTCGGCCGAAAACCGGGCAGGCCGGCGACGATCTCCTCCTCGCTCGGGTGTCCGGCGGCCGTCTCCTGCTGGAGGGCGTCCTTGGTGATGTCGATGTGGACCGGCCCCGGTCGTCCGGTCCGGGCGATGTGGAACGCCTCGGCGATCACCCGCGGCAGGTCGTCGGCATCCCGCACGAGGTAGTTGTGCTTGGTCATCGGCAGGGTGATCCCGGTGATGTCGATCTCCTGGAACGCGTCCTTGCCGATGAGCGCCGCCGGGACGTTGCCGGTGATCGCGACCATCGGGATCGAGTCGAGCATCGCGGTCCCGATCCCGGTGACCAGGTTCGTGGCGCCGGGCCCGGACGTCCCCATGCACACGCCGACCCGCCCGGTCACCCGGGCGTAGCCGTCGGCGGCATGGGCTCCCCCCTGCTCGTGGCGGACAAGGATGTGGCGCAGCTCCGGGTAGTCGCCGAGGATGTCGTAGAGCGGGAGGATGACGCCGCCCGGATACGAGAACAGGACGTCGACGCCCTGGCGGATGAGGGCCTCGCAGACGACATCCGCCCCGATCCGCGTGCGCTTGCGCGGCTTGACCTCGTGGAGCATCGCCGAGCGGGCCTGCTCGACGGCCGACGCGGTCGGCGACCCGTCGGCCGGCACGTGACTCCGACGCGCGCGGGTGGCGCCCTCGGCAGCGGTCGTCGCCGGGCCGGCGGTCCGGGCCGCGCCGGCCGCCGCAGGCGCCCCACCGTCCGGCGTCCCCTTGGTCATCGTCATCGCCTCAGCCCCTCCGTGGCGTCGTTCGTCCCAGCGCTGTCAATGCCCGGCCCGAGAAACGGCAAGACCCCCGCCTCCCGGCGAGGGTCCCGTTGGTTCTCGGTGGCGCTGCTCGCTTACCTCCGCGATCCTCCGTTCTCCCGCCGGGAGATCCGACCAATAAGGCCGTCAAGCCCGATAAGGAGCGAGCGAAGAAGAGCGAGCGCCGATACCTCGACGGATCCCGCGTCGTTCATGGGCAGGTTCGCGCGCCGACCATCGGTCGTGACCACGACGGCGATCGGGCGGCGATCCTGGCCGTTGAACAGACCCAAGTCGGTCTCCGTGAGCTCCCGCGGGCCGCCAAGGCCGACGGTGTTCCGGCAGTCTACCAGCCTCCGTCGATTCCGCAACCACCTTCACCGCACCCGGCCGCACCGGATCGCGGGCTGCGACCGGTGATCGCCGGCAGGGCCCGAACCGACCATCGCCCGAGCCTTCGCCGAACCTTGCCGGCAGCGCGCCGCACGATGTCGCATACTGCCCGCAGCCCCCCGCGGGCCTCAGTCCGCCGCGTGGCCCCAGTCGCGCGGCCCCAGTCCCTCCTTCGCCGGACGCCGCGACCCCCGTGCCCCGGTCGCCGCGCCGCCCCCCGAAGGTCAGCTCTCCGCTCGTCGCGCCGGCCGCGCGGCGTCCTGGTAGAGAGGAGGCAAGAGTTTGCCGCGGTCACCAGAAGGCGCCCAGAGGGCGTCCAACCGACTCTCCGCTCCCGGTCCGCGCCGCCTGCCCGGAGCGCGCGACCGCCGGCCGCGAGGCGTGCGATGAACCCGACCGCCGTCACGGCCCTGCCCCACACCAGCCGTCCGTCCCGCCTCGCTGCGGCGACCGGCGCGGCGCTCCTCGCAATGACGACCCTGATCGGCCTCGGTCCGGTCCTCGAGAGCGCCGGGCTGCCCGGAGCCCCGGACCCCGTCGCCGCCACGGGTCCCCACCTGATCGCCACCTCGGCCCAGATCGCCGGGCTGCCCAAGTCGGGCGCTGCGTGGCGGTCGCTCAAGGAGGCGGCCGACTCGTCCGCCGGCACCCCCAACCTGTCCAACCAGGACTCGAACAACGACGTGCTCGTCCTGGCCAAGGCGCTCGTCTACGCCAAGACGAAGATCGCCTCGTACCGATCGTCGGTCCTGACCAACCTCAAGGCGGTCGTCGGGACCGAGGTCGGCGGCCGGGCCCTGGCCGCCGGTCGCGGCATCCCCGCCTACGTCATCGCGGCCGACCTGATCTCGCTGCCGACGTGGCAGCCGACGTTCAACACCCGGACCTTCCGGCCCTGGCTCAAGAAGCTGCTGACCGAGAACCTCGACGGCGACACGCTGATCAGCACGAACAACCTCCGGCCCGAGAACTGGGGGACCCATGCCGGCGCCGCGCGGGTGGCGATCGACGTCTACCTCGGCAACAAGACCGACCTCGCCAAGGCGGCCCGGGTGTTCCACGGCCTGCTCGGCGACCGGGCGTCGTATGCCGGCTTCAACTACGGCGACGACCTGTCCTGGCAGTGCAACCCGAGCAAGCCCGTCGGGATCAACCCGACCTGCACCAAGAGCGGCGAGAACATCGACGGGGCGATTCCCGACGAGATGCGCCGCGGAGCGGCGTTCCAATGGCCACCCACATCAACCTCCTATCCCTGGGAGATGATGCAGGGGGCGGTCCTCGAGGCGGAGCTCCTCCAGCGCGCCGGCTATCCGGCCTGGACCTGGAACAGCAAGGCGCTCCTCCGGGCGACGAAGTTCCTGTACCGGATCGGCTGGCCGGCCGACTCGAACGACGACTGGCAACCGTGGCTCATCGACTACCGCTACGGGACGACCTATCGGACGGCCGCACCGGCGCACTTCGGAAAGAACTTCGGGTGGACCGACTGGCTGTACGGAACTCGGGTCAAGGGCTCGACCGGTCCCTGGCACAGCTATGGCGATTCGAGTGGCTCGGTGGTCTATCACGGGAGCTGGTCGCGGTCGTCGTCCCCGCGCCACATCGGCGGCTGGGTCCACGCGTCACGGATCACCCGATCGAAGGCCGTGTTCAAGTTCCTCGGCGACCAGGTCGTCTGGCTGGGTCCGAAGGGCCCGGCCTACGGGAAGGCGGCCGTCTATATCGACGGCACGCTCGTCAAGGTCGTCAACCTCCACACCGCCGGAAAGCACTACCGGCAAAAGCTGTTCAGCGCGACCTTCGACAAGGTCGGTACCCACTACCTCACGATCAAGGTCCTCGGGACACCCGTCCATCCGCTCGTCGCGGTGGACGGCTACCTCGTCCACCGCTAGGCCACTCGGTGCCGTCGAGGCACCGGACCTCGAATCAGAACGACCGCCCTGACCGGCGGTCGTTCTGCGTCATGCGTTGAGGGGCCCGATCGGCCCCGATGAATAGCTACCAGCGATGGCCCTGCAATGGTGCCATCACCAGAAGTCCCATCGCATGCCGGCACCGAGGCTGAGGGCGATGGTCGCCAGCAGCGCGATGGCCGTGGTGAAGCGCGCCAGGTTCGCCTTCACAGTCATACACCTCGTTTCCGAGATCGCGTCGTCGACCCGGCAGCCGGGCGGCCTCGGGGAGCCCGAGGTCCCTGGCTTTGCGTCCCCGCCTCGCGACGGGTTTGCCCTGGACGGCCCTTCGACGGAGGACGGCTCTCGTCCTCGACCTGAACGCTAGGACCGATCGGGCCACGACCGAATGACCCATCAGTACCAGTGGGCCCCGGATTCCGAGGGAGGTTCCGCGACGCACCACGGGCCGGTGCCGGCCGGCGGGTGGCCGGCCACGACGGCGGGAGCACGCCTCGAGCTCAGGTCGAGCCCAGGGTCCCCGCAGCGGGGCGACGGTGCATCGCGGCGGCGACGGCGATGGCGATCCCGCCGGCGATGAGCACGTCGCCGATGCTGAACACGTTGGCGAACGGGAGCCAGCTGGGCAGCGCGAAGATGTCGGTCAGGGGAGCCAGCACCGGGTCGGCGACGACCGCGCTGTTCGAGTAGCCCTCGATCGGGCCCTTCCCGAAGGCCGCCCGGGTCGCTGCCGCCATCGGCATGTAGCCACCGTTGGCCACGATCGCGAGCAGGTTGCAGGCGGCGCCCAGCGCGACCAGCGGCAGGCCGGTGATCCGGATGTTGGCCAGCAGCGCGACGAAGACGAGCGCGGTCGACGCGACGTAGAGGACCGGCCCGAGCGACCCGACCCGGTCACTGACCGGGGCCGAGAACAGGACGATCTGGGCCGTGAAGCCGACGATGACCAGCCAGGCGAACCGGAACTGGAGCGTCGCGAGGCCGACCGGCCGGCCACCCGTGGCGAGCCCGACGAGGAAGCCGACGAGGACCGCGTAGAGGATGAACATCGCTGTCTCCGTGTCAGGTGCGGACGGGGAACGTGACGGGCCGGGCGGCGGGTCGATCGAGCCGCTCGTCGACGAGCGGCTCGGTCGCCGCCGTGCCCGGCACGCCGAGCAGCCGGGCGAGGTGCTCGGCGGAGACCGGTCGGGCGAACAGGAAGCCCTGGCCGAACTCGCAGCCGAGGTCACGGAGCCGCTCGAGCTGCGCTGGCTCCTCGATCCCCTCGGCCACGATCCGCAGCCCCAGGGTCTGGCCCAGGGCGACGATCGCGTGGGCGAAGGCCCACGTGTCGGGGTCGGCCTCGCCGGAGACCACGAAGTCCCGGGCGATCTTCAGGATGTCGACGGGGAACCGGCGCAGGTAGCCGAGCGACGAATAGCCCGTCCCGAAGTCGTCGACGGCGATCCGTACGCCGAGGGCGCGGATGGCCTGGAGCCGGGCGATCGTGGTGGTCGTGTCCCGGAACATCGCGGTCTCGGTGACCTCGAGGACGAGGTCGGCCGGGTCGAACGAGGTCTCGGCCAGGATCTCCTCGATCTCGTCGACGATGTCGGGTCGCTGGAGCTGGAGCGGGGAGACGTTGACGCTCAGGAGGAGGTGCTCCGGCGCTCCGGCGGCCCGCAGGGCGACGACGGTCCGGCAGGCCTCGGCCAGGACCCAGCGGCCGAGGGCCAGGATCGTCCCGTTCTCCTCGGCGAGGCCGATGAACTCGTCCGGCAGGGTGAGGCCGCGACTCGGGTGACGCCAGCGGACAAGCGCCTCGACGCCAGTCGTCTCACCAGTGTCGAGCGCAACGATCGGCTGGTAGTGGACGACGAGCTCCTCCCTCGCCACGCTCCGGGCGAGCTCCGCCGACAGCTCGTGGCGGGCGACGATCGACGCGTGCATGGCGGGGTCGAAGACCGCGAAGCGGCGCTTGCCGGCGGCCTTGGCCGTGTACATCGCCACGTCGGCGTGGCGGAGGATGTCGTCGGCGCCCTCGACGTGCCCGGCCACGGTCGCGTCGCGGGCCATCGCGATCCCGACGCTTGCGCCCACGACGGTCTCGCGGCCCGCGATCGGGAACGGCATGCCGAGCACGTCGATCAGGCGCCGGGCAACGGCGATCGCGTGACGCAGGTCGGGCTGGTCGATGACCAGGACGGCGAACTCGTCGCCGCCGAGCCTGGCCGCCAGGTCTCCCTCGCGCACGGCGGCCCGGATCCGCTCGCCGACGGCCACGAGGAGCTGGTCGCCGGCAGCATGACCCATCGTGTCGTTCACGACCTTGAAGTCGTCGAGATCGAGGAACAGGACGACCGGGATTCGGTCCGCCTGTCGCTCGCGGAGGTGGGTTCCCACCTGCTCGATGAACAGGGCCCGGTTGGGCAGGTCGGTCAGCGGGTCGTGGTAGGCCTGGTAGCGGAGCTGCTCCTTGAGCCGGCTCAGCTCGGCGAGGGACTGCTCGAGCTGGCCGTTCTCGAGGGCGACCGCCACCTGGTTGGCCAGCGTCTCGAGGAGTCGAAGGTCGTCGTCACCGAAGCTCGTTCCCTCGGTCAATCGGTTGACGATCGTCAGCGTCCCGATCATCTCCGACTCGCCGATGAGCGGCGCGATCATCGCCTGACGGATGGTCAGCTGACGACCTCCGGGGGTCCGACCCGGCATCGCGAAGAACGCATGTCGCTCGGTCGATGCCCGCATCCGGATCTTGTCCGCCTCGACCAGCTCGACCGGGACCATGAGCTCGGCCTGGCCGTCCTGGATCGAGGTCGTCCGGAGGCCCTGCCCGCGGTCCGCGCTCGACTCGAGCAGCACCTCGGCGAGCTCGGCGCGGAACATGTCGCGGGCGTGGTCGAGGAGCGCCACGAGGGCGCGGTCGAGCTCGGGGGAGTGTTGGAGGATCCGGCTGGACTGGTAGAGCAGCTCGAGCCGCTCGTGCTTCTCACGCTCCGACACGTAGGCCTGGTAGGCCACGAACAGCGTGATGAGCGGGACGGCCAGCAGGCCGAGGGCGACCGGGTAGATCCACAGGATCGTGACGGCGAGCAGCGCAAGGCTCGTGTTGGCGAGCGCCACCAGGCCCCCGAACTGGATCATCTCGGGCAGCTTCTGGTACTGGGGAGCGCCGCCCGACAGGACGATCACCGTCGCGATCGTGAACGCCCCGATGACCGCCCCGAGGAAGGTCGCGCTGAAGGCCGCCAGCCAGTCCTGCGGGGCCGGCGGCCCGCTGAAGCTGCCCAGGGCCCGGAAGACGGTCAGGGTCACGACCGCGATGAAGGCGTAGTTGGCCAGGTTGAACGACAACTTGAGCGGCGACTGGCGCGACTGGACGACCAGGGCCGCCCCGGAGCCGATGAGGAGCCCGAGGAGGTAGTCGCTCGGCGACATGAGGAAGAAGCCGATCACCGACGGCAGCTCGCTCAGCGAGAACGAGTGGCTCTCGCGCCGGAAGTGGACGTCGATGACCTTCGCCTCGGTGGCGAAGAAGGCCAGCGCGAGGAGCGGCCAGGGGACGGTCATCGGGGCGTCCAGGGTCGGCAGCTCCCGGACGTACGTCAGGTAGACGATCGCCGCAGCCGCGGCCAGGCCGAGGCTGAACAGCGAGACCCGGATCACGGCGGCCTGGGCCGCCAGGCGCGACCGCACGGTCCCGATGACCGCATCGGACGGTGGATGGTGGTGGTCCACCATGCGATTGTCCTCTCGGCACGGCCGACGGGCCGGTACCCCTAAGTACTACCGGCGGGCAGGACCGATGGGGGAGGACGGATCCGGGCGCCGCTCCCGGACCACCGCGTCGAGGGCCCCGGGGGCATGCTCTGGTACCCTGCCGCGCATGTCCGCCCCCCGACCGCGCACGCTCGTCGACAAGATCTGGGACGACCACGTGGTCGCCGACGAGCCCGGTGCCCCGACCGTCCTCGGGATCGATCTCCACCTCGTCCACGAGGTCACCAGCCCGCAGGCGTTCACCGGCCTCCGTCAGCGCGGGCTCCAGGTGCGCCGTCCGGGCCAGACCGTCGCGACCGCCGACCACTCGATCCCGACCCACGACCGGAGCCTCCCAATCGTCGATGTCATGGCAGCGGCCCAGGTCCAGCAGCTCACCGACAACTGCCGGGAGTTCGGGATCCCGCTCCACGGGATCGGCTCTCCGAACCAGGGGATCGTCCACATCATCGGACCCGAGATGGGCCTGACCCAGCCCGGGATGACGATCGTCTGCGGCGACTCGCACACCGCGACCCACGGGGCGTTCGGAGCGCTCGCCTTCGGGATTGGCACGAGCGAGGTGGAGATGGTCCTCGCCACCCAGTGTCTCCTCCAGCGCCGGCCGAGGACCTACGAGGTCCGCGTCGACGGCCGGCTCGCGCCGGGCGTCGGGGCCAAGGACGTCATCCTCGCGCTGATCGCCAGGATCGGGATCGGCGGCGGGACCGGGCACGTCTTCGAGTACACCGGATCGGCGATTCGGGCCCTCACGATGGAGCAGCGGATGACCGTCTGCAACATGAGCATCGAGGGCGGGGCGCGGGCCGGGCTGGTCGCGCCTGACGACACGACGTTCGAGTTCGTTGCCGCCCGGCCGTTCGCCCCGCGCGGCGAGGCGTGGGATGCGGCCGTGGCAGGCTGGCGCGCGTTGCCGACCGACGCCGGAGCGTCGTACGACCGGTCGGTCACGATCGATGCCGGGGCGCTCGAGCCGATGGTCACCTATGGGACGAACCCGGGGATGGGCATTCCGATCACGGGCCGGATCCCCTTGCCGGAGGACCAGCCCGACGCCGGCTCGCGGCGGGCCCTCGAGCGTGCCCTGGAGTACATGGCCCTCACCCCGGGCGAGCCGATCCTCGGTCGGCCGGTCGACGTCGTGTTCATCGGGAGCTGCACGAACGGCCGGATCAGCGACCTGCGGCTCGCGGCATCGGTCCTTCGCAACCGGAAGATCGCCACGGGCGTCCGGGTCATGGTCGTGCCGGGCAGCCAGGAGGTGAAGCGCGAGGCCGAGAACGAGGGCCTTGCCGACGTCTTCCGAGCGGCCGGCGCCGAGTGGCGCGAGGCGGGCTGCTCCATGTGCATCGCGATGAATGGAGACCAGCTGGACCCCGGCCAGTACGCCATCTCGACCTCGAACCGGAACTTCGAGGGGCGCCAGGGGAAGGGCGGACGGTCCTTCCTCGCGTCGCCCCTGACCGCGGCCGCCGCGGCGATCACCGGCGTCGTCACCGACCCGCGAACGCTGCCCGGGATCGAGGCCGCGGCCGGCCTGGGCGGGCGCTGAGGTGGCCGCCCGGTTCGGGACCTTCACGAGCGCGGTCATCCCGCTCCCGGCCGAGAACGTCGACACCGACCAGATCGTCCCGGCCCGCTACCTCAAGGTCACCGACAAGGACGGCCTCCGCGACGCGCTCTTCCACGACTGGCGCTACGAGGCCGACGGCGGGCTCCGGGAGCCGCTCTTCGTGATGGATCGGCTGGCCATGGCCGACCGCCAGATCCTGCTTGTCGGCGACAACTTCGGGACGGGCTCGTCGCGCGAGCACGCCCCGTGGGCGCTCGTCGCCTGGGGCGTCCGGGCCATCATCTCGACGAGCTTCGCCGACATCTTCCGCAGCAACGCGCTCAAGAACGGGCTGCTGCCGATCGTCGTCGACGGCGACACGCACCGGGCGCTGTTCGAGCTGGTCGAGGCGCAGCCGGCAGCCACGTTGACCGTCGACCTCGACGCCCAGGTCGTCCACCTGCCCGGCGACGAGGACATCCCGTTCGATGTCGACCCGTTCGCCAAGCAGATGCTCCTTGCCGGAACCGACGAGCTCGGCTGGCTCCTCGCCCGGGAGCCGGCGATCGCGGCCTACGAGGCCGGCCACCCGGCGCGGGTCGACACGCTCGGCGGCCACTGAGCCGACGGCCGGCACCGGTTCGGGACGGGCCCGCGGGAACCCGGACCCGCGCGCCATCGTCACGGGCCCATGACGACCATCTCCCGACGTCTCCTCCTTTCCGGGCTGACCGCGCTGACCCTGGCCGCGTGCACGGCCGGGGGCGGCAGGGGTCTCGCCTCCGGATCGCCAGCCGCGTCGCCGCCGGCGTCGACGAGCCCCGGCGGGGCCGGCAGCGAGCCGAACCCGGGGACCGGTGGAACGATCGCCCCGCCTGTCTCGGGCGAGCCGTCGGTGCCGGCGCCGGTCCCGACGATCGTCGTCCCGAGGCCGGGCCGGCTCGACGTTCACCCGGTCGGTGCGACCGCCATCGAGGCCCGGGTCGACGGCCGGCACGTCACGGTCAAGCTCACGTGGTGGAGTGGCGTGGAGCCGTGCAGCGTCCTCGACTCGGTCGGCGTCGAGACGGCCGGCAGCCACATCCGACTGACGATCCGCGAGGGCGCCGACCGGCGCGACGTCGCCTGCATCGACATCGCGATGCTCAAGGCGACGATGGTCGATCTCGGTGCGCTCCAGCCCGGGACCTACACGATCTCGGCGGGTGGCGACGCCAGCCCCGTCCAGGTGGTCGTGAGCTGATCTGCGGCCGAAGCCGCAGACCCGGACTCACTCGTCGGGGACGTCATCCAGCCTCGTCCCCGATACTTGCCGGGTGAACCTCATCGACGTCGGGATCGTCGTCCTCCTCGGGTTCGGTCTCGTGGCGGGCTGGCGGTCGGGCTTCTTCCCCCAGCTCCTCGGCCTCGTCGGGGCCGCGGTCGGCGCGATCTCCGTGGTCATCCTCCTGCCGTACGCCCGCGGGCTGCTCGACGGGGTCGACCCCGCGCTTCGGGCGGTCGGGGTGCTCGTTGCCCTGCTCGTGGCGATCGGGATCGGTGAGGCGATCGGATCGAGCCTCGGGGCGACGATCGGCCGGCGCCTCGGCAACGGGGTCCTCGGTGGACTCGACCGGATCGCCGGCGCACTCGCCGGGCTGGCCCAGGGCCTGCTCGTCGTCTGGCTCGTCGGGGGTCTCCTCGCGGCGGGGCCGGTGCCGCAGATGGCCGCCCAGGCCCAGCGCTCGCTCGTGATCCGGACGATCAGCGGCGTGTTCCCGCCCCCGACCGCCTACGTCGACCAGCTCGCGGCATGGCTCGACGCGACCGGCCTGCCCGAGGTGTTCATCGGACTCGAGCCGTTCCCGGCCCCGCCCGTCGACCGGCCGACGAACGCCCAGGCCGACCAGATCGGAGAGGCAGCCGCATCGAGCACCCTGGTCGTCCGGGCGACGGCCTGCGGTCGCATCTCGACCGGGACGGGCTTCGTCGTGGGACGGGGCGGCTACATCGTCACCAACGCGCACGTCGTTGCCGGGTCGAAGGCGGTCCTCGTCGCGGTCGACGGGGGGGACCCGCAGGACGCGGATGTCGTGCTGTTCGACCCGAAGCTCGACGTCGCGCTCCTCCACGCCCCGGGGATCAAGGCGCCGGCGCTCGCCTTTGCCGCGAACGACCCGGCGAGGGGCACGGTCGGGGCTGCCCTCGGCCATCCGGGCGGTGCGCCACTCCGGATCATCCCGGCGGCCGTGTCGGACACCTACTCCGCGGATGGCCGCGACCTGTACGGGACGGGCCGGGTGACCCGGCGGATCGTCGAGCTGCGCGCCGACATCGAGCGCGGCGACAGCGGCGGCCCGCTCGTCCTGCCCGACGGAACCGTCGGCGGGGTCGTCTATGCCGAGGCGCTGAGCGACCCGTCGGTCGGCTACGCGCTCGCTCCCGTCGCGGTGGCCACCCGGATCCGCCCGGCCATCGGGACGACCGGGACCACGTCGACCGGGGCCTGCACCCGATGACCTCCCCGGTCGACACGCCCGCCGAAGGCGCCGGCACGGATCTCGCCCGGCTCGCCGAAGAGGCCTGGGAGGGGACCCTGGCCGCCCAGCCGGTCATGGCGACCTCGATCGGCGATCGCCGCTTCGACGACCGCCTGGCCGATCTCCGACCCGAGGCCAGGGCGGCCGAGCGGAACCGGCTCGGCCGGCTCGTGGACCGGGCGCGGGCGATCCCGGCCGACGACCTCGAGCCCGCCGAGGCGATCAGCCGCCTCGCGCTGATCGCGTTCCTCGAAGCCGAGCTTGACGTGGCGACGGCCGACGTGGCCAGCTGGGCGATCGATCCTCTCGACGGTCCCCAGGTCCAGTTCCTCAACATCTCCTCGTTCCAGATCGTCGCCACGCCGGCCGACGGCGACCGGCTCGTGGAGCGCTGGCGGGCGATGGGCCCGTACCTCGACCGGCACGGCGCGAACGTCCTCGCGGCGCTCGATGAGGGCGTCGTCTCGCCGGAGGCACCGGTCCGCGCAGTCATCGACGAGCTCGGCGACCTCCTCGACGGGCCGGACGACGCCGCGCCGCTCCTCGCGCCGGGCCTGGTCGACCGAGCCGGCTGGTCGGACGCCGACCGGCGCCGGTTCGCGAGCGAGCTGGCCTCGGCGGTCAGCGACGTGATCGTGCCCGCGTTCGGCCGCTATCGGGACCTGATCACCGAGCGGGTCCTCCCGCAGGCGCGCCCGAACGACCGTCCCGGTCTCGGCGCCGTGCCCGGCGGCGCGAACGCCTACCGGCGACTCATCCGTGCGCACACCTCGCTCGACCTGGGTCCCGAGGAGATCCACGCGATCGGCCGGGCCGAGGTCGAGCGGATCGACGCCGAGCTCGGCGAGCTGGCCGGCCGGGCGCTCGGAACCCGCGGCCCGACAGCCGCGCGCGATCGCCTGCGCGGGGACCGTGCGCTCCACTTCGGCCGATCGGACGAGGTGCTCGCGACCGCCCGCTCGGCGCTCGACCGGGCGACGGCCGCCCTCCCGGACTGGTTCGGGATCCTGCCCCGAGCGGCCTGCGAGGTCGTCGAGATGGGTGCCCACGAGGCGAAGCACTCGACGATCGCCTACTACCTCCAGCCGGCCGAGGACGGCAGCCGGCCCGGCCGCTACTACCTGAACACCTCGGCTCCGGACACGCGGCCACGCTACGAGGCGGAGGCGCTCGCCTTCCACGAGTCGATCCCGGGCCACCATCTCCAGATCGCGATCGGCCAGGAGCTCACCGGTCTGCCGGCATTCCGGCGCCATGCCGGGTCGACCGCCTTCATCGAGGGCTGGGGCCTCTACACCGAGCGGCTGAGCGACGAGATGGGTCTCTACTCGGGCGACCTCGACCGGATCGGGATCGCCTCGTTCGACGGCTGGCGGGCCTGCCGGCTCGTCGTGGACACGGGGATGCACGCGCTCGGCTGGTCACGCGACGAGGCGATCGCGTTCATGCTCGAGCACACGGCGCTCGCCCCGGACAACATCGTCAACGAGGTCGACCGCTACATCACCTGGCCCGGCCAGGCGCTCGCCTACAAGCTCGGCCAGCTCGAGATCCGGCGGTTGCGCGACGAGACACGCTCACGACTCGGGGGCGGCTTCGACATCCGCGCCTACCACGACGCGGTGCTGTCCCAGGGGGCCCTCCCGCTGCCGGTCCTGCGGGCCGTCGTCGAGCGCACCTTCGCGACCGGCTGAGCCCGGCCCCAGCGGGCCCGGCCGCCGGCTCAGACGACGTGCACCTCGCCGACGAGCCGGCCGGCCGCGAACCGGTCGAGGCCGAGCGACGAGATGTCGACCGTCCGGGCCCGCCCCTCGACGAGGATCTCGGCCAGGAGCTTCCCGACGATCGGCGCGTGCTGGAAGCCGTGCCCGCTGAACCCGTTCGCGAGGAGGAACCCAGCGACGCCCGGCACCGGCCCGAGGATCGGGTGACGGTCGGGGGTCATCTCGTACAGGCCGACCCAGCTGTGGGCGATCGCCGCATCCTCGAGCGCCGGCAGGACCCGGATCGCCGTCGGCAGGAGCTCCTCGGCGACGAATCGGTCGTCGACCCTCATCTCGAACGTCGGGCGCTGGGCCGGGTCGCCCATGCCCATCAGGACCCCGTCGCCCTCGCGGTGGAAGTAGAAGCTCGAGGCCGCGTCCACCACCAGCGTCCGTCGGGCCGGGACCCCGGGGAACGGTCCGCTCACGAGGACGACCCTGGGGACGGGCTCGAGCGGCAGGTCGACGCCGGCAGTCGCCGCCAGCTCGCCGGCCCATGGCCCGGCGGCGTTGATCACGACCCCGCAGGCGACCCGCCCGAGGGCGGTCTCGACCCCGACTGCCGCGTCGCCGTCGACCTCGATCCGGGTCACCGCGACCCGGGTCCGGATCTCCGCCCCGGCTCGCCGCGCCGCCGTCGCGAACCCGAGGGTGAGGCCCGACGGGTCGGCGATGCCGTCCTGGGCGCAGAAGGTGGCGCCGATGACCCCATCCGTCGCGAGTCCCGGGACCAGCTCGCCGGCCTCGATTGCGTCGAGCAGCTGGACGGCGACGCCGAGCCCGCGCTGCATCTCGGCAGAGGCCCGGTACTCGGACCACGACGCCTCGTCGCGGAGCAGGAACAGGTAGCCGTCCTGGACGACGTCGACGGGCAGGCCGTGGGTCGCGCTGAACCCGGTGATGAGCGGGATGCTGGCAAGCGACAGCTCGACGTTCACCCGGCTCGAGAACTGGTGTCGGAAGCCGCCGGCACAGCGTCCGGTCGAGCCGGCCCCGAGCTCGGCCTCGCGCTCCAGGAGGAGGACCCGTCCGGCCCCGGCCGCCGCGAGGTGATAGGCCGCGCTCAGGCCGACGGCTCCGCCGCCCACGATGACGACGTCGGCGGATCGCGGGAGCGCGCCCGACGACTGGCTGGTCATGCGACCGCATCGTAGGCGAGTGGCCGAGCCCGCGGGCCAGAGCCGGTCGGCCCGTGACCCCGGGCCATGACGGGGGCTCATCGCAACGGTCGAATCCACGCTCGGCTGCCGGGCCACCCACCGCCCTGGAATCGTGAACTCGCGCGACTCACCGATGCGCCATGACCCCCGGTCATCGCACGTACACTGGAGCCCCGTCGCGCACCGCTCTCCGAGGACCGACCCCGATGGCCGATCGCCCCCTCCCCTACGACCAGCCGACCGACCCGGCCAAGCGCCACTCGAAGGCCCTGACCGACGGCCCCGACCGGGCCGGCGCGCGGGCGATGCTCAAGGCGGTCGGGTTCACCGACGAGGACCTCGCCAAGCCGCTCGTCGGGGTCGCCACGACCTGGATCGAGACGATGCCGTGCAACCTCAACCAGCGTCGCCTGGCGGAGGAGGTCAAGGCCGGGATCCGGGCGGCCGGCGGGACGCCGATGGAGTTCAACACGATCTCGATCAGCGACGGCGTGTCGATGGGAACCGAGGGGATGAAGGCCAGCCTCGTCAGCCGCGAGGTCGATCGCCGACTCGATCGAGCTCGTCGTCCGCGGCCACCTCCTCGACGGCGTCGTCTGCCTCGTCGGCTGCGACAAGACGATCCCCGGCGCGGCGATGGCCCTCGGCCGGCTCGACGTCCCCGGCCTCGTCCTCTACAACGGGACGATCTACCCGGGCACCTACAAGGGCCAGCGCAACGCGACCGTCGTCACCGTCTACGAGGCGATCGGGGCGTACCGCGCCGGCAAGATCAGCCTCGAGGAGCTGTACGAGGTCGAGAACGTGGCCTGTCCCGGCCCCGGGGCCTGCGGCGGGCAGTTCACGGCGAACACGATGAGCACGGTGATGGAGTTCATCGGGCTGTCGCCGGCCGGCCTCAACGGGATCCCGGCCGAGGATCCGGCCAAGGACGCGGCGGCCCGCCGCTGCGGGCGAGCTGGTCATGGATCTCGTCCGGCGCGACGCCCGGCCGGCCGCCGTTCGTCACCCGCGCCGCGCTGGAGAACGGGATCGCCTCGGTCGCCGCGACCGGCGGCTCGACGAACGGCGTCCTCCACCTGCTGGCGATCGCCCACGAGTTCGGGATCCCGCTCGACATCGACGCGTTCGGGGAGGTCGCCGACCGGACCCCGATCGTGGCCGACATGCAGCCCGGCGGCCGGTTCACCGCCACGGACATCTACGAGGCCGGTGGCGTGGCGCTCGTCATGCGCGAGCTGCTGAAGCGCGGCCTGCTCCACGGCGACGCGCGGACCGTCGACGGCCGGACGATCGCCGAGATCGGCGCGGCCGTCCGGCGAGACCCCGGGCCAGGAGGTCGTCGTCCCGATCGAGCGACCGCTCAAGCCGGTCGGCGGCCTGACGATCCTGCGCGGCAGCCTCGCCCCGGACGGCTGCGTGGTCAAGCTGGCCGGCCACGAGCGCCGCCAGCACCGCGGCCCGGCCCGGGTGTTCGACTCCGAGACGGCCGCCTACGACGCCGTCCGCGATCGGCGGATCGTCGCCGGCGACGTCGTCGTCATCCGCTACGAGGGA
Source organism: uncultured Chloroflexia bacterium (assembly GCA_963708065.1). GTDB lineage: Bacteria > Chloroflexota > Limnocylindria > Limnocylindrales > CSP1-4 > Chersky-267. The sequence goes on from CAVPRZ010000009.1 coordinate 457,655, forward strand.
CCCGTCGGCGGCCCGGGGATGCAGGAGATGCTGAGCGTCACGAGCGCACTCGTCGGCGAGGGCCTCGGCGACACGGTCTCGCTGATCACCGACGGCCGCTTCTCCGGCGGGACCCACGGCCTGATGATCGGGCACATCGCGCCCGAGGCGGCACTCGGCGGCCCGATCGGGCTCGTCCGGGAGGGCGACCCGATCGTCATCGACGTCGACCGCAAGGCGCTCGACCTCGACGTTCCGGAGGAGGAGCTCGCCCGCCGCCGGGCGGGCTGGTCGCCGCCGGCGCCGCGCTACGCCGGCGGGGTGATGGCCAAGTACGCGGCCCAGGTCAGCTCGGCATCGAACGGAGCGGTCACGACCGGCGACCGGATGACGGCGGGGTCGCCCGGGCGGTGAGCCGGGTCCTCATCGGCTTCAAGACGTCGCCGCAGGACGTCGGCTGGTCGACCCTCGACGAAACGTGGGCGGCTGCCGGTGAGCTCGATGTCTTCGACTCCGGCTGGATGAACGACCACCTGCTGGACCCGTACCCCGACCGCGGCGGCGCGAGCTGGGACGCCCTCACCCTGCTTGCCGCGCTCGCCCACCATGTGCCCGGCCGGTGGATCGGCCAGGCCGTCCTGTCGAACACGTTCCGCCACCCGGCGGTCCTGGCCAAGCAGGCGACCGCCCTCGACAACATCACGGGCGGACGATTCATCCTCGGCCTCGGCGCCGGCTGGCACGTCGGCGAGCACGACGCGTTCGGCATCCCGCTCCCGCCGATCGGCGAACGCCTGTCCCGGCTCGAGTCGGCCGTCCGGGTGATCCGGGCCCTCGGCTCCGGCGATGCGACCCGGCCACCGGGCGTGACCCTCGACGACCCGTTCTACCCGCTCCGCGACGCCATCAACCTGCCCCCGCCCGTCACGCCCGGCGGACCGCCCATCTGGCTCGGCGGCCAGGGGCCCCGTGGCTTCCGGATGGCGGCTCGGCTGGCCGACGGATGGGTCCTCCCGGCCGGTGCCAACGAGGGCCTGCCCGAGTTCCGCGACCGCCGCGCTGCGATCCTGCGCGAGCTCGAAGCGATCGGCCGCGATCCGACGTCCTTCTCGTTCGCCGGCCAGGTCGCGACCGGCACGACCGCGGCGGATCGAGCGGCGGCGCTCGAAGCCGCCAGGCAGTTCGCGGCCGAGGGCGCCGACCACGTCATCCTCGGGATGCCGGCCCGCCTCGGGCCGGTTGGCCTGGCTGCCGTCGCCCACGAGGTCGCGGAGCCGCTCCGGGCCGGGCTCGGCTGACGGCGGGACGACGGCCGACGACCGAACGCGGCATCATGGAGCCGTGACCGAGCGGACCAATTCAAGCGCCGCTGAGCCAGACTCCGCGACCCCGCCAGCCCCCGCAGGCCCCGCCCTCGAGGCCATCCAGCCCCATCCCGGCCCGGAGGTGCCGTGGCCGCCACGGCCGGACCAGCGCGGCCTGGCCGCGCCGTACCCGCCGGGCGGCACCGACCCGAACCCGGACGCGGGCCTGCGCGAGGAGCGCTACTACCTGCGCCTCCTCCTGGCGATGGTCCTCGTCATCGTCGTCGGCGGGTTCGTGATCGGGATCATCGGCCTGGTCCTTGGGTTCACCGGGTCGGCCAGCTGACCGTGGCGACGACCGATCCCCCGATCCCGGGCCCGGCGGCTGCGGGCTCCGCCGTCCGGCCGTCGGACGCGGTCCGCGGCGACCACTGGGGGCGGGCCCACGACGAGCTCGTCGACCACCTCCGCGAGCTCATCCGGATCCCGAGCGTCAACCCACCGCCGGAGCCGGGTGATGGCGAGCTGCGGGCAGCCCGGTTCGTGGCCGACCTGCTCGGCGATGCCGGCGTTCCGTCCGAGATCCTCGAGCCGACTCCGGGACGCGGCTCGGTCGTTGCCCGCCTCCACGGCGACGGCAGCGGCGGCGATCCGCTGCTCCTGCTGTCGCATGTCGACGTGGTCCCGGCCCCGGGAGACGGCTGGACCCACGACCCGTTCGGCGCCGACGTCGCCGACGGCTACGTCTGGGGCCGCGGCGCGGTCGACATGAAGGGCATGGTCGCGCTGGAAGTCGGCGTGATCCGCCGCCTGGCCGCCGAGGCGCGCGCGGCCGGGCGCGACCCGGCCAGCGATCCGATCCCCGGCCTCGGCCGGGACGTCCTGTTCGCGGCGACCGCCGACGAGGAGGCCGGTGGGTTGCACGGCGCGAGCTGGATCGTCGACCACCGGCCCGAGCTCATCCGGGCCGCCGCGGCCCTCAACGAGTGCGGCGGCGTGTCGGTCGCCTTCGCCGATCGCCGGTTCTACCCGATCGGCGTGGCCGAGAAGGGCTACGCCAACTTCCGGATCACCGTCCATGGCAGCTGGGGGCACGGGTCGATGCCGCGGCCGGACAACGCTGCCGTCCGCGCGGCCGCGATCGTCGGCCGCCTGGCCGAGCCCGGCCCGACCCGGCTCAGCCCGGTCATGGCCCGTTTCTTCGACCTCGTAGCCGACGAGCTCGGCGGGCCGACCGGCCGGCTCGTCCGGCGGATCGCAGCGCCGGACCCGGCCGAGAGCGAGGCCGCGATCGCGGCCGTGTGCGACGACATGTACGGCCGGGCGGCGCGGGCCCTGCTCCGGGACACCGCCTCTCCGAACGTCATCCATGCGGGCGTGAAGTACAACGTGATCCCCGGCAGCGCCGAGATCGAGGTCGACTGCCGGACGCTGCCCGGCACCGACGAGGCGGCCATGCGCGAGGAGCTGAGGCGCCGGATCGGCGACGAGCTGTGGGCGCAGTGCGACGTCGAGGCGTTCCTCACCGCGCCGGCCGTCGAGGCGCCGCTCGAGACCGACCTGTACCGGATCCTCGAGTCGACGATCCGCGACCACGATCCCGAGGGCGTGCCCGTCCCGGTCATGGTCCCGTTCGCCACGGACGCCAAGCACACCATCCGGCTCGACGTCCCGACCTACGGCTTCTCGCCGCTCCGGCTCGAGCCTGACGAGCGGTTCCTCGAGCGGTTCCACGGCGTCGACGAGCGGGTCGGGCTGGACGCGCTCCGGTTCGGGCTGCCGGTCCTCTACGACGCGGTCCGCCGCTTCTGCGGCTGAGCGACGGGAGGCCGGATTCAGGCCGTTTTCAGGCCCGGTGTCCCGGCGCACCGCCTTCCAATGACCAAGTGATCCGCAGATAATGGGCTCGATCTACCATGGTCGAACCGCCGGGTTCGTCGGTGGAGGTCGACTCATGCGCCGGATCCTCTGGGTCCTCATCGCGGTCCTGGTCAGCGCCGCCCTTGCCGGGCCCGTTTCGGCTGCCCGCCCGGAGCCGAGGGTCGCGGTGATCGTCGGGCCGGTCGGCGACCTGACCGACTACTACCGGTCGATCGGCGCCGACGCGGCGCGCGAGGCCCGACGCTGGACGAGCGACGTCGTGAGCGTCGTGTCCCCGAACGCGACCTGGCCGGCCGTCAGGCGCGCCCTCCGGGGCGCCTCGGTCGTCGTCTACCTCGGCCACGGCAACGGCTGGCCATCACCCTATCGCGACGCCCTCTACCCGCCGACCCAGGACGGGCTCGGGCTCAACCCGGTCGCCGGCGGGGGCGATTCCGCCCACCAGTACTTCGGCGAGGCCTACCTTGCCCGGGAGGTCCGGCTCGCCCCCGGCGCCGTGGTCCTCCTCCACCATCTCTGCTACGCCAGCGGGAACTCGGAGCCGGGCCTCCCCGAGGGCTCGCTCGACGTCGCCCGCCAGCGAGTCGACAACTACGCCGCCGGCTGGCTCCGCGCCGGCGCCGCGGCGGTCATCGCCGACACGTTCGGTGCGCCGGGGCCGTACCTGCGCGCCCTGTTCGGGTCGAACGCCGCGATCGACCGGATCTGGCGTGACGCGCCGACGTTCCACGACCACGTCCTGACGTTCCCGAGCTCGCGCAGCCCGGGCTATCGCGCCGCGCTCGATCCGACCCGGGCCGAGTCGGGCTTCAACCGGTCGCTCGTGACCCGACCCGGGCTGACGGCGGCCGACGTCCGGGACGGCGCCGGGAGGGTCGCGACCGGATCGCTCGTGCGACCCGGGATCACCGGCTCGTCGACGGTCGCCTCGCTCGCTTCGCTCGGCGTGACCTTCCGGGCTCCCGGCCTCGCGTCGGCCGCCTCGCAGCCGAGCGGGCTCGTCGCGGGTACGCTCGCTCACCTGAGCCTGCCGATCAAGGTTCCGAAGGGACTCACGCTCCCCGACAAGCTCGAGCTGGCGGCCCGCTGGGACCCGGTCGCGCTCGACGAGCCGGCCGCGTCGAGCCCCGGCGGGCCGGCGGGACCGGCCACGACCCAGCCCGGCGCGTCACCGACCCCCGTTCCGAGCCCGAGCCCGAGCCCGAGCACACCGCCGCGGGGCCGGCCCGTCCCCGGCAGCGGATCGTCGCCGACCCCCGGATCGACCACCGGCGAGCCGCCCGAGATCGCGCTGGTCGCGCCAGAGGTCATCGGCTCCGTCGTCACCCCTGCCCGCGCCGTCCTCGTCCGGGGACGGCTCGTCGTGAACCTGCGCCTGCCCGATGCCTCCGGGATCTACCGGCTGGTGACCACGGTCCACGGCGCCGATGGTGTCGCCTTCGATGCCGCGACCCAGGTGCTCATCCCGGCCCTGGCGGTCCGGGTCAGCGGTCCCCTGTCCGCCGCCTACGGGGTGACCCCCTCGTTGACCGTCCAGGCCGGCGCCGAGATCGCCCTGCCGGTCCGCGTGGCGAACGACGGCTCGCTCCCGTGGGGCAGCCGGCCGGATCCGGTGGAGCTATCGGAGGAGCGCATCGACCCGTCGGTCTCGCGGACCCATCCGAGCGCGAGGATCGTCGCCCGCTGGGTGCCGCTCGCCAGCGTCGATCCGAGTGCGTCGGTCGACGGCGGGGTCGCCGCGGCGGCGCAGCCCGACCCGGGTTCGGAGGTCACCGTCGTCCTCAACCTGACGGCGCCGGCGACGCCGGGCGCCTACCTCCTCGTGCTCGACGTCGACAGCCCGCTCCACGGGTCGCTCGCGGCGGCCGGCGTGGCACCCGGCGCGGTCCGGGTGACGGTCGCCCCGGCGGCTACTCCCGCGGCGCCTTGATCAACCGGCCCCGGCGCGAGATGGCGCCGGTCGCCAGCGCCGCGACGCCCATCGCGATCAGCTTCCGCTCGGCGGGCGGGAGCGGCCGGACCGCGGACAGGAACTGATCGGCGCGGCCCCGGTCGACGAGCCTGAGCAGGGCGTGGCCGCGCGGGGTCAGCCAGAGCGATCGCTGGCGGCGGTCCTCCTCCTCGCGGCGTCGTTCGACGAGCCGCCGCCGGACGAGCCCGTCGACCAGGCGCGACGTGGCCGACGGCGATCGCCCGAGGGCATCGGCCAGGTCGGCGACGGTCGTGGTTCCCGAGTCGGCGAGGACGTAGAGCGCCGCGAGCTGGGTGAACCCGAGCCGGAGCTCGCCGAGCTGCCAGGCGAAGCCGACCACGAGCTCGCGCCACAGGGCCCGGCCCATCGCCACCCGCTCGGAGATCTGGCGCGGATTCTGGATCGAGGTGCCGGCCGCCAGGACCGGGGCGCTGAGCGCCGCCTCGAACGTCCTGGCGATCGTCCGCCGCGGCGTCGTCCGGCGGACCGGACGGACGGACGGACGGACGGCGGGGCGGGTCGGGTTCGGATCGGCGGCCATGCCCGGAGCGTACGGCGCCATCGGAATGCATGCAAGCTTGCACACGCCCCCCGCGTGGAGCGGCGCCGCGGCCGTACTCTCTGGCACAGCGAGCCGCGTGGCGCGGCCGCGCGCGCTTGTCCCCAACCACAGGAGCTCGATGACCACGACCGCGTACGTCTTCCCCGGCCAGGGATCCCAGTCCGTCGGGATGGGCCGGAGCCTCGCCGACGCGAGCCCGGCGGCGGCGGCCGTGTTCGCGGCGGCCGATGACGCGCTCGACAGCCCGATCATCGCGGCTCGCCTGGGACGGCCCGGCCGACGAGCTCGACCGGACCGAGAATGCCCAGCCGGCACTGCTCGCGACATCGATCGCCTACCTCGCCGCACTCCAGGAGCGCTGGGCAGAGGCCGGGATCGACCCGCCGACTCCATCGTTCTACGCCGGCCACTCGATGGGCCAGTACAGCGCCATGGTCGCCGCCGGGGTCATCGAGCTGGGTGACGGCGTCCGCCTCGTCCGTGAGCGGGGCCGGCTGATGCAGGCATCGGGCACCGGTCGGGAAGGTCGGATGGCGGCGATCATCGGCCTCGACGACGCCCGCCTGCCCGAGCTCGTGGAGCGGGCCGCCGCCCACGGCGTGTTCGGGGTCGCGAACCGGAACTCCCCCGGCCAGGTCGTCGTGTCCGGCGAGCGGCCGGCGGTCGAGGCCGCCGTCGAGATCGCCCGTGAGCTCGGTGCGAAGCGGGCGATCGAGCTGCCGGTCTCGGTGGCCGCCCACTCCCCGCTGATGGCCGACGCGGCCGACGGGATGCGCTCGGTGCTCGCCGGCGTCGACTTCCACGACCCGAGCGCCGACCTGCTCGCCAACCGCGACGCCCGCCGCCTGACCACCGGGAGCCGCCGCGCGGGACGAGCTCGTCGAGCACCTCACGGCCGGCGTCGACTGGGTCCGGGCGGTCGAGACGATGGCGCGCCGCCGGCGTCACCCGGTTCATCGAGATCGGGCCCGGACGGGTCCTGACCGGACTCATCAAGCGGATCGCGCCGGATGCCGAGGCGCTGGCGACCGATGCCCCGAACGCACCGGACGGCCTCGCCGTCCCCGGTGCCGAGCTTCCTGTCTGAAGGATCGAGGAGAACGCTCCGTGCGCCCACCCGACTACACCCGCCGCGTCGTCGTCACCGGCCTCGGCGTCATCAGCCCGGTCGGCAACGACCTGGCGACGGCCTGGTCGAACCTGTGCAACGGCGTGTCCGGGATCCGCGAGATCACCAAGTTCGACGTCTCGGGCTACGAGCAGAAGGCCGCCGGCGAGGTCCGCGACTTCGTGGCCGGCGAGTGGATGGACCCCAAGGCCGCCCGGCGGAGCGAGGCGGCCCTCCACTACGGGGTCGCGGCCGCGAAGCAGGCAGTGGCCGACTCGGGCTTCGAGATCAGCGACGCCAACCGGACCGAGGTCGGCGTCGTGTTCGGCTCGGGAGCGGGCGGCCAGTCGCTGATGATCGACAACTACCAGTCGCTCCGGGACCGCGGCCCCAGGTCGGTCGCGCCGACGTTCATCGCGAACGCCCTGGTCGACTCGCCGTCGGGGATGATCGCCATCGAGACCGGCGCGATCGGCCACAACATGTGCATCGTGTCGGCCTGCGCGACCGGGACCCACAACGTGGCCGAGGCGGCCGAGGCGATCCGCCGCGGCGACTGCATCGCGGTCATCTCCGGCTCGACCGAGATGCCCCTGCTCGAGGTCGGGCACGCCGGCTTCGGGAACATGCGCGGCCTGGGCAACCCGCGACCCGGCGAGCCGATCTCGACCGTCTCGCGGCCGTTCGACCTGACCCGCGACGGGTTCGTGCTCGGCGAGGGCGCCGCCTCGCTCTTCCTCGAGGACCTCGAGCTGGCCAAGGCGCGCGGCGCGAAGATCTACGCCGAGGTCGTCGGCTACGGCTCGGCCGCCGACGGCTGGGACATGATCCAGCCGATCGAGGGCGGCGCCGGCTCGGCGCGGGCGATGCAGATGGCCCTCGAGCGCCGCGGCGTGCCGGCCGACGAGGTCGACCTGATCAACCCCCACGGCACGTCCACCCCGCTCGGCGACAAGCGCGAGGCCGAGGCGATCTGGGCCGTCTTCGGCGACCGCACGCCCGACATCGCGATCAGCGCCACGAAGTCGATGACCGGCCACATGATGGGCGCCGCGGGCGCGTTCGAGGCGTTCGCGACGGTCCTGTCGGTCGCCGAGCAGACCGTCCCGGCCACGATCAACTACCGCGACCCGGATCCGGACTGCGACCTGAACATCCCGCGCGAGACCGAGCGGCGTGCCGATCCGCTACGGGCTCTCGAACAACATCGGGCTCGGCGGCCACAACGGAGCGGTGATCTTCCGCGCTACGACGGCGATTGACCAGGTGATCCGGTCGCGACACGACCTCGTGGCGTCCGTCGCCTCGTCGGGCCCACTCGGTACAATCCGATCCGTGCCCGAGCGCCGGCCCGTCAGCCGCCGTCGTCCCGCCTGAGGACCTGCCCGTGCCCAGCCAGGATCCCGCCCGCCGCGCCGTCGTGACCGGACTCGGTGCGGTCATGCCGATCGGCAACGACTTCCCGACCTACTGGTCGAACCTCAAGGCCGGGGTCACCGGGACGCGGACCGATCCAGAGCTTCGACGCGTCGGCGATCGAGGTCCAGATCGCGGCCGAGGTCATCGACTTCGACCCGACGTCGGCGATGGACCCCAAGATGGCCCGCCGGATGAGCCGGTTCATCCACTTCGCGATGGCCGCCGGCAAGGAGGCGGTCGACCGACGCCGGGATCGACTTCGCCGCGCTGACCCCGGAGCAGCGCGACCGGGTCGGCGTCGTCGTCAACACCGGCGGCGGCGGAATCGAGCAGATCATCGACGGGACCCACGTCTACGACACGAAGGGGCCGCGCTTCGTCAGCGCCTTCGCGATCCCGGCCCTGTCCGGCTCGATGGGCGCCGCGATGCTGTCGATGGAGTACGGGCTGACCGGCCCGGTCATGACCCAGGTCGCGGCCTGCGCGACCTCGGTCATCGCCTTCCACGACGCGCTCCGCCTCATCGCGTCCGGCGAGTGCGACGTCGTGCTCGCCGGCGGCTCGGAGGCGCCGGTCTGGCCGATGGGCGTCGCGGCGCTGGCCAACATGGGCGCGCTCTCGAGGCGCAACGACTCCCCGGAGACCGCGTCGCGACCGTTCGACCGAGACGCGCGACGGGTTCGTCCTCGGCGAGGGTGGCGGGGTCGTCGTGGTCGAGTCGCTCGCCCACGCGCTCGAGCGCGGCGCGACCCCGATCGCCGAGATCATCGGCGGTGCGCTGACCGCCGACGCCTTCCACATCAGCGCCCCCGAGCCGACCGGTCGCGGCCAGGCCCGGGCGATGGAGCTCGCGATGCGCAACGCCGGCGTGGCGCCCGACGAGATCGACTGGATCGTGGCCCACGGGACCTCGACCTCGCTCAACGACGTGACCGAGACGCGGGCGATCAAGGCGGCCTACGGCAGCGCCGCCTCGACCCGGGCGATCAGCTCGCCGAAGTCGATGATCGGGCACCTGGTCGGTGCCGCCGGGATCGCCTCTGCGCTGGCCGCGCTCGGCGGGATCCGCGACCAGGTGATCAGCCCGACCGCCAACCTCCACGAGCCCGACCTGCCCGAGTGCGATCTCGACTACGTGCCGCTGGTCGCCCGGCCGGCCCGCCTCGACACGGTGTCGGTCAACGGCTTCGGCTTCGGCGGCCAGAACGCCGTCGCGATCTTCCGGCGCGTCGCCGACTGACGGACCGGCCGCGCCTGGGGGGCCACTGTCGCCGGGACGACAGGCTGTCTGTCCGGGGCCGGGCTTCCCGGCCGCCTGGTCGGGTGTACCGTCTTGGCAACCGCACGCCATGCCGCAATCCGGAGGATCGCCGAGATGACCGCCAGCACGTCCGCCGAGCAGCCCTTCAGCATCGTCCTGGACGACGACGACACGACCGTGGCCGAGGGCCGGCTGCGCGACATGGACGCCGGACCCACCTGGGCCAAGCACCGGGTCACCATCCGGCTCGACGAGAGCGACACGAGCGGCCACGCCGCCGCCACCGCGGTTTCGATCAGCCTCAGCTTCGACGACGACGTCGAGGGGCACGCCCTCAGCCTCCACTTCCCGAGCCCCGAGAAGGCCGAGGAGTTCCGCAAGCGGCTCGTAGCGACCGGCGTCGTCGCCGGCGCGCTCGTCGTTGGCGTGACCGCTGCGCAGCTGTCGGCCTCGACGCCGACCACGACCACGGGCCCCGTCGCAGCGCCCGCCCCCATCGTCCGGACCGTTGACCGACCCCAGCCGGCCGTCAACCCCAACATCCCGTTGGAGGACCGCGCAAAGGGCGCGACGGCGCCGAAGCTGTCCACGTCGCACATCGCCCAGACGGCCGCGAGCAGCTCGCTGACGCCGGCCCAGGTCCGCGACCAGCAGCGCCACGCCAACAAGGACGCCAGCGCGACGTCCGGCTCGTCGAGCGAGTCGGCGATCCAGCGCCACATGGAAGACCACAAGTAGCCCACACCTCCCGGCGCGAGCCGGGCCTCTCACTCCCAGCGGCGGACCGCCCGATCGGGCGGTCCGTTCGCGTCCGGGCGGACTACAACTAGGGCGCGGGATCGACCACGAGGACGCCGACCATGCCGGCGGCGGCGTGGCCCGCCACCGAGCAGCGGATGGGATAGCGGCCGGGTCCATCGATCCGGAAGCGGATCCGGGCGGTCTGACCCGGACGGGCGGCCGCGTCGACGTTGGCCAGCCCATCGACCGTCCAGTCGTGGAAGACCTGGTCCTCGTTGATCAGCTCCAGGACGACGAACCGGCCGGCGACGACATGGACCTCGGCCGGCGAGAAGGCCAGGTCCCGGGCGATCACCGTCACCCGCGTCGCCGAGGCGTCGATCGCCCGGTCGGCTGCGGTGACCCCGGCCACGATGCCCAGGGCAAGCACGGCGACGAGGGCCAGGAACGCCGCATCGCGGATCCGATCGAGGCGCCCACGCCGGCTCTCGTCGAGGACCGAGCCCGGGCGGGCATCGAACCGGCGCAGCCGGAGCGAGTTCGTCACGACGCTGACCGACGAGAGCGCCATCGCGCCGGCGGCCATCGCCGGGTTGAGGGTGATCCCGAGCGACGGGTAGAGGATGCCCATCGCGACTGGGATAAGCACGACGTTGTAGGCGAACGCCCAGAACAGGTTCTGCCGGACGACGCTCATCGTCCGGCGGGCAAGCCCGATCGCCGCCGCGACGGCCCGTGGATCGTCGCCGATCAGGGTTACGTCGGCGGCCTCGATCGCCACGTCCGCCCCGCTTCCGATCGCGACGCCGAGGTCGGCCCCGGCCAGCGCCGGGGCGTCGTTGATCCCGTCGCCGACCATCGCGACGCGGCGGCCGGCCGACCGGAGCGCGTCGATGACGGCCGCCTTGTCGCCGGGCAGCACCTCCGCCCGGACCCGCTCGATCGGAATGCCGACCTGTCGGGCGACCGCCTCGACCGTCGACCGCTGGTCGCCGCTGACGAGCCAGACCTGGCGTCCCGCCTGGGTCAGCGCCCGGACCGCTTCCGGGGCCTCCGCGCGGACCGGATCGGCGACCGCGATGAGTCCGGCCAGACGATCGTCGATCGCGACGAGCACCGCGGTCCGCCCGCTCGCCGACGCCGCGGCACGGGCCTCTGCGAGCGGTCGCAGGTCGATGCCCCGCTCCTCCAGCAGGCGTGCCGTCCCGATCAGGACCTGGTGCGACGGGCGGCCGGGATCCGCCGAGTCCACGACGCCCTCGACCCCGTGTCCGGCCAGGGCGTTGAACCGGGCGACGGGCCGGAAGCCAAGCTCGCGGCGTCGACCGGCAGCCAGGATGGCAGCCCCGATCGGGTGCTCGCTCCCGCGCTCCAGCGAGGCGGCCAGGTCGAGCACCTCGGCCTGGTCCACGCCCGGGGCGACGAGGACGTCGACGACGGCGGGTCGACCGAGGGTCAGCGTCCCGGTCTTGTCGAAGACGACCGTGTCGACCCGGGCCGCAGCCTCGAGGGCGGCCCCGCCCCGGATCAGGATGCCGGCCTCGGCTCCGCGACCAGTGCCGACCATGATCGCGGTCGGCGTGGCCAGCCCCATGGCGCACGGGCAGGCAATGACGACGACGCTGATGAAGGCGCCGAGCGCGAACGTGACCCGCGGCTCCGGGCCGAACGCAAACCAGATCGCGAACGTCGCGACGGCCAGCCCCAGGACGAGCGGGACGAAGACCTCGCTGACGCGATCGGCGAGGCGCTGGATCGGGGCCTTGCTGCCCTGGGCCCTCCGGACCATCTCGACGATCCGGGCGAGCGTCGTCTCGGGACCGACCCGGGTTGCCCGGAAGATGAACGTCCCGGTCAGGTTCAGGGTCGCCCCGATGACCTCGTCGCCGGCCGTGACATCGACCGGGATCGGCTCCCCGGTGAGCATCGAGGTATCGACCGCCGAGCTCCCGCTCACGACGAGCCCGTCGACCGGGATCTTCTCGCCTGGCCGGACGCGGAGCAGGTCTCCCTGGCGGACCTCGCCGAGCGCGACGTCGAGCTCCTCGTCGCCGCGGACGACCCGGGCCGTCTTCGCCCCGAGCCCGATGAGGTGCCGGATCGCGCCGGTCGTGCGGCCCTTGGCCCGGGCCTCGAGCCACCGTCCGAGCAGGATGAGCCCGATGATGATCGTCGAGGAGTCGAAGTACGTCTCGGGATGGATTCCAGCCTCGTGGACGACCTCGGGGAAGAGCGTCACGAAGACGCTGTAGAGCCACGCGGCGCTCGTCCCGACCGCGACGAGCGTGTCCATGTTGGCCGACCCGTGCCGGAGCGCCCGCCATGCCGCCCGGTAGAACCGTCCGCCGGCCCAGACCTGGATGAACGTCGCCGGGACGAGGACGAGCCAGTTGATCGTCTCCATCGGGACGGCCGTCTGGGGCCAGAACATGACGACCATGATCCCGACCGCGACGGCGATCGAGACGCCCGCCCGGATCGCCAGGCTGCGCTGCTCGCGGGCCCGGGCGGCGTCCTCGGCGGCGAGCGCCGCCTCGAGCGGACCCACCGGCGCGGCTCCGTCGACCGGTGGCGCGACGGCGACCGGCTTCAGCTCGTAGCCGGCCGCCTCGATCGCGCCGACCAGCTCGGTCCGGCCGACCACGTCGGGCAGGTAGCGGATCGTGGCGACCTCCGTCGCCAGGTTTACCACCGCCTCCTCGACCCCGGGCGTCTTGTCGAGGAAGCGCTCGATCCGGTTGACGCACGAAGCGCAGGTCATGCCGGCGATCGGCAGGGCGATCACGGCCGGGGCGCCGGGCGGCCCGGCGTCGGGTGGCTCGGGACCGAGGGATCGACGCCCAGATCGGCTCATCTTCATACTCCCAGGGAGTATACCACGGCGGGTCCGACGTTCCGGGACCCGGGGCGCCGCGGTAGGCTGCGGGAGAGGCCGGCAGTGGTCCCGGCCCCCGGAAGGAGGCCGCTCGTGATCGGGATGGCCGCGGTCGAGGCGCCCTGGGGTCCGATCCACGTCGCGGCCGACGCAGACGGGCTCGTCGCCCTCGAGGTGCTGACGACCGAGAGGGCGTTCGCGGCATCGGTCGAGCGTCGGGTCGGCGAGCCGCCCCGGGAGGAGCCCGGACCGGTGGTCCGGGGCCGGCTCGCTGCGGCCGTGGCGGCCGTCGAGGCCCATCTCGCGGGTCAACCGGATGCGTTCGACGGCCTCCCGATCGCGCTGCGCGGCCTGTCCGACTGGGATCGGCTGGTGCTGGGTGGCGTCCGCCGGGTCCCATGGGGCGAGGTGACCAGCTACGGCCGGCTCGCCCGGGCGATCGGCCGGCCCGGGGCGGCTCGAGCCGCCGGCGGCTCGGTCGGACGCAACCCGATCGGCCTCGCCGTGCCCTGCCACCGGGTCATCGCCGGCGACGGCTCGCTCGGGGGCTACGGTGGGTCGTGGCTCGGCGACCGAGAGGCGCTCCTCGAGGTCAAGCGGACGCTGCTCGCGCTCGAGGGCTCCGACCCGCGGACCGGCACTGTCAGATGGACGACCTTCGGGGATCGGCCCGGATGACTTCCCAGCGACGGGTCCCGGCACCTAGACTCGACCGTGCGACGGTCCGGTCGCGACCGCCCCGAGGAGAACCCGATGGCCGAGCACGACGAGCCGCGTCAGGCCGAACCCGAGGATCCGGCGGCGCCCCCGACGACCGAGGACGACACGAGCGGACACTCGATGACGTACGAGTACGCCCGCCAGCACGCCAACCAGAAGGCGCGCGACGCCGACGCCTGGGCTGCCAAGGAGGCGGTCCGCAAGCAGGCCAAGAGCCCGCTCGACAAGCTCCGCGGCCGCTGACCCGCCACCGGGCCCGGTGAGCGTCCTCCGCGCCTACCGCGGCCTGCTCTCGAACGGGCCGCTCGTCCGCCTCCTCAGCGGCGAGTTCGTCAGCTCGATCGGCGACTGGCTCTACCTGGTCGCCCTGCTCATCGTCGTCTACGAGACGAGCGCCGATCCGCTCCTGCTCGGGCTCGTCGGGGCGGCGCGGATCCTGCCCTACGTGGCCCTGTCGATCCCGGCCGGGATCATCGCCGACCGCTACGAGCGGCGTCTCGTCCTGCTCATCACCGACGTCGCCCGCGGCACGATCATGCTCGTGATGGCCTGCCTCGTCGCGTTCGACGGGCCGCTCTGGGCCATCGTGGCCCTGGCCATCCTCGCGACCTGCTTCTCGTGCTTCTTCGGCCCGACGATCGGGGCCTACCTGCCGAGCCTGGTCCGCGACGAGCGCGAGCTCGGCCCGGCCAACAGCGCCTGGTCGACGCTCGACAACCTCGCCTTCGTCATCGGGCCGGCAATCGGCGCGATCCTCATCACGATCAGCGGGATCGCCCTCGCCTTCTTCCTGAACGCGGCCTCGTTCGCCGTGATCGCCGTCGTCCTGTGGCGCCTGCCACCGGAGGGCCGCCACAGACCGCTGCCCGCGGCGGCCGCGGCGGCCACGGGGTCCCCAGTCGAGCGGGCAACGGACGCGGCGGCAGGAGGCAGCACGGCCCGCCCCGCCGAGCATGCCGAGGTCGTCGGCCCCTTGCCGGCGGGCATCGAGTCGCCGGTCGCGATCCCCATCCTGCCACTCGCTGGGCTCGCCCTCATCGACACGGTGACCGGGTTCGTCTTCGGCGGGCTCGGCGTCCTGACGGTGGTCCTCGCGATCGATCAGCTCGGTGCCGGCGAGGCGGCGACCGGCTACCTCAATGCCGCAGTCGGCGTCGGCGGGATCGTGGGAGCGATCGGATCCGGCGCCTTCGTGATCCGTCCCGGTCTCCGTGGCCCGTTGCTCGTCGGCTCGATCCTGCTCGCCGTCGGAGTGGCCACGCTCGGGCTGGCCGGTGGCCTCGGCCCGGCGCTCATCGCGATGGCGATCGCGTCCGCCGGCAGCCTCCTGACGGAGGTCGTCAGCACGACCCTGCTTCCAGCGGATCGTGCCCGACGCGATCCGGGGCCGGGCGCTCGGCACGATCGCCACGGTCTCGACCCTGGCCTATGCCGCGGGATCGTTCGTCATGCCGGTGGCCGCCGGGGCCGTCGGCGTGGAACCGGTCCTCCTGGCCTCGGGCGTGCTCGTCGTGGTCGGGGCGATCGTGTCGGTCCTCCTCATCGGGCGTGGTGGGAGCGGCGGCCCGGCGCCGGACCTGATCGCCGCCGCCGGACGGATCGGCGAGCTGGCGGTCTTCGCCGGCGTGCCCCAGGCGAGGCTCGCCGACGCATTCAGCCGGGCAGCCGCCGTCGACGTGGCGGCCGGAACGGTCGTCATCCGCGAAGGCGACCCGGCGGATCGGTTCTACGTGATCGTCGACGGGACGTTCGACGTCGACCAGGCCACGCCCGACGGCGGGTCGCGGCGGCTCCGGACGATGGGTCCGGACGAGGTCTTCGGCGAGATCGGCCTGCTCACCGAGTCGCCGCGCAGCGCCACGGTCCAGGCGGCGACGGACGGTCGCCTCCTCGCCCTCGACGCGCCCGACTTCCTCGGTCTCGTGGAGGCCGCCGCTGACGTCGGCCCACGCCTGCTCGCGCTCCACCGGGGCGGAGCGACGCCCGGCTGACAGCCCGATTGTCGGCGATGCGACGTCGCCGGCGTCGCAGCCGGGATGCCCGTGTCCTTCGCCACGGTGTACGGTTGGCCGGCGGGGCGGACCGACCGCGACCGGCCCGTTCGGTTGACCGAGTCCGCCGCGCGGCCGGCAGGAGGCACACATGGCGAAGCCAGACGACCCGAAGTCCGAGCCGCTGAACACGCGGATCGACGAGGGCGAGGACGACGTCGAGGGGCATCGCTCGATGAGCCCCCGCGCCGACGCCGGTCCGGACGAGTTCGGCCTCACCCGGGTCAGCTCGCGTCGGATCGACGACGACGAGGACGACGTCGAGGGCCACTACGGCCAGCTGAGGAGCCCGAGCAGCCGGGGCGAGTGACTGGGAACGGTTCCCCGGTCAGCCGCCCGGGCGAGCCCCGTTCGCGACGGTCGCCAGGATCGTCTTGACCTCGAACGGGGTCGCGCCCGGGTGCTTCGCCCGGATGAGCGCGGCGAGCCCCGCGATGTGCGGCGCGGCGAAGCTGTTGCCGGTCGCGATGATCCGGCCGCCGTCCTTCCAGGCCACCTCGACGTCGACGCCGTAGGCGCCGAACTCGACCGGCGGGGACGGGTTGTAGTACCAGGTCCACGGGTCGGCCACGTCGTGCGCGGCGACCGACACGACCGACGCGAACAGCGACGGGTAGCTCGGCCCGGGCACGTTGTTCGCGGCGCTCACGAGCAGCACGTTGGCGAAGTAGGCCTGGTCGACGATCTCGTGGAAGACGCCGAACAGCGCCTCGCTCTTCGACGACAGGCTGAGGTTGATCACGCTGGCGCCCTGGGCGATCGCCCACTCCAGCCCGGCGGCGAAGATCGTGCCCTTGCCGCGGTTGTCCGGCCCGAGCACCCGGACGGACACGATCTCGGCGTCCGGGGCGAGGCCATGGATGATCCCGGCGCAGGCCGTCCCGTGCCCGACGACATCGATCGGCCTCCGGGTCCTCGACCACGACCGGCTCGTCCTCGCCGGGCTCGACCCGGACGCTCCGGACGAGCTTGCCGCCGATCGCCGGATGGTCGCGCTCGACCCCGGAGTCGACGATCGCGACGGTGACCCCGGCCCCGGTCGACCCGCCGAACGCGCCCTCCCGGTCCATGCCCGCGATCGGGACGAGCCGCTCGAGCCGGCTGCGCCGCTCACCGACGAAGGGCTCGCTCCAGGCGGGCAGGTACGGATCGGTCAACGGTCGGTCGTGCGGGCGGTGGGTCCCGGGCGGGCCCGTCGCCGGGCGCGGCTGTCTCGCTCGGCCTGGCGGGCGATCGCGCCCAGGAGGTCGGTCACGAGCTCGAGCCGGTCGGGATCGCTGCCCCGGATCCGGGCGACCTGCTCGACGAGCTCCCACAGCCGCGAGTCGTCGTCCCGTCCGAGGCGGGCCGTCCCGGCCTCGACGAGCTCGTCGACGGCGGCGTCCGAGATCGGTCCGGTCGACGACGGCCAGGTCGCGGAGCGTGGCGCCGAGGAGCGAGCCCAGGTCGCGCTCGACCCGGCTGGCCCGGATCGCCACGGCTGCCTGCCGGGCGAACACCCCGGCGAGCTCGATGTCGCGGAGGGAGAACGCGGCCTGGCTCCGCTTGTCGAGGACCTCGAGCACGCCGATCGTCCCGTGGTCGTCGACGAGCGGCACGGCCACGATCGAGCGTGGCACGTAGGCCGTCTTCTCGGCGACCGACCGCCCGAACCGCGGATCGGTCGCCACGTCGGACAGGGCGAGCGCCTGGCCGGTCGTGTAGACGTAGCCGGCGATGCCCTGGTCGGGGCGGATGGCGACGCCGATGACGCCCTGGCCCTGCTCGCCGGCCGCGACCTCGAAGACGAGCTGGTCGCTCGCGGCGTCGTAGAGGGCGATCGAGGCGGCCTCGGCCTCGAACAGCGCAACGGTCGCCTCGACGATCGAGTGGAGGACGGCCCGCGCCGACTCGGACTCGAGCCGCCGGGCGACCTCGCCGCGAAGCGCGATCGACTCGAGCAGCCGCATCGCCTCCGGCCCGAGCGACCGGGCCGGGCCGTCAGCCACGGATCGTCAGCGCTCCGCGGCGCGGGCGAGCCGGTCGAGGTCGGGGATGATCAGCGCGTCCCGCTCGAGCCGGACGAGGTCCTGCGCGGTCATGTCGGCGAGGAGCCGGTTCACCGTCTGGCGGGTCCCGCCGATCATCGCCGCGAGATCGCTCTGGGTGAACGGCCAGTCGAGCCGGATGTTCGTCGTCGCTTCCGGCTGGCTCTCCCGTGCGAGCCGGACGATCCGGCTGGCGAGGCGCCCAGGCAGGTCGAGGAAGTGGAGCTCCTCGACGTGGCCGGTGAGCCGACGCAGCTCCATGACGAGACTCGCGAACAGCGCTCGACGCAGTGCCGGCTCCGTCTCGACCAGCTCGTCGAACCGGTCCCGGCGCAGGACGAGCGCCTCGGTCGGCTCGATCGCCACGGCGGTCGCCGAGTGGGGTGCGCCGTCGAGGAGGGCCAGCTCGCCGAAGAAGTCGCCGCGCGACAGGGTGGCGATGATCGCGCCCTCCTCGCCCTCGGGCGACGGGAGCACGATCTTCACGGAGCCCGACTCGATGATGTAGAGCGAGTCGCCCGGGTCGCCCTGGTGGAAGATCGTCTCGTTCTTCCGATAGCGCCGGATCCGGAGCGACGACGCGCACAGGGCGAGGATCTCGTCATCGACCTTGGCGAAGAGCGCGCAGCGGCGGAGCGCCTCGATCGCGAAGCTCGACTCCGTCGTCCCTCCTGCCGTCATGAGCGCCATCGTAGACGGCCACCGTCTGCCAGTCGAGGATGGAATCGACGAAGCGGCGCTCATGGCGCCGCTTCACGTCGAGCGGAGTCCGAGCCGGGTCGCGCGGTCCGCGCCCGGAGATCAGTCACTTCTTGTGCGGGCGACTCGCCTCGGACCGTGCCTCCTGGGCCCGCATGTTGCGCTGGATGTCCTGCTCCCGGGCCCGGGCCAGCTGCTGGTTGAGCAGCGGGTTGCCCATCATGTGGCCTTCGGTGTCGTCGTCGCGCTTGTGGCCCTCGACGTCGTCGTCGGGCTCGATTGCGCGAGGCTTCTGGGGAGGCATCTCGTACTCCTGTCGGCTAGCGCTTGTGGCCCTCGACGTCGTCGTCGACCGCCCGCGGCGTGCCGTGGCCGTGGCCCTCGACGTCGTCGTCGGTGTAGCGCTTGTGGCCTTCGGTGTCGTCGTCGACCGCCCGCGGCGTGCCGTGGCCGTGGCCCTCGACGTCGTCGTCGGTGTAGCGCTTGTGGCCTTCGGTGTCGTCGTCGACCGCCCGCGGCGTGCCGTGGCCGTGGCCCTCGACATCCTGGTCATCGATCGCGCGTGGCTTCTGCGGAGGCATCTGGTACTCCTTGTTGGCTACTCGGACTCCGGCTCATCCGTCGAGCCAGGCCATCATGCGCCGACGGGCCGACCCCAGTCCAGCATCGCGGGCGACGCCACGAGTGTCACCAAGGTGACCGTCCGCGGTGTCAGCCCCGACTGACCGGACGCATCGGGTAGACACCCACGACGACGGGAGCGACCGGGTCGAGCTGGAGCTCGTACCCGACCTCCCCGGCTCGGAGGAGCTCGCCGAGCATCTCGCCCTCGCGCGGCGGGAGGCCGACGAACACGCGTCGCGACCCGAGCTCGATCCCGGCGACGTCGTCGTCTTCGGTCGCGATCAGGAAGCGGCGCCGGATCTCGTGGATCGGGACGTAGGCCCGGCTCTTGATGAACCGGCGCAGCTGGGCGGTGGTGCAGCCGCCTGAGCGCTCGCCGGCGCCCGGTTGGCCGGGTCCCGGCGGGGCGGAGCCGTTGGTCGACGGCCGGCCCTTCTCGACCGGCTCGGGCGACAACTGGGACCCCTCAGCGGCCGCGATGGCCACGGGTGCAGATGCCGCCGCGGCCAGGAGGGACGGCGCAGGGGCGGGGCGTGGCTCGATCGATGCGACCGGCTCGACCGCGTGGCCGACCGCCTCGGGGTCCGGGCCAGGCTGTGGCGATCCGGTCGGCGGCGGCGGGGACGACGCGATCGGCCGAGCCGGGCGCGCCGGCTCGTGGGCCCGGGCCACCGGACGGTGGTCGAGGTGACGCGGCCGACCGCCCCGACCCGATCGACGGCTCATCGGGGCACCACCGTGCGCGAGCAGCAGGCACGGTCGGCCGGGATCGGCTGGGGCTCGTCATCGCCGAAGCGACGGAGGAAGATCGTTGGCATCGGTCCGAACGCGATGGGCGGGCGCGCTCGACTGGGCGCGTCGGTGGACCGATGATAGCGCCTCCGGCTCAGACCCCGTCGACGACGTACAGGTCGAGCGGCACCCGGTTGAGCGACGATCGGACCGTCCCGGCCGCAGACCACGATGTCCTCGAGCCGGGCACCGTAGCGCCCCTCGAGGTAGATCCCGGGCTCGACGCTGAAGGCCATGCCGGGTCGGAGCGACTCGCCGTTGCCAGCCACGAGGTACGGCTCCTCGTGGCCCTCGAGGCCGATCCCGTGACCGGTCCGATGGATGAACTGCTCGCCGTAGCCCTCCGCGGCGATGATCTCGCGGGCCGTCGCGTCGATCCGCTCGCACGCCACCCCGGGCATGACGGCCGCGGTCGCCCGGGCCTGGGCGGCGCGAAGGACCGCGAACAGGTGGAGGAACTCCTCGTCCGGGCCGCCTGGCGGGATCGCCGCCGGTCACCCACAGCGTCCGCGTGATGTCGCTGCCGTAGCCGCCGAGCGTCCCGCCGATGTCGAGCACGATCGGCTCGCCGGCCTGGATGACCCGGTCGGACGGCTCGTGATGGGGTGAGGCGCTGTTCGGCCCCGAGCCGACGATCGAGAACTCGGCGAGCTCGTGGCCCTCGGCCAGGAGGCGCTCCCGGACCTCGCGGGCCACGTCCGTCTCGGTTCGCCCGACGAGCGGGCCGGCGGCGATCTGCTCGACGACCCGGTCGGCCGCCTCGGCGGCCAGACGGAGCAACTCGATCTCGTCGGGGTCCTTGATCATCCGCAGCTCGCGCAGGACCGCGCCGGCCGATCTCCAGCCGGGCCCCCGGGAGCCGCTCGAGGAGGCGCAGGACGTGCATCGCCCAGAGCCGGTCGCTCACGGCGACGCGACCGATCGAAGCGACGGGCTTCCCGAGTCCCTCGGCGACGAGCCGGCCGACCAGGGCGACCGGGTCGTCGGTCTCCTCCCAGGAGACGACCTCGACGTACCCGCCCGCAACGGCCGGGCAGCCGCGCGCCGGGGCGACCTCGAGCCGGGGGACGACGAGGGTCGAGCGGGCCGCGCGCGGGGACGACGAGCATCGTCAGGCGCTCGAGCGGCATCGCCCGGTAGCCGGCCAGGTAGTCGAGGTCCGGACCCACCCCGATCAGGAGCGCGTCGAGCCCATCGGCGGCGGCGTGCATCCGGGCACGCTCGATCCGCTCGCCGAAGCGGGCCGGCGGGATCGCCGGACGGGCCCGGCCCTGGTGCGTCATTCGGCAGGCGGCGACCCGCGGCCGGCGGCGGCGACCGGCGCCGGCGGCGCGACTTCAGCGGCCAACCCGAACGCTCGGGCGATCGCCCGTGGCCCGTCCTCGAACAGCTTTCGATAGGCGAACACGCGACTCGCCCCGGCCGCGAGGGCCTCGCTTCCGGGTGGTGACGTCCTCGTGCGGACCGACTGCGACGACCGTCGTCCCGCGGACCGCCGCGAGGGCGATCGCGTCGATCGGATCCGCACTTCGGAGAGCCAGGTCGACGATCGCCCCGGCCGACCCGTCGAGCGCGTCGGCAAACGCCGCCCCGGATGAGACGACGACGGCCGCGGCGCCGGCCCGGTCGACGACCGAGGCGAGCCGGGTCGACCAGATGAGATCGTCGGCCAGGATCGCGACGGCCGGCCGGGGGCCGTGGGTCACCCGATGACCTCGAGCACGTGGCCGAACAGGTTGCGCGCCTGGATCAGACCGAGGAGTCGGCCGTCCTCGACGATCGGGATGTGCCGGAAGCCCCCGACGGCCATCTTGTGGAGCGCGACCGCCGTGGTGTCGTCGTGGCGCAGGACGACCGGGTCCGGGGTCATGAGCGCGTCGATGACCATCCCCTCGAGCGCCCGGCCCTGGAGCTTCAGGATCGCGTCCTGGTAGGTCACGATCCCGCGCAGCCGATCGCCCGTCGACGACGAGCAGGCACTCGAGCCCGTCGTCCTTCATCCGGGCGATCGCCACCTTCGCGCTCGTGCCCGGCGACCACCGTCGGCGGCCGCTCGATGCCCAATGCCTCGAGGTGCTCGCCGAGCAGCCGCCCGTGGAAGTCGATCGCGTCCTGCGGCACGTCCATCGTGCGCAGGTCCGCGCCGCACGCCTCGCAGGCGTCCTCACCGGCGATAGTTCTCGTAGCCGCAGACCGGGCAGCGGATCATCCCGACACCTTCCACGTCTCGCCGGCCTCGAGGAGCGCCCGGAGGTCACCGGCGCCGCGCCGCGCGATCGCCTCCTCGCGCTGCGCGCGTGAGCAGCTCGTCGTGGGTGGCCCGCTTCACGTCCCGGATGACCCCGACCGGGACCGGGAACTCGGGCCAGTAGATCCGGCTGAGCATGAACGCGATGAGCGGGTCGCCCTCGTCGTGGACGAGCAGGTCGGCCTCGCTGATCCCGTCCACGCCGAGCGTCACGATCTCCGGCTGGTGCCCGTTCAGGCGGATGCCCCGGTCGCGGTCCTTGCCGAAGATCATCGGCTTGCCGTGCTCGAGGACGAGCATCCGGTCCTCGCGGACCTCGCGGTCGGTGAAGTCGCGGTGGGCGCCGTCGTTGAAGATGTTGCAGTTCTGGAGGACCTCGACGAAGACCGAGCCCTTGTGGAAGCCGGCTCGGTCGAGGGTCGCCTGGAGGTGCTCGGTGTGGGTGTCGACCGACCGGGCGATGAGGCTGGCCTCGGCCGCCAGGGCGACCGTCAGCGGGCTGATCGGGTGGTCGATCGTCCCGGACGGGCTCGACTTCGTGACCTTGCCGAACTCGGACGTCGGCGACGCCTGGCCCTTGGTCAGCCCGTAGATCCGGTTGTTGAACATGATCGACCTTGATGTCGACGTTCCGGCGCATCGAGTGGAGCAGGTGGTTGCCGCCGATCGACAGGGCGTCGCCGTCGCCGGTGATCACCCAGACCATGAGGTCCGGCCGGGCCGCCTTGAGCCCGGTCGCCAGGGTCGTCGCCCGGCCGTGGATCGAGTGGAAGCCGTAGGTGTTCATGTAGTACGGGAGCCGGCCCGAGCAGCCGATCCCGCTGATGAACACGATGTTCTCCCGCGGGTAGCCGAAGTCGGGCATGACCTTCTGGGTCTGGGCCAGGATGGAGTAGTCGCCGCAGCCCGGGCACCAGCGGACCTCCTGGTCGGACACGAAGTCCTTGCGGGTCAGCGGCACGGCGGCCTGGAGCTGCTGGAGGACCCGGTCGTTCTCCGGGCTCAGCGGCGGCTCGGCGCCCACGGCGCGATCGGTCATCGGGCGGCCTCCAGCTCGCCGAGGAGGCGGATCGCCTCGGCCTCGATCTCGGCGATCCGGAACGGCTTGCCCCGGACGCGGTCGTAGCCGACCGCGTCGATGAGGTAGCGCGCCCGGACCAGGAGGAGGAGCTGGCCGAGGTTGACCTCGGGGATCAGCACCCGGCGGTAGCTCCGGACGACGTCGCCGGTGTTGCGCGGGAACGGGTTGAGATGGCGCAGGTGGGCGTGGGCGACGCTCCGCCCGTCGGCCAGGAGCCGCTCGACCGCGCTGCGGATGGCCCCGTAGGTCGAGCCCCAGCCCAGGATGAGCAGGTCGCCCCGGTCCGGACCGAAGACGTCGAGAGCTCGGGGATGTCGTCGGCGATCCGGGCGATCTTCTCGGCCCGGAGCGTCTGCATCCGGTGGTGGTTGTCGGGGTCGTAGCTGACGTTGCCGGTGACGTCGGCCTTCTCGAGACCGCCGATCCGGTGCTCGAGGCCGGGAGTGCCCGGCACGGCCCACGGTCGGGCCAGGGTGACCGGGTCGCGGGCGTAGGGCTGGAAGCCGGCACGCTCGGTCCGGTTCGGGACCGACAGGTCGGGCAGGTCGTCGACGTCGGGGATGAGCCACGGCTCCGAGCCCGTGGCGAGGAACGCGTCGGACAGGTAGACGACCGGGGTCATCGAGCGCAGCGCGATCCGGACCGCCTCGAAGGCCATGTCGAAGCAGTCGCCCGGGGTCGCCGGCGCGACGACGACGATCGGCGAGTCGCCGTTCCGCCCGAACATCACCTGGAGCAGGTCGGCCTGCTCGGTCTTCGTCGGCATCCCGGTCGACGGGCCGGCCCGCTGGACGTCGACGATGACGAGCGGCAGCTCGACCATCACGGCCAGGTTCATCGCCTCGCTCTTGAGGGCGATCCCGGGCCCGGACGTCCCGGTCATCCCGAGCGCGCCGCCGTAGCTGGCCCCGATCGCCGCGCCGATGGCCGCGATCTCGTCCTCGGCCTGGAACGTCGTCACCCCGAACTGCTTGTAACCCGACAGCTGGTGGAGGATCTCGCTGGCCGGCGTGATCGGATAGGAGCCGTAGAACAGGGCGCGCTGGGCCTTGTTCGAGGCGACCACGAAGCCGAGCGCGGTCGCCTCGTTGCCGGTGATGTTCCGGTACGTGCCGGGCGCGAGATGGGCCGGCGCGACCCGGTAGTGGGTGTGGAAGATCTCGGTCGTCTCACCGAAGGCGTAGCCGGCCTTGAGCGCCCGGGCGTTCGCCTCGGCGATGACCGGCCGCTTGGCGAACTTGTCGTCGATCCAGCGGAGGGTCGGCTCCATGCTCCGCTCGTAGAGCCAGAACATGATCCCGAGCGCGAAGAAGTTCTTGGTCAGGTCGACCTGCTTGGTCGTCATGTCGAGGCCCTCGAGCGCCCGCGCGTTGAGGGTCGAGATCGGGATCTCGAAGACGGTGAACGAGCTCAGCGACCCGTCGGTCAGCGGGTTCTCGGCGTAGCCGACCTTCTGGAGGTTGGGGCCGGTGAACGCGTCGGTGTTGACGATGAGCGCGCCACCGGCGGGCAGGTCGACGATGTTCGCCTTGAGCGCGGCCGGGTTCATGGCCACCAGCACGTCCGGCTCATCGCCGGGGGTGTGGATCTCGGAGCTCGAGAAGCTGATCTGGAAGCCGGACACGCCCGGCAGCGAGCCGGCCGGAGCGCGGATCTCGGCCGGGAAGTCGGGCAGCGTGCTGATGTCGTTGCCGAACACGGCCGCCGTCCGGGTGAACTGGTTGCCGGTGACCTGCATCCCGTCGCCGGAATCGCCGGCGAACCGGATCGTGACGCGGTCGAGATCCTGGACGGACGGCTCGCGCTCCCTGGTCGTCGTCACGCGCCCTCGGACTCCTTCATCCGCTGGTGCGGGCGCGGCGGCAGGTTGAGCAGCTCCTCGGGGAACGCCTCCGCGAGGTACTTGAGGATGTCCTGCTGGCGGACGATCCCGACCACCCGGCCGTCCTCGTCGACGAGCGGCACGTTGCGGTAGCGGCCATCGGCGAACAGGACGATCGCGTCGCGGACGGTCTGCTCGAGCCGGAGCGTTCGCGGCCGGCGGTTCATCAGGGTCTCGACCGGGGCAGCCAGGTCGATCGGGCCGCCGACGATCACCCCGAAGATGTCGCGCTCGGTGAGGACCCCGACCAGCTGCCCATCGGCGTCGGCAACGACGACCGAGTCGCCGGTTCCCGAGGCCTCGACCAGGCGGAGGCACTCGCCGAGCGGCGTGCCCGGGGCGACGGTCAGCGGATCGCGCCGGTTGACGACCCGGAGCGTCTCCCGGGCCAGCGATGGCACGCGGTCGGAGACGGCGCGTTCGGTCAGCTCAGCCACGCTCCGAAGTGTAGTCCGTTCCGGCCGGGGCGCTGCCGTTCGGCGGGTCGCGCGGGCGAGCCGAGCCTCGCGGCGGGACGCCCGGCGGCCGGCCGACGGCCCCTGCTAGGCTCGGTCGGTGGATCGCCAGCGGCTCGTCGGGGTCGGACTCGTGCTCGTCTCGGCGGCCTCGTTCGGATCGGGAGCGCTGTTCGCCAAGCCGGTCTACGCCGCCGGCGTCGACTGGCTGACGCTGCTCGCCTGGCGCTTCCTGATCGGGGCGTCGCTGTCGTGGGTCTGGCTGGCCGGATCGGCCGCGCGGCGGGCGGGGCTCCTCCGGCTATCGCGGCGACGGGTCCTCGTCGCGCTGGCGCTGGGCGTCCTCTACCTCGGCAACTCGGGCACGTACTACGCCGGGCTCGAGACCGTCTCCGCCTCCCTGGCCGCGCTCATCGTGTTCATCTACCCGGCGATCGTCGCCGTGCTGTCGCTCCGGGTCGGCCACCGGCTCGTCGGCCGGCGGCCGTGGGTCGCCCTGGCGATGGCGCTGGCCGGGACCGCCCTCGCCCTCGGCGGCATCCCGGCGGGTGCGGTCCCGCCGCTTAGCGGTCTGCTCGCGGTCATTGCCTCGCCGATCATCTACGCGGTCTGGATCGTGCTGTCGGCCCGCCTGTCCGGGGAGACCTCGGAACGGGTCGGCGGGGAGGCCGACGACGGCGCCGACACGGCCGCCGCGACGGCATTGATGATGGTCGCAACCGCGGTCGGCTTCTGGGCGCTGGCCATCGCCGCCCACCGGCCGGTCCTGCCCGCCGACGTGCCCGGCGTCGCCTGGCCGGGGATCGTCGGGATCGGCCTCGTCTCCACGTTCGTGGCGATCCAGACCTTCTACGAGGGGACGAAGCGGATCGGGGCGGCCCAGGCGTCGCTCATCTCGACCTTCGAGCCGATCTGGACGATCACGCTCGCGGCGCTCCTCTTCGGCGAGACGCTCGGGCCGCTCCAGCTGGTCGGGGGCGCCTTCGTGATCGGCGGCGTCCTGCTCGCCCAGACCGCGCCGTCGACGATCGGCCGGGGGAGCACGCTGCGGGTCGCCGACGAGTGATGCCGTCGACCGCCCACCCGATGCGCACCTCCGATCCGCGGACGCAACCGGCCTATCATCGGTCCGTGACCCACCCACTCTGGCCCATCTACGAGCTCCGGCTGCGGACGGAGCGGCTGGAGCTGCGGCTGCCTGATGAGGACGAGATCGTCGAGCTGTGCCGGGTCGCAAGAGCCGGGATCCACCCGCCCGGGGAGATGCCGTTCGGAGTCGCCTGGTCGGTCAAGCCGAGCCCGCGCTTCGAGCGCGAGTTCATCCAGTACCACTGGCTGACCCGGGGGTCGTGGACCGTCGACGCCTGGACCCTGGACCTTGCCGTTCTCCTCGACGGCCGGCCGATCGGACAGCAGGGGCTGATGGCCACCGAGTTCACGGTGATGCGCACCGTCTCGACCGGATCGTGGCTCGGTTCGCCCTACCAGGGCCGGGGGATCGGCAAGGAGATGCGCGGCGCGGCCCTGGCCCTCGCCTTCGACGGGCTCGGAGCCGAGGTGGCGGAGTCGAACGCCTTCCTCGACAACCTCGCCTCCTCGGGGGTGAGCCGGGCGCTCGGCTACAGCTCGAACGGCTTCGGCCGGCTCGCGCCCGATGGCGTCGCGCGGGAAACCGAGCGGTTCCGGATGACCCGCGAGGCCTGGGCCGCGACCCCCCGGCCGGCGGTCGCGATCGAGGGTCTCGATGGCTGCCTCGATCTCTTCGGCGCTGCGGCCGTGAGCCCGACGTCGTGAGGAGTGCGGTCAGGCCATGACGTTCGATCCCCGTGACCTCGTCGACGACGCCCTCGAGCTCCTCGTGCTGCCGAGCTTCAGCCGGATCGGCTACGACCTCCGCCGCCGGATGTACGACTGGGAGGACGTCGGCCGGGTCTCGCTTCGCGGCCGGACGGCGCTCGTGACCGGGCCGACCTCGGGTCTCGGCCGGGCGACCGTGAGCCACCTCGCCGCCATGGGCGCGCGGGTGCTGCTCGTCGGGCGCGATCCCGACCGGCTCGAGCGGACACGTCTCGAGCTGGAGGCCTGGTCCGGCAACCACGAGCTCGCGACGTACGTCGCCGATCTCGCCTCGCTGGCCGCGGTCCGCCAGGCGGCCGACGAGATCCTCGACCGCGAGCGGCGACTCGACATCCTCGTCGACAATGCCGGGACGCTCCTCCCGGATCGGCGCCTCTCGCCGGACGGGTTCGAGCTCAGCCTCGCGACGATGGTCCTCGGTCCGTTCGTGCTGACGAGCCGGCTCCTGCCCCTTCTCCGCGCCGGCGCGGCCGCCGACCGGCCGGCCCGGATCGTGGCCGTGACGAGCGGCGGGATGTACGCCCAGCGCCTCCACCTCGACGACCTGGGCTTCGAGCAGGACGAGTACAGCGGCGCGCTCGCCTATGCCCGCGCCAAGCGCGCCCAGGTCGCGCTGATGCGCGAGTGGGCCCGCCGGCTTCGCGGGGAAGGGATCGTGGCCAACGCGATGCACCCCGGCTGGGCGGACACCCCCGGGCTGTCGGCGTCGCTGCCCGAGTTCCGCGAGTTCCTCGGGCCCTATGCCAGGACCGCCGAGGAGGGCGTCGACACGATCGTCTGGCTGGCCGCCTCCGATGAAGCCGCGCGGTCGACCGGCCGGCTGTTCCTCGACCGGCGCCCCCGGCCGTTCGACCGGATTCCGATGACCCGGGTCAGCGCGGCCGACCGCCGGGCCCTGTGGGACCGGATCGTCGAGCTCAGCGGCGAGGTCCCCGCGCTCGACGGACCCGGCGGCACGGCGCCCACCTAGTCCGGGAACGCCTCAGGCCCTCGCTCGGCCAGGGCCTGCGCCTCGCTCGGCGCATCGGGCGCCGGCAACCACGAGTAGGGGTAGCGCGGGTCGTCGAGGCCGGCGGCCTGCTTCGTGATCCGCAGCGGGCGGAACGTGTCGACCATCACCGCCAGCTCCTCGGTCGCCTCCTTGCCGATCGACGCCTCGACCGTGCCCGGGTGCGGGCCGTGCGGGATCCCGGCCGGGTGGAGGGTGAAGCTGACGCGACCTCGACCCCGCGCCGGCTCATGAAGTTGCCGGCGACGTAGTAGATGACCTCGTCGCTGTTGATGTTCGAGTGGTTGTACGGGGCCGGGATCGCCAGCGGGTGGTAGTCGAACTTGCGCGGCACGAACGAGCAGACCACGAAGTTGTGGGCCTGGAACGTCTGGTGGACCGGCGGCGGCTGGTGGACCCGGCCCGTGATCGGCTCGAAGTCGGCGATGTTGAAGGCATAGGGCCAGAGGTAGCCATCCCAGCCCACGACGTCGAACGGGTGGCTGGCGTAGTGGTAGGCGGTCCGCCGGCCGCGAGCCTTGACGTGGACCCGGAACTGGCCCTCGTCCGTCCGGGCCGGGACCGTCTTCGGAACCCGGATGTCGCGCTGCGAGTAGGGGCTGTGCTCGAGGAGCTGGCCGTACTCGTTGCGGTAGCGCTTTGGCGGCTCGATCTCGCTCGGGCACTCGAGCCACAGCATCCGCTGGCTCGACCCGGCGTCTGGCGCCAGCCGCCAGGTCGTCCCGATCGGGATCACGAGGTAATCGCCCGGTCCGTAGCGGAGCTGGCCGAAGACGCTGTCGAACAAGCCGCTGCCCTCGTGGACGTAGAGGAGCTCGTCGGCCTCGCCGTTGCGGTAGAAGACGGTCTCAGGCATCGGCTCGGCGGGGCGCACCACGCCGAACGTCAGGTCGGCATTGAAGAACAGCGGGATCCGTCCGGTGACGACGTCGCCCTTGGGCGGCACACCCGCCGTGTTGATCAGGCGATGACGGTGGATGCCGTCGTCGGCCTCCTCGAGCACGACGCCGCCGAGCGGCTCGATCCGGTTCGTCTGCGTCGGCGGCACCCGGTGGTAGAGCAGCGAGCTCCGGCCGACGAAGCCCTCGACCCCGAACAGCTCCTCGGCGTAGAGCGCGCCTTCGCGGGTCCGGAACTGGGTGTGGCGCTTGTGCGGGACCCTGCCGCGCGAGACGTAGAACATCCCCGGCGTGCCTCCTCGCTGCGGTCCCACAGTCTAGGCGATGGGGTACGGTTCGAGGATGGCGCAGCCGACCTCCGAGGCAGAGTGGCGGGCGCTGCTCACGGGCGAGCACCCCGGCCTGGTGAGGCCGCGACCGCTGTTCAAGCACCTGCCCAGCCCACCCCGCTGCAAGCTGTGCTACGTGCCGTTCCGCGGCCCGTTCGCGCCGTTCCTCCGGGTCGCCGGCTACCGTCGCTGGGCCAAGAACCCGTCGATGTGCGTGCAGTGCCTCCGCTCGTTCGAGAAGCGCGGGCTCGGCGGCGCCGAGATCGAGCTGTCGTTCCTGTTCGCCGACGTGCGCGGGTCGACGGCCCTCGCCGAGCAGGTCGGGCCGTCGGCCTTCACGGCGTTGCTCAACCGGTTCTACAGCGTCGCGGTCGAGACGCTCGTCGACGAGGACGCGGTCGTCGACAAGTTCGTCGGCGACGAGGTCGTCGGGTTGTTCATCCCGGGCTTCGCCGGACGGGGCCATGCCCAGCGGGCGATCTCGTGCCGCGCAGCGCATCCACGAACGGACCGGGCGGACCGACCCGCACGGCGCGTGGATCCCGATCGGGATCGGGGTCCACACCGGGGTGGCCTTCGTCGGGACGGTCGGGTCCAGCGGCTCCGCCGGCGAGGGGGACTCCGTGGCGGACTTCACCGCGCTCGGCGACCCCGTCAACGTCGCCGCCCGACTGGCCTCGTCCGCCGGGCCCGGCGAGACCCTGATCAGCGAGGCGACGGCCGTCGCTGCCGGCCTCGCCCGCGGCGATCGGGAGGTCCGCCGGCTGGAGCTTCGCGGCCGGACCGAGCCCGTCGTCGTCTGGGTGGACCGGCGCTAGGTTCGGCTCGCGGAGGCCATCCGCCGCTCGAGGAGGATGACGTCCCGCCAGCGACCCGACGGGTCGCGACCGAGCCGGCGCAGGACGCCGACCCGGCGGAACCCGGCGCGCCGGTGGAGCGCGAGGCTCGCCGCGTTCTCCGGCAGGATGCCCGCGAGGAGCGTCCAGACGCCCGTCTCCTCCGAGGCCTCGACCGCGGCATCCACGAGTGCCCGGCCGATCCCCCGACCCTGGGCATCCGGCGTGACGTAGACGCTCAGCCAGGCGACCCCCTCGTAGACCGCCCGCCCGGAGTACGGCGCGAGGGCGACCCAGCCGAGGACCCGGTCGCCGTCCACGGCGACGAACCGGGAGTCGGCCCGGTGGCCGGCGTTCCAGGCCTCCCATTCGGGCGCCTCGCGCTCGAGCGTCGCGTTCCCGGTCGCGATGCCGGCCTCGTAGATCGAGCGGACGGCGGGCCAGTGCCCGGGCCGCATCCGCTCGATCCGGATCCCGTCGACCCGGATCCCGTTCACCGTCCGTCCCCCGATGGCCGCTCGACGATCGGCGTGCGCAGCTCGCCGAGCCGCTCGATCCGGGCCACGACCTCGTCGCCCGGCTCCAGGTAGCGGCCGAGCGTCTCGTCGCGGACCTCGAGCAGGCAGCCGGTCCCGACCGTGCCGGAGCCGACGAGATCGCCCGGGCGGAGGCGGACGTCGGCCGACTGCCCGCTCGAGCATCCGGCCGAACGAGAAGTGGGCGTCGGCCCAGGAGCCGCGGGTGACCGGGACCGTCCGCCCGTCGCCGGTCACGACCTCGACAGTCATCGCGAGATCCGGTCCGCTCGCGTCCGGTGCCCGGGCCGAGGCAAGCTCGTCCGGCGTCACCAGCCAGGGGCCGATCGAGCTGGCGAAGTCCTTGCCCTTGGCCGGCCCGAGCCGGACGGTCGTCTCCTCGCGCTGGAGGTCGCGCGCCGACCAGTCGTTGAGGATCGTGAAGCCGCCGATCGCCTCCTCGGCCAGCGCCGGCCGGGAGGTCGTGGACGGGCGTGTCGACGAGGGCGCAGACCTCGAGCTCGAAGTCGAGCTCAGTGCTGCCCCGCGGAGCCCAGACCGGCTCGCCGGGGCCGCGGATCTCGGAGACGTTGCTGAAGTAGAAGATCGGCAGCCGGTACCACGCCTCGGGGACCTCGCCGCCGCGGCGCGCTCCACATCGTCGCGACGTGGCGCTCGAAGGCGTAGAAGTCGCGCAGGCTGGTCGGGTGGAGGACGGGCGGCCCGAAGGCCAGGTCGGCCGCGTCGAGGATCGCCTCGTCGTCCTCCTCGGCAGGCACGAAGTCGTCGACGAGCTCACCGAGGGCGGCCACCCGCAGGCCGCCGGCAAGGTGGGCGTCGAGGGTCGAGATCGGCCGCCGGAAGATGGCGCCGTCGTGCGGCCGGCGCGGGTCGGCGGCGGCCAGGCGACGGCGGGCCACCTCGAGGTCGAGCCACTCGGATGCTTCCAGATCGAGGGCTGCCGCGAGCCGGTAGGGGGTCCCCGCCGGCGCGTGGCGCTCTCGCACGTGGGCGACCTTCATGGGAGCAGTCTAGCCAGCGGCGCCGTCGGTTCCCGGCGACCGGGGCGGCGGTCGGGGAATTCGCAGCGTCGCTCAGGTCGGCCTGAACACCATCAGCGCGACCATCACGATCAGGCCGCCGAAGCCGATCGCGGCGAGCACGTCGGGTCGCCGGTTGTCGAGGGCGGCCGCGAGGGCATCCCCGGACAACGGCGCGGGCTCCCCGGGAGCCTCCGCTCCGAGCCGGCGGCGAAGCGGGTAGTAGTAGCCGGCCCCGAGCGCGAACATCGCGACGAGGACGGCGATGAGCACCGCCCCGGTCGCGAGCACCCAGGTCGTGGTGAGCACGCCCGACTGGGCGGCCGCCCCGATCCCGCCGACGAGCAGCAGGAGCAGGCCGAGATAGGCGAACTGGTTCCCCCGCTGGGACAGGGCGAGCAGCTCGAGGATGAACGTCCGGTCGCGACTCGAGCGGACCCGGAACGCGACGAACACCGAGACGCCGTGGCACACGGCGAACACGACCAGGCCGAACAGGTGGACGACGACCAGCCACTGGTACACCGGTGGGCTCCGGGTGGGCCGGGGGCGGGTCGTCGTCAGTGGGCGACTAGGCCAATTCGATCCCGAAGGCTCCCTTGATGTCCTTCGAGTTGAGGTACCACAGGACGACCAGCGGCAGCAGCGCGGCCATGAAGCCATAGCTGAAGTCGCCCGTCGCCAGCCACAGGAAGAAGGCATCGATCAGGCCGAGGCCGGCCATGATCACGCCGAACATCCAGGCCCACGGCTGGACCGACCAGAGGGCGAACGCCGCGGCTGCGAAGGCGATCCCCGCACCGATGGTCAGCAGCCCCCAGAAGAACGTTCCGTCGCCGATGGAGCCCGGGCCGAACACCACCCATCCGGTGAGGCGGAGGCCGACGACGAGATAGGCAATACCCGCCAACAGCGAGAAGAACCCGAGGATCGCGACGCCGACCGGGGGTCGAAGCACAGTGACACACTCCCATCCACTCGGGCCCAACGCCCCGCCGCGTCTGCGACTACTCGCGACCGGACCCGCCCCTGAGGATAGGCGGCCGGCGCAAGCGCCGTGCGGCCTCCACGCTCACCCCTCCGCGCCGTCGGTCGACCCGACGAACGAAGAATGAACGCCGCGGCCTGACGGCCCGCCATTAGAGTCGGACGGCGCCCCCGTTGGGCGCTCACAGAGGCGGGGAGATGGATCGCGACCTCGTGGAGGCGGCACGGAACGGGGACCGGGAGGCATTCGTCGACCTGGTTCGCGTTCGGGTTGACCGGCTCTTCGCGATCGCGCAACGGATCCTCCGCGACGTGGACCGGGCCGAGGATGCCCTCCAGGACGCACTGGTGATCGCCTGGCGCGACCTGAGGGGACTCCGCGATCCGGACCGGTTCGACGCGTGGCTGCACCGCCTCCTCGTCCACTCCTGTCTCACCCACGCGGCGCGCGAGCGTCGCCGGGTCGCGAACCTCAGGGCCCTGCCGATCGACGGTCCGGCCGGCCCCGACGACACGCTGACCGTCGCCGACCGGGACCAGCTCGAACGCGGGTTCCGCCGGCTGCCGCCCGAGCAACGGGCGATCCTCGTGCTCCATCACTACGCGGGCTATGCCCCGAGCGAGATCGCCGAGACGCTCGGCATCCCACCCGGGACCGCCCGCTCTCGACTCCATCACGCCCATCGCGCCATGCGGGCCGCCCTCGAGGCGGACGCTCGAGCCGTTGTCACGGAAGGTCGCCTGGCATGACCCACGAACGCGACATGGAACGGCTCCTCGACACCTGGTTCAGCGACGGCCCAAGCGAGGCTCCGGACCGGATCCTCGACGTCGTCACCGACCGGATCGAACGTCAGTCTCAACGACCCGCGTGGCGCCTCCACTGGAGGGATTTCCACGTGAACGGTTCTCTCAAGCCGCTCGCCGCGATCGCGGCGATCGTGCTCGTCGCCGTCGGGGGCTTCGTCTTCGTCGAGCGACCCTTCGACAAGAACAAGGTCGGTGCCACACCGGCGCCGACCGTGGCGCCGGCGCCGTCGACGCCGGCGGCCTCATCCGCGCCGGCCTCGGCCCAGCCGAGCGCCGGGGCCGGTACCTGGTGGGATCCGGGGGGAGGATCGTGCTCGCCGTGCCTCGGCGACCTGCCCGCCGGAGCCCATGCCTCGACGGACTTCCGCCCGAAGCTGACCTACACGGTTCCGACCGGTTGGGTGAACGACTCGGACTGGACGAACGGCTACGAGCTCCTGCCTGACGTGCCGGGGAACCGTACCTTCGTCTCGTCCGGATGGGGGACCCACCTGCAATTGACCCTTGACCGCAACGGCTCGGTCGCGGCCGACGACTGCAGCGACATCAACCAGGCCGGCGTGGGTCTCCAGGCGGCCGACATCGTCGAGGCGCTGTCCAAGCGACCGGGCCTCGACACGTCCAACCCCGTCGACGTGACGATCGGCGGCCTGACCGGGAAGCAGATCGACATCGGCATGACGAGCAACTGGACGGGGACCTGCGACGGGTACACGGCAGTCCCGATGATCAAATACCCCTACGAGGGCGCCGGCTGGGTCGCCGTTCCGGGCGAGCGCTTCCGGCTGATCGTTCTCGACGTCCCGGCCTCCGCCGGGGGCGGGACGATCCTGATCGACGTCTACAGCCGCCAAACGGATGATTTCGCGAGCTACGTCACGAGCGCTATGCCGATCGTGAACAGCTTCAACTTCGACCTGACGGCGCCCTGAGCCCGACGGGTCCGAGTGGTGCGGCGGCCTGGGGGCCGCCGTGCCGCGTTTCTGTCACAGGTTCCCGCGCTTCGCCTGCTCGCGCTCGATCGCCTCGAACAGGGCCTTGAAGTTGCCGACCCCGAAGCCGCGCGAGCCGTGCCGCTCGATGATCTCGAAGAAGAACGTCGGGCGGTCCTGGACCGGCCGGCTGAAGATCTGGAGGAGGTAGCCCTCCTCGTCACGGTCGGCCTCGATCCCGAGCTCCTCGAGCGTGTCGATCGGGACCCCGACGTCGCCGACCCGCTCGGCCAGGTCCGCGTAGTACTCGTGCGGCAGGCCGAGGAACTCGACCCCGTTGTCGCGCAGCCGGCGGACCGTCCCGACGATGTCCTCGGTCCGCAGGGCGATGTGCTGGCAGCCCGGCGAGCGGTACCAGTCGAGGTACTCCTGGATCTGGCTCTTCTTCCGCCCCGTCGCCGGCTCGTTGATCGGGAACTTGATCCGTCCGTTCCCGTTGGTCATGACCTTGCTCATCAGCGCCGAGTACTCGGTGTGGATGACCTTGTCGTCGTAGTGGATGAGCTGGCTGAAGCCCAGCACGTCGCGATAGAACGCGACGAAGTCGTCCATCTCGCCGAGCTCGACGTTGCCGACGCAGTGGTCGACCTCGAGGAGCGACAGCCCGGTCGCGGCCCGGGCCGGCTGGCGGATCCGCCGGTAGCCGGGCGCGAAGACGCCGTGGTAGTCGCGCCGGTCGACGAACGAGTGGAGCGTCTCGCCGTAGGTCCTGATCGAGGCCTTCCGCAGGACGCCGTCCTCGCCGCCGTCGAGCTCGGTCGGGGCGAGCGCCGAGGCGGCGCCCCGGGCGGTCGTCTCGCGCCAGGCGCTCTCGACGTCGTCGACCGCAAAGGCGATGTCGTGGACGCCGTCGCCGTGGAGCCGGACGTGGTCGGCGATCTCGCCATCCGGGGTCAGCGGTGCCGTGAGCACGAACCGGATGTCGTTCTGGACCAGGACGTACGACGCGCGGTCGCGGACCTTCGTCTCGAGACCCGCGTAGGCGACCGGCCCGAAGCCCCACAGGGCGCGGTAGTAGGCCGCCGCCTGGCGGGCGTTGCCGACCCAGAACTCGACGTGGTCGATCCCGTTGAGCGGCAGGAAGTCGCCCGCCTGCGCATAGGCGTCGGGGTTGGCCCGCGCCCCGGCCTGGTTCGCCTTCCCGCGCAGGGCGAGCCGGGGTGCCGTGTCGGTCATCGCAGCGTCCTCCTGGCGACCGCTCGGTGCAGTGGCCGTCCAGTATGAGGCCGCCCGGGGCGGTCGTCGACGGGACGGTGAGACTCGGTCGGCGGCAGCGACCGGTACCAACGTCGGATGGCTCGCCGGAGCCGCGTCCCGCAGGCTTGGCACCGATGTCGGAGCCGACGATCGAGCTGCCCCGAATCCCGAGCGGCCAGACCGGGGCGATCGGGCTGGACGACGGCGCCGCCGCAGCTCCGGCTCTTCCTCAGGCTGATCATCCCGGCCGTGCTCGCGTTCGCCGTCATCGAGGCGTTCCTCGGGCTGGCCTTCCACGACTCCGCGGCCCTCGTCGGTGCGATCGGCCTGACGGTCTTCGGCGCCTGGACGGTCGGCTGGTGCCTGCCTCGCGTCGGGCGGGTCCCGATCGACGGGCTGGTCGTCCGGCTGGCCCTCGCGATGTACCTGCCGATCCTCGCGGCCGGCCTGCTCCTGCGCGACGCGATCGCCGTCGCGACCCTGCTCCCGGTCGCGATCGCGCTGCCCTACGTCGGAAGGCGAGTGCTGGCGGGGCTGGCCCTGCTCGCGCTGGCGGTCGCGGCGCTCGCCGGTGGGTCGACGGCCGTGCTACCCGAGGACTCCGCGACCCCGTGGGGCATCGTGACCACCCTGACCATCGTGGCGATCGCCACCGTGTTCGGCCTGATCGCGCTCCTCGTCGGCCAGTTCGCCGCGCGACTCCGCTCGACGACCCACGAGCTGGCCAGCGTCATCGAGCTGTCGACCGAGCTCGCCCAGACCCTGGATCCGCGCGAGATCGGCGACCTGACCGCGCGCTACGTCGCCCAGGCGATCGGCGCGGACGAGTGCGGGATCTGCTACTGGGACGAGGCCGGGGACCGCGTGCTGACCTACGGCTACTACCCGCCCGAGCGGCGCGCCGCCGTCGACGAGTGGTACGCCCTGGCCGATTACCCCGCGACGCGGAGCGTCCTCGAGGGCCAGCGGACGATGGTCGTCGACGACACGGACGCGGCCGCCGACCTGGCCGAGGTCGAGTACGTCCACTCGATCGGGCAGCGCTCGATGGCCACCCTGCCCCTGCTGGCCAAGGGACGCGCCCTCGGGGCAATCGAAGTGACCTCGCGGCGACCCGGGTTCTTCGACGACCGCAGGGTCCGCCTCGGCCAGACGCTCGCCGCGGAGGCCGGCATGGCCCTCGAGAACGCCCGCCTGTACGAGGAGCTCCGCCACCAGGCGTTCCACGACAGCCTGACCGGGCTCGCGAACCGGGCCCTGTTCCAGGATCGCGTCGCCCACGCCGTCGTCCGCCGGCCGGGCCCGGATGCCGGGCTCATCGCGGTCCTGTTCCTCGACCTCGACGACTTCAAGACGATCAACGAGAGCCTCGGCCACGCGGGCGGCGATCAGCTCCTCACGGCGGTGGCCGAGCGGCTCAAGGCCTGCCTCCGGGCAAGCGACACCCCCGCCCGGATCGGCGGCGACGAGTTCGCGATCCTGCTCGAGGACCTCCGGGACGAGTCGGAGGCGACCCACGTCGCCCAGCGGGTGATCGACGCCCTGCGCCCGCCGATCCGGATCGGCGGAACCGCGGCGGTCATCGCGACCAGCATCGGGATCGCCGTCACCGCACCGGGCGAGGACGGGTCCACGGAGCTGCTGCGCAACGCCGACTTCGCGATGTACCAGGCCAAGCATCGCGGCAAGGGACGCTACGAGGTCTTCCGGCCGAGCCTCCGCGAGGCGGTCACCGAGCGCGCGGCGCTCGAGGCGCTGATGCGCGGCGCCGAGGAGCGGAACGAGCTCCGGCTCCACTACCAGCCGGTCGTCGACCTGGCCGACGGCTCGATCGTCGGGCTCGAGGCGCTCGTCCGCTGGCAGGCGCCCGGTCGCGGCCTGCTGATGCCGGCGGACTTCATCGGCCTGGCCGAGGAGTCGGGCCTCATCGTCAACATCGGCCAGTGGGTCCTCGAGCGGGCCTGCCGCGACACGCAGGGCTGGCGCCAGCGGTTCGACCTCGACGGGCTGTCGGTCGGGGTGAACCTGTCGGCCCGCCAGTTCCAGCACCCCGACCTGGTCGCCGAGATCGGCGCCGCGCTCAGTTCGAGCGGCCTCGAGCCGTCCCGGCTGATCCTCGAGATCACCGAGTCCGTCCTGATGCTGACGACCACGACCACGATCGGCAAGCTCGCCGACCTCCGCCGGATCGGCGTCCGCCTCGCGATCGACGACTTCGGGACGGGCTACTCCTCCCTGGGCTACCTCGAGCGTTTCCCGGTCGACATGCTCAAGATCGACAAGACGTTCATCGACGGGATCGGCGAGCGCGGGAACCGGCCGGTCCTGGCCCGGGCGATCGTCCAGCTCGGACGGGCCCTCGACCTGCAGGTCGTGGCCGAGGGCATCGAGCACGAGGCCCAGGCAGCCGTCCTGCGCCGGCTCGGCTGCGCGCGCGGCCAGGGCTACCTGTACGCCCGCCCGTTGCCGGCCGAGGAGCTCGAGCCTCTGCTCGCCCAGGGCGTCCTCGGCCGTCCGGACCGCCGGTCCGGACGGACCGGCAGCGAGCCGATCCCGATTCGCCGGTCCCGGGGCGTGGCCTGACCCCGGGTTGACGCCGGGTGGCGGCCGGTCGCCGGTCGATCAGCGTGCCAGACTGACCCGATGACCGCGACGACTCCTTCGGACGCGCTCGTCGCCCGACTCCAGGCGGCGTCGAACGCGCTGGCTGCCCTTGGCCCGTCCGTCGAGGCTGGCCGGCCGTGGCCGCTCCGGGTCGTCGATCACGACGCCGGCCCCGAGTCCGAGTGGGGCCCGACCGAAGTCCTCGCCCACGTCGCCGAGATGCTCCAGTACTGGCGCGGCGAGATCGCCCGGATCCTCGACGGCGGGCCTGGGCCGGTGCCGTTCGGGCGCCTGGCGACCGACCCCGTGCGTGCCCTCACGATCGAACGCGACCGGACCCTGCCGCCCGGTGAGCTGCTGGAGCGGATCGAGGCCGCCACCGATCGCTACGCGCGCCTCCTCGCGGGGCTCGGCGCCGCCGGGCTCGCCCGCCGGGGCATCCACCCGGTCCGGGGCGAGCTGACGATCGAGGAGATCCTCGAACGCTTCGTCGTCGGGCACGCCGAGGAGCACGTCGTCCAGCTCGGGGCGGCCTTGTCGCCGGGGCGCCCGGACGGCCCGGGGCCCGGGACCTGAGCCACGGCGAGTCGCCGCCTGTCCGCGTGAGGGCATCGGGCCCGCGATAGACTGCCGGGATCATGGACATCCCTGATCTCGGCTCGGGTCCGGTCGAGGTCGCGGTCCGGACGGCGATCGTCTATCTCTTCCTCGTCATCGCGCTGCGGGTGGCCGGCCGGCGCGAGGTCGGCCAGATGTCGATCCTCGACCTCGTGGTCATCCTGATCATCGCCAACGGAGTCCAGAACGCGATGATCGGCGAGAACACCACGCTCATCGGGGGCCTCATCTCGGCGGGGACCCTGATCATCCTCGACCGCGTGCTTGACGCCGTCCTCAGCCGCAACCGGAAGCTGGCCAGGGTCCTCGAGGGCGAGCCGGTCCTCCTGGTCAGGGGCGGGCAGGTGCTCGAGCGAGCCCTCGGTCGCGCGTCGGTGAGCCGAACGGAGCTCGACGCCGCCGTGCGCGCCCACGGGGTGGCCTCGGTCCGGGACGTCAGCCTGGCCGTCCTCGAGACCGACGGCTCGATCAGCGTGATCCCGCGCGAGGGCGCCGGCTGAACCGCCGGTCAGCCCGCCGGGGACGTGTCCAGGACGTGGCGCCGGAGGAAGGCCACGACCCGCGTCCAGGCGTCGCGCCGGTTCTCGCGACGCTCCCAGCCATGGGCCTCGTCGTCGTACCAGTGGACCTCGTGGTGCTTGTCCTCGATCGTCAGCGCCTCGACCATCCGCTCGGTCATGAGCGGGACGACCCGCTTGTCCTTGCGGCCGTGGAGGAGGAGCAGCGGGGCCTCGATCCGCTCGGCGCGGTAGACCGGGGAGCCCCGTCGGAAGGCCGCCGCATGCGCCTCGTCGTCGGGGTCGCCCATCATCCGGTGCAGGTCGAGCCGGCCGATCCGGTCGCCGTGCCGGTAGCTCTCGGCAATCTCCGAGTCGCCGTACAGGTCGACCCCCGCCCGCCACAGCGACGGCGCCTCGACGAGCGCGCACAGCGCCAGGTAGCCGCCGTACGACCCACCATAGACGGCGAGCCGGCCGTTCGACCACGGCTGGTCGAGCGCCCAGCGCCCGGCGTCGATGCAGTCCTGGGCGTCGGCGTGGCCCCACTCGCCGACGTTCGCGAGCCGGAACGCGCGGCCGTAGCCGGTCGAGCCGCGGTAGTCGACATCGAGGACGGCGAAGCCCTCGCGGACGAGGACCTGCTTGAACGGCGCCCACGACCGGAAGCTCTGGCTCGTCGGGCCACCATGGAGGTGGACGACGGTCGGGACACGCTTCCCGCCGCGCTTGCCGGTCGCACCGGCCGGACGGTAGAGGTTGCCCTCGATCCGCAGCCCGTCCCCGGCCGTGAACCCGATCCGCTCCGCATCGACGTAGCGCGCGTGGCGGAGGACGGCCGGCAGGCTGTCGGTGACCCGGCGCGGGCGCGATCCGTCCGGCGCGACGCCCGGGACCGGGAGCAGCCAGAGGTCCTGCGGTCGGCGCTCGTTCTCGCGCGACCGCCGCGACCCACGCCCCGTCCGGGGTCCACTCGATCGCCCGCCAGACGCCCACCCACGGGTCGATCCGGACCCCTGCCCGGGCGGCCGCGACCGGGCGTGGGTTCTTCGGCGGCCGGCCCCGACCGCGCTTGGGCGGGATGCCGTCGCCGAGCGGCGCGACGATGAGGTCGCTCGACCCGTCGTGGTCCGCGAAGTGAACGAAGCGGGTGCCGTCGGGGGACGGCAGCGGGACGTGACCGAAGCCTCCGACCGGGTCGCCGTGCTCCCGTGGGCCCGTGGTCAGGAGGGTCCGCTCGCGCAGCCGGGGATCGAGCCGGACGACCTGGAACCAGCCGTCGGCATCGGACAGGAGGAGCAGCCCGCCATCGGGCAGCCAGGCGGGCCCGCACTCCCAGGCCGAGCCGGGCGGGATCCGCTGCTCCGCCCCGGTCGCGACGTCGAAGACCGACACCGCCGACCACCAGGCGTGGTCCTCACGCTGGCCCGCGACGGCGATCCGGGCCCCATCGGGTGCCCAGGCGTACTCCTCGATGTCGAGGCCA
The DNA here is from genome assembly GCA_963708065.1 of uncultured Chloroflexia bacterium. Taxonomy (GTDB): domain Bacteria; phylum Chloroflexota; class Limnocylindria; order Limnocylindrales; family CSP1-4; genus Chersky-267. The sequence goes on from CAVPRZ010000009.1 coordinate 499,012, forward strand.
GGCGGTGTCAGGGTGATCGGCTCGGCTGGCTTCGGGTGGAGCGCGGGTCGGCCGCGCCGCGGCACCGGGGCATCGATCAGCCAGAGCTGGGACCAGCCGCGCCGGCGCGAGACGAACGCGAGGCGATGGCCGTCGGGCGACCAGCGCGGCCGGCTGTTGCCGGCGGGATGCTCGGTGACCCGGACCTGGCGCGACCCGTCACCGTCGATGACCCAGATCGCCCCGTCGCGAACGAAGGCGAGCCGGCGCCCGTCGCGCGACCACTGGGGATCGGAGACCGACTGGTCCGAGGCGGTCAGCTGGACCGCCGGACCGCCGCGCAACGAGAGCACGAACAGCTGGCGGGCGCCGCCGGCCTCGGCCGTATAGGCCACGAGCCGGTCGCGCGGGTGCAGGCGGTACTCGCGGGGCGGGTCGAACGCGGTCGCCTGTTCGATCGTGAGCGGGTCGCCGGTCGGTGGGCGTTGCTCCGGCGGGCCCGGCGCAACGACGTCTGCCCTCCCGGCCGCGGCTCGCCCGCCCGCCCGTTCGACTGGAGTCATCGGCGAGGGGACGCTCGGCCGGCGGCCGGAGCGCCGTTGGTCGGCCGGGTCGGAGTGCCGTCGGTCGGCCGGGCCGGCGCGCCGGCCTCGAGCTGGTCGCCGAGCTCGACCGTGCGCCGGTAGGCCGCCCAGACGGCTTCCGAGAGGACGGTCCGGAGCCGGCCGGACTCGAGCTCGTGGAGGGCCGCCGCGCTCGTCCCGCCGGGCGACGTGACCATGTTCCGGAGGACCGCCGGGTGGTCACCCGACTGCTTGGCGAAGTACGTGCTTCCCTCGAGCGTCTCCACGACGAGGTCGTGGGCGACGTGGCGCGGGAAGCCGAGGTGGACGGCCGCGTCGATCAGGGCCTCCATCACCAGGAAGACGTAGGTCGGACCGGTGCCCGACACGGCCGTCGCCATCGCGACGAACCGCTCGTCGTCGACCTCGAGCTCGGCCCCGAGGGCGCGCAGGATCGCGCTCGCCTGGGCGCGCTGCTCGGCGGTCGTCTCGGGCGTGGCGTACCAGACCGTCATCCCGCGGCCGAGCCGGGCCGGGGTGTTCGGCATGCTCCGCACGATCCGGCGGTGGCCGAGGAACCCCTCGAGCGCGGTGGTCGTGGCGCCGGCGATGACCGACAGGACGAGCTGCTCGTCCCGGAGGTGGGGCTCGAGCTCGGCTCCGACCCGGGCGAGCATCTGGGGCTTGATCGCGAGCAGCACCACGTCGGCCTCGGCGACCGCCTCGACGTTGCCGGCGACGGTCCGGATCCCGTACGTCCGGCCGAGCTCCTCGCGCCGCTCGCGACGGGGGTGACTGGCGACGACCTGGCCGGGCGCGACGAGCTCGCCCCGGAGCAGGCCGGCGATCATCGCCTCGGCCATCACGCCGGAGCCGACCGTCGCGATGGTCCGCTTCGAGAGGAGGGACATGGCGGGAGTATACGAGCCGTCCTCGCGCCGGCGGGCTGAGCCCGGCGCCCGTGCCGCGGCCGAGCCCGCCGTCCCGGTCTCGCGGCCGGATCAGGCCTCCGCGCGCCCGAGGACGAAGAAGCGGGGCGTCGCCGTCACCTCGGCGCTCCGGAATCCCGTGGCCAGGAGCGCGGCCTCGAGCTCGTCGGGCCGGTAGAGGACCTTGACGACCCGGAACTCACGCCCGTCGGCCACCCGACGCCGGACGATCCCCGCGGCCGCCTCGGCCTCGGACGTCACGGGCTGGTCGACCGCCCCGGAGCTGGGGTCCGGCCGCGAGTCGATCACGATGAGCGATCCGCCTGGCTTGAGCCAGCGTCGGGCCAGCCCGAGGAACGTTCCGAGCCGGGCGCGCGGGACGTGGCTCAGCCAGAACCCGCAGAAGACGACGTCGACCGCCCGGTCGGGCTCTGCCCACGCGTCCCGGACGTGGATGTGAGCCCGCAGCCCGTGGGCGAGCAGGCGCTCGCGGGCCAGGTCGAGCGGAGCCGAGGCGGCGTCGTAGATCGACAAGTCACCCTTCGAAGCGAGCAGCGGGCTCCACCAGCCGGTGCCCGCCGCGAGCTCGACGATCTCCCCACCGAGGGGCTGGCGGTCGAGCCACAGCGTCGCCGCGTCGAGCTCGGCGGCCCAGGCCTGGTCGTGGATCGGGCCGTGGGCATAGCGACCCCGACGCAGGTACCAGTCGTCGTACTCGGCCGCCCGCGCCTCGTAGTAGTCGACCATCTCGGCAGCCAGGTCGGCGGACGCCCCGCCGGGTGCGGCCGGATCGCCCGACGCGGGCCCGTCCGCCGCCGGGCCGGATAGCGCCGGGCTCGAGGTCGCGCGCTCGGTCAGGGCCGTCCTGAGCCGGAAACGCAGGAAGGTGTTCTCGCCGGCCCGGCCGATGCAGTCGGGACAGAGCTGGGCGTACCCCTCGAGGTCGTCGGGGCCGCGGGTCGACCACGGCCGGCCGCACCACAGGCAGGCGAAGGACGAGCGATACGGCATGACCCGCCCGCTAGACGAGCGGGGTCCAGCTGCCGAGCGGCGAAGTCTCGACGAAGCCGTCCGGGTCGAAGATCTCGGCGAGGAGCTCGACCCCGTCGATGACCCGCGGACCGGGTCGAGAGAAGTAGGCCGACCCATCGACGGCGAACACCTGTCCGTGACGGACCGCGGCGAGCCCGTCCCAGAACTGCGGCCGGGGCGTCCGCTCCCACTCCTCGACCGTCTCGGCCAGGTGGAAGCCACAGGGCATGAGGACCAGGAGCTCGGGGTCGACGTCGCGGACGGCGTCCCAGGTCGTCGGCACGGATCGCTCCCCCTCGCGCCCGAGGAGGTCCCAGCCACCGGCGCGCCGGATCTGCTCGGGCACCCAGTGGCCGACGGCGAACGGCGGATCGAGCCACTCGAGGCCCACGACCCGGACCGGCGGCTGGCCGCGCTCTCGCCGCTCGGCGAGGTGTGTCTCGAGCGCGCTCAGCCGCTCCCGGAGGGCTGCGACCACGTCGATCGCGGCGTCCTCCGCGTCGGTCATCGCCCCGACCGTCGAGATCGAGTTGAGGATCCCCTCGATCGAGCTCGGCTCGAGCGAGACCACGCTGATCTCGGCGTCGATTGCCCGGGCCACCTCGTTGACCTCGCGGTACCCGACGGCGCAGACCGCGCACAGCTCCTGGGTCAGGATCAGGTCCGGGTCGGCTGCCTCCAGCGCTCCCTCGTCGAGCTCGTACAGGGACGACCCGCCATGGATCGCCTCGCCGACGAGGCGATCGATCTCACGCGACGACCGCTCGGACAGGTCGTTGGTCGACCGGGTGACCGCCGGGATCGCGGCGGCCTCGGGCGGCCAGTCGCACTCGTGGGTCACGCCGACGAGCTCGTCGCCGAGCCCGAGGGCGAAGACGATCTCGGTCGCCGATGGCAGGAGCGAGACGATCCGCATCGGGCGAGTCTAGCCCGGGTCCGGGCGGGACCCGCGCGGCCTCGCGGCCCGGCCGCGATCAGGCGGGCTTGAGCGCGTCGACCTCGGCTCTCGCGGCCGCCCGGTCCGTGAACCAGACGGCATTGACGCGGATGTACGGGGCCCACTCCGCAGGTGTCGATTCCTCGGGGAAGATCGCGTTGACCGGGCATTCAGGTTCGCACGCGCCGCAGTCGATGCACTCGTCCGGATCGATGTACAGAATTCGATCCACGCCTTCCTCGAAGTGGATGCAGTCGACGGGACAGACCGAGACGCACGACTGGTCGATCACGTCGACGCAGGGCTCGGCGATCACATAGGTCATTCGGGTCCTCTTCCTGACGCACCGCCACGAGCTTCCCGCGCCACGCCGCCGCGGGGCGATGAAGAGGGTATCACCGGGCAGCCCTCAGCCGCCGGGCGCCACGAACCGGATCGGGACCTGCATCCCGCGTGCCCAGTGACCGGGGATGTGGCAACCCACGATCAGGGGCGCGTCGGGCGCCGGGACCGTCCAGCGGACGTCGACCCGCTCCCCGGAATGGATGACGACGCGGAGGCCGGCCAGGCCCGGAGGCACGCTGACGAGCGGCGTCGGCCCGGGCGGTGCGCCGGCGGTCGCCGCCTCGGCGACCTCCCAGGCCGCCTGGACGCGCGCGTCCCCGATGACGACCTCGTGGACCTCGAGCCCGGCGTTGATCAGGTGGAACAGGACCGTCTCGCCGGCCACCAGGTCGACGGGCGACGGGTCGAACCGGTACTCGCGGGCGATGATGTTGACCTCTCGCGGGGCCGTCTCGCTGCCCGGCGAGATCGGCGGGGTCAGGACCGGACCGCTGCTCGCGCAGGCGGTCACGAGCACCGCCAGGATCACCAGGAGGAACGCGGCGGAGCGTCCGTGGCGTGGGCCCATCGCAGGCGAGTCTAGGGGCGGGCCGATGTCTTGACATCGACGGCCCCGACGCGCCACAGTGCGCGCCATCTCGCACGTTCGGACGAGGAGGCGGCGGCGTCCGGCGGCCCGCCGGCGCCCGAGGCGCGATCACCCCGCGCGGGACGCGCGGTCACCCCCCGAGGAGGCGCTTGGCGACCCCGACGCTCCCCGCGGCGACGCGGGAACCCGTCCCCGGCTCGACCGCGGGTCGATCGGCCGTCCCCGCCGTCCGCCTGGAAGGGGTGCGCAAGCGATTCGGCGAGGTGGAGGCCGTCGCCGGGATCGACCTGGAGATCGCCGACGGCGAGTTCTTCTCCATGCTCGGCCCATCGGGCTCGGGCAAGACGACCACGCTTCGGATGATCGCCGGCTTCGAGCTGCCGACCGAGGGCCGGGTCCTGCTCCACGGCGAGGACGTGAGCCGCCACGCGCCGTTCGAGCGGGACGTGAACACGGTGTTCCAGGACTACGCCCTGTTCCCCCACATGACCGTCGGCGACAACGTCGGCTACGGGCTGATGATCCGCAAGGTCCCCCGAGTCCGACCGCGGCGCGCCAGGTCGCCGACGCCCTCCGGATGGTCCGGCTCGAGGGCTACGAGAAACGCAAGCCGTCGCAGCTCTCGGGTGGCCAGCGCCAGCGCGTCGCGCTCGCACGGGCGCTCGTCAACCGGCCCCGCGTGCTCCTCCTCGACGAGCCGCTCGGCGCCCTCGACCTCAAGCTCCGCGAGGAGATGCAGATCGAGCTGAAGGCGATCCAGCACCAGGTCGGCATCACGTTCATCTACGTGACCCACGACCAGGAGGAGGCGCTCACGATGAGCGACCGGGTCGCGGTCTTCAACCGCGGTCGGATCGAGCAGGTCGGCACCCCGGCCGAGGTCTACGAGCGACCGGCGACGGCGTTCGTGGCCGGCTTCGTGGGCACCTCGAACCTGCTCACCGGCGAGGTGGCCGAGCGGATCGTCGGGCGTCCCGGCACGTTCACGGTCCGGCCGGAGAAGATCCGCCTTGGCGACCCCTCAGACACGGTCGCGGACGACGAGACGAGCGCGACCGGCACCATTCGCGACGTCATCTATCTCGGCTCCGACACGCGCTACGTCGTCGCCCTCGACGCCGGGAGCGAGCTCGTCGTCACCGCCCAGAACCTGACGATCTCGTCGATGGAGGCACTCGCCGCGCAGGGACGGTCGGTCCGGCTGATCTGGCGGCAGCAGTACAACTTCCCGGTCGGTGATTGACCGGGACGGAGGAGGAGAGACCATGGGCCTTCGCAAGGTGCTCAGCGCGACGGCGATCGTCGCGATCGTCGCGGCCGCCTGTTCGAGCGCGGCTACGACCCCGTCGGCGACGACGGCGCCGCCGGCCAGCCAACCGCCGGCGAGCGAGGCTCCGGCCAGCGCGCCCGCATCGGCCAGCGTCGCGCCGGTGGCCAGCATCGGGCCGGGCGAGGGCGAGCTCGACATCGTCGTCTGGCCGGGCTATGCCGAGGACGGCTCGAACGTCAAGGAGTACGACTGGGTCCATCCGTTCGAGGCCGCGAACCCGGACTGCAGCAAGGTCAACGTCAAGCCCGCCGACACGTCCGACGACATGTATACCCTGATGAGCCAGGGCCACGGCCTGTACGACGGCGTGTCGGCCTCCGGCGACGCGTCCAACCGGCTCATCGACCGGGCCGAGGTCGCCCCGATCGACCCGGCGCTGATCCCGAACTTCAACGACATCAGCCCGTTCCTCCAGAGCCCGCCGAACAACACGGTCAACGGGTTCCACTACGGCGTGTCGCACGGCTGGGGCGGCAACACCCTGATGTACCGGACGGACAAGTTCAGCACCGCCCCGACGAGCTGGTCCGCGGTCTTCGACCCGGCCCAGATGGGCGGCTACAAGGGCAAGGTCACGGCCTACGCCGGGACGATCTACATCGCCGACGCGGCGCTCTACCTGAAGACCACCAAGCCCGAGCTCGGGATCACCGATCCGTACGAGCTGACCCAGGACCAGTTCGATGCCGCGGTCGACCTGCTCAAGGCCCAGCGGCCGTTCGTCGGCAAGTACTGGAAGTCGTTCACCGACGAGATCGACAACTTCACCAACGGCGCGTCGACGATCGGCACGACCTGGCAGTACCAGACGAACACGCTCAAGGCGGCCAACGTGCCGGTCGAGGCGATCGTCCCGACCGAGGGGATGACCGGCTGGTCCGACACGTGGATGCTGTCGCGCTACGCAAAGCACCCGAACTGCATGCTCAAGTGGATGGCCTGGATGGTCACGCCCGAGGTCCAGGCGCAGGTCGCCGAGTACTTCGGCGAGGCGCCGGCCAACCCCAAGGCGTGCGACATCCTGAACAAGGGCTACGGCTCGTACCAGCTCCCGAACTTCTGCGACGCCTACCACGTCACGGACCAGGCGTTCTACAACGCGATCAGCTTCTGGAAGACGCCGATCCGCGATTGCGGCGACAGCCGCGGGACGACCTGCATCCCGTACGACCAGTGGCTCGCGGCGTACACCGCCGTGAAGGGCTGACCTTCCGCCGGTTCCACGACGGCGAGGCCGGGCGATCCGAGCGGATCCCCGGCCTCGCACCACCTCCGGAGGCCAGGGCGAAGTCGACATGACGACCGCTGAGCTCTCCCCGCCGCGCCGCCCGCGACGGCTGTTCGGCTGGCTCTACCGCCACCCGCGGGTCCAGCTCGGCACGCTCCTGATCGCGCCGGTCGGCTGGTTCGGGATCGTCTATTTCGGGTCGCTTGCGCTCCTGTTCGCGTACGCGTTCTGGTCGCTCGACCCGCAGACCGGCGAGGTGGTCAAGCAGTTCACGCTGGCCAACTTCCAGCGGATGATCGAGCAGCCGGTGTACGGCACGATCGTGCTCCGGACCGTGACGGTCGCGGCCGTCGTCACGATCGCCGACGCGCTCATCGCCTTCCCGATCGCCTACTACATGGCGCGGGTGGCGTCGCCGCGGCGCCGGGCCCTGCTCTTCATGTCGGTGCTCCTGCCGCTCTGGGCGAGCTACCTCGTCAAGGCCTACGCCTGGCGGGTCATCCTGGCCCCGAACGGCCTGCTCGACTGGACGCTCCAGCTGTTCGGCATCCAGGGCTCGTCGGACGTCTTCGGGATCTCCGACCTGTCGATGACGATCGTCTTCATCTACGTCTGGCTGCCGTACATGATCCTGCCGATCTACGCCGGCCTGGAGCGGATCCCCAATTCCTACTTCGAGGCCTCAGCCGACCTCGGGGCGCGGAGCGGGATGACCTTCCGCCGGGTGGTCCTGCCACTGGCGATGCCGGCCCTCGTCGCCGGCTCGATCTTCACGTTCTCGCTGACCCTCGGCGACTACATCATCCCGTCGCTCGTCTCGAACACCCAGTTCATCGGCAACGTGGTTTTCGAGAGCCAGGGCGTCGCCGGGGACATCCCGTTCGCGGCGGCGTTCGCGCTCGTGCCGGTCGCGATCATGGCGGTCTACCTGCTCGTGGCCCGCCGGCTCGGGGCGTTCGATGCGCTGTAGGGCCGCCCGATGAGCGGGGTGCTGCTGCGGGTCGCGACGGGCCTGACCCTCGGCTTCCTCTACCTGCCGCTGTTCGTGATCGGGCTCTATGCGTTCAACGCCCAGCGAGTCCAGGTCTGGCCGATCCAGGAGTTCAGCACGAAGTGGTTCGGCGAGGCGCTCAACACCCCGAGCGTCCGCGATGCCTTCGCCCTGTCGGTCGCCGTCGGCCTCTTCGCGACGGTCATGGCGATCGTCCTCGGCAGCCTCGCCTCGTTCATCGTCCACCGCTACCGGTTCTTCGGGCGCGAGGTGATCTCGTTCGCGCTCGTCCTGCCGATCGCCCTGCCCGGGATCATCACCGGCATGGCGCTCAACGCCACGTTCAACAACTTCGGGATCCCGCTCGGGACGCTGACCATCGTCGTCGGGCATGCCACGTTCTGCGTCGTCATCGTCTACAACAACGTGATCGCCCGCCTGCGCCGCTCCTCGCGCTCGATCGAGGAGGCGTCGATGGACCTCGGGGCCGACACCTGGCAGACGTTCCGCCACGTGACGTTCCCGGTCCTGCGCACGGCGATCCTGGCCGGCGGGCTGCTCGCTTTCGCCCTGTCGTTCGACGAGATCATCGTGACGACGTTCACGGCCGGAACCCAGGAGACGATCCCGATCTGGATCTTCAACCACTTCCGGCTGCCGAACCAGCGGCCGATCGTCAACGTCGTCGCGCTGTTCCTGATCCTCCTGTCGATGATCCCGGTCTACCTCGCCCAGCGGCTGAGCTCGGACACGACCAGCGCTCCGACCGTCGGCCGCTGACGGGCCTGCTCACCAGCGGTGGCCGTCGACCAGGGGAGCGAGCGACGTCGTCGTGACGGTCGCGACGAGGATCAGCGCAGCCAGAAGACGGCGACGAGCACGGGACATGGGCCTGCCCTCCACGTGCCCCAAGCGGTCCGTCGGCGCGGTGCGAACCCGCGTGGTCCGGGACCGACCAAAGCCTAGGGCCGGGCGCTTAGCTGCGACTTATCGGCGCCGGCGGTGCCCGGTCCGGCCGGGCTCACATCGACGGGACGTGGCTCGGATCGAGGTACCTGCCCGGATCGTCGCGAAACTCGAGCAGGCAGCCCTTCCCGCAGAACCAGTAGACGGTGCCGTCGTGCTCGATCGACAGCTGTGACGTGGTCGTGTCGACCGTCATTCCGCACACGGGATCGATCGCGGTCGTCGTCTCGTTGGTCATGGTTCCGGCTCCAGCCTGTCGAACCGGCCCTCTGGCCGGTACTCCCCGGGAGTATACCCGGCCCGCGCGCGGACGGCTCGCGCGCCGACGGCTCGCGCGGCGTAGCATCGTGGCGTGAACTCGTCGATCCTCGACACCGCCCGCTCGACCCTCGAGGGCGAGCGCGCCCGGCTGCGCGCCGAGCTCGACGAGGGGATCGAGTCGCCCGGTCAGATGACGTACGGCTCGCAGGCGGCCGCGGCGAGCCAGGTCTTCGCCCAGCAGCGCGACCTGGCCCTGCGCGAGAAGGCCGAGAAGGAGCTGGCGCTCGTCGAGGCGGCCCTCGGGCGGATCGAGGCGGGGACGTTCGGTCGCTGCGTGCGCTGCGGCCGCGAGATCGCCGCCGGTCGGCTCGAGGCACTGCCCTGGGCCGCCTACGACATCGACTGCCAGCGGCTCGTCAACGAGGGCCGGTGATCGAGCCCGCCGCGGACCGGCTCGTCTCGCTCGAGGACGTCCGGGCAGCGGCCCGCACCCTCGACGGCGTCGCCGTTCGGACCCCGCTCGTCGCGCTCCTCCCCGATCGACCACGCCGCCTGCTCAAGGCCGAGTCGCTCCAGCCGATCGGGGCGTTCAAGATCCGCGGCGCCTACGTGGCCGTCGCGAGCCTGACGGCCGGAGGCGCGGAGCCGCGGGCGTCATCACCTACTCGAGCGGGAACCATGCCCAGGGGGTCGCCCGGGCGGCCCGCCTGCTCGGGGCGCCGGCGGTCGTCGTCATGCCCTCGGACGCCCCGGCGATCAAGCGGGCCCGGGTCGAGGCCGACGGGGCCGAGGTCGTCATCGTCGGCCCGTCGAGCGAGGAGCGCCGGCTCGTCGCCGAGCGGATCGCCGGCGAGCGCGGCCTGTCGATCATCCCGCCCTACGACGACGACCGGATCATCGCCGGCCAGGGGACCTGCGGCCTGGAGATCGTCGAGGACGTCCCGGATGTCGCGGCGATCCTCGTCCCGATCGGGGGCGGCGGGCTCGCCAGCGGGATCGCCGTCGCTGCGCGGGCGCTCCGTCCCGGCTGCCGAGTCATCGGGGTCGAGTCGGAGCTGGCCGCCGACGCGCGCGACTCGCTGGCGGCCGGCCGGATCGTCGAGTGGCCGGCGGAGCTCGTCGGACGCACCATCGCCGACGGGACCCGGACGCAGGCGCTCGGCCGGCGAACGTTCGCCCACCTCCGGGCGCTGCTCGAACGCGTGGTGACGGTGACCGAGGACGAGATCGCGGCCGCCGTCCGGGTCGCCGCCGAGGAGGCCCGGCTCGTCGTCGAGCCGTCGGGCGCGCTGAGCATCGCCGCGCTCCGCTTCCATGCGGCCGAGGCCGGTCTGGCCGACGAGACGCGACCGGTCGTGGCCGTGGTCAGTGGCGGCAACGTCGACCCGGCCCGCTACCGGGCGATCCTCGCCGGCGAGCCCACCGCCTAGGGCAGGGTCAGGTCTCGCCGCGCTCCCGGGCGAGTCGCTCGGCCAGCCGCGACTCGCGCTCGCGCAGGGCCGCCCGGGCGAGGTCCTCGCGGGCATCGGCGGCCCGCGTCTCGCGCTCCTCGCGTCGCATCCAGCCCAGGACGATGCCCAGGATCGCGATGAGGAAGACAACGTCCCCGACCACCCACATCAGGGCACCGGCCATCATCTGGTCCTCGAGGACCGGCGGGCCCCAGTCCCGGGCGAGCGTCGCGTAGTGGGCGTAGAGCGGCGCCGTGGCGCTGATGATCGCGAGGCCGAGGAACGAGTTCTGGGGCATCTGGAGGAACGTGTACAGGATCCGGGCGGGCTCGCTCATCCGCCACGGGCTCGGGTCGAGGGCGACGACCGGCCACCAGAAGAGGCACCCGGCGACCAGGTAGAAGGCATGCTCGAGCTGGTGGACCGCGGGCTCCTCGAGCGACTGGTTGAAGATCGGCGAGAAGTGGGTCCCCCACATCGCGAGGGCGAACAGGAGCCAGGTCACGAGCGGGAACGTGATGATCCGGACCGGCAGCGAGTGGAGGATCGGCAGGACGACCCGCCGGCGGGTCTCGGGGCGGACCGCCCGAAGGAGCAGCGTGATCGGCGCCCCGAGCGCGAGGAGCGGCGGGCCCACCAGCGTCAGCAGGATGTGCTGGACCATGTGGACGCTGAACAGGGTCGTGTCGTAGGCCTCGATCGGCGACTGGAGCGCGACGAGGATCGCCCCCAGGCCGAGCAGCCAGCAGGCGGCCCGGATCCGCGGCACCGGGTTGGCCGGGTGGGCTCGATCGACCGCCCGCATGGCGGCCAGGTAGACCGCCGCGAGCAGGACGATCGGGACGAGGATCGTCGGGTCCGCGGACCAGGCCCCGAGGACCGCCGGGAAGGCCGGGGCGGGGGCCACGGACCCGTGAGCCTGCACGGCGGGGGCCACGATGAGCCAGACGGGCCAGCCGAGGCCGAGGCCGGCGGCGAGCGGGAGCCGGGCCGCCCGGCGGCGGGTCACGAGACGGTTCGTCACCCGCGCATTCTGCCCCGGATCCCTCGGGCGGGGCGGCCCGAAGGGGCTCCTCGGGAGGGCCGTCCGGAAGGGCCGTCCGGACCGGCACATCCTCGCGCCTTCCCGTTATCATGGGCCACGGTCTTGTCCGGCCCAGGTCGACGAGTCGCGAGGACACCACCCCATGTCGTTGCCCAGGCTCACCCGATCGCGCCCCGCGGCACTCGCCGCGCTGGGCGTCATGGTGCTCCTGGTCGCCGGGTGCGGCTCCTTCGGACCGCCCGCGGCCGTGACCACCGAGGGCCGCGACATCGAGTGGCTCTACTACTTCGTCCTCGCCGTCGCCCTGATCATCTGGGCCCTCGTCACCGGGCTCATCCTGTTCGCCGTCATCCGCTACCGGCGGAAGCCGACCGATACCGAGCTGCCGCCGCAGATCCACGGCAACAACGTGCTCGAGATCGTGTGGACCGTGATCCCGACGATCATCGTGGCGGTCCTGTTCGTGCTCTCGTTGAACACCTTGAACACGGTCGACGCGACCGTCCCGACCGACGTCCGGATCACCGCCGTTGCCGCTCGGTTCCAGTGGTCGTTCGAATACCTGTCGGCCGACGGCTCGAAGGTCCTGTTCGAGCAGCTGGCCCCGGAGATGACCATCCCGGCCGGCAAGACGGTCCACCTCAATCTCCGCTCGAAGGACGTCAACCACGCCTTCTATGTCCCGCAGTTCCTGTTCAAGCGCGACGTCATCCCCGGTCGCGACAACAACTTCGACTTCACGGTCGACCCGTCCGACGCCGGGCAGACGTTCCGCGGCCAGTGCGCCGAGCTGTGCGGGACGTTCCACGGCCAGATGCTGTTCACGGTCAAGGCGTTGAGCCCGGCGGACTACGATGCCTGGCTCGCGGCCCAGATCGCCAAGGCCAGCCAGACGCCGCCCCCGCCGGCGAGCGGTCAGCCCGGCCAGGTCCAGCTCGACCTCGCGGCGAAGGACGTCCAGTTCGACAAGGCCACCCTCGACGCGCCGGCCGACCAGCCGTTCACGATCAAGTTCCAGAACAACGACCCGTCGATCTCGCACAACGTGACGATCCACGACGCGCAGGGCGCCGAGGTGTTCAAGGGCGAGATCTTCCCCGGCGTCGACGTCCGGACCTACCCGATCCCGGCGCTCAAGGCCGGCTCGTACACGTTCTCGTGCACCGTCCACCCAGCGATGACCGGCACCCTCACCGTCCACTAGGGGAGCAGCGATGGCGACTACCGCCCTGACGCCCGCCGCCACCGGAGCCCGGTCGGGCCTGTACGACTGGCTCACGACGACCGATCACAAGAAGATCGGGATCCTCTACCTGGCCAACTCGTTCGTGATGTTCATCATCGGCGGCATCCTGGCCCTGGTCGTCCGCGCCGAGCTGGCCTTCCCCGGCCTCCAGCTGGTCAAGGAGGACGTGTACAACGAGGCGTTCACGATCCACGCCTCGCTCATGCTCTTCCTGTTCATCATCCCGATCCTGGCCGGCTTCGGGAACTACGTCGTCCCGCTCCAGATCGGGGCGCCGGACATGGCCTTCCCGCGGATCAACGCGCTGTCGTTCTGGATGCTGCCGCTGGCCGGGGTGCTGATCCTGACCGGCTTCCTCGTCGGTGGCGCGGCGGCGACCGGCTGGACGGCGTATGCCCCGCTGTCGGAGCACCCGTACTCGGGGACCGGCCAGGACCTCTGGATCGTCGGGGTCATCCTGATCGGGACGAGCTCGATCCTCGGCGGGATCAACTTCCTGGTCACGATCTTCAAGATGCGCGCCCCGGGCATGACGATGTTCCGGCTGCCGATCATGGTCTGGACGATGATCGTCACGAGCACCCTCGTGGTCCTGGCGACGCCGGTCCTCACGAGCGGCCTGATCATGCTGTTCATCGACCGCAACTACGGCGGCCACTTCTTCGACCCGGCCAACGGCGGGAACGCGATCCTCTGGCAGAACGTGTTCTGGTTCTACTCGCACCCGGCCGTCTACATCATGGTCCTGCCGGCGATGGGGATCATCAGCGAGATCCTGCCGGTGTTCAGCCGCAAGCCGCTGTTCGGCTACAAGGCGTTCGTCTTCGCGACGGCCGCGATCGGCGCCCTCGGCTTCAGCGTGTGGGCCCACCACATGTTCACGACGGGCGCGGTCTACCTGCCGTTCTTCAGCTTCATGACCTTCCTGATCGCGATCCCGACCGGGGTCAAGATGTTCAACTGGACGGCGACCCTGTACAAGGGTCAGCTCACGTTCTCGACGCCGCTCCTGTTCGCGCTCGGGTTCCTCACGATGTTCCTCATCGGCGGGATCAACGGGGCGTTCAGCGCCTCGGTTCCGGTCGACTTCGCCCTCCAGGACACGTATTGGGTGGTCGCGCACCTCCACTACGTGCTGTTCGGCGGATCGGTCTTCGGCGTGTTCGCCGGGATCTACTACTGGTTCCCGAAGATGTTCGGGGAAGCTCGAGCGAGGGCCTCGGCAAGATCCAGTTCGTGATCATGTTCATCGGCTTCAACCTGACCTTCTTCCCGATGCACATCCTGGGCCTCGAGGGCATGCCCCGGCGGATCGCCAACTACGCGCCGCAGGCCGACTGGAGCAGCCTCAACCTGATGGCCACGATCGGCGGCTTCACGATCGCGCTGAGCATCCTGGTGTTCATCTGGAACGTCTTCGTCACGTTCCGGAGCGGCGAGCCGGCCGGTGACGATCCATGGGAGGGCAACACCCTCGAGTGGGCGACCTCGTCGCCGCCCCCGCCCTACAACTTCGACCGGATCCCGGAGATCCGTTCCGAGCGACCGGTGTTCGACGCCCGCCACGGCCTGACCGGGGGTGGCCACGGATGACCGCCGGCTCGACCGCCCTGACCACGACCCACGAGGCAGCCGGCCACGCCCGCGAGGGCGGGATCAGCAACGTCATCCTGGGGATGCTCCTGTTCATCACCAGCGAGGTGATGTTCTTCGCCGGACTGTTCGCCGCCTACTTCAACGTCCGGGCGACGGCGCCGGTCTGGCCGCCCGGAGACTTCGCCGACAAGCTCCACTGGCTGCCGACGGCCGAGCAGATCATCCCGATCGTGACCGTGGCCACGATCATGCTGGTCTCGAGCTCGTTCACCTGCCAGCTCGGCGTGTGGGGCATCCGCCGGGACGACCGGACTGCCCTCGTCCGGGCCATCGGCGTCACCGTCGTCCTGGGCTCGATCTTCCTCCTGCTCCAGCTGTACGACTACAGCATCCTGTACGGCGAGGGCGTCCGGCTCGACACGGGCACGTTCGGGACGACCTACTACACGCTCACCGGGTTCCACTTCGCCCACGTCCTCGGCGGCGTGATCATGCTGTCGGTCGTCCTGTACCGGGCGATGGCCGGACAGTTCTCGAGCCAGCACCACGACATGGTCGAGGCGACCTCGATCTACTGGCACTTCGTCGACGTGGTCTGGATCGTCCTGTTCAGCGTGATCTACGTCATCCCCAACCCGGCCTGACGGAGGACGACCATGGACCATCCGATCGCGCATCCCCGCAACGCGCTCCTGCTGGGCGTGATGTTCGCCATCGTCGCCGCGGTCTACTTCTCCCTGAGCCATGACGCCGCCGGGGCGACGATGATCGCCGCGCTCGCGATCGCGATGAGCCTGGCCGCCTACGTGCTGGCCGCCGGCTCCCCGCGCGGCTGACCGGGCGACCGAGCCGCCGGCCGACCGGACGCCACCGACCACATGGACCAGATCTGGAACTCGATCCTCGACTTCTCGTCGAAGTTCGTCATTCCCGACTGGGGCGCGCTCATCGCGCTCATCCCGATCGCGATCCTGGCCCTGGTCGTGCTCTTCGTGGCCTGGCTGCTGTGGCGCCTGACGCTGCTCGGGACCGAAGCGGCGCGGCAAAGGCCGGGTGCGGCCCGTCCCGCCCCCGGGCGTCCATCCGCCGACGCCGTCGTTGGCCCCGATCTTCGGAGCGGTCGGCGCGTTCCTCGTCCTGTTCGGGCTCGTCTTCGGGCCGGTGATCCTGGCCCTCGGGATCGGGGCCCTCATCCTGACGCTCCTCTACTGGGGCGCCGAGTCGATGCGCGACTACGACCACGCGGCGGGCGCGACGACGCTCCCGGCGGTCATCCCGCCCGAGCCGCCACCGGGCGTCCACATGCCCGGCCCGTCGTTCCGGCCGATCGTTGCGGCAATCGCGGTCGCGGTCATGTTCTACGGGCTCGTCTTTGGCGGCTGGCTCCTCGCGATGGGCCTGGTCATGCTCGTGGTGAGCCTCGTCGGCTGGCTCCGCGACGCGCGGGCCGAGTACGCCCTCGCCGAACGCGCGGACGCCAGCGGCCATCTCGACAGCCTGCCGGCGCCGCGCGTCCCGACGGGCACGTTCGCGCTGTTCGGCGCGCTGTTCGTGCTCGGGATCATCCTCAACAGCGGGATCATCCCGAGCGGCTCGGCCAGCGGCGCGACCGGTGGCTCGCCGGCTCCGGGCGCGTCGGCAGCCGCCGGCGGGTCGGCGGCGCCCGGCGGCTCTCCCGCTCCGGGCGGGTCCGCGGCGGCGAGCGCGCCGGCCGCCGACGTGACCGTCACCGCCGAGGGAATCGCCTACGACACCGCGACGCTCTCGTCGAAGGCGGGCCAGCCGTTCACGATCGCGTTCGAGAACAAGGACGCGGGCATCCCCCACAACATCGAGGTCGCCGACGCCGGCGGGGCGATCGTGTGGGAGGGCGAGACGATCACCGGCGTCGCGAGCACCGTCTACACCGTCCCGCCGCTCACGGCGGGGACCTACAAGTTCCAGTGCAAGTGGCACCCGAACATGGTCGGGGAGCTCACGGCCAAGTAGGGTGGAGTGACGCCGCTGCGGCCCGCCCGCCGCGCTGGTCCGGCCGCCCTGCCCCTGTTGATCGCCGTCGTCCTGGTCGCCGCTGGCTGTGCGGCCCCGGCCACGACGGCTTCGACCAGCGAGGCGAAGGCGGGCGATGTCGCGCCGCCGCTGTCGGGGACGACCCTCGACGGTGCGCCCTTCGACCTCTCGTCGTTCCGCGGCCGCCCGGCGATCGTCAACTTCTGGGCGTCCTGGTGCGTCCCGTGCCGCGACGAGTTCCCGCTGTTCAAGGCCGCGGCGTCGAAGTACTCCGCCGACGGCCTCACGATCGTCGGCACGGTGTTCAACGACGACGAGGTCGCGGCCCGCGCGTTCGCGACGAAGGCGGGTGCGACCTGGCCGAGCCTGATCGATCCTGACGGCGCCCACGCCCGCGACTGGCGGGTCGTGGCCCCACCGCAGACGTACTTCATCGGGCGCGACGGGAAGATCGTCTCGCGCCAGATCGGCCAGCTGACCTCGGCCGACTTCGATCGCCAGCTCGCCGCGATCCTGAAGTGAGCGCCGAGCCGGCGATCTCGGTCCGTGGTCTCCGCAAGACCTACGGCGGACGACCGGTCGTCGACGGCATCGACCTCGACGTTCCGGCCGGCTCGATCGGCGCCCTCCTCGGGCCGAACGGGGCCGGCAAGACGACGACCGTCGAGATCCTCGAGGGCTACCGGCGCGCCGGACGGCGGCCAGGTCCGCGTCCTCGGGCTCGACCCGGCGCACGACGGACGGACGCTGCGCGGCGCGGGTCGGGCTGATGCTCCAGTCCGGCGGGATCTACCCCCAGGCGAAGCCTCGCGAGATCGTCCGCCTGTACAGCCGGTTCTACCGCGATCCCGCTCGATCCCGACGCAGCTGCTCGAGCGCGTCGGCCTGGCCGACGCCGCCAACACGCGCTATCGGGTCCTGTCGGGCGGCCAGCGCCAGCGCCTCGCCCTGGCCGTGGCGATCGTCGGCCGGCCCGAGCTGGTCCTCCTCGACGAGCCGACCGCCGGCATGGATCCCGCCGCGAAGGCGTCGACCCGTGAGCTCATGGCGTCGCTCAGGGACGGCCGGGGTGACCATCCTCGTCACGACCCACGAGCTGGCCGACGTGGAGCGCCTGGCGGACCGGATCGCGATCATCGCCCACGGCCGCATCGTCGCCGACGGGTCGCTCGCCGAGCTTGCCGCGGGCGCAGCGCCGCGGCTCCGCCTCCGGCTCGGCCGGCCGCTGGCCGCAGCCGACCGGTCCGTCCTCGAGGCACGGCTCCGGGCGACGCTCGGCGCGAAGGACGGGGACCTCCTCCGCCTCGTCGACGACGATGGCCTGGGGCGGTATCGGATCGACGGGGTCGAGCCCGTCCCGCCGCTCGTCGCCGGGCTGGCCGCCTGGTGCGCGGAACGAGGGATCCTCATCGCCGAGCTGCGAACCGGCGGCGCGACCCTCGAGGAGCGCTACCTGGAGCTCACCGGGGAGCAGCCCGTCGGGGCTGCCGCCGGCGGCGAGGAGGCTCCGTGAGCCTGCCCGTGACCCCGGTCGCGGGTGGCAACGCCGCGTCGTCGATCGCAGCGACGACGGCCCAGGCCGCGATGGAGCTCCGACTGCTCGCCCGCCGTGGCGAGAACCTGTTCGTCACCGTCGTCCTGCCGGTGATCCTGCTGGCGTTCTTCTCGATCGTCCCGGCCGTCGACCAGGGCGGCGTCACGTTCCTGCTGCCCGGGATCCTCGCCCTCGCGATCATCTCCACGAGCCTGGTCAACCTTGGGATCTCGACCGCGTTCGAGCGGTCCTACGGGGTCCTCAAGCGGCTCGGCGGGTCGCCGCTGCCGCGCTCCGGGCTCATCGCCGCCAAGATGACGACGGTCGTGATCGTCGAGATCGGCCAGGTCGTCCTGCTCGTCGCGATCGCCGCGGGGTTCTTCGGCTGGAGGCTCGGACCTGGCGCCAACGCGGTCGTGTGCGTCGTCGGGTTCGCGCTCGGGACGCTGGCCTTCGCCGGACTCGGGCTGCTGCTCGCCGGCACGCTCCGGGCCGAGGCCGCGCTGGCGATCATCAACGGGCTGTTCCTGGTCCTGCTCCTCGTCGGCGGGGTCGTCCTGCCGGTCGACCACCTGCCGGGTCTCCTTGCGGATCTCGCCCGGGTCCTGCCGGCCGCGGCGCTGTCGGAGACGTTGCGGATCGGCCTCGGAGCCGCGAGCGGGGACCCGTTGCCGCCGCTCGTCCTCCTTGCGGCCTGGGGCGCCGGGACGACCGTCCTCGCCTCGCGGACGTTCCGCTGGGAGTGACGCCGACCCGGGTCAGCTGCCCTTGTGCTCCTCGGCGAGCTGCTTCTCGACCTCGCGCTGGATCTCCTCGTCGCGGCGCTCCTTGACCCGCCGCCCGACATAGATCGCCACGATCCACGGCCAGACGAGCGCGACGATCGCACCGACGGCGACCGCGATCGCGTAGTCACGCGGCGCGTCGCCCGTCGTCCCGAGCAGGACGACCAGGACGAGGTACGAGGCGACCGCCCCCAGGACGATCCCGATGATCCGCTGCATCGAACCTCCCCGTAACCCGGGCGGCGAGCGGGTCCCGACCGGTGCGGCCAGCCTATGGGTCGGGACGGGTCGCCGTCAACGGAGCCGCTACCCTGTCGCGATGAGGCCGGCCCCGACAACCCCGACGAGGTTCACGACGATCGGCGTCCCGATCGACTCGGTCGGTCTCGGACGGGCCGAGGCGCACGGCACCGAGCTGGCCCCGGCCGCGCTCCGCTCGGCCAGTCTGGGCCGGCTGGGATGGCCGGACGCCGGTGACCTGGCCGTCCGGATCCCGGACCACGAGCGCGATCCCGCGAGCGGCCTCGTCGGTCTCGACGGCGTGCTGTCCACGACGGACGTCGTCCGGCGGGCCGTCGCCGAACGATGCGCAGCCGGCGATCGACCGTTCCTGCTCGGCGGCTGCTGCACGCTCCTCCCGGGCGCGCTTGCGGGAGCGCGCGACGCGCTCGGGTCGGTCGGGCTGGTCTACGTGGACGGGCACCTCGACCTCTACGACGGGCTGACCTCGCCGACCGGGGAGGCGGCCGACATGCCGGTGGCAGTGGTCCTCGGCGACGGCCCGCGAGCCTGGGTCGAGCGGGTCGCGCCGGTCCCCGTCTGTCCGCCGGGGGCGGTCGCCGTTCTCGGCCACCGGGACCGGACCGAGCTGGCCGACCTCGGCGCGCAGCTCGCGGCCGCACGGCGGGCGGGCGTGTTCGACGCCGACGCCGATGCGATCCGGAGCGACGGACCGGCCGCGATCTCGCGCCGCGCCTTGGACCACGTCCTCCGGGCCGCCGACCAGGCCTGGGTCCACGTCGACCTCGACGTCCTCGACGAGCAGGTCTTCCCGGCAACCGACTACCTGATGCCGAACGGGCTCGACTGGGACGAGCTGGTCGAGCTGCTCCGGCCCCTCGTCGCGAGCGAGGCGCTCGTCGGCTGGTCGCTCGCCTGCTACAACCCCGAGAAGGACGAGGGCGGGCGCGCAGGCCGGGCGATCGTCGCGGCTCTTGACCGGCTGTTCGGTGCCTGAGGGCAGCGGACCACCCGGGGATCGGGCCTCGTCGCCGGATTCGAACCTTTCGGTCCAGGCGGGCGCCATACGCTGTCGAGCGCGACCGAATTGGTCGTGCCGCAGTGGAGGCGAACGTGTACAACGCATCCCCGCCCGACGACCCGGCCTCGCAGCGGCTATTCATCGTAGCCGGTCCGCCCGACGGTCCCGACTCGATGTCGGTTCGCGGCTACGTCGCGCACTCCACAGGGCCGGGGGAACCGCGGGGCGGCGGTCGACGGAAAGGAAGAACCCAGGCCGGTCGGAGCCTGGGTTCTTGGGTGCATTCGGATTGGTTGCGGGGGACGGATTCGAACCGCCGACCTTCGGGTTATGAGCCCGACGAGCTGCCGCTGCTCCACCCCGCGACCTTAAATCCTAGCGTTCGAGGGCGGAATCGTCAAACGGGACCCGGGTTCGGACCGGGTCGGGATCGAGCGGATCGGGCCGGCGCCGATGGCCAGCCCGATGGCCAGCGTGGTCAGCGTCGTCGCGACGAACATCCAGAACGGGAGCCGGATGTCGATCTCGGCGAGCTGGCCGGCGATGAGCGACGCGACGATGAAGCCGATCGTCCCGGCCGCTCCGAACAGACCCTGGGCCGTGGACGAGCGGCCGGTCGGGCTGCCCGCGGCGACGACCGCATAGAGCGCCGGGAAGAGGATCGCGAAGCCGGTCGCCTCGACGAGGATGAGCGGCAGCGCCAGGCGCGGGTCCGGGATGAGCGTGTAGGCGACGCCCGAGAAGGCCGTCATGAGCGTTCCGACGACGATGAAGGTCAGCCCACCACGGCGATCGACGCGCCGGCCGGCGATCGGTGAGAAGAGCAGGATCGGGATCGCGAACGTGGCGAACGTCGCCCCGACGAGGTCGAGGCTCGCCCCGAGCGAGGTCAGGAAGAGCGACCAGATCACCTCGTAGGTCCCCTGGGCGAAGGCTCCACCGAGATTGATCACGATCGCCGCGATCAGCAGCCGGTTGGCCAGCGACCGGGGCGAGGTCCGCCCCGCCGAACCCACGGACCCATGGGCCTCGCCGGCATCCGACGCGATGTCCCCCGGGACGGCCATGGGCGACCCGGACAGCTCGGCGACGCCTTCGGCCGGGATCCCGGTGGCGACGCGGGTCCGGCGACCCTCGCGGACGGCAACGGCGATGACCAGCGAGGCGGCCGCGGATGAGACCGCCGCCAGCCAGAAGACGATCGCCTCGTCACCGATGAGCGACGCCCCGACCCCGCCGATCGCCGGCCCGAAGAGCAGCCCGGCCATCTGGGCGGCCCCGTAGAGCCCGAATGCCTCGCCCTGCCGGTCGGCCGGCGTGGCGTCGACGAGGAAGCCCCGGGCCGCCGGGTCGTAGGCGGCGGTCGCCAGCCCGGCCACGGCGCGCAGGACGACGAACGCCCCGGCGCCCGAGACATAGAGCGGCAGCGGGATCACGAGCGCGTTGACGAGGAGCGCCCCGATCATCAGCGGCTTGCGAGCGGTCCGGTCGGCGATCCAGCCGAACACCGGCTCGGCGATGAGCCGCGCCGCCGGCCAGGCGGCAACGATCAGCCCGAGCGTCGCGAAGTCGATCCCCCGCCCCGACAGGTAGAGCGGCAGGACCGGGAGGAAGGCCCCGAACCCGAGCCAGACGACGAACTCGGCCACGAACAGGGGCAGGATCGGGCGCCACCGGACGAGCCAGGCGCTGACGCGGGACGCGGGGGGAGCGGTGACCATCTGATCTCGTCGGGCGGGTCGGAAGCTCGGCGGGGTGTCGGCTGAACGGCCATCGTAGCCGTCGACATCGGCTGACGGCGCCCCATCGCGCGGCCCGGGACGGGTCGGCGCAGGCGAGCCCGGCCCCGGATCGAAGGGGCCGTCGGGCCGGCGGCCGTATCATCGGCTCGTGCCCAGCCCGGCCCTCCTCGCGCTCGCGCTCGTCCTGTTCTTCGTGCTGCTCGCCCCGACCGATCGGCTCCGCCGCGCTGGTTGGCCGCCGCGCGCCCTGGGCGCCTACCTCGTGACCATGCTTCTGCTCGGCCTGTTCCTCGCCGAGCTGCCCGGACCCGCCCGCTTCCTGGTCCCGATCCTCGTCCTCGGCTACCTCGCCCCGTTCGTGGCGGCCCGGGTCGGCCTCGACCGCTTCCGGGCCGCCCGCCGGCCCGTCGTCACGATCGAGCGGCCACCGATCAAGCACGTCGAAGGACCCGCCCGGGACGTGCCCCCACCGGACGCGGCGGCGGCCCCGTCGGAGGCCGAGGAGGGCCGGACGTCCCGGACCGAGTGACCTTGGCCTCTGGCCCGGCGACCGCCAGGCACGGACGATGCCCGCGGTGAGGAGGGTGCCGTGACGCGGGCACTCGTCGTCCATCTCGATCCTGCGCTCGCAGATGCGGAAGCGGCCGAGCTGTGCGAGTTCGGCTACGTCGTCGAGCGCTGCGTCGGGCCGGAGCTGCAGGACTGCCCGGTCCTCCGCGGCCATGGCTGCCCTCGCGCCGAGCGGGCCGACGTCCTCGTCTACGACCTCGCCGCGCTCCGTCACGAGGAGGACGATCGGGAGGTCGGCGCGGAGCTCCGCGCCCTCTACGCCGACAAGCCGATCGTGGTCGTCGCCGGCGATCCGGACGTGGGCGTCATCGAGGCGATCGAGCCGAGCGAAGGGGTCGTCTGGCTGCATGGAACCGCGACGGCCGAACGACTGGCGCTGCTCGTCGAGGATGCGCTGGCCGACTGACCGCGAGCGGCGCGAGTGACGGTCTGCTCGCCGAGTCGGTCCGCAGCGCCGACCGGACGGCCGTACCCTTGGCCGATGCGTGTCGCCGAGCAGTGGAGGCTCGACCCCGGGATCGACTTCCTCAATCACGCCTCGTTCGGCGCCTGTCCCCGCGAAGTCCTCGCCGCACAGCAGGCCTGGCGCGATCGGATGGAGGCCGAGCCGGTGGCCTTCCTCGCCCGCGAGCTCGAGGGCCTGCTCGACGAGGCGCGGGCGGCGCTGGGGGCCTTCGTCGGCGCCGAGGCCGACGACCTGGCCTTCGTGACCAATGCGACCGCCGGGATCGCGACCGTCCTGCGCTCGCTCCGCTTCGAGCCCGGCGACGAGCTCCTGACGACGGACCACGAGTACAACGCGGCGCTCAATGCCCTGCGCTTTGCGGCGGACCGCGACGGGGCTCGCGTCCGGATCGCCCGCCTGCCGTTCCCGATCGTCGACCCGGAGGCGGCCGAGCGGGCGGTCGTAGAGGCGGTCACGCCGCGAACCCGGCTGGCGCTTCTGAGCCACGTGACCAGCCCGACGGCGCTCGTCCTCCCGATCGAGCGCCTCGTGCCGGCCCTGGCGGAGCGTGGCGTCGACTGCCTCGTCGACGGCGCCCACGCGCCGGGGATGGTGCCGCTGGCGCTGGACGCGCTGGGCGCCGCGTACTACACCGGGAACGGGCACAAGTGGCTGTTCGGTCCGAAGGGGAGCGCGTTCCTCCACGTCCGGCGGGACCGCCAGGCCGCGATCCACCCGCTGGCGATCTCCCACGGGGCGAATGCCCGGCGGACGGATCGCTCGCGCTTCCGGCTCGAGGCCGACTGGACGGGGACCGCGGATCCGAGCGCGAGCCTGAGCCTGCCGGCCGCGATCCGGTTCGGGGAGCACCTCCGGCCCGGCGGCTGGACGGCGACGATGGCGGAGGGTCGCGAGCTGGCGCGGGTCGGTCGCGACCGGCTGTGCGCCGCGCTCGGGATCCCGCCGCCGGTGCCCGATGCCATGCTCGGCGCGATGGCGGCCATCCCGCTCCCGGGCCGGCCGGCGCCACCCGACGAGGATCCGCTCGCCGTCGCGCTCTTCGAGCGGCACGGGATCGAGGTGCCGGTCATCGGCTTCCCGGTGCCGGCGGCGCTCGATGCCGGAGAATCGGCCGGCTGGAGGCTGATCCGGATCTCGGCGGCCCCGTACAACCGGCCCGATCAGTACGACCGCCTGGCGGCGGCGCTCCTCGAGGAACTCGAGCTCGAGGCTGGAACCCTGCGAGCATGAACGCGATGATGTCCGGATGACGGTGCGCTGCGACGCCTGCGGAACCGAGAACCCGCCGACCTCGCGCTTCTGCGGCGGCTGTGGCAGCGCGCTCGGCGAGCGCTGTCCGTCGTGCGCCGCCCCGATCGTCCGGGGCTTCCGCTTCTGCGGTTCGTGTGGCGCGGCCCTGGTCGCGGACGCGACGCCGCCTCCGACGCCGGCCGAGGGCCACCACGACGAGCCGATCTCCGGGCGGGCGGGCGAGGCGTCGACCCCGACGGCGGAGCGCCGGTTCGTGTCGATCCTGTTCGCCGACCTGGTCGGCTTCACGACGCTGTCGGAGGATCGCGACCCGGAGGAGGTCCAGGAGCTCCTCGCCCGCTACTTCGAGGCCTGCCGCTCGGTGATCGACCGCTACGGCGGCACGGTCGAGAAGTTCATCGGCGATGCGGTGATGGCGATGTGGGGCGCGCCGATCGCCCGCGAGGACGACGCCGAGCGGGCGGTCCGGGCCGCGCTCGAGCTGGTGACCGCGGTCTCGGCCGTCGGGCGCCACGTGCGCCTGCCCAAGCTCGTGGCCCGGGCCGGGGTCGTCAGCGGCGAGGCCGCCGTCACGGTCGGGGCGGTCGGCCAGGGGATGGTCGCGGGCGACGTCGTGAACACGGCCTCCCGGCTCGAGGCTGCCGCCTCGCCGGGATCCGTCCTCGTCGACGAGGCGACCTACCGGGCCTCGCGTGGCTCGATCGTGTTCGAGCAGGCCGGCGAACGGTCCCTCCGCGGCAAGCGCCTGTCGGTCCCGGCCTGGGAGGCGCGCCAGGTCGTCGCGACGCTCCGGGGCGGAGGCCGGAGCGTCCTGCCCGAGGGACCGCTCGTCGGCCGGGACAGCTCCGTCGCGATCGTCAAGGACCTGCTCCAGGCGGTCCGCGAGGAGCGCTCCTGTCGGCTCGTCTCGATCTTCGGCCAGGCCGGGCTCGGCAAGAGCAGGATCGCCTGGGAGATCGAGAAGTACGTCGACGGCGTCGTCGAGAAGTTCCCGTGGCACCATGCCCGCTCGCCGGCCTACGGCGAGGGCCTGGCCTTCTGGGCGCTGGCCGAGATGGTCCGATCGCGCGCCGAGATCGCTCAGGGCGACACTCCGGCGGTCGCTCGGCGCCGGCTGGCGGCCTGCCTCGCCACGTACGTCCCCGACGAGAGCGAGCGGCGCTGGATCGCGCCCCACCTGGCGGCCTTGATCGGCGTCGGCCCGGCGCCCGGGGGCGAGCGCGAGGAGGCGTTCGCCGCCTGGCGGGCGTTCTTCGAGCGCGTCTCCGACGGCGGAACCACGCTTCTCGTCTTCGACGACCTGCACTGGGCAGACGCCGGTCTGCTCGACTTCATCGAGTACCTCGTCGGCACGTCGACCGGCCGGCCGATCCTGGTCATCACCCTCGCTCGCCCGACGCTCCTCGATGCCCGGCCCGACTGGGGCGTCGGCCTGCGCAACTACGTCGGGCTGCACCTCGATCCGCTCCCGCGAAGCGCGATGGCCGAGCTCCTCGGCGACCTCGCCCCGGGCCTGCCGCGCGAGCTGTCCGAGCGGATCCTCGACCGGGCCGAGGGCGTCCCGCTCTACGCCGTGGAGATCCTGCGCATGCTCGTCGACCGCCACGCCCTGGAGGCCGTCAACGGGACGTACCGGGTTCGCGAGGCGCTCGAACGGCTGGCCGTCCCCGAGACGCTCCAGGCGCTCGTGGCCGCCCGCCTCGACGACCTCGATCCGTCCGAGCGCGCGCTCATCCGCGACGCAGCCGTCCTCGGCCAGGCATTCCGTCCGGCCGCCCTCGCCGCGATCGGCGGGACGACCGTTGAGGCGATCGAGCCGCGCCTGCGACGGCTCATCGAGCGTGAGCTGCTCCTCCAGGAGAGCGACGAGCGGGCGCCGACGATCGGCGCGTACCAGTTCGTCGAGTGGCTCGTGCGCGAGGTGGCCTACGGCACGCTCTCGCTGCGCGACCGGCGCGAGCGCCATCTCGCGGCCGCCGCCTACTTCGAGGGACTGGACGACCCCGACGCCCGCGGTGCGGTCGCGAGCCACCTCCTGGCCGCCTACCGCTCGAGTCCAGCGGGGCGGGCGGACCCGTCGCTCGCCCTGCGTGCCGTGACGGCGTTGCGGTCGGCCGCCGACCGCGCGTTCTCGCTCCACGCACCCGAACAGGCGCTGGAGTACCTCGAGGGTGCCCTGTCGGTGACCGCCGACGACACCGAGCGAGCCCAGCTCTGGGAGCAGGCCGCCGTCTCCGCCCAGGGCGCGGCCCGGCTCAAGGAGGCCGCGGTGTACGCCCGCCAGGCGATCGACTGGCACGCGGCCCACGGCAACCGTCCGGCGGTCGCCCGAACGACCGCCCGGCTCGGGGCGATCCTCGCGGTGGACTACGAGCCCGAGGCGTCCATCGCCCTCGTCCGCTCGGCGATCGAGGAGCTCGGCGACGATCCGGCGATGCGCGACGACCCATGGTTGGCCGAGCTGCGCGCCGGCCTGGCCCGGTCGTACCTGCTCGCGGGCGACACCCGCGACGCCGTCGAGTGGGCGGACCGGGCGCTCGACGGCGCCGAGCGGCTCGGGCTCCAGCAGGTCGTCGCCGGGACCCTCGCGACGAAGGGCGCCGCGCTCCTCGAGGACGGTCGGACGACCGAGGGGATCGGGCTGCTCCGGACGTCCCTGGCGATGTCCGAGGAGCACGGCCTGGTGGTCCCCGCGCTCCGGGCCCGCAACAGCCTGGCGGTCGGGCTCCTGGCCGACGACCCGCGGGCCGCGCTCCAGATCGCCGGGGTCGGTCTCGAGGCGGCCCGCCGCTTCGGGTTCCGCGACCTTGCCATCCGACTCGCCAGCAACTGGGCCGAGGCGGCCCTCGACGTCGGCGAGTGGGACGGGATCCTGGATCTCGTGGCCGAGCTCCACCGGTCCGACCTGGCCCTGACCGACCGGGTCGACTTCGAGAGCGTCGAGGCGCTCGTCCTGACCTGGCGCGCCGACCCGTCGGCGGCGGGGCGCTTCGCCGCGCTCGACGCGGAGATCGCCGGCCTCGAGCCCGACCTGACCGTGGCGACGGTCCGCGGCCGCGAGCATGCTGCCGCCCTCGCGGTCGGTCGGCCGCTCGACGCGCTCGCCCACGCCGAGATCACCGCCCGGATCTACCGCGACACGGGTCTCCGCACGTCCGTCCTGTGGGGGACGGTTCCGACTGCCCGGGCCGCCTTGTGGGCCGGCGACGACGACGCCTGTGCCCGGGCGATCGCCGAGGTGGAGGCGTCCGGGATCCGCGGGCGCTGGGTGACCGCCGTCCTGACGACGCTCAGGTCGGGGCTCGCCGCACGACGCGGCGAGCTCGCCGAAGCGATCGACGGGTACGCCGAGGCGGCCCGCCTGTGGACGCTGCTGGACGTGCCGTTCCAGCTGGGACTCTGCCAGCTCGAGGCGGCCCTCAACCTGCCGTCAGGATCGGACGAGGCCGAGGTCGCTCGGGCGGAAGCTCTCGCGATCCTCGACCGCCTCAAGGCGACAGCGCTCATCGACCGGCTCGGGCCGCCGACGGTCGCCGCCGGCGCTCCGGCGTAACCAGACTCGCCGTCGTCCTACGGATGGGGCGTCGCGTCCTTGAACAGGGTGATGGTGATGCTCCCGGTCGACGGCGGATCGGTCATCCCTGCCATCGCCATCACGTGCACCCGGCTCAGCTTGCGGTGGTGGTTCATGACGTTCGTGTGGACGGCCCATCGTGGGTCGTCCCGGATTTCCTGGAGCCTACCGCCCTGCACGTTCTCCCGAGGGTCGTTGGGGTCGTCGTCGCCTGGGAAGTCGGGCCAGCCGTCGACGGTGCCCTTGATGTCGCCCGGATTCATGAGCATGTTCCGGAGCGGGTCGTGGAGGAAGTCCTCGAAGTCGGGCGAGCTGCTCTCGAACCGCCGCACGAACAAGGTGACCCGCGGCGGGCAGCCGTCCGCCGAATCGCCGATGAGGTCTCGGACGGGCACCAGCACCCAGCTGCCGCTCGCATCTGGCTGGTCGTCGCCATACGCCTTCTGAACCATGGTGTGCCTCCCTCTCGTCGCTACCTGGGGTCGCGATCACGGACCACGAAGCCTACCCGGCCTCCGTTCGCCGCGCGTCACGTCGCTGATCGCGGTGTCACTGGTGCGAATCCTTGATGACGGTCAGCTGGATGCCGTCCGGTCCGACCATGGCGAGCGCCGACGCGTGGACGCGGCTGAGCCGCCGGTGGTGGTTGGCGATCGTCGTATGGACCTGCCACTGGGGGTCGTTGCGAAGCCTGGTCAGTCGCTTCCGTTCCCGGCGCCGCGGGTTGCCGCGGTCGCCTGGGAACGCCGGCCAGCCCTTCACCCGTGCGAGGTCGCCCGGATCGCGGAGCATCTGCCGCAGCGGGTCGTGCAGGAACGCCTCCCAGTCCGGGGAGCTGCTCGCCATCCGGTTCACGAAGAGGCGGAACGGGATCGTGCAGCCGTCCCGCGCCTGCGGCAGCAGCTTCGCGACCTTGATCTCGACCCAACCGCTCGAGTCGTTCCTGGTGTCGTCGGCATACGGCTTCCGCCGGTTGCCATAGCGAGCCATGGCTCCTCCTCTCTGGCGCCGGCTGGGTCCGGCGACGGTCGACCAAGGCAGGTGCGCCGTGTCGCCGGACTGTGACGGCGTCGCTCGCAGGCGATGCGACGGGCCCCGCTTCCTCCGAGTCGGTGCGGGGCGGCGACGGCGCCCCCGCTGCGAACCTCCGGTGGTGAGCCGTGTGGGATTCGAACCCACGACCGACCGCTTAAAAGGCGGCTGCTCTACCGCTGAGCTAACGGCCCGGGGCGAGTCTAGCATCGGGCCGGGCGCCGTCCGACCGGTCGGTGATGCGTCGAGACGATGGCCGATACTTGCGCGGTGACCGAGCCGAGGATCGCCCTGACCTTCGACGCCGAGCATCCCGACCGGCCGCGATGTCGGCCTGGCGTCCAGGACGAGCTCCTCGACGCGCTGGACCGCCTCGCGGTGCGGGCGACGTTCTTCATCCAGGGGCGTTGGGCGGAGGCCTATCCGCGCACGGCCCGCCGGATCGCCGAGACCGGCCACCTCGTCGGGAGCCACGGCTTCTACCACGTCCGACTGCCGCTCCTGTCGGACGCGGGACTGACCGAGGACATTCGCTCGGCCCACGAGGCGATCGTCGAGAACGCCGGGGTGTCGCCCGCCCCCTGGTTCCGCTGTCCCTTCGGAGCCGGCCACGATGACCCGCGGGTGATCGAGGCGCTCCGCGACTCGGGCTACCGGAACGTCCACTGGGACGTTGCGGCCGAGGACTGGGAGCCCGATCGCACGGGCGCAACGATCGAGGTCCAGGCGGCATCCGACGCGCTCGGCAAGGGCGACGGGGCGGTCATCCTCCTCCACACCTGGCCGGAGGCGACGCTGGAGGCCGTGGAGAGCCTCGTCGGCCGGCTCCGCGACGGCGGGGCGGTGCTGGCGACCGTCGACGAGCTGCCGGCCGATCTGCCGGTCCTCGGACTCGCCCCGGGCGCGGCCGCGTGACGGGATCCGGCCGGACGACCCACGGGTTCACCCTCCGTGATCGGCAGGTCCGCCGCTAGAATCGGCCGGTGACCACGTTCTACACGCTCGATCGGGCGAACGACCGGATTCCCGAGCTGTCCGAGATGCTGACCATCCTGCGCAGCCAGCGCGACGAGCTGCGCGAGCTCAAGGCCACGTTCGACACGTCCGATCCCGGCGACGACCAGCGCCGGCTCCGGCTGCGGATGCAGGGCCTGGTCGATCAGATGCAGGCCACGGTCGCCCGGATCGACGGCTGGGGGATCACGTTGCGCGACATCGACACCGGCCTCATCGACTTCCCGGCGCTCGTCAGCGGCCGGCAGGTCTGGCTGTGCTGGCGGCTCGGCGAGGACGACGTCGGATGGTGGCACGAGATGGACGACGGCTTCGCCGGGCGGCGGCCGTTGATCGAGCTGGCGTGACGGCCCGGACGGTCATCGAGCGCGGCCGGCGGAAGGCCTACCGTCCCCTGCCCGACGCCGATCGACGGGCCGCGTTCGCAGCCGGCCTGGCCGCCTACGATCGGGGCGACTGGTTCCTGGCCCACGAGCTGCTCGAGCCGGCCTGGATGGGCACCGCCGACCCTGCCGAGCGGACCCTCGACAGCGGCCTGATCAAGCTGGCCGCGGCCGGCGTCCATGCGCTCGCGGGGCAACCCCGGTGGCGTGCGCAAGAACCTCGTCGGGGCGAGGCTCCGGCTGGCGTCGCTCGTCGGACCCTCGGACGACCCGGCGCTGGCTCGGTTCCGGGCCGATCGGCACTCCCCTGCCGCCGGGATCGACCTCCCCGCCCTCGTCGCGTCGATCGACGCCCGGCTGGCCGCGGAGGCCGATCGGCCGACCGACGCCGATCCGCCGCCGATCCCGAGACGGGCGTGACCCGGCCCTTCGATCCGTCCGCCGTCCCCGCGATCGACGTCCGCGAGGCCGGACGCCGCCTGGACGCCGCCGCGGACGGCGGTCCGGCTGCCCTCCTCGTCGACGTGCGTGAGCTCGGCGAGGTCGTCGGCGGGCGGGCCGACGGCGCGGTGCTCATCCCGCTGTCCTCGTTCGGCGTCCGCTACCGGGAGCTCCCGGCCGACCGGTCGCTCCTGGTCATCTGCCAGTCCGGCAACCGATCCGCGCTGGCCGCCGCGTATCTCGCGGCGAACGGCTACCCCGACGCCCTGAACGTGGCCGGCGGGATGATCGCCTGGGAGCGCGCCGGCCTGCCGGTCCGACGCGGCCCGCTGGGGCCCGCTGAGGGCGCCGTCCCCGGGACGGCCGACGGAGGCTCCTAGCGTCGTCGCGACGAGCGACCGTCGGGTGCGCGGCGCGGTGCCGCGGGGCCGGCCAGGCCGGCGCGCCTCGATCAGCGGTTCCGGCGGCGGATCCGGTCGACGATCGCCTTCGTGCGTTCCTTGTGCGCGAACGCCCAGCCGATGAGCAGCAGGATGATGAAGTTGACCGTGGCGACGCCGGCGGCGTTCATGTAGCCGAGCTGCTGGCCGATCTCGCCGCCGATCTTGAGGGCGGGCACGGTCAACCCGAACAGTCCGAGCTGGAAGAACGGCGGTTGCGGCGCGAGGTTCGCCCGGGCGCTGCCGGCCAGAGCTGGCTGCTCGGACGTCGTCCCGCCGATGAGGAACGTCTGGGACCCGCTGACGATCGCCGACGAGCCGGCCACCCCGGTCGGCAGGTCGGTCGCGTCGAGATGCTGCCAGCCCGAGATGTCGCCCTTGGCGTCCGGGACGGTCCAGTACATCTGCGGCTGGAGTCCAGACGCATCCTCGCCGCCGACGAGGTAGAGGCCGCCGTTCGCCGAGAAGCCGGCGGCACGGGCCCGCGGCGCCGGCAGGTTGACCTTGTCGGCCGACGACCCGGTCGGCGTCGCCCACTGCACGATCTGGCCCAGCGTCGCCGCGTCCTTGCTGATCGTCCCGCGGTAGACCGCGTTCGTCGGCCCGTTGGCGTCGCGGCCGCCGTAGACGTACAGGTAGTCGCCGACGATGGCCGCCGATGCCTGCGACAGCCCGGCCGGCAGCGGTGCCTGCGCCTTCCAGGCGGTGAGCTTGCCGTTCTTGTCGGTCGACGATTTCCAGACGGTGGCCTGGACGGCCGTCCCGTTCGTCCCGCCGATGACGATGAGCCCGTCGCTGGCGACGACGATGGCGGCGTCCGCCCGGGCCTCCGGCAGCTTGAGGGCGTCGCTCGGCAGGAAGTTCCCGATCTGGGCGCTGCTCACGTCCTGCTGGGCCGCGAAGACGGTGTCGCTCGGCTTCCCGTCGGCGTCGTTGCCCCCGGCCACGTAGACGGCGCTGCTGAAGACGGCGGTCGCCGCCGAGCCACGCGCCGCCGGCAGCTTCGGGCCTGCGAGCCACGGCCCGAAGGTGCCCGAATAGAGCGGCGCGGTGAAGGTCGTGTCCGTGGCCGCCTTGCCATCGCTTCCGGCGACGTAGACGAGGTTGAGCCCGAGCTGGACGGCGGTGCCGCCCGTCCGACCGGCGGGCAGGGCGAGCTCGCTCGGTGACGGGTCCCAGGGCAGCGTCGCGCCGACGGGCGCCGGGCAGGGCAGGGTCCGGTTCGAGGGCGGGCAGAAGTTGACCGGCGAGTAGAGCATCACCCCGAGGTCGATCGTCGGGAAGACGGTCAAGTAGTACGCCCGGTCGGGAATGTAGCCGAGCATCATCACGATGATCACGAACCAGATCGCGGCCTTGACCGAGGCCCACGTCCAGCCGTCGCGGTCGAGCAGGCCGAACAGGACCCGCCGCTGACCCACCGTGCCCGCGCCGATCGCAGGTGCCGCCATCGTCCTCCCATCCCGCCGCGGCCCGAGCGGAGTCGGACCGCGGATGCGCCTACTTGACCGTGAGGTCCCCGATCATGTTGGGGTGCCACTTGCAGCTGAACTTGTAGGCGCCCGCGGGGAGCGCCGGGACGTTGTAGGTGATCTGGGCCGGCCCGTTGACCGTGTCGCCCTCGAACACGAACTTGCCGGACGAGTCCGCGATCTGGATGTTGTGGGGGATGCCGGGATCCTGGTTGTCGAACGCGATCTGGAAGGCCTTGTCGGCCGGCGCCTCGAGACTCGTCGTCTCGAAGTTGACCCCGCTTGCGACCTCGTTCAGCACGATCCCGCCGGTCGCGCCCGACGCCGCCGGGGATTCGGCGGCCCCCGGGGAGGCGCTCGCTCCGGGCGACCCGGCAGCGCCCGGCGAGGCGGTGGCCGGCTGGCTCCAGCAGGCCGGCACCGGGGTGGCGGTCTCGGGCGGGGTGAAGTTCGGGTCGCGCCAGCCGGTGAACGTCTGGACCTTGCCGCCGCTCTCGACTGGCTCGTTGGTGCCCGGGTCGCGCACCTCGTAGGTCACGTTGTTCGGGGCGCGGATGAACTCGATCAGGTCGGTGATCTGGATGTAGTTGAGCGGCCCGCCATTGATCGCGGCCCAGACCGGCATCAGGCTGTCGGGGTTGCCGCAGACGTAGCGTCCGCCGGCGGTCAGGACGTTGTTGATGTAGGCCGCCGTGAGGTGGGTGGCCAGCTTCATCTGGTCGTTGAGGACCGGGCCGATCCCGCCCTGGCCGTTCGCCCCATGGCAGCGGGCGCAGTAGGTCTGGAACAGGGTGTAGCCACGCTGGACCTTGGTCACCGACTGGGCCTGCTCCTCGTTGGCGAGCCGGCTCGACTGGTCGATCCCGGGGATCCCGAGCTCGTAGAAGTAGTAGAGGATCACGAACAGGACGACGATCAGACGTCGCGAGGAAGCCCACCCAGCGGGCGCTCCCGCTCTGGCGGACGATCCCCGCCGCGCGCTCCGGGGTGAGCGCCATCTGGTGGGCGCTCTGGGGCGCGGCGAAGCGTTCGACCGGGGCCGGCTCGCTCGGCGGCCGCGTCGCGGGCAGCCGCTCGGCCGATCCCGGCTCGGGCAGGCGCTCGGGATCGGTCCCGGACGGGTCGGTCATGCGGCTCCTCGGGAGTCGTGGTGATCGATCAACGCGGTCAGATGCATCCGGTCGCGGACTTCGGCGGGATGAGACCGGGCTGGCCGAGCGCGACCGGGAGCGGTCCGAGGGTGATCTTCAGGGTGTCGACGTAGAGCGCCTGGTCGGACTTGACGATGATCGAGAACCGGTCGAGCCCGCGCGGCGCCGGGCCGTACGCCGGGCCGAGCGCCTTGGTGCCCAGCCGGTCGTAGCGCGAGCCGTGGCAGGGGCACTCGATCCAGAAGTTCTTGAGGCACGGGTTCGGCTTGCAGCCGAGGTGCGGACAGCGCTGGTACATCGCCCGGACGTTGAGCGCGGTGCCGTCACCGGTCTTGTCCTCGCCCGGGATGAACTCCTGGCGCGACGGGTCGATGAGCACCACGAACGACTTGGCGTCCTGGTAGTAGGCGGGGAAGCCTTCATCGACGGGCAGGCTGCGAGTTGGCGGTCTTGACGTCCTTGAACGTGCCGACCCGCACCTGGCTGCGGTTGCCGCTGGCGATGGCCGGCCAGAGGAAGCCGAGCGACCCGGCAGCGAGCTCGAGCAGCCACAGCCCGATGGCCGCTCCGAGCGAGGTTCGGAGGAGCGTCCGCCGCGACAGGCCCTGGACCTGCTCGTGGCGCAGCGCCTTGATGGCCTCCTTCGAGAGGGCCTGTGGGCGGGCGACCGGTTCGACCTGGTAGTTGCTCATGACGGAGATCCGTTTCCTGGGCCTAGAGGTTGAAGTGGAACGCGAACGGGGTGACGAACGGGGCCTGGAACGAGTAGCCGGCTCCGCGGAAGAAGATCCCGACGAAGGTCAGCACCAGGCCGAGCGTGGCGAAGATCGAGAACAGGACGACGGCGGTCTTCCGCTCGGACGGTCGGAAGGCCTGCAGGCTGCCGCGGTCGACGTACGGGATGAGCGCCGTCCCGACGAGGAAGAACGTCGGGACGAGCACGCCGGCGACGACCGGATGGAAGTAGGCCAGCAGCTCCTGGAGGCCGAGGAAGTACCACGGCGCCTTGGCCACGGCCGGGGTGACGCTGCTGTTGGCCAGCTCCTCGAGCGGGGCGTTCACGAACACGCCCATCAGGAGCAGGAAGACCGACATGACGCCGGCCGCCAGGAACTCGATCGTCAGCAGGTGCGGCCAGGTCATGACCGTGTCGTCGGGCTCCTTCTGGACCCGGACGACGGCGTCCTGCTTGACCAGCGCCAGCAGCCGATACGGCCGGGCCGACATCGGCACCCGCTGCTTGTCGATCTCGGTCCTTCGGGTCGGGTCGACGGGGAGCACGACCCGAGGCTCTTGCGGGGTCTTCACGTCAGACATGGGTCGCTCGCAAGCTGCTCATAGCGGACCGGAGATCCCGCCATCTTTCCTGATTCGCCAGAAGTGGACTGCCAGGAAGACTGCGGCCAGAAGCGGGAACACCATGATGTGGAGCACGTAGAAGCGCAGGAGGGTGTTCTGGCCGACCTCCAGGCCGCCGAGCAGGAGGAGCTTCGTCGGGGTGTTGAAGATCGGCACGTAGCCGCCCATGTTCGAGCCGATCGTGATCGCCCAGTAGGCGATCTGGTCCCACGGCAGCAGGTAGCCGGTGAAGCTGAGCATGACGGTCACGAACAGCAGGACGACCCCGACGACCCAGTTGAACTCGCGCGGCGGCTTGTAGGCCCCGTGGTAGAAGACCCGCATCATGTGCAGGAACACGAAGAAGACCATCAGGTGGGCGGCCCAGCGGTGGATGTTGCGGGTCAGCAGCCCGAACGTCACCTGGCTCTGGATGTCCAGGATGTTCGAGTAGGCCTGCACGTCGGACGGGACGTAGAAGAACATCAGGTAGACCCCGGTCACGGTCAGGACCAGGAACAGGAAGAAGCTCAGCCCGCCCAGGCAGAACGTGTAGGCGAACCGGACGGCGTGCTGGCGGACCCGGACCGGGTGGATGTGCAGGAAGACGTTGTTCATCACCGCGTACGCCCGCGACCGCTCGTCGGACGGGTACGGCTGACGGAACAGCGACCGCCACACCGGGCTTCGGCGAATGGACTGGTCCACCCGCTCGAGGAAACTCACCTGGCGCCTCCTGCCACGCCCGCAGTTCCCGCGAGCTGGGCGTCACGGTACGACTCCTTGTAGAGCCGGCCGTCGCGTCGAGACCTCCTGGAGCTCGAACCGCTCCATCGTAATGGCGTCGAACGGGCATCGCTTGACGCACAGGGCGCAGCGGATGCAGCGCTCCTCGTCGAGGATCATCGCCGCGCCCTGGGCCCAGCCGTAGGCCTCCTCGATCTCGGGCAGGAGCCCCTCGGTCTTGAGCTGGTTGACGTCGACCATGTGGATGACGCCCTCCGGACAGACGTCGGCGCAGGCCCCGCACAGGACGCAGCGGAACGGGTCGAACCAGATGTTGAAGTTGCACATCAGGCAGCGGGTCGACTCGGCGACGGCCTGGTTGGCGGTGTAGCCGAGCTCGACCGGGGTCGTGAAGTTGACCGCCGGATCGGTCGACGGCATCCGTGCCTCGAGCGGCACCATCGGGATGTGCTGGCGGGGCAGGACGTCGTAGAACTCGGGCATGTCGTGGCGCCACGAGCTGGTGATCTTGACGTTCGCGACGACCGACACGTCGGTCTGGCCGGTCAGGTAGCGGTCGATCGCGTAGGCGCACTTCTTGCCGTGGCCGGCCGCCTCGATGAGCGTCGTCGGGCCGGTCACGAAGTCGCCGCAGGCGAACACCCCGCGGACGTTCGTCGCGTAGGTCGCCGGGTCGACCTTGACCCGGCCGCGGTTCACCTCGAAGGTCGACTCGACCGGCAGGAACGAGAGGTCGGCGGCCTGGGACACGGCCGGGATCACGGTGTCCGCCTTGATCGTGAACTCGGAGCCGGGGATCGGCACCGGCGAGCGCCGGCCCGACGCGTCGGGCTCGCCCGAGGCGGTTGCGGATGAACCGGACGCCGGTGACGTGGCCGTCCTCGCCGAGGACCTCGATCGGGCTGGCCAGGAACTCCATCCGGACGCCCTCGCGCTCCGTCTCGCCGAGCTCCTCCTCGTCGACGACGAGCTCCGAGCGGGTCCGCCGGTAGGCGATCGTCACGTGCTCGGCGCCGTGGCGGAGGCTCGTCCGCGAGCAGTCCATCGCCGTGTAGCCGCCGCCGATGACGACGACGTCCCGGCCCGGGTCGAGCTCCTGGCCGAGGTTCGCCTTCTTCATGAAGTCGACCCCGTAGTCGACGCCCTCGAGGTCGCCGCCCGGGACGTCGAGGGCGACGGCGTCCATCGCTCCGGCGCGTGATCGCGACCGCGTCGAAGTCGGCCTGGAGCTGGTCGAACGTGATGTCGACGCCGATCGTCGTGTCGTACTGGAACGTGACCCCGAGCCGCTCGATGAGCCGGACGTCCATCTCGATCGCCTCGCGCGGCAGGCGGAACGCCGGGACCCCGATGAGCATCGTCCCGCCGGCGTACGGCAGGCTGTCGAAGACGGTCACGCCGAAGCCCTTGAGGGCGAGCTCGCGGGCGATTGCCAGGCCGGCCGGTCCGGCCCCGACGACCGCGACCCGCTCCGGCGCGCGGCGTCGATCGCCGGCATGACCTCGGGGATCCCCGAGGCCTCGTGCCACTCGACGAGGAACCGCTTCATCGCCCGGATCGCCAGCGGCCGGTCGATGTCGCCGCGGCGGCAGGCTCGCTCGCACGGGGCGGAGCAGACGTACGAGCACATCGCCGCGACCGGGTTCGGCTCGCGCGACGAGGATGTAGCCCTCCTCGAACCGGCCCTCGGCGGCGAGGTTGAGGTAGCCCCGGCAGTTCGTGCCGACCGGGCAGGCCTCCTGGCACTCGATGTTGCACTGGAGCCAGGACGCGTCGACGGGCTGGACGAGGAATTCCTGGTTCGGGTCGATGGCCAAGGGGGAGTCGTGCCTTTCCCTGCGATCGGCTCGGACTGGCGGGATGGTGCGGCGTGGACCGCCGACCGGGCCGAATTTACCATCGCCGACGGGCGCCCTGCACGTGCGGAGGCGTAGCGTGCGAACCGGTCCGCGCGAGTTGACGGGCTCCGCCGTCGCAGCTACCCTCGGGGCGGGTCCGTCCGGCCCGCCCTCCCGGGCCACGACGAGCGAGGATGCAGTTGACCGCGAGCGAGTTCGCCTTCCTGGCCCTCGGGCTGGTCCTCGGGGTCGCCAGCGGGGCGGCCCTCTCCATCGTCATCCGGGCACGACCGCCCGCCCCGCGCGAGATCCGGGTCACCGTCTCGACCGACGCCGTCCCGCGCCGGCCCCCGGCGACCCTGTCCGGGCTCGTCCCGCCGGGCACCGTCAGCACCGTCGGCGCGGCCCGCGGCGGTCCCGCCGACCCGTCGATCCTGGCCGCGGATGCAGCGGCCGACCGAACGCCCGTTCGATCGGCCCCCAGTCGGTCGCCGGTCGCGATCCCGATCCGGCCCGAGCCCGACCCGATCTTCGCCACGAACGACGACGCCCTGGCCACACGGTCATCCCGGAGCACGGGCGCTCGATGACCGGCCCCGAGGCCGCGCCGCCCGTTTCCGACGCCTGCGCCGCGGAGCGCCGCACGGCCGACGAGCGGTGCGCCCTCGCTGATCGGCTCGGCGAGGCTGCCGAGACCGCGGCCGCTCGGGCCAGGGAGGCCCAGCGGGCCTACGACGAGCACGTCGGGCGGAGCGAGCGAGCGGCCGCCGTGGCCGATCCGCGGACCGTCCGGATGACGAAGGAGTCGGCCTGGGCCGAGTTCCGCCGGGCGAACATCGCGGCCCAGTCGCGCGAGGCGGTCGAGGGCGCGGCCCGCGACTGGCTCCAGGAGATCGACCGGATCAATCGAACCGCCCAGGAGGCTGAGCAGGAGGCCGCCCACGAGCGCGAGGCGGCTGCGGCGATGCTCCTCGACATCGAGCGACTCGCCCTGGAGGCCGACGCGGCCCGGATCAACGCCGAGTCGGCCGCGGTGGCCTGCGTCGCCGCGCGCGAGGCGCTGGCCGCCTGCGAGGAGGCCGAGCAGGCGCGCCAGGCCGGGAAGCCGCCGGTCGGCCAGGAGGCCGAGGGCACGGCCCGGCCGAGGCTGCTCGGACTCGACCTCGAGCCCGGTGGCCGGCCGGTCGACGAGGAGGCCGCCCAGCGCGTCTTCGGCGACCACGAGCCGGCGATCCTCAAGCTCCTGCGCGGCGATCGCGACGCGATGGACCGGGTGGCGACGAGCCTCGCCGCCGGGGTCGACGCGGAGCGGCGTCGCTGGCAGCTGGCGGCTGAGCGGGCTCGTCGACGCGATCGTCGCCCGGGCGATCGAGGCATCCGCGCTCGAGTTCCCGGCCGACCACCCGTTCTGGTCCGGCTTCAGCCCGGCCCAGTGCCGCGACATCGCCACCGCCCTCGCCTCGTTCGGCTACCACTTCGACGGGTTCGGCGGCTTCGTCGACGGGCGAGTCCCGAGCCAGCGCGACCTGTCGCTCGCCGTCGGCTATGCCGGGTTCGACCCGATGCGGATCCGGCGCTGGCCGACCGAGGCCGAGACGGCACGAGCTCTACCGGGGTGTCGCGGTCGCCGCTGGCGAGTTCCTGGCCGGGGCGGCCGGCGGGCTCACCCTCGGCGAGATGGTCGCCCTGCTTCGCGGGCGCGCGGAGGGGCTGACCGAGCTGTGGAACGCCTGGGGCCGGGTCCGGCCGCTCCTCCTCCAGCCCTGAGCGCGTCTCGCCGGCGAGGCGCCCGACAGGCCGGCGACCGCGGCTCGCGACTCAGGACGGGAGGGGCGCTTCGTCCTCGTCGTCGTCGATGATCGCCAGGCGGAAGTCCTCCGCCGCCTCGACGCCGATCCGGGCCCCGTCGTCGCGGGCCCAGCCCGCTGATCCGGGTCGCGAGCCCGTCCCGATCCTTGATCTGGCTGGCGTGGGCAATCAGCGCGTCGATCTTCCGCCCGAGCGTGGCGGAGACGTCGATCCAGGCGTTCGGAGCGGCGGTCCAGAACAGGTAGACGCGGCGGACGCGATGGGGCTGCCAGCCCGTCGCGGGCCAGCCAGGGGAAGGCCATCGGGTTGCGGGCGGCCGGGTAGACCGCGTCGACCGCGGCGATGCCGGCGGCCCGGTGATCGGTGTGGTTGATCCCACCGTCGGGGTAGACGACGACGTCGGGATCCTGGGTGCAGGACCGCATCGGGGCGGAACGTGCGGATCTCGCGGACGAGCAGCTCGCGGAGCGGCGAGGTCGTTGGCAAGCGCCCCGTCCGGCTGGTGGAGGAAGCTGACCCCGGCATAGCCGACGATCTCCGCCGCGGCGCGCTGCTCGGCCTCGCGGGTCGCCGCGAGCGCCAGCGGATCGAGGTCGGGGTCCTCGCCACCCTGGTCGCCGCTCGTGCAGCAGACGAGCCAGCCGACCGAGCCGGCGTCGATCCAGCGGGCGGCCGTCGCCGCCGGCCCGAAGTCGGCGTCGTCCGGGTGGGCGACGATGACCATGAACCGGGCCGGCCGCCAGTCGTGGGCGGTCGGCGCGGGCGGCCCGGCAACCGCCTCGGTCGAGGCCTCGGTCATCGACCGGCGGCGCGGTCGCGACGGCCTCGCCCGGCCCCCGCAGATTCGGGTTGCACTACGGACGCAGAGCCGTACAATCGTGCCCGAGGCTTCGCTCGTCTCCCCCCACGGGCGAGGCCTCCCTTCATGCCCGACGCGTCCCCGATGTCGCGCCGGGTCGCGCTCAGCGGGCCGCACCGGCCTTCGCCTCGGCCAGCGCGGCGAGGACCTCGGCGGCGTGGCCGTCGGCCTTGACCCGCGGCCAGGCCCGGGCGATCCGTCCCGGCCGGGTCGACGAGGAAGCTCGAGCGGACGATCCCCATGTACTCGCGGCCGTAGTTCTTCTTGAGCGCCCACGCGCCGTAGGCCTCGGCGACCGCGTGGTCCTCGTCCGAGAGCAGGGTGAACGGCAGCGAGAACTTCTCGCGGAAGCGACGATGGCTCGACGCGCCGTCGGGGCTGATCCCCCAGACCTCGGCGCCCTCGTCCTGGATGTCGTCGTGGAGGTCCCGGAACTGGCAGGCCTCGGTCGTGCAGCCGGGCGTGTCGTCCTCGGGGTAGAAGTAGACCAGCGTCCAGCGCCCCTTCTGGTCGGACAGCCGGTGGATCGTCCCGCTCTCGTCGGGCAGCGCGACCTCGGGGGCCCGGTCGCCGGCGGCAGGCGTGCTCATTCCGGCAGCCTAGCAGAGCTCGCCCGAGCCATCAGCGACCGTCGGGCGCGACCACCGTCTCGACCACGACAAGCAGCCCGGAGCGGATCGCGACGCTCGCCACGGGCTCGACCCGGACGTTCGACAGGCCCCGCGCCGGACCCACCGGCAGGGCCTCGTTCGCGAGCGGCCAGGCCAGACCGGCAGTCGACGCCCCGTCGACGCCCGGGCCCAGCGGCAGGAGCGAGACAAGGTCGCCGACGCGGCCGCGGAGCTCACGCCGCCCCGGCCCGCGCAGCAGCGAGATCCGACTGCGCTCGTCGAGCAGCTCGACCGGCCGCTCGACCGAGCGCGTCGAGGGCGAGGAGGCCGACGTTGGCGATCAGGTGGTCGGGCCGGCCGCCGAGCCCGCCGACGATCGTCAGGGCGTCGGCGCCACGGGCGAGTGCGGCCCGGATCGCCAGCTCCGTGTCCGACTCGTCCTTGGCCACCGCCGCGACCTCGACCGGGACCCCGGCGGCACGCAGCCGCTCGAGGCCGCCGGGGGCGATCGAGTCGAAGTCGCCGACGGCCAGGTCGGGCCGGAGCCCGAGTCGGTCCGCAGTGTCCGCCCCGCCGTCGACGGCGATGACCAGCTCGGCGCCGTCAGCCCAACCCGGCCACGCAGCGATCGAGCGCCGCCCGCTCGGGAGGCGCGCCCGCGGCGACGATCAGGGCTCGCATCGCCGGCGCCGCTCAGCCGGCGAGGAGCGGGGGCCGATCGGTCGGGACGGCGAACCGCCGGCGCGCCCACTCGACGGTCGTGGCGGCCGTCTCGGTCGCGCCCGCCGCACGGAGCTCCCCGGCATCGCCCAGGACGGACTCGATCCCGACGGCCTGGACGCCCGCGGCGACGGCCATCCGCATGTCGTCGGGCGTGTCGCCGACGTAGGTGCTGGCGGACGGGTGGGCGGCGACGCCGAGCGTCGCGAGGGCCGAGCGGAGCGGCGCGGGGTCTGGCTTCTGGGCCCCGCCATCGTCGCCGTAGACGATCGCCCCGAACAGCGGCTCGATCCCGTGAAGGCGGAGCTCGGCGCCGACCCGGTCGCTCCTGCCGGCGGTCACGATCCCAAGCGGGTGACCGGCGGCGGCGAGCCGCTGGAGCATCTCGCGCACGCCCGGGAAGAGGACCGTGTCGGTCTCGTCGAGCGCCGCCCACCAGCGCTCGTTCGCCTCCTCGAGCCGGTCGGCCGGGACCCCGAGGCGTTCGTACATCACCCGCCAGTCCGGCGCGAAGTGGCGCCGGTAGATGGCCGGGTCGAACGGGAGCCCGAGCGCGGCCATGACCTCGACGTTCGCCCGGTAGATCGCCCCGAGCGTGTCGGCCAGCGTGCCGTCCCAGTCGAACAGGATCGCGTCCACCCGGCGATGCTACCCGACCGCCCGATGGTAGACTCCGGCCGTGTCCGAGCCCGACGAGCACCCCGGGATCCAGCGCGTCCGGGAGGCCGCCGCGCGGAAGGGCGTGACCCTCGACATCCGGGTCTTCGACGAGTCGACCCACACCGCCGAGGAGGCAGCCGCCGCCGTCGGGGCCGAGATCGGCCAGATCGTCAAGTCGCTCGTGTTCGTCGCTCCGGCCGACGACGGCGAGGTCGAGCCGATCCTCTGCCTCGTGTCCGGCCCGAACCGGGTCGACCTGGCCCGCCTGGCCGCGATCACCGGGAGCAGCCGACATCCGGCGGGCGACCGCTCGCGAGGCGAACGAGCTGACCGGGTTCACGATCGGCGGGCATCCCGCCGATCGGTCACAGTCGACCGATCCGGGTCGTGATGGACCCCGACCTCGGTCGCTTCCCGGAGGTCTGGGCGGCGGCGGGCACGCCGACCGCCGTCTTCCCGGTCTCGCCGGCGACCCTTCGGACGCTGGCGAACGCGATCGTCGCCCCGCTGGCCGAGGAGCGGCCGCCGACGCCACCGACGCTGGAATCGAGCTCGACCCCGGCGGGATGACCGCCGAGCCCCGTCACGCCACGGTCGACTACCCGGGCGGCGTGCGCGTCCGCTTCCGATGGGGCGGCAGCGGTCAGGGTCCGGCCGTCTTCGCCCTGACCGAGGGCGGCGGCCCGCTGACCGACCACGGCCGGCTCGTCTCGGCGGCGTTCGAGCCGATGTGCCGGGCGGAGCTGCGGGTCGAGACACCCGGCGGGCCGTGGACCGCCCGGCTCGCCTCACCGATCTTCGACGACCCGGCGGCGTTGCTGTGGGACAGCGCGGGCGTGCTCGTGGCCAAGTACGGGTTCATGACCTACGCCTTCGAGACGCGGACCGGCGACCTGCGCTGGTCGCACCGGTCCGGCACGCCGGTCCTCGTGGTCCTCGGCTCGTCGCGCCTGCCGCACGTCCTCGTCCAGGCCGAGATCGAGACGTTCGCGGTCGGCGGGGATGGCGAGGTCGCCTGGCGGGTGGCCCACTCCGACGTCGTCACCGATGCCGAGCTCGTCGGCGGGCGACTCGTCCTGACCAGCTACGCGGGCCAGCTGACGGCGCTCGATCCACGCACCGGGCGGCCTGCGGCGGCCTGATCGACCGGGCTCTGTTTGGGGACGAACGCGGCCGGCCGTCGCCGACGGCGTCGGCCGGCCTGTGGACGGGCGGTGGACAAGCGGCTCGGAAACACCGCATTCGGTGGACGAGGGCCGTTGACCAAAGGGGCCCGCGGGCCGTAGCGTAGGTGCCAGCCCGGAGGGGCCGAACAGCGCTAACGGCGGCGATCGCATCAACGCCCACGCGCCGGGTAGGTTCCTCTGGGCCCTTTCGTGTCCGGCGCCGGTATCATCCGGCCTCGTGGAACCCCTGGTCGTCGCCGTGGCGGGTCTCGTCGCCCTCGGCGGTGGCGCACTCGTCCTCCGATCGTTCGGTCCGGGCTACCGCGTCGGGCGACTCCTGGCGGCGACACCTCGGGCGACGATCGAGGAGGCCGAGGCGGTCGCCGCCTCCGGACGACCGCGCTACCTGCGGGTGGACGGCCGGCTCGACAGCGCCGAGGACTTTCCGGACGAGCACGCTCGCCCACTGGTGTACCGCCGCCGCCGGCTCGAGCTCGGCGATCGGCGCGGCCGCTGGACGGCGATCGAGGACGACGTGCAGGTCGTCCCGTTCGAGGTCCGCGAGGGCCTCGCCTCGATCGCCATCGACGGCGCGGCCCTCGGCGACGGGCTCGTCGTCCTGCCCCGCGAATCGGTCGGGACCGCGGCCGACGCGCCCGATCGGGTACCCGCGGGCACGCCACCCGCGACGCCCCTCCGGTTGAGGATCCAGCAGGTGTCCGCGGTCGAGCACGCCACGGTGCTCGGGGTGCCGGCGACCCGCCCCGACGGGACCGTCGTGCTGGGCGCCGGGCTGGGACGGCCACTCATCCTGTCGACGGTCGAGACCGCGGAGGCCATGCAGCTGCTGGCCGGTGGACGGCGCACCCGGCCGCTCGCCGCCCTCGGGCTGCTCGCGGCCGGAGTGGGCCTCATCGCGCTGGCGCTCGGGTGGGCCATCGTCGGCGCCGTCGGGGCCGGCGTCCTGCCGGCCGCGACCGGCAGCGCCCCGATCGCGAGCCCGGCGCCGGGTGGCGACACGCGCAGCGCCGGGGAGGGCCCGGGCCTCGTCGGAGCGCCGCTGCTCGCGATCGCCGTCGTCGCGCTGATCGCCGTGGTCAGCGTGGCGGCCACCCTGGTGTACGTCCGGATCACCTCCGGCAGAGGTCCGCAGGGACCACCGGGAGGCTGAGCCGTTCGACCGGCCGGCGGGGCCGTACGTTCGTCCTATAGAGAAGAACTGTGAGGTTGCCTAGGCTGGCTTCGCCTCACATTTCCTCATGAAGACCTGCGGACATTGCTCATCGAACGGCCGGCGGATGCGACCCTCTCCGTGACGAAGGCGGCCCGGTTGCTCGGCGTCCACCCCAACACGATCCGGGCGTGGAGCGACCAGGGCCGGCTGCGCTATTACCGGATCAACCCGCGCGGTGACCGCCGCTACCGGCTGGGCGACCTGCAGGGCTTCCTGGCCGCCGCCGAGGGGTCCGCGGTCGGGCTCCGCCCCTCGCCCGGAGCGCGGTCGCGTCGCGCCGCCGACGAACGCCTCGGACGCCTCCGGCCGGTCGAGCCGGCACGGCGCGACCAGCGAGCGGACGATGACGGCCCGACCGTCGCGAGCGGCACGCCCACCGCAGACGCCG
Organism: uncultured Chloroflexia bacterium; assembly: GCA_963708065.1. Classification (GTDB taxonomy): domain Bacteria; phylum Chloroflexota; class Limnocylindria; order Limnocylindrales; family CSP1-4; genus Chersky-267. The sequence continues at coordinate 543,996 of CAVPRZ010000009.1, forward strand.
TGCGGATGGCGACCTGGGCCGCTCAGCTCCAGTCGATCCAGCAGCTCGGCAACCGGCTCAACCGGCTGACCACCGAGGCCGAGATCGGGCTGGCGATCGCGAAGGAGCTCCACGAGCTCATCGACTACCACAACGTCCGGGTCTACCGGATCGTCGGCGACGACCTCGTGCCGGTCGCCTTCCGGGGCCAGGTCGGCGAGTACGTCGACGAGACGCCCGAGCAGCTCCGGATCGGGGTCGGGGTGGGGATCACCGGCTGGGTGGCCGCCCACGGTGTCGCCCAGTACCTGCCCGACGCGGCGTCGGACCCGCGCGCCGAGACGATCCCCGGCACCGAGGACGACCTGGACGAGTCGATGCTCCTCGCTCCGATGCTCTTCGACGACCAGGTCATCGGCGTCCTCGTGCTGTCCAAGCTTGGCCTCGACCGGTTCTCGGCGGACGACCTGCGGCTGCTCGAGATCTATGCGAGCTTCGCCGCCCAGGCGTTCGTCAACGCCGATTCGACCCAGCTCCTGCGCGAGCGGTCGGCGGCGCTCGAGCGCCAGCTCCGCAACCAGCGCGAGCTCCTCCAGATCACCGAGTCGATCCTGACCACGCTCGATCCGGTCGGTGTCCTCGACAAGATCACCGACCGGCTCGGCAACCTCGTGAGCTACGACAACATCTCGATCGAGGTGTACGACCGACGGGCCAACGTGCTCACCCCGCTGACCGCGCGCGGGGTCAACGCCGAGGACTACCTCGCAGCCATGGGAGCCGGGGGAGACCGGCGTCGCGACCTGGGTCCTCCAGCACAACGAGCCCCAGCTCGTGACCGACGAGCTGGCCGATCCGCGGGTCCTCCAGTTCGACTCGACGGGACCGGTGGACGGCAGCCTGATCGTCGTGCCGCTGCGCGGCCGGGAGGGCGTCTCGGGCGTCCTGACCCTCGAGCGGCTCGGTCGCGATGACCGCTTCAACGAGGAGGAGTTCGAGCTGGTCAAGCTGTTCGCGGCGCAGGTCTCGATCGCCCTCAACAACGCCGAGATCCACCGCGCCGTCGAGATCCGGGCGCGGTCCGACGACCTGACCGGCCTGCTCAACCACGGGACCTTCCAGGAGTTCCTCGTCCAGGCCGTTCGGGAAGCCGATCCGTTCAGCCTGATCATGCTCGACCTCGACGACTTCCGGTCGATCAACAACGAGCTCGGGCACCCGGCCGGGGACCGGCTCCTCCAGGCCATCGCCGACGCGCTCCTCCATGCCGGGCGTGAGGCGGACCACGTGTTCCGCTACGGCGGCGACGAGTTCACCATCCTCCTGCCACGGACCGATGGGTCGGGGGCCCTGCGGGTCGCCGACCGGGCACGCGACGCCGTCCGGAGGGTCGCCGAGCAGCCGATCTGGACCGCGTCGGGGACGATCGTGTCGGCCTCGATCGGGGTCGCCACGTTCCCGGTCGACGGTGCGACCCCCGAGGAGGTGCTGCTCGCCGCGGACCGGGCCTGCTTCGTAGCCAAGCGGACGGGCAACGGCCGGATCGCGACCGCGGCAGAGGGGCTCGAGCTGGCCGCCGAGGTCTCGCTCCAGGAGCCGACGCCGGTCGATCCGCCGACCGTGGAGATCGACCCGGGCTGAGGTCTCCGTTACCGCGATTGGCGGCGGCGCGTCACACTGGGGCCGATGGGGCGCCAGCGAAGATCACGCACCGTCCTCGTCGCCGCGAGCCTCCTGATCGCGGTGAGCGCGTCGGGCTGCGGCCTCGGCGACATCCCGACCCGGCCGCCGCGGCCAACCCCCACCCCGACCCCGACCCTTGCCCCGACACCGACGCCCATCCCCTCCCCGACCGCGTCGCCGACGCCGACCCCGAGGCCCACCCCGACCGCCCTCGTCTACACGGTCAAGCCGGGCGACAACCTGTTGACGATCGCCAAGCGGTTCAAGACGACCGGCCGGAGCATCGCCTACTGGAACCGGGACCGCTATCCAAGCCTCGACCCGGAGAGCAAGAAGTACGACCCGAACCGGATCGAGGTCGGCTGGAAGCTGACGATCATTCCCGGTGTCAAGATCGACACGGCGCCCGAGGTGTCGCCGGGCGCCTCACCGACCCCGGAGGCATCGATCAGCCTCGGTCCGGCGGAGTCGCCACCCGCCGATGGGACCGGCCTCCTCGTCAACCACGGCTCGCGCCAGTCGAACGTGGTCGTCCTGACGTTCGACGTCGTGGACGGGACGAGCGCGTCGGGCCTGCCGATCGTCCAGTGGCTCGTCGACCACCGGGTGCCGGCGACGCTGTTCGCGACCGGCCAGTCGGCCGAGGCCGACCCAGCCACCAAGTCCGTCCTGTCCCTCGTCGCCGCCCATCCCGACCTGCTGACCGTCGGTGACGCGACCTGGAGCGTGCCGGACCTGACCGGCCTGACCCGAGCGGCGATCGCCGACCAGCTGAGCCGCGCCGACAGCGCGATCGCGGCGACGACCGGGGCGACGACGAAGCCGCTCTTCCGGCCGCCGGACGGCGCCCAGAACGCGACGGTCAGGGCGGCCGCGGCGGCGGCCGGCTTCCCGTACACCGTGCTGTGGGACGTCGATCCCGACGACGGCACCGCCGAGTCGAGCGGCGGCCCGACCACCGACGACATCGTGACGGCCGTCGGCGCGCGGGCCCAGCCGGGCTCGATCGTCCGGCTCCACCTTGGCGGCGAGAACACCCTGGCGGCGCTGCCCGGGATCCTCGATGCGCTCCGGACGTCCGGCCTCGTGCCGGTCCGGCTCACGACGATGCTCGGGCTGTGAGCGACGGCGCTATCCTCCGGCGATGGACCAGCCGCGGATCGTCGTGACCCTGGCCGTCGCCGCGCGACAGGCCGAACCCGACATCGCCGCACGGAAGAACGAGCTGTACCTCGACGGCATCCGGCGTCACGGCGGGGAGCCGATCGCCCTCGACGCCGCGACCGACGCTGCGACCCGACGCGAGGCGTTCGCGACGATGGACGGCCTGCTGCTGTCGGGCGGCGCGGACGTCGAGCCGGCTCGCTACGGCCAGCCGAACCGCGGCTCGGTCGACATCGAACCCGACCGCGATCAGCTCGAGGCCGACGGCTGGTCCGCCGCCGGCTCGAAGGGCGTCCCGGTGCTCGGCATCTGCCGCGGATTCCAGGCGATCAACGTGTTCTCGGGAGGCGGGCTGCTCCAGGACGTCTCCGGCCACGCCGGGCCGGCGTGGGGCCACGGCCCGGCCAGGAGCCATGCGCTCCGCCTCGTGCCCGGGACCCGGCTCGCGCGGATCCTGTCCCCGGCCCGGGTCATCGGCTCGACCGAGGTCAACACCTACCACCACCAGGGGGTCCGTGGGTCCGACCTTGCGCCGGGCCTGGTCGCGAGCGCCTGGGCGACGAGCCCGGCCGGGGACCTCGTCGAGGCGTTCGAGGCGGGCGACGGCCGGTTCGTGTTCGGGGTCCAGTGCCACCCCGAGCGCCAGGAGTCGACCCCTGCCGAGTTCGAGCGCCTGTTCGCCGTCTTCGTCGACGCCTGCCGCGGCCCGATCGGCTCGCGGGCGAGATGAGGAACGACGGCACCGGCAGTTTGCCGGTCGCCGTCAGGCGGGTTCGATCCGGACCGGACGATCGACGTCGAGGCCCAGCCGGCGCGCGACGTCGCCCTGGTTGTCGGCGTACGCCAGCCGCCCGAACGAGTCCTCGTACAGGAGCGGCCGGCCGGCCGGGACCTGCCCGAAGGTCGCCGACCAGGGCACGATCTCGTAGATGGCCGGGCTGCCGGCCGTGGCGGCGAACGTCACCGCCAGCGCGCGGCCGGGGGAGAGCGGCCCGATCGCGGCCGCCAGGTCCTCTGCGTCGCCGGCCAGGCGGAGGTTGCCGAAGCTGTCGACGTAGACGACCGAGGTGTCGAGGACGCCCGGAGCGATCGTCGGATCGGGGAAGCGCAGGCCCACGATCGAGCCGGGGTCGATCGTGCGTCCGACCTCGGTGAACGGCCGGCCGGCCGCCAGGTGAGCCGCCATCGGCGCGAAGATGTCGCGCCCGTGGAACGTCGCCGTGGTCGCGGCCAGCATGAACGCCCGGTTCTCGAGGGCGCGGACCTCCACGATCCCGCCAAGACGGTCAGCGGCCGGGACGAGCAGGCCGTTGTCCGGCCCGATCAGCACGTCTCCGCGCCCGGTCCGGAGCCCGATCGGCAGCCGCTGCGTGCCCACCCCCGGATCGACGACCGCGACGTGGATCCCGACCGGCATCCAGGGCAGCGCGCACCACAGGAGGAACGCCCCGTCGCGGATCGCGTACTTCCGGACCGAGTGGCTGATGTCGACGATCTGTGCGTCGCGGACGATGTCGAGCATGACCCCGCGACAGATCGCGGCCGCCGAGTCCGCCCCAAAGTCGGTCAGGAACGTGATCACCGGCCGATCCATGGCCGCGAAGTCTAGCCGACGGCCGGTCCGGATCCGGGTCGCCGGGAATCCTGAAGCGGCGCCGGGAGGAGGATTCGGCGCCGCTTCAGGGGATGGATTCGACGAGCGTTAGGATCGAGACGAAGGAACCGGCCCGGATGCGACGGTGGTCGTCAATGTGGCCTCCCGGTCGCGCCATCGAAGGCGCCCCACGCGCCGCTCTGGGCCAGCCTGCGCAGGAAGAGGAGGCGGTTCACCTCGATCAGCTTCCAGTTCAGGTCGCCGACGTGGATCCCGCACAGGAACGCCGTCAGGTTGGACGCTTCCTCAGAGGTCAGGCCCTTTAGGAGGAGCAGCCGGTACGTCGCCAGGGTCGCCGTGTCGCGCCATGGGAACGCCGGCTCCGGTGTCATGGGCTGGGTCCGCGGCGACGTGGAGATGGCCGAGCCAGACCCGCCCGCGGAGACCGCCTCGCCCGCCGCCCACGATCCAGCGGCCCGGGACGGACGTCCCGATCCCCTGGTACCGCCGGTGCGCCGCTGCTCGGCCATGACCCACGTTCCCTGGCTCTCTGGCAGGTGCCGTCGCCCACGGGTAGTCCGCTCCGGTGACGTCCGGAGGGGTCGCCCGATGGGTAAATTGTCCGCGGGCCCGGGTACGTTTCGATGCCCCCAACGTCCCGGTCGGGGCCGTACTTCCGGCGGCGCGCGGCGGCACCGCCGGGTCGCCGGGCTAGACTGCGGCCGTGAGGGTCCGAACGTTCGAGCTCCGTCTCGTCGCCGTCGCGCTGACGGCGCTGTGGTTCCTCGGCGCGCTGTACGTCGTGCTCGGCTACCGGCCGGGCGGCCCGATCGACGGGCTGGTCGGGGCGGCGGCCACGCTGCCGATGGCGATCGCCCTCGCTGCGGTGTTCTGGCCCCCCGTCGCCCGAGGTCCCCGGGCATTCAGCGGGATCGTCTGGCTGGGCCTGCTGGCCGGGCTGCTCCTCGTGCCGTCGATCGGCGGCGTCCTCAACCAGCTCCTCGGGCGGGGCCCGCAGACGCTCCTGCCGTCGCCGGAATCCGCCTATCCGTGGCTGCTCGCCCTGACCGCGACGAGCCTGTTCGCCGGGTTGGGCATCGCGCGGCGGATCCTCGGCGAGACCGCCCTCCGGCGATCGCGGCTGGTCGCGGGCGGCGCGATCGGGATCGTCCTGACCGTCGCTGTCGGAACGCTCTTCGCCGGAGCGGCCATCGCCAACGACATCGCCCTGCGCGACCAGCCGGCTGTCAACTCGCGGTTCGGACCGACCGGCGGCGACGTCCAGCCGCCGCCGTGCGACGGGCCGTTGCTGGCGGGGACGACAGCGGCGCTCGAGCTCCACCTGGCCGGAGACGTCGACGGCCGGCCGGTCGGGACCGTCGGCCTGACCGGCGAGCGAGCCGGAAATGATGTCCGCTGGACGGCCGATGTCGCCTCGAACCTCGAGCTCGGGCGGTTCGGCGTCGCCCGGGTCGGCGGCCGGACCTGGACTCGCGGACCGCGGACGGGCTGGATCGTCGCCCCCGTCGATGCCGCCGATGACGGCCTCGTCGACAGCCAGGTCCTGCTCACCGCGCTCGACGACGGTATCCGGACGACGGCCGAGAACCACGGGGTCGAGTTCGTCGAGGGCGCCCGGTCCCGTCACTGCCGGGTCGCCGTCGACGGCCCGACGTTCGTCGCCGCGTTCCCCCAGGCTCGCTGGCTCATCGGTGACGATCCCCTCCGCCGCTGGCGGGGGCAGCTCGACTACTGGGCCTTCACCGACGGCGAGCTCGGTCGGGTCACCGGCAGCGTGAGTGGCCCGGCGGACAGCTTCTCCGTCGACGGGATCCAGGGCACGATCCGGGTCGAGCTTGACGCGACGGACCGGGACGCGCCCCGGACGGTCGTTGCGCCGCTCAGCTGACCCGTGACCCAGCCTTGCGGTCGACCCGCGGCGAGCCGAACCCGATGATCGACGACGAGCGCGACCGACTGAGCGCCAAGCGCGACCGGACGGCCCGGTTCTATCGCGTCGTCCGGTTCCTCGAGGGGCGCGGCGAGCACGGAGCCACACCGACGGAGATCGCCCAGGCGGTCGGCATGTCGAAGCGGACCGCCTATCGCGACCTGGTCGCGATCCAGGAGGAGCTGCTGATCCCGATCTGGGAGGACGGCGGTCGGTATGGCCTCGAAGAGCAGGGGCTGCTCCCGGCGCTCCGCCTGACCCAGGCCGAGGCGATGGCGGTCTTCCTCTCGGCGCGACTCATGGCCCGCTACGCCGACGCGTACGACCCCGACCTCGCCGCGGCGTTCCAGAAGCTGGCTTCGGGGCTGCCCGAGGTGCTCGCCGCTCACGTCCTGCGGACGTTCGACCTGCTCTCCCAGCGGGCGCCCGACGATGCCTCGGAGCGGACGATCAACCAGCGCCTCACCCGGGCCTGGGCCGAGCGTCGCATCGTCGAGATCAGCTACCGCGGCGGGACCTACGACCCGACGAAGGGAACGCGCACGACGCGCGTCCATCCGTACCTGATCGAGCCGTCGATCGCCACCCGCGCCCTCTACCTCATCGGCTGGGACGAGACGCGCGGCGCGATCCGGACGTTCAAGCTCGAGCGGATCGACGGCGTCGTGCTGACCGCCGAGACGTTCGACGCGCCGCCCGAGGGCACGATCGAGGAGACGTTCGGCGCGGCCTGGGACATCATCGCCGACCAGCCGATCGTCGAGGTCGTCCTGCGCTTCTCGGCGGCAGTCGCGGGTCGCGTCCGCGAGACGCGCTGGCACCCGAGCGAGCGGCTCGAGCCGGGCGGCGACGGCTCGCTGACCTGGCGGGCGCGGGTCTCGGGGACGCTCGAGATCCGGAGCTGGATCCTCGGCTGGGGCGCCGACGTGGAGGTCCTCGAACCGCCCGCGCTACGAACGGAGATTGCCGGAATCCTGGGCGCGGCGGCCGGCTCGTACGATCGCGCCTGACGGGATGGCGCCGAGTCGGTTACTCTACCTATCCCATGCAGAGTGCCCCTGCACGCGGCCGGCGAAGACTCGCCGTGGTCGTTGCTGTCCTCGCGCTGACGGCCATCGCCGTCACCCTGCCCGCCCCGGCCCAGGCCTCGGTGGAGACGTCCCTGGAGGCGTCGCTGAAGTCGTGGCTCAACCACGACCGGGCGATCCGCGGCCTGCGCGCGCTCCGGACCGACGCCCGCCTCCAGGACCTGTCCGGGGAACGGGCGTCGTGGATGGCCGCGAAGGGCCAGCTCACCCACAACAGCGTCGACGGCTCGGCCTGCTCGGCGATGACGACCCGGTCGATCTACTGGTACAGCTGCGGCGAGGACATCGGCTGGGCCACCGGCTGGAGCACGAAGACGGCCAAGTACATCTACAACCTCTGGCGCCACAGCCCCGGCCACTGGTCGCTGATGATGTCGAGCCACTACAACTACGTCGGCATCGGCGTGGCCCGCCGGTCGAATGGAACGACCTACGCGTCGATCGTCTTCCTCGAAGGGCCCGACCGGACCCGGCCGATCGCCAAGATGAAGACCAGGACGGTCAGCAGTCGGAACATCCGGTTCACCTGGGGCGCCACCGACCCGAAGCTCCAGACCCACACCGCCGGGATCAAGGACTACAACGTCGAGCTGCGCGTCGACGGCGGCGCCTACGTCCAGATCAGGACCGCCACCACCAAGACCTCGCTCAACCTGCTCAACCGGCAGCGCGGCCACTGGTACACGGTCCGAGTCCAGGCGCGCGATCGACGCGGGAACCTGTCGGCCTGGTCGCACGGTCTGCGCGCCTGGGTCCCCTAGCCCGACCCTGATGCGCCGCCACCCGTTCTCGGCGGTCAACCTCATCAGCGACCCCATCCACGGGTACATCGAGCTGACCAAGCGGCTCGAGCCCGAGGCGGCCGCCGCGACCGGGCTGCCCGACGAGGCGGTCGCCGAGGACGACCTCCTCGACACCGCCTGGCTCCAGCGGCTCCGGCGGATCAGCCAGCTCCAGAGCGCCCGGTGGGTCTTCCCGACCGCCGAGCACAGCCGGTTCACCCACGGGCTCGGCGTGATGCACGAGGCCGGCCTGTGGGGACGGCACCTCTACCCGACCCTGCGCTCGGCGCTCGCCGATGCCGAGCCGGGGGTCGCGCCGCCGTCCGAAGGCCTCGTCGTCGAGACCCTCCGGATCGCGGGGCTGCTCCACGACGTCGGTCACGGGCCGTTCGCCCACTTCTTCGACGACCACGTCCTGCGCGACTTCCCGGCCCCGGACGACGCGCGCCGGACGGCCGGCAAGTCGCTCAGCCACGAGGACCTGTCCCAGCTCATCGTCGAGCGCGAGCTCGGATCCATGATCGCCGGGCTGCGCCGGGCGCCGGGGATCCTGCCGGAGCGCGACGCGTTCGGCCAGGGCGAGTCGATCGACCCGCGCTGGGTCGCGTTCCTGATCTCGAAGCCGGCCCTCGCCGACCTCTCGATGCCCCGCTGGGTCCGCTGGCTCCAGCCCCTGCTGTCCGGGGTGTTCACAGTCGACAACCTCGACTACGTCCGGCGCGACGCGTACCTCACCGGGGTCGCGGTCGGTCCCGTCGACGTCGAGCGGCTGCGCCGTTACTGCTTCATCGGCGAGCGCGGTCTGACGGTCTACGAGCCGGGGCTCGGAGCGCTCGAGATGTTCCTCACGGCGCGGCTGTTCATGTACCGCCAGGTCTACTTCCACCGCACGGTGCGGGCGATCGACCTCGACCTGGCGGAGGTCTTCGGACCGAGCATCCGGGCGATCTTCGGGGCGGGCTCACCCGCGGAGGCGCTGTCCGCCTACGCCGACCTCGACGAGTACGCCCTGCTCCACCAGGCGGCCCTGTGGGCCCGGGGAGAGGCGATCTCCGCCGAACCGAGGCCCGGCGACGGCTGCGTGTCCCCGGCCGTCGCCGACGCCTGGCGGGGGATCCTCCTCCGCCGCCCGCGCTGGCGGTCGGACGCCGAGGTCCGTGCCGAGTACGAGCCCGGCGGGTTCCCGACCGCGCTCGTTGCGACGCTCGGCACAGCCGAGCCCGGGCGCATCGCGATCGACCTGGCGACGGTCGACGCCCGACCGGCGGAGGCGACCGCGACCAATTCGCTCCTCGCGGTCGAGGGCCTCGACGGACGGCCGGCAGCGCCGCTGTCGGAATCGCTCGCCCGCCTCCCGGCCTACTCGCTCATCGCCCGTCGTTACCGGCGCGGACCGGAATAGGCCCCGGCCCGGGGGCCCGCCGGACGACGGCTACGGCATGCCGCCCGGGGACGGGACCGGTGACGGCGCAGGGAACGGGCCGGTCGTCTTGCCATGGGGCAGCGCGGGCAGGACGAGCAGCGGATCGATCCGGGCGATCTCCCAGCGCGGGTACTTGGTCCGCTTCGCCACGTCCGGCCGGAGCTCGAAGCGCTTCGTCTCGAGCGGGCTGAACAGGCCGAAGTGGACGTGGCAGCCGGTTGCGAAGCCGGTCGCTCCCTCCCAGCCGATCTGCTGTCCGGCCCGGACCCACTGGCCGGGCTTGACCGCCACCGCGTTGAGGTGGGCGTAGATCGCCCGGTACCCGTCGCCGTCGTCGATGATCACCGTGATCGGCAGCTGGTTCCAGGCGTTCAACCGGTCCATCCGCCGCGTGTGCGGCCCGATCGAGCCGATCCAGCCGATGAACGGATCGAACTTGCGACCGGCGGTCAACACTCGCCCGTCGTGGGCCGCGAGGACGTGGTCGCCGCAGAACGAGGCGATGTCGAGGCCATCGTGGAAGCGCTCGCCACCGACGAGCAGCGCGCCGAACGGGCTCGGTCCGAATGGGCCGGTGATGACGCCGTTGGCCAGCGGCCAGCGATAGCCACGGAGGAGGCGCGGGTCGCGCGGCGCCGGACCATCAGCGCCGCGCGCCGGGGCGACGACCGGCTCCGGGCGCGGCGGAAGCGAGATCGACGGGGTCGGTCTCGGTGTCGGCGAGGGCGTCGGATCGGGGGTCGGCACCGGCGTCGGGCGGAAGGTCGCCTCGGCCTGGCCCCCCGCGACCTGCGTCGCAGGGAGAACCGCCCCGGCCTGGACCGGCGTACGCGCGATCTGGCTGAGCGACGGCCAGGCGAGGACCGTCCCGCCAGCGACAACCAGGGCGGTGACGATGAGGATGAAGTGACGGCGCACGGGCGGTTCTTACCGCATCGGGGCGGTTCGGGCAAGTCCGGGGTCGCAACGCCTTACCCCGCGCTTACCGATCGCGCTGACGGGGCGATGGCCGGAGCGGCCAGGACCGCCGATGCTGGGCTCGACGGCGACCGGCGCGGTCCCTCCTCCGGACCGCCGGACGCCCCGGGAGTCATCGCAGATGGTCGCTCGCATCCGTTCCTTCGGCGCCCGCCGGGTCGCCGTCATCGGCCTCGCGGCTGGCCTCGTCGGAGTCGCCGCGGTCCCGACCATGCTGGCCGCCTCGGCACCGCCCGCGGCCGGCCCGTCGGTCGACGACGTACTCCTCGCTCCGGACCGCCCGGCACGGGTCGGTCGCATCATGCGTGGTGACGCCACCGTGCTCAAGCGCGACGGCACGACGATGACCGTCCACTTCGAGCGCGGCGAGATCAGCGCGGCGAGCGCGACCTCGGTGACCATCAAGGGCGCCGACGGCGTCTCGACGACGTTCGCGATCGGCGCCGACACCCGGATCCGGTCGGCACGCCAGCCGGCGACCGCCGCTGGGCTCAAGGTGGGCGGGTTGGCTGCCGCGATCGGGACGCCGTCGGGCTCCGGGTACGACGCCCTGCTCATCCGCCTCCGCCCCGCGGCGCCGACGAACTGATCCGCGGCCGCCCGGTCACAGGAGCGATCCTGCTGGGCAATCCAGTGATCCGGGCGGTCAGGCGGTCGAACGGGCTCGGTGGGTAGGGCACCCACCCATCATCCCATCGTGGACGGGTCGACGTGGGGTGCCCGGTGCGCGGACTTCGTCAGTCCGCGCCCGCGCGCGGCCCCTATGGCAGCTGGATGAGCTTCGTCCCCCCGGCCAGGGCGTTCGCCGCCTCCTTGAACAGGGCCGACAGGTTCGCGCTGGCGCCGGAAGACTTCGGCAGGCAGAAGAAGTGGTCGCCGTCGTCGTTCGAGTTGCCCGGGCAACCGGCGTCGACCGAGTCGGTCGCCATCGCCGCGAGCAGGGTGGTGGCCTTCTTACCGTGCCACGCACCCGTCGTGTCCGGACAGGTGGCGTTGTTCGTCCCGTCGAGGCCGAACCCGATCGTGAACACCTCGATGCCCTGGCTCTTGGCGGCAACGGCGGCCGCGTACGACTGTTCGCAGTAGGCGTTGTTGCTCGTCGGAATCGTCGAGTTGTTCGGCTGGCCGTCGGTCTCGAGGATGATCCCCTTGGTTACATCCGTGAGCGGCCGGCCCCGGTGGATGAGCTCCCAGGCCGCGGCGGTGACCGGGTCGGCCAGGTCGGTCCCCGTGCTCGAGTTGGTGTAGCAGCTGATGGCCCCGGCCATGGCGCTGCCGCCGGCCGCGTAGTTGGCGTTGACCGGAGCCCCCGGGTCGAGGGCGGTCAGCTCGATCGGCACCCAGCGATGCAGGTCGGCCGGCATGTTGGCCGTACCGATCGAGGGGTCGGGCACCGTAACGCAGCTGCCCACGGTATGGCCCGGGCCGAGCAGCCCAAGCCCCATCCACTGCTCCGCCGGGTTATAGGCCTTGCGGACCGAATCGGCGGCAGCACGGGCGTTCACCGTATCGATGCCGCTCATGCTCGACGTCCGGTCGACGACGAGCATGAGGTCGACCGGCGAGGAGGGCTTGGCCCCGCACGGGCCCTTGCAGGCGGCCGAGATGACCGTCTGGCTGGTCCCCGAACCGAGGCCGAGCGCCGAGCCGAAGCGGTACGGCACGGTGACGTCGCCTTCCATGACCACCGTGTTGCAGCTGTCGCCCTCGGCGGGCACGCAGGGCGACTGGCAGATCGTCGAGTTGCACGTCCAGAGCGCATTGGGCCCCGGATCGCAGACGGCGGGCACGTCGGACAGGCGCGGCCCACCGCCGGAGCTGCCGATGACGCAGCGGAAGCCAACCGACACGCCCGGCGGCAACCCGCCGGGGTAATTCCTGTCGGCGTAGTCCGTCGCGATCGCATCGGCGTTCGATGGGTTGGCGGGAAGTTGCGACGCTCCGGCAAGGGCGCCGGCGTCGAGCGCGTTCCACAGGTTCTGGTTGGCGTTCCGGAGCACGCCGACGTCGATGACGAGCGCCGCGAAGCCCATGATCACGACGAGGGCGAAGACGAACAGGACCAGGATCTGGCCCCGCTCGCGCTCCCTGCCCGTCCGCGGCTGCGACATGTCGGTCCCCCTCGATCTGCGTCGGCGCATCGCGGTCACTCGATCCTCATCTGGACGGTCGATGACAGGTTGAGGGTGTTGCCGAAGGCGAGCGGCCAGAGCATCCGGTAGCCGTAGTCGACCTTGACGATGACGGCGTCACCCGATCCCCACGTCCCCGAGCAAGCGGAACCGTCCTCGTGCTTGCAGGTGACGCTGATCGTCAGCCGAGTCTTGTCGAGACCCGCCGCCATCGAGTCGACCCTAGCCGTGATGTCGGCCAAGTTGGTATCGACGACGCCGAGCCGGGCCCCTTCGCGGGCGGCATTGATGACCGTCATCTGCGAGTAGAGGCCCAGGCCGAAGTCGAGGATCCCGGCCAGGATGAGGAGGAACACCGGGAGGACCACGGCGAACTCGACGAGCGACTGGCCGCCGCGTCGCCGCCTGCGGTCGCGCCCGGCCGCCAACGGCGGGGCCTCCGTGTCTTCATGGTCAGGGCCGGTCGTCGGGCGCCGAGCGCCGTCGCGCAGCCGAAGAAGAAGCGTTCGCCTGGTCGGTTCCATCCGGAGCGGACCCCCTCGCCGTGGGCACTGGCGTCGAAGATCGCGAGACGCGATTCCCTGTCTTGATCGCAGGGAAGGCGACCATCGCGCGGCGAGCTTTCAGTAGAACTTTCAACGGTGACGGGTAGCACCATTTTCTGGTGTGCCCCGGCACCGATTTCTCGGTCCGACGTGCTCCGGAGGCGACCGGCCGGTGGACCCGGCGATCGCTCAGCCGGCGACGACGGCCCGCTCCGGGGCGGTTATCGGTGACGCCTCGCGATGCTCACGCTCGAGTCGCTCGGCGCGGGACTTGATGCCGAGCAACATCTGCCGCTCCATGACGAGCGAGCCGGGCTCCATGAACAGCATCTCCGCCCAGCGCTCGAGGGACCCGCCCTTGAGGACGAACCGGTTCCGGCTCAGGAAGCGGGTCCTCCCATCCTCATCCTTGAGCACGAACGACCAGACCCAGCTGCCGTCGTTCGCGCGCATCGCCATCGCGCGCTCCGGCTCGACGATTTCCATCCGCATCGAACCGCCCGGCGGGTTGTGCCACTCGTAGCCGACCTCCATCGACTGCCACTCCGGGACGATCCGGTCGGCGCTGTGCATGTTCAGCCCGAACAGGTTCTCGATCCAGTCGTAGGTGTAGACGCCGGCGCGTCCCGGTCCCATCTGGATCAGCCACGGCCAGACGGCCGACGGAGGGGCGTCGATGGTGATCGCCCGGGTCGCCACAACCTCGGCGTCCTCGAGCAGCTCGTCGCCCGGGAGCCGGCCGGCGACCTCGTCGGGCCGGGCGCCCCAGTTGAGGATGGGCTCGCGCAGGAACGCGCGGTAGGCCAGGGCCGCGCCGGGCACGGCAATCAGGAATGCGAGGAGTCGTTTCATCGATCGGTCCTCCGGCGGCTCCGCCCGGAGCCGCCTCGTGCAGTCGGCCGTCGGTCGGGGGGCGGCTCGGACCGACCCACGACCGAACCGGCGGGCACGGAGAGCGTCGCGGACGGGCGCTGCGTTCCGGCAGGGCCAAAGGACCGGGAGTGGGGGTGCCTGAGGTCGGCCGGGCGACGTGACCGCTCGGTGGACCGTTCGGATACGTGCGAGGCCCGGGTGACCGGCTTGGCCACGGGCCCACCCGACGTCCGGACGGCAGGTGCCGAACGGCTCCGCCCTTCGGGTCGAGTACCACTACCGACGGGAGATGCGCGGGCCGAACACTCGGGCCAGCCGATCGTCGGATCGGTGCACGGCCAAGGGGGATCGGAATGGACGACGGCCCGCTGGCGGTCCTTGAGCGCGCGGAGCTCGCGGCGCGAGAGCGCCGCCTTGCCGCCGTGTCCGAGGCCGACCGGATCCGGGCCGCCGCCGACGAAGTCGCGGTACGGATCGACGCCGACGTGCCGGGCCGCATCAAGTCTGCCGTCGAGGCGCTGCGGCTCCGTCACGACACGCGGGCCACCGTAGAGATTGCCGAGATCGAGCGCGAGCTGGCTGCCCTCGCCGGCAACGAGCCGGGCGCTCAGGGCGATGACGAGCATGCCGATGCCGGGCTCAGTGCCGCCGCCTCGCTCGTCATCGCCGGTGTGCTCGGCGAGACGGCCGAGGCCTGACGATGCTCGCCACGATGCGCCGGGTCGACATCGTCGTCCCCCGCGCCCGGGCGCCGACGGCGATCCGGACCATCCATCGGGTCGGGGTCCTCCACCCGGCGCCGTCCGGCCCGCCTCCCGGGGCTGGACCCGCCGTCTTCGGGACACCACCGGGCCAGCGCACCATCCGCCCCTTCGAGCAGGCGCTCGAGCGCGTCTCCAAGCTCATCGCCCTGGTGGGTTCCGTCCCGGCTGCCGCGAGCGACGTGGCGACCCTCTGGGAGCTCCCCGACGAAACGCTGTTCGCGAAGGTCGCCGGCCTCGGGTCGATCGAGCACGAGGCCGCCCGACTGACTGCGGAGCGGGTCCGCCTCGAAGGCGAGATCGCCCGACTGGACAACTACCGGCAGCTGATCGCCGGCCTCGCCCGGGTGGTGGGCCACCTGCCGGCCGTCCGCGGCTACTCGTCGACCGGGATCGTCGTCGGTGCCCGATACCGCGCTGTCATCCCCCTCCTGCGCGACGAGCTCGACAGCCTCACCGGCGGCAACTTCGAGCTGGTGGCGGCCGATGAGAACGGCGATCGGATCTCAGCCGTCCTCGTCTATCCCGCGCGCCAGACCGCCGATGTGATCGCCCTGCTCGGCGGGCGGGACCTCGAGGAGGTGAGCCTTCCGGCCGAGCTCGCGGGGATCCCGCTCGACGAGCTCGGGCCGCGCCTCGAGAGCGACGTCGATGGGTTGCGCGACCGCCTCGCCGCCACCGACGCGGCCGTCGGCGCGATCGCCGCCGCCCGGGGACCGCTGCTCGAGGCGCTCCGCCTCGTCCTGAGCGACCGGATCGAGGAAGGTCGGCTGCTGGATGCTGCGGCCCGGTCCGACCACCTCGTGGTCGTGGGCGGCTGGCTTCCGGCGCGTCGGGTCGCCGAGCTCCGCACCGCGCTCGAGGGGGCGCTCGGTTCGGAGGTGATGATCGTCGAGCGGCCCGTGGCCGGACCGAACGGCGGCGGGGCGCCGATCGCGCTCGAGAACGGGCCCCTCACCCGCTTCTTCGAGCCCCTCGCCTCGTTCATCGCGGTCCCGCGCTACCGCACGCTCGATCCCACGCCGCTCCTCGCGGTGACGTTCCCGGCCTTCGTCGGGCTGATGGTCGGTGACGCCGGCTACGGCCTCGTTGCCCTGGTCCTCCTGGTCCTTGCCCGGCGGCACTGGCGCGACCAGCCGGCGATGACCACGATCTGGCCTGTCGGGCTGGTCATGGTGATCGCCACGATCGCCTTCGGGATCCTCTACGGCGAGTGGTTCGGGCCGACCGGCAGCCGGCTGCTCGGCATCCAGCCGATCTGGCTCGACCGGCGCGAGAGCGTCATCCCGCTGCTCATCCTGGCCCTGTCGATCGGGGTCGCCCAGGTCGGGCTCGGCCTCGGGCTCGGGATGGTGACGGCGACGGCGCTCCATCGGCGACGCGAGCTGGTCAGCCGCGGGGCCCTGCTGGTGACGCTGGTCGCGATCGTCGTCCTGGCTGCCACGGCGGCCCGGCTGCTGCCGGACGTCGCCGGGGTCGTGGCCGGCGGCGCGCTGATCTCGTCGCTGGTACTGCTCGTCCTCACCCTCGGGATCGAGGGCCCGATCGAGGCGCTCGGGATCGTCGCCAACGTGCTGTCGTACGCCCGGCTCATGGCGATCGGCCTCGCCTCGGTCATGCTCGCCCTCGTGGCCGACCGGCTCGGGAGCCTCGCCCCGAACCTGCTCGCCGGGATCCTCATCGCCGGCCTCCTCCACGCCCTGAACATGAGCATGGGCTTCTTCGACGCCTCGATCCAGGGCCTGCGACTCCACTACGTCGAGTTCTTCACCAAGTTCGTGGAGCCGGGCGGCACCCCCTACGTGCCGTTCGCCTCCATCCTCGCCGGTTCGACGGTCGGTCCGTTCCCGTCGTCCGGTCCCAGCAGCGGAGGTTCATGAGATGGACGAAGGGCTCCGGTTCATCGCCGCCGCCGCGGCCGTCGGTGTCGCGGCTCTCGGCACGGGATGGGCCCAGTCGAGGATCGGCTCGGCCGGCGTCGGCGCGCTCGCCGAGAAGCCGGACCTGCGGGGTACCGTGATCCTGCTCCTCGCGATCCCCGAGACGATGATCGTCCTCGGCTTCGTGGTCGCGGCGATGATCCTGTTCCTGTAGGCACGCGAGCCGGGCCGTGGGCGTCGAGACGATCCTGGCGCTCATCGATCGCGAGGCGGAGGCCGAGGCCGACCGGCTGCTCGCGGCTGCCCGGGCGGACGCCGACGCCAGGGTCCGCGCGGCCGAAGCCGTCGCCGAGACGATGATCGCGGAGGCCTGCGCGCGAGCCGAACCGAGGCTCGCATCCGATGCCCACCGACGGGTCAACGCCGCCCGGCTCCGACTCATGGAGCGACGGGCGAGGGTCGCCGCGGCGCGGGTCGATGCGGCGTTCACGCTGGCGGCCCGCCGGCTGGCAGCGATCGCAGACGGCGAGGACCCTGAGCGCTGGCGGGCGTCGCTCGAACGCCTCGCGCGGGAGGCGGTTGCAGTCGCCGGTCCGGATGCGGCCGTCGAGGTCCGGGCGAGGGACGCGGCCGGTCTGGGCCCGTGCGTGGCAGAGCTCGGAGCACGCCTCGTCCCGATCGCCGACGACCGGCCTGCCGGCGTCGTCGTGCGGTCGGCCGATCGACGCCTGGAGGTCGATGCCACCCTCGGCGTCCGGCTGGCCCGCGCCCGCACGGCGCAGACCGAGCCGGTCGCGGCAGCGCTCGGGCTCGATCGGGCCGCGGAGACCGGCCCGTGAGCTACGACTATGGAAACGCCCGGATCGCGGCCCTTCGAGGCCGGCTGCTCGACGAGCCGACGCTCCACCGGCTGGCCGGGTCCGATTCGCCCGCGGCGTTCCTGGCCCAGCTCGAGCGCCTGGACGACTGGCGGACGATCGTCCACGACGTGACATCGGTGGGCGCCGACCCGGCGATCGTCGCGGAGACGGCGATCGAGCGCCACCGGACCGCCCGTCTCGGTCACCTCCGCCGCTGGTACCCCCCGCCGGTCCGGGGCGTCGTAGAGTCGCTGACGGTGGCGCTCGACCTCGAGCGGCTCATCGCACTCCTCCGTCGCCGCCGCGCCGGCGCATCGGCGGAGGCGGTTGGCGGGACGCTCATCGGCGGGGCGATCCTGGGACCGGCCGAGCTCGGTCGGATCGCCCGGTCGACGGGCATGGCGGGGGTGCTCGCGCTCGTCGCCCGGTACGACCTCATCGATCCTGCTGACGCCGCCAGGCTCGTGTCGGGGGTCGATCTCACGGGCGGCTTGCGGGCCGAGGGCTGGCCGCGCTTCGAGGCGAACCTGGCCGCCGCCGTCGAGCGCCACCGCGACGCCCGCCTGGTCGGACGGGGGCCCGACGTCGAGCTCGTCCGCCATGCACTGGCGCGCGAGGCCGCTGACCGGCAGGCCGTGCGGCACGAGCTGGCGGAGGGCAGGACGGCCGCAGCCGCGATCGCGGAGCGCGCGCTGACCCTCGAGCGCCTCGACGACGAGGCCCGATCCGGGCGCCACGACCCGCTCGGGGTCGGGACGGTCATCGGCTACGTCGCCGCAGTCGAGGCCCAGGCCATCCGGTTGCGCGCCATCCTCGCCCGGGTTCGGGCCGGCTGGCCGGCGGCATTCACCAACCCCTACCTCGGACGGGTGAGGAGCTGACGTGAGCCGCCTCGTCGTCGTTGCTACCCCGGCCCTGGCGGCCGGATTCCGGCTGGCCGGCTGCGAGACGCTGGCGGCCGAGGCCGGGCCCGCGGCGAGCAGTCTGGTCCGGACGATGGCGAGCGCCGGCGATGTCGGGTTGCTGCTCGTGACCGTCGACCTGTGGTCGGCGTTCGACGACCGGCTCCGCGGGCAGCTCGAGCGGCTTGCCGCGCCCGTCGTCATGCCGATCCCAGCCGGAGCCGTGTCGGGTGAGACCCCTCGCGCCCAGCTGCTCGGGGAGATGCTCCAGCGGGCAATCGGCTACCGGATCCAGCTCAGCGTCGGAGCCGGCCGATGACCGGCGACGGGCGACCGGTCGGAGCCGAGCCGGAGGCGTCCGGCCGGGTGATCGCGGCGGCCGGTCCGGTGATCCGGGCGACCGGGCTACCGGCCATCTCGCTGGGCGATGTCGTCCGGGTCGGCCCGGCTCGCCTCCTCGGCGAGGTCATCCACCTCGATCGAGGCGAGGTCACGCTCCAGGTCTACGAGGAGACCGCCGGGATCGCCGTCGGAGATCCGGTCGAGGCGACCGGCGGCCCACTGTCCGCATGGCTGGGCCCGGGACTCCTGGGCTCCATCCTCGACGGCCTCCAGCGGCCGCTCGACCGGCTCGCGGCCGCCGGGACCTGGATGCTTCGGCCGGGCGCGGCCGGCACCACGAGCGAGGGCCCGATCGGGACGCTGGGGGATCGGACGTGGCGGTTCGCGGCCCGCTCCCGGCCCGATGAGGAGGTCGGGCCCGGCGACATCGTCGGTTCCGTGGCCGAGGGACCGCTCGAGCACCGGATCCTCGTCCCACCCGGCGTGGCCGGACGGCTCGTCGCGCTCGACGACGGCGACTACCGGGTCGACGCCGACATCGGCTCGATCGAGACGCCGGACGGCGACGTGGCCCTCCGGCTCGCCCACGCCTGGCCCGTCCGGCGCCCACGCCCGGTCGCCCGGCGGCTCGCCCCCGACCGGCCGCTCGTCACCGGCCAGCGAGTCATCGACTTGCTCTATCCACTGGCCCGCGGCGGGACCGCGGTCATCCCCGGCGGCTTTGGGACCGGGAAGACGGTCGTCGAGCAGCAGCTCGCGCGCTGGGCGGACGCCGAGGTCGTCGTCTATGTCGGTTGCGGTGAACGGGGCAACGAGATCGCCGAGCTGCTGGCCACGTTCCCGGAGCTCAGTGACCCCCGGACCGGTCGTCCCCTCATCGAGCGGACGACGCTCATCGCCAACACGTCGAACATGCCGGTCGCCGCCCGCGAGGCGTCCGTCCAGCTCGGGATGACGATCGCCGAGTACTACCGCGACCAGGGCCGCGCGGTGGCCCTCCTGGCCGACTCGACCTCGCGCTGGGCGGAGGCATTGCGCGAGATCAGCGGACGGCTCGAGGAGCTGCCCGGCGAGGAGGGCTTCCCCGCCTACCTCGCGAGTCGCCTCGCGGCGTTCTACGAGCGGGCCGGGTCCGTTGGGGCCATCGGCTTGCCCGAGCGCGAGGGATCGATCACCCTCGTCGGAGCCGTGTCACCCCCGGGCGGTGACTTCTCGGAGCCGGTCACCCAGGCAAGCCTCCGCCTGGCCGGGACGTTCTGGGCGCTCGACACCGGGCTGGCCCACGCCCGGCACTTCCCGGCGATCGGCTGGACGCAGTCGTATTCGCTCTACGTCGACCAGCTGGCTCCGTGGATGGCGCAGGCCGTCGGCGGTTCATGGTCCGACTCCCGGTCGGTCGCCATCGAGCTGCTCGCCCGGGAGAAGACGCTGCTCGACGTCGTCGCGCTCGTCGGGGCCGACGCCCTGCCCGACCGGGATCGCGGCCTGCTCGAGGTTGCCCGGCTCCTGCGCGAGGTCGTCCTCCAGCAGCACGCCTTCGACCCGATCGACGCGGCACGACCGCTCGACGTCCAGTTCGCCCTGCTCGAAGCGGTCCTGGCGGCCCGCACCGGGATCCTCGCCGGGCTGGAGCGTGGCGCCGGGCTCGAGGCGCTCGTCCGCGCACCCGAGCTGGCGGAGCTCCGAGCGGCCAAGCGCTGGACGGAGCCCGGCCTGGTCCCGCGGCTGTCCGACCTCGCCGTCCGGCTGGCCCGGCTCCAGCCGGTTGCCGACCTTACCCCGCTCGCGGACGCGGGCGCGCTCGAAGCCGGCGGTGGCGGCGCAACCGCGGTCGAACCGGACGAGGCGGAGGCGGTGCGATGACCCTCTCGGCGATCCGGGTTCGAGGCGTGGAGCGCCTCGCCGGCCCGCTGCTCGTCGTGCGCCGGAGCGGAGCCATGGGGTTGAGCCACGAGGTCACGATCTCAAGCCTGGACGGGACGGTCCGCCACGGGCTGATCGTCGAGCTCGGCGAGGACGTCGCCGTCGTCCAGGTCTACGAGGGAACCGGTGGACTGACGCTCCCCGACACGACCATCGAGCTGTCCGGGGAGCCGTTCCGACTCGGCGTGTCGGCGGCGATGCTCGGCCGGGTCATGGACGGTCGCGGGACGCCGATCGACGGCGGTCCACCGATCGTCCCGCTCCGCCTCGTCGACGTGAACGGCGGCGCGATCAACCCGGCCGCCCGCGATCATCCGCAGGACTTCATCGAGACCGGGATCAGCGCAATCGACCTCCTGGCCTCCCTGGTCCGCGGCCAGAAGCTGCCGATCTTCACCGGGGCCGGGTTGCCGGCCGACGAGGTCGCGGCCCGGATCGCGACCGGGGCACGCCTCCTCGGCGAGGAGCGGTTCGTGACGGTCTTCGCGGCGATGGGCATCACCCGTCGCGAGGCGGACTACTTCCGGGACGCCTTCGCGGCCTCGGGAACGATCGACCGGATCGCCTCGTTCATCAACCTCGCCGACGACCCGGCCATCGAGCGGCTGCTCACCCCGCGCTGCGCGCTCGCCCTCAGCGAACACCTCGCCCTCGATCTCGGCATGAACGTCCTCGCGGTGCTGACGGACGTGACCGCGTACGGCGAGGCCCTCCGCGAGCTGGCAACAGCGCGCGAGGAGATCCCCGGCCGGCGGGGCTACCCCGGTTACCTGTACACGGACCTGGCGACGCTCTTCGAGCGCGCCGGGCGGGTCCGCGGCCGGGCCGGGTCGTTGACCGTCCTGCCGATCGTGACGATGCCCGACGACGACATCACCCACCCGATCCCCGACCTGACCGGCTACATCACCGAGGGCCAGATCGTCCTCTCGCGCGAGCTGTGGGGCCGCGGCGTCGACCCGCCGATCGACGCGCTGCCCTGCCTTTCGCGAGTGATGAACGCCGGGATCGGTCCGGGTCGAACCCGGCCGGAGCACCGGGCGCTCGCCGACCAGCTGTATGCGGTCTACGCGCGGGGGCGCGAGCTGCGCCGGCTTGTCACGGTCATCGGCGAGGCCGCCCTGTCGGGCAACGAGCGACAGGTCCTCGAGTTCACCGATCGGTTCGAGACCCGCCTCGTCGGCCAGGGCGCCGCGCGGCGGACCCTCGACGAGTCGTTCGCCATCGCCTGGGAGCTGCTCGAGGGCATTCCCCGCGAGGAGCTCGGACGACTGTCGGACGAGGTGCTGGCGAGCCATGCGAGGTCGGTCGACGACGCGGAGCAGACGCCGTGAGCGCGCCCCGGACGCGGATGGCCCTCCTCGCCGGGCGGTCGCGCCTGGCCCTCGCGCGCCAGGGCCGCGAGCTTCTCGAGCAGAAACGCGACGCCCTCCTGCGCGAGCTCTACCGGCAGGTCCTCGTCGTGTACGCCGCCCACGAGGAGCTCGAGGCGGCGGCGGCGGCGGCGCGCCAGGCGCTCGACGAGGCGCGGGTCCGGTCCGGACCGGAGACGGTGGGGGCAGCCGCCGAGGCCAGCGCGGCCGAGGTGTCGGTCGAGCTCGAGTCGGCCTCGGTGATGGGCGTGGCGATCCCGTTCATCGCCCCCCGGAACCTGGTCCGGAGCGTCGAGGCACGAGGCAGGGCCATCGAGGCGTCGGGCCCGGCGCTCGAGCTGGCGGCGCTCCGCTTCGAGGAGGAGGTCACGATCGCCATCCGGGTGGCCACGATGGAGACGCGGGTTCGCCGCCTGGCCCGCGAGATCCGGCGAACGTCGAGCCGGGTCAACGCGCTCAGGACCCGGGTCATCCCCGAGCTCGAGGCCGAGACGCGGGCGATCGCGGAGGCGCTCGGCCAGCGCGAGCGCGAGGACCGGTTCCGCCTCAAGCGGGTCAAGGTCGCCCGGCGGCGGTCACGGGCGCGCGACACGGCGTTGGCGTAGTCGCCGCGTTTCGGCCTGATCGGCGCGGCTACGGCGGTGTCGGCACGACTGGGGCCTGATCGGCGGTCATGACGACGCCGGCTCGGCCTGACGTCGGGCTCGCTCGTCGAACCTGGGGAGCCTCCGACCGTCAGCTTCGGCGGTCGGCCGGCCAGCTGCCCATGACCTGGCGGAGGATCGCGAACTCGCCGGTGTGGTAGGCGTTGTGGTCGGCGACGATCCGGACCTCGCGCATCACCGTGTGGCCGGGCGTAAGCGGGATCGCCGTCAGCAGGTCGGTCGAGGGGTCGGCCACGAGCTCGCGCAGGGCAGCCAGGTCGGCCCGGAACGCCGCGACCGTGGCCGCGAACTGCTCGCTCGTCGCCGTGGTATCGAGGGCGGGCCAATAGCCGATCGGCCAGTCAGGCGATACGTGGTCCGGGTTGCGGATGTACTCGAGGATATCCCACTGGGTCATCCGGAGGTGCTCGAGGAGCTGCCACGGGGTGTAGTCGACGTTCGGCGGGCGGGCGTTCATCGCCCACTCCGGGAAGTCGGCGACGGCGTCGTCGAAGGTCATGTGGGCATCGACGCTGTCGAGGATCGCCAGCGCCTCGGACCTCATGGTGGCGGGCATCAGTGGAGGCCGCCCCGACCGCGGGCCTGGATCCAGGCCAGCGAGACGTTGAGCGTGAGCCCACCCTCGTGGACCTGGGCCACGGCGGTCGAGGAGACGGTCAGCGACCCGGCAAGGAAGCCTCGGGAGATCGTGAGCGACTCGTTCCCGGACCGGACGATCGTCCCGATCCGGCGCCCCTCGACGTCGCGGACCACCCAGCCACGCTCGATGTCGGCCAGCCGGAAGATGCGCCGCTCCGGACGGGCTTCCTCTCGAACGACGGCTGTGCGCGTGCTCCGGCGCCAACGCTGAAGGAGCCCGAATGACATCGACCACCTCGCCAGATGAGTATGCGCCGGGTGGGGGAAACCCGGACGTCATCGCTTGCGGCCCGACGCCCGATCCCGGGGTGTCCCGGCGGCCGGACGCTCGCGCCGCGGTATCATCGGCAGCCGCGCGCCCGTAGCTCAGTGGATAGAGCGGCTGACTTCGGAGTAGTCCGGGCTGAGCGCTGTGCCTCCCCGAGTGGCGACTCGAGCGTTTCGGGCCCTGTTATCCGCTCTGACTCGCTTGAGCTCGCGCACCGGCGATGAGCCGGTCGAAGCCGTCGTTCGTGAAGCGGCCAGCGGTCGTGCGAACGTCTTCAGAGGGTGCCGAACAGCCCATCTCACCGCATTTCGTCGGCACGTCCGACCCCTAGTACTCGTCCATCCCACCGGTCATCGCGGGCGTCTTCTCCGGCTCGGGCTTGTCGACGACGAACGTCTCGGTCGTGTGGAGGGCAACGGGAGATGGGATGTTGGCTGGAGGGCTAGGCTATGGATGGCCCCCGCTCCGCGCGTCGACGGCGATCCCTCTTGGGGTTTGGCCAGATCGCGCCGACGGGGGCCTCGGCCGGGGCGCCCAGGTGTCATTAACCGTCGAGACGCCGGCTTCGAGCAGCACCTCGATCAGGCGTTCGCCCGAGACCCCGCCGTATCCGATCGTCCGGATCCCTGGTTCCATCTGGGGCGTTCGGGCAGGCGGCGCTGACGGCGAGGTTGACGAGGTCGGGAGCGGGCGAGGCGTCCCGGTCTCGCTCCTACCCGTTCGTCGCGGAGCCAAAGCCGTTCTGGTCGACGGTGGCATCGCACCGTCTGAGCCGCGCTGTCCCGGTGAGGGGCGGTCCTCGGCGCCTGAGAGCTAGGCAGGGCCCACGAGACGCCGTCCGAACGCATCGTCCTACTCGCCGCCGCGCCGGCATCGCCCAGCAGTAGGGCAGCTGCTTCGTGACGAGCTCGACCGCTCTTCACCTGCTCGTGTCGGAGGACGGTCGCTATCATCGACACGTTCCCAGGTGGAGGCGAGGGTAGGCCGGGTCAGGCTATGCCCTGACAACCGAAGATGACATCGAACACGCTCGTCGGAGACCCGCTCGGTCGTGATCGCCGGCGGGGTGCCCAGCAGGCCGAGCCCGAAGAGCCGATCCTCGCGGAGCTTTTCAGCGTGGAGCGGCTGGAGCAGCACGCCCAGACGCTTGCCGCCGCCCAGGCGGTCACCGACACGCCCCGTCGGGGACACGCCGTCCGGCCCCGCGTCGCCGAGAATGGCCGCGTCTTGCTGGAGTCGTACCGCATCCTGGCCCGCGCGATCAAGGACGAGCGGTCGATCACGCCGGCCGCCGAATGGCTCGTCGATAACTTCCACATCGTCGACGAGCAACTCCGCGAGATCCGCGACGACCTGCCCCCGGGCTACTACCGAGAGCTCCCCAAGCTCGCCGAGGGCCATCTCGCGGGCTACCCGCGGGTCCTGGGTCTTGCCTGGGCCTACATCGCGCATACGGACAGCCGCTTCGAACCGGAGAGCCTGCAGCGCATGGTGCGTGCCTACCAGGAGGTGCAGCCCCTGTCGATCGGCGAGCTGTGGGCGGTCGCGATCAGCCTCCGGATCCTCCTCATCGAGAACCTCCGCCGTCTCGCGGAGCAGATCGTGCGCAGCCGTTCAGCGCGACAGAAGGCGGACGAGTTCGCCGACGGCCTGCTCGGCCTCGGCAAGGAGAGCCCGGAGGTCGCGGCGGCAGGCTTGCGTCGGCTCTCGCGTGCGGCTCTCCCCAGGGCGGCCCGAGTCCAGCTCTTCCAGCGCCTGCGCGATCAGGACCCGGCGGTCACCCCCGCGCTTCGGTGGCTGGAGGCCCTCCTCGCGGCCGAGGGGACCACCGCCGAGGAGATGGTCCGCCTTGAGCACCAGCGCCAGGCGACGATGAACGTGACGGTCCGAAACGTGATCACGAGCATGCGGGTCATTTCGTGGTTCGACTGGGCCCAGTTCGTCGAGAGCGTCAGCCTGGTTAACGAGGTCCTCGGGGCCCGCAGCTCGTTCGCGGACATGGACTTCGCCACTCGAGATCGCTACCGGCACGCCGTCGAGGAGCTGGCACGGGGTTCGGGCCGGACCGAGATCGAGGTCGCCCGGGAGGCCGCGGCGATGGCCGACGCCGCGGCGTCGGCGGACGACGTCGAACCCTCCCTGGCAGCTCGCCACCGCGATCCCGGCTACTACCTGGTCTCCGACGGCCGCTACGCGTTCGAGCGCGCCCTTCACGTTCGGGTACCGCTGGCAGATCGGCTGCGGCGCATCTATGTCCGGGCCGCCACGAATCGCTACCTCGGGACGATCGCGCTGGTCACGGCGCTCGTCCTGGCCGTCCCACTCGTCCTGTCCTGGAACGGAGGCGCCGCGGGAGCCGGCATCCTCGTCGTCGCCATCCTCGCGCTCGCCCCGGCCTCCGACCTCGCGATCGCCCTCGTCAACCGGGCCGTCACCCACGTGCTGGGCCCGAGACCGCTGCCCCGGCTCGATCTTGACGATGGCGTACCGACCCGGCTGCGGACGCTCGTCGTCGTGCCGACGCTCCTCGCCAGCGCGGCGGATGTCGAAGCCCAGGTCGGCGGCCTGGAGGTCCACTACCTGGGGAACCGTGAGGGCGACCTTCGGTTCGCCCTGCTGTCGGACTGGCTCGACGCCCCGACCGAGCATGTGCTCGGCGACGACGAACTCCTCGCGGCCGCGGCGGCGGCCATCGACCGGCTCAACGAGCGCCACGGCGACGCCCCAGGGGGAGGCGCCCGGTTCCTGCTCTTCCACAGGAAGCGAAGCTGGAACGAGGCCGAGGGCTGCTGGATGGGCTGGGAGCGCAAGCGCGGCAAGCTCCACGAGCTGAATGCCCTCCTGCGCGGCTCGACGACGACCGGCATCATGACCACCGGACGGGCCGCGTCGACCCCGCCGACGGACGTGCGCTACGTGGTCACGCTCGACGCCGACACACGACTGCCCCGGGGCGCGGTGGGGCGCCTGGTGGGGACGATCGCCCATCCGCTCAACCAGCCGACGTTCGATCCGCGGGCCGGCCGGGTGACCCAGGGCTACGGCGTGCTCCAGCCACGGATCACTTCGACGCTCCCGGCCGAGCATGAAGCATCCATCTTCCAGGGGATCTTCTCCGGATCGGCCGGGATCGACCCGTATGCATCGGCCGTTTCCGATGTCTACCAGGACCTGTTCGGCGAGGGGAGCTACACGGGCAAGGGGATCTACGACCTCGACGCCTTCGGCGCGGCGATGGCGAAGCGGGTCCCCGAGAACGCGCTGTTGAGCCACGACCTGTTCGAGGGCGTCTTCGCCCGGGCCGGGCTGGTGACCGACGTCGAGCTCTTCGACGAATTCCCTTCGAACTATCTGGTCTCGGCGGCCCGCCAGCACCGCTGGGCGCGCGGCGACTGGCAGCTCCTGCCCTGGATCCTTGGCCGGGCGCGGGACGCGACGGGCCAGCGAAGCCGGAGCTCCATCCCCGGCATCGCCCGGTGGAAGATGATTGACAATCTCCGCCGGACGATGTCCGCCCCGCTCACGCTGGCCACGCTCGTCACGGCCTGGACGCTCCCTTCGGTCTCGGCCGGCCTGTGGACCGCATTCGTCCTGGCTGCGGTCATTGTCCCTGCGGCGCTGCCCGTCCTGGCGGGTCTGCCGCCGCGACGACAGGGCATCTCCAAGCGCAGCCACCTGCGAGCTGTGGGCGCGGACGTGACCCTTGCCGCGGCCCAGGTCGGCCTCGGCTTCACGTTCCTCGTGCACCAGGCATGGCTGATGATCGACGCGATCCTGCGAACCCTCGGGCGGCTGTATGTCACCCGGCGGAACCTCCTCGAATGGACGACCGCCGCCCAGGCCAAGGTGAGCCACGACCTCGACCTCGCATGGTTCTACCGGCAGATGGCGGGCGGCGTCGCGATCGCAGCCGCCAGCATGGTCCTCGTACTCACCGTGAAGCCAGGTGCCGTATGGATCGCCGCGCCGTTCGTCGTCCTGTGGCTGCTCTCGCCCGTCATCGCCCGATGGGTCAGCATGCCACCCACCGAATCGGCCGCCGAGCAGCTCTCGGCCGCCGACGTCGGGGCACTCCGCCGGACCGCGCGCCGGACCTGGCGGTTCTTCGAGACCTTCGTCGGTCCCGAGGACCATGGGCTGCCGCCCGACAACTTCCAGGACGATCCCAGGCCGGTCGTCGCGCATCGCACCTCGCCGACGAACATCGGGATCTACCTGCTGGCGACCGTGACGGCTCGCGACTTCGGTTGGATCGGGACGCTCGAGATGGTGGAGCGCCTGGAGACGACACTGGCGACCATCGGTCGCCTCGAACGATTCCGGGGGCACCTGTACAACTGGTATGACACGCGCGACCTGCACCAGCTGGAGCCGGCGTACGTGTCGTCGGTCGACAGTGGCAATCTCGCCGGCCACCTGCTCGCCCTGTCCAATGCCTGCCGCCAGATGATCGACCAGCCGCTGCCGATCGCGGCCGCGCTGGCCGGGATCGGTGACGCGATCGCGTTGAGCCGCGAGGCTGCCGGCGCGATCGGCGACGACCGGCGAAGCCAGACGCTGACCCGGCGGGACCTCGAGCAAGCCCTCGAGCTGCCCGGAGGGGCCGACGCCGACGTCCCCACTACGCCCGAGGCATGGACGGCCCGCTTGGGCGAGCTCTCCGCGCACACCCGGACGCTGTCCGACGTCGCCGCGGCCCTCATGGCAGAGCGTGGAGAGGGGGCGGAGGGCGAGCTGGTGAGTTGGGCCGAGGCGGCTCGGCTGGCCGTGGACAGCCATGCCCGAGACCTCGCGCTGCTCCGACCGCCGGCGCAGGGGACCGTCTTCCCCACGATCGCCGAGCTGTCCGATCCGCCGGTCCGTGAGACCGATGATGGATCGGCGGTCGCGGCGATGCTCGTTCGACGACTCCAAGCGATCGCCGACCAGGCCCAGCAGCTCTTCCGGGAGACGGACTTCGGCTTCCTGTTCGACCCCACTCGTAAGCTCTTCTCGATCGGGTTCCGGGTCCGGGACGGGACGTTGGATCCGAACTGCTACGACCTCCTCGCCTCAGAGGCTCGCCTGGCCAGCTTCCTCGCGATCGCCAAGGGGGATGTCGCCCCGGACCACTGGTTCCGGCTCGGCCGCGCGCTGACGCCCGTCGGTCGCGGCTCCGCCCTGATCTCGTGGTCCGGGTCCATGTTCGAGTACCTGATGCCTGCCCTGGTGATGCGGGCGCCCGCCCTCAGTCTGCTCGACCACACGTACCGGCTGGTCGTGGCCCGCCAGATGAGCTACGCGACCGAGCTCGGCGTGCCCTGGGGCATGTCCGAATCGGCATTCAACGCGCGTGACCTCGAGCACACATACCAGTACGCGAGCTTCGGCGTGCCCGGCCTCGGCCTGAAGCGGGGCCTGAGCGAGGATGTCGTCGTGGCCCCCTACGCGACCGCCCTCGGGGCGATGATCCGGCCCGAGGCCGCGGTCCGGAACTTCGCCCGGTTGAGCCAGGCTGGAGCGGGCGGGCGGTACGGCTTCCGGGAGGCACTCGACTATACGGCACGCCGGCTGCCCGAAGGGGCGTCGGTCGCCATCGTGGATAGCTACATGGCCCATCACCAGGGGATGGCGGTGGTGGCCCTCGGCAACGTCCTAAATGACCGGGCGATGGTGGAGCGCTTCCATGCCGATCCGATCGTCGAGGCGACGGAGCTGCTCCTCCAGGAGCGGATCCCGCGCGACGTGCTCGTGGCGCGGCCACGGGCTGAAGAGGTGAAGAGCGCCGCCGACGTGCGCGATCTCGTGCCGCCCGTGCTCCGTCGGTTCAACTCGCCCCACGACGCGATCCCGCGGACGCACGTGCTGTCGAACGGGCGGTACGCGGTCATGGTGACGGCCGCGGGATCCGGCTACAGCCGCTGGCGTGACGTGGCGGTGACCCGCTGGCGCGAGGACGTCACTCGTGACTCGTGGGGCAGCTACCTCTTCCTGCGCGACATGCACACCGGCGCGGTGTGGTCGGCGGGTCACCAGCCCAGCGGCACGGAAGCAGACAGCTATGAGGTCACCTACTCGGAGGACCATGCGGAGTTCTCCCGTCGCGACGGCTCGATCGCGACCGGCTTGACCATCGTCGTGTCGGCGGAGCACGACGCGGAGATCCGCCGCGTGTCGCTGACCAATCTCGGCTCGCACGCTCGCGAGATCGAGCTGACGTCCTATGCGGAGATCGCTCTCGCGCCGCAGGCGGCCGATGCCGCCCACCCGGCCTTGCAGAACCTGTTCGTGCAGACCGAGTTCGCCCCCGAGATCGGCGCGCTCCTGGCGACCCGCCGTCCGAGATCCAGGGACGAGCCGCCGGTCTGGGCCGCCCATGTCGCCGCTGTCGAGGAGGAGACCGGGGCGGTCATCCAGTACGAAACGGATCGCGCCCGCTTCCTCGGACGGGGCCGGTCGGTCCGCTCACCGGTCTCGGTCATCGACGGGCGTCCGCTATCGAATACGGTCGGTGCGGTGCTGGATCCGATCTTCAGCCTCCGCTGCCGGGTCAGGCTGGCTCCCGGCGCGACGGCCCATGCGATCTTCTCCACGGTCGTCGCCGAGTCACGCGAGGACGTCCTGGACCTGGCCGACAAGTACCGAGAGACGGCCACCTTCGAACGGGCGGCGACCCTGGCCTGGACGCAGGCCCAGGTCCAGCTCCATCACCTGGGGATCGAGACCGACGAGGCCCACCTCTTCCAGCGCCTGGCCAACCGGATCCTCTACTCGGACCCGTCGCTGCGGCCCTCGGCCGGCTTGCTCGCCCGCAACGAGCTGGGAGCCCCCGGCCTGTGGGCCCACGGCATCTCGGGCGACCTGCCCATCGTCATGGTCCGGATCGACCAAGCCGAGGACCTCGACATCGTTCGGCAGCTGCTCCGCGCGCACGAGTACTGGCGGCTGAAGCTCCTCGACGTCGACCTGGTCATCCTCAACGAGCATGGCGCCACGTACGCTGAGGACCTCCAGGATGCGCTCGAGAGCCTCGTCCGGACGAGCCAGTCCACCCTCGCCGACGAGGGCCACCCGGGCCGCGGGGGGGTGCACATCCTGCGGGGAGATCGACTCTCCACCGAAGACCGCACGCTGCTCCAGTCGGCCGCCAGGGCCGTTCTGCTGAGCCGCCGGGGCAGCCTTGCCGATCAGGTCATCCGCCTGGAACGTCCCGAGAGGATCGCGCCGACCGCAGCGCCGCCCGGTTCGAGGCAGACCAGGAGCGAGGTGGCCGCGCCCCGCCCGGAGCTGGAGTTCTTCAACGGGCTCGGTGGCTTCGCCGATGGCGGTCGCGAGTACGTCACCATCCTCGGCCCGGGACAATCCACCCCGGCGCCCTGGTTGAACGTGATCGCCAACCCGTCGTTCGGGTTCCAGGTCTCCGAGTCCGGGTCGGGCTACACCTGGTCCGGGAACAGCCGCGAGAACCAGCTCACTCCATGGTCCAACGACCCGGTCAGCGACCCGGTCAGCGAGGCGATCTACCTCCGTGATGACGACAGCGGGGAGCTATGGGGCCCGACGGCCCAGCCGATCCGCTGCGAGGAATCGACGTACGTCGCCCGTCACGGCGCCGGATACAGCCGGTTCGAGCACTCGCACGACGGGATCGAGCTCAACCTCGTCCAATTCGTCCCGCTCGACGACCAACTGAAGATCTCGGTGCTGTTCATCGAAAACCGATCCGGGCGCGCTAGGCACCTGTCCGTGACCGCCTACGCCGAGTGGGCGCTGGGCACCTCGCGCGGGGACAGTGCCTCTCGAATCATCACAGCCCTGGAGCCGGAGACTCAGGCGCTCCTCGTGCGCAACCCGTGGAATACCGAATCCGTCGGCCGAGTCGCCTTCCTCGACCTCGGCGGGCGACAGACAGCCTGGACGGCCGATCGGACCGAATTCCTCGGCCGCAATGGCGCTCCGGACCGGCCCACCGGCCTGGACCGCGGGCACCGACTGCGGGGAGCCACCGGCGCTGGCATGGATCCGTGCGCCGCCCTGCAGACGAGCTTCGAGCTCGCCAACGGGGCACGGACCCAGGTCCTCGTGCTGCTCGGCGAGGCGGACGGCGCCACGGCGGCGGCCGACCTCATCCGCCGCGGGCGAACGGCCGATCACGAGGCGACCCTGCGCGGCGTGGCGCGCCACTGGGATGACACCCAGAGCGCGGTCCAGGTGCGGACACCCGACCGGTCGATGGACATCATGCTCAACCGCTGGCTGATCTACCAGACGCTCGCCTGCCGGCTGTGGGCCAGGACGGGGTTCTACCAGGCAGGTGGCGCCTACGGGTTCCGCGACCAGCTCCAGGACGTCATCGCCCTGGTGACCCCGAGGCGCGAGCTCGCCCGGGAACATCTCCTGAGGGCCGCGGCACGTCAATTCACCGAGGGAGACGTCCAGCACTGGTGGCATCCGCCGTCGGGTCGGGGGGTCCGGACCCGGATCTCCGACGATCGCCTCTGGCTGCCGTACGCGGTCGATCGCTACATCGCAGTCACGGGCGACACGGCGGTCCTCGACGAGACCGTCCCATACCTCGAAGGACCGCCACTGCGGCCGGACCAGACAGACGCCTACTTCCAGCCGGAACGCTCACCGGAATCGGCCTCGCTGTTCGACCACTGTGCGGTGGCCCTCGACCGAAGCCTCGCGGTCGGCGCGCATGGGCTGCCGCTCATCGGATCGGGCGACTGGAACGACGGGATGAACCGGGTCGGTCATGAGGGCCGGGGCGAGAGCGTCTGGCTGGGTTGGTTCCTGCATACCGTCCTGGCCGCCTTCGCGCCGATCGCCGAGGCCCGCGGTGAGCGTCCTCGCGCGGAGCGCTGGCGAGCCCATATGAAGGCGCTCCGGCGGGCGCTCGAACGCCACGGCTGGGACGGCGACTGGTACCGCCGAGCCTTCTTCGACGATGGCACCCCGCTCGGCTCCGCCGCAAACGCGGAGTGCCGGATCGACTCGATCGCCCAATCCTGGAGCGTCCTGTCGGGCGCCGCCAATCCTCCCCACGCGGAGCGGGCGATGGCCGCGGTGGAGGAGTACCTCGTCCGACGCGGTGACGGTCTCGTCCTGCTGTTCACGCCGCCGTTCGACCATTCCGACGTCGATCCGGGCTACGTCAAGGGGTATCTGCCGGGCATCCGGGAGAACGGCGGCCAGTACACCCACGGAGCCATCTGGTCGGCCCTCGCCTTCGCCGCGCTGGGCGACGGCGACAAGGCGGGCGAGCTGTTCTCCATCCTGAACCCGATCAACCATGCCAGCACCCGGGCCGGGGTCCAGCGCTACAAGGTGGAGCCGTACGTCATGGCGGCCGACATCTATGCCGAACCGCCTCACGTCGGCCGCGGCGGTTGGACCTGGTACACCGGGTCCGCGGGCTGGATGTACCAGGCCGGCGTCGAGTGGATCCTGGGTTTCCGTTTGCGCGGAACGACGCTCCTCGTCGATCCCTGCATCCCCCGTGCCTGGCCGGACTACGAGATCCACTTCCGCTATCACTCCGCGAGATACGAGATCGTCGTGGACAACCCGAAGCGGGTCAGTCGCGGGGTGACATCGTCGGAGCTCGACGGACAGGCGCTGCCGGGCGGCGGCGCCGCGATCCCGCTCGTCGACGACGGCGTCACACACCGGGTCCGGGTCGTCCTCGGCTAGGCCCCGGAACTCGCTCTCGTTCCCCGCTCAGCCCGGTAACGGATCGAGCGGCACGTCCCAGTGCCCATCGAGGATGGTGAAGCGCCGACGCTCCTCCTCGCGGTAGCGGGCCTGGTCGGGGAAGAGCCGCTCGATGATCTCCTGGTCGGAGTGCGCTTCGATCGCCACCCAATCGCGGTAGACGATGGTGACCATCACGTCCCAGTCGGCCCGGCCATCGCCATGGAAGCGCGGCACCTGGACCCGGACGTCGAGCATCCGACCGGTCTTCACCTGCTCGTGGAGGACGGGCAGATGGTTGCGGGTGAAGAGCTCCAGGAACTCGTCGTGGTGCCCCCACTTCGTCCGGTAGAAATAGGCGACCTCGACTGGTCGATCGGCCATCGGATGCCTCCTGTCCTCGAGGGGCGACTGCCCCCGCTAGTTGTCCCCGCGGGCGCGTCTCCCGGATGGCGGGCGTCGTTCGCGGGCGCCGTCGTGTCACGACGAGGTGGCGCGGGTGGACGCCCTGCTTCGGTCGCGGTCTTAAGCCCGGGAATGGCCGGTCGGATGGTAGCCTGTCGGCTGCCGCGCCCGTAGCTCAGTGGATAGAGCGGCTGACTTCGGATGATAGAGCAGCTGACTTCGGAGTAGCGGACTGCCAGCGGTGTGCTTCGGTGAGTGAGATTCGGGGCGGTTGGCGCCTAGTTATCCCTCTGTAACGCCACCACGTCGGCGAGTTCCTAAGCCGCCCCACATGCTTCGCCGACCGGGAGCGATCCCTTGAACGAGTCGGCGAGCCCCGTGATGTCTCGGGGTCAGTTGATCAGGCGGGTGCGATCCCGATCTCAGCCATCTGGTGACGGGCGAGTCGAGCGGCCGCGATGTTGCCTTTCGCGTCATATCGTTGGATCGCATCCGCGAGGAGCTCGCGGGCCTCGTCCGTGCGACCGACGTCTCGCATTACCGCGGCCGCATCCTCAAGAGCGACGGCAAAGGTATTCGGGAGCGCCTCGAAGCCAGCTTCAGTAGCCTCCCGCAGCATCGTCTCGACAAGCTCAATGGCCTCTACATTCGCACCCCGGCGAGCGAGGATTCGCGCTCGGATGCCACGCCAGATTGTCTTCGTCCAGAGCCCGTCATCGGTCGCTTCGCTCTTTTGGGTTAACGCCAGAGCCTCGTCATCTCGCCCGAGCTCGTGCAGCGGTCTCGCCAGCCGCGCAGCCATGAACGGGGCCAGCCAGTTCCCGATCTCGAGATCGTAGAGGTAGGCGTCTCGAAAGGCAGCCTCGGCGCCAACCGGGTTCCCGGCGAGCTGCTCGATCACACCGAGACTCAACCCTCGCCCTCGCCCGTTTCTATCGACGCCCAACTCCTCGTCGATCCGTCTGGCATCGCGAATCGCGGTTCGCGCGACATCGAATTCGCCGCACATCCCGGAAAGCAGTGCGAAATGATCAAGGGTGGATGCCCGGGCGCCCATGCTGAGGCCCGGAGTCCCTAGAAGGCGGCGACAATCGCGAAGAGCGTCTGGACAGGGTGTCGAATCGGTGACGCTAAGGCCCACGATGTCTTCGAGGAAGGAGGTGATTAGGTCCGGATCGCCTGATAGCTCCGCAAATGCTTGCGCCCGCACGAGGGTCGCGCGAGACTCAGCCATCCTGCCTTGGCTTTCGTAGACGTTAACGGCGAGAAAGCCGAGGCTTTCGGCCGACATCCTGTCGTCGCCGGCCGATATGAATTCGTCGGCGAGACGTTGAGCCTCCTCCATCACGTTACGAGAGACCCCATCTGTTAGCCACTGCAGTTGGAGGCGATATAGCCGAGCCTTGCGAGCAATGGCCGGGTCTCGGCTCGCGCCGATGGCGACGGCGTCGTCGAGAAGAGCCCCGGCCTTCGAGTAGTCGCCCTGCCGGCCGAGGACATCGCCGTAGTCGGTGAGTGCAGTCACCCATGCGGGGTCGTCCTGATCCAGGAGGTTCATCGCCCGAGACAGCAGTCCAGCAGCCGCGGCAATGTCCCAGCGCTCGTTGGCCGCCTGGCCCGCTCGAGCGAGCCAGTGCCCAGCCAGCATTCCGACAACCTCCGTGCGGGCTTTGTCCTGGCCGAGTTCGACGCGGTAGCGGTAGGCTTCGTCGAAGTGATGGCCGATGATCGCGTCATACTCGGTGATACGGTCGGCCATGACCTCCTCGAGCCAGTGGGCGTGTCGCTCGTGCAAAGCGGCCCGATCTAGCTTCGAAAGTGAGGCGTATGCGGCATCACGGATGAGATCGTGCCGGAAGCGGCATCGTTCGAGCGCTGGGCCTGTGTCGTCCTCAGCGCGCAAGACGTCCTTCTCTACGAGCAGACGAAGCTGTCGCGGCAGGTCGGCCCTGGCCGAATCGGGGAGCAGCTCGGCGACCGCGGCCCTCTCGAACGAGCGTCCCACAATAGCCGCCCTCTGAGCGACGACTCGCTCTGGCGGTTCGAGCTGATCCAGTCGTGAGGCGAGAAGCGCCTGGATTGTGGCCGGGATTGCCCCGTCTGCGAGCGACTCGCCGGCGACCCAGTGACCGTCCTCCCGGCGAACGGAGCCGCCGTCAACGAGCATGCGGAACATCTCTTCAATGAACAGCGGGTTGCCCTCTGCGGCGTCACTGATCCGAGACACCACATCTGGCGGCAGTGTGGAGCCGGCAAGGGACCTCAGGAGAACGTCCGCCGGCGCGGCCGGAAGTGCTTCGAGGACCAGACTTGTGGCGTTCCGCTTGCCGCCGCCCCAGCCTGGACGGTGATCCAACAGATCCGGCCGCGCGATGCAGAGCAGGAGCAGGGGGACCTCCTTCGTCCGATCGACGAGGTCGTCGAGCAGGTCGAGCAGCGATGGTTCGGCCCAGTGGATGTCGTCAACGACGACCACGAGTGGCGTCTGGGTTGATCGGACCTCGAGCAATCGCCGCACGCTCCAGTAGAGCTCTTCACGCGGGAATGTCCCGACCTCGAGGCCGATCACCTGCGCCACGCGATCGGCGATCTCCTGCCCATCAGGGGCGTCTGCCAGGAAGGAGCCGAGCCGACCCCGAGCCGCCTTGTGTGAATCCGACGACCCAATTCCCACGGCCGACTTGATGATCTCCAGCGACCGGCCAGTAGGTGATCCCCTGCCCATATGAAAGGCATCGGCCGCGGACGAAGGCTGCCCGATCTCCGAGGTGCTGCTCCAGTTCCCAGGCAAGCCGACTCTTGCCCAAGCCGGCCGGCCCGATGATCGTGAAGAGCTCGCAGCGCGACTCGGCAACGCACGCTTCGAAGGCTGTCCGCAGCCGCCCGAGTTCACGGTCGCGTCCGACGAGCGACGCCGTTGATCGAACGAACGGGACTACGGGGATCAGCTGTTCAAGGCGATACGCAGCGACCGGCGAGCGCTTGCCGCGAAGCTGGATTTCCTCGACGGGGCTAACCGTGACCCGATCCCGCACGAGCTCGTAAGTGGCGCCGCTCAGCACGACATCTCCGGCGTGGGCAACCGCCTGGAGTCGGGAGGCAACGTTGACAGCGTCGCCCGTCACCAGGCGTTGACCAGGCTCGGTCGGCGGGTTCGCGATCACTTCGCCGGTGTTGAGCCCAACACGAATCTCGAACCGGGTTCCGTGCTGCGCGCCGCTGTCTTGATTGCTCGACTCGACCGCGCGGACGATCTCCGAAGCGGCGCGCACAGCCCGGAGGGCGTCGTCCTCATGCAGGCGGGGGACGCCGAAGACCGCCATTACGGCGTCGCCGATGTACTTCTCGACCGTCCCCCCGTGGTGCCTGACGACCGCTGAAACCGATTTCGAAATATCGATCCATGAGGTCGCTCAGGGCCTCGGGATCGAGTCGGTCGCCGATCTCTGTCGAACCTTCGAGATCGGCGAACAGGATCGTGACCGTCCGACGTCCGCCCCCGGTTCCGGCCTCTCGGTTGCCCCGTCGAGCACGGCCCCGCAGCCTCAGGCAGGACCGGGCGCCTTCGGGGTTTTGCTCACCACACGTGGAGCACGCTGGCATCTCGAATTGAGTGTAGGCCCCAGTCGTCAGTTGGTAGGCGGAAGAGACGATCGACGGCGTCAGGATGCGGGAGGACCTGGCCTCGCCCGCACGGGATCCGCCACGACGGCCGCGGCGACGAGCCCTGGGTCAACGACCGTCGATTGCCCACAGTCGCCGGCAGCCGTCCCCCAGCCACGGCGTTGTCATTCGTCTTCCGGCAAGAGCGAGAACAGGACCTGATCGACCGAGCGACCGTCGATCTGACCGTGACCCGCAAGCACGCCTACCCGCTTGAAGCCGCTTGGCTCCGCGACTCGTTGCGACTGTTCGTTGGCGGGTTCGGTGAGCAATTGGAGGCGCGTGATCCCGAGACCGTGGACGGCCCAATCCGAGAGGAGCCGCACGGCACGGGTCGCGAGGCCGCGCCCGCGAGCGCTCGGCAGGAGCCAGTAGCCGACGTACCCGGTCGTTGCGTCGCCGCTGTTGACGTTGACCCAGACGTGTCCTACGCAGATCCCGTCCAATTGGCAGATCGAGAACGTGGGCGACCCGTCCGCCCAGCGTTTCCGGTTCAGCAGGAGAACGTCGATGGCAGACGAGTCCGGCTGCCCGAACCAGCGGACAACGTCGGCGTCGTGGATTTCGAGATCGAGCGCCGGCAGATCGCGCTCGTCTGGCGGCCTCAAGGTCACGACACCGTCGCTGAGTGGCGGGGCGGGATGGGGAGGCCCATGGCTTGATGTTGAACTATGGCAGTCGGTCCGTCCTCGTCGGCGTCGCCCCAGCCGCCTCGGCGGGACGTCGCGCCATGGCGGCCTCGGCTCGCCACGAAGGGGGTCGCCTCGAGCCGCAGAAGAATATCGCGAGCTGCTTCCGCGGCGACTTGGACATCCGGAGTAGACGGGTCGAGCGCGATCGCCATGTCGATCCCGCAGAGGGCTTCGTCCCAAACGAGACCGAGGTCGTGCCACTGCCGTATCGCATCCCGGTAGAGGCGCAGGGCGTTATCCGGGCGACCGTCCAGCGCCTCGATCCCTGTCTTGAATCTCGTCAACTTCCCGGCATCGACTGCGGGGCCGTGGAGGCCGGCTGCCTCGAGATGCACTAGTTCGTCATTCGCGGCGGCCGCGTCTCCGATCGAGACTGACAAACGGGCAGCCCGTACCAGGGCGAAAGCCCGGTACTCGGGCTCGATAGCTCAGCTACCCGCCGCCCTGAAGTTGCCCGAGCTTCGTCAAACCGTCCGGAGCCGAACGCCGCGAACGCCTCCCCGGAAGCGATCGTAGCCAGCACGTTCTCATCGTTGCTCCGTTCGGCGAGTCGCCGGACTTCTTCGAGGAGATCGGCGACCGGCTCGCCTCGGAGAGCTCCAACTCGAGCGTCGAGACCAGGAAGTCACGCGGCGCGGCGCCGCGAGATCCTCGGCGAGGTCAGCGTCGATCTCGCCTAAAGCCCAGAACCAGTCGCCAGTCTGAAGCGCCGACCGCGCGGCGTTGCGGAGCGCGGCGACGGCATCGCCTCGTCGGCCGAGACGGCGGGCCAACGTGAGGGCAGCCCGGCCCATCTCGAGCCCAGTGCGTGGGTCCCGCGTCGACTCGATGTCGAGCCATCGATATGGGCGCGTAGGACAGTCGCCCCTAGGCCGTTGGCTTCCGCCAGGTCGCTGGCCGTGTTGAGCGTGCCGAGCCCTTCGACTGTCCGACCCATGAAGACGAGGGCCGATCCTTTGTGGACCAGGGTGTCGGCAACGAGGCCCGCGAGATCCGCGCGTTCCGCGATGTCGAGGACTCGATCTGCGACCTCGATTGCCCGCTGGTTGTCATCGACAAACAAATAGGCCCGGGCGAGTTGGCTCCCGATCGCGGAAGGTTCGGCGCCGAGGTCGCTGAGGAAATGCATCGCGGCGCCGAGGAGTGCAAGCGCGTCTGCGCTACGGAACGCAGAAAGGAGCGCCCGGCCGAGTGCCGCGGTGGCGCGGGCCGTAGACAGTCGGTCGCCCACGGCCCGGTGACCCTCGATCGCCCGCCGCAGATGCGCTTCAGCGGCGTCCGCGGCCGGCAGCGAAGGCTGCCTCGCCAGCACGCTCGATGAGGTCGGCCGTTTCAGCGGGATCGTCCGAGAAGGCCAAAGCTTGGTCGCAAGAACGCGACCGCCTGGTCGTGCGCGCTTAGAGCCGTCGCCCGCTCAGCGGCCGCTTTTAGAGCAACACGAGCTTGATTTGCCGACGGCATCGGCCCTCGGCGCGTTTAGACGAGTTCCGGTGGGCCGCGACGTAGTGGCCGGCAAGCCCTCCGGCGATCTCGCCGGTGCCAAGGCTCTCGAAGAAGTGGGCGGCCGCGATGTGTCGCGTCTTACGATCGTGCTTTGTGAGTGTGTTGTACGCGACCTCGCGGATGAGGTCTTGAACGAATTTGTACTGGCCTCGCTCAGGAGATCGGACGTTTGCCTCATACCAGCTGAGGAGCTCGCGCTGGATGAGGATGTTCAGGCGGGGGATCAGGTCAAATTCAGGGACCCTCGAGACGGCAGACAGACCCGCGAGGGTGAACGTGTGACCAAGAACGGCGGCATCGGACACGAGCGCACGGTCCCTGGCCGGCAGGGCATCTAGGCGCGACGCGATCAGGGCGGTAAGCGTCTCGGGCACGGCGAGCGTCGTGAGGTCGCCGGCTGGCCGAAATACGCCGTCTTGAAGCGTGAGCCTGTCGTCAGCGAGGAGCAGCCTGCGCTCGAGCACCCCGGCGAACAGAGGAACGCCGTCCGCTCGGGCGAGGATCGATGTCATGACCTGCTCCGGGAGGCCGGGCATCATGCAATGAGTTTCCGCATTGAGTCTCGCGGGAGGGGCTCGAGGTACACTTGTGAAGCTGCGTTCTCCTGCTGGCCCAGTCCCGCGACGCTGATCGAGGAGTTCCGGCCGAGCGAGGGTCAGCACGTAGATGGGCAAGGCCCG
>CAVPRZ010000010.1:0-77633 GCA_963708065.1 uncultured Chloroflexia bacterium
GTCGAGCCGGCCAGGCGGGCAACCTCCTCGAGGAACGTCAGCTCGGCGAGCCGCCGCGCGGCGCGCTCCGACGTGCGGTCGATGGTCGGCTCGGGCATCGATCGGATCGTGGCGGCGCGCCCGCCTGTGGTCAACCGGGCCCCGAGCCGCGCCCTGCTCCGCGCACCGAAACGGTGACCGGGCCGCAACCCAGCCCTCACCTTCCCGCGTCCGTCCCGCCACGGACGGCGGCGGACCTCCCGCCTACGGTGGGAGTCCGATCCGAAGGGACCGTGCCGTCATGCCCGATCGCCAGGCCCATCCGCTCTACGACCGTCGCTTCGAGCACGACGCCTGTGGCGTCGGCTTCGTCGCCGACGCGGGCGGGCGATCGCGCCGGCGGGTCCTGCCGCTCGCCCTGGCCGGCCTCGGCTCGCTCGGCCATCGTGGCGCGTTCGCCGCGGATGGGGCGTCGAGCGACGGCGCCGGGGTCCTTCTGCCGCTCGAGCCGAGCGTCGTCGGCCTGATCGCCCCGGGTGTCGCCGGTCGGCCCGGTGTGGTGTCGGTGTTCCTGCCGCGTGCGCGCCGGGGCGGCGCCGTGGCTCGCGGGATCGTCGAGCAGGCGCTCGCCGAGGAGCGCCTGCCTGCGCCGCGCTGGCGGGCCGTACCGGTCGACCCGGCCGCGCTCGGGAGCGAGGCCGCCGCGACCCGGCCGGAGATCGCCCATGTCGTCGTCGAGCGGCCCGCCGGGCTGTCCGACGCCCGGTTCGAGCTCCGCCTCGTCCTCGCCCGGCGACGGATGGAGACCGCGGCGCGCGCGGTGGGCCCGTCCCTCGCCGGGTTTGCCGTCCCGTCGGCCTCGTGCCGGTCGGTCGTCTACAAGGGCCTCGTCGCCGGGGAGCGGCTCGCGGAGCTCTATCCCGACCTCGCCGCGGACCTCCCGCTCAGCCATGCGATCTTCCACCAGCGCTACGCCACGAACACCCACCCCGAGTGGCGCCTCGCCCAGCCGTTCCGGTCGATCGCCCACAACGGCGAGATCAACACGATCCGGACGAACCGCGAGCAGGTCCACGGCCGGACGGGCGATCCGCTCGGCGCCCCGGGCTCGGCCGGGCACCGGCTCGTCGAGGCCGGGCCGCTCCTGTCGCCCGACGGCTCGGACTCCCTGTCGCTCGACGAGGCGCTCGAGCTGCTCGGGGCGACCGGCTGGAGCCTCGAGGCCGCCCTCCTCGCGCTCATCCCGGAGTCGTCCGCCCTGCGCTCGACCGGTCACCCGCTGGCCGGGGCGTTCGCCCGCCGGACGGCCGGCTTCCTGGCGCCCTGGGACGGCCCGGCGGCGCTCGTCTTCGGCGACGGGCGACGGGTCGGCGCGCTCGTCGACCGGAACGGCCTGCGGCCGCTCGCGTTCGCGGTCACCCGGGACCGGCTGGTCGCTGCGGCGTCGGAGGCCGGCGCGGTGCCGATCGAGCCGTCGGAGACGGTCCGCCGCGGTCGCCTCGGGCCGGGCGAGATCCTGCTCGTCGATCCGCGTCGCGGCGCGATCCTCGAGGACGTCGAGGCGAAGACCGAGATCCTGCGCCGCTCGTGGCAACCCGATGCCCCACGGTCCGCGTTCGCCGACGTCCCGCCCGGAAGGCGGCCGGGCGGCGTCGAATCCACGGGCGGCCGGCCGACCGTCGGCGGGGACCGAGCGGCCACGTCCCCCGCGGTCCGCCACCTCGCCGGGCTCGACGCCGAACGGGCCAGGCTCGATATCCGGACGATGGTCGTCGAGGCGAAGGAGCCGCTGTGGAGCATGGGCGACGACACCCCCACGCCGGCCCGGGCGCGGATCGACCGGCCGGCCACCGACCACCTCCGCCAGGCGTTCGCCCAGGTGACCAACCCGCCGATCGACCCGGAGCGAGAGCGCGCGGTGATGGACCTCCACGTCGAGCTCGGCCGTCGACCGGCGCTCCTCGGCGGGATCCCGACCGGGCCCCGGACCGTGCGCCTCGGCCGCCCGGTGGTCGCCGACCTCGACGGGCTGCTCGGGCGGGTCGGCCCGCGCAGGGTCCGCCGGCTCGACGCCACCTGGGACCCGGCCGAGGGTCCGGCAGGGCTTGCCCGGGCGTTGGACCGGCTGGCCACCGAGGCGCTCCTGGCGGTCGACGGCGGCTCGATCGAGGTGCTCGCGATCTCCGACCGGGCCGCCTCGCTCGACCAGATCCCGATCCCGAGCGTCCTGGCCGTCGGCGCGGTCCACACCGCCCTCGGCCGGGCCGGGCTCCGCGGCCGGGCGGACCTGCTCGTCGACGCGGCCGACATCCTCGACGTCCACGGCCTCGCGATGACGATCGCGGCGGGCGCGACCGTCGTCCACCCGCGCCTCGCCCTCGAGCTGGCCGCCGAGCTGGTGGGGGGCCGCGGCCTCGAGGCGCTCGATGCCGGCGAGGCCGTCGCCCGGCTCCTCGACGCGTTCGAGGCCGGGTTGCGCAAGACCCTCGCGCGGATGGGCATCTCGGCCGTGGCCTCGTACGTCGGCGGCGCGCTGTTCGAGACGCTCGAGCTCGCCCCGGAGGTCGTCGAGCGTTGCTTCCCTATGGCCGCGGCCTGGCCCGGGCGGGTCGGGTTCGCGACCCTGGCCGAACGGGCGCTGCGCCGGCGCGAGGGGGCCCGGTCGATCGAGGCGGCGGGCGACGGGACCCGGATGGCCGACCCCGGGCTGGCCCGCTACCGCGCCGACGGCGAGCTCCACCTCTACGCTCCGCCGGTCGTCAAGGCGCTCCAGGCCGTGGCCGACGGGACGTCCACGGACCTGGCCGGGGCGGGCGCCCGGTCCGATCCTGCCCTCGTCCGCGACGGCCTCCGGGTCCACCGCCCGCGTGGCGTCCGGCCGGTGCCGCTCGACGAGGTCGAGCCGGCCCGGGCGATCGTCCGACGGTTCGTCGCGAGCGCGATGAGCGTCGGCGCGCTCAGCCCCGAGGCGCACCAGGCCGTCACCATCGGGATGCAGCGGGCCGGCGGCGCGGCCAACACCGGCGAGGGCGGCGAGGACCCGGCCTGGTACCGGCCGGCCGCCGACGGCGAGCGACGCGACGCCCGGATCAAGCAGGTCGCCTCGGCCCGATTCGGCGTGACCGCGACGTACCTCGCCCGAGCCGACCAGCTCGAGATCAAGATCGCCCAGGGCTCGAAGCCCGGCGAGGGCGGCCAGCTCCCGGGCAAGAAGGCGACGGCCGAGATCGCCGCGCTCCGCCGGGCCCAGCCGGGCCAGGCGCTCATCAGCCCGCCGCCGCACCACGACATCTACTCGATCGAGGACCTCGCCCAGCTCATCGCCGACCTCCGGGCGATCAACCCGGCCGCCCGGATCGGGGTCAAGCTCGTCGCGAGCCGGGGCGTCGGGACGATCGCCGCCGGGGTCGTCAAGGCCGGCGCCGATTACGTCCACCTCGCCGGACACGCCGGTGGGACCGGAGCGAGCCCGCTCAGCTCGATCAAGCACGCCGGAGCGCCGTGGGAGCTCGGTCTGGCCGAGGTCCACCAGACGCTCCTCCGGAACGGGTTGCGCGACCGGGTCGTACTCCGGACGGACGGCGGGCTCCAGGTCGGGCGGGACCTGCTCGTCGCGGCCCTCCTGGGCGCGGAGGAGTTCGGGTTCGGGACGGCCGCGCTGGTCGCGCTCGGCTGCGACATGGCCCGCCAGTGCCACCTGGACACCTGTCCCACCGGGATCGCCACGCAGCGCCCGGACCTCCGGGCGAAGTTCAGCGGGTCCCCCGAGCAGGTCGAGCGCTACGCGCTGGCCGTCGCCGAGGACCTCCGCCGCGAGCTGGCGGCGATCGGGGCACGGACCGTCGGCGAGGTCGTCGGCGAGGCGCGCCGGTTCCTGGTCCCGGCCCGGGACGGCAGCCCGACCGATCTCGCGGCGATCATCGGCTCGCCGGGCTGGCCGGCGGACCCGGCCCGCCGTGCCGATCGGCTCCGGGCCGCTGACGCCGTCCGGCGGGCGCCCGCGTCGCCCGTCGAGCACGGCCTCGTCAGGTCGCTCCGGGACGGCGACCCGGTCCCGGTCGGGCGACTCGCGATCGGCACCGCCGACCGCTCGTTCGGGGCCGAGCTGTCCGGGGCACTGGAGCGCGGTGAGATCGGCCGGCCCGCCCGCGGCCCGATCCGTCTCGCGCTGCGTGGCGCCGCGGGCCAGAGCTTCGGGGCGTTCCTGGTCGAAGGGGTCGAGCTGACGCTCGTCGGGCAGGCCAACGACTACCTGGCCAAGGGCCTGTCGGGTGGGACCGTCGTCGTCCGGCCGGAGCCCGAGGTCGTCGCCGATCCGTCGGCCTCGACCGCCGCCGGGAACGTCTGCCTCTTCGGCGCGACGGCCGGCCGGCTCCACGTGGTCGGCCGGGCCGGGATGCGGTTCGCGGTCCGGAATAGCGGAGCCGAGGCGGTCGTCGAGGGGCT
Organism: uncultured Chloroflexia bacterium; assembly: GCA_963708065.1. Taxonomy (GTDB): domain Bacteria; phylum Chloroflexota; class Limnocylindria; order Limnocylindrales; family CSP1-4; genus Chersky-267. Next base: position 4,426 of record CAVPRZ010000010.1, read on the forward strand.
CGGCGCCCACGGCTGCGAGTACATGACCGGCGGGACCGTCGTCGTCCTCGGTCCGATCGGGCCCAACTTCGGGGCCGGGATGACCGGCGGGCGGGCGTATCTCCTCGATCCGACCGGTCGGTCGGCGCCCGCCCTGTCCGGCGCGAGCGTCGGCGCGACCCGCCTGTCGGCGGTCGTCCGCGACCGGGCCGACGGCCCCGAGCGGGCCGCCGAGCTCGCCCGCCTCGTCGCGGCCCATGCTGCTGCAGGGTCGGAGCTGGCCGAGCGCCTCGCGGTCGGCGGCCCGCGGCCCGACGACGTCTGGCTCGTCGAGCCCCTGGCCCCCGCGGCCGGGATCGTTCCGGCCGCCGAGGAACCGGGCGCCCGGGTCCCGGTCGCGCTCCGGATCGCCCCCGCCGGCGAGGCCCCCGCCACGACCCGCCCGGCCGACGGGGCCGCGGTCCCTACACTCTCCTGAGGACGGCGGTCGGAGCCGCCGACCGCGACCGCCGGAGGAGTCGCCGTTGCCCGCCCGCCCGAACCCGGCCGTCCGCCGCGAGCCGCGGGGGATCGGGACAGCCGGCGCCCGCGACCCCCTCGCGCGCGAGGTCAGGCTCCTCGGATCGCTGCTCGGGCAGGTGATCGTCGAGCAGGAGGGCCTCGATCTCCTCGAGCTCGTCGAGCGGGTCCGGCGCCGGACGATCGACCTCCGCCGCGCAGAGGACGCCGTCGAGCGGGCCCGCCTGTCGACCGAGCTCGACGGCCTCGACCTGCCCCGAGCCGAGGCGCTCATCCGGTCGTTCGGCCTCTACTTCCAGCTCGTCAACCTGGCCGAGGAGCGGCACCGCGTCCGGACCCTCCGCCGGCGTGAGCGGGCGGCCCGCGGCGGGATCCTCGACGACTCGGTCGCCGAGGCGGTCCGGCGGATCTGGCGGACCGGTCGCGGGCTCGACGAGATCGTCGAGCTGATCGGCCGGCTCGCGATCGCCCCGGTCCTCACCGCTCATCCGACCGAGGCCCGCCGGCGGACGCTCCTCGTCGCCCTGCGCCGCTGTCACCGGCTCGTCGAGCGACTCGACGACCCGCGCCTGACGCCCGACGAGGACCGCGACATCCGGCGCCGGCTGCGCGAGGAGATCAGCCTCCTGTGGCGGACCGCCGACCTCCGCTCGGTGGCACCGACCCCGCTCGACGAGGTCCGGACGGCGATGACCTACTTCGACGAGACGCTGTTCACCGTCGCGCCGAGGCTCTACCGGGCGGTCGACGGGGCGCTCGATCCGCTCGCCGCGGCCGAGCGTCGCCGCTCGCTCGGCCGGGCCGGGCGGCTCGCCGCGGGTGACCCGCCGGTCGGCGACACCGAGCGGACGGGGACTCGTCCACCGCTCGTCCCGGCGTTCCTGCGGCTCGGCAGCTGGATCGGCGGCGATCGCGACGGCCACCCGGCGGTCACCGCAGAGACGACCGGCCACGTCCTCCGGATCCACGCCGACCACGTTCTCCACGGGTACGAGGCGGTCGCCACCCGGCTGATGCAGACCGTCGCGGCGACCGTCGCGCCGGATGCGATCTCGCGAGTGCTGGCCCGGCGTCTCGTGGCCGACGACGACGATCTTCCCGAGACGATGCGTCAGCTCCGCCGGCGCTTCCCCGACGAGCCGTACCGGCAGCGCTTCGGGGCGATCGCGGAGCGGCTGCGCCGGACCCGCGCCGCGCTGACCGCGACCGCGGGCATCCCGTCGGGCGGTCGCTACACGGATCCGGCGGAGCTCATGCGCGAGCTCGACGAGATCGCCGCCGCGCTCGTCGCCGACCGTCTCGGGCGGGTGGCCTGGGGCGAGGTCCAGGACTTCCGCTGGCAGGTCGAGACGTTCGGGTTCCACCTCGCCGGGCTCGAGGTCCGCCAGCACAGCGAGGTCCACGAGGCCGCGCTCGAGGCGATCCGGCGAGGCGACCTGGAGACCGACCTGCCCGGGGCGCCCGGGGTGACGGCGGCCGAGGTCCTCGCGACGTTCCGGGCGATCGCCGACGCGCAGGCCCGCTTCGGGCCGGCGGCCGCGGGCCGCTACATCATCAGCTTCACCCGCTCGGCCCGGGACGTCCTGACCGTCCTCGAGCTGGCCGCGCTGGCCGGCGCCGCCGATCCGCCGGCGGCCGCGACGAATGGGTTCCCGCCGGCGGTCCCCGTCCTCGACGTCGTTCCGCTGTTCGAATCGGCCGACGCCCTCGAAGGCTGCGCGACGATCGTCGACGCGCTCATCGCCGACCCGACCTATCGCGGGCACCTCCTCGCCCGGGGCGAGCGCCAGGAGGTCATGCTCGGCTACTCCGATTCGAACAAGGAATCCGGGTTCCTGGCCGCCAACCGGCACCTCTACCGGGCCCAGGCAGCGCTCGTCGCATCCGCCCACCGACACGAGTTCGAGCTCACCTTGTTCCACGGTCGCGGTGGGGCCATCGGTCGCGGCGGCGGCCCGACGAACCGGGCGATCCTCGCCCAGGCGCCCGGCTCCATCGACGGGCGGATCCGGCTGACCGAGCAGGGCGAGGTCATCGCCGCCAACTACGCCAACCCGGCGATCGCCCGGCGTCAGCTCGAGCAACTCAGCGCAGCGGTCATCATCGCCTCGACCGCCGAGCACGACGCCGCCGTCGAGGCGGCCGGTCGGGCGGGTGCCGCGGCGATCGACGAGCTCGCCGCGACGTCGGAGGCGGCCTACCGGGCGCTCGTCTGGGAGGACCCCGACTTCCCGGCGTTCTTCCGCGACGCGACCCCGATCCTCGAGCTCTCGGCGCTCCGGCTCGGCTCGCGACCGGCGGCCCGGCGAGGGGCGCAGGGCGACCCGGCCCCGGCCTCGTCGCCGGTCGCGCGCGCGCCCGGGCCGACCCTGGCGTCGCCGGTCGAGCTCGCCGCGTTGCGGGCGATCCCGTGGAGCTTCGCCTGGTCGCAGTCCCGGCTCAACCTGCCCGGCTGGTACGGCCTCGGGTCGGCCTTCGAGGCGTACCGGGACGCGCACGGCGAGACCGGCCTCGAGGAGCTGGCCGCGCTCTATCGGTCGTGGCCGTTCTTCGAGGCGATCATCGACAACGCCGAGATGACCCTGGCCAAGGCCGACATCGGGGTCGCCCGGCTGTACGCCCGGCTCGCCGCGGGCCCGCGCGCCGCCGAGATCTGGGAGCGGATCGAGGCGGAGCACGAGCGAACCGTCCGGCTCCTGCTCCGGGTCACCGGGCGCGACCACCTGCTCGACGGCCTGCCGGTCCTCCAGCGTTCGATCGCCCTGCGCAACCCGTACGTCGACTCCCTCTCGGAGCTCCAGGTCCGGCTGCTCGCCCGCCTCCGCGCGCTCGACGCCGACGACCCGGCCCGGGCCGAGCTCCTCCGTCTCGTGCAGCTGACGATCAACGGGATCGCCGCCGGGGTCCGCAACACGGGCTGACCGACGGCGGACCGAAACCGACCGTGGGTCCGGCGGCGTAGCCCAGAGTGTCGCCCCGCGGCCTCTCGATCGTCCCACCCCGGACGAGGTCGCGTCGGCAAGGAGGCTCGCCGATGATCGATCGACGGTTCATCGCGCTCGGCGCCGCAGCCGGGCTCCTCGTCCTCACCGCGGCACCTGCCGCCGCCAAGGCCCCGCGGCTGCCGAACGTCTACGAGACCCAGGTCCTCGTCTCGGACCAGGCCGGGGTCGGCGTCGTCCAGGACACGAACCTGGTCAATGGCTGGGGCCTCGTCGCCGGTCCGACGACGCCCTGGTGGGTCGCCAACAACGGGACGAACACGTCCACCCTGTACGACGGGACGGGCGCCCCGCGGCCGCTCGTCGTGAGCGTGTCCGGCGCGCCGACGGGAGCCGTCTTCAACGGCGGGACCGGATTCGTCGTGACGAGCGGCGCCGCCTCCGGTGCGGCCCGCTTCCTGTTCGCGGCCGAGGATGGGACGATCTCGGGCTGGAACCCGAACGTCCCGGCGCCCGGATCGACCCAGGCGATCGTGGCCGGCTCGCACGCCAAGTCGATCTACAAGGGCCTCGCCATCGCGACCTGGAACGGCGCTGACTACCTGTACGCGACCGACTTCCACAGCGGCCGGGTCGACGTCTACGACAGCACGTTCACCCGCAAGCACTGGGACGGAGCGTTCCGCGACCGGCACCTGCCCAAGCACTACGCCCCGTTCGGGATCCAGGCCGTCAACGGCATGATCTTCGTGACCTATGCCCGCCAGGACGCGGCGCGTGAGGACGAGATCGCCGGGACCGGCAAGGGCTTCGTCGACGTGTTCACCCCGCGCGGCAAGCTCCTCGGGCGGGTCGCCTCGCGCGGCGCGCTCAACGCGCCGTGGGGCATCGCCTGGGCGCCGGCCACCGGTTTCGGCCGGTTCAGTGGCGACCTGCTCGTTGGCAACTTCGGCAACGGCCGGATCAACGGCTACCGCTGGCTTCACGGGAAGTGGCATTTCGATGGCACGCTCCGGACGGCCGACGGCAAGGCGATCAAGATCGACGGCCTGTGGGGGATCGGCTTCGGCAACGACGCCGCAGCCGGACCTTCGACCACCCTCTACTTCGCCGCGGGCCCGGACGACGAGTCCCACGGCGCATTCGGGGCCATCTGGGCGCCCTGAAACCGGAACCCAACGGGGGAGCACGAGGCGGGTGGCCGGCCGGTCACCCGTCTCGTCGTGTATCCGCATCGCAACCCAACCGCGACGGCGTCGGTGCCGAACCCGCACGAGTCATCGGTCAGCATGGTCACGCTGCCCGGAGCCCATCCCTCAGCCGAGCCAGCCTCGAGAAGCCCGGAGACCACGATGATCCAGCCGACCGAACCCCAGCCCGCCTGGCCGCGCGGAACGGCCGCGGTCGCCGGCGGCCCGGTCACCTGCGTCCTCTGCGGGTGCCGGCTCACGAGCGACGGCCCGGCCGGGCCGGATGCCTGGAACCACTTCTCGCCGCTCGGCGGACGTGACGCCAGGGGCTGTCGGGTCGCCTGTGTCGAGCTCCCGCACGACGCGTCGGGCCGGGTCCTCCTCGGGGTGCCTGCCTGACCTGACCAGCGACTCCCAATCGTTCGGATCGCGCCGGCAGCCGATCCGACCAGCGGCACGAAGGGGCGCCATCCTCCTGGCGCCCCTTCCGCTTGTCCGGCGGGCGCTCCGGTCGTCACGGGCCGGGCCGGGCATCCTCCGTCCCGTCGACCGTCAGGCCTCGATCCGGTAGCCGACTGAACGGACCGCGACGATCGCCGGCCCGCCGGCCTTGTGGACCTTCGCCCGGAGCCGGGCGATGTGCGGCTTGAGCCAGAGCAGGTCCGGATCGGACTCGGCCGGCCAGCCGGCCCGGACGAGCCGATGGTGAGGTACGACGTCCCCGCCGGCCCGCACGAGCGCCTCGAGCAGGCGGTACTCGGTCGCGGTCAGGTGGAGCACGGCGCTGCCGATCCGCGCCTCGTGGCGACCCGGGTCGATCGTGAGCGGGCCGGCCTCGAGCGGTCCGCTCCCGCCGGACCCGCCGGCGCCCGCGGCCGCGTCGGCCCGGCGCATGATCGCCGAGATCCGGGCGAGGAGCTCGGCCTTGCCGAACGGCTTCGTGAGGTAGTCGTCCGCGCCGATCTCGAGGGCCTTCACCTTGGCCCCCTCGCCGCTCTCGCCCGACACGACGAGGATCGGCACGTTCCCGGCGGCCCGGATCTGGCCGGTGACGCTGAACCCGTCTGGGCCGGGCATCGCGAGGTCGAGCAGGACGAGATCCGGCGACTCGTCCCGGAAGCGCTTGACGGCCGTCAGCCCGTCATAGGCGGTGATCACCTGGTGGCCCTCCGTCCCGACCAGGGCGGTGATCGCCCCGACCATCGCCGGATCGTCGTCGACGACCAGGATGCGGAGCGGGCGGGAGGTCGGCATCGGCGGCTCCTCTCTCAGACCGCCACGGCGGCCGGCAGGGCGATGACGAAGCGGGCTCCGGCGGGCTCGGCGGGCTCGCACCACAGGTGGGCGCCCATCGACTCGGACAGGCGCTTCGCGGCGAACAGGCCGATCCCCGACCCGCGGGCGGTGTGGGTGTCGCGCCGGGCGTACGGCTCGAAGATCCGCTCGCGCCACTCGGGCGGGATCCCCGGGCCCTCGTCCGACACGGCGATCCGGACCATCCCCTCGACGAGGGTCGTGCCGGCGGTGATCGTCGTCCCGGGCGGGGCGTACTTCACGGCGTTCTCGACGAGGTGCTCGACGACCTGGCGCAGCCGGGGCGGGTCGGCCAGGGCGAACCGGCGGACGGTCACGTCGACCGTGACGTTGTGATTGCGCAGGAGCGGCCGGAGCCCGCCGACGACCTCCTCGAGGAGAGCCGGGACGTCGACCGGGACGACCTCCGAGCCTCGGTCCTCGAGCGGCCGGACGGAGGCCAGGATCGAGTCGACGAGCCGGTCGAGCCGCTCGATCTGGTCGATTGCCCGGTTGTGCCACTCGTCACGGGCGCGCCGGCGGGCGAGGTCGCGGCTCTCGCGGCCGACGAGCGGTGGCTCCTCGGACAGCAGGTCGGTGTAGGCGCGGACGACGGCCAGCGGGGTCCGCAGCTCGTGGGTGACCATCGCGATCAGCTCGGTGCGTGCCTCGTCGAGCGCCTTGAGCGCCTCGACCTGGGCCTCGGCCTCGCGCTGGATCCGGCCCTTCTCGACGATCCCGGCAAGGAGGTCGGCGATCGCCGACAGCTGGGCGACGTCGGCGTCGCTGAAGTCGCGCGTCTCCTCGGTCTGGATGTTGAGCACCCCGACCACCCGCTCGTGCCACGACAGGGGGACCGACAGCATCGAGGCGATGAACCGGCGCTGGTCGATCCCGCGGACCCACAGGAAGCGGGGGTCGTGACGGACGTCGGCGATCCGCATCGGCTGGCGGGACGCGGCGACGCGGCCGGTCACCCCCTCGCCGAACGGCACCCGGGCGCGCCCGATCTGGTAGCGGTCGAGTCCGTTGGTTGCGGCCAGGGTGAGCTGGACCCCGTCGCGATCGAGCAGGTAGAGCGACGAGACGTCGCCGTGGAGGGCATCGCGGGTCTCGTCCACGATCGTCTCGAGCAGCTCGTCCCAGGTCCGGGCGGTCGTCGCCAGCTTCGCGACACGGTGGAGGAAGCGCAGCTGCTCGAGCTGGCGCTCGGCCGCCGGCCCCCCGCCGGCCGGCCCGTCGTCGGTCCGTACCGCGCGTGCCATGGTCGCCACCATACAAGCCTAGGGACGAAGGTGCCGAAAGAAGGTTGCGATCAGGTTGCGACCCGTGGCAGGGACGGTGCTCGGGGTGAGGTCCGGGCTGGCCCGGGGCCGGACAGCAGGAGACCCGGACGGAGGAGGGTCGGTCCGGGTCTCATGCCTATGGGTTCCCGTCAGACGCGTGCAGATGGGCCTCCGCGTGCGCCTCCGGGACGATCTGGTGCCGGCGGGTCGAGCCGCCGGAGCCTGGTCAGAACCAGCGGCGGCCGGCTTCGAGGCTGAGCGCGATGGCCATGAGCGGCGCGAGGAGTGCGCCGATCCGCCATGCCCGCTGAGTCAGTCGAGCCATGACCTGTCTCCTGGTCCCGGCCGACGAGCGTACCGATCGAGCGCCGGGTGACTTCGATCGCACCCGGAGGCTAGCGGCCATCGGAGCCATTGGATAACCCTGACGAAGGTACGGGGCGGTGCGTCGAGTCATGGCCCGGAAGTACCATCGCACGCGTGCCCGTCGGGCACCGGTCCGGCACGAAGCGGAGCCGGACGGTAGACTCGGGCCGACACCGCGCGTCCCATCCCGGCGTCCCGACCACCCCAGCATCGAGGACCCTGCCCGACCATGCACCCGGCCCGTTTCACCTCCATCCTCGTCGTCGCCGGACTCCTGGCGATCGTCCTGGCCGCCTGCTCCAGCGGCACCGAAGCCGGCTGGACCTTCGCGCCCACGCCGACGCCGACGGCGGCTCCCTCGGTCGCACCGAGCGCGTCGGGCGGGGCGTCGAGCGCGCCGTCGGCAGCCCCGAGCGGCTCGACCTCACCGTCGGGAGGCACGGGCGGGACCGTCCTCAACCAGGTCGCCAGCGGCGTCGCCTACCAGACGGCCACCTTCCAGGTCCCGGCGAACCAGCCGTTCCAGATCGCCTTCGACAACCAGGATTCGGGTATCCCGCACAACATCCAGATCGCCGACAGCGGCGGGACGATGGTCTTCGAGGGCGATACGGTGACGGGGCCCGGCCAGATCACCTACAACGTCCCGGCCCTCGCCGCGGGGGCCTACAAGTTCAGCTGCAAGTGGCACCCGAACATGGTCGGCGACCTCACCGTCCAGTAGCCTCACGACCCACGATGACCGACGCGATCTGCTACCGCGACGCCTACGTCCGTTCGGTCGACGCGGCTGTCCGCGCGGTCGAGACGGGGGCGACCGACGGGTCCGTGCTCGTCGTCCTCGATCGGACCGTCTTCTACCCGGGCGGCGGCGGCCAGCCGGCCGACCGCGGGTTGCTGGTCCGCGCGTCGGACGGGCGCACGTGGACCGTCCGGAGCGCGCGCAAGAGCGGCGCCGACATCGTCCACGAGCTCGAGCCCGTCGAGACCGTCGACGCAGCTGAAGCCGAGCCGCCGTCGGTCGGCGACACGCTGACCGTCGACCTCGACTGGGCGCGGCGCCACACCCTGATGCGGACCCACACCGCCCTCCACGCCCTGTGCGGCGTCGTCTGGCGCGACTACGGCGCCTCGGTCACCGGCGGGAACATGGAGCCGGGCTCGGGTCGGATGGACTTCGAGTTCGAGCGGATGGGCGGCGAGCTCGTCGACGAGATCGAGGCGAAGGTCAACGCGGAGCTCGCGGCCGGGCGCGACATCCGGGTGAACGTCCTGCCCCGCGAGGAGGCGTTCGCCATCCCCGACCTCATCCGGACGAAGGTCAACCTCCTGCCGCCCGGGATCGAGGAGATCCGGACGATCGAGATCGTCGGGCTCGACCTCCAGGCCGACGGCGGGACCCACGTCGCCAACACCCGCGAGGTCGGCGGGATCCGGGTCACCGGCTACGAGTCGAAGGGCCGGATCAACAAGCGGATCCGGATCGAGCTGGCCGACCCGGCCTGAGCGGGGTCGCGGCATCGCGGAGGCCGGAGCTCGGCGATCTTGGGCGGTCCGGTGCGGTCCGGGCCATTTAGGTCCCGGGACGAAGCGATTAGACTCGGCGTCCTGATGCGACGGCGGCTCTCTCGTCTGTTCGATTCTCCGCTCATCAGGCGGATCCAGTTCTACGCGCGTCGCGCGCGTGGCCAGCTCGATCGACGGTTCTTCGTGACCCTGATCGAGGGGATCCTCGTGATCGTCGTGATCGCCGCCGTGCTCATCACGCTGCTCGAGAAGGACTGGACCCTCGGCGCCTTCGGGACGTCGTTCTACTGGGGCCTCACGACCGTCCTCGGGCAGGGCGATCCGTCGTACATCACCTCGCCGGCCGGCTGGTTCATCAGCTGGCTCCTGATCCTGTTCGGAGTCGCGCTCTTCGGGACGATCACCGGAGCGCTCATCGCCATCGTCATCGACTTCCTGCTGAAGGAGGGCCAGGGAATGGGCGCTTCCGGGTACGTCGGCCACGTCGTGGTGTGCGGTTGGAACACGACCGCCCGCGACCTGATCGCGGAGCTCACGTCGGACGACTACAAGGTCAAGGTGGTCGTCATCGCCCCGCTCGACAAGAACCCCGCCGGGGCGGGCGTGTACTTCGTCAAGGGCGACCCGACCGAGCCCCAGGACCTCGAGCGGGCCGGGATCGAGAACGCCTCCGCCGCGCTCATCTTTCCGGTCGACGACTCGAACGACGCCGACATGCGCTCGATCCTGACGGTGATTGCGATCGAGTCGATGGCGCCCGCCGTGCGGACCGTGGCCGAGGTCAACAACCCGCGTCACGCCGACCACTTCCGGCGGGCGCGGGTTGACGAGCTGCTCGTGTCGTCGCAGGTCGGCGCCCGGTTGCTCGCCCGATCGGCTCTCTACCCGGGCCTGACCGAGCTCGTCTCGGACATCGTCTCCGGCGGCGAAGGGTCGGAGCTGTACCGGGTCCAGATCCCGGACGAGTACCTCAACCTGTCGGTCGATGACGTCAGCATCCGGCTGCGGGCCGATCATCGGGCGACGCTCCTGTCGATCAGCCGGGCCGGCAAGGCGTTCGTCAACCCGCCGGCAGACTTCCGGATCGAGCCGGGCGACGACGCGGTCGTCGTGGCTGAATCGCTCGGCACGCTGGCGCCGCTCATCCTCAAGCACGACGATGGGACGGGCACCCCGGCCACCCCGATGGCGGTCGAGGCCGACGGGAACGGGAGCGGCCCGACCGCCGAGCGGGCGGCACCACCACCGACGGACCGGATCGTGCCGGTGGCCGCTGCCGCTGCAGCGGTCCAGGCCGTCGTATCGGGGCCCGCGCCGGTCGCGGCCCCTCCACAGGTCGCGCCCGCCCCGACCGCCGCGACCGGTCCCGCCCCGGCACCGGGATCCGGGGCCGCGCCGTCATCCGCTCCGACGCCTCCGGCCGTGACGTCGATCCCGACCGTCTCTCCGGCCATGCCTCCGACTTCGCCGGGCGGCGCGGCGGGACCCACCGTGGCGCTCGCCGACGCGCCGGTCGTGGCGGCCGGCGCGTCCGTCGCGAACGGCGCCGCCCCGGTCGCGCTCGCCAACGCGCCGGCGACGGCCGTGGTGTCCGGGGTCGCGGTGCTCGACCCGGCGACCCTGGCGGCCATCCAGGCCGCTGCCCAGGCCGCCGCAGCGCAGGCCGCACCGCCGGTCCAGTACGTGACCGTCGCGGCCTATCCGGAGGCGGCGCCCCAGGTCATCCCGGTCACGCCGCTCCCGGCGGCGTCGCCCGAGCCCGACGGCAAGCCGGCCAAGCGCAAGAAGAAGCACGGCAAGGGTTGACCGCGGCCGGACCAGGGCCTCGCGGCCCCACGACTTCGCGCCCGGGGCCCCGCGTCAGGCTTCCTTCACCGCCGCATACCAGACCCGCTCGGCGACCTCGGTGATGTCCTCGCTGATCCGGGAGAACCGGCGATACAGCTCGCGCCGGCCCATGACCGCGCGCAGGTCCTCGACCTCAAGCAGCGCGGACATCGCCCGCCGGTAGACCCGCTCGACCTGGCGCTGCGCCTTGACGGCGGCGTCGGCGGCATCCGTTGCCTGGGTTTCGTCCGCGTCGGCCGCATCGCCGGCGATGTGGGCGAACGCCTGCGCAAGCTGGCGGACGCCCTCGGCCAGGAAGCCGCACATCGCCACGACGGCCTCGTCGGGCGGCATCGCCATGATCTCCGACTCGCGGACGGCGTCCTTGGCGCCGTTCAGGACGGCGTCGAGCCGGCCGGACATCACGAAGATGTCCTCGGCCCCGATCGGCGTGATGAAGGCCGCCTTGAGGGCGGTCCGCAGGGCGCGTTTCTGGGTGTCCGCTTCGTGCTCCGCGTCGCGGAGCCGCTGGGCGGCCTCCTCCTCCCCGGACGCCCACGCGGCAAGCGCGTCCATCCCGCGCTCGGTGATCTCGGCCTGCTTGCGGAGCATCCCGAGGACGTCGGGGTTCTCGGGCAGGAACCAACTCAACCGACGAGCCATGGTCAGCCTCCGGGTACCAGCTTCCAGACCGGCAGGGCGATCGCTGCGATGATGCCTGCTGCGGGCATCGTCGTCAGCCACGCCAACCCGATCTCGCCGACGATCCCCCAGCCCACGTGCCGCCAGCGCCGCCGCCCGACCCCGATCCCGACGATCGACGTGGCGACGACCTGGGTGGTGCTCACCGGCGCGCCGGCGATCGACGCAGCCAGGATCACCGCCGCGCTGCTCGTTTCGCTCACGAGCCCGTCGAGGCTGCGCAGCGGGAAGATCCGCCGCCCGACCGTCCGGACGATCGGCCAGCCCCCGAGGGCCGTCCCGAGGGTCAGAGCGAGCGAGCAGGCGAGCGTGACCCCGATCGGGGTCGTCAGGCTGCTCGCGTGACCGCTCGCCAGGAGCAGGGCGGCGATGACTCCGACCGCCTTCTGGGCGTCGTTCGAGCCGTGGCTGAAGGCCAGCCAGGCGGACGCGACCCACTGGGCGCCGCGAACCGGCCGCCGGAACCGGACCGTCGCGCGGTCCATCGCCCGGAGCGCGAACCGCTGGAGGACGAACGCTACGACGAAGCCGAGGCAGGATGCGAGGAAGAGCCCGATGAGGACGCCGAAGACCCCCGCCAGCTGACCGTTCTGGATCGGGCCCCAGTTCACGGCGTGGAGTCCGTCGTCGAGGAGCGCGGCGCCGACCAGGCCGCCGACGAGCGCGTGGCCCGAGCTCGAAGGCAACCCCCGTCGCCAGGTGATCGTGTTCCAGATGACGGCGCCGGTCAGCCCCGCGCCGATCACCGCGACTGACTCCTCCGGAGGCACGGTCACGATGTGCGCGACCGTGTTGGCCACGGCGGCCCCAACGAAGAGCGGCCCGAGGAGATTGAACACGGACGCCATCGCGACCGCCGGGATCGGCCGCGCGGTCCGCGTGCCGACGAGGGTGGCGATCGCGTTCGCGGCGTCGTGGAAGCCGTTCGTGACGGCGAACGCCAGGGCCATCCCGATGGCCAGGACCAGCGCCACATCGGCCGTCATCGCTCCACCCGCGTATGCCCCAGTCGATCGGCCGGGCGCCTGGACCGGGCCGCGACTAGACCGCCTTGACCGCCGCGGTCAGCGCCTGGAGCCCGTCCTTGGCGTCGGCGAACAGCATCCCGGTCTTGGGATCTGTGTACAGCTCGTTGTCGATCCCGGCGTAGCCACGGCCCATCGACCGCTTGATGACGATGATCGACTTGGCGTGGTCGACGTCGAGGATCGGCATCCCCGACACCGGCGAGCCGGGTCGTCGGGCGGCCGGGTTCGTGACGTCGTTCGCCCCGACGACCAGGGCGACGTCGCAGCGGTCGAACTCCGGGTTGATCTCGTCCATCTCCTTGAGCTGCGGGTAGGGCACGTTCGCCTCGGCCAGCAGGACGTTCATGTGACCCGGCATCCGACCCGCGACCGGGTGGATCGCGTACTTGACGTCGACCCCGCGCTCCTCGAGCAGCTCGGCCAGCTCGCGGACCTGGTGCTGGGCCTGGGCGACGGCCAGCCCGTAGCCGGGCACGACGATGACCGACTGGGCGTAGGCCAGCTGGATCGCCGCGTCATCGGCCGAGATCTCGCGGACGGTCCCGCCGGCGCCGGCCACCGCGGCCTGGGTGCCCTCACCACCGCCGAACCCGCCGGCGACGATGTTCAGCACCGAGCGGTTCATGGCGTCGGCCATGAGCTTGGTCAGGATCCCGCCCGACGCCCCGACGAGAGCGCCCGAGATGATCAGGACCGGGTTGCCGATGACGAACCCGGCCATGGCCGCCGCCGTCCCGGTGAACGAGTTCAGCAGGCTGATGACGACGGGCATGTCGGCCCCGCCGATCGGCAGGACCATCGTGACCCCGAAGACGAGGCCGGAGGCGACCACGATCGCCAGGATCGCGAGCGTGGCCGAGCTCGACAGGCTCAGCCCACCGGCCGCACCGAGGATGAGGCCGGCGGTCCCGAGGATCGCGATCGCGGCCAGGGCGAAGGTCACGATGCGTCCGCCCGGGATCATGATCGGCTTGCCGGCGATCAGGCCCTGGAGCTTGCCGCCGGCGATGAGCGAGCCGGTGAACGTGACCGAGCCGATGACCGCACCGAGGACGACGAAGATCGTCGTGTCGACGGGAGCCGCGCCCTCGCCGGTCAGGCGGACGAAGTCGTCGATCGCGACGAGGGCCGCCGCGCCGCCGCCGACCGCGTTGAACAGCGACACGAGCTGCGGCATCGCGGTCATCTTCACCGTGCGCGCCGCGTAGAGCCCGGCGCCGCCCCCGATCGCGAAGCCGACCAGGATGATCGCCCAGGCGGTTACGCTGAGCCCGCCCGGTCGCAGGACCAGCCAGGCGAGCGTCGCGATCACCGCGACCGTCATTCCCGACGCGCTCAGCCGGTTCCCGTTCCGGGCCGTCGCCGGCGAGTTCATCTGGTGGAGGCCGAGCACGAAGCACGCGGCGCCGGCGAGCCAGGCGAGGTAGACGATCGTGTAGATCCACTCGAGGGACATCTGCATGCTCCTCGGTCAGGACCCGGTCGTTCCGGCGGCGTCCTCGGCCCCCGGCTTCGGGACCGTCGGGCGCTTGCGGAACATCTGGAGCATCCGGTCGGTCACGACGTAGCCGCCGACGACGTTCATCGCCCCGAAGACCATGGCCACGAATGCCAGCAGGTAGCTGAGCGGGTTGTCGGCCTCGGCCGCGATGAACATGCCACCCACCAGGACGATCCCGTGGATCGAGTTGGCGCCCGACATCAGCGGGGTGTGGAGGGTCGCCGGGACCTTGCTGATGACCTCGAACCCGACGAGGATCGCCAGGACGAAGATCGCCAGCGAGTTGAGCAGCTCCTGGCTCATGCGGTGGCACCTCCGGCGGCCGGGGCGGGCTCGAGCAGCTTCTTCGTCGCCGCCTGAACGACCTGCCCGCCGTGGGTGATGACGGTCGCGGCCGTGATCTCCTCCTCGAAGTCCAGCTGGAGGGCGCCGTCCTTGACGAAGTTGAGCAGGAGGGCCGAGATGTTCCGGGCGTAGAACGCGGACGCCCCGGCGGGCATCGTCGCCGGCAGGTTGTCGGGAGCGATGATGGTGACCCCGTTGTCGGTCACGGTCGTCTCGCCGACCTTCGACTGCTCGACGTTCCCGCCGAGCTCCGAGGCGGCCATGTCGACGATGACCGAGCCGGGCTTCATCCCGGCCACGGCCGCCGCGGTCACGAGGAGCGGCGGGCGGCGACCGGGGACCTGGGCGGTCGTGATGATCACGTCCATCGTCGCGATGTGGCCGTTGAGCTCGGCCTGCTGGGCCGCCTGCTCCTCGGGCGTGAGCTGCCGGGCGTAACCGCCCTCGCCGGAGGCGTCGGCGACCGACTTCAGGACGATGAACGAGGCACCCAGCGACTCGGTCTGCTCCTTGGTCTCGGCCCGGACGTCATAGGCCTTGACGACGGCGCCGAGCCGGCGCGCCGTGCCGATCGCCTGGAGCCCCGCGACGCCGATCCCGAGGATCAGCACGTTGGCCGGTCGCGCGGTCCCGGCGGCGGTCGTCAGGAGCGGGAAGTAGCGACCGTAGGCGTTGGCGGCGAGGAGGACGGCCTTGTAGCCGCCGACGTTGGCCTGCGAGCTGAGGGCGTCCATCGTCTGGGCCCGGGACAGCGTGCGGGGCAGGGCGTCGAGGCTGATCGCGGTCACCCCACGGGCCGCCAGTGTCGCCGCCAGCTGTGGGTCGATGAGCGGGGTGAGGAAGCCGATCACGACCTGGCCGGACCGGAGCAGGACCACCTCCGTGGAGGACGGCTTCTGGACCCGAAGGATGACGTCCGAGTCGGAGTACAGCTTCGCGGTCGGGACGACGGTCGCCCCGGCCTCGCCGTAGGCCGCGTCCGGGATGGCCGAGCCCGCGCCGGCCCCGGACTCGACCAGGATCTCGAGCCCGGCGGCGGTCAGCTTGCCGAGCGTCTCGGGTACCAGGGCCACGCGCCGCTCACCGGCCGCGGTCTCCCTGGCGACACCGACCTTCATGGGCATCACCTGTCGGTTGCGTGGTTCGGGGTATCGCCGGCAAGGATACCTGCGCCGCCCCCGGACGTGCGGGCCGGACGGTCGCCAACCGGTCGCGGGAAGCATGCGATTCTGGTGCCGCCGTCGGCCCGCCGATCGCTCGGCTACGATGGTCCGGACCGCCCTCGCCGGCGCATGCCAGGAGCCCGGATGACCAAGATCGGCTACGCCGCGATGCTCGAGCAGTTCCACCCGACCGAGCTGCTCGACCTGTGCGCCCAGGCCGAGGCAGCCGGCTTCTCGGCCGGGTTCATGGTCTCCGAGCACTTCCACCCGTGGACGCCGCAGCAGGGCCAGAGCGCGTTCGCCTGGAGCTTCATGGGCGCGCTCGGCCAGCGTACGTCCCTGCCGTTCGGGACCGCCGTGACCTGCCCCGGGTTCCGCTACCACCCGGCGGTCATCGCCCACGCGGCGGCCACGCTCGGAGCCATGTATCCGGGCCGGTTCTGGCTCGGTCTCGGGGCGGGCGAGGCGCTCAACGAGCACGTCGTCGGTGGCGAGTGGCCGGAGATCGGCGTCCGGAGCACGATGCTGTTCGAGGCGATCGAGATCATCAACCGGCTCTTCGGCGGAGGGGTCGTCCGCCATCGCGGCGAGCACTTCCGTCTGGAGAGCGCCCGGCTCTACACCCGGCCTGAGCACCCCGTGAAGATCTACGTCGCGACCGCCGGGCCGGTCAACGCCAAGCGAACCGGCCGGCTGGCCGACGGGCTCATCACCGTCGGCGCCGCCGACGAGAAGATCGGCATGCTCTGGGAACGGTTCGCGGAGGGAGCCCACGAGGCGGGCAAGGACCCGACGGTCATGCCCAAGCTGCTCCAGATCCACATCAGCTGGGCCGCCACCGACGCGGAGGCGATGGACAACGCGCTCAGCGAATGGCCGAATGGCGGGATGCCGTTCCCGAAGCAGGACATCAGGAACCCCGAGGACTTCGCGGCCATGGCGAAGCTCGTCCGCCCCGAGGACTTCGAGAACCGCTGCCTGATCAGCTCGGATCTCGCCTGGCACGCCAAGCAGATCCAGCACTACGTCGACATGGGCTTCGACGAGATCCACCTTCACAACGTCGGGCGCAACCAGGCCGAGTTCATCGAGCTGTTCGGACGCGACGTCCTCCCCGCCCTGCGACTCGGCTGATCCGCCGCCGACGCTACCAACGTTATGCTGCTTAGGTCCGCGGCCACCACCCGGCGCCCGGTGCGTCCTGTCCACGGCTCTTCGGAGCCGAATGCGGCGAGGGTATGGGAGTCGCGGCCCGGGGGCGTTAGGATTGTCAGGTTCACGGAAAGGGGTCGCCCAGCCGTGACCGCCGGAAAGGCCATCGACTGAACACGATCCATCCCACCCGCCGCCTCCTTGCCAGCGCGATCGTCGCACTGGTCGCCGTTGCTGCCTGTGCGCCCCCGGGCGGGACCCCGACCAACTCACCGGTCGGCGACGCGAGCGGCCCCGCCGACGTCGACTCGATCCCCCAGCCGTCGCTGGCGACGCTGGATCTCGGGACGGACGGGCCCGGGTTCGACGGCACCGGGAGCTTCGTCAGCTACGACTCCGACCTGTCGCCCGAGGCGACGATCGGCGCCTACGCGGCCCAGCTGATCCAGGCGGGCTTCCACGACGTCGGCAGCCAGGGCGCCTGGCGGGTGTTCGTCGGGCCCAACCTCACGGTCTGGTTCCGGGTCGGATCCGGCGGGCCGCCGACCAGCCTCCTCGTCCGCATCGAGGCGTCGAGCGCGGCCGACAGCGACATCGGCGATCCGCGCACGTCGTCGTCCAGCTCGTCCTCCGGCTCCGTCTCTGGTCCGGCTCCGCTGGATCGACCGAAGGCAACGCCACGGACGACGTCGCAGCGCCGACCCGACCCACCGCACGGCGGCACCGGCACGGCGACCACGACCGGCGGCGGCCGCGGCACGACCGGGAGCGGGACCGCGACCGGCGGAACGTCCGGCACGGGAACGGCCTCGGGCGGCGGCTCGGTGACCGGCGGGGGCACGACCGGCGGCGGTACGACCGGCGGCTCGTCCGGCACTGGGACCGGCGGCGGGGGCGACGGCCTCCGGCCATGACCCAGCGTCACCGCCTGCTGCTGGTCGATGACGACGCCCAGCTGACCCAGTTCCTCGGTGCCCGCCTCCGGCGCGATGGCTTCGACGTGGCGGTGGCCGGGTCCGGCCCGGAGGCGCTGGCGGCCGTCGACGAGGCCTGGCCCGACCTCGTCCTGCTCGACCTGATGATGCCCGGGACCTCGGGGGAGGAGGTGGCCGCCGGGATCAAGCGGCGCGCCGACATCCCGATCGTGGTGCTCTCGGCGGTCGCGACGTCGCGCTCGAAGACCGAGCTCATCGAGCATTACGCCGAGGACTACGTCACGAAGCCGTTCGACTACCCCGAGCTGGTCGCCCGTGTCCACCGGGTCCTGCGCCGGCTCAACGAGCGGATCCCGAGCGAGCTGCTCGACCTCGGGCCCGACCTGTCGCTGGCGCTCCGGCGGCGCGAGGCGATCGTCGCCGGCCGGCCCGTGGGCCTGTCGCCGACCGAGACCCGGCTCCTCGCGACCCTGGCGGCGAACCTCGGTTCGACCATCACGACCGACCAGCTCCTGGCCCGCGTCTGGAGCGACGCCGACGGCGCGGACCCGGCCTACGTCTGGGTGGCGATCCGGCGTCTCCGGCGCAAGATCGAGGTCGACCCGGACGTACCGCGACACCTCCTGACCGACCGGAGCGGGGGCTACCGGCTGGTCGCGACGGCCTGACGGCTGCGTGCCGACCGCACCGCGCTGGGGCGCCCGGGGGGTCTCCTACCGGCGCCAGCTCATCCTCGTCCTGCTCCTCGTGGCGGTCGTCCCGCTGACCGTGTTCGGGTTCGCCGCCCTGCGCTCGGTCGAGGATGTCGTCGGCGACGAGGCGCTCAGCCAGGCCAGGATCGCCCTCGGCGGCGTCGCCGCGGTCCTCGATCGGGACGCCGACGACCTCGCGAAGACGAACCAGAGCTACGCGTCGTGGCCGGTCCTCCAGGACGAGGTCGCCGCGCTCGCCCTCGAGTCGGCCCGCCAGGAAGTCATCCAGTTCCAGATCGACCAGGCCGAGGTCGACGTGGCGGTGCTCATCGTGGGCGATCGCCAGGTCGTCGGTGGCCCGGCCGAGGCGGCGGCCACGCTCGCCCGCCTGGGCATGGCGGCGCTCGCCGCGCCGGCGGGACCACCGACCGGTGCCGCCTACGCGGACCTCGGCGACGGCGTCTACCAGGTCGACATCCGGCCGATCGACCTCGCCGGACGGACCGGCCCGGGGGTGACGGCCGCCCACGGACTCGCCGGGCTGGTCTTCGCCCGGAAGCTCGATCCGGTGTTCGTGTCCGACGTCCGGAGCGTGACCGGCTTCGAAGGAGCGGTCTACGACCGGGCGGGCCAGCTCCAGGTTGCGACCGAGCGAAGCTCGGCGCTGGCCTTCGCCCCGACCGGCGTCCCGGTCGCCGACGACGGCACGCCCGAGCTGCGCGCCGGGCTCGTCGGCGGATCGATGGTCCTCCCCGGCGTCGACGGCCAGCCGGCCGGCCGGTTCGTCGCGACGCTGCGGATCGAGGGGATCGGGACGGTCGGCAGCCGGCTGCTCCCGCTCCTCGGCGCCGGCCTGGTCCTGGCCGTCGCGGCCGCGGCGATCCTGGCCATCCTCCTCGGGCGACGGCTGCGCTTCCGGCTCGATGCGATCGAAGGTGGTCTGAGCGCGATGGCGGCCGGCGACCTGGCGATCCGGGTGCCGGCCCACGAACGGGACGAGATCGGGCGGCTCGCCGCCGGCCTCGACCGGATGGGCGACACGCTCGCCCGGCGCGACCGGATCCTGCGCGAGGCGATCGTCGCGATCGGCGAGCTGGCGCCGGATCTCGGCGTCGACCGGGTCGAGGCCGACGGCGTCTCGAGTGCTGCCCGGATCTTCGAGCTGTCCGACGCCCGGCTCCAGCCGGCCGGTCTCGGCGGCTCGGTCGACCCGCCCGACCCATCTGCGGGGGCGACCGCCGAACCGGCGCGTGGCCCCCTCGTCGGGGCCGACCTCGGCCCGGTCGGGGTCGGCGAGCCGAGCGGGCCGCGCGAGCTCCGGCTCGTGGGCCGGCTGCCGGTCGGTCGCGACTGGACGGACGCGGACCAGTCGCTGCTCGACGTCTACTCCCGGCTGTTCCGCGCCGCCATCGACGACGCCACGGTCTACGCCCGGACCCTCGACCGGGTCGACCGGCTCGGTCGGCTGGCCCGGCTCCAGGGTGACTTCCTGCGCGGGGTCAGCCACAACCTGCAGGCGCCGCTGACCAACATCGTGGTGGTCTCGGAGGAGCTGGTCACGGCCGAGCGGACGGATGCTCACGCGCGCGAGGGAGCGCTGATCATCCGGGCGGAAGCCGACCGGCTGGCCCGGCTCGTGGGCCAGCTCCTGACCCTGTCGCGGCTCGAGGCAGGCACCCTCGAGGTCGAGGAGGAACCGATCGCCCCGGCCCCGATCATCCAGCGGGTGTGGGGGTCGCTGGGCTCGCAGCGCCGGTTCCGGCTCGACGACCGGACCGACGGGCTGGTCGCCGTCGCCGACCGCGCGGCCCTCGAGCAGGTCGCCTGGATGCTCCTCGACAACGCGCTCAAGTACGCGCCGAGCGGCACGATCGGGGTGACCCTCGAGCCCGCCGACGAGGGGGAGCGGATCGCGATCACGGTGTGGGACGAAGGCCCGGGGATCGGGCCCGAGGAGCGCGCCCGGGTCTTCCGCCGGTTCGTCCGCGGCTCGACGAGCGCGGGACTCGAGGGGACCGGTCTCGGGCTGGACGTGGCCCGCGGCCTGGTCCGCGCGATGGGCGGCTCGATCCGCTACGTCCCCGCCCCGACCGGCGGGGCGGGCTTCCGGTTCACGATCCCGGCCGAGCGCTCCGACCGGCCCGCCTGACGAAAGTCCGGGGGTCCCACCGGGACGATAGGGCTGTGCCGTCGCGCACTTTCGTAATGCGGCGCGAAAGGTGCCGGTTCCTAGGCTTGAAAGCATCCACGGCAACGCCTGCAAACGGGCCTGCCGGCAGGACGACAACAAGCCGATGGGCGGAGCAACACCGCTGTGAACCGACCGATCCGAATGCGCCGCAAGCGAACTGAGGCACGGGGCCAGACCCTGGTCGAGTTCGCCCTCGTCTTCCCGATCTTCTTCGTCCTGCTCATGGGCATGATCGAGTTCGGGCTCGTCTTCAACGCCCTCCTCAGCATCAACTTCGCGAGTCGCGACGGCTCGCTGATCGCCGCCGAAGCGGGCAACGCCATCGGCGCCGACTGCGTGATCCTCAACAAGGTGGAGCAGGGCGTCGGTGCCCCGGCCAGCACGAGTCGCATCACGAGGGTCGAGATCTACAAGGCCGGCAAGACCGGCAACGCGATCGCCGGCAAGGTGAACGCCTACGACCGGACCGGCTCGACGACCTGCACCATGCCCGACAGCACGACCCTGACCGTGCCGTACACGCTGAGCGGCGGGGCCGGCTACGCCGACACGACCCGCTGCAACATCCAGGGTGGCTGCTCCGGCTCGGGCGGGGTCGACACGATCGGGGTCAAGATCACCTACAGCTACACCCCGTTCACCCCGCTCGGCTCGTTCATCGGGCTGGGCACCACGAGCTACACCCTCGTCGAGTCGAACGCGATGCGCATGGAGCCGGTCCTGTGAGCCGGCCCGTCGACCGCATCCGGCGGCGCGATCGGAGCCGGGGCCAGGGCCTCGTCGAGTTCGCCGTGTCGGTCCCGGTGTTCGTGATGCTCCTGTTCGGGATGCTCGAGTTCGGGTTCGCCTTCAGCCACAACCTGACCCTCGAGTACTCGACCCGCGAGGGAGCCCGGACCGGCGCCGCCCTCGGGCCCGGCACCATCAACGTCCCGTGCGCCCAGGTCGACGACCAGATCATCGCCGCGGTGCAGCGTGTCCTCACCAGCCCCGGCTCGCCGATCGAGATCAACCGGGTCAGCGCGGTCCGGATCTACAAGGCGAGCTCGTCCGGCAACCCGGTCGGCTCGAGCACCACCAACACCTGGATCCCGGGCGCCGGACCGACCGTCGACGGCGTCGCGCTCATCTTCAAGTCGCAGACCGTGAACTGGAGCGCCTGCACCCGGGACAACGGCGCGAGCCCGGACTCGATCGGGGTCAGCGTCGTGTACAGCTACAAGCTGATCAGCCCGCTCGGGATCTTCCTCGGGATGGGCGGGACACCTGCCTTCCAGATGTCCGACCGCACCGTCATGGCGCTCAACCCGAGCTAGGAGAGACATCCGATGGGTCCGTTGGACCGAACGCTCCACCGCCTCGCGGGCTTCCGCGCCCGCGCCGCCCACGCCCGGGGTCGCGTCCGCGCCCGAGGCCAGATGCTCGTCCTGTTCGTCATGAGCATCTTCGTCCTGACCGGGATCACGGCGATCGTCGTCGACGTGAGCTGGTACTGGGCGAACACGCTGCGGGTCCAGCGGGCCGCCGACGCCGCGGCCCTGGCCGGGGTCGTCTGGCTGCCCGGGGCGCCGGGCAGCGCGTTCAGCACGGCCCGCGCGACCGCCACCCAGAACGGGTACACCGACGGCTCGGCCGGAGTGAACATCTCCACCCAGCAGGATCCCGCGAACAACCGGCGCCTGTGGGTCACCATCACGGCGCCCGTCAACACGTTCTTCATGAAGGTGTTCGGGATCCAGCAGCTGACCGCCTCGCGCCAGTCGAAGGCGGAGTACGTCCTGCCCGTGCCCATGGGCAGCCCCGAGAACTACTACGGCAACTTCGGGCTGACCCGCGGCCTGACCTCGTCGACGACGTCGATCCAGATCGTCCACAGCAGCTCGAGCGCGAACACCGGCTGGAAGGTCGCGACGGCGGCACCCGGGACGGCCACCTGGACGGCCTCGAGCGGGACGCTGGTCAACTCGGTCAACGCCAACGACAACATCTACGGCCAGACCACGACCAACAACGCCGCCCAGCAGTGGGGGACCTTCGGGGCCACCATCAGCCTCGGGTCCGGGCAGAGCCTCACGTCGATCGACGGGATCGAGGTCCGGCTCTCCGACGCGTACGTGTCCGCGAGCTGCACGAACAGCAAGTTCCAGGTCAACCTGTCCTGGAACAACGGCACGAACTGGACGACGACGACCACCCAGACCGGCAACCTGACGACCACGAGCTCGACCGACTACACCCTTGGCAGCTCCTCATCGCTGTCGGCCTGGGGCGGCCACACGTGGGCCCAGAACGACTTCAGCAACGCCAATTTCCGGGTCAGGACGACCGCCATCAAGGGTTGCGCGACCTCGGGCACCCAGCTCCGGTTGGACATGCTCGAGGTCCGGGTCAGCTACACGATCGACACGGCCACCTCGACCCCGGTGACCACAACGACGAACCTGACCGACACGAACCTCAAGGGGCCCGGCAGCGCCTGCACGACCGGTGCGGCCAGCTGCTACGAGGCCAACGGCGCGAACCTCAACCCGCGCGGCTTCTGGGCGACGATGAACACGGAAGGCGCCGCGAACATCAACGGCGACGCGTTCCAGCCGTACTACGACACGCCGACCAGCGGGACGGCCCCGTCGTGCAGCGTCGCGACCGGCGACCGGGCCTGCTACGACGCCGACAACTACTACAACTACGCGGTCGAGATGCCGGCCGGGTCGACCGGTGGCGCCGTCTATGTCTACGACCCGCAGTTCTGTGCCGTTTCGGTCAACAAGGGCACGGGCGACCGCTGGTTCAGCGGTTCGGCAGGCGTGACCTCGATGTACGAGCTCTACAACACCCAGAACTCGCTCTACGACATCACCGACGACACGCAGGTCGCGACATCGGGCGCGCTGTTCAAGCAGCTCTCGGCGTCGGACACGACGATGGGCGGCAGCGGCGGCTCCGAGTGCATGTACCACACCGACAGCCTGTACGGCGACGGGCGCGACTATCACAGCCGCTGGTACCGGCTCTACAGCGGCCTCAGCGGCGGCGCGAACGGGACGATCTACCGGCTCCACACGAGCTCGACCGACCCGTCGAACGTGGCCCAGCAGCGGAACACCAACGGCGAGAGCAGCTTCGCCCTCTACGCGAGCGCGACCGGCGGCACGCCGCGCATCTACGGCCTCGGCGCGATGCAGATGTTCACCCCGCTGTCGGCTTCGGGCGGCTCGACCTTCTCTGAGTTCTACCTCGCCCAGATCGAGGCCGTCCACGCCGGGAAGACGATGGAGATCAAGCTCTGGGACCCGGGCGACACCAACCCGCTGTCGGCGAACCTCCAGATCGAGATCCCGACCTCGAGCGGCTGGTCGCCGACGAACTTCAGCTGGTCGTCGGCGGTGGGGACCGGTGCCTCCGGGACGGCGAGCTGCGATGGTGACACCGGCCCCAACGTGTCGTCGGTCACGACCGCCAACCCGACCTCGCAGTTCAACGGCTGCTGGTTGACGATCGACGTCGTCATTCCGATCGGCTACAGCGCCGAGCAGAGCGGCTGGTGGAAGATCAAGTACAACATGAGCGGGTCGGGCACCTCCAACGACGTCACGACCTGGAAGGTCCAGATCCGGGGCAACCCGGTCCACCTGATCGTTCCCTGATCAACGGGGGTCACCATCCCGCACCACCGCGGACTCGGACGAAGCCGCCGGAACCAACCGGCGGCTTCGTCATTCCCCGTTCCGAATCGCGGTGCATCGCCACACCGTGGCAATGCGGGCGGAAAGGTCGCCGTCCCTACCCTGCGCCATGACTCGAGCGCGTCGCACCCGCCCGGAGTCGACGAGCCAGGCCCTCCACGGGCCCGGCCGCACCCTCCCGTCCTGACCCGCTCCGTCGGGCTCGTCCCGGGCACGACCGGGACACCCGCCCACCACCCGTCCGATCGCCCTGTCGTGGAGCTCCAGCCGAGCTAGGGAGTGAGGAATCCGATGGGTCCATGTCGTCCCCCCGCCCGGCCCGCCGTCACCGTGGACGGCGCTCGACCACCGGTCACCGTTCCGCGCCGGAGGGCGGGCGCCGGCCAGATGCTCGTCCTGTTCGTGGTCAGCATCTTCGTCCTCATGGGGATCACGGCCATCGTGGTCGACGTGAGCTGGTACTGGGCCAACAGCCTCCGGGTCCAGCGCGCAGCGGATGCGGCCGCCCTGGCCGGCGTCGTCTGGCT
Source organism: uncultured Chloroflexia bacterium (assembly GCA_963708065.1). GTDB lineage: Bacteria > Chloroflexota > Limnocylindria > Limnocylindrales > CSP1-4 > Chersky-267. The sequence goes on from CAVPRZ010000010.1 coordinate 29,277, forward strand.
CCCCGGCGCGCCGGGGAGCGCCTACAGCACGGCGCGCGCCGAGGCCGCCAAGAACGGCTATCCCGACGGGGCCGGCGGGGTCACCGTCTTCCCGATCCAGGACGCGGGCAACGACCGCCGCCTCGACGTCACCGTCAGCGCCCCGGTCGGGACGTTCTTCATGAAGATCTTCGGGATCACCTCGATCCAGGCGACCCGCCTGTCCAAGGCGGAGTTCGTCCTGCCGGTCCCGATGGGCAGCCCGGAGCAGTGGTACGGGGTGGGCAGCTACGAGGTCTTCAGTCCGGGCCCGCCGCACACGACCGGACCGGCCGTGCCCGGATCCACCGCCGGGCCGAACAACTGGACCAACGCGAGCAATGGGCTGACCAACAACAGCCAGTACGCGACCGCGACGAGCACCGCCTCGAGCCAGGGCTATCGCGACTTCGGCCTGTCGGTCGCCGGCGCAGACACGATCGACGGCATCGAGATCCGGGTCGACGCGAAGTCGAGTGACTCGCTCGGCTGCCGGATCGCGCTGGCGCTGTCCTGGGACAACGGCACGACCTGGTCGTCGGAGCGCTTCGCCGACCTGACCAACGCCGATCCGCCATCGCCGTTCCTCGTCCTCGGCGGCCCGGCGACCGTCTGGTCGGGTCACGCCTGGGCACCGGCCGACTTCGGCAACGCGAGCTTCCGCGTCCGGGTCCGACCCGACAACGCCGGGGCGAGCGAGCCGCCCGCTGCGAACTGCCGGAGCGCCGCGACGACCTCGCTCGACTTCCTCGACGTCAAGGTCTACTCGCACGGGCCCGGTAGCTCTTCCGTGACCAACCTGTCGACGCCCGCCGGCGAGGCCGTCGCGCCGACCACCCAGGGGTTCTGGGGGGCGGTCTTCACCCGCGGCGGCGTGCGCCGGAACGGCGACCGCTACTCGCCCCAGTACTTCGATCCGGGTGTCGCCAACGCGGAGTACACGCCGACCGGCTACGACTACACGATCACCTTCGCCTCGGACGGCGGCCGGGTGCACCTGTTCGATCCGGTCTTCTGCGCGACGGGCGCCAACGCGTCGGGGTCGTGGTACGGCGCCGGCGACCACTGGACCACCGAGGGATCGAGCGGCGGGACGCCCGATCCGGGCGGACCGGTGACGACGGTGTTCACCCTCTACGACACGAACAACACGCCCTACGACACGACCGACGATTCGATGGTTGCCCAGGACGCCGAGTCCAATCAGCGCTGGGCCGACCAGAGCGGCCGGGTGGGCAGCCAGAACGCCGGCCGGGCGGCCCTGCCCGATTGCGCCGGCAACGCGCACCACAACCAGTGGGTCCGCCAGCAAGTCTGGACGACGCCGGGTCCGGCGTCGCTGCCGGCCGGTCGCTACCGGCTCAACGTGACCACCAGCCAGGCCGGCAACGCAGGCACCGGCGCCGAGAACATGTGGTCGATCTACGTCGGCGACAACGGGTCGGCCGGGAGCGCCCGTGTCTACGGCGGCGGCCGGATGGTCGGCTACAACAACATCACCTCGAACACCGGCTACCAGCGCTTCTACCTGGCCCAGGTCGAGGCGGTCCACGCCGGCAAGACGATGGTCATCGACCTGTTCGACCCGGGCGACGTGGGCCAGAACGCCTGGCTCCGCGTCCTCAGCCCCGACGGCAACGTGTACAGCTACGCGACCTTCGACTACACCGCCGACTCGATGTGCATCAACGGTCGCAGCGACAGCTGTGCCGCGACCGGGCGGACGGCGGTCCAGACGTACCGCACCGGGTCGGGCAGCTCGTTCGACAACTCGGTGCTCGAGATCGAAATCCCGCTGCCCCCGACCTACGGAGCCGGCGGGCTCAACCCGCCCGGCGACGTCACCAACGAAGAGGGCTGGTGGCAGATCGAGTACCAGGTCGGGGCGGCCAACGACACGACGACCTGGCAGGTGAGCATCCGCGGCAACCCGGTCCACCTCGTCGTCCCCTGACCGATCGGCGGCCGGCAGCCGCCTCCAGCGAAGCCCGCCGGGCCACGCCGGCGGGCTTCGTCACGTCCACTTGGGCTCCCGGCCGCCGGCCGGATGGACCACTCCACCGGACCGCCTGCGACCCACCCGGAGGACCCCCCAGGGACCTGTTCCGGTCAGCTCCGGAGCGGACCGCCCAGAGCGTCGCGCGGAGGCAACGGAACGTGTCCCGGAAGGCCCGAATCGAGCACGAATGTAATGTCGGCCGTTAAGGCCCCCTGACTAAGGTACTAGCCAGGGATGACCCATTTGGGTCCCCCGACGCCTTCTCGGGGACCGCGCCGATTCCGACCCAATGCGGGGGGTTGCGACGACCGGCCGTCCAGGGCGCAGGCATTCGCCGGCACCGGCGCAAGAAAGGAACGGGATCGAATGAGGGCCTTCACGGACCGCAGGGGACGCCTCCGCTGGGCGCTGATTGCGGGGCTGATGCTCCTGCTGACCACGGCCAGCATCGCGAGCGCTCATACCCCGAAGGCGGTGCTCAACTGCGTCGATGGTCTGAAGGTCACCCTGACGGCCTACAACGCACAGAACGACAACACCGTGGCCATCAGCATCGACGGGACGCCGATCTCCGGATCTCCGTTCACGTTCGGCTCGTCGTTCTCCAAGCAGGTCAACCCGGTCGCCCCAACCACGAGCCCGCACACCGCGGTCGTGGCCATCACGGCCTGGGACGATCCGACCGGGTCGCACGGCTGGACCACGACGATCAACCTGGAAGAGGCGGCCTGCGAGAAGCCGACCCCGACCCCGACGCCGACCGAGGAGCCGACCCCGACCCCGACCCCGACCCCGACCCCGACGCCGACGGCGACGCCGACCGACGGGCCGACCCCCACCCCGACACCCACGGGCACCGACACGGTGACGCAGCCGAGCGGTGGGGTCCTGAGCGAGACAAGCAAGCCGAAGACCACCCTGCCGCCGACCTCGACGATCGACGGCTCGGGCGACGGCGGCACCGGCTCGGCGCTGCCGATCATCCTCATCGCACTTCTCGGGATCGCCGTGGCGATCGGGCTCCTGAGCCCGGCGTCGAACCGGTCCCACCGGCGGAGCCGCCGGGAGTAGTCCCGGGGGTTCCGATCCGGGGCCCGAACCAGGGTCCCCGAGACCCGGAGGGGGCGTGCCGCACGGCGCGCCCCCTTCGTCATGCCCGGGCCGGGGAACCGCCCACAATCGCCGCCGGGGCAGCCCGGTGAGCACCTGGCGGACGAGCTGGAAGCCGGTCGGGGCCCCGAGCGGTATCCTCCAGCCGGCCGCCCAACCGGCCCCTCGAGCGATCCCCCAGCCAGAGGGAAGACCATGAGCATCCCGGTCGCCCGCCTCAACCACGCCGTCCTGTGGGTCCGCGACGCGTCGGCCGCGGCCGACTTCTACGGGCGCGTCTTCGGGTTCCAGGTGGTCGGTAGCGAGATGGGCGGCCGCGCGGTGTTCATGCGCGCGGCCGGTGGCGACAACCACCACGACCTCGGGCTGTTCTCGGTCGGCCCGGCGGCGCCCCGGCCGCCGCGCGGCTCGGTCGGGCTCTACCACCTCGCCTGGGAGGTGCCGACGATCGACGACCTGGCTGCGGCCGCCGGGACCCTGTCCGAGAACGCGGCGCTGACCGGAGCGACCGACCACGGCGTGTCGAAGTCGCTCTACGGGCACGACCCGGACGGCAACGAGTTCGAGATCATGTGGCGCGTCCCGCGCGAGGCCTGGGGCGAGTACGAGCAGCAGGGCGCGATCCTCCCGCTCGACCTCGACCGGGAGCTCGAGCGCTGGGGTCGGAAGGGCGCCGCCCCGGCCTGATCCGGTCAGCCCGCGGCGGCGGCGGCGCCGACGACCAGGGTCAGGATCCAGACGTGGAACAGGACGCTCCAGACGATCGACCCGGTCCGCCAGTCGAGCCAGCCGAACACCAACCCGCCGCCGAGCGTCGAGAGCGTCTCCGCCTCGGGCTTGCCGAGGTGGGTCATCACGAACGGGAACGTCGCGACCAGGACCGCGATCGGCCCGGCGACGCGGAGCAGGCTGAACATCAGGAAGCCGCGGAACAGGAACTCGGCTGACGCCAGGTCGAGCAGGTTGGTCAGGACCATCCCGGGCAGCGACCCGGCGCTCTGGCTGTAGAAGGCCTGGAACTCCGGGATCCGGGCGACGACGAGGATCACCGGGGTCATGACGACCGACGCGCCGAGGGCCAGCCCGAGGCCGAGCCGCCACGCTCCGAGCCGGAGCCCGTAGCGGCGCGGGTCGTCGCGGAAGACGAGCAGGATCGTCAGCAACGGGATGACCCCGAAGAGGACGAACCGCTCGATCGCGAGCGCCCGCATGTCGCCCGGGTCGCGCCCGCCGACCGCATCGCGCGGCAGGAAGTCGTGGCCGTGATCGATGAGCACGACCAGGCTGGTGATCGCCACGGCCAGCCCGGCCCGGACGGGCAGGCGCAGGCCGAGGAGCGAGAACGTCGCGAGGTCCGCGGCGTTGGCCAGGTAGGCCGGGGCGTCCGCGACGACCGCCCGGATCCGCGCCCAGACAGCCCGGGGCGTCCCGCCGGCCTCGAGACGCGCATCACCGCCGCTCATGCCGGGCCCCGGGCTCGTGCGGACTCACCGCGCGACCAGTTCCGGTCGTTGGGCGGCGACGCTCGGTTTCGGGTTGCGGGATGAGCGCGGCTCATGGCTTGCCGGCCCTCAGCGTAGCGGCGTGCGAACCGCCCGGCGGGTCGCACGGACCATCCGGAGGAAGCTGGTGAGATGGCGCCACGGCCGGATGTGGCTCGGCTCGCCGGCATAGATCGTCCGGATCGGCACCCATTCGAGGCGATAGCCGGCGCGGATGCAGGTCGTGATCATCTCGATCTCGTACTCGAACCCGGCCTCCTCGCCCTCCGCGACGGCCTCCATGAGGCGCCGGCTCAGGAGCCGGTAGCCCGACTGGTTGTCGGGGATGTCGCGCCCGGCGGCCCACGAGATGGCGAGCCCGCCGAGCCGGTTGGACAGCCGCCGGATCGGCGGCATGAGGCTGAAGTCGCGCCGGCCGACGATCAGGTCGGCCTCGGTCCGCTCGAAGGCGTCGAGGAACGTCGGGATCTCGGCCGGGTCGTGCTGCCCGTCGGCGTCGAGCGTGACCACGGCGTCGAACCCGTGCTCGAGGGCCCAGCCGAAGCCGGCCCGGAGCGCCGCACCCTTGCCCTGGTTCGGGCGCTGGGACAGGACGGTGGCGCCGGCCGTCTCGGCCCGGGCGGTCGTGTCGTCGGTCGAGCCGTCGTCGACCACCAGGACCGGCAGGTGGGCGGTCGCCCCAAGGACCACCCCACCGACACGCGGACCCTCCTGGTAGGCCGGGATCAGGGCGAGGATATCGGGCACCGGCCAACGATACCCGGCGGATCCGCCCCGGTCGGGGTCGCGTCGGTGGGTCGGTCGCGCGTCAGGCGCCTGGCCGCCGGCTCGCCCGCCCGGCGCCGTCGCCGTCCGGTGTCGTGACGCCCGCCATCTGGCCGTCGCGCAACTCGATCACCCGGTCGGCGACGTCGAGCATCGCCGGGTCGTGGGTGGCCACGACGGCGGTCACGCCCTCGGTCCGGACGATCGACCGGAGGAGGGTCATGATCGTGTGGCCCGTCTCGAGGTCGAGCTGACCCGTCGGCTCATCGGCCAGGAGCAGCTTCGGGCGGTTCGCGAGCGCGCGGGCGATGGCCACCCGCTGCTGCTCGCCGCCCGACAGCTCGTGCGGTCGATGCCGGGCGCGCTCGCCGAGGCCGACAAGCTCGAGCAGGTCGTAGACCCGCCGGTCGCGCTCGCGGGGCTCCTCCTCGACCAGCCGGAGCGGGATCTCGACGTTCTCCGCGGCGCTCAGGATCGGGACGAGCCCGTACGCCTGGAAGATGTAGGCGACCGAGCGACGGCGCAGCTCGACCAGGTCGGCCTCGCTCATCGTGCTGACCTCGATGCCGTCGACGAGGACCCGTCCGGCGGAAGGCCGGTCGAGCCCCCCGAGGATGTTGAGCAAGGTCGTCTTCCCGCTCCCCGACCGGCCGCGGACGGCAAGGAGCTCGCCGCGGCCGACCGCCAGGTCGATCCCGCGCAGGGCGTGGACGACGCCGTCGCCCGACGCGAAGTCGCGGTCGACCCCGATCGCCTCGGCCATCGGCCCGCTCGGCGGCAGGATGTAGCCGCTCACCGCTCGGCCTCCTCGTCCGGGGACCGGTCGGGCCAGACGCCGACGTGGTCCTCCTCGAGGCGGAGCCGAACCCGCTCCGCCAGCTCGAGCGCCTCGATGTGGGCCCGGGGCAGCTGGAGCCGGCCGACCCGGTCGAGCAGGGCGAACTCCTCGGCGATGACCCGGTGGTCGCCGTCATCGCCACGCTCGGTCCGGCGGCGCGTCTCCGTGCTCGTCCGGCCGTCGCGGATGCGGACCGTCCGGGCGACCTGCTCGGACACCAGCGGGTCGTGGGTGACGACGACGATCGTCGTGCCGGACTCGTTGTTGACGTGGCGGAGGAGGCCGAAGACCTCGGCCGAGGTCGCGCTGTCGAGCTCGCCGGTCGGCTCGTCGGCCAGGATGACCGCCGGGGCGTTGGCCAGCGCCACGGCGATCGCAACCCGTTGCTGCTCGCCGCCCGACAGCCGCTCCGGCCGATGACCCGCGCGGTCGTGGAGGCCGACCAGGTCGAGGAGCTCCATCGCCCGCGTCCGGCGCGCCGCACGCCCGTCGAGGATCATCGGCAGCTCCACGTTCTCGCGGGCGCTCAGGTACGGGAGCAGGTTCCGGGCAGTCTGCTGCCAGACCATCCCGACGACCCGCCGGCGGTAGGCCGTCCGCTCTCGCCGTCCCATCTGGGCGAGGTCGTGGCCGGCGACGGTCGCGCGTCCGGCCGACGGAGCGTCGAGCCCGCCGAGGATGTTGAGGAGGGTCGACTTGCCGCTGCCCGACGCTCCGACGATCGCCATCATCTCGCCGCGCTCGACGAGCAGGTCGAGGCCCTGGAGGGCGACGACCTCGAGGTCGGCCACCTTGAAGATGCGGACGAGGTTGTCGCACACGATGAGGGCACCCTCGCCGTACCGGGACCCGGTCATTCGATCCCCCGTCGGAGGGCGGCCGGTGCCGGCGGCTCGCGCTGGACGGCCACCCCGAGGCCCATCGCCACGGCGACGATCGCGACGATTGCCACGACGAGCAGGCCGACCTGCTCGGGCCCGATGGCGAGCGGGATGTCGAGCCCCGACCCGACGATCGCCCCGAGGCCGAGTCCGGGCCGGAGCGCCACGAACATGGCCAGCCCGAACGCCACGCCGCCGATGACCGCGAGCAGGACCGTCGGGCCATGCTCGACGATCGGCAGTCCGAGCCGCTGTGTGCGCCCGAGGCCGAGCGTCCGCAGGTGGGCCGCCTCCTCAGCGCGAGCGGCCCCGGTCAGGGCCAGGGCCGCGGCGAGAGCGATCGCCGCGAAGGCAACGGCGACGATGAACGCGGCCGCGACGCCGATGGTCACCGCCACGACGACGGGCGCCGTCCGGATCGCCTCGGACTCCTCCGCCCGGCTGTCGACGGTCGTGCCCGGCGCCTCGTGGGCCATCGCCGTCCGGATCGCGCCGGCGGCGTCGGCCGGGCCGGCCAGGAACACGGTCGACGTCCGGAACTTCGCCTTTGGCTGGAGCGCGGCGAGCGAAGGGCGGTCGACGACGACGAACGGACCGCCCACCGGCAGCGACGGGAAGGCGTCGACCACGGCCGCCGCGACGAGCGACGTCGGCTCGCCCCCGATCCGCAGCTCGAAGCGGTCACCGGGCACGATCCCGTCGACGACGCCGTTCGTCGAGACGATCGCGGCGAGCGGGCCGCCTGCCTCGACCGGTCCCCCGGCCGGGAGCGGTCCCTCGGCGGGCGTGCCGCTCACGACCGTCCGGTAGTCGGACCCGTCGAGCGCCAGGAGCTCGATCCCGCCTGGGCCGGCGTCGGTGAGCGTCGTCCGGTAGGCGCCGGCTGCCGCGCCGATCCCGGGCAGCGTCGCCGGGTCGAAGTCGTGGGGCAGCCGCCCGGCCCCCTCGACGAGCCGGTACGGTGCGCCGACCTCCTGCCAGGCCACCGCCTCGTTCGCCCGGTCGAGGTAGGCGAGGGTCGCCAGGGAGAACGCCCCGACCGCCGCCGTGGCGAGCAGCACGAGGAGGATCGGCGCCGCGCTCCCCGAACGCGTCGCCCGGCGCAGCCCGAGGACGGGGACGAGGTCGCGGCGGAGACCGGCGAGGGCGGCGAGGCCGCGGACCGGGACGGTGAACAGCCGGATCGCGATGAGCCCGGCTGCGAGACCGGCGAGGGCCGGCACGGCGGCGATGAACGGATCGGCCCCGCCGAGCGCGCCGGTGCTGCTGGCGCCGAGCACCCCGCGGTTCCGGAGCAGGATCGCACCGCCGACCGCGAAGGCGATGACGAGCAGCTCGAACGCGATCCGGCGCGGTCCGGCCCGCCGGCCCTCGCCCCCGGCCCGACCCGCGACCGCCGACCCGAACGCCGTCGGGGCGATCGCGGCCACGAGCAGGACCACGGTGACCGTCGCGACGACGAGCGGGATGACGACCGTGGCCGGGTCGAGTCCACCGGGGATCGCCAGGAGCGCAAGGGCCATCGCCGCGAGCGTCGCCGGGATCGCCAGCGCGAGACCCTCACCGGCCGTCGCCCCGACGATCTGCGCCGCCGATGCCCCGCGCGCGCGTGACAGCGCCAGGGCGGCCCGGCGCCGGCCCGAGCCGAGCAGGACGACGAGGCCGAGTGCCGCGCCGGCGACCGCCGCCGGCCCGATCGCGACCGCGGTCAGGACGGCCTCGGCCGATCGCCAGCGCGCCTGCTGCGTGTCGATGAACGCGAGGAGCCCGGTCCGGAGGATCGTGCCCTTGGCCACGCCGCTCACGCCGGCCGACGCCGGGAAGACGCTCTCGAGCCGGCGCAGGCCGACGAGCACGTCGTCGACGCTGCCCGACGCGAGCCGGCGTGGGTCCACCTGGTATCGCCAGGCGTAGCGCATCGGCAGGCCGCCGGCCTCGGTCGCGGACATCAGCTCAGGGTAGGCATCGGGCGCCAGCAGCGCGATCGCGTTCACGAACACCAGGTCGGCGGTGAGCGCGCGGGTCGTCGGCCGCTCGAGGGTCGTGTCGTCGGACCAGTACGGGTCGTCCGGTTGCGGCACCTCGAAGAGCCCGACGAGCTTCGCGGCGGCATGGTCGTTGTGGCCCCGCCCCAGCGGGTCCGTCGAGTCGGGAACGAGCTGGAGGGTGTCGCCGAGCTCCACGCCCATCGCCGCGGCCGTGTCCGTCGACAGCGCCACCTCGCGAGCCAGGCTGGCCACGCCGCTGGGGGCGGTCCCCGGCGGGAACACCGTCTGGAGCGTACCCGTCGGCGGGCGGCCGGCGACGTACCGGATGTGATCGCCCACGCCCTGCTCGACGCGTAGCGTGAGCAGGCTCGCCGTCCTGGTGTCGGTGGTGATCCGCCAGCGCGGGGTGTCGGCCGTGTACACCCGGTCGACGAACAGCCCGCTCACCGCCGGGGGGACCTGCGCCTGGAGCTCGGCGCCGGCCGCGTCCACCGCTCCGAGCGGGTCGCCCGCGCCCGGCCCGATCCGGCGCTCCTGGACGAGCTGGATGTCCCGAACCGAGGCTGGCGCGGCGGCCACCTCGTCGCGCAGCGCACGATCGGCGACCTGGCCGAGCAGGCGCGGACCGGCCGCGAAGACGAACGCCGTGATGAGCACGAGCCCCATCAGCCCGAGCGCCGCGGCCCGATCGTCGCGCAGCCGGCGGAGTGACATCGCGAGCCAGGCCACGCTCAGGTCTCCCCGGCGCGCAGGACGCTGCTGACCCGCCGCTCCGGGACCTGGCGGGCGAGGATCGCCACGATCGCCAGGAGCAGCGCCGCGAGCGCGACGGACACGGGCAGGATCGTCGCCCACGGGACGACGATGACCGGTGCCGGGACGACGGCCGCTCCACTGGCGCTCAGCGTGGCGTACGGCAGGACGAGCCAGGCCAGCAGCAACCCGAGGAGGATGCCCCCGACGAGCCCGACCGCGACGAGGAAGACCTGCTCGAGGGTCAGCCACAGCGACAGCTGGCGGCCCGACAGGCCGAGCGCGCGGAGGAGGGCGAGCTCACCGAGGCGCTCGCTCGTCGAGACGGTCGCCCCGACCGTGAACCCGATCGTCGCGAAGACGACCGCGGCGAGCGCCCCGAGACCGAGCGCGCCGACGATGCCGAGCCAGATCGGATCGTTGGCGAGGGCGGCCGCCAGCTCGGTCCGCCGGAGGACCGTGGCGACCGAGTACGGCCGCGTCCGGAGGGTCGTGGCGATCGCCGCGGCCTGTCGATCGTCGGCCGCCAGCCACCACTCGGTCGGACTGCTCGCCGAGCCCGAGGTCGCGAACGAGACGAGATTGAGCGACGCCCCATCGACGACGAGGAACGCTCCGTTCGGGTCGAGTGGCGGGAACTCGCCCACGCTGCCGACGATCCGGACGGTCAGCGACTGGGCGGCCGAGTCGACGGCGATCGTGTCGCCGACGTGGGCCCCGGTGAGCGCGAGGAGCTGGTCGCCGGCGATCGCGGCGAGGGTGCCGTCGCCGGTCGGATCGGCAGTGAGCCGGAACATCGCGCCGGGGCGGTCGACCAGGCCGAGGAGCGGTCCCGACTCCTCGTCGCCGAGCCCGGCCTGGAGCCGGCCCGGTGATCCCGCGGGTGGCCGGTAGACCGTACTGCGCTCGGCGTCCTCGCGGGTCCAGGTCCAGCCTGCGGCCCCGGGGTCGAGTGACACCGGCGCCCAGTCGCCACCGGTCTCGGACTGGCTCGTCTCGACCCCGACCAGGTCGACGCTGCCGGTCATCACGCGGTCCGGCGGCGGCGTGAGGTTCAACTCGATCGACTCGAGGCGCAGTGGGGAGGCCGCCTCGACGGGGACGCCGTCGAGCGTCGCGGCGAGCGGGATCTCGAGTCGCTCGCCCGTTCCCTGGAGGGCGGTCTCCCCGGCGTCGACCCGGTGGAGGCGGCCGTCGGCGTCCTGGAGGACGATGGTCGCGGCGAGCCCCTGCCAGTCCGCCGGGATCGCCGTGTCGCCCGAGGCTGCCGGATCGGCCGTGAGGTCGGCGTCGAGCGTCAGGGCGAGGCGACGCGGCGTGCCGTCGAGCGGGACGGCCGCCGTGGTCGGTCGGGCCTGGACGAGGCGGTCGAGGAGCGCCGGTGCCTCCGCTGCCTCCGGCGGGAACCGGACGATGTGGGCGGTCGCCTCCGGATCGACGGCCAGCAGCCGGCCGTCGCGCACGGTCCGCCCGATGTCGAGCGAGAGGCCGGAGACGGGCGTCGCGGCGGTCACCCCCGGGATCGACCGGAAGGCCGAGCCCGACTCCCAATCGGGGAGGTCGGGGTAGTCGGACAGGATCGCCCGGATGTCGCCGGCCGAACGGTAGGCGGCCTGGTCGACCTGCGAGCGGGCCCAGGTCGCGGCGCTCGTCGCGGCGAACGTGCCCAGCGCGGCGGCCAGGATGAGCAGCAGCGCCGAGCGCGTGTAGCGGAGCGGCCGCCGGGCCACCTGCCGGGCGCCGAGCGGCGAGACGATCCCGCGGCCCCGGCTGAGCGTCCGCTCGCCGATCTCGGCGAGGCGCGGGATGAGCCGGGTCGCGAGGACGGCCCCGGCGAGCAGCCCGATCGCGGGGGCGGCCACGAGGAGCGGGTCCACCCCGAGAACTCCCCGGGCGTTCCGGGTCAGCGGCGCGCCGTAGAGCCGGAGCTGCCACAGGGCGACGACGGCCAGGGCGACGAGCGCCAGGTCGATCCCCAGCCGCTGGGCCATCGTCCGCCCGACCTGCCGTCCGAGCGCGGCGCGGATCCCCGCGGGCGTCCCCTCGGAGACGAGCGACGGCACGGTCAGGACGACGATGCAGCCGATCGCCGCCAGGACGGACGCCGTGACCGTCGCCTCGGTCACGCCGATCCCCGCGACGACGCCGCTCGTCCCGAGCGGCCCCAGCGCGCCGAGGAGCCGGACGGCGGCGACGGCGATGAACGGCCCGGCGATCGCGGCCGGCACGGTGAGCAGGACGGCCTCGCCAAAGGCGAGCGCGACGAGATGACCCGAGCTGGCGCCACGCGATCGGAGCAGGGCGGTCTCGGGCCGCCGGCGCTCGATCAGCAGGCCGGCGACGAGGAGGACCGCGTAGCCTGCCAGGACGGCGAACTGGATCGTCAGCAGCGTGACCCCGCTCCGGCTGACGAGGATCGAGCTCGACGCATCGGCCAGGATCGACGGGAGGTTCGTCGTGATCGAGACCTCGCGCGGCGGCGGCAGCGCGCTGCGGAGCGCGGGACGGAGCCCCTCGACGCCGGTCCGGAGCCCATCGATCCGATCGACCGCGAGGCCGTCGATCGACGGCAGCCCGCGCCAGGCGAGGTCGAGCTGGCGTCCCACGGAGGTTGCGGCGAGGTCCGCCTCGGCCACCACGAACGGCCCGCGCGTCGTCAGGTTCGCGTCGTGCCGGACGCCGTCGAGCTCGAGCGCGTCACCCAGGAAGTACGGGTCGCCGGCCTGCGGTCGCCACAGCCCGACGACCTCGAGCTCGATGGCCTCACCGCCGGAGAGCCCGCGCGCCAGGCGGATCCGGTCGCCGAGTCCCAGCCCGAGCGCTGCGGCCGCCGCGTCCGACAGCGTCGCCTCGAGCGGCCGGCCACCGGCGACGGCCCAGCGGCCGGCAGTCAGCGTCGCGTGCCGGTCGAGGTTCTCGTAGCTCGAGATGAGCGTGAGGTGGTCGCGGGCGGCGTCGGCGTCCATGCCCTCGGGCGCCAGCGTCCCGGACGAACCGACCAGGGCGATCTCGCCGCCCGTCGCCGCGAGGGCCGTCCCGAGCTCGCGGCGGACCTTGGCGTCGGTTGCCGCGACGTCGGCCGGCGCCGCCGCGGTCCGGACGACGACGCTGCGCTCCGCCGGGGGCGCCGCGAGGACGGCCTGGCGGAGGCCGCCGCGCGCTACCGCCTCGCCATACAGGGCGCCGGTCGCGAGGAGGCCGATCGCGCAGACCAGGAGGGCGAAGGCGGCCGCGACCACCGGCCAATCGGCGCGGCTGCGGTGGACCACGGCGCGCCACAGGCCGACTGTTCGGACCAATCCGCCTCCCGTGCGTGTCGGACGTGACGTCGGTACGAAGGGATAGCCGAAGGCGATCCGCCGGGTTCAGTCTAGGGCGTCGTCCGCAAACGGAGGCGCCGCGGGACCCGACGGAGCCCGCGGCGCCTGGGAGTCGTTGCGCCCGACGGCGCGGGAGCGCTACATCAGGCCGACGACGTGACCCTCCGGGTCGCTGAACAGGGCGATCGTCGTCTCGGGCGCCACCTCGGTCAGCGGCATGATCACCCGACCGCCGAGCCGCTCGACGCTGGCGAGCGTCGCCTTGGGGTCGTCGGTGTGGACGTAGAACGTGACGTGCCCGGGACCGCCGTCGTTCGAGGGGCCGAAGCCGCCGGTGACGGTCTCGCCCTCCTGGCGGAGCATCCCGTAGCCGCCCGGGTTGCTCGTGTCCAGCTGCCAGCCGAACACTTCGCTGTAGAACTTCTGGATCGCCGGCCCATCCTTGCCGACGACCTCGATGTGGATCACGTGGCTCGCCATCGGTGGCCTCCTGCCTGCGTCGCGGACCGATCCTCGGTGCCGTTCAAGGGACCGACGAACGGCCGGGCCCGGAATCGACACCCGGGTCCGGGGCGTCCGGCATCGACCTCCTCCGAGACGGCCGCGAGGTCCGGCCCGGTCACGGCGACGTACCCTGTGCCACGAGCCAGCGGAGGAGGTGAGCCATGGCGCGGATCCACTACGAGGCCGACGGCGACGTCTCGCCCGACCGGTTCATCGCCGCCCTGACCGACTTCTCGAGCCGTCGGCCCGAGCTCTGGCCGAACCTCTCGCCCGAGTGCTACTCGGTCCACGAGACCGGGGACACCTGGGCCGACGTCCAGGAAGGGACGCTCGTCGCGGGAAGCTGCATCTGGGCGCGCGAGCGGTACGACTGGTCCGAACCGGGGCGCGTCACCCTGACCCTCGTCGAGGCGGCGAGCTTCCGACCGGGGACGGTCATCGACTACCGGATCGCCGCCCGATCGGGCGGGGGCTGCCACGTCGGCGTGGACTTCCAGCGGATCGCCTCGAGCCCGAAGGGCCGCCTCGTGGGGGCGATCGTCCAGCTGACCGGAAGCCGGCGCTTCGCTCAGCAGCTGCGCGAGACGCTGGCCCGGCTCGCCGCGCTCCCGTCGGCGGGCGACCGGTCGTGAGCGCCCCGTTCCCCGACGAGGCGATGGAGCTCACCCACCTGCTCGTGGTCCGGGACGTCGATCGGGCTCGCGACTTTTATCGCGACGTCCTCGGCGCGACCGTCCACCGCGAGTACGGCGGCACCTCGTGCGTCCTCCGCTTCCTCGGGACGTGGCTCCTGCTCGTAACGCCAGGCGGCCCGACCGAGGACAAGCCGACGGTCGCGTTCGTCCCGCCCGACGACCGGGACCGGGTGAGCCACGAGCTGACGATCCGGGTGCCCGACTGCCGGGCCGCCCACGCGACGCTGTCGGCGCGGGGGGCGGTCTTCCTCGCTCCGCCGCGGGAGTCCGCCTGGGAGATCCGCTGCTTCCTGCGTGATCCCGATGGGCATCTGATCGAGCTCAGCGAGGCCCGGTCGCCGGACGGCTGACCGGTGGGCCGCCCCTCGTTTCATCGATGGGTGCGCCGACCCGGTCTCACATCGCTATCCTGTCCGGGCGACTCGGAGGCGTTCCGGCTGGGATCGATCGAGCCCGGGTGCGGCCAGCCCGCGACCCGGATGCGACCAGAGAGGTGCCACATGCGACCGTCCGGCCATCCCACGCGCCGCTCCGCCACCGTCGCCGGCCTCGCGGCGGTCGCCCTCGTCCTCGGCCTGATCGGCCCGGTGCTGGGCCATGGCGGCGGGGGCTCCGGGCCCACGTACCGGGGCGACGTGACCCCGACCGGGGTCGCCGCCGGCACGGGCCCCACGTCGACGATCACCCTGACCCAGCTGGTCGAGGACGACAGCTACGGGAGCAAGGAGCTCGGGTCGGTCCGGATCACGCCGCCCGCCGGGTTCAGCATCACCGGGGCGTCGGCCGCGCGTGGCGCGACGGCGCTGCCCGTGTCGATCGCGTCCGGAGCCGTGACCGTCAACAACGTCGATCTCCACCACGTCGGTCAGACCGCCACGGTCAGCGTCCAGGCCACGATCCCGTGCGGAACGGCCGGGAGTGCCGCCTGGACCGTCGTCGCCCACTCGACCGACCTGTATACGGACAGCCATGCCAAGGTCCGGACCCAGGACCCGGCCAGCGCGCTGACCTCGCAGGTCGCCGCCTGCACCCTGGCCTTCGCGGGGCAGCCGGCTGCCGCGGGCACCGGCCAGACGATCACGAGCGTGGCGGCCGACCCGTCCGGCTCGCCCGTCAAGGTCCAGCTCCGGGACGGGAACGGCGGGCCGGCGGCCCAGCCCGGGGTGTCGATCGATCTCGCGATCACGCCCGGCTCCGGCACGTCCGGGGCGGTCCTCGGCGGGACGGTGAGCGCCGCGACGGGAACCGGTGGGCTGGCGTCGTTCGCCCCGACGATCGATCTCGCCGGCCACGACTACCGGCTCGACGCCTCGGCCGGGCCGGGCATCGCTCCGGCGACCTCGAGCACGTTCGACGTGAGCGACGTCGCCAAGGTCTGCTCGGGCGCCTGCTCGGGCTCCGACACCCAGGGCGACACGACCGCGACCGTCAGCGCGACGTCGAACGGGGGCGTCCTGGCGATGTCGCTCGGGCTCGACAACGTCGACTGCAACAACGCGGTGAACAAGTACTACGTGGCCACGTCGCAGACCGTCAGCTTCTCGGTCACCCCGGCCACCGGACGGACGACGATCACGATCAAGCTGGCCGCTGACTCGGTCGACCGGTCCTTCCTCAAGTACGAGGTCTGCTTCAGCTCGCCGAACTCGACCTTCAAGAACAAGTACGGCAAGACGATCCCGGCCGGCGACGCCGGTATCCTCCCGTGGTGCATCAACTGCCTCCATCCGACCGGTGGGCCGTGCGTCCTGCTCAAGTGGTTCGACAGGGACGGCAACGTCTACGTGAAGTTCAGCGTCCCGTCGGGCGATCCGAGAGGCAAGATCTAGGCTCGCTCCGGGCTCCTCGTCGGGCCGCCCGGGCGGCCTGAGGAGGGCCCGGTGCAGATCTGTCCGGGCTGCGGCGAGGAGAACCCCGCCCGGTTCCGCCTGTGCGGGTACTGCGGCACGCCCCTCGCCGCGCCGGCGCCGGGCCAGGAGATCCGCAAGACGGTCACGATCGTCTTCTCGGATCTCAAGGGCTCGACCGACCTCGGGGAGCGGCTCGACTCGGAATCGCTCCGGGAGGTCATGACCCGCTATTTCGAGGCGATGCGCGCCGAGCTCGAAGGGCACGGCGGCACGATCGAGAAGTACATCGGCGACGCGATCATGGCGGTCTTCGGCCTGCCGACGCTCCACGAGGACGACGCCCTGCGCGCCGTCCGCGCCGCTGCCGGAATGCGGCAAGCTCTCGCTGCGCTCAACGACGAGCTGGATCGGGCGTGGGGGGTCCGGCTGGCGAACCGGACCGGGGTGAACACGGGCGAGGTCGTCGCCGGCGACCCGGCCGGCGGCCAGCGGCTGGTCACCGGCGACCCGGTCAACACCGCCGCAAGGCTCGAGCAGGCGGCGCCACCGAACGAGGTCCTGATCGGTGACCTGACGTACCGGCTCGTCCGTGACCTGGTCGACGTCGAGCCGGTCGAGCCCCTCGAGCTCAAGGGCAAGGCCGAACCGGTTACCGCCTATCGGCTCCGCTCGGTCGCCACCCGCCGGCCGGCCGAGGGAGCGGATGCGGCGCCGATGATCGGGCGTGCCGCCGAGATGGGCCGGCTGCGCGAGGCCTTCGGCGACGCCGTCGGAAGCCGGACGCTCAGGACGGTGACGATCGTCGGCGACGCGGGGGTCGGCAAGTCGCGCCTGACCCGCGAGTTCCTCGCCTCCGTCGACGAGGAGGCCTACATCGTCCGCGGGCGCTGCCTGCCGTACGGCCGCGGGATCACGTTCTGGCCGATCGTCGAGATCGTGCGGGCGGCGGCCGACATCGACGACGACGACCCGCCCGACCGTGCCCGGGCGCGGCTCCTCGGTCTCGTGGGCGACACGGAGGTGGCGGCGCGGATCGCCTCGGTCATCGGCCTGAGCGAGGCGGCGTTCCCGCTCGGCGAGGTGTTCTGGGCCGTCCGCCGGCTGGTCGAGATCCTCGCCGAGCGCGGACCGCTCGTCATGGTCGTCGACGACATCCACTGGGCCGAGCCGACCCTGCTCGACCTGCTCGAGCATCTGTCGGAGGCCGGGCTGGCCGTTCCGGCAGTGGTCCTGTGCACGGCCCGCCACGACCTCCTCGAGGACCGGCCGACCTGGGGTGAGCGACCGCGCGAGGAGCGGATCGTCCTCGCCCCCCTGGCCGACGACCAGGCCGGCGCGCTCGTCGAGGCGCTCCTCGGTCGGTCGGGCCTGCCCCCGACCATCCGCCAGCGCGTGACATCCGCCGCCGAGGGCAACCCGCTGTTCGTGGAGCAGCTCGTGTCGATGCTCGTCGACGCCGGGACGATCCGACGGGTCGAGGGCGACTGGCGGCTGGCCGACGAGGTCGGCGAGATCCCGGTGCCGCCGACGATCCAGGCGCTCCTGGCGGCGCGCCTCGACCGCCTCGGCCGGGACGAACGGTCGGTGGTCGAGCCGGCGTCGGTGGTCGGCCTGGTCTTCCCCGAGGCGGCGGTTCGCTGGCTCGCCCCGGAGCCCGTCCGCGCCGACCTCCCGCGTCACCTCTCCACGCTCGATCGCCGCCAGCTGGTCCACCCGGATCCGTCGGCCACCGAGGGCGAGCCCACCTACCGCTTCCACCACATCCTGATCCGCGACGCGGCCTACAACGGCCAGCTGAAGCGGACCCGAGCGGCGCTCCACGAGCGGTTCGTCGAGTGGGCCGACGCGGTCAACGCGGATCGCGAGCGGGCCCTCGAGTTCGAGGAGATCCTCGGCTACCACCTGGAGCAGGCCCATCGCTACCTGGCCGATCTCGGACCGCTCGACGAGCACGGCGTCGAGCTCGGGGTCCGAGCCGCCGAGCGACTGGCCGCGGCCGGCCGCCGGGCCTTCGCCCGCGGGGACCTGCCGGCGACCGTCGGCCTGCTCCGGCGCGCGGCCGCGGTCCTGCCGACCGGGATGCGGCTCCGGCCGCAGCTCCTGATCGAGGCGGGCGAGGCCCTGACCGAGGCCGGCGAGCTGGCGACCGCCGACGAGGTGCTCGAGGCGGCGCGCGTCGAGTCAGTTTCGCTCGGGGATGCCGCCCTCGAGGCCACGGCCGGGCTGGGGTTGCTCTACCTCCACTACCTCACGGAGGGCGACGAGCCGGAGGTGGTCGTCGTCGCCAGGGTCGAGGCCGCCATCGCGGTCCTGCAGGCGGCCGGTGACGAGCGGGGGCTGTCGCGGGCGTGGCGCATCCTGACCAACGTCCACTTCGCCGGCTGCCGCTACCTCGATGCCACGCGTGCCGCTGAGCAGATGATCGAGCATGCCCGGCTGGCCGGCGACCGGCCGCTCGAGCTGCGCGTCCTGCCGGCGCTTGCGACGTGCGCCCAGCTCGGGCCGACGCCGGTGCCCGAGGCGATCGCGATCGCCGAGCGTGTCCTCGCCGAGCTCGAGGGCGACCGGAAGTCCGAGGCGTACACCCTCCGGGCGCTGGCCAACCTCGAGGCGATGCGCGGCCGGTTCGACGAGGCGCGGACGCTCTACCGGCGGAGCCGGGCGACCCTCGACGAGCTCGGCTGGCGGTTCGACTCGGCGCTGACTTCGGCCGTCGCCTCGGGCCCGGTCGAGCTCATCGCCGAGGATGCCGCCGCCGCCGAGGCCGAGCTGAGGCGCGACTACGAGGCGCTTGCCGCGATGGGCGAGCGGAACTACATCTCGACCACGGCCGCCTTCCTGGCCGAGGCGCTCTATCGCCAGGGCCGCGACGAGGAGGCGCTCCGGATGACCGAGGAGAGCGAGGCGATCGCGGCGGCCGACGACGTCGCGACCCAGTACCTGTGGCGCAGCGTCAGGGCCAAGCTCGTGGCCCGCCAGGGTCGCTTCGCCGAGGCCGAGGCGCTGGCTGCCGAGGCGATCCGGATCATCGGGACGGCCCAGGACCCGGACTCGCAGGGCTATGCCGCGATCGACCAGGCCGAGGTCTTCCGGCTGGCCGGCCGTCGTGAGGACGCGATGCGGGCCGCCGAGGCGGCCGCCGCGCTGTTCGACCGCAAGGCCAACCTGGCCTCGGCCGGCCGGGCGCGCCGGCTCCGCGACGAGATCGATGCGGGGCTGACCGTCGGCGGCTGAGCCTGCCGGCCGTCCCGGTCAGGCGACCGGGAGCTGGAGCTCGGTGACGAAGTCGGCCGACCGATCGACGAGGTAGTCGGCAGGGAGCTCCAGCTCGGGCTCGCCGCCGAACTGGAGGTAGAGCACGCGAAGCGGTCCGGACGGTTCGAAGCCGGCCGCCTCCACCCATCGCTCGAGGGCGCGCCGCGTCCCCGGCAGCGTCGCGTACGAGCCCTGGTGGATCACGGTCGCCGCCCGCTCCGCACGGAGGCGCCGGAAGGCGAGCCGCGCGTCGGCCGAAACCCGGCGCACCGGGACGAACGCCCGGGCACCGTCCGTGTCGACGAGGGCACCGGGTGGACGGTGGGCCCGGATCCCGAGGTCGCGGACGATCGCCTCGAGCTCATAGAAGGCCTGCTCCAGGTCGACGCCGGGCGGCGACCCGAGGGTCGCGATCGACTCCGCCTCGACCGGCCGCACGACGACGTCGGGCCGGCCGGAGCCCGCCCCCATCTCGACCTGGATGTCGAGCGCAGCCAGCCGCCGGTCAACCTCCCGGCGCTCGCGCTCGAGGTCGGCCCGCCGGCGGTCGAGGACGCCGGCGAGGTCCGCCCCACCCGACACGAGCCGGCCGATCTCCGACAGTCCCACCCCGAGCGAGCGCAGGGCCAGGACCCGCCGGAGCTGCGGGAGCTGGGCCGGCGAATAGGCCCGGTAGCCCGTGGTCGAGTCGATCCAGGCCGGCCGGAACAGGCCGAGCTCGTCGTAGTCGCGGAGGGTCTTGGCGGAGGTCCCGGCGATCCGGGCGAACGCACCGATCCGAAGCATCGTCTGCCGAGGATACCTCTTGACTCTCACCTCGGGTGAAGGTTGACGATGCCCCGGACCTCGAACTGGCAGCCCTCGGAGGACCCTCGTGCGCCCGATCCGGATCGCCGCCCAGCTCCATCCGCAGCACGGGGACTACCCGGCCCTGCGCGTCGCCGTCGTCCGGGCGGAGTTGCTCGGCTACGACCTGGCCTACACCTGGGACCACTTCTTCCCGCTCTACGGCGACCGGGACGGCGCGCACCTCGAGTGCTGGACGACCCTCGCCGCGTGGGCCGAGGCGACCGAGCGGATCGAGGTCGGCCCGCTCGTCAGCTGCATCGCCTATCGGAACCCGGACCTCGTGGCCGACATGGCCCGGACCATCGACCGGATCTCGAACGGACGGTTCGTCCTCGGGCTCGGCTCCGGCTGGTTCCGGCGCGACTTCGCCGAGTACGACTACTCGTTCGGCACGGCCGGGTCGCGGCTGCGCGCGCTCGAGGCCGCCCTGCCGCGGATCGCCGACCGGCTCGACCGGCTCAACCCGCCACCGGTGCGCCGGCCGCCCCTGCTCATCGCCGGTTCGGGCGAGCGGTTCACCCTTCGCCTCGTCGCCGAGCACGCCGACGGCTGGCATGCCGGCTTCCCGGAGCGACCGTCCGAGATCGAGCCGGCGATCGCCGCCCTGCGTCGCTGGTGCGCGACCGTCGGCCGCGATCCGGCCGACATCGAGTGGGGCGTCGGTGTGGAGCCGGACGACCTGGATCGGTTCCTGGCCGAGGACGCCGCGACCTACGTGGCCCTCGGCTTCAGCCAGTTCACCCTGGGCTTCAACGGTCCACGCTGGGAGGTCGACCGGGGCGGCCCGTGGCTGGCCTGGCGCGACGACCGCAACCGCTCCCTGCCGACCGAGGCCGAACGGGCCGGTGCACCGGTCGGTCAGCGGCGGAGGTAGTCGGGCAGCTCGAGCTCCGGTCCCCGCCAGCGCGACAGCTCCTCGGTCGAGAATCGCCCGAAGAAGTTTTGGAAGTGGCCGCCGGCCGCCGCGATGACGTCCCGGGCGCGGAGCATCGACGGGCGGTCCCGGACCCGGACGGCGACCACGGCCCGCCCGTCGCGAAGGGCCGCCTCGTAGGTCAGGAAGTCCGGCATCTGGTCCATCGTCATGAACTGGAACACCCGGACGATCCGGCGCCACGGTCCGCCCGCGCCGCCGAGCCCGCCGAGCCGTTCGGCGCCTTCGTCACCGCGCGCGATCGTAACGTCGGCCGCCGCAATCCCGGCCGCGACGAGGGCCCGGCCGGCCGCCGCCGCCGCCGTGGGATCGTCGATGACGGCCAGCAGGTGGTCGGTCGGGTAGGCCATCGACCGCCGCGACCCGGGCATCGGCCGCCCCCTCGCCCGTCCCGTCTCAGTCGGCGGCGGCGCCGGGCCCCCGGAGGCGATGCCTGGTGGACACCTCCAGCCGGCCGCGGTCGTCACCGGCCGGGTGCTCGACGAGAGCGATGAGCCGCGTGGTCATGAACCGACCCGTCCGCACCGGGACTCCGGTCCGGGTCACCTCGCGGACCTCGACGACGCCGCGGCTGGTGATGACCTCCAGGCGGCGCCCGGCGCGCGTCGCGCTGATCTCGAACGTCTGGACACCCTGTCCGGTGTCGACTACCGCCTCGACCCGGTCGCCCTTCATGGCCTCGACCTCGGTTCAGCCCGGGACGGCCGGTACGGTCGCCCCGGGAACATCATACGGGCGGTTCCGTGGGCTGGGTCCCCGGCGGCTCGTCGAGGAGCGCCGGGTGGGGCGGCGTCACGCGGTCCTCGTCGGCCCGCTCGGCGAACGCCGCCGCGGCCGCGTCGACCGTGGCGAAGATCCGCAGCGGGCCGAAGTCGCGCAGGAGTCCCGTCGCCCGGAGTCGCTCGACGACCCTGCCGGTGGGTTCGGCCAGGCAGAGCCTGATCCCGCGTGCCTCGAGAGTGTCGTCGAGCTCGGCCAGGACCTCGGCCGCCGAGACGTCGAGGTCGGTCATCGCCTCGGCGTCGATGACGACCCACTCGATCACCCCCGGGTTGGCCTCGACAAGCGCCTCGAGCTCCTCGCGGATCCGCTCGGCGTTGGCGAAGAACAGGGGAGCCTCCACGCGGTACACGATCAGCCCGGGCTGGGTGACCGCCGCCGGGTAGCGCTCGACGCTCTGCCACGACCCCGACGCCACGAGCCGCCCGAGGATCGCCGTCTTGGGGCGGGTCACCCGGCGGAGGACGTCGACGACCGAGATCGCGATCGCCAGGATCAGCCCGACGAGCGGATCGACGAGGGCGACGGTCAGCATCGTCACGACGGCAACCCAGAACTCGAGCCGTCGTTGCTCGTAGTAACGGCGGAGCGCGCCAAAGTCGAACAGGCCGATCGCGGCGGCCAGGACGACCGCCCCGAGGGCGGGCTTGGGCAGGACCGCCAGGACCGGGGCCAGGAAGATCAGGACGAGCGCCACGGCGCCGGCGGCGACGAGGTTGGCGACCTGCGTCTTCCCACCCGACGCCTCACCGACCGCGGTGCGCGAGGCGCTCGCACTGATCGGGAAGCCACCGGCCACCCCGGCGGCCGCCTGGGCGGCGCCGAGCCCGAGGAGGTCGCGATCGGCGTCGACGTGGTAGCCGTTCTTGACCGCGAACGATCGCGAGGTCGCGATCGTGTCGCCGAGCGAGACGAGGGCCAGGCCGAATGCGCCCGGGACCAGGAGGAGGATCTGGTCGAGACCGGGTTGCGGGATGGACAGGGACGGCAGACCGGACGGGACGTGACCGGTCAGGGCAACGCCCTTCGCCCCCAGGTCGAGGACGACCGACAGGACCATTGCGACGAGGACCGCCACGAGGACGCCCGGCACCCTGGGCGCGTAGCGCGCCAGGCCCAGGATGATCGCCAGGCAGAGGAGCCCGATCGCGAGGCTCCACGGGTTCGTCTCGGACAGGTGGCCGATCGTGTAGGCCAGCTCCTGGAGAGGTCGATCCGAGGGAACCGGGAAGCCGAGGATCTTGGGCAGCTGGCCCACGATGATCGTGAAGCTGAGGCCATTGATATAGCCCGTCAGGACGGGCCGTGACAGGAAGTCGGCAATGAAGCCGAGACGGAGCAGACCCGCGACGATGCACACCAGCCCGACCATGATCGCGAGGGTGGCCGCGAGCAACGCCCGCTCCGCCGGGTCGGCGGCTCCGAGGGGCAGCAGGACGGCCGCGACGAGCGCCGACGCGGAGGAGTCCGGTCCGACGACCAGCTGGCGCGACGAGCCGAGCAGCGCGTAGCCGACGATCGGCAGCATCGTCGCGTACAGCCCGGTGACCGGCGGCAGCCCGACGATCTCGGCGTAGGCCATGCCCTGCGGGATCAGGATGGCGACGAGCGCGATGCCCGCCACGACGTCGCTGCGCAGGAAGGACCGCTGGTACCCGGGGAGCGACGGGAAGACCGCCCGGAGCCGAGTCCCGGTGCGGTCGGGGATCGTCCGCTGGGGGTCCCCGTCGGGCGCGGAGTTCGTGGGCGGGCCGGCCATGGTCGCGAGAGTACGCCACCGGTCCGGGGCGGTGTTCTCGTCCGCTGGTGGCCACGCGCCGAGTCGCTCGGCCGTCGTAGGAGCGGACCGGACCTTCGGGTCAGGACTGCCTGACCGTCGCGGGATGGAGCGCGGCAGTCGTCACCCGTACGGTCCGAACCAAATGCAAGCACACCAGACTCCCCTGTCCGCCGACGGGCGATCCGGGCTGTTCCGCGACGGCTCGATGCCGGCCCACGAGTCGACCGGACGCAAGCTCCTGATCCGGGGGACCGCCGTCGTGGCGATCGCCGTGACCCTTGGCTACCTCACCTGGCGCGTGGCCGCCGGCACGGTCAACCTTGGCTGGTGGTGGGTCGCGATCCCGCTCCTCCTCGTCGAGATCCACAACGCGTTCGGGCTCATCCTCTACACCTTCGCGCTGTGGAGCCTCGACGCCGATCCGCCGCCGGCCGGCGCGTTCCCCAACCGCCGGATCGCGATCCTCATCCCGACCTACAACGAACCGACCGAGGTCCTCCTCCCCACGATCGCGGCCTCGGTCTCGCTCGAGCCCGCCCATGAGACGTGGGTCCTCGACGACGGCCGCCGCGACGAGGTGCGCGTGCTTGCCGAGCGGCTCGGGGCGCACTACCTGACCCGACCGGACAACCGAAACGCGAAGGCCGGCAACCTCAACCACGCGCTCGGCCGGGTCGACGCCGAGATCGTGGCGATCCTCGACGCCGACCACGTTCCGACGGCGCGCTTCCTGACCGCGCTCCTGCCCTACTTCCGGGACGACCGGCTGGCGTTCGTCCAGTCACCCCAGGACTTCTACAACCTCGGCTCGTTCGAGCACCACCGTCGCTGGAACGGCGAGCTGTTCAACGAGGAGGCGGTCTTCTACCGCGTGATCGCGCCGGCCAAGACCCGCTGGTCGGCGCCGTTCTGGTGCGGGACCGGGGCGCTCGTCCGGGTGGCCGCCCTGCGCTCGGTCGGCGGCGTGAGCACCGACAGCGTGACCGAGGACATCCACACGACGATCCGGATGTACCGCGCCGGCTGGACCGGCGCCTACCACAACGAGGTCCTCGCCCATGGGCTCGCCCCGGACGACGCCGTGTCGTACATGGTCCAGCGGAACCGCTGGGCGCTCGGAGCGATGCAGGTCCTGAGGCGCGAGAACCCCCTGTTCGGCCCGGGCCTGCACCTCGCCCAGCGAATGGCGTTCCTCACGACGCTCTTCGGCTGGTTCGACTCGTGGCGCACGTTCGCCTACATCGTCATCCCGCTGGCGGTCGTGGCGACCGGAGCGGTGCCGATCAGCGCGCCCGGGATCGTGTTCGGGCCGCTCTTCCTCCTCACCCTCGGGCTCCAGTTCGTCGCGCTCCGGCTGCTGGCCCGCGGCCACTACCCGCCGATCCTGTCGCTCCTCTTCGAGGTCCTCCGGATGCCGGCGGTCCTGCCCGCGACGATCTCCGGGCTCCTGCCCAACCGTGAGATCCGGTTCCGGGTCACGCCGAAGGGCCGGACCGCGACCGGGCGCATGCGGATGCCCGTGCCGACGCTCCTGTCGGTCCTCGCGGCGGCCTCGTCGTTCGGACTCGCCTGGTTCGCCGCGTCGCTGTTCGGGCTCACGCCGGTCGCTACGGCGTGCCGTGGGCCCCGATCGGCGCGGCCTTCTTCATGTCGGTCAACCTCGCCCTGCTGCTCGCGGCGATCGGCCGCATCCGCTCGAGCCAGTTCGCCGGCAACCGACGCGCCGGGACGCGCCTCCCGCTCCACGTGCCGGCCCGGGTCGACGGCCGGGCGGCGAGGCTCGAGGACCTGTCGCTGACCGGGGCACGCCTCGTCATCGACCCGTCGCACGAAGCCGAGCGGGCGCGGGTGACCCTCGGGCTCGACCTCGACGGCGAGCAGGTCGAGCTGGCCTGCCAGGTCCGGCGCCGGATCACCGCGCCCGACGGTCGGATCGAGCTCGGGCTCGAGTTCGACCCGGGGCAGGACGAGACCGTGGCCCGGCTGGCCGTGGCCGTCTTCGAGGCCCGTCCCGAGCGAAGGCCCCGGTCGGTCGAGCCGGTCGTTCCCGGCGACGTCGTCGAGCGCGTCGTCGCCTGACGCGCGGCCGGCTCAGGTCGCCCGCGCGTGGACCTGCTCGTAGGCGCGGACGACGATCTCGGCGGCCTCGGCCGCCCGCCGGTCGGCCAGCGGGTTGGCTGCCCGCCGCCGCCAGCGTTCGATCCCGGCCAGGGCCGCAGCTCGGACGGCCTCCGGCGCGGCATCGCCGGCCAGCCCGACGCGCTCCGCCGGTGATCCGCCGCCGGTCAGTCCCCCGATCTCGAGACGCTCGTCCGGGCTGACCTCGACGAGGCCGGCGAGGACGAGGTGGAGGAGGCGCAGCAGGGCCAGCTCCTCGGACCCCGCCTCGACCCGCTCGACCTCCGCGGCCAGCTCGGACGCCCCAGCGACGGCCCGCCGCCGGAGCTCGTCGGCGATGGCGCGCAGGGCGGCCAGCGCCGAGCGGGCCTTGAGCGCCCCGGACCGCGCGGCGAACTGGTCGTTGAGGATCCGCTGGAGCTCGGTGATCCCCGATGCCGTCAGGAGGGCCGCAGACAGGTCCGTCGCCGTCCGGACCCGACCCTCGACCAGCAGGTCGACGACCAGCCGGAGCCCGTACAGGCCGAGCCGGTCGAGAAGCTCCTCGCGGATCTCGGCCCCGAGGGGATTCAGCTCGGGGTCGCGAAACCGGTCGACGGACTGGAGGAGCCTGGTCCGGCGTGGCTCGTCGAGCGCGGCGACCTCGCGCAGCCAGGCCACCTGCCCCTCGCGCAGCGTCGTGGCGGTCTCGGCGATGAGCCCGGCCACCGGCACGACGGCCGAGGCGAGCTCGCGGATCCGCCGGTCGGCCGCGTAACGAACGGCGACCGCCCGGGCCGACTCGAGGGCGTCCGGCCTTGCGGCGCCGATCTCGTCGGCCCGCGACAGGACCACGAGCGCGTTGATCGGCGAGGCATGGGCCAGGCTCCGATCGATGAACGCCTCGAGGAACTGGGCGTCGTAGCGATGGAGATGGCGCATCAGGTAGATGACGGCGTCGGCCTCGGTCGGGCGGTCGGCGTCGCCGTCGAGCAGGGCGTCTGCGGTCCGCGCCGAGACGTCCTCGTCGGCCGACCCGAGCCCCGGCGTGTCGATGAGGGTCAGCTCGGCCAGCTTGCGGGACGGCCAGCCGACGTCGATCCGCTCGATTGTCCCGGGCTCGAGCTCGCCCAGGTCGATCTGGAGCGCCCCGTCGTGGCGGGCGAACCGCAGCTCGGCGGTGCCGGCAGGACGGAGCGCGGCGACCACCCGGTAGCCGAGCGCGTGGCGATACCAGGTCACGATCCTGGTGCACTCGCTCGCGTCGGTCGCCGCGAGCCGCTCGCCGACGAGCGCGTTGAGGAGGGTCGACTTGCCGGCCTTCGTCCGGCCGGCGATCGCCACCCGGAGCGGCTGGTCGAGCCGCTCCATGGCGGCGTCGACAGCGGCCTCGAGGTCGCTCCCGGCGGCCAGCCGGCGGGCATCGGCCGCGATCCGCCGGATCTGCCCGACGAGGTCCGCTCGCTCGGTCGCCACCCTCGCCCCGCTGCTAGCCCGGGAGGTCGACGCAGTTGCCGGTGTTCTGGACGACCGAGTGATCGGGGTTGGCGAAGAGGATGCACATCTGGGTGGCCTTCGCGGGGCGATCGCTGACCTTGTAGCCCTTGAACGGAATCGGGCCGGCGTAGACGTACCACGGGCCCTTGGCCGGCATGCCGGCCTGGGTCGGCGGGACGGTGTTGAAGAAGAAGTGGACGTGTCGACCGGGCAGCTGCTGCTTGTAGCCGAAGACCTGGTAGTCGACGACGTAGAGCCCGCCGCTGACCTTGATCGACAGGATCCGCGCCTGTCGCCCGGCCGGCGTCGGCGTCGGCGTCGGGGCGACGGTGGGCGTGGGGGCGACGCTCGGCGGGGCGCTCGCCACGATCGACGGGCTCGGGGTCACCGGTGCCGCGGAGACGACCGACGGCGAGGCCAGCGCGACGACCGGGACGCTGGCCCCGGGCGTCGGAGTGCCGGTCGCGGCCTGCTTGGGGAGCAGGGCGAACGCACCGGCGGCCACCACCAGGATCAGGACGAGGCCGGCGACCCCAGCCACCGCGACGGTCGGGAACCGCCGGCCCGCCGGGGCTGCCGTCGGGCCTCCGGCAGCCGCCGTCGTTGAGGCCACCGTCGGCTCGGTCGGCGGCGAGATCGCGGCGGCCGCGGCCGGGGTCGCTGCCAGGTCGCTCGCCGGCTGGCCTGCCGAGGCGTCGGCCCCGGCGAGGGCCACCCCGGCGACCGCCGCACCGGCCAGGGCCGCCCCGGGGGCCGTCCCGGCAGCCTCACGCAGGCTCCGCTCGGCGACCCAGGCCGCACCGAGCGCCATCGTGTGCTTCGGGTGGGCGTCGACGGCGATCGGTCGTTCCGTTGCCTCGCGGACCATCTCGGCGACCAGCGGGATCCGCGAGCTGCCCCCGACCAGGAGCACCCGATCGAGGTCGCCGAAGCCGAGCCCGGCGCTGCGGGCCGCCCGCTCCAGCGCCTGGATCGACTCGCGGATCCGTGGCCGGATCATCGACTCGAACTCCTCGCGGGTCAGCCGGACCTCCGTCTGGACCCCCGGCAGCGAGACGGCGATCGTCGCATCGGTGTCGGTCGACAGGCCCTCCTTCGCCCGGCGGCACTCCTCGCGCAGTCGGGCCACGCCCGCGAGCGTCGCCGGGTCGTTCGGGTCGATCTCGACCCTGGCCGCCCGGACCGTGGTCATGACGTGCTGGAAGATCGCCTCGTCGAAGTCGATCCCGCCGAGGCGCTCCATGCCCTCCGGTCGGCCGAGCTGTTCGAAGCCGTCCTCGGTCTTGCGCAGGATCGTCGCGTCGAACGTGCCGCCCCCGAAGTCGTAGACGGCGATGACCTCGCCGGTCGGGACGCGCTCCTGGAGGGCGTAGTGGAGAGCGGCGGCCTGCGGCTCGGTGAGGAACTCGACCGGCCCGATGTCGGCCTGCCGGACCGCCTGGCGAAGGAGGTCGATCTTGTACTCGCCGTAGCTCGCCGGGTGGCAGACGGCGATCGCGTCGGGCGGACCACCCATCTGCTCGGTGACCCGGCTGACGATCGTCCGGAGCAGGTGCCCGATGAGCGCCTCGGCGCCGTACGGCGTGCCGCCGAGGATGATCGGCGTCGGGTCGCCGAGGCGGCGCTTGAACTCGCGCGCCGTGCGGACCGGTTCCGAGAGGGCACGCCGTTCGGCAGCCTCGCCGGTGAGGACCTCGCCGTCCGCGCGCAGGACGATGACCGAGGGGATCGTCGCGGCACGCTCGCCCAGCTGGAAGATCTCCAGCCGATCGTCGCGTGCCGTGGCCGCGGCCGAGTAGGTGGTCCCGATGTCGATCCCGAGCGCGTACCCCACGAGCCATCCTCCGCCTGCGAGGGCTCCCGAGTGTACCTCCCGACGATCACCCGGGAGGCCCTTCTCGAACGGCTGGCGGTCGGGGCGTACACTCGCCTTCGCTCTGGGATAGGGAGGGTCTGTCGACGTGCCGGAAGTCGGTCTCGGCGCGCCTCGCGAGCCCGATGCCACGCCAGATCCGATGGCCGTGGTGGAGCTGGCGGATGCCGTCGGGCTGGTCGCTCGATCGCGCGGGCGCGACGACGTGGCCACCAGGCTGGACGCGACCCACCGCCGGCTCGACCGCTCCGAGATCGTCGTCTGCGTCGTCGGCGAGTTCAAGCAGGGCAAGAGCGCACTGATCAACGGCCTGCTCGGCTCCGACGTCTGCCCGGTCGACGACGACCTCGCGACGATGGCCGTAACCATCGTCCGCCACGGCGACCGGCCGGCCGCGACCGTCCAGCGTCGCGACGACGGCGGGACCGTCGTCGAGGCGATGCTCGCCGGAGGAGCTCGCTCGCTGGGTCACCGAGCGGGGCAACCCGGACAACCGGCTCCAGGTCGAGCAGGTCGAGGTCGTCCTGCCGCATCCGATCCTGGAGCGCGGCATCACCCTCATCGACACGCCGGGAATCGGCGGGCTCAACGCGGCCCACGCGGCGGCGACGCTGGCCTTCCTGCCGATCGCCGACGCGCTCGTCTTCGTCAGCGACGCGTCCGCCGAGCTGACCGGGCCCGAGCTCGAGTTCCTGCGGAGTGCGGTCGACGCCGGGCCGCTGATCGTCGTCGCGCTGACCAAGGTCGACATGTACCCCGAGTGGCGGCGGATCCTCGCCATCGACGAGCGGCGCCTGCGCGACATCGGGCTCGGCGTCCGCCCGTACCCGGTGAGCGCCGCGCTCCGCCTGCTGGGCGGGCGGATCGACGACCCGATCCTCGAGCGCGACAGTGGATACCAGCCGTTCGCGGAGGCGCTCCTCCACGACGTGCCCGGACTTGCCCGTTCGGCGGTCGTCGACGACGCGTTCCGCGAGATCGGGTCGGCCATCGAGCGGTTGCGTGAGCCACTGCTGGCCGAGCGACGGGCCGTCGAGCAGCCGGAGGTCGCGTCGCGGATGGCCGCGGAGCTCCGCGAGGTCCAGGGGCGGCTCGCGACGCTCGGCGCGGTCGGCGCGCACTGGTCCGTCCGGCTGGACGACGAGTTCGCCGCGCTGCGGACGCGGGTCGAGTTCGCGTTCGGCGGCGAGATGCGGGGCATCCTCCGCGAGACCCAGGACGAGATCGAGACACTCGACCCGGCCCGCGCCTGGAGCGACCTGAGCCAGCGCGTCCAGGGGCGGGTCGCCGGCGCGGTCCGGACTGCCTTCCTGGCCACGACCGACGGCGCGGCCGAGATCCAGGCGGAGGTGGCTCGGCTGCTGGCCGACGAGGAGGGTGTCGCAGGCGGCGACGGGGCGCCGGTCTCGTTCGACGCATCGAGCCTGTGGGGCGAGGGCCAGGCCTTCGAAGGCACGCTCCGAACGGGGATCACCGCCGGGTTCGGGCTGCTGGCCGGGGCGGTCGTCGGCGTCGAGATGCTCGGGATGCTCGGGGCGCTCCTGGGCACCGCACTCGTCGGGCCGGCGCTCCTGGGTGCGGCCCTGTTCTTCGGCGGCAAGGAGGTCGCCGGCGAGCGTCGCCGGCAGCTCACCGAGCGGCGCCAGCAGGCCCGGTCGTTCGTCGCCCAATTCGCGGAGGGCGTCCAGTTCGAGGTCGACGGCCGGCTTGGGGCGCTCTCGACCCGCCTCCAGCTCGAGATGCGGACCCGGTTCGCCGAGCGGATCGCAGAGCTGGCCCGGACCTACCGCGAGACGGCCATCGCGATCGAGCGCGGGATCGCCGAGAGCGACGCGGCCCGCAATCGTCGCCTCGCCGAGCTCCTGGCCGAGCTCGAGCCGCTCGACGAGCTCGCCGTACGGGCGGACGCCCTCCGTGCGGCGGGGATCAGGGCGGCCTGACCCGGGCATCGGCGTCGGGACCTGGCCCTGCGGGCGCCCACCGAAGGGCGCAGACTCGTCCGATGGAGGAGCGCTGGACGGCGCCCGCCTGGCTGCGCTGGGTGCTCTTGTTCGCGGCGCTGAGCCTCGTGACCGTCGGTCTCGGGATCGAGTGGGTCCGGATCGCCGACCTCGCCGCGTGCACCGATCGCGCGCTGACCGAGCCGGTCGTCTGTCCCGCGCCGCCGCCGCCGTACGAGGTCCCGCTGGCGCTCGCGATCGACTTCGTCGTGGTGATCGTCGCCCTGATCGAGATCCGGGGCGCTCGCCGTTAGCGCTGTGCGCCAGCCGACGCGACCCGCGCGGCCTCCGCGACAGCCAGGGCGGGCGACCGATGACCCGGATGAGGTCGGCCCGCCGGTGCCGCCCCTGGCGCGGTCCGACCGAGCATGGCGTCCATCAGCCGCACCGCGGCAGCATCTCAGGGGGGACGGTAACCACCATGACGAAGACGACGAAGGCGATACTCCGGATCAGCCCGCTCGGCATCGTTGCCAGCGCGATCCTGTTTGCCGGGTGTGTCGCCCCGGCCGGCGCGGTCGGAGGAAAGGACCTGACCGACTTCCGCCAGGAGCGGGAGGCCGTCCAAGCGGTCGGAGCAAAGGACCTGACCGACTTCCGCCAGGAGCGGGAGGCCGCCCAAGTGGCGAACACGATGAGCGACGCCGCCCGCGAGGCGTGGCGGAGCGTCTCATCCGCCCCGAACGTCGCGGCAACCGGGAGCACGATGAGCGACGCCGCCCGCGAGGCGTGGCGGAGTGTCTCAACTGCCCGATCCGTCGGTGGCGACGCGGCCTTTAACGCATGGCCGGACCTGGCCAAGCTCCATATCTGAACGACAGGCAATCCTTGGGGGGATGAAGAACCCTCCGGCCCATGCCGGAGGGTTCTTCCTTTGGCGGTCAGCCGCAGATGGCGACCGCGGCCGTCCTGGCGGGAGTCCCGATGATCGCCTTCGCGGCCCTGGCCCGGCGCTATGATCGCGGGCCTCCGGATCGTCGCACTTGAGTGAAGGGAGTTCGACATGCCTGAGCTCTTCCAGACGGTCTACGGTCGCGGTCTCGTTCCGGAGCTGAAGACGTTCGTCCACCGGCCGTACCTGGTGGTCACGATGGACGACCTCTGGCCGCGCTTTGCCGACGACTTCGACGACGGCATGGTCGGGCCACTCTTCGTGTCATCGCTCGATCGGTCCGACCTGGAGCGGATCGTCGCGGCCCTGCCACCGTGCGAGTGCGTCATCGGGCTGGGCGGCGGCCAGGCGCTGGACGTCGCGAAGTACGTCGCCTGGAAGCGGCGGATCCCGCTGTTCCAGGTGCCGACAGCGCTGTCGGTCAACGCCGCATGGGGGCATCGTGCGGCTGTCCGGGTGGACGGCGTCGTGCGCTACGTCGCCTATGCGATCCCCGAGGCGGTGTACGTGGACTTCGACGTGATCCGGAGCGCCCCGGCCGAGCTGAATCGGTCGGGGGTCGGCGACGTCCTGTGCTACTGGACCGGCCTGTGGGACTGGAAGATGGCTGCCGACGTCGGCAAGGTCGAGCCGAGATGGCCGTACGACCGACGGCTGGTCGACGAGACCCAGGTGGCGCTCGACCGGGTGATCGACGCGGCCGACGAGATCCACGCCGTGTCCGACGTGGGCATCCGGGCGCTGGCCGAGTCGCTCCGCTACGGCGGAGCTGCCTTCCACAACGCCGGCTGGAACCCGCGCCACATCGAAGGCGCCGAGCACTTCGTGTTCTACAACCTCGAGTTCCTGACCGGGAAGCACTTCCTGCACGGCCAGCCCGTGACCCTCGGCGTCCTGCTCATGAGCGACCTGCAGGGCAACGACCCGGCGCGGATCAAGGCGGTGGCCGACCGGATCGGCGTCCGCTACCGTCCCGAGGACATGGGCGTGACCTGGGACGACGTGGCCGAGGCGCTCCGGACCCTGGCGTCGTTCGTCGAGCGAGCGGGACTGTGGTACACGGTCGCCAGCGAACGGCCGATCGACGAGGACTGGATCGCCCGGATGCGGACCTGGTTGAGCGGCTGACCCGGCGGTCATCGACGACGACCACGAGGAATCCCTCGGGCGACCGTGCCGTTCGCCGCCCCGGGCCGGTCCCCGCCGACCCCGGATGGGGGCGACCCAGCCGGTCTCCATCGCGTCCGCGTCACATCGTTTGGCACTGGTGACGCTCCCTGGCGACGGCCAGAATCGGCCTGCTGCGAAGGGAGGCCACCATGAAGCGCATCACGCGGCGGCTCGGGTTGTGGGCCATCGTCATCGGTTCCATCTGGTTGGCCGGGGTTCGCGGCCGGATGCGCGACGAGGGACTGTCCTTCGGTGACGTGGTGAACCGCGACCTGCGCGGGTTCGTCACCCACTGGTTCAACCCGCTCGTGATGGGGTTCGGCCTCGCCGGCGGGCGCAAGTCGCCCTGGGCCGTCCTGGAGCACGTCGGGCGGTCCTCCGGCACCACCTACCACACGCCGATCTACGCGCTGACCGCGGGCGACCATGCCTTCGTCCGGCTGACCTACGGGTCCGACGTCCACTGGGTCAGGAACGTCCAGGCGGCGGGGCACTGCCGGATGCAGGTCCACCAGACGATCTTCGAGCTCGACGAGCCGGTGATCGTTCCCGCGAGCGAAAACCCGCTGGTCCCATCGGCGCTGCGCGCGCCGCTCGATCGCACGGGCCGGAAGTACCTGCGGCTGCACGTCCTGGACCGGGCTCCCGGCACCTTCGCCCGACGCCCGCTCGAACTGGCCTCGGAGCCGATCACGAGCCGCCCGCCCGCACCGGCCATTCATGCGCCAGAGCCCACCTCGGAGGCGGCCGCAGACCTGGTGGCGCCGTCGGCAGGTTGACGCAGTCTCATCACTGACCCGCACCGCGGACGGGCCTCGGCCTGACTGGCGGCGTCGAGTGGGTGGCACACGCCGGGACTCGACGGGGTAACGCCCGCTCCCTACGATGGCCACCGATTCCGGTCGACGGCTCGGCCGGTGCCAGGAGCGGGCGATGACGGCAGTCCAGCCGGCCACGACTCGGGGTTTCCTGTTCGCGGACCTGCGCGACTACACGCGCTACGTTGAGACCCACGGGGATGAGGCCGCGGCCGCTCTCCTGACCACCTACCGCTCCCTCGTGCGTGACGTCGTCGATCGTCTCGACGGCGCGGAGATCCGAACCGAAGGCGACAGCTTCTACGTGGTCTTCCCATCGGCCTCGAGCGCGATCCAGGGTGGGCTGGCGATCCTGGCCGCTGCCGCCGAGGCGACGAGGAGCCGGCCTGGCACGCCGATCCGGGTCGCCGTCGGCGTCCACGCAGGTGAGACCGCCGAGACGGGGGAGGGTCCCGTCGGATCGGCCGTCAACATCGCCGCCCGGGTCTGTGCCCAGGCGGCTGCCGGCGAGCTCCTCGTGACCGACACGGTGCGGTCGCTGACCCGAACGCGGCTATCGGTCCGGTTCGTTCCCCGGGGCTCGCCACGGCTCAAGGGCATTGCCGAGCCGATCGCCCTCTTCGCGGTCGTCCCCGTCGACGACCAGGCAGCGGTGGCATCCGAGTCGGGAGGTTCGGCGCGATCGCCGATCGCTGGGCGCCTTTCAGCCCGATTGGCATCTTCGCGCTGGCCCCTGTTTGGCGTCGCGGTGGCCGTGGTCGTCCTCGTGATCGGCGGGGCAAACCTCCTGCTGGGGACATCGAGCCGGCCGTCCAGCTCGCCCGCATCGGTGGCGAGCAGCTCCGCCGCTCCGACCCCGACGCGGCTCACGACGCTCCCCGCCCTCGCCGACGTGCCGTTCTATCGCGCCGACACCAGCCGAAGCTCCGTCTATCCAGGTCCAGGACCGATCGCCCTACCGGAGCTCGCCTGGGAGAAGCCCCTCGGCGGGGTCGCGAACATGACCCCCATCGTGAGCGACGGCAAGGTGATCGTCGGCGATCTCGCCGGGGACCTGGAAGCCCTTGACGGTCGCACCGGGGAGATCGTCTGGCAGTTCAAGGCCGGAGCCGGCTTCCAGGGGGCAGCGGCGGCCTCGGGTGGGTTGATCTTCGCCGCCGACCTGGGGGGCACGCTCCACGCGATGGACTCGTCGACGGGCGCCGAGCGTTGGAGCTTCCCGCTTCCCAACCAGATGGCCCAGCCCATCGTGGTCGACGGAGTCCTCTATGTCGGGTCGTCGGACGGTCACGCCTACGGTCTCGATCCGGCGACCGGGGCAAACCGGTGGGAGTGGGATGGGCCGGCCGACACCCGGTTGATCGTGAACGCCGTGACCGATGGCGTGGCCTACATCGGAGGTGGCGGCCGGCTGTTTGCGATCCGGCTCGTCGACAAGGCCGAGGTGTGGCACCCCGTCCAGACCACGTCGACTGAACAGAGCACCGCCGTCCTGTCCGGCGGCACGATCTACCTCTCAAGCCTTCCAACCGCGACAACCCCGAACAGCGAGGTGCTCGCGATCGATCGCATGACGGGCAAGGTTCGCTGGCGCTTCCCGAGCCCATCGGGGCAGCAGGTGAACCCCGGGCCGGTCCGTGACGGGATCGTGTACGTCAACACGGCCGGCGACGGGGTCTATGCCCTGCGTGACCGAGGCGGTTCGGACTTCGACACCGTCTGGCACAACCCCGACGTCCCGGCCTCGTTCCTGCCGTCGGCGCTCGCCGGCGACATGCTCTACGTCGGCGTGAACGAGGGTCCAATCGTTGCCCTGAGTGCTGGTGACGGGAGCGAGCTCTGGCGGACGCCGCCGACGGACACCGCGACGAGCAACCCGGTCGTGACCGGCGGGACCATCTTCCGGGTCAACGGCGAGACCGGCGTGCTCCAGGCCTGGGCTGAGCCGGCGGTGATCGCGCTGCTGCCTAAGCCGTCCGCCGCTACATCCGCCGCCCCGGCGCCCTCGCAGCCGCCGGACCCGTATTCCGTCGTCAATGCGTTCTCACTGTCCCGGATCGGGGTCCAGGTCCCGGTGGCGATGGCCTTCGGTCCAGACGGGCTTCTCTACATCCTTCACGCGAAGCCCGACGCCTCGGACCCGTTGGTCACGGTCGTCGATCCCGCGACGGGTCGCCCAGTCCCAGGCCTCAGTTGGGGGAGGGCTGGCGTCGGCAAGGGCGAGTTCGACCTGTCGGAGACCGGGAACGACAACGGCCCCGGGGGCTGCATCAGCGTCGCGACCAACGGGCTCGTCTCCGTCGGCGACTGGAACAACAGTCGGGTCCAGGTGTTCAAGCCGACCGGAGCGTTCGTCCGCGCGTTCCCGACGGCAGAGCGACCCGGCGATTGCAAGGCCGGTCCCGGGGGCAGCCTGTACGTCCTCGGCGAGAACGGGACCCTCTTCAAGTACGACCGAACCGGGGCCCTGGTCTGGCAGATGCAGGCCGACCCGGATCACCCGAGCTACCCCTTCCAGCTCCACGGGATCGCGCTCCGGCCCGACGGCAAGATCGTCGGGTTCGTCGACTCGACGGGCCAGGTCGTCACGATCGACCCGGTCGACGGGCGGATCATCGGGCGCTGGGGCGAGCAGGGGAACGAGCCCGGACAGAACGGCCTCAGCGGCGAGCCGAGCGTCGACGCCGCCGGCGACATCCATGTCTTCCAGTACGTCCCGCAGGAACTGCAGGTGTTCGACCCCACGGGACGGCTTCTCGCCGGCCAGTACCACGTCGAGGGCCAGCCATTGACGAGCCGTGGCAACACCCCCGACACCGTCATCTGGGGCGACGTCTACTGGCCGGCACCCGTCTTCGACCGCCAGGGTTACGGCTGGACATTCGGGCCGGACGGACTCACCAAGATGAAGGTCAGCCTGGCTCCGAAGTGAGGTCGCTCCGGACCTGACCCCACCAGCGGACTCGAGTGGGGTCCGGTTCGGTACGGGGGAAACCTTCCCCCTGTCCTGTGACTCAGGGATGTGTGACCGAGGCGCTCGCCGACGGCCGCGGCGGCGAGCGCATGGGTCGAGCCTGCACCCTGGCTTCGACCCCGAGCGGAGGGGTCCTTGATCTCGAACCAGACCGAACGACTCCTGGCCGGCCCTCGACTCGACGGCGAGCTCGAGCGCCTCGACGCGCATCTCGCGAGGCTCGGCCCGTTGCCGCATGGCGTCGAGATTCGCGAGCTGATCCCCACCCTCGAGGCGAGCGGGCTGCTTGGTCGCGGTGGCGCCGGCTTCCCCGTCGGGCGCAAGTGGCGTGCGCTGGCCGAGCGGAAGAGCGGTTCGGCCGTGGTCGTCGCGAACGGCGCCGAGGGTGAGCCGGCGAGCTTCAAGGATCGAACCCTGATGGCGCACCGACCGCACCTCGTCGTCGACGGGGCGATCCTCGCCGCCGAGGCGGTCGGCGCCGACGAGATCGTCTTCTACGTCGGCAGGGAGCACGAAATGGCAGTCGTGGCCGTTCGCGAGGCGATCGGCCGAGCGGAGGAGTGAGCTCCCGCTGCGGACTCGCCTCGTGCAGGCGCCGATCGGCTACGTGGCGGGCGAGGCCTCCGCGGCCGTCCATTACATCAACAACGGCGACGCCCGGCCCACGACCACCCCGCCGCGCGTCTCCGAGCGAGGCGTCGGCGGCCGTCCGACGCTCGTCCAGAACGTCGAGAGCCTTGCCTACGCGGCGCTCATCGCCAGGTTCGGCGAGCGCTGGTATCGGTCGGCCGGCCGGCTCGAGTCGCCGGGCACGGCCCTGGTGACGGTCACCGGCCCGATCCGCGAGCAGGGTGTCCGGGAGATCGAGCTCGGGACGACGATCGGCGAGATCGCCGCCGAGGTCGGCGCGCGGATCGATCGGACCCAGGCGGTCGTGCTCGGGGGTTACTTCGGGACGTGGGCCCCGGCCCGCGAGGCGTGGGACCTCCCGCTCGACCCGGCGGTGATGCGGTCCGCCGGGCTGACGTTCGGCTGCGGGATTGTCGGTCTGCTGCCCAACGATGTCTGCGGCGTGTCGGCGACCGCCCAGATCATGGGGTTCCTGGCACAGGAGAGCGCCGGCCAGTGCGGCCCGTGCCTCTACGGGCTGCGGGCCCTGGGCGATGCCACCGCAAGGGTCGCCACGGGCGGGGCGGCCAGCCACGAGCTCGAACACATCGAGCGCTGGACGTCGCAGATCGGTGGACGCGGTGCCTGCCATCACCCGGACGGCGCGGTCCAGCTCATGGCCAGCGCACTGAACGTCTTCGGCGACGAGTTCCGCGAGCACGCCCGGACGGGACGCTGCTCGATCACCGGGTCGCGGATCGAGGCCGCCTAGGATGGACGTGCGGCTTCGGGTCGACTGGATCCGGTGCGACGGCTACGGCCTGTGCGGGGACCTGCTCCCTGAGCTGATCGACCTGGACGACTGGCGGTATCCGATCGTTCGCCCGGGGCCGGTCGAGGCCGGGCTCGTCCACGACGCCCAGCGGGCCGTCGATTGCTGCCCGATGAAGGCGCTGGTCCTCGAGCCGATCGACGCCGGCCGGCGGACCACCTGACGACGGACGTCGCGGCTACGGACCCGACCAACCTGCGGGTAGCATCGCGCCGTGCACGTCTACCTCGAGACCGAGCGCCTGATCCTGCGCCAGTTCACACCCGATGACGTGGATCTCGCCACGACGCTCGATGCCGACCCGACCGTCATGCGCTACATCAACGGCGGCCGGCCGACGCCACGCGACGAGATCCGCGACGTCTACCTGCCGGCGTGGATGGCCTACTACGAGGCGGGCGATCGGTATGGCTTCTGGGCGGCGATCGAGAAGCGCACCGGAGTCTTCCTCGGTTGGTTCCACCTCCGCCCGCAGGAGGCCGATCCGGACGACGAGCCGGAGCTCGGCTACCGGCTCATCGCCTCGGCCTGGGGACGTGGCTACGCGACCGAGGGGAGCCGGGCGCTGATCCGGAAGGCGTTCGAGGACCTCGGCGTCCGCCGGGTGTACGCGACGACGATGGTGGTGAACGTGGCATCACGGAGAGTCATGGAGAAGGCCGGGCTCCGGTTCGTCCGGGTGTTCCACCAGCCGTGGCCGGATCGGATCGAGGGCGAGGAGCACGGCGATGTCGAGTACGCGCTGACGCGCGACGAATGGGAGGCCGGAGCGGACGCGGCAATCTGATCGCCGAGCGAGCGCTTGGGAGCACCAGGACTCTCGGGAGCCCTATCCCTCACGGCGCCGGCAGGATGTTGTGGTTGACCTGGAACAGGTTCTGTGGGTCGTAGCGCCGCTTGAGCGCCATCAGGCGCTCGAGCTTCTCCGGCCCATAGGCCGCGAGGGCCTTGCGGTGCGTGTCGGTGTCGTCAAGCCCGAGGAAGTTGACGTACTGGCCGGTCATGGCGAACGGGCGCATCGCATCCGAGAAGTCCTTGACCCAGGCGGTCCGCGCAGCGTCGTCATCGGCGTCCGGCCCAGAAGCCGTAGATGTTCAGCCAGAACTGCGCAGCGCGGTTCGGGAACGCGGTGGCGTCCTCGGCGACGCGACCGAACGCGCCGCCCAATGTGGTGGAGGTCCGCGGCCGTCCCGACCCAGTCCTGCGCGCCGCAGTGCTCCACGAGCGTGTCGATCATCGGGCCATCGAACCGATCGAACGACGCGTTCCGCCAGTACGCCCGGACGCCCTTGGGCATCGCGGCATCGAACGCCGACTGGAACGCGAGCCATCGGGTGGGATCGAGGACCGCGACGTCCGGTGAGCAGGCGGCCCGAAGCCGGTCGATCACCGCCTGGCCCTCGGCCCGATCGTCCCCCGCCCAGGCGAAGCCCAGGAACATCAGGGCGCCGGTCGCCGAGCTCCCAGTCGGCCGGCGGAACCATGAACGTGACCAGCGTCGTGATCTCGTCGGGCACGTCGGCCGCCCAGTCGACGTACGACCGGAGGGCCTCGGACCAGCGCGGGCGCTCGTAGATGAGCGTGCCGGCGAAGACATCCGGGTCAAGCGGGTGGGCACGAAACGTGAACGACGTGACGACCCCGAAGTTGCCGCCCCCGCCGCGCAGGCCCCAGAACAGGTCCGGGTGCTCGTCCTCGCTCGCG
This sequence comes from uncultured Chloroflexia bacterium, assembly GCA_963708065.1. Classification (GTDB taxonomy): domain Bacteria; phylum Chloroflexota; class Limnocylindria; order Limnocylindrales; family CSP1-4; genus Chersky-267. The sequence goes on from CAVPRZ010000010.1 coordinate 69,564, forward strand.
CGGACGGGCTCGCCGGTCGCGAGGACGACCTCGGCGGAGACGAGGTTGTCGATCGTCAGGCCGTACCGGCGGGTCAGCCAGCCGACACCGCCGCCGAGCGTCAGACCCGCGATCCCCGTTCCGGATACCACGCCGACGGGCACCGCGAGCGCGTACGGCTCGGTCGCCCGATCGATGTCGCCGAGCGTCGCCCCGGCCTCCGACGCGGACCAGGCGGGCGTCGGGATCCACCTCGACGGCGTGCAACCCGCCCATGTCCAGGAGGATCCCGTCATCCACGGTGCCGTTGCCCGCGACGTTGTGGCCGCCGCCGCGAATCGCCAGCCGCAGCCCCGTTTCCTGGGCGAACGCGATCGTCGGCGCGACGTCGGCGGTGCCGGCGGCCCGGACGATGAGGCGGGGACGCTTGTCGATCATGCCGTTCCAGACGCGCCGAGCCTCGTCGTAGTCGGCGTCGCCCGGCGCGACGACCCGTCCCCGGACGGCGGCTCGGAGCTTCGCGGTGGCGTGTGCGTCAGGCGTCATTCTCGGTTCCCCTCGCGTGACCTCGGTTCCAGGGTCTGGCCGTCGATGCGGACCGACGTTCGTCGCCGGCGCGCGCCGATCCTCCCGGCAGTGTCCATGCCAGGCTGCCATGCTGGAAGAGACGGAATCCACCGAATCGGGGCAAACATGACAACGACGCGCCGTCCACGTATCGCCCTGCTCGCCGCGCCGGAGACATCTGCCTCGGTCCTGTACGGGCTCTACGACGTGCTGCAGTCCGTCGGTCCGATGTGGCCGGACATGACGGCGGCCGAGCCTGGCGACGCCGTCCTCGAAGTCCCGATCGTGGCCGCGACCAGGGAGCCGTTCCGCTGCTTCGGCAACATCCTCGTCGAGCCGCACGCGGCCGTCGCGGACGTCGACGAGGTGGACGCGGTCATCGTGTGCGACATGTACACGCCCATCGACACGCCGCCTCGCGGTCGCTTCGCCGTCGAGACGACGTGGCTGCGACGGATGCACGAGCGGGGCGCCCTGCTGGCCACCGTGTGCACGGGTTCGCTGCTCCTCGCGGAGTCCGGCCTGCTCGACGGTCGGTCCTGTGCCGGCCACTGGGCGTACCGGGACCTGTTCCGGACCGCGTATCCGAGGATCCGGTTCGTGCCCGGGGCGATCCTGGACCTCTCGAGCGAGCGCGAGGGCCTGATCACCGCCGGTGGGGTGACGGCTTGGCAGGACCTGGCCCTCCACCTGATCGCCAGGTTCTGCGGCCCGGAGCACGCGGCCCGGACCGCCAAGGTCTACCTGCTCGCGGGCCACGAGGACGGACAGCTGCCATTCTCCGCGATGACGCGGCGTGTCCGAACCGGCGATGCGGCGATCCGCGACTGCCTGGCCTGGATCGCGGACAACTACACGACCCCGAATCCGGTGACCGCGATGGCCGAGCTGTCCGGCCTGACCAGGCGAACCTTCGCGCGCCGCTTCCAAGCGGCGACTGGCCACCGGCCGATCGACTACGTGCACGCGCTGCGGATCGAGGGCGCTCGCCTGTTCCTCGAGACGGGACGCGATGGGGTCGACGACGTGGGCTACTCAGTCGGCTACGAGGACCCGACCTTCTTCCGCCGGCTCTTCAAGCGAACGACGGGCATGACGCCGGCCGCCTACCGGCGGAAGTACGCGCCGATCGTCGCGGCGGGATAGCCGACGCGGCGGAGCGAACTGGCGCCCGGGAGGGTGTCAGGCGCGCACGCACGCCCGCGCCGCTCATCGACCGCTTCGGCTGGACCCCGCGCCGTTTGGTGACGAACGCCTCTGGCCTTGCCGGAGCCCGTCGGCACATCCTGCTGGCGACGCGGGCTGACACGCGACCCAAGTGCCGGTCGCCTGGGCCGCGCCGAGCCAATCGCGAGACCGATCCGCGGAAGGACAGGCAATGAAGGCAATCGTGCAGGAACAGTACGGCTCGGAGGAAACGCTCCGGCTCCAGGACATCGACAAGCCAGAAGTCGGGAATGGCGAGGTCCTCGTGCGGGTGCACGCGGCATCCATCCACGTCGGCGACTGGGTGCTCATGAGCGGCAAGCCGATCGTCATGCGCATGGCGGCCGGGCTGCGCCGACCGAAGCAGCCCATCCCCGGCACCGACGTCGCGGGGACGGTCGAGGCGATCGGCGCCGAACGTGACGGGCTTCCGACCGGGTGATGAGGTCTTCGGGTGGGTCGCGGGCGCGTTCGCCGAATACGCCTGTGCGACCGCGGATCACTTCGTCATGAAGCCGGCCAACCTCAGCATTCGAGCAGGCTGCGGCGATCGGCGTCTCCGCCACCACCGCGCTCCAGCTGCTGCGCGACCAGGGCCACGTCCAGCCGGGCCAGAAGGTCCTCATCAACGGCGCGTCGGGTGGCGTCGGTACGTTCGCGGTGCAGATCGCCAAGGCGTTCGGCGCGGAGGTCACGGGCGTCACCAGCACGCGGAACACGGACCTGGTCCGCTCGATCGGCGCCGACCATGTCATCGACTACACCCAGGAGGACTTCACGCAGGGCGGTCCGCGCTACGACTTCATCCTCGACAACGTGGGCAACCACTCGCTGTCGCAGACCCGGCGCGCACTGACCCCCACCGGGAAGCTGCAGCCGAACGGCGGCGGCCACTCGGGCGGCGCCTTGGGGACCGTCATCAAGGCCGCGCTGACGTCGATGTTCGTGCGCCAGCAGCTGCGCCCGTCGGTCAAGTTCCAGAACCACGACGACCTCGTCGCCCTGAAGGAGCTCGTCGAAGCCGGGAAGGTCAGCCCTGTCGTCGACGGCAGCTACTCCTTGGATGAGACGCCCACGGCGATCGGCCATGTGGGCGATGGGCACGCGAAGGGGACGGTCGTGATCAGCGTGCCGCTTGAGGTCGGTCTTGCCTGAGCGGGGTTCGCCGATGGCCGGCAAGGTCGTCCTCACCACCGGCGGCATCGGCACGGCCACGGCCGTGGGGCCCGCACGAACCGGAGACCCATGAGAGCGATCGTGTGCACCGACTACGGACCTCCGGATGTGCTTCAACTCAGAGACGTGCCGAAGCCCGTTCCGAAGGACAACGAAGTGCTGGTTCGGATCCGCGCCACGACGGTCAGCGCGGCCGATTGCGAGCTGCGGCGATTCGACTTTGCCCCCTGGATCTGGGTGCCGATCCGGCTGGCGTTCGGGATCCGCAGACCGAGACAACCCGTGCTCGGGCAGGAGCTCGCCGGTGACGTCGAGTCGGTTGGCCGGGATGTCAGGTCACTCAGGACGGGCGACCGGGTCTTCGCGGCAACGGGCATCGGCCTGGGAGCCTACGCGGAGTACATCTGCCTGCGCGAGAACCCCCAGGGCGGGGCGATCACGACGATGCCCGCGAACCTGGGCTACGAGGAGGCTGCGGCCGTCCCCTACGGGGGCGGCGAGGCCCTGCAGTTCCTGCGGAAGGCGCACGTCCAGGGCGGACAGAGGGTCCTGGTCAACGGCGCGGGAGGGAGCTTCGGCACGTTCGCGGTCCAACTCGCCAAGGTCCTCGGGGCTCACGTGACCGCGGTGGACCGTGCGCCGAAGCTGGAGATGCTGCGAACCATCGGGGCAGATCGCGTCATCGACTACGCCGAGGAGGACTTCACCGCCAGCCCCGAGACCTACGACGTGATCTTCGACGTCGTCCGCAACACACCGTCGGGTCGCATGGTGAGGATGCTGACCGGGAACGGCTGCCTGCTGATGGCCAATCCGGGCTTCCTGCAGATCGTTCGCGCGAGGTTGGCGTCGAGGGGGAGCAGCAAGCGGGTGTCGTTCGCGGCATCGGGCCCGACCAGCGAGGACCTGGCCTACCTGCGAGGCCTGGTCGAAGCGGGACGGCTGCACCCCGTCATCGACCGGCGCTTCCCGCTCGAGCAGATGGTCGAGGCTCACAGGTACGCCGAAACCGGCCAGAAGCTGGGGAACGTCGCTATCGTGGTCGCCTAGCTGCGGCCGCGACCACAGCCTCCCCGCGGGCTAACCAGCCCGCTGGGACTCATCGGCCAGCGGGAGATCGCGCGCGCCCGGAGGGCGTTCGGCCGCCCAGGGCTTGGACTCGGGCGCCGCGCCGGACGACGCCCGAGCCGGTGTCCTTACGAAGCCGTCGCCTGCTCCTCCGGCTGTCGGCCCACCAATGGCAGCACCGGCTGGCCGAGGCCCTCGCCCGCGGCGATGCGACCCGGGATCGCGAGCGCGACCACGGCCGCCACGGCGACGACCACCGCCCCGATGGCCATCGCGGGAACCAGCCCGTCGACGTAGGCCTGCGGGCTCGCATACGAGCCGTTGGCCGAGAAGACCGAGGCGAGAACCGCGACGCCGAACACGCCGCCGACCTCGCGGATCGCATTGTTCGCTCCGGATGCCTTGCCCTCCTCCTCCGGTCGGACGGACGACAGGACGACGTTGGCGATCGGGGCGAAGAACATGCCCATCCCGATCCCGCTCACGACGAACGCCGGGACGAAGGCGGGGTACGGGGTGGTCGGGCTGACGATCAGCGCGAGCCAGGCCAGGCCGATGGCCATCAGAGCCAGGCCCGGGACGAGGATCGGGCGCGCGCCGATCCTCCCGGCGAGTGCCCCGGCGATCGGGGCGACGATCGCGGGCATCGCCGTCCAGGGCAGGACGCGCAGGCCCGCCTCGAACGGGTTGAGGCCCTGGACGACCTGGAAGAACTGCGACAGCAGGAAGATCGAGCCGAACATCCCGAAGTACATCAGGAGCGAGACGCTGTTGGCCGCCGCGAAGCCACGGTTGCGGAACATGTCGAGCGGAAGCATCGGCGAGCGGGCCCGGAGCTCCCAGGCGACGAACCCGAGGAGCAGGGCACCGCCGAGGACGATCGCGGCCACTACCTGGACATCCGTCCAGCCCCGGTCGTTGCCGTGGATGACACCCCACACCAGGCCGAGCAGGCCGGCGCTGGCGAGACCGAGCCCGGCGAGGTCGAGCGGTGCCGAGGGGCCGCGGCTCTCCTCGAGCCGGAGCGAGGCGAGGACGACGGCGACGATGCCGACCGGAACGTTGAGCCAGAAGATCCAGTGCCAGTTGACGCCCTGGGCGATCGCCCCGCCCACGAGCGGGCCGATCGCGACGGCCAGGCCGCCGATACCGCCCCACGCCCCGAGGGCGAGGGCCCGTCGCTCCGGCGGGACTGCTGCCGACAGGATGGTCAGGGTCAACGGCGTCACGATCGCGGCGCCGACGCCCTGGACGGCCCGGGCGACGATCAGGCCACTGCTCGACGGCGCCAGGGCGGCAGCCGCGGACCCGGTCGTGAAGACGAGCAGGCCGATGATGAAGAGGCGGCGGCGGCCGAACCGGTCACCGAGGGCGGCACCGGTCAGGAGCAGGACGGCGAACGTCAGCGTGTAGGCGTTGACCATCCACTCGAGGTCCTGGAGGCTCGATCCCAGATCGCGCCGGATGACCGGCAGCGCCGTCGTCACGACCAGGTTGTCGAGAGCGACCATGAACAGGGCGATCGCGGTGATCGCGAAGGTCCAGGCGGTGGAGCTGCTTCGGAGACGCATCGACGGGTCCTCTCTCTAGTTAGTGGCCGCTAAGCACAACGCACAAAAAAAGGGGTTCGGATTGCAGCCCTCGTCAGGGGGTGCCTCCGCGGAGGGCCAGCTTGAGGGCGATGGCTGCGTCGAGGTCGCCGATCGCGGCCGCAACGTTGAGCAGCATCCCCTCGGCGAACCAGGCATGGAGGGCCAGCTCGTCGGCCCCAGAGACCCGGGCGACGGCGTCGTGGAGACTGGTCCACTCCTCGCGGACGACGGCCCGGATGTCGGGGTCGCCACAGGCCGCATAGGCCTGGAGCTGCATCCGGAGCTTGTCGCGATCGCGGAGCATCGCCATGTACGTCTGGCCCATCGTGTGCAGGATCGCCGTCGGGTCGTCAGTCGTCCGGCGAGCCTCTCGACCGCTCGCCTCGAACGCCTCGCGGGTCTCGCCGAAGCAGGCCCGGACCGCGGCGATGAACAGGTCCTTCTTCGTCACGTACAGCTGGAACAGGTACGGCTGCGAGACGCCGACCCGCCGGGCAATCGACTGGGTTGAGGTTCCGGCGTAGCCACCGGCCGCGAACTCGTGAGTCGCGGCGGCGATGACGGCGTCGCGGCGCTCGGGCGCGCTGAGCCTGGTTTGAGCGTTCATGTCGCGGAAGCTTAGCGACTGATAAGTAAGCTGTCAAGGTCGGATTCGGCCCACGCTATTGGCGGTAGGCATCCGGGTCGGTTGGCTTCGTTCGGTCCCACACAGATGGACAAGACACTGGCGCCCGGCGCCGCAGGCACACGAGAACGCCGGCGGCGCATGGCCGCCGGCGTTCTGGCGTGAGCGAGGTCAGTTCGTGTGGTGGGTCACCGATGACGCGTAGTGGTTGGTCGACAGGCCGTGGATCGTCACCGGGCCTGCAATGAAGATGCCCCAATACTCGTGGGCGATGTGGTTGTGGGCCACGGTCACGTCCACCGGGACCACCGCGCTGAACAGGGAGATCCCGTTCGGCTGGGTGCTTCCGGCATCCGGATCGATGAGGTTCCCAGAGATCCAGTTGCCCCGGATGACGTTCCCGGACACATTCATGCCGGAATCGTGCGCATGGATCGCGACGCCCGCCTCACCGTTGTTGCGGAGAACGTTGCCGATCACCCGGTTGTTATAGGACGCCGTCCCCGGGAAGGGCGCGAACATCCCGACGCCGGCGCCGCCGTTGCCGACGGACACGTTGTGGAAGACGAGGTTGGCGTAGACACCGCCCAGCGTCGGGTCGGTCATCGCGGCGCCGTTGTGGGACGGCAGGGTGATCCCGCAGTCCTCCTTGTTGTTGCGAATGACGTTGTAGGAGATCACGTTGTGCGCGCTCGGGCCGGTCTCGTCGGTGATGAGGATGCCGCCGACGTTGTCATAGACCCGGTTGTGGGCGATCCTGGACCAGGTGACGCCGACGAAGTGGAGGCCCTCGCCGCAGTCGCCCGGGATATTGCCCTGCACCTGGCACTCGAACGTGGCGGCGGTACCGAAGCCGGCGTCGTTGTGCCTGACCGTGTTGTATTCGATGCGGACCTTGGAGGTACCGGCAACGAGGATGCCCTCACCAAGGGCGTGCTGCACGGTGAACCCCCTGACCGTCGTTCCACTGGCACCGGGGCCGAACACGAGGACCCCGTAGCCGACCAGTCCCATGCTCGCGAGCGGCTCGATCCCGCCGGTCTGGCCGGTCGCATCGATGACCGCGTGCCAGCCCTTGAGGGTCAGCCGCTTGGTGATCGAAACCTGCTCGGCATACTTGCCCATGCCTACATGGATGGTTGCGCCGGGCGGGGCGACGTCGACCGCGTGACCGATCGTCCGGCACGGCTTGTGGGCCGTGCACGGGTTCGTGTCACTGCTGTGGTGCCTGGCGACGAACAGATTGGGCGACGACGCCGCGGCGACGGGAACGGCCAGCGGCAGTGCGGCCAGCGCGAGGGCGAGTCCCACCGCGGCGGCCACCATCCGCCGCCGAGAAAGATGGACGACCATGCACTTTCCTCCGATCAGCTACGCGCAAGCGATCGATGAGCCCGTCGGAGTCGGTGCGCATCGGACCGACGGGATAGCGTGGGGATCTGGCGGCGCCGGTCGCTGCGGCACTGGCCTCCTGTGCCCCCAAGCCCCGCCACCCAGCGCAGAGCCGGTCGACACCCAGTCCGGTCAGCACACGACGTCAAGGCAAGTCTAGCGGGCTTCACCACGACGCAATGCGCGCATTGCGATCCGAAGTTGCCGGCAGCCAGGGCGTCACTCCTGGACTCCAGCTGCGTCTTCCCCGGGAGGAGGAAAATCAACGGCGAAATCGTTCCTCGGCAGGCTCTCAGCCGGCTGGGGTGCCCCCGGCGAGCGTTGCGCAGGAACGTACGCTGAGCGCACCCATCCGTACGTCGTTGCCGGCGCCGCGCCTTGGGGAGGCTGCGGTGTGCGCCAAACCGACGGGCAAGGTGGACCAGCTTCTGCGCTCGCTAGTCGAGCGGCAGACGACGTACGCAG
>CAVPRZ010000011.1:0-705176 GCA_963708065.1 uncultured Chloroflexia bacterium
GTTGTCGGCCGGACGTTCCACCCGAGCTCGAGCGGTGTCTGGCTCAGACGCAACGAAACGACCGGCCAGCGCCCGGCCGTAACGATTCCCGGACGACCGCCCGCTACGGTGACTCCGACATGAGCGAACTGACCCGTCCGATCCGCCGGCTCCTCGGCCGCGGCGACCATTCCGTCGATGCAGCCCCGGCTGTTGCCGGGGATCCGGTGGTCACTGCAGCGGGAGCCGTGATCCGGTGGCGGCCACCGATCCGGCCATACCGGCGAACGCGGACGCAGTCAGCTTCGATCGCGGTCGACATCCCGAGTCAGCCCGTTGCTCGCCTATCTCGCAGACGGCCACGGGTCCGGTGGACCTCACCCGCCTGGAGCTCGACTCGCCGGCGGTCGGTTCCTGCGCCAGGCCGGAGTCGCCCTGGTCGTCCCGCTCGTCTCCCAGGGAGAGCTGATCGGGACCCTGAACCTCGGCCCGCGCCTGTCCGAGCAGGAGTACTCCTCGGACGACCGGCGGCTGCTCGCGACGCTTGCCGCGCAGGCGGCCCCCGCGATCCGGGTCGCCCAGCTGGTCCGCGAGCAGGCGGCCGAAGCCGCCGAGCGGGAGCGGATCGACCAGGAGCTCCGCCTGGCCACGATGATCCAGCAGCAGTTCCTGCGCCAACTTCCCGCGCTCCGCGACTGGCAGGTGGCCGCCTACTACGGCCCGGCCCGCGCCGTCGGGGGCGACTTCTACGACGTCATCTCGCTGGCCGACGGCCGCATCGGGCTCGTCGTCGGCGACGTGACCGACAAGGGCGTCCCGGCGGCCCTCGTCATGGCCCGCACCCAGTCGACGATCCGCGGCGAGGCGCCCCGCCACGACGATCCCGGCGCCGTCCTGGAGCGCGTGAACGCACTCCTGGTCCCGGAGATGCCCTCAAGGATGTTCGTGACCTGCCCTTTACGGCATCCTCGAGCCGGCGACCGGTCGCTTCGTCTTTGCGAACGCCGGCCACAACCTGCCGTACGTGCGGTCCGGCGGCGAGGTCGCGGACGTGCGGGCGACCGGCCTGCCGCTCGGTCTGATGCCGGGGATGCAGGTACGACACGCGGAGAGGACGGTGCCGGCAGGCGGCGACATGCTCCTCTACTCCGACGGCTTCGTCGAGGCGCACGGCCCGGACGGATCGATGTTCGGCTTCCCGCGCCTGCGCGACGCGTTTGCCGCCGGGCGGAGCGGCAACGAGCTGGTGGACGACCTGGTCGAGGGGCTGTGGCGCTTCACGGGCCGCGACTGGGACCAGGAGGACGACCTCACGATCGTGACCCTTCGCCGCGTCGCGTCCGCGGGACGCGCCGAGCTGGCGGACGACCCGCAGGAAGCCGCGGCAGAGACCGACGAGCGAACCCTGGCGACCTTCTCGATCCCGGGCGAGATCGGCACCGAGCGCGACGTCGCCGAGCGCGTCGCGGCGGCCGTCGCGAGCCTCGATATCCCGCCGGCCAGCCTCGAGCGTCTCAAGACCGCCGTCAGCGAAGCGGCGATGAACGCGATCGAGTACGGGAGCGCCGGCCGCCCCGACATCCCGGTGGCAGTCGCGGTGAGCGCGACCGACCTGGAGGTCCTCGTCCGGATCACCGATCGAGCGCTCTCCGGGCCAATCTCCGACGCCGAGGAGCCCGACATCGAGGCGAAGCTCGCGGCGGCTGCAGAAGCCGCGCGGATGGGGCCTCTTCCTGATCCGCCACATGGTGGACCGCATGGACGTGACACAGCACGCGGACGGGCAGACGGTGACGCTCGCGCTCACCCGCGGGGAGGGACCGGCATGAGCGTGGAACGGCTGACAGCCCACGTCGAGCCCGCGCCGGACGGCGCGCGGATCGTGCTGGCAGGCGACCTGAACGGTTCCGCCGATGCCGTCCTGGCCGGGGCCTACAGGCAGGCGGTGGCCGCCATCGGCACCGACGGCGGCGAGATCGTCCTCGACTTCCGGAGCACGGGCTACATCAACAGCACGGGGATCGCCCTCGTCGTCCGGCTCCTGGCGGAGGCGCGCCGTGACGGCCGCACCGTCCAGGCCGTCGGCCTTACGGAGCACTACCAGGAGATCTTCCGGATCACCCGCCTGTCGGACTTCATGGAGATCGTCGAAGGAGATGCCGCATGAGTGACACCGTCATCGAGCTCGATCAGGAGGACCGCCTCGATCCTGCGGATCGAGGGCGACGTCACCTCCGCGAGCGAAGCGGACCTCACCGCCGCCTACGGGCTCGCTGTAGCCAACGGGGCGAGGGTGGTCGTCCTGGATTTCAGCAAGCTCGAATACATGAACAGCGGTGGGATCGGACTGCTCGTCACGCTCCTCGTCCGCGCCCGACGAGGCGGTGGCCGCCTCGTCGCGACCGGCCTGTCTGAGCATTATCGCCAGATCTTCTCGCTGACCCGCCTCGACGAGGCGATCGAGATCCATGACGACGAGGCCGCGGCGATGTCCGCCGCCATGGCCTGACCGGGCAGGTCCGGGGCAGCGCCCGGAGACCGAGGAGACTCCGATGACCGAGCCGAACGCCATCCCGCCCGCGACCGCAAGTGCGACGGCGACCGCCACGCCACCGGCGGCCGCCACGACGCCCGCGAACCGCGACGCCGCAAACTGGGCCACCCCCGTCGAGCGCCTTTCGGCGGCCGGCGTGGTCGGGGCGAAGGACGACGCCGTCAGCGGCAGGCGAGTGTCCGGCCCGCTCCAGGGGTTCGGCCAGCTCTGGCAGAAGTCGTTCTCGGTACGGCTCGTCGGCGCGGACATCTCGCCGACCGACCTCATCGCCTTCTGGAAGGAGCGCTTCCCGACGTTCTGGCCGAAGGGCCAGAGCTTCTACGCGCCGCTGTCCGGGATCGCCCCGGGTGAGGTTGCGCTGCTCGAGATCGCGCCGCTTCCCGGGGGCGCCCATCAAGCTCTCGACCGGCGTCCTCGTCCTGTACGCCGACGACGAGTCGTTCACGTTCATGACGCCCGAAGGCCATACCCTGTCGGCATGGATCACCTTCTCGGCCCGTCGCGACGGCGAGCTCACGATCGCCCAGGCGGAGGCCCTCGAGCGGCCGTCCGACCCGTTCGACGAGCTGGCCTACATGCTCGGCGGCAATCGCCAGAACGACAAGTTCTGGCAGGCCACCCTGTTCAACCTGGCGACCGCCGTCGGGGTCGCGCTGCCGATAGTCGAGACGAAGAGCGTCTGCATCGACAGGGATCGTCAATGGCGCTACTGGCGGAACGTTCGCAACAGCGCGACGATCCGGTCCGCTCGACGGACCCTGACCGCGCCCGTCCGCAAGCTGACCGGCCGGGGGTGAGGCCCGGCGTCTCGTGAGCGACCCGATCGGAGGCGGTCCGGTCGATGCGATCGTCATCGGGGCCGGGCCGAACGGTCTGGCCGCGGCGATCACCCTGGCGCGGGCCGGGCGATCGGTCCGGGTCTACGAGGCATCGGCGACGCCGGGCGGTGGCACCCGGACCGCCGAGTTGACGCTCCCCGGATTTCGCCACGATGTCTGCTCGACGATCCTGCCGCTGACGATCGGCTCGCCCTTCTTCGCATCGATCGATCTCGCCGCCCGCGGTGTCGAGCTGATCCAACCGGACGCTCCGTTCGCGCACCCGTTCGACGATGGTCGGGCGGCCGTCCTGGAACGCTCGGTGCGCGCGACGGCGGACGGGCTCGGCGAGGCGACGGGCGGGCCTGGCGGCGACTGTCGGGCCGCTGGCGTCCGGATGCGCCAAGCTCGGCCCGGAGATCCTCCAGCCGGTCGTCCACCTGCCGCGCCACCCACTCGCGCTCGCCCGGTTTGGCCTTCCGGCGCTCCGTTCGGCGCACGGGCTGGCCAGCGGTCGCTTCCGCGAGGCGCCGGCCCGGGCGATGTTCGCCGGGGTGGCCGCCCACTCGATGCTCCGGCTCGATCGCCCGTTGACCGCGTCATTCGGACTCGTTCTGGCTACCTCCGCCCACGCCGTCGGCTGGCCGATGGTCCGCGGCGGGGCGGACGCGATCGCGACGGCCCTCGTGGCCGAGCTTGAGGCCGCGGGTGGGGAGCTCGTCACCGGCCACAGGGTCGGATCGATCGCCGAGCTCCCGGCGGCGCGGGCGGTCCTGCTCGACGTCACGCCCCGGCAGCTGGTGGCCATCGCCGGCGATCGGCTGTCGGCCCGGATACGTCGCCGTGCCGAGCGGTTCCGGTACGGCTCGGGCGTGTTCAAGATGGACTGGGCGCTCGATGGCCCGGTGCCCTGGACCGCCGAGGGGCTGCGCCGCGCGGCGACGATCCACCTCGGCGGGACCCTCGATGAGATCGCGGCGGGTGAGGCGGAGGCGGCGGCCGGCCGCACGCGGATCGGCCGTTCGTCCTGTTCGTCCAGTACACGCCGTGGGATCCCGCGCGAGCGCCGGAGGGGAAGACCAGGCCTGGGCCCACTGCCACGTCCCGGCGGGCTCGGACGTCGACATGACCGACCGGATCGAGACCCAGGTCGAACGGTTCGCTCCGGGCTTCCGCGATCGGATCCTGGCTCGCTCGACGCTCGGACCGGCCGCGATGGAGACCTACGACGCCAACTACGTCGGTGGCGACATCAACGGCGGGATCCAGGACATCCGCCAGCTCTGTTCCGTCCCTGGCCGGCGCGCGATCCGTATCGTGTCGGCGACGGGCTCTACCTCTGCTCATCGTCGACCCCGCCGGGCGGAGGCGTCCATGGGATGAGCGGCCTCAACGCTGCCCGCTCCGCACTGCGTCACGAGCTCCGCTGAGGCGTCCGGCCCCGCCCGCGTCGCCGTGAGCCGCGTCCCCGAGGACATGAAGAAGGGGCGCCAGGAGGATGGCGCCCCTTCGTTCGCAGCCGGTCGGATCCGCTGCCGGCGGGACCCGGTCGGCCCTGCGGCGTCGGTCAGGCGGGCATACCCAGGAGTGCGCGGCCTGAAGCGTCGTGGGGAAGGTCGACGCATTCGACCCGGCAGCCGCGCGCGTCGCGGCCGCCGAGCGGCGAGAAGTGCGTCCAGCCCGACGGGTCGGACGGGTCGTCCGTGGTCAGCCGGCAGCCGCACACCGCGCAGGTGACCGGGCCACCGGCGATCGACGACCCGACGCGCGGCCAGACGGGCTGGGGCTCGGTCGGCTGGATCATCGTTGGCCTCTCGATCCGTTCGTCGGCTGGGGGTGCCCGAGGGATGGGCTGGGCAGCCTGACGATGATCGACGGCCGGGCGGTCAGCGTCGGCGCCGAGCCAGTCGCAATTGGTTGCGAACCGGATGCACGACGGAGCGGACGATCCGTGCGGACCGCCCGCTCCGTGCCTCCAGGAAGTGTCGATCAGGGTGTCGCCCAGACCGCTCCGAAGGTGCCGTGCGACTCGTCGTCCGGGCCGGCGGCGAAATAGAGCGTGGTCAGTGGACCGGCGCCGGCGCCGTTCCCGAAGCCGATGCCCCACAGGCCGTCGATCGAGATGACCTGGTGATCGGCGGTCCGCAGGGTCGCGTCGAACTTCCAGTGGCCGTCGTGCCAGCGATAGGCGAGCAGCCGACCGTTGCCGAAGTTCCCGACGATCAGGTCGCCGCTGAACCGTCCGAAGCCCTCGGGTGCCCAGGCCAGGCCCCACGGTGCGTTGAGCGCGCCGCGTGAGGCGACCCGGCCGAGGAGCTTGCCGCGGGCATTGAACACGTCGACGAAGCCCTTGCCGGCCCCGGCGATCTCGTCCTCGCGATCCTTGTCCTGGCGGGCGTAGGTCACGAAGATCAGCCCGTTGAGGGTCTGGATCCCGAACGGCGCGTAGTGGCTCGGCAGGTGCCTGTCGCGGAACGCGTGCTCCCAGTGCTGGCGGTTGAACGTGCTGTCGAAGACGTCGATTCGGCCGCGATGGAAGTCGGTCGCGTAGAGGTAGTCGGCCCCGTTCCAGGTCGCGATCGCGAGACCCTTGTAGATCGCCCGCGAGTGGTCCGCGACGACGAACGCCTGGGTCGACGTGACCGGCGGCGTGGATGACGGAACCGCAGGGTTCCAGCCGGAGATCGTGCCGTCCTCCGAGGCGAACAGGAAGCGGGCCGGCCCGGAGTCAGTCCCGTTCGTGACGACGAACCCCGTCCCGCCATTGAAGACGGTCCCGGTCGGGGCGCCGGGCACGTTCACGGTCAATGGGATCTTCGCCCCGGCGCCGTTGTAGAGGGTCGACGTGGCGGTCCCGTTGTTGGCGACCCACCACGGGCTGGTCGGACTGTGGACGATGCCCCAGCCGTTGACGAGGTTGGTGTCCTGGATATCCCCGACCCCGAGTTGATCGGAGACGTAGACGTGGGTCTCGTACGCGTTCGGCGGCCGGTGGCCGGTTGCGGCGGCGGGCGTGACCGCCACCAGGAGGACGAGCGCCGCCGCGGCGGCCATGGCTCGACGGTAGATCATCGGCGACCTCCTGAACCGGGCGGCCTCCGGCCCATGTCGGGCCGATCCGCGAGGCCGCACCTCGCGCAAGGGGCTACGCCGGCAATGCCCGCCCGGTTTCAGACGATCGGGCAGTCAGCCGGTATTGCGGAGTCCCGCCGCGATGCCGTTGATCGAGAGCTGGACGAGACGGAGCACCTCCGGTCGGCTCGGATCGTCGGGCGGCAGCGCCCGGAGCCGGGCGAGCAACCGGACCTGGAGCTCGGACAGTGAGTCGACGTACGGGTTGCGCAGCTCGATCGAGCGTTGGAGGATCGGGAACCCGTCGAGCAGATGGTCCCGTCCGGTCACCCTGAGCAGGAGCCGGACGGTCCGCTCGTGCTCGGCCTCGATCCGCTCCCAGATCCGTCCGGCGGACGGGCCCCTGGCCAGCGCGGCGTACGTCCGGGCGACGCCGATGTCCGCCTTGGCGAGGGTCATCTCGGCGTTGTCGAGGATCGCCTCGAACAGCGGCCACGACCGGTACAGCTCGGCGAGGGCGTCGAGCCCGGCGTCGCCATGGCTCGACCGGTACGCCTCGAGGGCGGACCCGAGACCGAACCAGCCGGGCAGGTTGAGCCGTGACTGCGACCAGGCGAAGCCCCACGGGATGGCCCGCAGCGAGACGAGCGGCGGCGGTGGCTCGGCGACCGGAATACGTTCGGCCGGGGGCTCCGCCGCTCGCCCGTCGGCCACGCGCGGCCGGTCGCGAGCCGAGCCGGAGGGCCGACAGCTCGACGATCGGGGTGGCGTCGCGGAAGAACGCCGCGAACTCCGGGTCCTCCCAGACGAGCGCCCGGTAGGCCGCTTCCAGACCTGGGCCAGCTCGTCGATCGCCGCCGCGCCTGCCTGCCCGGCCCCGGCCACTCGCGCGTCGTGCTCCGCCGTGGAAGCCAGCACGACCGCCGCCGTGAGCTGCTCGAGCTGGCGCCGGGCGATGGCCGGGTTGGCGTAGTTCGCGGCGATCACCTCGCCCTGCTCGGTCATCCGCAACCGGCCGTCGATCGAGCCGGGCGCCTGGGCCAGGATCGCCCGGTTGGTCGGGCCGCCGCCGCGACCGATCGCCCCGCCCCGACCGTGGAACAGGGTCAGCTCGAGGCCGTGCCGGCGGGCCGACTCGACGAGCGCCGCCTGGGCCCGGTAGAGGAGCCGGTTGGCGGCCAGGAACCCGGACTCCTTGTTCGAGTCGGAGTAGCCGAGCATCACCTCCTGGCGATCGCCCCGGGCGAGGAGGTGCCCGCGGTAGGTCGGGTCGGCGATGAGCGCGTCGACGATCGCCGCGCAGCCCTCGAGGGCGTCGGCCGACTCGAACAGCGGCACGACGTCGAGGACCGGGACCGCCGGCGCGAACCCGCCCGTCGCGGCCGCCGGCGGGTCGGCGGCGCCGGCCAGCCCGGCCAGCTCGAGGACGGCCAGGACGTCGCGGCCGCGCGGGTGAAGCTGATGACGTAGCGGCCGGCGGCCGCCGGGCCGAACCGGGCCTGGGCGTCGGCGATCGCCCGGAACGTCGCGAGGACCTCGGCCGCGGTCACCCCGGGCGCCCCGGCAGCTCCGTTCTCGAGGTCGCCCCGGCGGATGGCCTCGAGCGCCGCCTCGTGGACCTCGCTGTGCTGACGGACCTCGAGCCCGGCCAGGTGGAACCCGAACGTCTCGACCTGCCAGCGGAAGTCCTGGACCTCGCCCCAGGCCACCCGCCCGAGACGGTCGGCGACGAGCGCGGCGGCGATCTCGTCGAGCTCGCGCAGGAGCTCCGCCGGATCCGTGTAGCGGCCGCTCGACGGGACGCCGGCGGTCGCGGTCAGCGCGGCGCGGGTCCGGCGCAGCCGCTCGGCGATCGCCCCGAAGCGCTGCCGGTACGGCTCGTCGGGGAAGCGCCGGCGGAGCTGACGCATGGTCTCGGGGAGATCGTCGTCGTCGGCGACGAGACGCCGGGCGAGCGGCGGCGCGAGCCGCGTCCGACGCGACGGTCGCGGCGACCGTCTGCATCAGCCGGGTGGCGACCGCCTCGTAGCCGTGGATCACGTGGTCGGCGTGGATCCGGAGGACGTGGCCGGTCGTCTCGGCGGTGACGGCGGGGTTGCCATCGCGGTCGCCGCCGATCCAGCTGCCCGAGCCGCAGGAACGCCGGGACGAGCGGTGGCCGGGTCCCGGTCCGCTCGGCGTCGCCGACCGGCGGATCGGACGCGGCCAGCCGCCCGGCCCGGCCGAGCGCGCGCCGGCGCTCGGCCGCGGCCAGCGGATCGAGCGCACCGTCGACCGCCCGGTAGAGCCGCGGGACGACGGTGAACAGCGTCTCGTCGAAGTAGGTCATCGCCGTCCGGACCTCGTCGAGCGGGGTCGGCGCCACCGAGCGGAGGTCGGCGGTCCGCCACAGGAGGCTGATCTCCTCGCGCAGGCGTCGCCGGATGTCGCGGTCCTCGTCGGGCGTCAGGCGCGGATCGTCGAGCCGCTCGACGAGCCGGTGGCAGCGGCGGAGCGCGACGAGCAGCGTCCGCCGGCGGGCCTCGGTCGGATGGGCGGTCAGGACCGGGGCGATCGACAGGCGGCCGATCGAGCTCGACGATCTCGTCGAGCCCGCGGCCGGTCCGCCAGATCCGCCGGACCGCCTCGGCGACCGAGTCGTCGAGGATCCCGCCGCGGGCCGCCCGCTCGCGCCGGCGCGAGGGTCCGGACCCGGTGCCGCTCCTCGGCCAGGTTGACCAGCTGGAAGTAGAGGCCGAACGAGCGGATGAGCGCCTCGGCTCGCGGCAGGTCGAGGCCGTCGAGCTCGGCCGACAGGCGCGCCCGCTCGACGGGGTCCTCGGCCCGGCGGAGGGCGATCGTCCGGCGCCGGACCCGCTCGACGAGCTCGAGCAGGTCGAGGCCCTCCTGCTCGACGATGACCTGGCCGAGCAGCGAGCCGAGGAGCCTGACCTCGCGCGCGAGCGGGTCGCGGGCACCGGCCGTCCCGATCCCCCGCGGCTCGCGGCGGACGGCCGGGTTCGGGCGGGCGGGCATCGGCGGCTCCTCCGGCGGTCGCGGTCGGCGGCTCCGACCGCCGTCCTCAGGAGAGTGTAGGGACCGCGGCAGCCCCGGCCGAGCGGGTCGTGGCGGGAACCCCGCGTTCGCGCGGCGATCCGGAGCGGCACCGGGACCCGCGCGCCGGGTTCCTCGGCCGCCGGACACGATCCCGGACACGGCCGCCGGCGGCTCGACGAGCCAGACGTCGTCGGGCCGCGGGCCGCCGCCGACCGCAAGGCGCTCGGCCAGCTCCGACCCGGCCGCGGCATGGGCCGCGACCAGGCGGGCGAGCTCGGCGGCCCGCTCGGCGCCGTCGGCCCGGTCGCGGAGGACCGCCGACAGCCGGGTCGCGCGCGACGCTCGCCCCGGACAGGGCGGGCGCCGACCGGCCCGGTCGGGTCGAGGAGGTAGGCCCGCCCGCCGGTCATCCCGGCCCCGAAGTTCGGCCCGATCGGACCGAGGACCACGACGGTCCCGCCGGTCATGTACTCGCAGCCGTGGGCGCCGAGCCCCTCGACGACCGCCTCGGCGCCGCTGTTCCGGACCGCGAACCGCATCCCGGCCCGGCCGACGACGTGGAGCCGGCCGGCCGTCGCGCCGAAGAGGCAGACGTTCCCGGCGGCCGTCGAGGCCGACGGATCGGCGACGACCTCGGGCTCCGGCCGGACGACGACGGTCCCACCGGACAGGCCCTTGGCCAGGTAGTCGTTGGCCTGCCCGACGAGCGTCAGCTCGACGCCGTCGACGAGGAACGCGCCGAAGCTCTGGCCGGCGGCGCCACGCAGCGCGAGCCGGATCGGGCCATGGGCGGGCCGGCGGATCTCACCGCGCTCGAGCGCCCCGGACAGCTCGGCCCCGAACGACCGGTCCGCGGTGCCGATCGCGAGCCGCTCGGACGGAACCGGGTCGCCGTGCCGGAGCGACCGCGACGAGGCCGTGCTCGACGGGCGACGCGGGCGCCCGCCGGACGGCGTCGGTGGCCCGGAGCCGATCGGCGCGACGGGCGCGGGTCGGCCGGCCAGGTCGCCGCGCCGATGATCGCCGCGAGGTCGGTCGGGCCATCGCCCGGGCCGGGACCAGGAACCGGCGCGCCTCGCCGACGACCTCGCCGACCGTCCGCGCCCCGATCGCCGCCAGCTCGCGCCGGAGGTCCTCGGCCACGGCCAGCGCGTACCGCTCGACCTGCTCGGGGGTCCCGCTGAACTTCGCCCGGAGGTCCGGCCGCTGCGTGGCGATCCCGGTCGGGCAGGTGTCGAGGTGGCACTGGCGGGCCATGTCGCAGCCGAGCGCGACGAGCGCGGCCGTCCCGAACCCGAACTCCTCCGCCCCGAGCAGCGCCGCGACCAGCAGGTCCCGCCCGACCTGGAGCCCGCCGTCCGTCCGGAGCACGACCCGGTCGCGCAACCCGTTCCGGAGGAGCGTCTGGTGGACCTCGGCCAGACCGAGCTCCCACGGCGCCCCGGCGTGCTTGATCGAGCTGAGCGGGCTCGCCCCGGTCCCGCCGGCGTGACCGGCGAGGTGGACGTAGTCGGCGCCGGCCTTGACGACCCCGGCGGCGATCGTCCCGACGCCCCGGCTCGCCACGAGCTTGACCCCGATCCGGGCGGCCGGGTTGATCGCCCGGAGGTCGGCGATGAGCTGGGCGAGGTCCTCGATCGAGTAGATGTCGTGGTGCGGCGGCGGGCTGATGAGCGCCTGGCCCGGCTGGGCCCGGCGGAGCGCGGCGATCTCGGCCGTCGCCTTCTTCGCCGGCAGCTGGCCGCCCTCACCGGGCTTCGAGCCCTGGGCGATCTTGATCTCGAGCTGGTCGGCCCGGGCGAGGTAGGTCGCGGTCACGCCGAAACGGGCCGAGGCGACCTGCTTGATCCGGGCGTCACGTCGCTCGCCGTCGGCGGCCGGCCGGTACCAGGCCGGGTCCTCGCCGCCCTCGCCGGTGTTCGCCGCGCCGCCGGCCCGCTGCATCCCGATGGTCACCGCCTGGTGCGCCTCGGGGCTGAGCGCGCCGACGCTCATCGCGCTCGCGACGAACCGTCGGGCGATCGCCCGGGCCGGCTCGACCTCGTCGAGCGGGACCGGCCGGACGCCGCGCGGGCGCTGGACCCGGAGGCCGTCGCGGACGACGGCAGGATCGGACCGGGCGCGGCCCCGGCCAGGTCCGCGGACGTCCCGTCGGCCACGGCCTGGAGCGCCTTGACGACCGGCGGCGCGTAGAGGTGGAGCTCGCCGTCGGCGCGGTAGCGGGCCAGCCCGGGGTCGGCCAGCCGGGTCCCGTCGCCCGCCGCCTCGATCGACCGGGCGGCCTCGCGCCGGCGCAGCGCCGCGCTCGGCCAGGGTCGCGAACCCGACCCGCCCGGGCCAGGCCGCGGCCGACGGGAAGCAACGCTCGACGACCTCCGGGGCGAGCTCGAGCGTCTCGAACAGCGCGCCGCCGACGTACGAGGCCACGGCCGAGATGCCCATCCGGGCGAGCGTCTTGCGCAATCCGGCCTCGAACGCGTCGAGGAGCCGGGCGACGGCCTCGCCGGCTCGAGCGACTCGAGGCCGCGGCCCCCGGCGAGCTCGGCGGCCAGCTCGAGCGCGAGGCGCGGGTGGACGACGGTCGCGCCCGCCGCGATCGTCATCGCGAGGCCGTGGACGTCGAGGATGTCGGCCGCGTCGACGAGCAGGTCGGCCCGGCCGCGGAGCCCGGCCGCGGCCGAGGGCGGTGTGGACCGCGCCGACGGCCAGGACGCTCGGGAGCGGGAGCCGGTCGAGCGAGTGCGGCCCGGTCGGAGATCGACGAGGACCTCGATCGAGCCGCCGTCGACCGCGAGGAGCGCGTCGGTGGCCAGCCGGTCGAGCGCCCGGGCGAGACCCTGCCGGACCATCGGCCGGGTCCCAGGTGGCGTCGAGCCGGCGGACCCGCGCGGGCCGACGCGCCCGAGCAGCCCGTCGAGGTCGGCGACCACCGGGCGGTCGAGGCGGACGGTCCGGGGCCCGGTCGGGATCCCGCCGAGGAGCGCCGGTCGCCGGCCGAGCTCGACGTGGAGGTCCATCACCGCGCGCTCGCGCTCGGGGTCGATCGGCGGGTTGGTGACCTGGGCGAACGCCTGGCGGAGGTGGTCGGTGACCGGCCGGTCGATCCGCGCCCGGGCCGGCGTCGGCGTGTCGTCGCCCATGCTCCAGAGCGGCTCCTTCGCCTCGACGACCATCGTCCGGATGTCGAGCCTGGCCCGCTCGGCGTCGAGCCCGGCGAGGTGGCGGACCGCCGGGGACGTGGCCGCTCGGTCCCCGCCGACGGTCGGCCGGCCGCCCGTGGATCGACGCCGCCCGGCCGCCTGCCGGGCGGGACGTCGGCGAACGCGGACCGCGGGGCATCGGGTCGCCACGAGCGGCGCAGGATCTCGGTCTTCGCCTCGACGTCCTCGAGGATCGCCCCGCGACGCGGGTCGACGAGCAGGATCTCGCCCGGCCCGAGGCGACCGCGGCGGACCGTCTCCGACGGCTCGATCGGCACCGCGCCGGCCTCCGACGCCGCCGCGACGAGCCGGTCCCGGGTGACCGCGAACGCGAGCGGCCGCAGGCCGTTCCGGTCGACGAGCGCGCCGACCCGCCGCCCGTCGCCGAAGACGAGCGCCGCCGGGCCGTCCCACGGCGCCAGGAAGCCGGCCGTCCGGCGGGCGAACGCCCCGGCCAGCGGGTGACCGGTCGAGCGGAGCGCGGCCGCCTCCGGGATGAGCGCGAGGAGCGCGGCCTCGAGGCTCCAGCCGGTCGCGACGAGCAGCTCGAGCGCCTCGTCGAGCGACAGCGAGTCGGAGCCGTCGGGCGACAGGAGCGGCCCGGCCTCGACGAGCCGGTGCCCGGCCGAGCCCGGGGCGCCGAGCGGATCGCCGCGTCCGGCCGTGGACCTGCTCGCGGTTCGTCCGGATCGTGTTGATCTCGCCGTTGTGGGCGATCGACCGGAACGGCTGGGCGAGCCGCCACTCGGGGTGGGTGTTCGTCGCGTAGCGCTGGTGGAAGATCGCGTGGCTGAGCGGGAGGTCCGCGGCGAGGTCGGGATAGAGCTCCGCGAGCCGCTCCCCGGCGACGAGGCCCTTGTAGACGACCGACCGGCACGAGGCCGACGGGACGGCGAACCCGGCGAGGGACGGGCCCGACCGCGCGCGCCGCGGTCTCCATCCGTCGCCGGGCGAGGACGAGGCGGAGCTCGAACCGGGCGTCGGACAGCCCGGCGGGCCGCTCGACGACGACCTGGGCGATCGTCCGGCCGGGTCGCGGCGGCCTCGCTCCCGAGCGCGGCCGGGTCGACCGGGACGGTCCGCCAGCGCGGCGCCGGCAGGCGCTCCTCGGCGAGCGCCGCCTCGACGATCCGCGCGAGCCACGGCGCCGCCCCGGCGCGCACGCGGCAGGAACAGCGAGACGACACCGGGCCGACCGGCGACACCCGGGGCGATCAGGCCGACGACGCTCGGCTCGAGCGGCAGCAGGACCCCGGCGCCGTCGCTCGACGCCCCGTCCGCGGCGAACGCGCCACGATGGCCGAGCGAGCCGAGGCCGGCCAGGGCGAGCGGCAGGACCCGCCGGCGCGATCGCCCGCCCGCGTCGGCGACGAAGCCGACGCCGCAGGCGTCGTGCTCGAAGCGACGGTCGTAGAGCGGATGGGCCTGGCGATCGGGCATGACGGCACGGTCCTCTTCGGGTCGGACGGATGCCCACCGTAGGCGCGGAGGCCCGCCGCCGTCCGTCGCGGGACGGGCGCGGGACGGTGAGCGGCTGGGTTGCGGCCCGGTCACCGTTTCGGTGCGCGGACGCAGCGGCGCGGCTCGGGGCCCGGTTGACCACAGGCGGCCGCGCCGCCACGATCCGATCGATGCCCGAGCCGACCATCGACCGCACGTCGGAGCGCGCCGCGCGGCGGCTCGCCGAGCTGACGTTCCTCGAGGAGGTCGCCCGCCTGGCCGGCTCGACCCGGACGTGGGACGAGCTGATGCGGACCGTCATCGACCGGGCCACCGCGGCCGCCGACGCCGAGGTCTGCTCGGTCTACCTCGTCGACCGGGACGGCTCCGGGGTGACCCTCGCCGCCACGAACGGGCTCGACCGCGACCAGATCGGCGTCGCCCGCCTGCCGATGGGGGTCGGGCATCACCGGACGGGCCGCCCAGACCCGCCGACCGCAGGTCGAGCCTGAACGTCCGACGCGACCCGCGCTTCGCCTGGCTCCAGGGCCTCGACGAGCCGCGCCTCACCTCGATGTGCTCGGTGCCGCTCATCTGGAACGACGCGGTCGTCGGCGTGCTCAACGTCCAGACCGTCCGGCGGCGCGAGTTCCGGCGGAGCGACGTGCGCTTCCTCGAGACGCTCGCGACGCTCCTGGCCGGGATCGTCGAGAAGGGCCGGCTCCAGGCCGAGGCCGAGGCCCAGGTCGACAGCCTCCGGGCGATCGACGAGGCGCGGGCGAGCCTGGTCACCGATCGTCACCCACGAGCTGCGGACGCCGCTGGCGGTCGTCCGGGCGAGCCTCGAGCTCATCGGGACGGCCGCCCGCGAGGCCGGGGCCGACGGGACGGCGACGCTGGGAGACGGAGGCCCTCCGCCAGGTCGACCGGCTCGACTCGATGGTCGACTCGATCCTGGCCAGCCTGCGCGTCCTGCGCGAGGAGCCGCCGACGCTCGAGCCGGTCGACGTCGCCGCGGTCGTCGAGACGATCGTCGAGTCGCTCGGGGCGATCCTCCGCCGCCACCGGCTGGGCGCGACGTTCCAGGAGCGCCCGCTCCTCGCGGTCGGCTCGGCCGACCTGCTCGGCCGGCTCCTCGAGTATCTCCTCGAGAACGCCGCCAAGTACGCCCCGGTCGGCGACCGGATCGAGATCCTACGGCTGGCGCGACGGCGGACGCGTCCTGCTCGCCATCACCGACGACGGGCCGGGCATCCCGGCCGAGTGGCGGGAGCGGATCTTCGAGCCGTTCGTCCGCCGCGACGACTCGCCGCGCGGGGCCGGGATCGGGCTGTTCGCGGCCCGCCACCTGGCCCGGGCGATGAACGGCGAGCTGCGGCTCGAGGATCGGCTTCCGGCGGGCAGCCAGTTCGTGCTCGAGCTGGCCGCCTCGCACGGGCCGGGCGGGCTCGCCGGGGACCGGCGCCTGAGACGGGCCGCGCCGCCGACCGGCGCCTGAAGCCGGCCGACGGGCGAACCCGTCCCGCCGCTAGACCTGGTAGGCGGCCTCGCCGTGGACGGCCAGGTCGAGACCCGTCTCTTCCTGCGTCTTCGGGACGCGGATCCCGAGGATGACGTCGACGACCTTGACGATGACGAACGTGCCGACGACCGCGTAGGCGATCGTCGCGCCGACGGCGACGAGCTGGGTCAGGACCTGGCTGCGGGTTGCCGTCGATGAGGCCCGCTGTAGGCCTCCTGGACGGCGGCCGTGGCGAAGACGCCGGTCGCGATCGCCCCGAACATCCCGCCGACCCCGTGGACCGCGAACACGTCGAGCGCGTCGTCGACCTTGATCCGGACCTTGAGCAGCGTCGCGCTGTAGCACAGGCCGCCGGCGACGAGGCCGATGACCAGCGCGCCGCCCACGGTCACGAAGCCGGACGCCGGGGTGATCGCGACCAGTCCGGCGACCGCCCCGCAGGCGGCGCCGACGACGCTGACCTTGCCCTTGTGGAGGTAGCTCGCGCCGACCCAGGTGATGGTCGCGGCCGCGGCGGCCGTGTTCGTGACCACGAAGGCGCTCGCGGCGAGCCCGCCGGCGGTCAGCGCCGAGCCGGCGTTGAAGCCGAACCAGCCGAACCACAGGAGACCGGCGCCGAGCACGGTCATCGGCACGTCA
This sequence comes from uncultured Chloroflexia bacterium, assembly GCA_963708065.1. GTDB lineage: Bacteria > Chloroflexota > Limnocylindria > Limnocylindrales > CSP1-4 > Chersky-267. The sequence continues at coordinate 16,261 of CAVPRZ010000011.1, forward strand.
TGGGGCTCGAAGCCCTCGCCGTTGACGACCCGCCGGCCGATCAGGATGGCGACGATCAGGGCCGACACGCCCGAGCTGATGTGGACGACGGTGCCGCCCGCGAAGTCGAGCGCGCCGAGCTTGTACAGCCAGCCGTCGGTCGACCAGACCCAGTGGGCGATCGGCGAGTAGACGAGGATCGACCACAGGATCGTGAACAGGACGAACGCGCCGAACCGCTTGCGCTCGGCGAAGGCGCCGGTGATGAGCGCCGGGGTGATCGCGGCGAACATCAGCTGGAAGCCGGCGAACAGGAGGAACGGGATCGTCACGGCGTAGACCGTGCTCGGCGCCTGGCCGACGCCGTTGAAGAACGACGATAGTCGAGGTTGCCGATCAGCCCGAGGCCGCCGACGTCGGGGCCGAACGCGAGGCTGAACCCGACGATCACCCAGACGACGCTGACGATCGCCAGCCCGAAGAAGCTGTGCATGATCGTCGACAGCACGTTCTTGCGCCGGACGAGCCCGCCGTAGAACAGGGCCAGCCCGGGCAGCATGATCATGACCAGGGCGGTCGAGGCCAGCATCCAGGCCGTGTCGCCGGAGTTGATCTCGGTGGTGCCGTCCGCTGCGGCGACGGTTCCCGGCAGGATGGCCAGGAGCGCCGTCCCGATCCCGGCGGCCGCGAGCCCGTGTCTGATCCTCGTCCGCATCGCTCGATCCTCGCCTCCCGGGCAGCCCTCGCGTCCGACGTTCGTCAGGCTGGAGCCGAGGGACCGCCCTGCCTGAGGCTAGGCCCGGGCGCTTGCCAGTTCGAGGCTGAGCGGGTGGCGCGTCGGGGTCGCCGCGGTTACGGCTCGGCGGCCGTCCGGCGTCGGTTCGGATTCGGCCGGCGCGACCGTTCCGTCACCGACCGCGTCCTCGAGCCGGTAGCCGATCCCCCGGACCGGGATGGGAACCGGGGCGCCGGCGGCGATGAGCTTCGAACGGAGGCGGGCCATGTGCGGCTTGAGCCAGAGCGGATCGGGATCGTGGACGCCGGGCCAGGCGTAGGCCAGCAGGTCGCGCCGCTCGACGACCTCGCCGAGACGGTCGGCCAGCCGCGCCACGAGGCGGAACTCGGTCACGGTCAGCGCGATCGGACGCCCCTGCCAGCTGACCTCGTGGCGGCTCCGGTCGACGAGCCAGCCGTCGCGGGCGGGCGCCCGACGGTGGCGACGGACGACCGACCGGGTCCGGGCGAGCAGCTCGGCGGCGCGGAACGGCTTGCGGACGTAGTCGTCTGCACCGGCGTCGAGCAGCTCGACGGTCACGCCGAGGTCGCTCTCGCCGGACACCACGATGATCGGGGTGTCGCCGGCGGCGCGGATCCGGCGGCAGACGTCGGCCCCGTCGACACCGGGCATCGCCAGGTCGAGCAGGACGAGGTCCGGATGCTCGTCCTCGAAGCGACGGATGCGCCTCGCGGCCGTCGTAGGCGGCGATGATCCGGTGCCCGGCCCCGCCGAGGATCGCCCCGATGACGCCGACCATGGCCGGCTCGTCGTCGGCCACGAGGACCTTGAGCGACTCGCCGCGAGCACTGTCGCCGTCGGCGTTGGGATCGCTCGCGGGCGTGTCGTGGGTCGTCGCGTGACTGCTCACGGCCTCAAGGATGGCAGTTTGCGCGCGCCACCGTCGGCGGCGGGTCGGATCCTGCCCGGTTGCGATCCAATTCCCCGCGCACTGCGGCAACGCTCTCCATGCGTGGGGCTCATCGGGTGACCTGGATTCGCGCTCGAGTACCGTGCAACCGTGGCCAGTCGAGCAGCGACCTCGCACGGCTCGGCCCGGCGCCATGACCCCCGCTCATACCCGGGGTCGGCGTAGGCTTGGCGCGATGGCTGGCGACAAGAGCGGCCGGACGAGCGCCGGCATCCTCCTCTACCGCCTCGGACCGGCCGGGCTCGAGGTCCTGCTCGCGCACCCCGGTGGCCCGTTCCACGCCCGCAAGGACGAGGGCAACTGGACGATCCCCAAGGGCGAGGTCGAGCCGGGCGAGGCGCTCCTCGACGTCGCCCGGCGCGAGTTCCTCGAGGAGACCGGCCATCCCGTTCCCGGCGGCGACCCGATCGAGCTCGGGGAGATCCGCCAGAAGTCGGGCAAGCTGGTCCTCGGCTGGGCGGTCGAGGGTGACCTCGACCCGGCGGCGGCGCACAGCAACACCTACGAGATGGAGTGGCCTCCGCGCTCCGGGCTCCGGGCGTCGTTCCCCGAGATCGACCGGGTGGCCTGGTTCGACCCCGACGAGGCGCGGCGCAGGATCAAGCAGGCCCAGGCGCCGTTCCTCGACCGGCTCGAGGCCGCGCTGCCGACGGGCTCAGCCGAGGCTCAGCCGGCGTCGGCAACACTCCCCGGCTGACGCCGGGTGCCGTCCGCGCCGCCGGCCATCGCCGGGAGGAGCAGGACCGTGTCGCGCTCGGCGACCGGCGTGTCGAGCGCCTGGAGATGGCGGACGTCGGTGTCGTTGAGGAAGACGTTGACGAACCGGTTCAGGTCGCCGTCGCCGGCGAGGAGCTGCGGGGCGAGCCCCGGGTAGGCGGCGACGAGCCCGCCGATCACCTCGCGGACGGTCGCCCCCGGGACCTCGACCTGCTTCTGGCCGCCGGTCGAGGTGCGGAGCACGGGCGGGATCCGGACGAGGCTCATGACTCGAGCCACGATTCGAATGCCGCGAACCGCGGCGGGATGATCGGGGCCAGGCCCGGTTGACCGGCCCGGGCCGGCGCCTGGGCCGTGTCGTCGAGCCCGAACCGGACCGCGTCGGGGGTCTTGAGCCCGTTCCCGGTCAGGAGCGCCACGACCTCGTCGCCGTCCCGGATGACGCCTCGCTGCCGGGCCGCCTCGGCAGCCGCGAGGGTCACGCCCCCGGCCGTCTCGGGGTAGATCCCCTCGAGCGTGGCGACCCGCCGGATCGCTTCGGCCGTGGCACTGTCGGGGATCGCCTCGATCGAGCCGCCGGTCGCCCGCGCCAGCTCGACCGAGTAGCGCCCGTCGGCCGGGTTGCCGATCGCGAGCGACCGCACGATCGTGTCGGGGGTCCGGACCGGTTCGATGTCGGAGGCGCCGCTGGCCCAGGCCGTCGCGACGGGGGCGCAGCCGGCCGCCTGGCCGCCGACGAAACGGACCGGCGTCCGCTCGATGAGCCCGACCGCGGCGAGCTCGTCGAAGCCCTTGGCGAGCTTGGTGAACATGGCGCCGGACGCGATCGGGGCGACGACCACGTCGGGCAGCCGCCAGCCGAGCGCCTCGGCGATCTCGAACGCGAGCGTCTTGCTGCCCTCGGCGTAGTACGGCCGGAGGTTGACGTTGACGAAGCCCCAGCCCAGCTCGTCGGCGACCTCGAGGCAGAGGCGGTTGACGTCGTCGTAGGTCCCGTCGACCGGAACGACCGTCGCTCCGTAGGCGAGCGCGTGGTCGATCTTGGCCGGCTCGAGGTCGGCCGGGATGAACACGTAGGCCGGCAGCCCGACCGCCGCCGCTGCGGCCGCGGTCGCTCCGGCCAGGTTGCCCGTCGACGCGCAGGCGAGGGCCTCGAGCCCGAACTCGAGGGCGTGCGTCGCCGCGATCGCGACCGCCCGGTCCTTGAACGACAGGGTCGGGTTGCGGGTGTCGTCCTTGATCCACAGCCGGTCGATCCCGAGCGTCGGGCCGACGCGGTCGGCGGCGATGAGCGGCGTCGAGCCCACCTTGAGCCCGCGCTTCGGCGGCTCCACGACAGGGAGGAGCTCGAGGTAGCGCCAGATGCCCGGCGGGCGGGCGGCGATGGTGGCCCGGTCGACGAGCCGGCCGACGAGCTCGAGGTCGTAGGCCACCTCGAGCGGCCCGAAGCAGGCCGGGCAGACGTAGTTCGGCCCGGATACCTCCGCCCGGCCGCAGTTGCGGCAGCGCAGGCCGACGATCCGCTCGGCGGGCATGACCGGGCGGCGACCCTTGACGGTCGTCGGTGTTCCGGTCAGCAGCTCGGTCGTCATCGTCGGTCCCTCTCCACGGTCGCCACGGGCGACCGGTCGCTCGTCCTTGCGTCTGTAGCTTGGGGACCGGAAAACGAGAAGACCCTTCGCTGCGGAAGGGTCTCGGGGGATTCCCTTATCTCGCAGGCGGACCTGCCCGGATTTGGCACCTTGCCGGATCGCCGGTAGGTTGTCGTGGCATCGACGGGCCGGTCCCTCCGCCACTCTTGATAAGAGCTCTTCAGTTGTCCGCGGATCGTACGGGCGACTGGCGCAGTTCGTCAACCGCCGCCAGGATGTCAAGCGACCCGACTCAGCGGCGCTCCGTGAGCCCCAGCCGGATCGCCACCGCCGCGGCCTCGACACGGCCGGAGACGCCGAGCTTCGACAGGATGTTGCCGACGTGGACGCCGACCGTCTTCTGGCTGATGAACAGGCGCTCGCCGATCTCGCGGTTCGTCCGGCCCGCGGACGAGCAGCAGGAGCACCTCGCGCTCGCGCGGGCTGAGCCCGAACGCGGCGGCCTTCGGGCGGGCCGGGCCGATGAACTCGCGGGCGAGACCCGGGCCGAGTGAGGCGCCGTCGCCGTCGGACCGGCCGCCCACCGCGACCGCCACGGGGACGCGGGACCGGCTCGGCCGTGGCGATGACCGCGCCCTCCTCCGGCTCCGGGATCGGGATGAGCGCCCGCCGGGCGAGCTCCTCGAGCTCGCGCAGGAGCGGGCGTGCGCCGAGCTCGCGGGCGATCCGGACCGCCTCGAGGAGCGGCTTCCGCCCGGCGGCTCGACCCGGTCGGCCCTCGCCGGCGCCGAGGGCCGCCTCGGCCTGGTGCCAGCGCGCCCGGGCCACCTGGTACGGGATCCCGAGCGCCTCCCAGCGCTGGGCCAGCGCATCCCAGGTCGAGGGGTCGTCGTGGCCATCGATCCGGGCATGGAACGCCTTGGCCGTCCCGAGGTAGGCGTCCGCCTCCCGCCGGGAGCCGAACGTGCGTGGCACGCCGGCCGCGGCGATCGCCTCCTTGGCCCGGGTCAGCACCGACCGGGCGCGATCCCGGGCAGCGGCCAGCGCCGCGAGGTCACGCCGCTCCCGGGCGTCGGCGACGACGGCTGCGTCCGTCTCGAGGAACGTCGCGGCCATCCGGGCGATGAGCACCCAGTCCTCGGTGTCGCGGATCGGCGCCCAGCCGAGATCGACCGAGCGGCGGGCATCTTCGACGTCGCCGCGCCAGAGCGCGAACGACGCCGCGGCGAGGTAGGCAGGCGCGGAGGCCTGCGCGTCGGGAACCGTCTCGAGCTCCAGGAGGAGCCGCCCGAGCAAGCGACCCGCCTGCTCGCCAGCCTTCGTCTCCACCTCGACGACGGCGAGGTTCGTCGCGGCCACGACGAACATCACCCCGACCGGGCTCCACTCGAGCGCGGTGTCGACGAGGACCCGCGCCTCCGCCCACCGGCCGAGCAGGATCAGGGACTCGGAGCCGTTGCCCCGGAGGAAGTTGCCGTACGTGGCCTCCTGGCCGGCAGCGCGGGCATCCTCGACCCCGGCCATCGAGACCTCGAGCGCCTCGCGCCGACGGCCGAGCACGTCGAGCGCCGTCACCAGGTTGGCCGTCGCCCGGAAGCTGTCGCCGACCCGGCCGAGCTCTTCTGCGATCGCCTTGGCTTCGCGGAGCAGGGCCACGCCCGTCTCGGGATCGTCGCCCCAGGCACGACTGATGCCGAGCGTGCAGATCGCGTGGCCCTCTGCCGCCCGGGCCGCCGGCCCGACCGCGCGGGCGACGTCGATCGCCTCGCGGCACAGTCGCTCGGCCTCGCGGAACATCCCCTCGAACATCCGGACCTGGGCCAGCGAGGCGAGGATGAGCGCACGCTCGCGGGTCGGCTCCGGCGGGATGAGCTCGAGCGCTCGACGATATGCGATGAGCGCGCCGTCGGTGTCGCCGAAGGCACGGCGATAGCGCCCGAGCCGCTCGTGGAGCAGCGCCACGCTCACCCGGTCGGCGCGCTCGTCGAGTCGAGCGATGGCCGACTCCGCGAAGGCGGCGGCCCGGGTCGGGCGACCGTCCGCGAACGCGGCGTCCGCGGCCCTGGCGAACAGCTGGGCGGGCGCGTTCGCGTCGGCGCGGCCGGCCCTCGGGATCGATCGGTCGTCCAGCTCCAGCGCCAGCTCGAGGTGGGCAAGCGCGTCGCCGGGGGAGTCGATGGCCTCGGCGACGGCGGCCGCCTCGATCGCCGCCGTCCGGGCCAGGCCGGGCTCGTGGGCCAGGAGGTGGTGACGGGCCCGCGACCCGGGTCGCTTCGACAGCCCGGCCGCGAGCGCCGAGTGGTGGCGCCGCCGCTGGCCCGGCAGGAGGTCCGCCTCGACCGCCCGGGCGATGAGCTCGTGGCGGAACCCGACGAGAACGTCGGCCGGCAGGGCCGCGGCGTCGCTCGGGCTGATCTCGGCCGGGTCCGAGGTGGTCGAGGTCGCCGGGCTGACGTCGGCCGTCGGCCGATCCAATGCGATGAACCCGTGGGCGAGCGCCTCGACCAGCCCGACGGCGAGGTCCGGCTCGAGGATCCCGCGGCCACGACGCGGCGCCCCGCTCGAGCGCGGGGCCGGGCGGTCGGCGTCCCGTTCGAATGCCTCGGAGGCGGCGGCAAGCTCGTCGATCCGAAGCGGCTCGCCGGCCGGTGCCAGGAGCCGGAGGATGCGCCGGCACTCCGGCGTCCGCTGGGCGAGGCGGGCCATCGCCAGCTCGTCGAGCGACCCGGTGAGGGGGGTCCCGGCGAGCTCGCGCCGAGCGGCCAGGATCTCCTCCGCGACGAGCGCATTGCCGCGCGATCGCTCCGCCACGAACAGCAGCACCGACGCCGACGGGCGCTCCCCCTCGATGCCCTCGATGAGCTCGACGAGCTCATCGCGATCGAGCGGCGGGAGGGGCAGGTCGAGCGGCGGCGACGTGCCATCGGCCATCTCCGCGAGCGCCGCGCGGAGCGGGTGGCTCCGGGTCAGCTGGTCCGGCTGGTAGGTGGCGAGGACGCACAGCCGGCCGGGCCGCGAGACGCGGGCGAGGAACGTGGCCAGCGATCGGGTGCCGGCGTCGGCGGACTGGAGGTCCTCGAGGGCGAGCACGACGGGCACCTGTTCGCCGATCCCCTGCAGGAGCCCGAGGATCGACTCGAGCATCCGGCTGTGGCGCATCTCCGGGTCGGTGACGGTCGGCCGGGCCGGGAGCAGCCCGAGCCGGTCGAGACGGCCGGCCGTCCTCGGCAGGAGCTTCGCCAGCTCCTCGGCCCCGCTGCTCGCGCCGCGGACGACGTCGGCGTCGGACAGCCCGGCCACGAGCCCCTCGAGTCCGAGGGCGACGGCGCCGAACGGATCGCCGACCCGGCCGGGCCGGGCCCGACAGCGGACGACGAGGAACGGCTCGGGCAGCGACGCGATCCGCCGCTCGGCCTCGTCGAGGAGCCGGCTCGCGCCGAGCCCGCCGCTGCCCGAGATGAGGATCGTCGACGCGCGGCCGGCCAGCGCGGCCTCGAGCGCGCCGGCGATCCGGGCGAGCTCACGCTCCCGGCCGACGAACCGCGCGCTCGAGAACCTGGCGGGCATGACGGCATTCTAGGGGCCCGGTGCGCCGGTCCGATCATCCGGACGGGGCAGTGGTGCGTCGAGACCCCAGAAGACACGCGGATGCCCGCCCGGACTGGACCCCGCTGCCCGGGATCCATCGGTCCTGAACTTCGTCGACGAACCAACGGACCTGAAGTTCAGCGCCGAACCTTCCCGGGCAGGGCGGCTCGCGGGCTACGCTGTGGCCGTGAGCGACAAGTCGATGACCGAGCCACGGGCGCGGACGGATCCGGTCGACGACGACCCGGTCAAGCCGATCGAGCGGACCGAACCTGGCGAATCGGGCGACATGGCCGAACCGGTCGAGCGACCGGGGCGCGGAGCCGCTCACCCGGCCAACTCGCTCAACGAGCTGTCCGGCGAGGAGTGGCTCTACTTCACGAAGTCGGTCTGGTCGACGGCCTACCCTTCGGAGCTGGGCCACGCCCGCCGCAAGGCGCACGGCGCGAACAAGCCGCCCCGGCTCATGTGCCGGCTCATCGAGTTCTTCACCCAGACCGGCGAGCTCGTCCTCGACCCGTTCGCCGGGGTCGGCGGGACGCTCCTCGGGGCGGCCATCGCCCAGGGTCCGCGACGAGCGCTCGGGATCGAGCTCGACCCGCGCTGGGTCGGGATCTACGAGGAGGTCGTGGCGGAGCTGAGCGCCGAGCGAGGCGGTCGCGGTCCGGTCCTGGCCGACCTCGGGTCGAGCGACCCGGGTGGCGCCCGGACCTTCGACCCCTCCGGGCTTGAGCTCCGCCTCGGGGACGCCGCTGCGATCCTGCCCGAGCTGGCGGAGGGGTCGGTCGACTTCATCGCCACCGACCCGCCGTACAACGTCCAGCTGCCGCTGACGATGGCCGGCGGCCGGCTCGCCGAGACGCACGCCAACCGGCGGACCGACTACGCGATGATCGGCGACGACCCGGCCGACCTGGCCAACAGCCCCGACTACTCGACCTTCCTTGACCGGATGGAGGCGATCCTCGGGGAGTGCCGGCGGGTCCTGCGCCCGGGCCGGTACGCCGCGGTCATCGTCCGCGACGCCTACCAGGACGGGCGCTACCTGTTCACCGGGGCCGACCTGGCCGAGCGGGCGAGCCGGGTCGGCCTCGTGCCCAAGGGCGACCTCGTCTGGTACCAGGCCGGGACCCGGCTGCGCCCGTACGGCTACCCGAACGCGTTCGTCCCGAACATCGCCCACCAGCACATCCTGGTCCTCCGCCGCGAGCGCTGACCGACCGCGGCCGGAGCGCTGACCGACCGCGGCCGGGCGGGCGCGGCGTCAGGCCGACTGCTGGCGGGCGGTCAGGAACGCGAGGAGGACGTCCTCGTCGAGCCCGTCGGGCACGAGCTCGATCGGCTCGTCGGCCTCGATCGACGTCGCCGAGGACCATCCGGTGGAGCCAGCCCTGCCGGCCGTCCGGGCAGAGGACGAGCCGGTACGTGCCGACGGCCTCGATGACCTGGACCTCGTCCCCTTCGTCGAGGATCCCGATCTCGTTCGCCCGGACCTCGTCGGGCACGTCCATGAGCCGGACGAGCCGGTAGCGGATCCGGCGCCGCTCGGCCCCGTCGACCGGCTGGACCGTTCCGTCGGCGAACGTCAGGGCGGGTGCCGCGAACTCCGTCCGGAGCGGGTCGGTCTTGCGGGCCAGCATGAGCGAGGGGCGCCGCCAGCGGGGCAGGGCGGCCTCGTCGGGGTCGACGCCCGGCGGGATCGGCAGCCCGCTCGTCGTCGGCGGGACGAGGCTCGCGGCCGGGACGGGCTCGGGTCCGGCCGCGGCGTGGGCCGCGAGGACGGCATCCGGGGCCGGTGGCTCGCCGTCGCGCCGGCGCTTGCCGAAGAAGACGAAGGCCATCCAGACGGCGACGGTCCCGCTCGTCGTGATCAGGACGGGGTACGCGCCGAACAGCCCGTCCAGGGGGCCGCCGAGGCCGAGCAGGTGCGAGCCGTCCGGGGCGCCGAGACCGGCCGCGCGGCCGCCGAGCGCGGGGTTCCCCGGGCCAACCGAACCGGCCGCCGGCTCGCCGTTCGTGGCCGTCGGTCGGGCGGGGTCGACGGTGGGTTGGTCGGCGCCGGCCAGCGGCGCTCTCGACCCGGCACCCAACGGGCCGCCCAGGGAGCCCGCTGTCATGCCCCCCCGATCGTCGATGCCGTCGTCGGGGCGCGTCGTCCTCGAGGCCGCATCGGCGAGCGCTCCCGGGGCGGCGGCAACGCCGCTCTCACTCGACCCGGCGGCCTCGCCCGCTCCGGCCCCGGATCCCGCGGGGCTGTCGTTCGAGCCGCCGCCCGATGACGCGCCGCCATCGCCGGGACCCGTCGGGCCGCCACCCGACGATCCGGCGTCGGACGTCGTGCCGCCGGCCGCCCCGGACGAGCCACCGGTGCCGCCGTCCGATGACCCGCCGGTCGCCTTGGCCACGACGCGCACCCAGCCGGCACCGAGGGACGCCTTCGTCCCGTCGGCGCCGAGCGCCTCGAACCGGACCCGGTGGCGGCCCGTGGCGATCTTCCCGGCGTAGGCGAAGCGGACACCCTTTCGGTAGTCGCCGCCCGCCGTCCGCGGGGTCATGGCCCGCGGGCGGCCGTCGATCAGGACGCGCACGAACGCCGGGGCCGCGCCGTCACCGTTGCGATACGTCACCGAGAAGCGAACGACGCTCGTCGGCCGGGCCAGTCGGGGCGCGACCCAGCCGTCGCGGAGGTGGGTCGAACCCGTGCCGTCGCCCAGCGGCGTATGCCGATCCCGGGCCTGCGCGGGCCCGGCGAGCGCGGCAAGCATGAGCGCCGCGACGGCCACGGCCGACAGCCATGGCCGGGCGCGGTCCCACGCCGGAGCGCGGTGCGCGATCGGCACGGATAAGACCTCCGCCCCGGGCGCGATGAACGCGAATGATGGATGACGCCCGGTGCTCCGCCGAGGATGCGCGGCGTGGCGGCGGTCGGCAATGGTACGGACCTCCCGTCGATCCGCGGCGACCGTCCGGGCGACCGTTGACGGCGTACACCGAAGCTGGGCGGAGCGGTGGGCTCCGGTGGGCCGGCTGGTCCCGACGGCGCGCCCGGTCTAGTTCGAACTGGTGATGGCGCATCCGGGCCCCATCGGCGAGGCTGCCGTCATGCAGGTCCTCCAGCCTCAGTCGACGCGGACCGGCTCGCCCCTGTCGATCCTCACCGGGCTGACGATCGGCCTGCTCCTCGTCGGCCTCGGCGCCGCCCTCGCCTACCTCGCGCTGGCGACCCCGTTCAGCCAGCAGTTCACGCCGGATCCCCGGTCGAGCCCGGCGCGGGTCGTCCTCAGCGCCATCGGCTGGACGCTGCTCATCGTCGCGCCGGCGATCGCCGCCCTGGCCGGGATCGCCTGGCTGGCCGGCGTCGCTGAGAAGGCAGGCGCGCGGCGTCGCCGTCCGCACCCGGTCGCCAAGCTCAGCCGGGTCCTCGGCGAGGACTACCTCGCGGCCACGAGCGTCCACCTGCCCGACGGCCGGCTGGTGTCGGAGGTGATCGTCGGGCCCCACGGGATCGCCGTCTTCGAGCCGTTGCCGCCGTCGTCCCTGACCCGCGTCCAGAGCGGCCGCTGGGAGCTCCGGGTCGGCCGGGATCGCTGGGTCCCGATGGAGGATCCGCTCGAGCGAGCCGCCCGGTCGGCCGATCGCGTCCGCCACTGGCTCGGCAGCGAGGACCACGGGTTCGTGGTCCGGGTGTACGCCGCGGTCATCGCACCGGACGGCACACTGACGCGGTCGTCGAGCTGCGCGGTCGTCTCCCGCGAGCAGGTCCCGGCCTACCTCAACTCGCTGCCGGTCCAGCGCGGCTTCACCCCGGAACGCCGGGAACGCATCATCGAGGACATCCGCGCCGCCGTCTGAGCCCAACCGGCGGCGAGCGCCCGGCGGCCCAGGAGGGACGCTACTCTTCCGGTGTCGGGTCAGCCCGGGAGGTCAGCGGTGCGGACGATCCTGCTCTGGATGGCACGCAACACGTGGCTCCGGGAGCGGCTGCCGCATTTCCGCTTCGTCCGCCGCGCCGTCCGGACGTTCATGCCCGGCGAGGACCTCGGGGCCGCGCTCGACGCGGCCGTCGCCTGCCGGACCGACGGGATCAAGGCCGCGTTCACGAGGCTGGGCGAGAACCTGACTGACCTGGCCGAGGCGGATGCCGTCGCCGACCATTACGTCACGGTCCTCGACGAGATCACCGCCCGAGGACTCGCCGGCGAGGTTTCGATCAAGCTGACCCAGCTCGGCTACGACCTCGACGTCGAGGCCGCCTTCCGCCATTTCGACCGGATCGCCGCACACGCCGCCGAGGTCGGCACCTCGGCCTGGATCGACATGGAGGGCAGCGCCTACGTCGAGGGCACGATCGCCTTCTACGAACGTGTCCGGGCCGCCCGCGACAACGTCGGGCTGTGTCTCCAGTCGTACCTCCTGCGGACGCCGGCCGACGTCCAGCGCCTGCTGCCGCTCCGCCCGGCGATCCGCCTGGTCAAGGGCGCCTACGACGAGCCGGCCTCGGTCGCCTATCGCTCGCGGCGCGAGGTCGACACGGCGTTCCTGGCCATCGCCACGACGCTCGCCCCGGCGGTCCGCGACGGCGCGGCCCGCCTCGTGGCCGGGACGCACGACGTCGGGCTCATCGAGCAGATCGCCCGGCATGGCGCCGCGATCGGGCTCGAGCCCGGCAAGATCGAGGTCGAGATGCTCTACGGGATCCGGGCCGACCAGCAGCGCCGGCTGGCCGGGCTCGGGTTCGACGTTCGTTGCCTCATCGCCTACGGCGAGCACTGGTATCCGTGGTACATGCGCCGGCTCGCCGAGCGGCCGGCGAACGTGATCTTCGCCCTCCGCCAGCTCATCCCCTGGTAGGCGGGCCCGCGTCGGCGCGCCGGGTCAGGCGATCGCGGGCGTGGCCGCCGGCGGTCGGTCGGGCCGGCCGGTCACCGAGATCCGCAGCGCCATGGCCGCGGCGATGAACCCGAGCAGGCCGGCGGACAGGAACATCGAGCTGTAGTCGCCGAGCGCGTCGTGGACGACGCCGCCGAGGAACGCGGCCAGCGCCGCCCCGACCATGTGCGAGAAGAAGATCCAGCCGTAGATCGTGCCCAGGTGGGCCCGGCCATACAGCCGGGTCGTCAGGTTGACCGTCGGCGGGACCGTCGCGATCCAGTCCAGGCCGTAGACGATCGCGAACAGGAACAGCTCGGGGATCGCCAGGATGACCGGCAGGAACGCGATCGACAGCGCCCGGAACGTGTAGTACGCGGCCAGCAGCTTGCGGTTGTCGTAGCGGTCGGTCAGCCAGCCGCTGGCCAGCGTCCCGATCACGTTCATCATCCCCATCAGGCCGACGGCGCTCGCCGCGGTTGCTGGGCTGAACCCGTGCTCCACGGCGTGCGGGATCAGGTGCGTCCCGATGAGCCCGTTCGAGGTGTAGCCGCAGACGAAGAAGCTCGCCGCTAGGAGCCAGAAGTCGCGCGTCCGCGTCGCCTGGCGGAGGGTGGCTCCGCTGGCGGCGTCGGCCAGCTCCGCCTCGGCGGCCGCGGCGCTGCCATCGTCGCCGTACGGCTGGAGCCCGACGTCGGCCGGCCGATCGCGGAGGAGGATGAGCGCCGGCACGGCGGCGACGAGGACGGCGACGGCCATCGCGGCGATCGCGGACCGCCAGCCCGACGTTGAGATGACGGCGACGAGCGACGGCAGGAAGATCAGCTGGCCCATGGACGAGGCCGCGGCGAACAGCCCGATCACCAGCCCGCGCTGGGACCGGAACCAGCGCGCCGCGACCGTCGCCCCGAGCACGCCACCGACCGCGCCGGTGCCGATGCCGACGACGACGCCCCAGAACAGGAACAGCTGCCACTCCTGGGTCATCCACAGCATCGGCAGGAGCCCGGCCGCAATCAGGATGCAGCCGCTGACGGCCAGGCGGCGCGGCCCGAACCGGTCGATCAGCCCACCGGCGATCGGCGCGCCCAGCCCGTAGGCGAGAATGCTCAGCGCGACTGCCAGCGAGATGCTGCCGCGGCTCCAGGCGTACTCACCCTGGAGTGGCAGGATGAGGGCGCCGGGGGCCGCCCGGACGCCGGCCGTCACGAGGATGACCGCGAACGTCACGGCCGCGACGACGAAGGCATAGTGCCAGCGGGGACGGACCTCGGCGCGGGACGCGGTCATGCCGCGATTTGTATCACGCCGCTAGGCCAAGATGCCAGCAGGTGGCGCGCCGTCCACGCCGACCGGGGGCTGGTAGGGGAGCCTGGACTCGAACCAGGGACCGGCCGTGTATAAGACGGCTGCTCTCACCAACTGAGCTACTCCCCCACGGCCGATCGTAGCACCAGGTCGCCGGCCGGTCAGCTCACCGACGAGATCGCGAAGGCCGACCGCCAGTGGACGATCCGGACGGCGACGAGGACGCCGAGCGCCGCGAGGACGAGGATCGCCGCCGCCGCGACCGAGGCGTCGAGGCTCGACTGGAACTCCGAGTAGACCATCAGCGGCAGCGTCTGGGTCAGGCCCTGGACGTTGCCGGCGAACATGATCGTCGCCCCGAACTCGCCCATCGCCCGGGCCCAGCTCAGCACCAGCCCGGAGGCGAGGGCGGCCCCGGCCAGGGGCAGCGTGATCCGCCGGACGACCGCCCACTCGTCGCCGCCGTCGACCCGTGCCGCGTCCTCGAGGTCCGCGTCGACGCCGATGAACCCCGCCCGGGCAGCCCGGATGTAGAACGGCGCCGACACGAACGTCTGGGCCAGGATGACCGCCGCGGTCGTGAACGGAAGCTCGACCCCCAGCGCGCCCAGCGGCTCCCCGAGAAGGCCGCGCCGGCCGACGGCCAGCAGGAGCGCCAGCCCGGCGACCGACGGCGGCAGGACGATCGGCAGGTCGACGATCGCCTCGACGAGCGGAGAGCCAGGGAACCTCCGCCGCGCGAGGACGAACGCCAGCGGGGTCCCCAGCACGACGGTGATGACCAGGCTGACGGCGGTGGTGAGCAGGCTCAGGGTGAGCGCGGCGACGATGGCCGGGTCTCGGAGCGCGCCGGCGAGGGCACCGTCGACGATCGCCTTCCCGAGGAGCGCGACCACCGGCAGGGCGAGCAGCGCCGCGGCGATCGCGGCGACGACAACGACCGCCGCCGGGATTCGCTGGGCGGAGGAGCCGACGGACCGGACGCGACCGGGCGCCGGACGATCGAACCGGGTGATCGACCGACCGGTCATCAGACGTGGACCTCGGCGGTCACGGCGGTGGGAGGAATCCGAAGCTGCGGAGGATCGCCTGGCCGTCCGGTCCGGCGAACCAGTCGAGGAAGGCCGTCGCCGCGGCAGGGTTCCTGGACGCCCGGACGACGAGGCCGTCGTAGGTCGCCGGGACGTTGGCGGAGTCTGGGACGTCGACAGTGGAGACCTTCGTCGAGGCCTTCGCGTCGGTGACGTAGACGATGCCTGCGTCGCCCTCGCCGAGCTCGACCTTGGCGACGACGGCCTTGACGTTGTCCTCCTTCGACGCGACGTTGGCCGCGTAGGCGGCGGCGAAGTCGGCCGGGTAGCCGGCCTCCTTGGCGAGGTTCGCGACGAGCTGGGTCGCGTACTTCGTGATCGGCACGTCATCGCCGGCGGCGATGACCTTGACCCCGGACCTGGCGAGGTCGGCCGGCGTCCTGATGCCGGCCGGGTTGTCGGCCGGGACGATGACCGTCAGCTTGTTGCCGGCGAACGTGCACCGGGTCGCCCGCGGCGAGGCCCTTGTCGACGAGCTTCTTGGGGTTCGACGTGTCGGCGGACAGGAAGACGTCGGCCGGCGCACCCTGCTCGATCTTCGTCTCGAGGGCGGACGACGAGTCGGTCGAGATCACGAGCGTCGTGCCCGGGTTGGCCGCCTCGTAGGCGGCCTTGGCTTTGTCGAGCGCGCCCTTGAGCGATGCGGCGCCGTAGATCGTCAGGTCGCCCGCCGAGACCGATGGCGATGCAGGGCCGGGTGATCCGGTCGCCGACGCCGCGGCGCCGTCGCTCGAGCAGGCCGCGAGGACGACCGCGAGGACGATGACGAGTACGACCGGCGAGGGCAGTCGCCTCATCAGGCTCGCGGTTCCCTCGCCGAGGGGATCTCGACGATGACGTGGGTCGCCTTGACGACGCAGACCGCCTCGACGCCGACCGCGAGCCCCAACTCGTCGACGGCCTCGGCGGTCATCAGGCTCACGAGCCGGTGGGGCCCGGCGAGGACCTCGACGACTGCGGCGACCCGGTCGCGCTCGACCCGGGTGACGATCCCGGCGAACCGGTTGCGGGCCGATTGGGCGACGATCGGGCGGTCGCTCGTCTGTCGCCGGCGCTCGGCCAGGAGACGGCTGACCTCGGCGAGCGGGACGAGCCGCTGGCCGCCGGCCGTGCGCACGGTCTCGAGCTTGCCGTCGGCCTCCCAGCGGCGGACCGTATCGACCCCGACACCGAGCAGCTCGGCCGCCTCGCCGATCCGGAGGGTGCGTGGTTCTTCTCTGACCATACCGCGTATTACGGCATGGATCGGACCAATTGTCTAGGTTTCAGTGGCGGGTGGCGGCCCCGCTGCGGGACGATCGGATCCACGGCGGGGCCGCGCTACGGGGACGAGCGGGTGCGCATGATGCACCAACCAGCGAAGGAGGGTGGCTCCGGACGTCACGCAGGGCCACTCCACCTCCCGTTGGTGCGTGAGGTGCTCCAACCGGCGGAGGAAGAGGCTTCAAGACCTCGACTGGGCCTACTCCGCCGTCCGTTGGTGCGCGTGGCGCACCGCCGAGAGGCCGGCGGACGGGCGGAACGGTGCGCGTGGTGCACCAACCTGGGGATGCCCGCCGAATCGGCGACGCGAACCGCGAGACGGGGCGGGCTATGAGTTGCGGAAGAGCTTCCCGGTGATCCCGCGGAGGCTGAACGGCCGGGCCTCGATCTGGCCGTGGCGCCCGTTGCCGTTGGGCTGGCCGAGCAGGACCGGGGCGAACATGCTGCCGACCATCCGCGACGCGAGCTCGTGCTCCTCAGCGGTCCGCTCGACCTCGAGCGGCAGGTCGTCCGGGTCGACCGGGCGCTCGATCGTCTCCCTCGGGCGCGGCGGCCGCGCGTACGCGGGGGCGCCATAGAGCTTCGGCAGTGCGACGTGATGCTCTTCTGAGGACACGTGCAACCTCTGGACGATCGTACGGGACCGAGGGCAGTCGACGGTCCCGAGGCAGATGATAGCCGCCGCACGATAGCGCGGAATGGTACGGAGGGGCTAGCCCCGGGTGGACTCCACGAGCGCCGAAACGGTGCACGGGTCCACGTGCCCGAACGAGCGACCGCCCGGGCCCCGCGTCAGCCCCGCGGCGCGCATGTCCCGGCACGCGCGTCGCGCCGCCATCGGACGCTCAGGTCAGGAGCGGCCGCAGGAGCTGGCTCTCGACGACCAGGACGAGGTACGCGATCGGGACGGCGGCGAACAGCCCGAGGGCGGCGCTCCACGAGGCTTCGCGTCCGTCGGCCGCCGGCCCCGGTCGGCTGAGGAACGATGAGGTAGGTGATCAGCGCCCCCGTCGTCACGACGAGGACGACGAAGCAGGCGACCGCCAGCGCCCGCAGGTCGCCGCCCGGCAGGCTCGCCCCGCGGGTCAGCGCGACGTCGTACGCCAGGTAGCCGAGACCGAGCACGATCGCCACGACGAGCGGGCTCAGCACGGCCCTGACGACCGGTCGCGGGGCGTTCCGGAACTGGCGCCAGCGGACCTCGAACCAGCCGCGTCGCCGGACGCCCTCCCGGCCCCGCTCGTCGGCGGTCATGCCTCCTCGCCGAGCATCGCCAGCATCCGCCGTGGCGGCAGCGTCGCCGGGGTGTGACCCGCGACGAGCTCGACGGTGGCGGCGAACCGCTCGAGCTCCTCTTCCGTGTTGTAGAACCCGACGCTGATCCGGAGCGCGTCGGTCGGCAGGGTCCGGAAGATCGCGAAGCAGCGACGGCTGATCTCCTCGAACGCCTCGTCGCTTGTCCAGCCCGCGATCCGGAACGAGATGAGGTTCGCCATCCGCTCGCGCGGGGTGAGGAGCTCGACGCCGGGGATCGCGGCGAGGCGCTCGGCGGTCGCCCGGGCGAGCTCGTGTCCGCGCCGGTGGACCCAGTCGAGACCGACGAACATCGACAGCCAGGCCAGGCTGCGGGCCATGCCGAGCACGACCGGTCGCGAGTAGCCGGAGGTCTCGAAGCGGCGGGCGGCAGCGTGGAGCGTCGCGGCCCCGACGAGGTCGTGGCTGGCGTACGAGAAGAACCCGGCGAACGTCTGGCGAGCCCGCTCGATCGCCGCCGGGGCGCAGTAGAGCGCCGCGATCCCCTCGGGCCCGAGCAGCCACTTCTGGGCGGGGATCGCGTAGAAGTCGACGCCGAGCGCTCCGACCTCGACCGGGATCGCCCCGATCGCCTGGGCGCCGTCGACGACGGTCACGGCACCGCGCGCCCGGGCCAGCTCGGCGATGCGGGCGACCGGCAGCACCGCGCCGGTCGTCCAGCTGACGTGGCTCACCGAGACGAGCTTCGTCCCGGGCACGATGGCCGCATCCAGGGCGGCCAGGGTCCGTTCGTCGTCGCCGCCGTCGCCGAGGTCGGTCATGACCAGCTCGATCCCGAGCCGGTCGCGCAGCGTGTACAGCGGGCCAAGGGCGCCGGCATGCTCGAACCGGGTCGTCACGGCCCGGTCGCCGGGCCGCCAGTCGACGCTCCAGCTGGCGACGTTCAGGGCATCCGTCGTCGAGTGGGTGAGGGCGATCTCGGCCGGGGCGGCCCGGGCGATCGCGGCGACCGCCGCGCGTGCCTCGTCCATCCGCTCGAGGAGATCGACGAAGTCGTCGAGGCTGGCCCGGCCGACCGTGAGCTCGCGCTCGGCGAGCTCTGCCATCGCCCGATGGGTCTCGGCCGGGAGCGGCCCGACCGATCCGGCATTGAGGTAGATCCCGGCAGCCGTGGCCGGGAGCGCCTCGCGGACGGCCGCGAGCCGGTCGCCTTCCGGGAGGAATGGGGTCACCACGGGTCCGTATCATACGGGCGTGAGCGGCTATCCCCGCCCCGAGCTCCTGGCCACGGTCGACTGGCTGGCCGAGAACCTCGGCCGGCCGGAGGTCCGGGTCCTCGATATCCGATCGCGACCGGACGGCACGGGTCGGGCGACCTACGCGGCCGGTCACATCCCGGGCGCCGGCTACCTCGACTGGACGACGGACCTCGTCGACCCGGACGAGGAGAACCCGCTGTTCCTGCTGGCCGGTCCCGACCAGGTCGCGGCCGCCCTCGGACGGCTGGGCGTCGGCGGCGGGATGACGGTCGTCCTGTACGACGACACCGCGAGCCTGTACGCCGCCCGCGCCTGGTGGAGCCTGCGGGTCTACGGGCTCGAGTCGAGCCGGATCCTGAACGGCGGCCTGGCGGCCTGGACCGCCGCCGGCCACGAGCTGTCGCGGGCGAGCCTGCCGCCCTCCCCGGCCACGTTCATCCCGCGGGCGGTCCCGCGGATGCGCCTCACGACCTCGGACGTCCGGGGCCTCCTCGGATCCCACGACGCGATCCTGATCGACGCCCGGGCGCCGGCCGAGTACCGCGGCTTCGAGGGCAACACCCGCCGGCTTGGGCACATTCCGGGAGCGGTCAACGTGCCCGTCTCGCTGACGACCGAGCCGGGCAGCGGCGTGTTCCGGTCCGCCAACGCTCTGCGTGAGACCTTCCTCAAGGCCAACGTGACCCGGGGCCGGCGACTCGTCTGCTACGACGGGTCGGGGGTCGCCGCCGCCAAGCTGGCCTTCGTCCTGAGCCTGCTCGGCCACGACGACGTCGCCGTCTACGACGGCGGCTGGTCGGAATGGGGTGACCGGCTCGACCTGCCGGTCGATCGCTGACCCGGAGCTAGCCGGCGTCCGCCGACCCGCCCGTCCGCAGGTCGGCCCACGGGTCGACGACGCGGTGCGGGGCGAAGATCTGGGTCCGGTGGTGGTTGACCGCGACCATCGAGGCGGTCTGGCGCGCCTCGCCGATCGAGTCGGACCAGAACGAGGCGTCGGTGACCGGGATGAACCGGCCGATCAGCTCGCCGAGCGCGTCGACGAGGTTGCGCTCGGGCAGCAGGTGGATCCGGCCGGTGATCCGGAACGGCGGGATGACGATCATCGCCTCCTCGGGCACCTTCGGCATCCGCAGCTCCGGCGCGGGACCGACGTAGTCGTTGGCGACGGCGAAGAGGACGCTCGACAGGTTGACCTGGGCGTACTCGGCCTGGACCGCGACCGAGCGCGAGCCGTACTCGTCGAGGCCGGCCTCGCGCAGGACGAGGAAGTCGTGCTCGGCGTGGTTGAGGATGTCGCTCACCCGTCGCTCGCGGGTCTCGACCGTCCCGCGCACGATGAACGAGTCGGTGTACAGGGTCAGCTCGGTCTGCTGGGCGGGCGCGAACATGGCGACAGGATACGACGCCGGAACCCCGCGAACACCCCGAGTTCAGCCTCCGGCCGGACTCCCGGCGCGCGCGGTCACCAGGTGCTCCGCCCCGTGCTGGAGGCCGCGCCAGATCGCCTCGACGCTCGCCACCGTGTCGATCTCGTCGGACGTCTTGTCGAGGCGCAGGTGGGCGATCCGCGGGAACCGGAGCGAGAACCCCGACCGGTGGCGGTTCGACCGGACGATCACGTCGAAGGCGACCTCGACGACGACCGTCGGCTCGACCACCCGGTAGCGCCCGAAGCGCTCGATCGTGTGGGCCTCGAACCAGGCCGTCCGCTCGGCGATCTCGGCATCGGTCAGGCCGCTGTAGGCCTTGCCGATCGTGACCAGCTTGCCGGTCGCCTCGTCGCGGACGGCGAACGTGTAGTCGGACAGGACGCCGTGCCGCTTGCCGTGACCGACCTCGACCCCGACGACGACGCAGTCGAGCGTGGCCAGCGCCTTCTTCATCTTCAGCCAGCCGAGGCCACGCCGGCCGGGCGAGTAGCGGCTCGTCGGGTCCTTGACCATCAGCCCCTCGTTGTTCCGCCCCCGGGCATCGCTGAAGGCCCGTTCGAGATCGTCGACCGAGTCGACCGACTCGAGATGAGACAGCGCGAACGTGCCGCCGTCGTCGACCAGCGGGAGGCCGAGCCCCTCCAGGCGCCGCCGTCGCTCGGACAGCGGGTGGTCCAGGACCGGCTCGGGCGGGCGGCCCCGCGGTCCGATCGCGAGGACGTCGAAGGCCACGAAGACCACCGGCACCTGGGCCCGGATCGCCGCCGACGGCGCCTTCCGGCCGAGCCGCTTCTGGAGGGCGATGAACGGCATGACCGCGCCGTCGCGGTAGGCCAGGAGCTCGCCGTCGAGGATGCCGTCCCAGGGCAGGCCGCCGGCGCCGTCGATCACCTCCGGGAACTGGCCGCTCACGTCGTGGAGGTCGCGGCTGTAGAGGCGGACCTCGTCCCCCTGGCGATGGAGCTGGGCGCGGATCCCGTCGTACTTGTCCTCGACCCAGGCGGTCGGGCCGAGCCTGGTCATGATCTCGGTGGCGTCCTCGGCCGGCGACGCGAGCATGAACTTGAACGGGTGGAACAGGCGCAGGCTGGCCGTAGCGAGGGCGTCGTCCCGGGCGAGCAGGGCGGTCTCGCCGATGTCGCCGGTCAGCATCGCCGCGCGCTTGACGGCGTCGATCGGGCGATCGAAGGCGCTCGCGATGGCCGCCTCGAGGAGGCCCTCGCGGAGCCCGATCCGGAGCTCCCCCGACAGGATCTTGACGACGTACTTGGCGGTCAGCGGGTCGCACCGGGCGAGGAGCTCGCCGAACAGGGCGCCCTTGGCGGCCGGACCCGAGGCGGCCTCGATCGCGGCGAAGGCGGTCGCGACGTCGTCGAGCCCCGGCGGGTCGGCGGGGACCGGCGGCCGAGCTCCGTTCGCCCGACCGAGCACGTCGGCGACGGCGATCCCAAGATCCGACGACCGGTCGTAGGCCTCGCCGAGCGCCCCGGCCGGCACTCCCGCGAGGCTGGTGACCGCGGAGGCGATCGTCGCCCAGCCGAGTCCGGTGGACCGTCCGTCGACCTCGGCGAACGGCCGTCCTGCCAGGAAGACAGCGGCGATCGGCAGGTCGTCGGGGGGCAGCGTCCTCAGCTCGTCGGCGAGGAGGCGGGTCTTCTCCGACGTGCGCGTCGTGGCGGCGACCCGCTCGGCCACCTCGCTCCAGCGGCGCATGGCGCGGATGGTATACCTTCGTCGCCCATGCTCCACCGCGGCTGGTTTCCGGACACGATCACGGGCGAGCGGATCGTCCTCCGTCGCCACGTCCCGGAGAACCTGGCCGCCTTCCGGCGCTGGTACTCGGACGCCGAGGTCGCCCGGCTGACCCGCTACCAGGAGGGGCCGATGCCGATCGCGGAGATCGACCGCTTCTTCCAGGCGCGGGTCATCGGCCCGGACTCGCTCGCCCTCGCCATCCACGTGCGCGACACGGGCCGGCTCATCGGGACGTGCGCGCTCAGCCAGCTCGACGGGGACAACGGCTCGGCGCTCTTCCACATCACGATCGGCGAGAAGGACGCCTGGGGTCTCGGCTACGGCACCGAGGCGACCGAGCTCATGCTCGAGCACGCCTTCGAGCGGCTCGGCCTCCACCGGGTCGCCCTCTCGGTGTTCGCCTTCAATGAGCGAGCGATCCGGGCCTACCGCAAGGCCGGCTTCGTCGTCGAGGGCCGGGCCCGCCAGTCGATCTGGCGCGACGGGCGCTACTGGGACGAGCTCCAGATGAGCATGCTCGACTCGGACTGGGCCGCGCGCCGGCAGGAGCCGGGACCGGCGACTGCGCCGGGCCTCGTGAACGGGGACGAGCCGGTTCCCGCGGCGCGGGTCGTCCGAAGGGCCTGACGATGGCCAGCAGCGGGCCGGCGGCCGACGCGGCCAGGACCGAGGTCCGGGCGATCGTCGACGACAAGGGCCACGCCGTCGACAACGCTCGCCGGGCGGTCGCCCGGCTCGACGAGGCGTTCGCGGCCGGCGACCTCGTCCGGACGCCGGCGCTCGACGCGATGCTCGGCGACCTGATGGTCGCGCTCGAGCAGGACGACGGACAGAAGCTCGGCGGCAAGAGCGCCGAGGCGGCCCGGTTCATCCTCCGGGCGGTCTCCCGCGAGCTCGACAACGCCTGACCGGTCGGGTCGGGAGAGAGCGACCTGGCGACCCTCCCGCTCGCCTGACGGGATCCCAGGCGGGACGAGGCGCCGCGGGCAGCCGCCGTCCGATGCCGCGGTGACGTACCGTTGAGGCCGTCCCACCCTCGCACCGCCTCGGAGGATCTGCACCGTGCCCGATCGTGACCTCAAGCTCGGAATCCTGCTCTGGAGCCAGGGCGCCGCCTGGCCGGAGATGCTCGACGCCGCCCGGCGGGTCGACCGCCTCGGCTACGACCACCTCTGGACGTGGGACCACCTGTACGCGATCTTCGGCGATCCCTACCAGCCGATCGTCGAGGGCTGGACGGCCCTTGCCGCCTGGGCGATGGCGACCGAGCGGACGCGACTCGGCCTGCTCGTCGGGGCGAACACGTTCCGTAACCCCGGCCTCATGGCGAAGACGGCCACGACCCTCGACCACATCAGCGGTGGGCGGGCCATCCTGGGCATGGGCGGAGCCTGGATGGAGCTCGAGCACCAGGCCCACGGGATCGACTTCGGCTCCGGACTTCGGCCAGCGGCTCGACTGGCTCGAGGAGTCGGTCGCGGCCATGCGCCAGCTGCTCGACGGCGGCGAGGTGACCTCGGCGCCCGGCGGTCGGTACGCCTTCGACCACCTCCGCCACAGCCCGCTCCCGGTCCAGCGCCGCCTCCCGATCATGATCGGCGGGAGCGGCGAGAAGAAGACCCTCCGGACCGTCGCCCGCCACGCCGACATGTGGAACGCGATGGGCCCGCTCGAGCTGATGGCCCACAAGGTCGACGTCCTCCGCGAGCACTGCGCGGCCGTGGGACGAAACATCGACGAGATCGACTTCACCCTCGGAGTGAAGCTGACGATCCGCGACTCGCGCGCCGAGGCCGAACGGGTCTGGCACGAGGCGATGGCCCTCAACCGGACGCCGATGGCCGACGTCGCCGACGACGACACGTTCTGGAACGGGACGTCCGAGGAGATTGCCGACCGGCTCCGGCCGTACGTGGAGCTCGGCTTCCGGACGGTCATCTCGGAGCAGCCGGCTCCGTACGACGTCGAGACGTTCGAGCGGTTCGTCGGCGAGGTCAAGCCGCTCGTGGACGCCGGCTGAGGGTGGTCCCCGACGCCCCAGGCGGCATGAGTGGGAGTCATGCCCAAGGGCGAAGCCGAGCGGCCCCGCAGCTCGACCGACCACGGTCGCGCGGTGCCTGGGCATCGAACCCGACCGGGTCATGAGCCGCGCTCATCGGATGAGGGCAGAGCCTCGGTGCGAACGCGGACCGGCTCCCGCCTGAGCGCTCCGCCCGTTTGACGTACCGTTTCCGGGCACACACCCGGAGGACTGCCAGCTCGTGGACGTCGCCCCCAGCCCGGGTCCGAGCGACTCGACCGCCGGCGCGGCACCGGCACCGACCGAACGCCCCGGCCGGCGCGCCGCGACCGTGGAGTTCGCGCACGTCACGAAGGTCTACGGGCGAGCAGAGGCGAACACCCCCGGCGCCGTCAACGACCTGTCGCTGTTCGTGCCGGCCGGCCGGATCTGCGTCCTCGTCGGGCCGTCGGGCTGCGGCAAGACGACCTCGCTCAAGATGGTCAACCGGCTGATCGAGCCGACCTCCGGCCGGATCCTCATCGACGGGGTCGACGCGGCCACGCGCGAGGTCACCGAGCTGCGCCGCGGGATCGGCTACGTCATCCAGTCGACCGGGCTGTTCCCACACCAGACGATCGGCGCGAACGTCGCCGTCGTGCCCCGGCTCCTCGGCTGGGACGCCGCCCGCCAGCGAGAGCGGACCGACGAGCTGCTCGGCCTCGTCGGGCTCGACCCGGCCCGTTACCGCGATCGCTACCCGAGCCAGCTGTCGGGCGGGGAGCGCCAGCGGGTCGGCGTCGCCCGGGCCCTCGCGGCCGATCCGCCGGTGATGCTCATGGACGAGCCGTTCGGGGCGGTCGACCCGATCGTCCGCGACCGGCTCCAGAACGAGTTCCTCCGGCTCCAGGAGGGGCTGGCCAAGACGATCCTGTTCGTCACCCACGACATCGACGAGGCGATCAAGATGGGCGACCTCGTCGCGGTCATGCAGGCGGGCGGGACGCTCGCCCAGTTCGGGACCCCCGGCGAGATCCTGGCCAACCCGGCCTCGGACTTCGTCGCCCGCTTCGTCGGTGCGGACCGCGGGTTGAAGCGGCTGTCCCTCGTCCGGGTCGGCGACCTGGGCCCGACGCCGATCGTCGTCGCCCATCCGGGCGACGATGCCGCCGACGCCGCCCGGCGCCTGGCGGCCGACCCATTCCGGTACCTGCTCCTCGTCGATGAGCGGGATCGCCCGATCGGCTGGGTCGACCCGCGCCACCTGCCCGCGGTCGGGACGCTCACCGACGACATGGCCAGCCCGATGTCGCCGCTGCTCGAA
This sequence comes from uncultured Chloroflexia bacterium, assembly GCA_963708065.1. GTDB lineage: Bacteria > Chloroflexota > Limnocylindria > Limnocylindrales > CSP1-4 > Chersky-267. The sequence goes on from CAVPRZ010000011.1 coordinate 41,398, forward strand.
CCGCGGACGACGCTCAAGGACGCCCTGTCGATGCTCCTCGGCGCCGACGTCCAGGCCGGGATCGTCGTCGACGGCGGCGGCCGGGTCCAGGGCGTCGTCACCCTCGACGCGATCGTCGAGGAGCTGCGCGCCCCCGCCGAGCCGGGAGTCCCGGCATGATCCGCTGGGACTGGATCCGCGACAACCTCGGCGTGATCGGCGGCTCGGTCATGGATCACCTCGTGCTGACAGTCCTGGCGATCGTCATCGGCCTGGCGATTAGCTTCACCGCCGCCCTGGTCATCCGCCGGCAGCGGATCCTGCGCGGCCCGATCACTGCGACGTTCGGCGTGCTCTACACGATCCCGAGCCTCGCCCTGTTCGCGTTCCTCGTCCCGTTCACCGGGCTGACCCTGGTCACCGCCGAGATCGGCCTGATCAGCTACACCCTGCTGATCCTGACCAGGAACATCCTGGCCGGGCTGGAGGGGATCCCGGCCGAGGTGCGCGAGGCCGCCGACGGGATGGGCTACACGGGCCCCCAGCGGCTGCTGGGCGTGGAGCTGCCGCTGGCCATGCCGGTGATCATGACCGGGATGCGGGTCGCGACCGTCACGATCGTCGGCCTGGTCATGGTCACGGCGGTGATCGGCGAGGGTGGCCTCGGCCAGCTGATGCTGCGCGGGTTCAACCGCCAGTTCCCGACGATGATCTACGTCGGCTTCGTCCTGACGATCGCCCTGGCGCTCGTCCTCGACCTCATCCTCGTCGCGATCCAGCGCCTGCTGACGCCCTGGTCGCGCCGGGCGGCGGCCTGACCGATGGAGGGGATCACCGGCGCGCTCGGCTGGTTGACGGACCCGGCCCACTGGCAGGGGCCGAACGGCATCCCGACCCGGCTCGTCGAGCACGTCGAGCTGTCGGCGCTGGCGATCCTGGTGGCGCTCGCGATCGCCATCCCGGTCGCGTTCTACACCGGCCACACGGGGCGCGGCGGCGCGCTCGCGGTCAACGTCGCCGGTCTCGGCCGGGCGATCCCGTCCTACGCCCTGCTCATCGTCCTGTTCCCGCTCCTCGGGTTCGGGCTGATCACGCCGCTCGTGGCGCTCGTCCTGCTGTCGATCCCGCCGATCCTGGCCAACACCCACGTCGGGCTGCGCGGGGTCGATCGGGAGGTCGTCGAGGCCGCTCGCGCGATGGGCATGCGCGAGTCGCAGGTCCTGACCAGGGTCGAGCTTCCCGCGGCCCTGCCGGTGATGATGGCCGGGATCCGGACCGCCTCGGTCGCCGCGGTGGCGACGGCCACGCTGGCCGCCCTGATCGCCGGCGGCGGGCTGGGCCGCTTCATCGTCGACGGGTTCGCCCTCCAGGACCAGGCGATGCTGGTGAGCGGGGCGATCCTCGTCGCCGTCCTCGCCGTCGTGACCGAGCGTGGGTTCACCGTCGCCGAGCGCCGGCTGGTGTCGCCCGGGGTCCGGCTGGCGGCCGGCGCCGAGGGCGCCGAGACGGCCCCGACCGAGCTCGCCCGACCCGAGCCGGTGGCCTAGCCGGCAGCCCGCGGCGCCGCGGTCGAAGCGCCCAAGATCCGACCCTCATCCGGATCGGCGGCGCCGGCGTATCCAGCTCAGGACGCCCGGAATGGGGCGTTCCGGGAGGGACTGCTATAGTCCGCGGACGTCCCTCGCGGCCTGCCCGAAACGCCGCCGGACGAGCACGGAAGGAGGACCCATGCGGGCAATCCGCAGGGCTGCTCTCGGGGCGACGCTGCTCGCGCTCATCGTGAGTGCCTGCTCGTCGGGTGGGAGCAGTCCATCGCCAACGGCCGCGCCGACGACGGCTCCGTCGTCAGCCGCCAGTCCATCGACCGAGGCCTCGCCGCCGTCGTCGGCGTCGGGCGGCTCGATCGCGTCCCAGCTCACCCTCGGGGGGCCACCCGAGTGTCCCCAGCGTCCCTTCTGCGTGCCGGGCCTGAAGGACACGTACGGGGTCGAGTTCAAGCTGTTCCTGCCGCTCGACGCGGGCGGCCCGCTCAGCCTCAGCGCCATCAATACCGGGCTCGTCGACGTGGCCCTGCTGTTCACGTCCGACCCATCGATCCAGGTCAACAACCTGGTCCTGCTCGAGGACGACAAGCACCTCCAGAAGGCCGACAACCTGGTCCCGGTCGTTCGCAACGACCTGCTGGCGAAGGCCCCGGGGTTGCCGGACCTGATCAACCCGTTCATGGCCAAGCTGACCCAGGACCAGCTCACCGACCTCAACAAGCAGGTCACCGTCGACGGCAAGGACTCCAAGTCCGTGGCCGGGGCCTGGCTGACTGCCAACGGGCTCACCTCCGGCGGCACGTCCGGGAGCGGGATCACGGTCAAGGTCGGCTCGACGAACTTCTACGAGCAGGAGGTCCTCGGCGAGATCTTCGCCCAGATCCTCGAGGCCAACGGCTTCACCGTCGAGCGCAAGTTCCAGCTCGGCAACCGTGAGGTCGTCTTCCCCGCCCTCCAGAAGGGCGACATCGACATCCTGGCCGAGTACGCGGCGACCGCCCTCGAGTACGTCAACAAGGGCGCCGGTGAGTCGACCGGCGACGCGGCCGAGACGGTCGCCAAGCTCAAGGACCGGCTCGCCCCGCTCAAGCTGACCGCCCTGGACTTCGCTCCGGCGACGGACCAGAACGGCTTCGTCGTCACCAAGGCGACCGCCGACAAGTACAAGCTCACGAAGGTCAGCGACCTCGCCAACCCCGCGCCGTAGCGGTCATCCGCCCGAATTCCGAGGACCCCGGCGACGAGCCGGGGTCTTCGATTCGGGTTCCTAGCGCCCGAGTGCCAGCTCGGCGAGGAGGCGCTCGCCGTCCCGCCAGGCGTCGGAAGCCGACCGCTCGAGCCGGGTCGCCTCCCGGGCCACCCAGAGATCGAAGCCCGGCTCGGTCTGGCGGAGCTGGGCGGCGGCGACCAGCCGGGCGTGGGCATTCCGGACGAACGCGGCGTAGAGCTCGACGGCCGGCGTCCCGGCGAGCCGGGCCTCGATGCCGGGCTCGTAGTCGACCCGGACGAGGAGCCGCCCGAAGAACGCCCCGATCTCGCTCGCCAGCGGGTCCGAGCCCTGGCTGTGCCCGCTCCAGCGCGCGAGCGGACCGGGCGATTCGATCGAGACCACGGTCAGCTCGTCGTCGATGACGGCCGAGCGAAGGACGCCCCCGAACGTCAGGAAGCGGTTGTCGACCCCGAGTCGGTCGACGATCCGGAGCCGGCCCCACGACACCCCGGCGTCGACGGGGAACGGCTTCGAGCGGTCGATCGTGACCAGCCGGCCGCGTCCACCGCTCGCCTGCCAGTACGACAGCGCCTCCGGGTCGAAGTGCCGGAACGTCGGGCTGGCCCGGAACCCGACGAGCAGGAACGAGCCGCCGGGGGCCGCAGGCTGGTCGCTGTGGATCAGGCTGAACCCGAGGTTCGCGAGCAGCCGGGCGGCGGCCGGCGCCCAGCCCCGCGGATCGGCCAGGGCGGTGATGTCGGCCGCCTCGCCGTCGCCGACGCCCGTCGGCCGCCGCCCCGTCGTCGGCGCATCGCTCATCGGGGCGGGCCCGGAGCGGGCCGGGCCGGCGTCGCGACCCCGACCTCCGCCGGTACCTCGGGTTCGACCAGGCCTCGGGCGACCTCGGCGACCTCGCCGGCGCTCCGGTTCCAGCCGAGACGGAGGACGGCGATCGCCCCGCCGACCGAGGTCAGGATGAGGATCGAGACGTGGATGAGGAAGCCGAGCGCAAACGCCTGGTCGCTCGGCAGCCCCAGGGCGCGCCCGATCGTGACGAACGCAAGCTCGAACGTGCCCAGGTACCCGGGCGCGGAGGGGATCGCGGTCGCGAGGGCGACGCCCGACGCGAGAAGCGCGGCCTCGCCGATCGTGAGCTCCAGCCCGATCGACTGGCCGGCCGCCGCGACCGCGAGGAGGCTCGCGCCCCAGGCCGCCACGCTCAGGGCGATCGCCCCGCCGAGGGTCCACGGGCGGCGGGCGACGGCCAGGCCGTCCTGGAGCCGCCGGCCGAGCTCGGCGATCCGCGGCCGTCGCTCGGCGAAGGCGATCACCCGGTCGGCCCCGGGCAGCCGGTGGGCGACGATCCCGACCGCGAGACCGATCACGAGCAGGCCCGTCACCGCCAGGCCCACGAGCACGGCGCTGGCGACGACGCCCCGGACGTGGAGGACGAGGATCGCGATGGCCCCGATCGCGACCACGACCCCGGTGTCGACGATCCGCTCGACGACGACCGTCCCGAGGGCCGACGCGCGGCTGATCCCCTCGCGGTCCCCGAGGTAGTGGCTCCGGACGAGCTCGCCCAGCCGCGCCGGCAGGATGTTGTTGGCCAGGTACCCGACGAGCAGGTAGGCCAGCATCGGGAGGAAGCGGACCCAGCGGATGGGGGCGACCAGGCGCTGCCAGCGGACCGCCCGGAGGAGGATGTCGGCCACCTGGAGGGCGACCATCAGGGCCAGCCAGGCCGGGACGGCCGTCCGCAGGATGTCCGCCGTCTGGGCCAGGTCGACGCCGGCCAGGACGTAGGCCAGCGAGGCGACCGAGATCGCGATTCCGATGACGGCTCGGGCGAGGCCGCCGACGTCGCGGGTCACGTCCGGACCTCAGGCCGCGGGACGCCGGGTGCTCAGCTTGGGCGAGCGTCGGAGTCGGCTGCGGTGGAGGAGGAAGCGGGCGACGACCCGGAGCGTGGCCAGGCCGTAGACGATGCTCCGGCGGAGGCCGACCGAGCTGGCCTCCTCGAAGTAGCGGGTCGGCACGGCGATCTCGCCGATGGGCAGGCCGCCGGCCGCCACGACCTGGGCGATGAGCTCCTGGTCGAACACGAAGTCGTCGCTGTTGAGGGTGTACGGGATGGTCTCGAGGAGGCGCCGGCTGTAGGCCCGCAGCCCCGTGTGGTACTCGCTCAGGTGGAGGCCGAAGGCGACGTTCTCGACGGTCGTGAGGAACCGGTTGCTGACGTACTTCCAGCGGGGCATCCCGCCGGCGATCGGGTCGCCGAGGAAGCGGCTGCCGAGCATGAGGTCCTTCTCGCCGCGCCCGATCGGCGCGATGAGATCGGGGATCCGGGTCGCGTCGTACTGGTAGTCGGGATGGAGCATGACCACGACGTCGGCGCCGGCCGCGAGGGCCGCGTCGTAGCAGGTCTTCTGGTTCCCGCCGTAGCCGCGGTTCTGGCGGTGGATGATCACGTCGAGCCCGAGCTGCCGGGCGACATCGACGGTGGCGTCGCGGGACACGTCGTCGACGAGGATGATCCGGTCGACCAGGTCGTGGGGGATGTCCGCGTAGGTCCGTTCCAGGGTCTTCGCCGCGTTGTACGCCGGCATGACCACCACGACCTTCGGACGATCGGCGCCGGAGGCGTTCAGCGGATCCGTGGCGGCAGCCTCCGACCCCGGTCCGGACGGCGCCTCGGGCGGTTCGGGCAGGGACATGACCGGAGGATAACCTAGTCGACCCCACCGACCGACCGACCCGGCCGGGCCCACTGGGACGCGGTCGGCGCCCGGGTCGCGCGGCCGCCGCCCGGATCGCCAGCGCCGCCTCGATGTGGGACGATGCCGCGGAGCCAGCACCGGGAGAGGGACGATGATCGAGCGCCTGTTCGGCGGCAAGCCGATGGACCCAGCCGTCGCCGCGCGGATCCCGCCCGGCCAGTACAAGACCGACAAGTTCCCGGTCCTCCACTACGGCTCGGTCCCCCACACCGACCTGGCGAAGTGGGACTTCCGCGTGTTCGGCGCCATCGACAACCCGTTCACCCTGACCTGGGACGAGTTCAAGGCGCTCCCGCGCAAGCAGGTCGGGACCGACATCCACTGCGTGACCCGCTGGACGAAGCTCGACACGACCTGGGAGGGCGTCCCGATCCAGGAGATCCTGTCGCGCGCCCAGGTCCGACCCGAGGCGACCCACGTCCTGGCCCACTCCGAGCAGGGCTACACGGCCAACCTGCCGCTCTCCGTGCTCGACGACGACGACGTCCTGCTGGCCGACACGTTCGACGGCAAGCCACTCGAGGCCGAGCACGGCTGGCCGCTCCGCCTGCTCGTCCCGAAGCGCTACTTCTGGAAGAGCGCCAAGTGGATCCGCGGCCTCGAGTTCCTCGACCACGACATCCTCGGCTTCTGGGAACGCTACGGCTACAACAACGACGCCGATCCGTGGAAGGAGGAGCGCTTCTCCGAGTGATCAGGCCCGCGAGGAGGCCCCGCGGCCCGAACGCTCAGGCCGTCGAGCGGCCGATGGCCGAGCCGAGCCGCCGGGTGACCCGGCCGAGGGCGTAGCGGGCGGGGCTCAGGACGCGTTCGTGGGCCCCGCTGAGCTCGATCCAGCGGGCCCCGAACGACTCCTTGAACGTCAGCATCCCGTACGCGGGCTCGCCCGGCTCCGGCCGGCGCCGGGCCCCGGGCACGTCCACCCCGCCGAGGTCCAGCTCGGTCCGACCCTCGGCCACGGCCCGCTTGAGGGCCTCCCAGACGAGCAGCCGGACGGCGCCGGGGTACGCCTTCCGGAAGCGCGGGTCGTCGGCGGCGCTGGCGTACGTCCAGCGCCGACCGTGCCGCTGGAAGACCGCCCCCGCGACGAGCTCGCCGGCCGGGTCGTGGGCACCGAGGTAGGCGATCAGGCCGTCCGCATGGGCGCGCCGCGACCAGTCGAGGAAGCGCTCGCGCGAGGCAAGGCCGAAGCCGCGCCGCTGGGCGGTCACCTCCATCAGCCCGTACAGCGCGGTCAGCTCGGACACCAGGTCCACCGTCCCCTCGCCGACCGGCCCGGCCGGACCCACGGCGCCGGCCGGCTCGACCTCGACGACCCGCAGATCGCTCCGCTCGGCGGCCCGGACCATGTTCCGCGTCGTCGCGCTGAAGCCGGCCAGGAGGGCCGACGGATCGCTCGTGCCCGACAGGTCGACGGCCAGCCGGTGGCGTGACGGCTGGATCTCCTCGATCCGGTGGTATCCGGCTGCAGCCAGGAGGTCCGGGTAGCCGGACGCCGCGGGAACCTCGCTGTCCGACGAGACCACCGAGGCGCCGCGCTCCGCGAACCAGGCCGTGACGGCTTCGAGGCGGGCGAGGACGGCCCCCGGGTCCGGGTCCGGCAGCGGTCCGCGCGAGACGTAGACGCCGTCGCTCCCGATGAGCGGCCAGGGTCGCGCCAGGGCGAGGATCCGCGCCCCGTCGTCGGCCACCAGGAACGCCGGCCGCCAGCCGAACGCCGCGCGGTAGGCCGCCCATGCCCGGGATTGCTGGACGTTGCCTTCGGGCGAGCGGACGGTCAGCTCGTCCCAGTCCTCCAGCTCGGCGGGCGACGCCTCGCGGACGCGCACGATCAGTTGCGGCGGAGCGCGGACTGGCGCGGATCGACGCTGAAGTTGCGCAGGCGCCGCTCCAGGAGGACGACCTCGCGGTCGATCAGCCGGAGCAGCTCGCGGAGGCGGGCCTCGGTCGTCGGAGCCTCGAGCAGCTCTTGGCGCTTGGGCTGGTCGACCTGGATGATCCCCGACAGGAGGTACGACAGGACCGTCGGGTCATCCGGGATCGCGGCCCGCCGGGCCGCAACGTCGAGCTCGTCGCCGACGGTGTCCCGCTCGCCGCCGCGGCCGGGCCGATCGGTCGGGGCAGACTCCGCGTCGGGGACGTCCTCGAGGTCGACCTCGACCTGGACGTCCAGCTCGTCCGCGTCCTCGCCCTCGGCCGGCTGGACGAGCGCCAGGTAGCGGACGAAGCGCTGGGTCACCCGATCGGTCAGGGCCCGGGCGGCGTCGGCGTCGCCGACGGCGTCCTCGATCTCCTCGACCTCCCCGAGCAGGTACGGCTCGCGACCCACCGTGACCGACTCGATCCGGAACCGGTTCGCGCCGACCACGAGGAGCTCGTAGCGCCCGTCCGAGAACTTGCCGGCCTCCCGGATCTCGGCGATCGTCCCGACCGTCGCGATGCTCGTCGGACCGCCGCCGACCTCGCGCCCGTCACGGATCAGGACCACCCCGAATGGCCGACCCTCGTCCAGGCAGCGCGCGACCATCGCCCGGTAGCGCTCCTCGAAGATGTGGAGCGGCAGCGCCACCCCCGGGCAGAGGACGGTGTGGAGTGGGAAGAGCGGCAGCTCCATGGACCGGAGTTTACGGCGCGCCCGAGGCGGCCCGGTCGCGCGATCCCGGAATCACGAAGCCGCCGGGGGACCGGCGGCTTCGTTGAGGAGGAGCGGCGGGTCTAGTGGGCGCAGCTCCGGGGGCTGCCCGCGTCGTCCGCGGTCCGGAAGCTCGAGCCGCAGCCGCAGGCGGCGACGGCGTTCGGGTTGTTCACGGTGAAGCCGGCGCCCATCAGCGTGTCGACGTAGTCGATCTCGGCGCCCTTGAGCAGGTCGACGCTCTTGCCGTCGACGTACACGGTCACGCCGTTCGCCTGGAGGACGCAATCCTCCTCGGTCGGGGCGTCCTCGATCATCATCCCGTACTTGAAGCCCGAGCAGCCGCCGCTGTAGACGTAGACCCGCAATCCGACGCTCGGGTTCGTCTCCTCGGCCGTGATCTCGCGGAGCTTCGTGGCCGCAGCGTCGGTCAGGTTCAGGAAGGTCGGCTGGGTCTCGAGCATGCGCTGCGTCCTCCGCACGGGGGCGTTCGGTTGGCGTAGGAGGCCATCGTACGCACCGACCAGAGTTTCGGCAAGCATCACGTCGAAATGACGGTCCGGCCGTGGCCCGAAGGTCCCGGCCAGCCCCGACGGCGGTCCCGGATCGGGCCCGGTCCGGACGGTCCGGTGCCATCGAACGGAGACCGGGACGCTAGCCCTCGATCCGCTCGACGACGGTGGCGATCCCCTGCCCGACGCCGATGCACATCGTCGCCAGGCCGTACCGGCCGCCGGTCCGGGCGAGCTCGTGGACGAGCATCGTGATCAGCCGGGCGCCGCTCATCCCGAGCGGGTGGCCGAGGGCGATCGCCCCGCCGTTGACGTTGACCCGGGCCGGGTCGAGACCGAGCTCGTCGATGCACACGAGCGACTGGCTGGCGAACGCCTCGTTGAGCTCGACGAGGTCGAGGTCGGCGACGCCGATCCCGGCCCGCTCGAGGGCCTTCCGGGTGGCCGGGATCGGGCCCACGCCCATGATCGCCGGGTCGACGCCGGCGACCGCCGTCGAGACGATCCGGGCCAGCGGCCGGAGGCCGAGCGCTCGGGCGCGATCGGCCTCGACGAGGAGCACGGCCGATGCCCCGTCGTTGATCCCCGAGGCGTTCCCCGCCGTCACGCTGCCGCCCTCGCGGAAGGCCGGCCGGAGCCGCGCCAGGGCCTCGGCCGAGGTGTCGGCCCGCGGGTGCTCGTCGCGGGTCACGACGACCGGATCGCCCTTCCGCTGGGGGACCTCGACCGGGACGATCTGGCTGTCGAACCGGCCGCCCTCGATCGCGGCGACGGCCTTGCGCTGGGAATCGAGCGCGAAGGCGTCCTGGCGGTCGCGCTCGACGTGCCAGCGCTCGGCGACGTTCTCGGCGGTCTCGCCCATCGAGTACGGGTAATGGGTGGCGGCGAGGCGCGGGTTGACGAACCGCCAGCCGAGCGTGGTGTCGGCCAGCTGGCGATCGCCCCGGTCGTAGGCGGCCTCGGGCTTGGCCATGACGTACGGCGCCCGGGTCATCGACTCGACCCCGCCGCCGATGAACACGTCGCCGTCGCCGACCTGGATGGCGTGGGCCGCCGAGTTGATCGCCTGGAGGCCGGATCCGCACAGCCGGTTGACGGTCAGCCCGCCGACCTCGACCGGGAAGCCGGCCAGCAGGACGGCCATCCTGGCCACGTCGCGGTTGTCCTCGCCGGCCTGGTTGGCGCAGCCGAGGATGACGTCCTCGACCTGGCCGGGATCGAGCCCGGCCCGGTCGACGACCGCGCGCAGGACCAGCGCCGCGAGGTCGTCCGGGCGGACGCTCGCGAGCGCGCCGCCGTAGCGACCGACCGGCGTCCGGACCGCGGCGACGATCCACGGGTCGCGGAGCGGCCGGTCGAGGATCCGACCCATCGTCAGGGGAGCTGCGTCAGCGCATCCTCGGCGAGCGCTGGATCGGACGACTGGACGAGGTAGAGCGTGTCCCCGGTGATGTACGAGATCACCGGTCCGGTCTTCGAGCCGGGGAAGGTCGCGGTGGTGACGGACTTGCCGCCGATCGTCGTGTTGGCGAGCGTCACGCCGGGGTCGACCGACTTGGCGACGGTCTCGACCTGGGCCTGGATCGCCGACGACGAGACGCCGTTGAACTCGGCGGCGAGGATCTGGATCTTGCCGTCGGTATCGGCGGCGGCGGCCACCCCGACCTGCGCCGGCGACACCCCGAGACCGGCACTCATCAGAGTCAGCAGGTTGGTCGTCTGGTTCCCCGTCGTGTACTGCTGGAGGACATTGATCGAGCCCGTCTGGAGCGTGACGCCACCGACGCTCGTGGGAAGCGTCGCTTCGAGCTTGGCGCTCTTGGCGAAGTCGGCACCGCTGCCGCCCGGGGCGATGCTGATGCCCGGACCCGCGCTCGACGGCGCTGTCGTCGGCGTCGACGAGCCGCCACAGGCGGTGACGAGGACGGCGAGGGTCGCGACCAGCGCGAGGCCGACTCGCCGCCCGGCGGTCACGGCATCTCCTGGAGGAGCGGCGCCGCCGCCGCGTCGTCGGCTGCCGTCACGATGAAGAGCCCATCACCCTTGAAATAGGCGTACGTCTTCGTGTCGTTGCCGGGCGTCGTCCCGATGTAGACGTTCTTGCCCCCGACGTTGCCGGTCGTGTAGGTCGTGTCGCTCTGGTCCTTGGCGGCCTGGATGAACACGTCACTGAAGCGGCCCGGGTCGGCACCCTTGATCTGGAACACCACGGCCACCTCGCTGCAACCACTGCTGGGCGCCCCGGTTGCGAGGGCGAAAGCGACGTCCTTCGGGCTCTTCCCGAGCTTGGCCAGCGTGTCGCTGAAGGTCTGGTCGGTCACGCCCGCGAACCGCTCGCCGCTCATGCTCGCCTTGGTGGCCGTCTTGCCGCACAGCTTGTCCGGCAACAGCGCCTCGAGGCCCTTGTCGTCGCTCGGCAGCACGAAGCTCGGGATCTCGATCGACGGGGCCGCGCTCGGGGCGCTGCTCTCTGCGGCCGTCGATGCAGCCTCGGACGGGGCGGTGGTCGGGGCCGTGGTCGGGGCGCTGCTCGCCCCCTCCGCGGAGGATGGCGCCGCGCTGCCCGATGAGCTCGAGCAGGCGGTCGCGAGCAGGGCGACCAGGGCCGCGAGCGTGACGCTCCAGGACAGGGTTCGTCGAGTCATCATGAGCCTCCCCGAAGACGCCGACCACACTCCGTCGGACGCGTCTGGGCGCATCGTACGCCGCGTCGCGGTCGGCCGTCAGGGAGTCGGCAGCTGCGCCAGGGCCGCCGAGACGAGCGCCGGGTCGTCGGCACCGATCAGGAAGATGGTGTCGCCCTTGACGTAGGCCCGGGTCGTCGCGCCGACGTCCCGGCTCCGGTCGACCAGCTTGGTCAGGCGGCGCCCGTCGACGGTCTCGTTCGAGACCGTGATGTTGCCCGGGTTGGAGGCCTGGTTCGACGAGACCCACTCGGAGAGCAGCTGGGCCGGCTTCGCCCCGGCCACCCGGAACGCGCCGATCTCGAGAACCGTCCGCCCGGACGGGTCGCCGGCGTCGGCCACGGACAGGTCGGCGACGGTCTTGCCGAGGGCGGTGAGCATCGCGTTGAGCTGGCTCTGCGTGTCAGTGGTGCCGAGCGCGTAGAAGTCAGCCCCGCTGAGGCTGAGTCGCTCGAGCTGGACGTCGCCGACCTTGGCCGGGAGGAGCGCCTCGAGCTCGGGCGCCGCGTGCGATTCGACCGACGGCGCGGGCGAGTCCGACACGGCAGTCGGCGAGGACTCGCCCGGGAGCGGGGAGCCCGTTGGCGCAGCCGAGTCCATGGGCGTCGGGCTGGCCGGGGCCGACGCGGTCGGGGCGACGGTCGAGGGCGCCGAGACCTGGGCGGCGCCCGAGCCGCCACAGGCGGCGAGCAGCGACACGGCGACGAGGAGGACGACTCCGGCGATGGACGCACGGACGGCGAGCGGCCGTCGCCGGATGGAAGGAGTTCGGGGGATCACGGGGTCTCCAGGATTCCGCCGACACGGTGGGCTCTGGCGGGTCGGCGTGCATGATGCGACAGCCCGCCGAAACGCGCAGCGAAGCGGACTCAGCGCTCGGTCGCGGCCGCCTCCACGAGGGCCGGCGCCGGATCGAAGCGTGGGCCGGCCGAACGCCAGCGCTCGAGCCGCTCCAGGACGGCCCGGGCACCCCCGAGATCGGCTGCCCACTCGAACGGCCCGCGCGGATGGCCGGCCCCGAGCCGAAGCGCGAGGTCGATGTCCGATCCGCTCGCGACGCGGTCGCCGAGCGCCCGGTAGGCCTCGGCGACGATCGCGAGCGTGATCCGCTCGACGACCTCGTCGGACAGGTGGGATTCGACCGCCGTCGAACCCCCGCTCGGGAGGGCCAGGGGTCGCGGTCCCGGCCGGCCGTCCGGCCCGGTCTCGTCCGGCGCGGCGAAGGCGCCGGCGACCCCGATCTGGCGGCCGTCCTCGCCGTACCAGTAGAAGCCCTCGCCGGACTTCCGCCCGAACCGGCCGGCTTCGACGAGCCGCTCCTGGATCGCCGACGGGCGGAAGCGCGGCTCGTAGCTCAGCGCGGCGTAGATCGCCCGGGCGGCGGCCAGGTTGACGTCGATCCCGACCAGGTCCATCAGCTCGAACGGCCCCATCGGGAAGCCGACCGACCGGATCGCGAGGTCGATCGACTCGACCGAGCCGGACCCCGCCTCCAGCAGCGCGAGCGCCTCCAGGGTGAACGGTCGGTTGACCCGGTTGACGATGAACCCCGGCACGTCGGCGGTCCGGACCGCCGTCTTGCCCCAGCCCGTCGCGAGCCCGGTCGCCGTCGCCACGACCCCCGGATCGGCGGCCGGCGGCGCGACCACCTCGACGAGGGCCATGAGCGGGGCCGGATTGAAGAAGTGGAGCCCGATGACGCGCTCGGGACGGCGCACGGCCGAAGCGATGGCGGCCACCGACAGCGCGCTCGTGTTCGTGGCCAGGATCGCCGAGGCGTCGGCCGCCGCGTCGAGCCGGGCGAAGACGGAGCGCTTGACGGCGAGGTCCTCGATCACCGCCTCGATGACGACGCCGGCCGACCGGGCGACCGTCTCGAGGTCCGGCGCGATCTCGAGCCGGTCGAGCACCGCGGCGACCGTCGGCGCATCGACCCGCCCGGCCTCGGTGATCCGCCGACGCGCCCGTCGGGCCAGCCCATCGGCGATCCGATCGCGGGCCCGCATCGACGGCACCCGGCTCGGGGTCGTGGATGAGGACGTGCTCGCCGGCCTCGAGGGCCACCTGGGCGATCCCGGCGCCCATGGTCCCGGCACCGACGACGCCGATCGAGGTCCGAGCGTCGGGCATCCGGCTCACCGGCGGATTGTAGGCGGTGACCTGCGTCGCACCGGGCGGCGTCGTGGCCGTCAGACCGTCTTGATCGCCTCGAACGGCTGGCGGCAGTCGGGGCACCAGCGGATCGTCCGGCACAGGGTCGGCCCGAACGCGTTCTCGAGCCGGGTCCGACTCGAGCCACAGAACGGGCACGGGACGACCGCGTCCAGGCTGATCAGCCCGCCCGGGCCGGCCGGCACCGGCGGGGCGATGCCGGCGGCGGCCAGCTTCGTTCGGCCGGCAGGGCTGATCCGATCGCTCGTCCAGGGCGGATCGAACACGAGATCGACCCGGCTGGCCGTTCCGGGCGCCAGCGCCGCCAACCGCTCGGCCACGGCCGACCGGATGAGCTCCGTCGCCGGGCAGCCGACGAACGTCGGATGGAGCTCGACCCGGACGCGCCCGGGCGCGACGTCGACCTCGCCCGAGGATCCCGAGCTCGTCGATCGTCACGACCGGGAGCTCCGGGTCGGGCAGGCCGGCCAGGGCCTCCCGGACCCTCTCCGGTCCGGGAGGCGGCGCCGGTCACCCGGCTGCCGTCCTCACCAGGTCGCCGCCGGGTCGATCCGGCGGACGGCGGTGAACTGGTCGTGGAGCTGGCGGAAGGCCTCGGAGTGCCCGCTGCGCGCGGTCTCCGGTGAGCGCGTCGGGGGCACGGCCGGCAGGGCGAGCCGCTCGAATGTCGGCGCGATCGACGCTCGCCAGCGGGCCTCGAGCTCGACCATCGGGGCGGCGCATGATGTCCGCCATCAGGAGGGCCGTCTCGGTCGGCAGCGGCGTGAGGACCGTCCCGGCATCCGGACCGAGCCGGTCGAGCGCGGCGACCAGCCGGTCGCGCGGCCTCGCCACCGGCCTCGGCGAGCCGCTCGAGCCAGGCGCCGGCGTGCAGGAGGTGGTAGCGCTCCTCGCGCCGGATCTTGCCGACGAGCCCGGCGAGCGGCGCGAACGACGATCGCTCGAGCGCCTCGAGACGGACGTCGTCGGCGGTGTCGTAGAGGTAGCGCCGGGCGATCGTCTGGGCCCAGTCGCCGCGCGGGTGGTCGAGCAGGCGAGCGTGGTAGTAGCCCTCCGGCGGGCGGTCGTAGGCGATCGCGTCGGCGTCGCGCCCGTCGGCGACGACGTCGGCCAGCAGCTCGTAGAGCGCCCGGGCATGGCCCAGCTCGTCCTGGGCGAGCGAGCTGATCGCCACGTCCTCCTCGAGGATCGGCGCGATCCCGGTCCACTCGGAGTCGCTGAAGCCGATGACGAACTCGTCGTCGGCCATCGCCAGGAGCAGCAGCCCGAGCGCGTTCCGGGTGGCCGGCAGGAGGTCGCGCCGCCGAGGTCACCGGTCCTTCGCCTTCGGCTTCACCGTGCCGGCCTGGTCCCGGGCAGCCTCGAGCTTGTCGCGCATGACGTAGCCGCCGGGCTTCTTGAACGAGCGGTCGAGCGGCGGCTGGAGCAGGTCGGGGTCCTCGAGGTCGTGGATGTCGGCCCGCCGGACGACCCACAGCCGGATCGATCTCCTGGCGCCGACCATAGAGCTCGCGCGCGTAGTGCACGGCCAGCGTCGCGTCGGGCGCCATGACGCTCCCGCCGTGGCGCATCGGGTCGCCCTCCTTCTCCTGGCGGAAGACCTCCCACGGCTCGAGCACCGACTCGGTCAATTGGCGCCCTCGATCACGATTCGCCGCTCGCTCTCCGAGGTCGGAGGCGGAGCTCTGTCGACGCCATCCGCCCGAGGATCGCCCGTGGCGCCCCGAGGATCGACTCGCGGACCCAGCGCGTCTCCTCGCGGTTGAGCCGCCGGAACTCGAGCCGCTCCTGCGACATCGGCCCGTGGTTGGTGACCACCGTCCGCAGCTCGTCCCAGTCGGGCTCCGCTGTAGCGCCACTCGCCGGCAGCCTCGTCGTAGCCGGAGCTCCGGGTCGGGGATCGTCAGGCCGAGCTCGAGGATCCGCGGCACGTAGATCCCGAGGAACTCCTGGCGCAGCTCCTCGCTCGTCTTCGCCTTGATCCGCCAGGCCAGGTCGCGGTCCTTCTCGCGCGGCGTCCGCGGGCCGTGCATCTGCATCAGCGGTCCCCACCACCGGTCGAGCGCCTCCTGGACCATCGCCCGCTGGACCGGCGTCCCGGTGACAAGCGTCACCACGACGTCGCGCCCGTGCATGATGTGGACCGACTCCTCCCAGCAGATCTTGCGCATCGTCCGGGCGTACGGGGCATAGGACGAGTCGCGCAGCGCCTGCTGGGCGACGATCGCCGCGGCGTCGACCAGCCAGGCGATGATCCCGACGTCGCCCCAGCTCCGGGTCGGGTAGTGGAAGACGTTGTGGAACTTCGTCCTGCCCGGCGAGCAGGTCGTCGAACATCGCCTCGCGCGGCTTGCCCAGGTCCTCGGCGACCCGGTAGAGGAGCTGGGCGTGGCCGACCTCGTCCTGGACCTTGGCGGTGAGGGCCAGCTTCCGCCGGAGCGTCGGCGCGCGCATGAGCCACTCGCGCTCCGGGAGGAC
Organism: uncultured Chloroflexia bacterium; assembly: GCA_963708065.1. Taxonomy (GTDB): domain Bacteria; phylum Chloroflexota; class Limnocylindria; order Limnocylindrales; family CSP1-4; genus Chersky-267. The sequence goes on from CAVPRZ010000011.1 coordinate 57,389, forward strand.
GCCCATGAGCTCGCTGTTCGCGTGCATCTCGACGAACCGGAGGACCTCGGTCCGGTAGTCGTCGGGCATCCAGTCGCCGGCCTCGACCTTGCCCGCCGGCCTCGATGTGCGCCTCGAACCGGCGACGGCGCTCGTCGTGGGAGACCTGGTCGATCGAGGTGGGGCGGCTGCGTTCCGACTCCGGCAGGACGGGGTCGAGCGCGAGCGGGTCGGTCATCTGGACAGGCCTCCGACGGCCGGCGGTGGACGTGGTCCCCGATGGTACGCCGGGCCCGCGGGCATGTCGCGGTACCAGTCGGACCCGGACCATCAGATGGGCGTCAGGCCGTAATCCGCGACGCCGCCCCGCGTTCTGTGAACACGGATCGCGCCCAAGTCACTCGCGACCCGTCGAACGACATGGATCATCTGGGGGTGGACCTTATGGATGGGGATCGTTCCGGTCGCAGGCTCGGCCGGGGATTCAGCCGGCGGCTGCCGAGCGCGATGCCCGCGGCGACGGCCGCGGCGCTGCTCGTGGCGGCCCTGGCCCTCGGGGCGACGACCGTCGGGCCGCTCGTTCTCACAGCGGCGGACACGCCGATGTGCCAGGACGAGCAGGGCAACGTCTTCCCGTGCCCGACGGACGCGCCCCCCGCCGGGGATCCGACCCCCGGACAGCCCACGGCCACGCCGGGAGACCCTACGGCCACGCCCGGCGGCGGCGGCCATGAGCAGCCGACCGCCACCCCCACCGACAAGCCGGATCCAAAGGACAAGCCCGATCCGAAGGACAAGCCGGATCCGACCCATAAGCCGAAGCCGCATCCGGAGCTGCTCGGCCTGCGCCTGTCCAACGCCGCGGGCGGGGTGAAGGTCGACTGGACCACCTGCCACCGCAGCGGGTTCGACGCCTACAAGGTCGTCCGGTCCACCGACCAGAAGGTCAGCTGGCCGCTCGGCGAGAACGACACGCTCGTCGGGGTCGTCCACAGCCGCTACAAGACCGCGCTGGTGGACAAGGGCGCCCCCGTCGGCGTCAAGGTCTGGTACCGCGTGTTCTGCGTCGACAAGACGGCAGACGGCTACAAGGTCCTCGGCAGCACCCGGGCCAAGTCGATCGTGCGCCACGAGACAGCGGCGCCGAAGCCCTGCGAGATGGGCCTCGAGGCCAACGTCACGGACGGCAACGTCGTCCTCGACTGGGGCGCCTGCTCGTCGGACAAGTTCCACTGGTACAAGGTCGTCCGGTCACACGGGGAGAACCCCTCGTACGTGCCCTGGACGGACGGCAGCCAGCTCATCTTCTTCACCGAGGACCGCGGACACACCCAGTTCACCGACTCGCACGTCGAAAGCGGCCAGACCTGGTTCTACCGGGTTCAGGCGGTCGGCCTCTCGGCGGGCAAGAAGGTCTTGCTCGGCCAGAGCTCGGCCATCGAGGTCACGATCCCGTAACGGCTCAGCCCCCTCCCATGGTCCGGTGGAGCGGACCGTGGTCCCGTCGCCGGCAGTACGGCCGGAGGATGGCGGCCCGGTCCGCTCCACCGCATCGTCCGAGTCGAGATGGCTCGTGACGATGGCGCCAGCCGGATGGATCCCGAGCGCGAACGGTCCCTCGTGGTCCGGGCGCGCTCGGACAGCGCCGCCTTCGGAGAGCTGTACGACTTCTACCTTCCCCGGATCCACGGCTTCGTCGCCCGCCGGGTCGGCGACCGTGCCACGACCGAGGACCTCACGGCGATGACCTTCGAGCGCGCGCTCGGAGCGCTCCGCTCCGGGTCGTTCCGCAACGACTCCTTCGGCGGCTGGCTCTACCGGGTGGCGTCGAACGCGATCGTCGACCACGCCCGGAGCGGGCGCCGCCTGGTCGGGCTCGGGATCCGGGCCGTCGACCTCCGCGACGACGGGCAGAGCCCGACCGACGACCGGCCGGAGCCCGGCGATGCGACGGCGACCGACGCGTTCGCCGCCGCGCTCGATCGCGACCAGCTCCAGCGGGCCCTGATCGCCCTGCCCGAGACCCACCGCCGGGTCCTCGTGCTCAAGTTCTACGACGACCTGACGACCGACGAGCTCTGTGCGGCCCTCGGGTGCTCGCCGGCGACGCTGGCGGTAAAGGTCCACCGGGCGCTCGGAGCCCTGCGCCGAGCGCTGGTGCGGGAGGCCACCGATGCGGCCTGACCGGCGCCGCCGCGCGGACCTCCCGATCGACGGGCCCGACCCGGCCCCGGTGCCGTTCGACGTGGCCTCGGATCCGGACGCCCGCGAGCTCACGGCGCTCGAGGCGGAGCTGGCCGCGGCGGGCGAGCGCGTACGCGCGGATCGCGGGGCGCACGGGTTCGACCAACCCAGGCCGGCGTTCGCCGCCGAGCTCCGGTCGCGGCTAATCGCCGGCTACGCCGCGGCGGGGGCCGGAGCGACGACCGCCGAGCCGACACGACCTGCCCGCGGCGCCGCCCTGCCATTCGCCTGGATCATCAGGTCGGTGGCGGCCCGATCGGCGACGATCCATGCGCCCCAACGCTGGGCGATCGTCGCCGTCGCGGCGGCCGTGGCGATCGCGGTCCTCGGGTCGATCTCCGGGCGGTTCCTCCCGGCATCGCTCGAGGCGCGGGCAACCGAAGCCGTCGGTGCGACGATCGTGCGGGACGGGGTCGCCTCCGTCCTCGTGCCGGGGACGTCGCTCCGGGCGGGCGACGAGATCCGGGTCGACGCGACCGGACGGGCGACGCTCGGCATCGGGGCCGGGCTGACCCGGCTGGCCGGGGGCGCCGATCTGCGGCTGGACGACCTGTCGGCCGACGGCCCGCGGCTCGACCTGCTCGCCGGACGGTCGTACCACCGCGTCGCGCTGCCGGGCGGTGGCGCCTATGTCGTGACGACCGGAGCCCTTCGCTGGACGGCGCTCGGGACGGCGTTCGACCTCGACCGCGAGCCCACCGGCGACGGCCGGGATCGGGTCACGCTGCTCGGGCTCCAGCACAGCGTGGTCGTGGCCGGCCCGGACCTGCGGGCCACGGTCGGCGAGGGACGGGCGGCGACCGTGGACATCCGCGCGGGAGACGCGTCCGACCTCGCCGTCGGGCCGATCGACCCCGCGGTCCTGGCCGATCCGTGGCTGGTCGCCAACGCCCGTCGCGATCGCGACCTCGGCTTCCCGCTCGGGGTCATGGACTCGGTGGCCGTCGGTCCGACCGCCACGATCGCAGCCGAACCGCCGTCGATTGGGCCGGCCAGCGAGCAGCCGGTGGCCAGCGCTGCCCCCGAGCCGACGGCGACCGATCGCCCGACGGCCCGGCCCACCTCGCGGCCGGTCACCCGGGCGACGCCGAGGCCAACCCCGAAGTCGACGCCGAAGCCCACGCCGGAACCGACACCCGAGCCGACGCCCAGGCCGCTCGCGAGCCTCGGCCTGGACCTGGTGTCATGCGACGGCGGCATCGTCATCGACTGGGCGACCTACGACGGCGACCACTTCGACCACTACGCGACGCTGCGCAACACGAGCCCCACGATCCCGAAGGCGTACCCGCCCCGGGCCGGCGCGACCTTCGTCGACGGGACCTACACGCGGACTCGCCTGCGGACGAGCGCCTACGACGCGGGGCTCGACGCGGGCACCTGGTACTACCGCTCGATGGCATTCGACGCGGCCGACCGGGTGATCGCCGCCAGCCCGATCCGGTCGGCCACCGCGAGGCCGGTCCGTGACCTCGGTGCGCTGACCGTCGGGCCCGGCGACGGCTCGACGACCGCCTTCTCCTGGGCGGCGTACGAGGGCCCGGCCGCGTGCTTCGGCGCGGCGAAGCTGGTCGTCTCCAGGGTCGACCCGAGCCCGAGCTACTTGGACGGCTCCCCGGTCCTGTTCGCCACGGGCGAGCAGGGCGTCTCAGAAGCGGTCGCCGCGCTCGACCCCGGGACCTACCACTTCCGGCTCCAGGTCGTGCGCTTCACCGACCTCGGCTCGCCGGCCAAGTTCCTCGTCGCCCAGACCGCCGTCGCGACCTACACCGTCCCGTAGGCGCTCGGCCACGGCCCGCCTGAGGTCCGCCGCAGGTCGGGGATCGCCGAGGCCACCACGACGAGGACGATCGCCAGCCACCAGCCGAGACCCGGCGCGACGCTCGTGATCCCGAGGGCGAACCACAGGGCCACCGGCCGCAGCCCGAGGAGCGCCGGGAGGGCCACGAGGAACCCGTGGGTGAACAGCGACGGCGAGGCCACGACCGTGGCGACCCCGAACCGGGCGAGTCCGTCGAGCCGGCGGCCGAGCCACGCCCAGACGACGGCGGCGAGAGCGAGGGCGAGCGGGACCATGCCCGGAAGGTAGGCGCCCAGCCCGAACCCCAGGAGCACCGGTACGAGCGGTTGCGAGGCCGCGTACAGCCGCAGCCCGTCGAGCCAGGCGCGCCAGGCGTCGACCCCGACGAGGGGCAGGGTCACGAGGGCGAGCCCGCCGAGGATGGCGACGCCGACGACGATCGACCGGAGGTGGCGCTCCCGGACGAGCCACAGCGCCGCGACCGCGCTGTACGCCTTGAATGCCCCGGCCAGGACGAGCCCGGACCCGAACCACGGGGCGGCCGCGAAGAGGGCAAACGCCGGCACGGCGACGTTCCCGACATACAGGCCCTGGAAGAACGGCGGCCACAGGAGGGCCACCGCCGCCCACGACAGCGACAGGCCGAGGAGCCGCAGGCCGAGGATGGCCAGCCCGACCGAGCCGGCGACCCAGCCGGCCGCGACGAGCGGCTCGGGCAGCGCGGCCAGGACGGCCAGGAACGGCAGCGTCGGCGGCGGGTAGAGGAAGGGGTACGTGGTCTTGTCGATCGGGGCCTCGGTGACGAGCGAGGTCAGGTAGACGGGGCTCCCGGCGCTGAAGTGCTCGCCGGCCCGCAGGTAGATCCCGAGGTCGCGCAGGAGCTGGCCGTTGAACTGGACGAGATCGGTCAGGAGCGCCGCGGTGGCCGTGGCCGCCGCAAGGGCGTCGACCGGCTCCCAGCGCCCGCGGAACGTCCGCAGCACGAGGACGGCGACGACGCTCAGGGCCGCCCAGACCGGGCCGAACGAGGTCCCGTCCTTGCCTGGCAGCCGCCAGTCGTAGACGGCCACGAGGATGTACCCGACGAGCGCGACGACGGCGAGCCAGCCGAGGAGCGTGCTCCGTCCCGGGCGGCGTCGCCTGAGGCCGGACCTCACTCCCCGCGGAACCGCGGCGGCCGCTTCTCCACGAACGCCGCGATCCCCTCGGCGTGATCGGCGGTCCGCCCGGCGATCCCCTGGAGCGACGCCTCGTGGTCGAGCGCCTCGACCAGCCCGACCTCGAGCGACCGGGCCATCGCCCGCCGGGTCAGGGCGAGCGCACGCGGCGCGCCGGACGCGATCCGGGCCGCGATTGACCGGGCCTCATCCACGAGCGACTCGGCCGGAACGACCCGGCTGACGAGCCCGATCCGGAGCGCCTCGGCCGCCGACAGCGGGTCGGGCAGGTAGACGAGCTCGGCCGCCCGCGCGGCCCCGACGAGGCGCGGCAGGAACCAGCTCGCCCCACTGTCAGGGATCAGGCCGATCCGGCCGAAGGCCAGGACGAAGCTCGCGCCCTCGCCGGCGATCCGCAGGTCGCAGGCGAAGGCAAGGGACGCACCGGCGCCGGCCGCCACCCCGTTGACCGCGGCCAGGATCGGCTTGCTGAGCGCGTGCATCGCGAGGACGATCGGGTTGAACCGCTCGCGAACCTCGACGTCCAGTGGCGCGGCGTCCGGTGCGAGGCGCTCCTTGAGGTCCTGGCCGGCGCAGAACGCCCGACCGGCGCCGGTCAGGATGACCGCCCGGACGGAGGCGTCGCGATCGGCCTGGCGGAGCGCCGCAAGGAGCTCACGCTTGAGCGTGGCATCGAGGCTGTTGAGCGACTCCGGCCGGTCGAGGGTGATCGTCCCTACCCCGTCGGCGGCCTCCCAGCGGAGGGCGGAGAAGGACGCCGCCGGCATCAGCCCGTGAACTCGACGAGGGTCGACCCGCTCAGCTCGAAGATCCGCCGGTCAATGGGCTCGTCGGCCGCGGCGCTGTGCTCGATGACATAGTCCCGGAGCAGGGCGGCGAAGTCGTCGTCGCCGGGTCGGAGGGTGCCCGCCAGGAGCAGGTGGCGGTCGGGCAGCCCGACGAGGACCCGCCCGCTGCCTCCCAGCTCGGCGGCCAGGTGGTCGCGGACCTCCGGGAGGAGGATCCGGGCGGCATCGAGCCCGGAGCCCGTGTCGGAGCTGAGCAGGCGCCGTTCGCCCGAGATCTCGTCGCTCCACTCGGCGCCGGCCGACCAGGCCGCCAGGTTCGCGATCGCGGCCTCGTGGACCGCCCCCGGCTCGACGTTCCAGGACAGCAGGTGCTCGCCGTTGACGATGACGTCGAACCCGGTGGCCGGCAGGGCATAGGCGACGGCGAGGTCGCACGGGCCGTCGCCGACGAGCGGCAGCGTGTGGGCCTTGTTCGCGTTCGCCACGAGCACTGCCCGGTCGACCACGTCGATCCGGAGGCCGACCGTCCCGACCGGGCGGAGGACGGGCACGACGACCGCGGCCGCGGCCGTCCAGTCGTGCTCGGGCGTCAGCGACGCGGCCCCGGCGCCGGCATCGGAGGCGCGGACGTGACCGCTGATGGGCGCCGCCGCGTCGATCGGACCGAGGATGTCGGGCGGCGCGTCCCGGTAGGCCGGCGCCGGCTCGTCGCCGAGCTCGCGGCCGACGTCGCTGCCGTAGTCCGAGCCACCCGGGCGCTCGCCCCGCCGGCCCACGTCGAAGTCGTCGGTCATCCCCTGCCTCCTAGCGCCCGGTCCATCGGGGCGACCGCTTCTCGACGAACGCGGCCATCCCCTCCTTCTGATCGGCGGTCGCGAACAGCCCGAAGAAGGCCTGCCGCTCGCGGGCGAGCCCTTCGCTCAGCGGAAGCTCCTGGGCGGCGTTCACGGCGGCCTTGGCGGCGCGGACGGCGATCGGCGGCAGCGCCGCGATCCGGCCGGCCAGCTCGAGCGCCCGGTCGAGCGTCTCCTCGGCGGGCACGACGAGGCTGACGAGGCCGAGCCGCTCGGCTTCCCGGGCGTCGATCGACCGACCGGTCAGGATGAGCTCCATCGCCCGAGCCCTGCCCACGGCCCGGGTGAGGCGCTGCGTGCCGCCGGCCCCGGGGATGACCCCGAGCTTGATCTCCGGCTGGCCGAACGTCGCATCGTCCCCGGCGACGACGACGTCGCACAGCAGGGCGAGCTCGCAGCCACCGCCGAGGGCGAAGCCGCGGACGGCGGCGACGATCGGGACGCCGACCCCCGCCAGCGTCGCCCAGTGCTCGAACCCACCGATCGGGCCGATCGTCGTCGGGCTCGCCCCGGCCATCGCCTTGATGTCGGCCCCGGCGGCGAACGCCCGCGTACCGCTGCCGGTCAGGACGATCACGTGGCAGGTCGGGTCGCTGTCGAGCCTCGTGAACGCGTCGGCCAGGCCGGCCAGCACCGCCGCGTCGAGGGCGTTGAGCGCCTCGGGCCGGTCGATCGTGACGAGGGCGATCGCCGGGTCGGGCTCGCCGCGCGCGAACGCGGCCGGTGCGGGGAGATCGACCCGGACGACGGGACGAGGCCCCCCGGCGGCATCGGTCGACGCGCTCTTCTCGGTCGTCGGCGCGGGCGCGGTGTCGGTCACGCAGATCCCTCGGTGCGTGCCGCCAGTATCCACCGCGACGGAAGGGCCCGACGGCCGCTTCCGCTCCGCGTCCGAGATGGACCCCCTCGGCCCAGGGTCGGTGACCGAGCGCGTCAGCGGCCCGGGTCGAGCTCCCGGCGCAGCGTGGCCCGACCGCGCGACAGCCAGCTCGCCACGGTTCCCTCCGGGACGCCCAGGATGGTCCCGATCTCCCGCTGGGTGTAGCCGTCGACGACGTTGAGCAGGAGGGCCGTCCGGGTCCGCGGGTCCAGGTTGTGGAGAGCGGCCCACAGGTCGGGATCCGACGCGTCGCTCCACGTCCGCGGCTCGATCCGCTGGATCGCGGCCAGCCAGCGCCGATGACGGCGGAGCTGGTTGAACGCAAGCCGCAGGGCGATCGTGTAGAGCCAGGCCCGGACGTCGCCCCCGGCGAACCGATCCCACGACCGGAACGCCCGCAGGTAGGCCTCCTGGGCCACGTCCTGGGCGTCGTTCTCGTCGCCGAGCACGACGACCAGGCGCCGGACGAGGTTGGCGTAGTGGGGGCGGACCGCCGCCTCGAACGCAGCCGGGTCGCGTCGCGAGGCGGCCGTCGCGCGCGGACCGGCGATCGCCGCCGTCGCCGGTCCGGTCAGGTCGTCGGTGGTCGTCACGGCATCGGCATCCCGTAGCAGCGACCGACCCCATGGACTCCGATCCGTTGATCGACGATCATCTGGAGCCGTCCATCGATGATTGAGGCCGGGACGACGTAGCCGTGCTCGGGCGGGGTGGACTGAAGGACGGTTCGCTCGGCGCCCTTCACGAATACGTTCCCGGTTTCGACCTGCCACACCACGTCCGTGTAACCGTGGGCGGCGAGGAAAGCGGCGGCCTGCGGCGGCGTCATGCACTCCATCTCGGCGCCGGCGAGCGGTTGGCCGGGGTTCTCGACGCCTTCGTGCCCCTGGGCCAGGTTGTTTACGACGACCACGGCGGCGGTCGCCGTGGCGACGACGGCCAGGAGGAGCAACGGCGCCAGCGCCGCCGGGATCGCGAACCGTCCGCGGCGCGCGCGGCGGCGCAGGTCGGGCGGATCGTCGCGCCCCGGCGCGCGCGCCGCCAGGGCGGTCAGGCGGGTGTCCAGGTCGAGCTCGGTGTCGGTCATCGGATCCCCTTCGCAGGTCCGACCGGCGTCGCTCGGGCGCCGGTCACCCATTACAACACCGGGCCACGCAGGATCCATGCAGCGCGCCCGGCCCGCCATGAGTGCCGCTCATTGCTGGCTGCGGATCCGTGCTGGCTCACGTCCTGACCACGCCAGTCAGAAGGTGAGGCAACTCGGATCTGGGGCAGCGCATGAGCCGGGCTCATACCTGCGAGCGGGTCAGCGCCAGCCCTCGGGGACGAGCTCCTCGGCCGATTCGAGGACGAGCAGCGTCGACGAGCCCCGGGGCGATCTCGCGCAGGTTCCGGCCCGCGGCGCGCATCGCGTCCGACGCGAGCCCGGCGTCGAGCGCGGCCCGGTCATCGAACGTCATCGCGGTGACGAGGACGAGGTCGCTCGGGACCCCGAGGCCCTCGACGACCCGGTCGCAGCGGATCGACCGCAGGCCCGGCGTCCCGGCGACGAGCGGGAGATGGGTCTCGGCATAGGCCCGCTCGAAGGCGGCCAGCGCTGCGGGCCCACCGTCCGGGCGCCGGAAGAGAGCGAGCAGCGTCGTCACATCGAGCCTCCCTGGATCTCGACCGGGTGGTCGGTCGGGTGCCACGATCCTCCGCTTCGGCCGCGGGCGATCGTCTCCGTCGATCGGTAGAACTCGGCGCACGCCTCGTTGAAGAGGGCCGGCCGGCGGGCCATGATCTCGTGCCCGCAGTCGGGGGCCACGAAGAGCCGCGCATCCGGCAACTGGCGCGACAGGCCCCAGGCATGGTCGACCGGCACGAAGACGTCGCGGTCGCCGACGGCGATCATCGCCGGGAGCTCGATCCGGCGGAGCTCGCGCGGCCCGAGGAGCGGCTGGTCGGCCACGTCGCGGGCGATCGCGGGCAGCAGGCGGCGCCACGTGTCGACCCCCTGGACGGGGTCGTGGCGGCGGGCCAGCGCCGCGGCTCGCTGGGGCTCGTTGCGGTCGATCCAGTCGGGGTCCATGAGCCGGCGGGCGACGCTCGCACGCGGCTCTCGCTGGGTCGTGATCCCGGCGACGATCAGGGTCCGGAGCCGCTCCGGCCAGCGGATCGCGAACTGGAGCCCGGTCATGGCGCCCATCGAGAAGCCGAGCAGGTGGAACGTCGCCAGCCCGACCGCGTCGGCGAACGCCGCCACGTCGTCGACGAGCGCCGCGTACGACCACCCGGCGGCTGGGTCCCAGCGGGTCGTCGCGTGACCGCGCGCGTCGGGCAGGAACACCTGGAACGCCCGCGAGAAGAGGGGCACCTGCGCCGCGAAGTCCTCGCGGCCCGACGACGTCGCCCCGTGGAGCATGATCAGCGGCGGTCCGGCCCCCTGGACCTCGTAGCCGACGTCGAGGCCGTTCGCGAGGACGCTCGGCACGGCTCAGCCCTCCTGGCGGCCTTCGACCGGAAGGGCCGCGGCCCGGTCGACCCGCAGGTAGCGGCGGCGGTAGTAGAGGAGCGGCTGGGGGTGGTGCTCCTCGTTGGCGATCGCGTCGACGTGACCGAGGAACAGGTCGTGGTCGCCCGCCGGCCAGGTCTGGGTCACCGTGCACTCGAGCGAGGCGATCGAGCCGTCGAGGATCGGCAGGCCGGTGCTGCCGGGCGTCCAGGCCGCGCCACAGAAGTCCTCGCGGCCCGGCGTGACCGGCGCCCCGGCGAAGCAGTCCGAGAGCGCCTGCTGGTCCTCGGCCAGGATGCTCACCGCGAATCGGCCGGCCTCGTGGATGATCGGGGTGATGAACCGGCGACGGTCGAGCGCCACCAGGACGAGCGGCGGCTCGAGCGACACCGAGCTCAGCGCGTTGACCGTGATCCCGACCGGCCGGCCGCCGGCGTCGAAGGCCGTGACGACCGTGACCCCGGTCACGAAATGGCCCATGACCTTGCGGAACGGCTCCGGCGCGATCTCCATGGCCGGAGTCTACGGGCAACGCGCGGCGAGCACGCCGCGACGCTCGCGGCCGGTCAGCCCTCGGCGAGCGGGTGGGTCATCGCGGCCGGATCGACCCAGGCCGTCGTATTCCTCGGGCGTGACGTAGCCCAGCTCGAGGGCCGCGTCGCGGAGCGAGCTCCCGGTCCGATGGGCGTGGAGCGCGATCTCGGCCGACTTCTCGTAGCCGATGTGCGGATTGAGCGCCGTCACCAGCATGAGCGAGTCCTCGAGGTGGCGGCGGATCGTCGGCAGGTTCGGCTCGATACCGACCGCGCAGTTCCGGTCGAATGAGCGGATCGCCTCGGCCAGCAGCGTCGCCGCCGTGAGCACGTTGTCGAGGATGACCGGCTTGAACACGTTGAGCTGGAAGTTGCCCTGCGACCCGGCGAACGCGACCGCCGCGTCGCAGCCGAAGACCTGGACGGCGACCTGGGTCAGCGCCTCGCTCTGGGTCGGGTTGATCTTGCCGGGCATGATCGAGGAGCCAGGCTCGTTCTCGGGGATGAGCAGCTCGCCCAGCCCGGCCCGCGGACCGGACGCGTACCAGCGGACGTCGTTGGCGATCTTCATCGAGGCCACGGCCAGGGTCCGCAGGGCCCCCGAGGCGGCGACCATGGCGTCGTGGGCGGACAGCGCCGCGAACCGGTCGGCGGCGGCCCGGAACGGCCGGCCCGTCTCCGCGGCGATCCCGGCGATCGCCAGGTCGCCGAACCGGGCGTCGGCGTTGAGCCCGGTCCCGACCGCCGTCCCGCCGAGGGCCAGCTGGTAGAGCCCGGGGAGCGTCCCGCGGATCCCGTCGAGCGCCGCGTCGAGCTGCGCGGCCCAGCCGCCGATCACCTGGCCGAGCGTCACCGGGGTCGCGTCCTGAAGGTGGGTCCGCCCGAGCATCACGACCTCGGCGTAGGCGGCGGACTTCGCCCGGAGCGTGTCGCGCAGCGCCTCGACCGCCGGGATCAGCGCGCCCTCGATCTCCTCGACGGCGGCGATGTGCATGACCGTCGGGAACGCGTCGTTCGAGGACTGCGAGCGGTTCACGTCGTCGTTCGGATGGACGGGCTTCTTGCCGCCCCGACCGGCTCCGGCCAGCTCGTTCGCCCGGCCGGCGATGACCTCGTTGGCGTTCATGTTCGTCTGGGTGCCCGAGCCGGTCTGGAAGACGACGAGCGGGAACTCGCCGTCGAGCCGGCCGTCGATGACCTCGCGGGCCGCCGTCTCGATCAGCGCCGCCGTGTCGGCGGGCAGCTGGCCGAGCTCCAGGTTGGCCCGGGCGGCCGACAGCTTGAGGATCCCGAGGGCGCGGATGACCGGTCGTCCCCAGGTGAACCGCCCGACGCCAATCCGGAAGTTGTCCACGGAGCGCTGGGTCTGGGCGCCCCAGTAGCGATCGGCCGGGACCCGGACCTCGCCGAGGGCGTCCTTCTCCACGCGGAAGGCCTCGCCCCCAGCTCCCGTCTCGGTCGACGACCCGGTCGCGGTCATGGCGCGAGTGTACGTCGCCCGACGGCCCGGACGATCGGGCCCGATGGTCAGCGCCGCGGGCTCAGGACGACCAGCCCACCGGCCCGAGCGACCGTGGCTGCCCGAACAGCTCGACGAGGCCGACCCCGATCCACGAGATCCCGAAGCCGATCCAGGTCGCCGCCTGCGGGACGAGCCACGGCGGGACGACGAGCAGGACCGGCGCCACAACGAGCAAGCCGGCGATCGGCCAGTCGCCCGCCCGGACGAGAGCAAGCCCGACGAGGACCGTCCCGAGGCCGGCGACCGTCGAGGCGACCGCGACGGGTGCCCCATAGCCAAGCCCCGCGAACGTGGCTCCGAGGGCCACCGCCCAGGCGACGTGGCCGATCACCGCCAGGCCGACCCCGACCCGCCCGAGGCGTCGTCCGACGTCGCCCCCGCGGCCGTCCTCGCGAAGCCAGGTGCCGGCGACCGCGACCACGAGGCAGACGACCGCGAGCAGCGCGGCAGGCAGGCTGTCGAGCAGGTAGCCCGGCCAGTCCGGCGGCGTCGGCAGGGCCGCGATCGGGACCGCGGCCAGGATCCACAGCCCGCCGCCGATGACGGCCGCCAGTCCGGGCACGAGGGACGGCTCGGCCGGGTGGAGATGGGCGTCGACGGCGCCACGGGCGATGTCGACGAGGTCGCGCCGGTCCGGCGGCGCTGCCTCGAGGACCGCCAGGAACTCGGCCTCGTAGCGGGCCCGCCACGCTCGAGGGTAGAGCCGGACGAGCGTGGCCCCGTTCACCGCGTCAGCGACACCCGTTGGCCGTCTTCGGCGGGATGATCCCCGGCTGGCCAAGCGCGATCGGAAGCGGTCCGAGCGTCAGCTTCGTCCCATCGATCGTCAGCTCGCCGCTCGGCTCGACGGATACGCCGAACCGATCCATGCCGCGCTGGGCGGGACCGTACTGGACGCCCAGGGCCTTCGTCCCAAGCCGGTCGTAGCGGGACTGGTGGCACGGGCAATGGAACCAGAAGTCCTCGATGCACGGGTTGGGGCGGCAGCCCAGATGAGGGCAGCGCTGGTAGAGCGCCCGGACGTTGAGCTCCGCGCCGTCCCCCTTCGGATCCTGGCCTGCACGGAACCCGCCGGCCGCCGGGTCGACGAGGACGACGAAGGCCCGCGCGGCCGGGACGTAGGCCGGGAACCCCTGGCGGATCGGGCAGGCCGGGGTTGGCGGCGATGAGGTCGGAGATCGTGCCAACCTTGACCTTCGCCAGGGCGAGCGTCCCACTCGGCCAGAGGAATCCCAGCGTCCCCGCCCCGAGCTCGGCGACCCACAGCCCGATCGCCGCCGCCGAGCGAGTTCCGGAGCAGCTCGCGCCGGGAGATGCCCCGCGCCGGTGTCCCGGGCGCGCGCCGGAGGGTCATCGGCGCTCGTCCAGCCGGGCCAGGCCGGTCTGGACGAAGCCCTTGAGGCTGGCCAGCTGGGCCTCCAGGGTCGCGGCACCGAGCTCGGTCAGGCGGTAGGGCCGCCGACGGTCCTCCGGCGGCAGCGCTTCGATCAGGCCGCGCCGCTCGAGCCGGACGAGCGCCCCGTAGAGCGTGCCGGGTCCGAGCGGCACGCCGGAGATGGTCTCGACGTCGGTCTTGATCGCGTAGCCGTGGCGGGGCCCCGAGCTGAGCGAGACCAGGATGTACAGGGACGGTTCGGCGAATCGTCCAAGCTCGGGCAGGCCGGGCTCCATGGATAGCTCCTCAGGCGATATATCGCCTCACGATATACACCCAGGCCGGTGACGGTGTCAACTCGCGGGGTCGCCGCCGCGCGTGCCAGCGGCGCGGCGCAATGAGCTCCCGGGTCGATGGAGGGACGGCAGACCGCCCGGCCCCGGTACAATCCGGCCGATGTCCGAGTCGCGCCCCTGGGATCGTGCCGCCAGCCTCCCCGTCCCGGTCGACGGCCGCCCGCGACCGGAGGTCGTCAGCCTCGCCGCCGGCCTGCCGAGCGTCGAGGAGCTGTTCACGTTCGCGCGCGACGCGGAGCTGCGGTTCGAGACGCTCCGGCTGCGGATCGAGGAGCGGACCTGGACGGCCTTCGGGGAGCATCTGACGGTCATCGACGTCGCCCTCCGCCATCCCGGCCACGCCCGGGTGACGACGACCGACGCCGAGCCTCGGGACCGCTGGCAACTACGAGCTCTGGCTGTCCGACGGCGAGATCGTCCGGACGTATTCGGCGCCGCACCGGCTCGGGACCCAGCGCCCGGTCCGACGGTCCGTCGTCGGGCCTCGACGATCCCGACCTGCCCGGGATGTCGACGGTCTATCGACCCCTCACGGCGCTGCCGATGGAGACGCTCCCGGAGACGTTCGTCCATCCGGCCGGGTACTGCCAGAACGTCCTCGCGACCGGCCGCTGTTGGGTGTCGGGGACAGCCGACGTCGCCGGCCGCGAGGCGGTCCTGGTCGAATGCGACCATCCCCGGGCCATCGAGATCTGGGCCGACCGGCCCGACCACCACTTCCAGGTCGCCTTCGACCGCGAGACCGGCCTCATCGTCCGGCTCGTCGAGACGATCGGGGCGGCCACGACGCTCGAGGCGACCGTCGTCGACCTGGCCCCCGACGCCAGCCTCCAGCCGACCGTCTTCGACTACGCCTTCCCGACCGGCACGACGCTGATCTACTGATCGGCGCCCGCGAGCCCCGGGCCCCGGCGGGCCACGAGCGACCCGGTACGGCACAGACCGCACCGGACCACCCTCTTCCGCCCGGCAGTTCCGTGGAGTATCGTGCCGGCCATCGTTCGCCGGCGAGCCCCCAGGACGGCCCGGGCGAGGGAAAGGAGGGCTGCCACCGAGCACGATCCGCCGCTCCACTGCGAGCGGCGACCGCGGCCCTCCAGCCGTCATCCCCGCGACTCGCGCGTCATCCGCGAGCCGGACCGCCCAACGTCCGCGCTCGCGTTCCCATCCCAGCCGGGCCCTGAGGGAGGTGCCCGGCCCCGGCGGCCGATCGAGCGACCGCCGCCGGGTCGATGGTGCAGGGAGGCATCGATGACTCAGCCACGAACCCGGGAAGAACAGATCGCCCAGGACGTCAAGGATCTCCACGGGCTCGGCTACGCCCAGGAGCTCTACCGGACGATGGGCGGGTTCAGCAACTTCGCGATCAGCTTCTCGATCATCTCGATCCTGACCGGCGCGGTCATCCTGTACGACTACGGACTGGCCTGGGCCGGCACGGCCGCCGTGCTCCTCGGCTGGCCGCTCGTGACGGTCTTCGTCCTGCTCATCGCGGCGTCGATGTCCGAGATCGCCTCGGCCTATCCGACGGCCGGCGGGCTCTACTACTGGGCCAGCAAGATGAAGAACAAGAACTGGGGCTGGTGGACCGCCTGGCTCAACCTGATCGGCCAGTTCGCGATCGTCGCCGGGATCAACTTCGCCGCGGCGGCATTCCTGAACGTCGCCCTGATCACGCCCGCTCCTGTCCAACGCGGGGATCGTCTACGACAACACCACCGAGTTCCTGACCCTGGGTGGGACGGTCGTCCTCAACGGCCAGCTGGTCACGATGGGCATCCTCATGCTCATCCAGCTGATCCTGAACATCGCCGGCATCAACCTCGTGGCCATCCTCAACCAGGTCAGCGTGTGGTGGCATATCGGGATCGTCGTCGCGGTCGTGGTCCTCATGTTCGCGATCGGCAAGCCCGACCAGAGCGGGCTCACGATGTTCGCGATCCAGCCCCAGGACGCGGCCGGAGGCTGGGACAACAACCTCGGCGTCGTTCACCTCCAGTACGGGGCGGCGATCACCTATCCGCTGTTCCTCGCGTTCTTCTTCTCGCTCCTCCAGGCCAACTGGACCTACACCGGGTACGACGCCTCGGCCCACGTCGCCGAGGAGACGGTCGGGGCGCGGATGGCGAGCGCCTGGGGCGTCTTCCTCTCGGTCGCCGTCTCGGCGATCGTCGGGTTCGTCTTCCTGCTCGCCCTGGTCACCCACATGCCGAGCCTGTCGACGCTGTTCCCCAACCCGCTGCCGACCGATCTGAGCACCGCCAGCCAGTACTACTTCGGCGGCGGCTATGCCGTGAACGACATCCTGGACTACGCCCTGGGCGACATCGGGCGCCTGCTTTCGGCAGGGATCGGGATCGCGATGGCGTTCTGCGGCCTGTCGTCCGTCGCGGCGGCCGGGCGGATGCTGTTCGCCTTCGCCCGCGACGACGGGGTTCCGGCGTCCGGCTGGCTCAAGAAGGTCTCGCACCGCTATCGGACCCCGGCCAACGCGCTCGATCGGGATCGTCGTGGTCGCCTTGCTGTTCACCGTCGCCGGCGTGGCCGTCGGCGGCGGCGTCGCGATCGTCATCGTGACCTCGATCAGCACGATCTTCCTGTATGCCGCCTACGGTGTCGTCATCTACCTCGGCGCGACGACCCACGGAGTGGCTCGAGCCACCGGGTCTGGAGCCTCGGCCGCTGGTCCAAGCCGGTCGCCTGGCTGTCGGTCTTCTGGGTGATCGTCCTGATGATCCTGTTCAGCTGGCCGACGTCGGGGAACATCGCCTGGCCGTTCATGCTCATCGTCGCGGTGTTCCTTGTGATCTACTACTTCGCCTGGGCGCGGAACCGCTTCCAGGGCCCGCGGATCATGGGCGCCGAGGCCCAGCTGACCGAGCTCGAGCGCGAGTTCGAGCAGGCGGCCGAGCACCTGGGCGGCACCACCACGGCCTAGCTCACGCTCGGTCGCCGGCGCTCCACGCGCCGGCGACCGGACTCGTAGCATCGGAGGGTCGGCCGGTCCACCCGGTCGGCCCTCCGCGTTTCGTCCCGCCACCGGCCTGAACGAGGGATCGACGATGAGCAGCGACAGCCACGGCCACGCGAAGCATCCCCGGCTCGAGGAGCTCGAGGCGATGGTCCGCGACGGCCAGATCGACACCCTGGTCGTGGCCCTGACCGACATGCAGGGCCGGCTCATGGGCAAGCGCGTCCAGGCCCAGGCGTTCCTCAACGGGGTCATCGACCACGGCGCCCACTTCTGCACCTACCTGCTCGGCACCGACATGGAGATGAACACGCCCGAGGGCTTTCGCCTGATGAACTGGGAGACCGGCTACGGCGACTGGATCGCCGACCCGGTCTGGGACACGCTGCGCGTCCTGCCCTGGCTCGAGAAGACCGCGATCGTCCTGTCCGACACGATCGTCGAGGAGACCCACGAGGAGATCCCGATCTCGCCCCGGACGATCCTCAAGCGCCAGGTCGCCGCGGCCGCCGAGCAGGGCTACGTCATCAAGGCCGGCTCGGAGTTCGAGTACTACGTCCTGCGCGACAGCTGGGAGGACATGGCCCGCAACGGCTACGTGCCGCCCGAGCGGTTCGGGCGCTACAACGAGGACTACCACCTGCTCCAGGCGACCAAGGCCGAGCCGCTCCATCGGCTGCTGCGCAACCAGATGACCGAGGCGCGCATCCCGATCGAGTTCAGCAAGGGCGAGGCGGCGCCCGGCCAGCACGAGGTCAACATCCGCTACGACGAGGTCCTCGAGTCGGCCGACCGGAGCGTCCTGTTCAAGCACGGCGCCAAGGAGATCGCCTACCTCAACGGCTGGGGGATCACCTTCATGGCCAAGCCGGACCACACCTGGACCGGCTCCTCGGGCCACCTCCACATGAGCGTCTGGAACGCCGACGGCTCGAAGTCGCTGATGCACGACCCGAGGTCGAGGGCGCCCTACGGGATGTCGACGACGATGCGCCACTTCATGGGCGGGATGATGAAGCTCGCCCGCGAGCTGGCGATCTTCTTCGCCCCGAACGTCAACTCGTACAAGCGGTTCGCGGTCGCGTCGTGGGCACCGGTCAACGTCGTCTGGGGCCGCGACAACCGGACGACCGGCTTCCGGGTCGTCGGCAACGAACAGGCCCTCCACGTCGAGTGCCGCTTCCCGGGCGGCGACATGAACGCCTACCTGACCTACGCGGCGTTCGTCGGCGCCGGGCTCTACGGGATCCGCCACAAGATCGAGCCGCCGCGCGAGTACAAGGGCAACGGCTACCTCGCGACCGGCTGCGACCGGATGCCCGGGCGCTGTGGGAGGCGATCCAGGAGCTCGAGAAGTCGACGGCGGCCGTCGAGATCCTCGGCGAGGACGTCGTGGCGCACTACCTGAACGCTGCGCGGGTCGAGCAGGAGACCTACGACGCGATCGTCCACCCCTGGGATCGCGAACGCTACCTCGAGCGCGCATGACCGCCGGCTGGGCGGGGCCTCGACCTGTCCTGGTCGGGGTCGGCGGCTTCCTGCTCATCGCCGCCGGCGTCGTCCAGCTCCTCGTCGCGACGCTCTATGTCGCGGTCTTCGGGGCGTCGGGACTGCTGATCGGCGTCCCGCTGTCGGTGCTGGCGGTCGGCGATCTCCTGTTCGGCTGGCAGATCCGGTCGGGCCGGAGCCGCGGGCCGGCGATCGGCGCCGCCTTCATCACCTCGATCACGGCGCCCTGGACCCTCAGTCCGCTGCTGGCGCTGGCGACGATCCTGTGCTCGCTCATCGCCCTGGGCGCCCTGATCCGGTACCGGGCCTGGTTCCAGCCGCCGGCCGACGACGAACCGCCGAGGGACGAGGAGGTCGGTCCGGGTCCGTCCTGAGCGGTACGATGACGTTCCGGGTGGGCCGCTCACGCCGTACCCTGACGTGGCACTGCAGCGAGGGAGGGCGGGAGCGAGGATGCGACTCCAGGACAAGGTGGCGATCATCACCGGCGCCGGCGGCGGCATGGGCCGGACCGCCGCGCTCATGTTCGCCGCCCAGGGGGCCAGGGTGGTCGTCGCCGAGTTCGGCGAGGCGGCCGGCGCGGAGACCGTCGGCCTGGTCGAGGCGAACGGCGGGCAGGCGAGCTTCATCAAGGTCGACGTCTCGAACGAGGCCGACGCGAAGGCGATGGTCGACCACGCGATCGATCGACCTTCGGCCGGGTCGACGTCCTCTACAACAACGCCGGGATCATGCCCGAGGCCGACCACTCGGTGACCGACACCGACGGTCGCCGTCTGGGACCAGGTCATGGCGGTCAACGTCCGGGGCGTCTTCCTCGGCTGCAAGTACGCCATCCCGCGGATGGTCGAGCAGGGCGCCGGGCTCGGTGATCAACATCGCGAGCTTCGTCGCCCTCGTCGGCTGCTCGGTCCCCCAGGACGCCTACACGGCCTCGAAGGGCGCGCTGCTCGCGCTGACCCGCAGCCTCGCCGTCCAGTTCGGGCCGCACGGCGTCCGGACGAACGCGATCTGTCCGGGTCCGGTCGAGACGCCGCTGCTCATGGACTGGCTCGTCAAGGACGAGGAGGCGAAGCGGATCCGCCTGGCGCGCAACCCGACCGGCCGGTTCGGCAAGCCCGAGGAGATCGTCAACATGGCGATCTACCTCGCGTCGGACGAGTCGCGCTGGACGAACGGCGCCCAGCTGCGTCGTCGACGGCGGCATCACCGTGAACTACTTCTAGGCCCGGGACCGTGACCGGCCTGGCGATCGGGATCGACATCGGCGGCAGCGGGATCAAGGCCGGCGCGGTCGACCTTGCCAGCGGGGCGCTGCGGCGCCGAGCGTCTCCGGGTCGCCACCCCCAACCCGTCGACGCCCGACCTGGTCGTGGCCGAGTCGGCGCGGCTCGTCAAGCGAATCGAGCGGGCGATCCCGGCGATCCGGTCGGCCCGCGTGCCGGTCGGGATCGGCATCCCGTCGGTCGTCATCGACGGGATGACGCGGTCCGCGGCGAACATCGATCCGGGCTGGATCGACTACCCGGCCGGGATCGAGTTCGGCCGGGCGCTCACCCGCGAGGTCGCGCTCGTCAACGACGCGGATGCCGCCGGGATCGCCGAGATGCGCTTCGGGGCCGGCGTCGGCGAGCTCGGGACGGTCTTCGTCCTGACCCTCGGCACGGGGGTCGGCTCGGCGCTGTTCGTCGACGGCGGTCCTGGTCCCGAACACGGAGCTCGGCCACATGGAGATCCGGGGGCGGGACGCCGAGCGCCGGTCGGCGGCCAACGCCCGGCTCCGGCGCGGATTGTCGTGGAAGGCCTGGGCGGCCGACCTCGACGAGCACCTGATCGCGATCGACCGGCTGTTCAGCCCGCGCCTGTTCATCATCGGCGGCGGCGTGAGCAAGAACTTCGACCGCTTCGTCCCGTTCCTCACCGTCCGGGTCCCGGTCGTCCCGGCCCAGCTCCGGAACGACGCCGGGATCGTCGGCGCCGCCCTGTTCGCGGCGGATCGCGCGGCGGCCGGCGCCCAGGCCGCACCGGACGGCGCCACCGAGGGCGCGGCCGACGTCTCCCCCGGCCCGGTCGACGGCGGGTGACCGAGCCGCCGGTCGACACGGTCGAGGTCGGCGCGTCGCCCGCCGAGATCTGGGCCATCCTCGACGATCCCGCGGCGCTCGGGCGGATCCTGCCCGGCTGCGAGTCGATCGCGCGCGAGGCTCCCGACCGGTACGTCGCCGTCCTCGCCTCGAAGGTCCAGTTCATGACCATCCGCTCCGACGTCGTGGCCACCCTGCACGACGCGGACCCGCCGCATCATCTCCGGCTCGTCCTCGAGGGTCGTCCGCGCGGGTTGGGCGGCTCGTTCCGGTGCGAGGTCCCGTTCGACATCGTGCCGAACGGTGCCGCGGGCTCGCGGGTGGCCTACTCGGTGGGGCTGACGCTCGGCGGGAGCCTGGCCGGGTTCGGCGGGAAGATCGCTCACGGACACGCTCCGAGGGCAGGTCGGCGAGCTCGTCCGGAACATCGAGCGGGAGGTCGGGCGGGATCCGCCCGGCAGCCCCGGGTCCCGGCCGCCTAGGCGCGCTCGCGGAGCCGGCGGAGGGTCTCGGCCGAGCCCGACACGATCAGGGTCTCGCCGACGGTCAGGAGCCGCTCGTCGGGCGGGTTCGGGTCGTACGCTCCCGGGCCGCGCACGACGGCGAGCGTGAAGATCCCCTCGGCGCGCAGCGCTCCGACCGTCCGGCCGTCGAGCGGACCGCCCCCGCCCACCTCGACCTCCTCCATCGAGAACGCGAGCTCGCCGTGCGACAGCGCCGCGTCGATGAACTCGACGACGCGCGGCCGGAGGGCCAGCTCCGCGATCCGCCGGCCGGCCATCGTGTAGGGCGAGACGACCCGGTTGGCGCCGGCCTGGAGCACCTTTGCCTCGGCCTGCTCGCCGCTGGCCCGACCGACGATGAACAGCCCGGGGTTCATCGCCCGCGCGGACAGGGTGACGTAGACGTTGTTGGCGTCCGAGTCGATCGAGGTCACCAGGCCGCGGGCGCGCTGGACGCCGGCCTCGGCCAGGACCCGGTCCGACGTGCCGTCGCCGGCGACGACGAGGTGGCCGTCCGCCCGGGCCGTCTCGAGCGATTCCGGCCGGATGTCGACGACGACCACCCGCTGCCCACCGTGGACGAGCTCGCGGGTGACCATCGACCCGACCCGGCCGTAGCCGCACACGATGAAGTGGTCGCGCAGCTCCGAGACCGCCCGCTCCATCCGCTTCGCCTCCCTCCTGCCGCTGGCGACCTCGGCCAGGATCGCCTCGGCGACGATCCCGACGGTGCCGAAGATGATCCCGACCCCGGCGATCGAGACGACCATCGTCCAGACACGCCCCGCGGTGTCGAGCTCCTGGACCTCGCGGAAGCCCACGGTCGTCAGGGCCATGACGGTCATGTAGAGCGCGTCGCTGAGGGTCCACCCCTCGAGGACGATGTAGCCGGCCGTGCCGACGGCGGCCGAGACCAGCACGATCGCGAGCCAGATCCGCAGGTGCCGGGCGGTGACGAGATCGAGCCGGCCGCCGCTCAACCGGGACGGCTCCGCGGGTCGAGGCTGGGTCGTCACCGCCCGAGTGTAGCGACCGGAGGAGGCTCCGGACCGGGCGTATCATCGGTGCCTGCCACCCCTCTCGGGCCCATCCCGTCCGACTGCAACCGAGGAACCGACCGATGACCACCGAGCCGCGGACCGCCCCCGCCCAGATCGCCGCCAGGATGGTCGTCGGCGGGGAGCTCGTCGACGCCGCCGACGGCCAGACGTTCGAGGTCCTCGAGCCCGCCACGGGACGAACGATGGCGACGGCGCCGCTCGGTGGCCGCGAGGACGTCGACCGGGCGGTCGAGGCCGCCCGGCGGGCGTTCGACGATCCGAAGGGCTGGTCGAGCTGGTCGGCCAGCAAGCGCGGCCGGACGCTGGCCAAGCTGTCGGCGCTCGTGAAGGCCAACCTGGAGGAGCTCGCCCGGCTCGAGAGCCGGAACGTCGGGAAGCCCATCTCCGGGGCCCGCGGCGAGGCGCTCGGCGCGAGCCTCGTCTTCGAGTACTACGCCGGGGCCGCGAACAAGGTCTTCGGCGAGACGATCCCGGTCAGCAAGCCCGGCCTCGACTTCACCCTGCGCGAGCCGATCGGGGTGGTCGGCCTGATCGTGCCCTGGAACTTCCCGATCCTCATGGTCGAGCTGGAAGCTCGGGCCGGCGCTCGCGGCCGGGAACACGTGCATCCTCAAGCCGGCCAGCTGGACACCGCTGAGCGCGATCCGGCTCGGCGAGCTGGCCCTCGAGGCGGGCTTCCCGCCCGGGGTCGTCAACGTCGTCACCGGGCCGGGCGGGACCGCCGGGAGCGGCGATCGCCGGCCATCCCGGGATCGGCAAGGTCGCCTTCACCGGCGAGACGACGACGGGCCAGGAGATCATGCGGCTGGCCGCCGGGAACGTGAAGAAGGTGAGCCTCGAGCTCGGCGGCAAGAGCCCGAACATCGTCTTCGCCGACGCCGACCTCGAGCGCTTCGCTCGCGAGTCGCCCTACTCGGTCTTCGACAACTGCGGCCAGGACTGCTGCGCGCGGAGCCGGATCCTCGTCGAGCGATCCGTCCACGATCGCGTCGTCGAGCTGTTCGTCGAGGCGACCGGCAAGGTCAAGGTCGGCGACCCGGCCGACGACGCGACCGAGGTCGGGCCGATGGTCCATCCGCGCCAGCGGGAGCGGGTCCTCGACTACATCGGCATCGGCCGCGACGAGGGTGCGGAGCTGCTCGCCGGCGGGTCGATCCCCGCCGATCCGGCCCTGGCCGGCGGGGTCTACCTCGAGCCGACGGTGTTCGGCGGCGTTTCGAACGACATGCGGATCGCCCGTGAGGAGATCTTCGGCCCGGTCGTGTCGATCATCCCGTTCGACACCGAGGAGGAGGCGGTCCGCCTCGCCAACGCCACCCCGTACGGGCTGTCGGGGTCGATCTGGAGCCGCGACATCGGCCGCGCGCTGCGGACGGCAAAGGCGGTCCAGGCCGGCGTCCTGAGCGTGAACTCGAACAGCTCGGTCCACACGGAGGCGCCGTTCGGCGGGTACAAGATGTCGGGCATCGGGCGCGAGCTCGGGATGCACGCCGTCGAGCTGTACACCGAGACCAAGAACGTGTTCGTCGAGCTCGGCTGAGCCCGGCCCGTCCCACGATCAGATGGCCGGCGACAGGACGGCCGGGGGATCGACGACAGGACCAACGCCGCCCAGACTGCCGAGCCATGGACGAGCGAACGAGCGACGCGCCCCCGCTGGGCGCCGGACCCCTCCCCAGCGACGCGTCTGAGGCAATCCCGGACCAGCTCGCGCCGCCGGCCGGCGGCGACGTTGCAAGCGGACCCGTCCGCCGCCGGAGCCGACCCGCCTCGATCAACGTGGTCTCGCTGATCCTCATCCTGTTCGGGGGCGCGATCGAGGGTTACGCCGTCGCCCTTACCTTCAGCGACTCGGTCGCGCGGGATTCGTCGCTCGGCTGGGCGTTCCTCGGGGCGACCCTCGTGGTCACCGCCTGGGCGCTCCGTGAGCGACGCTGGTGGGGCGCGGCGGCGGCGATCGGCGTGTCGATCGTCGGGCTGTTCGCCGGCATGCTCGGGGTCTACGGGGTCCTCGTCATCCTGAGCGCACCCTCCGACGACCGGTCGACCTGGCCCGCCACGCTCGGGCTCGTCGCCGTCGGCGCGGCATCGATCGCGGTCATCGGCCTCCTCTCGGGCGCCTGGCCGTGGCTGACCTCGACGCGCCCGCGGCCGGCGAGGAACGCACCGGGCGCCGCTGCCTGACTCGCCCGGCTCAGCCCTCCCAGCGCCGCCAGGTCGGTGGCGGCCCGGGCGCCAGGTCCGGCCGGCGCTGCGCCAGCCAGTCGACGAGCGCGTAGTAGGTCGTCTTGAAGCCGATCCCGGCCCACGGGATGTCCTCGGGCCGGAACGCCCGGACCTCGGTCGCCTCGACCGACGGGCGGGGCGTCCCGCCCACGATGGCCGCCTCGTAGACCACGATGACCACGCTGGCCTCGAGCCGCGAGTAGAGCCCCACGATCTCGCGCGGCTCCACGATCAGCCCGGTCTCCTCGAGCGTCTCCCGGACGGCCGCCTCGTGGACCGTCTCGTCGACCTCGAGGAAGCCGCCCGGCTGGGCCCACGCGCCGCGCGCCGGTTCGATCCCGCGCCGGATGAGGACGAGCTCGCCGGCCTCGGACACCGGGAGCGTCGTCGCCACGAGGCGCGGGTTGACGTAGGCGATGTGGCCGCAGCTCGGGCAGGCCAGTCGATGGCGGTGCTCGCCTTCGAGCGGTCCGTAGACGAGCCTGGCGCCACAGCGCGAGCAATGCTGGAGGGTCTCGGCCAGCCAGTCCGGGACGCCGCCGCCGGACGGGATGTCGGTCGAGCGGCCGTCCGGGCCGCGGTCGGCGTCGCTCATGCCGCGAGGACGAGCCACGTCGCCACCGCCAGCAGGCCGAGGAGCACGAGCGTGGCCGCGAACCAGGCCAGCCGGAATGTGCCGCGGCCCGGATCGACCGGCATCCACGCCCAGGCTGATCGCCAGATCCGGACCGCGGCATCGGCCGTGGTCAGGAACAGGAGCGGCGCGCCGATGACGACGCACAGCTTCACGAGCGGGCTGCCGAGCGGGACGCCGAGCTCGAGCGCGCTGATCGCGATCGCGCCGCAGACGAGGGCGACGACCGACAGCGAGATGTAGTGGCGCTGGAGCGGCGTCGGCCGCAGCTCGGGGACGGACCGGGGCGGCAGCCCCTGGAGGCTCGGCGGCAGGCTCGGTTCGCGGACCGGCTGCCGATCGAGGACCGGCATCCCGGGCTCGTACCTCGGGTCGTCCATCGGCTCATCCTAGACCCGCCGCGGTCGGAGGCCATCGGGTGTCGCCGATTTGACGGACCCGCGACGTCGCAGCGCGACCGCTGACGCGTCAGATCACGAGACAGGCGCCCGAGGAGGTGGGCCATGACCAGCATTCATCCGACCCGACTCGCGAGGCTCGCGGCCGCACTCTCGATGGTCGTGGTCGTTGGGGCTGCGTGCAGCGAAGCGGTCCCGTCGGCCCCTGGCAGCTCGCTCTCGGGGACCGAAGGCGGGACAACTGCCCCGATTCGCCCGTCGGTCGCGCCGTCGGCGTCCGTGATCCCGTCTGCGACGATCCCTGGGCCGAGTCCGACCGCGTCAGCTGCCACGAGCGGGCAGCCGTCGCCGAGCCTCGACGCGACCGGCTGCCCGACCGGAACGC
The DNA here is from genome assembly GCA_963708065.1 of uncultured Chloroflexia bacterium. Taxonomy (GTDB): domain Bacteria; phylum Chloroflexota; class Limnocylindria; order Limnocylindrales; family CSP1-4; genus Chersky-267. The sequence continues at coordinate 83,164 of CAVPRZ010000011.1, forward strand.
CCGACCTCGCGACCGTCCGAGACGTGGCCCGGGCCGGTCACGCGATCGCCTGCTTCGGATCGCAGCCGCTCACGTTCCGGGCCTACGTCCCGGCGACCGAGGGACTCGGCGGGGTCAACGCCTACAAGATGACCCCCCACTGGCTCGCCGATCCCTGGTGGGGCGTGATCCTGCAGCCGGAGCCATCCCCCGAGGTCGACCAGAATGCCTGGCTCATCGTCCGCGTCCCGCCATCTCTCGGGAGCTGCACGATCACCGACATCCGGGCGGCGGATTGCCCGTTCGGGGCGCACCTCGCAGGGCACGTGACGATCACCGGTCACTTCGACGATCCGGTCGCCAGGACGTGCCAATCGCGACCGTTCGAAGCTGGTGGCGACCCAGGCCCATCGAAGAAGCAGATGATCGCCCGCTGCAGGGCGGCCTTCGTGGTCACGGCCCTCAAGCCTGCGCCCTGACCCCGCCCAGTCTCAGCCTCGGTTCGACTCGTCCTCGAGGACGACCTTCGCCTGGGCGGCCCGGTGCGCGGCGACCCGGCCGGCGAGGGCCGGGTCGGACAGGGCAAGGATCTCGGCGGCGAGGAGGGCGGCGTTCTCGGCGTTGCCGATCGCCACGGTCGCGACCGGCACCCCGCGCGGCATCTGGACGATCGACAGCAGGGAGTCGAGACCGCCCGAGGTGCTGGGTCGGGATCGGGACGCCGATCACCGGCAGGGTCGTCTTGGCCGCCAGCATCCCGGGCAGGTGCGCCGCGCCGCCGGCGCCGGCGACGATGACCCGGATGCCACGTCCCGGCGCCTCCTCGGCGTAGCGGTAGAGCAGGTCCGGCGTCCGGTGGGCGGACACGACCCGGAGCTCGTTCGGCACCCCGAGCTCCGTCAGCAGGGCGGTGGCCTTCTCGAGGATCGGGAAGTCCGACCGGCTGCCACCGACGACCCCGACCAGGGGACCGGCCGCGACGCCCGGCGATGCCGCTGGGCGGGGCCGTCCCGCGCTCCTCGCCACCCTACTGGCCCTGGGCCTTGGTGAACGCCTCGACGCCGTCGAAGACGTGGAGCTTCTCGACGTGGGTCCAGCCGGGGTGCCGGGCCGCGACCCGGGCCTGGAGCTCGAGCAGCTCCGCGTCGACCGCGTCGCCGCCGTCTGCCGTCAGGAACCTCGCCCGGAGCAGCCCGACCCGGTCGGCGCTCAGGCCGACCGACGGATAGACCTTCGTCCCGCGGCTCTCGACGAAGTCGAGCCGGTAGGTCGGCGCGGCCAGCCGCTCGAGCTCCGGCCCGAGGACCTCGGGCGCCAGCTCGGTCGCGATGAAGATGTCGAGCCCGACCGTCCGCCGCTCGATCCGCGCGTCGCGGTCCGGACCGTACGACCAGCCGGCGAGCGGGCGTCGGCGGCGGGCCCGACGGAGCGGTCGCCCGGCCGGCGGCAGGGACTCCGGCCGCCGGCCGAGGTTGGCGATCACGGCATCGGTGAACCCGGTCGTGGAGGTCGCGGTGTCGACGTCGCCGCCGGTCTGGCGGACCAGGTCCTGGGTCATCGCCCGGCCCTCCTCGAGCGTCCGGAGGACGGCGTTCTCGATCCGGCCCGCGGCGTCCTGCTCGCCGAGGTGGCGGAGCATCATCACGGAGCTCAGGATGAGCGCGGTCGGGTTGATGACGTCCTTGCCGGCGTACTTCGGGGCCGAGCCGTGGACCGCCTCGAAGATCGCGACGCTGTCGCCGTAGTTCCCGGACGATGCGAAGCCGAGCCCGCCGACGAGGCCCGGACGCGAGGTCGCTGATGATGTCGCCGTTGAGGTTGGTCGTGACGACGATGTCGAACTGGGCCGGGTCCTTGGCGAACTGGTGGGCGACGTTGTCGATGATCAGGTGCTCCGCCGCGATCTCCGGGTACTCCCCGCTCAGCTCCTCGAAGACCGATTTGAACAGCCCCTCGGTCAACTTCATGATGTTGGCCTTGGTGGCGCAGGTGACCTTCCCGCGGCCCTCGCGGCGAGCCAGCTCGAAGGCGTAGCGGATGACCTTCTCGGAGCCCTTCCGGCTGATGATCTTGAGGCACTGGGCGACGTCGGGGGTCAGCATGTGCTCGATGCCGGCGTAGAGGTCCTCGACGTTCTCGCGGACGATGATCATGTCGATCCCCTCCCCGGCGTAGCGGGTCGGGACGCCGGGGAGCTCGCGGGCCGGGCGGACGTTGGCGTAGGTCTCGAACAGCTTGCGCAGGGTGACGTTGGCGCTCTTCTCGCCGAACCCGACCGGCGTCTCGAGCGGGCCCTTGAGGACGACCCGGGTCCGCTCGATCGAGTCGCGGGTCTCGCGCGGCACGCCGCTCGTGTCGCCGCGCTTGAACACCTCGGCGCCGGCCTCGGCCTGCTCCCAGTCGATCGCCACGCCGGCGCTCTCGATGATCCGGACCGCCGACCGGGCCACCTCCGGACCGACGCCGTCGCCGGGGATCACGGTCACGCGGTGGCGCTCGGGCGTCGGCATCGGCGGGGGCTCCTGGTTCGGGCGGCACGTCGGGATCGGGACGCCGCCCGGATTCTAGTGCCTCGGCCCGTTCATCCGTGGCCGATCGCTGCCCTGCCGACCTCGCCACGCGCGATGGCTCGCTGATGGGGATCCTGGCCTGGATCCATCCGGCCGTCCTGGCCGAATACGCGCTCGGCCTCGGCGTCCGGGTCCGCCGCTCGGCCCGCGGCCAGCACCGCCATCGCGGCACCGTCCCTGAGATCCTCCACGCCTGTGTCGACGCCTGCTGGGACGGGCGGTGGTACGTGGCGTCGCCCGGTCACTTCCGGATGTTCTGGACGCGCGACCTCGCGTTCGCCGCCCCCGCCCTGGCCCGATCGTCGGAGCGTGAACGGGCCCGGGTGCGCGCGTCGCTCGAGCGGGCGCTCGAGGTGTGGATCCGGCGCCGGAGCCACGTCACCACGACGATCCACTTCTTCGACCATCCCGGCGATGCCTTCGCGTTCGGGGTCGACTCGGTGCCGCTCCTCCTTGCCGCGCTGCGGGCCGTCGGGGCCGACGACCTGGTCGATCGCCACCGGTCCTGGCTGGCGGCCGAGGTCGCTCACTACTGCGCCGTGGTCGTCGACCCTTCGACCGGCCTGGTCCGGGCCGACCGGACCTTCAGCGCCCACCGCGACACGGTCGTCGGCGGCTCGACGGCCTACGCCAACTCGATGGTCGCCCTGCTCGCACAAGACCCTGGCCGAGACCGGCTGGCTCGACTCGCCCGTCGCCCGCTTCCTCGACGGGGACCCGGGGCGCCTGCTGCGCGAGCGCTTCTGGCGCGGCGATCGGTTCATCGACAGACTCGGCACCGACGACACGAGCGGGGAGGCCAATGTCTGGCCGTTCTGGACCGGCGTGATCGGCGATCGCGAGATGCTCCGCATGGCGCTGGCGACGCTCGCGCGCGAGGGCTTCGCCGACCCCCTCCCGCTGCGCTACGAGACGAGCCGACGCCCCGAGCACGAGGTGTGGGTCACCCGCCACCTCCTGCCCAACTACCAGGGCAGCACGATCTGGACGAGCATCGGCTCGATGTACCTGTGGCTCCTCCACGCGCTCGATCCGCCGGCCGCCGAGGCGGGCATCCGGGGCTACGCCGACTGGATCCGCCGCGACGGGACGTTCTGGGAGGTGCTCGACGAGGACGGACGGTGCTGGGTCAGCCCGCGCCGCGCTGTTCATCGGCGAGGAATCGATGCTCTGGGGCGCGATCTTCCTCGACCTCGTGGAGCACCCGGAACTGGAGCCGCCGCTGTTGAGCCCTGCGCCGACCTGAGGCCGGTCGGCCCTCAGCCGTCGGCCCAGGACAGCCTGGCGAGGGCGGCACGCGCCCGGCCGAGCGCATCGTCCGGGGTCGCCGTCCCGACAACCGTCAAGTGGCCCATCTTGCGGCGCTCGAAGACCGTCCGCTTGTCGTAGACGTGGAGGTGGACGAGCGGGTCGGCCAGGGCGCCGTCGACGCCGAGGAGTTGCGCCGGGCGCGCCGGTCCGGTCCCCAGCAGGTTGACCATCGCCGCCGGCCCGTGGGCAGCGGGTGCACCGAGCGGAAGGCCGCAGATCGCCCGGATGTGCTGCTCGAACTGGCTCGTCGCGGCTCCCTCGATCGTCCAGTGCCCGCTGTTGTGGACCCGCGGCGCCAGCTCGTTCACCGCGAGCGAGCCGTCGCGAAGCAGGAACAGCTCCGCCGTCAGCGTCCCGACGAGGTCGAGCGCGAAGGCGATCCGCTCCGTCAGCTCGATCGCCGCGTCCGCGACCGCGCCGTCGACCGGTGGCGGCGCCGGCACGACCGACTCGACGAGGATGCCGGCGTCGTGCCGATTGTGGGTCGGCGGGAAGGCGACCGCCCGCCCGGCGACGTCGCGGCCGACCACGACCGACAGCTCGCAGGCGAAGTCGAGCTCCGACTCGAGCACGAGCCCGGTCCGCTCGGCGATCGGCGCGAGGGCGGCCCAGGCGGCCTCGATCCCGTCCGGACCGTCGGGACCGGCGATCCGGACCTGGCTGCGACCGTCGTAGCCGCCGATCGCGGCCTTCAATCGGAGCGGGAAGCCGAGCTCCGCCGCGGCGATCCGGGCAGATTCCAGCGAGCGGACCTCGCGCCACGGCGCCGTCGGGAGCGCCGATCCCGGCCAGGAAGCGGCGCTCGGCGAGACGGTCCTGGGTCATCCGCAGGGCGAAGGCACCCGGGCGGACGGGGACCAGGCCCGCGATCGCGTCGACGAGGCCGACCGAGACGTGCTCGAGCTCGTAGGTCACGACGGCACAGCCGGCGGCGAGCTCGACCGCGGCAGGAGCGTCGTCGTACGCGGCCACGACCTGTCGATCGGCGATGGCACGAGCCGGGCAGGCCGGGTCGGGGTCCAGGATCGCCACCCGATAGCCGAGCTCGCGGGCCGCGAACCCGAGCATCCGTCCGAGCTGGCCGCCGCCGAGGATCCCGATCGTCGAGCCCGGCGGGATCGGCGGCCCGCCCGGCTCCTCGACGACGGCGGCGGACGCTGGCGGGCTCGGAGCGATCGGCGTGTCGGGCACCCGCGGAGTGTATCCTCGGCCGACCATGCGCAGACTCGTCGGCCGACGCCTCCTCGAGGTGGACGTCGGCTAACTGACCGAGCTGGCCGCTCGCCACGAGCGGTCGCAGGTCGACGTGGGAACCGGCGACGGCCGGGCCGTGCTCCGGGCCGCGGCCAGGGATCCGGCTGCCCTCGTCATCGGCCTGGACGCCGTCGCGGCGCCGATGGCCGAGGCCTCGCGCCGCGCGGCCCGAGCGGTCGGCCGCGGCGGGCTGGCGAACGCCCTGTTCGTCGTCGCCGGAATCGAGGCGCCGCCGCCCGAGATCGCGGGCCTGGCCGACCTCGTGACGGTCGAGTTTCCGTGGGGCTCGCTGCTCCGCGGCGTCCTCGGCGCAGATCCGCGGGCGATGGCCGGCCTCGGCGCCCTCGTCCGGCCCGGCGGTCGGCTCGAAGCGCTCGTGTCGATCGCGGACCGTGACGGGCTCGCTGAGCTCACCACGGTTCTCGGCGATCGCGGCGGACTCGAGGGGGCCTGGTCGACCCTCGGGTTTGCGATCGAGGAGCTGCGTTCCGCCCAGCCCGACGAGATCGCGGCCGGCGGGTCGACGTGGGCGAAGCGGCTGGGCGCCGGCTCGTCCGACCGTCGGCCGGTGACGCGGCTCGTTCTCCGCCGCCTCCCGTAGCATGGTCCCGTGACCGGTCATCCGCGGTCGTCATCATCACGTCCCGTCGGACGGGTAGCATCGCGCCGATGAGCCCCGCCCCGACGCTCCCCGAGCGACCGCCGTTCCGCCTCCGGGCACGGGTGCTCACACCGCTTGCGGACGGTGGCTTTCGCTACGAGCCCGACGGCGCGATCGACGTCGATGCCGCCGGGCGGATCGCCGCGGTCGGGCCGTGGCCACCGGCGGCAGCGGCCGCGCCCGGCGAATCGGCCACGCCGGAGCCGATCGTGGATCTCCGCCCGCTCGTGCTCCTGCCCGGCATGGTCGACCTCCACGTTCACCTGCCCCAGCTGCCCAACGCCGGCGTTGGGGCCGGGCTCGACCTCCTGACCTGGCTCGAGCGCTACATCTTCCCGCTCGAGCGCGAGTTCGACGCACCGACCGCCGAGCGCATCGCCCCGGTGGCGTTCCGGGCGATGGCCGCGTCGGGCACGACCACCGCCGTGGTCTACGGGGCGGTCTTCGAGCCGAGCCTCGACGTGGCGTTCCAGGCGGCTGAGGCGCACGGGATCCGGGCGATCATCGGCAAGGTCATGATGGATCGGCTGACCTACGACGACCGCCTGCCGGCCGATCACGTCCTCGAGGTCAGCCTCCGCCAGTCGGCCGACCTGTGCGCGCGGTGGCACGGTCGCGACGGCGGTCGGCTCCAGTACGCCTTCACGCCCCGGTTCGCGGTCTCGTGCAGCGCCGAGATGCTGCGCGAGTCGGCCGCGCTCGCCAGCCAGACCGGCGCGTACTGGCAGACCCACCTGTCCGAGGACGCGAACGAGCTGCGCGAGGTCGCCCGGCTCTTCCCCGAGGCCCACGACTACCTCGACGTGTACGACCGGGCCGGAGGGCTCGGTCCGCGGTCGGTCCTCGCCCACGCCATCCACCTGTCGCCGCGCGAGGTTGCCCGCCTGGCCGAGTCGGGCAGCGCGGTGGCCCACTGCCCGGCCTCCAACTTCTTCCTCGCCTCCGGGGCGATGCCGCTCAGCCGCTACCGCGCGGCCGGGATCCGGGTGGGGCTGGGCTCGGACGTGGCCGGCGGACCGGAGCTGTCGATATTCGCCAACATGCGCGCGGGGGCGTACGTCCAGAACGGCCTGCGCGTCCGCGAGGGCCCCGGCGCGCCGCCCGGGCTCGGGCCGCTCGACTGGCTCCGGATGGGCACGCTCGACGGCGCCCGGGCGCTGGGGCTCGAGGAGCACATCGGCTCGCTCGAACCGGGCAAGGAAGCCGACATGATCGCGGTCGACCCCCGCCTCGTGGCGCCGATTCCCGGGATCGACTCCGACGACCCGGCGGAGATCATGTCCCGTCTCGCGTTCCGGCCGCACCCGGCGATGGTCCGGGCCGCCTGGGTCCGGGGCCGCCGACTGGAGGGCCCGCCCGGGCTCGAGGATCGACCGGCGTGACCGGGTCGTGCCGTGAACGTCGGGCTCACGTGCCCCGGTATGGTCGTCCCGCACGACGACCAGCTCGCGCTCCCCGGGAGTTCAAACGAGCGGGTGAACAGGTCATGAGTTGGCTCGATGACCCGGATCTGCACGGCGAGCGCTCCTGCTCAGCGTGGGCCGGGGCGAGGCGGCCCCTGCGCCCGTTCAGCCGCCTCCGGTTGGAACTCCGGGAGTTCAGGAGCTCAGAGGACGATCACGCCGCCGGCTCCGGGCAGCTCGCTCGAGCCCAGTCGGGCGAGCATTTCCCTGGCGTCGAGCGGAAGGCTTCCCCGAAGGTACTCGCGTCCCGCCGCGAGCACTCGGCGATTCGCCGCCGTGTCCGCCACGACGAGGATCACTCGGGCCACACCCCCGTCCCGAGACTTGGTCGCGATCCGACGTTGGAGGGCCTGGAGGTCGCGAAGACGCGTCTCAGCCTCGACCCCGACAACAGTTCGGCGGTCGGAGATCACAGCATCCCACGATCTCGGGTCTCGGAAGCCCGGGAGCAGGACCTCGGTTCGCCACGTAAGCGCGGGTCCGAGTCGCGCCCTGAACCGAGCCAGCAAGCGTACGTGGCCGCTGTCGCGGGTCGGATCGCCCCCGGGATAGGCTCGCACAGAGAGATCAAGCCCGACCGCCGCACACACCCGGGACAGCAAGGCCAGGCTTGCGCCGCTCTGTTCGCCCCGCTCGATCCGGCCGATGGTCGCATGCGAGGTTGCGGAGGCCGAAGCCACGCGAGCCTGGCTGAGACCCGCCGCAAACCGGGCCTCGCGGACCTCTTCGCCCAGCGTCAACAAGGCGCGACGAGCGAGTCGGTTACCTCGATCCACGGAGCGTTCGCGCGTTGCCATGCAGGGCATGGTGACCATCGTCCATTCGCTCCCGCTCACCCGGTCAGGACGCTCGAGAGCTTCCTGTCGAGCGTGATCCAGGGGACCCTCCGGGACGATCTGCGGCCGCGTGGCCGTCGGGCTGGAGGGCCGGGAGCGGAATCGGCACGCGAGGGGACGTCGTGACCGGGTCGTACGACATCCTGGTCGAGGGCGGGACGGTCGTGGACGGGACCGGGGCGCCGGGATTCGCCGGGGCCGTAGCGATCTCCGGCGAGACACTCCGGATCCTGCGCGGCCCGGCCGCGGCGCCCGAGGAGCTTGCGGCGCTCCAGGTCGGGCGCCGGATCGATGCCCGCGGCCACGTCGTGGCGCCGGGGTTCATCGATCTCCACAGCCACGGTGGCCTGACGATCCTGGCCGACCCGCGTCACGAGCCGAAGGTCCGCCAGGGGGTGACGACCGAGGTCATCGGCGTCGACGGCAACGCCTACGCCCCGTTCCGGAGCCAGGCCGACCTCGACGACTTCCTGACCCTCAACAGCGGCCTCGACGGTCATCCGGACGGCGTCGACTACGACTGGCGGACCGTCGCCGACTACCTGGCCCGCTACGACCGGCGGAGTCGCCGTCAACATCGCCTACCTCATCGGCAACTCGGCGCTGCGGATCGCGGCCGTCGGCTGGGACGAGGTCGAGGCCAGCCCGGCCCAGCTCGCGGACCAGCGGGCGCTCCTCCGCGAGGGGATGGAGGAGGGGGCCTTCGGGCTGTCGAGCGGGCTCGACTACCCGCCGGGCGCCTATGCCTCGACCGACGAGCTCGCCGCGCTCCTGGCCGAGGCGGCGAAGCTCGGCGGCTTCTACCACACCCACGTCCGCTACCCGCTCGGCGACGGCTTCCTCGACCCGTTCCGCGAGGCGATCGAGATCGGCCGCCGGTCCGGCGGCGGCCCGGTCCACATCACCCACTTCTACCACCGGGCGACGTTCCCGGGCAGCCCGGAGGACATGCTCCGGCTCGTCGACGACGCCCGGGCCGAGGGGCTCGACGTGACCTTCGACCTCTACCCCTACGAGTGGGCGAGCACCCGGCTCCTGGTCATGCTCCCGACCTGGGTCCAGGCCGGTGGGGTCGCCAGGCTGAAGGAGCGTCTCGCCGACGCGGCGGTCCGGACGAAGATCCGCGACTGAGCTGGCCGCCCGGGGCCGTCTGTTCGCCGGGGCCGACGCCTGGCGCGACGTCCGGCTCGGCGCCTTCGCCCGGCCCGAGCATCTCGAGTGGGAGGGCCGGACGCTCGGCGAGTACCTGGCCGCGACCGGGCTGGACCCGGTCGACGCCATCTGCGACCTCCTCCTGAGCGAGGACCTCCGGGTGAACCAGGTCACGCCCGGGCCCCATCGGGCGGGAATCCCGCCGTTCCTCGTCCACGGGCAGTCGATGATCGGGACCGACGGGGTGATGATCGGCGCGAAGCCCGCGCCGCGAACGTACGGAACGTTCCCCCGGATCCTCGGCGAGTTCGTCCGCGAGGAGCGCCTGCTCAGCCTCGAGGCGGCTGTCCACAAGATGACCGGGGCGTCGGCGGCCCGCCTGGGCCTCGCCGACCGCGGCCGGCTGGCCGACGGCCTGAAGGCCGACGTCGTCGTGTTCGACCCGGCCACCGTGCGCGCCCTTGCCACGTACGACGATCCGCGCCAGTTCCCGGCCGGTATCCCCTTCGTGATCGTGAACGGCCGGCCGGTGATCGACGGTGGGCAGCACACCGGCGCGCTGCCCGGCCGGGCGCTCCGGCACGGCCGGCCGGACTGAAGGAGCCGCCATGGATCGCCCGATCCTGCCCCGCGTCGAGCGACCGGTGTCCCGGCTCATCCTCGGCCAGTCGGCGCCGGCGGAGGTCTTGCCCGACCTGTACGACCGGTTCGTCGAGCTCGGCGGCAACGGGTTCGAGGCCGCGCGCTGGTACCCGACCGAACCGGTGCTCGGCCGGTGGCTCGCGGGTCGGTCGGATCGGGCCGAGCTGTTCGTCGCGACGAAAGGCTGCCACCCGGCCGTCCAGGACGGGCCTCCGCGGGTCAACCCCGAGGCGATCCGGAAGGACCTGACGGAGAGCCTCGGGCGGCTTGGCATCGACCGGCTCGGCCTGTTCCTGCTCCACCGGGACGACGAGACGGTCCCGGTCGGCGAGATCATGACCGCGCTCGCCGAGGAGCGGGCCGCCGGCCGGTTCGGGGCGGCCGGCGGCTCGAACTGGACGACGAGCCGGCTCGAGGAGGCGAACGACTGGGCACTCGCCAACGGCGTCCCGCCCTTCGAGGTCGGCAGCCCCAACCTCGCCCTGGCCCTGGCGACCCGGCCGCCGTGGAGTGGCTGCGTCGTCGCCGGCGACCCGGCGTCGCTCGCCTGGTACACCGAGCACCAGCTGCCGCTCCTGGCCTGGTCGTCGCTCGCCCGGGCCTACTTCGTCGAAGGCGCCGCCGCGGCGGCCCAGGGGACGACGTTCGGGGCAGGGGCCCGGGCGGTCGACATCGCGGCCACGGAGGCGTTCGACTCGCCCGGGAACCGCGAGCGGCGCCAGCGCGCCCGGGCGCTCGGCCGCGAGCTCGGGTTCACGGCCAACCAGGTCGCCCTGGCCTGGGTCCTCAACCAGCCCTTCCCGACGAGAGCGATCGTCGGCGTCCGGACGATCCCGGAGCTCGAGGAAGCGGCCGCCGCGGCGGACCTGCGATTGTCGGCCGAGCAGGTCCGCTGGCTGGCGGACGGGGTCCGCGCTGGCGCTCCGACTTGACACGTGCCGATCGGCGACGCGACGCTTCGGCAACCTGATGGAGCGCCCCAGCCGATGACGATCGAGACCCGTCCCGGACGGGCACCGGGCCCGCCCCGGACCGCGGCGCCGGCACCGCTCGTCGTGCCGCCCGGAACGGCGACCCGCGGGCGGGCGCGCGACGGCGCACCGCTCCGCCGCGAGGGGCCGGCCAAGCTGACCGGGACGGCGCTCTACGCCGACGACCTCGTGTTCCCCGGCGCCTGGTACGGCGCGACGATCCGCTCGACCGATGCCCGGGCCCGGCTCCTCGGGATCGACCTCGACCCCGACTTCGACTGGTCGACGGTCGCGGTCGTCACGGCCGCCGACATCCCGGGCGAGAACGTCGTGGCCAGCATCGCCGACGACCAGCCGATCCTCGTCCCGGTCGGCGGCGAGATCCGCCACCAGGCCGAGCCGGTCGCGCTGCTGGCCGCCGCCGATCGCGAGACGCTCCGCGCGGCGCGCCGCCGGGTCCGCCTGCGGACCGAGCCGCTCGAGCCCGTCTTCGACCCGCTCGCCTCGTCGGTCGTCTTCGCCCAGTTCGAGCTGACCAAGGGCGACGTCGCCGCCGGGCTCGTCGAGGCGGACCTGGTCGTCGAGGGAACCTACCGGGTCGGCCACCAGGAGCAGCTCTACATCGAGAACAACGCGATGATCGCCGTCCCGGGCGAGGACGGCGGGATCACCGTCCACGGCAGCCTCCAGTGCCCGTACTACGTCCATCGGGCGCTCGAGCGCGGGCTCGGGCTGAGCGCTGGCCAGGCCAGGGTCGTCCAGGCCGAGACCGGCGGCGGGTTCGGCGGCAAGGAGGAGTACCCGTCGATGATCGGGCTCCATGCCGCGCTCCTCGCCCGCCGGACCGGCCGCCCGGTCCGGATGATCTACGACCGCCACGAGGACCTCGCGGCGACGACCAAGCGTCACCCCGCGATCGTGACCCACCGGACCGGGGTCACGCTGGACGGTCAGGTGGTGGCGCAGGACATCGAGCTCATCCTCGACGGCGGCGCCTACACGACCCTCACTCCGGTCGTCCTGTCCCGGGCGACGATCCATGCGGGCGGCCCGTACGACGTCCCGAACGTCCGGATCCGGTCTCGGGCGGTGATGACGAACACGCCGCCAAACGGCGCGTTCCGTGGCTTCGGGGCGCCCCAGGCGGAGTTCGCGGCCGAGACGCAGCTCAACCGGGTCGCCGAGGCGATCGGCGTCAGCCCGCTCGAGATCCGGCGCCGGAACGTCTACCGCCCGGGCGGGATCACCCCGACGCTCCAGGTGCTCCGGAGCGGCGTCGGCGGCGAGGAGGTCCTCGAGCGCGCCGCCGAAGCGTCCGAGTACGACCGCGTCCGCGCGCGCACCGCGGCGGCCCGCGCCAGCCGAAGCGAGCGCGACCGGACCGCCCGCGGGATCGGGCTCGCGCTGGCCTGGCACGGCGCCGGGTTCACCGGGTCCGGCGAGGCGAAGATGGGCTCGATCGTCAGCCTGGAGCTCGCGGCCGACGGCGCGATCCGGGTCCTGACGGCATCGACCGAGATGGGCCAGGGTACGAAGACGATCCTCCCGCAGCTGGTTGCGGCCGAGCTCGGCGTGCCCGTCGATGCGGTCGCGATCGCGCCACAGGACACGGCGATCGTGCCGAACTCCGGACCGACGGTCGCCTCGCGGACGGCGATGGTCGTCGGCGGGATGCTCGTCGCGGCGGCGCGGCGGCTGCGCGACGAGGTGGAAGGCCGGACCGGCCGGCCGTTCGCCGAGGCGTACCGGGCCGACGCGGCCGCCCATGGCCCGACCCGCATCGACCAGGGCTTCGAGCCCTACCCCGGCGTCGGCTTCGACGACGCGACCTACACCGGTGACGCCTACCCGGCGTTCGGCTGGGCCGCCGCGGTCGCGGAGGTCGAGGTGGACCTCGACACCTGCGAGGTCGCGGTCCTGTCGATCGTGGCGGTCGACGACGTCGGCCGGGTCATCCACCCGGTCCTGTGCGAAGGCCAGGTCGAGGGCGGGCACGCTCCAGGCGGTCGGCTACGCGACGATCGAGGAGATCAAGCTGCTCGACGGCCGCTACCTCAACGACCGGCTCCAGACGTACCTCATCCCGACCGCGCTCGACGCGCCCCGGATCGACACGATCCTCGTCGAGGCGCGCTTCGCCGACGCTCCCCACGGCGCGAAGGGCGTCGGCGAGCTGCCGATGGACGTCGGCGCGCCGGCGGTGGTCGCCGCGATCCACGACGCGACGGGTGCCTGGATCCACGACCTGCCGGCGACCCCCGAGCGGATCATGGCCGCCCTGGCCGGGATCGATCCGCCGGACCCGCCCGGGATCTCGTCGGTGTCGGCCCGGTCCACGCCCCGTCGCCCCGCCGGGGGCCCCGGCACGCCATGACCTACCGCCTGACCGTCAACGGAGTCCCGGCCGAGGTGGCGGCGCCCGGCATGCGCCGGCTGCTCGACGTGCTCCGCGAGGACCTCGGCCTGACCGGGACCAAGGAGGGCTGTGGCGAGGGCGAGTGCGGCGCCTGCACCGTCCTCGTCGACGACGCCGTCGTCGTGAGCTGCCTCGTGCCGCTCTGCCAGGTGGATGGCTGCGCGGTCCGGACCGTCGAGGGCCTCGCCGCCGCGGCCGGTCCGGCGTGCGGACCCGGTCCTCGGCTCGCTCCAGCAGGCCTTCCTCGAGACCGGCGGCGCCCAGTGCGGGATCTGCACACCGGGGATGCTCATGGCCGGCGAGGCGTTCCTCGCCTCCGGCTTCGAGCCGACGGAGGAGGCGATCCGGGAGGCGATCGCGGGCAACCTGTGCCGCTGCACCGGCTACACCAAGATCGTCGAGGCGATCGCCCTCGCGGCCACCCGCCACGGCGACGGCGGTCCATCTGGCGCGTCGCGGATCGAGGCCTGACCGATGCCCGCCGAGCCGCCGGTCGTCTCCCCGACCACGCTCGCCGAGGCGTACGCCCACGCGGCGGACGCAGCCTGCCGGCCGCTCGGCGGCGGGACGGACCTGCTCGTCCAGATCGCGGGCGAGATGGGCGAGCCGCCCGCCCGGGTGCTCGACCTGTGGCACGTCGACGAGCTGCGCGGGATCGCGATCCACGACGGCGCCCTCGAGCTGGGGGCGCTGACGACCTACACCGAGATCCGCCGGTCAGCGCTGTGCGCCGAGCACGCCCCCGCCCTCGTCGAGGCCGCGGCGACGATCGGGGCGGCCCAGATCCAGAACCGCGGCACGCTCGGCGGCAACGTCATGAACGCGTCGCCGGCCGGGGACACCTTGCCGGTGCTGCTGGCCCTCGACGCGCTGCTTGTCGCCGGGGGCCCGGACGGCGAACGCCGGATCGACGGCGCGGCGTTCTGGCCGGCCTACCGGCAGACGGCCGTCCGGCCGGGCGAGCTCCTCGTCAGGGTCCGGATCCCGATCGTCGGCGACCGGCAGCAGCGCTTCCGGAAGGTCGGGACCCGCCGGGCCCAGGCGATCTCGAAGGTGGTCATGGCCCTCGCCTGGCGGACCGGGCCCGGGAACGAGACGTGGCAGGACGTCCGGCTGGCTCTCGGTTCCGTCGCCCCGACCCCGATCCGGGCCGCCGCGACGGAGGCCGTCCTCGAGGGCTCCGCCCCCGACCGCGCCACCGCCGAGCGAGCGGTCGCAGCGCTGGCCGCCGAGCTCGAACCGATCGACGACGTCCGCTCGACCGCCGCCTACCGCCGGGAGGTCGCCGGTCGCGTCCTGCGCCGCCTGCTCCGCGACGCGGGCGGATGGTAGGCGGGTAGGATCGGGCCGGTGATCAACCGACAGAGCCACCCGGAGGCGACGTGATCGAGCTCGGTGCCAACCGCTACGGCAAGGCCGCGATCCGACTGGTCAAGGTGACCCGCGATCCGGACCGCCATCGCGTCCGCGACCTGACCGTGGCCGTCGCCCTCGAGGGCGACTTCCGGGCGGCCCACACCGAGGGCGACAACGCCAACGTCATCGCGACCGACACGATGAAGAACACGGTCTATGCCTTCGCCGCCGACCATCTCGACGGCCCGGCCGAGACGTTCGGCGCCATCGTCGCCGGGCACTTCCTCGAGATGCCCCAGGTCGAGCGGGCGACCATCTCGCTGCGCGAGCATCGCTGGACTCCGATCCCCACTGACGGGGGGCCGTCGCACGACGCGTTCCTGCGCAGCGGCGACTTCACCCGGACGGCGTCTGCCACGGCCGTGCGGGGCGGGCCGACCGTCGTCGAGGCCGGGATCGAGGACCTGACCGTGATGAAGACGGCCAGGTCGGGCTTCGCCGGCTTCCCCCGCGACCGCTACACGACGCTGCCCGAGGTCGACGACCGGATCATGGCCAGCCGAGTGAGCGCGACCTGGCGCTACGGATCGGCGGACCTCGATTGGGACGCCCTGTTCGACGGCGTCCGGGGCACCCTGCTCGACGTCCTGGCCGACCACGTCAGCCCGTCGGTCCAGGCCTCGATCTGGATCATGGGTCGGGCGATCCTCGAGCGCCACGCCGCCGTCGAGGAGGTCCGGATGGCCCTGCCGAACCTCCATCACTGGGCCGTCGACCTGACCCCGTTCGGGCTGGAGAACCGGGGCGAGGTCTTCGTTGCCACGACCGAGCCGCACGGCCTCATCGAGGCGACCGTCCGGCGCTCGGCCGGCTGATGGCTGGCTCGCTCCCGCCGGGGGTGCAGGTCGTCGGTCCGGCGGTCCCGGGCTCCGTTGCGGTCCTCACGCCCGATGCGTTGGCCGTGGTGGCCGGCCTGGAGCGCCGGTTCGGCCCTGACCGGGCGGCGCTGCTGGCGGCCCGGGCGAGGCGCGACCGGGAGCTCGCGGCCGGCGCCGATCCCGACTTCCTGGCGGAGACGGCTCCGATCCGGGCGGCCGACTGGCGGGTGGCTCATGCGCCGGTCGATCTCGACGACCGAAGGGTGGAGATCACCGGGCCGGCCGAGCCCAAGATGATGATCAACGCGCTCAACTCCGGGGCTCGGGTGTTCATGGCGGACCTCGAGGATGCGCTCAGCCCGACCTGGGCCAACATCGTGGGCGGGCAGGCGGCGCTGCGCGAGGCGGTCCGCCGGACGCTCGAGCTGACGACCCCCGAGAAGCGCTACCGGCTGGCCGATCGGACGGCGACCCTGCTGGTCCGGCCGCGCGGCTGGCACCTGGACGAGCGCCACGTCCTCGTCGACGGGCGTCCGGTCTCGGCGAGCCTGTTCGACTTCGGTCTGTTCCTGGCCCACAACGGGGCGGAGTCGCTCGCCCGTGGCTCGGGACCGTACCTCTATCTCGCCAAGCTCGAGAGCCACCGCGAGGCCCGGCTCTGGAACGAAGTCTTCCTCGCCGGCCAGGCGGCCATCGGCATCCCCGCGGGCTCGATCCGGGCGACCGTGCTCATCGAGACGATCCTCGCGGCGTTCGAGATGGACGAGATCCTCCACGAGCTGCGCGACCACGCGGCCGGCCTCAACGCGGGCCGCTGGGACTACATCTTCAGCATCATCAAGAAGTTCCGCGACCGGCCGGGCTTCGTGCTGCCCGACCGGGGCCAGGTGACGATGGCCGTCCCGTTCATGCGGGCCTATACCCAGCTCCTCGTCCGGACCTGCCACCGTCGGGGCGCCCACGCGATCGGCGGGATGTCGGCGTTCATCCCGAACCGGCGCCAGCCCGAGGTCACGGCCAACGCGCTCGCCCGGGTCCGCGAGGACAAGGAGCGCGAGGCCGGCGACGGCTTCGACGGGACATGGGTCGCTCACCCCGACCTGGTCCCGATCGCCGGCGAGGTGTTCGACCGGGTGCTCGGCGAGCGACCCAACCAGAAGGAGCGGCTCCGCGAGGACGTCGTCGCGACGGCCCGAGACCTGCTCGACGTCGCCGTCCCGGGCGGCCGGGTCACGGAGGCAGGGGTCCGCCAGAACGTCAGCGTCGGGCTGCGCTACCTCGACGCCTGGCTCCAGGGCAACGGCGCGGCGGCGATCGACAACCTCATGGAGGACGCAGCCACGGCCGAGATCAGCCGCTCCCAGCTCTGGCAGTGGCGCCGTCATCGGGCGATCGTCGACGACGGGCGGCCGGTCGACGACGACCGCTATCGCTCGATCCGTGACGACGAGCTCACCCGCCACGGCGGCCGGGCGTCCGGTCGCCTCGACGACGCGGCGGCCCTGCTCGACCGGCTCGTCCTGGCCGACGACTTCGCCGAGTTCCTGACCCTCGACGCCTACCGGCTCCTCGAGTCGTGAGTGACCGCTACCCGGTCGAGCCGTTGTGGGCGATGGCCCATGCCGTGGGGGTCCTCCTCCGCACGTCCGAGCCCGCCCCGGGAGTGGCCTCCGTCGTCACGGACGATCTCGTGATGGGCTCGCTCGGGATCCCGACGCCGCCGCTCAACGCCGTCTGGCTGGCCCGGTTCCCGGTCGCGACCGCCGACGCGTCCATCGACGAGGCGATCGCCTGGTTCGACGGGCTGGGAATGCCGTTCAGCTGGTGGGTGGGGCCCGATTCGGGTCCGCCCGACCTGGCCGAGCGACTCGACCGGCGCGACTTCCGCCTCGACGAGGCGGGAGTCCCGGGGATGGCCGTCGGGCTGGATGCGCTCCCCGACGAGGCGCCTCCGGCCGGCATCACGGTCGAGCGGGTGACCGACGAGGCGTCGTTCCGCGAGGTCTGCCGGGTCGTCGTCGAGGGCTTCGGCGCGCCGCCGGCCCTCCAGCACGCGATCGAGGCCTTCGCCGCGCTCGGCTTCGACGAGGAGAACACGCAGCAGACGTTCCTCGCCCGGCTCGACGGCGAGGCGGTTGGTACGTCGCTCGCGGTCCGAGCCGGCGACGTCCTCGGGGTCTTCAACGTCGCCACGGTCCCGGCGGCCCGCGGACGCGGCGTCGGGCGGGCGGTCACGCTCGCGGCCCTGCGCAACGGCGCGGGAGCCGGCTGTCGGATGGCCGTCCTCCAGGCCTCCGAGATGGGCCACCCGGTCTACGAGCGGCTCGGCTTCCGCGACTTCGCGGCGTACGACATCTACGTCCGTGAATTGGATCTCCACCATGAGACGGGTGGCTGAGCCGGCAGCCCGGTCCGCTAGGTGCGCTCGTCCAGCTCACGCTCCACGAAGCGGCCGTACCCGCGCCGGCCCACGAAGACGCCGTCGCGGACGACGAACTCGCCCCGGACCAGGGTCGAGCGGACGGTGCCGTGGACCGCGAGGCCCTCGTACGGGGTGTAGTCGCTCGCGTGGTGGAGGTCGGCAGCTCGCAGGGTGCGGCGCGCCGCGGGGTCGAACAGGACGAGGTCCGCGTCGCGGCCGACCTCGATCGCCCCTTTCGCCCGCAGCCCGAACCGGCGCGCCGGCGTCGTGGCCAGCACGTCGACCATCCGCTCGAGCGTGATCCGCCCCCGGGCCACGCCTTCCGAGTAGACGATCCCGAGGAGGGTCTCGATCTCCGGGGCGCCGTTCGAGATCCGGTCGAACGACTCGCGCCAGCTCTGCTTCTCGACCGCGAGGCGATCGGGGACGTGGTCGGTCGCCACGAGCGCGAGGTCGCCGGCGGCCAGACCCGCCCACAGCGCCTCGGGCTGCCCGGCGGCCCGGAGCGGCGGCGAGATCACGAAGCGGGCGGCCTCCTCCGGTGGGGCGTCGTAGCGGTCGTCGGTCAGGGTCAGGTAGGGCGGACAGGTCTCGGCGGTCACCGGCAGACCCTCTGCGCGAGCCGCCCGGACGTGGGCGAGGGCCTCGGCGCACGACAGGTGGACGACGTGCAGCGGCGTCCCGGCAGCCCGGGCCATGGCGATCGCCCGGGCGGTCGCCTCGGCCTCGACGTACGGCGGCCGCGACGACGCGTGGAACCGTGGTGCGGTCTCGCCCGCGGCAAGGTGGCGTGCCGTCAGCGCCTCGAGGATCGTGACGTTCTCGCAGTGGACCTCGAGCATGCCGCCGCTCGCGCCCGCCATCGCGAGGGCCCGGTAGAGCGTCCGGTCGTCGACCCCGAAGTCGTAGACCATGAACGCCTTGAATGTCGGGACGCCCGCCGCGACCGCGGCCGGCAGCTCGGCGATCGGGTCGTCCTGGGCGGCCGTGAGGACCAGGCTGACGGCGACGTCCACGACGCTGTCGGCGTCGGTCGCGGAACGCCAGGCGCGAAGGCCGGCGAGGAGCGAGCGGGCGCTCGCCGGGTCCGCGCCGGTCCCGGGGTTGTTGAAGGCGAGGAACGTCGTCGTGCCACCGAACGCGGCGGCGATCGAGTCCTGGTAGAACCGGTCCGGTTCGGCGTCGCTGGCCACCCGGGCGTGGGTGTGGACGTCGACCGCCCCCGGCAGGACGAGCAGCCCTGTCGCGTCGACCACGATGTCGGCCGACGCCGCGAGCCCGGAGAGGTCCGGTCCGATCGCCATGATCCGACCGCCCTCGACCGCAATATCGGCAACCGCCGACCCCGCCGCCGTCACCACGGTTCCGCCCTGGACGAGAAGATCGGTCATTCAAGCACTCCGAGCCGCGCCATCGCCGATCGGGCGAGTGCAGCCGTAGGCGCCCGCGAGCAAGGGAGCGAGCGCAAACCTCGGGCCGATGGCGTCGCGGAGCTTCGCCTCGGACCTCGGTGGGCGAGTGGCGGCCCACCGTTGAGGGTGGTGGCACACCGCTCCGTCCGCCTACAGTCCGGTCTCGACGATCTCGATGGCCTGTGCGCCCTCCCAGAGGGCGCGCCTGCCTACCTCCCTGAGGCGGTCCTCCCAGTCGTCGTCGGGCAGGATCGTCGCGAAGTGGTTGGCCGCCAGCTGGCCGACCTTCGAGCTCGTCGTGCACGCCCCGTAGGGGAAGAAGATCTCGCATTCGCTGATCCCGCCGGGATAGATCGCGAGGTGGCCCGGGGCCGGGTGCGAGGTGTGGTTCTCGTAGTCGATCCCGGGCCGGAAGTCGCCGAGGGGAATCCAGGTCGACTCGCCGCTCCAGCGGCAGTGGATGATCCGGCTCGACAGCGGGAGCATCCGGCGGATCGCCTCGATCGTGCGCGGCGCCTCGGGCTCCCAGCGGGCGGTAAAGTGCAGGTCACCGCCGACGCGGATCGACAGGTCGCTCATCGCCGGAGGATAGCGTGACCGAGGGCCGCCCGACCATCTCGACCCACGTCCTGGACACCGGCTCCGGCGAGCCCGCGGCGGGCGTCCCGGTCCGCCTCTGGCGTTCCGATCCCGACGGCGACGAGGCGGTCGTCGGCGAGGCGATCACCGACGCCGACGGGCGGATCCGCGACCTGCTCGCGGGCGCCCCGCTCCAGGCCGGCGCCTACCGCCTCGAGTTCGGGCTCGACGAGGGCGGCTTCTTCACCGGCCTGTCGGTCGACGTCCGGATCGACGATCCGTCGCGGAGCTACCACGTCCCGCTCCTCCGGGCGCCGTTCGGGCTGTCGACCTACCGCGGGTCGTAGGGCGTGCCCGGCGGCGGCCCCCGGTCGGTCGACGAGCTCGACCGGTCGTCGGCCGATGCCTGCATTGCGGCGCTCGCCCCGCTGTTCGAGGGGGCGCCGCGGTTCCTCGCCCGCCTCTGTGCCGCCCGCCCGTTCGGCAGCGAGGCGATCCTGTTCACGAGGGCACGCGAGATCGCGCGCTCGATGCCCGAGGCCGAGCAGCTCGAGCTCGTCGATGCGCATCCGCGGCTGGGCGCCCCCGCGTCATCGGTCTCGGCACTGTCGTTCGTCGAGCAGGGCTACGACCGCGTGGCAGCCGGGCACGCGGCCGAGGACTCGGCGGTCGAGCAGGCCGCCGCCGGAGCCGGCCACGCGGCGGTGGACTCGGCGACCGAGGCCGAGCGGGAGCGCGCCCGGGTCGCCGCCGAGCTCGAGCGGCTGAACGCCGCCTACGAGGCACGCTTCGGGTTCCGCTACTGCGTGTTCGTCGCCGGCCGACCGCGGGCCGACCTCCTGCCCGGGCTGGACTCCGCCCTGGCCGCCGACCGGGCCGCCGAGCTCGCGCGGGCACTCGACGCGGTCGTCGATATCGCCGCCGACCGCTGGGCCCGACGCGACGACGCGTGAGCGCGATCCAGGATCGCTGGGGTCCTGGCCATCGGTCGGCGACCCGCGCATCGATGACCAGTGGTGTCTGGCGTAGCCTCGTGCGCGCTCAGCGGGAAGCCCGCCACGCCTGCCGGCGCCCAAGGGCCAGCGTGCTCGATCCCGGTGCGAACACTAACGGTCAGATCGCCGGCCCCGCCGCGGGTCGACCGGCGCTCCCATCGAGCCGGCGGCTCGATCGGCCGCCAGGCGGCCGGGCCAGGGATCGGAGTGCGTCCACGTAGTCGATGTAGGGACTCGGCGTCCTTCGCCCGTCGGTCCGCGAGGCGCGGAGCCACGTTCGGCGCCTGCTCACTGGATCGATCAGAGCGAGTCCGCGCTCGCCTCGTCGCCACACGCTACCGGGATCGGCGATCCGATCGGCCAGGGCCGACCCACGGACGCCGAAGGCCGCCGCCAGGATTCCCGCATTCGCCTGGATTCGGTCCTCCACGGCATCGGTCATCAGGATGACCAGGATCGATGCGACGCGGCTCGGATGCCAACCCAGCCGCCGGGCCGCGGCCCACGCCTCCCGCTCATACCAACCGATCGTGCGCTCGATCTGACCGATGTCACGCAGCTCGGTCTTGACCTCGACCACCAGCGCCGTGCCAGACGACGAGTGCCATGCCAGGAGATCGATCCAACCATGGGACCGACCGCTGATGATCTCGACCTCACCGGCGACGGTCCAACCCTCTGTGGCGAGCTTCCTGCGGACATACCCCGAGCATCGGGCGTGAACCGGATCGCGCTGTCGACGATCGCCGGCGATCAGGGGGCCATCGAGGCGTACGGCCACCCGGATCCCGAGCGCGTCGCAGACGCGGGATGCAGCGTCGAGCGAGCAGTTGACGGTGCCTCGCTCCATCCGGCAGACCATGCTGGAGGAGATACCCGCCTGGCGGGCCAGGCGATCCTGCGTCCAGCCGAGGGCTCGTCGAGTCTCCCGGATGCCACGCCCAAGGTCGAATCTGAGGGTACGGGAGGTCTGGCTGGTGGCGGCTCGCCTGCGTCGATCGGGCATCACCGGGGAGGATGATCCGGCGCGCTTCACGGCCACGTATTTGCCAGGTCCTGACCGCGGGCCCGACAGCATCCCGCCTGGCCCGGCGGCTCACCGGGTCCTCGCTCGCCGGGCCCCACAGCGTCCCGCCTGGCTGGGCGGCTCACCAGTCCTCGCTTGCGGCCGTTTGTGACCACCAGTATCCGGATCGATGACCAGCGCGCTCGGGCAGCGGCCCCGACCGCCGCGCCGGGCGTGCGGCCCACCGTGCTACCGGCGGGTTGCGACACTGGTGGTCAACCGGGTCGAGGCGTCGGCCGAGGCGTCGGCCGAGGCGTCGGCCGGGTCGCCCGCCGGTGACGTCGCGGGCGCGCCGAACGCACGGCCGGGTCGGTCGGGCCTGCGTGGGCTAGCATCGAGGCGATGACTTCCCCCATCCCCATCCTCATCGACTGCGACACCGGGATCGACGACAGCCTCGCCCTGCTCTACGCGGCGGCCTCGCCCGAGGCCGAGATCGTCGCCGTGACCTGCTGCAGCGGCAACGTCGAGGCCCACCAGGTCGCGAAGAACACCCTGGCCGTACTCGAGCTCGCCGGGCGAACCGACGTCGAGGTGGCGCTCGGCCGGACCGTGCCGCTCGTCCGCCCGCTCGAGGTGACGCCGGAGACCCACGGGCCGCAGGGCCTCGGCTACGCCGAGCTGCCGCTCGCGAACCGGCCGCTGAGCGAGCGGCACGCAGCCGACGTCATCGTCACCGCCGCCCGCGACCGCCCCGGCGAGGTCACCCTGATCACCCTCGGCCCGATGACCAACCTGGCGGTCGCCCTGGAACGCGAACCGGAGCTGCCGCACCTCCTCCGCCGCCTGGTGTTCATGGGCGGGGCGTTCCGGGTGCCCGGCAACACGACCCCGACGACGGAGTGGAACATCCACTGCGACCCGGAGGCCGCCCAGCGGGTGCTCGTCGCCTTCGGGGGCGCGACCGCGGCGGCCGCTCGGCCTGGGCCTCGACGTCACCGAGCAGGCGAAGGTCATGCCCGACGAGGTCGTCGCGCTGGCCCGGCGCGCCGGCAGCCGGCCCGACGACTCGATCGCGCTGGCCCACGGCGAGCACCCGCTCGAGGCCACCCGGAGCGTCGCCTCCAACCCGATCGTCCGGTACGTCGCCGACGCGCTCCGCTTCTACATGGAGTTCCACGCCCGCTACGACGGGTTCTACGGCGCGTTCATCCACGACCCGCTGGCGCTCGCCGCG
The DNA here is from genome assembly GCA_963708065.1 of uncultured Chloroflexia bacterium. Taxonomy (GTDB): domain Bacteria; phylum Chloroflexota; class Limnocylindria; order Limnocylindrales; family CSP1-4; genus Chersky-267. The sequence goes on from CAVPRZ010000011.1 coordinate 106,304, forward strand.
GCGCTCGACCCGGGCCTCGTGACGGCCCGGGCCGTCCACGTCGACGTCGACACCGCCGGCGGCCCGGCCGACGGCCTGACGATCGCCGACTGGCGCGGCCTGACCGGGAAGCCGCCGAACGTCGACGTCGCGGTCGCGGCCGACGTTCCGGAGTTCATGCGCCGCTTCATCGAGCGCGTCGGAGGGCTGGCGGAACGCCGTCCGAACGTGGCACTCTGACGGTCGTGGGAGCAGCCACCGGGGCCCATTCGGTTCCGGCCGAACCGGTGGCTCGAGGAGGAACGCGTCATGAGCCTGAGCTGGCTGACGATCTGTGCCGAGGGCCAGACCACCGACTGCATCCCGGCGATCCAGGTCGCCTACCTGGCCGGCCTCATCGTCGCCGTCATCCTCCTCGCGATCGTGGCTGCCCGATCGCGCGATTTCTCGACCGCCACGATCGCGCTCATCCCGGTCGCGATCGCGATCAACCTGGCGATCGGCGCGCTCATCGTCGCGCTCCGCCTGCCGATCTACCTCGACTCGATCGGGACGGTCCTCGTCGGCGCCCTCGCCGGGCCGTGGGCGGGCGCCCTGACCGGCATCCTGGCCAACCTCATCTGGTCGATCCTGCCGGTCCCCGGTGGCGCCGGGCCGACGATCGCGTTCTTCGCGCCGGTCGCCGGCGTGATCGGCCTCATGGCCGGGTTCTGGGCGTCGCGCGGCGTCTTCCGGCTCCGCGCCGACGACTCGCGGGTCGGCCAGTTCCTCGCCCTTGCCGCCGGCGTGGCCGCGGCGGCGCTCGCCCTGCTCGTCGTCCAGAACACGATCGGGATCCCGGAGCTCTTCCCCGAGGACGAGAGCCAGGCACTCACGAACCAGGGCCAGTTCGCGGTCATCGGCACGGTCATCGCGATCATCGGCATCGTCGTCGCCTGGCTGTCGGGACGGACCGTCTTCCGCTTCTCGCCCGACGATCCGCGGATCCGGCCCTACCTCACGGGCGCGACCGCGATCGCCGCGTTCGCCCTCGTGTTCGCGATCCTGCGCCTCCTGTTCAGCCCGAGCGGCTACTTCTCGACCGTCACCGGCGTCAAGGCCGACGGGACCCCCGACGACTTCCTCGGCGGGGCGAACCTGTCGGGCCTGGCGGTCTCCGACCCGGCCGGCCTGATCGCCGTCCTGGTCCTGGCCGTCCTCGTCGCCGCCGGCGTGTGGGCCTGGGCGCGCCGGGGCGACAACGCCCGCTGGTTCCCGGTCTGGATCGGAGGGTTCACGACCGGGCTCGTCGCCGCGGCGATCTCGGCGCCGATCGCCGGGGGCGTCTTCGGCGGGGTGACCGGCAGCGGCACGGACGCGCTCGTCGCCCTGTTCCGGACGCTCGGCCTGAACGTGTTCCAGTCGGCCTTCGCCCAGGGCCTGACGAGCGACCCGCTCGACAAGACGATCTCGTACTCGGTCGTCTTCCTCATCCTCGGAGCCCTGCCGCTGACCGTCCGGACGATGTTCAGCCGGGGCGAGGCGACGGTCGCCGAGTGATCCGGCCGACCTGACGCGAGGCGCGATGTCCACTGCGACCGGCTACTACCGGGCCGGAACGAGCTGGCTCCATCGGCGCAACCCGATCACGAAGCTGCTGGGGGTCGGCCTCGTCCTGCTCGCGACGTTCCTGCTGCCGCCGATCGTCCTGCCGGTCCTCCTGGTCGTCCTGGTCCTGGCCGCCGCGTCGACGGGGCTCGGCCGCCAGATCGTCGGGCGCCCTCCGGATCCCGGCCGTCCTGCTCGCCTCGATCGTGGTCGTCAACGCGCTGTTCTTCCCCGGTGCGGTCGACCGCCTGGTCAGCCTCGGCCCGTTCGCGGTCACCCGGGAGGGGCTGACCTTCGGGCTGATCTCCGCCGGCCGCGTCCTCGTCGCGTTCCTGGCCCTCGTGGTCCTCCTGTTCACGACGCTCGCCGACGACCTGCTCGAGGCCCTCGTGCGCCGCGGCGCCAGCCACCGGATCGCGTTCGTCGTCCTGTCGGCAGTCCAGATGGTGCCCCGGATGCAGGGGCGGGCCGGCTCGATCCTCGACGCGCAACAGGCCCGCGGGCTGGCGGTCAGCGGCTCGTTCAGGCAGCGGATCCGCGCCCTCGTCCCGCTCGTGGGTCCGGTCCTCCTCGGCTCGCTCATCGACGTCCGCGAGCGGACGTTCGCGCTCGAGGCGCGCGGCTTCGGGGCGCGCCCGGGACGGAGCGCCTACCGGATCGTCGCCGACCCGCCCGTCGATCGCTGGATCCGGTTGGCGGTCCTGGCCGGAATCGTCGCCGTCGTCGCCCTGGCGCTCACCGGGGCGCTCGGTCGGTGACCGGCGGGCTGACGACCAAACCCGCCACGACCACGGCCGCGGACGCCTCGGACCGGCTGAGGCCTCGAGGACGTCGCGGTCCGCTACGCCGGCCGCCGCGAGCCGGCCCTGTCGGACGTGAGCCTCGGGCTCGGACCCGGCGACCGGTTCGGCGTCGCCGGCCGGACCGGGGCCGGCAAGTCGACCCTCGCGCTCGTCTGCGCCGGGTTCATCCCGCGGGTCGTCCGGGCGCGGCTGTCGGGACGGGCGACGCCTCGGGACGCTCGCCCTCGACGCGGCCAGCGGGAGCGCGATCCTCGGGCGGGTCGGGATCGTGTTCTCGACCCCGGCCAACCAGCTCTCGGCGTCGAAGCTCACGGTCCGCGAGGAGCTCGCGTTCGGACTCGAGAACCTCGGCGTCCCGCGGACCGAGATGGACGCCCGGATCGACGCCGTCCTCGTCCGGCTCGGGATCGAGCATCTCGCCGAGCGCGAGCCGTTCGCCCTGTCCGGCGGCGAGCAGCAGCGCGTCGCGATCGCGAGCATCGTGACGATGGGGACGCGCTACCTCGTGCTCGACGAGCCGACGGCGCAGCTCGACCCCGCCGGCACGGCATCCGTGTCGGCCTTGCTCGGGGAGCTGGCCGGGGACGGCACAGCGATCCTGTGCGCCGAGCACGACGCGGGCATCCTCGGCGGCCTGGATCGGTGCCTCCTCCTCGATGACGGCCGGGTCGTGACCGAGGACGTCCCCGGACGGGCGCTCGGCAGCGACCGGCTCGGGCCGATCGGGCTGACGGCCCCGACCCTGGTCCGCCTCGCCGAGGCGGCCGGGCTCGACCCGCGGTCTGCCTTCGACGAGGCCGCCGTCGCGGGCGCGCTCGACCGGACCGGGAGCCCGCCGGCCGAGGGGCAGGCGGCCGCCGTCACGGCGCCGGGCCCGGCCGCGAGCGGCGATGCGACCGGCGGCTGGACGCCCTCGGCCGGCGGTCCCCGCGCCCGGGTCGCCGTCGAGGACCTGGCCCATCGCTACCCGACCGGCGTCGATGCCCTGCGCGGAGTGTCGCTTGCCGTGCAGCCGGGCGAATCGGTCGCGATCGTCGGCCAGAACGGGTCGGGCAAGACGACCCTCGTCAAGCACCTGAACGGGCTGCTCCGCCCGACCGGCGGCCGGGTGACGCTCGACGGGGCCGACATCCGGGAGGTCCCCGTCCACCGCCTCGCGGCGTCGGTCGGGTTCGTCTTCCAGAACCCGGACGACCAGCTCTTCGACCGGTCGGTCGAGCGGGAGGTCGCGTTCGGGCCGCGCAATCTCGGTCGGGCCCCGGACGCGGTCGGACTGGCCGTGACGGCTGCGCTCGGGGCGGTCGGGCTGGATGCGTCGCGCGGGGTCAACCCGTACGACCTAGACCTGTCGCTGCGCAAGCTCGTGGCCCTCGCCAGCGTGCTGGCGATGGACCCGGCGGTCCTCGTCCTCGACGAGCCGACGACCGGGCAGGACGGCCCGGGGGTGCGCCGGGTCGGCGGGATCGTGGACGCCTGGACCCGGTCGGGCCGGACCGTTGTGGCGATCACCCACGACATGGAGTTCGCGGCGACCCACTTCGAGCGGATCGTGGTGATGCGCGAGGGACGCATCGTCGCCGACGGGACGCCGGCCGAGGTCTTCGCCCCCGGGCGGGTCGAGCTCCTGGCCTCGGCCGGGCTCGAGCCGCCACCCGCCGCCCGCATCGGCGCTCGTCTCGGGTTGGGTTCGACGCCGACGCTCGACGCGCTGCTCGACGCGCTCGCCCGGCGAGCCTGACGCCGGTCCCCGGTCGCTCGCCCGGCGAGCCGCCTCGCCCGTCCAGGCGGGGCTCGGTTCCCGGCGACTTTGGGCCGTTCGGCCCGTTCTGTGGACTCGGGTCCGGAGCACGATGGAGGCACGAAGGGAGGCCTTCCCATGCGCGTCCTGTTGGCGATCGACGGTTCACTTTCGTCCGACCGGGCACGCGACCTCGTCGCGAGCCTGACCCTGCCCGCCGGGTCCCGCGTCCGGGTGGTCGGTGTCCTCGAGCACGGCTCAGAGCTCTTCGGCCTGCCCTGGATGCCCGGCGTGTCGAACGACACGAGCACGCTCGCGCCGGTTCCGACGGAACGCTTCGTCGAGGAGCTCGAGGCCGCCGAACGCGAGATCGCCCGGCGGAACATCGTCGTCGACCACCTCCTGCTCCGCGGCCACGCCGCGCGGGCGATCGTCGACGAGGCCCGCGAGTTCGGCGCCGAGGTTGTCGTCATCGGATCGCGCGGTCACGGCTCGTTCAGCACGACGGTCCTCGGCACGACGTCCGCGGAGGTCGTCGATCACGCCCCGTGTCCCGTCCTCGTCGTCCGTCGGTCGCGGATCGAAACCATCCTCCTCGCCGAGGACGGCTCGGCCGGCGCGGACGCCGCGGCGAAGGTCGTCGACGCCATGCCCATCCTGGCCGAGATCCCGGTGACCGTCGTCAGCGTCGCCGAGGCCGGGATCCCGTTCGCCGGGGCGGTGCCGGGGACGTACGAGCAGGTGATGGAGCCGTACAGCGAGCCGATCGAGAGCTCGCACCAGCAGTGCGGCGAGCTCGCCGGGCGGCGCAGCGACTGGCTCGCCCGCGACGGTCGGCCGGCCGACTGCGAGGTTCGTGACGGCGATCCCGCTGCCGAGATCGTGGCGGCGGTGGCCGCCCGCGGAACCGACCTGGTCGTGGTCGGAACCCGCGGTCACACAGGGCTGACCCGGATGATCCTCGGCAGCGTCGCCCGGAACGTCCTCATCCACGCGCCGTGCTCCGTCCTGGTCGTCCACAAGGTCGCTGCGCCGAGTCGCCCGGAGGAGGATCCCACGGCGGTCGCCGGAGGCGCCGGCCGGCGCTGAGGGTCTCGGCCCGGCCGAGCCGGGTCGTCGACAGCGCGTCGTCCCGGCACGCCGGTCGCGGCTACGCGTCGCGCCGAGGCCCGACCAACGTTCAGCAGGAACGAGGTTTCGACGACGTCGACCCCGGCAATGACCAGGGCGACGATCAGTGGCAACGCGCTGCCGAGCATCCAGCCGCCCGCAGCCGCAAACGCCGCGACGGCCAGGAACACGAGCCGGACCGCCCGGACGAGTCCGCCGAGATCGCGCGTGCCGCTCGACCGTGCGGCCCCGGACCGCGCGGCCACGGAGTGCGTGCCCTCGGGTGGCTCGGCAGCGAGCTGCGCGACCTCGGACCGCCCGGCGCCGATCCTTGCCACGGCCCGCAGGAGCAGCCAGCCACCGAGGAGGACCGATGCCGCCACGAGCGCGGCCCGGACGAGCGCCGGCGGCGAGACGATCGCGTCGACGAGCCGGCTGTCCCAGCCGAACGCAGTCCCGACTACCAGCGCCAGGATCCCGGCCGTGAGCGCCAGGAGCGCGCTCACCGGGTGAGCTCCACCTCGAACACCTCGCCGCCGACGATCCGCCAGGCGCGGATGCCCGGTTCCCCGGTCAACGGGTCGGCGTGCTCGTCGGCCAGGGAGACCAGGACGTACAGCGCGTCGGGCCAGCTCGTCGCGAGGCCGATGTCGGTTGGCGAAGGCCGGGCCGGGGAGCGGACGTGCGAATGGACGATCGCCCAGACCTCCTCGTCCGCGTCGTCGATCGTCGTGTAGATCCGGTACAGGTCGTCGGGATGGATCGTGAACCGCAGCGGCGAGGCGTCCTGGTTGCGCGTCGCGAACCACCGGCTGGCCGTGCCGCCGGCGGCGGGCGCGGCGGTCCCGGAGATGATCCCGCAGGCCTCGTTCGGGTAGTTGTGTCGGGCGTGGGCCACGATCGCCGCCCGGACGTCCACGGGGAGCACGACCGTCGCCGGCCCCGGGTGTCCCCCGCTCACCACCAGCTGACCCCGCCCTCGAGGTCGGCCTCCATCTCGTCGAGGTCGCGGGTGTACGCCCCCGCCGACAGGTACTTCCAGCCACCGTCCGGGAAGAGGGTCACGATCGTGCCCCGGTCCATCGCTTCCGCCACCCTGGCCGCCGCGACGAGGATCGCCCCGCACGACGGACCGGCGAAGATCCCCTCCCGGGCGACGAGCTCGCGGAGGGCGGCGACAGCGTCCCGGTTCGAGACGAGGTACTTCCCGTCGAGCATGCCCGGATCGAAGATCTCGGGCACGAACCCCTCCTCGAGCGAACGCAGGCCCTGGACCGCATCGCCGGGCAGCGGCTCGGCGGCGTAGATCCGGACGCCCGGCTTGGCCCGGCGCAGGAAGCGCGCCACGCCCATCAGCGTCCCGCCCGTCCCGAGCCCGGCGATGAACACGTCGATCTCCGGACAGTCGGCCAGGATCTCCGGCCCGGTCGTCGTCTCGTGGACCCGCGGGTTGGCCTCGTTGCCGTACTGGTACGGCATCACGTAGCGGGGATCGGCCGCGGCCAGCTCCTTGGCCAGGGCGACCGCCCCGTTCGAGCCGAGCGCCCCGGGCGATTCGATCACCTCGGCCCCGAACAGGTCGGCCATCTGGCGCCGCTCCGCGGTGATGTTGTCGGGCATCACGAGGGCGACGCGATAGCCCTTCCGCCGGGCGATCATCGCCAGGGCGATCCCGGTGTTGCCGGAGGTCGGCTCGAGGATGATCGAGTCCGGACCGAGCCGGCCCGACGCCTCGAGGTCCTCGATGAGAGCCTTCGCCACGCGGTCCTTGACCGATCCGGTCGGGTTGGCCATCTCGAGCTTGGCGAAGAGGCGGATCGCCGGCTTGGGCGACATCCGCGCGATCTCGACGAGCGGCGTATGCCCGATCGCCGAGACGATGTCCGGGTAGGCGCTCACGCGCCCCCGGCCATCGCCGGCAGGATCACCAGCTCGTCGTGCGGCTCGACGGGCGTCGCCGTCCCGTCGAGGTAGCGGACGTCCTGCCCGTCCACGTAGACGTTGACGAACCGGTTGAGCTCGCCGTCAGCGGTGAAGAGCTGGTCGCGCAGCCCGGGGTGCGCCGCGACGAGGCCCTCGAGCAGCTCGCCCACGGTCGACCCGGCGACCTCGACCTGCTTCGATCCGCCGACGTTCGCCCGGAGCACCGGCGGGATCCGGACGACGCTCATGCCTCCGTCCCGAGGCCCGGGCCGCCGAGCGTGAACGTCCCGCCGTCCCCGACCCCGGCGACGGCCAGCGGACGGCCGGTCGCACGCGCGGCGACGGCGGCATCGGAGCAGACCGGGCACTCCGGGTCGCGTCGCAGGCGGAGCTCGCTGAACGACGCGTCGAGCGCGTCGAACAGGAGCAGCCGGCCGGCCAGCGAGTCGCCGATCCCGAGCAGGAGCTTGAGCGCCTCGTTCGCCTGGAGGAGCCCCATGATCCCGGGCACGACGCCCAGGACCCCGGCCACCGAGCAGCCCGGCGCGAGCTCCGGCGGCGGCGGGGTGGGGTAGAGGCAGCGGTAGCACGGGCCGTCGTACGGCTTGAAGACCGTCAGCTGGCCCTCGAACCGGAAGACGCTGGCGTGGACGACCGGGATGTTCGCCACGACCGCCGCGTCGTTGAGCAGGTAGCGCGTCTCGAACGTGTCCGTGCCGTCGACGATCACGTCGTAGCCGGCGATGATCCGCTCGACGTTGTCGGCGACGAGCATTTCGTCGTGGGCCACGACCGTCACGTCCGGGTTGAGCGCCTGGAGCGTCTTGCGCGCCGACTCGACCTTCTTGTCGCCGATCCGGTCGTTGGTGTGGATGACCTGGCGCTGGAGGTTGGACAGGTCGACGACGTCGAAGTCGACGACCCCGATCGTGCCGACGCCGGCCGCGGCGAGGTAGAGCATGGCCGGGGCGCCGAGCCCGCCGGCCCCGATGAACAGGACCTTCGAGTCGAGCAGCTTCGCCTGGCCCTCGAGGCCGACCTCGGGGATGAGCAGGTGACGGCTGTAGCGGACGCTTCTGCTCGGCGGTCAGGGTCGGCGGGGTGACCCAGGGCAGGCCGCTCGTCTTCCAGCGCTGGAACCCGCCGGCCATCGACGCGACGTCCGCGTAGCCCATCTCGGCCAGGGTCTGGGCCGCGAACAGCGAGCGGATCCCGCCGGCGCAGTACAGGACGACCGGGCGGTCGCGGTCGGGCAGCGCCCCCTCGGCGTCCTGCTCGAGGTAGCTCTTGCTGATGTGGATTGCGCCCGGGATGTGGCCCTGCTCCCACTCGGACGACTCGCGGACGTCGACGAGCGCGGCGGCGCCGGTCTCCCGGATCGCGTCGACCTCGGGCGGGCTGACCTCGCGGATCTGCGAGCGAGCCTCGCGGAGGAGGTCTGCGTATGACTTCGGCATCGGAATTCGGGACTCCAGGTTGGCGGGCCGACGGCCCGCTGGCGGGCGGATGGACGGGTCGCGGGACGCCGGCGTCAGGCCGGCCCGGGACACGCGCAGCGGCGCAGCGGGAAGCTGGGGGTCATGCGGGCTCCTCCGCCTCGACCCGAGCGGGCGCGGCGGCGTCGAGATCGGCCAGCGCCGCGTCGAGCGTCTCGAGGCTGAGCATCGCGCACTTCAGCCGGGCCGGGCTGATCTCGATCCCGAGCAGGTCGAGGAGGTCGTCGGCCCGGTAGGCGGCCGCCTGCTCGACGGTCATCCCCTTCACCTCGTCGGTCAGCAGGCTCGCGCTCGCCTGGCTGATCGCGCAGCCGCGACCCGTGAAGGCGACCTCGGCGACCTTCCCGTCGCGCACGCCGAGCTGCATCGTGATGCGGTCGCCGCACAGCGGATTCGCCCCTTCGTGCGAGGCCGTCGGGGCATCGAGCACCCCGAAGTTGTGGGGATGCCGGTAGTGCTCGAGGATGTAGTCGCGGTACAGGTCGTCCATGGCCGTCAGCCCCGGAAGACCTTCTCGACCTCGACCAGGCCGGCCGCGAGCGCGTCGATGTCGGCGCGGGTCGTGAACACGCTGAAGCTGGCCCGGGCGGTCGCCGCCAGGTCGAGCCGCTCGTGGAGCGGCATCGTGCAGTGGTGGCCGGCCCGGACGGCGATCCCGTAGCGGTCGAGGACCTGGGCCACGTCGTGGGGGTGGATCCCGGGCAGGTTGAACGGGACGACCCCGCCGCGGAGATCCGGATCCAGCGGCCCGTACAGCTCGATGTCGGGCACGATCGCGCGGCAGGCCTCCAGGGCGTAGGCGACGAGCTCGCGCTCGTGCGCCCGGACCGCGTCCATCCCGAGCTCGGCGAGGTAGTCCGCCGCGACCCCCAGCCCGATCGCGTCGGCGACGGCCGGCGTGCCGGCCTCGAACTTCCAGGGGATGTCGTTCCAGCTCGCTGCGTCGCAGGTGGACCTCGCGGATCATCTCGCCGCCGGCCAGGAACGGCGGCATCGCCTCGAGGAGCTCGCGCCGGGCCCACAGCGCGCCCGAGCCCATCGGGCCGAGCATCTTGTGGCCGCTGAACGCGTAGAAGTCGACCCCGAGCGCCTCGACGTCGACCGGGAGGTGCGGCACCGCCTGGGCCCCGTCGACGAGGACGAGCGCGCCGGCCGCGTGGGCCAGCTCGACGATCTCGCGGACCGGGGTGATCGTGCCCAGGGTGTTCGAGACGTGGGTGAACGCGACGAGCTTCGGCCTGAGCTGGAGGAGGATCTCGAGGACGTCGAGCCGCAGGAGGCCGTCGTCGGTGATCGGGATGAACTCCAGGTCGCCGTCCTTCTCCTGGACGAGGAGCTGCCACGGGACCAGGTTGGCGTGGTGCTCCATCTCGGTCAGGACGATCGCGTCGCCGCGCGCCGATGTTCCGCCGGCCCCAGCTGTACGAGACGAGGTTGATCGCCTCGGTCGCGTTGCGGGTGAACACGATCTGGCGCGGGTCCGACGCCCCGATGAACCGGGCGACCTGCGCACGCGGGCCGCCTCGTAGGCCGCCGTCGCCCGCTCACCGATCTCGTAGATGCCGCGGTGGACGTTGGCGTTGTACTCGCGGTAGAAGGTGTCGACCGCGTCGATCACGACCTGCGGCTTCTGGCTGCTGGCCGCCGAGTCGAGGTAGACGAGCGGCCGCCCGGAGTGGGTCGGCTGGGCCAGGATCGGGAAGTCGGCCCGGAGAGCGACCGGGTCGAACGGCCGCCGGGCGCGCGGGCGGGTCGTGGTCGCCGGGGCGGTCGTCGTGGTCATCGGCGGCCCGCCATCAGCTGGCGATCTCGGCCGGCTCGGCCGGCACGTGGAGCGCCTCGTCGGGGACGTCGATCTCGTAGCCCTCCTCGCGCAGGATCGGGCCGTAGCCCTCGTCCTCGAGACGCAGGGCGAGGTCCTTGCCGCCGGACTTGATGATCCGGCCGAGGGCGAGGACGTGGACGACGTCCGGGGTGATGTAGTTGAGCAGGCGCTGGTAGTGGGTGATCAGCAGGACGCCCATGTCGGGGTTGAGCATCGCGTTGACGCCCTCGGCGACGATCCGCAGGGCGTCGATGTCGAGCCCCGAGTCGGTCTCGTCGAGGATCGCCATGCGCGGCTCGAGGACGGCCATCTGGAGCATCTCGAGGCGCTTCTTCTCGCCGCCCGAGAAGCCCTCGTTGACGTAGCGCGTGGCGAACGACTCGTCGACCTTGAGGAGGCCCATCTTCTCGCGCATGAGCCGCCGGAACTGGCCCATGTTCATCCCGCCCTTGACCGCGTCGGTCGGGTCGACGTTGGGATCCTTGTCGATCCCCTGGAGCCTGGCGTTGAGCGCCGACCGGATGAAGCTGGCGACGCTCAGGCCCGGGATCGCCGTCGGATACTGGAAGGCGAGGAACATCCCGAGCCGGGCGCGCTTGTCGGGCGACAGCGCGAGGACGTCGCGCCCCTGCCAGGTGACCGAGCCGCCGGTGACGACGTACGCCGGGTGACCCATCAGGGCGTAGGCCAGGGTCGTCTTGCCCGAGCCGTTCGGGCCCATGATCGCGTGGACCTCGCCCGGGCGCACGGTCAGGTCGATCCCGTTGAGGATCTCGTGCTCCTTATCGGCGATCGGAGCGACGTGGAGGTCGCGGATGACGAGGTCGCTGTCGGTGGTCACGGGTGGGTCGACTCCTGGGTGGTCGGGCGTCTCAGACGCGGAGGGGTTCGGGGGCCGGGTCGGGACGGACGGCCGGCTGGGGGTCGGCGAGCGCGACGCGCTGCGGGACGAGGTCGGCCAGGGTCATCCCCTCGAGCGTGCCGCTGATGGCATCGCGGATCCTGACCCACAGCAGGTTGACCGAGCAGCGCGCGGTCCGGTCGCAGGCCAGCTCGTGGGCCTGATGGTCGTCCTCGGTCGCGCAGATCATCGGGGCGATCGGTCCCTCGAGCGCGCGCAGGACATCGGCCATCGGGATCTCGGCCGGCGGCCGGGCGAGCTCGTAGCCGCCGTGGGCGCCGCGGGTCGACACGACGAGCCCGGAGTCGCGCAGGCTCATCACGAGCTGCTCGAGGTACGGCCGCGGGAGCTCCTCCTCGGCGGCGATCTCGGCGAGGCTGGCCGGTCCGGCGCCGTAGTGGCGACCGAGCTGGACCATGAGCCGAACGCCGTACTCGCCCTTCGTGCTGAACGAGACGGCACCGCTGCCGTGGAACTGGTTGCGCGTCGTCAGGGTGGGGTCCTCGGAATTCCGACCGATTCTGTCGGGATTGAGTCTACCCGCCCGACGGATCAGGCGTCAACGCGAGCGGGGACCCGTCAGCGCAGGCTGACCGCCGCGTAGATCGAGCCGAGGAACCGGCTCGGAACGGACGGCCAGGCGGCGCGTGTCGCGGAACCCGGCCTCGACCGCGAACGGCTGCCACCGTGCCCACGAGATCGGGTGCGGCACCCACGGGTTGCCGTGGTCTGCGTCGTACTCGACGAGGACGAGCCGGCCGCCGTCGCGCAGGTAGTCGCGGACGAGCCGGAGGACCGCGAGCTGGTCGCGCACGAAGTGGAGCGAGTTGGCCATCACGATCCCGTCCAGGCCGGACAGGTCGAGTGGATGCTCGAAGTCCGCGACCCGGGTCTCGAGGGCGACGGCGGGGAACCTTCGTCGCAGCTCATCCGCCTGGCCACGCAGGACAGCTGCATCGCGATCGATCGACACGATCCGGCCGGCCGGCCCGAGCACGTCGGCGAGCGCCAGGGTGAATGCGCCACCGCCCGAGCCGAGGTCGGCCCAGCTCGGCCCTGCGCCCGCGACGCCGTCGCGGATGAGCCCGACGTGATCGCGGTGGTCCACGACCCGACTGTAGCCGAGACGCCCGACGGGCCGATGCGTCCGATGGTGGCATTCTTGACGTACCCAACGACATGAGCGATCAAGCCGTCCCACCGTCCCCCTCCTCGCGCCAACCGTCCCCGGCGCCTTCAGCGAGGCGGCGCTGGCCGTTCTTCGTCGCCGGGGCGGTCTCCGTCGCGGTGGCCATCGCCGTCGGTGAGATCGTCGCCGGCCTCGTCGCCGGAGCGCCGTCGCTCGTCGTCGCGATCGGCACCCTCGTCATCGACCTCCAGCCGCCGGGCGCCAAGGACCTCGTCGTGGCGCTGTTCGGCACGAACGACAAGCTCGCGCTGAACATCCTGATCCTGGTCGCCGCCCTGGCGATCGGCGGGTTCCTCGGGCTCGTCGCCCGGACGCACTTCGCCCGCGTGGCCGGTGTCTTCGTGGCCGTCGGGGTCGTCGCCCTGTTCGCCTCGCTCCGGCTCGGGACGTTCTCGATGCCGCTCTCGGTCGTCACGGTCGCCCTGGCGGTCGGCGCCGCGCTGCTCGCGCTGCGGGTGCTCGTCGACGCGGCCGACCGGTCGCAGGACGTTCGGTGCCGGGGCGAACCGCGCGCTGGCCCGGACGGCCGACCGGGCCGGCATCGTCGACCCACGGGGCGGGATGCCGGACTGGGACCGGCGCCGATTCCTGATGCTGTCGGGTGGCCTCGCCGTCGGCTCGGTGGTCGTCGGGTCGATCGGGCGGGCCTCCTCCAGAACGCCCACTCGCAGGAGCCCGTCGCGGCCGACCTGCCCCTGCCGAGCATCGTCGCCCGCCCCGCTCCAGCCCGACACCTCGCTGGCGGTCGACGGGATCACCCCGCTCGTCGTGCCGAACGACGACTTCTACCGGATCGACACCTCGCTCCTCGCGCCCCGGGTGAACGTCGCCACCTGGTCGGTCACGGTCAAGGGGATGGTCGACCGCACGGTGACCCTGACCTACGACGAGCTCGCGGCGATGCCGATCTTCGAGCAGTACGTGACGATCGCCTGCGTCTCGAACGAGGTCGGCGGCAACCTGGTCGGCAACGCCCTGTGGCGCGGCGTCCATCTCCGCGAGGTGCTGGCGATGGCCGGCGTCCACCCCGGGGCGACCCAGATCGTCGGGCGCTCGGTCGACGGGTTCACGGTCGGCTTCCCGACGGCCTGGGCGATGGACCCGGCGCGCGACCCGATGATCGCCCTCGGCATGAACGGCCAGCCGCTGCCGGTCGAGCACGGCTACCCGGCCCGGCTCATCGTCCCGGGCCTGTACGGCTACGTCTCGGCGACGAAGTGGCTGGCGGAGATCGAGCTGACCACGCTCGAGGCGTTCGACGCCTACTGGATCCCGCGTGGCTGGGCCAAGGAGGCGCCGATCCTCACCCAGTCGCGGATCGACGTGCCCCGCGACGGCGCGAGCCTCGGCGCCGGTCCCGTCGCGATCGCCGGTGTGGCCTGGGCGCCCGACCGGGGCGTCTCGAAGGTCGAGGTCAGGATCGACCAGGGCGCCTGGCTCCCGGCGACCCTGTCGGCGGCGCTGTCGAAGGCGACCTGGGTCCAGTGGCGGGTCGGCTGGGACGCCACCGCCGGCGACCACACGATCGAGGTCCGGGCGACCGACGGCACGGGCGAGGTCCAGACCGACGAGGTCACCCCACCGCCCCCGGACGGCGCACGAGGCCACCACACGATCCGGGTCCGGGTGGGCTGAGCCCGCCGATCAGGCGGCCGTTCGACCTAGGACTGTCGGGCCATCGCGGCTGCAGCCCCGCCCCGATACGGTGACCCGAGGCGACGCGCTGCCGTTCGCGCGCGCACGAGCGCGGGCGAGTCGCGCCATCCGCCGTCGAGGGAGGTTCCGCGAGCAGGTGGCCGTCACGTACCGGCGCGATCGGGACCGCGGCGCCCGGGGCCGGCGGAGAGCCGCCTCCCCCGATTCCCCCGGCGGGCGCGCCCGCGTCGACGTCACCCGGGATGGGGCGCTCCGTCGGATCGCCGCGGCGGTCTCCGGCCGGACCGAGCTCGCCAGCCTGTTCGATGACGTCATCGACTACACCGTGTCGCTGTTCTCGGTGGAGCGGGCGGCGCTGTGGCTGCTCGACGACACGGTCCACCCGTTCCGGCTGGCGGCGCACCGCGGCCTGAGCCCGGCGATCCGTGAGGCGGTCGCGCGGCTGACGATGGACTCACCGGCGATCCGGGATCGACGTGGTCCGCGACCGGAAGCTCCGCGTGCTCCAGGACGCCGGCGGGACCGCTGTGCCGCCGGAGCTCCGGGCCGCCTACGCCCAGGACGGGATCCAGACCGTCTGCTACGTCCCGATCGTGTTCCGCGACCGGATGCTCGGCCTGCTCGTGCTCTACCACGAGAAGCGCCGGGAGTGGCCGGCCGAGGAGCTCGAGCTGGCCGCGGCGTTCGGCGACCAGATGGCGTCGGCGATCGAGAACGCCCGCCTCTACGAGGCGACGGTCGACCTCGCCGCCCGGCTCCGGGCGATCCAGGACCTCACCGCCCGGCTGAACCGGATCCAGGACGTCCGCGGGATCGCCGAGGCCATCGTGACCGAGGCGCGCAGCCTCATCGACTACGACAACATCCGGGTCTACCGGGTCGACCACGACGCCGGGACGTGCGAGCCGATCGCCTTCCAGGGCGTGTTCATGGGCGTCGACGCGCCGACGGCCGAGATGCTCCGCTGCCGCGTCGGCGAGGGGCTGACCGGCTGGGTCGCCGAGCACAACGAGGCGGTGGTGATCGGCGATGCGGAAAGCGACGACCGCGGGGTCGTCGTCGGACCGACCGACGGCCCGGAGTCGATGCTCCTCGTCCCGATGACGTACGACGATCGGGTCGAGGGCGTGATCGTGCTCGCCAAGCTCGGGCGGAACCGGTTCTCGGCCGACCACGAGGCGACCCTGTCGATCTTCGCCGGGCACGCCGCCCAGGCGTTCGTCAACGCCGACAATGCCGAGCGCGTCCGACGCCAGCAGCTCGAGCTCGAGCTTCAGCTCGCCAGCCAGCGCCGGCTCCTCGAGGTCAACGAGACGCTCCTCTCGACGCTCGACCCGCACGCCGTCCTCGAGATGATCGCCGACTCGCTCAAGGCGGTCGTCGCCTACGACGCGCTGACGATCTACCGGGTCGACCGCGCGGCGTCGGTCCGGCGAGCGGTCGTCGCCCGCGACCGGTTCGCCGACGTGATCATGGACTACGTCGGACCGCTCGGCGTCGGGATCACCGGCTGGGTCATCGACCGCAACGAGGCGGTCCTGTCGAACGACGCCCACCTCGATCCGCGCTCGATCCAGATCCCGGGCACGCCGTACGAGCCCGAGTCGATGATCGTCGTCCCGCTGGCCGCCAGCGGTGAGGTCATCGGGACGCTCAACATCGGCCGGATGGGCCTCGAGGAGTCGCACTTCTCGGCCAACGAGTTCGAGCTCACGAAGCTGTTCGCCGGACAGGCCTCGATCGCGCTCCAGAATGCCGAGATCCATCGCGCGGTCGAGGTCCGGGCCGAGCTCGACTCGCTGACCGGGCTGCGAAACCACGGCGCCTTCCAGCGCGAGCTCGGCGACGCCGTCGCGACCGACGACGGCACCGGGCTGGCGCTGCTGATGATGGATCTCGACGCGTTCAAGGCGTTCAACGACACGCACGGCCATCCGGCCGGCGACGAGCTCCTCCGGGCGATCGCGGCCGCGATCGTCGGGGTGCTCCGCGAGCACGATCGGGCCTATCGCTACGGTGGCGACGAGTTCGCCGTCATCCTGCCCGGGCTCGGTCATGCCCAGGCCGAAGCGGTCGGCGAGCGGATCCGGGCGGCGGTGGTGGGAGCGGTGACCGGCGTGGCCGGTGGGGCCGGCCCGGCCGTCGGGATCAGCGTCGGGGTGGCCACGTTCCCGCACGACGGGCGGTCCAAGGACGCACTCGTGCGGGCGGCCGACGCGGACCTCTACCTGACCAAGCCGTCACATGCGGCTGCCGTGAGCCGACCCGAATCGGGTGCCGCGGACGCCTACCTCGCAGCGCTCGCCGAGACGGCCGTCGCGCTCATGGACCGGCTCGACCCGACCGAGCTGCTCGGGACGATCGTCCATCGGGCCGGCGATCTCGTCGGGACGTCGCACGGGTTCGTCTACCTCGTCGACCCGGCCCAGGGCGACCTGGTCATGGCGGTTGGGACCGGCCTGTACGCCGACTTCATCGGGCACCGACTGGCCCGCGGCATGGGCGTGTCCGGAGCCGTCTGGAACACGGTCACGCCGCTCGTGGCCCCCGACTACGACGCCATGCCGACGCGAGATCCGTCCTGGCCGACCGGCGTGCTCGGTGCGGTCGTCGGGATCCCGTTGATCTCGGGGGACGAGGTCCGCGGCGTCCTCGGCTTGGCCTCGGGCGACCTGGAGGTGACGTTCGGGGTGCGCGAGGTGGAGGTCCTCGGGCGGTTCGCCGAGCTCGCCTCGCTCGCCCTCGACAACGCCCACCTGCTGGAGAGCGCCCGGCACGAGATCGTCGAGCGGAGGCGCGCCGAGGACGCCCTGCGGATCTCGGAGGAGCGCTACCGACGCCTGTCCGACGCGACGTCGGAGGCGCTCGCGATTCACCGTGACGGGATCGTCCTCGAAGTCAACGCGGCGTTCTGCCGGCTGCTCGGCTACGAGCCCGAGGTTTGCATCGGCAGGACGATCCTCGACTTCTGCGCGCCGGAGACCGTGGCCGCCATCCGGAGCGGCGAGTTCAGTCCGGAGTCGGCCGCGCCCATGGAGGTGTTCGCCCGCCATTACGACGGGACGACCTTCCCGGTCGAGGTCAGCTGGCGGCTCATCCCGTACCCCGACGGCGAGCCGGCCAACGTGATCTCGGTCCGCGACCTGCGCGAGCGGCAGCGACTGGAAGCCGAGCTGAGCCGGTCGGCGTTCTACGATCGGATGACCGGGCTCCCGAACCGGGCGTTGCTGCTCGACCGGGCGTCCCACAGCCTTTCGTGGACCCGCCAGGGCGAAAACGACCCGGTCGCCTTGATCCTGCTCGACCTCGACCGGTTCAAGCTGATCAACGAGAGCCTCGGGCACGCGATCGGCGATCGGGTCCTCGAGGCCGTGGCCCGCCGGCTCGAGACCTGCCTCCGGCCAGGCGACACCGTGGCCCGGTTCGGCGGCGACGAATTCGCCGTCCTGCTCGACGGCGTCCGCGCCCCGGACGAGGCGCGCGCGATCGCCGAGCGCATCGACGGTGCCCTGCGCGAGCCGTTCGAGCTCGACGGCCGGGAGGCGTTCGTCACCGCCAGCATGGGCATCGCGTTGGGCGTGGTCGGCCATACCGAGCCGGGCGACCTCCTCCGCGACGCCGACGTCGCGCTGTACCGGGCGAAGGCGGACGCCGCGTCGCGCCAGGCCGTGTTCGAGCCCGGCATGAGCTCCGCGAACGTCGAGCGACTCGACCTCGAGAACGACCTCCGCCGGGCGATCGAGCGCGACGAGCTCCGCCTCGACTACCAGCCGCTCGTCGACCTGGCGACGAACAAGATCGTCGGGATCGAGGCGCTCGTTCGCTGGCAGCACCCGGTCCGCGGTCTCGTCGCTCCGATGTCGTTCATCCCGCTGGCCGAGGAGACCGGCCTCATCCTGCCGATCGGCCACTGGGTGCTCGAGACGGCCTGCCGCCAGGCCCGCACCTGGCAGGACCAGTTCCCGACTGCCGGCCCCGTGGTCATGTCGGTCAACCTGTCGGCCCGCCAGTTCGCCCAGCCCGGCCTGAGTGACGAGGTCGCCGCGATCCTGGCCGACACCGGCCTCGACCCCGCCAGCCTGGAGCTCGAGATCACGGAGTCCGTCCTGATGGACGAGTCGGAGGCCGGAACGCGCTCGCTGCGTGAGCTCCGCGAGCTCGGCGTCAAGCTCGCCCTCGACGACTTCGGAACGGGCTACTCGTCGCTGTCCTACCTCAAGCACCTGCCGCTCGACGCGCTCAAGATCGACCGGACGTTCATCGCCGAGCTGACCGGCGCCGGCGACACCACGCTCCCGATCGTCGAGGCGGTCATCGCCCTCGCCCACGGGCTCGGGATCGGCGTCGTCGCCGAGGGCATCGAGACGGCCGAGCAGCTCGGCTGGCTCCGCCGGCTCTCATGCGATCTCGGCCAGGGCTACTACCTCGCCCGGCCGCTGCCGGCCGACGAGCTGGCGGCCCTCCTCGCGGCCGGTCGGACGCTGCCGGTGCGTCCTGGCGTGACCCGCGGGGTTCCCGGTCGCATGCCGGTCGCCCGGCGGCGGCGCGCCGGCTGACGACCCAGTCCGGTCTGGTCAGGCCGGCAGCGGGTTGACCGCGAGCCAGCGTCCGACGACGCGGTCGAGCCGGTCGAAGACGACCCCGTCGAGCGCGCGGGCGGCCGCGATGAACCGCTCGAGCATGAGCAGCCGGTGGCCGCGGCCGATCGCCTCGGGGTGCATCGTGATCGTGAGCAGCCCGCCGGGCTCGCGCTCCCAGGCGTAGCGCAGCTCGCCGGTCCAGATCTCCTCCACCTTCGAAGGAGCGCTCATCGGGCCGACGCCGCGGGCGCCCGGCTCGAAGTGCGGCCAGTCGTCGAGCGCCCAGCTGACCGGCACCTCGACGAGCGGCCCCGGCGGACCGAGCCGGGAGCCGGCCCGGGCGTCGTGGACGTCGCCGCGCCGGACCCGGTGGAGGCGGACGTCGTCGGCCATCAGGCTCGAGTCGTACACGATCCCGAGCTCGGCCACGAGGTCCAGCGTCCCCTCCGAGAGCGACCAGTACGGGGCCCGGAAGCCGCGCGGCGGGACGCCGGAGGCGCGGGCCACGGCCTCGACGCTCCGCTCGAGGACGCTCCGCTCGGCGTCGCCGTCGAGCGCGGCCAGGTCCTCGTGGGCCCAGCCGTGGCAGGCGATCTCGTGACCGCCGGCGACGACGGCGGCCACGCTGTCCGGGAACGTGACGATCGTGTGGCCCGGGACGAACCAGGTGCTGGCGATCCCCTCGCGCTCGAGGAGGGCGAGGATCCGCGGCGCGCCGACCCGCGGCCCGAACTCGCCCCGCGAGCGGAGCACCGGACCGTCGCCCCGATCGACCTCGGACGAGATCGCGTCGTGGTCGAAGGTCAGCGCGACCGTCAGTCGCGGCTCGCCGGCGGCCATCCGCGCGGCCCGGATCCGGACGGCGCTCGAACGCCGGCCTCGAACGGGCGGCTCGCCTAGCGGCGCCCGCCGAAGATCCGGAGCAGGAACAGGAAGATGTTGATGAAGTCGAGGTAGAGCGACAGCGCCCCGAGGACGGCGCCCTTCTCCATCGACCCGGTGTAGGCGGCCAGGTCGCCGTTGGCGATCCGCTGGACGTGCCAGGCAGTCAGGCCGACGAAGAGGCCGACCCCGAAGATCGACAGGACCAGATCGAACTGCGAGCTGTGGAGGAGGAACAGGTTCAGGAACATCGCGATGATGAGCCCGATCAGGCCCATGAACAGGTAGCCGCCGATCGACGCGAGCGAGCGCTTCGTGACCGCCCCGTAGACGGCGGCGGCGCCGAACATCCCGGCGGCGCTGACGAACGCGGCCGAGATCGAGCCGAGGTCGTAGACGATGAAGATGAACGACAGGGTCACGCCCATCGTCGCGGCGTAGACGAGGAACAGCCCGAGCGCCGCCGTGGCGCTCAGCTTGTTGATCCCGCCGCTGATCGCGATCACCAGGATGAACTGGCCGATCATGACGGGCAGGTACCACTGGGCCGCGGCGTTGGTCAGCGTCTCGCTGCCCTGGACCACCCAGGCGACGGCCCCCGTCAGCAGCAGGCCGGCGAACATCCAGGCGAACGACTGGCTGAGGAAGCCCGCCGACAGCGCGGCGGTCGGGCGAACGCCGAGCTGCGTCGGGGTCGCGGACGGGCTCTGGTTCTGGATCATCGGGTCTGCGCTCCTTGTGCGCCTCGCTTGGGGGTCGATGTGATCTTCGTGGTGTCGGGGTCGCCGGCCGTCGCTGCGGGAGTCCTCGAGCGACGCGGGCCGGTGGTCCGGGCGGGAGTGCTGGTCCGCGCCTCCGCCTGCTCCGCGGCCCGGGCCAGGACCCAGGCCAGGTCGGCCAGGCGGTTGAGATACGGTAGCAGGTGCCGTCCGGGCAGCAAACCGGTCCGGTCGAGCGCGACCGAGCGGCGCTCGGCCCGCCGCACGATGGTCCGGGCCAGCTCGAGCGCGGCGCTCGTCCGGGTCTCGCCCGGGACGACGAACTCGCGGGGCATCGTGATCCGCCGCTCGAGCTCCTCGAGCAGGACGGTCAGCCCGTCGACCATGGACGCCGACACGCGGGTCCGCCCGTCCTCGAGCCGGTCCCATGCCTCGGGCGTCGTGGCCAGCTCGGCGCCGACGACGAACAGCTCGCGCTGGAGCCGGAGGATGACCTCGCCGAGCTCGATCAGCGCAGGGTTGGCCGTCCCGTGACGAGCCTCGGCGCCGATCTCGGCCCGGGCGAGGCCGAGCGCCGCGACGGCCTCGTCGACCGTGCCGTAGGCCTCGGTCCGCGGATCGTCCTTGGAGACGCGGGCACCGCCGTAGAGCAGGCCGGTCGTCCCGTCGTCGCCGCGGCCGGTCGCCACGAGCGAGTCGATCGAGGCAGCGGGCGCGCCGCGGGCGGAGCCGTCGCGGGTCATCGGGCCGTCGAGGGGCCGCCGATCACCACATCAGGCCGGCGTCGCGCGGATCCCAGCGCTCGGCCAGCAGGGTGACCTTGACGTCGTGCTGGACGACCGTCTCGACCTCCTCCTTGACCTGCTGGATCATCGAGCCGGCGTACGGGCAGAACGGCGTCGTCAGGATCATCTTGATCTCGGTCGAGTCGTCGCCCAGGATGATCTGCTTGATCAGGGCGAGCTCGACGACGTTCATCCCGATCTCGGGGTCGACGACCGACCGGAGGGCGTCGAGGATCGCCAGCTCGGTCGCCCGGCGCTCGGGGTCGAATGGCGGCGCCTCGGTCGTGGACGCGCTCGCCGCGGCCGGCGCCTCGGCAGGAGCCGCGTTTGACGCGGCCGGCGCGCTGCCCGGGACGGCTGCGGTCTCGGCGGTGGTGGCGGTCGTTTCGTCGTTCACGGCTAAATCCTACCATCCAGGTCGGGAATGGCCGGAAGAGGGGACTCGGAGCTCGATCCGGTCCGCCCGGGTCGAGCTCGAACGGCGTCGGGTCAGGCCGGAGCCGCTGTCCGGTCGACGACGACCCCTGGGATCCGCAGGTCCTCGGGGAGGTCCTCAGCCTCCGCTGCGCTGAACCCTGGACCGGCGAGCGATCCGTCGCCGGCCAGGAACTCGGCGTAGCGCTCAGGGTGTGCGGCGGCGTACGCCCAGGCCGAGGCCACGCCGAGCCGCTTGAGCTCGGGGTGATCGGTCAGGATCCGGGTCAGGTCGTAGCCGGAGCGGCGCTCCTCGAGCAGCTGGCGGACCGTGAGCCGGCTGCCGTAGCAGAACGGCTCACCGTTCATCACGAGCGGGTCCGACTTGACCCACTTGATCGTCATCGGTCAGGCGCCCTTGTAGAGGAGCTGGAGGAGCCGGTTCCGGCGACGACCGCCACCGGCGAGCCGGCGGTGGCGGCGGAACACGCTGACTGCCGCATCGATCGCCTCGTCGATCGGCACCCGCTCGCCCGGGGCGACGACCCCCTTGGCGGCAGGGCGGAGAGCCTCGGAGATCCGGATCAGGTCGTCCATCGGGACCTGGCGACGGCGGTAGACCGGGACGACCTGCTCGGCCCACGCCCGGACGAACTCCGGGTCGGCGCTCGCCAGCGAGCGGCACAACCGCTCGATGAAGACCTCCATGTCGCGGAGCAGCCGGCGGAGTGCGATCTCGTCGTAGTGCTCGCGGAAATCGGGGTCTTCGGCGGCCACGATCTCCAGGGTCCGCGCTCCGACCCGGGCGGACGCGGCCTGGAGACGAGCGGCGGCGTCCGGGAACCCGGCGGTCATGTCGGGCGGCGGCAGGCCGAGGGAGGGATGGCTCACGATCCGAGAGTCTAGCGCACACCCCGGAGCCCGCGACCTTCCCGGTCCACGGCCCGCCGCCGGACGGTCCGGCCGTGCGGGCCGGCGGTAGGATGGCGTCGATGTCGCAACCGACCGAGACGCCCGAGCCCGGCGCGCG
This sequence comes from uncultured Chloroflexia bacterium, assembly GCA_963708065.1. Lineage (GTDB taxonomy): Bacteria > Chloroflexota > Limnocylindria > Limnocylindrales > CSP1-4 > Chersky-267. The sequence continues at coordinate 128,921 of CAVPRZ010000011.1, forward strand.
TCCCGAGGGAGCGGACCCCGAGCCGCCCGGGTCGGCCGAGCAGGCCGCGCCCGACCCGTCCGGCGGCACGGACCTCCCCGTCCCGGGCGAGCCCGTGGCCCCCCGGCGCCGCCTCGAGCGAGCGCCTGGCGAGCGGCTGGCCCGACCCGAGGCTTCGCCGGCCGGCGGCGACGCGGGGTCGGTCGGCAGCCCGACCCGGGCGGTCCAGATGGGGATCCTCGGGGCCGCGGTCGGGATCGCGGTCTTCCTCATCCTGGCGATCGGCTTCTCGTTCTCGGCCGGGCTGCTCATCGTGGCGATCTTCACCGGCCGGTTCATCGGGTTGTTCGTGCGGGCCGGCGCCGCGGGCACGCTGTCGTCGCCGGCGCGCGCGCTCATCTCGATCGTGATCTTCCTCGTCGCGCTGGGCGCCGCGGTGGTCGTGACCTGGCTCTGGTCGCGCGTCGAGGGCGGCGACCTCGGCCTGGCCGACTACCTGGACCAGGTCTATGGGATCCCGCTCGTCGCGCTCGAGTTCATGCTCGGCACGCTCATGGCCTGGTGGTCGGCGCGATGACCGACGCCGAGGTCGTCCCCCGGACGGAGGGAGCCCCCACCCTGCCGGCGATCCACCTCCGCCGGCCGACCGAGGCGGACCACCGTCGGATCGTCGGCGTGGTCGACGAGTGGTGGGGCGGGCGTCGGGTCCGTCACCTGCTGCCGCGGCTGTGGCTCCAGCACTTCCGCGGGACGTCGTGGGTCGCGGAGACCGAGGAAGGTCGCCTGGCCGGGTTTCTTGTCGGGTTCGTGAGCCCGGACGACCCCGACGTAGGCTACGTCCACCTTGCCGGCGTCGACCCGAACCTGCGCCGGCGCGGCCTCGGCCGGCGGCTCTACCAGGCGTTCATCGACGACGTGGCCGGTCGCGGCGTCCACCGCGTCACGGCCGTCACCTGGCCCGGCAATCGGGGCTCGGTCGAGTTCCACACCCGGATCGGCTTTCGGGTCGACGACGGGCCCGGCACGCAACGGCTCTACGGGACGCCCGCCTACCCCTCGCACGACGGGGGCGACGAGGACCGGGCCGTGCTCACCCGCGAGATCGAGCCGCCGTCGCCCGACCAGGACCCGTCCTGATCGATAGGACCATTGGGTCCTTCGAGCGACGATCGGCGACGCTACCCTGACCGGAGCGCTGTCCCGGATCTCGGGACGCGGACGAGTGGGAGGTTGGGATGTCTGACAGCGAGGCGCCCGGACGGTTCCCCGAAGACGACGTGGCGCCCGCCGGCGAGCCTGCGGCCGACGTCCCGACCGGCGCCGCCGGCGCGACGCCCCTGCCTCCCCAGCCGGTGCCGTCCGCCCCGGAGCCAGGACCGACGGTGGCTCCCAACGCCCCCGCTCCGACGCCGGCTGAGACGGCGGCGACCGGGATCGGGTCGCTTGCCGCGGGACCGGCCGTGGACGGCGCCCCGGAACCGGCCGCGCCCGCGGATGGCTGGATCGCCCCGAGCGCGCCGACGAAGTCGGGGCGGGGCCGCCTCGTCTGGATCGTGATCGGCCTGATCGTCCTTGCGGGCGCGATCGGCGGCGTCGTCTTCCGCGACCGGATCAGCGGCAGCTCGGGCGATCTCGTCGTCGGCGATTGCTTCGACGCGCCGAGCGCCGCCAACGCGCCCACGTCGGGGGTCGAGGTCGGCGACGTCCAGCACCACCCGTGCTCGGAGGCCCATCTCTACGAGACCTTCGCGGTCCTCAAGCACCCGGCCGAGAAGGGCGCACCGTACCCGGGGATCGAGGTCCTGTTCGCGTACGCCGAGACGAACTGCCTGCCGCCGTTCGAGGCCTACGTCGGGCTGGCCTACGACGCCTCGTCGCTGTCCGCCGGGTCGATCGTCCCCAAGGAGGACGGCTGGACGAACGGCCAGCGGTCGATCACCTGCTACGTCGGCACCGCCGACGAGTCGCCGGTGACCGGCTCGCTCAAGGGGTCCCGGAAGTAGGCCGAGTCAGGCGTCCCCGCCCGGATCGACCGCGATGGTCGACTCCCGGAGGATCGTTGGCAGGCTGACCGGCTCGACGAGCAGCCTCCGGAAGCGCGCCGGGCGATTCCCTTCCGGGACGGCGGCCAGCCACCCGGACAGCAGCTCCGCTCCGTCCGCGTACACGAAGGCGTACGTCCGCCACAGCGGGTGCGAGATGAACTCGAGCTTGCGCGCGGCGCGTTCGGGCGACAGCAGGGCGACCCGCTCGAGCCAGGCGCCGACCTCGTCGCGGGCCCGCGCATCGACGTGGAGCATCAGCGCCGCATCGATGTCGACCGCCCGCAACGCCGTCCGCAGGGGCCCGATCGCCACCGCCCGGTTGGCCATCTCGCGCGCCGCGGCAGGGTCGCCCGCATCGGGCAGGTCGGCCCGCTCGGTGAGCTCCACGAGGAGATCGGCCTCGGCGGCCGGGTCGAGGATCAGTCGCCGGCCGACCTCGGCCAGGCCCTCGCTGATCAGGCACTCGGGGGTGTTGATGAGCAACGCGCTGGCCTCGAGCTGGCCCTGCCGCTCGACCAGCTCGGCCTCGCGCCAGGCGTGCTCCAGGTGGTGCCCCGCGTACGTCTCGTGGGCCAGCGTCGCGACCAGGTCGGGACCGCGGATCGGCAGGTCGACGTTCAGGTCGACCCGCGACCGCAGGCCGCCGTCGTACCAGTTGTAGCCGGACCACGGCTGGCCCGTCACGAGCGAGAGCCTGAGCGACTCGCCCTCCGGCAGGCCGAACACCGGCTCGGCGCGCGCCCGGAGCTCGTCGACGAGCCACGCGCCGACGGCCGCGACGCGATCCGGCGGGATGACCCACCGGGCGTCCCAGGCCGCGAGGCGCTCACGGACATCCCCCGTCCCGGGCAGCAGCTCGGCGAGCTCGGCGGCGACCCCGGCGAAGACGTCCTCGCCACGGGCCCGGGGACCCGTACCGAACAGCCGGTTCACCTCGTCCACGTAGCCGAAGGTCTCGCCGGCAAGGAGCCGGGCGTGCGTCTCGAGCGCGTCGACCTGGAGGCGGAGCCAGTCGCGCCGGGCGGGGTCGGCGACCTCCGATTCGAGGCGAGTCGCGAGCTCGGTCGCGTCGGCGATCAGGCGCCCGGGCGGACGGAGCTGCTCGGTTTCGACACGCGCCTTGATCTCCGCCGGGCCGTAGTAGCCGTCGACGAGCCCGGGGACCCGCTGGTCGAGCCGCAGCGCAAGCTCGAGGTAGGCTGCCGCGATCGGGTCGGGAGCCGGCACGTCCCGCTCGCCGCCCGCTGCCGGCAGCCGCGACCCACCGGTCACGGGTGGCGCGGCGCCGGAGCGGTCGAGGCGTCGGCGGAGCCCGCCCCGCCGGTCTCGCCGACGAACGGCATCCCCTGGCGCTCGACGGCGTCGAGGCTCATCCGGAGGGCGGCCGTCTTCTGCTCGGCGACCTCGCGAACGTAGGCCGACTCCTCGTCCGGGGTCATCGGTCGCCCGCGGACGATCCCCTTCGGCTTGCCGACCATCAGCCAGGCGAGGTGATAGCGGTCCATCGTGCCCCAGGCCGCGCTGAGGAGCTCGTCCGAGCAGCTGGAGCCAGACCTGGAGCGCCCCGAGCGACGGGTTCGCCGCGAGCCGATCGCCCTCGTCGATGAGCTGCCGCGTGCGGGCGATGAGCTCCCCGCGGGTCACCGCGCGACCGCCAGGCTGGCGGCGTCGACCCAGGCCTCTCGAGCCGCGCGGATCGTCGCCGTCCACGGGCCCGGCCGTCCGTTGCCGATCGGTCGCCCGGCGTACTCGGTCAGCGGGACGATCCCGGCCACGCTCGAGGAGAGGAACGCCTCGTCCGCGGCGACCAGGTCGTCGGGCCGGATCGCGGTCTCGACCGCCTCGAGGCCGAGCGCCGGCGCGTGGGCGATCAGCCACGTCCGGGTCGTCCCGGCCAGGATCGCCTCGTTGCGCGACGGCGTGGCGAGCGTCCGGCCGGCGACCGTCCAGACGTTGGCCGTCGTCGCCTCGCTCAGGAGCCCGTCGATCGTCAGGAACAGGGCGTCGTCGGCCCCCGCCCGGGCGGCCTCGAGCCGGGCGTAGACGTAGTCCGCGCGGGACGTCGACTTGACGCCGGCGAGCGGCGAGCCCGGGTCCCGCCGGACGGTGCTCGGGATCGCCCGGATGCCGCGCTCGAGGAGCTCGATCGGGGGCGGAGCGTACGGCCAGGCCTGGATCGCGACGGTCGGCGGGACCTCATCGGCCGGCGGGAGCAACCCGCGGCGCTCCAACGGACCCCGGCTGACCGTGATCCGAAGCGACGCGTCGCCCGGGGCCCGCCCGTCGGCGCCGGTCCCGGCGAGTGACTCCGCGGCGAGCAGATCGGCGATCCCCCGCCCGAGCGCGGCGTCGTCGTACGGCAGCCGGATGCCCACGGTGGTCGCGCTCTCGTGCAGCCGCTCGAGGTGCTCCGCGAGCTCGACGACGACGCCGCGCCGGGCCCGCGCCGTCTCGAAGATCCCGTCACCGAGCTGGAACCCCCGATCGTCCACCCGGAGGTGCGGGCCGGCCGCATCGACGAGCCGTCCGTCGAGCCAGACCCACGACGCCATGCTCAGGCGACCTCCGTCGCGCCGATCGCCCGGAGCGGCCCGACGGCCTTGGCCGCGGTCTCGTCCCACTCGGCGGCCGGGTCGCTGCGCCAGGTGATCCCACCCCCGACGTGGAGCGTCAGCCGGTGACCGTCGGCGACGAACGTCCGGATGAGGATCGATGAGCCGAGGGCGCCGTCGGGCCCGAGCCAGAGGGCGGCGCCCGTGTATGGCCCGCGACGGACGGGCTCGAGCTCCTCGAGGATCTCCATCGCCCGGATCTTCGGCGCGCCGGTGATGCTCCCGCCCGGGAAGCTCGCGGCGAGCAGGTCGAAGGCGTCACGACCGGGCGCCAGCTGCCCGGTCACGGTCGACACGAGATGCTGGACGGCGGCCGTCCGCTCGAGCCGGCACAGCCGCGGGACCCGGACGGAGCCCGGCCGGCAGACCCGTCCGAGGTCGTTGCGCAGCACGTCGACGATCATCACGTTCTCGGCCCGGTCCTTGGCGCTGGCCAGGAGCTCGGCCGCAAGAGCCCGGTCCTCCTCCGGGGTCCGCCCGCGCCGGCGGGTGCCCTTGATCGGATCGGCCTCGACGCGCCCGGACCGGTCGACTGCCAGGAAGGGCTCCGGCGAGGCCGAGGCGATCGCCCGCGGGGGGCCTTCGGAATGGCCCGGCGCGCCGCTGGGCCCCAGGTCGAGGAAGGCCGCGAACAGCGCCGGGTCACCCGTGCGGAGGGCGCGGTACAGCGGCCACGCGTCTCCGCAGAACGAGGTCTCCAGCCGGCGGGCGAGGTTCGCCTGATAGATGTCGCCCCGGGCGATCGCACTGCGGATCGCCTCGACGCCGGCCTCGTACGCCGTCCGGTCGAGGCTCGAGCGGAAGGCCAGGTCGCCCGGCAGGGACGTCCCTGTCGGCCGCCTGGACCCGATCCCGTCGAGCCGGCGGCAGACCGCCTCGAGCCGCCGGCCGAGACCGGCCCGATCGCCGTCGACGGCGCGACCGGCCAACCAGGCGCGCCCGTCACGCCGGTCCCAGGCGATCGCCCAATCGTGGAGCGCGAGTCGGAGGATCGGCAGGCCCTGGTCGTCCCGGGCGATGGCCGGGAGCCGCTCGAGGGCATGCCCGAGGTCGTAGCCGAGGTAGCCCACGAGCCCGCCCAGGAATGGTGGCGCCGGCCGCCCGACGGCCGACGGGGGCGGCGTGGGATCGAGCCGTCCGAGGAGGTCACGGGCCCCCGCGAACGGGTCCGGCCCGGGCTCCGGAGCTTCCAGGACCGCGACCGGGTCGGCCGTCACGAACGACCAGCGCGACTTCCGGCCGGGACGCGCGCTCTCGAGGACGGCCAGTCCGGTCAGGTCGCGGAACGCCTCGGCAAGGTCCATCGGTGCGATCGCATCGAGGTCCGGACGACGCTCCAGTGCGACGGGTCCGACCGTCGGCGATCGGCCGGGTCCGGCGCGCCTGGGCGAGATCGGGGGAGGGTCGCGGTCACTCGCCGATGATAGGCGAGCGGCTCGCGCGACCCCGAGGCCGCCCTGGACGCTACGCTGGGGCCGTGCGCGCACGCGACCTGGGCATCGTCATCGGCAGCGGTCGGCCGGGACCCCTCGGCGCGATCACCGACGTCCCGGGCGTCCGGGTCGGTCACCGGACGCTCGTCCGCGGCGACGGCCCGCTCGTCCGGGGGCTGGGTCCCGTCCGGACCGGGGTCACCATGATCGTCCCGCACGACGGTGACACATGGATCGAGCCCGTGTTCGCCGGAGCGCATCGGCTCAACGGGAACGGCGAGCTGACCGGCCTCGAGTGGATCCGTGAGTCCGGCCTGCTCGGCGGACCGATCGGCCTGACGAACACCCACAGCGTCGGGGTCGTCCGCGACGCGCTCGTCCGGGCGGAGATCCAGGGCCGGCCCGCGGGCTCCGTCTCGTGGGCGCTGCCGGTCGTCGGCGAGACCTGGGACGGCCGGCTGAACGACATCGACGGCTTCCACGTCACGACCGACGATGCCCTGGCAGCGCTCGGGACGGCCGCCACCGGGCCGGTCGTCGAGGGTGGGGTGGGCGGCGGGACCGGAATGGTCTGCCACGAGTTCAAGGGCGGGATCGGGACGTCGTCGCGGGTCATCGCTCCGGAGCTCGGCGGCTGGACCCTCGGCGTCCTCGTCCAGGCCAACTACGGCCGGCGCGAGCGGCTGTCGATCGACGGGGTCGCCGTCGGGGCGGCCATCCCGATCGAGGTCGTCCCGAGCCCCGCGCGACCCGGCCCACCGCCCGCCGGGGAGCGGCTCGATCATCGTCGTCCTCGCGACCGACGCTCCGCTCCTGCCCCACCAGTGCGAGCGGCTCGCCCAGCGCGCGGCGCTCGGGATCGGCCGGGTCGGGGGCACCGGCGCGACGTCGAGCGGCGACCTCATCCTGGCCTTCGCGACCGGCAACCGGGGGCTGCCCGACCCGGCCCCCGAGCGCCGACCCGCGGACGACGGTCGACGGCCTGCGGATGGTCCTCGACCCGACCCTCGATGCCTTGTTCGATGCGACGATCGAGGCGACGGAGGAGGCGATCGTCAATTCCCTCGTCGCCGCAGAGACGATGACCGGGCGGGACGGGATCACCGCCTTCGCCCTGCCCCACGATCAGTTGGTCGCGGCAATGGCTGCCGCGGGCCGGCTCCGTGGGGCGCCGTGATCGTCCGGCCGGCGCGCGACGACGACCTCGCTGCGATCGCCCGGATCTCGGTGGCCAACGACGAGCCGGTCGCGGACCCCGACCGCCCGGGATCTCGCTACCTCGAGCACCTCCTGGGCCATGCCCGCCTGCTCGTGGCCGAGACCGATGCCGCCGTCGTCGGCTTCGCCGGCGCGATCGACACGCCGCCGGGCTGGTTCCTCACCGACCTGTTCGTCGACCCGGACGCCCAGGGCCGCGGGATCGGCCGGGCGCTGCTAGCGGAGGCGCTTCCGGCATCGGGGCCGCGGCTCACCTTCAGCTCGTCGGATCCGCGGGCCATGCCCCTCTACATCCGGGCCGGTCTGGCGCCATGGTGGCCGCTGCTCTACCTCCGGCCGCCGGACGGGGCGCCATCCGGACGAGCGGAGCAGGCGGCGGCCGGGGGGTGGTCGGTCGAGGCCCTGGAGCCCCCGGCGGCGGCCGAGCTCGAGCGCGAGCTGACCGGCCACGATCGGTCGCGTGACTGGGCGTTGTGGGCGGCTGGATCGGGCCACGTCCCGTTCCGGGTGGTCGAACGGGGCCGACCGGTCGCGGTCGGCGTCGTCGCCGACGCCCGCCTCGTCCGGCTGGCCATCGCCCGGGACTCCGATCCGGCCGCCGCGGTCCTGGCCGCGGTGTCGCTGACGCCGGGCGGCCCCCCGGCCGGGCTGGCCATCCCGGGCCCGCATCCGGCGGCCCGGGCCCTCCTCGAGCTCGGCTGGCTCATCGAGGGCCGCGACACGTTCATGGCAAGCAGGCCGGACCTGCTCGATCCGACCCGCCTGCTGCCCGACCCGAGCCTGGCCTGACGGCCGGCCGGGCGAGGGCGCGAGCTAGCAGCTAGCCGGCGGCGACGGCCACCGGCTTCTCGATCGGGACGCCGATCAGGCTGCCCCACTCCGTCCACGAGCCGTCGTAGTTGCGGACCCGTCGGTAGCCGAGCAGCTCGTGGAGGACGAACCACGAATGGCTCGACCGCTCTCCGATCCGGCAGTAGGCCACGATGTCCTTGTCGGGCGTGACGCCCTTGGCCTCGTACAGCGCCCGGAGCTCGTCCGGGCTCTTGAACGTCCCGTCCTCGCGGACCGTCTGGGCCCACGGGACGGAGACGGCGCCAGGAATCCGGCCGGCTCGCTGGGCGGTCTCGCTCAGGCCGGGAGGGGCGATGATCTCGCCGTTGTACTCGGCCGGCGAGCGTACGTCGACGAGCGCCAGGCCCGGATCGCCGAGCCGCGGCAGGAGGTCGTCGCGGAACGCCCGCAGCGCGTCGTCGCGCTCCGGGAGCTGGTAGCGGGTCGGCGTCGGGCTCGGCTCGTCGGTCGTGATCGGCAGGCCGCTGTCGAGCCAGTACTTGCGCCCGCCGTTGAGGATCCGGACGTCGTCGTGGCCGAACAGCTTGAGCTGCCAGTAGGCGAACGCCGCGAACCAGTTGTTGTTGTCGCCGTAGAGGACGATCGTCGTGTCGGGTCCGATCCCGCTCTCCGAGAGGAGGGTCGAGAAGTCGTCGCGGCTGGCGAGGTCGCGCCGGACGCCGTCCGACAGCTGGCTCGTCCAGTCCCAGCCCACGGCCCCGGGGATGTGCCCCTGGCTGTAGGCGGTCGTGTCGACGTCGACCTCGACGAAGCGGACGGCGGGGTCGGTCAGGTGGGCCTGGGCCCAGTCCGCGTCGACGAGGACACGGTCGCTCGCATAGCCGGTAGCGGTCATGGTGTGCTCCTGGTGACTGACGGGTTGGGGACGATGACGGGTGCGAGCGGCGGGCGGACGACCGTCAGGGTCGAGCCCGCCCGCGACACATGCATCGGCCCGGCACGCCGACCATCCCGGCGCGGAGCAGGTCAGTCATCGAAGCCCCCGCCATCGCGCCGGCTGAAGTCGGCCAGGACGACCCGGCAGGCGTCGATCTCGCGCTCGACCTGGCGGACGATCCACGGGTCGACCCGGCTCGAGTCCTCGATCGTTACCGCTGGCCCGTAGGGCCCGTCGTCCACGACGATCCCCGACGCATTGCGGTAGTCGGCCAGCCAGTTGGCCTGGAGCTGGACCAGGACGTCGGTCACGACGGCGGTGCCGAACGCCCAGTCGAGGTAGCGCGCGTTGAGCGCCGCGGCGATGTCCGCGATCCGTGCCGGTCGGCCCCGCTCGATGCAGGCCACGAGGCTGAGGACCCGGATCGTCGTGAACGGGTCGCGTGCCGCGGCGATCGTCGGCGGGCGCAGGTCCGCCTCGGGCAGCCCGGTGGGTGCGGGACGCAGGACGAGCGATCCGGGGACGGCGATCGGAGCGGCGGTCACGGGCAGGGGCACCGGCGTGGTTCAATTCCGACGAACGAGGTAGGGATTGAGGCGCGAGGATAGCACGGCCCGGCCTCGTCGACCAGCGGCCGTGGACCGCGAGGTTGCGCCGACTTCATCGTTCCGCTACGCGGTCTGAGCGCTTCTGCCCCAGACTGGTCGACATCGTCCAATCTGCAAAGGCGACCGATGACCACCGAACCTTCATCGACCGATCCCCTCGGCAACCCGATAGCGGGCACGAGCCCGACGGCGGCCGGCGCCGTGCCTTCGTCGGCCGGCTCCTCGTCGGCCCCGCTCTGGCCCCCGGCCGCGCAGCCCAACGCCATTCCCACCGATCGTCCGACGTGGGCGCCGCCCCGCGAAAGCACGCGCCGGACGCTTCCCTCGGCGGCCAAGCTCGTCGCCGCGATCGTCGTCCTGGTGGCGGTGTTCGCGGCCGGGATCGGCGTCGGCAGGAGCGACAGCGCGGCGACGGTTGGCGGCGACACGGCCTCGGTTTCGGCGTCGTTGCCGCCCGAGTTCGCGACCTACACCGAAGCCTGGAAGATCCTCCATGACAACTTCGTCGACCCGTCGGCGCTCGATCCGACCAAGCTCGTTTACGGCTCGATCAACGGGATGGTGGACGCGGTCGGCGACACCGGTCACACCCGGTTCCTGACCCCCCAGGAGGTCAAGGACCAGCACACCGCGCTGAGCGGCTCGATCGTCGGGATCGGCGCGCTCATGAACGTCGACCAGGGTGCCCCGATCATCCAGTCGGTGATCCCGGGCGGACCGGCCGACCGGGCCGGGCTGCGCTCCGGCGACAAGGTCCTGTCGGTCGATGGGACGTCCACCGAGGGCAAGGACATCGACGAGGTGGTCAAGTCGATCCGGGGCGATGCCGGGACGACGGTGAAGCTGTCGATCCTCCACTCCGGCGACACGTCCCCGGTCGAGTACAGCATCGTCCGCGAGAAGGTCACGGTCCCGGCGGTGTCGTGGAGCATGATCCCGGGCACGACCCTGGCCGACCTCCGGCTCGAGGAGTTCTCGGCCGGCTCGGCCAAGGAGGTCGAGAGTGCGATCGGGGCCGCGAAGGATGCCGGGGCGACGGGGATCGTCCTCGACCTGCGCGGCAACCCGGGTGGCTACGTCGGCGAGGCGGTCGACATCGCCAGCCAGTTCCTCAAGGACGGGATCGTCTACCAGCAGCGCGACAAGAGTGGCAAGGTCGAGGAGGAGAAGGTCAAGCCGGGTGGCGAGGCGACGTCCATGCCGCTGACGGTGCTCGTCGACCTCGGGACGGCCAGCTCGGCCGAGATCGTCGCCGGCGCCATCCAGGACGCCGGTCGCGGCAAGCTCATCGGGGCGACCACGTTCGGGACGGGCACCGTCCTCAACGAGTACTCGCTGAGCGACGGCTCGGCCCTGCTCGTCGGTACCGTCGAGTGGCTGACCCGCGATGGACGCCAGATCTGGAAGCACGGCATCGTGCCGGACCTCCCGCTCGAGTCGAACCCGGCCGGCAAGATCGTCACGCCGGGCGAGCTGTCGGGTCTCGGCGCGGACGGCCTGTCGAAGTCCGGCGACGCGCCGCTGCTCAAGGCGATCGACCTGCTCAAGGGCGGCTGAGGCGACACGACGCCCTCAGCCGGTGGGCTCGCGCCGTCCTAGAGCAGCTCGCCGTGGGCGGACGCCCCCATGGCACCGATTGGTCCGGCTAGCGGTCCAACCGACGGAGGAGCGCGGTCTTACCCGCCCTCGGTCCGCCTGGCGGTCCAACCGATGGAGGAACGCGGCATCAGCCGCCCGTTGGTCCGCCTGGCGGTCCAGCCGCCGGTGGAGCTGCGGCCGTCTCGTCGTGCGTCGGGCTCGGCACTGGCGGATCCTTGGCCGGCTGGTCGATCGACCCTGCCGGGGACCCGGTCGATCCCTGATCCGGAGGCACGGGACCGCCGATCCTCCGGCGGAGGCGATCCGCGGCCAGCCCGACGCCCAGGAGGATGAAGCCCTCGACCAGCAGGGCCACCTCGGTGCTGCTCGACAGGTAGGTGACGTTGACGTCGCTCAGGGCCAGGATCAGCCCCAGGGCCGCCGGGTAGACGTACGCCGTGGTGTCGCGCCGGAAGGCCCGCTCGACGAGGACCGCCGACAGCACGACCAGGGCGAGATCGCCGATCCAGGCCGGGATGGCACGCTGGAACTCGTCGTTGAGATCGTAGTCGGAGCGAGTGATCGCCGAGGCGAGGCCGGCCACGGCGACCAGACCCGCCCAGAACCGGCTGAGCGATGCCCGACGCTCGGCGGCCGGGTCGCCCGCCTCGCCGGCACGCGATTCGAGCAGCCCGATGAGGCCGATCAGCACGGCGACGACGAGCCACCATGCGGCAGCCGCGACCGCCAGCAGGACAGGATCCGGGCCGTTGCGAACGAGGATCCCGTTGTCGTCGAACGACCGCACCGGCACAACGAGCGACTCGGCCCAGGCGAGCAGCGCGCCCGCGAGCGAGGTGAGCGCCCCGAGCAGGCCGAACTGGGTGAGGACGGACGGATGGAGGACGCGCAGGACGAGCGCGGCAGTGCCGGCTGCCACGGTGGCGAACACCGCGACGAGCGGCCACTCGATCCCGGCGAAATCGGCCAGGATGGCTACTCCGCCGCCCACGTAGCCGACGGCCGCGACGAACGCAACTCCAGCCGCCCGCGATCGCCGTGCGTCGCCGGTGACCAGCCAGACGCCGAGCGCGGCGAGGACGAGCGCCGCGAGGAGCGAGCCCGCCCCCACCACGATCGCCCGGTCGCCCGCGATCCTGACGACGAAGGCGCTCCACCCGGCGAGCAGGAAGCTGGCGCCGAGGTAGCCGAAGACCTCGGGGATCGTGACGCCCGGTCCGAACCAGGCCGCGGCCACCGACGGCCCGGCTCCCTCGATCGGTCGGGCCGCCGGAAGCAGCTCGGGCGGGACGCCCGCCGCGGCGGGGACGGCCTCGGCCGCGCGCAGCCGATCGGCGGTCTCCGCGTCGATCAGCCCGACGGCCTCCCAGGCGGCGATCCGCTCGCCGATGTCGCTCATTGCGCGCCTCCGATGGCTCGACCCCCGGGCGAGGATGACGCGGGCGTGTCAGCCGGGCGTTGTGTAGATCGGCCTAGAGCAGCTCGCCGTGGGCGGAGGCGGTCGGCTCGCCGTCGCGCGGACGCGGCTCCTCGCCGGGTCCGTACTCCCGCTTCGGCGCTGTGCCGACGGGGCTGCGCTGCTCCTCGCTCAGGAGATCGCCCGGCTCGATGACCCCCGCGTTCGTCTCCGTCGCGGCCCGTTCGCCTGGATCCAGGACGTCGCCGGCCTCCAGGACCGGCAGCGACTCGGTCGCCCGGCCCTCGATCGCGCCGACGCCGTACGGGACCCACTTGCTCGGGTCCTGGAGCCGGTGCTGCTCGACGTTGCCGCGCTGGTGGATCTCCTCGAAGCCCCGTGGCTCGATCCACATCCGCTCCCCCTCGAGCAGGCCGAGGACGCCCGACTGGCCGGGCTCGGGCCGCTCGTGCCGGCAGTAGGCGCAGGCGGCCTTGTCGTGCTGCTCGTAGGTCGGCGGCTCCTCGTAGGTCGTGATGTAGCCCTCGTAGTTGCGCAGGACGACCTTGTGGTCCGAGTAGCTGATGAGGTAGTTGGGCATGACCGGGATCTTGCCGCCGCCACCGGGCGCGTCGATGACGTACGTCGGCACGGCGTAGCCGCTGGTGTGGCCGCGGAGGCCCTCCATGATCTCGAGCCCCTTGCCGACCGGCGTCCGGAAGTGGCCCGAGCCCTCGACCAGGTCGCACTGGTAGAGGTAGTACGGCCGGATCCGGTTCTCGACGAGCCGGTGGACCAGCGCTCGCTGGATGTGGACGCAGTCGTTGACCCCGGCCAGGAGGACCGACTGGTTGCCGACCGGCAGGCCGGCCTTCGTCAGCTTGTCGACCGCCCGGCTCACCTCGGGGGTGATCTCGTTCGGGTGGTTGAAGTGGAGGTTGATCCAGAGCGGGTGGTACTTCTCGAGCATCGAGCACAGCTCGTCGTCGATCCGCTGGGGCAGGAAGACCGGCACCCGCGAGCCGATCCGGATGATCTCGATGTGGGGGATCTCGCGCAGCCCGCGGAGGATCGACTCGAACAGCTTCGGGGCCAGGGTGAGGCCGTCGCCGCCGGAGATGAGCACGTCCCGGACCTGCGGGGTGCGGCGCAGGTAGTCGAGCTGCGCCTCGTGCTCCTTGCGGTTGAAGTTCTGGGTCGCGTCGCCGACGATCCGCGACCGGGTGCAGTAGCGGCAGTAGCTCGCGCACTGGGTCGTCACGAGCATCAGCACCCGGTCCGGGTAGCGATGGACGAGGCCGGGGACGGGCGAGTGGCGGTCCTCGGCCAGCGAGTCCTCCATCATCGCCGTGAACGCCTGCTGCTCACGGCCGAGCGGGATCACCTGGCGCCGGATCGGGTCGGTCGGGTCCTTCGGGTCGATGAGGCTGATGAAGTAGGGCGTGATGTCGACCCGGAACTTGTCGGGCGCGCTCAGCCCGGCCCGCTCCTCCTCGGTCAGCTCGAGGATCTGCTCGATCTCCTCGAGGTCGTTGACCCGGTGGCTGAGCTGCCAGCGCCAGTCGTTCCACTGCTCGTCGGGGACGTCGGCCCACAGCGGCGCGCGGCGGCTGACCGCGGGGCGACCGTCGGGTCCGACGGCCTGGGCGGGATCGCGACGGTTGACGAACGGCGCCTCGCCGGCCGCCGTCAGCGCCGCCTGGTGGGCGACCGCCGCCTTGATCTCCTGGGCGTCCACGCTGCCTCCTGGTCCGTCGTCGGCTCCGGTCGACCGGTCGGGCCTGTCCCGGGGAAGGTCGTCCGGCGCATAAAGTCTATGCAGACTGGATGCCGGCCGATCATACGACAGCGAGGGTACGGGGTCCAGCCACCCGGTGGTCCCGGCGGGGCCGCGCGCGGTCCGGCTGGCGGACCAGCGGGCGCGGGGCCGGACGCGCCTCAGCCGGTCGGGCTCAGTCGCCGATGACCGCCCAGAGGAAGCCCATCATGATGAAGAAGCCGCTGAACATCGCGATGAGCGCGAGCGCCCCGTAGGGCGAGCTGGCGCCCTCGTGCGGGACGAGCAGCAGGCCGAACCCGAAGACGGCCGCCCAACCGACGAACAGCAGGGCGAACAGGATCTTCGTGTTGGGCCTCTTGATCATCCGGCGCAACGCCGACGGACGGCCCTCGGCGACCGACGCAGCCCGCATGAAGATGAACACCATGGCGGCGGCGATCGCGATCGCGATGAGGAACGCGACGAACGACTCGGGGAACTTGCTGAAGGGGCCGAGGAGCAGCTGCACGTCGAGTCTCCGAGGGTCCGATCCGACCGCCGCATGCTAGCAGACGCCGGCGGTCGGACGAGGGTCGGCTCCGACGGCCAACCCATCTCGACGGAGCCTTTCGGACGCTCCCGCTACGATGGACCCATGCCCCACCCGTCCCGGCGGGCGTCGGGTCGTGCCATCCGCGGCCCGGTGTGCCGCGAAACCCGCTCGTGACCGCCTTCGAGCGGCTCGGCCGACTCGTCCATCGGCGGCGCCGCTGGGTGATCGCCGCGTGGGCGGTCCTCCTCCTCGTCGCCCTGCCCGTGACGCCGCGGGTCGCCTCGGCCCTGCGCGCCGGCGGGTTCACCCTCGACAGCCTCGAGTCCGCCCGCGCCCGGTCGCTCCTCGAGCGCGAGCTTGGCCTGCCGCCCTCGGCGCTCGTCATCGCCTACTCCAGCGAAGGCCGCGCCGGCCGGATCGCCGGCGTTCGAGGCCGCCGCTGCAGCGGCGGCCGGGGCGGTGGCCGGAGCCCCGCACGTGACCGGCGTGCTGTCGCACTCGACGGCGCCGGGCCAGGTCTCGGCCGACGGCACGACCGCCTACGACGTGGTCCTGCTCGACCTGCCGCCCGACAAGTCCCCGGACGCCCTGCCCGGCGTGCGCGAGCGGCTGGCGAGCCTGCCGAGCGGCCCGGTCAAGGTCGCGCTGGCCGGCGGCCCCGCGTTCTACGGCGACATCCAGGCCGTGTCGGAGACCGACCTCCGGCGGAGCGAGCTCGTGTCGCTCCCGCTCGCGGCGCTCGCCCTGCTGGTCGTCTTCGGGTCGGTGGTGGCCGCCGGGCTCCCCCTCGCGGTCGGCGGCGGGGCGGTGCTCGTCGCGCTGGCGGTCATCTGGGTCATCGCCGGGGTCACCCAGATGAGCATCTTCGTGCTCAACCTGGCGACCCTCCTCGGGCTCGGGCTCGGGGTCGACTACTCGCTGCTGATGACGAGCCGGTTCCGCGAGGAGCTCCACCGACGCCGGCCCGACCGCGCCGGCGGCCCGGCCGGAGGCCGACTCGCCGGGCCCGCCGCGGCTCCGGCCGAGCGCGACGCCAGCGGCGACGAGCGGATCGAGGCCGCCATCCGGGTGACCGTCGCCACCGCCGGGCGGGCCGTGTTCTTCTCCGGCCTGACCGTGCTCCTCGGGTTGACCGGGCTGATCCTGTTCGAGTTCCCGATCCTGCGCTCGGTCGGGATCGCCGGCGCGATCGTCGTCGGCCTGGCGGTCGGCGCCGCCCTGACCCTCCTGCCGGCGATCCTGAGCGTGCTGGGCGACCGGCTCGACGCGCTCCGGGTCCGCCGGGTCAACGAGGCCGAGGAGGCCGACGGCCCGTGGGCCCGGCTCGCCCGGCGGGTGATGCGTCACCCGGTCGCCGTGTTCGTGCCGACCCTCGGCTTCCTGCTCCTCCTCGGGCTGCCGTTCCTGCACGTCCGGTTCAACGCACCCGATGCGACGATCCTGCCGCCGGAGGTGGCGTCGCGGGCGGCCTTCGACCTGCTCGACGACAAGTTCGGCGCCGGCCGGTTCGCCCCGATCTCGCTGGCGATCCGGACGACCGGCCCGGCGACCTCGCCGGCCAACGTCGCGGCCCTGGTCGACTACTCGCGCCGGCTTGCGGCCGACCCGCGGGTCCGGGCGGTCGACGGCCTCGTCGACGTCGACCCGCGGCTCACCAAGGACCAGTACGTCCTGCTCTACGGGTCGCCGGCCGGCCCGCCCGACCGGTTCGTCGCGGCCGCGCTCGCCGCCACGACCAAGGGCGACCTGACGATGTTCACCCTGACCACCCCGTACGGGCCGAACGCCGACGAGGCCCGCCGGCTCGTGACCGACCTCAGGGCGACGGGCGGTCCGCTCGCTGTCCCGGCCGGCATGTCCGTCCTCGTCGGCGGAGGGGCCGCCGACGTCGTCGACGTGGTCGACGGGATCGGCGCCGGGTTCCCGCGGACGGCGCTGTTCATCTTCGTCTCGACCTACCTCGTCCTGTTCGTGCTCCTCCGCTCGGTCGTGCTCCCGGCCAAGGCGCTGGTGATGAACACGCTGTCGATCGTGGCCGCGTTCGGGGCCCTCGTCTGGATCTTCCAGGACGGCAATCTCTCGGCACTCCTCGGCTTCCAGCCGCTCGGCTACGTCGAGACGACCCAGCCGGTGATCCTGTTCTGCGTCCTGTTCGGGCTGTCGATGGACTACGAGGTCTTCCTGCTGTCGCGGATGAAGGAGGTCTGGGACCGGACCGGCAACAACGTCGAGGCGGTCGCCCGCGGGCTCGAGCGAAGCGGCCGGATCGTCACCTCGGCGGCCCTCATCGTCGTGGTCGTCGCCGGGTCGTTCGCCTTCGCCGACATCGTCCTGATCAAGGCGATCGGGCTCGGCGTCGCGATCTCGGTCGCGCTCGACGCCACGGTCGTGCGGGCGCTCCTGGTGCCGGCCACGATGCGCCTCCTGGGCGACTGGAACTGGTGGATGCCGGCACGTCTCGAGCGTTGGGTGGCCGGCCGGCTCCCCTCGAGCGAGGCCGAGACCGAGGCGGCGCTGCGATGAGCCGCGGTACGGCATCGACCAGCCCCGCCGTGGGCGGTCCGTCGGCGCGGATGGCGCTGACCCGGCTGGCGATGATCGCCCTCGTCGTCGTCCTCGCGGGATGCTCCGGACCCATCCTCGCCAATCAGCCGGCAGAGCGTGGACTCGGCCCGTCACCCACGCCGGGCCGGCCGGCGGCGAGCGACCCCGTCCCGATCCGGCTGCCGGCCGACGACGCGCCGCACGACCGGCTGACCGAGTGGTGGTACTACACCGGCCATCTCGTCGACGACTCGGGGGGACGGTACGGCTTCGAGTTCGTCGTCTTCCGCGCCGAGCGCGGCTCGTTCCCGGTCAGCTGGGCGTCGCACCTGGCGATCACCGACGAGACGGGTGGTGCCTTCCACTACGCCGAGCGGAGCGAGGTCGGGCCGGGCGTCGACCACTCGGCCGCCCTTCCGGCGCCGGGCTTCGACCTGTCGCTCGGGCCGGACGGGAGCCGCTGGTCGATGGCCGGCGGCGACGGGCACGACCGGCTGGCCGCCACGGCCACGGCGGACGAGGCGACGAAGGCGGGTTCGACCGGCGGGCTCGGGCTCGAGCTGTCGCTCGTCGCCGCCAAGCCGGCCGTCCTCCACGACGGCGACGGCTGGATCGACTTCGGGTCGGCCGGCGGGTCGTACTACTACTCCCGCACGTCGCTTGCGGCGACCGGCCGGCTGACCGTCGCCGGGCGCACGCTCGACGTGACCGGGTCGGCCTGGTTCGACCACCAGTGGGGCGACTTCATCGCCGTCGGCGGCGGAGGCTGGGACTGGTTCGCGATCAATCTCGCCGACGGCACCGACCTGACCCTGTCACTCGTCCGCGCGGCCGACGGCTCCTACCCGCTCGTCTACGGCACGCTCGTCGACGCGGCCGGCGGGGCGCGCCACCTCGATCGGACCGCCTTCAGGGTGACCGCCCTCGGTCGCTGGCGATCGCCGGCGACCGGAGCCGAGTACCCGTCCGGCTGGCTCGTCGAGCTGCCCGGCGAAGCGCTCGAGATCCGTCTCACGCCGACCGTCCTCGACCAGGAGCTCGATACTCGGGCCTCGACCGGGGTCGTCTACTGGGAGGGCTCGCAGGTCGTCCGGGCGAAGCGGGCGGGGCTCGACCTCGGCGGGGAGGCCTACGTGGAGCTGACGGGCTACGGCCCCTAAGGGGCGGGCGGCTTGGCCGGGATCGTCAGGCGGTTGGCTGCGGCGAGCGCCTCCATCGCGGACCGCGTCGTCGCGATCGAGCCGAGGAGCTTGATCATCCGCTTCGCGTACAGCTTGTACTTCGCGTTGTCCTTCAACGACACGCCGAGCGCGTCGCGCGCCGTCTGGCGGACCGACTGGTAGAACGCGTCGAGCTGGGCCCGGAGCGGCGCTGCAGCGGGCCAGCCGTCAAGGCGATCGACGACGTCGCTGCCCCAGGTCGCATCGGCTGCGATCGCCCGGATCGTCGTGGCTGCAGTGGAGGCGCTGAACGACTTGGCCTTGACCTGGCTCTTCAGCTTGTCAGCGGACGCGGCAAGGCGGTCCTCGATCGTGACACTCAGGCGCAGGGCCGTTGCCGCGGTGGATGGGACCGGACCGCTGACCAGGGCGGGATCGGCGGGCGTGACGTCACCCGGGGCGACGCTGGCGGCCGGGACGTCGGTGGTCGCCTGTGCGGGGCGGCCAGCGAAGGCGAGGACGAACGCGAGGCTCAGCCCGGCGATCACGCCGAGAGCCGAGCCGGCGACGACCAGGAGCGCGCCGCGCTGGATCGGGACCCCGGCGATGACCCGCAGGCCGCACCCGTGGCAGGTCGTCTGGATGAGGCTGAGCGAGCGCCCACAGGTCGGGCAAGCGACGCGTGGGCCGCGCGGGGCGGTCTCGACCGGGGGCGCCGGCGGGGCCCCCTCGACGTCGAAACCCTGGTACTCGTCGACCGTCGGGCGGGCGATCCGGTTGCGAAGTCCCTGCAGGACGTTGATCGCCATGAGCTGGTGCGGTCTCCGGTTCGCTCGCAGCAGGTGCTGGAGGGCAGCACGGGCCGAGTCACTCGAATGTACGGCCAGACGGGGCGCGCGACGACCCGACGAAGGTCCCGCCCGAAGCGCGGCGACGGTACCTGCGCTCCCAGCCGGGTGAGGATGTCCCGCCTCGCCCTCTATGGCGACGACCGACGGCAGGCCGGGTGGCGGCGGCTCGGCCCTGGCGAAAAACAGGCCGAATGGCCCATTGGCGGAGCGCTCACGGTCGGCCAATATATAAGTAAGTTACTTACTGTTAGGAGCCCGATCCGATGGACCGTACGAGCCGGCTTCGACTCACCGGGATCGCCCTCATGTTCGTGGTCGCGACCGCGACGGTCGCCTGTTCGACCGGGAGCGCACCCGGCTGGACCTTCGCTCCGGCTCCGTCGGCCGCGGTCGCCGCTCCTTCGGCCGCCGCGTCCGCTGCGGCTCCCTCCGCGGCCTCGAGCGAGGCGCCTGGCGCCGTCCCGGTCTCGAGCACGGCTCCGGCGGCCGCCGCCGGCGAGTTCACGGTCGAGGCGTTCGACCTCGGGTTCAAGCCGAGCACGATCACCGTGGCGGCCGCTGGGACGTACAGGTCACATTCAAGAACACCGGCGCGATCAGCCACGACCTGACCTTCGCCGACGGGACGAAGATCGCGGCGAACGCCGGCGAGACGGCGACCGGTTCGGTCAACGTCCCGGCCGCCGGGCTCACGTTCATCTGCTCGATCCCGGGTCACGCGGATGCCGGGATGAAGGGCAGCGTGTCGGTCAGCGGCCAGACGGCCAGCACCGCCGACAGCCACGGCGGTCCGGCCCCGACCACGAACGTCGCCGCCGACCCGAACGCCCCCAAGTACACCCTCTATGACGCCACCGCGCCGAAGGTCATGGACGGGACGACCCACGACATCGACCTGGTCGTCCAGGAGAAGCTCATGACCGTCGCCGACGGCTTCGTCCAGGCGGTCTGGACGTTCAACGGGACCGTCCCCGGTCCCGTCATCCGGGTCCACCTCGGCGACACGATCCGGGTCCACCTCAAGAACCCGGCCACGAACAAGCTGCCCCACAGCATCGACTTCCACGCCAGCCAGGTCGCCTGGAACGACGAGATGACCTCGATCAACCCGGGCGAGGAGAAGCTCTACGAGTGGCGCGCCGACTACGCCGGGGTGTGGATGTACCACTGCGGCACCGCGCCGGCCCTCCACCACATCGCCAACGGCATGTACGGGATGGTCATCGTCGAGCCGAAGGGCGGGTTCAAGCCGGTCGACAAGGAGCTCGCCATCGTCCAGAGCGAGTGGTACCTCGGCCAGCAGGGCCAGCCGGTCGACCTGACCAAGGCGTCGAGCGGCAACCCGGCCCCGGACTACGTGGTCTTCAACGGCGTGGCCAACCAGTACAAGGACAACCCGATCGCGGTCCCGACGGGGGGCTCGGTCCGGATCTTCGTCCTCGATGCCGGTCCGAACATCGACAGCTCGTTCCACATCGTCGGGACGATCTTCAACACGGTCATCAAGGAAGGCATCCAGCTGACCCCGAACAACCCCGGCCACTACGGCTCACAGGCCGTCGACCTGTCGCCCGCACAGGGCGCGATCATCGAGCTCACGACGCCGGAGGACGGGCTGTACCCGATCGTCACCCACGCCTTCAACTTCGTCGGCCGGGGCGCCCTCGGCCTGCTCCAGGCCGGCGACGGCGACCCGAAGAACTGACCAGCCCGGTCGTGGGACCGACCTGCGACCGGTCGTGACCCGGCGGTCCGATCTGGACGGCCGCCGGGGAGGTGCTCGATGAGCCACAAGCCGTTGCTGCCCGGACTCCTTGCCGCTCTCGGCTTCGGCATCGCCGGCGCGATCGTCGTGGCGGGGATCGCGCTGAGCCCGGCACCCCACCCGGCTGCAACCGGGGCGACCACCCCCGTGGCCCAACCGGCCGCCTCGGTCGCGCCGGGCCGCTTCGACTACCCGACCACGGCGCCGGCGCCGGTTCTCGCGCTCGTCGACCAGGACGGCCGTGCGTTCGACCTGGCGTCGGTCCGCGGGACCCCGGTCCTGGTCTACTTCGGCTACACCCACTGCCCGGACGTCTGCCCCGCGACGGTCGGTGTCCTCAACCAGGTCATTGGCCGGGCTGGACGCCCGGTCCGGGCGATCATCGTGACCGTCGATCCGGAGCGTGATACGCCAGCCGCCCTCAAGTCGTACCTCGAGTACCTGCCGGCGGCCTACATCGGGCTGACCGGCAGCGCCTCGGCGGTCAAGACCGCGGCCGACGCGTGGGGTGTGACCTACGCCCGGATCGACACCGGGTCCGCCTCGGGCTACGGGATGGCGCACACGGCCGAGGTCTACCTGGTCGACGCAGATGGCCTGCTCAGGGCCCACTACCCATTTGGAACCGCGGCCCCGGCGATTCTCGCCGACCTGGCCCGGATGGCGTCCCGATGAGGTCGTCCCAGGAGGTTCCCGTGTCCAGCCACGCGAGCGCCGTTCCCCGGATCCGCCGGCGCCGCCTTCCGGCCATGCTCGCCGTCGCGGCCGTCGCCGTCGTCGTCGCGGCCTGCTCGTCCGGCGCCGCAACGTCGGCCCCGGCATCCGCGGCCGGGACGCTCACCGTCGAGGGCGCCTGGGCGCGCCCGTCGACCGGTGCGGACCGGGCCGGTGCGGCGTACCTGGTGATCCGGAGTGCGTCTGCCGTCGATGACGCACTGGTCGGTGCCTCCAGCCCCGCCGCGGCGACGGTCGAGATCCACGAGACCGCGGCCGACGCCAGCGGAATGATGGCCATGCACCCCGTCGAGCGGATCGCGATCCCGGCCGGCGGCAGCGTCGAGCTCAAGCCCGGCGGCTATCACATCATGCTCATCGGGCTGACGACGCCGCTCGAGGTTGGATCGAAGATCGACCTCACCCTGAAGTTCGCCTCATCCGCCCCGGTCACCGTCCAGGCCGAGGTGCGGCAGGGCTGACGATGCACCTCACCCGGCTCCCGGCGATCGCCCTCGCAGCCCTGTCTACGGCCGGCCTGCTGGCTGCCTGCGCGGTCGGGCCCGGGGCACCGTCGGGGGCCGCGGGGCCGGCCGCGGTCTCGCCGGTCGTGTCCTCGCCCGTCATGACGGCCGCCGATTCGACGCCGACCGGCGACGCCATCCAGCCGGTGCTGGTCTCCAGCCAGGCCTGGCCGGGTCCGAACCGGATCCTGCTCACGGTCGAGGACGCCCAGAACCTCGAGCTGACCGCGCCGGATCTCGCCGTCAGCGGGACGTTCCGTGAGCTCGCCGGTTCGTCGGCGGCCGCGTCCGTCGAGGCCGTCGGTCGCTACGTCCGCGTGATCCAGGGCGGGCGCGGCCTTGTCGAGCTCGACGCGGTGCTGCCGCGGCCCGGGCGCTGGCGGCTCGACATCCGGGCCACGCCGCCTGGCGGGTCATCGCTCACCGGCTCGACCGAGCTCGTCGTCCGGCCGGATGGCGCGACACCGCCCATCGGGGCGAAGGCACCCGCGGTCTCGACCCCGACGGCCAAGGACGTCGGGTACGACCTCGCCAGGCTCACGTCGGACCCGATCCCCGAGAAGAGCCTCTACTGGCTCTCCGCCGCCGAGGCGCTGGCGGCCCACCGACCGTTCGCGCTCGTGCTCGACTCGTTCAAGTTCAAGGTGTCCGGGTCGTGCGGCGGGGCGCTCGGGCTCGTCCGTCATCTCGGCGAGGCCTTCCCGACGATCTCGTTCATCCACGTCGAGCCGTACCGGACGACGTTCTCCGGGGGCGAGCTGACGCTCGATCCTCCGGCCGGACCGGGACGCTTGGCCGACTGGAGCAAGGCGTGGGGGATCGACGACCCGCCGTGGGTCTTCGTGGTCGACGAGAACGGCATCGTGCGGGCCAAGTTCAGCGGAGTCTTCGGGACCGAGGAGCTCCGCGCGGCGCTCCGGCCGGTCGCCGGCTGGACGCCGAGCACCTGAGGAGTCCGATGCGAGCCGACCTCACGAAACGGGCCGACTACGCCATCCGGGCGATGATCGCCCTGGCCCGGATGGATGGCGAGGTGCCGCTCAGCGCGCGCCGGATTGCGGTCGAAATGGGCATCCCCGCCCGATTCCTGCCCCAGGTGATGGCCGACCTGGGCCGGGCCGGGCTCGTCCGGGCCGAGCCGGGCCGCAACGGCGGGCATCGGCTCAGCCGCCCCGCCGACGAGATCGACCTGCTCGAGATCATCGAGGCCGTGGAGGGCGACAGCCGTCGTCGGACGTGCATCCTGCGTGGCGGGCCGTGCAACGCCTTCGGCCAGTGCGATGTGCACGCCGTGTTCAGCGCCGCGCAGGAGGCCATGCTGGCGACGCTCGCCGAGGCCGACCTGGCGACCGTCGCCGGACCGCCCCGTCCCCTCGGCCACGGCGTGCCGTCCGCGTCGCCGAACGTCGCACCCAGCGGATCGACCGCCGCCGTTGCGATCGCCGGCCGCGACCTCAGGCCAAGTCGGCCCGCCGCAGGGCAACCGCCACGACGGCCCAGCCCCCGATGACGGTCAGCCCGTAGATGACGCACCAGACGCAGACCGCGTGGATGACGAACAGCTCGAGATAGGTCAGGTACACGACGAACAGGATCCCGAACAGGCCGAGGCCGTAGGCCGCCAGCAGGGCGCGCCGGTCGCCGAGTCGCCACCAGGCCAGCCCGAGCGCCGCCACGACGATCGAGAAGGCGGCCCCGAGGGCCGCGGTCGGGATCCCGGCGATCGCGCTGTATTCGCTCAGGGCGACGTCCTCGCAGCCCTTGACCGGCCCGCACACCGGGAGCCCGCCGGCGAGCTTCGTGGCGGCCAGGTACGCCGCGATGACGAACCCGACGGCCGCGATCGCGGCGATCGGCAGCCCAACGCGACGGTCGGTCACGACGACGGCGATGCCGCGGGTGTCGGGCTCGATGGGGCGATCGACCCGCCGGCCGCGATGATCGTCCGGTCGATGTCGCCGAGGAAGTCGTCCCACGAGGTGTACGACGAGAGCGACAGCGTCCGGCCGTCGAGGATCAGGGTCGGGGTCGAGGCGACGCCGACGGTCGAGCCGCTCTGCGTCTCGGCGGTCACCGCCTGGCGCTGCGCTCCCCCGTCGTAGCAGGCCTGGAAGGCCGCCTGGTCGAGGCCGATCTTGCCGGCGATCGCGACGAACCGGTCGCGGGTGAACCAGCCCTGGTTCTCACCGTTCTGGTTGGCGAACAGGTAGTCGTGGAACTCCCAGAACTTGCCCTGCTGGCCCGCGCACCGGGCGGCCGACGCCGCGTCCTGCGACTCCTGGCCGATGAACGCGAAGTCGTGGTAGGTGATCTTGAGCTGGCCGGGGACGACGTAGCGGCTGATCAGGACCGGCTCGATCTGGTTGCTGAAGCTGCCGCACGCCGGGCACTGGAAGTCCTCCCAGACGTCGAGCGTGACCTTCGCCGTCGCCGGACCGAGCGTCCGGCCGTCGCGCGTGACTCCGTCCGGGAGCGGCGAGCCGGGGGCGGTGACGGCGACGTTGGCGGCGCTGCCGGCAGGCGCCGGCGTGGCTGTCGACCCGGTTCCGGAGGCCTCGCCGGGTCGGTTGTTCAGGATGGCGATGACGGCCAGGGCGATGACGACGGCGGCGATCGTGATCAGGACGGTCGGCGACCGCCAGGCGGACGACGAGCTGGACGTCCGGGCGGCCTCGGCCCGGCGGGCCGCCGCCCGGCGTTCCCGGCGGGTGGGCTGGGGAGCGGGCGTCGTGCTGCGCCCGGGCTGCTTGGCGGACAGGGTCGGACTCCTCGATAGCGTTGGGCGCCGACCTAGCGTACCGCAGGAGCCGGTTCGACCCTCATGGGCCGACCGTCGTCGCGCCGGGTGCCATGCGGCACGGCCCGTGCGGGTCATGCCGCCGGAGGCCTGGACGGGACCGGCCGGTCCATGATGAGACCGAGTCTCGACAGCGGGTACTGAGACCAAGTATCATCCCGAGGTATGACAGCCGCCGAGCCGCTCGTGACGGCCCTCGACGACGCGGGGTACCGGGTGACCGCCCCTCGGCGGGTCGTCTCGGAGCTCATCGCGGCGCGTCCGGGGCCGTTCACCGCGGCAGACCTCGTCGCCGACGCCCGGAGCCGACGGCTCGGGATCGGCCGGGCGACGATCTTCCGCTCGCTCGACCTGTTCGAGGGACTCGGCGCCGTGGAGCGCCTCGACCTGCCGTCGGGCGAGCACGCCTACGTCGCCTGCGAGCCGGCCCACCACCACCATGTCGTGTGCTCTCGCTGTGGCCGGACCGCCGATGTCGGCGACGCCGGCCTCCAGGCGGTGACCCGCGAGATCGGTCGCCGGACCGGGTTCCGGATCGACACCCACCGGCTCGAGCTGTTCGGCCTGTGCCCGGCCTGCGCCGGCGCGACAGCTGGTTGACCGACCACTCCCCACCGAGGTACTTCCGATGAGCGCCCCGATCGCCACTCGATCCGCCCGAGTGAGACTCGATATCAACGCTGGCGTCCGGCGAGCCGGTCGCCGATCCGGCCGACTCCTCGCGGCCGGTCGGGCTGGGCTCGCCGGTCTCCTCGTCGTCGTCCTGGTCGCCTGCTCCTCGGGCTCGGCATCGCCGACCGCCTCGTCCGGCAACGGCCGGATCGACGTGGTGGCCACCACCACCGTCTTCGCCGACCTGGTCCAGCAGGTCGGCGGATCGCACGTCAAGGCGGCCAGCCTGGTGCCCCGCGGTGGCGACGTCCACACGTTCGAGCCCAAGCCGGGCGACGTCCAGACGATCTCCAGGGCGAAGCTGCTGGTGATGAACGGGCTCGGACTCGACGACTGGCTCGAGGACACGATCACGACCGCGAGCGCGACCGGTACGCCGCTGGTCAAGCTGGGGGAGGGCCTGTCCGACATCGAGCTGCTGCCCGGCGAGGACACTGGCACGAAGAACCCGCACCTGTTCATGGACGTGACGTACACCGAGCGCTACGTCGACGAGATCGCGGCTGCGCTCGCGCAGGTGGACCCGGCCCACGCATCGGACTACCGGAGCGGCGCCGCCGCCTACAAGACGCGTCTGACGGCCCTTGATGCCTCGGTCCGCCAGAAGATCGCCACGATCCCCGAGGCGAACCGCAAGGTCGTGACGTTCCACGATGCCTTCCCGTACTACGCCCGGGAGTACGGCATCACGATCGTCGGGACGGCGGTCGAAGCCCCCGGCCAGGATCCGACGGCGGGCTACACCGCCCACCTCATCGACGAGATCAAGGCCTCGGGGGTGAAGGCGATCTTCTCCGAAGTTCAGTTCCCGACCAAGCTCGTCGACCAGCTCTCGGCTGAGACCGGGGTCAAGGTGGTGGCCAACCTGTACGACGATTCCGTCGGGGATCCGCCGGTGGACACCTACGAGGGCGTCATCACCTGGGACACCGACCAGCTCGTGGCTGCGCTCAAGTAGCCCGGGCGACCTGCATCGGCCCCGGCGGCTGGCCTACGCTTCGGGCATGACCTCGATCCAGTCGCCCTCCTCGGTCGCGAGCGTCGAGCCGGCGGACCCACCGCCGAGCGTCCGGCTGGTCGACGTGACGGCCGGCTACGACGACCGACCGGCGATCAGCGACGTGACCCTCGACGTCCGACCGGGCCGGCTGACCGCCGTCTTCGGGCCCAACGGCGGCGGCAAGAGCACGCTGCTCAAGGTGATCGCGGGTCTTCTCCGGGCATGGTCGGGCGAGGTGTCGGTGCTCGGCGCGCCGCCAGGCGCGGCGGCCCGCCGGGTCGCCTACGTGCCCCAGGCCGAGACCGTCGACTGGGGCTTCCCGGTGAGCGCCTGGGATGTGGCGATGATGGGTCGCTACCCGGCGCTCGGGCCGCTCCGCCGGCCGCGCAGCGAGGATCGCGATGCGGTTGCGGCGGCGCTCGAGCAGGTGGGCATGGCCGACCACCAGCGGACCCAGATCGGCTCGCTCTCGGGCGGCCAGCGGCGCCGGGTGTTCCTCGCCCGAGCCCTCGCGGCGGCGCCCGACCTGTACCTCCTGGACGAACCTGTCACCGGCGTCGACGTCACGACCCAGGAGGACCTGCTCGACGTGCTCGAGGACGAGTCGCGGCAGCGCCGGACGGTCATCGCGACGACCCACGATCTCGCCTTTGCCGCGGCACGGTTCCAGGACGTGGTCGCCCTCAACCGGGTGATCGTCGCCCACGGCCCCTCGTCGCTCGTCCTCGACCGGGACGTCCTGCGCCGGACCTACGGCGGCCATCTCCTCGTCCTGGGCGAGCAGGCGATCCTGCTCGACGACGCCCACCATCACGACCAACCGCCGGGTACCGAGATCCACCACCACGACGACGTCCCCGAGCGGCGCTGATGCTCGACCCGCTCGTCGACCCGCTGGCCTACGCCTTCTTCGTGCGGGCCCTGGCGGCCGCCACGATCGTCGGGGTCGTCTGCTCGGTCGTCGGCTGCTACATGGTCCTGCGGGGGCTCGCGTTCATGGGCGACGCGATCAGCCACGCGGCGTTCCCCGGGGTCGTTGCGGCATACCTGCTCAAGGTCCCGTTCTACCTCGGCGCGGTCGTCGCCGCGGTCGGGACGGCGCTCCTCATCGGCCGGATCAGCCGCCACGCCAACCTGCGCGGGGACACGGTGATCGGCGTCCTCTTCGCCGGGATGTTCGCCCTCGGCGTGTTCATGTTCAGCACGATCCGGAACTACGTCGGCGACCTGTTCGGCTTCCTGTTCGGCGAGATCCTGGCGATCTCGACGGCCGACCTGATCGCGCTGTCGGTCCTCGGAGCGATCGTCCTGGCGATCGTGGCGGTCCTGTGGAAGGAGTTCCTCTACGCGACGTTCGATCCGCTCGGCGCCGCGGCCTCCGGGCTCCGGGTCGGACTCCTCGACGACCTCTTCCTGGCCCTCATCGCGCTGACCATCGTCGTCAGCCTCCAGGCCGTCGGGATCATCCTGGTCGTGGCGATGCTCGTGACCCCGGCGGCGACCGCCCAGCTGCTGACCCAGCGCTTCGGGCGGCTGATCGCGATCGCCGTCGCGATCGGCATCGCCTGCCCGATCGCCGGACTCTACCTGAGCTTCTGGCTCGACACCGCGAGCGGCGCGACGATCGTGCTCGTCGAGACCGCGGTGTTCCTGGCGATCCTCGTCGCCGGCCCGCGGACCGGCTGGCTCCGCCCGCGACCCCGCGCCGGCTGACGACCGTCCCGACCACCCGAACGTACCGGTCGGGCCGGAACCGAAGAACCGGTCGGCGCTGAAACCTCCGGCCCCGGTCGTGCCTCGGACTCAGCATCAGCTGATCTCTGCCGTCGGGAGCCTCATGACTGCGATCGACCGATCTGCCACCGCCGGGACCATGTCATGCGCCTGAGCGGCCCTCGCTTCGTCGTCCTGCTCGGCCTGCTCGGAATCGGGATCGTCGTCGCCACCGACCAGATCGTCCCGGCCACGTCGGCCTACCAGGCCCAGATGCGGGTCTGGCTCGCCGCCCGCGCGGCCGGGATCGTCGCGTACCTGCTCCTGACCGGCCAGATCGTCTTCGGGCTGATCCTCAGCCACCCGACCAACCAGGCCACCTGGAAGCTCTCGAAGCGACTCTTCCCGTGGCACGAGAACCTGTGGATCTTCGTCCTCGCGTTCCTCGGGGCCCACATCGTCAGCATCATCCTCGACCCGTACGCCGGGGTCGGAGTGGGCGGCACCTTCATCCCGGGGCTGTCGAGCTACCGCAGCTCACCCGTCGCTCTGGGCACCTTCGCGATGTACGCCCTGATCCTCACCGGCGTCACGGCTCGCTATACGAAGGTCCTGCCGCAGGGCTTCTGGCTCAAGCTCCACCGCCTGAGCATCGTCGTGTTCATCCTCGCCTGGCTCCACGGGATCCTGTCGGGGACGGATGCCGACGCGCTCCGCTCGCTGTACGTGTGGACCGGTCTCGCCGTCCTCGGGGCGGCGGCCTACCGCTACTGGGTCAGTCGCAAGGCGCGACCGACGTTCTCCACTTCCCGCCACGAGGGACAGGCCTCCCTCCCGCAGGGACAGGTCAAGGAGGCGACCACGAGATGATCAGCCACCCCACCATGACCACTCGACTTCTGATCAGGCGCATCGCGATCGTCGCGGCGGTCGTCCTCACCCTGGCCCTTGCCGGTCTGGCCGTCCGAGCCGCAGCGGCCTGGACTGCTGCGTCGGCGCCGCTCGATCTGCCGCCGGTCTCGGCCAAGACCCTGGCCCAGCAGCTCAGCGACGAGCAGGCCCGATCTGCCTCGCTCGAGGCCCAGCTCAGCGCGCTGATGAACCAGTCGACCGACCTGACCGACGCACTCCAGATGGCCCGCGATCGGGCAACGCTCGACGCCAAGACCGCCAAGGACCTCCAGACCCAGCTGGCGGCCGCGAAGAAGAAGCTCGCAGCGATGCAACGCGCCGCGCAACTGGCACGGGCCCATGCGGCAGCGGCGTCGACCCACCAGGCGGCGTCGAAGCCCGCATCTCACAGCTCGACCGGGGCGTCCGGTCAGGCCGGCGGAGGCGACGATGGTGGCGAGAGCGGGGATGACTGAAGCAGTCCGGCCGATCCGACCAGCCGTCCCATCGATCCCGGTCGGTCGGGAGATCGGTCCGTCCGGGTCTGGTCACGACGCTCGGGCGATGGTCGGTTCGAGAGCGAAGGCCGGGAGTCGTCAACCCGTCCACCTCGCGATCTTCGTCGGGTTGTCCGCGGGGGCATATGCCGCATCGCTCGCCGGGGTGACCGCGCTCCAGGCCTCGACCGTTCAGGCGGTCAGCGACGGGTACGCACCGACCTCGGACGCCATCGACCTGCTGAAGTCCCACCATGACCAGCTCGAGACCCGCCTCCAGGCGGCAACGGCCGCGTACAACACGGCGGCGGACACGTATGGCGACGTCTCGGGCAGCCTGAAGGCCTACGAGGAGCAGCTCCAGGCGCTGGCGAAGCAGGTGACGAAGACCAAGGGCAGCGCGGCGTGGGTACCCCCGACCAGTGGCGGGCTGCCGTCGGTCGGGCGCGTGTCCGCGACGACCTCAAAGCCGGTCAGCCACGCCAAGACCTGCGCCTCGGGGAAGCCTTGCCCCTGACCCAGGAGTCCGCGGAGACCGTGAGGACGCCGGAGACCCACCGCTTCGGTCGTCGGGCGATGGGGTCGCCGCTGAGCCTGACGGTGGTCGCGCCGCGTGGACGAGCCGCGGCCGAACGTGCCTGGCAGCTCGTGTCCGACGAGTTCGAGGTCGCCGAACAGGCAATGTCGCGTTTTCGCGACTCGAGCGACCTGACCCTCCTGAATCGTGCCGCCGGTAGCGGCTCACCCCTCGAGGTCGACAGGCGCCTGATCCAGGCCCTGGTTGCCGCCGATCGAGCGGGTCGGCTGACCGAGGGTCGCTTCGATGCCCGGGTCCTCGCCGACCTGGAGCGACTCGGCTACCACGGGATCGATCTCGGTCCGAACGCCGGCCCAGCGGCCGATCCGGGGGCCGGCCGGGCGTCGGAGAGAAGTCATCGTTGGCTGTGCGCGAACTCGCGTGCGTCGACTGTTGCGATCGATCGGCCAGTGGACCTCGGTGGGATCGGCAAGGGCCTGACCCTGCGTTGGGCATGGCGCCTGATGGAGCGCTCCGATGTGCTGGCCGACGGCGGCGGCGCGCTGCTCGACGCTGGCGGCGACCTGGTCGCCGGTGGCGCGGCGCCGCAGGGGGGACCGTGGATCATCGACGTCGAGGACCCGACCGGTGGACCGCTGCCGGTCGCGGTCGTCACGGTCTCCGATGGGGCAGTGGCTACGTCGTCGGTGATGGTCAACCACTGGACCGCGATCGACGGTCGGCAGGTCCACCACCTCGTCGACCCTCGGACCGGCGAGCCGGGCGGGGCCGGTCTCCTGTCCGTCACCGTGGCCGGCCCAGACCCCGCCTGGGCGGAGGTCTGGTCGAAGAGCCTGTTCCTGTACGGAGCGGACGGGATCGCGCCGGTCGCCAGGGCCCGCGGGCTGGCCGGCTGGTGGGTCCGCGACGACGGGCGCCTCGAGATGACCGCGGCGGCCCGGGCGCGCACGATCTGGGTCGCCTCGGAGGCCTGAGCCCGCGACGATCTGGTCTCGCCGGCACCCGGGCCTTGTCCGGCCCGATCAGCGGGCGAGCGCCGCCTCGAGCTCGGCGGTCGTCGGCATCCCCTCCCGGGCGCCGACCCGGGTCGTCGCGAGGGCCCCGGCGACGACCGCCCGACGGACCGCATCCTGGAGCGAGCGATCCTCGGCCAGGGCGACCGCGAGCGCGCCGTTGAACGCGTCGCCGGCCCCGGTCGTGTCGACGGCGGCCACGTCGATCGACGGCACGTCGAGAGCGGATTCCGCCGTGACGAGCAAGGCCCCCGCCGGGCCGAGTGTCACCACCACGGCCTCACCGACGCCCGGCCCGCCGGGCGACGGTTCGAGGAGCATCCGGGCCGCGCGCGCGACGTCTGCCCCGGGGGCGACGCGCGACGCCGACCCCCGCCCGGACCGGCGAGCGTCGGTCGCCGCCAGGGTGAGCAGCTCGCCCCGGTTCGGGCTGATGACGTCGGCGGCCGAGAGGACCGTTCGATCGATGCCGTCCGCGGGTGCCGGGTTGAACACGGTCCGCGCCCCCGACTCGCGGCCGGCCCGGAGTGCCTCGCGGACGGTCGCCGTCGGGAGCTCGTGGCAGACGAGCACGACATCGCCGGCGTGGACGGCGATCCGATCAAAGGCCGGGCCGATCGACCCCGGTTCGAGCAGCGCGTTCGCCCCAGACGCGACCGAGATGAGGTTCTCGCCCCGCTCGTCGACGAGGATCAGGGCGACCCCGGTCGCGGCGCCCTCGAGGGTCTGGAGGAACGACACGTCGACGCCCTCGGCGGCGAGCGCCGAGCGCGCCCCGGCCCCGAAGTCGTCGTCGCCGACCGCCCCGACGAACAGCACCGGCCGACCGAGCCGAGCGGCGGCCACCGCCTGGTTGCCACCCTTGCCCCCGTGGTGACGCTCGAACGTCCCGCCGGCGACCGTCTCGCCCTGCGTCGGCAGCCGCTCCCCGCGGATGACCAGGTCGACGTTGACCGACCCGACGACGATGATCCGGCCGCTCACTACGAACCGGTGACGAACTCGCCGCCGTCGACGCCGATGATGTCGCCGTTGATGAAGTCGACCCCCTCACCGCTGAGCGCGACGATCGTCGCCGCGACGTCCTGGGGCGTGGTCATCCGACCGGACGGGTTGCGCTTCCTGGTGATCTCGATCATCTGCTCGTGCTCCGGGATCTTGAGCAGGGCCGGCGTCACGGTGACCCCGGCCCGGATCGCGTTGACGGTGATCCCCGTGCCCGTCCGGGCCAGCTCCATCGCCAGCTGCCGGGTGTGCGACTCGAGGGCGGCCTTGGCCGACGACACCACGCCGTACGACGGGACGACCCGGCTCGACCCCTCGGACGTCATCGAGAAGACCTTCGAGCCCTGCTCGAGGAACCCGCCGCGGTACAGGTCCTGGACCCAGTAGACGAGGCTGTTGGCCATCACGTCCTGGGTCATCTCCATCTTCTTCCGATCGACCGCGTCCTTGGGATCGTCGGCGATGAACGGGACGAGCGAGCCGAAGGCGAGCGAGTGCATGACCACCCGGACGTAGGCGTGGCGGCCCGCCGCGGCCGACCGGTCGAACCGCTCGCGGAGGGTCACGAGGGCCGCCCGACGCTTGTCGTCGTCGGCGGCGTTCATGTTGATGAAGAGCGCCTCCGACCTGGCCGCCTCGATCGCCGCCTTGACCTCCTCGACATGGGCCAGGGCGGCCCGGAAGTCGAGGTGGACGCCGAAGATCCGATAGCCGGCCGCGGCCAATGCCCGGGCGGTCGCCTCGCCCATCCCGGAGGAGGCGCCGAGGATGACGGCCCAGCGCTCGCGATCGTCGGTCATGGCTTCCCTCCACGAAGCACGGTGCCGGTCGGCCGGCCGTCGTTCGATCGACCGAGTCTAGCCGACCGCGATCCGCGCGCCGGGGCGGAACGCCTGCAACCATGCACCGATCCTGCCCCGGGGAGACGATCGTTCGAATCCTCGGCCGTCACCGATCGCTGCCCGCCCAGCCTTGACGCCCGGCCGGACGAGCGGCTATTTTGGCGACCACCGAAATAGGTGATCGGCGAACCATGAACAAGATCTACCGGGCGCTTTCCGACCCGACCCGCCGACGGGTCCTCGCCCTGCTCCGGGAGCGCGACATGACGGCAGGCGAGCTGGCCGGCCACTTCGAGCTTGCGGCACCGACGATGTCCGGCCACTTCGCCGTGCTCAAGGACGCCGGCCTCATCCAGGCCGATCGGGCGGGCACCACGATCACCTACCGGCTCAACGTGTCGGTGCTAGAAGAGGCGATGATGGCGCTGATGGACGCGTTCAAGCTCGACCCGGCCGGGTCCCGCCGATGAACCTCCGGCCACTCGCGATCGCCGGGGCGGTGGCGGTCGGGATCATGTTCGTCCTGGCGGCATGGGCCTGGGTCCAGATCCCCGCCGGTGCCGAGGTCCCGATCCACTGGGGCCTCGACGGCCAGCCCAACGGCTACGCCCCGAAGGAGATCGCTCTCCTGTTCACCCCGCTGCTCAGCGTCGGGCTGGTGGTGATGCTGTACTTCCTGCCGCGGTTCGAGCCGCGGGCTCAGGAACCTGGCCGAATCCGGTCCGGCCTACCTCCAGACCACGATCGCCCTGCTCGTCCTGATGGTCGGGCTCCAGCTGATGGTCGTGCTCGCCGCGGTCGGCCGGCCGCTCGACGTCACGCTCGTGCTCGGCTTCGGGACCGGCCTCCTGTTCGTGGTCATCGGGAACGTGCTGGGCAAGGTCCGGAGCAACTTCATGTTCGGCGTCCGGACGCCCTGGACGCTGTCGAGCGACCTCAGCTGGAACAAGACCCATCGGCTGGTCGGCCGGCTGTTCGTGCTGCTCGGGTTCGCGGTCGCCGTCGCCACGGTCGTCGCGGGCAACGAAGCGTACCTGGCGGTGCTGCTCGGCGGCATCGCGATCGTGATCGCCGTCGCGTTCGTCTACTCGTACCGGGTCTGGAAGACCGACCCGAACAAGCTCAACGTCGGCGAGCGGGCGTGAACGGCGTCGGTCCGGAGGTCGTCCTCCTCCTCGGACCGCTGATCGTCATCGAGATCGTCCTCGTCGTCTGGGCGCTCTGGGACCTCACCCGACCGGGCCGTCGCGTCCGGGGCGAGAGCCGGCTCATGTGGGCCCTGATCATCCTGCTCGTCTCGACGATCGGGCCGATCCTCTACTTCCTCGTGGGCCGCCAGGAGGGGACGGCGGAGCCCGAGGCGGCGCCGGTCTGGCCCACCTCGGTGGCGCCCGAGTCACCCGCCGAGCATGAGCCCGCGGCCGACGCGGCCGACGCGGCCGGCGTTCCGGCTGCGCCGGTCACCGAGCCGGGCGGGCCGGGCGTACCGGTTGGCACGGCGGCGCCCCCGGTTGTCATCCCGCCGGCGTCGCCCGCGCCGGCGCTCCCGACGGGCGGGATCGTAACCGGCGCCGCACCGGCGATCGCCTGCCACGGGCTGTCCAAGCGCTATCCGGGCGGCGTCCTGGCCCTCGACCGGCTCGACATGGAGGTGCCGTCCGGGTCGGTCTTCGGGCTGCTCGGCCCCAACGGCGCGGGCAAGACGACGACGCTCCGGCTCCTGGTCGGGCTCGCCCGGCCGACCGCCGGCTCGGCGATGGTGGCGGGGATCCCGCTCGGGGCGACCGAGATCAACGAGCGGATCGGGTTCCTCGACCAGGACCCGCGCTACTACGGCTGGGCGACCGGGCGCGAGCTCGTGGCCCTCGTCGGGCGGCTCGCCCGGATGACCGGCCCGAGGCTGGATCGGCGGGTCGACGAGGTCATCGAGCTGGTCGGGCTGGGCGACGCGGCCGACCGCCGGATCGGTACGTACTCGGGCGGGATGCGCCAGCGACTCGGAATCGCCCAGGCCCTCGTCGCCCGGCCACCGGTGCTCATCCTCGACGAGCCGGTCAGCTCGCTCGACCCGGAGGGGCGGCGCGACCTCCTCGCGCTCATCGCCGAGCTGCGCGACTCGGCGACCGTCCTCTTCTCGACCCACGTCCTGGCCGACGTCGAGCGGATCTGCGACCGGATCGCGATCCTCGACCACGGCCGGCTCGTGACCGAGGGGCCGCTCAACGCGCTGCTCGACCGCTACGCGCTCCCGATCTACCGGGTCGAGCCCGAGCCCGGCCAGGCCGAGGCGATCGAGCGACTTGCCGCAGCCCTGCGCACGACGGGCTGGGCCAGCGACGTCGCGGTCGACCACGGGAGCGT
Organism: uncultured Chloroflexia bacterium; assembly: GCA_963708065.1. Classification (GTDB taxonomy): domain Bacteria; phylum Chloroflexota; class Limnocylindria; order Limnocylindrales; family CSP1-4; genus Chersky-267. The sequence goes on from CAVPRZ010000011.1 coordinate 164,739, forward strand.
CCGGATCACGGTCAGCGACCCGGCCCGCGCCGCGCGTGAGCTGCTCCCCGCGATCGTCGCCGCCGAGCTGGCCGTGAGCGGCGTGGAGCGGGTCCGGCCGACGCTCGAGGACGTCTTCCTCCAGCTGACCGGGTCGGCGGAGCGGGTCGCGTGACCGGGTTCGGGACGCTCCTGCGCAAGGAGCTCATCGAGTCGTGGCGGACGCGCCGGCTGCCGGTCGTCGTGATCCTGTTCGCGGCGATCGGGATCCTGTCGCCGCTCACCGCGCGCTACCTGCCCGAGATCCTCAAGGCGGCCCTCGGCGACCAGCTGACGATCCCGGTCCCGACACCGACCCCGGCCGACGCGGTCCTCCAGCTCCAGAAGAACCTCGGCCAGCTCGGCGCGTTCGCGGCGATCGTCCTGGCGATGGGCTCGGTGGCCGGCGAGAAGGAGCGCGGCACGGCCGCCTTCCTGCTGACCAAGCCGGTCGGGCGCGGGGCGTTCATCGCGGCCAAGCTCGTCGGGCTCGGCGTCGTCATCGGCCTGGCGGTGCTCGCCGCCGTGGCGCTCGGCTGGATCTACACCGCGATCCTGTTCGAGCCGGGCCCGATCGGCGGGTGGGTGGCCCTTGCCGTCCTCACCTGGATCGGGTTGTCGAGCTGGACGGCGATCACCTTCCTCGCCTCGACCGTCTTCGGCTCGGCTGCCGCAGCCGCCGGGGTCGGCGTCGTGGCGCTCATCGTCGTGTCACTGGTCGCGGCGATCCCGGGCGTGGGGCGGTTCCTGCCGTCCGGCCTCGACGGACCGGCCCTCGGCCTGGCCACCGGCCAGTCGTCGGGCGCCGCCACCGCCGACCTCGCCACCGCGGTCGCGGGCAGCCTCCTCCTGATCGGGCTCGTCGCCCTCGGGGCGTGGCTCTCGTTCCGGCGCCAGGAGCTCTGACCGACCGACACCAGGACTCTGACCGCCCCCTCCGCGACCGTCAGACGACCCCGTCGGCGCGCAGGCGGGCGACGTCCGACGGCGCGTACCCGAGCTCGGCGAGGAGCTCGTCGGCCTGCTCGCCGGGCAGCGGTGGGGCGGACCGGATCGCCGCCGGGGTCGCACCGAGCCGGAACGGCGGGGCGACCTGGCGGACCGGGCCGAGCCGGGGGTGTTCGACGTCAACGATGATCCCGAGCGCCCGGGCCTGGTCGCTGGCGAAGGCCGCGACGATGTCGTTGATCGGGCCGCTCGGGACCTCGGCCGACTCGAGCCGCGCCAGCCAGACCGCGCTCCCCTCGCTCGCGAGCCGATCGGCCAGGATCGGGCGGAGCTCGGCCCGGGCGGCGACCCGGGCGGCGTTCGTCGCGAACCGCGGGTCGGTCGCCAGGCCCGCCAGCCCCATGGCATCGCAGAAGCGCTCCCACTGGCGCTCCGAGCCGACCGCGACCGCGATCTCGCCGTCGGCCGTCGCGAACGCCTCGTACGGGACGATGTTGGGATGGGCGTTGCCGCGGCGGATCGGGGCGATTCCGGTCGCAAAGGCGTTCTGGGCCTGGTTCACCAGGACCGCCAGCGCGGACTCGAGGATCGACACGTCGATTCGCTGGCCGCGGCCGGCCTCCTGCCCGCCGGCTCCCGAGCCGGGCGCCCGGTCCCGCCCGGCGAGCGCGGCCAGGACCGCGACCGCGCCATGGAGCCCGGTGACGACGTCGGCGATCGCCACGCCGACCTTCGTCGGCTCGCCGCCCGCCTCGTCGGGCCCGCCAGTGATCGACATCAGGCCCGACACCGCCTGGATGACGAAGTCGTAGCCGGGCTTGGCGGCCTCGGGCCCGGTCGGCCCGTAGCCGCTGATCGCGAGGTGAATGAGCCGCGGGTTGAGCGCCGCGAGGACGTCGTCGCCGAAACCGAGACCCGCGAAGCCGCCGACCCGGAAGTTCTCGACGAGGACGTCGGCCCGGCCGACGAGCCGGCGGAGCACCTCTCGGCCCGGCCCGGTCTTGAGGTCGAGCCGGAGCGAGCGCTTGTTGCGGTTGACCGCGAGGTAATAGGCGGCGACCCCGGGATCGTCGGGGCCGAGCCGGCCCGCTCCGACCCACGGCGGGCCCCACGCCCGGGTCCCGTCACCTTCGGGCGGTTCGATCTTGACGACGTCCGCACCGAGGTCGCCCAGGAGCATCGTGCAGTACGGCCCAGCGAGGACGGTCGAGCAATCGGCGACAAGGATCCCGGCCAGCGGTCCCTGCGGGTTCGACGGTGACGCCATGGCGGGATCGTAGCGGTCCGGTCCGGGCGACGACCGGGAATCCGGACGATGACCGGGACTCATGGCGGCCAGGCGAGCTGAGCTCGACTGCATCTCGACTGACGGCAGTCGAACGGTGGCCCCACAACCGTCGGCGGCTCGCGATGACTCCCGCTCATTGCAGCCGCCAGCCGGATTCCGAAGGGTTGGCTAGGATGCCCGCCATGAGCGATCCGCGTCCCCGCACCCTGATGACCGTCCACGCCCACCCCGACGACGAGACGATCGGTACCGGCGGGGTCATGGCCAGGGCCGTGGCCGACGGCCACCGCGTCGTTCTCGTCACCTGCACCCGCGGGGAGATGGGCGAGATCGTCGTCCCCGACCTCGACACCCCGGACAACCATCGCCGGCTCGGCGAGATCCGGGCCGGCGAGCTCGAAGCGGCGATGGCGCACCTCGGCGTCACCGAGTGGGACAACCTCGGCTACCGCGACTCGGACATGATGGGCCGGCCCGGGAACGTCGATCCGCGGACCTTCTGGCAGGCCGATCTCGACGAGGCGATCGGGCGGCTCGTGTGGCTCGTCCGCCGCCACCGGCCCGATGTGATGACGACCTACAACGAGTTCGGCGGCTACGGCCATCCCGACCACATCCGGACCCACTTCGTTGGGGTGGGCGCGTTCGCGCGAGCCGGCGACCCGACCGCCTACCCGGGCCAGCTCGCGCCGGAGCACGGCGGGACCGGGCCGGCCGAGGCGGATGGCGGCCTCGCCCCGTGGGCGCCGTCGAAGCTCTACGAGCAGGCGATCCCGCGATCGGTCCGCGAGGGGATGAACGAGGCGCTCGCGGCGGTCGGCCGGCGGTCGTTCTGGATGCCGCCCGAGGATGCGACCCCCGAGCAGCTCGCCGAGTTCGAGGAGTTCGCGGCGAAGATGCTCGTCCCCGACGAGACGATCACGACCCGGGTCGACGTCGGGCCCTACGTCGAGGCGAAGTGGGACGCGATCCACGAGCACCGCACCCAGATCAGCGACGAGTCGCCGTTCATGCTCCTCGGCCTCGACGGCTGGCGACGCTGGTGGGCGATCGAGACGTACATCCTGCGCGAGGCGCGAATCCCGGTCGAGCTGCCGGAGACCGACCTGTTCGCCGGGCTCGGCTGATCAGGTCGTCCGCGACCTACCAGGGCAACAGCCGCTTCGACGCGTCGTAGAGCTGGCCCAGGACCACCCGTCCCGAGCCGGTCGGGCTCATGAAGTTCGGCTGGGCCTTGTCGAGGATGACGTGCGGCCGCATCCGGACCTGGACCAGGTCGGACCCGGCGAACGTCAGCTCGAGGGTGATCCCCTCCATCGTCGGCTCCGACCAGTCCTGGTCGAAGACGAAGTTGCCGAGCGCGTACCAGATCGGCCGGCCCTTGTAGACCTCCATCGCCCCGACCCAGTGGGCGTGGTTGCCGATCACCATGTCGGCCCCGGCGTCGATGATCGCCCGGGCGAGCTTCTGCTGGGCCGCGAATGGCTTCGGGGTGTACTCGGTCCCCCAGTGTGGATAGACGATCACGACGTCGGCCCCCGCGGCTCGGGCCTTCTTGATGTCGGCCCGGACGACCGACGGGCTGAGCTGGGCGCTGCCGGCCTTCGTGGGCGTCGCCGCGTAGTACTTGGCGATCGTGTCGTAGCCGAGGATGGCGACCTTCGTCCCGTTGATCGTGGTCACGGCCGGCTTGCGGGCGGCCGCCAGGTTGGCGCCGGCGCCCGTCGTCGCGATCCCGTACTTCTTGAGGTTCTTGACCGTGTCGAGGATGCCCTGCGCCCCGGCGTCCCGGATGTGGTTGTTGCCGAGCGAGACGATGTCGATCCCGGCCCGGGCAAGCCCGGCGATCAGCCTGGGGTCGGCCGAGAAGACCGTGCCCTGGGTGTGGTAGTGGAACGCGTTCGGGGCCGGGTTCTCGAAGTTCGCGACGGCCAGGTCGGCAGAGACGAGGAGTCGGCGCACCGCGCCGGCACCGCCGGTCCGCCGGGTGGTGGGCACCGGGTTGTTCAGGGCCGAGCAGCAGGTCCGTCCGGTGATGGTGGCGGTTCCGCCGTTGAACGGGAAGTCGACGCCCTTGCCCTGGATCTTGACGACCTTGGCCACGCCCCGGTCGAGCATGATGTCGCCACCCGCGACGATCGTCCACGTCGTCGACGGGTCGAAGGCCTCGGTGCCCGGCGTGGTCGCCAGCTCGGCGTTGAGCTTCCAGTCGGCGGCCTTGGTGACCCGGTCGACGCCGAACAGGCTCTTCGCGCCCCAGGCGAGGGCGCGGACGGACGGGCCGACCTGGCTGGCGCGAAGGAAGCCCAGCCGATCGCGATGCTTGGCCAGGTCCTTGGCCAGGGTAGCCGCATCCTTGGCCGTGACCAGGGTGGCGCCGGTCGGCCGCTGCGCGCCGAGCGCGGCGAGGATCCCATCGGCGTCGGCGGCCACGAGCTCGAGCGCGGAGTAGGGGCCGGTGCCGGCGAGCGCGGCCGTCGCATCGGCCGGCTTGACGGCGGTCTCGGTCGAGCGGAAGTCGACGACCGGGACGATGGCGACGCTGGCCGGTCCACCGCTCGGGGCGGTGGATGGTGACGCGGCCGGTGAGGGGGATACGACCGCGCTGCCGGTGGACGCCGGTGAGGGGGAGACGACGACGCCGGATGCGACCGCAGCGGACGAGCCGCCCGGGCCGGGCGAGCTCGGCGGGGTCGAGCCGGGACCGGCGAGGAGGATGACCAATACGGCGAGGACGGCGACGACGCCAACCGCCACGGCGACCGGGCCGACCGACGGTCCCCGCCGCGGTGCGTCGAGCCGACGAGCGTGGGGGCGACGACTGCGGCGCTGCAGGCTCACCCCCGGAGTCTGCCAGATGGCGGCCCTTCGGTCGCGGGAGGACCAGCCGACCGGCAAGGGACCGCCCCGTCCGGGCGGGCGGACGGGGCGAAGGAAGATGCTTGATGGCGGACCCGACCGGATTCGAACCGGCGATCTCCAGCGTGACAGGCTGGCATGTTGGGCCGCTACACCACGGGTCCGTTGCGGGCCGGCAGAGGATAGCAGGTGACGATCGGGTTGTCCGAGGGCCGGACCGCCCGATCGGGCACGCCGCCTATACTCCCCGGCGATGCCCCCGATCGACCTCCGCTCCGACACCGTCACCCTGCCAACCGACGAGATGCGCCGGGCGATGGCCGCGGCCGAGGTCGGCGACGACGTGTTCGCCGAGGACCCGACGGTCAACGCGCTCGAAGAGCGGGCGGCCGAGCTCCTCGGCAAGGAGGCCGGGCTGTTCGTCACGAGCGGAACCCAGGGCAACCTCGTGTCGCTGACGGCCCACCTCGCCCGCGGCCAGGAGGCGATCGCCGGTCGCCAGCACCACCTCGTGATCGACGAGGCGGCGGGCCATGCCGTCGTCGTCGGGGCGTCGATAAGACAGCTCGCGGAGCGGTCGGACGGCACGCTCGACCCCGACGAGGTCGCGGCGGCGTTCCGGGACCCGAGCGATCCCCACGAGCCGCCGAGCGGGCTGGTCACCCTCGAGAACACCCACGCCCACTCGATGGGCCGGCCGCTCGACGCCGCGTACACCGCCCGGATCGCGGGGATCGCCCATGACCACGGCGTCCCGCTCCACGTCGACGGCGCCCGGTTCTTCAACGCGGTCGTCGCCCTCGGGACCACGGCACGCGAGCTCGCCGCCCCGGCCGATTCGGTGACGTTCTGCCTGAGCAAGGGGCTGGCCTGCCCGGTCGGCTCGGTGGTCGTCGGCGCGCGGCCGTTCGTCGACCGGGCCCGGCGCGCGCGCAAGCTCGTGGGCGGCGGGATGCGCCAGGCCGGCGTCCTGGCGGCGCCGGGGCTCATCGCCCTCCGGGACGGCCCGGCCGGCATGATCGAGCGGCTGGCCGAGGACCACGCCAACGCTCGCCGGCTCGGGGACGGCCTGGCCGAGCTGCCGGGGATCGTCGCCGCGGGCGACGTCGCCCAGCCGGACGACGGCCCGTTCGACCCCGACCGGGTGGCCACGAACTTCGTCCTGTTCCGGGTCACCCGCTCGCGGGCGGCGTTCCTGGCGGCGCTCCGTGCACGGAACGTCCTGATGGTGGAATATCCCCACGGTCAGGTCCGCGCGGCGACCCACTACGGGATCACGCCGGACGACATCGCCACGACCCTCGTCGCCGTCGCCGCCGCCCTGCGCGAGACGACCGCAGCGGCCGCGGGGACGCACTGACGACCGGCCGCCGGACCGGCCGCCCGGGAGGACTGCGTTGAGCCGACCGAAGCTCGAAGAGCTCGCCCTGACCAGGCCCGCGCCCGCCGCGGACCGCGGACCGCTCGACGAGCGCTTCTACGACCTCGTCGATGAGCGCTTCCGACGGATCGTCCGCGACCACCCCGACTTCGCGACGTTCATCGGGATCCACACCGAGGACCACCGTCTCGCCGACGGGGAGCGCGACGCCGTCCTGGGCGAGATCGCCGCCGACCGGGCCCACCTCGCGGCCGTCGAGGCAATCGATCCGGCCGGGCTGTCGGCCGAGGCGCGCTTCGAGCGCGAGCTCGAGATCCACAACCTGCGCCGGGACATCTTCGACATGGACGTCCAGCGCGTCTGGGAGCGCCGCTCGACCGCCCTCGACGGCGTCGGCGATCCGCTCTTCGCGCTGTTCGCCCGCGAGTTCGCCCCGCTCGAGGAGCGGCTCGACGCCATCGCCAGCCGGCTCGAGGCCACGCCGGCGTTCCTCGCGGCCTCGCGCAGCCGGGCGGCCGTCCCCCAGGTCCGGCTGTGGCAGACCATCGAGATCGAGACGGCCGGCGAGATCCCGGCCCTGTTCGATGAGATCGTGGCCGCCGGCGAGGGGGTCCTGAAGGGGCCGGAGCTGCGCCGGCTGCGGGCGGCGGCGGACGGTGCTCGCTCCGCGGTCGCCGACTACCGGACCTGGCTCGAGGGAACGCTGGCGAACGGCACCGATGACTGGGCGCTCGGGCGCGAGCGCTACGACGAGTTGGTCGGGCTGCGCGCATTCGACGGCCTCGACGCCGACGCGATCCTGGCAGTCGGCCAGGAGCAGCTCGCGCTCCATGCGGCGGCCCGGGTCGCGGCCGCCCGCGAGATCGACCCGACCGTCGACGAGGCGACGGTCGTCGACCGGATCAAGAGCGACCATCCGGCGACGTTCGAGGCGGCCCTCGACGCGTACCGCGACGTCATGGTCCGCGCCCGGCGCCACCTCATCGAGCACGACATCGTGACCGTCCCGGACGACGAGCGGATCGTGGTCATCCCGACCCCGGAGTACATCCGCAACGTGATCCCGTTCGCGGCCTACTTCGACCCGCCCAAGTTCGACGCCAACCCGAACGGGATCTACATCGTGACGCCGTCCGTCGGCGACGACCCGCGGGCGATGCGCGAGCACAACTACAGCTCGATCAGCAACACCAGCATCCACGAGGCCTACCCGGGCCACCACCTCCAGCTGTCGGTCGCCGGCAAGCACCCGAGCCTGACCCGCGCGCTCACCAACGCGCCCGAGTTCGTCGAGGGCTGGGGGATGTACTCCGAGCAGCTCATGCGCGAGCAGGGCTTCGATGACGCCCCGAACTTCCGCCTGAACATGCACACCGATGCGATCTGGCGAGCCTGCCGGATCATCCTCGACGTGCGGATGCATCGGGCTGAGATCGGCGTCGACGACGCGATCCGGTTCATGGTCGAGCGGACGAGCTTCGAGGAGTCCAACGCCCGGGCCGAGGTCCTCCGTTACACCTATACCCCGACCTACCAGCTGAGCTACCTCCTCGGCAAGGTCCTCCTGCTCCAGCTCCGGGCCGACGAGGCCGCGCGGCTCGGGCCGGCGTTCTCGCTCAAGCGCTTCCACGACACGCTGCTGCGCAACGGCAGCCTGCCGATCAGCTTCCACCGCCGGCTGCTCGCGGGCGAAGGCGGCGGGAGCGCCATCGGCGGCGGGTCGGGCGTCGACCGCGCGGCCGCGCGCTGACGCGCCGGTTCGTGCTGATCATCCCGGCCATCGACCTCGAGGGCGGTCGCTCGCGGGTCGTCTCCTGGCCGGGCGCGTCGGCCGGCGTCGGGGTGCCGACCGATCGTCCCGAGCGGATCGCGGCCCGGTTCGTCGAGCAGGGCGCCCGGATCGTCCATCTCGTCGACTTCGACGGCGCCCGGGCCGGGGTCCCGCGCAACCTCGAGGCGATCGGCTCGGTGGCGTCCGCGGTCGCCGTCCCGCTCCAGGTCGCCGGCGGGCTCGAGAGCGCCGACGCCATCCGGCTCGCCTTCGCCGCCGGGGCGACCCGGGTCGTCCTCGGCCTCGCGGTCGTCGAGGACCCGGCGCTCCTGCGGGCCTGCCTCGAGGTGGCCGGCGACTGGCTGGCGGTCGGCCTCGATCCCCGCCCCGAGCGGCTGGCCGCCTTCCCGTGGCGCCGGGCCGCGGTCCCGACGATCGAGTCGCTCGTCGGCGAGCTCGTCGACGCCGGGGTCCGCCGGCTCGTCCTGGGTCACGGCGGGGGCAGTCCGGACCTCGGGCTGCTCGCACGGCTCGTCGCGTCGTACGATGCCGAGGTCCTCGTCGCCGGTGGTCCCGCGGATCCGGCCGCCATCTCGAGGATCCGCGATGCCGGCGTGGCCGGCCTCATCCTCGGAGAGTCGCTGCTCTCCGGGTCCATCGACTTCCCCGCTGCCCTGGAGGCCGCCGCATGACCCTTGTCCGCCGTCTTGCCTCGACCGGTCCGGTCTCGATGGCCGTCGCGCTCGCCGCGATGGCCGTCATCGCCGCCGGCTGCACCGGGACCGGTGCGAGCTTGCCGCAGCCGACGGCCGTGGCAACGGCGAGCCCATCCGCTGCCGCGAGCCCCGCGCCGTCCACCGCGACGGCGACGTGCCCGACGAGCCAGCCCGCCCCGCTGCCCGCCGGCCAGAAGCGGACGCTGACGATCGACACGCCAAAGGGCGCGATCGCGATCGAGATCGACGGCGCCCTCTCGCCGATCGCCGCGGGCAACATCGTCGCGCTGGCCGGGTGTGGCTGGTACGACGGCGTCGTGTTCCACCGGGTGGTCCCGGGCTTCGTCATCCAGGGCGGCGACGGCCAGTACGGTCGGGTCGGCCCGAACGGGAAGCTCGCCGACCCGTCGCTGGCCGGCACCGGGGGACCCGGCTACACGATCCAGGACGAGCCGGTGACGGCGAAGTACGGCCGTGGCGTCGTCGCGATGGCTCGGACGTCGGATCCCAACTCGGTCGGCTCGCAGTTCTTCATCGTGCTCGACGACAGCGCCACGGATACGCTCGCGTCGTACAACACCTATCAGATCGTCGGCAAGGTCACGTCCGGGATGGAGGCCGTCGACGCCATCGCGGCGGCAGCCGACGCCGAGAACCCGACGAACCCGGTCGTCATGACCAAGGTCACCGTCGGCCCCTGACGGCCGAACAGCCCAGGCAACGAAGGAGCGCGCCATGGCCCACGTCACCCTCACCACCGAGATCGGCAACATCGAGATCGACCTGTTCACCGACAGCGCGCCGAAGGCGAGCCAGAACTTCATCGACCTGGCCAGGAAGGGCTTCTACGACGACGTGATCTTCCACCGGGTCATCCCCGGCTTCGTCATCCAGGGCGGCGACGGGGAGCATGGCAAGAAGGCCTCACTCAATGTCGCCCGGGTCGGTACCGGCGGGCCCGGCTACAAGTTCGAGGACGAGCCGGTCAAGGGCGACTACGTCCGCGGCGCTCTGGCCATGGCCAACTCCGGCCCGAACACCAACGGGAGCCAGTTCTTCATCTGCACCGACGACCTGACCGGGCGGCTGCCGAAGAACTACACCCTGTTCGGACAGGTCACCGAGGGCATGGACGTCGTCGACCGGATCGTCGGGGCGCCGCGCAATGCGCGCGACCTCCCGGACGAGCCCGTTGCCATCACCGGGGTCATCATCGCGGAGGATTAGGCGTCGGCCTCCACGGAGCCGAAACGCGCGTCCGTCGATGATGCGCGTTGCCGCATCATCGCGTCGGCGATGGCGGACGGAGCCCGTTCGTGGCAACCGTCCGCCGGGCCGCCAGCCGCGTCGTGTGACGCCGGTTAGGTTAAGGAATTTTCACCACTGAACCTGACAAAACCCTTGGATTCAGGCCCGTTGACGGGTAAAGTAACGGGGCTGCTCAGGCAGCCAGCTGCCCCAGCTGCAAGGTCATGGGTAGGTAGGGTCAGGGTAGTCGGTGCAGCCGACGTGATAGATGCCCTTGTAGCGTGGCAGAAGAGTCCGTCTTGACGGACACCTTCACCGGGACAGCATCGGAGCGGTTTCCGCAAGGAGACCGCTCCGAACCTTTTCGGGGCTCAGGAGTCCACCGCGGCGCGATCGATGTGCACCCGCTGAACGAACTGTCCTGTTGAGCCGGCCATGGCCCCGTTCGTGCACCCGGTGAACGAACCGGCCCGGGCGGAACCCTGGTCGGCGAACCCTAGAGCGACTCGGGGCCCTGGCTGGTGCGCAGGCCCGCGTCGGCGCTTCAGCTCTCGATCTGGATGGAGTCGACCAGCGCCTCCAGCTCCGCCCGGTCCTTCGCCGATGCCTCCGGGAAGTACCACGTCGTGATGACGAGCCGGACGCCGTCGACATCGATGACCCGGAACTGCGAGACCTGGCCTTCCCCCAAGACAGGCACGCTGTCGCCGCTGGGAGTGATCCAGCCGGCACTGAAGAGGTCGTCATCGCAGCTCGAGAAGTCCACGGCGGGATCCACCCTCAACTCCACGTACTTCCCGGCGAACCCGTCGACGGTCACATCGGTCGGCGCGTTTGCCTGGATCCCCGGCTGATTCGCGAGGGCGCCGGCCAGGTCATCGACCGTGGGTCCCACGGCCGGATAGAGCCGGCCATGGCTTCGATGACAAGGATCGGCATAGAGGTTGGCCACCTTCACGAAGCCCAGCCCGACCGATCCGCCGCCGTCCTTGCTGACGCCGGGACCCCACGAGTCCCAGCCGTCGGCCGGGACGGTGAACGCGATGCGCAGCGACGGTACGCCGTTGGCATTGTCCGCCGCCAGGACATACGGCCCGGGCGGGACCGGCACGTCGTCCGGGAGAGGTTGCAGCGTCGAGCTCAGCATAGAGCTCGGGATGCCGGTGCCGGTCGCGGCCCGGCTGGCATCGGGTGTCGCCGCGGTCTGAGGACCTGCTCCGGCCGGCCCGGATGAGCAGCCAATGACGATGAGCGCCGCGACGATTGCAATTCCATGGAGCACGATCCGGCCCTGTCTGGTCATGGGAGACAACCTCCGTGGTTGATCAGTCGAAGGTCATGGAGCGGACGATCTCGTCGGCCGCACGTTCGACGTCTGGGCGGCTGCCTGCGTCGGCCCAGGTCATGAGGAGGATCGTGTCGTCGCCCGTTGGTATCGCGAAGACCCGACTCGTCGACGAGACACCGTCGCCCAGCATCTGGTACGGGACCTGAACGGGTGTCCCGGGCTGGTGGCACGGCGTTGTCGTACGTTGGACGTCGAAGCGGAGCGCGGTACGCCCGTCGACCTGGATCTCGACCGGATCGGACACGACCGTGCCGGGACTGGAGCGCAGCCAGTTGCCGACGTCCTCGGGCGTCGCGGGGATGTCGGGCAGGGCCAGAGTCGAGTCGCAAGGGTCGAGATTGACCCCGACGTCGTCAAGGAACGTCATCACCCAGCAGCAGCCGTGCTGAATGTGCACGACGCCATGCTGTTCGTCGGGTTTCATAACGGCATCGATCGCCGGCATGACGAAGTGGAAGGGCTCAGTGAACGCCCAGGACCCGTAGGCCGCCCCAGACTCCAGCGGAACCCTGGCCTCGGGGCGTTGCCAGACCGGCGCCCCGACGAGGATCGCGACTCGGTCGACACAGGCGTCGATGGGGTCGGTGAACCGGACCCCGTCGACACCGTATCGACGCACCGTGTAGCGACCGTCTCCGCACGGCCCCGACGACGTGACAACCAGTTCCCAGGCGTCCGGCCCAAGAGGATCGAACCGGGCGGCGCGCCCCGCCCACGCCACGGGTCCCTCCACCCGGCTGAGCAGGGCCGGAGCGTTGACGTTCAGCGTGTAGATACCGGCAGGCACAGCCGGCCCGGCGGCCGCGACGGCAGACTGCCAATCGCCCGTCAGCTCATTGATCGGGACCGCCTGGCGGTCTTCCCTCGTCCGCAGTGCGCCGGCTGCGACCAACGCGACCAGCGATCCGAGGATCAGCGCGGCGCCGAGCAGGAGCCACACGAGAACGGACGGTCGTTGGGCCGAGCCGAGCGCGATCGCCAGCCGACGCCGTCGTGGATGAGCGGTCGCGATCGAATGGGCGAGGCCGATCGGCTCGACCTCGGTCGGCGCCTCGGCTGCGTAGTCGCGGAGGGCCTCCGCGAGGCGCGCATCGAACGGGTCGTACTCAGTCATCACCGAGCTCCCCTCGGAGACGTGCTGTGAGACGAGACAGGCGCGCCCGAGTCCCGGATGCAGATCGTCCGGTCAGCGCGCCTAGCTCGGCGGCGTCGAGACCGACGACGTAGCGGAGGGCGAGGAGGGCCCGGTCGTCGGGCGAGACCCGGCCGAGCGCGCGGACGAGGTCGAGTCGAGCGATGCCGACCGCGGGATCGGCCCGCGCAGCGGCTCGAAGCTGCGGGTCGATCTCGACGATCGGGGTCCGCTGCCGGCGGCGGACGATCTGGCGCGCTTCATTGACGGCGATCGACAGGAGCCACGAGCGGATGCGCATCGGGTCGCGGACCGATTTGAGCTTCTTCCAGGCGATGATCCAGGCGGACTGGACCGCATCCTGGGCGAGGGCGGCATCGCCGGTGATGACGTAGGCAACCCGCGCCATATGGGCGTGATGCAGGGCGACCAACCGGGCGAAGGCGACCTCATCGCCCTCGGCCGCCAGTTCGACGTCCGACCGCTCGATCGTCGCGCCCGGTGCGATCTCGCTCATGACCACCAGATGCTCGGGCCGGCCTAAGCGCTTCACCGACTACTGTCGCATCCGGTCGTCTCGCGTCGATGGGGAGACAGTGTCGACTCGGGTGGTCATCCGACGGGAGCGGACCGGAGGACGCCGCCGTAGGCCGGGCTGGGCCTGGGCCGGGAGGTGGGCGCGCAGCGCCTTGGAGACCTGGACGTCCGTCACGTTTCGGTCGTTCATGCCTCTGCCCCAATCGCCCGCTCGAGCGCCTTGCGGGCACTGTGGAGTCGCCAATTCTCACCACTGCAAGGAGACCGCTCCGAACCTCTTCGAACCAGAACCGCCGGCGAACTCGCCGCCCTGTTGGAGACCGGCCTGCGGCGAGGATCGGCCGGCCGAGCGTCCGAGCGATCCCGCCACGATTGGTCGCCGGCCGCGGAGAGTCGCAACGTGGCCGGCTCTGCGCGCACCTTCGTCTTCGACCTCGGGTCGGGCTCGGGGCTGTGCGCCTGAGCCAAGGTCGGTGGATCGCGCCGGCATCTTGCAGTGGGCCGGCGGGCGGTTCAAACTGCCAACCAACCCAGCTGCGGTGACCCGCGCGATCCGCCCGACCCTCGTTCGCGCGAGCCCAGCCGCGCGCCCATATCCCGAAGCGTCGCGAGGTGCCCAATGTCGCGCTTCAAGGTCGCGCTTGCCGTCGTCGTCCTGACCATCCCACTGGCCGGTCCAGGGACCGGTGCGCCGGTCGGCTCCGTCACGAGGTCGCCCGCGCATCCGGTAGCCGCCACCAAGAGCGTCGACGGGCGGGTAAACCGTCGCGTCGAGACCCGGCTGCCCAAGGGATTCGTGCCGGCCGTTGCGGTGAAGTCCGGGGTCGGTCGCTACTTCATCGTGATGAAGGCCCCGGGTGTGGCCCAGCGGGTCTCGGCGGCGCGCCTCGTCGGCAAGCCGCTGAGCGGCCCGGCCCAGCGTCATGCCCGATCGGTGACCCTGGGGACCCAGCGGGCGGCCCTCGCCCAGGCTCGCGACGCCGGCGGCAAGATCGTCTTCCGCTACAGCACCCTGATCAACGGATTCTCGGCGGCGCTCAGCCCGAGCGCGGCGCGCAAGCTCGCCGCGCGGCCAGACGTGGCTTCCGTCCAGCCGGTCTCGATCGTCAAGCTCGACAACTCCACGAGCGTGCCGTTCATCGGTGCCCCCAGCGTGTGGAAGAAGTTCGGCGCGCAGGGTCAGGGCATGACCCTTGCCCTGGTCGACACGGGGATCGACTACACCCACAAGGACTTCGGCGGGTCGGGTAACCCGGCCGACTATGCCAGCAACGACCCGAACGTGGTCGAGCCGGGGACGTTCCCGACTGCCAAGGTGATCGGCGGGTTCGACTTCGTCGGTTCGAACTACGACGTCCTCGACGACGACCCCTCGAACGACATCCCCAGGCCGGACTTCGACCCGCTCGATCGCGATGGTCACGGGACGCACACCGGTGGGACGTGCTGCGGGATCGGCGTCCCGGGCAAGATCGGGGCCGGTGTCGCCCCCAAGGTCAAGATCCTCGCCTACAAGGTCTGGGATGTCGGGAACTCGACCGACGACGTTCTCGTCGCGGCCTATGAGCGGGCCGTCGACCCGAACCAGGACGGCAACACGAAGGATCACGCCGACGTTCTGTCGTTCTCGGGCGGGGTCGACTACGGCACGCTCAATTCCGTCGAGGCCGTCGCCGCCCAGCGGGTGGTCGACCTCGGGACGGTCTTCGTGGCCTCGGCGGGGAACGCCGGGAACCAGGCCAACGGCGGCTCCGCCTACATCACCGGGACGCCCGCCAACGCACGCGGCGTGATCTCGGTCGCGGCCTCGATCGACCAGTTCTCCGCGCTCAAGCTCGAGGTCAACAGCCCCGCCCCGGCGACCCTGCCGGACAACGGGATCATGGTCCACCAGTCCTGGTCGCCGGACCTCCCGTCGGGCCCCGACCTGACGACCGACCTGTTCGACGGCAACGCGGTCGACCCGGTTGCCGATCCGGCCAACCCGAGCGCCACCGACCAGCAGTTCTGCAGCGCCTTGCCGGCGAACTCGCTCGACGGCAAGACGGTCCTCGTCTACAAGGGCGCCACGGGCGACGGCGACTGCACCGGGACGCAGAAGGTCGTCAACGCGCAGGATGCCGGGGCGGCCGCGGTCGTCCTGATCTCCCTGTTCCCCGGCTTCCCGTTCGACCTCTCGTCGGGTGGCGAGATCATCACCGTTCCGACGGTGATGATCAGCGGCCGCGACGGGGCCGCCATCCAGGACGTCCTCAGCCCGGGCGGGGCGTTCAACACCGGAACCGTCAACGCGACCCTGCACAGCACGCCGGGTCCGATCCCGGGCTTCGCGGACGCGATGACCGACTTCACCTCGGAGGGTCCGGCAAGGCTCACCAACGACCTCAAGCCCGACATCTCGGCGCCTGGCTTCGACATCACATCGGCGGGCGTCGGCAGCGGGACCAATTCGGCCACCCTCTCAGGGACGTCGATGGCCGCTCCGCACGTGTCCGGCTCGGCCGTGCTGCTCCGCGAGCTCCACCCGACCTGGACGCCGGCTCAGATCAAGGCGCTCCTCATGAACAGCGCCACGCGCGACATGAAGAACAACGATCTGAGCGCGCCCGTCCCGGCGACGGTCATGGGCGCCGGCCGCGAGCGGGTCTTCGAATCGGCGATCGCCAAGTCACTCGCCACGCCGGGCAGCCTGTCGTTCGGCCTCCGCTTCGCGGCCGGCAGCCAGACCCTGGTCCGGACGTTGTACGTGAAGAACTACGACAAGAAGTCGCACGGCTACACCGTCAGCGGGGACGTCCACTACAACGACCTGCCCGACGGCGTCGCCGCCGTCGCCGTCTCCCTGAACGGCTCGTCCTATGGATCGTCGCGGACGTTCAGCCTGAGCCCCGGCGCCAAGCGCAAGGTCTACGTTCGGCTGCGCCTGGATCCGAGCGTGATCGGAAACCTCCAGGAGCTCGGCTGGTACGCCTTCCATCCGAACGTCGACGGGTCCGTGACGATCAAGCAGAGCGGGACCCCGCGCGACACGCTCCGGGTGCCGTGGCACGTGGCACCGCTGGCGGCCGCGCTGAATGGCGTCTCGTCGACCTCGCTGGACCTGAGCGGCGGGCCTTCGACGCTCGAGATGACCGCACCCGCGGCGGCCGGCACGTCGCACGCGGACCTGTACCTGCTCGGGGCCACCGACCCGGTCAACAGCACGGGCGAGGAGGACATCGTGGCGATCGGCGCCCGGTCCTTCACGGGCAGCACGATCGACGGGACTCCGGAAGGCCTGCCGACGGGCACGGACGCACTCGTCGGGCTCAGCTGGGTCGACTTCCTGACCAATGCCGACGCACCGACGGAGCCCGTCGAGTTCGTCGTCCAGGGCGCGGCCAACCGGAACACGACCGAGACGGAGGAGGTCGACGTCAAGATCGACGTGGGCGCGGACGGCGTGTTCGCCGATCCCGATCTCCAGGCCGACTTCCTGATCGTCAAGCCGGCGCTCGGGGCCACCGTCGCCGTCTATGACCTGTCGCTGCCGAGCCCGTTCGACGCGCCGGTGGCCGAGTACTTCGCCGACTACTCCGTCTACAACACGAACCTGACCGGGCTGGCCGTCGACGCGCAGGCGATCGGACTGTCGGACGGCACGCCGAACCTGTCCTATCAGGTCACCGCCTGCACAGGCCGGTTCTCAGGTGACGTCCCAGGTCAGTTCTGTGACACCGCCGGCGACCTCGACTCGGATACCGGCACCTACACCGCTCAGCTCAACACCACCGCTCCGGCGCTGGCTATCGACCCGCTCGTGTGCGGCGGCTTCTGGAGTGGCGGCGCGTGCGACCTGGGCGACCCGATCGACGTCTCGGTCGGATCGGCCGGCCCGACGGACAGCCCGTCGATCCTGGCGGTCTTCCCGAACAACGCCCCGGCCCGGGACCCGGTCATCGTCGAAACCAGTCACTGATCTTCGGCGCGGACGAGGAGCCCGGCGGAACTCCGCCGGGCTCTCCCGTGCTGCCGGCCCGGACGTCTCAGGCGGCCTCCGGCAGCTCGCGCCGGTAGGGCACGTCGAGGACGACGATGTGCTCGCGCCCGACGAGGGCGCGCCGGATCTCGCCGGAGTTCTGGTTGTACAGCACGCGGTCCCACCAGTGGGCCGCGAGATGGTCCGGCAGCAGGACGATGATCACCGCCTCGGGATCCTCGTCGTGGATCACCTCGAGGTAGCGGATGAGTGGCCGGACGAGCGTCCGATACGGCGACTCGACGATGGCGACGTGGACGCCCGGGAGCTGCCGCATGATCTGGTCCCGGAAGCGCTCGCCCTCCTCCGGATCGACCGCCACGTGGACCACGTCAACCTCGTCGACCATCGTGTGTCCGGCCTGGACCGCCTGGACGACGGCCCGGTCCACGGCCGTGGCCGCGACGATGACCCGCTGGCTGCGGTGCGGTCGCGCGATGACGACGTCTGGGCGGACCGCGAGCGCGGCCTCGTGACGGGCGTACTCACGGCGGACGAACAGCATCGCCGCGACGAGGATCGGGATGACGACGATGACGATCCAGGCACCGTGGCTGAACTTGGCGACCGCGAAGATCACGGCCACCACGCCAGTCGCCGCCGCCCCGAGGCCATTGATCAGGGCGCTCCGCCGCCAGGCCACCCCGCGCGCGACGAACCAGTGGCGGACCATCCCGGCCTGTGACAGGGTGAACGACACGAAGACGCCGATCGCGTACAGCGGGATCAGGGCCTCCACCCGTCCGCCGAACGGGATGATCACGGCGATCGCGATGAGTGCGAGGGCCACGATCCCCGCGTTGAACGCCAGCCGCTCACCGCGGAAGGCGAACCGTCGGGGCATGAACCCGTCCTTGGCCAGGATCGACGCCACCCGGGGGAAGTCGGCGAAGCTCGTCTGAGCCGCCAGGATGAGGATGCCCATGGTCGCAGCGACCAGCAGGTAGTAGAGCGGGGTCGAGCCGAAGGTCGCGAGGGCGACCTGGGCCAGGATGGCCTGGTTGGTGGCCGGAATCGCGCCAGAAACGCCGGCCAGGTACGACGTCCCAAGGAACATCACCCCGAGCATGATCGACATCACCAGCATCGTGGTGCGCGCGTTGACCCACTCGACCGGCTTGAACGCCGGTACGCCGTTGGCGACGGCCTCCGTCCCCGTCATCGCCGAGCAGCCGTCCGCGAACGCCCGCAGGAAGAGCAGCAGCCCGAACGCCTCGACGGGGACCGCCGCCGGGATGGCGCCCGTCACCTGGGGGGTGTCTCCGGCAAGCACCCGGACCAGGCCGGTGACGATCATGACCAGCATCAGGCCGATGAACAGGTAGGTCGGTCCGGCGAAGATCGTGCCGCTCTCGCGGAGCCCGCGCAGGTTCACCGCCATGACCATGAGGATCGCGCCGATGATGATCGGGACGCTGAGCGGGAGGAGCGCGGGGACCGCGGAAGCCATCATCCAGACCCCGGACGACACGCTGACGGCGACGGTCAGCACGTAGTCGCACAGGAGCGCCGCGGCGGCGATGAGCCCGGCCATCGTGCCCAGGTTGGCGTGGGCCACGATGTAGCTGCCGCCACCGCCCGGATAGGCCCTGATCGTCTGGCGATAGGAGAAGGTGACCAGGATCAGCAGCCCCACGATCAGCAGCGAGATCGGCATGAGGTAACTGAAGAACCCCGTTCCGGCCGCCAGGAGGGTGAACAGGATCGCCTCGGTCGCGTACGCCACGGAGGACATGACGTCGCTCGAGAAGACGGCCAGGGCCTTCCACTTCGGGAGCCGCTCGTGGGCTTCCTCCTCGGTCGACAGCGGCCGCCCGAACAGTGCGTGACGCGCGGTGGCCAGCGCATGGCCGAGCGGGCCGGACGGCTCGTCGGCCGACGGCTTCGCGACGAACACGCCCGGCGCCTCGTAGCGGAAGTAGCGAGCGTGGGGCCGCCGGACCCGGAGGCGGCGGTCGCCCGGCTTCCGGCCGCGCAGCGCACGTCCCCGGCCGCGATCGGAGTAGGACGGCGGTGAGGGATTCCGGGCCGCGCCCGTCGGGCGGCGCGGCACACGCGGCGACGGATCGGCTGCGCTCAGTTCGTCACCTCCGAGCGAACCCGCTCGACGACCAAGTCGATGCGAGTCGACCGCTCCCGCGGGACGGCGCTGATCTCGATCGGGAGGTCGGCGCAGCGTTCTTGCGCCTCGGCCAGGACCCGGCGGGTGTCGTAGAGGTTGCACAGCTCGACCCGCTCGGCACGCCCGGACAGGACCAGCTCGACCGCTCCGATGACGTCAGCCAACTCCCACTCGAGCCGGCTCGCGTGCTCGAACTTCACGATCTGGAACTCCTTCCGATCGTCCCCATCGTGGCGCCGAGGACCGGCCGCGCAAGAGCCGGACGAACCGGGGGCGAGGGCCGCGTGGATCAGCCCGCGAGGGACGCTCGCGGCACGAACCGGGGGGACGCTCCGGAGATCCGGGCCCGTCCGAGAGTCGTAGTTGACGATGCAACCAACCCAACGTAGTCCCCGAAAGGAGTGGAGTGTTGCAGGTCACAAAGGCAAGAAGCCTCATCTTCGGGATCACCCTGGCGCTCGTGGTCGGAGCCTGCAGTGCCGGAGTCCAGGCCAATGGCGGCACCGGCGGCGGAGCGACCATCTCGATCGCCTCCCCCGCAGAGGGTGCCGAGGTCTCGGTCCCGTTCGACGTTCGGCTCGAGTCGAACGTCCCGCTCGGGACCCCCGACACGGGCGACCACCATGTCCACCTCTACTTCGATTCCGGCACCGACGCGGCCGACTACGACATCGTGTACGGCACCTCGTGGCAGGTGACGCGGCCGTTGTCGCCCGGCAAGCACACGATCATCGCCGCGCTGGCGAACCCCGACCACTCGCTGGCCGGACCGACCCAGACGTTCACGGTGACGGTCGTCGGCTCCGGTGCGGGCGGCCCGTCCGGCGCACCGTCGGCACCGACCGGGCCGACCTACTGACCCCGATCCGATGACCATCGAACGGTACCGGCGCTCGGCGCGCCGGTACCACACGGCGGTCTACGTCGTAACCCTCCTCCTGCTCGCCACCGGCTGGTGGCTGCTGGCCGGTCGCGAGGGCCAGCCGTCGCCGTTCGCCGTCGCGACGGGCATCCCGGACACCCGGCTCCACGTCTGGCTGGGCTGGGCGCTGGTCGTCGTGACCCTGGTTCCACTCCCGTTTGCGATCCGGGGCGTCGGCCGGTTCCTCCGCGAGACCTTCCGCCATGACCGGGGCGACCTTCGCTGGCTCGTCCACCTGCCGCTGGCGATCGTCACGGGACGGTTCCCGCGACACGAGGGCCACTTCGATCCCGGCCAGCGGATCGCCAACGTCGCGATCGTCGTCCTCCTCGGGACGCTCATCGGGAGCGGGGTCGCCCTCGTCTTCGTCCACGTGGGACCGGCCTTCGCCGTCGCCGCCGCAATCCACCGGGTGGCCACGATCGCCTTTACCGTCGTGATCGCCGGTCACATCGTCGTGGCGGCCGGGATCCTCCCCGGGTACCGCGGCACCTGGCGGTCGATGCACCTCGGCGGCAGGCTTCGCCTGGACACGGCGAGGCGGCTGTGGCCGGGCTGGACGGAGCGCGAGGTCGAACGGCCCGGCCAGGGACGCGTTGGGTCGCCCTCGGAAGCCGGGGCCGACGAGGCCGCCTGACCGGGTCGGTCCCCGGGACGCCGGCGCCGAGCGGATCCGCTCCGTCGTATCCTCCGGCCGACCCGTGATCAGCCACACCCTGTAGCCCGCGACGGAGACCGTCCGTGACCGACGTAGACGCGCGCACGCCGGCGGCGGCGGGCTTCTCGATGCCGCCCGAGTGGGTACCCCACGCCGCCTGTCTCATGGCCTGGCCGACCCGTCGGGAGCTGTGGAAGGACCGGTTCGACGACGCCCTGCGCGACTACGCGGCCGTCGCCCGGGCGATCGCCGCCTTCGAACCGGTGCTGATGGTCTGCGGCCCCGGCCGCAGTTCGGAGGTCCGCGCGCGCTGCGGGGCCGAGGTCAAGGTCCTGGAGCTGCCGATCGACGACTCGTGGACCCGCGACAACGGCCCGGTCTTCGTCCGGGATGGCGCCGGGGGCGTCGCCGCCGTGCAGTTCGGCTTCAACGCCTGGGGTGAGCGGTGGCATCCGTTCGAGGACGACGCCAGGCTTCCGGAGCGGATCGCCGCGCATCTCGGGATGCGCCTGTTCCGCGCACCATTCGTGCTCGAGGGCGGGTCCTTCTTCGTCGACGGCGAGGGCACGCTCATCACGACGGAGCAATGCCTTCTCAACCCGAACCGGAACCCGGACCTGACCCGCCACGAGATCGAGCAGGGCCTACGCGACTACCTCGGCGTCGCGACGGTCGTCTGGCTCCCGGTCGGGCACAGCCTCGACGTCGGTCCGGAGGGCACGGACGGCCACGTCGACGGCGTCGCGCAGTACGTCGCACCGGGCCATGTCCTGCTCGAGGCGCCGGCGGATCCGGCCGCGTCCGAGCACGGGACGGGCCAGGTCAACCTCGAGCGGCTCCGGGCCTCTCGCGACGCACACGGGAGATCGTTCCGCGTCAGCGTCCTCGACCCGGGACCGGGTGTGACCATCTCGTATGCGAACCACTACCTCGCGAACGGGGCCGTGATCGTGCCGGTCGCCGACGACCCGAGCGACGAACCCGTCCTCCAGTTCCTGGCGACGGTGTACCCCGATCGGGAGGTCGTGGCTGTTCCCGGGGCCACGCTCTCGCTCGGCGGCGGCGGGCCGCACTGCATCACCCAGCAGATCCCGGAGGGCCCCATCGCCCGGCCATGAACGCGCGTCCGTGGTGCGTTCCCGACCATTGGTCACAGGCGAAGAACGAACCGGGCGATCTCGAAGTAGATGATGAGACCGGTCCCGTCGACCAGTGTGGTGATGAACGGCGCCGACACCACCGCGGGATCGATCCGGAGGCGTCGGAGGGCGAGCGGGAGGACCGCGGCCACGGTCGCCGACCACAGGCAGATCGCGAGGATCGTGATCGAGACGACCACCCCGATGTCCGTGCCGACGCCCAGGAGCGCGGCTCGCCCGAACGCGACGACGGCCATGATCGCCCCGAGAATCAGTCCAACCCGCATCTCCTTGAACGCGATCCAGGCGACGTCGCGGAACGAGACCTCGTTCAGGGCCATGGCCCGCACGATGAGCGTGACGGTCTGGCTGCCGATGTTGCCGCCGGTCCCGATGAGGAGCGGGATGAAGAAGCTGAGCGCGACGACCGCCTGCAGCTCGTCCTCGAAGTTGCGGAGCACCGTCCCCGTGTAGGCCTCCGCGACGAACAGGAGGAGCAGCCAGCCGGCCCGCTTGCGGACAAGGAGCGGGACGCTCGACAGCCGGTACGGGACGTTCAGCGGCTGCGATCCGCCAAGGCGCTCGATGTCCTCGGTCGTCTCGGCCTCGAGGACGTCGGCGACGTCGTCCTCGGTGATGATCCCGAGGAGGTGGTCCTCGTCGTCGACGACGGGGATCGCCAGCAGGTTGCGCTCGGTCAGGAGCCGCGCCGCTGCCTCGCGGTCGGCGCTCGCGCGGACCCGGACCGTCGTCGGGGCCATCAGCTCGATGACCGGCGTGTCGGTGGGACTCAGCAGGAGCCGGTAGAGCGACAGGACCCCGAGCAGGTGCCGCTCGTCGTCGACGACGTAGACGTAGTTGACCGTCTCCGCTTCGTTGACGAGGCGGCGGATCGCCGCGAGCGCCTCGCCGGCGCGGGCGTCGCGCGAGACGGCGACGAACTCGGGGGTCATGATGCCGCCGGCGCTTTCCGGGGGATAGTCGGCCAGGCCGCGAATCTCGGCCGCATCGTCCGGGGCCATCCGGATGAGGATTCCCTCGGCCTCCGGCTCCGACAGCTCCTCGACGACGTCCGCGGCGTCGTCCGGGTCCATGCCAGCCAGAACCGCGGCGGCCTCCGGGGCTGACAGCGTCCTGAGGATGCGGGCGGCCTCGGCGGGCGAGAGCTCCTCGAGGAGCTCAGGCACCTCCTCGTCGGGCAGCCACTGCAGGAGGACGGCCACTTCACCGGGGTCGAGGCGGGGCACGAGCTCGGCCCACTCCGAAGGCTCGATCTGGTCGGCGAGACCCAGGACGCCGTCGCGCTCACGCTCGCGGATGAGGCCCTGGATCTCGCTCAGGAGCTGATCGGTTACCGCGCTGGCCATGGTCGGCCTCCTGGGATCTGGACCAGGTCGAGCGACCCGGGCACGAAAACGCCACCTCGCCGGTAGCCGGCGGGTGGCGACCCGAAACAGCACGGGGAAAACCGGGCTACTCGATCGCAACCACCCGGCGGAAGACGACGTGGACCGCGGTCATGCGGCTACGTTCGGGTCCGTCGCTCACAGTCGGTCGTTCTCATCCTTGCCATACGGCCAACGCCTGGCCGGACGGGATCGTAGTCGCCGACCTCGACGTTGGTCAATCGCCGATGGACGGCGGCGGTGTTGCGCGCGCCACCAAAGACCGGTCTGTCGACGCCTCGTCCCGCATCGTCGAGCGCTGCCTCGACCGATGGACCATGGACATGCCCGACGAGATGCTCCGTCGTCCAGGGTGGGACGAGACGCGGACCGGCCAGCCGCGCCTCGAGCGTGGATCACGCCTCGCTGCCCAGCACTTGAACCGGAAGCCGAAGCTCAATTCGAGTTTGAGCCAGTATCATCAGGCCTTGCGCGCCTGTAGCTCAGTGGATAGAGCGTCGGCCTCCGGAGCCGAAGGTCGCAGGTTCGAATCCTGTCGGGCGCGCCATAGCAACTCCTCGCTGAGCCGCGCCGCACGGCCGACGGACAGTCATCTGACGTCGAGCGAGGGCCCGGATCCGCTCACGGGAGCTGCTCGCAGCGGGCACCGTGGTGCTCCTGATCCCATAACGGCATGGACCTACGCTCGAACCATCGCGGCCATGGATGCGGGTCATGGCGAGACCGCCGTTGCGAGCCAGAGTGCATACGTCTCGTCGCCGTAGCCGGACACCACGATCCGGTCCGGGAGCACCGTCGCACCGGTCACGTACATGCCCTGCGAACCCGAGGCATCGTAGTACCCGATCCTTGGCAGCGATGTCGAACCGGTGAACGCCAACCGCGCCCATGTCGCACCGCCGGTCGAGACCCAGGCCGCCATCGTGTCTGAACCCGGCGCCTCGCGGTCGAGGACGACGATGTGCTGACCGTCCGATACCAGGACGGTGGAGCCGGGCAGGGGGGCCTGATCGATGGCCGGGAGATCCGCGCCCAACCGGCCCACGACGTGCCAGGTCTGGCCGTCGACCGAGGACCAGCCGCTCGGGGTGGCGTCACCGGCGATGGGCGAGCCTGCCCCGATCGCGAACAGCCCGTCCGCGCCCGCCTCAACGGCGCTCAGCTCACCACCCTCGATCTCGTGCCCGTCGACCGTGGCCACGGTCCAATGGATCCCGTCCGCGGACACCCAGGCCGCCGGACGGCCCATGCCCAGCGGCAGCAGGTTCGCGGGGTCGAACACCTGGGCGTTGGGCGGATCCGGCACACCGTCACGCCCAACGATGACAAACCCACCGGCGAACGCGACGGCATCGCGGAACACCGCGTGGTCGAAGCCCTGCGTCAGGTCGGCCTGCTCCCAGGTCGCCCCGTCATCCGAGTGGACTACCAGCGGAACCGCGGGCGGCAAGGGTTGCCCCGGCTCACCCACGCCGCGGCCCTGGTAGCCGACCGCGACGATCCCGGCGTCACCCGCCACGATCCACCGCGGAGCGCCCGCATTCGACCACGCGGCGCGCCAGCTCGGACTGTCCACGGATGTCCAGTGCGACCCGTCAGTCGACGTCCACAGGTCGGGCGAGAAATCGGGCATCGGACACACGGTGTGGGCCGGGCAATCCACGCCGCCGCCCTCGGCTGTGGCCAGCAGCCGGCCGCCGACCACGAACACGTGCGTCATGAGCTCACCCGACCGCTGCAGATCAGCCGTCTGGACGGCCGTCCAGTCGAGTCCGTCAGGCGAGGTCAGGAACGCACCCTTCAGGTTACGTTCCGGGTCGGTGACTCCCGTCTCGCCGACGGCGACGTAGCCGCCAGCCCAGCTCACGATGTTGTCGATCCGTAACCCGCCTGGGGCAGACGGCGTGGCCGGATCGGACCAGACGAGCCCGGTCCAGCTGCTCACTACCGGCTCCGGCGACAACGACTCGCTCGGGACCTGGCTCGCGCCGGGGCTCGCGTTCGACGGCGCCGCCGGGCTCGCGGATGCGGGAGCCGTCGACGCGAGCATCGACGGGGACGCGATGGCGGTCGACCCGCACCCCGAGACGAGCACGGTGGCGGTGATCACCGCCGAAATGCGCCTGAGGGCGAGCCGGCTGTTCATGTCCGCTCCTGGACCCGACGAGGACCTCCGGGCGCCTAAGGCCCATCGTCTGTACGTCCTGGAAACGTGACGCCCGCTGGTGGGGTCGTGTTACTCCCTGCGCGGGAGTCGAGCACTTATGGGCTCCGGGCCGCGAACCACGATCCGTTCATAGTTCGAGTGCAGTAGCTCCGCACTGCCCGCCTGCGCCGCCTCGGCCCAGTCTTGGGAAGTGCCCGCAGCTTGGCGACCACCTCGTCCGGGGCGATACTCGTGCCCGGGCGCTCGCCGGAGTCGATCCTCGTCGCTCCGTCGCGCAGAACGGCGATCTGCGCCAGGTAGGTCTTGTCGTCGAATTCGACGAGCGGCATGGTCGAGAGCCACCTCTCGTTTCATCCGCTCGAGTCGGGCCCGGTTGACGTCGCTGGGTCGCCATTAGCCTGGGCACCGAGCAGGTCCTCTCGGGCGGTAGACTGGCGGCGACCGGCGGCGTTAAGGGCTATATCGTTCCAAGTTGCGCGGGTGGATGGACGCCCGACGGGCCCGGTCTCTCGATAACGCCAGCGGAGCGGGGCGAGGATGACGCCATGAGAGCCGTCGTGGTCTATGAATCGCATTGGGGGAACACCGCCGAAGTCGCGCGGGCGATCGCCGCGGGACTCGGATCCGGGACCACGGCGATGAACACCGATAAAGCCGTGGGACCCGCGATGGCGAGCGTGGACCTCGTCGTCGTAGGCGCTCCGGTCATCGCGTTCGCTCTGCCGCGCGAGGGGACGCGCAAACAGCTCGCCGGCGATGTCAAGGCGCCCACTCCGCCCGATGTCTCCCATCCGCTCCTTCGTTCGTGGCTGGACGCGTTGCCGCAGGGACGTGGGTGGGGGGCCGCCTTCGAAACCCGCATCTGGTGGTCGCCGCGCGGCGCCACCGGCACGATCGAGTCCAAGTTGAGGCGGGCCGGCTACCGAACGGTGGCCAAGGCGGAGCGCTTCATCGTCGCCGGGGCGTATGGCCCGCTGCGCGAGGGCGAGGTGGAGCGAGCCCGCCGGTGGGGAGCTGCATTGGCGGACGCGCTCGCCGCGAAACGCTGACCCACCGATCGCCATGCACGAGTCGGACCTCCACGTCGTCACCGGCCTGGGGGCCGTCGGCCGAGCCGTGATCGACGAGCTCGTCAGACGGGGATTCCCGGTGCGAGCCGTCGGCCGACACCCCGCCGCGGACCTGCCGGCGGAGGTCGAGGCCGTTGCGGCGGATCTGACCGACGACGGGTCCGCGAAGCGTGCCCTGGCCGGGGCAGCCGTCGTCTACCATGCCGCGTCGGCGCCCTACGATCGCTGGCCGGCGCTCCTGCCCCCGATCATGCGCGGGGTCATCGACGGTGCCGCGGCGACGGGGACGCGCATCGTCTATGCCGACAACCTCTACGCCTACGGGCCCGTCGACGGCCCGCTGACCGAAGACCTGCCCTACCGGGCGACGGGTCCCAACGGTCGTGTCCGGGCCGCGCTCGCCGACCAGCTCCTGGAGGCCTGCGCCGCGGGCACGGTTCGGGCGACGATCGGGCGCGCTTCCGACTACTACGGCCCTCTTGGTCGCCAGTCGACGGTCGGCGAGCGACTGTTCGTGCCCGCCCTGTCCGGCAAGCCGGCGCTGGTCCTCGGCGATCCCGATCAGCCGCATACGGTCACGTACCTGGCCGATTTCGCGCGCGGCCTCGTGACGCTCGGCACGCACGCTGAGGCAGTCGGCCAGGTCTGGCACGTACCGAGCGCCGAAACCCTCACGACCCGTGCATTCGCGCAGCTCGTCTTCGAGGCGGCCGGACACCCGCTCCGGCTCCGTGTCCTGCCCTCAGCCCTGCTCGCCCTGCTCGCGCTCGCCAGCCCGACCCTGCGGGCCGTCCGGGAGCAGCAGTACCAACGCGAGGCACCGTGGGTTGTCGACCACTCGAAGTTCGCCCGGGCGTTCGGGGCCGAGGTAACCCCGCACGGGGAGGCGATCTCGACGACGATCGACTGGTACGCGCAGGCCGGATGAGCCTCGGGATCAGGATCCGGTCGCCGGAGGCGATACAGCAGGTCGCCCTCGCGCTGCCGCTGACGCACGTCGCGATCGCCCTCCAGGACCCCCGGATCGGGCGAGGTGTCAACGTCGCCGAACTGGGGATCGTCGCGGCCCTTGCGGTCGCGGCTGCCGCGCTCGCCTATCGCTCGTTCCGCTGGGAGTAGGCGACATCCTCCGCAAGAGCGAGCCAGACCAGGCCGATCAGCCGGGCGCCGGAGTCGTCGCGATATGCCACGGCGTGACGAAACCGATGAGGTAGATAACGCCGTGGAGCGCCAGCAGGACGGCGGCCAGAACCTGGATCATGTGGGACTCCACCGAGGCGACGAGAACAGCGCCAGGCCCGCGAGCACGGCGGCGATCCCGGTGACCACCCCGAAGATCACGACCGGCACGGGTTCGATGGTGATGCCCGCCGCGGCATCAACGGCGAAGATGGCAATGACCGACGACCCCATCAGCACCGTGAAGCCGAGCGCTGCCAGGGCGGCCGCCGGGCCTCTTCGGTCGCGCCGGATCAGCCAGGCGCCGGCGATGGCGAGCAGCGGGAGCGCGAAGGCAAGGTCGAGCGCGTAGACGGCGTTCGTCGGCAGGTTCAGATCACTGACGGACATCGGCAAGGTGCCGGTCGTAATCGCGGTCATGATCTGGCCGAGCCAGGTCAGGGCGAACAGGACGACCACCACGATGAGGAAGCCGCCGGCCGCGCGGCGTGGCAGCCGGATCCGGGTCGCACCGTCGACCGTCGCCTGGTCGAGCCCGAAGGTGGCGAGCACCAACGACCAGGTCGCGAGTCCCAGGATCGCGATATGAACGGGCGTGAGCGGGTTGATGACGACCGAAAACGCGTAGATCGCGTAGGAGTACGACAGGTAGCCCAGGGCACCGATCGCGATCAGGCGCCCCTTCGCCGACCCCGCTCTGGCCCGCCACAACCCGAGTCCGAGGGCCGGCACCGCGAAGGCCAGCGTCACGAGATCAGCGGCTCGGGCCTCGCGGACCATCTCGGCCGTGTCACGGTAGAGGCCCGTCGCCACGAGGCCCACGGCCGCGGCGATGGCGGCGAGCAGGAGGGCGCCGACGGCGAGGCCGTCTGCGGCCTTGAGTCTCGGCGTCATGCCCGACCTTCGTCGCTGACCGCTCGGCGCGGCGCGATGCCCGGCATGCCTGTCGGGTTACCGACCCGAAGGGCCGTCACCGTTCCCGGCCAGACGGGATACGGCGTCCCCGATCCCCGAGCGGAACGGATTCCTGGACGATCGCCTTCATGGGGTCCCTCAGACATTGCAGCGCGCGGTTGGTTCAGTATGGAGCGGTCACCGATCCAGCCTCAGCAGGCCGGAAGGTCGCCGAGTGCGGGGGAAGCGACCTCGACGCCCGGCGCCGGACCCTGACGATCACGGCTGGCTGACGAGCGGTGTGAGCTGGATCTGCTTCGCGAGCGCATAGGCGGCGCGCCGATCGTCGTCATCGGCGGCGACGCGGCCGATGACGAGGGCGGATCGGTGCGGCACGTCGATCCGGGTCATCCCGTCGGGCACGCTCCCGGTCCACGTCCGCTCGCAGACGAGGAATTCGCCAGCCTCGGTCCCGGTGGTCCGCTTTCCGACATAGGCGAAGTTGGAGCCGCTCTCCGGATCGGTGAATTGCAGGCTGTAATACCGTCCGTTCATCTCGGGCACATGCAGCACTCGCGGCCCGGCCTGCGCGTCGAGCCAGCCGCCGATGTAGAGGAGATCGTCGGTGCCGACCGCCATGAGGCTGCTGCTCGATGCGGATTCGGAGGGTCGCTCCGGCACGGCGTAAAGGGTGTTGATGGGGATCGGGCCGGCGCCGAAGCCGCGGTTGAGGATCGCCCGCTTGAATCCGCCGACCGTGATCCGCGGCCAGAGATAGACGAAGACGAACGTCCCGAGCGGCCACACGATCGCAGCTGCCAGAGCGAGCGGGATGATCGCGTCCACGCCACGAGCGAGCCGCTGGATGACGACCCAGGCGAAGATCAGCAGGATGACGGCCGCGATGGGGTAGGGGTATTTCAGGATCAGGCAATTCATGTCACGAGATCCTGACGACCGCCGGCACTTGGTAGCCGCCATTCACGATGGCGGTTCCGGGCAAATAGGCGCGGAGAATCAGGTTAAATCTGCCAATCGGCGTCGGCAGCCAGTTCTGTGCCGGCTCGCTCGGCGCCTGCGACTGGAGCAGGACGTCGACCAAATCATCCGGATTGGTCACGAGACCCGAATGGTCATCCACGTTTGACCGACCGGTCGGACTGCTCACCATGTACCCGACGGTGTCCGTCGCAGTGAGCGACCAGAACGCATCATTCGGCGGGAGCTGCCCGGGCGGGAAGTGCAGGCGGTACGCGTGCCCGCCACTGAGCTTCTTCCCTGCGCTGTCCACGCTCGTCATCCAGTACGCAGCCTCTTCGAACGAATTAACGACCGGCAGCGCCTTCTGCAATGCGGCACGGGCCAACAGTCCGTTTCCGAGCTGACCGGCCTTCCGGATCGAACTCCAACCGTTGACAGTCGTCGTCTCCGCCTTCGCCACCGAATCCAGGATCAGGATCGTCGTCAGGAAGGCCAGGGTGGCGCCGATGATCACACCCTGCACGACACCGGAACTCGCCACCCAGGAGAGCACGCCACTCATGTCGAGAGTCTAGGGCGACCCCCGGTTCTCGCTGGCTTCAGGCCAGGATTGCCGGCCAGAGGCCGGATCCGCGAGCCGGTCAACCGCCAGTTCCAATCGTGGTCTGATTCGCTCAGCGCGGCTCCAGACTCGGGACGACGAGCCACCCCTCCGCTCGTCCGAGATAGATTAGTTGCTCGGTCGTGAGGCCGGATCGCGCGCGAAGGTCGGCGAGGTGCCGTTTCGCCGTGCTGGGTCGGATGCCGATACACGCGGCAGCATTTGGCACCGAACCGCGGCCTCAACGAACGCGGCGAGCACATCGACTTGACGAGGGGTACGAGACCTCGGCAGCTGGCCACGCAGCTTCTGGCTCCTCATGCCCGCACCCCCGCCGCCGCGAGCCACTCATCGCGGCCCTCGATCGGGAGAGTGTAGGTTGCTAACGCGCGCCCAACACCTGTCGGGCGCGCCAGAACGCATGGTCTATTTTGCCGTCCCAATGCGCCTAGTCCGCCAACCATTCTGCTCGGGCTGGATGAGACCCGAGCGCACCCGAGGCCGTAGGGCGACCTGAAGGTACGACAAGGGACGGGAACGGCGGCGACGTGCCGGCGTCCAGTCCCCCGAGTCCGCAGGGTCGGCGCGTTACGCGGTGACGGTGACCTGCTCTGCGGCCACGATGGCCGCCCGCTCGGCGGGATGTGAAGACCGCACCCCCTTCACGAGCAGGTACAGCGCCATCCAGACCTCTGCGACGGTGGGCGGGATGACGAGGACCGCGTTGATCTGCTTGCCGAGGTCGGGGGCCAGGAACAGCGCGAGCATGTCCACCAGGTAGCAGACGCCGGCCACGATGAGCGCGCCGCCCAACGCCTTGGGGAACATCCCGGACCGGTATGCGAGGTACCCCAGCGGCAGGAGCCACAGGCCGAAGAAGATCTGGGCAATGAGGAACCCATAGTGCTGGAGGTCGAACAGGAGCAGCACGATGGCGTTCGATCCGGCGGGGCCGAAGGCGGCGGCATACGAGCCGTCGGTCGCGACCCGAACGGCGACGAACTCGAAGACGTCGTTGAGGCAGGTGATGGCAGCTCCGACGGCGACGAGCATGACCATCGCTCGAGCCACGTCCGTGCTGACGTGCCTTAGGAGCAGGTAGAGGGCCATCGCGAGGAAGACCCACTCGGTCGCCTGGAACAGATCGGCGACGACACCGACCCGGACGAGGCCCGGGTTCGCCAGGACATTGGCGGCCGTCGTGGCCGCGTCGCCCGCCGCATACATCTTCGTGGTCACAAACCCGAAGGCGAAGCCGGCGACGATGGCGTTGATGACGTACAGGAGCCCGGCGATCCTCGCGAGGCGCCGGGGCGAGGACACGCCCTCTCCTCGACTTGGGCGAGCCTGACCGGGCCAGGCTCGCGGTTCGTCGATCCGTTGATCTTGGGCGGTGGGGAAGGACATTGCCTGCATCGCTGGCCTCCGGGCTTTATGGTGTAAAGTGCTATTGCCAATCCGGACTTTACCACGTAAAATACCGTTGTCAAGTGCCATGCCCGAAGCTGATCCGGGCGGTAGGAGGCCGATGTGCCGAGGCAGACGACCGAGGCAGCCCGGCGACGCGAACCGCTGAGCCGGGAGCGAGTCCTGGAGACCGCCCTGAAGATCGCGGATCAGGGCGGGCTCGAGTCCCTGACCATGCGCCGGCTGGGCCAGGAGCTCGGCGTCGAGGGAATGGCGATCTACTACTACTTCGCCAGCAAGGACCAGATCGTCGATGGCCTGGTCGATCTCGTCTTCGCCGAGATCGAGCTCCCGTCTGACGATGGCGATTGGAAGCCGGCCATGCGCCGGCGCGCGATCTCCCTCCGCGACGTCCTCCTGCGCCACCGCTGGGCGATCGGGCTGCTGGAGTCGAGGCGGACCGCGGGCCCGGCGAACCTGCGCCACCACGACGCGGTGATCGGGAGCCTGCGGGCCGGCGGCATGGACATCACGATGGCCGCCCACGCCTACTCCCTCGTCGATGCCTACGTCTACGGCTTCGCGCTGACGAAGCTGACCCTCCCATTCGCAACTGGCGAGGAGATCGCCCGGGTGGCTCAGGGCATCCGACAGTCGTCGGATCTCGCGGCGTACCCCCACTTCGCGGAGATGATGGAGCACGCGCTGCAGCCGGGGTACGACTACGGCGCCGAGTTCGAGTACGGCCTCGATGTCATCCTCGACGCCCTCGAGCGCGTGTAGGGGAGTGTCCGGATGCCGCATCGAATCGGACGAACGCTGCTGGTCCTGAGCGGCCTGGGCTTCCCTCTCAGCCAGGTCGCGATCCAACGCTTCGGCCGCCGTGGGGCGATCCTGGTCGAGGCGGTGGCGGTCGGCTTGCTGGTGCGCGACGCGGCCCTGCTCAGCGCGGGCACGTCACACCGGTTGCGCCGCGGCCCGGTCCGTCTGGTGTGGTTCGAAACGGCTGTCGCAGCCGTGGCGACCCTGACCGGCCTGCGCCCACTCTTTCAAGAACGGGTCCTGTGCGCGTGACGGGACCCTCGAGCGGCTTCGCCGGCTGTCCAGCATGGGGATCGAAACGGTCCTGGGATGGGTGGTTGGGGTCGACCGGATCACCCCGATCGAGACCATCGGCCGGGAAGTCATCCCCGTCCTGGCCGAGCTGTAGTGCTGAGCGAGATGGTTCGAGGGAGGCGCCTCCGCAATGAGCGAGATCATCCTCGCCGGTGGCTATCGTCTTCTTCGTGGCCCTCGTTGTGGCTTCCGGGCCGGCCGAGCTCGGTGCGATCAGCCCCGCCAACATCGCCGCCGGAGCTGCCCAGCTCTCGCTCCTGGGCACGCTGCTCGGGGCCCTGGCCCTCACGACGGGAGCGGCGCCCGGCCGCCGGAACCTCGCCTACGCCGTCGCGCTTGCCCAGGCAAGGGAATTGACCGACTATGGGGACAGGGTCGTCGGCGGCCAAGCCCTGCAGCAGACGGGTGACCGACGAAGGAGCGCGGATGATCCTCCCCAAGATCCGCGATCCGAGGTTCATCACCGTGCGTCGCGGTGGGGCGCTGCGGGATGCGGATCATCAGTTGCTCGCGGTGTGGGCGGCCGACTGCGCGGAGCACGTGCTCCACCACTTCGAGCGGGCGCGGCCGGGGGACGACCGTCCGCGACGGGCGATCGACCTCGGGCGTGCCTGGGCGCGCGGTGAGGTCACGTGGTGGGACGCCCGCGCGGCGGGCGGCCATGCGAACGCCGCGGCAAGAGACCTGGGTGGGGCAGCACGGCATGCCGCGTACGCTGCCGGCCAGGCCGCGGCGGTGGGCCATGTGGCGGCCCACGAGCTGGGCGCAGCGGCCTACGCGATCAGGGCCGCCCGCGCGGCTGCCGATGACGAAGGCGAGCGGGCTGGTCGCCGAGAATGCAAGTGGCAGCGCGACCAGCTGCCCGACGAGATCCGGGACCTCGTCGTTGACGACCAGCGGCTGCGCAATGAGCTGTGCTGGTTCGCGTTCGACTGCTGACCTGGCTCGAGCGAAGACCGTCGCCACCCGGCCATCAGGTCGGCTCGACCCGTAGCCGTCCGCACCGTTAGTGAGCGGCCGTTCGGCGGATGATGATGATCGCGTCGAGCGGACCGGCGGGTGACGTCTCCGCCCGTCGGACGACCTCGGCGCGTTCGACCGCGAGATCGCAATCGCTCTCGACGAGCTCGCTTGCCGCATCCGTCGTTAGCAGTCGCTCGGCATCGATCGGACCGCCCCCGTCGGCAAGGTTCGAGCGGTCGTGTCCGATCACGACCAGACGCCCACCCGGCGCGACTGCCGCGGCCGCGGCTCCATACACTGTCCGGCGCTCCGTCGGCGCCAAGTGCAGGTAGACGATCAGGACGAGATCGAACTGGCGACTGGGCGGCGTCCAGGTGAAGAGATCCCGCTCAAGCCACTCGACCTCGACCCCGGCCGCTGCGGCGGCCGCGCGCGCGTTGGCGAGCGCGACGGTGGACCAGTCGACTGCGGTTACGCGCCAACCATGGCTGGCCAGCCAGATCGCGTTCGTCCCACTGCCGGCCGCGAGTTCGAGAGCCGTGCCCGGTCGAAGCTCGACGACCGCGCCGACGAGCGACTCGTTCGGGCCGTGCCCCTCGAAATCACCGCCGGCATGGCGTTCATCCCAACCCCGCCGGCGCATCTCATCTGTCATCGCCAGCGCTCCTACGCTCGCCGGGGCTCGGCTGAAACTGAGCACACGGCCTTTGAACCTTAGCGCAGGTTCGAGGGCGCACCGATGTGATCTCACTCCTGCGACGAGAAGGCCACCCGGATCATGGAGATCCTCCTCGCCACCATCCGGCCGAGCCGGCTGCTGGCTGGGAAGATCATCGGGATCGGGCTGGTCGGCCTGCTGCAGCTCGGCATCGTGGCGGCGGCGACGCTGGTCGCAGTTGCGGTCACGAACGTCGTGACTACGCCGGCCCTCGAGGCGGCGGCGGTCCTCGGCTACCTCGTCTGGTTCGTGCTCGGCTTCCTGCTCTACTCCGCCGGCTACGCGACGCTGGCCGCCTTGGTCTCGCGCCCGGAGGAGGTCCAGGGCGCCGTCGTGCCGATGGCGGTGTCTCCGATCGCCTCGTACCTGCTCGCCTACCTCGCCCTCGCCAACCCGACGGGCCCCGTCGTCGCAGTCGCGTCCGTGCTGCCGCCGTTCGCTCCGATCCTGATGGCGGTGCGCATGTCCGGCGGCGACGTGCCTGCCTGGCAGATCGGACTCGCGCTCGCTCTTACCGTGGTGGCCATCGTCGGGTTGACTTGGCTGGCCGGGCGCGTCTACGCCAACTCGGCCATGCGCATCGGGGCCCGGGTGCGGTTCATGGATGCGTTCCGGGGGTAGCGCCCGCTGTCGATGTCTCGTTCCGGCCCCATTTCGGGCCGGTCTGATCGGAGGAACCAGATGCCGTCTCGTGTGAGGGATCATCCATTCGCAACCCTGCTCGCGGTGGTCTCGGCGATCCTCATCCTGGTCAGCCGCCTCAACCGCGAGCTGTGGTGGAGCGACTGGGCGTTTGTCGCCGGAATTGCCGTGCTCGTGGTGGCGGGCATCCTGTTCCTCGTAACAAGAAGGTGACCGCCTCGGTCGCCTCCTGCACGCGCGGATGATCAGCCAGCGCTATCTCTGCCGAACCCCGGAACGACGAGCCAGCCCTCAGCGCCGCCGACGGCCACCGCGAACGCGAACCCGATGGACTTGATGCCCAGCTCCCTCCCCCGAGGGACCGGGCACGTCTGGCTGGGCGGGAATCCGAGATCCCGCGACTCACATCTCGGTCAGACCGATCACGTGACCCTCGGGGTCGGCAAACAGGGCGATCGCCACGCCCGGGGCCGGGCTGAACTTCGGCAGGATCGTCTTGCCGCCGAGCTCCGTGGCACGAGCCAGCGCCGCGTCGACATCGGCCACGCCGACGTACCCCGTGACGTGCCCGTTCGACCCGTCCCGGCTCGGACCGATCCCGACGATGATGCCCGTGTCGCCCGGGTCCGTCATTCCATACGCCGTCGGATTGTTGGTGTCGAACGACCAGTCGAACAGCTTGCCGTAGAACCCCTGCAGGGCCTTTTGATCCTTGCCGACGACCTCGAACTGGATGAACCGTGCACCTGCCATCGCTCGAACTCCTTCTCCCGGGTCCCCGGCGCTGGAGGCGAACGCCTCGCCGACCCGACACTCCAACGACGAATGCCGGGGCGCCGAATCGACATCGCTCGGACGCGCTGCCTGCGGATCGTCGCGCAGCAGCCCACCACTCTGAAGGAACTCTCGGTCGGCAGGCTTACGCCGCGGATCGAACGCGTGCGGCCAGGTCCGGTCGGACGCGCCAGCTCGTGTCGGCGCCGGACCGGCTCAGCCTGCCGCCACCATCTCGTATTCCTCGAGCAGTGCCGTTCGCCACGAAGAGCGGAGCCACAGGTCGGGCCGCACGATGCACCGATCTCTGGGCACTAGGCGGTACGCTGAGGGTCCGCCAGAGGAGGACCCGCGATGCGCGTCACGGTGAGCCCGGAGCAGATCCAGTCCGCGTTCGAAGCCGTGAAGGACGATCCGTCCTTCGACGAGAGCCGCGGCCTGTGGGAGCGCGGGCGACCGCCGGTCGAGATGATCCAGGCGATGTGCCTGCGGCCGGAGATCCTGCGCGCCTTCGCTGGCTTCGGGAACTGCGTCTATCCCGGCGGGCTGCTCGAGCGGCGTGTCAAGGAGCTGGTCATCATCACGGCCTCGGAGTCCAACGCGTGCCAGTTCTGCACGGAGTCGCACTGCGATCTCGTCGACATCGCCGGCATCGTGGCGGATCCGCTCGTCGCGATCGAGCGGCCGGACTCGCTGGCGTCGCGGGAGCGCCTGGCCATCGAGTACACCCGCGCCGCGATGGCGAATTCGAACGCCATCCCGCAGCCGCTGACGGAGCAGCTCCGGGAGCACTTCGCCGATCCCGAGCTGGTCGAGCTGACGTTCCTCATCGGCTACATCAACATGCTCAACCTGTTCAACAGCTGTCTGGAGGTTCGCTACAACGGCGAATACAGCCTCCTGCGTCCGGTGGCTGGCTGACGATCGACGCGCGAGCTGTCGCCGGACGCGAGCGCCCTCGGCCCCGACTCGCTACGCGGTAGAGTGGTCCGCGGAGTCGCGCCGTGCAGCCACCGATACCCGAGCCGACAGCCCTCGAGCGAGGTCGGGCGGCCTATGACCGCTGGGCATGGGCCGACGCGTACGCCGGACTGACCGAGGCGGCCGACCGCGAGCCACTCGGGCGCAACGACCTGGAGCGGCTGGCCATGGCCGCGCACCTGGTCGGCCGCGACGACGAGAGCATCGCGGCCCTCACCAGGCTTCACCGGGTCGCTACCGATGCCGCCGACGCGCCGACGGCGGCGCGCAGCGCCTTCTGGCTCGTAATGCTCCTGGCACGGAACGGTGAACTGGCCCAGGCCGGGGGCTGGCTCGCGCGCGGCGGTCGGGTGCTCGAGGGGAGCGGACTCGACGTCGTCGAGCGGGGATACCTGCTGGTCCCTGTAGCCCTCGGACAGCAGGAATCCGGCGACCCGGCCGGCGCGCAGGGGACGTACCGCGAGGCCGGTGCGATCGCCGACCGGTTCGACGACCGTGACCTTGCGACGCTGGCCTACCTCGGCCAGGGCGACGCGCTGATCGCGCTCGGTGAGGTCGACAGAGGAATGGCGCTGCTCGACGAAGCGATGGTCGCGGTGACGGCCGGGGAGGTCTCGCCGATCGTCGTCGGGATCGTCTATTGCTCGGTCATCGAGACGTGCCAGGGCCGGTTCGACCTGCGCCGGGCCCAGGAGTGGACCACGGCGCTGACCCGCTGGTGCGAAGCCCAGCCGGACCTCGTTTCGTACCGTGGTCAGTGCCTCCTCTACCGCTCCGAGCTGGCCCAGTTCCACGGGGCGTGGCAGGAGGCGGCCGATGAGGCGCGCGAGGCCGGGGCGCGCACGGTTGATCGGGTCGACCTGCCGGTCGCAGGAGAGGCACAGTACCGTCAGGCCGAGCTGCATCGACTGCGCGGCGCATTCCATGAGGCAGAGGCGGCGTACCGGCGCGCGAGCGGCTTCGGACGTCGGCCGGAACCTGGTCTGGCGCTCCTCCGGCTGGCCCAGGGTCGGGCCGACCAGGCGGCGACGTCGATCCGAAGGGCACTCGCCGAGGAGACGCGACCCCTCGCCCGCACGCATCTGCTCGAGCCGTCCATTGAGATCCTGCTCGCGGCCGGGGACATTCTCGGGGCCCGGGGCGCGGCCGACGAGCTCCGGGCGATCGCCGCGCCGGTGGACGTGCTGCTCCTGGCCGCGATGGCGGCCCGCGCCGATGGGTCCGTGTCCCTCGCCGAGGGTGACGCCGGGGCCGCACTCGCGGCTCTGCGTCGGGCATCGGATGCGTGGCAGGCGCTCGACGCGCCGTACGAGGTCGCGCGGACCCGGTTGCTGATTGCCGACGCGTGTGGCGCAATGGGCGACCGCGATGGCGCCTCTCTCGAGCTCGAGGCCGCCCGCGAGGTGCTCCGCCAGCTTGACGCCCGGCCGGACCTCGAACGAATCGCCAGGTTCGAGGTGGTGGACGACGCTCGGGCGAGACCGGCGGGGCCGCTGACCGCCCGAGAGGTCGAGGTGATCCGACTCGTCGCCGTCGGCAAGACGAACCGTGCGATTGCGGCGGACCTCGTGATCAGCGAGAAGACCGTCGCACGGCACCTCGCCAACATCTTTACCAAGCTCGACCTGCCGTCGCGCTCGGCAGCCACGGCCTATGCCTATGAGCACGGCCTGGTGAGGTCGTTCTCCCGGCCTACATAGAACGACCCACGTCGCGGCCGGACGGGTTTGCATCGTTTGTTCGATGCGCGACAGGTGGGCCGCCGCTCACTCTGGCCATGGCGACCGGCTCGGCCGGTCGCCTCCGCCCAACCGACGACCCGCGGGAGGTTTCCGACATGCGACCAGAGCAGCTCGACGCGATCGTGATCGGTGGCGGGCAGGCCGGCCTGGCGACCGGCTATCACCTCGCCCGAGCCGGCGTGTCGTTCGCGATTCTCGAGACAGCTGATCGTGTGGGAGAGTCATGGCGCAGGCGATGGGAGGGACTCCACCTGTTCACCGCAGCCCGGTACGACGGTTTGCCGGGGATGCCGTTCCCGGCAGCCCCCGACAGCTTCCCGTCCAAGGACGACGTCGCCGAATTCCTCGAGACCTACGCAGCCCGGATGAGGCTTCCGGTCCGGACGGGGATGCACATCGACGAGCTGCAGCGCACGGACGACGGAGACCGCTACGAGGTGGTCGCCGCCGAGCAGCGATTCGAGGCACCCGCGGTCGTGGTCGCCACGGGGGCCTATCCGCGTGGCCGAGTCCCCGCCTTCGCCACTGAGCTCGACCCTTCGATCCGGCAGCTGCATGCGGTGGATTACCGATCGCCGGCGCAGCTCCAGTCCGGGCCGGTGCTCGTCGTCGGTGCGAGCAACTCTGGCGCGGAGGTTGCGATCGGCGCGTCCCACGAGCACCCGACGACCCTGGTCGGCCGGGACACGGGTCAGATGCCGTTCCCGATCGACAGCCGGCGCGCCCGCATGTTCGACCGGTTCTTCTGGTTCTTCATCAATCACGTCGCGACGCTTGATACGCCGATCGGGCGCCGGGCGATGCCATCCGTCCGCGACCACGGCGGCCCGCTCGAGCGGGTCCGATCATCGGATCTCACAGCCGCCGGGGTTGAACGAATCGCCGGGCGGGTCGTCGGGGTGCTCGATGGTCGCCCGCTGCTGGACGATGGACGGGTCGTCGAGGCGACGAACATCGTGTGGTGCACCGGGTTCCGACCAGACTTCGCGTGGATCTCGCTACCGGTCGTCGGCGATGATGGATGGCCGCGTCATCATCGCGGCGTCGCGACCGACGCGCCGGGCCTGTACTTCGTCGGGTTGCCGTTCCTCCATTCGGCAGCATCGGCCCTGCTCGGCGGGGTAGGTCGGGATGCGGCCCACGTCGTTGAACGCGTGGCGGCTCGGGCTCGGTCGGCGGCGGGAGCGCCCGGACGCGTGGCGCGCGCCGCTCCGCCGTCCTGAGCGAGCCCGAGCCGGGCCGCCGGCTCGTCGCGCACTGTCCGCAGCGCTCGGTCTGTCGACTGACAGCCCCTCCGAGCGCCGGCTCGGCGAGCTCGCGAGCGGACGGGACGTCCTGATCGCGACGAAGTTCCCCCCGACCATGCTGTCACGAGCCGATGCCATGCCCCAGGCGCTCGATCACAGCCTCGCCAAGCTGCAGCGAACCACTGTCGACCTGTACATGCACCACTTCCCGTCTCGCTGGGTCTCGATCCCGCGGCTCATCGACCTGATGGCCGACGCCGTCGAGAGCGGAAAGGTCAGGGCGGTCGGCGTCAGCAACTACTCGGCTGCCCAGATGCGACTTGCCCACAAGGCCCTGGCCGACCGCGGCATCCCGCTCGCATCGAACCAGGTCGAGTACTCGCTGCTGCACCGCCAGCCGGAGACCGACGGCGTCCTCGATGCCTGCCGTGAGCTCGGAATCACCCTGATCGCGAACCAGCCGCTGGCCAACGGCGCCCTCACTGGCAAGTACGTCGCGGGGGCGCGGCCGGCCGGCTTGCGACGCTTCATGCTCCGCTTCCGCGGCCGCGAGCGGCAGGCGACCGGCCCGGTCGTGGCGTTGCTCCGGGAGATCAGCGAGGCCCATGGCCGGAGCCCGTCCCAGGTGGCCCTCCGCTGGCTCATCGAGAACGAGCTCGTCCTGCCCATCCCTGGGGCGAAGAACGGTCGTCAGGCGGCCGACAACGCCGGGGCACTGGAGTTCTCGCTGACGGCCGCGGAGATCGAGGCGCTCGACCGTGCCACGACGGCCTGGCGTTCGAGCAGCACGAGTTCGGCGTGATCCCAGTCGCCGGCTCGGTGCGAGCGTTCCCGGGGGGCACGACGGTCGTCGATCGCGATGTGCCGAGCGCGCCGGGCCCGGTCAATGCTCGCCTCGTCAGGGCGACGTCGATCGATCCACTGGAGGTCGCGCATCATCCGTCAGCGGCACCAACTCGATCCGCTGGGCCAGGCTGAGGCGCCAGGGCCAGCGCCAGGGCAAGGGTGGGGATCCGCGCTCCACGCATCATCGTCCCCCGGCCATGGGATCGGTCGTGGGCCTGCGGTCGGTCATGGCGTAGTCCTCATCGGTTGGCTGTCGGTCCGGCTGGAGCAGATGATGCCCACGTCGCGCGCAGACGAGCCCGCAGCCGTACGATTCGACGGGGAGGTTGGCCATGTTCCGAGACAGCCACGCGTTCTCCGGGTTCTCGTCGAACGATCTCGCGACGGCCCGTGCGTTCTACGAGGGCACGCTCGGGCTCGAGGTGACCGAGGAGAACGGCATGCTCAACCTCCACCTGGCCGGTGGCGGCCGGGTCGTCGTCTACCCGAAGCCGAACCACGAGCCGGCGACGTTCACCGTGCTCAACTTCCCGGCCGACGACATCGACGCAACCGTCGATCGGCTGATCGCCGCCGGGGTGCGCTTCGAGCACTACGAAGGGCTCGAACAGGACGAGCGCGGCATTGCCCGCGCCTACCCGCCGCCGATCGCCTGGTTCAAGGACCCAGCCGGGAACATCCTGTC
Source organism: uncultured Chloroflexia bacterium (assembly GCA_963708065.1). Taxonomy (GTDB): domain Bacteria; phylum Chloroflexota; class Limnocylindria; order Limnocylindrales; family CSP1-4; genus Chersky-267. Next base: position 206,263 of record CAVPRZ010000011.1, read on the forward strand.
GGTCATCCAGGTCTAGGGCGTCCTGATCCCTCGAGCGACCGGCGGATGGCGCCGCGGGCGCGGCACAATCGACCCGTCAGGGCGGACGAGCCGGCCCGCGCGGAGGAGAAGCCCGATGAGCGAACGCCTCGCGATCCTCGGCGGTACGCCGGTTCGCCCGGGCGGCTACCCCGCCTGGCCGGAGGTCGACGAAGGCGACGTCGAAGCAGTGGCCGCCGTCGTCCGATCCGGGCACTGGGGCGGCCATCCCGTTCCGGGTCCGATCGCGGCCGAGTTCTGCGAGCGATTCGCCACGCTCCAGGGCGCGGGGCACGGGATCCTGATGATGAACGGCACGGTCACGATGGAGGTGGCCCTGCGCTCGCTCGACATCGGCTGGGGTGACGAGGTCATCGTCCCAGCGCTGACCTTCGCGGCGACGCCCTGTGCGGTGATCGCGGCGGGTGCGCTGCCCGTGATCGTCGACGTCCTGCCGGGCACCTGGGCGATCGATCCGGACGCGATCGAGGCCGCGATCACGCCCCGGACACGGGCGATCATCCCGGTCCACCTCGGCCAGTCGATGGCCGACATGGACCGGATCATGGAGATCGCCGGCCGACACGGCCTGGCGGTGGTCGAGGACAGCGCCCACAGCCACGGCAAGGCCTGGAAGGATCGAGGCGCCGGCAGCATCGGGACGTTCGGCTCGTTCAGCCACCAGAGCTCGAAGATCCTGACCGCCGGCGAGGGCGGCACGCTCATCACGAGCGACGACCACCTGGCTGAGCGGGTCGCCTCGATCATCGACTGCGGCCGGCCGAAGGACGCCGCTGAACGCGAGTACACCTTTGGCGGGAACTACCGCCTGAGCGAGCTCCACGCCGCCCTCCTGCTGAGTCAGTTGGACAAGTTCGAGCGCCAGGTCGACGAGCGTGCTGCCAACAGCCTCCTCTTCGAGCGACTCGTCACCGAGGCGGCGATCCCGGGCGTCCGTCTCCTCGAGGTCGACCCGCGGACGACCCGGCGGAGCTTCTGGCGCTATATGTTCGGGATCGATCCAGAGGCATTCGGTGGAGCCGACCACGAGCTGGTCTGCGACGCGCTCGACGCCGAGGGCGTCGGCAGCACGGTCGGCTATCCGAGCCTCAGCCGGGACCCGCTCTTCCAGCCGTCGCTGTCGCGCCTCCCGGTCCCGACCCAGTTCCCGGAGCGGCTCGACGTCGCCGAGATGGCGTTCCCGGTCGCCGACCGGGCCGGGTCCCGCGAGTCGGTCTATCTCGACGAGAACGTCTTCCGGGCCGGTGCCGACGGGGTGGCCGATGCGGTCGCGGCGATCGCCAAGGTCCAGCGGCTCCTGCCCGATGCCTGGCGCTCGCTGCCGACCCGCCGCCGGCCGAGGGAATGAGCCCCGCTAGGTCGCCCGGTCGGCCTCGGCGACCGAGCCGTCGGACGGGACGGCCACGGCGGCCGATCCGGCAGGCACGGCGATGAGGGTCAGGTGGTCGAAGGCGAGGCGGACCTTGCCCTCGCGCTGGACGAGTGACATGCGCTGGCCGCCGCTGATGTCGGCGCGGACCTCGCGGCCGCCGACGTCGACCCGGAGCTGGGCCGTCGCGCCCTCGAAGATCACCCGATCGATGACCCCCTCCACGATGTTGTCGTGGCCGGGCAGCTCACCCTCGTCGAGGACCGCCACGTCCTCGGGCCGGACGTAGGCAAGGACCGAGTCACCTACGGCGAACGTCTCGTGTGCCCGGCAGTGCAGGGTGATGTCGCCCGCGGCCACCGTGAGCACCGTCTCGTCCCCTTCCCCGCGCAGACCGGTGACGGTCCCGGGCAGGCTGTTGTTGGCGCCGATGAACTCGGCCACGAACCGGGTCTGGGGTTGGAGGTAGATGTCGGTCTGCGTCCCGATCTGCTCGGCCCGCCCCTGGTTCATCACGACGATCCGGTCGGAGATCGCGAACGCCTCCGACTGGTCGTGGGTGACGTAGATCGCTGTCTTCTTCGTCCGGCGCTGGAGGTCGAGGATCGAGTACTTGAGCGAGTCGCGCAGGTTCTTGTCGAGGGCCGAAAGGGGCTCGTCGAACAGGAGGACCCGCGGATCGGTGGCCAGGACGCGGGCCAGCGCGACGCGCTGCTGCTGGCCACCGGACAGCTGGGCCGGCAACCGCTTGCCATAGCCGGCCAGCTCGACGAGCGCGAGCATCTCGTCGACCCGGGCCGCGATGGCCGGCTTCTTGCCCCCCTTGACCGACAGCCCGAAGCCGACGTTGTCGGCCACCGACATGTGCGGGAACAGTGCCGGGCTCTGGAACACGAAGCCGATGTTCCTGGCACGCGGCGCCAGATACGTCACGTCCTGATCGTCGAAGAAGATCTGCCCGCTCGTCGGCTCGATCAGCCCGGCCAGCATCCGCAGCGTGGTCGTCTTGCCGCACCCGGACGGACCGAGCAGCGTGACGAACTCGCCGTCGGCGACGTTCAGGTCGAACGTGTCCACGGCCACCGTCTCGCCGTAGTGCTTGGTCACGGAGTCGAGGACGACGGTCGTCATGTCAGAGGATGTACGTGCCCTTGAAGTGCCGGGTGCCGAAGATCCGGAAGAAGACAATGACGGCGGCGAACGAGATCAACTGCATGGTGACGGCGAGCGCGGCGGTCGACGGGGCCAGCCCGTTCGTGCGCACGAGGTTGAAGACGCGCAGCGGTGCGGTCTCGAGGTCCGGCGGATGGACGAAGAGCGTCACCAGGTACTCGTTGAAGACGATGATGAAGCACAGCAGGAGTCCCGCCGACACGCCCGGCCCGATGAGCGGGAACACGATCTTCCGATAAGTCTGCCATTTCGTCGCCCCGAGGCACTCGGCGGCCTCCTCGAAGACGAGGGGCAGGTCCTTCATCGCCACCACGATCGGCGTGAGCATCAGCGGGAACGAGCCGACCGCCATCGCGAGAACGAGCCCCCACGCCGATTCGATCCGATACACGAAGGTGTACGTCAGCAGGAGTGACAGGCCGATGACGGCGCCCGGGACGTAGAGCGGCAGCTGCAGCAGCGAGAAGAGGAGTCGTTTCCCCCGGACCGGGTAGCGGACGAGCGCGTACGCCGCCGGAAGGCAGACGGCCAGATCCACGGCCAGGGCCAGGCCGGTGATCTTGAAGCTCCAGAAGATGTTGTCGGCGAAGCTCTCGAATGCGTTGGCGTAGTTCGCGATGCCCGACGTGCCGCCGCGGCTGCCGAGCGACTGGATCAGGAGCGCCAGGAACGGCGTCACGAACAGGATGAGGCACAGCCAGATGTAGCCATGGCTGGCGATCGCCGTCAGTCGGCGGCTCGTCAGGAGCGGGCGACGCCGGGTGCGTACGGTCGTCATTCGACCAGGGCTCCGCGCGAGTAGCGCAGCGAGAAGTACGTGACGACGAATGCCAGACCCATCAGCACGACGCCCATCATCGACGCGACGCCGTAGTTGTTCTCGACGACGCCGTTCTGGTAGAGCGACAGGGCGAGCGACCGCTGCTCGTTGGTCGAGCCGAGCAGCAGCGGCTCGGCGAACGCTCCGATGCTCCAGCCGAAGACCATCAGGGCACCGGCGACCACGCCGGCTCGGGTCAGCGGAAGGACGACCCGCCAGAACGTCTGCCACGGGCGGGCGCCCAGGCAAGCCGCGGCCTCCTCCAGGGTGGGATCGACGTTGCTCAAGGCGGTGCCGACGCTCATGACCATGAACGGGAACGTGAAGATCGACATCGCGAAGACGACGGCCGGCAGGCTGAACAGCAGGGCGGTGCTTGGGATCCCGAGCAGGGACAGGACGGGGTCGAGCGGACCCCCCGGCAGCAGGATGAAGCTCATCCCAAAGGCGACGTAGAGCGCGCCGAACATCGGGAAGACCATCAGGGCCCGGACGAGGTCCCGGTAGCGAACGCGGCGAACGAGGATGTAGGCAAACGGGAACCCGAGGACGAGGTCCACGATCATCGCCAGGGCGGCGAGCTGGACGGTGATGAACAGGTTCGGCAGGTAGCGGCTGACCATCGCCGCGTAGTTCTCGAGCGTGTACACCGGCCCGGTCGGGGCCAGGAACGAGCTGCCCGCGGTGAAGCTCATGTGGACGATGAACACCAGCGGGGCGTACAGGAGCAGGGCGGCGAGGATCGCCGCCGGGGTGAGAAAGGCCGCTGTACGGAGATGGGCCATCCGCGCCCGGCGGCGCTGGTGTGGCGACAGTGCCGGCACAGGCCGAGCCAGCTGCCCGGTGGGGGTCAGCTGGCTCGGTTCAGCAGTCATCGTCGGATCGTCTCAACGGGATCCGTCGGACGCACTCCCGGCCGATCCCCCGTCATCGGACGGTTGACGACCAGCGTTCGTGGACCTACTGCCCGATCTTCTGCTTGTAGTAGTCCTGGAACACCGCCGCACTCGCGTTGTATGCCTTCCAGTCGATCGGCTTGAACGAGGTCTTGATCTGATCCAGCGTCGGGAAGTAGGTGAAGTAGTCGGCCTTGAACCAGTCGGGCACGAGACCGGTGTAGTCCGGCCCGAGGAAGCCTTCGCTGAGCTCGCTCCACTGTCCGTGGTCGATCGGCCAGGCATTCGGGAACTGGACATCCGGGCTGAGGCGCCAGTTGATGAAGATCTGGGCGAGCACGGGATGCGCCGCGTTCTTGGGGATCCAGAGGTAGCCGTTGGCCGGGTAGATCGTCTGCGGGACGAGCAGCGCGGCGTCCGGGTGGCCGCCGAGGTACTCCAGGCGGGCAAGGCTGTTCCAGAACCCGACGGCGTCGACGGCGCCCGACTCGAAGAGCTTCTGGAGCGTCGGCTGGTCGGTCGTGTACTTCACGACGTTTGGACCGATGTTCGTGACCACCCAGTCGACGACGTCCTTCATCTGGGCGGGGTCCTTGTAGTCCTTGCCGAGCTCGGAGGCGACGCCCAGCAGGAACCCGCCGGCGGTGATGTCTCCGGGCGCGGGCAGGGTGACCTTGCCCTTGAGCCGCGGGTCGGCGAGGCCCATGAGCGACTTGAGCCACGGAGCGTCCTTCTTGTTGTAGACGACGCCCGGGTAGGCTGTCGACTGGAAGGCGATTGACTCTGGGACGTGCTGGAACGAGTCGAGGACGAGCTTTTGGTTGGGGACCAGCCCCGACGGCAGGAAGCTGTCGACGAGACCCGCCGAAGACGCGTCGTACCAGTAGTTCTCCTCGATGGCAAGAACGTCGTACGGCGCTGGGTTGCCGGCCTGCTTCGCCGCGGACAGCTTGGTGATGTACTCGCTGGGCGCCTGAGAGCCGACGTAGTTGAGCTTGATGTCGACGCCGTAGGCGTCCTTGATGCACTGCTGGAACTGCTTGACGAGCTCGTCCGTTGCCGCGTACGTCCAGTTGCCGACGGTCAGGCTGCCCTCGGCCGTGATCGCCGCCTTAACGTCGTCGGGCGACATGTCCTTGTTGGCGATGGGGACGTGGACCGTTCCCGTCACCGGTGTGCACTTCACCGCGGCCGCACCGCCGCTCGCGCTCGGCGCAGTCGTCGCCCCGCTGCTGCTGCAGGCGCTGGCGATCAGGCCGACGATGGCGATCGGGACAACGAGTCTCGACCAACGGACCAGGCTGGATCGGTTCACCGGGTCGTCCTCCTCCTCCTCGATGTGGACCCCCGCGACAGGCCCCAGTATGCCCCGCCTGTCACGACCCGCGCGGGAGCATCGACCGCTCAACGAGCAACCCCCCGACCGACCGGCGGCCGGCTCAACGTTTACGCTTGACGACCGGGAGCAGGTGAGCGACGCCTACGACAACTTGGACCCGGAGGCGTGACGATATGAAGCTTGGGATCAGCCTGGCGCAAGGTTGCGACCGCGAGTACCTGGGCCTTGATGCCCGGACGGCCTGGGACCGGACGGTCGCATCCGCTCGTGAGGCCGAGGCGCTCGGCTTCGAGTCGATCTGGATCAACGACCACTTTCAGGTCGACCCGCCGCTGATCGAGGCGCCGATCTTCGAGCCGTTCGTCGAACTGACGGGCCTGGCGCTGGCCACCCAGCGGGTGCGCCTGGGTCATCTCGTCCTGGCCGCCGCCTACCGGAACGCCGCACTCACGGCGAAGATGATCTCGACTCTCGATGTCGTCAGTGGGGGTCGGGTGGAGCTCGGGATCGGGGCAGGCTGGAAGGAAGACGAGTGGCTCGCCTATGGGTATGGATTCCCCGACGCGCCCGAGCGACTGGCCATCCTGGCCGACCATCTCGAGATCATCAGCCGAATGCTGGCGCCCGGGCGAGCGACGTACGAGGGCGGCCACGCCAGCGTTCACGACGCGATCCACGAACCCAAGGGCCTGCAGGTCCCGCGCATCCCGATCGTCGTCGGCGGCAATGGCCCGAAGGTGACCTGGCGTCTTGCGGCCCGCTTCGCCGACGAGCTCAACCTCGATGCGCTCATGCCCGACGAGGTCGCTCGCGCGCTGCCAGTCATCGCGGAGCGCTGTGCCGAGATCGGGCGCGACCCGGCGTCGCTCCGCGTGTCGGTGTACGTCTGGGGCCGACCCGCCGAGGTTTCGCCGGGCCGCGAGCGTCGCGATCGGATCCGGGAGTTCGAGAGCCTCGGGATCAGCCGGCTCATCCTCCAGGGCTTCGCGGAGGTCGCTCAGCCGGGCGTCCTCGAGTCGATCGCCGATGACGCCGCGGCCGTCGGCCTGCTCGACCCGCCGGCCCGGTCCTGAAACCCGGCCGAGCGCCGGCTCGGCGCCACCCGGCGATCGAGCCACCACCGGCGACTGACGACCCCCACCTGCCCGGCGCCGTCAGCGCGCCCTACCCTCGTGGAGCATCGCGAGCGACTTCTCGATCCGGCGCCGGCGTGTGTCGGCTGTCTTCGCCCCCTCGATCGACAGCACGTGCCACTGCCTGGCGGAGTACGACAGGCCGTCGAAGAATTGGCGGGCCTCGGGATCTCGATCGAGCGCCGCGGTGAGGTCGGCCGGGACCGTGACGACGCGGGGCTCGCGATCGAGCTCGATGTCGACCTCGATCTCGTCGCCGCCCGAGATCCTGGCGCCGGCCCGGTGCTCCGCGCTGACGCCGACCATGGAGACGCCGCCCATGACCGCGATCGTGTTCCGATACGTGTAGCCATTGATCGTCACCAGGACGGGTGGGCGCCTGCCGGCCCCGAGCGCCTCGACGACCTCGCCGGGCACCTCCATCCCGGTCGCCGTCGGGCCGGTCTGGAGGAGCGTCGTATGGAATCGCATGCCGGTCCTCCGTCGCTCGGGTTCATAGGCCCTCCGGCCCGATCCGCGAGCCTCAGGATCCGCCGCCGAGCGGAGCCTCGCCAGCCTTGAGCGGCCGGAAGCGGAGGGCTGACCAGGTCTCGTCGATCGCGACCTGCGTGATCGGTCGAACGCCGATCTCGGCCATGATCGGCCAGAGGGTATCGCGATTGATGTCGGTCCGGTTCGCCTTCGGGTAGGCGATCCACAGGACCGGCGTCCGGGTCAGCCGGTCGCCGTGGGCGGCCAAGACCGCGCGCAGCGAGCGGGCATCGTCGGCGAAGACGAGGGCGGTGGTGGCGACCTCCGGCGGGTCGACCCTGCGGACCCCGGCCGGCAGCGGCCCGACGAGCGCGAGACGGCCGAAGTCGGACGACCAGATGGTCGTGTTCGGCTTGATCAGCAGCTTGTCGGCCACGGACTTCGTGCTCATGGGTACCTCCCGTCAGACTAGACCGATGAGCGGAGCTCGGCGACGATCTCGGCCAGCCGGCGCACGCCCGCATCGATCGCCTCCTCGACGATCGCGCCGTAGCCGAAGATCAGCCCGCCGGGACCGGTCGGGTCGATCCGGCGCGGGGCCAGCCCGGTGAGGCCGATTCCGGCGGCCGTCGCGGCGGACACGACGGTGCCCTCGTCGAGGTCCGGTGGCAGCCAGGCGAGGACGTGCAACCCGGCCGAGGCCCCGACGGGTCGGACGTCGGGCAGATGCCGCTCGAGTGCGCCCAGGAGGGCATCCCGGCGGCGGCGGTAGATCGGGCGCATCCGGCGGAGATGATGGTCGAGCTCGCCCCGGGCCAGGAAGTCGGCGAACGCCAGCTGATCCATGGCCGGCGAGCCGAGGTCGGCCGTCACCTTCGCCGCGGCGATCGCCGGGACGAGCCGGGACGGCGCGACGAGCCAGCCGAGGCGCAGGCCGGGAGCCAGGACCTTGCTCGCCGAACCGGCGTAGATGACTCGCTCCGGGGCGAGGCCCTGGATCGCCCCGATCGGCTCCCGGTCGTAGCGGAACTCGGCGTCGTAGTCGTCCTCGACGACCAGCCCGGGTCGGCGGGTCGCCCAGGCGACGAGTGCCGCCCGACGGTCCGGCGGGAGGACGCCGCCCGTCGGGTACTGGTGGGCCGCGGTCACGAGGACCGCGTCCGCGTCACTGTCGACGAGCCTGTCGACCCGGAGCCCGGCGTCGTCGACCGGGATCCCGACGACGTCGAGGCCGGCCTCCCGGGCCGCCGCACGGTAGTCCGGATCGGACGGGTCCTCGACCGCCAGCCGCCGAGCGCCGTCAGCGCGGAGGACCAGCGCCGCGAGTCGAAGCCCCTGCGCGAAGCCCGTGCACACGACGACGTCCTCGGCGTCGGCCGCGGCACCCCGGGCGCGGTTGAGGTAGTCGGCGACCGCCCCGCGCAGCTCGGGTGTCCCACGTCCGTCGAGGTAGCCGAACCGCTCGCTCGGTGTCTCGTTGAGCACCCGCCGGACCGAGCGCAGCCAGGCGGCGCGAGGGAACTGGTCGACGTCGGGGCGGCCGGGTCGGAAGTCGACGGCGAACCGCACGGGCGCGGGCCCGGCCGGCCGCGCGGTCGTCGTGCTCGCCGCGCGGGCGACCTGGGTGAGCCCGCCGGGTCGACTGGCCAGGTACCCCTCGGCGACGAGCTGTTCGTAGGCCTCCACGACGATCCCGCGCGACACCCCGAGCTGCCCCGCCAGCGCTCGCGAGGACGGGAGCGTCGCGGCTGGTGCAAGGCGCCCGGAGCGGATGGCGTCGCGCAGCTCGTGCTCGAGCTGCTTGTGGAGCGGGCGTGGATCGGCCCGGCTGAGCGGGACGAGCAACTCGAGCGCCGAACTGGTCCTCGTTCGTGTCATCAGACCGGACCTTATCAGAGGACCGGTCACGTGGCACGATGGTCTCGCCGACACACCCCAGAGGAGAGACCCGATGGATGGCCTGTTGCTGATCCTCGTCGCTGCGGTCCTGCTGGTGGCCTTCGACGTCCTGGCGATCCGCTTCGGCGTCGACTCGCGCGACCCGATCGGCGACGACCACGCTCGCTGACGTCCACACACCGATCAGGGAGGTGCTCGCACGGTGAGCTGGAGTGACTTCGAGCACACGGCGCCGGAGCTCGCTGCCGAGGGTCGTCGGCTGCTTCACCGCGACGGGATCGGTCAGGGGCTGCTGGCCACGGTCCGCGGCGACGCCACCCCGCGGATCCACCCGATCTGGTTCGCGATCGTGGACGGCCGGCTCTTCGCGTTCATCAGCCGGTCGGCCAAACGGGTCGACCTCGAGCGGGACGGCCGGTTTGCGCTCCACAACCACGTCGACCCCGCCTCGCCGAGCGAGTTCTCGGTCCGCGGCCGGGCGGTCGCGGTCGACGACGTGGTCGTCCGCTCGGTCGTGGCCGCCGAGTGGGCATTCGAGGTCGACGAGACCTACCGGCTGTTCGATCTCGACGTCGAGGCCGCCGTCCTCGGAGCACGCCCCGGCCCGGACGACTGGCCGCCGCAGTACGCCTCATGGACCGCGGACGCTCCCCGGACCTGAGCCTCCACCGACCCGCCAGGTCGCGGGCGATGATCAGGCGACCGCCGGCAGGCCCTGCCGGTCGAGGACCACGTGGTCCCGGCCGGCCCGCTGGAGGTGCCAGCTCAACGTCAGGCCGGCCTGGCCGGCGCCCACCACGATTGTATCGATCGCGCGCACCGACCCAGTATCGCCCGGGCGACCGGAGCGGACCGGGTTCTGGCGACCTCAGGACCCGCGACGCGGTCCGCGGTCAGCCGACGCAGCCGCCGGCGGCTCGTCGGTCGTGGCGGCTGCGGGGTCGGCGGGCTTCGATCCGGTGCCGCCCGGATCGGCGAGCCGGCGGACCCAGACCGGTTGGCCGGTCTCGGACGGGTCGGTCGGCGGCACGGTCCGGACGCCGGCGGCGGCCGCGTCGGCGCGTCGTCGGACGCGACCGTCGCCGGCCAGGATCCGTGCATAGCGGGCCGCGGCGTCGACGAGCCGCTGCTCCGGGAGACGGAGGTCAGGCTCGATCGGGTCGCCGTCCAGGCGATCGGGCGCCCTGGTTCGACCGCGGCGGGCCAGCCGGGCGAGGAGACGACGAAGTCGGGTGCTGCCCGGGCGGCCGGCCATCGTCAGCCCGCCGTCCCGGTCGGCGTGTCCACCGGGGTCCGGTCGAGCGGAGCAGTGTCGAGCGACGTGGTCGTGATCTGGGAGGAGCCGAACGGACCGCGGGCGGCCGACACGTCGGCGCCATCGGGTGGAACGGCCATCCGGCGCCGGTCGTGGAGGTCGTCATGGATCTGGGCGTGGGTCCGCAGGTCGCCCGGGTGCGGGTGGGCGTGGGCGAAATCGTGCTCGTCGGGACGCCACGGGACGCCATCGGCGAAGAGGGCCTCGAACAGCCGGACGAGGTCCGGGTCGAACTGAATTCCGGCGTGGCGGCTCAGCTCGGCGATCGCCTGCTCGTGGGAGACCGCCCGACGGTACGGCCGGCCCGCGATCATCGCCTCGTAGGCGTCGGCGATGGCGACGATCCGTGCCCCGATCGGGATCTCCTGTCCGGACAGCCCGTGCGGGTAGCCCCGGCCGTCGTACCACTCGTGGTGGTGCAGGACGATCGTCGCGGCGTCGCGCAGGGCGCCCGCCTGCTCGAGGACGACCTGGCCGATCTTGGGGTGCTCGGATACGACCCGCCACTCGGGGTCGGTCAGCTCGCCGGGGTTGGTCAGGATCTCGTCGGGGATGGCCAGCTTGCCGAGGTCGTGGAGGAGGCTTGCGGTCCGGACGCGCTCGATCTCGCCGTTCGGCAGGTCGAGCGCCCGGGCCAGGCTGACCGCCATCTCGGCGATCATCGTCGACGGCTTGCCGGCCCAGGGGGGCCGGGCCTCGAGGGCATCCCGGAGCGTGGCCGCGGCCGCCCCCATCGCCGCCCGGCCGACCTCGACGGCGCGCTCGCGTGCCTGCGGCCCGATCGCGGCCCGGCGGATGAGGCTGCCCTCCTCGAGCTCGTGGAACACGTAGACCTGGTCGCGTCCGAGCGACTTGGCCGAGTAGAGCGCGGCGTCGGCGTCCCGGACGAGCGCGTCGAGCTGGAGGAACTGGCCGAGGCCGCCGGCGACCCCGGCGCTCAGGGTCACGGTCAGGACGTGCCCGTCGTCGAGGCGGACCGTGCGCGACCCGACCAGGCGACGGAGCTTCTCGGCACTGGCCGCTGCCGCATCGGCGTCGGTCTCGGGCATGACGATCATGAACTCCTCGCCGCCGTACCGGCCGACCAGGTCGACCGCCCGCACGTTCGAGTGGAGGACATCGGCCACCTCGCGCAGAACGGCGTCGCCGGCCATGTGGCCGTGGGTGTCGTTGACCCGCTTGAAGTGGTCGAGGTCGACGAGCACGATCGAGCACGGTCGCTGGTAGCGCGCCGCGCGATCGAGCTCGTCCTCGAGTCGCGCCAGGAGCGCCTGGCGGTTGAGGACGCCGGTCAGCAGGTCGACGGTCGCGAGGGTCCAGGCCTGCCCCATCCGCTCGGCCAGCCGCCCGAACCCGGCCCGCAGGCGAGCGTCGTCCACCGTGCCCGTGTCGACCATGGCGGTCAGGTCGGTGGCGGTCGCCAGCCGCTCGGTGAGCTCCAGGATCCGATGCATCTGGCGGCGGCCGATCGTCGCCGCATAGCCCGCCGTGCCGACGAGTGCGCCGACGAGGGCGACCGCGAGAACCGCGAGAGCGATCCCCGTTTCCTGCGTGATCGTCACCGTGCCCCCGACACTCCAGAAGGTGCGCGAACCTAGACGCGACCCGCGTGCGGCGGGGCGCGGTTTCGATCGGACTCGGCCCAATCGTCGCGGTGCGCCTCCGGACGGGCCATAGCGAGAAGGTCCCCGGCCGCGAGGCTGGCCGGTGGTACCGGGCCCGGTCAGGGGTGGTGCCGGGACGCACGTCCCGGCGGCCGGGAGGACCATCGTCCGGGTCGGGTTGCGGCCCGGTGGGGTGCGCTGTGGTTGGTCGGTGCGGCGGTGCACCGGCGCGTCGGGGGGGCCGTCACGGACCGACGCACCGGGCAGGCAGCTCAGGCCTCCAGGCGCGCTCCCAGGTAGGCGAGTCCGGTCGCCGGGTCGCTGATCCGGCACCACCAGCCGTCGCCGTCGGGCCAGACGACGGTCCGCGCCCGGCTCCCGGGAGCCGCGGCGCCGAGGTACTCGAGGCGGCAGCGGCGCGGGATCGAACCGACCGCCGCGACCCCATTGGCGCCGGTCGCCCGGATCGCCTCCTCCGCCCAGTCGAGGTACACCGCGTTGTTGACGTGCCCCATCGGGTCGAGCTCGTGGGGTCGGACGCCGAGCTCGACGCTCGATGTCGACCCGTCATCGGGCGGCATCGCCCGGACGCGGATCGGCGCGAACGTCGTCTCGGGCATCGTGAAGACCGTCGCGAAGACCGCGGGGATGCGGGTCGGGACGCCGTCCGTCGTCGTCAACGCCCAGTCGACCATGAGACGGGCCGCGACCTGCCCGGCGCCGGTCGCGAGCACCGTGCGTCGCCGGGCGATGACCTTGCGCGCCGCGACGGCCTCGGTCGTCCCGAGGAGCTCGTCCCCGTGCCCGACGGGCATGAGGACGTCGAGCTCCACGCCACGGACGACCCAGGCCAGCCCGCGCTCCGCGTACCACGCCCGGCCGAAGCCGCGCTGGTCGGAGTGGACCCAGGCAAGGTCGGCGGCGTAGCGGAGGAGCGCCGAGGTCCGGACGAGCCCATTCGGGGTCGCCTCGTCGAACCGGACCCGGAAGGCGAGGCTGGCGCGCCGTCCGGGGTCGTCCTCGAGAACGCCGTCCGCCTCGAAACGTCCGGGCTCGGTGCGGTCCCTCATGCCGCGCCGCCTGCGGTGGACTCGGCCAGCCGGGCGAGGGTCTCGAGCGCGATGAGCCGGGTCTCGGCGTGGGGCGCGGTCTGGCGGTCGAGCCGGACCCGGCAGGAGCGCTCCGCGTCGAAGACGATCAGTCCCACCGTCACCCGTTCGGCCTCGCCGAGCGCGTGCCGGCGCGCGTCGTCGAGCTGGTGCAGGACGTCCGCGCCGATCCCGCGCGCTCCCCACTTGCAGTCCCACGCCTCGGCCCGGCCGGCCAGCTCGACGGTCACGTCGTACGGGTGGATCTCGGCGGGAACGCCATCGAACAGGATTCGCCGCTCACGCCGGATCGCGGTCGCAAAGGCGGGACCCCGCCGGGCGAGCAGGAGGGCACTGAGCGCCTCGACGATCGCGCCCCGGACCTGGCTGCGGACCTCCTCGCCGCGGTCGGCTACCTCGAGCGAGACGGCCAGGATCGCCTCGGCCCGCTCTCGCCTGCCGGTCGGAACCGTATCAGCGAACAGGCTCGGGAACATGGACCGCCACGCCGCGGGATCGGTCCGCGTGCCGTTCATCACGGCCCGGGCGAGGATCATCGTGGCGCGATCCGCGCCGGCGAGGAGCGTCGCGGCCCGGGTCACGAGCGGATCGGCCTGGATGGCCGCGTAGACCACGGCTCGACCGTCCGGCGCGGCGTCCTGGAAGCGCATCGGCATCCCGCGTCAGCCCGGGTCGCCGACCGCGAGGAGGACGACCTGCGGGAAGGTCGACAGCCAGTCGATCGCGCGATGCGGGTCGAGTCCGGTCTCGGTCTCGGCGATCGCCTGATCGAGCGCCGCGATCATGGCCGCGGAGGCCGGCTCGCTGCCGCGCTCGTTGGCGACCTCGGCCAGTCGCGCCGCCCACGCATCCTGGAGGTCGTTGACGTAGGTCCACTCGTCCTCGACCAGTTCCCCGATGTCGGCGAGGGCTCGCTCAGCGGCGATGGCCCGCTCGAGGAGGTCGCGGAGGCTCCGGCCGGGCTCCATGCCCGCAGCCTAGCCGAGATCGGGGTCAGCCGGTCGGGCTGGCGAACCCCGCCAGGGGCAGGCTCGGCACCGGCCGGCCGGCGGCGACGTGGGCGTCGACGATCACCCCCTCGAGGGTCCGCCGGCAGCGCTCGTCCCAGGCGCGGCTGTAGGCGCGACCGGCCGTTCGCCGGAGCCGGGCGGCCTCCGCCCGATCCCCGCATCGTGCCAGCTCGTCGATGGCATCGAGGGCGACGCGGTACAGGACCGGCAGGTATTCCGCGAGCGCGGTGTCCGTTCCCATCACCCACAACGATGGGCGGCCGGCACGCGCCGGGTCATGACCGACTCGTCCGGGTGGCCCGCAGACCTTCGGGCCACGCGGTCCCACGAGTCGCCCGCCGGCTCGACCGTCCGTGGCACCATTGCCGCGATGGCCGCGACGACCAAGGATCGAGCCCAGCACGGTTCCGAGCTCCGCGGGACCTGGTACATCGTGCCTACGCCGTTCGACGTGGACGGGTCGCTCGACACGGCCTCGCTGGCCCGGGTCGTCGAGGCCGCGATCGCCTGGGGTGTCGACGGCCTCACGGCCATGGGGGTCATGGCCGAGCCGGCCAGCCTCACCCCGGACGAGCGGGAGACGGCGCTCCAGACGGTGTTCGACGCGGCGGCCGGCCACGTCCCGGTCGCCGTCGGGTGCTCCGGCCAATCGGTCGGCGTCGTCGTCGCTCGCGCGGCGGAAGCACGCCGGATGGGGGCCGCGGCGGCGATGGTCGCGCCGCCGACGCTGCTCCGGAACCTGGACCTGCTGCCCGACTTCTACCGGATGGTTGGCTCCGACCCGGAGCTGCCTCTGATCGTCCAGGACGAGCCGGCTGCCACCGGGGTCACGGTGCCCGTCAGCGTCCTTCTCGACTGCCTCACGTCGTCGGGCGCCCGGACCGTCAAGCTCGAGGATCCGCCCACGCCGACGAAGATCGAGCGTCTCCTGGCCGCCGATCCGGGCCTGGCCGTGTTCGGGGGCCTCGGCGGCGCTGCTGCGCTGTGGGAGCTCGACCGCGGCGCCTGCGGCACGATGACCGGGTTCGCCTACCCGGAAGTCCTGCGCGCGGTGCGGGTCGCCCTCGAGGGCGGTGACCGGGAGCTCGCCGGACGCCTGTTCGACCGCTACCTGCCGCTGCTGGTCTACGAGGCCCAGCCGGTCGTCGGGCTGGCCATCCGCAAGGAGGTCCTCCGCCGTCGCGGCGTGCTCGCCCATGCCGGTGTCCGCGGCCTCGGCGGGCTGCTCGACGACAAGGGTCGAGCTGCCCTCGACGGGATCCTCGATCGGCTGGGTATCGTCCCGTCGATCGACCCGTACGTCCCGACAGCCTGACCGGGCGCGAGCGAGGCGCTGCGATGGATCTCGGACTCGCCGGGCGAGTGGCACTCGTCGGCGGAGCGTCGTCCGGTCTCGGACGGGCGTCGGCCGAGGCCCTCGCGGCGGAAGGCTGCCGGCTGGCAGTCTGGTCGCGCGGGCCGGGGCTCGAGGCCCTGGCGGCCGAGCTCCGTGAGCGACACGGCTCGGAGGTCGTGGTCCTGGCCGGCGACGCGGCCGTCGCGGGAACGGCCGAGCGGATCGCGACGGAGGCGCTCGCGGCGCTCGGGTCGGTCGACATCGTGGTCCTCAATGCCGGCGGCCCCCCGCCCGTCGACCCGACCGCGACCGATCGGGCGGGCTGGGAGCGGGCATTCCAGCTCCTGTCGATCACCCCGATCGAGCTCGCGACGCGGCTCCTTCCCGGGATGCGCGAGCGACGCTGGGGCCGGGTCGTGGCGATCCTCTCGTCCGGGGTGCGCCAGCCGATCCCCGACCTGGTCTACTCGAACGCCGCGCGGAGCGCCCTGATGGCCTGGCTGAAGACGACCGCCCGCGCGGTCGCCGCCGACGGCGTGACGATCAACGGGGTCATGCCCGGCCGGCTCCAGACCCCCCGGATCGAGAGCCTGGACCGTGGACGCGCCGAGAAGACGGGCGAGACGGTCGAGGCGGTCCGCGCCGCCCACCTCGCGACGATCCCGGCCGGTCGCTACGGTCGGCCCGAGGAGCTCGCCGCCTGCGTGGCCTACCTCTGCTCCGAGGCCGCCGGCTACCAGACCGGGACGTTCACGGCGATCGACGGAGGCCTCATCGCCGGCCTCGCCTGAGCGACGTCCGGGTCAGACCGGGTCGACCTCGATCGGGTCGCCGACGTGCAGCTCGCCGTCGTCCAGGAGGCGGGCACGCAACCCGGCCCGGTGGACGAGCGGCCGGAGCACCGGACGGCCAACCATCTCCTGCATGTGGGCGCACGGCTCGCACAGCTCGACGCCCTGGATCCGGACCCTCCCCACGCGGAACGTCCGGCCGACGAGCTCGTTGAGGCGCACGCCGCGGGTCGTCAGGTTGCGCCTGGTCGCGCCGGGCTCGAGGCGGATCCCGTGCTCGTCGGACAGCCAGTCGAGCTGCTCCGCCTCCACCAGGGTGACCTCGCGGACTTCGTCCGGGTCCTGGGCCTCGACCGGGAGCGCGTAGCGGTCGCCCTCGAGACCGACCCCGGCGATCGCGCTGACCCGGTCGACGGCGCGCATCGGCCCACCCTCGACGTCCGCGAGGTGGATCGCCTCGAGCGAGCCTGGTTCAGTCGCCGCCATGCCAGCCCGACCGTATCGCGAATCGGTCCAGTCCGTCTACCGCCTCAGACCACGAGATCGCGAGCCGCTCGACCGTCGCGCCAGGTGGGCCGGCCGCCAGGTCGCGGGTGAACGCCTCGAGGTCGGAGCGCGAGCCCTGGGCGACGCAGCGGACGGATCCGTCCGGCTCGTTCGCGACCCAGCCGCCGAGACCGCGGTCAATCGCCATGCGGGCCGCGAACATCCGGAACCCGACGCCCTGGACGCGACCGCGGACGACGACCTCGACCCGGACCGGGCGATCGCCGTCGGCCGCGGGACCGGTCATGCCGCCACGGAGCCGACCCGGGGCCAGGCGAGCAGCGCGACGTCGATCGCGAGCTCGGGGTTGGCGTTGCCGGCGATCTGCTCGGCGATCCGTTCGAGCCGCTCGAGAAACGACGCCAGCGACCCGTCCGGGAGCCGCGCCGCCGCCGTGGCGAGCTCCTCCAGCAGCTCCGTGTCGTGGACGGCGCGCCGGCCCTCGAGATCGTCGTCTGTGGCCAGCCGCGCCACGGCCAGGTCGCGCGCGAGCTCGCGCCAGACCGCCAGCAACTGGCGGGCGGCCCGCCGTCGCTCGGCCGGCGCAAGCCGGGCTGGACCGGTGGACTCCTCGTCGTCCTCCTCCGCCACCGGGCGGCCGGCGCCCCCCGGTCGGACAGGGGCGGGCACTGGATCGGCGAGCGCGTCCGCCAGGTCGCGCGCGCGCCCGAGGAGGTCCCTGGCTGCCGCCAGGCGGAACGCGCGTCCGGCAGGGAGCAGGTCGAGCAGCGTTCGTGCCAGCTCGTCGCGGATCGTGACGGCCTCGGGCACGCGGGCGTACGCGACGGCGATGCCGGGGCGGCCCTCCGCCAGGCGGGCGAGCCGCGCGGCGGTCGACGCGTCGGCCAGGCCGAGATCACCGAGCAGCTCCTCGATCTCGCGCGGCCCGACCGGCCCGAGCCGGACGCGCGCGCAGCGCGAGCGCACGGTCGGCAGGAGGACCTCCTCGCGATCCACGCACAGGACGATCGTGACCCCCGGCCCCGGCTCCTCGAGCGTCTTGAGGAGCGCGTTCTGGGCGTCCTCGTTCATCCGGACCGCGCCCTCGATGACGGCGACCCTGGCACCGCCTTCGACCGGCAGGAGGGCGAGCTCGCGGAGCAGGTCGCGAACGCCGCGGGCAGCGTGGGCCTCCCGGGCATCGCCGATCACGACCTGCTCTCCCGGACCCTCCGGCGCGAGACGGTGGACGTCGGGGTGGTTGCCGGCGGCGACGAGCCGGCAGGACCGGCAGGCACGGCACGGCCGAGCCGCCGGGTCGGCGGCCGTGCAGAGCAGGCCCGCGGCGAGGTCCATGGCGAGGGTCGTCTTGCCGACGGCCGGCGGCCCCGCGAGGAGCACCGCGTGCGGCGGCGAGCCCGTAATCATCGCGGCCACCGCCGCGATGGCGCCCCGCTGGCCACGGGTCACCCAGCGTCGGGTGGCGGCCGGGTCCGCGCCGGGAACCGGACGCGACGTCACGGCGGCCATCCCTCCCTCATCGGCCAGCTCGGCGGCTGCTACGACGCGGGGTCGGCCTTCTTGCGGGCGGTCGTGCGGCGCTTCGGGGCGGTCGTCCCCGCCTCGCCGGCTGTCGCCCCAGTCGCCGCCGCCTTCGACCGGCTCGTCGTCCGGCGCTTGGGCGGCGCGGTCTCGGCATCCGAGGCCGGGCCCGGCACGTCCGCGGCGGTCGCGGCCGGCTTGGTCGCCGTCGACCTGGTCCGGCTCGGCGCCCGGCGCTTCGGGGCCGGAGCGGCATCGCCCGCCCCGGGCTCGGCCGTCGTCGACTCGACCGGGACGGCACCAGCCGGCTTCGACGCGGCCGTCCTGGCCCGGCTCGGCGCCCGGCGCTTCGGGGTGGTTTCGGCAACCTGGGCTCCCGCGGCCGGCTCCGCTGCCCGGGGCTCGGTCCGACCCGCCAGCTGTGCCCGGAGCATCGCCTCGAGCTCCGGCGGGACCTCGCTCCACGGCTCGTCCGATCGGCCGGCGGCCGGTCGCTCGCGCTCCGGGCGCGGGGCGACCGGGCCGCGGTCGTCGCGGCGAGGCTCGCGCCCTCGACCGCCGCCACCGCCCCGGCCCGAGACGTCCGGGTAGCGGTTGATCCCGCCACCACCGCCGCCGCGCCCATAGCGCTCCCGGTCCATCGCTGCCGCATAGGCCCCACCGCGGCCCCCGCGACCGCCGCGACCGCCCCCGCCGCGACCGCCTGCGCTTCCGCGCCGCTGCTCGGCGATCAGGTACTCGGGGATTGCCGGCTCCTCCTCGTCCTCGAGATCGAACGGGGTCGATTCGACGGACGGGGTCCGCGTCTGTCCGATCTGCGAATCCCAGACCGACCCGAACGCGCCGGGACGCGGTCCGCGCGGAGCGCTGGCGACGAGCTCGGTCTCGTCCTCTTCCTCCTCATCGGCGAGGTCCTCATCGGCGAGATCCTCGTCGACGACGACCGGCGCGCCGACCGGCAGCTCGCCCGTCTCTCGCCCGCGACCGCGACCGCGACCGCGACCGCCACGTCGCCGTCGGCGCCGTGGCCCCTCGTCCGCCCGCTCGAGCTGGTCCGCCTCGGACGCCTCACCGACGGCGGGCGCGGCCTCCTCCGTCTTGGCCGGAGCCGCGGCGAGCCGCGCCGCGGCCGCCTTCGACAGCTTCTCGCCCGGCAGGGCGACGAGCCCGACGCCGGTCGCCGAGATCGGCTCGACCTCCGGCTCGGCCCGGCGGGTGCGCCCGCCAGCGCGGGTCGGTCGCGCGCCGGCGGCCGCCGGCTCCCGCTCGGCCTCGGTCGTCCGGCCACGGCCACGACCCGTCGGTCGCCCGCGCCCGCGACCCGTGCCCTCGGTCAGCTTGTCGGGCACCTCGGTCATCGACAGGTCCTCGCCGTCGTCGGCGACCCGCCGGCCGCTCCGCGACGAGCCCTTCTCGACCCGGGCAATCTGGATGATGTCGGTGAACTGGTCGGCCACGTCGATGAGGTCGGACGAGGTGTTGCCGCGGAAGCTGATGACCTCGACCCGGACGCCCATCTCCTGGACGGCCCGGATCGCCGGGGCGAAGTCGCCGTCGCCGGACACGACGATCGCGACGTCGAGGTTGCGGGCGGTCTTGATCATGTCGACGACGAGCTCGATGTCGAGGTTCGCCTTGACCTTGCCGTCGCCGTACTTGCGGATGTCCTTGCTCACGACCTTGTAGCCGTGGCGCGCGAGGAAGCTGTGGAAGTTGCGCTGGTTCTCGTTGTCGGGGTCGAGGCCGGTGTACGCATAGGCGCGCACGAAGTCCCGTCCTGCGATGGCCGACTTCAGGAGCGTGACGTAATCGATGTCCACGCCGGCCGCCTTGGCCGCGTAGAAGATGTTCGCCACGTCCACGAAGACGGCTACGTTCTTGCCCACGTTGACTCCTTGAGCTGGTGATGTGCCCGCCGTCGCGCCGCAGCGCGTTCCGGGGGCGAAGCTGTTCGATCGATGTTCGGATTGGTCATGGTTGTCGGACCGCGGTCCGTGCGGCCGAGACCGGCCGCTCGAGCAGGACGCCGGCCTCGCGGAAGCCGCGCCGGTCCCAGCGTGCCCGCTCGGCCGAGTCGGTCGGACGGGCCACCTCGACGCTGGCGCAGCCCTTGTTGCGGGCCGACCGAAGGAGCTCTTCGATGAGCACGTCGGCGACCGCGTCCACGTCGTGACGTGGATCGGTCACGAGGAGGTCGACTGTCCCCACGAAGCCGCCGGCCCGGACCGACGGACGCAGCGCGAGGATCGCCGCGCCGATGATCGTGCGCCTGATCTCGGCGACGAGCACGCTCGCCTGGGGCAGGTACACGAGCTGGCGGAGCAGGTCGGGCGCCACGAGCGGGCCCGCGCCCTCGTCCATCGACGACGTCCCCGCGCACAGTGCCACGAGTCGATCGATGTCCGTGATCCGAGCCGCTCGAACCTGGTAGTCCACGCTGACGGGTGAGACCTCGCGAGGATAGGCACGATCGTTGCAAACGCTGAGTCGGGATCGCCCGGTTGATCGCGAGCGCGCCTCCGGGGGCGAGCGGCAAACCGCTCGGCAGCCACCTGGGGGCGCTCGTCGACCGGATGTTGCAATCGACGCGCCGGTGGCTAATATACGGCATCGCTTCGGCGGCCACCTGCGCGTCGCCCGAGGTCCGGTCGTCGCGCCGTCACCCGCACCGCACCGACGCCCCACCGCGAGTCCCAGCCACGGCCCAGGGGAGTGGGCCCATCGGCGGACCGCACCGGAGCGGATTGGGCGCCGGGGACGCGCCGATACCAGGCGAGGGATCGTCGCGCGGGAGGTTTCGACCGGGTCGCCCGTCGAACGCGGCGGGCGTGAACTGAGGAGGAGTCGTACATGAAGAACGCCAAGCTCGGCGCGCTCGTCGCCGGCGCGGTGATCGTCTTCGCCGCCTGCAACAGCGGTGGGACGGCGACCACTGCTCCATCGAGTGGCGGCACCACCGGAGACACCAGCAAGGGCACCGTGAAGTTCGCCATCGAGCTCCCGCTCCAGGGCAGCGAGAAGGCGGCTTCGCAGCCGATCGTGAATGGCATCCGGCTGGCCGTGAAGGACGCGGGCGGCGCCGTCGGTGGCTACAAGATCGAGATCCCGGATTCCGCGGTCTACGACGACGCGCTCAACGGCGCCCACGATCCGCAGACCGGCGCCAACAACATGACCAAGATCGTCGCCGATCCGGACGTCGTCGCCGTCATCGGCCCGCTCAACTCGAACGTCGGCAAGGCGCAGATCCCGATCTCGAACGCGGGCGGCCTGCTCCAGTGCTCGCCGGCGAACACGAACCCGGACCTGACCCAGGGTGATCCCGCGAAGCAGCTCCGGACGAAGCCGAACAACTACATCCGGATCGTCACGACCGACAACGTCCAGGGTCCGGCGGCGGCGCAGTACATCCACGACGTGCTCAAGAAGAACTCGGTCTACATCATCGATGACACCGAGACCTTCGGGAAGGGTGTCGCGGACGCGTTCGAGAAGGACTTCGACGCCCGCGGCGGCAAGGTCGTCAAGCACGACGCTGCCCCCAAGACCACCCAGGACTACGTCTCGATCATGACCGCAGCCAAGGCGCTCAACCCGGAGGCGATCTACTTCGGCGGGGTTACCGCCACCGGCGGCGCGCGGATCCTCCTGGCCGCGCAGCAGGTCGGCCTCGGTGACATCCCGTACGTCGGCCCCGACGGGATCAACGACGGCTCCGGCGCCACGAAGGACTCGTTCCTCAACCTGGCCGCGGCAGCCGCCAAGAATTCGTACAGCACGCTGGCCGGAGCTGGCACCTTCCCCAGCAAGGACGCGTTCGACGCGGCCTACAAGACGGAGTACGGCATCGACGCGACCGGCTACGCCGGTCAGGGTTATGCCTGCGCCCAGGTCGTCCTCGACGCGATGAAGCGCGCCGCGGCGACCAACCCGGCCGACAAGACGGCGCTCCGTGAGGCCGTCCGCGTCGCCGGTACCGACACCGCCGTCAAGTACGCGACGATCCTCGGCGACCTCACCTTCGACGCGAACGGGGACACCAGCCAGAAGATCGTCTCGATCTACTCGTTCGACCAGGCCGGCGCCGAGGGCAAGGGTGACTGGAAGTTCGAGACCCAGGTCGACTACGCGGCCAAGTAACCGATAGCAACCGAGAGGCCGGGGATTTCACAGGTCCCCGGCTTCTCATTTTCCCGGTGCCACCCGTCGGTCTCCGCTCCTCGAGGTCGGACCCGTGACCGCGATCGCATCACCGTCGTCCGCACGCAGCCCCCTGGTTCGCGGGCTGCGGCTGTCCGGGCTCGCGATCGGAGCGGTCGTCGCCTACATGCTCGTCCTGTGGCTCGCCCTGGCCTTCTGGGTCGGCCTCCCGATCGACCAGGCCCTCCCGGTCGCCGCCCAGCAGACCGTCAACGCCCTGTCGATCGGCGCGATCTACGCCCTCATCGCCCTTGGCTACACGATGGTCTACGGGATCATCGAGCTGATCAACTTCGCCCACGGCGAGATCTTCATGCTCGGGGCGTTCCTGTCGGTCGTGTTCCTCGGCGGCATCATGGGCCAGACCGGAGCCGTTGAGCAGCTCCTGCCCCTGACCCTCCTGATCCTCGGCGCGCTCGTGTTCACCATGCCGATCATCGGCCTGCTCAACGTCGGCATCGAGCGAGTCGTCTACCGACCGCTCCGCAATGCGCCCCGGCTGGCGCCCCTGATCACGGCGATCGGCGTCTCGTTCATCCTCCAGAACGTCGCCCTCATCCTGGCCGGCTCGGGTGACCGAGCGGCGCCACAGGTCTTCCCGCTGACGTGGCAGATCCAGATCGGCGGGGCGTCGATCTCGGTGCTGTCGATCTTCATCTTCGTCCTCGCCCTCGTCCTGATGTTCGCGCTCCACCAGTTCGTCAGTCGGACGCGCATGGGGCGCGCGATGCGGGCCACCGCGCAGGATCGCGAAGCGTCGGCGCTCATGGGCGTCGACCTCAACCAGACGATCTCGCTGACGTTCCTGCTCGGCGGGATGCTGGCCGCCGCGGCCGGCGTCGTGTGGGGCCTGCGGTTCGGCTACGTCCGGTTCGACCTCGGCTTCAACTCCGGCCTCAAGGCGTTCACGGCGGCCGTCCTCGGCGGGATCGGGAATATCACCGGGGCCGCACTCGGCGGGTTCATCATCGGGTTCATCGAGAACTTCGCCGCATCGCTCGGCTACTCGCGCTGGTCGGAGTTCCTCGTGTTCATGGTGCTGACGTTCGTGCTGATCTTCAAGCCGACCGGCATCCTCGGCCAGCACTCCGGTGATCGGGCATGACCGCCATCACGTCGAGCCGGCCCGCCGCAGCACCGTCACGGTCCCCGCGCGCCCGCCTGCGCGACTTCGCCGAGCACCATCGGTCGTCGACCATCATCGTCGGGATGGTGATCATCTCGGCCCTGATGATCGTCCTCCCGAAGGTCCCGCCGCTGTCGGTCGTCCAGCCGGAGCAGCCGTGGTTCGACGCGTTCGCCAACGCCGGGGTGTTCGTCCTCCTGGCGATGGGCCTGAACGTCGTGGTCGGCCTGGCCGGCCTGCTCGACCTCGGGTACGCGGCGTTCTTCGCCATCGGGGCGTACACCTACGCCTACTCGAACTCGCCCTACTCGCACACGGACCTGCCGTTCCTGCCGATGCTCGTCGTCGGGGCGGGGGTGGCGGCGGTCTTCGGGATCGCCCTCGGCGCGCCGACCCTCCGGCTGCGCGGTGACTACCTGGCGATCATGACCCTCGGCTTCGGCGAGATCGTCCCGATCGTCTTCCTCAACCTCGAGAACTGGACCGAGGGGACGAACGGGATCGGCGGGATCTACCGGCCCGAGCCCCTGCCCGGGGTCGGCGAGTTCACACCGCTCAGCGCCGTTCGCCTACTTCATCCTCATGGCGATCATCGTGACGATCACGATGATCCTGCTCTACCGGCTCCAGGATTCGCGGATCGGCCGTGCCTGGAACGCGATTCGCGAGGATGAGCTGGCGGCGGCCGCCAACGGGATCAACACGGTCGCGACGAAGCTCCTCGCGTTCGCCCTCGGGGCAACGACCGCCGGACTCGCCGGCGTCTTCAACGCCTCGAAGCTCACGATCGTCTCGCCGGACCAGTTCCTGCTTCACGGTCTCGTTCACGGTCCTGGCCATGGTCATCATCGGCGGGATGGGCAACATCTGGGGGGTCGCGGCCGGCGCCTTCATCGTCTTCATGATCCAGTCGGTCCTGCTCAAGCAGCTGAACACGATCACGGAGAGCCTCAACATCCCGATCCTCTCCGACATCAACTTCCTCGACTACCAGTTCCTGCTCTACGGCGTCGCGCTCGTGCTGATGATGCTGTTCCGGCCGGAGGGCCTCTTCCCGAGCCAGCGGCGCCGACGCGAGCTGCACATCGCCGAGGAGATGGGCGATGGCCTGGGCGATGAACCCGGCGTCCTCGGCGCGATGGGCGAGACGCCCGGCGCCGAGGAGCTGTTCGAGGAGAGCGCTGGCGAGGGCGCGCCGGGGAGCGAGCGATGAGCGACGTCCTGCGGGCCGACCGGGTCACCAAGCGCTTCGGCGGCCTCGTCGCCGTGAGCAGCGTCGACTTCACGATCCCGGCCCAGGGCATCGTGAGCCTCATCGGCCCGAACGGCGCCGGCAAGACGACGTTCTTCAACATCATCGCCGGGATCTACGACCCGACCGCCGGCGTCATCGAGTTCCAGGGGCAGAAGATGATCGCCCACTCCCAGCGGGCGTGGCTCGAGCCGGTCTTCTGGGTCCTCCCCGGCGCGATCGCCGGCCTGATCACCGTCCTCCTCGCGGTGGCCGGGACGGCCGAGGGCGAGCTGATCATCGGGATCTTCGTGACGGTCCTGCTCCTGCTCCTGTTCCTCGTGATCGGGGCGATCCGCCCGCCTTCGTACCAGCGGCTCCTGGCCAGAGTCGGGATCTTCCGGAGCGCGCGACCCAACGACATGGTCGTCGCCGGGCTGGGCCGGACGTTCCAGAACATCCGCCTCTTCCCGAACATGACCGCGCTCGAGAACGTCCTCGTCGGGATGCACGCCCGGCTCAAGACCACCTGGATCGACGCGCTCTTCTCGACGCCGCGCGACCGGTCGCGAGGAGGTGTCGTCGCGCGAGCGCGCCCGACGAGCTGCTCAAGCTCGCCGGACTCGAGGGCGAGGACGACCAGCTGGCCAAGAACCTGCCGTACGGCGACCAGCGCCGGCTCGAGATCGCCCGGGCGCTCGCGTCCGACCCGGTCCTCCTCCTGCTCGACGAGCCGACCGCCGGGATGAACCCGCGCGAGACCCAGCAGCTGACCGACCTCATCAGCAAGCTCCGGCGCGAGCTCGGCCTGACGATCCTGCTCATCGAGCACGACATGCGGGTCGTGATGGGGATCAGCGACCGGGTCACCGTCCTCGACCACGGCGAGAAGATCGCCGAGGGCACGCCGGACGAGGTCCGGGCGAACCCGAAGGTGATCGAGGCCTACCTCGGAGCGCCGGCCGTATGACGGCCGCGAACGCGACGCCGCGACCGGCGACGGCGCCCGTCGACGGGGCGATGCTCGTCCTCGACGACGTGAACACGTACTACGGCAACATCCACGCCCTGCAGGGGATCTCGCTGGCGGTCAGGCAGGGCGAGATCGTGACCCTCATCGGGGCCAACGGCGCCGGCAAGACGACGACCCTCAAGACGATCAGCGGCCTCCTCCACCCGCGCCGCGGACACGTCGTGCTTCGAGGGCAAGGACATCTCGCGGACCGCGGCCCACAAGCTCGTCGTGGTCGGCATCGGTCACGCCCCCGAGGGACGCCGGATCTTCCCCCGGATGACCGTCTTCGAGAACCTCCTGATGGGCGCGTTCACCCGCGACCAGAAGACGATCCAGCCCGACGTCGACCGGGTGATGGACCTCTTCCCGCGGCTCCGCGAGCGGACCCACCAGCTCGGCGGGACGCTGTCGGGTGGCGAGCAGCAGATGCTCGCGATCGGCCGGGCGCTCATGTCCCAGCCGCGTCTCCTGCTCCTCGACGAGCCGTCGCTCGGGTCTCTCGCCGATCCTCGTCCAGCAGGTCTTCCAGACGATCCGCGAGATCAACGAGCAGGGGACCACGGTCCTGCTCGTCGAGCAGAACGCCCTGCAGGCCCTGAGCATCGCCCACCGCGGCTACGTCCTCCAGACCGGCCGGGTCGTCCTGACGGGTTCGGGCACGGAGCTGCCGCGAGAACCCGACCGTCCGCAAGGCGTACCTGGGCGAGGACTGACGCCCAGCGGCGGACGTGGCGGCCCGACCCGATCCGGGGCAGTTCCGACCCTCGCCGCTGCGAGGACCCGCCGGTCCCGATCTCCGGCCGGATCGTCGCCCTGATCCTCGTCTTCCTCGCGCTGGCGTTCGTCAAGCCGTGGGCCGGCCCCGGGCCGACGGGAGCCGGCGGTGGCGCGGTGCCCGGGACGGCCGCCCGTCCGACGCAGGCCATCGTTGCGCCCACGCCGACCCCGACCCCGGAGCCCTCGCAGGACCCAACGGCGGCCTTCTGCATCGGCCCCACCGGCTGGCTCGTCTTCGACGTCGATCGCTGGCGCGACCGCACGATCCGCTCCTGGCGGGCGTTCATGCCGGCCCGCGACCGGCCGGCCGACCCGGCCGCGCTGCCGGTGGTCCCGGTGCCGGCCGAGGCGGTCCTCGGGCTCGGCTACTGCGCTCCGTCACAGGGTGACGACCCGCCGCCGGCCGGGGCGACCCTCGCGCTCTGGAGGCTGGACCCGGACGGCTCGACACGCTCGATGGCCCTCCCGGAACGCCGGCTCCCGGCAACGCCGACGGCGAACGGGATCGTCCTCGCCCCACCGACGGGGTCCGACGAGCGGCCGGCCGCCGGCGCGTCATGGCCGTCCGGTCGCTACCTGTTCGCGCTCCGTGACCCGCGCTCGGGCTGGAGCCGATGGTGGGTCGTCGAGGTGAGCATCCTGCCGATCGAGGCGCCCGCCTCGCCCGGCTGACGCGTCAGATCCGACGCTCGGCCGAGATCTCGTAGGTCGCCCGGGCCAGGACGATCAGGCCGACGGCGACGACCCAGGCGCCGATCGCCAGGTCCGGCCGCAGGCCGACCGGGTCGATGAGCACGAAGTCGAGGATCCGCCAGGCGAAGGCGCCGACGGCGACCGCGAGGACGATCACGTACGACAGGGCCCGATCGAGGGCGACCGGCTTGTCGCCGGCCGCATAGGGCAGGCTCACGAGGGCGAGCACGGCCAGGGCGCAGATGAACACGACGATGCCCTTGTCCGAGAAGGCGTTCGTGGTGATCGGGGTGAGGCCGGTGTCGCCGCCCGTCGCGGCGAACCACGGCAGGACGCAGCCGACGAGGATGATCAGCGCCCCGATCGCCGCGAGCAGGCGACCTCGACCCAGCGGTCGGCGATGCACGGTCGGTCTCAGCTCCCGCCCGAGTAGACCTCGGGGCGAAGGACGCCCACGAAGCGCAGGTTGCGATAGAGCTCCCCGAAGTCGAGACCGTAGCCGACGACGAATCGGTCCTCGATCGTGAACCCGGTGTAGTCGACCGGGATCTCGACGAGGCGCCGGGCCGGCTTGTCGAGCAGGGTGCAGATCCGGAGCGACGCAGGGTTCTTGCCGCGCAGGTAGCGGATCAGGTAGTTCAAGGTCAGCCCGGTGTCGATGATGTCCTCGACGAGGAGCACCTCCTCGCCGGCGATGCTCGCCGAGAGGTCCTTGAGGATCCGGACGAGACCGGACGACTCCGTCGAGGTCCCACCGTACGAGGAGACCTCCATGAGGTCGATCCGGACGGGAACGTCGATCGCCCGCATGAGGTCGGCCATGAACGGGAGCGAGCCCTTGAGCACGCTCACCAGGGTCAGGTTCCGCCCGCGGTAGTCATCGCTGATCCGCTGGCCGAGCTCGCGCACGCGGGCCTGGATCGCCTCTTCCGAGACGAGGACCTCGGCGACGTCGGCGTGGAGGTCGGTCGGCGTCTTCATCGATCGGTGGCGGCTGCCTCAGGCGCGGCCGGTCGCCGGGCGACCGTCGCCCGTCGCCGCCGCCGGCGCCGGGTCAGCGCGGGTTGGACCGCTCCGGCCTCGATCACCGCACCACCGTCCGAACCTGCCGGGGTCACCGTCGCCGGCACCTCGCCGAGGGATGCGAGTCGCCCGGCGACGAGCTCCTCGTAGGATCGGTCCGGGGTCACCTGGCCGGGCGTGCCCGACAGCTCCTCGGCCAGGGCGAACCGCCCGTACTTGAGCATCAAGGCCCGGAAGTCACGGGCGTAGAACAGCTTGATCCGGATGTCGGGGTAGAGCTCTCGGAGGCGGCGCAACTTGCGGTTCTTCTTGCGGACGAGCTTCTGGCGAAGGGTCGTGAGCTCGACGTACAGGTCGAGGTCGGGCAGGTAGAAGTCGGGGGCGAAGCTCTCGAGGACGTCGCCGTCGGTGTTCCACAGGATCGGGAAGACGTGGGGCTCGTATTCCCAGCGGACGGCGTAGAAGTCCAGGATCCGGGACAGCTCCGCCTCGCTGGCATGGGCGAATGCGGGCGGTTCGGAATCCGGCTCGCGGGTCGGCGGCGGTGCCTCAGGATCCGGCAACGGCGACTGCGGGGGCTCGGCCCCCACCGGCCGCGAGTCGGTCACGCGGCCGGCCCTTCGGCGGCGAGCGCTGGCGGACGGTCGCGCGGATCCATCGGAACGCAGTCTAGCCGACTGCCGCGCGACCGGTCGTCCCATCACAGGAAGCACCCGTCCCGATACTCCTCTCCAGTTCATCGATACTGATAGGGGGTATGATGGATCGGCACGCGGACGCGGTCCGACCGCGACGATCCGTACACGAGTGAGGCGACGATGCCGCCGACGACCCGACACGCGACACGCCCGGCCCTGCCGCCCGACGACGACTTCAGGCACAGCTACTCGAAGGACAAGGGGACGCTCGTCCGGCGTCTGAGCCGGATCGAGGGCCAGGTCCGCGGGATCGCCCGGATGATCGAACGCGACGAGTACTGCGTCGACATCCTCCAGCAGACCGCGGCGCTGCGAGCGGCGGTCGATGCCGTCTCGATCATGATCCTCGAGGACCACGTTCGCGGCTGCGTCCGGACCGCTGCCGAGCGGGGCGAGTCGGACGCCTACGTCGACGAGGTGATCGACGTCGTCCGGCGGACGATCGGGCGACCCGTCCGCCCCGCGCGCGCCACCTGATCCACGCCGGACCGGGCGCTCCGATCGGAGCCGCGCCCGTCGTGCGGTACTTCCGGGCCGGTTGACCCGGCGGACGGGGGATTTCCCGGACGCACCGGGCGCGGGACCATGCCGCCGATGGCCGATCGCTATCCACCGCTCGTCCGTGTGCCCACCCGGACGCCGACCGTCGGGGCACCGGGCCCCTACGTCGAACGCCGGCAGCGGTCTCGCCGCCGGGAGGACCGTCTTGCCCACGAGGAGGCGGCCCTGCTCGCGCGCGCCCTCGACGAGCTCGTTGCCGATGCGACGGCGGATGCCCGCCTGGCGGGGCTGCTCGAGCTCCTTGCCCGCACGGTCGGCGCTCGACGGGCGGCGGTCCTGTCGGGCTCTCCGGAGCGACGGGTCGCCGTCTCGGTGGGGCCGGACGAGGACGAGGCCGATGCGCGCGCCCTGGCCGCCTGGCTGGACGCCGAGGCGCCCCGTAGCCGGGCCGAACGCGCCGCCGCCGGCCGCGCCCCGATCATGATCGCGCGCCGGTCCGGGCCGAGTGTCTCGACGGAGGCGACCGACCGTCAGGAGTCGCCCGTGCGGGCCGGGCCGGCCGGCGGTCCGGAGGCCCCCGCTGCCTTCGGCGACGACGAGCCGGAGCCCGCGATCGAGCCAGATTCCATGAACGGCAGGGCATCGATCAGGCGTCTGCCGCCGGATGCGCGCTTCGCGCTCATCGAGATCCCGAGCACCGGTCACGTCGTCCTGGGCTTCGAGATGAGCGACGAGGATGGCGTCCTCGCCCTGGCCGATCGGCTGCCGCCGACGCTGGCCCGCCACGCGGCCGTGGTCCTGGCGCTGGTCACCGAGCAGCTGGCCCAGGCCGCCGAGCTGGAGGCGCTCCGCGCCCACGAGGCCGAGCGGGAGCGGTTCGTCTCGACCGTCGCCCACGACCTGCGCACGCCGCTGACGGGCCTGAGCGGCTACCTCGATCTCATCGCCGAGGGTCGGGTCGAGGACCCCGCGGTCGAGCGCGAGTTCGTCGAGCGCAGCCGGCTGATCGTCGACTCGATGGGCGACCTCGTCGGCGACTTGCTCGAGATCTCCCGCCTCGACGCCGGCACGCTCGGTCTCGAGCTGCGCCCGTTCTCGGTGGCCGAGGTCGGCAACCGGGCGCTGGCGGCGCTCGCCCCGCTCACGCTCGAGCGCGGGATCGCCCTGCGCTCCGACCTGCCGCCCCGGATGCGGGCGGCGACCGGCGACCGGCGCGAGGTCCAGCGGATCCTGACGAACCTGCTCGGCAACGCCCTGAAGTTCACCCCTGAGGGCGGCCACGTCGAGCTTGCCGGCTGGTTCGACGGGTCCTGGGCGCTGCTGGCGGTCCGCGACGACGGGCCCGGTGTCGCGCCCGATGATCGAACCCGGATCTTCGAGCGGTTCTACCGGGTGGATTCGCAGGCGGCCGTGAGCGGGACGGGCCTCGGGCTGGCGATCGCCCGCGACCTCGCCCGGGCGATGGGCGGCGAGCTCGCGGTGGCGTCCGTCCAGGACACCGGCTCGAGCTTCGTCCTCATCCTGCCCGGACCGGCCCAGGTCGGCGACGAGACGATCGGGGTCGTCCTCGATCGGGCGCTGGCCGACGAGGAGGTCCTCCTCGAGGAGGCGGCCGTCCTCCGGGCGATCCGGACGGCCGGCCGGCCGGTCGCGCTGGAGCCGCCGGCCCGCGATCCGGACGCGCCCCCGCCGGACCCGGTGCCCGCCGGACAGCCGGTCCGGCTGCGCGCGATCGACGGCGCGCTGTCGAGGTTCGATCCACCGGATCTCGCCTGAAGCAGCCCTTGGCGGAATGTGGTCGGGCGCTCGACTTATCCACGAACGTGGATCGACCGGCGAGGTTGGTGGATAACCGCGTTGACTTGGGCCGGGCGGTCCCGTAGCGTCCGGCTTCCGCACGACACGGCGGGACCGCAGGGTAACGTGACTCGCGAGGGGCGCCGGGAGACCGGGGCCGGAACCGGACGAGCCACGGAAGACCGATCGGACCCCTGTAGCGGGCCAGCACAGGTCGACGCCGGGAGCGGCTCGCGGCCGGTCCATCGCCCCCACGACGCTGGAGGCCCATGGACCGTCCTCGCGAACCGCTCCCGTCGCGCGTCGAGGGCCTGCCCGAGCTGCCCCCCGAAGCCCTCGCCGAGCTCGATCGCGGACTCGTCCTCCTTGGCCTGACCGACCTCCCGGGCGAATCCAGGCGGGTCCTGGTCGACCACCTTCGCCTGCTCGCGGCGTGGAACGAGGCGATCAACCTGACCGCGATCCGCGATCCGCTCGCCGCGGTTCGGCTGCCACGTCCTCGACAGCCTGACCGCGGTGGGTGTCCTGCGGGCCCACGGGGTCGACGCGATCGTCGATCTCGGGAGCGGCGGCGGGTTCCCCGGCATCCCGCTGGCGGTCGCGCTTCCGGCCCGCCGGGCGCTCCTCGTCGACAGCGTCGCCAAGAAGGCCCGGTTCCTCGCCGCGGCCGTCGACGGGCTCGGCCTCGCGGGACGCGTCGAGGCCTTCACCGGACGGGCCGAGGAGCTGGCCGCCGACCGCCGGCACCGGGACCGCTGGCCGGCGGTGGTCGCCAGGGCGGTCGGTTCGCTCGCCGAGGTCGTGGAGATCGGCCTGCCGCTCGTCGCCCCGGACGGCCTGCTCGTCGCCTGGAAGCGAGGCGATCTCGGGCCCGAGCTCGGCGCGGCGGAAGCGACCCTCGCCGCGCTCGGAGGCGGGCCGGCGAGCGTCGTCCCGACCGACCCGGAGCTCGGGCTCGACGGGCACGT
Organism: uncultured Chloroflexia bacterium; assembly: GCA_963708065.1. Taxonomy (GTDB): domain Bacteria; phylum Chloroflexota; class Limnocylindria; order Limnocylindrales; family CSP1-4; genus Chersky-267. Next base: position 238,624 of record CAVPRZ010000011.1, read on the forward strand.
CCTGGTCGTGACGACCAAGCTCGGACCGACTCCTCCGGGCTATCCGCGCGACCCGGCGACGCGCCGCCGCGGGCGCTAGCGTCCCTCACCCGGACGCGGCCGGCGTCCCTCCTCGAGGGGCACCCCGCGGTCCTGCGCGATACACGCCCCCCGCGAGAGGTCGAACTGCGGGAAACTCTGTCGGTGCGGATCGCGATCCTGTCCGACATCCACGCGAACCTCGTCGCCCTGGACGCGGTCCTCGCCGCGATCGGCAGCGTCGACGCCGTCTGGCAGCTCGGCGACATCGTCGGCTACGGGCCCGAGCCCGACGCGGTCGTCGACCGGCTGCGAGCCGTGAAGGCGAGCGGGGTCCGCGGCAACCATGACGCGGCGGCGATCGGCCAGCTGGCGACCGACCTCTTCAACCACGACGCCCGGCGGGCGATCGAGTGGACCGGGTCGATCATCTCGAAGGCGACCCGCGACTGGCTGGCCGCGCTCCCTGAGCGTCGGACCGAGGACGACCTGACCCTCGTCCACGGCAGCCCGCGCGACCCGATCTGGGAGTACGTCACGACCGCCCCGGTCGCCCGGCTCAACCTCGAGGTCCTCACGACCCCGTACGGCCTCCACGGCCATACCCACCTGCCCTCGGTGTTCCGCGACGAGGACGGGTTCATCGAGGTGCTCAGCCCGTCGCACGGGTCCGTCCTGGCGCTCGATGGGCGCCGTCTCCTGGCCAACCCGGGCAGCGTCGGCCAGCCGCGCGACGGCGACCCGAGGGCGAGCGCCATCGTGATGGACGCCGAGCTCCTGACGCTGACCTGGCACCGGGTCGCCTACGACATCGCCGCGACCCAGGCTGCGATGCGCCGCCTGAAGCTTCCCGATCGGCTGGTCGATCGGCTCGACTACGGGCTGTGAAATCGGAGTGGTAGCCTGACGCCCGACTTTGACGGGAACGGAGGGATCGTGGGCCCGAGCGGGAAGACGACTCGGCGATGATCGGTGGTCGTCGTCCGCTGCCGGGACGCAAGCCAGCCGACCGCCGGGTCCGGGTCGAGCGGCCGCATTCGCCCTACTTCCGCTACACGGGACCGGGCCAGATGGTCGCCAAGGAGGCGGCCAGTCGGGCGCCGACGCCTGCCGGACGGGCGCTCGCCCGCGCCCGGGCGGTCGTCTTCGGACGACCGCTGGCGAACGAGGAGGAGATCGGCGAGCGACTGGCCAAGAAGAAGGCGCTCGCGATCTTCAGCTCGGACGCCATCTCGTCGTCGGCGTACGCCACCGAGGAGATCCTCAAGGTCCTGATCGTCGCCGCCGGTGCCGGCGCCCTTGCCTACTCCGTCGGGGTGTCGGTCGCGATCGCGGTCCTCCTCGCCGTCGTCTCGCTGTCCTACCGCCAGGTCTGTCGGGCGTACCCCAGCGGCGGCGGGGCGTACGTGGTGGCGCGCGAGAACCTGTCGCAGCTGCTCGGCCTGATCGCTGCGGCGGCGCTCCTCATCGACTACGTGATGACCGTCGCGGTCTCGACGGCCTCGGCGATCGAGCAGATCCAGTCGGTCATCCCGCAGGTCTACGACGTCCGGATCGAGATCGCCTTCGTGTCGATCGCCCTGATCACGATCGGCAACCTCCGCGGGCTGCGCGAGTCCGGGCAACATCTTCGCGATCCCGACCTACCTGTTCGTCGGCTTGGCCCTGCTGATGATCGGCGTCGGGGTCCTCCATATCGCGACCGGCACGGTGGTCCCGATGCGAGCAGACGGACGTCTACTCGCCGCCGGCGACCGAGACGCTGACGCTCTTCCTCCTGCTCAAGGCGTTCGCCGGCGGGTCGGTCGCCCTGACCGGCGTCGAGGCGATCGCCAACGGCGTGCCGGCGTTCAAGCCACCGGAGTCGAGGAACGCGGCGAACACGCTGACGGTGATGGCGATCCTGCTCGGCATCCTGTTCGTCGGGATCACGGTCGTGTCGCGGGCCTACAACGTCCTGCCGACCGAGCCGGGCGGGCCGTCCGTCGTGGCCCTGGTCGCCCAGGCCGTGTTCGGCGCCAGCATCGTGGTTCGTGCCGGCCTTCGCGGCGGCGACAGCGCTCATCCTGTTCCTGGCCGCAAACACGAGCTTCAACGCGTTCCCCCGCCTCGCGGCGATCCTCGCCGAGGACGGGTTCATGCCCCGCCAGTTCTCGTTCCGCGGCGACCGGCTGGCCTACTCGTGGGGCATCGTCGTCCTCGCGGCGGTCGCCTTCGGCCTGCTCGCGGCGTTCGGCGGCGACACGCACGCCCTGATCCCGCTGTACTCGGTCGGCGTGTTCGTCTGCTTCACCCTCTCGCAGATCGGGATGGTCAGGCACTGGATCGGGGTCCACGGCCCCGGCTGGCACTGGCGCGCGGCCGTGAACGCGTTCGGCGCCGCGCTGACCGCGATCGTGTTCGTCGTCGTCGTGTCGGTGAAGTTCGTCGACGGCGCGTACCTGGTCGTGATCCTCGTGCCGTTGCTCGTCGGCGATGATGCTGTTCATCCGCCAGCCAGTACGCCGCGTCGCAGCACTGAGCTCGCCGTTCGGCCGGACTTCGTCAGCGGGGAGCCACGGCGCGAGGAGCGGGTGGTCGTCCCGGTCCCGGGCATCAACCGCGTCGGTGGTCCAGGCGGTCAACGTCGGCCGGTCGATCAGCGACGACGTCCGGGCCGTATACATCGCCGACGACCAGGATCGAGCTGCCTCGATGCGCGAGCAGTGGGAGCGGCAGATGCCGGGCGTGCCGCTCGTCCTCGTCGAGTCGCCCTACCGGGCCCTCGTCGGCCCGCTGCTCGCCTATCTCGACGTCCTCGAGCGAGCCTGGCCCCCGGACCGGGAGGAGCCGATCACGTTCGTGGTCATCCCCGAGTACGTCGCCCGTCACTGGTGGGAGCGGATCCTCTACAACCAGTCGGCCAAGCGGCTCCGGACGGCGCTCCTCGGCCGGCCCCACACCGTCGTCGTCAATGCGCCGTACCGACGCGAGGACCCGTCGAGCTTCGAGCCGTCGGCCGCCGGGGGCGGGCGCGCGACTGATGCGACCGAGCCGCCGGGGGCGGGCTGATCGCCGACCCGTCGCGCCGCGGCACCATCACCCGACCGGAGCACGGGACCGACCCATCCGCCGGTGGTATCGTGACGGCCGTGCCCGAGCCCAGTCCGCACGCGGTCCGTCGCGTCGTGATCGCCGTCAACGGCGGTCCGAGCGACAAGCGCATCGTCCGGATCGCCTGTGAGCTCGCACGACCGACGAAAGCCGAATTGGTGGCGGTCCATGTCGTGGAGATCGGTTGGAGCCTGCCGCTCGACGCCGACGTCGCGGCCAGGTCGGAAGATGCGCAGCGCGTCCTGGACATTGTCGAGGGCACGGCCGAGAGGGAACGGATGAAGGCCGAGACCGTGCTCCTCCAGGCCCGCGACGTCGGTGCCGCGATCGTCGACGAGGCGAGCGAGCGGGAAGCGGATCTGCTCGTCGTCGGGCTCCCCTACCGGAAGCGCTTCGGCGGGGACTTCGCGATCGGGCGGACGGTCCCGTACATCCTGAAGAACGCGCCCTGTGCGGTCATGGTCATCCGCGAGCCGATGGCCGGGGAGTCCAGTCCATGAACATCGTCATCGTCGGTTGCGGCCGGGTCGGGGCGACCCTCGCCGCCGATCTCGACACGCGCGGCCACGTCGTCACGATCCTCGACATCTCGACCCGGGCCTTCGACCGGTTGCCCTCGACGTTCCGGGGGAACGCGATCCGGGGCGACGGGACCGACGAGGACACCCTCCGGCGCGCCGGGGCGGCGGACGCCGACGTCTTCATGGCGCTGACGGAGGGCGACAACCGCAACGTGATGGCGGCCCAGCTCGCCGTCGAGGCGCTCGAGGTCGGCCGGGTGGTCGCGAAGATCAACGATCCGGTCCGAGCCGAGGCCTACTCCGAGCTCGGGATCGCCACGATCTGTCGGACCGATCTCATGACCCACTCGCTGCTCGGCTACATGGGCCTGCCCGCCGGACCGGCACCCACGGTCCGCGAGGCGGCGCCTCATCCTCATCCGGGCAGCCCGTCCGCGGTCGCGGCCGGCGCAGCGGTCGGCGCCCCGCCGGCCGAGGAGGCCTGAGCCGTGTTCGTCCTCGTCGTCGGCGGAGGCAAGGTCGGGTACTACCTGGCCAAGGAGCTCATCGAGTCGGGCCACGAGGTGGTCCTCATGGAGAAGGACCCCGCCCGGGCCGCCCAGATCGCGGACGACATCGGCTCGATCGTCATCGGCCGTGACGGCTGCGAGGGCAACCACCTCGCGGAGGCGGGCTGCGAGCGGGCCGACGTCGTCGCCGCGGTGACCGGCGACGACGAGGACAACCTCGTGATCTGCCAGATGGCCAAGCACCACTTCGACGTCCCGCGGACGATCGCCCGGGTGAACAACCCGAAGAACGAGGAGCTCTTCCGCCATCTCGGCGTCGACGAGCTGATCAGCCCGACCCGGATGGTCCTCGGCTCGATCGAGCAGGACATCCCGGTCCACGAGCTGCTCCACCTCGCCGGGCTCGGCGTCGGCGAGCTCGAGATCATCGAGGCACAGCTGCGCGAAGGGTCGCCGGCCATCGGCCGCGCGGCGCGTGACGTGCCGATGCCCGAGGGCTGCGCGATCTTCGCGGTGGTCCGTGACGACGTCGCGATCCCCATCCGACCCGACACGATCCTCGCCCCCGGCGACAAGGTGATCGCGATCGGCCGGGCCGAGTGCGAAGCCGCGCTCCACGGGGAGCTGATCGGCGACAGCGACGTGGTGGAGGCTCCGGCGCAGGCCTAGACCCCGCCTCGGCGGACCGGCGGACCGGCGGCTTGCACACCCGACACATCGACGACCGGACATGCGCGGTTTCCGGAACCTTGACAACGCCATTGTCAGGGTTCTATCCTACGGCCGTGTCCGGTCAACGTGACCGGCAGCCGATGACCTCAGGAGGTGCACCGATCATGTCGATGCTCGTGCGCCGTCCGTCGCCCTACGACGAGCTGTTCTCGCTCCGCCAGGCGGTGGATCGGCTCTTCGACCCCGACTTCACCCGTCCGTTCGTGCGCTTCGGCCGGAGCGCCGACCACGGCTCCATGCCGCTCGACGTCCGAACCGACGCCGACTCGCTGACGATCGAGGCGTCACTGCCCGGGATCCGCCCGGAGGACGTCGAGATCACCGTCGAGGGCGGCACCGTCACCCTGTCCGCCTCGACCCGCGACGAGCGGACCGAGGACGAGGGCTCGTACCTCGTCCGCGAGATCCGCCGCGGGGCCGTGACCCGGTCGATCGCACTGCCCGAGGGCCTCGAGCCCGACAAGGCGACGGCGACGTTCGAGAACGGCGTGCTCAGCCTGCGCATTCCCCGCGCGGAGCAGGTGAAGCCGCACCGGATCACGATCAGCCCGACCAGCGACGCCCAGCCGGCTCGCCGCGGCCGGCCCGGCGCCGGACGGGGCACAGGGCTAGGCGATGGTTCCGGGCGGGCGCGAGCGGGATCCGTCCCGCCCCGTCTTCGTGATCAGCGTCGCGGCGAGCCTCGTCCGGGTGCACCCGCGGACGCTCCGGATCTACGAGGACGAGGGCCTGCTCTGTCCGGCCCGGACCCCGACCAACATCCGGCTCTACAGCGAGGACGACATCCGGCGCGTCCTGTGGATCCGCCATCTCACCCAGGAGCGCGGCGTCAACCTCGCCGGGGTCCGGATCCTGTTCGAGCTCGAGGAGCGCCTCGGGACCCGGATCCTGGAGACGCTCTTCGATGAAGCCAATGCCAGCCAGCCCGACGACGATGAGCGGGCCGAGTACCGTGAACCACGCGGCCGCAGCGCCGCTCGACAGGAGACCCGTTGATGTCTGACCGACCGTCGAACCCGGACAAGCCAAAGGCCTCCGGATCCACCAGCCGGGAGCTGCCTCTGGTTGCCCTCCGGGAGACGGTCATCTTCCCCGAGATGATCGTCCCGCTCCAGGTCGGCCGCGAGAAGAGCGTCAGCGCCCTGAACGCGGCCGTCGAGAGCGGCGGACCGATCGCCCTGGTGACCCAGCGTCGCCCGGAGCAGGAGGACATCGAGGACCCGTCCGAGCTCTACTCGATCGGGACCCTGGCCAAGATCGCCCAGGTCGTCCAGCTCCAGGACGGGACCGTCCGGGCGATCGTCCAGGGCCAGGGCCGGCTGCGCGTGTCCGGGTTCGCCCAGACCAGCCCCTACATCGTGGCCGTGGTCGACGAGCTCGCCGACGAGGCACCGGGCGGGGTCGAGGTCCAGGCCCTCATGCGCACCGTCCAGGCCGGCGATCGAGCAGTACGTCGCCAACGGCGCCCCGGTCCCGCCCGAGGCGGCCGTGGCCGCGCGCAACATCACCGAGCCCGGGCTGCTGGCCGACATGGTCGCCTACAGCCCGGACATGTCCGTCGAGCAGCGCCAGGAGCTGCTCGAGACGATCGACGTCGTCGAGCGGCTCAAGCTGGTCCAGACGTTCCTCGCCCGCCAGGTCGAGATCCTCGAGCTCAAGGGTCGGATCCAGTCCGAGGTCAAGTCCGAGATGGACAAGACCCAGCGCGAGTACATCCTGCGCGAGCAGCTCAAGGCGATCCAGCGCGAGCTCGGCGAGGACGACCCGCAGCAGGCCGAGATCAACGAGCTCCGCGACAAGGTCGAGAGCGCCGGGATGCCCGACGAGATCAAGGCCCGGGCGATCAAGGAGATCGACCGGATGAGCCGGATCCCGTCCGCCTCGCCCGAGGTCGGCGTCATCCGGACGTACGTCGACTGGCTCGTCGGGCTGCCCTGGAACGTCTCGACCGACGACCGGCTCGACATCAAGGAGGCGGCCAAGATCCTCGACGAGGACCACTACGGCCTCGAGAAGATCAAGGAGCGCATCCTCGAGTACCTCGCGGTGCGCGCGCTGGCGGACACGATCCGCAGCCCCATCCTCGCCCTGGTCGGCCCGCCCGGCGTGGGCAAGACCTCGCTCGGCAAGAGCGTCGCCCGGGCGATGGGCCGCAAGTTCGTCCGGATGAGCCTCGGCGGCATCCACGACGAGGCCGAGATCCGCGGCCACCGGCGGACCTACATCGGGGCGCTGCCCGGCCGGATCATCCAGAACATCAAGACCGCCGGCACGAACAACCCGGTGTTCATGCTCGACGAGATCGACAAGATCGGGATGGACTTCCGGGGCGACCCGAGCTCGGCCCTGCTCGAGGTCCTCGACCCGGAGCAGAACAACACGTTCCAGGACAACTACCTCGAGGTCCCGTTCGACCTCAGCAAGGTCCTGTTCATCGCCACCGGCAACCTGATCGACCCGATCCCGGCCGCCCTGCGCGACCGGATGGAGATCATCCAGCTGCCCGGCTACACCCAGCAGGAGAAGGCCGAGATCGGCCGCCGGTTCCTCATCCCCAAGCAGATGGAGAACCACGGCCTGAAGGCCGAAGCACATCGAGATCACCGACGAGGCGATGACCGAGCTCGTCCAGGCCTACACGCACGAGGCCGGCGTCCGGAACCTCGAGCGCGAGATCGCCAACATCATGCGCAAGGTGGCCCGCTCGGTCGCCGAGGGCCGCAAGCGCAAGACCGTGGTCGACGTGCGCCGGCTCCAGGTGTTCCTGGGCCCACCGCGGTTCGAGTACGGCGAGCTGGAGACCGAGGACCAGACCGGGGCCGCGACCGGCCTCGTCGTGACCGAGGTCGGCGGCGACATCGTCGCCGTCGAGGTGACGAAGATGGAGGGCAAGGAGGACTTCATCCTGACCGGCCAGCTCGGCGAGGTCATGCGCGAGTCCGCCCGGGCCGCCCTGTCCTGGATCCGGGCGAATGCCGACCGGCTCGGGATCGAGCGCGAGGTGTTCGAGAAGAACACGCTCCACATCCACGTCCCGGCCGGCGGCATCCCGAAGGACGGTCCGTCCGCCGGGGTGACGATGGCCACGGCGATGGTCAGCACCTTCACCGGCATCCCGGTCCGCAAGGACGTGGCGATGACCGGCGAGATCACGCTCCGCGGCCGGGTCCTCCCGATCGGCGGGCTCAAGAGCAAGATCCTCGCGGCGCACCTCGTCGGGGGCGAAGACCGTGATCCTTCCGCGCAAGAACGAGAAGGACCTGCGGGACATCCCCGAGGAGATCCGCAAGCAGACGAAGCTCGTCCTCGTCGACTCGATGGACCAGGTCCTCGAGGCGGCCCTGCGCCGGCGGCCCGAAGCCGCTGGCGCCGCGACCGGCGGGTCCGGCGCGCGGCGGCAGCGTCGAGCGCCACCGGCGGTCCGGCCGCCGTTCCCGCCGGCCGACCAGCAGCCGGTCGTGGTCCAGCGCGCCGGCGGGACCCGCTGATCGCGGTGCGGCGGTGTCGGTCGAGTACCGGGACTACTACAAGGATCCTCGGCGTCGCTCGCGATGCGAGCCCGGCCGAGATCAAGCGCGCCTTCCGCAAGCTCGCCCGGCAGCACCACCCGGACCTGAAGCCGGGCGACGCGGCGGCCGAGCGCCGGTTCAAGGAGATCAACGAGGCCAACGAGGTCCTGTCGGATCCCGAGAAGCGCAAGCGCTACGACGAGCTCGGCGCGGACTGGGCCGCCTACGCCGGGGCGACCGGCGCCGGGGCCGATCCGTTCGGGCCGGGCGGACCCTTCGCCGGCTACGCCGGGCGTCCCGGCGGCGGCAACATCCGCTACGAGTTCCACACCACCGACGAGGGCGGCTTCAGCGACTTCTTCCGGACGTTCTTCAGCGGCGCCGCCGCCGGCGCCGGGGCAACGGCCGGGCGGGGTCGGGGACGCGGCTCGTCGGCCGCCGACGGGGGAGCCTCGTTCGACGACATCCTGGCCGGGATGGGCCTCGGCGGGACGGCGGCCGGTTCCGGCGCCTTTGGCACCGGGACCGCGGCTCGCCCGGCCGCGGCCCGCACGCCGAGCGTCGAGGCGGAGGTCGAGCTGACCCTCGAGGAGGCGTTCCACGGCACGACCCGGCTCGTCCAGGTCGACGGCAAGCGCCTCGAGGTCACGGTCCCGCGGGGCGTCGAGACCGGCAGCCGGATCCGGCTCAAGGGACGCGGCGGAGGAGACCCGGACCACCCCGCCGACCTCTACCTGGTGACCCGGGTCCGGCCGCATCCGGTCTACACCCGGATCGGGGCGGACCTGACGCGGGAGGTCCCGATCACCCTCGGCGAGGCCCTGCTCGGCGCCGAGATCACGGTCAGCACGCTCAAGGGCCGGGTCCGGCTGACGATCCCGCCGGGAACCCAGCCCGGCCGGACGTTCCGGCTCAAGGGCCAGGGCATGCCCCGGCTCAAGCCGAAGTCCGGCGAGCCGGCGACGGGCGACCTGCTGGTCAAGGTCAAGGTCGTCCTCCCGACCGACCTGTCCGACGAGGCCCGGGAGGCCGCCCGGCGGCTCGTCGAGCTGGTGGACCAGCCCGACCCGCGACGCGCGCTCGACTGACCCCGATGGATCGCCGCCGGGCTTTGTCAACGTCATCGATTCGGCGTAGGGTCGCCGGGCACACGGGTGCCCGCGTGGCCCGCGTCCCGTAGCCGCGAGATCTGCCATGCAACTCGATCGCTTCACCCAGAAGGCCCAGGAGGCGGTCCTCGCCGCCCAGCAGCTGGCCGAGTCCCTCCACAGCCCGATCCTCGACGCCGAGCACCTTCTGTCCGCACTCGTCGAGCCGGACGACGGCGTGCCCGCCGAGACGCTCCGGCGGCTCGGCGTCGACCTGCCGACGTTCCGCAGCGAGCTCGCGGCGATCCTCGCCCGGCGAGCCCGGATCGAGGGCGGCTCGCTGACGTTCGACCCGCGCGCCAGGCGGGTGATCGAGCGCGCCCAGGAGGAGGCGCGCCGGCTCGGCGACGAGTACGTCTCGACCGAGCACCTCCTGCTCGGGACCGCCGAGGTCGGCGGCGAGGGCCAGCGCCTCCTCGAGGGGCACGGGGCCAGCCGGGAGGCGATCCTGGGCGCGCTCCAGGGCGTCCGCGGCGGCCAGCGGGTCACCTCGCCAGAACCCGGAGGAGACCTACCAGGCCCTCGAGAAGTACGGGCGCGACCTGACCGCGGAGGCGCGGGCCGGCAAGCTCGACCCGGTCATCGGCCGCGACGACGAGATCCGCCGGGTCATCCAGGTCCTGTCGCCGCCGGACGAAGAACAACCCCGTCCTGATCGGCGAGCCCGGGCGTCGGCAAGACGGCGATCGTCGAGGGGCTGGCCCAGCGGATCGTCCGCGGCGACGTCCCCGAGGGGCTCAAGGACAAGCGGGTCATCGCGCTCGACCTCGGCGCGCTCATCGCCGGGGCCAAGTTCCGGGGCGAGTTCGAGGAGCGGCTCAAGGCCGTCCTCAAGGAGATCAAGGACAGCGAGGGCCAGGTCATCCTGTTCATCGACGAGCTCCACACGGTCGTCGGGGCCGGCGCGGCCGAGGGCGCGATGGACGCCTCGAACCTGCTCAAGCCGATGCTCGCCCGGGGCGAGCTCCACACGATCGGCGCCACGACCCTCGACGAGTACCGCAAGCACATCGAGAAGGACGCCGCCCTCGAGCGCCGCTTCCAGCCGGTGTTCGTCGAGCCGCCGACGCGTCGAGGAGACGATCTCGATCCTGCGCGGCCTGCGCGAGCGGTACGAGGTCCACCACGGCGTCCGGATCACGGACTCGGCGCTCGTCGCCGCGGCGACCCTGTCGAACCGCTACATCAGCGAGCGCTTCCTGCCGGACAAGGCGATCGACCTCGTCGACGAGGCCGCGAGCCGGCTCCGGATGGAGATCGACTCCATGCCGATCGAGCTCGACGAGCTCGAGCGCCGGCGGATCCAGCTCGAGATCGAGCGCGAGGCGCTGCAGCAAGGAGAAGGACGACGCCTCGAAGGCGCGCCTCGAGGCCCTCGAGCGCGAGCTGGCCGAGCTGGCCGAGGAGGCCGGCGCCATGAAGCAGCGCTGGGAGGCCGAGAAGGCCGCCATCGCCGCGATCCGGGCCACGAAGTCGGAGCTCGAGACGCTCCAGACGCGGATCGAGCAGGCCGAGCGCGAGGCCGACCTGGCCAAGGCCGCCGAGCTCAAGTACGGCCGCCTGCCGGAGCTCCAGGCGCGGCTGACGGAGCAGGAGGCGGCCCTCGCCGCCCTCCAGGGCCCGGGCGCGCTGCTCAAGGAGGAGGTCACCGCCGACGACATCGCCGAGATCGTCGGCGCCTGGACCGGGATCCCGGTCACCGAAGCTGCTCGAGGGCGAGACGGCCAAGCTCGTCCACATGGAGGAGCGGCTCCACGAGCGGGTCGTCGGCCAGGACGAGGCCATCCGGGCCGTGTCCGACGCCGTCCGGCGCGCCCGCGCCGGCCTGCGCGACCCGCGCCGCCCGATCGGCTCGTTCCTGTTCCTCGGACCGACCGGCGTGGGCAAGACCGAGCTGGCCCGGGCGCTGGCCGCGTTCCTGTTCGACGACGACAGCGCGATGGTCCGGATCGACATGAGCGAGTACATGGAGAAGTACTCCGTGTCCCGGCTCGTCGGCGCGCCGCCCGGCTACGTCGGCTACGAGGAGGGCGGCCAGCTGACCGAGGCCGTCCGCCGCCGGCCGTACCAGGTCGATCCTGCTCGACGAGATCGAGAAGGCGCACCCGGACGTCTTCAACGTCCTCCTCCAGGTCCTCGACGACGGCCGGCTCACGGACGGCCAGGGCCGGACGGTCGACTTCAAGAACACGGTCGTGATCATGACCAGCAACGTCGGCAGCTCGGCGATCTCGAGCGTTGCCCGGAGCGGCGAGGATCGCGACTCGGCCTACGAGGCGATGAAGGCGCAGCTGATCGGAGGCGCTCCGGCTCCAGTTCCGGCCCGAGTTCCTCAACCGGATCGACGAGGTCATCGTCTTCCACGCCCTGACCGAGGCCGAGCTGGCGGCGATCGTCGACCTGCTCGTCGCCGACCTGGCCCGCGCGGCTCGCCGCGCAGGACCTGGCGCTCGAGCTGACCCCGTCGGCCAAGGCGCTGATCATGCGCGAGGGCCACGACCCCGCCTTCGGGGCGCGGCCGCTCAAGCGGACGATCCAGCGGCTCGTCGAGAACCCGCTCGCCCGGGCCCTCCTCCAGGGCGAGTTCAAGCCCGGCGACCGGATCGTCGTCGACGCGGACCCGGTCGGTGGCGCGCTCGTCTTCTCGAGCGGCGAGGCGTCCGTCGCGGTCGATGCCAGCGAGCGTCGTGACGCCCGGGCCGGCGCCGCGGCGGGTGGTCGATCGAGGAGATCGACGTCGGTCCTCGACCTGCCGCCCACCGACGAGAAGCCGGACCGCGAGGGCGGCGAGCTGGTCAACTGACCCGCTCCGGCACGGTCGAACGCGGATGAGACTCGACGTCGTCGCCGAACGGCTGGCCAGCCTGCCGCGGCCGCTCCCGGCCGGCCCGCCGGAGCTCATGCCGATCCTGACCGACGGCCGCCCTCGGCCGCGCTTCGAGCGGATGGCGGACGAGGATCGGCCGGCGGCGGTGCTCGTGCTCATCGTCGCCGGCGAGGACGGCTCCGCCCGGGTGGTCCTGACCGAGCGTCCGACCTACGACGGGCTCCACTCGGGCGAGATCAGCTTCCCCGGCGGGAAGGTCGAGCCCGACGACGCCGACATCGTCGCCACGGCGCTGCGCGAGGCGGCCGAGGAGGTCGGCCTCGATGCCGCTGCAGGCGGACGTGCGCGTGCTCGGCCGGCTCGACGAAGTGTGGATCCCGGTCAGCCGGTTCGCGCTCGTCCCGGTCCTGGCCGTCGCCGGGCGGTCACCGACCTGGACGCCGTCGCCGGTCGAGGTCGCCCGGATCCTCGAGCCGCCGCTCAGCGCCTTCCTGCCAGGCGCCCCGATCCGGATCGTCGAGCGGACCGTGCGCGACTGGCCGCTCCGCTACGGGGCGTATCCCATCGCGACGGCCGACGGCGGCGAGCTGCTCGTCTGGGGCGCGACCGCCCGGATCCTCGGCCAGCTCGGGGCGATCGTGGGCGGCCGCTGAGCGAGCGACGACCTAGGCCGGCTCACCCTCGCTCGGGTCGTAGCGCGGCGGGCGCTGGGCGAGCGCTCCCTCGGCCTTGTCGGCCGGTCCGGCGTCGAGCGCAAGCGTCGCCCCGGGGACGATCCCGCGGATCGCGTCGTCGCCGTCGCCGGCCAGCTCGACGACGATCGCCCGCATCTCCGAGACGTCCGTCGACGCCCCGTGGATCACGCCGGCCGGCCACAGCACGGCTTCACCGGCGAACACCCGGGCCGACTCGTCGCCGACCTGGACGAATCCCCCGCCCTCGATGACCAGGAACCAGGCCGCGTTGAGGTTCGTGTGCGGCTGGATCGCGGCCTTGCGAGCGAAGGCCAGCTCGGTCACGGTCCCGCGGGCGTCGGAGTGGATGACGGCCGCCTGGACGCCGTGGCTGCCGGCCGGCCCCTCCGGTCGCCGGTGCCCGTAGCCGAAGCGGCGGATCTCCATTGCGTGCCGACCCGACCGACTAGTGCCGGCGGCGCCGCTTCGCCGGACGGGCGGTCCGCGCCGTTCGGGACGTCCGGGCCGACTTCGAGCGGATCGTCGCCTCCGGGTGGGCGAACTTCGAGCGGGTGAAGTAGCGCTCCCGGGCGAGCTTCCGGGCGTACGCCTCGAACAGCGGCGGGAAGTGGATGAACCGGATCCAGAGCAGGATCGCCGATCCGCCGATCATCGTGATGAGGACGAAGATGAAGTCCCAGACGAACAGGCTGAACACCAGCAGGAGGCTGAACATGATCAGCCCCGACCAGAGCAGCCACTCGTACAGCTCGAGGTACGGCGGGTGGTGGCGGAGGGCCCGCGTCCGGACGTTGTACAGGATGACCAGTCCGGCCAGGAGCACGAGCGAGGCGACCCAGGTCGCCCGGAACAGGTCCGGGAAGTTGGCCTCGCTGAAAGCGGTGAAGACGTAGTCGAACGGCGTTCGCGTCACCGGCGGACTCCTGCGAAAGGTGGCGGTCGGGGGCCGAGTATGCCATGGCGGGCGGTATACTCGGGCCGATGGCGGGTGCCCGCCGCCAGGCGTCCGCGGGGGCGCATCGTCGTCCGGAGATCAGGAGGTGGTTCCGGGGTGCGTGCCCTGCTCTCGGTCGCGAACCGCGACGGAGTGACGGCCCTCGCGCGCGAGCTGGCCGCCCTCGATGTCGAGATCTATGCGACCGACGGCACCCGTGAGCACCTCGCCTCCGACGGGATCGACGTGGCGTCGGTGTCCGAGCTCACCGCGGTCCCCGCCCTCGTCGGCGGGCAGGTCAAGACGTTCCACCCCGCGGTCTATGCCGGGATCCTCGCCCGGCGCGACGTCCCGGCCCAGCTCGACGAGCTTGCCGAGCACGGCCTCGCCCCGATCGACATCGTCGTGGTCAACGTGAAGCCGTTCTCGCCCCAGGTCGGCGCCAGGTCGATCCCGCTCCACGAGGCGATCGAGATGATCGACGTGGGCGGCGCGGCCCTCCTCGGAGCGGCGGCCCGGAACTACGCCGGGGTCGCCGCCGTCGCCGACCCGACCCATTACCCGCGGCTCATCCGCGAGCTCAAGGAGCGCGGCTCGGTCTCGGCCGAGTTCCGCCAGCAGCTCGCGGCCGAGGCGTTCGGGATCGTCGCCGCCTACCACGCCGAGATCGCGGCCTACATCCACCAGGTCTCGGGGACGACCTTCCCGAGCCGGCTGGCGATGGTGCTCGAGAAGGTCGAGGACCTGCGCTACGGCGAGAACCCCCACCAGCGGGCGGCGTTCTACCGCGAGACGACGCATCGCTCGGGGACGCTCGCCGACGCCAAGCAGGTCCAGGGCAGCCTGCCGAGCTTCAACAACCTGCTCGATCTCGACGCGGCCTACCGGATGGCCCACGACTTCACCGCACCGACCGTCGCGATCGTCAAGCACACCGACCCGGTCGGGCTGGCCTCCAACGACGAGCTGGTGGAGGCCTACCGCAAGGCGCTCGAGACGGACTCGGTGGCCGCCTTCGGCGGGATCGTCGGCGTCAACCGCGAGCTCGACGGGCCGACCGCACGGGAGATCGCGGCCAACTCGTACGAGGCGGTCGTGGCCCCGGGCTACAGCGAGGCGGCGCTGGCCATCCTCCGCGGCAAGACCGGGCTCGAGATCCTCGCGGTCCCGGCCAACCCGTCCGAGGGGATGCGCGACTACGGGATCGCCAACCTCGACTTCAAGCGGGTGAGCGGCGGGCTCCTCGTCGAGACCCAGGACGAGCTCGGGATCGAGGCCGGCCAGCTCCAGGTGGTCACCGAGCGGCGTCCCACGCTCGAGGAGCTGACCGACCTGCTGTTCGCCTGGCGGACCGTCCGCCACGTCCGGTCGAACGCGATCGTCCTGGCCAAGAACGCCGCCACGGTGGGCATCGGGGCCGCCCAGGCCAGCCGCCAGGTGTCGGTGGAGATCGCCCTGCGCCGGGCGGGCGACCGGTCGCGGATGAGCGTGATGGCCAGCGACGCCTACTTCCCGTTCCCCGACGGGATCGCCCTGGCGGCAAACAACGGGGTGACCGCGATCATCCAGCCCGGTGGCTCGATCCGCGACGAGATGGCGATCGAGGTCGCCGACCGCCACCACCTCGCGATGGTCTTCACCGGTCGTCGCCACTTCCGCCACTGAGCCCGGCCGCCAAGCCGCGCTCCACCGAGAGGAGGTCCCGATGGAGCAGCTCCTCGCGCTCGAGATGGTCCGGGTCACCGAGGCCGCGGCGATCGCGTCGGCGCGCTCGATGGGCCGGGGCGACAAGAACGAGGCGGACCGGGCCGCCACCGAGTCGATGCGCCGGACCATGGACGAGATCGACATGGCCGGCACGATCGTCATCGGCGAGGGCGAGCGCGACCAGGCCCCGATGCTCTACATCGGCGAGCAGGTCGGTCGCCGGGACGACGACGACCGGCGGGCCAACCCGGAGATCGACATCGCCGTCGATCCGCTCGAGGGCACGAACCTGGTCGCCCACGGCCAGCCCGGGGCGATCACGGTCCTCGCCGCCTCGGAGCGGGGCGGGCTTCTCCACGCGCCCGACACCTACCTCGAGAAGCTGTGCGTCGGGCCGATCGCCGCGGGTCACGTCGACATCACGGTCAGCCCGACGGAGAACGTCCACCGGATCGCGGACGCGCTCGGCCGGAAGGTCGGCGACATCACCGTCGTCATCCTCGAGCGGCCGCGCCACGAGGCGCTCGTCGACGAGGTGCGCGCGGCCGGTGCCCGGATCAAGCTGATCAGCGACGGGGACCTCTCGGCGGCCATCTCGTGCGCCGTGTCGGGTACCGGCGTCCACGCGGTGATGGGCATCGGCGGTGCGCCCGAGGGCGTGATCACGGCCGCCGCGCTGCGCTGCCTCGGCGGCGAGATCCAGGCCCGCTTCCGGTTCCGCAACGACGAGGAGCGCGCCCGTGCCCGCCGGATGGGCAACGACGGGACGAGGGCCGGGTCTACCGGACGGACGACCTCGCGTCGGGCGAGAACCTCGTCTTCGCCGCCACCGGGGTCACGAGCGGCGACCTCCTCCAGGGCGTGCGCTTCTTCGGCGGCGGCGCCCGGACCCACTCGCTCGTCATGGCCTACCAGTCGAAGCAGGTCCGGTTCGTCGACACGGTCGCGATGTTCGACCGGAGCCGGCCGCCCGCGGTCCGGCTCTAGGCGGACCGCCCCTTCGCTGGTCCCCCGGCCAGGTCGCTGACGAAGGCGCGGGCCGGGCGGTCCCAGCGGGCGATCGGGCGCGCCGCGTCGGCGCCCTCGGCCAGCTCCCGGCGAGCCCGGGCGGTGGCGACGGTCTCGCCCCAGCCGGGCGGCACCAGGCCCGGCGCGAGGTCGGCGAGCGGGCCAGCACGAACAGCCGATCCCTGGCCTCCGGGTGAGGCACCTCGAGCAGCCTGGCCGCCTTCGCCGGCTCGGCGACCGCTCCGAGCGGAGCGCGCCTCGGGCGGGCGATCGACGGCGAGGCGGGCCCGACCGAAGACGAGCAGGTCGAGGTCGAGCTCGCGCGGGCCCCAGCGCCGCCGGTGGCGCCGGCCGAACGCCCGCTCGAGTCCCTTGAGCGCGACCAGCAGCGCGAGCGCTCCGGTCGCGGGATCGGGACCGGACGGGACGTCGAGGGCGACGACCGCATTGCGGAACTCCGGCTGGTCGGTCACGCCGACGGGCGCGGTGGCGTACAGCCGCGAGACGCCGGCGAGCGCGCACGCCCGGCAGGGCCGCGAGCGACAGGACCGCGCGGCCACGGTCCCGGCCGCGTCACCGACGTTCGCGCCGAGACCGACGTAGGCCCGCGTCCGACCGGCCCTGGCCATCCGACCCACGCCCTCCCCTGATCGCCCGCCACCCATCGCTAGACTCGCCGGGTGGGCGCCGTCGACGTCATCATCCTCCACCCGCTCCCGGGCCCGACCGCCGGTCCGCTCGAGACGGCCCTGGCCGACGTGCGCCTCGACCTGGCTGAGCGCAACCGGCCGGCGTTCGTCGCCGGCGGCGCGGAGACCGCCCGGGTCGTCGCCGGTCCGCCCGACCAGCGCCCGTTCGGGGTGCGGTTGCGGTGAGCTCCGCGCCGGCCTCCGGCCCGGACGCGGTCTCGTGATCCTGGGCTCGGGGGCGCTGCCGCTGGCCACCCCGGCCGACCTCCGTGCGTTCGTCGCCGCGGCCGCCGCCGCCGAGCCGCTGGCGCTCGTCAACAACCGCTACTCGGCGGACGTCGTTGCCGTCTCCGCGACCGCGAACGCGATCCTCGGACGGCTGCCGGACGCGTTCCCGACCGACAACGCCCTGCCCACGCTGGCTGGCCGAGGTCGGCGGCGTCCGGGTGTCTGACCTCCGTCGCCGGTGGCGCCTGGCGATGGACCTCGACTCGCCGCTCGACGCGATCCTGGTCGCGGCGGCCCGGCCGGGCCAGCTGGATCGCCTGCCCGCGAGCCTCGCTCCGGCCGCGGCCCGCCTCGGCCCGGTCGTCGACGCCGTCCGGGCGATCCTCACCGACCGGCGCGCCGAGCTCGTCGTCGCCGGGCGGACCTCGGCGGCCACCCTGGGCTGGCTGGAACGGCGCGGCGCGGTGTCGCGTCCGGGCGCTCGTCGAGGAGCGCGGGCTGCGGGCGTCGAGCTCGCTCGCGCTCGAGGATCCGGCCTCCGCCTCGCTCCGTCGCCCGCGCTCGATCCTCGGAATGGTGCTGGATGCCGGCGGGCCGGCGGTCATGGGCGACCGGCTGGCCGAGCTGGGCGATGCGGCCGTCGTCGACACGCGGGTCCTGCTGGCCCACCGGCTGGGTGCGCGACGAGGCGGCCTGGCCGTCGGCCGGAGCACGCTTCGCGTCCGATCTCCTCGACCCGCGGGCGGTCGACGATCCGTGGCTGGCCGAGCTGACCGCCTCCGCGACCGCGGCGCCCGATCCCGATCCTCCTCGGCGGCCACTCCCTCGTCGGGCCCGGGGATCCGGCTGGTCGGATCCGCGGAGCTGATCGTCGATGGACTGGCTCGACGCCGGCTTCCGACGGGGGCCCGCGTCGCCGCCCCTGCCCGAGGAGGGCGAGCCGCGGCTCGTCGAGCGGATCCGGTCCGAGATCGCGGCCGGCGGGCCGATCACCTTCGCCCGGTTCATGGAGCTCGCCCTCTACGAGCCGGAGCTCGGCTACTACCGCACAGCGGCCGAGCGGCCGGGCCGGGGCGGCGACTTCCTGACGTCACCCGAGACCCACCCGATCTTCGGGGCGGCGATCGCCCGCCAGCTCGACGAGGTCCATCGCCGGCTCGGGTCGCCCGGCGCGGTTCGTCGTCCGCGAGTACGGTCGCCGGCTCTGGCTCCCTCGGGCTCGCCGTCCTCCAGGCCCTCGCCGGCGAGGGCCGGCTCGGCCAGGTAGCCGGCTCGCCGGACCTCGCGCGAGCGATCCGCTACGCCCCGATCGAGATCAACCCGCACCGCACGACGGAGCTGGTCGAGCGGCTCGGCGCGGCCGGATTCGCCGGGTCGCTCGAGCTCGGGCTGGCCCCCGACGCACCCGAGACGGGCGCGGTCGTCGCCAACGAGTTCCTCGATGCGCTGCCGGTCCACCGGCTCGTCGGCCGGTCGGGCCGGATCCGCGAGCTGCTCGTCGGCTGGGAGGACGACCGCTTCGTCGAGCTCGAAGGGCGAACCGTCCAGCCCCGCCCTCGCGGATCGCCTGGAGACCGAGGGTGTCCGGCTCGGGGAGGGCGCCCGCGGCGAGGTCTGCCTGGCGATCGACGACTGGGTCGGTCAGACGTCGGCCGAGCTCGAGCGCGGCGTCGTCCTGGTCGTCGACTACGGCTACCCTGCCGCCGACCTGTACGCGCCGGAGCGGGCCGGCGGGACGCTGCGGGCCTATGCCGGCCACCGTGTCCACGATGACTGGACGATGGCCGTCGGGCGCCAGGACCTGACCGCCCACGTCGACTTCACCTCGCTCGAGCGCGCGGCGGTGGCGGCCGGCCTGGTCCCGCTCGGCCGGACGAGCCAGGCGGAGTTCCTCGTCGGGTCGGCGCCGGACGAGCTGCTCGAGGCCGTCCGGTCCGATCCGGGGACGACGATCGACGACTGGCTGGCGATCCGGTCGGCGCGTCCGGCGCCTGCTCGACCCTCGGGCGCTCGGCGGGTTCCGGGTCGCGCTCCTGGGCCGTGGCATCGAACCGGAGCCGCCGCTGCGCGGCCTCGCCTACCGCTTCGATCGCTGATCCGACCGTCGCTCCGGAGGATCCTCGCTACGGCATTCGCCCTATTGTCGCGGCCCCGGGCGCGGTGCACGCTCACCGGCGCCGGGGGGCGGCTCGCATCCCTGCTACGCGCGCTCGGCGCGAGTCGCTTCCCCGGCGCGATTCCCCTTGCACATCCACCGTGACGGTGCGGCCGTGCCGGCCGTCCGGCCGGGCACGTTGCGAAGGCCTCCGCTGCTAGAATGCCGCTGCGGAGGCCGCCCGGTCCCGCGTACCGCCCGTGCCCGCGAGGGCATCACAGCTCACCACGGATGAAGTCGCCACGTTTGGATGCGCCGCCCAGTCGCGCCGGCACGCGGGGCGCTTCCGCTGCGAGGTTGGATTGACCGCCATCTGGTACGTCGTCGGGTTCGCCTTCGCCGGCGTCTCGTTCGTCCTCCTGACGATCGGCGCGGCCTGGCTGATCTCGCATCGCAACCGCGGCGACGAGCACAAGGGCCTGCCCTACGAATCGGGCATCGACACGTACGGCGACACGCACGGACGGTTCGGCCTGTCGTTCTACATCTACGCCCTGCTGTTCGTCGCCTTCGACATCGAGGTGATCTTCATCTACCTCTGGGCGATCGTCTTCCGCGACCTCCTGATCGGCGGCTTCGTGAGCATGCTGATCTTCGTGGCCATCCTGCTGCTCGGCCTTGCCTACGCCTGGCGCAAGGGAGTCCTGACGTGGCGCTGACGCGCGGCGGCGGGCCGGACCCGGGCGCGGGCGGCGAGTCGACCGACCCGACCGCGGTCGCCACGACCGGCCCGACCGGCGTGATGGTCCCGATCGTCGTCCCCAACACGCTCTGGGTCTCGACCGACCCGGCGGCCTACAACGGCGGCCAGCCGACGCGGCAACACCCACCTGCGCGAGTACGGAGCGACCGACGCCGGTCGGCACGACGACGCCCGCTGGGGGGCACTCGAGGTCATCCCGACGAAGGCCGACCTCGTCCTCGACCTGATCCGGGCCAACAGCCTCTGGCCGCTCCTCTCGGGCCTGGCCTGCTGCGCGATCGAGATGATGTCGGCGGCGACCTCGAAGAACGACATGGATCGGTGGGGGATGTTCCCGTTCCGGGCCAGCCCCCGCCAGGCCGACGTCCTGATCGTGGCCGGCACGCTGACGACCAAGATGGCCGGCCCGCTCATCCGGCTCTGGGAGCAGATGCCGGAGCCCAAGTGGTGCGTGGCGCTCGGGGACTGCACCTGCTCGGGCGGGCGCTACAAGCGGAGCTACTCGACGATCCAGGGGATCGACCGGGTCCTGCCCGTCGACGTCTACATCCCCGGTTGCCCGCCGCGGCCGGAGGGCCTGATCTACGGGATGATGCGGCTCCAGCAGCTCGTCCTCGAGCGGCGCGGCCACTGGCCGGAGCGGGCCATCGGTCCGACCGTCCCGGACGGGGTCTGAGCGCGATGGATCGTGCCCTCAAGCGCCGCCTCGAGGCCCGCTTCGGAGACCGGCTGCTCGGTCCGGTCCGCCAGCGCCACGACGAGACCGAGATCCGGATCGCCCCGGGCGACCTGCCCGAGGTGATGCGCGCCCTCCACGACGAGCCCGAGTTCGGGTTCGAGGCGCTCATGGACCTGTGCGGGGTCGACACGGGCGTCGTGATGCAGACGGTCTACCACGTCTGGAGCCCGACGACCCCGGACTGGCTCCGGGTCGTCGCCGACGGCCTGTCACGCGACGACCCGCGGGTCCCGTCGGTGACCTTCCTCTGGAAGGGCGCCGAGTGGCAGGAGCGCGAGGCCTACGACATGTTCGGGATCGTCTTCGAGGGCAACCGCGACCTGCGCCGGATCTACATGCCGCCCGACTACACGAGCTTCCCGCTGCGCAAGGACTTCTTCCTGCCGGACGACGCGGCCCGCTCGCCGGGCGCCGGCGTGCGCCACATGGAGCAGACCCACGCCCCGTCGAACGCCACGCCGGACGGGCGCCGTCCGACGCGCCAGGGCGAGCTGAGGGGGAACTGATGACGACCGCCCAGCACCCATCCGCCGACGACCCGCGGATCATGCTCGACGAGGAGATCGGCGTCTTCGAGCCGATCCCGCCGTATCCCGCCGCGGACCGAGCGCGAGGCCGAGTTCTACACCCTCGGCGGGGGCGAGATGTTCATCAACATGGGCCCCCAGCACCCGTCGACCCACGGCGTGCTGCGGGTCGTCCTCAAGATCGAGGGCGAGCGGGTCGTCGACCTCGACCCGGTCCTCGGCTATCTCCACCGCGGCGTCGAGAAGCTGTGCGAGAACGCCGACTACCACCACACGATCGCCTACACGGACCCGCTCGAGTACGTCAGCTCGCTGTTCAACGAATGGGCCCCGGTGATGGCCTTCGAGAAGCTCCTCGACCTCGAGGTGCCCCGCCGGGCCGAGTACATCCGGGTCCTGTCCGGCGAGCTCAACCGGATCGCCAGCCACGCCCTGTTCATGGGCTGGATGGCGCTCGACCTCGGCGGGCTGACCCCGATCCTGTGGAGCTTCATCGAGCGCGACGACATCGTCGACATGCTGGCCAGCCTGACCGGCCAGCGGATGCTCTTCAACTACTTCCGGATCGGTGGCGTCAACGGCGACCTCAACCACGAGTTCATGAGCCGCCTGGGCGACTGGATGAGCAAGGCGACCGAGCAGATCGAGGCCAACCAGACGCTCCTCAACGAGAACGAGATCTTCGTCCGGCGGATGCGCGGGCTGGGGGTCCTCGATCGGGAGACCGCGTTCCGGATGTGCATGACCGGCCCGAACATCCGGGCCTCCGGCGTCCCGCTCGACATGCGCCGGACGCATCCCTACAGCGTCTACCCCGAGCTCGACTTCGACATCCCGACCCGCCAGGAGGGCGACTGCCTCGCCCGCTACCTGCTCCGGCTCGACGAGATCAAGCAGAGCCTCCGGATCATCGACCAGTGCCTGAACCAGATGCCCGACGGGCCGATCATGGCCAAGCTGCCGAGGCTCATCCGGCCGCGCCCCGGCCGCGCCTACGCCGCCGTCGAGGGACCCCGCGGCCAGTACGCCACCTACGCCATCAGCGACGGCACCGACCAGCCGTTCCGGATGCGGATCCACGACCCGAGCTTCGTCCATCTCCAGGCGGTCGGGCTGCTGACGCCGGGCAACCTGATCGCCGACACGATGGCGATCATGGCCTCGCTCGACCCGATCATGGGCGGCGTGGACAAGTAGATGGCCATCTTCAGCCGGACGTGGAGCCGCCTCACCCTGCCGGGCAAGGTCATCTTCACGGTCGTCCCGCTGGTCCTCATCCTGGGTGCCGCGGCGACGGCGGCGGTCATCATCGCCGCCCCGCTCGTGATCTCGTTCGTCGGCGCGAACCTGCCGCTCGCCCGGTTCGTGCTGGCCGCCACGATCGTCCTGCTGATGACCGTCCCGACGGCCTTCCTGATCATCTACATGGAGATGAAGGTCATCGCCCTGATGAACCTTCGCTACGGCCCGGACCGGGTCGGGCCGTTCGGTTCCGCGCTGTCGGTCGTCCACGGTCTGAAGGTCCTCATGAAGGAGGACTTCACGCCGACCGGTGCCGATCCGATCGTGTTCACCTGGGCTCCGGTCGTCGTCTACATGTCGAGCGTCATGACCCTGCTCGTCCTGCCGTTCGCGCCCGGGCTGTTCGGGCAGGACCTCAACATCGGCCTGCTCTACTTCTTCGCGATCAGCGGCCTGACCGTCGTCGGCCTGCTCATGGCCGGCTGGTCGAGCTTCAACAAGTACTCGCTGCTCGGCGGGCTTCGGTCGGCTGCCCAGGTCGTCAGCTACGAGATCCCGCTCACCCTGTCGGTCGTCGGGATCATCCTGCTGACCGGCAGCCTCAGCCTCAACCAGATGACCCTCGACCAGTCGGGCAGCCTGTTCGACTGGTACGTGTTCAAGCAGCCGCTCGCGTTCGTGATCTTCTTCATCGCCGCCACCGCGGAGGCGAACCGGACCCCGTTCGACCTGACCGAGGCGGACTCGGAGATCGTGGCCGGCTTCGCGACCGAGTACTCCGGGATGCGCTTCGGCTTCTTCTTCTTCGCCGAGTACGTCAACGTCTTCATCGTCTCCGGCCTCACCGTCGCCCTCTTCTTCGGCGGCTGGAACGCGCCGTTCGCCTGGCCCGATGCGTGGGCGATCACCCCGCAGCCGGACCTGGCCGGGATGGGCGTCGGCCTGCTGGCGGCGATCGCGATCGTGCCCCCGATCTTCATCGTCCTGCTCGGGCTGCCGTTCTACCTGCTCGACAGCCGGACGAAGTTCTGGCAGGCCCTCGCGATCGGCTTCGTCCTGTTCAACGTCGTGGCGGTCGCGGCGCTGCTCGGGTTCGCCTTCCTCAGCTTCGACTGGGTGGTCGGGCTGTTCTGGTTCTTCCTCAAGACGTACGCCTTCGTCTTCACCTTCGTCTGGATGCGCGGAACCCTGCCCCGGGTCCGGATCGACCAGCTCATGGGCTTCGCCTGGAAATGGCTCCTGCCCGCGTCGCTGCTCAACCTGTTCGTGACCGCCCTGGCGATCGTGACCGTGGACAGCCTGCGATGAGGATCGTCCGATGAGCGCCGTGCCAGGCCTGGGCATCCTGCGCGGGATGGCCGTGACCCTGCGCCGGTTCTTCGAGCCGAAGGTGACCCATCTCTACCCGGAGGATCCGGCCAGGATCCCGCCCAAGTTCCGCGGTCGCCTCCAGCTCCTCTACGACGAATGGGGCACGCTCAAGTGCGAGACCTGCTTCCAGTGCGCCCAGGCCTGCCCGATCGAGTGCATCGACATGGGCGGGTTCGACACCAAGGGTCGCTTCCACGTCCACTGGGGAGCGCCCGAGACGTACGCCGAGCGGCGCGAGGAGTCGGCCCTCCGACGATCCGGCCGGACCGTGCCCGACCCGACGTACGAGCACTTCCACGATATCGACCTCGGGCCGGTCGACGCGATCCTCGACGAGGTCGACCACGATCCGAAGGAGATGCTCCGGATCCTGGCCGAGGTCCAGGCCGCCTACGGCTACGTTCCGATCGCGGCGCTCAAGCGGATCAGCGAGGCCACCGGGGCGTGGTACGCGACGCTCTACGGAACCGCCACGTACTACGACCACCTCGCGGTCGGTGCGCCCGAACCCGCGACGGCGACGACCGACGCGACGTTCCTGGCGGCGCTCGACGGCGCCCTCGACGGCCGGCCGTCGAGCGGAGCCGACCGGGCCCGGGAGGTCCACCCAGGATGAGCGCGCTGCTGAAGACCCCGGCGAGCTGGTCGCGGATCCTCCTCCCGGCCGCCGAGCCGCTCGACCCGACCGACCTGGACCGGGCCGTCGCCGCCGGCGCGTTCGAGGCGCTCCGGACGGCCATCCGGGCGATGACGCCGGGCCAGCTGATCACGGCGATCGAGGCTTCGGGGCTGCGCGGGCGCGGTGGCGGCGGCTTCCCGACCGGGACGAAGTGGCGCGCGGCGGCGCTCGCCGACGGGCCGGTCAGGTACGTCGTCGCCAACGGCTATGGAGCCGACCCGGCCGTCCAGACCGACCGGACCCTGATGGAGCTTGCCCCGTACGCGGTCGTCGAGGGCGTCGCCCTGGCGGCCTATGCGATCGCTGCCGGCGAGGCGTTCATCGCCGTCCGGGCCGAGGCCACCGAGACGATCCGTCGGCTCGAGGCGGCGATCGCCGCCGCCGAGGAGGCCGGCTTCGTCGGGCCCGACGTGCTCGACTCGGGCTGGGACCTGGCCGTTCACGTGCGGCCGGTCCAGGGCGCCTACATGCTCGGCGAGGAGACGGTCCTGCTCAAGGCGCTCGAGGGCAAGCGCGGCCAGCCCGAGCAGCGCCCGCCGCACCCGACGGAGCGCGGCCTGTTCGGGCGGCCAACGGTCGTCGACAACGTCCAGACCCTGGCCAGTGTCCCGTGGATCGTCCGGAACGGCGCCGAGGCGTTCGCGAAGATCGGCTCGAAGGCGAGCCCCGGGACGATCCTCGTCCAGGTCCGGGCACCGATGGGTGGCGGGGTCGCCGAGGTCCCGCTCGGCACGCCCCTTCGGACGGTGATCGGCCTCGCCGGCCCGCGCGGCGCGCGCTCGGCCGAGGGTCGCCCCGTCAAGGCCGTCCTCGTCGGGGGTCCGTCGGGCGGGTTCCTCCCGGCCGACCTTCTCGACACCGCCTATGAGTTCGACGCCCTCCGCGCGGTCGACGCCCACGTCGGGTCCGGGTCCGTCGTCGTCGCCGACGACCGGGCCTGCGTCGTCGACCTCGCCCGCCTCCTCACCCGGTTCTGCGCCGACCAGGCCTGCGGCAAGACGATCCCCTGCCGGATCGGCACCCGTCGACTGTCCGAGATCGCCGACCGGATCGCGGTCGGGACGCCTCGCCCGACCGACGCCGCCCTCGCCGCCGACCTCGCCGCCGACGTCCGAGGCTCCGCGCTGTGCGACCACGAGCGCCTGGCGACGCTCCCGCTGACGAGCGTGATGCGATACTTCCGAGCCGAGCTCGACGATCATCTCCTCCGGAGCACCTGTCCGGCCGGCGTGTGCCAGCCGATCGCGGTCGCCGCCGGAGCCCAGCGAGGCGCCTGATGACCGACCTGATCGTCCGACCCGACGCGGGGGCCGAGGCCGAGCCGGAGCTGCTCGCCGAGCGCCTCCTCGACACGCAGGCGCCGCAGCGCCCACAGTCGGCGCCGGTCATCCGGATCGAGGTCGACGGCCGCCTGGTCGAGGGCCGTGACGGTCAGACGATCCTCGAGGTCTGTCGCGACAACGGGATCGAGATCCCGACCCTGTGCTACGAGCCCAAGCTGCCGGGCTTCGGGGCCTGCCGCATGTGCGTCGTCGAAGTCGAGGGCGAGGAGCACCCGCCGATCAGCTGCTCGCGGGCGGCCGAGGCCGGGATGAAGGTCCAGACCCAGACCGAGGAGGTCCGCCGGCTGCGGGCCACGAACCTCGAGCTCATCTTCAGCGACCACAACGCCTACTGCCTGCCGCCCTGCCAGAACAAGTGCCCGAGCCACATCGACATCCCCGGCTTTCTCAAGCAGAACGCGGAGGGCGACTGGCGCGAGTCGACCCGGATCTTCAAGCGGACGATCCCCTTCCCGAGCGTCCTGGGCCGGGTCTGCCCGGCGCCGTGCGAGGAGCACTGCCGGCGCGACGAGGTCGACGAGGCGATCGCGATCCGCGACACCCACCGCTACGCCGGCGACCAGGTCATCAGGGCGATGCTCGACGACGGGGTCGACCCGCCGCTGCCGTTCGAGCCCCAGGCCAAGAGCGGCCGCCGGGCCGCGGTGATCGGCTCGGGTCCGGCCGGGATGAGCGCGGCCTACTACCTCCTCCTGGCCGGGCACGACGTGACGGTCTTCGAGCGCGACCCGGCTCCCGGCGGGATGCTCCGCTACGGCATCCCGCAGTACCGCCTGCCGAAGGTCGAGGTGCTCGAGGCCGAATACGAGTCGGTCACCCGCCTGGGCGGCCGGATCGTCTGCAACCAGGGGCTCGGCCGCGACTTCACGCCTCGACGACCTCCAGGGCCAGGGGTTCGACGCGGTCCTCGTCGCGATCGGCTGCTACGACACGAACAAGCTCGGGATCCCGAACGAGGAGGCCGATGGCGTCATCGACGGACTCGAGTACCTCCGGACGGCCACCCTCGGGCTGCCCTATCCCGGGCACGAGGGAAAGCGGGTCGTGGTCATCGGCGGCGGGTTCACCTCGATGGACTGCTCGCGGACGTCCGTCCGCCAGGGAGCCGCGGAGGTCACCCTCGTCTACCGCCGCGACATGAAGGACATGCCGGCGAGCAACGAGGTCCACGAGGCGATCGAGGAGGGCGTCCAGGCCATCTTCCAGGCCGGCCCGACGCGGGTCATCGTCGACGAGGCGACCGGTGCGGTGCGCGGCGTCGAGTTCATCCGCAACAAGCTCGGCGAGCCCGACGCCTCGGGCCGGCGCCGGCCGGAGCCCTCGCCCGGCACGGAGTTCACGATCGACTGCGACCGGGTCCTGCTCGCGATCGGCCAGGGCCCCGACCTGACCTGGATCGGGCCCGGGTCCGAGGGTCCCGAGGCGACGAAGCAGCGCCGGCTCAAGGCCGACCCGGTCACGTTCGAGACCGGGCGATCGGGCGTCTTCGGGACCGGCGACGTTCGGATCGGCGCGGCGACGGTCGTCCAGGCGATCGCCGAGGGCCGGCGCGCGTCGTATGCCGTCGACGCCTACCTCAAGGGCCTCGATCTGGGGGCGATCAGGACGCGCCAGACGCTGGCCGAGCCGCAGCCCGAGTTCCTGTCGATCGTCCCGTTCACGAGCGAGGTCAAGGAGCCGCGCTACCGGCTCAAGGCGATGGACCCGGAGGCCCGCAACCGGAGCTACGTGGAGTACGAGATCCCGTACACCCGGGCCGAGGCCATCGCCGAGTCGACCCGCTGCCTCCAGTGCACCTGCGAGGCGATCGGCTTCTGCGACCTGCGCCGGCTGGGGATCGAGTACGGGACGACGCTGCGCACGCTGGAGCCGCAGTTCCACCAGGGGGCGGGCTACCGGAGCGTGACCGAGAACCGGTTCACCGGCGTGAATCACGACTACATCCGGGACGACAGCCACGCCTTCATCCTGCGCGAGCCGTCGCGCTGCATCGACTGCGGTCGCTGCGCCCAGGTCTGCTCGGAGGTCGTCGGGGCGGCCTGCTACGACTTCATGCGGATCGGCTTCGACACGCTCGTCACGACGCCGCTCGACATGAGCTTGAACGACACCCCGTGCGTGTCGTGCGGGCGGTGCGCCGAGACCTGTCCGACCGGCGCGCTCATGCCCAAGCCGCGGGTCCTCGAGAAGTACGAGGTCGACGAGAGCCGCTGCATCCTGTGCGGGATCTGCGTCGACGCCTGCCCGTACGACGCCCTCCGCGACGGGGCCGACTTCGAGCTCGCCCACGTCGACCGCTCCGAGCCAATGATCGACCTCATCGCGCTGGCCGCGGTCGAGCGCGAGACCGAGGCGACCTACATCCGCCGCGAGCGAGACTGGTACGAGCGGGCCGCGGCCGGCGGCCGGCTGCCCGATCCGGGCCGGATGCTGCCGGTGCTCCCGGCGGCGGTCGCGGCCGGGACGGGTCCGTCGAGCGGGGGGCGGCCCAACGCCCCGGGTGGCGGGGCTCCGGGCAACGGCGCGACCGGCGCCGGCCACGCCCACCACGAGTAGCGAGGTCGATCGGGTGGCGATCCCGGACACGATCCCGGTCATCGGGGCCAGCTGGAACGATGCGCTGTTCGTGATCTTCGCCGCGATCATGCTCGGCTCGGGCCTGCTCGTCGTGACGATGCGCGACATCATCCGCTGCGGCCTGGCGATGATCGTCTGCTTCGGGGCGCTCGCCGGGCTGTACGTGATCCTCGGCGCCCCGCTCATCGCCGGCGCCCAGGTCCTCGTCTACATCGGCGCGATCAGCGTCCTGATCCTGTTCGCGATCATGCTCACCCAGACGAAGGCGGGTCCCGCCCGGCTCGTGTTCCAGACCCAGGCCGTTCCGGCGGCCGTCGCGTCGGTCGTCCTGGCGATCATCCT
This sequence comes from uncultured Chloroflexia bacterium, assembly GCA_963708065.1. GTDB lineage: Bacteria > Chloroflexota > Limnocylindria > Limnocylindrales > CSP1-4 > Chersky-267. Next base: position 267,920 of record CAVPRZ010000011.1, read on the forward strand.
GGCCCTCGTGATCGGCGCGACCGACTGGGGCGCGGCCGGCGAGCGGGTCCAGACCGTCACGGCCGAGATGGCCAAGGTCCTCTTCAACGAGTACGTCCTGCCGTTCGAGGTCGTCAGCGTCCTGCTGCTGGCGGCGGTCATCGGCGGGGTCTACCTGGCCAAGCGCGAGCCCGAGGCCGGAGAGGAGGGCCGCCCGCAATGAGCGACTCGCTCGACGCCTACCTCATCCTCTCGGCGCTCCTGTTCTGCCTCGGGACGTTCGGGTTCCTCGCCCGGCGCAATGCGATCAGCATGCTCATGTCGATCGAGCTGATGCTGAACGCGGTCAACCTGTCGATCGTCGCCTTCGGGGCGTTCAACCGGAATCTCAGCAACCAGGCCTCGGTCATCGCCCTGATCGTGATCGCCGTGGCCGCCGCCGAGGCCACGGTCGGGCTGGCCATCGTCATGGCCATCTTCCGCAACCGGCGGACCCCGCTCGTCGACGAGTACGACTCGATGCGGCAGTAGCCGATGCCATACGAGGCCCTGATCGTCGCCGTCCTCGCGCTGCCGATCTTCGGGTTCGTGTTCACGGCGCTCTTCGGGCGGCGGATCCAGGCTCGCTCCGGCCGGACGGCGGTCGATTTCGTGCCGGTCATCGTCGTCGTCCTCGCCTGGCTCGCGGCGATGGTCGTCGTCGCCCCCGCCCTCGCTCACGCCGAGCCGTTCGGCGAGCTCGGCCTCGACTTCACCCTCTACCAGTGGATCCCGGCCGGGAAGTTCGTCGTCGACGTCGGTTTCCACGTCGACGCCCTGACCGCCTGCCTGCTCATCGTCGTGACCACGATCGGGATGCTCGTCCACGTCTACTCGATCGGGTACATGGCCCACGACCCGGGGACGTGGCGGTTCTTCGCCTACCTGAACCTGTTCATGTTCTCGATGCTCCTCCTCGTCCTCGCCGACAACTTCCTGGTGATCTTCGTGGCCTGGGAGCTGGTCGGGCTGTCGAGCTACCTGCTCATCGGCTTCTGGTACCGCAAGCGGACCGCGGCGCTGGCGAGCAAGAAGGCGTTCATCGTCAACCGGGTCGGCGACGTCGGGTTCGCGCTCGGGATCATGCTCATCTTTGTCAGCCTCGGGACGCTCAACGTCCAGGAGGTCCTCCACCGGATCGGTGAGCTCGACGAGCTGACGATCCTGGCGATCGCGCTGCTCGTCTTCTGCGGCGCCGTCGGCAAGAGCGCCCAGTTCCCGCTCCACGTCTGGCTGCCCGACGCGATGGAGGGCCCGACGCCCGTGTCGGCCCTCATCCATGCGGCGACGATGGTCAACGCGGGCGTCTACCTGATCGCCCGGGTCAATCCGATCTTCGGCCACGCCCAGCAGGGGATGGTCGTCGTCGCCGCGATCGGGATCTTCACCGCCATCCTCGCCGCGTCGATCGCCTTCACCCAGACCGACATCAAGCGGGTCCTGGCCTACTCGACCCTGTCCCAGCTCGGCTACATGTTCGCCGCCCTCGGAGTCGGGGCGTGGGTCGGGGCGATCTTCCACCTCATGGCCCACGGCTTCTTCAAGGGTCTCCTCTTCCTCGACTCCGGGTCGGTCATCCACGCGGTCCACGAGGAGCAGGACATGCGCCGGATGGGCGGCCTGTGGCGGAGGATCCCGATCACCTACTGGACGATGCTCATCGGCGCCCTCGCGATCTCGGGCATCCCGCCACTGGCCGGCTTCTTCAGCAAGGACGAGATCCTCAGCGAGGCGTTCAAGGGCGGCTTCCTCGTGGTCTGGGCGATCGGCTTCATCGTCGCCGGGATGACCGCCTTCTACATGTTCCGGCTGATCGGGATGACGTTCTGGGGTCCGAGCCACGTCGACCCCAAGGTCGAGCCGAACATCCATGAATTGCCGCGCTCGATGACCATCCCGCTCGTCCTGCTGGCGATCCCGTCGGTCCTGCTCGGGCTCGTCATCGGTGTGCCGATCGGGGCGGGGCTCATCAACACCTGGCTCGAGCCGGTCTTCGCGGAGACGATCGCCCTCACCGGCGGGGAGCCGGCGCCGTTCGGCAGCCTCGACGTCGCGCTGATCCTGGCCAGCGTCGCGATCGCCACCGTCGGGATCATCGTGGCCTGGCGCCTGTTCGGGGTCGAGCTGGCCGGTCTCCGGCGCGCGCCGCGGCCAAAGGAGGTCACGGCGATCGCCAGCGCCAACGGCCTGACCCGCTTCCTGTACCGGGCGTCGCTCAACAAGTGGTGGTTCGACGACCTCAACGACCTGCTGTTCATCCGGATCGGCGGACGCGTCGCGGCGGCCTGCTGGTGGTTCGACCGGACGATCATCGACGGGGCCGTAAACGCGCTCGGGGCGATGGCCATCGCCGCCGGCCGCAGCCTGCGCCGGGTCCAGACCGGACGGGTCCAGAACTACGCGCTGGGCATCGCCCTCGGGCTGATCGTCATGGCCGGCTCGTACCTGGTCATCGTGGGGCGCTGACGATGGACCTGTCGTCGTTTCCGCTGCTCAGCGCGATCACCTTCACTCCGCTCGTCGGGGCGTTGCTCATCGCCCTGATCCCGCGCGGCGATCAGGACGCCATCCGCCGGGTGGCGCTCGGCACCTCGCTCGTCGCCTTCGGCCTGTCCCTCGTGATGCTCGTCGGGATCGATCCGGCCAAGCCCGGCTTCTCGCTGGTCGAGACGGTCGACTGGATCCCCGTCTACGGGATCCAGTACAAGGTCGGCGTCGACGGTCTGTCGGCGGTCCTGGTCGTGCTGACGACGACCCTGACCTGGATCAGCATCCTCGCCTCCTTCGGCCCGATCCGGGACCGGGTCAAGGAGTACATGATCTCGTTCCTCATCCTCGAGGTCGGCCTGATCGGGGTCTTCGTCGCGCTCGACCTGTTCCTGTTCTACGTGTTCTGGGAGGTCGTCCTCGTCCCGATGTACCTGATCATCGGGATCTGGGGCGGCTCGAACCGCGTGTACGCGACGATGAAGTTCGTCCTGTACACGCTCGTCGGCTCGCTGCTCATGCTCGTTGCGATCCTGGCGACCGCGTACACCTACCAGTCGGCGACCGGATCGTGGGCGCACGCCTTCGACTTCGAGTACCTGCGCAGCTTCGCGGCGACGGTCGGCTTCGCCGAGGGCCTCCAGGTGTTCGCGTTCCTCGCGTTCTTCCTGGCCTTCGCGATCAAGGTCCCGATGTTCCCGTTCCACACCTGGCTGCCGGACGCCCATGTCGAGGCGCCGACTGCCGGCTCGGTGATCCTTGCCGCGATCATGCTCAAGCTCGGCGCCTACGGCTTCATCCGGTTCGCGCTGCCGCTGTTCCCGAGCGCGGCTCACACCTTCGCGGTCCCGATCATCGTGCTCAGCCTGATCGCGATCATCTACGGCGCGATCGTCGCGCTCGTCCAGCCCGACCTCAAGAAGCTGATCGCCTACTCATCGGTCAGCCACATGGGCTTCGTGACCCTCGGGATCTTCGTGTTCAAGGAGCAGGGGCTCCAGGGCGCGATCCTCCAGATGGTCAACCACGGGCTGATCACCGGCGCCCTGTTCCTGCTCGTCGGCGTGATCTACGAGCGGACCCATGACCGGACGATCGCCAAGATGGGCGGGCTGGCCAGCCTGACCCCGGTCTATGCCGCGGCGTTCGGCTTCTTCGTGTTCGCCAGCGCCGGGCTGCCCGGCCTGTCGGGGTTCGTCGGCGAGTTCCTCGTCCTCGTCGGGACGTTCGCCGCCAGCCCGTATGCCGCGGCGATCGCCACGTCCTGCATGATCCTGGCGGCCGGCTACCTGCTCTGGATGTTCCAGCGGATCTTCACCGGCGAGACCTCGGAGTTCCTGGCCGGGCTCGGCCATCACCTGACCGACGTCCGCCCGGTCGAGCTCGTCACGCTCGTGCCGCTGGCGACGCTCATCGTCGTGTTCGGGCTCTTCCCGGGGCTCGTCCTGGACCTCGTCCAGGGCTCGGTGACGACGGTCCTGGCGGCCGTCGGGGACGGGCCCACCATCGCCGTCCACCTGTTCGCCCGGTAAGGGAGCGTCCGACCGACCATGGCCTGGCACGACCTCGTCACGATCGCACCGCTGGTGGCGGCCATCCTGGTCGCGACCGCGATCATCGTGGTCGACCTCGTCCTCCCCGGGCGGCGAACCGCCGCGCTCGTCGTGGCCCTCGCCGGGCTGGCGATCGTGGCGCTCGTCACGGTCGTGACCGGGACGACGCCGGGCGACGCGTTCGGCGGCGCCTATCGGGTCGATGCCCTGACCACGCTCCTCGACCTGCTGTTCGTCGCGATCGTCGCCTTCACGCTCCTCTTCGCCCCCGACTACCTGGCGGTGCGCGGGCTGCCGATGGCCGAGTTCGCGGCGGTGCTCGTCTTCGCCATGACCGGGGCCATGCTCATCTCGGCCTCGATGGACCTGCTCGTCCTGTTCCTCGGCCTCGAGCTCATGGTCCTGCCCGGCTACCTGCTGGCCGGGTTCGCCAAGCGCGACGCGCTCTCGACCGAGGGCGCCATCAAGTACTTCCTGCTCGGGTCGTTCAGCTCGGCGATCTTCCTGTTCGGCCTTGCGTTCGTCTGGGGGCTGACCGGATCGACCCGGATCGAGACCGTGGCCGGCAGCCTGGCCGCGATCGTCGGCGGGACCGCGCCGCTGTCACCGGGGCTGGCGATGGGGCTCGCCTTCCTCACGACCGGGGTGGCCTTCAAGATCGCGGCCGTCCCGTTCCACTACTGGACCCCGGATGCCTACCAGGGCTCGCCGACGCCGGTGACGGGCTACCTGTCGGTCGGCCCGAAGATCGGCGCGTTCGCCCTGATCCTGCGTCTGTTCGTCGGAGCGCTCGGTCCGCTCCACGGCGACTGGCTCGTTGTCGTGGTCGTCCTGTCGACCCTGACGATGACCCTCGGCAACTTCGTCGCGATCACCCAGGACAACGTCAAGCGGATGCTGGCCTACTCCTCCATCGCCCACACCGGGTACATGCTCGTGGGACTGGCCGCGTGGGCGAGCCCCAACTCCCGGATCGAGGGGCTCGAGGGCCTCCTGTTCTACGGCGTGGCCTACAGCTTCATGAACCTGGGCGCGTTCGCCGTCGTGGCCGCCCTCCAGCGCCGGCGCGGCGTCACGAGCAGCATCGAAACGTTCGCCGGGCTCGGCGGCCGCGAGCCGGCGCTGGCGATCCTCATGACCCTGTTCCTGCTGTCGCTCACCGGGATCCCCCCGACCGCGGGCTTCTTCGCCAAGGCGTACGTCATCCTGGCCGGCGTCGAGGCCGGCGGGGCGGCCGGCGTCCTGGCCGTGATCGCCGTGCTCAATGCCGCCGTCGCGGCGTTCTACTACCTGCGCGTCGTGGTCTACATGTTCATGCGCGATGCCCGCGGTGAGCCGATCCCGCTCGAGAAGAGCGGGATCCTGCGGGCCGGTCTCGCCGGGACCGCGGCGCTGACGATCCTGTTCGGGCTCTTCCCTGAGCCGCTCGTGCAGGTCGTCGAGAACGCGGCCAGGGCGCTGGTCTTCTAGCCCTCACGCTCGAGGGCGCCCGCCAGGGCGGCCAGTGCCCGTGCCGCGTCGTGCGGCCCGGCGAGGATGAGGTCCGCTCGCTCCACGATCTCGGGCGGCGTCTCAGTCGAGCCGTGGACGGCCAGCGCGAGGCCGGCCGCGAGCCGACCCGTGGCCGTCGCCTCGGCGACCGCATTGAACGCCAGCGCGTCGCTCCGGTCGTCACCGAGCACGAGCGCCGCCGCGTAGGCCCCATCCTCGAGCAGGCTCGCGACGGCGGTCCCCTTGCCGCCGGCCCCGGTCGGGCGCAGCTCGACGATCCGGCGCCCGTCGAAGCGCTCGAAGCCGCCATCCGGATCCTCGCGGAGCCGTGCCTCGACGGCCGCCGCGACGAGCCGGCCGGCCGCCTCCGGATCGGGCGCGGCGCGGAAATGGAACGCCACCGACGGGCCCTTGTCCTCGACGAACAGCCAGTCGGGCCGGCCGAGCGCCGCGGCGACCGCGCGGCCGTGGGCGTCGGCATGCGCGACGAAGGTCGCCAGCGCCGGGTCGGCGGTTGCCGCCACGCGCTCGGCCCGTGCGCCGCGGGCCAGGGTCCCGGCCTGGAGGCCGTGATCGCCGAGGTACTCGACGCCGCCGACCCGGACCCTGCCGGCGAGGTCGGCGACGGTCCTCCCGCTCAGGACGACGACCCGCAGGCGGGGTGGCCGCGCCGCCGCGAGGCGGGCCAGGCGCCGCAGCGCGGTCTGCGCCAGGGGTTCGATCCGGGCGGCCATCGGATCGAGCGAGATCCGCGCCAGCGTACCGTCGAAGTCGGTCACGACGAGGAGCCGGCCCGGGACCGCGGCCAGGGCGGCGACCCGGCGACGGACCGCGGGCCAGGCGGCGATCGGGGCGCGGACGTCCGGCGGCGCGCCGGCTCCAGCCCGGCCGCCCGTGCCGGTCGTCCGGTTCACGGTCTCGGGCGAGCGATCCCGAGCGGGGATGCCGATGTGGAGGGCGACGGTGCGGCCGAGCTCGAGGGTGACGTGGCCGGGGTCGATGGACCGGGTGACGCGGATCCCGGCGGGGTCGACCCGCCAGGGGCGACCGAGGGACTCGGCCCGGCCGAGGTCCCCGGGCTGCCGGACGGCGACGCGGACGACCCGCCCGGGGAAGCGCTGGACGACGGCGAGACGGCCGGCGATACCGGGGGGCTGGTCGACGGGCTGGTCGACGGGCTCGGGAGGACCGACGGGGCGGGGGTCGGATGGACCGGGCTCGGGACGAAGGCGAGGGCGGCCGCGATCAGCAGCGCCGCCGTGAGAACGCCCGCGAGCAGCGCGAGCACGACGGCGAGGCGGGGCGACATGGCAGGCAGGGTACCAGTACCAAGCGGCGGCGGCGGTCCGGCCGGGGACCGGCTAGGATGACGGCCCCATGGGCACCGTTGGCGACCGCCTCCAGCACCGCCTGATCCCCGCCCTGCTCGCGGCGCTCGGCGTCTCGCTCGTGGCCGCTGGATTGCTGTCGTACAGCTCGCCCGTCGACGCCACGCCGGCGGCGTCCGACCTGCCGGCCGCGACCGACGCGTCCCCGGGCCCGACCTCGCTGCTGACGTTCCCGCCGCTCGCCGGTCCGAGCACGGCGGCCAGCCCGGGGACCTCGCCCGGCAAGACACCCGTTGCCACCCGGGTCGTGGTCCCGGCCCTCGACATCGACCTGCCGGTCATCCGCCAGCCGGGCGGCGCCAACGCCTTCCCGCCGTGCAACGTGGCGATGTACCTCCAGCAGCTCCACCAGCCCGGCGACAAGGGCCCGACCTACATCTACGCCCATGCCCGGACGGGGATGTTCCTGCCGATCCTCGAGGCGTCCAAGATCAACAACGGCCGGCGGATGATCGGGATGCTCGTCCAGGTGTATACGGCCGACGACCAGCTCTACCTCTACGAGGTCGTCGAGGTCCGGCGTCACGTGACGACCCTCGACGGGGCCCTCGCCGAGAAGCGCGAGACGCTCTGGCTCCAGACGTCGGAGGGGCCGGTCGGGACGATCGAGAAGACCCAGCTCATCGCGCTCCCGCTGAGCCACGGCCCGGCCGATCACAAGGATGCCCACCCGAAGGCCAAACCGGTCTTCTGCCACTGAGCGGGCCGGTCGCCCGGCGGGCTCGCCCGGGCGCGGCACAGGCGAGGGTCTAGATCCAGCCGATCCGGCGCAGGACGTAGGCCATCAGGAAGGCGAGCCCGAAGATCGCGGCGGTGACGAGCCAGAAGCCGATCGCCTCGGTCCCGGCGAACGCGGCGCCGGCCTCGCTCATCCCGAAGATCCCGCCAAGGGCGGCGATCCCGGCGAGGACGACCGTCACGCCGGTCAGCCGCTTCATGATCAGCGACAGGTTGTTGTTGACCGTCGAGAGGTAGACGTCGAGGGTGCCGCTGACCAGCTCGCGGTACGTGTCGAGCTCGTCGGTGAGCCGGATGAGGTGGTCGTAGACGTCGCGGAAGTAGAGGATCTCCTCGGCGTCGACCAGGGCCAGGTCGCGGTTCGTGAGCTGGTTGAAGATCTCGCGGATCGGGGCCGAGGCGCGGCGGATCGCGATCAGCTCGCGCTTGAGCTCGAACAGCCGCTCGAGCGTCTGCGGGTCGCCCTTCTCGATGACGGCGTCCTGGAGCAGGTCGATCTCGTCGCCGAGCTTGTCCATGAGCGGGAAGTAGCCGTCGACGAGGTCGTCGCAGATCGCCCACAGGAGGTGGTCCGGGCCCCGGGTCAGGACGACGTCGAGTCCCGGCGCCCTTGAGGTGATGGGTCGTCCGCGGGTCCCAGTCGGTGTCATGGACGGTGAGGAGGAAGCCCGCTCCCGAGGACGACGTCGATCTCGCTCGGGACGATCGGGTCGCCGTACTCGAGGGCGAACAGGACGATGTGGATGAGGTCGTCCGTGACCTCGATCTTCGCCCGCTGGTTGCCCTCGAGGATGTCCTCGGCGATCAGCTCGTGGAGCCCGAGCGCCCGGGTGATCGCCGCGACCTGTCCCGGCGACGGCCCGTTGGCGTCGATCCAGACGACCCCGCCGGGATCGATCCGGGTCGGGATGGCGTCGAGGCCGACCGCCTCGCGGACCGCGCCGTCGACCCGGCTGAAGACCCGGATCGAACCGTCCGCCTTGCCGACCGCGGAATGGCGCGTCCGGTGGGCGATGCGATCGAGCGGCAGGCCGTCGTCGCGCGTCTCGTCGTCAGAGCGCGAGGGTCGGCTCCGTGTCGTCTGCGCCATCGAGCGTCCGGCGCCCTCCGTCGTCGCGGTCTCGACCGGCCTCGCTGGCAGCCTCGGGCTCCGGCCGTTCGCCCGCCAGCATACGCGTCCGCCGACCGCCGAGCGCCAGCGCCGGGACGACGGCGAGGACCGACGACGACCGCGGCGACGAGGAACAGCCCGACCATGATCCGGGCTGCCTCGCCCGATGCCCAGCGCTCGAGGGCGGCGATGACGAGCCCGTCGCGGAACGGACGACCGACCAGCTCCGGCGGCAGGAATTGCTGGTAGGCGTCCGGCGTGGCGTAGATCTGGGCGGTGAGCCGGTCGATCGTCGTCGAGCCGTACGCGGTCAGGACGGCCAGCCCGACCGCCATCCCGACCATCCTGGCCACGGTCACGGTCGCCGAGGCCATCCCGAACGCGGCCCGACCGGCCGCCTCGACGGCCGCCGTCGAGCGCGGGCGTCACGGTCAGCCCAAAACCGAGCCCGAAGGCAGCGACGGCGGCGCTCGCCGCGGCGATCGAGGTCGCCGGGGTCCAGCCGGCCATCGCCACGAGGGCAATGGCGCTCGCCCCGAGGCCGACGAGCGTGACGAGTCGGAGCGACAGGCGCCGGACGAGGAAGCCCGAGGCGAGGGCTCCGACCGCGGTGGCGGCGGCGAGCGCGCCGAGGACGACCTGCTGCTCGGGCGGCCCGCCGTAGAGGACCCGGTCGACGAAGACCGCCGCACCGATGATCGCCGTGGCGAGGGCGTAGCCGGTCAGCAGGGAGACGAGCGCCGCCGAGGAGAACTCGACGTCCCGGAACAGCCGGACGTCGATGAACGGGTCCCGCCGGATCAGCCCGTCCACGACGGCCAGGCCGAGCCCGACGAACGACAGGACGAACAGGCCGGCCACGAGCGTCGACGTCGGGATCCCGAAGGCCTCGCTGTCGGACGGGCTGCCGATCAGGGTCAGGCCGATGAGCCCCGCGCCGAGGCCGATCGTGAACGCGGCGGCGCCCGGCAGGTCGATCCGGGCCCGCCGGCGCGGCGTCTCCCAGCCGGCGCTCGCGGCCCAGGCGAACGCCAGGGCGACGATCCCGATCGGGACGTTGACGTAGAACACCCAGCGCCAGCTCGGGGCGAGCAGCTGGACGAGCGGGCCGCTCGTGATCCCGGCCGCCGTGAGGGCCGATTCGGCGTGGATCGAGCGGAGCATGGCCGCGCCCGACGAACGGTCCGGCCGCCATCCCGAGGAACGTGAGGGCGCCGATCACCCCGAGCGCCCGGGGCCGGTCATGGCCGCTGAAGAGGTGGGCCGCGGCGGCCGTCGCGACCGGGACGAGGGCGCCGCCGCCAAGCGCCTGGACGAGCCGGGCGGCGATGAGCTGGTCGAGGTTCTGCGACGCCCCGGCCAGGAACGACCCGACCGTGAAGGCCACGAGCGCGCCGAGGAACAGCCGCCGTGCGCCCCACAGGTCGACGAGGCGGCCGGCCAGGGGCATCGTGGCCACGTAGACCAGCAGGTAGCCGTTGACGATCCAGGACGCCCGCCGGAGCTGCGTCCAGTCGGCCAGGTCGACGACGATCGACGGCAGCGCCACCGCGGTGATCATCAGCTCGAGGCCGGCCAGGAAGACACCCGCGCCGAGAACGGCCAGCAGGATGAGCGACGCGCGACGGGTCACGGCCGGAGTGTAGCCGGGTCGGCGGGCGGAGCCGGCCGGGAGGTGCCGGCTCCGCGCGGCGCCGACCAGGTCTGAGGCGGTCAGGGCCAGACCACGCGTTGGAAGAGCGGTCGCAGGGCCGCGCGTTGAGCGTGGGACGCGGTCCGGGGGCCGTGCGCGGTGGGTTGGACGCGGTCCAGGGCCGTGCGCAGTGCGCGCGAACGGGAGAACGGGGAGCCTCGCCAGGTGGTCAGTTCATCAGACGGTGCGCCTGGCGCTTTGATCGAAGGAGCATCTGCTCGGCGCCGTGCGTGTCACGCTCGACGAGCAAGGTGCGGGTCGCGCCATTCGCTGGTAGGAGCGTGGCGCGCACGAGCCGGCGGAGCGCCCGGGCCGGTGGGGCGCACGGGCGGCGGAGCGCGAGCCGGCGGCGCGCACGGGCCGGCGGCGCGCACGGGCCGGCGGTACCCTGCGGCCAGACCCAGCCGGTGAGAGGGTCGATGGTCCATTGGCGCGGACCGAATCGCCGGCTCCCACAAGCCGAGATCGGGGTTGACATGCCCGCGCGGCAGGACGTAGCATCAACGACGATTTATATAAGCCGCGTCGAGCCGTCCCGCTCGCGCCCGCCGGAGCCCCTCCCCTGAGCCCCTCGCCCGCCCGGATTCGCTCGACCATCGCGTCCGTCGTCGACCAGCCCGAGGAACTGCGCGAGCTCCGGCTCTTCCATCGCGCCCTGGCCGACGTCAACCGGCTGCGGATCGTCCGACGCCTGTCGACCGGTGCGGCCACGGTCAGCGAGCTCATCGAGGCCGTCGGCCTGTCCCAACCCCTCGTGAGCTGGCACCTCGGCAAGCTCCGGACGTCGGGCATCGTGACGACCCGCCGGTCGGGCCGCGAGACGCTGTGCAGCCTCCGCCGCGAGGCGTTCGACGAGGCCCTCGCCCGGGAGCGGGCGCTCCTCGGCCTCGGGCTGCCCCGATCGAGGTCGGCCGCAGGCGAGGAGACGGCCGGATGAGCGCCGCGAAGCCGACCGGCGGCGGCTCGATTGTGAGCCCGGAGACCAGGACCCGGGTCAAGAAGCTCGGCGAGCCCATCGCCCTGTTCTTCGGCCGGCTCGGGCTGACCCCGAACGGGCTGACCCTGATCGGCTTCGGGATCACCGTCCTCGGCGCGATCCTCGTCGGTCTTCAGGCCTGGCTGGTCGGCGGCATCGTGGTCTTCCTCGGCGGGGTCTTCGACATGTTCGACGGGACGCTGGCCCGGGCGACGGGCAAGGTCAGCCCGCTCGGCGCGTTCATGGACTCGGTCTTCGACCGCTGGGGAGAGGCAGTCGTCTACGTCGGGCTGATCGCCGGGCTGGCCGCGGCCGGCTGGGACGTCGTCGGACCGGTTCTCGCGGCCGCGGCGATGGGGTCGGCGTTCATGGTCAGCTACACCCGGGCCAAGTCCGAGGGCCTGGGCTTCACCGAGGGGACGGGCATGGCCGCAGTCGGGCTGATGCCGCGCGAGGTCCGCCTGGTCGTCCTGTCGCTCGGGCTCGTCCTGGCCGGGATCGCCGGGACCAGCAGCCCCGGCAGCTTCGGGCTCCCCGACCCCGTCCCGACGGGCATCGCCATCCTCGAGCTCGCCCTGGGCATCATCGCCCTGGGCGCCACGATCACCGTCATCCAACGCATCCTCCACGTCAGGCAGCAGGCCGCCGCGCGCGGCGGGAAGTAGGAGAACCTCAGGTGGCCAAGACCGGGAAGAACGGGACCAGCAATTCGGCGACCAACGGCAGCAAGCCGGCGGCCGGCGCCGGGCGACGGACGGACGGCAAGATCCGGGTCGCGATCGTCGGCGTCGGGAACTGCGCCAGCAGCCTCGTCCAGGGGCGTTACTACTACGAGAACGCGAAGGACGGCGACTTCGTCCCGGGGCTGATGCACGTCAACCTCGGCGGCTACCACGTCCGCGACATCGAGTTCGTGGCCGCCTTCGACATCGACAAGAACAAGGTCGGCAAGGACCTCTCGGAGGCCATCTACCAGAAGCCGAACAACACCTACGTCTTCCAACAGGTCCCGCACACGGGCGTGACCGTCGATCGCGGGATGACCCACGACGGCCTCGGCAAGTACCTGAGCCAGATCATCGAGAAGGCCCCCGGTCCGACCGCCGACGTCGTCGGCATCCTCCGCGAGCGCGAGGTCGACGTGATGGTCTCCTACCTGCCGGTCGGCAGCGAGGAAGCCACGAAGTGGTACGTCGAGCAGGCGCTCCGGGCGGGCGTCGCGTTCGTCAATGCGATCCCGGTCTTCATCGGCCGTGAGCCCTACTGGCAGCGCCGCTTCGCCGAGGAAGGGCTGCCGGTCATCGGTGACGACATCAAGAGCCAGGTCGGGGCCACGATCAGCCACCGCGTCCTGACCCGCCTGTTCATGGACCGCGGGGTGCGGCTCGACCGGACCTACCAGCTGAACTTCGGCGGCAACACCGACTTCCTGAACATGCTCGAGCGCGAGCGGCTCGAGTCCAAGAAGATCTCCAAGACGAACGCGGTCACCAGCATGCTCGACTACGAGCTCGACCCCGACGATGTCCACGTCGGCCCGAGCGACCACGTTCCGTGGCTGCTCGATCGGAAATGGTGCTACATCCGGATGGAGGGCACGACGTACGGCGACGTCCCCCTCAACGCCGAGCTCAAGCTCGAGGTCTGGGACAGCCCGAACAGCGCCGGCGTCATCACGGATGCGATCCGCTGCCTCAAGCTCGGCCTGGACCGGGGCCTGAAGGGCACGCTCGTCGCCCCGTCGAGCTACTTCATGAAGAGCCCGCCGATCCAGATCCACGACGACATCGCGTTCAACCGGGTGGAGGCGTTCATCCGGGGCGAGGACAACGAGACCCTCGTCGGCACGGAGGCGCCCCAGAAGCGGACGCTCCGCCGCCTTGCGGGGGCCAAGGCGAGGGTGGCGGCCGGCGCCCGGTGACGTCGGTCCCCGATCGGCCTGCGACGGGCGGGCCGATCGAAACCTCTCCGCGCACGGTGCTCGAGGCCCCCCACCGCCGGGGACCGCGGACGTTCTCGCGGATCACCGAGCGCCTGGCGGTCGCGGCCTATCGCGGGACCGCGGCCGTGCTGGCCCGTGCCCCCGAGCGCCCGGCGCGGGCGGTGGTCGGACGCCTGTTCCAGCTGTCCTACCTGATCTGGCCCACGAAGCGCCGCTGGTCGAACCTCAACTACGCCCACGTCCTCGGCCGTGATCCTGGCGATCCCGCCGTCCGACGACTCGCCCTCGACGCCTATGGGACGTACGGGCGCTACATCGTCGAGATCATGCGCCTGCCCTCACGGCCGCTGGACGAGGTCACCGGGCTGCTCGACGCGGAGACGGTCGGCCCGCTCAAGGCGAGCTGGCAGGCGACCGGCAAGGGGCTGATCGTGACCATTCCCCACGTGGGCAACAACGAGGCGGCGGCGGCCGGCTTGGTCCACCACGGTCTGCCCATCAACGGCCTGGCCGACGACTCCGCGTTCCCGGAGCTGCTCGAGCTGCTCACCCGGCAGCGCGAGGCCTTCGGGGTGAAGACGATCTACTGGAAGAACATCCGGGAGATCTACTCGGTCCTCCGGCGGGGCGAGATCCTCGCCCTGCTGATCGACTGGGGCTATCGGCCGGACGGCATCCCGGTCCGGCTCTTTGACCGATGGACGACGCTGCCGGCCGGTCCCGCAACGCTCGCGGCCAGGATCGGCGTCCCGATCCTGCCGGTCGCGGTCCGGCGGACGCCCGACGGGCGCTATCGGCTCGACTCGGACGACCTCATCAGCGTGCCCTCGGGCGATCCGGGTGACCTCCAGCGGGCGACGCAACAGGTCGCCGACGCCCTCGAGCGGGCGATCGCGGTGGCCCCCGACCAGTGGTACAGCTTCAAGCCGATGTGGCCGGAGACGGCCGCCGAGGCGGCCGAGCTCGAGGCGCGCGCCGCGCGCATGGCCGGCGGATGAGCCGCGCGGCGGCTGCCCCCGTGACGGGAGCGGCAGGCAGCGCACGGGCGACCACCCGGCAGCGGGCGGTGGCGGCGGTCGTGTCCGGCGTGTCCTGGCTGGCCTGCCGGCTGCCCGAGGGACCGTTGCTCGAGCTGGCCGGGCTCACCGGCGAGCTGTGGTACCGGGTCGATCGACAGCGTGCGGCGCAGGCGCGGCGGAACCTGCGCCGGGTCGCCGAGCGGATGACGGCGGACGGCGTCGCGCCCGCCCGGATCCAGGCGGCATCGCGCGATCCGCGGGCGCTCGAGCGGCTCGTCCGGGCGGCGTTCCGCCACTACGCGACGTACTACCTCGACGTCGCCCGGGCGCCGGCCCTCACCCCGACCTACCTCGCCGAGCGGCTCACGGTCGAGACGCCGGACACGTTCGAAGCGGCCTTCGGCCGGCCGGGGCCGCGCATCTTCCTCGGGCTCCACGCGGGGGCGATCGAGCTGCAGGCCTATGTCGCGGCCGTCCATGCCGCGGCGCCGCTCACGACCCCGATGGAGACGGTCGACGACCCCGCCCTCCAGGCCTATTTCGTGCGGACTCGCGGCGCGCTCGGGATCCGGATCGTCGGGCTCCGCGAGGCGCGTCGCGAGGTCCTGGCCGCCCTTGCCCGTGGCGAGCCCGTCGGGATCGTGGGCGACCGCGACCTGACCGGCGGCGGGATGCCGGTCCGGCTGTTCGGCGCGCCGACCTCGCTGCCGCTCGGACCCGCCCTCGTCGCGATCGAGAGCGGCGCGCCGGTCTTCGCCGTGACCGCCCGCCGGCTGCCGCACGGCCGCTACGTCGGGCGGCTCGACCCGCTGCCGGTCGCCGCCAGTGGCTCGCGCCGCGAGCGCGTCACCGCCTTCCTCGACGCCGAGGCCCGCTGGTTCGAGCGCCAGGTCGCCCGGGCCCCGGAGCAATGGTGGGCCGTCTTCTTCCCGATCTGGCCCGACCTCGAGGCGGGGGCGGGTCGATGACCGGACCGGCTCGGCCGCGCCGACCTTCACATCCACACGCTGGCGTCCGACGGCACCTCGGGGATCATCGCGATCCTCGACTGGGTCGAGTCGGAGACCAACCTCGACCTCATCGGGATCGCCGACCACGAGCGGATCGACGCGGCACAGGCCGCCCGCGCGATCGCCCTCGACCGCGGCTCGCGCTTCGAGGTGGTCGTCGGCGAGGAGATCACGACCCGCGGCGGCCACCTCCTCGGACTGTTCCTGCAGAGCCCGGTGCGGCCCCTCCGCTCGCTGCGCTCGACGATCGCCGAGATCCACGACCAGGGCGGCCTGGCCATCCCGGCCCATCCGCTCGTCCCCTACCCGCTGTGTGCCCAGGGCTTCGTACTGCGCAGGCTCCTCGCCGAGGACGACCCGCGCTTCCACCCGGACGGTCTCGAGACGTTCAACCCGACGGCCCTCGGCCGGCCGGGCCACGAGCGGGCCGTCCGCTTCGCCGCGGAGCACGGCCTCGCGGCGCTTGGCAACAGCGACGCCCACGCGGCCGAGGCCATCGGCACGGGCTGGACGACCTATCCGGGCCGCACGCCGGACGACCTGCGGCGGGCGATCCTCGAGCGGACGACCCATTCCCACGGGAGCTTCCACGGCACGGGCAGCCAGGTCTCGACGTTCGGCCGCCAGCTGCGCAAGTACGGGCGCGACGTGCGCGATGAGGTCCGCGGCCGGGTCCGCCGCGACGGCACGGGTCGCGACCACGGCTATCCGGGCGGACGGGCCCGGCCACCGCGGTTCGAGCCCGAGCCGGCGTCGCAGGAGGCGTCGCGGTGAAGATCGGGCTCGTCACGCCCTACGTCTACCCGGTCCCGGGCGGGGTCAACGAGCACGTCCGCTACCTCTACGAGAACCTCCGCCTCCACGGTCACGACGTCCGGATCATCAGCAGCAGCCACGGCCTCCAGCGCTCGTCCGAGGGCGACGTCATCCGGCTCGGCAAGGGCTTCAGCGTGCCGATGAACGGATCGGTCGGGACGGTCACCGTCTCGCCCCGCTACGTCGGCCTGGTGGACGAGATGCTCGACCGGGAGCGGTTCGACGTCCTCCACTTCCACGAGCCGTTCGTGCCGTTCCTGTCGCTCATCCTCCTGCGCCGGTCGCGGAGCGTGAACATCGCCACGTTCCACGCCTACGCCGGGTTCTCGCTGTCGTACCAGTTCGGCGCCCGGGTCATGCAGGGCCACGCCCGGCTCCTCCACGGCCGGATCGCCGTGAGCGCAGCAGCCCGCCACTTCATCGACCGCTACTTCCCGGGCGACTACAAGGTCATCCCCAACGGCGTCGACGTCGACCGCTACCGGAAGGCGGTCCCGATCGCGCGCTGGCAGGACGGGACCCAGAACCTCCTGTTCGTCGGCCGGCACGAGCCGCGCAAGGGCCTGCTCGTGCTGCTCAAGGCCTACCGGGTCCTGCGCAAGACGGGCTGCAACTGCCGGCTGCTCGTGGTCGGCTCGGGACCGCAGGAACGCGAGGCGCGCCGCTACGTGATGACCCGCCGCCTGGTCGGAGTCGAGTTCCTCGGGCGGGTGAGCGACGCGGAGAAGGCCCAGCTCTTCCGGACCGCCGACATCTTCGTGGCGCCGGCGACCGGCCGGGAGTCGTTCGGGATCGTCCTCCTCGAGGCGATGGCCGCCGGGGCGCCGATCGTGGCGTCGGACATCCACGGCTACAAGGGCGTCGTGCGGCGGGGCGAGCAGGGCCTGCTGGTCGAGCCGGGCGACCCGCGCGAGCTGGCCGCGGCGATCGGCGGCCTGCTCGTCGACGACGAACTGCGGGCGGACATGAGCGCCAGCGGGATGGCCCGCGCGGAGGCGTTCAGCTGGGAGCGCGTCACCGAGCGGGTCGAGGGCTACTACGGCTTCGTCATCCGCCGCCTGGCCGCGCAGGGCGCCCTGCCACCGGACTTCCGGGCGGAGGTGCCGCCATCCCCGCGAGCCGGCGGGCCGATCCTCGAGGCGCCCGCGCTCGAGCCGCCGGCGCTCGTCCTTCCCTGACCCTCCCGGTCAGCCCGGCTGCCCGGTCCGGGTGACCGAGCCCGGATCGCGCTCGGCCGCCTCGCGCTCGGCGATCGAGATCCGCCAGGTCCAGGCGCTGTAGCCGACGACGACGCACGTGCCGAGCAGGGCGAGGAACAGCGCGGCGACGGGGGCGTCGATGAGCTTGAGGTCGGTCACGACGCGGTCCGTGTTGACCGGGAACTGGAACGCGTAGAGATACGTCGGCAGGAGTCCCTGGTAGGCGTTGACGATCGTCGAGGGAAGCGGCAGGCCGGACAGGTTCGGGTACCACACGACGAACCAGGCGACGCAGGCCAGGACGACGCCGGCGACGAACCGCCTGGCGTCGCGGGCCGTCGCAACGACCCAGGCGATCGGCGACAGCGCGACGAGGACGACGAGCGCGATCGGCTCGATCCGGAACCCGTTCTGGCTGATGATCGGCGTGTCGGGCAGCAGGGCCCCGGCGGCGAGCAGGCCGATCACGCCGCCGAGGGCCGTCACGGCGATCCAGCCGAACCGGCGATCGGCGCCGGCGTAGGAGCGGTCCGACCGGAGCCGGAGGAACTGGACGACGAGCAGCGCTCCGGTCGCGATCAGGACCGCTGCCAGCCCGGCCGTCCGCCAGGTCAGCACGATCTGGCCGGGGGCGGTGGCGACGCACGCCTCCGAGCCCGGGTTGACCGCCGTGACCCGGACGAACGTACAGAGGGGTCCCTTGAACAGCCACATCAGGGCCGGGCCGAGGATGGCGACCGCGGCGGCCAGCCGCGCCAGCGTCCACGTCCGGGCCGACGGTCCGTTGCGCAGCTCCGCGAGGAAGTAGGCCAGGGCGATGAGCAGGAACGGGATCGCCGCGTAGTAGTGGTACTGGAACGTGGCTCGGTCGATCCGGGCCCACGGCATCCACTGGAGGGCGAAGGCAACGAAGACGAGCCCGAGGGCGAGGCTCCGCCGCTTGTAGGCCTGCCAGGCCACGAACGCCATCGCCGGGATCGACAGCCACCAGGCGACGAGGTTGCCGGCGTCGTAGATCGCCCCGGCCGTGTTGGCGGCGAAGCTGTCCTGGTAGAACCAGACCGGCTTGAGGTCGAACGGCCAGGCCCAGTAGGGCGACGACGCCGCATGGGTCGCCCGCAGGCCGTTGTGGTAGTCGTACATCGAGCTGGTCAGGGCGAGCAGCGTCTGGCCGGTGTTGCCCGGCGGCCAGGTCTCGGTCAGGCGGTTGCCGAGCGCGACCCACGGCAGGTACGACAC
The DNA here is from genome assembly GCA_963708065.1 of uncultured Chloroflexia bacterium. Lineage (GTDB taxonomy): Bacteria > Chloroflexota > Limnocylindria > Limnocylindrales > CSP1-4 > Chersky-267. The sequence continues at coordinate 286,600 of CAVPRZ010000011.1, forward strand.
GACGTAGACCGCGATCGGGATCGCGCCGAGGCAGATCACGGCCCACACGATCGGCAGCCCGAGCATGGCGCCCGGCCGGAGCCAGCCCTCGGGGGCCGGCGCGGCCGGCTCGGTGAGCCGGACCGGGTCGTCGGGCTCCGCGGGCGGGGCGAGCGGCCCGAGGCCCCACATGCCGGCGAAGCGGAGGAGGAGCCACACGCCGCCCGAGGCGAGGGCGAGCGCGAACGCGACCTCGACCGGGGTGACGGCGATGGGCCCGATCGTGAACGAGGACGTCGCCACGCCGAGGGGCACCGCGACCAGGAAGACGAGCAGCCCGAGCGCGGCGGGGCCGACGATCGCCAGGCGAAGCTCCTCGAACGACCAGGCGATCGGATGGAGGACCGTCACCAGGACGGCTCCGAGGGTCAGGGCGATCATCAGCCCGATGAAGACGTAGTTCGGGGCGCTGGTCGTCGCGTCGGGTGGGATGGCCATCGCCATGTAGCCGAGGATCGTCGTCCCGCCGATGAGCCCCAGGATCAGGACGATCCGGCCGAGCGCCGAGCGGCCGAGGATGAGCAGCGCGACCCCGGCCATCGCGTACAGGGCGACCCACTTCGACGCGAGCCCGAGTCCGAGCAGGATGCCGACGACCGGGAGGACGACCCAGAACGCCCAGGGACTCCGCCAGCGACCCGTCCACAGCGGCGCGAACAGGGTGTAGGCGGCCACGATGAACAGCCCGACGTAGACGTCGTTCATGGCGATCCGGCTCTGGACGAAGAGCATCCCGTCGACGAGGACGAGGATCCCGGCGATGACCGCGATCTCGCGGCGCCGGAACAGGATCCGGACGAGCAGGAACACGAGGCCGGCCATGAGTGCCCCGGCGATTACCCCGGGAATGCGCCAGGCGAACGCGTGGTTGCCGGCGTCGACCGTCGCCAGCGTCCCGTCGGCCGACGTGACGAGGATCGCCTGGCGGTCGCCGCTCGGGTGCCCGGCGTCGGCGTCGAGCGCCCAGGCCGAGGCCGCGAAGGGGAGGCGCGCGTCCGCGTAGACCGCGTTGGCGTGGGGCTCGACGACGTAGATCGTGTCGCCGGACCCGTCCGGTGCCGTCCCGAGGACGTGGACCATCCCGGTCGGCTCGTCGTAGAGGACCCGCCGGACGTCGCCGGGCATCCAGAACGTCGTATCGAGGTTCGGGCGGGTCTTGCCGTCGCCCTCGCCAAGCTGGACGACCGCCATCTGGTTGCCCCCGAGGGCCGCGTAGAGCGTCGGCTTGTCGATCCCGGTGACCTTGGCCAGGCCGCGGGCCGGGGTGTCGAGCGTCACGGTGTCGACGATCTCGCCCGTCGACGGCGACACGAACGACACGCCGTTCGCCTCGGCGACCGCGATGAGCGGGAGCGGCGTCATCGTGAAGCCTTCGAGCCGGCCGTCGTCGATCGCGGCCTGGATAGTCGCCTGCTCCTCGTCCGGGACGCCGGCCAGGACGACGACCTGGGAGCCTTCGCCGCTCGTCGCGCCGAGCCGCCGCTCGTAGTCGGCCGGGTCGCCGCCGGTGATGGCCGCCAGCGCCTCGGCGGCCGCGGTCGCGTCGGGCACGGCCGCCGGGTCGGCGGTCAGGCCGTTGCCGACCCCGCCGTCGGCCACGTCGGCCAGGCCGTCGAAGCGGGCCCGCGCGAGCTCGTCGCCGGTGCCCGGGTCGACGAGGACGACCTCCCCGTCGGCGGTCGCGACCGCCATCCCCGTGCCGTCGTCGGTCAGCGCGATCCGGGTGATCGGGGCCCCCACCGACCCGAGCTCGGCCGGCCCGGCCCCCGCATCGCCGCTCGCGGTCGACCCGGTCGCGCGAAGGCTGTCGAGCTCCTGGCTCGTGTCGAGGGCGAGGATCGTCCCGGCGTCGGTCCCGACGAGCAGGCGATGCCCGGTCGGGTCGAGGGCGAGCGTCGCGGCGCCGGGGACCTCCCAGTCGGCGACGAGGCGCCGCGACACGAGGTCGTAGGCGCGGACGCGATCCCCGCCCGCGACGTAGAACCGATCCCCAGCCCGGGCGCTCGGGAGGGACGGGTCCTCCCAGCGGGGTTCGACCAGGGCGTCGCGGACGGCCGTCCCGAGCTCGCGCTGAGCCGTCACGCGATCGTCGCCGGCGACGATCAACCCGACCGCCATCGCGTACTTCGCCAGGTGGGGGTGGGTGTACTCGTAGATAGGGTGCGGCTCGCCGTACCGCCAGTCCTGGAGGAACTCGGTCGCGGTCCGGGCGTGGTAGACCTCGTCGAAGTGCATTCGGTACGGCTCGGAGAGCCGGAACGTGCGGATCGTCAGGGCCGCGATGACGATGACCACGAGCAGCCAGAGGTCGAGTCGGTCGAACCGGCCGCCGCCCTCGCCGTGGAGCCAGCGCGAGCGATCCGGCAGGAGGGTCCGGACGGCCCCGAGACCGAAGGGCAGGGGAAGGCCGGCGCTCGCCGGGGCGTCCCCCGCGTCCTCGCTGATCACTGCGGCCGTCGCCGGAACTTCCCAGCCTGCCGGCGGCTGGCCCCCGGCGGCGGCTGGCCCCACGGCCACGGCCCCGGCCGCGACGTCCCTTCCGGCCGGCAGCTCAGCCGCGGGGTCGGGTCCGGCGGCCGGCTCGAGGTCGTCGACCCGCTCCCAGAGCGTCTCGGCGAAGGCCTCCCGGTCGAGCCTCGAGATGGCTCGCGCCCGCAGCTCCGTGAAGGCCCAGATGCCGGCCCCGAGATGGGCGAGCGCCACGAGCGTCACCCCGGGCGCCGAGCGGATCGTGTCGGCCAGGCCCAGCCAGTCCTTGATCCCGGGGTTCGCGAAGTACGGGATCAACAGGACCGCGTAGAGGTTGGCGAAGTTCGCCAGCGACAGGACGATGTAGGCGACCAGCCAGCGTCGCGAGGTGGCGGCGAGGATCGCGCCCAGGATCGCGAACGGGAACAGGTACCGCTCGTGCACCCGGGTCGGGACGACGAAGAACGCGATCGCCATCACGGTCAGTGCGACGAGGAGCAGGCGCCGTTCGTCGGTCAGGATCCGGAACGGACCGCCGGGCAGGTCGTCGTCGACGACGACGGCCGACGGTCGCGCCAGCCGGGCCACGATCACGCACACGACCGCGATGAGGGCGAGCAGGAGCGCCGTCCCGACGTACACGGCGGGCACGCCGGCGATGAGCGTCGCAACCTCTCCGGCCTTGGTCCCGGCGGCGTCGCGCAGCCACAGCCCGTCCTGGGCCAGCCCGTTGCCGTCGCTGGTGACGAGCGCCCACGGGTTATAGGCGTTGACCGTGACGTAGGGGTAGCCGCCGGCCGTCTTGACCACCTGCTGGAGGAGACCGACGAGCGACAGCCCGAACGGGAGGCAGAGCAGGATCGCGGTCACGACGCCGACGGCGGCGCTCGTGACGATGCGGATCGGGCCCTGGCCGAGCCGGTCCAGCCACGGATCGCCATGCGGGCCCGGTGGCAGGTCCTCGACGGTCGTCGGGCGCCCGGCGCCGGCGTCCGCGGGGTCCACGTCCTCGACGGCGGCCTGCGCTGGTCGCAGCCGGTCGTACACGTGGCGGCGCAGGAGGACGACGGCCAGGATCGGCAGCAGGATCCCGAGCTGTGGCTTGATCACGGCCGCGACGACGGCGAAGAACGACGCCCGTTCGGGACGGCCCCGCCACAGGTCGCGCAGCGCGAGGACCAGGAAGATCACCCCGAATGCGTCGACCTGGCCCCAGATCGCGCTGTCGAACCAGGTCACCGGGTTGACCAGCACGAGGATGGCCCCGAGGAGGGCGGCCCGACGCGATCCGCCCAGCTCGCGGACGAACGAGTTGACGAGCCAGGCGAGGACGACGTCGGCCAGGATCGGCGGGAGCTTGATCAGGTCGCCGATCCCGCCGATCGCGTGCCCGACGATCCCGACGAGCCACAGGACGTAGAGGTAGCCGGGGGTGTAGTCGATGAAGAAGCCCCGGTCGTAGAAGCCGGCCGGACCGTTCGCCGCGAGCTCCCCGGCCCACGCCTGGAACGAGTCGCGGTCCGCGCCGAAGCCGGAGCCCGGGAGCAGGACGTATGCGATGATGAGGCGGAGGGCGAGCCCGACGATCAGGATCACGATGAGCGTCCGGGCGGCCTCGAGCGACCGCTTCGGCGCCGTGGTGCCTCGGTCGGGCAGACCGGAAGTGGGGGAAGCCAGGGAGGTCCGCCTCCTGCACGAGCGCTGAGGTGGAGCGGAGTATAGCGCAGGGTCCCTCGACGGACGCCCGAGCGAGCCGCCCCGCCGACACCCGCTCGGGGACCGGCGCGACGGTCGCCATCGGCCTGGCGATTGCGGCCCTGCTCCTCGTGGTCTACCTCGTCAGCAACACGAACCGGACGAGCTACTACAACCACTTCGTGTGGCAGGCCGAGGCCTTCCTCGATGGCCGAGCCGCGATCCGTTACCCCGTCCCGGACCAGCCGGGCGTCCGCGGCAACGACCTCTTCCAGGACGTCGTCCCGACGGTCGGGCCCCACGGTGAGACGACCGGCTACGCGCTGCTCCCGTTCCCGCCGCTGCCGGCGGTCGTGCTCGTTCCGTTCGTCGCCATCTGGGGCCTGTCGACCGATGCGCAGCTCATCGCGGCGTTCATCGGCGCGCTCGACGTCGCGATCGCCTTCTGGGTCCTCGGCTACCTCCCGATCGGGCGCCGGGTGCGGATCGCGACCACGCTCTTCCTCGGCCTGGGCACCGTGCTGTGGTATGCGGCCGAGCTGGGGACGACCTGGTACCTCGCCCACGTCGTCGCCGTCGGCCTGACGCTGCTTGCGATCGGCCTGGCGCTGGCCGGCGATCCGTCGGCCGCCGGCGGCGAGCCCGACCGGCCGCTCGACCCGGACGCCCCGACCGGCCTCCGACTCGGTCTCGATCGCGGCCAGTTCGTCGCCGGGATCCTGTTCGGCCTCGCCTGCACGGCCCGCCTGACGGTCGTCTTCGGTGCGCCGTTCTTCCTCTTCGTCGGTGGAGGCGGGAGTCGGACCCGGCGGGGCATCTCCGCGCTCGCCGGGATGGCGATCCCGCTCGGGCTGCTCGTCGGGTACACCTGGCTGTCGACCGGCCAGCTCATGAACCCCGGCTATGACGTCCTCTACCGCGCCGAGACGGCGTCCTATCCTCAGCTCGGCTACCGGGCCGACTGGGCGATCGAGGACCCGCGCTACCTCGTCCAGAACCTGCCGCTCTTCCTGGTCGGGTTGCCGTCGATCCTGCCGCCCTGCGCCGCCGGGGCCGTGCGGGGCCTGTTCGACGCGGCCTGCCCGGTCATCGCCCCGCGCGACGTCGGGATGGGCCTGTTCCTCACGAGCCCGGCCTGGCTGATCGCCTTCGCCTCGCTCCGCTGGCTCGGCCGGGATCGCCTCGTCACGGGTGCCGCGATCGCCGTCGTCCTGATCGCGATCGTCGACCTCATGCACTTCAGCCAGGGCTGGGTCCAGTTCGGCTACCGGTTCAGCAACGACTACGCCCCGTTCGGGCTGCTCCTGCTCGCCCTTGCCCTCGAGGCGGGCGGCCGGCTCCGCCGCCTGGGGTACGCGCTCATCGCGCTCTCGATCGGGATCGTGACCTGGGGCGTGGCCTGGGGTCACATCTTCGGATGGTGACGCTCGAGGGCACCCGTCGGATCGACACCGGGCTCGTCCTGGCGTCGGTCGGGGCCGGCCTGATCGCCCTGCTCGTCGCGACCGCGACCCTGTTGCCCGGCGTCGCGTTCTGGGACACCGGCGAGCTCCAGACCGTCGGGCCGCTGCTGGGTACCGCCCACCCGACGGGCTTCCCGACGTGGGTGATCCTCGGCTGGGTCGGGTCGGTCGTGCTCCAGCCGTTCGGCGAGCCGGCCTTCCGGATGAACCTGCTCAACGCGCTCTGCCTTGCGGCCGGGGCCGCCCTCTGCGTCGTCCTCGTCCACCGCCTCACGGGGCGGGCGTGGCTGGCCTTCGCGACGGGGGTCGTGCTGGCCCTCACCCCGATCGCCTGGTCGATCGGGACGCACGCCGACGCCCACGGCCTCCATCTCGTGCTGTCGGCGCTCCTCCTCGTGCTCCTCGTCGACTGGGAGCGGCTCGAGCGAGCCGAGGGCGGTCCCCGCCCGGGCGCCGACCGACGCCTGGTCGCGAGCGCGGCGGTGTTCGGCCTCGCGCTCGGCAACCACAGCCTGGTCGTCCTTGCGGTGCCCGGGATCGTCCTGTTCGTCTTCGCGGTCGCGCCGGGGATCCTGCGCCGGCGCCGGCTGGTCGCCACCTGCCTGGTCGCCCTGCTCGGGACGCTCGTCGCGGTCTACCTCGAGCTGCCGCTGCGGGCCGGCCCGTTCCGCGCCCCGCTCGTCTACGGGCAGCCCGAGACCTTCGTCGGGTTCTGGTACGTCGTTCTCGGCCTCCAGTTCGGGGGCAGCCTCATCTCGCCGTTCTCCGACCTCGGGATGAAGGCGGCGACGCTCGCCCGGTTCGCGTCGGATCAGCTCGGGCCGCTCGCCCTGCTCGTCCCGGTCGGCCTCGCGGCGGCCGCCGTCCGGCGGCCGCGCTACACGCTCCTGACCGCCCCGACCCTCGCGATCACGTGCTGGTTCGCCGCGTCCTACGACAACGCCGACATCGGCCGCTACTACCTCGTCCCGGCGCTGATCGCGCTGACCTGGGTCGCGATCCTCCTCGATGCCGTCGCCGACTCGATCGCGCGGGCGATCCTCCCCGCCCGGCTCGACCGCCACGGTGTCCGGACCGGAGCCCCGATCGTGGGCGTCGTCGTTGCCGCGCTCGTCCTGGCTCCGACCGTCGTCGCCCTGCCGGCTCGCTGGCAGGCGGTGGACGAGAGCGGGGACCGGTCCGCCCGGGACTGGCTCGACGTGATGCTCGACGAGCGCGTCGCTGGGCGCGACGCCGTCATCCTGTCCTGGTGGAGCTACTCGACCCCGTTATGGTACGCACAGCACGTCGAGGGCCGGCGACCGGACATCCGGATCGTCGACGATCGAACCCGCCTCGACGAGGACCTGGGAGAGATCGCCGACGTGATCGACGCGAACCTCGGCCGCCGGCCGGTCATCGTCATCCAGGTCGATCCCAAGGTCCTCGCCGGGCTGTCCGAACGCTACCGGCTCAGCCTCCTGCCCGTGCCCGGCCCGCAGCCCGTCTACCGGGTAGACGCCTTCCTCGCGAGCCGGACGCCATGACCGCGTCACCGAACGCGGGCGGCGCGCCGTCCGACGCCGCCAGGACCGCCGTGCGCGCCTCGGCCGGCCCCGGCCCTCGCCTGGCCGAGCTGTCCTACTTCTTTCCCGCCCACGACGAGGAGGGCAACGTCGAGCCGCTCGTCGAGGAGGCGCTCGCGACCCTGCCGGGGCTCGCCGACCGCTTCGAGGTGATCATCGTCGACGATGGGTCGCGCGACCGGACCGGCGAGATCGCCGACCGCCTCGTCGAAACGCATCCAGAGCTCGTCCGGGTCGTCCACCACCCGGTCAACCGGGGGTACGGGGCCGCCCTCCGGTCCGGGTTCGGCGCTGCCCGCTTCGCCCACGTCGCGTTCACCGACGGCGATCGCCAGTTCCGGATCGCCGACCTCGCCAGGCTGACCGCCCGGCTGTCCGAGGGAGACCGACCGGATGCCGTCATCGGCTACCGGATCCGGCGTGCCGACCCGCTCATCCGGACCCTCTACGCGAAGAGCTACCGGCTGGCCAACCGGATCTTCTTCGGCCTCCGGGCCACGGACGTCGACTGCGCCTGCAAGCTCTTCCGGCGCCAGGCCCTCGAGGGCATCCACGTGGAGTCGGGCGGCGCGTTCCTGTCGGCCGAGCTGCTCATCAAGCTGCGTGCCGTGGGCCGGACGGTCGTCGAGGTCGGGGTGCCCCACTATCCCCGGACGGCCGGCTCTCCGACCGGCGCCAAGCCCCAGGTCATCATGCGTGCGGTCCGCGACTTCTGGTTGCTGCGGCTGCGCCTGTGGGCCTCGCCGAAGCGGGCCCTGTCGCGCGGCGAGGCGATCCTGGGCGACGGATCGAGGAGCTGACCCTTCCGGCGATCACCGGCCCGCGGCCGGGATCAGTCCGGCCGCGGCCCCTCGCGGGTTCCGGCGTCGCCGCCGAGGTCGAGCGAGTTAACGAAGTCGCGGAAGACGTCGAGCCGCGGGTCGGTCGGGGCCGCGGCGTCGCCGGTCGATTCGAGGTCCTCGATCGATCCCGACTCGCCCTCCTCGGGACGCACCCCGGCCCGGTCGAGGACCTCGTCGGCGGCGTAGATCCGGACTCCGGCCCGGACGGCCAGTGCAAGCGCGTCCGATGGCCGTGAGTCCACCTCGAGCTCGCGCTCGCCGGACTGGAGGAAGAGCCGTGCGTGGAACGTCTCGTCGGCCAGCGACGAGATCACCACCCGCCGCACGGTCACGCCCAGCTCGTCCAGGGTCGTCGAGAAGAGGTCGTGGGTCAGCGGTCGCTCGGACGACACGCCCTGGAGCTTCATCGCGATCGCGTTCGCCTCCCAGGGCCCGATCCAGATCGGGAGGTAGCGCTCGCGATCGACCTCCTTGAGGATCACGACGTGCTGGCTCGACGGCATGTGCACGCGAACGCTCTCGACGACCATCTCCACGAGCTGCCCCATGGGCCGATTATCCCACGGCCATCGGGCGGGCAGCCCGACCCGGCCGGTCAGCCGGCACCGAGCGGCCGCGGCCGGATTCCGCGGACGAGGAACCCGACCAGGATGCCGAGCAGGAAGCCGGCGATGTGGGCGAAGATCGCCACGCCGCCGACGACGTCCTCGACGCCGAGCGAGGCCAGCCCGTCGATGACCTGCAGGACGAACCACAGGCCGAGCACCAGGATCGACGGCACCTCGGTCACCGCGAAGAACACGACGAGGAAGACGATCGCAAGGACGCGGGCGCGGGGGAACATGATCGCGTACGCCCCGAGGACCGCCGCGATCGCACCCGAGGCCCCGACGAGAGGCAAGTCCGAGGCCGGGTCGATGGCCACCTGGGCCAGGGCGGCCACGACGCCGCCGGCGAGGTAGAAGGCGAGGTAGGCGGGACGCCCGAGCCGGTCCTCCACGTTGTTGCCGAAGATCCACAGGTAGAGCAGGTTCGCCCCGATATGGAGCCAGCCCCCGTGCAGGAACTGGTACGTGATCAGGGTCAGGACGGGCAGGCTCACCAGGTCCCCGGAGCGGAGCGCGGCGACGAGGTCGACCGGGACCACGCCGAACGTCTCGAACAGCCGCGACAGAGCGTCCTCGCCGCCCGATGCCTGGATCGCCAGCTCGCCGGCGAAGGTCACGAAGCAGGTGACGATGATCGCGATCGTGACGACCGGGGTTCGCCGGGTCGGGTTCGCGTCCCGCAGCGGGATCACGAGATCACGGCTTCGGGGTCTTCTTCGGCTTCTTGGTCGGCTTCGGGGTTGGCTTGGCCGAGCTGCTGGGCCCGGCCGAGGCGCTCGGGCTCGGCGTTGCGGTCGGCGCCTTGACCGCCTCGAGGAGCGAGCTCATCAGCCGGTTCTTGTCGACCCACACCAGGGTATCCGGCTCGTCGGTGCCCGCGGCTCCAGCAACCACGTAGAACCCGCGCATGTCGCCCCAGCCCGGAGCATCGCCGGCGAGCTGGTACTGGGCGATGACGCTGCCGTCGTCCTTCGACAGGGCGATGACCCGCTGGTTCGCCCGATCGTAGCCGTACACGTAGCGCGTCGATGTCGTCGTCTTGTCGGCTCCCGTCACGGCCAGCGAGTAGACCGGGCTCGCCCGGAGCAACGCGTCGCCCGGGTCGGCCGGCTTCCAGCCGGTGTTCCCACCGCGGACGAAGCGGTTGATCGTCCCCGACCGGGCCAGCCAGATGTCGCCGTCGATGGCCATCGACTCGACGGTCGCGACGTCCTGGGGTGCGGCCAGCCAGCCGCTCGGATCGCCCGGGAAGCCCGAGCCGTCGAAGGCCGGGGTGTAGACCAGGATCTGCTTGCCCGACGGATCGACGACGTACAGGTTGTAGAGCCCCTGGTCGACGTTCCGCACGAACGTCCCGATCGCCCGGATGTCGTCGCCCCAGGACGTCGCTTCCTTGACCCGGACCCGGGCCAGCGTCCCCCTGCCGGCCCCGGCCGGTCGCCAGCGCCAGAGCGCGTTCTTGGCATCGAGGATGAGCAGGTCCGGTCCGGCTGGGGCGATGAACTTGGGTTCGGCCAGCTTGGTCCCGCCGACCGACTGGCCCGCCCTGGCGACGGGCGTGGCCTTGCCGCCCTTGACGTCGATGCGGTACACGGCATTCGTCGCGGAATCGAGGACGTACGGCGCCCTGTCCGGACCGAGCGCGACGGCGCGCAGGTCGACTGGCGGGCTCGCGTCGGCGAACGAGAACAGCGCCGTCGCCCCGACCGGATCCATCTTGTAGAGCTGGTCCAGGCCGGTCCTCGCCTGGGCCCGGAGCGGGTCGATGGCGCTCGCCGGAATGCCGGCCGCGGCCGCTGCGTCGAGCTGCTGCCAGGCCTTCGACAGCAGGTCGGTCGCCCGCGGCGGATCGTTGTTGACGAGGTTGATGCCCGGCGCATAGACCTGGTCGATGGCGGTCTTGGCGGCCATGAGTGCCTTCTGGCCGGCCGTCAACGAGCCGAGGTCCGGGCTCGAGCCGCCCCGCCCGCCGAGGTACCAGACGCCGAGCCCCAGTGAGCCGACCACGATGATCAGGGCCAGCACCGCGAACGCGGCGCGCCGCTGCGTCTCGCGTCGGGTGGAGATCGGGGTCACCCGCCGGTCGGTCGGGCCGGAGCGGCGCGGAAGGCGGTCCTGGATCCCACCGAGGAACCGGCCGGCCGCGCCGCCGGCGGCGGTCTTCGCCTGGCGGGCCGACTGGGAGACGGCCGCAGCGCCCGCCGTCACGCTGTCGGCGAGCGGGATGGGCGACTTGTCAGGCGACCCGGCGAGCGGTTCGGCCGGCTTCACCGGGACGAGCTTGCGCTGCTTCGTCGTCGCCGAGACCTCGGTCGCCTCGAACGCGATCGCTCCATCGCTGCCGGTGCCGTCGGCGGCGATGAACCGGTGATGGAGGTGCTCCATCGCCGATTGCGGATGGAGCGTGACCATCGCGTCCTTGAGCTCGTCGGGGCCGAGCCGGGCGACGAGGTTCGGCGAGGCCAGGACCACCGAGTCGCCGACCGAGATCTCGCCACGCCAGACGTCCGGCTCGATCTCGGTCGTCGGGAGCCCCCGCTCGCGGTGCGGGTCGGGCAGGGTCGAGAGGCGCGCCTGGCGGATCAGGTAGGCCTCGGCCGGTCCGACAGTCACGACGTAGAGCTCGTTGCCGCGCACGACCGCGGCGGCGACCCCGATCGGCCCGTTCGTCTCGTCGCCGCCGAGCCGGTCCTTCTGGTGGCCGAGCTTCTTGTTGGCCGCCTTGATCGCCTTCTCGAGGCAGACGACGATACCCGCCGACTCGTCGTAGTAGTACTCGCGCCGGATCGTGTCGGCGACGAGCCGGGTCACCTCGCGCAGGCGGGACCCGGCCGTCCGCGCCGTGACGAGCAGGTACAGGTTGCCCTTGGAACGGACGATCGAGCCGATGGTCGGCTCTTCGGGCACGACCGTGTCCGGCGAGTCGGGGAGGCGGTCCTGCTCGGCGACGAAGCCGAGCTTCATCTGGAGCCGTACGGCCAAATGCGGACCTCGTCTCGGATCTGGCGGACTGGGTCGATGCCCCGGTCCCCCCGGCTGGATGGTCGAGGTTCTCGGGGCGGATGAGCGGCCCCCGAGGCGGCTGGCAGGTCTGCCGGATTATACCCGCCGCACCCGGACTCGAAGCCCGTGTGCAGGGAAGCCTCCCGGGGCGGCGCGGAAGGCGGCAAGGAGCTCGGTGCTGCGCAGCCGGAGCTCCTGGGCCACGATCGGCTGGTCGGCCTCCACGAGGAGCGCCTCCGCCTCGATCCCGATGAGCCGGCACGAGCCCGTGGCGGCCGGGGCATGCTCCGCGACGAGGGCGTCCCAGGTCGAGGTCGCCCTGGCGAGCCGGAGCTCAGCCTCGAGCCCGAGGCCACGGGCGGCCTCCGGCAGGAGATCGCCGATCCGGACCATCGGGGCTCGGCGCGACGTCATCGGACGCCTCCGACCAGCGGATCCTCGTGGCTCGCGGGCGCCGGATCGGCCGGTCCGGCGAGCGTCGCGCCGTCCGGGCCAGCCTCGACCGCCCAGCTCGCCCCGGCCGCTCGCAGTCCGGGATCCAGGTCGCCGAGCGTGGTCGTCGTAACGAACGCCTGCGGCAGCTCGGCGATCCGCCGGACGAGGTGGGCGCGGCGGTCCGGGTCGAGCTCGCTGAACACGTCATCGAGCAGGAGGAGCGGCGGTCGATCGTCGAGCGCGGTCAGGACGTCCAGCTCGGCGAGCTTGAAGGCGAGGATCGCCGTGCGCTGCTGGCCACGCGAGGCGAACCCGGCCAGGTCGCGACCCTCGAGCTCGAAGACGAGGTCGTCGCGGTGGGGCCCGACGAGCGTCGTCCCGTTCCAGACCTCTTTCTCGGATGTCTCGACGAGTCGCCGGGCGAGGGCGTCGCGGACCGACTCGCCGGGTCGAGCCGGCGCGTTGGTCTCATAGCGGACCGTCAGCCGGCCCTCGTCGGGGGCGATCTCGGCATGGGCGCGGCGGATCGGCTCGGCTGATCGAGTCGAGCGTCTCGAGACGGCCCTCGACGACGGCGCTCCCGGCACCGAGCAGGGCCGCGTCCCAGAACGCCAGCTCGTCGCGCCCGGCCAGACCCTCCCGGATCGACCTCAGCAGGCCGTTGCGCTGCTGGAGGGCCCGACCGTACGTGGCCAGCTCGGCCCCGTACGAGGGCGATCGGCTCGCGGCGAGGGTGTCGATCGCCGCCCGACGCGGCCCCGGCGCTCCGGCGACGAGGAGCATGTCCTCCGGCGCGAACAGGACCGCCCTGAGCACGCCGGCCAGGCTCGAGGCGCGGCGCGCGACTCCGTTGACCCGGATCCTCTTGCGCTGCCCTCCGGCGCCGTCGCGGACCAGGGCGACCTCGATCGTGGCCGGCTCGGCGGTCGCGCCGTCCGAGCGAACGCTTCCCTCGACGCGGGCGACGTCGCTGCCCCAGCGAATGAGCTCGGCATCCGTCGACGTCCGATGCGAGCGACCCCAGGCGAGGAGCACGATCGCTTCGAGCAGGCTGGTCTTGCCGGCCGCATTCGGGCCCCAGACGAGCTGGGGTCCCGGACCGAACTGAACGTCGAGCGTTGCGTAGCCGCGCAGGTCGCGCAGGCTGAGCGATGCGAGCAGGCCGATTCCCCGGGCCGCCGACCCGGCCTCCTTCAGGACGTCGTCCGGACCGGCATCACGACGTGGGTGTAGGCGTCGTCGCCGACCGGCCGGAAGACCCCGGGCGAGAGCGGGCCGTTGAGCTCGATGGCGAACTGGTCGGCCGCCACGTTCTGGAGGACGTCGACCAGGTAGCGCGCATTGAACGCGATCGTCGTGCCGTCGCCCTCGACCGACGCCTCGACCCGGCCCTCGTTGTCGCCGACCTCGGCCGCCGCGGTCACGACCACGCCCGACTCACCGTCGACCCCGACGCCGAGCTTGACGATGTTGGCCGCGGCGCTGGCGATGAGGGCGGCCAGCCGGACGGCCTTGAGGAGGTCCTCGCGATCGACGACCGAGCGCGTCGTATGGCCCTTCGGCAGGACCTGCTGGTAGTTCGGGAACTGGCCGTCGATGAGCCGGCTCACGAGGTCCACGCCCTCGAGGTGGAACAGGATCTGGTTCTTGCTCGGGGCAAGGACGACGTCGACCGCGTCGTCGACGTCGGCAAGGACGCGACCAAGCTCGTTCAGCGAGCGGGCCGGCACGACGATGCTCGTCTCCTCGACCGGATCGAGGGTCGGGATCGTCTTGACCGCGATCCGGTAGTTGTCGGCAGCGGCGAGAGTCAGCTGGTCGCCCTCGAACCGACAGAGCACGCCGGTCAGGATCGGCCGGGCCTCGTCGCTGGCGGCGGCGAACGTCGTCTCGTTGAGCGCCTGGCGGAGGACCTTCTGAGCGATCCTGGTGGTCGGTCGCTCGCCGGCGGTCGGGATCGCCGGGAACTCCTCGGCGTCGATCCCCTTGACGTGGGTCTCGAAACGCCCCGAGCGGATCCGCAGCGTGTCGCCCGGCTGGAGCTCGAGGTCCACCCGCTCTCCCGGCGGGAGGCCGGCGACGATGTCCGCCAGCAGCTTGGCCGGGACGGTGATCGCGCCGTCCGTGTCGATCTTGCCCGGGACCCAGTAGGTGATCCCGATCTCGAGGTTGGTCGCCGTCAGCTTGAGCCCGCCGTCCTCGGTCCGGATGAGGACGTTGCCGAGGACCGGGAGGGTGCTCCGGGACGAGACCGCCCGGCTGACGACGGCCAGGCCGCGGGCGAGGTTCTCCTGCATGACCGAGACGTTCACGAGCGGTTCACTCCAGGGAGGCGGGGCTGGTCTCCGGGTGCAGGCCGGCCGAGGTTCGAGGCGAGCCGGCTCGCCGCTTGGACTCGGGAGATCGGTCCGGGGATCACCGGTGGGATATCCCTCCGTATCTTAGAACGTCGTCATCACCATCATGCGGTGGACGGTGTGGGTGGCCGTGCTCAGTCGAGCACGAACTGGGTGTGCATGAGCGCCAGCCGTCCGTGGACCGGGGACGGCCAGAGAGTGGGCCGGGCCGGGACGGCCTGTGGACGAGCGAGCCGGCAATGGCCTGCGACTCGCCGACCACGGCTCGGCCGTCCACGGCGGGAGGCTCGGACGCGAACCGACGAGCCACGCGCGGCCGCGACATTGTCCACAACGCCACCCGCTTTTCCACCGAATCGGTGCCGTTATCCACACGATGCGGCGAATCGGTGCCCGGGCGCACCGCCGACCCGCCCGCAGCGCCCCAGTCCGTACCGGCCCACGAGCGGGCCTCAGTCGGCGTAGATGAGCTCGCGGACCGCGGCGATCTCGCGACGGAGCTCGTCGTTGACGGCCGACTCGCGGTTGATCTTGTCGCAGGCGTGGAGGACGGTCGAATGGTCCCGGCCGCCGAGCTCGGCCCCGATCCGCAGGAGCGAGACGTCGGTCTCCTCGCGCATCAGGAACATCGCGATCTGGCGCGGCATGACGATCGCCTTGTCGCGCTTCTGGCCCTGGAGGGCCTCCATCGGCACACCGTAGTAGTCGGCCACGACCCGGGCGATCCGCTCCGGAGTGACCTGGCGCTTCTTGGGGTTGTAGATGACGTTGGCCAGGACGGCCTGGGCGAGCTCGATGCTGATCGGCACGGCGCTCATGCTCGCGTAGGCGACGATCCGGTTGAGGGCGCCCTCGAGCTCGCGGATGTTGCTCACGACCTTGCGGGCGATGAACTCGATGACGTCCGACGTGATCGGGACCGCGCCCTCCTCGGCCTTGGCCCGCAGGATCGCGATCCGTGTCTCGAGGTCCGGGGCGGTCAGGTCGGCGATGAGGCCCCACTCGAACCGGCTGCGCAGGCGCTCCTCGAGGGTCACGATCTGCTTCGGCGGCCGGTCGCTCGACAGGACGATCTGCTTGCCGTCGTCGTGGATCGCGTTGAACGTGTGGAAGAACTCCTCCTGGGTCCGCTCCTTGTCGGCGATGAACTGGATGTCGTCGATCAGGAGGAGGTCGATCCGCCGATAGCGGGCCCGGAACTCGTCGATCTTGCCCTGCTGGATCGAGGTGATGAACTCGTTCGTGAACTTCTCGGAGGTGGCGTAGACGACCTTCTTGCGCGGGAACTTGGCGATCACCTGGTTGCCGATCGCGTGCATCAGGTGGGTCTTGCCGAGACCGACCCCGCCGTACAGGAAGAGCGGGTTGTAGGCGTGGCCGGGTCGCTCGGCGACCGACAGGCTCGCCGCGTGGGCAAGGCGGTTGGCCGACCCGACGATGAAGTTGGCGAACGTGTAGCGCGGGTTGAGGTTGGACGCGCCGCCCTCGCCGCCGACCCGGGTCGGCTCGAGCCGGACCGGCTGGCCGTTCCCCGCCGGCCCCGGCCCGACCGCCGTCCCGGGACCGCTGGCGGAGCGGGCTGCATCCGACGGCGTGGACCGGACGACGAACTCGACCTGGACGCTGTAGCCGACGATGCGGGCCAGGGTCTGGGAGATCAGCGACCGGTAGCGGGTGTCGAGCCAGTCCTTGGCGAAGCCGTTCGGGACGGAGATCCGGAACCGGTTGTCGTCGACGTCGACGAGCTGGGTGTCACGGAGCCACGTCTCGAAGTTCGCTGGCGACAGGGCGACCTGCAGTTCGCCGAGGGCTGCACGCCAGACTTGCTTCGCGTCCATCGATGGGTCTGACCTGTGGCTTCCGAGGGTGGCAATGGGTAACGATGACCAGGGGCGCGGGCTCGGGGAACCGCGGCGTCGGGCTCGTTCGGCGCGCTCTGCTGGCCGGCGGCGGTCCGCTCCGAGGGCTCTCCCGGAGGTTCTCCAGGGCTTGCCACCGCGCTTTCCCGGTGCCGGGGGCCCGCGAAGGATAGCACCGCCCGGAGGAGGCTCGCAAGGCATTCCGGCACGAATTCGGCCGATACTCCCTGGGGGTATCCGTGCGTGGCCGTCGGCCGGTGCCCCAGGGCCGCCGCCCGAAGCCCTCCATCGCCCCCTCCATCGCGTGGTCGCGACTCGTCCGGCGGCCCGTCCGACCCGTGCCCGCCCCCGTGGGCGGCCGTCCCGCCGGCCGCCGGAAGGCAGTCGGGACGGGTGCGCCGGGGCGTGGAATCGTTTGACACCCCGTTCAGGCCCGTTCCATAATCGCGGGAACGTCGACGCGCCATGCGCTTTCGAGCGCCAGGCGCGTTCGCGTGCCTCTAGGGGGTCGAGGACATCGTCCCCGAGGTCGGATGGAGAGGATCGCGCGCAGCCCCGATGAAGCAGACCTACCAGCCGAAGAAGCGCCATCGCGCCAAGGAGCACGGCTTTCGCGCCCGGATGAAGACCACCGGGGGCCGGCGCATCCTGGCCGCACGCCGAGCGCGCGGTCGCAAACGGCTGACGGCCTGACCAGCGAACGCGGAGCGAAGGCGCCGCGGCTCGTGGTGCTCTCCCGACCGAAGGATTTCCGGGCGCTCCAGGGCGACGGGACCGTCCGGTCCCACCCGCTCCTCGCAGCCCGGTTCCTGAGGACCGACCTCGAGACGACCCGGATCGGCTTGTCGACCGGCCGGCGACTCGGCGGCGCGGTGGTCCGCAACCGAATCCGGCGACGGCTCCGTGAGGTGCTCAGGGTGATGGCGCCCTCGTTCCAGCCCGGCTGGGACGTCCTGATCATCGCCCGCCCGGCCGTCGTGGACGCCAGCCACGACGAGATGGCCGAGGCGGTTCGGCGGCTCCTCCAGCGAGGAGGGGTCCTGGGAGGACGGACGACCGCGTGAAGACGCTCGGGATCGGCTTGATCAAGCTCTACCGGATCGTGTTCTTCTTCCTGCCGTCCAGCTGTCGCTTCGAGCCGACCTGCTCGCGCTACACCGAGCAGGCGATCGCGAAGTACGGCCTGCTCAAGGGCAGCTGGATGGGAGCGCGGCGGATCGCCCGGTGTCACCCCTGGAATCCGGGCGGCTATGACCCCGTCCGCTAGGAGGCGTCTCCTCCTGGGGCGATGGCTGCGCCTCGCGACCGACCGGCGAATCCTCGCGGTCGTCGCCCTCGTCGCCGTCGCCATCCTGCTCGTGGCCTGCGCTCCGCTGGGTGTGACCGCACCACCTGCCTCATCCGTCGCGGTGCCGGGCGCCTCCATCGCACCGACCGCGACGCCGGTCCCGACCAACAATCCGAACTCCATTCCGCTCCACCCGGCGACCCCGACGGATCCGATCTCGGCCATCGCCTGGCTGTTCACCCCGATCTTCCAGGCGCTCCTCATCCTGCTCGTCTTTTTCGAGCAGCTGACCGGTAACATGGCGATCGCGATCGTCATCGTGACGCTCATCGTCCGGTTCATCCAGGTCCCGCTGTTCCGCCGCCAGACGGTGTCGACAGAGGCGGATGCAGCTGGTCCAGCCCGAGCTGAGGGAGATCCAGAAGCGATACAAGGGCGATCGGACGAAGGCCCAGGCCGCCCAGGCCGAGTTCTACAAGGAGCGCGGGATCAACCCGCTTGCCGGGTGCCTGCCCATGCTCCTGTTCCTCGTGCTCCTGTTCCCGATGTACCAGGTGTTCTCGAGCGGCCTCCAGAACGTCGATCCGAGCGGGATGCTCAAGGTGTTCGGGATCCCGGTCATCCATCTCAACTGCCCGCCCGTCCCGCCGCCGCATCCCTCGCCACCGCCGGTCATCCCGTGCATCAACTCGACGGTCCTGGGGATCAACTTGAGCCAGCCGAGCGTGCTCTTCACCACCCCGATCCTCGCCATCGGGATCTCCGTCCTGGCGATCATCTCGGCGCTCCTCCAGCTGGTCCAGTCGCGGATGGCGATGCCCGCCGGCGGCGGCGCCACCGACGACCCGAACACACGGATCCAGCGCCAGACGATGATCTTCGTGCCGTTCATCTCCGTCTTCTACGGCGGGATCCTGCCGGCCGGCCTGTTCATCTACTGGATCGTCTCGACGCTCTTCTCGATCGTGCAGCAGTACCTGATCCTGGGCTGGGGCGGGATGTTCCCGCTCTTCGGCTGGACCCCGGGCTTCGCCCGGGACCACACTCCGCGCTTCCCGGTCGCCGTCCCGGCGCCCGATCCCACGAAGCGGGCACCGAGCTCGGTGCTCACGAATACCGACGAGCGAGCCGCGCGCGCAGGCTCGACCGTCCGACCCCGCGAACGCAGCGGCCGCAAGGGCCGCCGAGGGAGACGACGTTGACATGAGTGCCTACCAGGAGTTCACCGGCAAGACCGTCGAAGAGGCCCTGCGCAACGCCCGCGAGGCGTTCTCGGTCGGGCTCGACGACCTCGACTTCGAGATCATGACCCCGGGCAGCCGGGGCGTCCTCGGGATGGGCGCGGAACCCGCCCGGATCGTCGCCGCGCCGCGCAACGCGCTGGGCGGGGCCGCCCCGAAGCGTGAGGCGGCCCAGTCCGCGCCGTTGCCCCCGCCGAGCCACGCCGAGCGCCCCCATGACGACCGGCCGCGCGAGGATCGCCCGCCACGACACGATGATCGCGCGAGCCGTCCGCCGCGCCATGACGATCGACCGCGTCGCGAGGGCAGCCCCGCACCGCGGAGCGCCCGCCGCGACGCGACGATCGCGGGAGCCGGCCGCCGCGCCGGGAGGACCAGCCCCGCCGCGCCCCGTCGACCGACCTGACCGAGCGCGATCGCGCCGAGCTGGCGGCCGCCCGCGGCTCGGTCGCCGCCGAGCGAGCCGAGCTCGACGCCGCCGAGGCCTCGCCCGAGGCCCTGGCCGCGGGCAAGGAGATCCTCGAGAAGCTCATGGAGCTGCTGGACTTCGACGTCCGCGTCGAGGTCCAGACCGGCGACACCAGCCGGCTCAACGTGGTCGGCGACGAGGCGGAGAAGGAGGCCCTCGGGGCCCTCATCGGCCGCAAGGGCGAGCGCCTCTCGGCGCTCCAGCACCTCGTGAACCTGATGCTGTCGCGCCGGATGGGCGACTGGACCCGGGTTCTCGTCGATGTCGAGGACTACCGGGGCAGGCGCGAGCGCCAGCTCGTGGAGATCGCCCGGCGAGCCGCCGAGCGCGTGGTCGAGACCGGCAAGATGCTCCAGCTCGAGCCAATGTCGGCGCTCGAACGACGCTGGATCCACATCGCCCTGCGCGACAACCCGGACGTCGTGACCCAGTCGATCGGCGAGGAGCCGAACCGGCGGATTGTCGTCCTGCCCCGCCCCTGACACACTGGACCCGCCTCATCCGTCTTGCCACGGTTCGGAGGATGGGAGAACCGTACCCCCTGGATTCGACGAAACTTGCTGGTAGGATGACGCACGCATCATGACCACCACGACCGAGACCCAGGTCAGCGGGGCCGCGCTCGAGACGAGGCGCTGGCGGCTCAGCCGCGTGCTCGTCGCGTTCGTCGTCGGCTTCCTCCTGGTCGCCGTCGCGGCCATCGGCACCGTCCTGGCCTACGAGCAGAGCTACGCCGGGAAGGTCGCCATGGGCGTGTCCGTCGGCGGCGTGGACGTGGCCGGCCTGACCCGGTCCGAGGCGTCGGCCAAGCTCGAGGACGCGTTTGCGTCCATCGGGACCGGCACGGTGACCCTGACGACCCCCACGGGCTCGACCAGCCTGACCTACGCCCAGCTCGGTCGGCGAGCTGACGTCGACACGATGCTCGACCAGGCCTTCGCGGTCGGACGCACGGGCAACCCGGTCGAGCGGGTCGTCGAGGAGGCCCGGACGGCCCTGAACAAGGTAACCGTGGCCCCGCGGGTCGCGATCGATCGGGACGTCCTGGCAGCCAGCCTGGCCACGATCGCCGCGAAGATCGATCGCGCGCCGACGGCTGCCGTCGTGACCACCACCCCGGACGCCTTCGTCGACACCCCGGCGTACTGGGGCAGCGACGTCGACGAAGAGGCCATGGTCGCGTCGATCTCCGACGCGCTCGACGCGCCCGACGCCCCGTCCACGATGACGATCCCGCTCGTGGTCACGCCGGTCGCTCCGGCCGTGACCGATACGGATGCGATGATCGCCCGCTCCCGGGCCGGGCGGATGGTCGCCCCGGTCACCCTGAACCACGGCAAGGACCGCTGGACCATCGCCGACAAGGTCGTTCGCTCGTGGATCACGTTCGGTGCCTGGCCGGACGGGAGCTACGGCCCGCTCGTCGACCCAGCCAAGGTCCAGGCGGCCGTCACGACGCTCTCGAAGAAGGTCGACCAGAAGGCCGTCGACGCGACGTTCTACACGAGCAAGGGCGGCGGCGTGGTCGGGGTCAAGCCGGCGAAGACCGGGCGCAAGCTCGACGTCCCCGGTACGGTGGCCGCGGTCCAGGAGCTCCTCGTCGCCCGCGCCGGCGCGGGCAAGGACCCGTCGGCGGCGATCGTGCCCGCCCTGGCCCTCGTCCAGCCCAAGCTGACGACGGAGGAAGCGTCCAAGGCCGCACCGATGATGCGGGCGATCTCGACCTGGACCACCTACTACGCGGTCGGGGCGCACAATGGCTTCTCGGCGAACATCACGATTCCGTCGATGGCGATCAACGGGACGGTCGTCGCGCCGGGCCAGTGGTTCAGCTACTGGAAGACCGTCGGCGAGGTCAGCCTGGCCAAGGGCTACAAGCTCGGCGGCGCCATCATCGACGGCCATTCGGTCGAGGGCAAGTCGATCGGCGGCGGGATCTGCTCGTCGTCCACCACCCTGTTCAACGCGGCGATCCGAGCCGGCCTCCAGATGGGCGCCCGGAAGAACCACTACTACTACATCAGCCGCTACCCGAAGGGCCTCGACGCCACGGTCTTCAAGAGCGACGGCGGCAGCGCCCAGGACATGACCTTCCGGAACGACACGAAGTACCCGATCCTCATCCGGACGTACGCCCGCCCCGGGATCGTGCGGTTCACCCTCTACAGCGTCCCGACCGGGCGTCGCGTCTCCTTCAGCCGGCCCACGGTCAAGAACTACCGGCCGGGCTACACGGTCGTCAAGTACACGTCCGCGCTGAAGAAGGGCCAGTCGGAGATGATCGAGTACCCGGCGGACGGGCAGGACGTCTGGGTGACACGCATCGTGAAGGACCGGACGGGCAAGGTCATCCACAAGGAGACCTGGTACAGCCACTACGCCCAGATGATCGGGGTCATCCTCAGGGGCAAGTAGTCGCCGGCTCGGCTCTGCTCCCCACACGCCTGCCGACCGGCCCTCCGCCGACCCGTCCCGATGGTCCGATCGGCTCTGGCGCCGCGGCGCTCGCGACGCCATGGTCGAGTCACCCGGGGGCGGACACCGTCACGCGGCCAGCCGTCGCACGCGCTCGCCTCGGGCTGGAGGACGCAGATGAACGTGCTCGTGACCGTCGCCTCCAAGCACGGGGCGACGACCCAGATCGCGGAGGCGATCGGTCGTGCGCTGGCCAAGGCCGACATCGGGGCGGAGGTCGTGGCGCCCGACGAGGTACGCAGCCTGAAGGGCTACGACGCCGTCATCCTCGGAAGCGCGGTCTACGCCGGACGCTGGCTGGACGAGGCCAAGCGGTTCGTCGAACGTGAGGCACCGGCGCTGGCCGAGCGGCCCGTCTGGCTCTTCTCGAGCGGGCCGATCGGCGACCCGCCGAAGCCCGAGGAGGAGGCGATCGACGTCGCCCCGATTCGAGCCGTCACGGGCGCCCGCGACCATCGGATCTTCGCGGGCCTGCTGGACAAGAGCCAGCTCGGCTTCGGCGAGCGGGCGATCGTCAAGGTCGTCCGGGCCGACGAGGGCGACTACCGGCCGTGGCCCGAGATCGAGGCGTGGGTCGCCGGGATCGCCGTCGCGCTCAAGACGCCCGTCGCCTGAGCCGGCGCGACGCTCAGCCGACCGGGACGAGGCCCAGCTCGTCGGCGATCGTTCCCGCCCAGGCCTCGATGGTCCCCCAGTCGCGGAAGTCACCGGCCGGCAGCGCGTTGCGCGCGGCGGGCATCAGGCGCGTGATCCGCTCCATGAAGCCGATCGGCTTGGCCTCGGGATCGTAGGCTCCGAAGAAGACCGCCTCGCCACGGGGATGGATGGCGTCACGGAACTCAGCGAATTCGCGTGGCTCGGCCGCCTCGCGGACGTCGCGACCCTTCGTGTCGGTCGTGTCGGTTCCGATCGGGCCGCTGCTGAAGAGCCACACCGGCCGACTGGCAAGCTCGGACCGGTTGCGCCGGACGAACTGGGTGGCGTCGTTCAGCCAGTGGAAGGTGTAGGCGGCGCTGCCGACGATCACGGCGTCCCAGCCGGCTACCTCAGGCCGATCGTGGGCCGGTTGCAGGCCGACTTCGATCCCGCGCCGGCCGAGTGCCGAGGCGATCCGGTCCGCGATCCCCTCCGTCGCTCCGTGGCGGCTCGCGTAGACGACGAGAACTCGCATGCTGGACCTCCGTTCGGGTCCATCGTCGCCAGCGCGTGGGCTGGCCGGAAGTGCCATCCGGCAGGCGCCGGGCAGCCGCAGGCGTGCCCGAAAAGGCACGCCCGACCAGGTGGTGGTGGAGATGGGGGAGAGTCGAACTCCCCGTCCAGAACCCGTCGCCCGGGACCACTACGAGCGTGTCCGATGGTTTGTCGTCGACCGCACGAGCGCCCATCGGCAGGCTACCGAACGGTCCAGTCACGTCTCCCTAGATCGGGCTTGGTCCGGCCTTACGCGACGCTGGCGCCGGCTGCATCCTCGCTGAATGACGCTTCCACAGCCCGCGAGGAGGAGGCTGCTTCCACGCTCACCTTACCGCCTAAGCGGCGAAGGCGAGAGTCGACTGGCGGTTGCCAGGTACTTCGATTTGCCGCCTGTTTAACGAGGCCTGACGGCACCTCGGCTCGCACTCCCGGGCAGCTGGACCCTGTCGAATCCACGCATCCCCGTGGCTCCAGTCTAGCGCGACGGCCCCGATCGGCCAAGGGCACGGCTCGCGGCCGGTGCGTCGTGGGACCTGCGTGTCGGCCGCGTCACCGGTCGATACCATGTCTCGCGATGCGCCTGACACCGTGGGAAGAGGAGCGCCTCCTGATCTTCAGCGCCGCCGAGCTCGCGCGGCGTCATCGGGCGGCCGGCTTCCCGCTCAATCACCCGGAGGCCGTCGCGCTCATCTGCGACGCCATGCTCGAGGCGGCCCGGGCCGGTGGCGGCTACGCCGAGGTCGAGGCCGCCGGACGCTCGGCGATCACCGAGGCTGAGCTCATGGACGGGGTCCGGGACCTGCTCGACGAGGTTCGCCTGGAGGTCCTCCTGGATGACGGCGCGCGGCTGGTTGTCCTGCTCGACCCGCTCGGACCGGTCGACCCCCTCGGGGTGTCCGCGACGGCCGGGCCGGCCGCTGCCGATCGCCCGGACGATCGCGGGTGATCCCCGGCGAGATCCGCCTCGGCACGGGCGAGATCGAGCTTGCGGTTGGGCGCGAGCGCCGCCGCCTGACGGTCGAGAACCGGTCGCGTCGGATCGTCCGCGTGTCCTCGCATTACCCGTTCGAGCGGGTCAACTCACGGCTCGTCTTCGAGCGCGCGGCCGCCCGTGGCTTCCGTCTCGACATCCCGGCCGGGGACACGGCCCGCTGGGCTCCCGGCGAGGTCCGGGCGGTCGATCTCGTCCGGTTCGGGGGTCGACTCGGCGGGGCTGCGGATGACCGAGCCGGGCCGGAGGCCCCGGTCCGGTGAGCCGGCTCTCTCGCGCCGAGTACGGGGCGCGTTACGGCCCGACGACTCGACGACCGGATCCGGATCGCCGACACGGACCTCTGGCTGCGCGTCGAGCGCGATGCCCACGCCCCCGGTGACGAGCCGCTGTGGGGCTACGCCAAGAACGTCCGCAGCCGGATGACCCAGGACGACCGGGCGGCCGGTCCGTCCGAGCTCGACGTCGTCGTCGCCGGGGTCGTCGTGGTCGACCCGACCGTCGGCGTGGTCAAGGCCGACATCGGGATCAAGGACGGCCGGATCGTCGGGATCGGGCGAGCCGGCAACCCGGACATCAGCGACGGGATCGAGCTGCCGATCGGGCCGCATACCGACCCGATCATGGGCTACGGGCTGATCGCCACCCCGGGCATCGTCGATTCGCACGTCCACCTGATCACGCCGGCTCTCCTGCCCGCCGCGCTGGCGGCGGGGACGACGACGCTGATCACGGCCGGCTTCGAGGAGCCGCCCCGCCAGATGCTCCGCAGGCTCATGGCCTTCGAGACGTGGCCGCTCAACGTCGGCCTCCAGGCCGGGGCCCGGGCCGAGGACGACGGTGGGCTCGAGCCGCTCATCGAGGCCGGTGCCGTCGGGTTCAAGATCCACGAGGACTATGGGGCGTTCCCCGAGCTCATCGACCGGACCCTGGCCTTCGCCGACCGGGCCGACGTGGCGGTGTCGCTCCACACGGACGGCCTGCACGAGTCCGCCGAGCTCGAGGACACGGTCGCGGCAATCGCCGGCCGGACCGTGCATGCCTACCACGTCGAAGGAGCCGGCGGCGGTCACGTGCCCGACCTCATCGGGCTGGTCCGGGAACGCTCGATCCTGTGCTCGTCGACGACGCCGACGCTCCCCTTCGGGGTCGCCGCGCTCGCCGAGCACGTGGCGATGACGCTCCTCAACCACGGCGGCAACCCGTGGGTGCCCTCCGACGTCGCCCTCGTCCGGGACCGGATCCATCCGGCCACGATGGCCGCCGAGGGACCGCTCCACGAGCTCGGGGCGATCGCGATCGTCAACTCCGATTCGCAGGGCATGGGCCGGATCGGCGAGGTCCTCCGCCGGACGCTCCAGCTCGCCCACGTCATGAAGGCCTGGCGCACGACCGAGGCCGGGGCAGGCTGGCCGGGCCTGCCCGCCGACGGCTGCCGATCCGTACGACGACAACGCCCGGGTCCTGCGCTACCTGGCGAAGGCGACGATCGAGCCGGCGATCGCCCATGGGATCGCCGGCGAGGTCGGCTCGCTCCGGCCGGGCCGCCTGGCCGACATCGTCCTCTGGAAGCCGGCGTTCCTCGGGGTGAAGCCCGAGATCGTGCTCAAGGCCGGCGCGCACGCCTGGGGCCCGCTTGGTGACGGCAACGCGAGCGTCGAGCGGGCAGAGCCGACCCGCTACCTGGCCGACTGGGCTGCCCTCGGCCACGCGGCCGCCGACGTCGCGCTCACGTTCGTCGCAGCCGCCGCCGCCGATGGGGGCCTCGCCGGGCGGCTCGGCACTCGCCGGCCGCTGGCGGCCGTGCGCGGCTGCCGGGGACTCGACCGGGGATCGCTCTGGGCCAACCGCGCGACCGCGCCGGTCGAGGTCGATCCGGCGGACGGGACGGTGTCGCTCGGAGGCCGCGTCCTGGCGATCGAGCCCGTCGCCGAGGTCCCGCTCAGCCGGCGCTACCTCCTCCGCTGATCGCGGTCGGCGGCCACCGTCAGCCCCGACCTCGCTGCACGTCCGCCAGCTCGCGGGCGACGTCGCGCCGTGAATCGCGATCGGCGATGTCCCGCCGCCGGTCGTGAAGCTGCTTGCCTCGGGCAAGCCCGACCTCGACCTTGGCCCGGCCGCGCTCGGTGAGGTAGAGCTTGAGCGGAACCATCGTCTGGCCCTTCTGCTTCGTGCGCGAGAGGAGCTGGGTGATCTGGGCCCGGTGGACGAGCAGCTTGCGGGGCCGCTTCGCCTCGTGGTTGTAGCGGTTCCCGGTCTCCCACGGGGCGACGTGCATGCCGTACATCCAGGCCTCGCCCTTGTCGATCCGGACGTAGGCGTCGGCCAGGTTGACCTTCCGCGCCCGGATCGACTTGATCTCGGTCCCGGTCAGGACGATACCCGCCTCGAACGTATCGTCGATCGTGAACTCGTGGCGGGCTCTTCGGTTGTGGGCGATCGTCTCCTCGCCCATCGATCGGACTCCTTCGGGTGGGACTCCCGGGAAGGGAGAGTGTGCGCTCTTGGCCGCCCCGGATGGGCTGGATCCGGCAGGCGGCCGGCCGTCCCTCGGAGCGGCCCGGGCGCACGAACGCCGGCCCTCTCGGACCGGCGTTCGAAAGCTTCAACCACCCGCAGGGTTGTCCGCTTAGACGGCCATCTCCTGCGAGGTGGTGCAGCTCGTACGTTCACTCACTGCACATCACCTCCTTTCGTTCGCGGCACACCGTAATCGAAGCGGACGGCGAGCGCAAGCGCCCGCTCGCCCGCCGCGCCGATCCGGACCCTGGCCCGAGGGCGAAACCCGGGCCGCCCGGCGGTCCGGCGTCGGTCAGGCCGCCCGGCGCTCCGCCAGCGACCCTGAGGATGGGGCGGCGAGCAGCTCGAGCGCCCGGTCGAGGACAGGGTCACTGCTGCCCGCGGCCGTCGAGGCATCGACCGGCACGTCCGGGGTGAGCCCCTGGCCGTGGATCCAGCGGCCGTTCGGCGTGAGCCAGCGGTCCACGGTCAGGCGGAACCCGCCGTTGTCGTCGGCGAGCTGCTGCCAGACCTGGATCGTGCCCTTGCCGTACGACTTCGAACCGACGAGCTGGGCTCGCCCGAGGTCCTGGAGGGCGCCGGCGACGATCTCGCTGGCCGAGGCGCTCCCGCCGTCGATGAGCACGACGAGGCGGATCGACGGGTCGGTCGCCGCGCCGCCGGGCAGGGCGACCGTCGGGACCCGTGTCCCGGTCGCGTCCTGCTGCGAGAAGATCGTCGTCCCGGCGGGTACGAACTGGCTGAGGACCTGCTGGGCGTCGGTGACGTAGCCGCCCGGGTTCCCGCGCAGATCGAGGATGAGCCGATCCCGACCGGCCGCGACGTCCGCGCCGACGGCAGCGCGGAAGTCGCTGGCCGCCTGGTCGCTGAACCCGCTCAGCCGGATGTAGCCGACGGTGCCGCCGGCCAGCGTCTTCGTGCTGACCTCGGGCTGGACGATCACGTCGCGGACGATCGGGAGGTCGAACGGCGTGCCCGTCCCGCGGACGACCGCGAGGGTGACGGTCGTCCCCTTCGGGCCGCGGACGCGCGCCAGCGCCTGGTCGACGGTCTGGCCGTCGACGGTCGCCCCGTCGATCGCCGTGATCCGATCCCCGGCAAGCAGTCCGGCCTTTTCGGCCGGCGCCCCCTGGATCGGCTCCACGACGACGAGGCCGCAGCCGTTGCCGAGCGTCGGGCAATCCCCCGTCCCGGTAAGCCGGCGGGCCTCGACCCGGGCGCCGATGCCCTCGAACCGCCCCGACAGGCCCTGGAGCGACTGGCGGTACTCGTCGGGGCTCAGGTAGGCCGAGAAGGGGTCGCCGAGCGCGGCGATCATCCCGCGGATCGCGCCGTCGATGAGCTGCTTGCGGTCGACCGGCGGGCCGGCGTAGTGCTCGGTCACCGATCGGTAGGCGTCCCAGAACGGCTGGAAGGCCGTCTGCTCGTCGACCGGAGTCCCCGGCGTCGTCGCCCTGAGCGAGCCGAGGGCGAAGCCAGACACGAACAGGGCGCCCCCGGCGAGCACCGCAACGACGGCCAGGGCAACGGCGGTCGAGCGTCGGCCGGCGCCCCGGGTGGCGAGCTCCGGAGCGGCCGGTCGACCGGCGCCGGCGCCGGGCTCGGGCGTGGCGCTGAGCTCGGTCTCGACGGGGCCTGGCACTGAATCCGCGACGGGGGGAAGGGGCGGCAGGGGGTCGGTCATCGGTGGCGGTCCTGTGAGGGTCGGAGGGTCCGGGGAGTCGGGGAGTCGAACCCTCGGGGGAATCGGGCGGACAGCGTACGACGACTCGGCCGGATCGGCCGCAGGGCCCTATTTGAGGAGGTAGCTCCGAACCGACAGCCAGGAGCCGAGGACCCCCAGTCCGATGCCGGTGACGAGGACGATCAGGGTCAGGTCGCGCCCAAGCGTCCCGAGCTGGAGCGGCAGGACCTCGAAGAAGCCGGTCATCACCCGCCCGAGCGGGTCGGCCCCGAGCGCGAGGATGACGAGCGTCACCACGGCGCCGATCAGCCCGACGAGGGCCCCCTCGAAGATGAACGGCCAGCGGATGAACGCGTCCGACGCCCCGACGAGGCGCATGATCTCGATCTCCTCGGCCCGGGCGACGACCGCGAGCCGGATCGTGTTGACGATGATGAACAGGACGACGACCCCGACGAGGGCGAGGACGACGAGGCCGCCCGTCCGGAGCAGGTTGGTCACCGTCAGGACCCGGTCCACGAGGCTCTGGACCTCCTTGACCCGCTCGATCGACGGGTCCGCCCGGAGGAACTCGACGACGTTCCCGAACACCTTGGGGTCCTTGAGCTTGACCTCGATCGAGCCCGGCAGCGGGTTCTTGTCGAGCGCCTTCGTGAGGTCCTCGCGGCCCTGCTGCTGGAGCCGCTCCTGGAAGCGCCGCAGCGCCTCGCCGGAGCTGACGTACTCGACGCTCGCGACCTCGGGCAGCGCCGCCGTCCTGGCCGTCAGGTCCTCGATCGCGGGTGTCGTCGCGCTGTCCTTCACGTCGGCCACGATCTGGACCTTCTGCTCGACGAACTCCAGCCCGGCGTTGAGGCCGGTCAGGACGACGAAGAAGCCCGACAGCAGGACGAGCATGAAGATCATCGTCGCCGTCGCCGCCAGGCTCATGACCGCGTTCCGCCAGAATCCCTGCCAGGCGCGCCGCAGGCTGAACGCGACGAACGAGATCACGTCGGGTCAGTCCTCACGGTGGTAGGCCGCGGCCTCCTCGTCGCGGATGACCCGGCCTTCCTCGAGGGCGACGACGCGCTTCCGGAGCGCGGTCACGATCTCGGCGTTGTGGGTCGCCATGAGCACCGTCACGCCGAGCTCGTTGATCCGGAGCAGGAGCTGGATGATCTCCCAGCTGATGAGCGGGTCGAGGTTGCCGGTCGGCTCGTCGGCGATGATCAGCCGTGGGTCGTGGACGAGGGCCCGGGCGATCGCCGTCCGCTGCTGCTCGCCGCCCGACAGGGTGCTCGGGAGCTGGCGAGCCTGGGCCGTGAGCCCGACGAGGGCGAGGACGCGATCGACCGCCGGACCGATCTCGCGGCTCGGCGTCCCGGTCACCTCGAGGGCGAACGCGACGTTCTCCCGGACGGTCTTGGTCGGCAGCAGCTTGAAGTCCTGGAAGATGATCCCGATCTTGCGCCGGATGCGCGGGACCGCCCGCCGGGGCAGGCGGGCCAGGTCCTGGCCGTCGAGGATCACCGCCCCGGTCGTCGCGATCTCGTCCCGGATGAGCAGCCGGATCAGGGTCGACTTGCCGGCTCCGGACGGACCGACGAGGAAGACGAAGTCGCCCTCGGGCACGACGAGGTCGACGTCGCGCAGGGCGACGTTGCCGTTGGGGTAGGTCTTCGTCACGTCGTGGAGCACGACGACCGCCCCGTCGACCGGCGATTCCGTCGGGGCGAGCCCGACCGGGCGCCCGCGGTGCGAGCGGGCGGCGGCTCGAAGGGGGGCCAGGGTCACGATCTGCTCCGAGGCGGCGACCCGGACCGGCGCAGCTCGCCGATCATCGGGTCCCGGCTCCAGCCCTGGGCACGAACGAGGGAGCCACGTCTGAGGAGGCTACCACGGTGCGCGCCGAACGGGGGCTCAGAGCAGTCCGGGCGAGATCGGGACGTAGCGGGCGAAGTCACCGAACGGGCGATCCCAGCACAGCAGCAGCGGGTGTCCCTCGGTCCGGAGCCCCGCCGCCAGGAGCGTCGGGATGAGGCGCGGGGCGCCCCCGAGCGCCCAGACGGCCCGGGCGCCACGCGCCGGGACGGCGTCCGCGAGGTGGCCGACGACGGCCTCGAGGAGCGCTCCGTCGCGGATCGCGATCGGTCCGATCCGGCCGACGGAGCCGGCGTAGCCGTATCCGAGGGGCGCCCCGTCGGGCCCTCGGTAGAGAAACCCCTGCCGGCCCTCCGAGCGCAGGAACCGGTGGTCATCGGGGTGCTCGACACCGAGCAGCTCGCGGTCGAGCGCGTTCACGGTCGCCGCGAGCTCGCGATGACCCGAGCCTCCCGCGGGACCCTCGGCGATCGTCTCGAACGGGATCGACACGACGCCCGACGGCAGCGCCGGCAGCGCCTCGGGCCGCCGGATCTCGCCGCGCATGTCGAGGACCGGCATCCGGGGCACGATCCCATAGCTCGAGTAGAGCGCGACCGAGATCGGCTGGAGGCTGTCGACGGCGGTGGCCAGCGTCCCGATCCGGTCGGGCGCGGGCAGGATCCGCTCGAGGATCGCCCGGCCGAGCCCCTGCCCCTGGGCCTCGGGCCGGATGAACAGCATCGACAGGAACCAGAGCGAGCCACGCTCGACGGCGGCACCGAACCCGACGATCCGGGACCCGCCGTCGGCCGGCACGGTGGCGACGACGAAGCGGTCGGGGTCGGTCGACAGGGTGTGGGCATGGAGCCGACCGATCGGACCGAGCTGGTCCGGGATCGGCTCGAGGTTGAGCGCCTCGAGATAGTCGTTGAGCGCCTCGCGCCAGATGAGAGCGCACTCGGGCAGGTCGTCGGACCGGGCCGGCCTGAAGGCCGTCCCGATCAGCGATGCGGGCAGCGGCCTCCGCTCGGCGCTCACCAGACGGCCGTCCGCATCGTCAGCGAGGCCGGGCCGGGGTGCCGGCCACCGGCTCGCCGGTGCCGCCTTCGTCGGTCGCCACGCGCTCGAGCTCGGCGAGCATGAACGGGTCGAGGTCGCCGTCGAGGACCGCGGTCGTGTTGCTCGTCTCGTGGTTCGTCCGGAGGTCCTTGACCATCTGGTAGGGGTGGAGGACATAGCTCCGGATCTGGTTCCCCCAGCCGGCCTCGACGTGTTCGCCCTTGAGCACGCGGAGCTCGGCCTCCTTCTCCTCCAGCGCCTTCTCGAGGAGCCGCGCCTTGAGCACCTTGATCGCGGTCTCCTTGTTCTGGGTCTGCGACCGCTCGTTCTGGCTCTGGGCCACGATCCCGGTCGGCAGGTGGGTCAGCCGGACCGCCGAATCGGTCTTGTTGACGTGCTGGCCGCCGGCGCCCTGGCTGCGGTAGGTGTCGACCCGGACCTCGTCCCAGTCGAGCTCGATCTCGACGTCGTCCTCGACCTCGGGCAGGACCTCGACGAGGGCGAACGTCGTCTGGCGCCGCTTCTGCGAATCGAACGGGCTGATCCGGACGAGCCGATGGACGCCCCGCTCGGCCCGGAGGAAGCCGTAGGCGAAGCGGCCGTCGACCTCGACCGTGGCGCTCTTGATCCCGGCCTGCTCGCCCTCCTGGCGGTCGATCACCTCGGTGGCGAAGCGGTGTCGATCGGCCCAGCGGAGATACATCCGGAGGAGCATGTCGGCCCAGTCCGTCGCCTCCGTGCCGCCTGCCCCGGCGCTGATCGACAGGATCGCCGAGCCGGCGTCGTACGGGCCGGAGAAGAGCAGCTGCGAGCGAGCGGTCCGGAAGTCCGCCGCCAGGCTCGCCGCCTTCCGCTCGAGCTCGGCCTCGAGCTCCGGATCGGACGACTCCTCGATGAGCTCCACGAGCGTCAGGAGCTCATCCGACCGTTCCTCGAAGGCACGCCACAGAGCGACGTCGTTGCGCAGGCCGTCGGCCTCCAGGAGCACGCCCTGCGCGGTCTTGGGGTCGTCCCAGAAGCCTGGCTCCTGGGTCAGCGTCTCGAGCTCGGCGACGCGGGCTTCCTTCGCGGGAAGGTCAAAGACGCCCCGAGGTCGACCGGATCCGCTCGGCCAGGTCGCGGATGGCGGGCGCGTCCACTAGGACCGGCTCGCCTGAGCTTCCTGCAGGAGGATCGGACGGAGCTCGATCAGCCGCAGGGCGGTCTTGCTCCGGGCGACGACGGGGTTCACGCACGGACAGTAGCTGTTGTGGGGGCAGATGCCGCAGTTGCCGTCGCAATCGAGGGCGGCGGCATAGCTGCAGTTCCGACAATCACGCTCGCAGGCGATGAGATCGATGAACGATGCTTCCTCGGCCTGCTTCACGATTCCCTCTCTAGTGGGCAGGGGAATGGCAGCGCGGTGGCGCGGATGCGCTCGGGGAAGGCCCCCCTCCGGGCCGGTCCGTTCGAAACTTGGCCCAGTATACCGGCACAACCTTCCCACGCCAAGAGGGAAAACGGTTGAATCGAGCGTGATCAGCGCGGCTCTGCGAGCTCACCGGCCGGGGCCCCGCCGACGGTCAGGTAGAGGGCCAGCGCTCCCAGCTCGTGAACGTAGGCGGCCACGGTGCGCCCGGCGTCCGCCGCGATCGGGCTCGTCGGCGTGGGCGATCCCCAGGCCCGGATGCCGAGGTCCTCGGCCATCCGGAGGACCCGCAGCATGTGGGTCGGGTCGGATACGAAGACCGCGTCGTCGATGCCCTTCGGACGGAGGATGCCGGCCACGGCCTCGAGCGATTCGAGGGTCGTCCGGCCGTGGTCCTCGACGAGGATCCGGTCGGCCGGCACGCCGTGCTCGATCGCGTACGTCCTGGCGACGGCGGCCTCGGTCGTCCGGTCGCCGTCCGCCTTCCCGCCGGTCACGACGAACCAGCGATAGTCGCCGCTCAGGAACAGGGCCACCGCGTGGTCGAGCCGGGCGGCGAGGACCGGCGACGGACGGCCGTCGTACTGGGCGGCCCCGAGGACGACGAGGGCGCTCGCCGGTCGGCGCTCGTCCTGGCGTCCCTGGTCCCAGATCCGGTACGTGCCGTAGGCCCCGACGGCGACGACGACCGCGAACCCGACGATGGCGAGGCGGCCGAGATCGCGGATCACCGCGCCCGGCGGTCGGGCGACCCCTCCGTCACCGGCCGTGACACCGCTTGTACTTCAGCCCTGAGCCGCAGAAGCACGTGTCGTTGCGTCCGATCCGCTGGCCGGTCGGCGTGTACCCGGGGCGGAGGGCGCCGGGAGCATCGCTCGGCCCTGCTCCTCCGCCGACGACCTCGTCACCGAGCGATTCGCGGACACCCTGGACGCTCGGCCCGCTCGGCAGGCCCCGCGCGATCGCGCCCGCCGGGCCGGCCGCTGCCGTCCCGCCCCCGGCCGTGGTCCGGGCACGGGTCCGCCGGGTGGGTCGCCCGTCGCCGTTCGAGCCGTCGCCGGATCCGTCGCTGAGCTCCGCCAGCGTCGACGCGTCGGGCATCGGCAGGGGCATCGGGGGCGGTGCCGGCTCGCGGGTGATCGTGACCCGGAAGATCGTGTTCGCGAGCTGGTGGCGGATGAGGTCGCGCAGCTCGGTGTACAGGGCGAACGCCTCGCGCCGGAACTCGTTGAGCGGGTCCTGCTGGGCGTAGCCGCGCAGGCCGATCCCACGGCGCATGTCGTCCAGCTCGGTGAGGTGCTCGACCCACAGCGAGTCGATCGTGCGCAGCAGGACGAGCCGCTCGATCATCGTCCAGTCGGCCTCGCCGACCTCCTGCTCCTTCTCCTCGAGCTTGGCGTCGACCAGCTCGTGGAGGTGCTCGCGGAGCGCCTCCTTGCCGCCGACCTCCCAGAGCTCGTCCTCGCTCGTTCCCGGGCCGTCGAGGCCCATGGCCCGCAGCGCCGCCGAGAGGCCCTCGAGGTTCCACTCCCCGTCGCTCTCGCCGCCCGCGAACTGGTCGAGGAGCGCGTCGATCTCCTCGTCGAGGAAGCCGACGATCGTCTCGCCGAGGTCCTCGTTGCGGAGGACCTTGTCGCGCTCGGCGTAGATCGTCTCGCGCTGCTTGTTGATCACGTCGTCGAACTCGACGACGCGCTTGCGGATGTCGAAGTTGAAGCCCTCGACGCGGCTCTGGGCGCTCTCGATCGTCTTGCTGACGAGGCGCGACTCGATCGCGACGTCGTCCTCGAGGCCCATCCGCTCCATCAGGCCGGCGACCCGGTCCGACGCGAACCGCTTCATCAGGTCGTCGTCGAGCGACAGGTAGAAGCGCGACGTGCCCGGGTCGCCCTGGCGCCCGGCCCGGCCGCGGAGCTGGTTGTCGATCCGCCGGCTCTCGTGGCGCTCGGTGCCGATGATGTGCAGCCCGCCGGCCCCGACGACCCGCTCGTGGTCCTCGTCGCAGATCGCCTTGGCCTCGGCGAGCGCCTCGTCGTACGTCGCGCGGTCGACCTCGGCCGGGTTCAGGCCGCGCTTGTGGAGGATCTCGCTGGCCAGCCCGGCCGGGTTGCCGCCGAGCAGGATGTCGGTGCCGCGACCGGCCATGTTCGTGGCGATCGTGACCGCCCCGGTCCGGCCGGCCTGGGCGACGATCGGAGCCTCCTTCTCGTGGAACTTGGCGTTGAGGACCTCGTGCTTGATCCCGCGCCGCTTGAGCAGCTCCGAGAGGATCTCCGACTTCTCGACCGAGACGGTGCCGACGAGGATCGGCCGGCCCGCCTCCTGCA
This sequence comes from uncultured Chloroflexia bacterium, assembly GCA_963708065.1. Lineage (GTDB taxonomy): Bacteria > Chloroflexota > Limnocylindria > Limnocylindrales > CSP1-4 > Chersky-267. The sequence goes on from CAVPRZ010000011.1 coordinate 321,436, forward strand.
TCTCGACGATCTCGTCGATGAGGGCGTTGAACTTGCCGGACTCGTTGCGATAGACCAGGTCGGCCTCGTCGTCGCGGACCATCGGCCGGTGGGTCGGGATCGCCACGACCTCGAGCTTGTAGATCTTGTGGAACTCCTCCGCCTCGGTCATCGCCGTACCGGTCATGCCGGCCAGCTTGTCGTACAGCCGGAAGTAGTTCTGGAAGGTGATCGTGGCGAGCGTCACCGACTCGCGCTGGACGCGCAGGCCCTCCTTCGCCTCGACGGCCTGGTGGAGGCCCTCGCTCCAGCGCCGGCCCGGCATCTGGCGACCGGTGAACTCGTCGACGATGACGATCTCGCCGTCCTTGACGATGTAGTCGCGGTCGCGCTTGTAGAGCGCATGGGCCTTGAGCGCCTGCTCGAAGTGGCGGGCGAGGACTGGATCGGCGGCGTAGAGGTTCTCGACCCCGAGCCACTTCTCCATCTTGGTGATGCCCTGCTCGGTCGGGCTGACCGCGCGGTCCTTGAGGTCGACGAAGTAGTCGCCGCCCTCCTCCTCGCCCTCGGGCCTCGCGACGAGGCGGGGCACGATCCGGGCGAAGGTGAAGTACTGGTCGGCCGACTCCTCGGCCTGGCCGCTGATGATCAGCGGCGTGCGCGCCTCGTCGATCAGGATGTTGTCGACCTCGTCGACGATCGCGAAGCTGTGGCCACGCTGGACCCGTTGCTCGAGCTCGACGACCATGTTGTCGCGGAGGTAGTCGAAGCCGAACTCGTTGTTCGTCCCGTAGGTGACGTCGGCCGCATACGCCTCGGCCCGCTCGACCGGTCGGAGGTTGACCAGCCGCTCGTCGCTCGTCGGGTAGCCCGGCTCGAACAGGTAGCTCGTGTCGTGGGTGATGATCCCGAGGCTCACCCCGAGGAAGTGGAACACCGGGCCCATCCACTGGGGGTCGCGCCGGGCGAGGTAGTCGTTGACCGTGACGACGTGGACGCCGCGCCCGGTCATCGCGTTGAGGATCGCGGCCAGGGGCGCGACGAGGGTCTTGCCCTCGCCGGTCCGCATCTCGGCGATCTTGCCCTGGTGGAGGACGGTGCCCGCCGATCAGCTGGACGTCGAAGTGGCGCATCCCGAGCGTCCGCCGCATCGCCTCGCGGGCCATCGCGAAGACCTCGGGGAGGGCGTTGTCGAGCGCGTCCTGGATGCGCTCGTTCTCCTTCGTGCGCCGATCCTTGGCCAGCTCGCGGCGGCGCTCGAGGTCGGGATGGTGGAGCTCGTCTTCGGACGGCTCGTCGGGCTCGGCGGTCTCGCGGATCTCGGCCCGGAGGTCGGCGAAGCGGGCCCGGATCTCGTCGTCCGAAAGCGCGGCGATCTCCGGCTCGAGCCGGTTCGCGTCGTCGACCGCGGGCTGGATGCGTTTGAGCTCGCGGTCGTTCGAGTCGACGAAGCGGTTCAGGAATCCAAGCATGGGTCGCCAGTATAGGTGAGGCGTGTCACGACGCCGTCCGTCGGCCGCGGTCCAGCCGCGCCGCCGAGACCCGGCTCAGCCCAGCTGCCAGAACCCGGAGCCGTAGCCCACCAACAGGACGACGAACGTCACGAGCGCGAGGAACACCCAGAACGCGACCGCCATCGCGGTCGAGGTGGGGTTCATCTCGGGGTTGGCGAGCGGCGGGGGACGCCGCCTGCGAAGCCCCGCGCCCCAGCGCGGCGTGCGCAGCTCCTGCCGCCAGTCGCCCTCTTCCGGGGGACGCTTCTCGAGCCCGCCGTGGCCGTCGGGCCGATGGAGCTGGAGGCTCATCGATCGCCCGGTCGGGCGCCGGCGAACCGGGTCGCCATCGGGGTGGCCCGGATCGGGCTGCGCGGTAGCGATCGATCGTCCTCGTCCTCGCGCAGGTCGAGCGTCCGCGCCACGCCGTCCTCCCACATCAGCATCTGCTGGGTCAGGGCGACGTCGCTGCTGAACAGCGCGCCGACCGACTCGCCGCGGTGGATCCGCCGGATCGCCTCGCCGATGAGCGGCGCGATCGAGAACGTCTTGATCTTGCTGATCCGCTTGGCCGGCGGGAGCGGGATCGAGTCGGTCAGGATGACCTCCTTGAGGCTCGAGTCGCGGATCCGCTCGACCGCCGGGTCGGACAGCACGCCGTGGGTGGCGCAGGCGTAGATCTCGCTGACCCCCTCGCGCTCGAGCGCCCGGACGATCTCGATGAGCGTCCCGGCCGTGTCGACCTCGTCGTCGACGATGATCGCGCGCTTGCCGCGGACCTCGCCGATGACGTTCATCAGCTCGGCCCGGTCGAGGTTGCCGACCCGGCGCTTCTCGATGATCGCCAGCGGGGCATCGACGAGCTCGGCGAAGGTCCGCGCCCGCTTGGCGAAGCCGAGGTCGGTGACGACCACCAGGTCCTCGAGGTGCTTCGTCCGGAAGTAGTTCGACAGGATGTGGACCGCGGTCAGCTCGTCGACCGGGATGTTGAAGAAGCCCTGGATCTGGCCCTGGTGGAGGTCCATGGTCAGGACCCGGTCCGCGCCGGCGACCGTGATCATGTCCGCGATGAGGCGGGCCGTGATCGGCACCCGCGGCTGGTCCTTCTTGTCGGACCGGCCGTAGCTGTAGAACGGGATGACGGCGGTGATCCGGCCGGCGCTCGCCCGCTTGAAGGCGTCGATCATGATCAGGAGCTCCATGATCGACTGGTTCACCGGGTGGCAGGTCGGCTGGACGAGGAAGACGTCCTTCTCGCGGACGTTGTCGAGGATCCGGACGAAGATGTTCTCGTTGGCGAACTGGAACACCTCGGCCTGGCCGAGCTCGACGCCGAGGTAGCGACAGATCTTGCGCGCGAGATCGGGGTTCGCGTTCCCGGTGTAGATGTCGAAGCGGTCCGCGTACACGGGCGCTTCCTCACCGCCGAACTGGGTCACCGGTTCTCCTCACGCCGTCGGGCCGTCGCCCGGGTCATTGTCCTCGATGGTCCCCTGCTCCGCCAGCCCCGCCCGGAAGGCCGCGATCGCGACGACCCGGTCGCCCTCGGCCAGGCGCATGACGATCACCCCGCGGGCGCCCGAGCTGTAGCGGTTGATCGTGTTCGTCTCGGTCCGGATGACCTGGCCGCCCGAGCTGATGAGGAACAGCTCCTCGTCGGCCTCGGTGACCTGCTGGACGGCGGCGACGTCGCCGGTCTTGCGCCCCTCGAGGGCGATGAGCTGGACGCCCTGCCCGCCGCGGTGCTTGACCCGGAACTCGGTCAGCGGGACGCGCTTGCCGTAGCCGGTCTCGGTCAGGACGAGCAGGTCGGCGTCGGGCTGGACGACGCTCATCGAGATGACCGCGTCGCCCTGCCGGGCGAGCCGGATCCCGATGACCCCGGCTGCCGGACGACCCATCGGCCGGACCTCGACCTCGTGGAAGCGGGCGATCTTGCCCTTGGCCGTGGCGATGATGATGTCGTCGTGGCCGGTCGCGGTGTCGACCCAGGCCAGCTCGTCCTGCTCGTCGAGGGTGATCGCGATGATCCCGCTCGAGCGGACCTTCTCGAACTGCTCGAGCGGCGTCTTCTTGACGATCCCGCGCCGGGTGGCCAGGACGAGGTAGGTCCCGGCCTTGAAGTCGTGGAGCATGATCGTCGCCATCGGGACCTCGCCCGACTCGACCTGGACGCCCGGCAGGTTGATGATCGGGATCCCCTTGGCCTGGCGGCTCGCGTCGGGGATCTGGTGGACCTTCGAGCGAGAAGACCCGGCCGCGATTCGTGAAGAACAGGGCCCAGTCGTGGGTGTTCGCGACGAGCAGGTGCTCGACCGCGTCCTCCTCGCGGGTGACGTGGCCGATGATCCCCTTGCCGCCGCGGTGCTGGCGGCGGTAGGTCGCAACGGGCTGGCGCTTGATGTAGCCGCGTCCGCTGATCGTGACGACGACGTCCTCGTCGGCGATCAGGTCCTCGTCGGTCATCTCCCGGTCGGAGTCGTCGACGATCCTGGTCCGTCGCTCGCCGGCGTACTTCCGCTTGAGCTCGCCGAGCTCCTCCTTGATGATCCCGAGGACCCGGCCCGGGTTGGCCAGGATGTCCTCGAGCTCGGCGATGAGCTGGATGACCGCGAGGTACTCGTCCTCGATCTTCTGGCGCTCGAGCGCCGCCAGCCGGGCCAGCCGCATGTCGAGGATCGCCTGGGCCTGGAGCTCGGACAGCTTGAACCGGTTCATGAGGTTGTCGCGGGCGGTCTCGACGTCGGCCGACTCGCGGATCGTCTTGATGACCCGATCGAGGTTGTCGAGGGCGATCTTGAGGCCCTCGAGGATGTGCGCCCGGGCGCGGGCCTTGCCCAGGTCGAACTCGGTCCGGCGCCGGATGACCTCGCGCCGGTAGTCGATGTAGTGCTGGAGGACGCCCTTGAGCGGGAGGGTCTGGGGCTGGCCGTCGACGAGCGCGAGCATGTTGAGGTTGAACGCCGACGACATCGCCGTGTGCTTGAACAGGTTGTTGAGCACCTTGTGCGGGTTGACGTCCTTCTTGAGCTCGATGTAGATCCGCATCCCGTCGCGATCCGACTCGTCGCGCAGGTCGGCGATGCCCTCGATCCGCTTGCCGTTGACAAGCTCGGCGATCTTCTCCATGAGCGCCGACTTGTTCACCTGGTAGGGCAGCTCGGTGACGATGATCGCGGTCTTCCCCGAGCGGGTCTCCTCGAACGCGACCTGGGCGCGGACGACCACCCGGCCCCGGCCGTGGGCGTACATCTCGCGGACGGCGTCGACGGTCTCCTGCTCGCCGCTGAAGGCGTTCCGCCGGGTCTCGTAGCGGAAGAGCGTGCCGCCGGTCGGGAAGTCGGGACCGAGGACGTAGGTGCACAGCTCGTCCGAGGTCAGCTGCGGATCGTCGACGAGGGCGATGGTCGCGTCGACAGATCTCGCCGAGGTGGTGGGGCGGGATGTTCGTGGCCATCCCGACGGCGATGCCCGACGAGCCGTTGATGAGCAGGTTCGGCAGCTTGGCCGGGAGGACCGACGGCTCCTGCTGCGTCCCGTCGTAGTTCGGGACGAAGTCGACGGTCTCCTTGTCGATGTCGGCCAGCATCTCGGCCGCGATCGGGGTGAGTCGCGCCTCGGTGTAGCGCATCGCCGCGGCCCCGTCGCCGTCGACCGAGCCGAAGTTGCCCTGGCCGTCGACCAGCGGATAGCGCATCGAGAAGTCCTGGGCCAGCCGGACGAGGGCGTCGTACAGGGCGACGTCGCCGTGGGGGTGGTACTTGCCCATGACCTCGCCGACGATCGCGGCGCACTTGCGATAGGCGCTGGTGCCGCTGAGGCCCATCTCGCCCATCGTGTACAGGATGCGGCGATGGACCGGCTTGAGGCCGTCGCGGACATCGGGCAGCGCTCGCGCGACGATCACGCTCATCGCGTAGTCGAGGTAGCTGGTCCGCATCTCGTCCTCGATGCGGATCGAGCGGATCGAGCCGATGTCGTCGGTCACGGTCTAGCGTCTCCCGGTGGCGAGCTGGGGTCGGTGAATCGGTCGCGATGGGCGGCCGGACCCGGCAGGCCGCCCGCCCCGGCGAACCTGGCCGCGGTCGCCGCGGCGCGTGACGTCGAGGGGCTGCCGGCTCGCCGGCGGATGCCGTCGAGGCGAGCGCGGATGGCGGCTGCCGATTCCGGCGGCAGCTTCGGAAGGGCGTCACGGATGACCCAGGCACGGGCTCCGTCGCGCGACTCCACGCTCAGCTCAGCCTCACGCTCGACGAAGGCGAGCACGGCCTCCGGGTCCAGCGTCGCCAGCGAGCGGAGCGCCCAGGACAGCGCCTTCTGGACATCCGGCTCGTCGTCGCCGATCAGCTGGCCGACCAGATCGAGGCCGTGGCGCGCGACCTCCGGCGTCCGGCCCAGCCGGTGGTCGACGAACGGCAGGGTGGCGACCGTCGAGCCGACGAGACGCCGCTCCCAGCGGGACGGCGAGAACACGAGGCCCTCGAGCTCCGCCCAGCGATACGGCTCGAGGATGATCCCGCGGCCGACCGGGTGGGCCAGCGTATCGACGGTGATCCAGTCGCCGGCCTCACGGGCGCCTCGGCGAAGGAGCTGCCAGGCACGTTCCGGATCGTCGGGGAGGAGCCGATCGAGCAGCCCGAACGCGAACCAGCGTGGCTCCAGCTCGGGTTCGGAGAACAGGCGCGCGGCGACCTCGAGGAAGCCCGACGTCCCGTATCGCCGTGTCGCGGCCCGGAAGCCCCGCTCGACGGCGGCGGTCAGCGGCCAGCGAACGCCGTACAGGCGGCCGATCCCCGGGGCGACGCGCTGGGCGCCGGCGAGGTACGCGGGGTCGGCGAGCGCGGCGAACCCGGCCGTCAGGGCAGCGGCGAATGCGTCGGGTTCGCTGACCAGCTCAGCCAGTTGCCGGCCGAGAGCCTCCGCGTCCGGCTTGCGATCCGCAACGAGGCGCACCGCCCGGGCGGTGGTCGCCGAGGTCGTGGCGGCCGCGGCCGGCTCCCGGGTCAGCGTCGGGCTCACCGTTCGTCCCCACTCGTGGACCGATCGGCGCCGGCGCCGGTGTCGGTTCGAGTCGCAGTGTCCACGGTGTCGGGCGTATTGGCTTCGTCCCGCCGGCCGGGTTCGTCCCGCCGGCGGACGGCCGCCGCCCGGTAGCCGTAGCGGGCCTGGAGCTCGCGCTTGCGGGTCTGGTCCGCAGCGAGGTAGGTGCCCTCTGCCGCGGCCAGCACGATGCCGTTCCCGTCGACGATCTGGGCCGCCGTCTCGACGATCCGCTTCCGCGACCGCACGATCCAGCCTTCCGCCCGGAGCCTGCTGCCGACCTGGATCGGCCGGCGGAACTCGACCGACATCCTGGCGGTCACGCCCCAGTTGTCCTCGGCCACGAGGGACCAGGCCATGACCTCGTCGAGGATGCGTAGCCACGATGCCGCCATGGGCGATGCCGACCCAGCCCTCGAACCGGTTGTCGAGCGTGAGCTCGGTCCACGATCGGCGCTCGCCGAGATGGAGGTCGAGCCGGAGGCCGTGCTCGTTGAGCGTTCCGCAGGCGAAGCAGTTGTGCGGCTCGAACTCGAACGTCGAAGCCGTCGCCGCCTCGACGGCCTGCGTCGGTGCGAGCTCAGATGTCAAGGTTGCGGACCTTGCGCGCCTCGGTCTTGATGAAGTCCTTGCGCGGGGCGACCTTCTCGCCCATGAGCATCGTGAAGATCTCGTCGGCGATCGCAGCGTTCTCGCCGTCGACCTGGAGCAGGGTCCGCGTCTCCGGGTTCATCGTCGTCTCCCAGAGCTGATCGGCGTTCATCTCGCCGAGCCCCTTGAACCGCTGGACCGAGACGCTCTTGAGGTTGAGCTGCTTGACGATCGCGTCGCGCTCCTTCTCGGAGGCCGCATAGCGAGTGATCTTGCCGGTGCTGACCCGGTAGAGCGGCGGCTGGGCGATGTACAGGTAGCCGTGCTCGATGACCTGGGGCATGTGCCGGTAGAAGAACGTCAGCAGGAGGGTCCGGATGTGGGCGCCGTCGACGTCGGCGTCGGTCATGATGATGATCCGGTGGTAGCGCAGCTTCGCGATGTCGAAGCTGTCGCCGATCCCTTCGATGCCGGCCCCGAGGGCGATGATCAGCGGCCGGACGTTCTCGCTCGCGACGATCTTGTCGAGGCGCGCCTTCTCGACGTTGAGGACCTTGCCCCGCAGCGGCAGGATCGCCTGGAACCGGCGATCGCGACCCTGCTTGGCCGAGCCGCCGGCCGAGTCGCCCTCGACGATGTACAGCTCGCTCCGCTCCGGGTCGCGCTCCTGGCAGTCGGCCAGCTTGCCGGGCAGGCTGAGCCCATCGAGGGCACCCTTGCGGATGACGAGGTCGCGGGCCTTTCGGGCGGCCTCCCGGGCGCGTGACGCGGTCAGGCACTTCTCGATGATCCTCCGGCCGTCGCCGGGGTTCTCCTCGAGATACTGGGTCAACCCGTCCGAGACGACCGCCTGGACCTGGCCCTTGACCTCGGCGTTGCCCAGCTTCGCCTTCGTCTGGCCCTCGAACTGGGGCTCGACGAGCTTGACGCTGATCACGGCGGTCAGGCCCTCGCGGACATCGTCGCCGCTCAGGTTGGGGTCGTTGTCCTTGAGCACGCCGGACTTCCGCGCCCAGTCGTTGAGTGAGCTCGTCAGGGCGGCCCGGAAGCCGGTCACGTGGGTCCCGCCGTCGACGGTGTTGATGTTGTTGGCGAAAGCGAGGACCGTCTCGGTGTAGGTGTCGTTGTACTGGAGGGCGGCCTCGACCGAGGTGCTTCCCTCGCGCCGCTCGACGTAGATCGGGCGCTGGGTGAGCGTCTCCTTGTTCCGGTTCATGTGCCGGACGAAGGACATGAGCCCGCCCTCGAAGTAGAACGACCGCTCGCGGTCGGCCCGCTCGTCGACGAACCGGATCCAGATGCCCTTGTTGAGGTAGGCCGACTCGCGGAGGCGCTGGCTGATCGTCTCGAACGAGTAGTCGATCTCCTCGAACATCTCGGGATCCGCGCGGAACGTCGTCTTCGTCCCGTGGCGTCCGGAGGACGAGCCGATCTTCTTGACCGGGGTGGTCGGCTTGCCGCGCTTGTACTCCTGGGCCCAGACGAACCCGTCGCGGGCCGTCTCGACGCGCAGCCACTCGGACAGCGCGTTGACGACGCTGACGCCGACGCCGTGGAGACCACCCGACACCTTGTAGCCGCCGCCGCCGAACTTGCCGCCCGCGTGGAGCACGGTGTGGACCACCTCGAGGGCGTCCTTCCCGGTCGAGTGCTTGCCGACGGGCACGCCGCGGCCGTCATCCTCGATCGTGACGGTCCCGTCGCGGCTGATCGTCACGTCGATGCGTGTGGCGTACCCCGCCATGGCCTCGTCGATCGAGTTGTCCACGACCTCCCAGACGAGGTGGTGGAGCCCGCGGCTGTCCGTGGACCCGATGTACATGCCCGGCCGCCGACGGACGGCCTCGAGGCCCTCGAGGACCTGGATGCTCTCGGCCGTGTACGAGGCATTCGAGCCCTTCCGGGTCGGCCGTCGCCGCTCGGCGGGCGGGGTCGCGCTCGCGGTCGCGGAGGCGCCGGCGGCCGCCGCGGCCCGGTTGGACGTGGATCGCTCGGTCACGCGGTTCCTCCGGTCAGGCGGTCGTAGAGCCTCCCGAGCTCCTCGTCGCTGTAGAACTCGATGACGATCCGTCCGCCGCGGCGCGTCCGGGCGAGCGAGACCTTCGTGCCGAGGGCACGGCGCAGGTCCTCCTCGACGCGCTCGACGTCCGGATCGGGCTCGGATGGGGCCGATCGTGGGTCGGGTCTGGGCTCGCGCATGCGGCGTACGAGCTCCTCGGTCTGGCGGACCGAGATGCCGCGTGCGATCACGATCTCGAGGACGCTCGCCTGGCCCGCGGCGTCGAGCCCGGCGATCGCCCGGGCGTGGCCCTCGCTGATCTTCCCGTCGGCGAGCGCTGCCTGAACGGCCGGCGCCAGCTCGAGCAGGCGGAGCGAGTTGGCAACCGTCGAGCGGGCGCGTCCGACCTTCTGGGCGATCTGCTCCTGCGTCAGCCCGAAGTCATCGATCAGCTGGCGGTAGGCCTGGGCCTCCTCGAGCGGACCCAGGTCGGCCCGCTGGAGGTTCTCGACGAGCGCCAGCTCGAGCTGATGCTGGTCCGCGAGCTGACGGACGACCGCCGGGATGCGCGCGAGCCCGGCAAGGCGCGCGGCGCGCACGCGACGCTCGCCCGCGACGAGCTGGTAGCCCTCGAGGGTCTCGGTCACGAGGATGGGCTGGAGGACACCATGCGTCGCGATGCTGGCCGCGAGGGCCTCGAGCTCGGCGCCCTCGATCGAGCGGCGGGGCTGGTAGGGGTTGGCCACGATCCGGTCGAGCGGGATCTCGGTCGGCGCCTCGATCGCCCCGGGTCGACCGGGGATGAGCGAGGCGAGCCCTCGTCCGAGCGCAGTGGGACGCTCGCCAGGTCGGGCGGTCACGACTCGATGCCCTGGACGACGCTCGCCGGGACGCCGGCGAGCGCCAATCTGACGGTCGGCGCCCCGGGCGCGGCGCGTCGCTCGCGGCGGATGAACTCATCGGCGAGATCCCGGTAGGCCTGGGCGCCCTTCGACTCGGGCCGATACAGCGCCACCGGGAGGCCGTGGCTCGGAGCTTCGGACAGGCGGACGCTCCGCGGGATGACGGTCCGGTAGACCGTGGATCCCAGGTGGCGGCGCACCTCGGCGGCCACTTCGGTCGAGAGGTTCGTCCGAGCGTCGAACATCGTCAGCACGACTCCCTTGATCTCGAGGTTCGGATTGAGGTGGTCCCGAACGAGGTTGATCGTGGCGCTGAGCTGGCTCACGCCCTCGAGCGCGTAGTACTCGCACTGGATCGGGATGAGCACCGCGTCGGCGGCAGTCAACGCGTTGACGGTGAGCAGGCCGAGCGACGGCGGGCAATCGATCAGGATGTAGTCCCAATCGCCCGCGACACCATCGAGTGCGGTCGACAGTCGTCTCTCGCGAGCCATGAGCCCCGCGAACTCGACCTCGGCACCCGCCAGGGCGAGCGAAGCCGGCACGAGGTCCAATCCCGGGATCGCCGTCTCGACGATCAGCTCCGGCAGGGGAACGGAGCCGACCATCGCCCCATAGACGGAGCGTTCGACGGTCGGACGCTCGATCCCGAAGCCGCTCGTGGCGTTGCCCTGAGGGTCGAGATCGACGACGAGGACCCGTTCGCCCTGGATTGCGAGATAGGTCGCGAGATTGACCACCGTTGTGGTCTTCCCGACGCCGCCTTTCTGATTGGCACAGGCGATCGTCTGGCCCATCAGGCCCGTGGTCGAAGGGTGCTCATCAAGCATGAATTCTACCATCCGGAGGCCGTTCCCACTCTCACAGGGCGCCTTGCCGCGGTCCCCGTCGATCGTCCCACCGAGGCCTTGCCTGCCACTCAACCGGGGGTTTACGGCCTGTTGCACGTGGAACAGCGGCACGCCCGCGAGCGTGAGCTTTCGCCCCCGCCGCGCGATGCCTCCGCGCCACGCCCGCCACGCCCGACTGTGTTGCACGTGGAACGTCGCGTCAGCGAGTCGGTCCAGGGATGCACTCGCCGCGCTGGGACCTGCGAGATCGCGTCGCCGAGGCCGTCTGGCGGCCTGCACTCGCCGCGCTGGGACCTGGGAGTTCGCGTCGTCGGAGCCCGACCGGGTCGACGTCGTGGCGCCCCGTCCATGGAACGTGTTGCACGTGCAACACGGGTCGGAGACCACAGCGGGGACCGCACGCTCGAGAGGGCTCGGTTTCGCGATCGGAACGGCCTCGGTATACTCCTGCACGACGTAGCCGCAGTCTCGGTCGTCGCGGTCGTTCGCGCATCCGTCGAGCGGCCGGGCACGAGGCCGAGGTTCGACTCATCAGATGCGTCTGACACTCGCCGCCGCCGGGGCCGTCATTGCGGCGCTCCTTCAGCTCACGATCGTCCCGTACATCCGCATCGGTGACGCACAACCCGAACTGGTCCTCGTGTTCGCCGTCGTGGCGACCACGGCCGGCACTGTCGAGGCCGGACTCATCTCGGCATTCATTGGGGGCCTGATGATCGACGCTCTCGCCCCGCGTCCGCTCGGGATGACCGCGTTCATGCTGGTGCTCTCCGTGGGGGTCACCGCGGTCCTGGCCCGCGCCTTCGATCGTGTTCGCTACCTGGTCCCGATCGTGGCCGTATTCCTGACCAGCCTGATGAGCAGCGCCCTCTACGTCGCTCTCTACAGCGCCCTCCGCGAGCCGATCACCGTGGCCGACCCGGTCCGGGTGATGCTGCCGACGGCGCTCTACAGCACGGCAGTCGCTGCCGTCGTCGGACCGCTCGCCATTGCGATCCGCCAGCGCACAGCCGAGCGGGAGCGCGTCGCGTGGTAGCCCCGGCAATCGTCGACGAGCGACCAACCCGCGAGCGCCAGCTCGTCCGGTTCCTCGCGTTCGGGATCGCCGTCCTGATCGGAGTGAGCGGGCTCACGGCGCGCCTCGTCTATCTCCAGTTCGTCCGGGGCCAGGTCTACCAGGCCCGCGCCGAGCAGAACCGGACGGTCACCGAGGCGCTGCCCTCGACACGAGGGCTGATCTACGACCGGAAGGGTCGACTGCTCGTGACGAACGAGCCGAGCTACACGATCAAGATCCGGCCGGCTGACCTCCCGTTCTCGAAGCGCGACGAAGTCGTTGCCCGCCTGTCGGCCCTGCTCGGCATCGACCAGGCGGACATCAACATGACGATCGATGCGAACCCCGGATCCCGGTTCGATCTCGTCCGTGTCGCCCAGGACGTCCCGATCGCGACGGCCAACCTGATCGCGGAGGAGCGATTGGCGCTGCCCGGCGTCGAGGTCGCGGTGGAGTCGAAGCGTCACTACACCGACGGGCCCCTGACGTCGCAGATCATCGGATACACCGGTGCGATCGATGCCGACACGCTCAAGGCGCTCAAGGACCAGGGCTACCAGCCCGACGATCTGATCGGCCAGGCGGGCGTCGAGTCGTCGTACGAGTCGACGCTCCGCGGTGTCTACGGCCAGGAGACCATCGAGCGCGACGCGGCCGGCCGGAAGCTCCAGGTGCTCTCGACGGATCGTGAGGCCCAGCCCGGCGACTCGCTTGTCCTGACCATCGACTCCAAGGAGCAGCGTCTCGCCGAGAAGGCGGTCACCTGGGCGATGAACCGGGCAAACCTCAAGCGCGGCGTGATGATCGTGATGAACCCGCAGACCGGCGAGATCCTCGCGATGGTCAGCCTGCCGACGTACGACAACAACAAGTTCGCCGAGGGGATCAGCCGCAAGGACTTCCAGAAGCTGCTCAAGAACCCCGAGAAGCCGCTCCTCAACCACGCGATCAACGAGCAGTTCCCGCCCGGGTCCACGTACAAGCTCGTGACCGGCCTCGGCGTCCTCGCCGACAAGAAGCTCGGGCCCACCGAGCTGGTCCAGACCAAGGCGTACATCCAGATCGGCGCGGACAAGTTCTGGGACTGGAACCGCGCGGGGTTCGGGCGGCTCGACATCCGGAGCGGTTTCGCCCACTCGAGCGACACGTTCTTCTACCAGATGGCCCAGCGCCTTGGGATCGAGCGCCTCGCTTACTGGGCTCATCAGCTCGGGTTCGGCGCCAAGACGGGGATCGACCTGCCTGGCGAGGTACCCGGGATCGTCCCGACGAACCAGTGGAAGCAGGACACCTTCGGCCAGCCGATCTTCCCCGGCGAGGTCCTCCAGGCGGGGATCGGCCAGGGCTACGACACCACGACGCCGCTGCAGATCCTCAACGCGTACGCGGCGCTCGCCAACGGCGGCAAGCTCTACCAGCCACAGGTCGTCCGCGAGATCGTCGACGCCGACGGGACGGTCGTCCGGCCGTTCGCGCCGAAGCTCATCCGCAAGGTGAAGACATCGGCCGAGAACTTCAAGATCATCCGCCTCGGCGCGCGCGAGGTCGTCACCAGCGGCCACACGTTCAACCTGCGCGACCTGCCGATCGTCATCGCCGGGAAGACGGGCACCGCGGAGTTCGGCGTCCGCGACTCGAAGGGCCTCCTCCCGTTCCACAACTGGTTCGTGGCGTTCGTGCCGAAGCACAAGAACGTGGCGAGGCCCGACTCGGAGCTGGCGGTCATAGGCTTCGCCTACGACTCCAACACCGTCGGGAACGTGGCGACCGAGATGGTCAAGTACTACCTCCAGATGCACTTCCACGTGAAGCACGACTACCGGCTGACGTACCTGCTCAACAAGGGCAACTTCTACGGTGGGAACTGATGGGCGTCCTCAAGGCTGAGCCGGCCAGGGCGCAGGACTGGGCCGCCAAGTCGGTTGGCGCCGCATGGCGGGCGTTCGACTGGCAGATGGCGATCTTCGCCATCCTCCTGGCCGGCTTCGGCCAGGCGATGGCCTACAGCAACACGATCGCCGCCGGCGACGGCGTGTTCGACGCCGGCTCGACGTTCGCCCGCGGCCTGATCTGGACGGCGTTCGCGCTCATCGCGTTCGTGATCTCCGCCGCGTTCGACTACAAGTGGCTGCGGACGTTCGCGTGGCCGCTGTACTTCGCCAACCTGGGCCTGCTCGGGCTGACCCTGGTGATCGGGGACGGGGTCAGCGGCGCCGCCCGCTGGATCGCCATCGGGCCGTTCCAGTTCCAGTTCAGCGAGCTCGCCAAGATCCTGATGATCATCGTCCTCGCCAACTACATCGCCAGCCGGCAGAAGTCGCTCGATTCGATCTGGACGATCCTCGGCGCCTGCGCCCTCATGGTCCCGGCGTGGTTCCTCGTCCTGCTCCAGCCCGACCTGGGGACGTCGCTCGTCCTGGCCGCGATCCTGGCCGGGATGCTGTTTATGTCCGGGGCCAGCGTCCGCTGGCTGACGATCCTCGCCGTCGGGATCATCGCCGCCGTGCCAATCGCGTGGACGTACATCCTGCGGGACTACCAGAAGGGGCGGCTGCTCAGCTTTCTCTACCCCGAATCGGACCCGCAGGGCTCGGGGTACCAGCTCCTCCAGAGCCAGATCGCGGTGGGATCGGGCGGGCTGTTCGGCAAGGGGCTCACGAACGGGACCCAGAACGTGGGCGACTTCCTCCCGGTCCAGACGACCGACTTCGTCTTCGCGCTGCTATGCGAGGAGCTCGGCTTCCTCGGCGCGATGCTCGTCCTCGGCCTGTTCATCGCGCTCATCTGGCGAGTGCTCCTGACCGCCTGGCGGTCCCAGGACCCATTCGGGCTGGCGATCGCCGCGGGCATCGCGTCGATGCTGCTGTTCCAGCTGGTCGTCAACGTCGGCATGGTCATCGGGGTGATGCCGATCACCGGGATCCCGCTACCGTTCATCACCCACGGCGGCGCGTCCCTGATCAGCGTCGCGGTGGGGCTCGGCATCCTCCAGAGCATCAACATCCGGCAGATCCGCGCGGAATGGTGAACGCAGGAGCCGCCCCCGTCTGAGCGGATGGCGGTACGCCCGGCCGCGTGGACGCCGGAGGTGACCCCCAGCTCAGCGGCGGCGGAACAGTCCCCGCCGGTCGTCGTCGACCGGGGCGCTCCTGCGCCGGCCGGCCTTGCGCAGGATCGTGTCGATCTCGTCTCGATAGGCCCGCCCGATCGCCATCCGGTCGAGCCATTCGAGGTACTCGAGGTCGCGCCGGGAGACCTCGCCCAGGGACCAGCCCGCGTACCGGCCGAAGTTCAGGACCGTCCCCGACGGGTTGCCCGGTGGAGGCCCCGCCGCCCCCTCGCCGTCGGCGGTGCGCATCCGGGTCGGATCGTAGCCGCCGCCCTCGGTGGAGCGGCCGGAGGTCCAGTCGCGCGACACCGTCTGCGGTCGTGGCATGCCGCCGGCCGTGCCCGCTGCTCCGGCGCCCGATGGGCCCGTCGGACGACCCGGCGACCCGGCGCCGGCCGTGTTTCCTGCCGGACCGGCCTTGGCTGTCGGATCCGCCACGAGTCCCTCGAGGAGCCCGGCGGCCGCTCGGGCGGCGCGCTCACGGTCGTACGCCTCGCGCCGGATCGGGTCGCCCAGGATCTCCATCGCGGCGTTGATCTCGAGCATCCGCGCCGCGGCCTCCGGGCCCGGGGTCACGTCCGGGTGGTACATCCGGGCGAGGCGACGGTAGACGACCTGGACGATCTCGTCGTCGGCTTCGGGATCGACCTGGAGCACGCGGTAGGGATCCCAGCCCGGGTCGACCGGGCGCGTCATCGGCTCCGCCCCCATCGGGTCATTGGACGGCGTCCGCGCCGACCTTGGCCGCGAACCGGGCGCCGGCCGCCTCCATCGCGGCAACCTCCTCGTCCGTCGACGGCGGGGCTCCGGGCTCGGCACCGCCCAGCTCGCTCGCGCGCCGGAAGACGTACTTGAACACGTCGCGGAACGCCGCCGTGACCGGCAGGGCGAGGATCGCGCCGAGCAGCCCGAAGATCGCCCCGCCGATGACCAGCGCGGTGATCACCGCGCTCGGATGCAGGTCGATCGCGTCACTCTGGATCTTCGGGACCAGGAAGTTGTTCTCGACGAGCTGGATCCCGAGGTACAGGAGCAGGGCGGCCAGCGCCGGCCCGAGCCCGGCGGTCAGCCCGAGCAGGACCGCCGGAACCGCCGAGATGATCGGCCCGATGATCGGGATGAGCTCGCCGAGGCCGGCGATGATCGCGAGCAGGACCGCGAACCGGCCGAAGATCGGGTCGACGACGAAGCCGAGGATCGTCAGCCCGACGAACGATGCCAGCCCGACCACGCCACCGAGCAACAGCTGCCCGCGGACCCACTTCCCGAAGACCTCGTGGATGATCCCGGCGATCGCCCAGGTGTCGGGACGCCACGACGGCGGGAGAGACCGATCGAGCGCCGTCTGCAGCCGCGGGCGGTCCTTGAGCAGGAAGAACAGCCACGCCGGCAGGATCAGGTAGCCGAAGATCGAGGTGATGAAAGACGCGGCGCTGTCGATCAGCGGCCGGAGGAAGCTGATGTCGAGGTGGTGGACGGCGTCGACCGCCGCGGCCACGATCGAATCGGCGGCGGAACGGAGCTCGACCGGCAGGCCAAGCCGGTCGTAGAGCTCGGTCAGGTGGTCGAGCTGGTACTGGATCGACTGGAGGATCGCGGGCAGCTCGTCGGTGAACGTCGCGATCTGGCGGACGAGCGGCGGGATCGCGATGGCGACGGCGAGGGCGATCACGCCGATCACGATCGCGAACACCAGCAGCACGGCCAGCCAGCGCGCGACACCGCGGCGGGCGAACCGCTCGACGAGCGGATCCAGCAGGTAGGCGAGGAGCAGCCCGACGACGAACGGTCGGATGGCCGAGCCGGCGGCGAACAGGATGACCCCGACGACGATCGCGGCGCCAATCACGACGGCCACACGTGGTGTCGGCGCCCGCAGGCGGAGCGTCGGACCGGCCGATCCGGGGGCCTCGGTCACCGTCCCGGGGCTCGACGCCGGCGCGGGCTTGGGGGCGGCGTCCTCCATCGTCGGTCAGACTAGCAGACGTGGACGAGCGTCCCGGAGGTCCCGCTCCCGAGCCTCGCCAGCGCTGGCGGATCGTCTTCGCGCGTGAGGCCGCGGCCTCGTCCATCACGGCCGCCGAGGAGGTCGGGTTGTGGACCGCCGCCCTGGGCGCCGCCGGGATCCCGCTGGCAACGGGCGGGGGCAAGTCGGCCCGACCGCGGCTGTCGTTCGCGGCCCCGGCGCCGACCGGCGTCCCGTGCAAAGGTGAGCTGCTCGACCTCGTGCTGACCGAGCGACTGTCCCGGGCGGAGCTCCGCGAGCGGCTCGAGCGGGGCTGCCCGGCCGGCCGCCGGATCGTCGACCTGTTCGACGTCTGGCTGGGCGAGCCGTCGATCACGGCCCGGCTCGGCGCGGCCGACTACCGGATCGTCGTGGGCGGAGCGAGCCCGGACGAGCTCATTGCGGCAGCCCGTGCGCTCGTCGCGGCCGGCTCGCTGCCGCGGCGCCGCTCGAAGGGGGAGGGCAGGACCGTCGACTACGACCTCCGGCCGCTGGTCCTCGACCTGGCGGCCGTCCCCGGCCCGACTCCGGCGCCAGACCAGACGACGTTCCGGGCACGCCTTCGGCTCGTCCAGGACGGTCCGTCGGGACGGACCGAGGAGCTCGTCCTGGCGCTCGCTGAGCAGGCCGGACGGGAGCTCAGGCTCGTGTCCGCCGTCCGCGAGCGTCTCCTCACGATCGACGAGCTGGAGGGCGTCCGCACCTGAGATATTCGCCGGCCAGCCATGCACCAGCGTCATCAGCGCGACGATCGTGCGACGAACCGCACCGACCGCATGCAGCCCGGACATGAACGCTGTCTTCGATGCGGGTCCACCATCGAGGAGGTCCGATCCGCCGGCGCGCGCGTCCGGCTGATGCCGATGGACGCATCGTCGGTGGCGGTGGAGCGCCCTGCGCCACCGACGTTGAAGGTGCTTCGCGGTTGAGGCTGCGTCTCGGTCGAAGGTGCGTATCGTTTGACGCTCTACGTGGTGCGCCGGTACCATTCCCGTTCGCGCCTGATGCAGAGCGCGCTTCACCCTGTCCCTGAACGCGGACGCCCATGGCGTTCGCCGTGGGCGAGCCACGAGGATCCATGTACGCAGTCATCGAGACCGGCGGGAAGCAGTACCGGGTCGAGGTCGGCACGCAGCTCGAGGTCGAGCTGATCGACGCGAAGGCCGGCGACACGGTCACGCTCGATCGCGTCCTGCTCGTCGCCGACGGCGAGACCGCCACCATCGGACGGCCCGTTGTCGCCGAGGCGAGCGTGAGCGCCGAGGTCCTCCGCCAGGAGCGGGGCGAGAAGGTCATCGCCTTCAAGTACCGGCCGAAGGCCCGCCGCCGCGTGAAGAAGGGCCACCGCCAGGAGCTCCACGTCCTGCGGATCGCGGACATCGTCCTGAACGGCAAGAGCGCCGCGGCCGTTGTCAAGAAGGCCGAAGCGGAGGCCAAGACCGAGCGTCAGCGCCTGGAGGAGGCCGCCCGACGCCAGGCCGCGGAGGATGCCGCCCTCGCCGCCAAGCTCGCCGCGGCCAAGCCGCCGAAGGCGGAGGCCACCGAGGCGGCTGCGAAGCCAAAGGCCGCCAAGGCCGAGCCGGTCACCAAGGCCGAGTCGGTCGCCAAGGCCGCGCCAGCCGCCAAGGCCGAGCCCGCAGCCAAGGCCGAGCCCGCAGCCAAGGCCGCTCCCAGGAAGCCGGCGACCACGAAGGCCCCCGGCGAGGAGCCGCCCGCCCCGAGAAAGCCCCGCACCGCGAAGAAGGACGAGTAGACCCGATGGCGCACAAGAAGGCAGGTTCGAGCTCGAAGAACGGTCGCGACAGCGTCGGCCAGCGCCTCGGCGTGAAGGTCGGCGACGGGCAGCTCGTGCCGGCCGGGTCGATCATCGTCCGCCAGCGCGGGATGACCTTCCTGGCCGGAGACGGCGCCGGGCTCGGGCGCGACTACACCGTCTTCGCCACGGTCACCGGAACGGTCCATTTCGAGCACCAGACGAAGTCGAAGAAGCGCATCCGCGTCGAGCCGGTCGCGGCCGACGCCTAGCCCAGCACCCGTAGCCGACGACCACCGGCGGGCAGTGACCCGTACGGACGGCGTCGGAGGAGAACCGTCGTGAAGCCCGACATCCACCCCAAGTACTACCAGGCCGAGGTCCACTGCGGCTCGTGCGGGACGACGTTCACGGTCGGCTCGACCCGCCAGGAGCTGCGCGTCGACGTCTGCAGCAACTGCCACCCGTTCTACACGGGCAAGCAGACGATTATCGACACGGCCGGGCAGGTCGAGCGCTTCCAGAAGCGCCTGGAGCGATCGACTCGCGCCTAGCACCTGCCCGGGCCGGCCGGCTCGACCGCCACGTGGCCGCACCGGTGGTACGTCTGTGCCACGGGGGCTGAGCCGGTGAGCCGGTAGACTTCGGGCATGGCACGCTACACCTACGGCGGACAGGCGCTCATCGAGGGCGTCCTCATGCGCGGTCGCGACGCGATCGCCGTCGCCTTCCGCAGCCCCGACGGCGAGATCGTCTGGCAGACGGAGCGGCTCGACTCGGGGTTCCACGGCACTCGCTGGTCGAAGATGCCGTTCGTCCGCGGACTCGTCGTGCTCTACGAGACCCTCGTCGTCGGGACCCGCTGGCTCGTCCGGTCGGCCTCGCTGGCGGCGTCCGAGGAAGGTGTCGAGCTCGGGCGGGGCGCGGTCGCGCTCATGCTGGCGATCACCCTGGCCGCGGGGGTCGGGATCTTCTTCCTCTTCCCGCTCGTGGTCGCTACGTTCACCACCAGCCAGATCGAGAACGGGCTCGTCCAGCACCTCGTCGAAGGGCTGATCCGGGTCGCGATCTTCCTCGGCTACCTCGTCCTGATCGCCCAGGCAAAGGACGTCCGGCGCGTCTTCCAGTACCACGGCGCGGAGCACATGACGATCCACGCCTGGGAGGCCGGCGACCCGCTCACCACCGAGGAGGTCCGCAAGTACCCGACGGCGCACCAGCGCTGCGGCACCGAGTTCCTTGTCGTCGTCATCGCCCTGTCGATCCTGATGTTCAGCCTCGTCGGGCGGCAGTCGCCGGTGGTGATGGTCGCCAGCCGGATCCTGCTCATTCCGGTCATCGCGGCGGTCGGCTACGAGCTCCTCCGGTTCGGGGCGCGCCACCGGGCAAACCCGGTCGTCCGGGCGATCATGATCCCGGGGATCTGGGTCCAGAAGATCACCACGCGCCAGCCGACCGACGACATGATCGAGGTCGCCATCGTGTCGATGGAGCAGGCGCTGACGGCCGACGGCGAGGCGATCCCCACGGGGAGCGCCGCGTTCGAGCGTGAGCCGCTGGCCGACGCCGAGGCCCGGATCAGGGAGCGGCGGACGGCGGACCTGGCAGCCGAGCCGACGGGTGGCGAGGTCGTCGCGGACGTCGTGGGTGCCGGCCAGGCGGTCCCGGTCGAGACCGAGCGTCCCGCGCCGGGCGCATGATCGACGAGACGCTCCGAGAGGTCGTCGCGCGCTACGACGCCATCCAGACCGAGCTCGCACGCCCGGAGACCGCCACCGACCCGGATGCGATCCGCCGGCTCGGCCAGGAGCTCGCCCGGCTCGAGCCGGTCGTCGCGGCGGTCCGCCATCTCGAGACGACCCGGGCCGAGCTCGCGGGAGCTCGCGAGATGCGCGACGGCGAGTCCGACGAGGAGCTCCGGGCGATGGCCCGCGAGGAGGTCGACCGGCTCGAGGCCGACGAGACGCGGCTGATCGACGAGCTCAAGCTGCTCCTGCTGCCGCGCGACCCGGCCGACGCCGGGAACGTCATCCTCGAGATCCGTGCCGGGGCCGGTGGCGAGGAGGCCGCCCTGTTCGCGTCCGAGCTCCTGCGGATGTATCTCGCCTACTCGGACAAGCATCGCTTCAAGACCGACGTCATGTCGCTCAACGAGACGGGGATCGGCGGGATCAAGGAGGCGATCGTCGAGGTCAGCGGCGACGGCGCCTACTCGCGGCTCAAGTTCGAGGGTGGCACTCATCGCGTCCAGCGGGTCCCGGCGACCGAGTCGTCCGGCCGCATCCACACCTCGACGGCGACGGTCGTCGTCCTGCCCGAGGTCGAGGAGAGCGAGATCGAGATCGACGAGGACAAGGATCTCCGGATCGAGGTCAAGCGCTCCTCGGGACCCGGCGGGCAGTCCGTCAACACGACCGACTCGGCGGTCCGGATCACCCACCTGCCGACCGGCAAGGTCGTCGAGATCCAGGACGAGAAGAGCCAGCACAAGAACAAGGCGAAGGCCCTGGCGGTCCTCCGGGCCCGGCTCCTCGAGGACCAGCGGGCCGAGCAGCGCGCGGCGGACTCGGCCGCTCGCCGGTCGATGATCGGGGCCGGCGACCGGGCCGACAAGATCCGGACCTACAACTTCCCCCAGGACCGGGTGACCGACCACCGGATCGGGATGGACCTGTCGAACCTGCCGCGCGTCCTCGGCGGCGATCTCGACCGGCTCATCGACGCCCTGATCACCACCGACCAGGCCGAGCGCCTGGCCGTCCTCGGCGAGGACGGTGCGGCCGGCTGAGGCCGGGCCGCCGAGCGCCACGCCCATGGCGACCGTCGAGGAGCTCCTGAAGATCGGGGTGGAGCGGCTTCGGGCGTCCGGCTCGGAGAGTCCGCGACTCGACGCCGAGCTGCTCCTCGGCAAGTCGGTCGGGCTCGACCGGACACGGATCATCGCCTACCCCGAGGCGTCCGTCGGCGAGACGGCCGCCGCATCGTACGAGGCGGATCTCGCCCGACGCGAGCGCGGCGAGCCGATCGCCTACATCCGGGGCTTCAAGGAGTTCCACGGGCTCGCCTTCGCGACCGACCCGCGGGCGCTCATCCCGCGCCCGGAGACCGAGCGGGTCGTCGAGCTGGCCGAGTCCGAGGTCGTGACCAGGCTGCTGGCCGCGCCGCGGCCGGCCGGGACGCGGCCGATCCAGGTGGCCGACATCGGGACCGGCGCCGGGACGATCGCGATCGCCCTGTGCGTCGTCCTGCGCCGCCGCCACATGCTCGACGAGGTCCGGATCCTGGCCACCGACAAGGACCCGGAGGCACTCCAGCTCGCCCGGGAGAACGCGGTCGGGCACGGTGTCGCCGACCGGATCCAGTTCGTGATCGCCGACCTGCTGCCGCCCGACGGCGAGCTGATCGACGTGCTCGCGGCGAACCTCCCGTACATCCCGACCGGCGAGATCGACGGGCTGCCGGTCGCGGCTTCCTTCGAGCCCCGTGAGGCCCTCGACGGCGGTCCCGACGGGCTCGACGCCGATCCGGGCGCTCCTCGACCGCCTGCCACGCGTCCTGCGGCCCGACGGCACGGCGCTGATCGAGATCGGCTCCGACCAGGTGGATGGCCTCCGCGGCCTCGTCGCCGAGCAGCTGCCCGGCTGGACCTGCGAGGTGCTGCCCGATCTCGCCGGCCTGCCGCGCGTGGCGCGCCTCGAACCGGCCAGCCACGCGGCCGTCCGCTAGCTCCGTGCCGACCGCGCGATTCCCGATCCGGCTGATCGCCCTCGACCTCGATGGGACGCTCGTCGGACCGGACCTGATCCTCCGGCCGCGGACCCGGGCGGCGATCCGTGGGGCTCTCCACCGCGGCGTCCACGTCGTCCTCGCCACCGGACGGATGTCGACGAGCGCCGTGCCGTTCGCGGCGGAGCTCGGCCTCCACGACCCGATCATCGCCTACCAGGGGGCGCTCGTCCGCGAGATGCCCGGCCCCGGACGGCGGCTCGGGCGGCTCGTCTACCACCGGCCGCTGCCCGCCGCGGCGGCTCGCGAGACCGTCTCGTGGACGCTTGCCCGCGGCTTCGAGCCCCACCTCAACCACCTCGAGCGGTTCATCATCCCGTCCGGCGATCCGCGGACCGACGACTACTCCGCGTTCCTCGGGGCGCGGGCCGAGATCGTTCCCGACCTCGAGCGCTGGATCCGCCATCCGGTCTCCAAGGTCCTCGCCGTCGGCGACGTCGGGGCTCCCCTGGCGAACCTCGATGCCGCGCGGGCCCACTTCGCCGGGCGGGCCGAGGTGACCGTGAGCCATCCGGAGTTCCTCGAGTTCCTTGCCCCGGGCGTCACGAAGGGCCGGGCGGTCCGCTGGCTGGCCCGCCGGCTCGGGATCCCGCTGGAGCAGTCCCTGGCGATGGGCGACCAGTACAACGACCTCGAGATGATCGCGCTGGACGGGTCACGGGGTGGCGATGCCGTCGGCACCGCCGGCCGTTCTGGCCGCGGCGCGCTACGTCGCGCCACCGGTCGAGGACGAGGGCGCGGCCCAGGTCATCGAGGCGCTCGTCCTCGCCGGCCGGGCGGCGCCGCGGAACGTGGAGCGGCTGGCCGCGGGCGGGAGGGCGGTCGGCTCATGACGGCCCGCGTCCTGCCCGACGACGCGGCCGGCCGGGCCGAGGCGATCGCGCGCCCTCGAGGACGGTCTCCTCGTCGCGATGCCCACCGACACGGTCTACGGGCTCGGGGTCGCGCTCGGGGCACATGGCGGTCTCGAGCGGCTCTTCGCGGCCAAGCGGCGCCCGCTCGACAAGGGGATCGTCCTCCTGCTCGCCGACCACCGGCAGGCCGAGGAGGTCGGGGAGCTCGACGCGGCGGCCCACGTCCTGAGCGCGGCGTTCTGGCCGGGCGGGCTGACCCTCGTGGTGCCACAGCGTCCCGGCGCCTCGTTCCCGCCCGAGCTGACCGGCGGCGCCCGGACGATCGGCCTCCGCCTGCCGGCCCACGATGCCCCACGTGCCCTGGCCGCGGCCCTCGGCCCGCTTCCGGTCAGCTCGGCCAACCGATCCGGCCTGGATCCGGCGACGGACACCAAGGAGGTCGTCGCCCAGCTCGGCGACGTCGACGACCTGGCCATCGTCCTCGACGGCGGGCCGGCGGCCGGGGGCGTCGCCTCGACGGTCGTCGACTGCGCGGGACGGCCCGCCGCGGATCCTCCGTCCCGGGGCGATCCCGCCCGACGCGCTGGCGACGGTCCTCGACGAGGCCGACCTCGCCCACGACCTTCACGCCTGACCCGGAGCCTGGGCTCGCGCCGGGATCGGTCGTTGTGGGACCATGAGCGGCGGTCGCCGCGTCCCTGTGCCGCGACCGCCGGGCCGCGCGCCGGCCACGACCCGGCCGCAGCCGTCCCGGCCGCGCCCGGACCGGCCTCGCAGCGCCGCAGACCGAGGGACCCGATGACCGCCACCGCCCCAACGGGACTCGCCTGGGCCCCGATCGCCGACGTCGACCCCGAGCTCTGGGCGGCGATGGTCGACGAACGCCGCCGCCAGCACGAGAAGATCGAGCTGATCGCGAGCGAGAACTACGTCTTCGCCGCGGTCCTCGAGGCCCAGGGCAGCTGGCTGACGAACAAGTACGCCGAGGGCCTGCCCGGCAAGCGCTACTACGGCGGCTGCGAGTTCGTCGACGTCGTCGAGCGGCTCGCCCAGGAGCGGGCGCTCCGGCTCTTCCCCGGCGCCGAGCACGTCAACGTCCAGCCTCACTCGGGGGCGCAGGCGAACATGGCCGTCTACCTGAGCACGGTCAACCCGGGCGACCGGGTCCTCGGGATGAAGCTCGACCAGGGCGGTCACCTGACCCACGGGATGGCCCTCAACTTCAGCGGCCGCTACTTCGAGATCCACGGCTACGGGGTCAGCCCGGACGACGAGCGGATCGACTACGACGCCCTCGAGCAGCAGGCCCGCGAGGTCCGCCCGAAGCTGATCATCGGCGGGGCGAGCGCCTATCCCCGGATCATCGACTTCGAGCGGATGGCCGACATCGCCCACTCGGTCGGGGCCCTCCTGTGGGTCGACATGGCCCATATCGCCGGGCTCGTCGCGGCCGGTCTCCACCCGAGCCCGTTCCCGCACGCCGACCTCGTCACGACCACGACCCACAAGACCCTTCGCGGCGCCCGTGGCGGGCTGATCTTCGGCCGCCGCGAGCTGCCCTCGAGCGTCGACCCAGCCGACTACCCGATGGTCAAGCCGAACCTCGCGGCGACGATCGACCGGAGCGTCTTCCCGGGCGTCCAGGGCGGCCCGCTCGAGCACGTCATCGCCGCCAAGGCCGTCGGCTTCCAGTTGGCCCTCGGCGACGAGTTCCGGGCCTACCAGCGCGCAGGTCCTGAGCCAACGCCCGGGCTATGGCCGAGACCCTCAGCTCGGAGGGCCTGCGGCTCATCTCGGGTGGCACCGACACCCACCTCATCCTCGCCGACGTGACCCCGTTCGGGGTGACCGGCAGGGAGGCCGAGCACCTCCTCGACGAGATCGGGATCACGGTCAACAAGAACGGCATCCCGTTCGACCCGCAACCCGCCCAACACCGCGTCCGGGATCCGGATCGGGACCCCGGCGACGACGAGCCGCGGGTTCGGCGAGGCCGAGATGCGGTCGGTCGGCCGGATCATCGTCGAGGCGATCCGCCGACGCGACGAGCCGGCCGTCCAGGCCCGCCTGGCCGAGGAGGTCGCGCGCGATCGTCGGCCGGTTCCCCGTCCCTGGTCTCACCGAGGCCTGATGTCGTTCATCTCGGGGGTCGGGGCAATCGTCCCGGCGCTCGTCGTCGCGTTCGCGTCAGCCGCCCTGCTGGCGCTCGTCCTGACGCCGGCGATCCGGCGCTTCGCGCTCGCGTTCGACCTCGTCGATCGGCCGGACGCCCGGCGGGTCAACCTCCGTCCGATCCCGCGGGCCGGGGGCCTGGCGGTGGCCGCCGCGTTCCTGACCGTTGCGATCGTGGCCGTCATCCTCGTCGACCGCGGGGCCATCGCCTCGGTCTTCATCCCGGCCAGCGTCCACGCCCCGGAGCTCGGCGCCCTGCTCATCGGCGGCGTGATCGCGGCCGCGATCGGGTTCCTCGACGACGTCCTCCAGATCCGTGCGCGCTGGCAGCTCCTCGGCCAGCTCGCCGTCGCGTTCGTGGCGGTCGCCGCCGGGGTCACGGTCGACAGCATCGCCAACCCGGTCGGACCCGGCCAGATCGTCCTGGGCGACGCGTTCGCGGTGGCGTTCACGATCGTCTGGATCGTCGGGATGATCAACAGCATCAACTTCATCGACGGGCTCGACGGGCTGTCGTCGGGGATCTCGCTCATCGCCGCGACGACCCTCGGGCTGATCAGCCTGACCACGGCCACGGGCGCGTTCGGCCAGCCGTTCATCGCCCTGCTCTGCTTCGTCCTGGCCGGGGCGCTGCTCGGGTTCCTGCGCTGGAACTTCCACCCGGCCTCGATCTTCGTCGGGACGAGCGGGGTCATGTTCATCGGCTACACCCTCGCCGTCCTGTCGATCCTCGGGACGGCCAAGGTCGCGGTCGCCCTGCTCGTGCTCGGGGTCCCGATCATCGACACGTTCTGGATCATCGTCCGGCGGGTGGCCAACCGGAGGTCGCCGTTCACGCCCGACCGCGGCCACGTCCACCACCGGCTGCTCGACCTGGGCCTGAGCCACACCGCAGACCGTCCTGCTCATCTACGGGATCACGGCCGGGCTCGCGGCGCTCACGTTCGTCCTGTCGGGCGCCGGGCAGCTGTACGCGTTCCTCGGCGTCGTCGTCGCCTCGGGGGTCGTCCTGTTCGTTCTCACCAGCCGGACGGTCCAGGAGGACCTCGAGGCCGAGTCCTACGCGACCGGAGGCGAAGCAACCGCGGACGGCGGCCCGGACCACGTTTCCGACTCCGACTGAGCGGCCCGGGCTGCCGGCCGTCGCCCGCCGCCACCGGTGCCGTCCGCTGACCTCCGGTGAGGTCGCCGGGAGCCTCCGTTGCGATGGGGCACCGAAGTACTACCCCATCGGTACCATCGATGACGAGCCGGTGCTAGGATCGAGACGAGACCCCGCCCGAGTGCCCCGGGCGGCGTCGCTCGGGGATCCATGACCGACCAGCTGATCCTTGGAACTGCTGCTGTCGTCGTCGCCCTCCTGATCGCCTACGAGGTGATCGAGACCTGGCGGTGGCGCGGCTACGGAAATCGACCCGTGTCGCGTTTCCGCCTGATCCGGTTCTTCCGCCGCGCGATCGGCGGCTTCTTCTCGATCGTCACGCTCCGGCGCTGGCGACGACCGGCCGAGCCCGACTGGACCATGTCGAGCGACGACGTCGCCCGTCGCCTCGGCAATGCGCCCGTGCAGGGCCCGGACGGCTTTGCAGGTCCCGTCCACCTCCAGCCGGGTCGGATCGTCGTCTCGGGAACGGCCGCCCCGGTCATCCGCCAGCCGATGGCGCCGGCGCAGCCGACTCGGCCGATGCAGCCCGTCCAGGCGATACGCGAGCCGCGTCCACCGCGACCCTCGCGCCTCCGGCTCGCCCGCGACTCGATCGGCGTCGCACTCGTCCTCGGCGGCTTCATCGTGGTGTTCGCGAACGTCGTGCCGCCGGCCAAGCAGGACGTGCTCGATGCAACAGCGACGCCGAAGCCGAGCGTGCACGTCGTCGGACCGGTCACGCCTGCGCCGGCGAGCGCGTCGCCGCTGTCCGTCGCAACCTCCTCGCCCGACACTGTGCCCACACCTACGCCGACGCCGGTGCTCGCGTCGTCAACGAACCCTCCCACGCCCAAGCCGACTGCTAGGCCCACGTCCGCTCCAGCGCCGGCGGCTCAGCCGACTCGGACGCCCGCTCCGACCCCGAAGCCGACGCCCAAGCCCACGAAGAAGCCGACCCCGACCCCGAAGCCCGCACCGACCGTCAACCTCAGCGCTGACGTGTCGTCGCTGCCGCCGGGCGGCGGAACGGTCCAATTCACGATCTCGGCGTCGAACGCGGCGACGTATGAGATCACGTTCGATGACGGTTCGTCGGAGAGTGGCGCGATCCCGCCGAGCGGTAGCGTCTCCCTCGCACACACCTACAACGACCCGCCCCCGTTCCATCCCGTCGTTATCGTCCAAGGCCCAGGCGGTTCGGCCAGTGACAACGTCACGATCAGTGCCCAATAGGTTTCGCGCTGCAATCGCGGCGGCGATCGTTCTCGCGGCGGGCCTGCTCGCGCCTGCCGCGACCCTCGCCAGCGACGGCACGATTCCCACATGCAACCCGACAGCCGTCAGCGTGGACGAGGACCAGGTTCTCTCGGATAGCGTCACGTGCAGCAGCGAAGAGGCGGGCGACACGTTCGACGTCGTGAACGATGTTGCGGACGGCACGCTCACCCTCGACCCGAACGACGGCTCGTATACCTACACGCCGGACGCTGACTTCAACGGCTCGGACGGGTTCACGTTCAGGCTCATCGATCCGGACGGCAACTCGAATGAAGCCGCCATCAACATCACCGTCAACTCGATCAACGACGACCCCGTGGCCTCCGACCGGTCGTACACCACCGCCGAGGACACGGCCAAGGTCGTTCCGGTTCCGGGACTTCTCACGGGGGCGACAGATGTCGACGGTGACAGTCTGTCGGTCTCGATGGCGGCTCCGCCCGACCACGGCTCGGTCACTGCGGCAGCGGACGGGCACTTCACCTACACGCCAGACTCAAATTACAACGGATCCGATTCGTTCACGTTCAAGGTCACTGACGGCCAAGGAGGATCGGACACCGCGACGGCTTCCGTGACCGTAACCGCGGTCAACGATCCGCCCGTGTGCAACGACGGTTCGTCGTCGACCAGCGAGGACGTCAATGTGACCAATTCAGTCGTCTGCACCGACGTGGACAATTCGGCGCTGATGTACACAGTTGTCACGGCCCCGACCGATGGATCGGTTGGCTGGAATGGCGGCGGTCCGTCCTTCACCTACAACCCGGATGCCAACTTCAACGGGACCGACTCGTTCGAGTTCCGGGCCAACGACGGGGACAACAACTCGAACGTCGCCACGGAAACGATCGATGTCGGAGGCACCAACGACCCGCCTGTTGCTGTCGCGGACGGCCGGACGACCAACGAGGACACCCAGCTGGTCGTGAACGCGCCCGGCGTGCTCGGCAACGACTCGGATCCAGATGGCGACTCGTTGACGGCCGTCCTGAACGTCGGTCCCGCGCACGGATCGCTATCACTCAGCCCGAGCGGAGGCTTCACCTACACCCCGAACGCGAACTACCACGGTTCGGATTCATTCACCTATCAGGCCAAGGACCCCGACAACGAGTCGTCGAACATCGCGACCGTTTCGTTGACTGTCACGTCGGTCAACGACCTTCCCGTGTGCGCCGATGGCTCGACATCGACCACCGAGGACACGCCGGTCTCGGACACGGTGTCGTGCACAGACGTCGACGGCGACTCGCTGAGTTACTCGGTCAGCACGCAGCCGACCAACGGTACGGCCTCGTTCGGCAGCGGTGCCACGGTTACCTACGACCCCGACCCGAACTTCAACGGCTCCGATCCGTTCGAGTTCCAGGCCAGCGACGGGCACGGCTTCTCCGACCCCGCGACTGAAGCCGTGACCGTCAGCGGGACGAACGACCCTCCGAGCTTCACGAAAGGCACCAGCCCCGCGGTTCTGGAGGACGTCGGGGCCCAGACCATCCCCGGATGGGCGACGGCGATCAGTCCCGGTCCTGGCGACACCGGTCAGACGGTGACGTTCGTCGTCGAGACCATTACCCCGGATCTGTTCAGTGTGAACCCGGCGGTGGCCTCGAACGGAACCCTCACGTTCACTCCGACCGCGAACGCGAACGGAGTGTCCACCGTCACCCTCCACGCGCATGACAACGGCGGCGGGACGACGGCCGACGGCGCGAGTCAGACCTTCACGATCACGGTTACCCCGGTCAACGATCCGCCGTCGTTTACGAAGGGCCAGAACCAGACGGTCGACGAGGACTCCGGCCTTCACACCGTGGTGGGCTGGGCCACGAACATCCTGGAGGGCCCACCGGATGAGGCGACCCAGGTCGTCGACTTCGTCATCGACTCCGACACGAACCCGCTGCTCTTCTCGGTCGCGCCCGCCGTGTCCCCGACGGGCGTCCTGACCTACACGCTCGCGCCGGACGCCAACGGGGTCGCCACGATCGGGCTTCACCTTCACGACAACGGCGGCATCCTGAACAGCGGTGACGACACGAGCGCCACCCAGACGTTCACGATCACTGTCAGCGGCACGAACGATCCTCCGACCTGCGTCGCGGACAACAACGCAACGTTCGTGAACGCCAGCCTGAACGCGAGCATCGACTCGTGCGTCGACATCGACGCTGACAGCCTCAATTACGCCCTCGTGACGCAGTCAGCCCACGGGACGACCAGCGTCAACTCGAACGGCACGTACACCTACACGCCGAACGCCAACTTCCTGGGCAACGACTCGTTCACCTTCAAGGCAGATGACGGCGCGCTCGACTCGAACGTCGCGACGATGACCCTCCAGGTCCAGGCCGACCCGATCGCCCGGAACGACGTCGCCCCGACCGACTTTCCGGCGATCATGCAGGGCAGCGGCCCGACGGCCATCCCGGTCCTCGCCAACGACGTCGACAAACAGGGCGGGCCGCTCCTGGTGCAGTCGGTGACCCAGGGCGCGAAGGGCAAGGTCACGATCACGGGCGGCGGGACGGGGGTCACCTACGACCCAACGGGCCTGACGACCGGCAACGACAGCTTCCACTACACGATCGTCGACAACCAGAACCGGACGAACTCGGCGATCGTCGTCGTCGTCATCACCCCGGACACGATCGACCCGGTCGTGATCGCGCCGATGGCGACGATCGTCAGCCCATCGACGCTCGGCACGACGACCGGCAAGGTCCGGATCAGCTGGGGGGCCAGCGACGCCGGGACCGGGCTCAAGTCGATCCAGCTCCAGGAGAAGCTCGGCACCGGGGCCTACAGGACGGTCAAGCTGACGAGCCTCAAGGCCAAGAGCGCGCTCCGGTCACTCACCTTCGGCAAGGTGTACCGCTACCGGGTCCGGGCGACCGACGTCGTCGGCAACGTGAGCGCCTGGACGACGAGCCCGCCCTTCGTGATCAGCCGGAAACAGGAGAGCGCCGCGGCGATCGTCTACAGCGGCCCGTGGGGCTTGGCGGCCTCGACCTCGTATTCGGCGGGCAAGGCCCGCTGGGCGACGGCGGCAGGCGCCAGCGCGACGTTGAGCTTCACCGGCGAGAGCGTCGCCTGGGTCAGCTCCAAGAGCACGACCCGCGGCAGCGCGGAGGTCTACGTCGACGGCGTGCTCGTCAAGACGGTCAGCCTCAAGAAGGCGGCCACGACCCACCGCCAGGTCGTCTTCGGGACCTCGTGGGCAACGGCCGGGCCGCACACGATCCAGATCGTCGTCCTGGGCACCGCCGGACATCCGCGGGTCGACCTCGACACGCTCGTCGTCGGCCACTAGCGGGGACGGGACGGAACGTTCTGGCCGCTCGCAACCTGGTCGCAACCCATCGGTTGCCCGGCTTCGCGAGGGACTGCTATCATCCGGTGGCTTTGTCGGGTCAGGTCGGAGCCTATTTCGCCCTGTTCTCTGAGATCGGCATCCTCCTGCTGGTCACCACGCTCGTGGGTGCACTGGCGGGTCACTGGGTCGACGAGCAGCTGGGAACGGTAGCCGTCTTCGTGGTCATCGGGTTCTTCGGCGGCGCCGCGATCGGCACCGTCGGGATCTACCGGCTGATCACCCGGTTCCTGGCCAGGTTCGACAACTGACGGGCCAAAGCCCGGATCGAGAGCGGCGAGAGAGCGCGGCAGGCCTGCCGCGCTCGTGTGTGTGGAGCGAGCATGTCGAGCGAGCAGGTCGCGGCGGCCGCCGGGACCGAGGGACCCAGCACTGACGAGGCCATTGGCCGTCGCCGGAAGCTGCGCAACCTCGGCATCGTCGTCGTGGCGGTCATCGCGCTCGACATCCTGGCGCTCCTGTTCGCTCCGCCCTTCCCACGCGGCGGCCAGCCCGGCGACGCGTGCGCCTTCCCGGTCTGCTTCATCAACGGCACGCTCGAGTTCCCGCCGCCGCACGTGGTCCTCGACCTCGATCCGGGCAACCCGATGCCGCAGGGTCAGGCGGTCGTCACCTTCCACCCGAGCATCACCTCGACCATCGTGACGATGTGGATCATCATGGCCATCCTCATCGTCCTGGCCTTCGTGGCCACCCGCGGGATGCGCCTCGTCCCCCGCTCTCTCCAGAACCTGTGCGAGTTCGCCTACGAGTCGCTCGAGAACTTCGGCGTCGGGCTGGGCGGGAACGACGCCAAGCCGTACATCCCGCTCTTCGCCTCCTTCTTCGTCCTCATCCTGTTCTGCAACTGGAGCGGGCTCATCCCGCCCATCGGCAAGATCGAGGAGCTGCGCGCCCCGACCTCGGACCTCAACATCACGATCGGGCTCGCCCTGGTCGCGTTCGTCTTCTTCGAGTTCCAGGGCTTCCGGCGTCACGGCGTCGGCGGGTACCTGAGCAAGTTCTTCCCGTTCTACGAGTTCCGGAAGGGGATCGGCGCCGGGATCATCGCCCTGTTCGTCGGCCTGATCGAGCTCATGCTCGAGTTCGTCAAGCCGGTCACGCTGTCGATGCGACTCTTCGGCAACATCTACGGCGGTGAGGTCGCCCTGGCGGCGGTCAGCGCCCTGTTCCTCGTCATCCTGCCGGTCGCCATGTACGGTCTCGAGGTCATCCTGAACTTCGTCCAGGCCCTGATCTTCAGCGTCCTCACCCTGATCTTCACGCTCCTGGCGATCGAGAGTCACGAGCACGAGGAGGGCGAGCTGGTCGACGAGGGCCTCGAGGCCATCAGGGAAACCCAACCGGGGCCGACGGCCTCGCCAGCACACTGAGCCGGGATCGACCGGCCCACAACTCGTTCCAGATCAACCCGGCCGCCGGCCGGGCGTAGGAGGAGCAACTCAATGGAGAACATCGGCGCTGGTCTCGCGGCCATGGGCGTCATCGGCCCCGGCATCGGCATCGGCATCCTGGCCGGGCTGGCGGCGACGGCGATCGGCCGGAACCCCGACGCGGCCGGCCAGATCCGCGGCCTGTCGATCATCCTCGCGGCATTCGCCGAAGGGCTCGGCGTCCTGGCGATCGTCGTGGGCCTGCTCGCGATCTTCATCAAGCCCGCATAGGCGACGAGGAGCTCCGCGTGGGTCTGTTTGCAGTCGCCGGCGCCGCGACGGGGGAAGCCGTCCGGCTCGCGGCCGCGGAACCGGCGGCCGGCGGCCTGACGATCAACCTGTTCTGGATCATCGTCGCCGCGGCGAACTTCATCCTGTTCTTCGCCCTGTTCCAGGCGTTCTTCGCCAAGCCGATCGCCACGATGCTGGGCGACCGGCGGGCCCGGATCGAGCAGGGGCTGGCCGACGCAGAGGCGGCCCGGCTGGAGCGCGACTCGTCGGCCGAGGAGCGGGCCGAGGCGATCACCCAGGCCCGGCGCGAGGCGCGCGAGATCATCGATCGCGCCCAGAAGGTGGCCGACGAGACGCGCGAGAGCGACATCGCCGCCACCCGCGCGGAGCTCGAGCGGCTGCGGGTCCAGGCAGCCGTCGACATCGAGGCAGAGAAGCAGCGCGCGCTGGCCGATCTCCGGGCCGAGGTCGCCGACCTGGCCCTCGCGGCCGCCGGGCGGGTCGTCGGCGAGACGATGAGCGACGAGCGCCAGCGCCGTCTCGTCGAGGAGTTCCTGCGCGAGGCGCCTGCCGCCGGGCCGGACCGCTGATGGCCCGACCGTCGACGGTCGCCCGGCGCTACGCCGAGGCGGCCTTCGAGACCGCCATCCGCGACGGGACCGTCGACGCCTGGCGTCGGGACCTGGACGTTGCCGCCGCGGCGCTGGCAACTCCCGACGTGGCCGCGGCCGTCGAGAACCCGTCCATCGCCGTGCTCGTTCGCGAGGCGGCGATCCGGGACGGCCTCGCTTCGTCCGTCAGTCCAGCGGCGCTCAACCTGATCCTGTTCATCGTCCGCCGCGGCAAGATCGACCAGCTCCCCAGGGTCGCCGAGGAGTTCCGACGCCTCGATGACGACCGGAGGCGGATCGTCCACGCCGTCGCGACGAGTGCGACGCCCCTCGAGCCGTCCGAGGTCAGTGCCCTGACCGCGCGACTGGAGCAGATGACCGGCGGCAAGGTCGAGCTGGCCGTCGAGACCGATCCGAGCCTGCTCGGCGGTTTCGTCGTTCGGGTCGGCGACCGCCTGATCGACTGGAGCGTCCGCGGCCGCCTCGAGCGGCTCCGGAACCAGCTCGTGTCGGGCGCCTTCTAGGAGATCCGATCCATGGCCATTCGTTCCGACGAGATCATCAGCATCATCCGATCGGCGATCGATTCGTTCGACGTCACGGCCGAGACCCGGAGCGTGGGCACGGTCGTCGAGGTCGGCGACGGCATCGCCCAGATCTACGGTCTCGACGGCGCCCTCGCCTCGGAGCTGCTCGAGTTCCCGGGCGGGGTGATGGGCATGGCCCTCAACCTCGAGGAGGAGACCGTCGGCGCGGTGATCCTCGGCAACTCGACGGCGATCAAGGAGGGCGACACGGTCAAGACGACGGGCCGGGTCGTCGAGGTCCCGGTCGGGCCCGAGCTGGTCGGCCGGGTCGTCGACCCACTCGGCCGGCCGCTCGACGACAAGGGCCCGATCAACGCGAAGAAGACCCGCCCGGTCGAGCGGATCGCCCCTGGCGTCATCGTCCGCCAGTCGGTCGACACGCCCGGTCCAGACCGGGATCAAGGCGATCGACGCGCTCATCCCGATCGGTCGCGGCCAGCGCGAGCTGATCATCGGCGACCGGCAGACGGGCAAGACCGCGATCGCCCTCGACACGATCATCAACCAGAAGGGCAAGGGCCTCATCTGCATCTACGTGGCGATCGGCCAGAAGATGTCGACGGTGGCGAACACGGTGGCCGTGCTCGAGGCCCACGGGGCCATGGAGCACACGATCGTCGTCGTCGCCGGGGCCGAGGATCCCGCCCCGGTCCAGTACCTCGCCCCCTACTCCGGCGTGACGATGGGCGAGGAGATCATGGAGGTCGGCGTCGAGATCGCCGGCCAGGGCCTGGTCAAGGACGCCCTGTGCGTCTACGACGACCTGAGCAAGCACGCCTGGGCCTACCGCGAGATGTCGCTCCTCCTCCGCCGGCCGCCCGGTCGCGAGGCGTACCCCGGAGACGTGTTCTACCTCCACAGCCGGCTCCTGGAGCGGGCCGCCCGGCTGAACGCCGAGAACGGCGGCGGGTCGCTCACGGCGCTGCCGATCATCGAGACGCAGGCCGGCGACGTGTCGGCCTACATCCCGACGAACGTCATCTCGATCACCGACGGCCAGATCTTCCTCGACACCGACCTGTTCAACTCGGGCCAGCGCCCGGCGCTCAACATCGGCATCTCGGTCTCGCGGGTCGGCTCGGCCGCCCAGACCAAGGCGATGAAGAAGGTGGCCGGGCCGCTCAAGCTCGACCTCGCCCAGTACCGCGCGCTGGCGGCCTTCGCCCAGTTCGCGTCCGACCTCGACAAGGCGACCCGCGATCAGCTGACCCGGGGCGAGAAGCTGTCCGAGGTCGTCAAGCAGCCCCAGTACCAGCCGCTCGGCGTGGAGAAGCAGGTCGCGATCCTGTACGCCGCCACGACCGGCGCCCTGGACGACGTGCCGACCCCCCGGGTCAGGGAGTGGGAAGCCGGCTTCTACCGCTACCTCGAGGGCGAGCGACCGAAGATCCTGACCGAGCTCGCCGAGACGAAGACGATGACCGACGAGCTCGCGGCGGCCTTCGACGCGGCCATCGCCGAATACCGCCAGAACTTCGTGGCGTGATCGACGCCGTGGCGGCCCAGGGCGGCGTTGGCGGTCTGCGCGTGCTCGCTTACGCACGTCGAAGTGCGTTCGCTCGCATGCTCGCCGCCGCCTTGCCCTGGACACACCCCAGCGCCGATCAGGGGATGAACTAGCCCATGGCCAGTCAACGGGACATTCGGCGGCGGATCGCGTCGGTCCGCAACATCAAGCAGATCACCCGGGCGATGCAGTTCGTCGCCGCGAGCAAGCTGAAGCGCGCCCAGGACTCGACGCTCGCCTCGCGGCCCTACAGCGAGAAGCTCGACGAGGTTCTGGCCGACCTTGCGGCTGTCCTCAGCGACGAGGACCATCCGCTGCTCGTCCGCCGCGAGGGCGGCAAGCGTCTGATCGTGCTGATCACGACCGACCGCGGGCTGGCCGGGCCGCTCAACGCCAACACCATCCGGTTCTCGGCTCGGGAGATCACCGAGCACACCGGCGACCTGTCGATGATCACCGTCGGGCGGAAGGGCCGCGACGCGATGCGCCGGGCGCGGGTCCCGATCGACGCCCACTTCAGCGGCTTTGGCGACCGGCCCACGTTCGCCGACGTCCTGCCGCTCGCCCGCCTGATCACGGACGCCTACCTCGGCGGCGAATCGAGCCGGATCGACATCATCTACAGCCACTTCGTGTCGACGCTCGTCCAGCGGCCGACGCTCGTGCCGCTCCTGCCGATCGAGCCGTCGTCCGACACCGAGGGCATCCCGGGTCGCCAGTTCATCTTCGAGCCCAACCCGAGCACCGTCCTCGAGCAGCTCCTCCCGCGCTACGTCGCGACCCGCCTCTACCAGGCGGTCCTCGAGGCGAAGGCGAGCGAGGAGTCGAGCCGGATGGTCGCGATGAAGAACGCCACCGAGAACGCCGAGGAGCTCATCGAGGACCTGACCCTCAGCTACAACAAGGTTCGCCAGGCGAACATCACCCGCGAGATGATCGAGATCGCGACCGGCGCGCAGGCCCGTTGACGGCGCCCCCAGGAGGCACTGACGAGCATGGCGACCGCCACCAAGACCGCGACCGGCCGGGTCATCCAGATCACCGGCGCCGTCGTCGACATCGAGTTCCCGGCCGGCGCAGCTGCCGTCGATCTACAACGCCGTCGAGATCCAGCGCCCGGGCCAGGTCCCGCTGACCTGCGAGGTCCAGCAGCACCTCGGCAACAACTGGGTCCGCACGGTGGCGATGACGACGACCGACGGACTGGCCCGCGGCGTCGAGGTCTACGACACCGGCGCGCCGATCAGCGTCCCGGTCGGCGAGGTCACCCTCGGCCGCGTCTTCGACGTCCTCGGTCACCCGATCGACAACAAGCCGCCGGTCGAGGCCGAGGTGTACCTGCCGATCCATCGCGACCCGCCGCCGTTCGACGAGCAGACGACCGAGGTCGAGGTCTTCGAGACCGGGATCAAGGTCATCGACCTGATCTGCCCGTTCAAGAAGGGCGGCAAGATCGGGATCTTCGGCGGCGCCGGCGTCGGCAAGACGGTCATCATCCAGGAGCTGATCCGGAACGTCGCCCAGGAGCACTCGGGCTACTCGGTGTTCGCCGGCGTCGGCGAGCGCAGCCGCGAGGGCAACGACCTCATCCATGAGATGACCGAGTCGGGCGTCATCGCCAAGACCGCCTTCGTCTTCGGCCAGATGAACGAGCCGCCCGGCGCGCGCCAGCGGGTCGGGCTGACCGCGCTGACAATGGCCGAGTACTTCCGCGACGAGGAGGGCCGCGACGTCCTCCTGTTCATCGACAACATCTTCCGCTTCACCCAGGCCGGCTCCGAGGTGTCGGCGCTCCTCGGCCGGATGCCGAGCGCGGTCGGCTACCAGCCGAACCTGGCGACGGAGATGGCCGCGCTCCAGGAGCGGATCACCTCGACCAAGAAGGGCTCGATCACCAGCCTCCAGGCCGTCTTCGTCCCGGCCGACGACTACACGGACCCCGCTCCGGCAACGACGTTCGGCCACCTCGACTCGACGATCCGCCTCGAGCGCTACATCACCGAGCTCGGGATCTACCCCGCGGTCGACCCGCTGACCTCGACGTCGCGCGTGCTCGATCCGCTCGTCGTGGGCCAGGAGCACTACGACGTCGCCCGCGAGACGCAGCGCCTCCTCCAGCGCTACCGCGACCTCCAGGACATCATCGCGATCCTCGGGCCGGACGAGCTGTCCGAGGAGGACAAGGCGACGGTCTCGCGGGCTCGCCGGCTCCAGCGCTTCATGAGCCAGCCGTTCTTCGTCGGCGAGGTGTTCACCGGCCGGCCCGGCCGCTACGTCCCGATCAAGGACACGATCGCCTCGTTCAAGGAGATCCTCGACGGCAAGGCCGACGACCTGCCAGAGCAGGCGTTCTTCCTCGCCGGGACGATGGACGACGTCCGGGCCGGCGCCGAGAAGCTGGCCGGCTGACGATGACCATCCGGCTCGAGATCGTGACCCCGGAGCGGCAGGTCTTCGCCGACGACGTCGATGCCGTCGTGCTGCCCGGCAGCGAGGGCGAGCTGGGCGTCCTGCCCCACCACGCCCCGCTGATCACGACGCTCGGCCTCGGTGAGCTGCGCATCCGCAAGGCCGGGGTGGAGGACCACTTCGCGATCGTCGGCGGCTTCCTCCAGGTCCGGCCCGACAAGGTCGTCGTGATGGCGGAGACCGCCGACATGGCCTCCGAGATCGACCTCGAGCGCGCCATGGAGGCGCGCCGCGAGGCCGAGCGGGCGCTCGAGACGGGCTACCACGAGGGTGCCGACCTCGCCGCCGCCCGGGCCGCCCTCCAGCATGCCCTCCTCCGGATCCGGGTGGCCGAGCGCCGCCATCGCGAGGGCCCGCGGCGCCGCGGGTAGACCTCGGCCGATGGCGTCACGGAGCTCGCGCTCGGACCTCGGAGGGCGAGGGGCTTCACAACATGAGGGTGCTCGTTCGTGCATTGAGACTGATGGCTGACGCACGACCGTTTCACTGGGAGTTCACGCCGGAGCCGGTGCCCCGCGAGGTGTTCCGGATCGAGGGCGGCCGGCCGCTCCACGGCACGGTCGGGATCAGCGGCTCGAAGAACGCGGCGCTCAAGCTGATGGCCGCGGCCACGCTGACCGGCGAGCGCTGCCGGCTCACCAACGTCCCCGAGATCGAGGACGTCCGGGTCATGGCCGACACGCTCCGCGACCTCGGGGTGACGGTCGACCACCCGGCCGACAACGTCTACGAGGTCGCATCGGGCGACGTCGAGTGGCTGTTCGTGCCGCTCGAGGCGGCGGCGAAGATGCGGGCCAGCTTCATCCTCCTCGGGCCGCTCCTGTCGCGGTTCGGGCGGGTGATCATCAGCAACCCGGGCGGCGACCGGATCGGACGGCGGCCGGTCAACCTCCACGTCGATGCCATGCGCGCGCTCGGCGCCGAGATCGAGTACCGCAACGGCTACTACTTCGCCAAGGCGCCGGGTCGGCTGCGCGGGGGCAGCGTCAGCTTCCCGTTCGTGTCGGTGATGGGAACGGAGAACGCGATCCTGGCCGCCGTCCTCGCCGACGGTCGGACGGTCATCCGCCCGGCGGCCCGGGAGCCGGAGGTGGACGACCTCATCGCGTTCCTCCAGAAGATGGGCGCCGAGATCGAGCGGACGGCGCCGGACACGATCGAGATCGAGGGCAGGCGGCGTCTTCGCGGGGCCGACCACCGGGTCGTGCCGGACCGGATCGAGGCGGGCACCTTCGTCGTCGGAGCGGCGATCACCGGCGGGAAGGTCACCCTCGAGGGGGCGCCGTGCGAGCACCTCGGGGCGTTCCTCGATACGCTCGGCCGGGTCGGGGTGAGCGTCTCCTGTGGCCGCGACACGATCGAGGTGGACGGCACGGACCTCGCGTCGTTCCGCGCGGCCGACATCGAGACCGCGCCCTACCCGGGCCTGGCGACCGATCTCCAGCCACCGACCTGCGTGCTGCTCACCCAGGCCGAGGGCTCAAGCCACGTCCACGAGACGATCTTCGAGGACCGGCTCGAGTTCCTCGCCGAGCTCCGGCGGATGGGCGCCCGGGTCGAGATCGCGGACCCGCATCACGCCACGATCCACGGCCGGAGCCGGCTGTCCGGCGCCGAGGTCGAGATCGGCGATCTGCGCGCCGGGGCGTCGCTGATCCTGGCCGCCCTGGTCGCCGACGGCACCTCGACGATCCATGGCGCGCACCACGTTCACCGGGGGTATGAGAACATCGGGCGCAAGTTCCAGGATCTCGGCGCGCAGATCGAGCGCGCCGCGGAGACCGTCCAGCCCGCCGGCCGGGGCTCGTCCGACGCCTAGCCGTCGCGTCGGGCCAGGGCCCCAAGGGGAGTCAGCCAACCGCTCATGAAGATCGGCATCGACCTCGGCACGGCCAACGTCCTCGTCTACCTCCAGGGCAAGGGGATCGTCATCCAGGAGCCCTCGGTGGTGGCGGTCGACGACCAGAACCGGATCGTGGCGGTCGGCGAGGACGCCCGCGAGATGATCGGCCGGACCCCCGGCAACATCCAGGCGATCCGGCCGATGAAGGACGGGGTCATCGCCGACTACGTGATCACCGAGGCGATGCTGAGCCACTTCATCGGCAAGGTGAAGAAGGGCCGGGTCAGCTTCACCAAGCCCGACGTGATGATCAGCGTGCCCGCCGGCGTCACGTCGGTCGAGAAGCGGGCCGTCCGCGACGCGGCGCTCAAGGCCGGCGCCGGCGAGGCGTACCTGATCGAGGAGCCGCTGGCCGCGGCGATCGGGGCCAATGTCCCGATCAGCGGGCCGTCCGGGAACATGGTCATCGACATCGGCGGCGGCACGAGCGAGATCGCGGTCATCGCCCTCGGCGGGATCGTCGTCTCGACGAGCCTGCGGGTCGGCGGCAACAAGTTCGACGAGGCGATCGCCACCTACATCCGCAAGAAGTACAACCTGATGATCGGCGACCGGACGGCCGAGGAGGTCAAGATCCAGATCGGGACGGCGCTGCCGCTCGAGCGCGAGCTTCAGATGGAGGTCCGCGGGCGCGACCTCATCGCCGGCCTGCCGCGCACGATCCCGATCACGAGCTCCGAGGTGATGGAGGCGATCGAGGCGCCGCTCCAGCAGCTCGTCGGCGCCGTCCGGATGGTGCTCGAGCAGACGCCACCCGAGCTGAGCTCCGACATCATCGACAAGGGGATGGTGATGTCGGGTGGCGGCTCGCTCCTGCGCAACATCGACAAGCTCCTCACCCAGGTGACCGGCGTGCCCTGCCACGTGGCCGAGAACGCCCTCGACTGCGTGGCCCTCGGGACCGGGATCGCGCTGGAGCACTTCGACTTCTTCAAGAAGTCCCTCGTCCAGCAGGTCTGATGCTGAGCGGAGGCGGCGGGATCGTCAGCCCCCGGGCCGGACGCGCCTTCGTCGACCTCCATTGCCATACACGCGGGTCAGCTTCGACTCGCTGAGCGACCCCGTCGCCGTCATGCGCGCGGCGCACAGTCGCGGCCTGACCCACCTCGCGATCACCGACCACGACCGGGTCGACGTCGCCCTCCGCGCCCGTGACAGCGCCCCGGCCGGCCTGACGATCATCGTCGGGTCGGAGGTGAAGACCAGCGACGGGGATCTCATCTGCCTGTTCCTGGAGCGCGCGATCCCGCCCGGCCTGCCGGCTGCCGAGGCCATGGCCGCGGCCCGCGACCAGGGCGGCCTGGTCGGGATCCCCCACCCGTTCGACCGCTTCCGCCGCTCGCTGCTCAACGATCCGCGGCTCGAGGCGCTGGCCGGCCTCGTCGACTGGGTCGAGGGCTGGAACGCCCGGGTCATCGGGCGGGGCGGGAACGAGCATGCCGCGACGTTCGCCCTCGAGCATCGGCTTCCGTCGGTCGCGGTGTCCGACGCCCATACGGCGCTCGAGGTCGGCGTCGCGTACACGGTCATGGACGGTGACCCGTCGACGCCTGCCGGTCTGCTGGCCGCGCTCGCGACCGCCGCGATCGTGCCCGGTCGGGCATCCTATGTGGCACGGGTGATCACCCCGCTGGCCAAGCTTGTCCAGCGGACGCGGGGCAACGGCCGGGTGCGGCCGGAGCGACCCGATGGCGCGGGAGCTGGATTGGATCGATGACCGACGACCCGACGAGACCGCCGAACGACCCCGGACCGGGCGATGGCAGCGGCGGCGGCGAGGGCGCTTCGGGCGACGAGGGCGCTTCGGGCGACGCGGGCGCTTCGGGCGGCGAGGTCGTCCCGGGCCTCGATCGAGGCGAGGTCGAGCGGATGGGCGAGCTCGAGCGCCTCGAGGCCCTGTCCGAGCGGCCCGACTCGAAGGACGACCAGGTCAGCGCCGACCAGCTCTCGCTGACGCGGCGGCTCCGCCAGCCGCGGACGATCGTCTCGATCATCCTGCCGCTGGTCCTGCTCGTCCTGTTCGCCCGGGCGCTGCCCGGGTTCAAGCTCGACGAGCTCCCGACCTACTTCGCCGAGGCGAACAAGGCACTCCTGCTCGCCGCGTTCATCATCTTCTACCTCGGCTTCCCGCTCCGGGGCCTACGCTGGGCGATCCTCATCCGCGGCACTGGCTTCCGGCTCAAGGTTCGCGACTCGACCGAGATCATCCTGATCTCGTGGCTCGTGAACTGCCTCGTGCCGGCCAAGCTCGGCGACGTCTACCGAGCGTACCTGCTGAAGATCAACAGCCCGGTCTCGCTCAGCCGCACGTTCGGGACGGTCTTCATCGAGCGGATCCTCGACCTCTTCGCGATCGTCGTCCTCGGTCTCGCGTTCGGCTTCATCAGCTTCCGGAAGGGCCTGCCGCCGCAGGTCCAGGTCGTGTTCGCGATCGGCGTGATCGTCGTCATCGTCCTGGCGATCGGCCTCCTGTCGATGCGCAACTTCGGCCGGCGGATCATCACCCGGCTGCCGCTCCCGCACAGCGTCGTCGAGCTGTACGACCGGTTCGAGGAGGGCGTCTTCTCGGCGACCACGCTGCGCGCCCTGCCCGGTCTCGTCGTCCTCACGGGGCTGATCTGGACGACCGAGGCGCTGCGGCTCTACTTCGTGATCCTCGCGCTGGGCTTCCCCGACGTCCATCTCGGGCCGAGCGGGGTGTTCTTCGTCGCCCTGACCGGGTCGCTCCTGACGGCCGTACCGTTCACCCCGGCCGGGATCGGCGTGGTCGAGGCCGGCGTCGTCGGCGTGCTGACCCTGATCTACAACGTGCCGCCGACGGAGGCGCTGGCGATCGTCCTCATGGACCGCCTGATCAGCGTCCTCTCGATCATCTTCTTCGGGTCGATCGCCTACATCGTCTCGCCCGTGCGCAAGGGCCGCGGGATCGTCGAGGCGGGTGCGCCTCAGGCCGAGCCGACCGGCTGACCTCCGCGCCGGAATCGGTGCCGGCTCCCGCGCACCACCCCCCGGTGCCCGGCGGCACCGTTCCAGCCCCGATCGCCCGAGGGCCCGCGGCCCCGCACCGCGACGGACCGCACCCGACCCTCCCCTGCCGCGCTCCGGACGTCGTGATCAAACCGGTACGAACGGGTGATGGGGAGGCAACACTCGCCGGTCGATAGTTGCTGCGTGACCCCGGGAACGACCCGGCCTCGCCAACGGAGCGAATCAAGCAGCCGATGACGACCCAGAACGGCCGAGCGTTCAACGAATGGCTTCGAGCCCAGCTCAAGGCCAAGAAGATGTCGCAGCGCCAGCTCGCCCAGCAGTCGGGCGTCGATCACTCGACGATCTCCCGCCTGATCCGGGGCGATCGGATGCCGTCGCTCGGTACCGCCACGAAGCTCGCCCGGGGTCTTCGCGAGCTGCGTGACGACGCCGACACGCCGCAGTACCTGGGCCTGATGTCGTCCGGCTCCGCCAACCCGACCGCGCGCGTCGAGTACGCGCTGCGGGCCGACGACGTCCTCGGCGAGCCGCAGGTCCGCCAGATCATGGAGTACTACCTCGCGGTGCGGATGCGCCGGCTCGGCCGGACCTACGGCCCGACGGCCGAACCCGCCCGCCCGATGCCCTCGCCCTACCTCCGCGGCGGCGGGGCGCCGCCCAGCCCGGTCGGAGCCGGGTCGAGCACCAGCCCGCTCAACGGACCGACCCGACTCGGGACCGTCCGCTCATCCAGCCGACCTCCGTCGGGGCGACCGACGAGCCGTTACTGACTTCATCCACCTCCATCGACCCGGATCCCTCCCTCCACATCCGGGTCTCGGGGATCGCGAACGCCGGCCACTGGGGGGCCGGCGTTCGCGTTTGTCCGGGGCGGATGAGCCCTAGGTCGGCGGGACGTAGACCGAGATCGTCCGACCCGGCGCGGCCACCCAGCGGTCGACGAGCCGGAGGGTCGCGTCGCCGGTGAAACCCCGGGACGCGAGGTAGGCCTCCTCCGCCGGCCCGCCGCAGTCGCGGACGAACAGCGCGTCGCAGACGATGACCGTCGGCGTCGCGGACGTGGCACCGCCACCCGCGGGGCCGGCCGGCAGTGTCGTCGCGCCCGGCCGGTCGCGCTCCACCGGGAAACGGTAGGCGTCGGCCGACTTGAACTCGGGCAGCGAGACGAACGTCGCCGACCGCCCCCCGAGGGCGGCCTCGATGCGGTCGCCGGCGGCGCGACCCGCGGGCCAGCCCCCGTCCGCGGCGACGGCCGGCGGCCAGATCGCGACATTCCAGGCGATGAGCACCGCGAGGCCGGCGACCAGTGCGGCGGCGACGACCCGCGGCGAAAGCGCCGCCTCGACGGCTGATTCGCCGGTCGAGTCGCCCATCGGGACCTGGTCGCCGGGCCGCTCCCCCGGGGGCCGATCCTCGAGACGCCGGCCCGCGCCTCGCCAGACGGCGGCGACGCCGATGCCGAGGGCGACGAACACGACCGGGTCGAGGAAGGCGTGGTAGTGATCGACGGGCAAGGGCGTCACCGTCGCGAGGCCGGCCGCCCCGAAGGTCAGGACGATCCAGCCGAACAGGAGCGTCGCCGCCAGCCAGCGGGCCGCCGCCCGCTCCCGCCCATGGGACTGGCCGGCGCGCCAGGCCAGGCCCGCCGCCACGAGCA
Source organism: uncultured Chloroflexia bacterium (assembly GCA_963708065.1). Lineage (GTDB taxonomy): Bacteria > Chloroflexota > Limnocylindria > Limnocylindrales > CSP1-4 > Chersky-267. The sequence goes on from CAVPRZ010000011.1 coordinate 366,214, forward strand.
CCCCGGCGACGACGCCCATCACGAGGCTCGGCCCGGTCGTCGGCCCCGGGTTGACCAGCAGGCCCGTCAGGGGCCAGGCCAGGATCCTCAGCCCCACGAACAGCAGCCGGGCCGGGAGCGACAGCGACACGCCGGTCCCACCCGAGGCGATGAACGCGAGCGCGGCCCGGCTCTCGGCGAAGTCGTGGGTCAGTTCGTGGACCGCGAGTGGGAGGTAGCCGATGAGGACGATCGCGACGCAGGCCGCTCCCGCCTGGGCGAGGCGGCGACGCTCGGGTCCGGGCGGCGACGCGCGCCACGAGACGACCCACAGGGCGACCACTGGCGGCAGGAGGGCGATCCCAAGGACGTGGCACTGCATCGTGACGAGGACGCCGAACGCGGCGACCAGCCACCAGCGCGCCCGACCGGTCGTCCGGGCCCGCCACGCGCCGGCGAGGGCGACCGCGCTCGACAGGGCGATGAGGTTCGGGTTCCAGATGAACGTGGACTCGTCGATCGCGCTCGACGAGACCGCCATGACGACGGCCGCGACGATCCCTGCGACTGGGCCGGCGATCGACCGCGCCAGCCACCACGTGACCGCGACCGCAGCGACCCCGGCCAGGGCGATCTCCGCGACCACGGCCGTCGGGTTGGCGCCGGACAGGAAGGCCGCCGGGGCGAGGAGGTAGTAGTAGAGCGCGCCGTGGTGGAAGTCGCCGATCGAGGTCGGCGGCCCGAGCAGGGGGATCGTGCCGTCCCGGACGAGACCGAGCAGGACGAGCATGTCATGCCCCTGGTCGGCGTCCCAGGTCCCACGCCCCGGCAGCCCGATGAAGCGGACGAGAGCCGCCAGTCCCACGACCGCGATGAGCGCGGCCAGCTCGCGTGGCTCGACCGGGAGCCGATCGGCGCGACGCTGCGTCACCGGGGCTTCCTCGGACGGCCGCGAGAGTCGGTCGCGGGCTCGTCTGCCGTGCCGACGTCGGACGGAGGGTGGATCCGCGAGCGGCTCCGGCCGATCGTCGCCGCCTCGGGCGGGAGCTCGGTCAGCGGGCGACCGGCCGCGAGGTCGCGGACGCGGGCGGCGTTGAGCGCGTCGTAGCCCTCGTCCATCCCGGGCGTCTCGAGGTAGTAGGCGACGTGCCGGAGCCGCGGATGGGACAGCAGGGCGGCCATCCCGGCCGCCCCGATCGAGCCCGCGCCGACGTGCTCGTGGCGATCGGCGTGCGACCCGAGCGCCGCCCGGGAGTCGTTGAAGTGGATCATCGCGAGACGGTCGAGGCCGATGAGCCGGTCGACACGTCCAACACGAGGCGGTCGACCTCCTCGGGCTCGGAGATCGGGTAGCCCGCGCCCCACAGGTGCGCCGAGTCGAGGCAGATCGAGACCCTTCGCGCGGGAACGCCCCGGCTGCGATCGCGTCGAGGATCGCGGCCAGGTCCTCGACCCGGGAGCCGAGGACGTCGCCGCTCCCGGCCGAGTTCTCGAGGACGAGGATCGCCGCGTCGGGGCCGTCGTCCGTCTCCCCCAGCACCTTCGCCACGCCATCCGCCAGCCGGCCGGTCCCGCTCGCGGCGTCGGTGCCGCGATGCGAGCCGACGTGGACGTTGACGAACCGCGCCCCGAACGACGGGGCAACCCGGAGCTCGGTCGCGAGGACGGTGGCCGAGTGCTCGACGAGGCCCGGGTCGGAACCGGCAAGGTTGACGAGGTACGCGGCGTGGATCGCGATCGGGCCCAGCCCGAGCTCGGCGACCCTGGCCCGGAAGGCGGGGAGCTCGCTGGGCGGCTCGGCTCGCCGACGCCAGGCGGTCGGGTTGTCGCTGAACACCTGGAGGCTGTCGAGCCCGATCTCCTGGGCGCGCTCGACCGCGTGGACCATCCCGTGGCCGAGCGGCAGGTGGGCGCCGATCCGGCGGCCATCGGGGTGCATGGGTCGCATCGTACGGCGTGCGGACCGGAGGCCGCCGGGTCGGCCCCTCGTGGTACGGTCCGGCGATGGACGGCCTGTCGTACGAGGACAAGGTCATTCGGTCGTTCGTCAAGGACGGCCGTCTCGTCTCGATCCCGGCTCGCGACAAGAAGCGCCGGGTCGTGCTCCGCTACCTCGTCGACCAGTGCTTCCCCGAGGACCGTGCGTACCCGGAGAAGGAAGTGAACCAGCGGCTGGCGCTCTACCACCCCGACGTCGCCGCCCTCCGCCGCCAGCTGGTCGACAGCGGCCTGATGACCCGCGAGGCGGGGGAGTACCGGCGGGCCTGACCCGTCCCTTCCCGGCTCAGCCCGCCCGTCCTGACCGGCTCAGCCCGCCCGGGCCCGCCGATCCCGAGCTGCGCCCGGGTGGCCGACCGATCCGCCCGGGGCGTAGTTGCCGCCCACGATCGGCTCGATGAGCCCGAAGTCGCCGTCGTCGCGGCGGTAGATCACCGCGAGGCGCTCCGTCTCCGCGTTGACGAACACGAAGAAGCTGTGGCCGAGCTCGTCCATCTCCGCGATGGCATCCTCCTCGAACATCGGCTCGATCCCGAATCGCTTCGTCTTGACGATCCGGGGTGGTCGCCCCGCCTCCGAGGTCCCGTCGGCCAGCTCGCGCAGGAGCTGCTTCTCCTCGATCGGCCTGGAGCGGACCCGCGGCTTCTCCCGATGGTCGATGGCCTGGCGCTCGAGCTTGTCGACGACCGTGTCGATCGCGGCCTGGTGGCTGACGGCGGCGGCCCGGCTGCGCAGCGTCCGGCCGTCGATGACCAGGGTGACCTCGACGATCCGGGAGTCGTCGCGACTGCGGTGGCGTTCGACCGACAGCTCGACCAGGGCATCCGATCGATCGTCGAGGAAGCGTCCGAGCCTCGCCAGCTTCCGTTCGGCGTAGCGGCGCACCGGCTCCGCGACGTCGATGTTCTTGCCCTTGACGATCGTTCTCACGGGACACCTCCCCGCGGCCCATCTCACGCGGGCGACGCCGGGACCGTGACGCCAGAAGAGCGCCCGGACGGGTGAGCCCGACGCCCTTCGAGTATAGGCCCGGCCACCCGGTCCCGGGCCGCGACGCCTTCCGTGCCGTCCGCCGACGAGGGCGGACGGACGGGGCCGGGCACCGCCTCAGCGCTCGCGGGCCACGGTCAACCCCGAGACGGCGAGTGCGCCGGCCGACATCAGGGCGTCGGCGCAGGCCGCCAGCGTCGACCCCGTGGTCATGACGTCGTCGACGAGGACGACCCAGCGACCCGCCAGGACAGCGACCGCCCGGTGCTCGAGGCCCGGACGAAGGCCGAACGCGCCCGCCACGTTGGCCCGCCGGTGGGCTCGATCGAGCTCGTACTGGGCCACGGTGCGCCGACGGCGCTCGAGGAGCGGGGCCATCGGAAGGCCGAGCCGCCCGGCGATGACGTCGGCGAGGAGAACGGCCTGGTCGAAGCCACGTTCCCGGGCGCGGTCGGCATGGACCGGCACGGGGACGATGACGTCACCGCCCGCGCCGACCCGCCGCCAGCGCTCGGCAGCGGCCGCCCCGAGTGGCGCCGCCAGGCGGCGCTCGCCTGCGTACTTGAGGGCATGGAGCGCGGCGCGCACGGTTCCGTTGAACGGCGCGGCCCAGTCGAGCTGGACGAGCGGCGCCGGGAGCGTCGCCGGGAGGCCGAGCGGAGCGCCGGCCGGCCGCGCGAGCCGAACGTCGAGCGCCCGACGACAGCCCCCGCAGATCGGCTCGCCCTCACGACCACAGCCGGGGCATGTCGCCGGCAGGGCTAGATCGAGGATGCGGCCGGCGAGCCCGCGTGGTGTCGCCATCGCCCGATCCTGCCACCGGTCGATCACCGGGGACGTATCCGGACCGCGCGGTCGCGGGTCAGCGCGCCGTGGCGCCGTCCTCGAGCCGGACCCGATCGCCGACCGCCGTGCCGGTCCGATCGAGCGTGCCGATCGGGAGCTCGAGCGTGCCGTGGGCGCCCCGGACGTACCAGACGATCCCTCGCCAGGGCGGCAGGGCGCGCCGGACGGCGACGACCTCGCGGCCACCGTCGGACGCGGGCCGGCTGAGGAAGACGCAGTCGATCGGGAAGCGCATGAACATCATGTGGATCCCGTTGCCACCCGGGAGCCACAGCCCGGCTCCGTCGGGCAGGCCGGCTCGGCCCATCAGGCCCATGAACCGGGCCCACAGCGAATCGGCCGACTCGAGCCGGTCGGCCAGGCTGCCGCCGCTGGTGAGATTGACCGCGTGGAGCGTCATCGTCGAGCCGTGGACCGGCGGACCCGGGCCGGAAGGCCGATCCGGGTCGCCGTGATTCCGTCGTGCCGCTACGGCGTCTTGAGGTTCTTGACGATCAGGATGATCGCCGGCCCGAGGATGACGATGAACAGCGACGGGAAGATGCAGCCGACGAGCGGGAACAGCATCTTGATCGGCGCCTTCGCCGCCATCTCCTCGGCCCGCTGGCGGCGCTCGATGCGGAGCTGCTCAGACTGGACCTGGAGGACCTTCGAGATCGACACGCCGAGCTGCTCGGCCTGGATGATCGCGCCGACGAAGTTGGTCAGCGGCGTGACCTCGGTGCGCGGGATCATGTCGCGCAGCGCCTCGCGGCGCGACTTGCCGACGCGGACCTCCGCGAGCGCCCGACGGAACTCGTCCGACAGCGGGCCCTTGAGCTTCTCGACGACCTTGGCAAGGGCTGCGTCGAACCCGAGCCCGGCCCGGACGGAGATCGTCAGCAGGTCGAGCGTGTCCGGGATCATGATCAGGATCGCCTTCTGGCGCGCCCGGATCCGCCGGCCGAGCCAGAACTCCGGGGCGACGAAGCCGACGAGCCCGCCGACGACCGCCCCGAGGACACCCCCGATGATCCCCCAGCCCATGATCGCCAGGAACATGAGGAAGAACAGGATCGAGAAGATGATCGTGAAGATGCCCTTGATCCCGAGCCACTCGGTCACGCCGAGGTCGCCGGGGTTGCCGGCCAGGGCAAGCCGCTTCTGGGTCCGGTCGCCGAACGACTGGCTGGTCACCCGTCCAACGGCGCCGGACATCCGGCCGGCCAGCGGGCGCAGGGTCCGCTCGAGGAACGGCTGCTGAAGCTCGAGCTCCTCGAGGTTCTTGGCCTGCATCGTCCCCAGCTGGGTCAGGCGGGCCTGGACGGGGTCGACCGACCGGCCCCCGACGAGGCCGAAGAAGATCAGGAGGATCGCGGCCGCGGCGATCCCGGCGATGACGAGGGGCAGGATGGTCATGGCGTCAGACCTCGATGTCGACGATCCGCCGGATCGCCATGAAGCCGAGGAACATCATGAACCCGCCGAACGCCAGGATCAGGACGCCGACCGGCAGGCCGCCGACCGCCACGCTGTTGTCGAACATCGGCTGCATGAAGCTCGGGGCCGCGATGAACAGGAACATCGCCAGGCCGATCGGCAGGAAGCCGACGACGTAGCCCGACAGTCGCTGCTGGGCCGTCAGCGTCCGGATCTCGCCCTTGATCCGGACCCGCTCGCGGATCGTGAACGCGATCGAGTCGAGGATCTCGGCGAGGTTGCCGCCGACGGTGTGCTGGATCGAGATGGCCGTGGCCATGAGCTCGAGGTCGTCCGACCGGACCCGGCGGACCATGTTCTCGAGGGCCTGGTCGAACGGCAGGCCGAGGTTGACCTCGCGGATGACCCGGCCGAACTCCGTCGAGACGGGAGGCCGCGATTCGCGGACCACCATCTCGATGGCCTGGAGGAACGACGACCCGGCGCGCAGCGCGTTCGCGATGAGCGTGATCGTGTCCGGGAGCTGCTTGTTGAAGGCGTTGAGCCGGCCACCCTTGCGGCGACCGAGCCAGAAGCGCGGGAGCCAGGCTCCGACGAGCGCCCCGATGATCAGCAGGAGCGGGCTGCTCAGGGCCGAGAAGACGACCGACAGCACGAGCATCCCGACCGGGATGCCGACGATCGACGCTCCCCAGAGGAGCAGGAACTCGCTCGGCTTGAGCTTGAGGTCGGCCCGGGCAAGGTCGCGCGCCAGGTTGGCGCCGAAGTCACGCTGCTCGACGACCTTGTTGAGGTTGGCCAGCGCCTGGCTCTGGGCGATCAGGTCCGAGATCGGACCCTGCCCGGTCGCCGCCGCCTTGGCCTTCTCGGGCTTGCCGGAAGCGTAGCGCTCGAGACGCGTGCTGATGCCAGAGCTGCCACCCGATGACGCCAGGCCGAAGGCGATCAGCAGGATGGCGAGCGCGGTGATGCCGGCTACGACCAGCGTCATCTGCTCCACGGCGGTCCTCCTAGCTCCTGGCCGTCAGTACGTGAAGCCGAACAGGCCCGGGGGCAGGTGGATGCCCTGGGTCTCGAACTTCTCGACGAACTTCGGCCGGATCCCGGTCGGCTTGAGCCGGCCCTGGATCTTGCCCTCGACGACGCCCGTCTGCTCGAAGACGAATACATCCTGCATCACGATGACGTCACCTTCCATACCCTGGACCTCGGTGATGTTCGTGATCTTCCGGGTGCCGTCCTTGAGCCGGCTCTGGTGGACGATCAGGTCGACGGCCGAGGCGACCTGCTCGCGGATCGCCCGCAGCGGCAGGTCCACGCCGGCCATCAGGACCATCGTCTCGAGTCGGGACAGCATGTCCCGTGGCGAGTTTGCGTGGCCCGTGGACATCGAGCCGTCGTGGCCCGTGTTCATGGCCTGGAGCATGTCGAGCGCCTCGCCCGAACGGCACTCCCCGACGATGATCCGGTCGGGCCGCATCCGGAGCGAGTTCCGGACGAGCTCGCGGATCGGGATCGCGCCCTTGCCCTCGATGTTCGGCGGGCGCGACTCGAGGGTGACCACGTGCTCCTGGCGGAGCTGGAGCTCGGCGGCGTCCTCGATCGTGATGATCCGCTCGTCGTTCGGGATGAACGACGAGAGGACGTTGAGGGTGGTCGTCTTGCCCGAGCCGGTTCCGCCCGAGACGAAGAGGTTCAGGCGGGCCTCGACGCAGGCCTTGAGGAAGTCGAACATGTCCGCGGTGGCCGTGCCAAATCGGATCAGGTCGTCCACCGTGAAGGGGGAGGCGGAGAACTTCCGGATCGTGATGACCGGGCCGACGAGCGACAGCGGCGGGATGATCGCGTTGACGCGCGAGCCATCGGTCAGGCGGGCGTCGACCATCGGCGACGACTCGTCGACGCGGCGACCGATCGGGGCGATGATCCGATCGATGATCCGCATGACGTGGTCGTCGTTCTGGAAGACGACGTTCGTCAGCTCGAGCTTGCCCGAGCGCTCGATGTAGACCTGGCGCGGCCCGTTGACCATCACCTCGGTGATGCTCTCGTCGCGCAGGAGGGGCTCGAGCGGCCCGAGCCCGATGATCTCATCGGTGATCTGCTCGAGCATCCGGACCCGCTCGGCGCGGGTCAGGGCGAGACCTTCCTCGTCGATGACCTTGCCGAAGATCTCCTCGATCTGGCGCCGGACCTCGACCTGGTTCGACAGGTCGAGCTTCGGGTCCAGGTCCTGGATGACCCGGTTCTGGATCCGGAACTTGACGTCCCGGAACGATTCCCGGACCGGGCCCTGGGACATGAGCCGGGTGGCCTGGGCCGGCGGCGGCGTGCCAGCCGGACCGCCCGGTCCAGCCGGAGCCGGCAGGTTCTCCGATGGCGCCCCGGGGGACGAGCCAGGTCGAGCGCTCTCGATCCGCTTGAGGAGGGACATCGCCTTACACCCCTTCAGGCCCCGAGGGGCCGACTGCTACCGCCATGCGAACAACGACTTTCGGGAGCCCTGCTTGGCGTCGTCGGACACCGCCGCCTTGCGCTCGCCACCGGTGATGGCGGTCGCGAGGCGGAGGATGTCCTGGGACACCTGGGCTTCCCGGTTGGACAGGACGAAGGGCACACCGCGATTGAGGGCGTAGACGACGCTCCGCCCATCGCTCACGATCGTGTGCTCGACCTTGCGGCCGATCGAGTGCTCGACGTCCGCGACGCGGATGCCGAGGGTCGAATCGGCGCGGTTGAGGATCAGCTTGAGCTTCGAGCTCTCGTAGCCGAGCTGGTCGGCGACCTCGAGGAACAGCCGGATGTTCTTGATGCTCGTGATCTCGAGCGTGAGCGCCGTGAGGATCATGTCGGCCGCGTCGAGGATCGCCAGGGTCGTGTCGCTGAAGTTGGCCGTGCAGTCGACGACGACCAGGTCGTTCGTGGCCCGGAGCGCCTCGAGGATCTTGCGCACGCCGGCCGGCGTGATCATCTCGGCCATCTCGGGCGACGGCGGCGCCAGGAGGACGCGCACGCCAGAGGAATGGTTGATCACGAACGTGTCGATCGACTCGGGCTCCTCGGCGGCCTCGAGCTCGGGCACGAGATCGGCGATCGACTTGTTCTTCGGGTTCAGGTTGAGGAGCACGCCCACGTCGCCGAACTGGAACGAGCCGTCGACCAGGACGGTCTTGATCCCGAGGTCGGCGGCGGCCGCGACGGCGAGGTTGACCGCGATGGTCGTCCGTCCGACGCCGCCCTTCGGGCTGAACACCGCCACGAGCTGGCCCGGCTCGCGGTCCCGCGCGCTGCCGGCCGCGACGGCCGCGGCGACGCTGGTGACCGTGATCCGTCCCTGCTTGTCGCGTTCCCGGGTGTAGACCTGGCGGATCGAGGCGGTCAGCTCGTCGCTGCTGAACGGCTTGACCAGGAACTCGCGCGCGCCCGCGAGCATCGAGCGGCGGAGGTAGTCCGCCTCACCCTGGACCGACATCATCACGACGGCCGCGGTCGGGACCTCGGCCGCCAGCTGCTCGGTCGCGGCGATCCCGTCCATGTCGGGCATGTTGATGTCCATCAGCACGACGTCCGGGCGGAGCCGCCCGGCCATCTCGAGCGCCTGGCGACCGGAGTCGGCCGCCCCGACCACCTCGATGTCGCTCTCGAACCCGAGGAGCTTCGTGAGGTGGTCGCGCGTCTCGGCGATGTCGTCGACGATGAGGACCTTGATCATGTCTGCCATGGTTCGGGCGTTCAGCCTTCGGTGCTCGTCGATGATTCGATGGACGTTGGGTTCCGGTTCATCTCGCTGGAGCGGCGGACGGGCGCGCGATCCGTGATGGATCTTGCGCCCGTCGCGCGATTCGGGCTCGGTGGTCGCAGCGGATGGCGCTGGCGGAGAGTGGCGGTGCCGAGCGCCTCCGTCACTCGCCTACTTCTTCGGAAGGATGGCCTCGACGACCTGCGGCGGGAGGACGCCGTACTCATCGACGAGTGTCTTGAGGATGATGCCGGAGGTCGGGTCGGGCGGCGGCTCGGTGGTATTCCCGGCGTCGTCGACGAAGTCCTTCGGCGAGCGCAGCACGAGGCTGATGCAGCCGTCGGTCTGAGCGTACTTGATGATCTCGGACTGCTGGGCGGTGACCGCCACGACGACGATCTCCTGCTGCCCGTTGAGGGTCGTTCCACCGCCGGTGCCGGGTGAGGCCTCCGGCTGCTGGGTCGTCGCCTCGACCGGCGGGAGCAGCGTCGACACGACCTGCATGTTCTGCAGGAGCAGCTTGACCGTGATGCTCGACAGGCCGGCGACCGGGGTCACCGTGTCGGTCGTCGGGTCGACGGTCACGACCGGGAACGAGGCGCCGCAGCCGCCGCCGCCGAAGCCGACCACCGCGTCGACGCGATCGCCGACGTTGATGAGCGTTCCGACGCCGGACACCTGGTCGACCTGGACCGACTGGGCGCGATAGCCCTTCGGAAGGAGCGGTCCGGGCGGCTGGCCGGCGCCGCTCGTGGCGAACATGGCCTTCGTGATCTGCGCGCCCGTTACGATCTGCTGGCGGGCGATCTGGCCCACCACCTGCGAGGGATCGCCGTAGGCGTCAGCCTGACGGTTCTCGACGGAGACCTTCTCGACCTGCAGCATGTCCGAGCGGACCTGGGTCCCGAGCGGGATGTCGACCGACGCCTTGACGGTGTCGAGCTCGGTCGGCGTCTGCGTCTTGGTCCCGGTCTGCGGGCTACTGAACAAGAAGATGATCGCGACAAATGCGACCGCTGCGAGGACGACCCCGACGAGCAGGATCAACCGGTTGGATCTCTTCAAAGCCACTCTCCCCAGCCGTGTGACAGGTGGCACCACTGTAGCATCGGGCAAAGGGCGCGCGACTATACCAAAGGGCTAGGACCATTAGGAGGAATTGGCCAGAAAAGGAGCACGAATCGAGCGTGGACGGGTCCGTCCGGGCGTCCGCCGGACCGCCCGGCCGCGGGGTCCCGGGGCACCCTGCGGGGGCCTCCGGAACCACCCGCCGGAAGGGTCGCCGGCGGGCGATTCTCCGCAGCTCCCGCGGTCCCGTCGAGGCCCCTCCAGACGGACGTTGCGGACCCCGTGGAATCGACGAGCGGCCTCCGATCGAAGGCCGCTCGTGGTGGGATCGGCGTCCGGGCCGACCGGACGCGGTCCGGGCTCAGACCGATGCGCCGACCCGGCTCAGGATCGAGCTGATCTGGCTGCCCAGAAAGAGCAGCGCGAGGATCGCCACGATGGCGATGAGGGCGAGGATGAGCGCGTACTCGGCCAGGCCCTGGCCACGCTCAGCCGAACGCGATGAAAGGATGAGTCCGCCGATCGTTGATAGCACCGATATCGTTTCCTCCTTCCGTCAACGTCGCCGTCGCACAGGGCGGCGCTCCCCGTCGGTCGGCCAGCGGACCGTCGATCGGACCATGTCCGGCTGGTCGGTTCGGACGGGAGCGAAACACTATGGTTCGGTCCGCTGACGTGTCAATACGGAGACAGCGGTAGGCGGGCGTCGGGTCCGGCCGGAGCTCCCCCGCGGCCGACAGACAACGACGCCGGACCGTTTGTCGATCCGGCGTCGAGGCACGCTGCGTCAGGCAGCAGGGCGACGGTCGGCGAGGCCACGGCCCGCCCGGTGTCGCCGGCTAGACCGAGTTGCCGACGTTGCTCAGGATCGTGCTGATCTGTCCACCGAGGAACAGGAGTGCCAGGATCGCGACGATAGCGATGAGGGCGAGGATGAGCGCATACTCGGCCAGTCCCTGGCCGGCTTCTTCGCGGGCTGTTGCGGTACGGCTGGTGAGCCACGACATGGTGGTTCGAGACCTCCTTTCTCCACGGTTCCCCCGGGGATGCGCTGTCCGCCCGGTCCGGGACCGGTGCATCGAGTCACGACGCGGGGGGCAACTCCCGGTGTGGAAGCGCAACACTAGGAGCGAGCGGGCGCCCGGTCAAGGCCCGGCGGCCGATCGGCGGCGGGCGCGAGGCCGCTCGCGGGGGGATCGCGCCGGGCCGGGAATCGATCGACGCCGGACCCTCGAGGGGCCCGGCGTCGGGTCGTTGCGTGTGAGCCGGACCGAGTCCGGCTCCCGTGGCGTTCGGTGCTAGACCGAGTTGCCGACGGTGCTCAGGATCGTGCTGACCTGGCCGCCCAGGAAGAGAAGGGCGATGATCGCCACGATCGCGATGAGGGCGAGGATCAGCGCGTACTCGGCGAGCCCCTGGCCCTCCTCGTCGCGGTTCAGCCACGCGAGGAACGAATTGATGAGCGCCATGCCGTGAGGCCTCCTGGATAAGTCCACACCCCCAGTTGAGGGCGCCGTGAATATAGGGTCGCCGTTCTCAGGACACCATTAGCCAATTGGTACTGGTGGCCGATGACCCGTTGGTCGCCTATGGGAGCTGGTCGCTCAGCCAGGCGAGGACCGCCGCGATCTGGTCGTCGAAGAAGACGAGCAGGATGACGATGACGAGGACGGACAGCCCGAGGATGATCCCGTACTCGACGAGGCCCTGGCCGAGGGTGCCCGACTCCGGTCGCCTGCTGCGATCGCCCGGAGCCACCGCTTAGCCGGCCGGTGGCAGTTCGACGTAGATCCGGACCTGCGAGCCGTCGTTCGACAGCTCGGCGGTCGCGTCGATGGTCGTCGCGCGGGCCTCGACGTCGCGCCACGACTTCGACGGCAGCGCGACCGGCGCGATCTCGGCCGCCTGGATCGCCGCCTGCTCGTCGCGCCGTTCGTCGATCATGGCCGCGAGTGCCGCCGGGATCTCCGGCTCGGGCTTCGCCCGTCCGCGGAGCCGCCCCCCACGACCGGCCTCCCGGGCTGACTCGTCGGCCTCACCCTCGCCGACGACGACCGGCCCCGCCGCCTCGCGCACCGAGCGCACGATCGCCTCCAGCGAGCCGGGCGTCCAGTCGAGACGGAGGACCACTCGCTCTGGCCGTCCGAGCAGGTATCCGGCCAGCGACTCCTCGACCATCCGGAAGATCCCGGACTCGAGCTCCATCGGCAGCCGCCGATCGCTGCCCATCGAATCGAAGTCGACCGGGATCCCGGCTCGCCGGCCGCGGTCGCGTGCGGCCCGGCGAAGCGTGGGCACCAGCCCCAGGTCGTCGAGAACCATCGGCCGGACGTCGAAGATGAACGACTTCGTCGCGTCGAGGGTGGACTGGACCATGGCGATGAGCTCGCGAGTCTCGGGGCGGGCAGCGGCCGGGTCGCTGGCGATCAGTCGCTCCACGATCTGGGCCTGGAGGACGATGTTCGTCAGGCTCTGGGCCGGCCCATCGTGCATCGCCCGGGCGATGTCGCGACGAAGGTCCTCCTGGGCGGCGAGGATCATCCGCGACACGGCCGGCGACACCCGGGCCGCGCTCTCGCCGGTCCCGGCGTCGCCACCTTCGCCGTCGCCTGCCCGGTCCGCGGAGGCGAGGATGGGCACGGGTTCCGCGTCGGGCAGCGCGCGGAGCTCGATTGCCAGGGCGGCCAGTCCGTCGCGGTAGCGCTTGAGGACCTTGGCCTTCCCGTTGAGGACGTCGACCTGCGATTCCATCACCGCGGCGCGCTTGGTCAGCTCGACGAGCTGGGCGTTCTGCTCGACGAGCTCCATCGGGTCGACGCCGCCGGTCCGGTTCGTGGCGATCTTCGCAGCCAGCGCCGCGCGGCGGGTCTCGTGCCGCTCGCCCTCGGCCGCAGCCTGCTGGACGAGGAGGTCGATCTCGGCCAGCTCGGTATCGAGGCTCGCGAGGTCCTGCTCGACCCGCTCGGCGAGATCGCCCGGGCTTCCGGGTCCGGGGCTCGGCGGCGCCTGACCCGGGGCTGTCTCGTCCGCTGGGTTCGTCATCGCGTGGTCCGTCGTCCTGTACTCGCCGTCGGCCGATCAGTCCTCGGGCATCCGGATCCAGCCCTGGCGCATCGCGTACACCACGGCCTGCGTCCGGTCGTTGACCGACAGCTTACGGAGGATCGAGCTCATGTGGTTCTTGACCGTCTGCTCGCTGATCGACAGCGCGTAGGCGACCTGCTTGTTGGTCATCCCCTGGGCGATGTTGTCGAGGATCTCGACCTCGCGCGGCGACAGCGGCGCGAAGATCGGCGCGGCATCCGACCGTAGACCGCCAGCTCGCGGAACTCCTTGAGGACGCGCGAGGCGACCGCCGGCTTGGCGAACACCTTGTCGTTGATCAGGTACTCGCCGTCCGAGACCCGCCGGATGATCGTGACCAGGTCGTCCGGCCCGACGTCCTTGAGGATGAACGCGGCCGCACCGGCCTTGATCGCGTCGAACAGGGCGTCCTCTTCCTCGTTCTGGGCGAGGACGATGATCCCGACCGAGGGCAGCTCGCGCTTGATCCGCTGGGTCGTCTCGATGCCGCCCGGGCTGGGCAGGGTGAGGTCCATGAGGATGATGTCGGGCGAGGTGTCGAGCGCCAGCTCGATCGCGCTTCGGCTGTCGTCGGCCTCGCCGACGATGAGGAAGTCCGGCTCGCGTTCGAGCAGGCCACGCATGCCCATCCGGAACAGGGCATGGTCGTCTACGAGGAGCAGCTTGGTCTGCTCCATGTTGCGTCGATCGGGGCCGCCCCGACGACGCTCCGGACCCGTGTACTCCACTGCACTCATGAGCTCTCCTTCTCGAGCGGGATCGCCAGCCGAACGACCGTACCGGCGTCCGGACGTGAGGACACTTCCAGCGCGGCGCCGATGAGCTCGGCACGCTCACGCATGAACTGCAGACCGAAGTTGCGTCGGCCGCGGGTGGCGACCGTGCCGACGTCGAAGCCGACCCCATCGTCGCGGATCTCGACGATCCAGCCCCCGTCATCGACGCGGGTCGCGATCGTCGTCCGCTTCGCCCTGGCGTGCTTGCGCACGTTCTGGAGGGCTTCCTGGACGACCCGCAGCACCACCGTCTGCTGGGCATCGCCCAGCCGGGTGTCCGCCGCCTGGAGGTCCGTCTCCACCGTCCGTCCCGATCAGGGCGGCCATCGTCTCGGCGGCATCGTTGATCGAGCCGTCGAGGCCCAGCTCGTCGAGGAGGGGCGGGCGAAGCTGGCTGATGAACGTGCGGACGTCGCCGAGCTCCCGCCGCAGGAGCTCGCGCATGAACCGAAGCTCGGTTCGGGCCATCCGCGGGTCGCGATCCAGGACGCGCTCGATGTACTCGACCTGGAAGATCGCGTTCGACAGGGCCTGGGCGGGTCCGTCGTGGATCTCCTGGGCGAGCCGCGACCGCTCGGCCTCCTGGGCCTCGACGATCCGCATCTCGACGTCGAACGGCCGGTCCGCCTCGCCTTCGCCCGGGACCAGGCTCGAGTCGCCGCGCTCGAGGAACAACCAGCTGCTCTCGAGGCTCGCGATGGGCCAGCTCGAACCGGGCGAGCTCCGATTGGTGCCCGCCGACGTCGGTCTCGAGTCGCTCGACGTCCGAGCGGAGGGTCCGAAGCCGGGCGTCGTCGGCGCCCGCCTCGGCGGCCTCGACGGCGCTCGGACCCGATGCCTCGTCCGTCTCGTCGGCGACCCGCTCGCGCCGCGGCCGGCGCTCGAGGGCGTCGAGCTCGTCGCGCAGCGCCTGGTAGCGGGCCAGCTCCTCGAGGAACGCGGTCCGATACCGGCCGATGACGGCGTCGAGGCTGTTCGCCGAGTACGACAAGCGCGGCCTTGGCCTCGGCGTGCAGCTCATCGAAGCGGCCATCCCGAGCATCGCCGACTCGCGTGCCGTCCATGTCGCCCGAGTATAGGGGTCCGGACATCAGGGACAGCCGATCTCGAAGACACGGGTCTTCGCGATGGCCCGGGCGTCGGCCGGGTCGGTCGGAGCCGGTCCGAGGTCCAGCTCGTGGAAGCAGGCCGCGCCCGGTGCGCCGCCGGCCAGGATCGCCGGCCAGGCGCCGTGCTCGCCGTCGCTCATGACCAGGTACCGGGTGCCCGGGAAGGCGGCCGCGAGGTCGACGACGTCGGCCGGCGTCTCGTCGGGCAGGGCCAGGGTCGGGATCCGGCGCGCCTCGGCCAGCCAGATCGGGAAGTCGGTCACGACCGGTCCGGCGCTGGCGTCGAGCGGCCGACCGATCGCCGCCATCCGCTCGGCGAGGAGCTCGTAGCGCCTGGCCGACCTCGGCCGCCTGGTTGGCGTAGCCGACCAGGGTCACGCTGAACAGCAGCCCCGCCGCGATCGTCAGGGTCGGTCCGAGCCAGGCGACCGGCCGGGTCCAGCCGCGCCAGGCGCCCACCCGGGCGATGAACGCGTCGAGCGCCATCAGGGCGCTCACGATGAGCAGGACGTGGATCGCGCCGGCCGCGTGGAGGAAGGTTCCCCAGGTCGTGGCGACCGGGAAGAACAGGCTCGTCACGAGGAAGGTCACGATCCCGACGACGACGAGCGGGCGGAGCGATCGCGCTCGCCCGGTCCACGGGAGGGCCACGAGCCCGATCAGGGCGACCGGGAAGCCCGGCGCGAGGAGCACGTTGACCAGGTTGTGCCAGATGCCCTCGAGACGGAGCTCGACGAGCCGGGCCGGGCCGATCGCCAGGTAGCGGGCGAGGGTCGGCGGATCGTTCCAGGCGAAGATGTCGAAGCCCGTGATCGACAGGGCGTTGGCCAGCGCCTGGCCGGGGAGCGGGTTGCCGAAGACCACCCAGTCGCGGATCGCCCACGGGCCGAAGATCAGGAGGGCGATGGCGGCCGGGACGCCGACCAGGGCGATCCGCCGGCCGCGCGGACCGCTCCACCAGGCGAGGCCGGCCCAGGTGAGGGCCAGCCAGGCCGCCTCGTTCCGGGTCAGCGCGGCGAGGCCGAGGACGACCCCGAGTCCGAGCAGGCGGGTGTCGCGCCAGGCGGCGCCGACGGGTGGTCGGCGCAGGATCCGGGTCATCAGCAGGCGTCGCGGCGAGGGCGAGCGTGGCGAACGGCATCGTCGAATCAGGCAGCGCACCGAACAGGATCAGCGGCAGGTAGACGACCGCCGTCAGCCCCGTCCCGATCGCCAGGGTGCGGGCCCGTCCCGGCGCCAGCCCGCGTTCCTCGGCGACGTCGGCGGCGAGTCGCCAGGCGAGGACGGGGACGAGCGAGCCGACCAGCACGGCCGGGACCTTGGCAGCGTCGAAGCTCGGTCCGAGGACCGCCATCGCCGGGAGGGCGAGCAGGGACGGCAGCGGCAGCCAGACCTCGAAGGCCGGTCGCGGGAAGTGGAGGGGTGGCGTCTGGAAGCTCCAGATCGCGTCGCTGACGAGCCCACGTCCCTCCACCACGTTGCGGGCGACGCCCACGTAGTACGCGGTGTCCTCGGGGGTCGGGAAGCGGAGCATCGCGGCGAAGATCGACCGGACGACGAGCGCGGACACGAAGATCAGCCCGACGCTCAGCCAGGCCTCGCGGCCGGTCATGCGTGGCACCTCGGGTCGGCGCCGTCGAGGCAGATCGGGAAGAGCGCCGCGTCCGACCCGGACGGATCGCCCCCGGCCACGCTACCGGCCGGCGTGCGCCACACGCTGGGCCCGATCCAGCTCGGGTGCGGCCCGGTTCCCGTCAGCAGCGGTGCCAGGGCCTCGACGGTGTCCTTGCGCTCGACGAGCAGCCAGCGCGCGTCGTACGCGCGGGCGACCCGCTCGATCGTGCCGATCGGGTCGGCCGGGGCCACGACGCCGGGGTGTCCCGTCCAGTACTTGACCCCGCCCGTGTCGAGGCTCATGACGACGTCACCCGGCGCCGCACCGGCGGCGGTCAGGGCCGCCCCGGCATCGACCTTGATGTCACGCTCGGCGGTCCAGGCCGCGCGGGTGGTGAAGCTGAACCAGATCCCGACGAGCATCGTGAGGACGACCGCCGCGCCGACTGACGCCCGGGTGGCCGCCGCGATGTCCCACGCTCGCCGGGCGCCGAACCAGGCGACGGCCGCGACAACCCCCTCGAGGGCGAGGATGGTGGCCTGCGGGGCGAGCGCGATCGCCGAGTGGATGAAGGTCCCATTCGGGACGTGGACCGCGGACACGAGGGCCGAGAACGCGAACAGGATCGCCGCGTAGACGAAGAACGGAGCGAAGTCCCGCGAGCGGCGGCGGAGCCAGGCGCCGACGACCATCAGCGGAGCCAGGACGACGCCGGCGACCAGGACGACGAAGCTGACAACGGCCTGCACCAATCCGACGAGGCGGCTCGAGGCGAGCGAACCGATGCCCTGGTCGAGGAACGTCGCAAGCGTCGGCCGACCCTCGATCGAGTTCATCTCAGCCAGTGATCGGATCCACAGGATCCGACCCGACGCCGACGAAGGGGAGATCGAGCCGAACACCGCCAGCTGGCGCGCCCACCACGGTGCCATCACCAGGACGAACAGGCCGAGCGACGCAATCGCCGACCACCACGGCAATGCCGCCGGACGACCGGCGCGCCAGGCGCGGAAGCGGTCCCACAGGAAGAGCAGGCCGAGGGCTGCCCCGACGAGGACCCCGTCGTTCCGGGCAAGCATCGCGAGCCCCACGAGCGCCCCCGCGGCGACGAACGCGCCGGCGCTGCCCTTCAGCCCGCGGGCCCCCAGCCAGAGCGCCCCGAGGACGATCGGCTGGTAGAGCGAGAAGTTGTCGGGCTGGGCCATGAACACGACGGCGGCCGGGAGGGCCACAAGGAGGCCCGCTCCGAGCGCGACGTCACGGCGGGCCCCTGCCTCGCGGGCGAAGGCCCAGGTCATCGGGGCCGCGAGCGACCCGATCAGGGCGAACGGGAGGGCCGACGCCCAGGCGGTCGCGCCCATGACGGCCAGGAACGGGACCTGGACCAGCGATGCGAGCGGCATCCAGTGGGCGTTGCTCGGGATCGGCAGCGTCGGGTTAGCCGGCAGGATGCCGCCCAGGTCGACGAACGTCCAGATGAAGTCGATGTTGAAGCCGTGGCCGGCCTGGAGGGCCCTGGCCACGTTGACGTAGTAATAGGAATCGACGTATGCGGGGTCCGGGTACCAGAGGATCAGGACCAGCCGCACGACGACGGCGAACGCGTAGAGGGCCAGGGCGGTTCGCATCGCCGGTGCAGCCTAGCACCGGGCACCCCGGACTCCGACCGGTACGAAAGGGTCATCACCGGCGCCATCCGGGTCCCGTTCGATAGCCCGACGGTGGGGGTAGCATCGGGCCGGATGACCAGCCTCCGCCCACGGTCCGGACCGTCCCGGTACCTCGTTGCGATCGTCGCCGCGTACGGCATCCTCGCGGCGGTGCTCCTGCCCTGGGGCCATCTCCTCGGTCCGGATGCGAGCGTCTTCGCGGTCGTCGGCCGCATGTCGCTCAACGGCGCGGTCCCGTACCGCGACGTGTTCCTCGGCAAGCCGCCCGTCCTGGTCGCGCTGAGCGCCGCCGGCGACCTCCTCGGCGATGCGCTTCGGCTCGTCCCGAGCGACGGGCCTCGGCTGCTGTCCGCGCTCAGCGTGGTCGTCCTGGCGCTCGCCCTGACCGGCCTGGTCCGCGGCTTCGGGGCCAGCCGGCCGGCGGCGTTCTGTGCCGGACTGGCGGCCGTCTTCTTCTTCGCCGGAGGCGCGTTTGCCGGAGGCGGAGGGCTGTCCGAGCCGCTTGCGTTCGCGCTCGCGCTCGTCGGCTGGTGGCTCGCCGAGCGATCGCGGGGCGCCGGCTGGATGCTGCTTTCCGGAGCCCTGGCCGCGGCCGCCGTGGCGACGTCAATCCTGGCCGCGGGGATCGCCCTGGCGATCGTGGCTGCCGCTCTGCTCCGTGCCGGGTCCTGGCGAGAACGGGCGGTCGGGCTCATCTGGCTGACCGCCGGGGCCGGTCTCGTGGCCATTGCCGTGGTCGGCTGGCTGGCGGCCAACGGGGCCCTCGCGGCGCTCTGGGATCAGCTGGTGACCTACACGCGGGCGTACGGGGCCGTGAGCTGCCCCATCCCGGGCCTGGCCAATTGGCCGTGCTTCACAGGCACGGACCGGGTGCCGATCCTGGTGGCCTACGCGTTCATCATCGCGCCGTTGGCGGCTGCCGCACTGCTATCCGTGCGGGCCCCGCTGGAGCGCGGTGTCCGGCTCCGGCTGGGCCTCGTCCTCGTCGTCGGCATCGTCCTCGGCCTGCCGACGCTGCGCCGGGCGCCGTCCGACCACTATTGGTGGCCGCTGGTCATCGGGCTGCTGCCGCTTGCAGCGATCGGTCTCGATGTTCTCCTCACGCGCCTCCGCCGACCGGACCATCGGGCCCTGCCGGTCGCCGTAACGGTGCTCCTGCTGCTCCTGGCCGGTCTTGGGACGTGGCGCGTCCAATCGAGCCTCGCGGACCCGCTCGCGGAGGCGGAGGCCTACGCCCAGGAGGTGGCCGCGATCACGAACGCCGAGCCGGCGCCCGGTCCGCTCTTCGTCTGGAGCATGGCCAGCCCGGTCTACCTGGTGTCCGAGCGGCCGCCGGCCGGGGCGATGCTCCACCTCTACGCTCTGTCGCTACCGGGCTACACCGACGCGAGCCGGTTCGAGGCCGTCTGCCGCCTGCTCGCCGAGCGCCGGCCGGTCATCGTCGAGGAATACCCCGACCTCAATCTCGAACCGGGCGCGCCGACTCCGGCCGGGATCGACGCGAGCTGGGTCGAACCCGTGCGCCGGCTCGTCGCGCAGGGCTGGAGCGAGACGGCTGCCTTCGGGCGGACACGGATCCTCGTCCCCGTGGCCGGAGCCCAGCTCGACGCGGCTGCGTGCAGGCCCGCTCCGTGACCGGACGGATCAGGTGGGGATCCGGCGGCGCGGCCACCCGAGCCTGATCCGGCGGATTGCCGCGCCGAGCTCGCCGAGCGTCGCGAACCCGCCGTCATGCCGCCCGAGCCAGGCGACCACGGGGATGAACAGGGGCGGCATGTCGTCGAGGCTGTAGTACCACTCGGCATCGGAGTTCTGGATCGCGGTCACGAAGTCCCGCCAGAGCTGGATCATGAACAGGCTCAGGACGGCCAGGGCGGCGGCTGCGATCCACCACGACCGGCGACGCGACCCGATGAGCGCGAACGGCAGGACCGACGGCTTCATCACGACGAGGACGGCCGGCCAGGCGATGAGCAGCCCGCCGCAGATGAAGGTCGCGATCCACATGTCCGAGTTGCCGTAGATCAGGTTGCTGACGCCGCGCGGCCAGGCGAACAGCGCGGCCATGATCGGCCAGGTCCACAGAGCGGGCCGCAGCTTCCAGAGGGTGAAGGCGACGACGACCCCCGGGACGATCCACCAGAGCGGGAATGGGACCCAGACGAGCGGCACGAACAGGAGCAGGGCGAGCGGCGGGTAGAGGACGTCGACGTCGGGTTGGACGACGTAGGGCCCGGCCAGCTGGCGGGGCAGGTAGTAGACGCCGGTGTCGAGCCAGCGCTGGCCGACCATCCGGTAGAACGTGTGATCCGTGCCGAGTGCGTCCTGCGAGGCGATGTACGGGAAGAGGTAGGCCAGCTCCAGGACGAAGACCACCAGGAACACGCCGGTCAGCGTGAGCCCGACGACCCTGCCCAGGTTGGGTGACACGGCCGGACGATACATCGTGGCCGGACGAGCCGATCGGTCACGCGCCGGTGGGGTGACCGGCGGCCGGGCTTGCTAGCCTTCGCGCTATGCAGGAGCTGACGTTCCGGGCGGAATCCGAGGCACGCGCGGGCGACGACCGACGGCTGCTCGCCTTCGGCGTGGCCGCGGTCGCCGTGTCGTTCGTCATCTACGCCCTCGCGAGCCTGAAGTTCGACGCCGGGCGACCCGACTTCTTCTACCTTGCCGACGCATTCCTCCACGGCCGCTTCTGGCTGGACCACCCGTTCGGGCCATGGGACAACGTGCTCGTGGGCGATCGGGTCTATGTGCCGTTCGCACCGTTCCCGGCCCTCGCGGAGCTTCCCCTCGTGGCGATCTTCGGGCCGGCGCGCCTCGATCAGTGGGAGCAGGTCGTCGACTCGGCCTTCGCGGCGATCGACGTCGGCCTGTGCTGGTGGCTTATGGCGCGGGTTGGCGTCCGGACCGTGGTCGAGCGGATCTGGATCGTCTTCCTGTTCGGGTTCAGCACCCAGATCCTGTGGGTGACGACCCGTGGCGGGGTCTGGCATACCGGACACCTCATCGCCGCCATGGTGACCCTGGCCGCCCTCGTGGAGACCTTCGGCCGCCGCCGCTCGTGGGTCCTCGGGCTCCTGCTCGGGGCCGCGTTCCTGACCCGCGCTCCGCTGGGGCTCGCCGTTCTGTTCTTCGGTTGGGCGATCGCCGACGGGCGTGGATCAGAATGGCTCCATCCACGCGGCTGGCCGTGGCGCGAGTGGGCGATCTATGGGATCGCGATCGTCCCCTCGGTCGCGTTCGCCTTCTGGTACAACGACGTCCGGTTCGGGTCGCCCCTCGAGTCGGGCTACGGGCTCGCGACGCTGCCGCCGTTCCTGGAGCGCCTCCGCGAGCAGGGCCTGTTCTCGCTGAACCACCTCGGGATGAATCTGGACTACCTGCTGACCCACCTCCCGACGTTCTTCACCCGGCAGCCTGACGGGAGCCTCCGACTGGAGATCCCACCTCGCCCCGACGGCCTCGGCATGTCGATCCTCCTGACGAGCCCGGGCCTGCTCCTTGCGCTCCTGCGCCGACTGGCGCTCGCGGATGACGATCGCCCTGGCGCTGACGGCGCTCGCCGTCCTGGTGCCGAGCCTGCTCTACTACGGCGGCGGCTGGCTCCAGTACGGCTATCGCTACGCGCTGGACTCGATCCCGTTCGTCATGGCCCTCGTGGGACTTGCAGTGGCTCGTCGCGGCCTCCCGGCTTGGGGCAAGGTGCTCATCGTGTTCGGCATCGCCGTCAACCTCCTGGGCGTCTACTGGGCCTACAACCTCTGATGACGTCGCGCCACCCGACGAGCCACGATCCGTGACATCCGTCAAGGGGTTGATCGCGCTGGTCGCGATCTCGAGGGCGATCGTCGTAGCCGCGGCGCTCGTCGCCGAGCAGGTCGTCGGGCGCAACCCGCTGCTGACGTCCGGCGACGGAGCCCCGATCCTGCGCAGCCTCACGGCGTGGGACGGGTGGTGGTACCTGGGCATCGCCCGCGACGGCTACCACGTCCAGCCGATCGTCGGGAGCTACCACGACTACGCGTTCCTGCCGGGGTGGCCCGCCCTGATCCGCGTCCTGTCGTGGCCGTGGCCCGACTACGCCGGCCTGGTCTCGGTCATCAGCGCGAACGTCCTGTTCCTGGTCGGGATCGCCCTGCTCGTCCGGCTGGGTCGGGTCGTGCTCGGCGACGAGCGGGCCATCTGGGGGGCTGCGCTGCTGGCCCTCCTCCCGTTCAGCGCCGTCTACTCCATGGCCTACGGCGAGAGCCTGTTCCTGTGCCTGTCCGTCGGGGCGCTCCTCGCGGCCGAGCGCGACCGACGTATGCTGGCCGGAGTGCTCGTCGCCCTGGCCGCCCTCGCCCGCCTGCAGGGTGCCGTTCTGGCGGTGCCCGTCGGACTGATCCTCTTTCTGCGCGATGGACGTCGCTTTCGCTGGTCGCAGGCGTGGGTCCTGCTGGGTCCGCTCGCGGCCGTCGCCTTCGTCGGAGGGGTCGGGCTGTTCGCGGGTGGCTCGAATGCCTACGGCGCCGCGCAGGCGGCGTGGGGACGGTCCGGAGTCGGCGCCGCGGCCGCGGACCAGACACTGGGCGGGTCGCTGTCGCTGGTCAACGTCGCGCAGCTGGTGACGCTCGTGGTTGCCCTGTTCGCCCTCGTCTACGTCCGGGTCGACCGGATCCCGCTGCCCTACGTCGTGGTCGCGGTCCTGCCGCTCGTCCTCGTCTTCGCCAGCGGGACGCTCGAGTCCGTGGGCCGGCACGTGACGAGCTCGTTCCCGTACGCCTGGATCCTCGCCGGACGGCGCGCGACCTGGTTCCGGGTCGCGTGGCCGGTCGTCTCCGGCGCGCTCCTCCTTGCGGTGAGCACGGCGATGTTCGCCGGGCGATACGTCCCGTGACGAACGCTCCGCGGGTCGGCCTGCCGGTCATCCTCGGCGTGTTCGTCCTGTCCGGCGCGGCCGGGCTCGTCTACGAGGTGGTCTGGGCCCGCCAGCTGGTCCTCGTCTTCGGCAACACGACCCAGGCGGTTTCGGCGATCCTGACCGGGTTCTTCGGGGGAATGGCGATCGGCAGCGCGCTCGGCGGCCGGCTCGCCGACCGGGTCAGGCGTCCGCTCCGGATGTACGGGCTGCTCGAGCTCGTCCTCGTGGTCGTCGTGATCCTCACCCCGATCACGTTCCGGCTCCTCCACGAGGTCTACCGCGGCGCCTTCGGCACGCTCGAGGCCAACCCGGGCCTCCTGGCGCTCGTCCGGTTCGGGCTCGCCCTCCTCGCGCTCGGACCGGCGACGATCCTCATGGGGGCGACGCTGCCGACGCTCACCCGCTACCTGAGCCGGCATGCCGACCACCTGTCCGCGGCGTTCGGGGAGCTGTACGCCGCGAACACGCTCGGGGCGATCGTCGGGACGATCGTGGCGGGCTTCGTCCTGATCGAGCTCCTCGGGCTGACCGGGACCCTGCTCGTCGGTGCCGCCTGCTCGGCCCTGGCTGGCGGGATCGCCCTGCTCCTCGATCGCCGGATGGTCGTCGCGGCCGGCGCGAATCCTGCGTCTGCGAGAGCCGAGGAGCCCGACCTCGAATCGCCGGCCCCGGCCGCGGCGGATCCGGTCGATCCGCCACAGCCCGCTCCCGCAGCGAGCTCGGCCCGGCGACCAATCTCGGCCTTCCGCCTCGGGATCCTCGTAGCGTTCGTCTCGGGATTGACGTCGCTGGCCTACCAGACGCTGTGGACCAGGCTCCTGGCCGCGGGCACCGGCAACTACACCTACGTGTTCACGATGATCCTGGCCCTGTTCCTGATCGGGATCGCCCTCGGGGCGATCGCCTTCACCCTGGTTCGTCCCTGGATCCGGAACACCGTCGGGCTGCTGGCGCTGGCCCAGCTGGGGACCGCCGTGCTGGTCGTCCTCGGGGCAGTGCTGGTGATCCCGGGTGCGTCGACAGGGATCCTCGACATGCACGGCCCGGCCAGGGGCCTCTTCGACGCGTTCCTGCGGACGAGCGCCCTCGTCGTCCTGCCGGCGACCTTCGTCATGGGCCTGAGCTTCCCGGCCGCGTCCGCGCTCGTTGCCGGGTCGGACCGCGAGGTCGGCGGGCGGGCCGGCCTGCTCCTCGCTTCGAACACGATCGGCGCCATCGCCGGCACGTTCCTCATCCCGTTCGTCGTGATCCCGCGGATCGGCTCCCCGGACGCGCTGGCCCTCGTGGCGATGGTGAACGCCGGTCTCGCGATCGTCCTCGCGCTGTGGGGCGGGCTTGGCCGGCCGGCCGTCCGGGCGGCGATCGCCGGGAGCGGAACGGTCGTCATCGGCCTGCTCGTCGTGGCGGTGGCCGGCGGCCAGGCGTTTGTTGACCCGACGGTTGCCCGGATCGAGCGGAGCGGCGGGACCATCCTGCGCACCGCCGAGGACGAGATCGCGTCGGTCCAGGGTGGCGTCGACGCGAATGGCAACAAGCACCTCTGGGTGACCGGGTCCTCCATGACCCTGCTCACCGTCGACGCCAAGCTCATGCCGGTGCTCCCCTTGATGGCCCGACCCGCAGCGAAGACGGCCGCGGTCGTCGCCTTCGGGATGGGTTCGGCATATCGCGCTGCGCTCATCGCCGGCCTGCAGGCCGATGCCGTCGAGCTGGTCCCGTCCGTGCCGACGATGTTCGGGCTGTACTACGACGACGCCGCGGCCGTACTGGCCGATCCCGCCGGCCGGGTGATCGTCGCCGACGGGCGGAACCACATCGAGCTGACCGATCGGCGCTACGACATCATCGTGACCGACCCACCGCCCCCGGTCGAGAGCGCCGGCGTGTCGGTCATCTCGTCGCGAGGAGTACTACCGGGCCGGCAGGGCTCGCCTCAATCCCGGCGGCGTGATGATGCAGTGGCTCCCCTGGAGCGGCCAGTCGATCGACGAGTTCCTGGCCCACATCCGGTCGTTCCGGGCGGTCTTCCCGGAGGTCCTCATCGCCTTCGGGCCCGGCGGGTACGGCGTGTTCCTGCTCGGTTCGGACGACCCGATCTCGTTCGACCCGGCGAACGTCGCGGCGGTCCTCGCTCGGCCCGGCGTGACCGAGGACCTCTCCTCGGCGTTCGACTCCCCGGAGCACACGGCCGCCGGCTGGGCACGCCGGATCCCGTCGCTCGTCTGGATCTCGGGCGACGACGTGGCCCGGGTCGTCGGCGACGGGCCGCTCATCACCGACGACCACCCGCTGCCGGAGTACTTCCTCCTCCGCCACATGTTCGGCGCCCAGCCGCCCCTCGCGAGCCCGCAGCTGCTCCTCCAGCTGTCGGCGAGCCCGTAGACTTCGGCGCGATGGACGAGCAGCCAGGGCCCGCCCCGACGTTCGGTTCGCTCACGCTCGTCCTGCCGGCATTCAACGAGGAGGATCGGCTCGGACCGGCCCTCGACGAGCTGTTCGGCTACCTCCGTCGACGCGGCGGTCCGCCCCGTGAGGGTGCCCCGGCGTCGGGCAACCTGCCCGACCACATCCGGGTCCTCGTCGTCGACGACGGCAGCACCGACCGGACGGCCGAGCTGGTCCGGGGCCGGCCGGAGTCGGCCGCCGAGGCTCGCGACACAGGCGCCGGCGGGCCGTGGCGGGGCGCCTGGCTCGATCTCATCTCGGTCCCCCACGGCGGGAAGGGCGCGGCGGTCAAGGCCGGGGTGCTGGCCGCCGAATCCGACGTGGTCGTCGTTCGCCGACGCCGACATGGCGACGCCGCCGGACCAGCTGCCTGGCTTGCTCGTGGCCCTCGAGTCGGCCGACGTCGCGCTCGGCAGCCGGATCCAGCCCGACGGCTCCGACATGCGCCGCACCCAGCCCGGCTTCAGGCGGCTGCTGGGCAAGACCTTCCACGCGCTCGCGGCGGTCTGGGTCACCGGGCCGGTACGCGACACCCAGTGCGGGTTCAAGGGCTTCAGCCGCGACGTCGCCCATGACCTGTTCGCCCAGCAGCGGGTCACGAGCATCGTCTTCGACGTCGAGCTGATCTACCTCGCGCGCCGCCGGGGCTACCGGATCGCCATCGTCCCGATCCAGTGGTTCGATCGGCGCGGCTCGCGGATGCAGACCCGCCCGGGCCTGGCCCTTCGGGTCGCCTGGGACCTGTTCCGGATCCCGTTCCTCCATCGACGGGTCGGGCGCCGGCGGTGACGGCAGGCCGGCTGCCGGGTGGCGACGGGCAGCCCGTCGCGCTCCGCGTCCTGCCGATCGTGGCCCTCGTCGTCGCCGTCGTGGTCGTCGGGGCGGTCCTCGCCAGCGCCGGATCGACGCTCGGCTACGACACGCGGGCCTACCTGGACGCCGCTCGCCGGCTGCTCGACGGGCAGCCGCTCTACGACACCTCGATCGAGCAGGCCGGAGGAGCCGGGCTCTACTACTACTCGCCGCCGTTCACCCTTCTCGCCGTACCCTTCGCGCTGCTGCCCGCCCCGCTCGATGTCGCCGGCTGGACGCTGGCGATCGTGGTCGCCTTCGGGCTGGGTGTCGCGGCGCTGCCCGTTTCGGGGACGGTCCGATGGCTCGTCGTCCTGCTGGCCGGACTGTCCTGGCCGTTCGCCTACGCGGTGAAGCTGGGCCAGGTGGGCCCGATCCTGTTCCTGTGCTTCGCGATCGGCTGGCGCTGGATGGACCGGCCGGTCCGGCTCGGGGCGGCGATGGCCGTGGGGACGATCGTCAAGCTCCAGCCGGCGATCCTGTTCGTGTGGGCGGCGCTCACCCGGCGCTGGGCAGCGATCTGGGTCGGGCTCGCCGTGATGGCCGGCGCCGCGCTCGTGGCGACGGCCGTCTGTGGCTTCGATTCGTGGGGCGCCTGGGTGACGATCCTGCGCTCGATCTCCGCTCCGATCTCGACGCCGCACAACTTCACCCCTGGGGCGATTGCCTACCGGGCCGGCCTGGATGAGACCGCGGCCGGCGTCCTCCAGCTGGCCAACGTGGCGATCGTCCTCGTCCTCGTCGCCTGGTCGGCCCTCCGGGCGAGTCCGGCGGTCGGCTACCTGACTGCTGCAACAGCCAGCCAGCTCCTGTCCCCGGTGCTCTGGGACCACTACGCGCTGCTCCTGCTGCTGCCGACGGCCTGGTTGCTGGACCGCGGGCAGTGGTGGGCCGTCGCCATCCCGCTGATCACGACGACGGTCCTGTTCGGGCTGCCGGACGTCGTCTACCCCGTCGCGTTCTGGGTGGCCCTCGTGGCGCCGCTGGTCGTCGATCGACGGTCCGGGGGACGCTTGCCTGCGCAACGACCCGGAAGCGACCCGGTGCTATCCTCAGGGGCGTGACCAGCGCCACCGTCGAGGTGGAACCCGCCTGTCCGGGGGGGTCCGCCGCGGCCCCCACCGCCGACTCCCCTGACGTCCCAGGATCGTCGCTCGTCGCCGTCCGGCGACCCTTCGACTCGATCCCCGCCGAGACCTGGGATCGGCTCGCCGACCGCAACCCGTGGGCGACGCCATTCGCGCGGTGGGCCTTCCACCGTGCCTGGTGGGACGCCTACGGTGGCAACGCCCACGAGCAGACGATCGTCGTCGTCGATCGCGCCGCCGGTCCCGACGCCGACCCTGTCGGCATCGTCCCGCTCATGCACCGCCATGAGCTGGCCGACCCGGCAATCCACACGACCATGCGCCACGGCTCAGGTATGGAGCTGACGCCGATCTCGCCGACGGCCAAGGCGGTCTTCTTCGGGGCGTCCTATCACGCCGACTACGCCACGATCCTTGCTGCCCCGGAGCAGCTGCCGGCCGTGGCCGAGGCCCTGGCGGCTGGACTCGCGGCCCCGGCCGGCCTCGACCCGGAGCACCCAGAGCCGTGGGATGTCGTCGATCTTCGCCGGCTGCGCTGCGGGGACCCGACCGCCGACACCCTCGTCGCCGCCTTCGACGGCCACGGACGCCAGCTCGGCTGGCGGCTCGACGTCGAGCGCGAGGACGTCTGCCCGGTCGTCACCGTCCCCTCGGACGCCCCGGATCTCGACGCCTTCCTGGCGACCCTCGGCAAGAAGGAGCGCCACGAGATCAGGCGGAAGATCCGCCGCGCGGAGGCTGCCGGTCCGGTCGCCCTGAGCGAGTCGAGCGAACCGCTCGCCGACCTCGACGCGTTCATCGACCTCCACCAGCGGCGCTGGGGCGCCGATGGCCTGTTCCCGCCGACGCCCGGGGGCGACGCCAGCCGGATCTTCATCCGGCGCCTGTTCGAGACATTCGGCCCCGGCGGCGCCATCCGGCTGTGCTTCCTGACGATCGGCGGGCGCCGGATCGCGGCCGGGATCACGTTCGAGGCGGACGACACGATCGCCTACTACAACGCCGGCGTCGACCCCGAGGCCCGCGAGCTGTCGCCCGGCGTCGTGATGATCGCGCGGTACGTCGAGCGAGCGATCGCGACCGGTCGCCGCCGGCTCGACCTGTTGCGCGGCGACGAGGCCTACAAGTACGAGTGGGGGGCCGTGGACGAGCCGATCCAGCGCCTGCTCGTCCGGCGGAGCGTCGATCGATGAGCGCACCGGGCCAGGGTGATCCCTGCCTCGAGGCGGTCGAGCGGCCTGCGATCCCGGGCGGTCGGGTCCGGGTCGTCGAGGTCGTGGCGACGGGCACCAACGGCGGCGCACAGGAGCACGTGTTCGGGCTCCTGACCCGGATCGACCCGACGCGCTACGACGTCCACGTGGTGTCGCTGTCGCACGGCAGCTCGGTCCGCAAGCTCGAGCGCCACGGCGTTCCGGTGACCGTGATCGACGAGCCCGACGACGCCATCGCCACCGGTGCCCTCGCCGCGCTCCTGGGCGACCTGCGCCCCGAGGTCGTCCACAACCACATGTATCGGGCCGAGCTCGTGGGGACTCGCGCGGCGATCGCCCTCGGCGAGATCGGCCGGCCGCGTCCGTACGTCGTCTCGACCGTCCACTCGAGCCGGGTCCGGTCCGACGAGGACCGGCGCGTCCTCCGGCTCCTGACCCCGCGGATGGACCAGCTCATCGCGGTCTCGCGGTCGATCGTCGAGAAGCTCCACCATGAGGGTCGCGACACGATCCCCATCTCGCTCATCCACAACGGGGTCGACCTCCAGCGCTACGACCACCAGGACCCGTGCTGCACGCTCCACGAGGAGTACGGACTGCCCGACGGCGGCCCGATCGTCGGCGTCGTCGCCCGCCTCGAGCCGGAGAAGGGGCACCCGACACTCATCGAGGCCTGGCCGACCGTCATCGCCGCGGTTCCCGACGCGACCCTGCTCGTCGTGGGCGAGGGCAGCCGGCGCGACGCGCTCGAGGAGCAGGCGAAGGAGCTCGGTCTCGATCGGCCCGTCGTGTTCACCGGCCGGCGCGACGACGTCCCGGCGGTCACCGCGGCGCTCGATGTCGCGGTCCTGCCGTCCTATCGGGAGGCGCTCGGGCTGACCATCCTCGAGGCGATGGCCCTGTCCCGTCCGGTCGTCGCCTCGAACGTCGGCGGGATTCCGGAGATGGTCGAGGACGGCGTCACCGGGTTGCTCGTCCCGCCGCGCGATCCTGCGGCGCTCGCCGCGGCGATCATCCGCCTGCTGCGCGATCACCCGCTTGCCGACATGCTCGGACGAGCGGGCCACGACCTGGTCCACGAGCGGTTCTGCATCGAGCTGATGGTCCGCGAGGTCGAGCGGATCTACGACGAGGGTGCTCGGGCGGTCCGCCTGAGCGAGGTGGCGGCCGGCTAGGACGTTCGGGTGATCTCCACCGGCGACGGGCTGGGTAGCATCGCGGGTGATGCCTGAACGCACCACCTCGACCGCGCCGCGCGGTCGGCTGCCGCGGCTCACGCTCCCGGAGCTGTGGGCGTGCCTCGCCGTCCTGCTGCCCGTGCTCGGGTCGCTCCTGGCGACGCTGTCGACCGTGGACCTCGCCTACCACGTCCGGGCCGGGGAGATCGTCCTCGACCACGGCGCGCTCCCGTCGCCGGACACGTTCACGTTCACCGCCGCCGGCCTGCCGTGGCTCGACCAGCAGTGGGCGGCCCAGGTCGTGTTCGGGGCCATCTTCCGGCTCGGCGGCTGGGCGCTCCTCGCCGTTGCCCGGGCGGTGCTCGTCGGGCTCGTCGCCGCGCTGGTGCTCCTCGGCTGTCGCTGGGCAGGTGCCGGACTCCGGCTGGCGGCCTGGCTCACGCTCGCCGGCTTCGCGGTCGGCCTCGTCGCGCTCGCGCTCCGACCCCAGCTCCTCGGGATGGTCCTCTTCGCGGCGACCGTGGCGATCCTGGCCGGGCGCGAGCGTCGACCTCGTCTCGTCTGGGCGATCCCGCTGCTCGTGCTCGTCTGGGCGAGCGTCCACGGGTCGTTCTTCCTGGGGCCGGCGGCGGTCGCCGTCGCCTGGCTCGAGGACCTCGTCGCCGGCCGGCCGGCCGCGCGACGGCTGCTCACCGTCGTCGCTCGTCAGCGCACTCGCAACGCTCGTGAACCCGTACGGCGTCGGGGTCTGGACGTACGCCGGCGGCGTCGCCGCGAATCCGACCATCCGGCGGCTGATCAGCGAGTGGCAGACGACGTCCCCGCTGTCGTTCGCCGGCCTGATGCTCTACGGCTCGATCGCGGCCGTCGTCGTCGTCCTGGCGATCGCCGTCCGTCGCGGCGCGGGAACGCCCGGCGGTCGGGCCCGGCCGGCGGTCGCCCGGTTCCTGCGCCGGACCTGGCCGACGCTGGCCTGGCTGGCCGGCCTGGCGGCGATCGGTGCCTTCGCCGAGCGTGGTGTCGCCTGGTGGTCGATCGGGTTCCCGGTCGCCCTCGCCGGGCTCCTCCGGGTCGCCGCGGAGGCCACCCCGGATGCGCGGCCGGCGGCGCCGGACGCCGCGCACGACCGTGCCGAGGGGCAGCCTCGTCGCCACCGCGGTCGTGGCGGTGCTCCTCGTCGGGATCGTCGCGCTGATCCCGGTCTGGCGGGCGAGCGATCCGCTCTTCGGACCGTCCGGCGCTGCTGGCCGACGCTCCCGCCGGGATCACCGCCGCGGTCCGGGCGGCGGCGCAGCCCGGCGACCGAATCTGGAACAGCCAGCGCTGGGGATCATGGCTGGAGTTCGCCGTCCCGGACGCGCCCGTGGCGGTCGACTCGCGGATCGAGCTCATCCCGACCGATGCCTGGGACGACCATGTCGCGCTGTCCGGCGGGGCGAAGGACTGGGCGGCGATCCTTGACCGCCGGCGCGTGACCATGGTCGTTGCGTCGGACACCGAGCAGCGAGGTCTCATCCCGCGTGCTGCGTGCGTCGCCGGGATGGCGCGTGCTTGTCGAGAGCCCGGACGGCGTCGTCTTCGTCAGGTCGGACCGCCGATGACGGTCCGACCCGGACGCGCCTTCGTGGGCTGGGTGGCGACCGCGATCGTCGTCGCGCTCGTCGCGGCCACCGGCCTCCGGGCTGCCCTGTCCCAGACGGCCCTGTACGACGGCGGCATTACTGCCTCGGCGGGCACGTTCATCCTCCACGGAGCGCTCCCCTACCGGGATTTCTGGCTCCTGTACGGTCCGCTGACCGGGTACGTCGCGGCCCTCTGGACGGCGGTATTCGGCAACGACCTCACGGCGCTCCGCGTGGCCAGCCTGCTGGTCGTCGTCGCCACCGCGCTCGTCGGGTACGGCCTCATCGGCGATCGCATCAGCGTCGTTCCCAGGGTCGTGCTGGCGGCGATCGCCAGCCTCGTCCCCGTCTACCACGTCGGACCCGACCTGGCCCCATGGGGTCTGGCGATGGCCCTCGCGCTCGGCGCCATCCTTGCCACGACGCGGAAGGGGACGCGAGCGCTGATCGTCGCCGGGGTCCTAGTCGGCCTGGCAACCCTCGCCCGACCAGATCTCGGCGCCTACGCTCTCGTCGCCGTGGTCGTCGCGACCCGAAGCTGGCGACCCGTGCTCGGTGCCGTCGTCGTGGTCGCTCCCGTGGCGCTCGTCTTCGTCCTCGCGGTCCCGGTCGAGTCACTCGTCGAACAACTCGTCTGGTACCCGATCGTCGGCCCGCGGGCCTACCGTGGCGTGCCACCTCCCGGAGTGCTGGCGTTCCTCGAGCCAGGACGCACCGTCGACTGGCTCCTCTACTGGTCGCCGCTGGCCATCATCGCGCTGGCGATCTACCGCCGCCTGCGGACCGGATCGATCCCGCCGACCGACCTGGCGATCCTGATCCTGGCGGTCCTGTGCCGCCTCCAGACGCTGGGTCGGGCCGACACCATCCACGATGCCCAGGCCGCCGCGCCGGCCATCCTCCTGGCCGCCTACGTCTTGTCCGGGATCAGCTCACGGGTGGGCCGATACGCGATCGCGGTCGGCACGGCGGTGTTCGTCGCGATGGCGGCGCTCCCGCTCGTCTGGCTGTTCCAGCCCCAGGATCCGTATGACCGGGCGCTCCAGGCCGCCGTTGCCCAGGTCCGCCAGCGGACCTCACCCGACGAGCCGATCTTTGCCGGTGAGGTCCGCAACGAGCACGCGTTCCTGAACCCGCTCATGGCCTACTACCTGGCCGATCGTCCGCCGGGAGTCCGGGACACGATGTACAACCCAGGGGTGACCACGACCGACCGGACGCAACAGCGAATGGTCGACGACCTCCGACGGAACCGGGTCCGCTACCTCGTCCTGGACACCCGCTACGCCGACTGCTACGAGACCTCGAACCTCAGCCGGGAAGCGGGGTCCGAACAACTCGACCGAGCCTTGGGTCAGGACTACCGGGTGGTGGCCGACTACGGCGCGATCGTCATCATGGCCCTGCCCAATGAGCCGTTTGCTATCGTCGCGCCCGGGGACTGGGCAGATCCCTCGCCGCCGCCCGATCGTGATCCCTTCACCTGCCAGAGGAGTGCTCGCAAGCCTTGAACGATCTTGACGTCGTCGTGCTCGGTGGCGGCGGGCATGTCGGACTGCCGCTCAGCCTCGTCCTCGCCCAGGCCGGCCTGCGGGTCGGCATCTTCGACACGAACGCGCGGACGCTGGACACGATCCGGGCCGGGCGGATGCCGTTCCTCGAGGACGGCGCAGACGCCCTGCTGGCCGAGCTCCTCCCGACCGGCCGGCTCGAGCTGTCGGACGAGGTGGCGATGCTCGCCCGCGCCGACGCCGTGATCGTCGTCATCGGCACGCCGGTCGACGAGTTCCTCGGCCCGTCGATGACGGTCTTCGAGAGGGCGGTCGACCAGATCGCGCCGCACCTTCGCGACGGCGCCCTGGTCGTCCTGCGGAGCACGGTCTACCCGGGCACGACCGAGTACGTCACGCAGCACCTGGCCGCGCGCGGCTGCCGGGTCGACGTGGTGTTCTGCCCCGAGCGGATCGCCGAGGGGCACGCGCTCGAGGAGCTCGGCAGCCTGCCCCAGATCGTCGGCGCCGACACGGACCGCGCGGCGGAGCGCGCCGAGGCGCTGTTCGGACGGATTGCCGTGCAGCGGGTCCGGACGACCACCCGCGAGGCCGAGCTGGCCAAGCTCCTGACCAACACCTGGCGCTACATGAAGTTCGCGGTGGCGAACCAGTTCTTCATGATCGCCCACCAGGCGGGGATCGACTACACGAACGTCCTGCGGGCGATCCGCGAGGACTACCCGCGAGCGCAGGACCTCCCCGGGCCGGGCTTCGCCGCCGGCCCGTGCCTGTTCAAGGACACGATGCAGCTGGCGGCGTTCACCGCCGATCACTTCCCGATCGGCCAGTCGGCGATGCAGGTCAACGAGGGCCTGCCCGCCTACATCGTGTCGGCGCTCGAGCGGCGCTACGGGTCGCTCCATGGGCGGACGGTCGGCATCCTCGGGATGGCGTTCAAGGCCGAGTCGGACGACACGCGAGCGTCGCTCAGCTTCAAGCTCCGCAAGCTCCTGGCCTGGGCCGGCGCCCGCGTCCTGTGCACCGACCCGTACGTGGTCGACGAGCGACTCGTCCCGCTCGACCAGGTCGTCGCCGAGAGCGAGGTCATCGTGCTCGGCGTGCCGCACCGGGCCTACCGGGGGCTTTCGTTCGGCGTGGAGCGCGACGTGGTCGACATCTGGGGCGCGCTGGGCGACGGGATCCGGCTGTGAAGGTCCTCGTCACCGGGGCGGCCGGGTTCATCTGCGGCTACCTCGTCCCGGAGCTGCTCGAGCGCGGCCACGAGGTGGTCGGCGTCGACGACTTCTCCAAGTACGGCCGGCTGGCCAAGTCGTACGACGGACACCCCGGGTACCGCTTCGTCGAGGGCGACGCCAAGGACGCCGAGCTGCTGACCGAGCTGGCGGCCGAGTGCGACCAGGTCGTCGCTGCGGCGGCGATGATCGGCGGGATCAGCTACTTCCACGAGTTCGCCTACGACCTGATCGCCGAGAACGAGCGGATCCTCGGCGCGACCTTCGACGCGGCGATCGCGGCCCGGCGAGACGGGCAGGCTCGAGCGGATCGTCGTGCTCAGCTCCTCGATGGTCTACGAGTCCGCGACGGTCTTCCCGACCCCGGAGGGCGCCCAGCTGACGAGCCCGCCGCCGATCTCGACGTACGGCTTCCAGAAGCTCGCCAGCGAGTACTTCGCCAAGGGGGCGCTCGAGCAGTACGGCCTGCCGTACACGATCGTCCGGCCGTTCAACTGCGTCGGGATCGGCGAGCGGCGGGCCGTCCGCGACACCGACGTGATGAGCGGCAACGTCAAGCTCGCCCTCAGCCACGTCGTCCCGGACCTCGTCCTCAAGGTGCTCAAGGGCCAGGACCCGCTGCACATCCTGGGCGAGGGCAACCAGGTCCGGCACTACACGTACGGCGGCGACCTGGCTCGAGGGCATCCGCCTGGCGATGGAGTCACCGGCGGCGCTCAACGAGGACTTCAACCTGTCGACCGCGGCCAGCACGACGGTCCTCGAGCTCGCCGAGACGATCTGGCGCAAGGTGAACCCGCCGGACCGGCCCTTCCGCTACGTGTCCGACCCGCCGTTCGAGCACGACGTCCAGATGCGCGTTCCGGACGTCCGCAAGGCGCGCGAGATCCTCGGCTTCGAGGCCACGACCTCGCTCGACGAGATGCTCGACGAGGTCATCCCGTGGATCCGGGCCGAAGCCGAGGCCGGACGGATCTGATGACCGGCCTCGACGAGGTCTACCGGAACCGCTTTCCGGAGGTCTCGCGCCGCCAGAAGGAGCTCGATCTGGCCGGAGATCGTCCGCTACCTCGAGCGGTGGGTCGACCCTCGGGCCGCCCGTCCTCGACGTCGCCTGCGATTCGGGCTACTTCATCCGCAACGTTCACGCCAGCGAGCGCTGGGCGGCCGATCTCCGGGACGTCCGCGACGAGCTGCCGGGCGACGTCCGGTTCGTCCAGGCGAATGGTCTCGACCTCGAGCGGCACGTCCCGACCGGCACCTTCGGCACGGTCTTCATGAGCAACTACCTCGAGCACCTCCACGGGCCCGAGGCCGTCATCGAGCAGCTGGCCGTGGCCCGTCGCCTGCTCCGGGCCGGCGGCCGGCTGATCGTCCTCCAGCCGAACGTCCGGCTCGTCGGCGGCGCGTACTGGGACTTCATCGACCATCGCGTGGCCCTCACCGATCGAAGCCTGGCCGAGGCCGGCAGCCTGGCCGGTCTCGACGAGGTGCTGCTCGTCCCGGCCTTCCTGCCGTACTCGACCAAGAGCCGGCTGCCCAGCCACCCGTTCCTCGTCCGGGCCTACCTCCGGTTCCCGCCCGCCTGGCGACTCCTGGGCCGGCAGACCCTGTACATCGCCGAGGCGCCGCGATGACGGACGCCGTCCGGCGTGCGCCAGCCCCGGGCCTCCGCCGGCTGGCGGTCCCGATTCTCGGGGCGGCGATCAGCCTGGCTGCGAT
Organism: uncultured Chloroflexia bacterium; assembly: GCA_963708065.1. GTDB lineage: Bacteria > Chloroflexota > Limnocylindria > Limnocylindrales > CSP1-4 > Chersky-267. Next base: position 402,280 of record CAVPRZ010000011.1, read on the forward strand.
CGCCGTCGCGGCCCGGGGGATCGACCTCGGCCGGGCCGCGGCGCTCCTCGGCGACGTCCGTCCGGGTCCGCTGGCGATCGCCGCGGTCGCCCTCGTCGCCCAGCTCGGGCTCCGCTCCCTCCGCTGGTCCTTGCTGCTGCCGTCCGGCCCGCGGGGTCGCGTCGCGGCCCGGCGCCTCGTCCCGATCGTCCTCATCGGCTACCTCGGGAACGCGGTCCTGCCCGCCCGACTGGGCGATCCGCTCCGGGCCGTCCTCGTCGGACGGCGCGAGGCGATCCTGGCCTCGAGCGCGTTCGGGTCGGTCGTTCTCGAGCGGGCCATCGACACCCTCACGCTGGCCCTCATCGCCGTGCCGGCGGCCGTCGCGGTCGGAGCGCCGGACTGGGCCATCCGATCGGCGATCCTCGTGGCGGCGATTGCGGCCACGGTCATAGGGCTTGCCCAGACCACGCTCCCGGCGACCGTGCTCCGGCGGGCCGGACCCCGCGTGCGGCCCGCGTGGCGGTCGTGGCTGGGTCGGCTGGAGCGCTTCCTCGAGGCGATGAACGGGCGGGGCCGGGGCCGTGCCCTCGCCGGCGCGGCTGCCCTCAGCGTCGGTGCCTGGCTCCTCGACGGCGTGACGTACTGGGCGGTCGCCCAGTCGCTCGGCATCGACCTCTCGCCGGCCGGCGCGATGCTCGTTTCCGCGATCACGGTCCTGGGCACGGCGGTTCCGTCGGCGCCGGGCTATGTCGGCACGTTCGAGCTCGCCGCCTCGGCGACGGCCCGCGGCCTCGGGGTACCACCCGAGGAGGCGCTCGCGTTCGCCCTGCTGGTCCATGCCCTGACGGTGCTGCCCCTGGCGATCGGCGGGGCCGCGTCGCTCGCCTGGATCGGGGTCCGCTTCGGCGACCTCCTCGGCGCGGTCGATGCCGGTCAGACCGCCCCGAAGCGGGTCGGTGAGGCGCCCGGATGACCGGCGTCTCCGAGCCACGCGAGCTGGCGATCGTCCTGCCCGTCTACAACGAGGGCGAGGCCGTGGAGCCGGTCCTGCGGGCCCTGTCGTCGGGGGTCCGGACTCCCCATGAGCTGGTCGTTGTGTACGACTTCGACGGCGACACGACCGTCCCGGTCGTTGCCCGGCTGGCGGCCGAGATCCCCGGCCTGCGCGGGCTCCGCAACGACCTCGGGCGGGGCGTCCTCAACGCGATGAAGGCGGGGATCGCCGGGACGACGGCGCCGTACGTCCTGATCTCGATGGCCGACGGGTCCGACGAGCCCAGCGTCGTCGACCCGATGGTCGAGCTCGCCCGGGCCGGTGCCGACGTCGTCGCCGCCAGCCGTTACATGCGTGGCGGACGGCAGGTCGGCGGTCCGCCGCTCAAGCGGCTCATGAGCCGGACGGCCGGGCTGACCCTGCACTGGTTCGCCGGCGTGCCGACCCACGACCCGACGAACAACTTCAAGCTCTACACGCAGGCGGTTCCTCGAGGCGACGACGATCGAGAGCACGGCCGGCTTCGAGCTCGCCCTCGAGCTCACGGTGAAGGCCACCCTCGAGGGGCGGACGGTCGCGGAGGTCCCGACGACGTGGCGTGACCGGACCGCCGGGCAGAGCAACTTCAAGCTGCGCAAGTGGCTGCCGCATTACCTCCACTGGTACGTGGTCGGTCTTCGCGGCCGGCTCCGTCGCGGATTCCGCCGGGCGGCCGACCGGGGCTGAGGACCTGGTCGTGCGCCCGTCCACGTCGAGCCTTCGGCCGCTACTGGGGCAGTGACCCGAGTGGACCCTTCCGCTCGAGGAGGCGGCGCTCGGCGTCGGCCAGGGCGGCGTCGGAGATCGGGGGCACGCCACCGACGACGAGCGGATCTGCCAGCGGCGAACCGTGGCCGGCGACGAGGTGGGCCAGCGAGGCCGGCGACGGCACGAGGATGAGCGTCCGATCCGGCTCGACCTGGGCGGGGAGCGGCTCCAGCCCGACGGTCACGAGCGCACGGGTCCGCTCGGCTCGCTCCTGGAACAGGGCGCGTCCGTCGACGAGGAGCCGGACGTTCCAGGTCAGGGCAAGGGCGAGGACCGTCGCCCCTCCGGCGACAACCAGGAGGCGGGTCCGGGGTGCCAGGCGGATCGCGCCCGCGTCGCGGCCGACGAGGGCACCGAGCGCCACGAGCAGGAGCGACCCCGCCAGGTAGGTGTACCGGGTGTACAGCGCGGCATCGGCGACCAGCTGGGCCCGGACGAGCCCGGTCAGGATGTACAGGGCCACGATCCCCCCGAGACAGCCGACCGCCCGTGCCGGCAACCCACCGTCGCGGGCCGCCCGCCAGGCGACGAGGACCGCCAGGCCGGCGACGAGGCCGAGTCCGACGACCGGTCCGAGACCGCTGATCGCCCCGGCCGCCGCGCCGACCCCCTGGATCACGAAGCCCGGGACCTGGCTGAGGGCCTCGAGCGTAAACGGGTCGCGCGCCGTGGCGACGCCGGACCGGCCGAGCGCGAGGTACCAGGCGAGGTACACCACCGACGGCACGATCGCGACGCCGATGAGGCGCCGTCGCTTCGAGTCGGCGAGCAGCTCGAGGCCGACCGCGACGACCATGACGAGGCCCAGCCCCGACGTCGTGACCGCCACGAGGAGCAGCCCAGTCGCGAGTGCGGCCCGCCCGCGGCCGGCCGGTCCGTCGAGGGCCAGCATCGCCCCGAAGCCGAGGGCGGCGGCGCCGACGAACCCGATCTGCATCGCCCAGAAGAGGTCCTCGAAGCCGCTGCCGAAGAAGAGAAGCACGATGCCGGCGGCCAGTCCGGCGACCGGTCCGGCCGCGCGGCGGACGAGGACGAACACCTCGGTCGCGACGACGAGGTGGAGCGCCACGAGCAGGACGAGGTAGGGCACGTACGAGCCGAGCCCGAACGCACCGAACATCAGCCGGTAGACGACGATCGTCGTCCCGAGCCAGTGCTCGTTGAACGGGCGGAGGAACCCCTCGAGGTCGAGCGAGCGGCCCTCGATCACCGCCCATTCGTCGGCGAAGAACGTCAGCCCCTGGCCGAGGACGAGCAGGGTCGACGCGGCGACGAGCGCGGCGAGCGCGAACAGCCTGGTGGAGCCGGAGACGTCCCGGCGGCCCCGAATGCGTTCCGTGTCGACGCACCTCCGGGCCGCAGGCTGCGGTGGGATCTACGGCCCGGCTGAGGGTGCCCTCGCCTGATGCGCGGGTGCCATCGCCCGGTCGTACCCCCCGACCCATCCCCCTGGCGCGTCACGCTCGATCAGGAGGAGCCACAGCACGACGATGGTCAACCCGATCGTCGCGAGCGAGCCGAGGATGCCGAGAGGACCGCCGATCGGCAGGGCCGCGCCGATCTCGGCGCTCGGCGGGACCGCGGCGATCACGTTCAGGGTCATCACCACCGTCAGGCCGAGCCAGGTCGCCAGGACCCGCCGATCCGGGATGAGCGGGGCGAGGAAGACGAGCGCCGCGTAGGCGTAGCGCTCGTGGACCGAGGTCAGGAACCCGAACAGGATGAGCGTCGATGCCGCCAGGCCGAGCAGGAGGCCGCGCGTCGTCGGCGCTCGGACGACCGCCCGGATGACGACGATCTCGAGCAGGCCGACCGCAAGGTACCCGAGGATCCGCGGCGAGAGCGGTCCGAGGATCGCCCCGCCGTCGGCCACGAACCCGTCCCCGGCGACCGCCGTCTGGAGGATCCACCACGGGTTCCAGGCCCGGAGCGACAGGATCGCGAAGATCTGGCCCTGGTGGCGCCCCAGCGTCTCGAGATAGGCCTGCGGTCCGCCGTCGGACACGAACGGCAGCCACAGGAGGGCCGCGGTCGCGGCCGTCACGAGCCCCGTCCCGACCGTCCCGCGCCAGCCGAGCCGGGCCCAGGCCCAGGCGGCGAACGGAGGGAGGAACGCGAGCGCCTGCGGCTTGGCCATGAGGGCGACCCCGAGCGCGATCGCGGCGAGGTACGGCCGGCCGCCGACCGCGAGGATCGCCGCGACGAGCCCGGCCAGGACGTAGATCGACTCGAACTGGCCCCACCAGGCGCTCGTGTAGATGACGACCGGCGAGAGCAGCACGCCCAGGGCCGCCGCGATCGCCCAGCGGGGACGATCGCGCAGCAGGTACGCGACGCCGAGCGCCAGCCCCGCGTCCGCGACGATCGCGGGGACCTTCAACGCGAGCCGGACCGCCAGGTCCGAGGCGTCGGTGTTCGTCCGGATGGCAGGCTCGAGGATCCCGAGGACCCAGAACACGTAGACCATGACCGGCGGGAAGGCGAGATCGGTCCGATACGCCTCACCGAGCGGGTTGGTCGCGATCCAGTTCGCCCACTTGGCGAAGATGTCCATGTCCGACCGGAGCCCGAAGGCCGGGAGCAGGACGGCTCGGGCCGCGACGGCGGCGGTCAGCCCCAGCCCGAGGAGCGCCAGGTCGAGCGGCCGGACGGCCCGGAGGCCGGCTGCGACGTCGCGCTCGGCCGGACGGTCGGGGGTCGCCGTCGGAACCCGCTCCCTACAGCCGGGTCGAGGACCAGTACCGCTCGGCGAAGCCGGTGATCCCGCCGAGACCGGCGACCCGCCGCCCATAGGAGCGGACCGTCTCGGCCATCGGCTGACGACCCCCGAACAGCCGGTCGAGCTGGCTGGCATAGAGGGAGATGCCGCTGATCTTCCACTCGACCTGCTCGGTCACGTCGGAGAACTCGGGCACGACCGAGACGTCCGCGGGGAGCGTCCCCATGGCGTCCGGGCCGAGGTCGGCGAGCCTGGTGAAGCCGCCCCACCAGGCATACGGGAAGTCCTCGTAGAACGTCACGATCCCCGCCCAGTCGGGTCCGGGCATCACCCACGCCCGGGGCTCCTGGAGGAGCGCGAGGCCGGCGTCCCGCGCGAGCCGGTGGTCGACGTGGCCGCCGACCCCGAGCGGGAAGTAGACCTTCTGCGGCTCGAGCCGGGCGATCTCGCGGCGCAGGAGCTCGTACGGTGCCTCGTCGCCCACTCGCGGCGCGCCGAGCAGCTCGGCGTCGCCCGCGTAGCCACGGAAGACCGCATCGGGAAGGTCGAGGAAGACCACCGCGGCCTCGGCGTAGTAGGCGAAGCGCTCGTCCTCGAGCCTCCGGGTCGCCATCGCGTCGTCGGCTGCCTCGGCGTCGGTGAGCTCGGTGGTGAGCACGGCGCCCTGAGTCGGGGTGTCGTCGGCCAGGAGCTGGCCCGCCAGGGGCTCGTTGTGGATGCGACGCCCGTCGATACCAGCTCGAGCGCTGCCAGAAGCGCTTGGCGGCGGCGTCGGCGTCGGCCTGAGTCGCCTCGAGCCGGTCGGAGGTGGCGGCCCAGGGCGGTGCGACGGCGCCACTCTCGTCGATCGGATAGTCGGCCCGCAGGTTCGCCCGGTTGAACGCCTCGGTGTCCGGCCAGAGCGCCTTCGATCCGAAGCCAAGGGCCTCTCGCTGGTAGGGCGTCAGCCCGTCCTGGTCGCCCGATCCCGAGAAGACCGAGATGATCGTGACGTTGTGACCGAGCTCGCGAAGGCTGCCGATCAGGCCGCCGCACGAGAGGGCGACGTCGTCCGGGTGGGGCGACACGAAGACGTGGCTCATGGCCGGCCGAGTATACCGGCCTAGCTCGGCCAGCCGCCCGCCCCGACGAGCGGGACGAACACGCAATCGCCCTCCGAATGCTGCTCCCAGTCGTTCGCGTGTCGGGTCGCCACGATGAGCCGCTGGCGCTGGCGGGAACCGACCGGAATGACGAGCCGGCCCCCGTCCGCGAGCTGGTCCAGGAGCGCCTCCGGGATCCGCGGGGCGGCAGCGGTCACCACGATGCCGTCGAACGGCCCCTCGTCGGGCGCTCCGAGGCTCCCGTCGCCGACCCGGATCCGGACCCGGTCCGCCAGCCCGAGGGCCTCGAGTCGCTCCCGCGCGGCGTCGGCCAGCTCGGGGTAGCGCTCGATCGAGAGGACCATCGCCCCGAGCGTGGCGAGGACGGCCGTCTGGTACCCGGAGCCCGTGCCGATCTCGAGGATCCGGTCACCGGGCCGGACCCGCAGGACCTCGGTCATCTGGGCGACCATGTACGGCTGGCTGATCGACTGACCGGCGGGGATCGGCAGCGCCGCGTCCTCGTACGCGCTCCATCGCGCCGAGGGGTCGACGAACCGCTCCCGCGGGATCGTGCTCATGGCCGTCAGGACGCGCTCGTCGGCGATGCCACGGCGGCGGAGCTGCGTCTCCACCATGACGGCGCGTGCGTCGGCCGTCGCCGCCCCGGTCGGGTCCTCCCGTGGGTCGCCGCCCATGGCACGAGCATACGCTCGCCCGAGCGCGCCGAGGCACTCAGGACGACGGCGACGGGACCGCGGAGGGTGCGCTGGAGGGCGGTGCGGAAGGCGCGGCCGAGGGGGATGTGGAGGGCGCCGTCGACGAAGGTGCCGCCGAGGCCGGAGCGCTGCTCGAGGACGACGGCTCGACCGACGCCGAGCTCGACGGCTCGACGCTGGTGCCGGCCGAAGGGGACGTCGACGCCGAGCTCGACGGCTCGACCGACTCACTCGGAAGTGGCGGCTCGGTGGGGAGCGGCGTCAGCAGTCCGCCCGTGCCGAGCACGAGCCCGTTGAGCAGGATCGCTCCGAAGACCACCGCGACGACGATCACGAAGATCGCAGACGGTCGATCGCGGATCTTGACTGCGACATCGGACGGGGTCGGCGCGGCCTCGCTCCCGAAGCGGGACTTCTTCGGCCTGGCCCCAGCGGCCGCCCCCGCGACTCCGGCGGCAGCGGCGGCCTCCTCGGCCGCCCATTCCTCCTCGGCTCCTCGGTCTCCTCGGCTCCGTCCTCGCCGCCTCGCCTTCCACGCCTTCCTCGGCCTCTTCCGGGACGAGGTCGGTCGGTTCGCCGTCCGTCTCCGGCCCAGGGGTCTCGTGCGGTCTCCGCCGGCCCGGTCGGCTCGCGCGGCGGCATCATCGCCGGAGGCTGCGGGCCGGCCCGCCGTGTCGAGCTCCCCGCCCGCAGCGTCCGTCGCACCCGAGTCGGGGGCCGCTCCGGGCTCGGCCTCGGCCGGCGGCTCGGTCTTCGGCTCGTCGGCTGCGGGCTGCTCGGGCTCGGTCATCCGGTCGTGTCACTCCTCGCGCGGCGGGATCGGCCGAACGCCCGGCCGACGGGGAGTGTACCGAAGCCCATCCTCAGGCGTCGCGCAGGGCCGGGACGAGAAGACCCGCGACGCCGGCGATCGACGTGACCGCCCCGAACGCGACGAGCACCGGCGAGACGCCGAACGCATTGACGAGGAACCCGCTCAGCCCCATCGCGATGGACAGCGACGCGAACACGAGCGCGAAGCGCATCCCGACGACGCGTCCGATCATGTCGCCCGGCGTCCGCTGCTGGAACAGCGTCTGGCTCGGGATCACGAAGATCATGTTCGAAATGCCGAGACCGATCGCCAGGCCGATGGCCGCGGCGACGTTCCCGGTCAGTCCGAGCCCGACCATGCAGGCGCCGTACAGGGCGTAGCCCACGATCACGAGGCGTCCCTTCCGGAGCCGGGCACCGATGAGCCCGATCACGAACCCGCCGACGAGGTTCCCGAGCCCGAGCCCGGCCTCCATGAGGGCCCAGACGGTCGAGTGAGCTGAGGCTGCCTCGCCGGAGCACCTCGTCGACGTAGACGAGGGTCACTGAGATGATGATCCCGGCCCCGAACTGGGCGATCACGGCCTGGGCGGTGTTCGTCAGGAGCACCGTCTCCGAGCGGAGGAACCGCCACCCGGCGCGCATTCCGGCGAGAACGCCCTCCCCGGCCTCGGTTACGGTCCGGACGACCGGCGGGATCGTCACCGTCAGGATCAGCAGGGCCGAGACGACGTAGGTGGCCGAGTCGACCCAGAAGGCGAGCGGGATCGAGCTGCCGAGGAAGGCCACGAAGAGACCCGCGAGGGCGTAGCCGACGATGTCGGCCAGCGTCTCCGCCAGCCAGTTCGCCGAGTTCGCGGTCAGCAGGTCCTCCGACCGCACGATCCGCGGCATCACCGCCTCGCGAGCCGGTCGGAAGAAGATCGAGATCGACGTCACGGCGAAGATCAGCGGGTAGACCAGGACCACGTTCGTCGTGGCCGCGATCGGGATGAGCAGCACGATCGCCGCCCGGAGGAGGTCGCTCACGATCAGGACCTGCTTCTGGTCCCAGCGGTCGACCAGGGTCCCGCTGATCGGCCCGAGCAGGAGGTTGGGCAGGGCGGCGGCGAGGAACACGAAGCCGACCGCCACCGGCGAGCCGGTGAGTCCCAGCACGATGACCCCGAGGGCGATCTGGTTGAGCCGGTCGCCGAACAGGCTGATGAGCCCGCTCGTCCAGAGCGCCGAGAACGAGGGATCGAGGGCGAGCCGGACGTACGGGTGACGGCGGACCCGGCCGACGAGCCCGGGTGCCCGGCCGACCGCAACCGCGCCGCCCCCGACCGCTTCCGGTCAGGGCCGGCGACTCGCTTCCGAGCAGGACGGGCCGCTGGAGCACGGACGCCTCGCTCAGACCGGCGATCAGTCCCGTCTCCGGGCGGATGCCCCCGGCCACCCCGGCGGCCGCTCCGGACACGCCATGAAGCCGCGCGCTTCCGACGAGGCCGGGGATCGGCTCGGGTGTCTCCACGGCGGCCTCCGCGGCCTCCTCGGCGGTCGCCTGGGCCGGCGTCCGGAGGACGCTCGCGAACAGGAAGAACCCGAGCCCGAGCGACACGACCACGTCGCCGATCGAGGCGACGTTGCGGACGATCGGGAGCGGGATCGGGATGACGTCGCCGAGCGGGCCGAGGTGGGCGAGGAACTGCGGCGTCGATCGGGGGCGGCAGGATGACGTGGATGCGGGCTGGCGACGTCGGCCGGGGTCAGGCCCGCCGCGACCAGGCTCGGCTCCCAGATCGGCATGTGACCGCCGTTGACGGCGATGACGACCGCGTTCGAGAGGATCCCGACGAAGGCGATCGCCATGCCCGGCTGACGCCGGTTGGCCCACGTGCCGACCAGGAGGATCGCGTAGGCGGTGACGAGCAGGGGGACCCGGAGGGTCTCGGCGATCGGGATGTCGCGGGAGAGTGCCGCCTCCGTCCCGTAGCGGACGACGACGGCGAGGAAGATCGCCGCCATCCAGCGCAGGCGGACCTGGGTCAGGTTGGTGATGTGTCCGCCGGCGAGGAGGCCGGCGATCAGGCCGAGGGCGATCCCGCCGAGGAGCACCCGCTAGCGCGAGTCTGCGGCGCGTGCCCCCGACGCCGTCGCCGCCGACCCGTGCTCACCGATGAGCGGCGGGAGCGGTCGCAGGCGGATCGGGCCAGCCGCGTCCAGCTCGCTCCGGCCCGGATCGCGGATTCCCTCGACCCACTTCGTCTTGACGAACGCGTCGACGACCTCCGGGTCGAACTGGATGCCGGCGAACTTGCGCAGCTCGCCGAGGGCCTGCTCGGCGGTGAGCGGGGTCATCCGGTAGGGTCGCTTGGCGGTCATCGCCTCGAACGCGTCGGCGACGTGGAGGATCCGGGCAAGCTTGGGGATCTCCTCGCCGATCAGGCGGTCCGGATAGCCCGAGCCGTTGTACCACTCGTGGTGGTGGCGGATGATCGGGAGCTCGGGGGCGAGCTTGGTGACCGGCGAGATGATCTGGGCACCGAGCACCGGGTGGCTGTTCATGATCGTCCGCTCGTCCTTCGTCAGGCGGTCTGCCTTGAGCAGGACGTGGTCCGGGACACCGATCTTGCCGACGTCGTGGAGGAGACCGCCCCACTCGAGCGCCTCCATCTCCGCCTCGTTGCAGCGGAGCACCTGGCCGATGTCGCTGGCGATCATCATCACCCGCCGGCTGTGCATGCTCGTCGTCGGGTCGCGCTTGTCGACGGCCTCGGCCAGGGCACCGATCGTCTGGGTGAACATCTCGCGCATCTCGACGAATCGGCGCTGAGCGTCGCGCGTCGTGTAGAGCGGAAGCGCGAACAGGAGGGTCGCCCACACACGCGTCCCGCCGGGGAGGAGCTGATACAGCTCAGCCATCAGCCAGGCCAGCGGCGCCAGCGCGAACAGGCTGACGGTATACCCACGCGCGTCGCCGATCAGGACCAGCCGGAAGTCGAGTCCATCACGAAGGCTGACGCTCGCCGCTGTGATCACAACGTTCAGGGAGATGTACAGATCGGCGCCAACGATCGTGGCGACGAAGCGTCATCGCCGGGTCCGGGGAGATGCTCCGTACCGCCTCGAAGGCGAAGGCGCCGACAAGGGCAGGCAGCACGATGCCCGCGTGATTGAACAGAGTTCCGTACCACGGCACTCGGCCCCGGAGCTCGCGAACTTCGGTCGTGCCGATCAGCGCGACCCACCCGGCGGCGACTGGCCCGCCAAGTACGGCGGCCGCGACGATCGGGCGCCGTTGACACGGAGACGATCGTGCCGCGCGGCATCCGGACCGGAAACGCCGACGCGAGCAGGGTGACGACGGTCCAGAAGACGAGGCCGGCCAGACGGTCGACACCGTGTCGCCGGCTCAGCTCACTGAGATCTCCGGGCACATTCCCAGGATGGTCCCGGGCTGCTGGGCATACAGAAGGCTCGTGGCAACGAGTGCAACGGCACTCAGCGTCACGAGCCCAGCGATGTAGAGCTTCAGCGCCTTCGGCATGGGTAGTCCCTACGAACCCTCATGTCCGGAAGACTGTAACCCCTTCCGGTCAGGCTCGGTATGGGACTATCGTCCTAGAAGCCTCTCAACGACGCTCCGCCCGCGAGTGCGGTGGCAACCACCGCGCCGAGGGCGATCGACGAGGCGAAGGAGTCGATCCTTCATCGATCGATCCAGGCTACGTGTGCGTGTCTACCAGGCCTTGGTGACGATTCCGGAGCCACGCTCGTTCCTCCTCGCGGCTTCTGCGTCCAGAAGGGACACAAAAACCGACCTGACGAGACGTCGGTCGGTTGCACTACTCGCTCCGCTCACACCCTAAGTGCCCATTTCAGGTGGAGCTTCGGCGCGTCCGAGCGTATTGACACTGCTTCCTAGTACCGGAGTACCAGGCAGTGGGCGCGACTATAGGAATGGCCAATCGACCGGTCAATACGGAACGTTACCTATCATCACAAGCTCTCAAGCGGCGGAGGCTCGATCCCAAGATCGTTTCGGAGCACCGCTGCGTAGTGCGCGTACTGCTCGGCGGCCGCTGCGTGGGCGCCTGTCCGGCGATACAGCTTCAGCAGCGACAGTTCGATCTGTTCGGCCTCGGGATCGACCTCGATTGCACGTCGCGCCAGGCCAATCGCGCGATCGAATGCCCCGGCGTTCGTGTCCGCGCGATTACGCTCTCTCGATGATTTCGAGATAGGCGGCGTGCATCGAGTCGCGGTAGGCGACCGCCCATTCCTCGTACGCGAAGTCGAGGGCGAACCGCCCGCCATAGGCCGCGCTCAGGCGCTCGACGTTCTCAGGCGAGGGATCCCGTCTCGGCCGCGCGAATTGCGATCTGCGCGTCGCGATCGACCGACTCGTGACCAACTCCGGGTCTAGCCACAGGACGTCCGAGTCGTGGTGGACGTATCCGGGTGAGGTCACGTCCTCGGAGAAGGCGGGTTCGAAGACACGCCGAAGGAAGTAGATCGTCTGGTTCAGTGAGTTCGCTGCGACGTCCGGTTCCAGGTCCGGCCACAGGGCGTCGAGAACCTGGTCTCGGGTCGCTGACATCATTCGGTCGCGACGAGAAGGAAGCAGAGCAGCGCGAGTACCTTGCGCCGGACCTCCGATCCCCGGAATGCAACTCGTCACCGAGTCGAATCTGCACTCGCCCTTGGTCCTCGACGAGGACGCGGGGTGCAAGTCGACGAGCGAGTCCACGCCCGAGCGTGACGCGCCCGGATCGCCCTTCAGACGTCCTGCGACCTGGCGGAGCGACCGATGTCCTCCCGCTCGCCGATCTATGTCGAGGATTGAACCGGCGGCGAAGCGAGCTCTGCGCCTCACCGACCTGCCAGTGAGCCGCAGAGGCTCCCTCCATCGCTCGGGCGTCGCTCAGCGTCCGACTGGTCACCACGCTCGGTGGCCTCGGCGGCATCAGCGCAAGGCGCTCCGACGATTCCCTCGGCGACGAGTGACAAGCGACGCCGGGTCGTCAGGTCGCGGCAGCCCGCTGGACAGCCGCCGAGAAGGCCTCGCACCATCGTAGTGCGCCTGGAGGAGTGCTGGCGCGGGACGCAGTAGAGGTCGAGCACCCTGACGCGCGGCTAGGTGTAACGCGGCAGCGACCCTACGTTCTGCGTCGCCAGGACCCTGACTGCGACGGCCAACCGAGCCTGCGCGAGTCGAACTCGGGTTTGAAACGCGGCAAGTAGCGTGTGGTCGATCAGATCTCAACGCCTTCGAGGAGCTCGCCGCGGCTCGAAGTCCCGGCGACGCAGTGCGAAACAGCCGGCCGAGGCGAGACGCAAGTGATCCGCTGTTGAGCTGGAGATGACGTGCATCCCTGAGCTCGCTCGAGCATGGCCTCTCCCGTGGCTCGGTCACCGAGCGCTGCAAAGGATTCCGACATGTCAACGAGGATCTCGGCACGCTGACGGCATCGAACTGGCGTGGACTCAGCCAAGCGAAACTCGGCATCGGCGTCGTTCCATCTGGTCCAAGTAGCGCGAGCGCCCAGCCCGCGCAGCGCATTGCGCCTTCGAGCTCGAGGCCGGCCGAGCTGCCGAGAGTTCATCGATCGCGCGATTGGATGCGTCAAGCAGCCGCGGTCAGTCTCCGGTCGCGCAGTCAGATCCGCAGATGTTGAGCCACGTGACGCCTACGTAATGACGAAGACCACTCCGTTCCTGCTCCTCGGCCATCGCCAACGAGGAAGATCCCGCGATCTCGTCAGCAGATTCCCGTCGACCGAGCGTCGACGATCGCCTCGACAGCGACGGCGATTGCCCTCAGCATCTGCGGAAGAGGTCCGGCGGTGAGGATCTGGCGACGTCTCTGCTCGACCTTCAAGGTGGCCCGCTGCGTACCGCACGGCGACCAGGTTAGCAGCGAGTGATCGACGAGTACGTCGTCATCGGACTTCATCGCGTGTCGACGGCCAGCTCGGCGTGATGCAGCGCCGCGTCGACTCGGCCCCTCTGTAGCTCCATCCGCGAGACGAAGAGCTCGAACGCGGCGTTGTTTTCGGGGCCGGCTCGTTGGACGTATGACTCGGCCAGGGCGAACTCGCCGCTGCCCATGATCGTCGGCACGGCCGTCTGCACGACGACACCCAGGTCGGCCATGTCATCCGCGGCGGCGAAGTGGTAGGCGGCGAGTCGCCAATCGGAAGTGCCGGCATGCCGGGCGACGGCGCGATGAAGGTCCCGAGCCGTGTCGTCGCCCAGGGTTCGGCGCAGTCGAGACTCGAGGAACTCGCGGACGAGCGGGTGATAGCGACGGGCACCACGGCGTCCCGGACCCGCGGGTCGAGAGCAGTCCGAGACGCTCGACGGCCGCGATGAGCTCCTTCGAGCGAGCGCTGGGGAACCCGCCGACGACTTCTGCGAGCGTGGGGTCGACCGCCTGGAGCAGCGACGTCGTCATGAGGAACCGCTGCGTCTCGTCGTCGAGGTCACCGACGACCTCCTCGGCGAGGTAGTCGTAGAGCTCGCCGTGAGCACCCGTCATGCCGTGGACGAATGCCCTGACCTCGACGGGCGATCGATCCCGCAACGCCGCGTTGACCATCTCGAGCGAGGCCGCCCAGCCCTCCGTTCGATCGGCAAGGTCGGCAAGGACGTCAGGCTCGAGCGGGCGCTTGTAGGTGTCGCGGAACAGTCGCTCGGTCTCGCCCAGGTCGAACCGCAGGTCGGCCGCGGTGAGCTCGGCCACCTCACCGAGGGTTCGAAGCCGGGCGAGCGGAAGCGTGGGCTGTTGCCGGCTCACGAACGCGAGCGTGAGCCGCTCAGGCGCCCGACTGACCAGCTCGCGCACGAGGACCCGAACGTCGGGAACGTCGTCCACCAGGTGGTAGTCGTCGATGATGAGCGTCGCACCACGCTGGCCGAGGCCCTGGAGCTCACGAATGAACGTCGCGATGATCGCGTCCCGCGACGGCCCGGTCGCGACGCCGAGCTCGGCCAGGAGACCCTTCGTGGCCGGGGCGAAGTCGGGCTCGATCTCGCGGCCAGCCGCAACGAGATAGTGGAGGAAGCTGACCCAGTTGCGGTCCTCCTCGTCGAGGCGGTACCACATCGTCGGGCGACGGTGATGGCGGGCGAAGTCGGCGAGGAGCGTGGTCTTGCCGTAGCCGGCCTCGGCGATGACGAGCAGGACCCGGTGATGGATCTTGACCTTCAGCCAGTCGAGCAGCCGCTCCCGACGCAGGACTTCCCGCCTGAGCGGTGGTCGCTGGACCTTCGCCGGCTGGAGCGGGAACTCGTGCACGACCTCGCCGCCGATCGGAAACGACACGGTCGGGGTCGACGCCGTTCGTCCCGGACCGACCGGCACCGGTTCCCGCTGGCCGATCCGGCCGCGGCTCCCCGTGGACGCCCCGAACGATATGGATCGCGTTCCCGGGGTGTCAACGGTGCGATCCGCGAGGAGGGGATGGTCGGGCAGGGCCATGAGCGGCATGGTGCCCGGGACCGCTCACCTGACGATTAGCTGCGACCCTTCGGAGAGACCGACGCCGGATCGATCGGGCCGGTCAGCCCTCGTATTCGAAGCCGATCTTGAGTTCGACCCGGTACTCGACGATCTCGTTGTCCTCGACGATCGCGCTCGACTTCACGACCTCGACGGTGCGGATGTTGCGGACCGTCCTGGACGCCGTGGCGACCGCCACCCGCGCCGCGTCCGACCACGAATTCGGGCTCGTCCCGACCATCTCGCGGATGATGATCACGCCCATTCGACCCTCACCTGACGCCGGACTGGGGCCGGCCCTGGGGTCAGTCTAGCCGGAGGGGATGAGAGGCCGGCCTCCTCCAGGCCGGCCTCTCGAGATGAGTTCGGGCGAGGGCCGATCAGGCCGAGGCGGCTCCGGCGGTCGTCGCCCTGACCTTGTCGAAGCACGAGCTGCAATAGACGGGCCGGTCGTTCCGGGGCGCGAACGGGACGATCGCCTGGCCGCCGCACGCGCCGCAGATCGCGGCGTGGAACTCGCGCGGTCCGTCGACGGAGCGCGCGCGCTTGGCTGCCGCGCGGCAGCTCGGGCAACGCTGCGGGTCGTTCTGGAGACCCTTGCTGGCAAAGAACGCCTGCTCCCCCGACGAGAACAGGAATTCCTCGGAACAGTCACGACAGTAGAGCGTTCGATCCTGGTACACCCTGGTCCCTCGTCCTCATCAGGGGTTTCCTGTCGATCGGTCGGACGGGGACGGAATCAAACGCGCCGCTGGGGATGGGGATACGCGCTCGGCTCCGACCGTGCCCGGACGGTCGCAACTCTGACGCGGAGGATACGCGCCGAGTCAAGGGCCGGGAAGACGGGGGAATCGCCAGACGGGCGGGTCTGGTGCGCCGACGCACCGGACGACCGTGGGAACCGGAACGCCTGCGCTACCGTCGTGCCGGCATGTCCAGACTGCGTCTCGCCCCGATCGGCCTGTTGTCGACCCTCCTGTTGGCCGCCTGCGTCGGCACCGGAGGCTCACCCGGCGCGAGCGTCCGGCCCACTCCCAGTGCGACTTCGACCGGGACGCCCACGCCGACCGTCGACCACCCGACCGGCGCGACCGCCGTCATTCTCCGGATGGCCACCGGCGGCGGCTTCCTCGCCCCGGGCGCGCTCCTCACCGAGATCCCGGAGTTCACCCTCTACGGCGATGGCACGATCATCTGGCGGGATCCGGCGAAGTCCTATGTCGAGCCGGCTCGGCCCGACGGGATCGGGCTCCGGCTGCCGTTCCAGACCGCCCACCTGAGCGAGGCGCACGTCCAGGCGATCCTGGCCGATGCGATCGGTCCGGGCGGGCTCGGGACGGCGCGGGAGGACTACCCGCCCTGCTGCGTCGCCGACGCGCCGTCGACGACGTTCACGCTCAACGCCGGTGGCCTCGAGAAGGTCGTGACGGTCGGTGCGCTCGGATTCGACGAGCCGCAGTCGAGCCCCGACGATGCGGCCCGCAAGGCCTTTGCCGCGCTCGCCCAGCGGCTCGTCGCGCCGGACCTGGGGGATGCCAGCGCCACCGACTTCGCGCCCGGCGCCTACCGCGGAATCCTTACCGAGGGCCAGCCCGACCCGAGCGTGACGGTGGCGCCCCGACCGTGGCCATGGACGTCGTTCGGTCCGGCCGACTTCACGCCATCGGGCCCGGACGGCCTGCCCGGTGCCGACCCGGACCCTGACGGCCGCGGACGTGGCAGCCCTGCACCTCGAGGGCGTCGAGGGCGGGGCGAGCTCGATCGCACTGAAGACGGCCGACGGGAAGGTCTACCTGCTGGCGCTCCGCCCGCTCCTGCCCGACGAGCCGAGCTGACCCGATCCGATCTCAGCCGGCGACGTCGGCGTAGCGCTCACCCGCGTACGACACGAACCGGGTCTGGCGCTTCTTGAACCAGAGCTGGATCTCGCCGGTCGGCCCGTTCCGGTGCTTCGCGAGCTTGAGGTTGACCACCTCGCCGTCCTGCTCGGCGTCGTCGGTTCCGCGTTCCTTGTCGCGCCACAGGAACATGACCAGGTCGGCGTCCTGCTCGATCGCGCCCGACTCGCGGAGGTCCGACAGGCGTGGCTCCTTGCTCTCGCGCATCTCGGGCTGGCGCGACAGCTGCGACAGGGCGATCACCGGCACGGACAGCTCGCGGGCGAGGGCCTTGAGCCCGCGACTGATCTCGGACACCTCCTGGACGCGGTTGGCGTCGCGGGTGCTCGTCGTGGCCTGCATGAGCTGGAGGTAGTCCACGACGATGAGGTCGAGCCCGGCCTCGGCCTGCAGCCGCCGGGCCTTCGTCCGGAGCTCCATCGCGCTGATGTTCGGGGTGTCGTCGATGTACATCGGGGCTTCCGACAGGGCGTTCATCGCCGGAGCAAGGCGGGCGAAGTCCATCTCCTCGAGGAACCCCGTCCGGAGCCGCTGCGAGTCGATGTTGGCGACGCTCGAGAGCAGCCGCAGGACGAGCTGCTCCTTGCTCATCTCGAGGCTGAACAGCCCGACGCTTCGACCCTCGGTCACGGCGGCGTACTCGGCGATGTTCAGGGCGAAGCTGGTCTTCCCGACGCTCGGGCGGGCGGCCAGGACGATGAGGTCGCTCTTCTGGAGGCCGGTCGTCAGCGCGTCGAGGTCGGCAAAGCCGGTCCGCACGCCGCTGATCTCGCCGCGGTGGGCGTGGAGGTAGTCGAGCCGGTCGTAGGCCTCGTGGAGGAGCGTCTTGAGCGGGCTGAAGCCGATCGACACCCGCCGCTGGCTGACGTTGAACAGCTCGCTCTCGGCCCGGTCGATCGCCTCCTGGATCTCGGCCGGGTCCTCGTAGCCGATCCCGGCGATCTTGCCCGCGGCCGCGATGAGGTTGCGGAGGACGGCCTTGCGCTCGACGATCCGGGCGTACTGGACGGCGTGGACGGCGGTCGGGGTCTGGTTCGACAGGCTCGACAGGTACGAGCGGCCGCCGACCGTCTCGAGCTGGTCTGCCCGCTCGAGCGCCTCGGCGACGGTGACGATGTCGACCGGCTCGCGCTTGTCGAACAGCTCGAGCATCGCCGCGTAGACGGCGCCGTTCGCGGGCCGGTAGAAGTCCTCGGGGCGGAGGAACTCGGCGATCTCGACGATCGCATCGCGATCGATGAGGATCGACCCGAGGACGGACTGCTCGGCCTCGGTGCTCTGGGGCGGAAGTCGATCGATCAAGGCACACCGAAGATGCGGGAGGTCTGTGTCAGGTCGAGTGTCGTCGACGGGGCATCCGGCCCGGTCAACGAAGGGCCTGCGATTCGGCCGGGCCGTCCACCAAACCGCCGCCGGTGTTGGCCGACTGTGGTGGACTCTGTGGACAGGCCTCAGTCGAGCCGGCGGATGACCCCGATCAGCTTGCCCTGGATCCGAACGTCGTCGTAGTACATCGGCTCGTACTCGGCGTTGGCCGGCTGGAGCCGGATCCGGCCCTGTTCCTTGTAGAACTTCTTGAGGGTGACCGCGTTCTCCTCCACCTGGGCGACCACGATGTCGCCGTTCCGGGCGGTCGTCTGGGGACGGATCACGACGAAGTCGCCGTCGGCGATGTGGGCCTCGATCATCGAGTCGCCGCGGACCCTCAGGACGTAGGCGTCGCCACTCGGGGCGAACACGTCCGGCACGGCCAGCGTCTCGTCGGCGCGCTGGTAGGCCTCGATGGGACCGCCGGCGGCGATCTCGCCGATGATCGGCAGGAGGTGGGCCTCGGACGCCGCCGACTGCGGTGTCAGCTCGCTCGACAACCCGAGCTCGAGCGCCGCCATCGGGGTCAGCCGGATCGACCGCGCCTGCGCCGCGCCGCGCTCCAGGTATCCCTCGCGCTCGAGGATCTGGAGGTGATGGTGGACCGCCGAGGTCGAGGCGAGCCCGACCGCCCGGGCGATCTCGCGGACCGACGGCGGGACGCCGCGGGTCCGGAGCGTGGCCGCGATGAAGTCGAGGATCTTGACCTTGCGATCCGCATCGTGCTTGGTCATGGGTCCTCCGTTCAGGTCCTCACGGTACCGAACGGACGTTCGATTGTCAAGCAACCGGCAGGCCCATCGGATCGCGCTTGCGCGTGCGGCTGGTAGACTGCGCTCCCGGCGGAACTCGGCAGCGGCGCCCGGTACCCGGCGCGCACCCGACCCGCAGCGGAATCCAGGAGACGCCATGGCCGAGCGACGGAGACGGCGGCGCATCCCGGGCGCGACGATCAATCGCGTCCTGGCGGTTGCGGCGCTCCTGCCGACGGCCAGCCGCTCGGCGCTCTACGCCCGGCTGGTCTGGTCGCTGATCAGCGACGACCGGGTCCCGGCATCGCGCAAGGCGCTCCTGGGCGGCGCGCTGGCCTACTTCGCCGTGCCGTTCGACCTCATCCCCGACGACGTGCCGCTGCTCGGCGTCATCGACGACCTGGTGGTCGTCGTGCTCGGCGTCGACCTCTTCTTCGACGGGATCCCGGCCGCGATCCTCGAGGAGAAGCTGGCCGATCTCGGGATCGAGCGGGCCGCCTTCGAGCGGGACCTCGGCCAGATCCGGCGGTTCACCCCGCTGCCCATCCGCCGCCTCGTCCGGCGCCTCCCGCCGGCCGTCGACGCAGTCGCCGACGCGGCTCGCTCAGCGCGCCTCGGACCGCGGGTCCGGGGCTTGATCAACAAGGAGGGTTCGGTCGCGTGAAGGTCATCCTGACCACCGATGTCGCCAAGCTCGGCAAGAGCGGCGAGATGAAGGTGGTCGCCGACGGGTACGCCCGCAACTTCCTGATCCCGCAGAAGCTGGCCGTCCCGGCCGCCGGTGGCGCCTACCGAGCCTGGCAGCACGACATCGCCAGCCGCGAGGACAAGCGGCGTCGCGAGCGCGAGGAGGCCGAGATCTCGGCAACCCGGATCGGCTCGACCACGCTGACGATGGGGGTCAAGGTCGGCGACGGCGGCAAGCTCTACGGCTCGATCACCGCCAAGGACATCGCCGACGCCCTCGGCCGGCGGGGGATCGTCGTCGACCGCCACAAGGTCGACCTCGAGGAGCCGCTCAAGAGCCTCGGGACGTACAAGGTCGCCGTGAAGGTGTACCAGGGCATGGCCCCGGAGGTCACGGTCGTCGTCGAGCCGAAGGGCTAGAACTCGACGAAGCCGATCCCGATCGCCCAGATGCCGTAGGCGCAGACGACGACCGAGACGGCCGTCGCCGCCCAGGCCCAGCGGCCCATGCCCCGCTCGAACACCGTGGCGAGGATGACGAACAGCAGCGGCTGGACGTCGAGGCTGAACCGGTAGCCGAACTGGGTGAACCCGACGTTCCCGTGGGTCACGATCGGGATCAGGGCGAGGCCCGTCCCGACCCAGGCCCAGGCGACCCGTGGGTCGCGCAGCCGGGCCCTCACCAGCCACAGGAACAGCGGCGTGGTGAGGAACAGCGACAGGCCCCACCAGGACGGCTGGAAGAACGGCGCGTCGTCGACGAAGTTCCAGCTCCGGAAGAAGATCGCGTAGATGTGGCGCGGGATGTAGTCGATCGACAGGATCCCGTGGCCCGCGTAGACGGGGTCCTCGAGCACGCCCGGGATGAGCACGTAGCTCTGGTCGAGGATCGTGCCCCAGCGAGCGTAGTTGTAGGCCAGGTAGACGGCGGTCGGGATGCCGATCCCGACGAGGAACGCGAGGCCGTTCCGGATCGCCGCCTGGCGGGTGCCGCGGGCCGGCAGGCGAGGCGGCCAGCCGAGCCCGACGATGAGCGCGAAGAAGAACGGCGCCGTCAGGCCGACGGGCAGGCGCGAGATCGCGGCGCAGCCGAGGAGCAGCCCGACCAGGAAGGGCCAGCGTCGCTCGAGCACGAGCAGGATCGCCGCCATGCTGCACATCACGGCGACGACATGGCTGAAGTACCAGACCGAGCCGACCTCGGCGACGTACCACAGGACCGTCCCGAAGCCGAACGCGATGGTCAGCCCGAGCCGCACCCGGCCGGTCAGCGCGAACCGCCCGAAGACGAGCCAGGCCAGACCGACCGCGAAGCCGCCGAAGAGGCAGCTGGCGATCTGGGGCGGGAAGTCCGGACCGAAGACGGCCACGAACGGGACGAGGAGGACCGCCGGGAACGGCGGGTAGGCGACGTACCAGACCCCGTCCTTCGGGATCAGCTCGTTCAGCCACGACGGGGCCTCGGTCAGGTAGATCCGGCCGTGGAGGAACGCGTCGGCGAGGCGGACGAAGTAGTCGAGGTTCTGTCGATCGCGCGATGACGTGAACAGGTAGATCGCGATCGTGACCAGGACGACGATGAACGTCCCGAGCGTGTCGGGCCGGCTCCGGATGATGTCGATCAGCTCGGCGAGCCGGGTCCCGTCGAACCAGTCGGCGGTCCGGGCTCGCGGCGACGCGTCCGCCGGGGCGAGCGTCTGGTCGTGGTCGGCCATCGGGCCGACGATACACTCTCGCTCGATGGACGCGGACGGCGGGCTTGCGCAGGAGCCCTCGGGCGGCACCGGCGTCGCGATTCGGGACGGGCTTGGGCGCGCGGTCCGCGACGCAGTCGGGCTGTTCCTCGCCCTGCGGATCGCGTTCGGGCTCGTCGCCATCTACGTCTGGTGGCAGGCGACGATCCCGGGGCCGTGCCACTTCGAGCTCGCCCGGAACGGCTGGGTCACGATCCCGCCACTGGCGGACCAGGGGCCGGCCTTCCCGTTCATCGGGGTCTGGCAGCGCTGGGACGCCTGCTGGTACACGAAGATCGCGACGTTTGGCTACGAGCGCGGCGTCGACAGCGTCAACTTCTGGCCGCTCTTCCCGCTCCTGACCGGGCTGGCCGGGCGGCTGCTCGCCGGATCGATGGCGTTGGGTGGGCTGGTCGTCGCCGGGATCGCCTACGTCGTGGCGATGACCGGCCTGCGGCGGCTGGTGGCGATCGACTTCGACGACGAGGCCGCGCTCACCACGGTGATCGCGATCTCGATCTTCCCGACCGCGTTCTTCTTCTTCGCCCCGTTCACCGAGTCGCTCTTCCTGGCCTGCGCCGTGTGGTCGATCCTGGCCGCCCGGCGGCGGCTGTGGCTCCTGGCGGCAATCGCAGGACTGCTCGCGGCGCTGACCCGGATCCAGGGCGTCTTCCTCGTCCTGCCGATGGGCTGGGAGGCGGTTATGTACTGGCGGGAGCTCGGCTGGGGGCGGACGGGCCGGCCGTCGATCGGAGCGCTCGTCACGCCGACGCTCGCGACGCTCGCCCCGGCGGTCGGGTTCGTCTCGTTCCTCGTAGCTTCGTCGCTCGTGGCCGGCCAGACGCCGCTCGACACCCAGGAGGCTTGGGGCGGCACGAACTTCCATCCGCCCTGGGAGGTGGTCGACGCCTCGTGGCGCTGGGCGCTCGAGCATCACGACCCGCTGCAGCTGCTCAACCTCGTGACGCTGCTCCTGTTCGGGTTCGTCGCCCTGCTGGGGCTGCGCCAGGTGCCGATCGCATACTCGCTCTACGCCCTCCCCCAGATCCTGATCCTCGCCACCCGGATCCAGCCGACGCCGCTGACATCGACGGCGCGCTACCTACTCGTGGTGTTCCCGGTCTTCGTCGTGCTCGCCCTGGTGTCGCCGCGCTGGCGCTGGCTGCGTTTCGGCTGGGCGGTCGTGTCGATCATGCTGCTCGGGCTGCTCGTCGCCGAATTCATCAGGGGCAACTACGTCGCCTGAGCCGGCAGGGGTAAGGTCGTCGGTGATGGCCCTCCCGACGATCCTCCATGTCGACCTGGACGCGTTCTTCGCCGCGGTCGAGCAACGCGATCGACCGGAGCTGCGCGGGAAGCCGGTCATCGTCGGCGGAGGGGCGCCGACGGCGCGCGGGGTCGTGAGCGCGGCGTCGTACGAGGCGCGGCGCTACGGCGTCCACTCGGCGATGCCCCTGCGGACGGCCTACGCGCTCTGTCCGCAGGGCGTCTTCCTGCCCGTCGACGGGCGCAAGTACCAGCGGGTGAGCCGCGAGGTGATGACGATCCTCCGCCGGTTCACGCCGCTCGTCGAGCCGATCTCGATCGACGAGGCGTTCCTCGACGTCACGGCGTCGCGGGCGCTGTTCGGCGACGGCCCGACGATCGCGGCCGCGATCAAGGCGGCGATCGTCGCGGAGGTCGGCCTGACGGCGTCCGTCGGCGTCGCGACGACGAAGCTCGTGGCCAAGGTCGCATCGGACCTGCGCAAGCCCGACGGGCTGGTCGTGGTGCCGGCGGGCGAGGAGGCGGCGTTCCTGGCTCCGCTCCCGATCGCGCGGCTGTGGGGGGTCGGGGAGAAGACCGCGGCGGCGCTCGGCGAGTTCGGGGTCACGACGATCGGCGACCTGACGCAGATCCCCGAGGAGATCCTCGCCCGGCGGTTCGGCAAGCACGGCGGGTCGCTCGGGGCGCGGGCGCGGGGGATCGACCCCGATCCGGTCGGCGGCGGCGACCCGGCCAAGTCGATCGGGCACGAGCACACGTTCGATGTCGACACGTCGGATCCGGAGCTCATCGAGCGGACGCTGCTGGCGATGGCCGACGGCGTCGCCTCCCGGCTGCGATCGGCAGGCTTCAAGGCGGGCACGGTCACGGTCAAGATCCGCGATTCGAGCTTCAGGACGATCACCCGGCAACGGACACTCGCGGATCCGACCGACCTGGCGGAGCCCATCTGGCGCATCGCCCTGGAGCTTGCCCGGCCCGAGGTCCGCGGTCTCAAGGTGCGGTTGCTGGGGGTGACCGCGAGCCATCTCGGGGAGCGCGAGCAGCTCGGGCTGTTCGACGCGGGGCTCGACGCGGGGACGGGCGAGCGAGCGCCGGCGCAAGGCGACCCAGGCTGCCGATGCGATCCGGCGGCGGTACGGGGATCGCGCGGTCACCCGGGCGCGCCTCCTGGGAGCCGGTCTGCCTGCCCCGTTCGAGCGCGACCCGATGAAGCCGCTCGAACGACGGACGGGGATGCCGGAGGCCGAGGAGCGGTCGGGCGGCGAGGAAGGCTAGGGCGGGAGGTCGGGCATTCGGCCGTGATGCGCGTTGTCGCATCACGCCGGAGGGCGGGAGGTCGGGTCGTCCGGCGGGTCGATGACGATTCGGCCGAGGACCCGGGCCAGGCGGGCCAGGTGCGAGATGCGGGCCGCCGCCCGGCGCCCATTCTCGAGGCGCGAGATGGTGGACTGAGGTACCGAGCTCAGCGCCTCCAGCCGCCGCTGGGAAAGGCTGCGCGATCGGCGGGCCAGGAGGAGTCCGCGACCGATGCGCCGGAGGTCGTCGTCGATGTCAGTGGGTCCGTCGCCTGGGACCGGCATCGCCCCATTCAACTCGGCCCGACTTCACGCGGCATCAACTGCCCGTTAAGGGGACGTCCCGATCGCGAGCGCGTGACGATGCGGCGGGAGTCTCCGACGCCCGTGATCGAGGGATCCAGTCCCGCCGGCAAGGCCGGCTGGCGATGCCACAACGCGCATCACCGGGAAACGGCACGGCGTTGGCCGCGCACGCCTGACGCGGCGAGTGCGCCCTGGCGGAGCTGGTCGGCCGTGCCGCAGCCCGGGGCCCACGATCGCGAACGGCTCGTGACACCAGAGCTGTCACGAGCCTCGTCGAGCCTTCGCCCAAGGGCTTGACATCGAACAGGCGTTCGGTCTACTGTTCGAGCCACAACCGAACAGACGTTCTGTCGCCGACGTGCCCCGGCCGACGACGCGGTCGCTGCCGAAGAAGGAGTCGACGAGATGGCGATGATCCGAACGGACCCACTGCCGGTTCGGGTTCGAACTGGGTGGTTCGACGGTCGCCCCCGCGAGATCACCTGGGGCCGAGAGCGCTTGCCGGTTTACGCCGTGGCGAGGGTTCGCCACGAGGACTCGGCGTATCAGAAGAAGGTCGGGCCGCGAACGCTGTTCGAGGTAGTCACGCCTCGGGCACGGGTCGCCCTGAGCTACCAGCACCGTTCGCGGCGCTGGACGATCGAGGGGCTCGACGAGGATCGCTCGGCCGCCTGACGACGCAGCCTCACTCCGGGGACGACGAGCCTCCCAGCGCCGTCCCCGGCGGGACCCTCGCCGGGCGGGTGCGCCGGTACCGCGCTCGCCCGGCGGGAGCGTCCCTACCCCGGCGGTGAGCCTGGGGGTGCAGCCACGATCGCGCGCGGTGGGCCGCCGGCGTGCGAGGCGACCGCACTGCCGGCGGGCGAGTCGACCGCACTGGCCTGGGGCGCGTCGACCCGACTGGCCAGCGGGCGTCACGCCTACAATCCCCGTCGTGGAGACCGGCTCGCAACGATTCCGCGACCTGACCATCGACGAGTTCGTCGAACGTCTCGCGTCGGCGGAGCCGGTGCCCGGCGGCGGGAGCGCCTCGGCGGTCGCGGGCTCGCTCGGAGCGGCGCTCGTCGCGATGGTCGCGGCGCTGTCCGTGGGGCGGCCGAAGTACGCCCAGCACGAGGCCGTCCATGCCGCTGCCGGGGCACGCGGTCGCGAGCTCGCCGATCTGTTCCTCGACCTGGCCGACCGCGACGCCGAGGCCTATGCGGGCTTCGCGGCCGCGCTCAAGATGCCCAAGGAGTCGGACGCCGAGCGGACCGCCCGGACCTCTGCCCTGCGGGCCGCGGCGCGGACGGCGGCCGAGGTCCCGCTGGCATGCGTCGAAGCGTGCCGCGATCTCGTGGCGGCTGCCGAGATGCTGGCCGGACGGAGCAACGCGAACGCTTCGAGCGACCTGTCGGTTGCCAGCCTCCTCGGTGAGGCCGCTGCCCGTGGGGCCGCCGCGAACGTCCTGGTCAACCTGCCGTCCGTGGCCGACGACGCCTTTGCCGCCACGGCGAGCTCGCGTGTCGAGGCGCTCCTCGGCGAGATCACCAGCCTTGCCGCAGGGACGCGGGCGATCGTCGAGTCGGGCGAGGCGCGCGCCCCGATCCCGACCCCGGCCCTCTGACCGCGGTGGCTGACGGGGAGGCCCGCCTCCTCCTCGGCGCGCCGATCGCCGCCGAGATCCGCGCGTCGGTCCGCGACCAGATCGCGACGTTCGTCGAGCGTCATGGGTACGCCCCGACGCTCGCGATCGTGCTCGTCGGACGCGACGCCCCGTCGGCCGTCTACCTCCGCCAGATCCTGAAGGGCCTGCGAGGCCGCCGGGATCGGCGGTCGCCTCGTCGAGATCGAGACCGACGGATCCGGACGGCGCCGACCTCGAACCGAGCGTCACGCGGGCCATCCGCGATCTCAACGACGATCGGTCGGTCGCCGGGATCATCGTCCAGATGCCGCTGCCGCCGACGGTCCGGCTGCGCGCCGTCATCGACGCCATCGACCCGGCCAAGGACATCGACGGGATCCACCCCCTCAACGCCGGGCTGCTCCGGCTCGGCTTCGAGGGCTTCCTGCCGGCGACCGCCCATGCGGCCATCGAGATCCTCCACGCCTACGAGATCCCGATCGAAGGGCGTGAGGCCGTCGTGGTCGGGCGCTCGAACGTCGTCGGGATGCCGGTTGCCTTCATGCTGGTCCGCGAGCACGCGACCGTGACCGTCTGTCACTCGCGCACGCGAGACCTCGCGGCCCACGTCCGGCGGGCCGAGATCCTCGTCGTGGCCGCCGGTCGCCCGCGCCTGATCACCGGCGCCATGCTCCGACCGGGAGCGGTCGTCGTCGACGTCGGGATCAACGTCGTGGGCGACCAGATCGTCGGTGACGTCGACCTCGAGAGTGCCAGGCACGTCGCCTCGGCGATCACGCCGGTCCCGGGGGGCGTGGGGCCGGTCACGAACGCCGTGCTGCTCACCCATCTCGTCCGTGCCGCCGAGCGGCAGGCGGACGCCCGCCAGACCGAGGAGTCGCCCGCATGAGCTTCCCGTCCGACCTCGAGATCGCCCGCTCGGTCACCCCCCGGCGGATCGTCGACGTGGCGGCCGACCTCGGCCTGCGCGAGGACGAGATCGAGCTCTACGGCCCGCTCAAGGCCAAGGTCAGGCTCGAGCGCGATCGAGCGGCTCGAGGCCGAGAGCCCGCGCGGCAAGTACATCCTCGTCAGCGCGATCACCCCGACGCCGCTCGGCGAGGGCAAGACGACGACGACGGTCGGGCTCGCCCAGGGGCTCAACCGGATCGGCAAGCGAGCCGCGGTGACGATCCGCCAGCCGTCACTCGGCCCGGTGTTCGGGATCAAGGGCGGGGCCGCCGGCGGCGGCCACAGCCAGGTCATCCCGATGGAGGACTTCAACCTCCACCTGACCGGCGACGTCCACGCGATCGGGGCGGCCCACAACCTGGCCGCGGCATTCGTCGACAACAGCCTCCACCACCGCAACCCGCTCGGCATCGACCCCTTCTCGATCACCTGGCCGCGGGTCGTCGACATCAGCGACCGGGCCCTCCGGAAGATGGTCATCGGCCTCGGGGGCCGGGAGAACGGCGTGCCCCGCGAGACCGAGACGGTGATCACGGTCGCCAGCGAGGTCATGGCGATCCTCGCCCTCGCCACGCGATCTCGCACGACCTCCGCGCCCGGCTCGGCCGGATCGTCCTCGCCCAGACGACCGACGGCAAGCCGGTCACGGCCGAGGACCTCAAGGTCGCCGGCGCGATGACCGTCCTCCTCGTCGATGCCATCAAGCCGAACCTGCTCCAGACGCTGGAGGGCGGGCCGGCGTTCGTCCACTGCGGCCCGTTCGCCAACATCGCCCACGGCAACAACTCGATCCTGGCCGATCGGCTCGCCCTCGCCACGAACGAGGCGGTCTGCACCGAGGCCGGGTTCGGGGCCGACATGGGCGCCGAGAAGTTCTTCGACATCAAGTGCCGCGCCTCGGGCCTCCGGCCGGACGCGGTGGTGATCGTGGCCACGATCCGGGCGCTCAAGATGCACGGCGGGGTCGGTCGGATCGTGGCCGGCAAGCCGCTCGATCCGGCGCTCGCCGAGGAGAACGTGGACGCGGTCCGGCGTGGCTCGGAGAACCTGGCCAAGCAGGTCGAGAACATCGGCGCGTTCAACGTCCCGACGGTCGTCGCGATCAACGCCTTCCCGACCGACACCCCCGGCGAGGTGGCGGCGATCCAGGAGGTGGCCCTGGCCGCCGGCGCGCGTGACGCGGTCGTCGCGACCCACTGGGCGGAGGGCGGTCGCGGGGCCGAGGCGCTTGCCCGGGCGGTCTGGTCGGCCGCCGAGGAGGGCGCTCCCGACTTCAGGCTCCTCTACCCGGATGACGCTCCGCTGCGCGACAAGATCGAGGCCATCGCCACGCGGATCTACGGAGCGGCCGGAGTCGAGTACCAGCCGGTCGCGGCGAAGGCCCTCCGCCTGTACGAGGAGCTCGGCTTCGGCCACCTGCCCGGTCTGCATGGCCAAGACGCAGTACTCGCTGAGCCACGACGCGACGCTCAAGGGCCGACCGATCGGGCTTCATCCTGCCGATCCGCGAGGTGCGCCTGTCCGCCGGGGCCGGCTTCATCACGCCGCTCTGCGGCGAGATGCGGACGATGCCGGGGCTGCCATCGAAGCCGGGCGGCGAGAACATCGACATCGACGCCGACGGGAACATCGTCGGCCTGTTCTGAGTCGCCGGCTAGGTTCCCGGCTGGGCGAACTTCGCCAGGACGAAGGCCCAGGTGACGATCAACCCGGCCACGACGCCGAGCGCGCCCGCGCCCCAGGCGGCCCAGTCGACCGGACCGAGCGCCTCCTCGGCGTGGGCATGATCGTCGTGACCGTGCGTCTCGCCGTGGTCGCCGAGCCCGTGGGGATCGCCCTCCATCGGCGGGTCGCTGGCGTGCGGGTCGCTGGCGTGCGGGTCGCTCATCGCTGGGTGGCGTGACCTCCGGCCGGCATTGTGGCAGATAGACTCGGGCCGATGCTGACCCTCGTCTTGACCCGGCACGGCCTGACCGACCGGTCGGTCCCCGAGCAGCACCTCGGGCAACGCGTCGATGTCGACCTCTCGCCGCCGGCCGCGTCCAGGCCGAGGCGCTCGGTCGCCGGCTGGCGGGCATCCGGTTCGAGCGGATCGTCGCGAGCCCGCTCCGGCGCGCCCGGGAGACGGCGACGATCGTCCGGTCGGTCCTGCCCGATCCGCCTGCCGTCGAGCTCGACGATCGCCTGCTCGAGATGGACTACGGCGCCTGGGAGGGCCTGACCTACGACCAGATCGACGCGCTCGACGCGCGCGACCCGATCGCGCTGGGAGGCGGACCCGGCCGCGAACGCCTGCCCCGGCGGCGAGTCGGGCGACGCGGTGGCGGGCCGGGCCACCGGCCTTCCTGGTCGAGCTCATCGACTGGCACGACCGGCGCCACGGCGCCGGCTCCGCCGGCGAGCGACCGGTCCTCGTGGTCGCCCACAGCACGCTCAACCGGGTGCTCGTCTGCGTCGCGACCGGGGTCCCGATCCGGGAGTTCCGGCGCCGTTTCAGCCAGGACCAGGCGAACCTGACGGTGCTCCGCTTCGAGCACGGCAGCGGGCCGGCCGATGCCCGGATGCTGCTGCTCAACGACACGGCGCATCTCCACCCGCCCGGGACGGTCCCGTGGGACTGACCCAGCCCGTCGACACCGGCCTGGTCGCCAGCCTGCGCGGGCTCGACCGCGACGGGCGGCTCCTGTTCACGACCCGCGTCCTGCGGATGTTCGGCTATGGCTTCCTGGCCGTCGTCCTGGTCCTCTACCTCGCGGCGATCGGCCTCGACCCGGTTGCGATCGGGGTCGTCCTGACGCTCACCCTCGTCGGTGACACGGTCATCTCGCTGTGGCTTACGACGAACGCTGACCGTCTCGGCCGGCGCCGGGTGCTCGTCGCCGGCTCGCTCCTGATGGTCGGGGCCGGGATCGTCTTCGCCTTCACCTCGCTGGCTTCCGCTCCTCGTCCTGGCCGGGACGATCGGCGTCCTCAGCCCGACCGGCAACGAGGTCGGGCCGTTCCTGGCGGTCGAGCAGGCCGCCCTCAGCCAGGCCGTCGGCGATGCACGCCGGACCGCCACCTTCGCCTGGTACAACGTCGCCGGTTACGTGGCGACCGCGACCGGGGCGCTCGGCGCCGGGCTCCTCAGCGGCGCGCTCATCCGGTCGGGCATCAACGACGCGGACGCCTACCGGGCGATCGTCGTCGGCTACGCGCTCGTCGGGCTGGCGATGGCCGTGGTGTTCGAGCGGCTCGGTTCACGGATCGAGGCGCCGCCGCGCGAGTACCGGCCCGGCGAGATCCGACGCCGCCTCGGGCTCGGCCGGTCGCGCAGGACCGTCCTCCGGCTGTCGGCCCTGTTCTCGATCGACGCCTTCGCGGGAGGGTTCGTCCCGCAGAGCCTGATGGCCTACTGGTTCAACCTCCAGTACGGGGTCGAGCCCGGGCTGCTCGGGCTGATCTTCTTCGGGGCGAACCTGCTGGCCGCCGTGTCGAGCCTCTCGGCGGCCCGGTTCGCGCGCCGGTTCGGCCTCGTCAACACGATGGTCTTCACGCACCTGCCGTCGAACGTCCTGCTGATCCTCGTGCCGGTCATGCCGAACCTCACCCTGGCGATCGCGGTCCTGCTCCTCCGCTTCAGCCTGAGCCAGATGGACGTGCCGACGCGCCAGTCGTACGTCATGGCCGTCGTGGACCCGGACGAGCGCTCCGCCGCGGCCGGGGTCACGGGGATCGCCCGCACGACCGGAGCGGCGCTGTCGCCGGCGCTGTCCGCGCCGCTCGTCGCGAGCGCCAGCCTGGCGGCCGTCCCGTTCTACCTGGCCGGGGGCCTCAAGATCGTCTACGACCTGCTGCTCTACCGCGCGTTCCGGACGGTCCGACCGCCCGAGGAGGACTAGCCGGGCGGGTCCGCCGGGCCGCCGCCGCGCCGGAGTCCCGGTCGCCCGAGATGGAACCAGACGAACAGGACGACGCCCGACGACGATGAGCACGGCGATGAGCAGGTCGAACGGCCGGAGCGCCTCGCGGATGTCGACCCAGTTCTCGCCGAGGACGGTGCCCGCGTAGACGAGGAGCATCGACCACAGGAACGCCCCGGCGGTCGAGTAGGCGATGAACTTCGGGAGGTTCATCCGGGCCACGCCGGCCGGGAAGCTGATGAACGTCCGGACGATCGGCAGGAGGCGGCTGAAGAACGCGGTCTGGGCGCCCCACCGCTCGAAGAACCGCTCGGCGAGCTCGATGTCGTGGGGCCGGATGAGCAGGTACTTCCCGTAGCGCTCGAGGAACGGCCGGCCGCCCTTCGCCCCGATCCCGTAGGCGATGAGCGAGCCGCAGGTGTTGCCGGCCGTGGCCACGATCACCACGATCCAGTAGTTCCAGGGCTGGCCGGTCAGCGGCTCGATCTTCGTCGGGTCCGACACGAGGAACCCGGCGAACGGGAGGATGAGCTCGGAGGGGAGCGGGATCATCGCCGACTCGATCGTCATCGCCACGAAGACCCCGACGTACCCGAGCGCCGCGTAGAGCTGGTCGAGGAAGGGGATGACGGTCTGGTCGATGAAATCGAGCACGGGCCACTCCGCCGGGGACGAGGGACGGCGGGCAGCATAGCCGACTATCCTCGACGTCGTGACCGGTACCGTCGTCCTGACCGGGGCGAGCCTGACGATCGCCGAGGTGGAGGCCGTCGCCCGCCACGGGGCCGGTGCCGAGCTCGATCCCGAGGCGCGGGCACGGATGCAGGAGGCTCGCGACGTCATCGACCGGCTCGTCGCCGAGGGCCAGGTCGTCTACGGCGTGACGACCGGGTTCGGCGACCTTGCCAGCGTGTCGATCGCGCCCGACGAGGCCGGCCGGCTCCAGGAGAACCTCCTGATGAGCCACGCCGCCGGCGTCGGGCCGGCGTTCCCGATCGAGATCGTCCGGGCGATGCTCCTGCTCCGGGCGAACACCCTGGCCCTCGGGCACAGCGGCTGCCGGCCGCTCGTCGTCGACCGCCTCCTCGCGTTCCTCGCCGCGGGCATCCACCCGGTCGTGCCCGAGCAGGGTTCGCTCGGGGCGTCGGGCGACCTCGCGCCGCTGGCCCACCTCGCGCTGCCGCTCATCGGTCGCGGCGAGGTCGAGCTCGGCGGGCAGCGGATGCCGGCGCTGCTCGCCCTCCGCGAGTGCGGCCTGGAGCCGCTCCGGCTCGAGCCGAAGGAGGGCCTCGCCCTCCTCAACGGGACGCAGATGATGGGCGCGATCGGGGCGCTCGTCCTGGCCGACGCCGATCGCCTCGCCCGCACGGCGACGCGTGGCCGCGGCGATGAGCGTCGAGGCCCTGCTCGGGACGGAGGTCGCGTTCGCCGCGGCCTACCAGCTCGCCCGGCCGCATCCCGGCCAGGTCGCGGTCGCGGCCGAGCTCCGTCACGTGCTTCGCGGCTCGACGCTCCAGGCGAGCCACCACGGCCACGCCCACAAGGTCCAGGACCCCTACTCGCTGCGCTGCGTCCCCCAGGTCCACGGCGCCGTTCGCGATGCGCTCGACCATCTCCGCCGGGTCCTCGACATCGAGCTGAACAGCGCGACCGACAACCCGCTCGTGTTCCCCAGCGGTGGGGTCGCCCCGGCCGACGTCGTGGCGACCGGCGGCGGTCTGGTCATCAGCGGCGGCAACTTCCACGGCGAGCCGATCGCGCTCGCCCTCGACTTCGCCAAGATCGCCGTGGCGGAGCTCGGCTCGATCGCGGAGCGGCGGATCGCGCTCCTCGTCGATGCCAGGCTCAACGGCGGGCTGCCGGCGTTCCTTGCGGCGTCGTCGGGCGTCGACTCGGGGATGATGATCCACCAGTACACCGCGGCCGCCCTCGTGTCCGAGGACAAGGTGCTGGCGCACCCGGCCTCGGTCGACTCGATCCCGACGAGCGCCAACCAGGAGGACCACGTGTCGATGGGCTCGATCGCCGCGCGTCACGCCCGCGCCGATCGTCCACAACGTGGAGCAGATCGTGGCCATCGAGCTGGTCGTCGCGGCCCAGGCGCTCGACGCCCGGCTGACGCTGCTGCCGGGCACGCGACCGGGCGAGGGCGTCGCCGAGGCGCATCGAGCGGATCCGGGCGGTCGTGCCTCGACTGGAGGGCGACCGAGAGCCGGGCCCGGACCTGGCCGCGGCCGCCGAGCTCGTCCGGACGGCTCGCTCGCGATCTCGTCGAGCCCGCCTGACGCGTCGTCCGTCCCGGGCACCAGGGCGGGTCAGCGCCGTGAGGACGCGCTACGCTGGCCCGCGATGGAGGCGATCCGGATCGTCGACGTGACCGACGGGGCCAGCTACGGCCTCGTGCCACCCTGCGCCGACCCGGGCTTCGACCACCGCTCGTGCGACTACTGGGAGGACGCGGCGCGCGGGTCGAAGGCGGCCCGGGCGAGCTGGCTCGAGCCGGCCGCCCCGGATCGCGCCGAGCCCCGCGCCCGGCCGCGGCAACCCGTTCGCCGAGCCCGGATGCCGAGCCGCTCGACAACCCGTTCCTGCCGCGTCGGCCGAGCGGGCCGGCCGTCAACCCGTTCGCCGCCCCCGACGACGACGTCGCTCGCCGACAACCCCTTCGCCCCGCAGCGACCGTCGCGACCGACCGTGGGCGCTCGAGGCGCCGCGCAAGCTCGCGCTCCTCGGGCGTGGGCTGGCAGTCTTCGGGAGCTACGCCAAGGTCCTGCTCGCCGACGACGCACCGGCCGCCTACGCCCAGTTCGGACCGCTGTCGGCGTACCCGAGGGCGCTCCGCCTCCGCGAGCTCTACCCGCAGCTGCCCGACGCCCCGCTGCCGGCCGTGATCACGTGCATCGCCACGACCCGCGAGGGGCGCGGGCACGGCCATGCCCACCGTCTCGTCGAGGCTGTCTGCGACGATCTCGCCGAGCGCGGCTTCGCGGCGGTCGAGGCCTACCCCGAGGTCGGGGCACGGCCCGACGCGACGAGCGGCGCGACTCCCGGGTTCTGGTTGACTGCCGGGTTCGGCCTGGCCGTCGACGATGAGCGCTTTCCGGTCGTACGCCGGGAGCTCGGCTGATCAGCACGGAGGCCTCCCATGTCCCTGATCCAGGCCCTGGGCAGCGTGTCGAAGGTCCGCGGCGCCCTGATCTTCGTCGAGGACATCGACGAGGAGGTGGGCTTCTACCGCGACGTCATCGGCCTCCGCCTCCTCTATCGGACGCCGACGTTCGTCCGCTTCGATGCGACCCAGGGGACGAGCCTTGCGCTGATCGCGGGTGGCGTGGCCAGCGCCGAGCCCAAGGACTACCGGCACGGCGGCGTGGTGCCCGAGGTGATCGTCGACAACCTCGACCTGGCCCTCCGGCGGCTCGAGTCGGCGCAGGTCCGCCACGAGGAGGTCGTCGCGACAAAGTGGGGCCGGTTCTGCTTCTTCTGGGATCCGGAGGGCAACCCGCTCCAGTTCTACGAATCGGCGTTCGTCCGCCCCGACGCCGACCCGGAGCGGATCACCGGCTAGTGCCGGACGCACGACCGACGGCGCGGCTCGGAGCGATCGTGGCGCTCGCCGTCGCCGGGCTCGTGGCGGCGTGCGGGAGCTCAACCGGATCGTCGTCACCGGCGATCGCGGTGTCGCCGGAGGCCTCGGCCGGCACGCCGGCGTCCCTCCCGGCGCCGACTGCGGCGCAGAGTCCGGCCGGCGGCGGGCCCTCGGCCCCGGTCCCGGGCGCCTCGGCGCCTGCCGCGTCGACCGGCGCGGGAGCGACGTCCGTCCCGATCGACGCGGGGCTCATGGATGTCCTGCCCGCGACCGTCGGCGGGCTCCCGGTCGTGCCCGTGCCGGACCCGACCGGGACCGACGACCCGGGTCTCGTCGAATCGGTCGAGCGGATGGAGGAGGCGGTGGTCATCGACCCGGCGAGCGGCGACTTCGCCTACGCCTCGGTGATCGTCCTCCGCCCGGGCGTCTTCGACGACGCCTACTTCCGGTCGTGGCGCGACAGCTTCGACGACGGCGCCTGCTCGCAGGCGGGCGGCGTGACCGGCCACGCCCAGGCGACGATCGGGGGCCGGACCGCCTACCTCGGCACCTGTGCCGGCGGCGTCCAGACCTACCACGTCCGGCTCGACGACCTCGACGCGATCGTGTCCGTGTCCTCGCTCGGCGACAGCCGGCTGGGCGAGCAGCTCGTGGCCGGCCTGCGTCCCTAGCGGTCGGCGGCGTCTCCGGTGCGGTCCGGCGAGCCGGGCAGACCGCGCCCACGGAAGGCGTTCGCGTGGGCCGGGAACCCCTCGTGGTCGGCCAGCGCGAGGGTCGGTTCGGCGAGTCCGGCCAGGGCGTCCGGCGTGAGCCGCGCGGTCGAGGTCGAGGTCAGGAACGTCCGCGCGGTGACCCCGCCGTTGAGCCGGGCGTAGCCGCCGGTCGGGAGCGTCGCCGGGATCCCGATCGTGTAGCTCGAGGCGCCGATCGGCGTGTCCTGGCCGAGCAGCGCCTCGCCCGCGTAGCGCAGGCCGCGCAGGGTGGCCTCCGGATCGCGGGTGGCGATCTGGACGTGCTCGGCGGCGTACGCGTTGGCGACCTCGAGCGCGGCGTCCATCGACTCGACGAGGATCACCCCACCGAGGTCCGACAGGGCGACCCGCGCCGCCGCCGCTCGGAGCTCGGGCAGATCCCGGATCTGCTCCGCGACGGCGGACTCGACCGCGGCCGCCAGCGACTCGGAGTCGGTGACCAGGGTCGCCGCCGAGTCCGTCCCGTGCTCGGCCTCGTTCAGCAGGTCGAGGCCGAGCCGCCACGGATCGGCCGAGTCGTCGGCGATGAGCAGGCTCTCGGACGGTCCGCACAGCATCTGGGTCGCCGTGCCGAAGCGCTGGGCGAGGACCTGCGCAGCGGTCACCGCCGGCGACCCCGGACCGACGACCTTGAGGACCCGCGGGAACGTCGCGGTCCCGAAGGTCAGGGCGGCGATGCCGGCCGGGCCGTTCGCCCGGAACACCCGCCCGATGCCGAGCTCGCGAGCGACCGCGAGGGTCGCCGGATCGACCGCTCCGTCCGCGGCAGCCCGGGACCGGCGGGACGACGACGGCGATCTCGGGCACGCCGGCGACGACTGCCGGGGTCCCGATCTGGCACAGGACGGACGGGTAGCTCGCCTTGCCGGTCGGCACGAACAGGCCGACGCTCGGGATCGGCGCGAACCGCTCCCCGACCAGGAAGCCCGGCCGGACCTCGCGCTGCCAGTCCGCGGCCGTCTCGGCCAGCTGCGCCTCGTTGAAGCGACGGCTGTTCGCGATCGCCTCGCGGATCCCGGCGAGGAGTGCCCGGTCCAGGCCGGCATGGGCCGCCGCGATCTCCGAGGCCGGGACGGCCAGCCGGTCGGGATCGAGCCGGACCCGGTCAAACCGCTCGGTGATCTCGACGACGGCCGCGTCGCCGCGCCCGGCGACGTCCCGGAAGATCGACTCGATCCCGACCATCAGCTCGGGGTCGAAGATCGCGGCCGTGGAGCGCGCCAGGATCCGGCCTCGCTCGGGTTCGGGGAGGTCCGCCCAGCGGCGGACGGCGAGGATGGGCATCTCCCGGGGAGGGTACCCGAGACCGCGATCGGGTTGAACGTTTCGTTGTCCCGGATCGTCAGGTGGCTCGTGATCGACTCGAAGGCGGTGCGTATCGTGGAGGCCATGGACCTGCCCGGCGGGCCCGACGACCTTCGCGCCCGGACGTTCGCGGCGCTCGTCGATCGCCATGCGCTCGATAGGGCCTATCGGATCGCGCGGCTCATCCTGGGTGATCCGAGCGAGGCCGAGGACGCCACGAACGATGCCGCCCTGACCGCCTGGCGACGCTTCTCCGAGCTGCGCGAGCCGGCCCGGTTCGAGGCCTGGTTCGGTCGGATCCTCGTCAACGCCTGCCGTGATCGGCTGCGCGCCCGACGTCGGCTGCCGATGAGCATCGAGGCGAACCTGGTCAGCCCGCTGCGAGATCCAGCCTCAGCCGATCCGGCCGACGCCCTCATCCGACAGGACGTCCTGCGAAGGGCGATCCGATCGCTGTCCCCGGAGCATCGCGAGGTCGTCGTGCTCCGCTACTACGCCGACCTCAGCGTCGAGCAGATCGCCGAGCGGACCGGCACCCGGGCGGGGACGGTCAAGTCGAGACTCCACTACGCGCTCCGCCACCTCCGCGACGAGGTCGATGCCGGTGATCACGGGAGGATGATCCGATGACCCAGGATCAGTCGATCGATCCGCGCGACCCGTTCGAGGACGAGCTCCGACGAGCGTTCGCCGACCAGGCCGTCGAGCCCGCCCCGGAGCGGCTCGTCGCCCGGGTCGCGACGATCCCGGGCACGACCCGGGCGGGCGCGAGCTGGCGTGCTCGCCTGCGTCGGCGACCCGGGACCGGTCCCGTCGTCGGGCTCCGGTGGGGGCTGGTTGCGATCGTGGTGTTGGCGGTCGGCCTGGCCGGCGGTTCGGCCCTGCTCGGCGCCACCTCGGACCGCGGGATCGGCGGGCCGTCGATCCCCCCCGGCGGCGGGTCGCCGTCGGCGGGCGCGGTGGTTCCATCGCTGTCGTTCGCGCCATCGCCGTCGGTGGTCCCATCGCCGTCCGTGGCGCCACCGCCATCGCCGTCCCTCGCACCATCGGCGTCGGCTGGTCCTTCGGCGGTCGCACCGTCCGGCGGTCCGGTGCCCGCTGACTTCCAGCCGGCCTCTCTGTCGTTCATCAGCGCCGACGCGGGCTGGCTCCTCGGGACCGCGCCATGCCCTGGTGAGCCCTGCCTCAGGATCGTCCGGACGACCGACGGCGGTCGAACCTGGGCGAGCATCCCGGCGCCGGATACCGCCTTCGCCGTCGACGGGACGGTGACCTCCGGCGTGAAGGACGTTCGTTTCGCCGACCCGCTCGACGGCTGGGCCTTCGGTGCAGGCCTATGGGCGACGCACGACGGGGGGTCGAGCTGGCACCGGGTGAGCCTGCCTGGCCTGCCGAAGGACGGCTGGGTCATGGCCCTGGAGGCGGCCGCGGGGGCTGTTCACGCGGTCTACGACGACGGGAACACGGACGCTCGCTTGACCATCGCGACGAGTCCGGTGGATCGTGACGCCTGGACCGCCTCGCCGACGACCGTCGAGATCGGCGCCGGACCGGTCCCCGATCCACAGATCGTGCTGCACGGTTCGGCGGGTTGGCTGATCGAGGTGGATCGGGCCGTCGTCGCGGGCGCCCGCCTGGTCGACGGTGCCTGGAAGCCATGGCAGCCGCCCTGCCTGGACGTCGCCGGGCCGGCGACCCTGGCGGCCTCGAGCGCCGCGGATCTCATGGGGGCCTGCGACGAGGGTATTTGGTCGACTCCGACCGGCGTCCACGTCTACGTGTCCACGGACGGCGGCGCGACCTTCAGCCGGGCCGGCTCGAAGCCGCCCGTCTTCGGCGTCGAAGGCGTGGCGGCCCCAGCGCCAGGCATCATCTTCGTGGGCGGCAGTCTGTCCGGGGTCGGCTCGGCGATCGTCGGCTCGTTCGACGGCGGGACGACCTGGCCGGCCGTGCACGTCCTCCAGGGATCGGCGTCGTCCGGTCTCACGTTCCCGACCGACCAGGTCGGGGTCGTCATCAGCCAGACGATCGGCGACCAGGCGAGCCCGACCTCCAAGCTGCTGATGACCCGCGACGGCGGCCGGACCTGGTCGAAGGTCCCGATCACGGGCGGCTGATCCGCGGCCTGGCGGCGGCATTAGACTCGGCCCATGACCGCCCCCGCCCGCGATGCGCTGCCCGGCGCCCGGCCCGTCCGCGCCCCGCGCGGCACCGACATCAGCTGCCGGGGCTGGCAGCAGGAGGCGGTCCTGCGGATGCTCATGAACAACCTGGACCCGGAGGTGGCCGAGAACCCCGACGCGCTCGTCGTCTACGGGGGGACCGGTCGGGCGGCCCGCAGCTGGGCGGCGTTCGACGCGATCGTCCGCGAGCTCCGTGCGCTGGCCGACGACGAGACGCTGTTGATCCAGAGCGGCAAGCCCGTGGGCGTCTTCCGGACCCATCCCTGGGCCCCGCGGGTCCTGATCGCGAACTCCAACCTGGTCGGCCGCTGGGCGACCTGGGAGCACTTCCGGGAGCTCGAGGCCGAGGGCCTGATGATGTACGGCCAGATGACCGCGGGATCCTGGATCTACATCGGGACCCAGGGGATCCTCCAGGGCACCTACGAGACGTTCGGCGAGCTGGCCCGGCAGCACTTCGGCGGCTCGCTCCGCGGCCGGGTCACCCTGACGGCCGGCCTCGGCGGGATGGGCGGGGCACAGCCGCTCGCGGTCACGATGAACGACGGCGTCGCGATCTGCATCGAGGTCGACGAGGCCCGCGCCCGGCGGCGGCGCGAGATCGGCTACGTCGACCGCCTCACGGCCGACCCCGATGAGGCGCTTGCCACGGCCCGGGCGGCCGCAGCCGACGGCGTGGCGCTGTCGATCGCCCTCGTCGGCAACGCCGCCGAGATCGAGCCGGCCTGGGCAAAGGCGGGCGAGCGGTTCGACGTCGTGACCGACCAGACGAGCGCCCACGACGCGCTCGGCGGCTACGTCCCCGCGGAGATCGACCTGGCCGATGCGTTCGTATTGCGGGCAACCCAGCCGGACGTCTACATCGAGCGGTCGATGCGCTCGATGGCCGCCCACGTCCGGGCCATGCTCGAGTTCCAGCGGACCGGGGCGGTGGTCTTCGACTACGGCAACAACCTGCGGGCGCAGGCGAAGGAGGCCGGCGTCGAGGACGCGTTCGCCTACCCGGGGTTCGTGCCGGCGTTCATCCGGCCGCTCTTCTGCGAGGGGAGCGGCCCGTTCCGCTGGGTGGCCCTCAGCGGCGATCCGGCCGACATCCACCGGACCGACCGGGCGCTCGTCGAGCTGTTCCCGGACAAGCCGGCGCTCCATCGCTGGCTCGCGATGGCCCGCGACAAGGTCCCGTTCCAGGGTCTCCCGGCCCGGATCTGCTGGCTCGGCTACGGCGAGCGGGCGAAGGCGGGCCTCGAGTTCAACCGGCTCGTCGCCTCGGGCGAGGTCAGCGCCCCGATCGTCATCGGCCGCGACCACCTCGACTCGGGCTCGGTCGCCTCGCCGAACCGGGAGACCGAGGCGATGCGCGACGGAAGCGACGCGGTGGCCGACTGGCCGCTCCTCAACGCGCTCGTCAACACGGCGGCCGGGGCGTCGTGGGTGAGCATCCACCATGGCGGCGGGGTCGGGATCGGCTACAGCCAGCACGCCGGGATGGTCGTCGTCGCCGATGGGACCGCGCTCGCGGCCGAGAAGCTCGAACGGGTCCTGACCACCGACCCCGGGATGGGCGTGATTCGTCACGTCGACGCCGGCTACGAGCGGGCGATCGAGGTCGCCCGCGAGCGCGGGGTCCGGATCCCGATGCTCGATGAGCGGGCCTGAGCCCGCGCCCACACCACCGGTCGAGTCGCCGCCGGGCTCCGGACGGCCGTTCGTCCGCGGCCGGTCGGCGGTGGCAGGGGAGGGTGGTGAGCGCGACCTCGTCCTGGAGCGGCTCCTGTTCTTCTCGGATGCGGTCTTCGCGATCGCGATGACGCTGCTCGTCGTCGACCTGCGCCCACCCGAGCTGGCCGGCTCCGCTCCCGAGGCCTCGATCGCGTCGGCGCTGACTGCGGATCTCGGCCGGGTCGTGGCGTTCGTCATCAGCTTCGTGGTGGTCGGGCTCTACTGGGAGGGCCACCTCCGGATCTTCGCGGCCGTCCGCGCGACGGACCGCAGCCTGATCGGGCTCAACCTCGCTTTCCTGATCTGGATCGCGTTCATGCCCTACCCGACCGCGATCCTCGGCGGGCACGAGCCGACCCGGCTGACGGTCGCGTTCTATGCGGTCGTCCAGGTCGGCGCCGGCCTGTGCGAGGCGGCGGTCTGGGTCTACGCGACGCGACACCCGGCGTTGGTCCGGCCGTCGGTCGACCCGCTCCTGGCTCGGCGCGTCACGGCCCACATCCTGCGCGGACCGGCCGTCTTCGCGGGCTCGATGGTCGTCGCCATGGTCTCGCCCTGGCTCGCGATCGCCTCCTGGGCCCTGATCGTCCCGGCCTCGTTCGCGGTCGATCGCCGCTGGGGCGGTCACGCCGCCGGCTGACGCTCGGTCGTCAGTCGAGCGCGGATCCGGGGCTGGTCATGTCGGCTTCGCTTGCCGACGATGTCCGCCTCGCGCGGCGGGCTCCGGCGTCGGGATCCGCTCGAGCCGGCGGACCGACGAGAACAGGATCGGGACGAAGGCGAAGCAGCCCAGGACCCCGCCGACGATGAGCGCGCCCCGGGCGCTCGAGGCCGTCGCGACGATCCCGCCGATGATCTGGCCGATCGGGATCGTGCCCCAGACGAGGAAGCGCATCGTGGCGTTCATCCGGCCCTGGATCCGTTCGGGCGTGATCGCCTGGCGCAGGCTGACCTGGTTGATGTTGTAGACGACGCCGGCGAAGCTGGCCAGGAAGAACGAGGCCGTGAGGACCGCGCATCGCCGTCGTCGGCTGGGCGACGGCCGCGACGAGCGTCGCCGGGCCGGAGAGGATCGATCGACCAGAGGATCGTCCGGCCGACCCCGATCCGCTCGGCGATCCGGCCGGCCACGAGCGCGCCGACGAGCACCCCGATGCTGCCGAGGCCGCCGATCAGCCCGAACTGGAACGGGGTCAGCCCGAGGTCGGTGTAGACGAACACGGCGATCGTCGCGAAGGCGATGTTCGAGAACAGGTTCGAGATCCCGGTGCTCGCCGCGATGTAGCGCAGGTACGGGTGGCCGAGGACGTAGTGGAGCCCCTCGGCGATCTCGGCGCGGATCCCCGCGACCGGGGCGAGGAGCCCGCCCGCCGCGGCCGCCGCGGCCCGCTTCGGCTCGCGCTTGCGGATCCAGAAGATCAGGCCGCCGGAGGCGACGAAGCTGATCGCGTCGGCGGTGACCGCGAGCGGCGCCCCGAACAGGCCGACGACCCCGCCGCCGAGCGGCTGGCCGAGGACCTGGGCGGCCGACGCGCTGACCTGGAGCTTCGAGTTGCCCTCGATGAGGTCGTCCGGCTCGAGGATCGCCGGCAGGAACGACTGGTCGGCGACGTCGAAGAAGACCGTCAGCGTCCCGTTGATGAACCCGACCAGGTAGAGCTGCCAGATCGTCAGGACGCCCAGCTCCCAGGCGATCGGGATCGACAGGAGCGAGATCGCCCGGCCGAGGTCGCCGGCGACGAGGATGAGCCGGCGCGGCAGCCGGTCGACCCACGCTCCGGCCGGCAGGGTGAAGAACAGGAACGGCAGGAACTCGACCGTCCCGAGCAGGGCGACCTGGTAGGCCTCGACGTGGAGCAGGAAGATCGCGATGACCGGGATCGCGATCAGGCTGACCTGGGTCCCGAACAGGGAGATCGTCGCGGCCGTCCAGAGCTTGCGGTAGTCGGACGACCGGGCGAGCAGGTTCTGGCGGGGAGCGGCCACGACCAGCCTCGCTGCAGGATGGGCTCGTTAGTCTATCGTCTAACACCGGTTAGGGAACGCCGCCTCTGTGCGACCCTCCCCGGACGGTCGCCGACGTCCTCCGGCGCGTTCCCGTCCCTGTCACGATAGGCCGGTGGGGCGGCTGGTCGAATCGGTCCCGAACTTCAGCGAGGGTCGGCGGGCGGAGGTCGTCGACCGGCTGGCCGCGGCCGTCGCCGGGACGCCCGGCGTCCACCTCCTGGACCGGACGAGCGACGCCAGCCACAACCGGAGCGTGCTGACCCTGGCCGGCGACGCGGAGGCGGTCGGCGGCGCGCTCGAGGCGACCGTCGCGGTGGCCGTCGAGGCGATCGACATGGAGCGCCAGACCGGGCGAGCACCCGCGGATCGGGGCGGTCGACGTCGTGCCGTTCGTGCCGCTCGGCGAGACGACGATCGACGACTGCGTCCGGCTGGCCCGGGACTTCGGCGCCCGGGTGGCGGACCGGTTCGGGATCCCGGTCTACCTCTACGCCCGGGCGGCGACGCGTCCGGACCGCGAGAAGCTGGCCGACGTCCGGCGCGGCCAGTACGAGGGGCT
This sequence comes from uncultured Chloroflexia bacterium, assembly GCA_963708065.1. Taxonomy (GTDB): domain Bacteria; phylum Chloroflexota; class Limnocylindria; order Limnocylindrales; family CSP1-4; genus Chersky-267. The sequence goes on from CAVPRZ010000011.1 coordinate 444,784, forward strand.
CAGGGAGGCGATCGCGACCGACCCCGACCGGCGCCCGGACTTCGGGCCGGCCCGACTCCACCCGACCGCCGGGGCGATGGCCGTCGGGGCGCGGCCGTTCCTGATCGCCTGGAACATCAACCTCGCCTCGACCGACCTCGAGCTCGCCAAGCGGATCGCCCGGGCGGTCCGCGAGTCGAGCGGCGGCCTGCCGCGCGTCCAGGCGAGCGGCTTCCGGCTCGAGGAGCCCGACTGCGCCCAGGTCTCGATGAACCTGCTCGACTTCGCGGTGACGCCGATCTGGCGGGTCTGGGAGGCGGTCGAGGCCGGGGCCCGCGCGGAGGGCGTCGAGCCGGCCGAGTCCGAGCTCATCGGGCTGGCGCCGCTGGCGGCCCTGCTCGACGTCGCCGACCACGCCGGCGCCCCCACGTCCGCGCCGGTCGAGGATCGACTGGCGGCCGCGGCGTCGTTCATCCGGCTGCGCGACTTCTCGCCGCTCCAGGCGCTCGAGCTCCGGCTCGCCGCCGCCCAGGCCGCGCGCCCGTGAGCCTCCGGGTCATCGAGGGCGGGCGGACCGAGGCGTCGACGGCCGGCCTGCTCGTCCACGGGGCGAGCGCCGTCGTCACGATGGCCGGCGGGATCCGGCGCGGCGGCGCCCAGGCCGAGACCGCGACCCTCGAGGCGGCGGCGGTCGGCGGACCCGACGCGGCCGCGGCTCCCGTCGTGGCGACGTGGGGCGACCGGATCGCCGCGGTCGGTCCGCACGACGAGGTCACGGCCGCCCTCGAGGCCGCGGGGCTGCCGGTCTCGCGGTTCGCCCGGATCGACGCCGACGGTGGCGTGGTGACGCCCGGGCTCGTCGACCCGCACACCCACCTGCTCTTCGCCGGCAGCCGCGAGGGCGAGCTCCAGCTCCGGCAGCGCGGTGCCGGCTACCTCGAGATCCTGGCCGCCGGCGGCGGCATCCTGTCGACCGTCGCCGCGACCCGGGCGGCCTCGGCCGACGACCTCCTCGCCCACGGCCGGCGCTGGCTCGACGAGATGCTCCGCCACGGGGTCACGACGATCGAGGCGAAGTCCGGCTACGGGCTCGACCTGCGGACCGAGCTGCGGCTCCTCGAGGTGGCCCACCAGCTCGGCCAGGAGGGCCCGGTCGACGTCCTCCCGACCTGGCTCGGCGCCCACGCCGTCCCGTCCGAGTTCCGCGACCGGCGCGACCCGGCCGAGGCCTACACGCGGCACCTCCTCGACGACCAGCTGCCCGGGGTCGCGGCCCAGGGCCGGGCCCGCTTCGCCGACGTCTTCTGCGAGCGGGGCGTCTTCACGCCCGACCAGAGCCGGCGGATCCTGCTCGCGGCCGAGGCGTTCGGGATGCGACCCCGGCTCCACGCCGACGAGCTCGCGCCGTCCGGTGGTGCCGAGCTCGCGGTCGAGCTCGGAGCGCTGTCGGCCGACCACCTCGCGGCGCCGTCGCCGGCCGGGATCGATGCCCTCGCGGCAGCCGCCGAGAACGGACGGCCGGTCGTCGCGATCCTCCTGCCCGCGACGACCTGGTTCCTCATGAAGTCGTCGGGAGCCCCGGCCCGGACGTTCATCGAGCGCGGGATCCCGGTCGCGCTCGGCACCGACTTCAACCCGGGGACGTCGCCGACCGCCGAGCCTGCCGCTGGTCATGACCGTGGCCTGCCTCAGCCTCAGGCTGACGCCCGGCGGAGGCCCTCAGCGCGGTCACGATCAACGCCGCCCACGCGCTCGGGATCGGGGACGTCGTCGGCTCGCTCGAGCCCGACAAGCAGGCCGACCTCGTCGTCTGGCGGGTCCCGAGCGTCGACCAGATCCCGTACTGGCCGGCCGCCGACCTGGTCCGGACCGTCGTCAAGCGGGGACGGCCGCTCCTCCAGCGGGAGTAGCCGCTCAGACCGGCGCCCGGTCGCGGGGCGCCGGTCAGACCTTGCCCCGGGCCTCCAGGAGGACCGTCGTCGTCTCGTCGGGGAGCGCCGAGATCGACACGTTCAGGCGGGGCTGGGGCGGGGCCGGCGTCGTCCCCATCTCGTGGAAGAAGCGAGCGAGGGCCTCGTCGCAGTCGGTCTCGTCGTCGCAGACCGGCATCGGGCACGACGATGCGCGGATCGAGCTGGGCGATGAGCTCGGCGGCCTGGGTCGCCGACAGCTCGCCGCCGACGGGGACGCAGGCGATGTCGATCGGCCCGATGTCGGCGAGCTTCTCCTCGGTCAGCAGGTGGCCGATGTCGCCGAGGTGGATCGTGTGCATCTGGTCGAGCTCGACCACGAAGGCGGTCTGCCGGCCGCGGTCGGCGCCGCGCGTGTCGTCGCGGTACGTCCGGACGCCGGTCAGGAGCACGTTGCGGACCTCGTACTCGCCGGGGCCGTCGAGGACGAAGGCGTCCTCGAGGCTCGTCGGGACCACGCTGCCGCCGTCCCGGGAGCGGCGGCCCTTGGCCCTGGGCAGCGGCTTGTCGTCGGGATGGCTGAAGGTGACGATCTCGCCGGTGATCCCGCGGCCGGTCGGTCCGACGACGGCAGGGTAGGGGTCGGCGACGACGACGGCGTCCCTGCCCTTGAGGCGGATGCAGGTCCGCCCGTACCAGCTCAGCTCCATGTCGGTCGATTCTGACACAGCCGACTCGCCGGGCGCGCCTTCGCCGCCGGGCCCGCTGGCGAGCGGCGCCGGCTCGCCGGCCAGCATCCGCGGACCGGCCCCACAAAAGGAAGACCGGAGGCGCCTGCCCAATCGGCGCCTCCGGTCGGAGGGAGGGAGTGGAACTCTTCGCGGGTTCCGGGGATGACAGTAGCGGGAGCCGGATTCAGGCGCGAGAGGGCAGAGGGTTAAGAAAGGAACATCCGCGACGGGGGACCTTCGGGGGTCGGACGGCGGACCATCGCGCCGAGGGGCCGAACCGGGGACCCGTGCGACAATCCGGCGATGGATCCCCTCCGCCGCGCCTCGCGCCATACGGTCGCGCTCGCCGTCTGCGCGGTCGCGTCGATCGTGGTCGCGGCCTGCGGCAGCTCCGCGGCGACGGCCACCCCGACCCCGACCACCCCGCCCGCTCCGCCCAGCCCGACGCCGACGGCCCAGCCGACGGCCAGCCCCGATGCGGCGACGGTCTACGCCGAGATCGAGCGCCAGGTCCAGCAGATCCGCGAGCTCGAGGCGAAGAAGCCGGTCACGCCGGCCCTGCTCGACGAGGCGCAGCTCAAGCAGAACATGACGGCCCAGTTCGACAAGGGCACGCCGCCGGCGGTGGTCGCGGCCACGGAGAAGCTGTACGAGCTGCTCGGGCTGGTCCCGGCCGGCAGCTCACTCCGGGACCTCTATGTCCAGCTCCTGGGAAGCCAGGTGGCCGGCTACTACGACCCCGAGACGAAGGAGCTCTACGTCGTGTCGTCGACCGGCGGGCTCGGACCGACCGAGCGGTTCATCTTCTCCCACGAGTACGACCACGCCCTCCAGGACCAGAACTTCGACCTGAAGAACCTCGGCCTCGATTCGATCGGCCAGGGCGACGCGGCGCTCGCCCACCTGTCCGTCGCCGAGGGCGACGCCACGCTGCTCATGACCCTCTGGGCGCAGTCGAACATGACCCCCGCCGAGATGCTGGCCATGGCGACCGACCCCGTCGCCGCCGCGCAGATGCAGGTCTTCAACAAGATGCCGCTGATCCTGCGCCAGACGCTGATGTTCCCGTACACCTCGGGGCTCCAGATGGTCACCGACGCGTACTCGACGGGCGGCTGGGATGCGGTCAACGCGCTGTACAAGAAGCCGCCGGCGTCGACCGAGCAGGTCCTCCACGCCGACAAGTACGCCGCGGGCGAGGCACCGGTCGAAGTCGCGTTCCCGAAGGACCTCGCCAAGCGGCTCGGATCCGGCTGGTCGGTCGACCTCCAGGACACGCTCGGTGAGTTCCAGCTGGAGACCTGGCTGGAGAACGCCGGGGTCCCCAAGGCGACGGCGACGACCGCCGCCGCGGGCTGGGGCGGCGACCGGGTCGCCCTCGTGACGAACGGCGACCGGACGGGCGCGGTCATCGACACCCGCTGGGACAGCCCCGCCGAGGCGACCGAGTTCGCGACCGCCGCCCAGGGAGCGCTCGACAAGATCGGCGGTCACCACGCGCTGATCGCGATCGACGGGACCGACCGGGTCACCCTGTTCGTCGCGACCGACGACGCCACGATCAGCGCGCTCGGGAGCGCCCTCGGCCTGGCCGGCTAGGCGACCTACATCTGCTCGGGGGCCGAGATCCCGAGCAGGCCGAGGGCGTTCTCCAGCGTCGTCCTCGTCGCCGCCACGATCGCCAGGCGGGCGGCCGACCGGGCCGGATCGGCCGGGTCGACGACCTTCGCGTCGCGGTAGAAGGCGTGGAACGTCGTCGCGAGCTCCGTCGCGTACGCCGTGACGCCCTGGGCCTCCTCGGCCGCCGCGGCGTCCTCGACGACCTCGGGCAGGCGGATCACCTCGCGCACGAGCGCCGCCTCGGGCCCGCCGGCGACCGCCTCGGGCGAGACCGTCGTCGCCGGGACGAGCCCGGCCTCGACCGCCTTGCGCAGGATCGAGGCGATCCGGGCGTGGGCGTACTGGACGTAGTAGACCGGGTTCTCGTTCGACTGCTTCTTCGCGAGCTCGATGTCGAAGTCGATCGCCGAGCTCGGGACCGCGCGAGGCGAAGAACCAGCGGGCGGCGTCGACGCCGATCTCGGCCAGCAGCTCGTCGAGGGTGATGAACGTCCCGGCCCGCTTGCTCATCGAGATCTCGGCGCCGTCGCGGACGAAGCGGACCCAGGCGACGAGGAGCATCCGGACCGCGGCCTTGTCGAAGCCCATCGCCTCGGCCGCGTTGCGCACCCGGGCCACCGTCCCGTGGTGGTCCTGGCCCCAGATGTAGATGAGCTCGTCGAAGCCGCGGCTGAACTTCTCGGTCACGTAGCCGAGGTCGGACGCGAAGTAGGTCGGCTCGCCGTTCGAGCGGATGATGACCCGGTCCTTGTCGTCGCCGAAGGCCGTCGAGCGGAACCACAGCGCGCCGTCCTGCTCGTAGACGTGGCCGCCGGCCCGGAGCCGCTCGATCGCCCGCTCGACCCAGCCCTCGTCGTAGAGCGAGCGCTCGCGTCTTCCACACGTCGAAGTGGACGCCGAGGTGCTCGAGCGACGCCTCGATCCCGGCCCGGACCCGCTCCGACGCCCAGCGACCGACGATCCCGTCGGCGTCGGCGCCCGGCTCGCTCGGCCGCGGCCCAGATCTCGTCGGGGATCGAGGCGGCGAGCTCGGCGACGTACTCGCCGTGGTAGCCGTCGTCGGGCACCGGCTCGCCGCGGCGGGTGGCGATGACCGACGCCGCCGAGCTTGCCGACCTGGCTGCCCGAGTCGTTGAAGTAGTACTCGCGGGTCACCCGCTGGCCGCCCGCCTCGAGGACCCGGCAGAGCAGGTCGCCGACGAACGCGCCGCGGGCGTTGCCGAGCGTCAGCGGGCCGGTCGGGTTGGCCGACACGAACTCGACGTTGACGCTGCGCGGGCTGGCCGCCGGGACCCGGCCCCAGGCGGCGGGCGCCGCGAGGATCCCGTCGATCGCGCCGGCCAGCGCCCGGTCCGCGTAGCGGACGTTGATGAACCCGGGCGGCGCGACGTCGACCGAGCCGACCGGCGTCGACCCCGGGGTCGCGGCCGCCTCGCGGGCCAGCTCGTCGGCGAGGGCCCGGGCGATGTCGAGCGGTGCCCGGCGGTAGGGCCGGGCGAGCTTCAGCGCGAGGTTCGTCGCCGCGTCGCCGTGCTCGGGGTTGGCCGGCCGCTCGACCTTGACCTCGGGCGCCTCGTCCGGTACCGCGAGCGCAGGCAGCACGCCGGAGGCGATCGCGGCCGCCCAGGCGCGCTCGACCGCCTGGCGGAGCTGGCCGCGGAGGGTCGGATCGACGGGCGTGGGCACGGAGGCTCCTGGGCTCGGGCTGGGCTGCGCCCTGCATCGTAGCCGTTCGGCAGCCGCAGGCGGAACCGCCGCGCCGGCGCCGCGCCGAGCGGCTCAGATCGAGAAGCGATCCCCCGGGTCGACGACCGCCACCTCGACGCCGGCGAGCTCCCGGACGGCGTCGGCCGTGGACGTCCGGTCGTGCCCCATGAGCACGTGGGTGATCAGGACCCGACGGACGCCGGTCTCGGCGGCCAGGCGGCCGACGTCGTAGGCGTTGAGGTGCTCGGACCCCTCGGCCACGGGATCGGTCCCGAACGACGCCTCGACGAGGAGCGTGTCGCCGGGCCGGATGAGCGGACGCAGGTCGGCGGCGTCGCCGCAGTCGCCCGAGTAGACGAGCCCGGCGCCGCCGTCGGCGGTCACCCGGAAGGCGTAGCTCTCCTCGGTGTGCCGGACGAGCCGCGCCTCGAGGCGGAACGGGCCGATCGAGCGGAGCCCCTCCCCGCCCAGGTCGGTGATGTCGAGGGCCTGGGCGGCGAACCCCGGCTCGTCGTGGAGCGCGTCGAGCCGCCGTCCGAGGTCGGCCGGGCCGAGCACGTCGACGCGTCGCGGCGGACTGGAAGTCCCACTTCAGGTAGTGACGAAGCGGCACGAGGTCGATGAAGTGGTCGGGGTGGAGGTGGCTGACGACGACGGCATCGAGCTCGCTCGGCTCGATCGCCCCGGCCAGGTTCGTGAACGCCCCCTGGCCGAGGTCGAGGACGATCGCGGCGGAGCCGTCCCGGACGAGGTAGGCCGCCCCGACCGCTCCCGGCCGCGAGGTGTAGGCGGGCCCCGCCCCGAGCACCGTCAGCTCGATCATCGCGGAGCGATCCGAGACATGACGCCAGCCTACGCGAGCGCGAACCGGCCCGGCAACGGGATCGGCGACGCGGTCGGCTCCCCGGCGGAAGAGCAGCTCCTCGAAGCCGGCCTCGGCGACGATGCGGTAGCCGTCCTCGAGGCCGTGGGCGAACCAGTCGAGCCGGTGGGCGTCGGAGCCGGCCGTCACCCGCTCGCCCGCCGAGCTCCCGGAACCGGGCGACGACGGCCGGCCCGGGGTACGTCTCGCGCGGTGCCTGGCGCAGCCCGCTCGTGTTGACCTCGAGCGCGGTGCCCGTGTCGACGAGCGCGCGCAGGATCGGCTCGTACAGGTCGAGTCGCTCGGCCAACGCCGCCGGGCTGACGTGATCCGCCACGTAGCGCTTCACGAAGTCGAGATGGCCCAGCGTGTCGAACAGCCCGCTCCGGGCGGCCGCCTCGACCTCGGCGAAGTACGGACGCGACGATCGCGTCGATCGGTCTTCCCCGCCGCCCACTCGTCGACCCGTGAGACGTGGTACGGGCTGTCGACCCCGACGTGGACGGAGCCGATCACGAAGTCGTACGGATGGCCGGCGAGGTGGTCGCGGATCTCGGCCTCGCGCCCCGACTCGTACGTCACCTCGAGCCCGAACCGGATCGCGATCCCGAGCGGCGCCCAGCGCTCGGCAGCCTCGCGGACGATCCGCTCGCGGGCGGCCGTGTCCGGCCGGTAGTTCGGCAGCCGCGGGTCGAAGTCGATGTGGTCGGTGATCGCCAGCTCGGCGATCCGCCGCGCGACGGCCGCGGCGGCGTAGGCGTCGATCGGGACGTCGCTGTCGGCCGACCGGTCGGTGTGGAGGTGGGCGTCGAGCGGCAGGTCGCGCGCCTGCGGGTCGAGCGTCGGGATCGGCCGATGTCACCCCGCGGTCAGGCCCGTCTCCCGGCCGATCCGGTCGAACGCGGCGAGCGCCGTCTCGAGCTGCTCGTCGGTGTGGGCCGCCGTGACGATCGTGCGGATCCGCGCCTTGTCGAGGGCCACGGTCGGGTAGACGATCGGCTGGGCGAAGACGCCCTCGGCGAAGAGCCGGTCGCTGAACCGACCGGCCGTCGCCGAGTCGCCCATCATCACCGGCGTGATCGGCGTCTCCGACGCCCCGGTGTCGAAGCCGAGCCGGGCGAGCTCGGCCTTGAACCGGCGGGTGTTGACCCACAGCCGCTCGATCAGCTCGGGCTCCTCCTCGAGGACGTGGATCGCCTCGAGGCAGGCGGCGGCCACGGCCGGCGGGTGCGACGTCGAGAACAGGAACGGGCGGGCGCGCTGGGTCAGGATGTCGCGCAGGTCCTGCGACCCGGCGACGTAGCCGCCGAGCACCCCGACCGCCTTCGACAGCGTGCCGACCTGGATGGCGACGCGACCGTGGAGCCCGAAGTGGTCGATCGTGCCGCGACCGTTCCGGCCGAGGACGCCGGAGGCGTGGGCGTCGTCGACCATGACCGCCGCGCCGGCCGCCTCGGCCGCGTCGACGATCTCGGGCAGCGGCGCGATGTCGCCGTCCATGCTGAACACGCCGTCGGTCACGACCAGGATGAGCCGGTAGGGCAGCCCGGTGTCCGGCCGGCCCTTCTCCTGGGCCTCGGCGAGGACCTCGCGCAGCCCGTTCATGTCGCCGTGCGGGTAGACCTTGCGCGGCGCCTTCGAGAGGCGCATCCCGTCGATGATCGAGGCGTGGTTGAGGGCGTCGGACACGATCAGGTCCTGCTCGCCGGTCAGGGTCGGGATGACCCCGGTGTTGGCGGTGAACCCGGACTGGAACGTCAGGGTCGCCTCGACGCCCTTGAACCGGGCCAGCTCGGCCTCGAGCTCCTCGTGGAGCGACATCGTCCCGGCGATCGTCCGGACCGCGCCGCGAGCCGGCCCCGAACCGCTCGACCGCGGCGAGCGCGGCCGCCCGGAGCCGGGGGTGGTGGGTCAGCCCGAGGTAGTCGTTCGAGGACAGGCTGATGAGGCGGCGATCGTCGATCGAGACGATCGGGCCCTGGGCCGAGGTCATGACCCGGAGCGGCCGGTAGAGGTGCCGCGACCGGAGGTCGTCGAGCTCCTCGGCCAGGAAGCCGAGCGGATTGGGTCGTGTCGTCTGCGTCATCGGAGTCGCGCCTCGCTCGGTGGCCGCATTCCCAGTCCATGATGACCTTGCCCGATTCGCCCGACCGGGCGGCGGCGAAGGCGGCCTCGAAGTCGCGGAAGCCGAACCGGTGGGTGATCGCCGGGCGGATGTCCAGCCCCGACTGGAGCATCACCGTCATCTTGTACCAGGTCTCGTACATCTCGCGGCCGTAGATCCCCCGCAGGGTGAGCATCTTGAACACGATCTCGTTCACGTCGATCGAGATCTCGGCCGTCGGGATGCCGAGGATCGCGATCCCGCCGCCGTGGGCCATCGCGCCGATCGCCGAGCGGAGGGCGGCGGCGACGCCCGGACATCTCGAGCGCGACGTCGTAGCCCTCGACCATCCCGAGCTCGGCCCCGACCTCGGCCAGGTCGCGCTCGGCGCGGGTCGACGGCGACCGTGGCGCCCATCTTCATCGCCAGCTCGCGCCGGAACGGGTTCGGCTCGGACGACGACGACGAACCGGGCGCCGGCGTGGCGGACGACCGCGGTGGCCATCAGCCCGATCGGGCCCGGCGCCGCTGATGAGCACGTCCTCGCCGAGGACCGGGAAGGCGAGCGCCGTGTGGACCGCGTTGCCGAACGGGTCGAAGATCGCCGCCACCTCCGGGTCGATCCCCGGCCAGTGGTGCCAGATGTTCGTCATCGGCAGGGCGACGTACTCGGCGAACGCGCCGTCCCGTCCGACGCCGAGCCCGATCGTGTGGGCGCACAGGTGGCGCCGGCCGGCGAGGCAGTGGCGGCAGCGCCCGCACACGACGTGGCCCTCGCCGCTGACGATCTCGCCCGGGTGGAAGTCGGTCACGTTGCTGCCGACCTCGACGATCTCGCCGACGAACTCGTGGCCGACGACGAGCGGCGGCTGGATCGTCCGGGCCGCCCACGGGTCCCAGCCCTCGATGTGGAGGTCGGTCCCGCAGATGCCGGTCTTGCTGGACCCGGATGAGGACGTCGTTGATCCCGATCTCGGGAACCGGGACCTCGCGCAGCTCGAGACCCGGGCCGGGCGCCGGCTTGACCAGGGCGAGCATGGTCGCCTCCGTCAGTCGATCTCCGTCACGTCGACGACCGGATTCTCCACCCGGCCGATCCCCTCGATCTCGATCCGCACGCGATCCCCGGGCTGGAGGAAGACGGGCGGGTCGCGGAAGACGCCGACCCCGTCCGGCGTGCCCGTCGAGATGACGTCGCCCGGCTCGAGGGTGATCGAGGCGCTGATGTACTCGATGATCGTCGGGATGTCGAAGACCGTGTTCCCGGTGTGGTTGTCCTGCATCGGGATCGGCTGGCCGGCGTCCGGGCCGGAGCCCGGGATGCGCCACGAGCGGATCGGCAGGTCGGGCGGCCCGTCGAACTCGTCGGCGGTCACGAACACCGGGCCGATCGGGTAGAAGGTGTCCGAGCCCTTCGCCCGGAGCCACTGGCCGTCGCCGTGCTCGCCCTCGTTGAGCGCCGGCCTTGACCCCCTGCCAGTCGCGGGCGCGAGACGTCGTTGCCGACGACGTAGCCGGCGACGTGGCCCATCGCGTCGGCGGCCTTGACCCGGCTGGCCCGCTTGCCGATGACGACGCCCAGCTCGGCCTCGAGGTCGAGGCGTGGGTGCCCGGCCGGTCGGACGATGGGCTCGCCGTCGGCGATGACGGAGGCCGGGAACTTGGCGAAGAGGAGCGGCCGGTCCGGCCGCTCGATGTGCTGCTCCTCGATGTGGTCGAGGTAGTTCAGCCCGACGCAGACGACCTTGTCGGGCACGATCGCCGGAGCCGGCCGCCGATCATCGAGCGGGATGCGGCCTGGCACCCCCGCGCAGCGCCGCCGGACCGCCTCGCTGCAGGTCGGCCTGCCAGTCCCGGTCCGTGCTCGCGCCGACGAACAGTCGCCAGCCGATCCCGAACAGCGGGCCGATCCGGAGTCGCCCGGTTCGCTCGAGCTGCGCCGCGGTCAGCAGGCCGTCGTCGACGAGCACGCCGAAGCGCTCGTAGCCCTTGCGCGATCGATAGGCGTACAGGCGCATGGCGTCGCTCCGCTCAGGACGGGCTCGGCGACGCCGCCGGGCTCGCCGCGGGGCTCGTCGACGGCGCCGGTCGACGCTGGAGGCGGCGGAGGTATCCGGCACCGCCGTCTCGGTCGGGGCGGCCGATTCGCCCGGTGCCGCCGATTCGCCCGGCACCGGCGACGGTGTGGGCTGGACGCACTGCGGCTCGGGGTTCTTGAGCTCGGCCTGGGTGTTGAAGAAGTCGAGGATCTGCTGCGTGTCGAGCTTCTGCTGGAAGAGGACCCGGCCCCACAGGAGCGCGGCGATCGGTGCCTTCATCTCCTCGAACCGGGCGATCACCGGTCCGACGTTGCCCCGCGGGATGTTGCAGACGGGACTGTTCGGGAAGGTCCTGAACAGGTCCTGGAGCTGCTGCTGGGTTGCATCGTCGCAGGCGCCCTTGTCGCAGCTGTAGAGGATGACCAGGCCGCCGTGCTCGAGGTTGTGGATCCAGCCCTGGGGCATCGTGGCGTCGTCGGGACCGTAGTAGCGGGCGGTGATCGGCCCGCCGGGCGGGGCGTAGTGGATCCCGGAGGCCGGCGGGCAGCTCGTGTAGCGCTGGAATTCCGGCGACAGGATGTGGCCGCGGCCCATGTCCGGCTGGACCTGGCCGAGCGGCCCGGGCGATCCGTTCGGGAGCGCGGTCGCAGGCGGTGCGGGTTCGGTCAGCGTCGTGCAGGCGTAGGTCTTGCTGTTCGCCTGGACGACGACGAAGCCACCGGCGAGGACGATGGCCGCGAGCGCCACCAGTCCGAGGATCTCGCCGCGATGGCGCTCCAGGAACGGATCGACGTCGGGGGGCGTAGGTCCTCGCCCTGCTGCGATCACGGGCCCGCTCGCGCTCGCGCCGGCCGCGCCGGCGTCTCGCCGTCGGGACCGGTCGACCCGGTCTCTCCCGGACGTGTCGTCGGCGGACGCGTGGTGGGGGTCGGACGCGGGCTGGCTCGCTGGACGGCTGCGTTCGGTGCTCACGTCTTGCCTCGGCTGGGGGACGCCGTGGTCGGTCGGATCGGCCTCGCGGCGCGGCGGACCGGGGTCCGCATCGCGGAGAGGGTACCCTCCCGAGGCTTCCTGTCGCGACGCCGCGGACGGCTCCGTGGTGGCAGAATCCAGCGCATGATGAGCGACCAGCCAGGCCGAGCCCTCGACCGAGCATGCCGAACGGGATCCGCATCTTCCTCGTCTACGCGTTCGCCATCCTCGTGGTCATCGGCCTGTCACTCCGGTTCGTCATCGACATGGCGATCTCGGCGCCGGTCAGCCTGCCCGGCGTCCTCGTGATGATCCTGCTCGCCTACACGATCTTCACGATCACCCTCGTCCTCCAGCGCAAGGAGGTCGCCCGCGGTCTGGCGCTCGGGCTGGCCAGCCTGACGATCCCGGCGGTGCCACTCGCGTACTTCAGCTTCGCCGTGGCCAGCACCGGCCTGGGCGCGGCCCTGGTCTGCGCCGCGCTCGCCATCCTGCTGTTCCGCGGGCTGCTCCGCCCCGAGGTCCGGACCTACCTCGACCAGCCCTGAGCCGGCGGCGCATCTGGCGGTCCGGTCCGCGAACCCGATCGTCCGGGCTGCTATCCTGCCGGGCTTCATGGCCGACCTCCCGTTCACGCCGGCCGACCCCGGGGCTCGCGGAGCGTCTTCGCGCCAGCCTCGACCGTGGAGGGGAAGATCCCGCGCGCCCTCGATGCCCTCGGCCCGATCGCCGATCGCGACGTCCTTCTCGTCGACGGCGGTCCGCTACGAGCCGTCGGGCTGGCCGCTCTCGGTGCCCGGGTCCGGACGGTCCCGGCTCCCGCCTCGGGGGCCGCCCTCGACGCGCCGGATGGCTCGGCCGACGTCGTCGTCGGGCTGTGGTCGGCCTTTCGAGCCCCGAGTCCCGAGGCCCTCGCCGACGTCGATCGCGTCCTCCGCCCCGAGGGCCGGCTGCTCGTCGTCCAGGACTACGGCCGCGACGACGTCTGCGCGGCTCCGGGGTGAGCTCCCGGAGTACGGCGCGTGGAGCCGGCGCGACGGGCCGTACCTGTCGGCCGGATTCCGGATCCGGGTCATCCACTGCTTCTGGACGTTCGCCTCGATCGACGAGGCCCGGACGTTCCTCGGCGACGGCCTTCGGTCCGACCGGCGAGGCGGTCGGACGCGAGCCTCCAGCGGCCGCGCATCACCTACAACGTGGCGATCTACCACCGCTCGCGCGGGAGGGGCCCGTCCGGCGTCCTGACCGGGCGCCGCTGCGTACGCTCCCCGGGTGATTCCCGCACCCGCGTCGACCGTGACCTACGACGACGACCGCCCGTCCGCTCCGCCGCACTGGACGCCCGAGCCCTACGCGGCCGGCGGGCTGCCCGAACCGGAACAGCCCGAGCTCGCACCCGCAGCCGGCCGGCGCCGGCCGATGCTGACGCCGCTCCGGGTGACGCTCGCGATCGCTCTCGTCGGTCGCCCTGGCGTCGTCGTCTACGGCCTGATCGTCCGCGACTCGACCCAGATGCCGATGCTCACCGCCGGCGAGTTCATCAGCGGGATCGTGTTCGATCTGCTCGCCCTGGCCGGTGCCTGGGCGGCGTTCAGCCGGGCGCGCGACGGCGAGAGCGGCCAGGCGCTCGTCTATGCCGTGCTCGGTGGCATCGCGCGCTCCTCGCGGCGGGCTCCTCGCCGCGGCGATCATCCAGACCTTGATCCTCGGGCATAGCGGCCGGGCGCGACGGGATGCGGCGCGACTGGCGGGGTCACGCCGAGGCGCGAGGCGCATGCCCGGGCCGGGCCGAGGGCCGGCGAGGACCCTCTGCTAGACTCCGGCGGCGCCCGCCCCCATCGTCTAGAGGCCTAGGACGCCACCCTTTCAAGGTGGAGATCAGGGGTTCGAATCCCCTTGGGGGCACTCCCGCTGTCTTTCGAAGAACGGGCGGGCCGGTGCCGTCCAGGTGATCGCCTCGAGCTCCCGGTCGCGCACCACGACCCGCTCGATCACGATCCGGCAGAGCTCCTCGCGGCGAGCAGGCGAAGCCAAGGTCGATCGCCTCGGGCAGTGCCAGGAGGCGGGTTCGATGCGCATCGAACGAGCGGACCCGATCATCGTCCGGCAGGCGAGCCAGCTGGAGTCGCGTCTCGTCCCGTGCAATCTGGTAGGCGAGCGTCGTCGAGGTCGCCCCAGGCATGCTGCTTTCGGAGCTGCTCGAGCCGCGTCTCGAGCCGTGCCCGCTGACGAGTCGTGTCGATGACCTCGGGGGCATGGAGCCGTCGCCGGAGCTCGGCTCGGGCGGCCTCGATGAGCGACTCGGGCAGGACCGCTTCGCCGAGCCGCCCGAGAACCGTCGCCTCGATCGCATCGGCCGGCACCCGGCGCGCCCGACAGCCCCGGGTCGGACAGCGGTAGTAGCGGCGCTCGGTGCCGCGCTGGAGATGGGCTTCCCCGCGCATCCGGGTGCCACACGCGCACTGGAGTAGGCCGCGCAGCGGGTAGGCGCGGAAGGGCCGCGGCTTGTTGCCGGCCCGTGTCCGTCGCCGGATCGCGGCCAGTGCCCGGCCATACTCGGGCTCGCTGATGATCGGGCTCGTGCCGACCGGGTCGCTCGTCGCGCCCGCGCTTCTCGACCACGTAGCCGAGGTACATCCGTCCTCGCCGGACGACGTCCTTGACCGACTCGCGCGACCATGCCTTGCCCTCGCGGTGGGGGACGCCGTCACGGTTGAGTCGCTCGGCGACCTCGGCGTAGGAGTAACGGGCGAGCTCGCTGAAGATGCGCCGGACGATCGCCGCCTCGTCGGGCACGATCTCGAGCTCGCGTGGATGGACGAGGTGACCCGTGCCGTCGCGCCGGCTGCGGTAGCCGAGCGGGTCGTGGCCACGGTGCCGACCGTCCTCGAACAGCTGGCGCTGCATCCGGGTCATCCGCTCCGAGTCGAGGTCGCGCTGGAGCTGGGCCGACATGCACAGCTGGCCGTACATCAGCCGCCCGGTTGCCCCGTCGAAGCTGGCCGCGGGCAGGTTCGCGACCAGCAGCGGCACCTGGTGTCGTTCGAGCTCATGGCGCAGGTCGAGCATCAGCCGGGCGTTGCGGGCCAGGCGCGACAGGTCGTAGACGACGATCGCGGCCGCCTCGCCAGCCGCGATCGCGGCGAGGAGCGCCTGGTAGCCGTCGCGAGCGGCGCTGAAGCCCGACTGGTGGCCACCTGAGTCGCAGATCACCCGGACCGGCGCTCCGGGGGGCACCAGCGCCCGGCAGGCGGCCTCCTGGAGCTCGTCGGACACGTCGGCCGCGGTCGCCTCCTTGTACGAGCGGCGGACGTAGATCAGGTAACTGGCCACCGGGCCATGGACGCTCTGCCGGCGACGATGCAAGTCCGCTGGTCCGCGTCCGCTTCGGCTCGTCGCACCTGGAGATCACTCGCGCGGCCTCGGCTCTGACACGGCAATGGCGGCCAGGCGATCGAGCGCCACGTCGACGGCCGCGTCGAGGGTCGGCGCAGGGTCGGACGTCCAGGCCCGATCGGTCGGGCGCGTTCGCGGGGCCGGTCACGCCGTCCCCAGACCCAATCGGGCAGATCGACATCGTCGATCCAAGCGGCAGGTTGCCGTCGTCAGCCGCGCCCGCCACCGCGAGCGATCGACACAATCGACACATCCGGCACAGGACGCTGCTCGGCGGGCTCAATCGAGCGATGGCGTGCCGGTTGTGCCGGATGTGTCGGATGCCGAAGGGAGGTACCGACGCCAGGGATCCTCGAACGACTGCGCGGGTGTAGATCGTGGACCGGGTTCGCAGACCCGGCAGGCGGCGTCGCTCGGGGCGGATGCCGAACCCGCCAGGAGCTTGGCGACGTAGTGGGGCGAGACTCGCGACCCCGGATGTCCGCCCAGCGCGACGAGTCGAGCTCGATGAGCCTCCCGGAGCTCGCCCGTCGACACGATCGAGGCCCCAAGGTCCGCGAACACCGTCCGACAGTCCGCCAGGAGCCGGCAGCCGACGAGGTCGTCGTCGCTGCGAGCGCTCGCCGAAGATGGCGACCGCTGCATTGCGCGCGGTCACCGGCCAATGGCCGCCCGCGACATCGGCGATCGCGAGCAGCGGCTCCCAGCCGTCCTGGGCCCGATCGTCGAGAGACTCGGGGAGGATTCTCGTCGACGAGGGAAAGCTGGATCGCGCCGACCTGCTCCGCGAGCGCATCGCGGAGCGGGGACCCGAGGTCATCGGCGCGGCGGGACCGGAGACGCTCGATCGGCTCGCCCGCGCCCGCCGCTCCATCGGGATGACGATCGCGCGGTCGATGATCGTGTCGGGCAGGCCACCGATCCCGGCGGTCGCCTTCGGGGCAGAAGACGTCGAACTCCCCGAGCTCGAAGGCGCGGCCCCGGGCCACCCGGTTCCACTTCGTGCCCCGGCGGTTGCCCGCGTTGAACAGGGCCCTGATGCCCTCGATCGGTGTCGCCCGATCGCCGAACATGGTGTCGACCTCGTCGAGGAGCACCGTCGGATGGTCACGCTCGATCTTGCGGAACATGGCCGCCTCGGACGGGCGGGTGATCCGCCAGGGGTCGCGGACGAGGGGAGCGAGAACGTCGAACAGGCGGGACTTGCCCGATTGCTTCAGCGGCGAGGTGATGACCAGGATCGGCGACTGCTCGAGGAGCTCCAGATCCGCGTGGGTGTGGGCGACCCAGAGGGCGATCGCCGGCGCGTGCTCGGGCCGCGCGAAGTGGACGAACCGGGTCAGGTGGGCCACGACGGCGTCGAGCGTCGCGCCAGGTCAGCGGTCGCGACGTCGGTCGTCGATCCATGGCTCTGAGGAGTCCCCGATGCGCGCCGAGAACTCGGCCCCCCTATTCGCTCACAGGCGGTCGATGGGAGGTCGGAGCTCCTCCAGATCGGTGTTCTCCTCGGCGTACTTCTTGGCGATTGGTCCCACTCGGTCCGCCAGGCGGGACGAGCTCTGCCGCGGCGATCCGGGTCATCCCGGCATGGACGGGGCCGAAGCTGACAAGCGCATCGAGCACCCGCTCCGGCGTCCGTCCCGGACGACCCGATCGCCTCGGCCGGTCCTGGCCGGCAGCCTCTCGAGGATCTGGCGGACGCCGGGGTGCGACGCTCCTTGCGCCAGAGGCGATCCGGGCCGCCGCACGATCACGGAAGACGGTCCCGTCGGGGAGCTTGAAGTACGGCCGACATCGTCGAGCGAGAAGCCGGGACCACGCTCGCTCGCGGGCGCGACCGGCTTCGGTCGGAGGATCGGATACGGTGGGCGGCTCGCCCGCTTCTCGTCGGCGCTCAGCGCCAGCCACCAGTCGGGCATGACGTATTCGGGATCGACCGCCGGCATGAACATCCGGATCCACGCGGTCATGATTGGCTTGCCCGCGCCGGGCGGGGCGACCGCTCCGTGGTGCGATGGGGTTGTGACGCCACGCAGTCGATTCGGCGATGCCACTTCGTCGACCAGCCACGCCAGAACGCGACGACGTCGGATCGATCACCGCCACGCGCCAGTCTCAGGAACGGCGGCCCCATCGCTAGAGCCCGATCGCCGCGGCGACGTCGACCCAGGCCCGGTCGGTCTCGCCCTCGAGCCGCCGGAGGTAGACCGTCGTGACCGCCAGGCTCAGTGGTCGAGGAACGCGCTGACCGCCTCGATCGACTCGCCGGCGTCCCGCCGGAGCTTCGCCGCGGTGTGGCGAAGGATGTGCAGCCCGCTCGGGGCGAGTCCGGCGGCCGCAGGTAGCGCCGGAAGCGGCCGTAGACGACCCCACTCGAGACCCGGGCGGCCCGGCGCCGGCCTGCCAGAGCGAGGCATCGGGCCCCATCGTGCGAGCTCGAGCCCGACATCGGCGAGCGTCCGGCAGATCGCCTCGTAGGCAGGGCGGGGGAGCTCGCGTCGTCCCCGCTTGCCGCCCTTGCCGCGGTACGCGTAGAAGGCGGTCTCGCCCTCGAGGGTGATGTCGCCCGCGGTCAGGCCGATGACCTCCGACCGTCGCCGGCCGGTGAGGACGAACGTCAGGAGCAACGCCCGGTCCCGCCGCCCGGCCACGGTGTCGGGACGACGGCGAGGAGCCGGCGGACCTCGTCGGCGGTGAGCCTCGGGGCGACGGTGGACGGTCCTCGGCCGCTCGAGCGCGTCGCACGGGTTGCCGTCCGGAGGTTCATCCGGATGAGGAACCGGAAGTAGCTCGAGAAGCAGGCGATCCGGGCACCGACCGTCGCCGATGACGGCTCTCGCCCCGAGGCCCCGATCCCGTGGGCCCAGGCGAGGACGTGGGCCGGGGTCACCCGATCCGGCGAGCCGACCCGCCCGAGGAACGGCCAGAGCATGCCGGCGTAGCTCTCGACCGTTCGCGGGAGCCCGAGCGGCGCTCCTTCTCGGCGAGGAAGGCGACGACCGTCTGCTGCCACGGTTCGGGTCCAGGGAAACCGAGAGCAGCGGGGCGGGCATCGGTGACCTTCTTCCGACGGCGGATGGCGCGATTGAGATCGCTGAGCGGCCCGGCGGAGGGCGACGGACGTCGGGCGGCATCGATGGTCCAGGCCGCCCCAGCGGTGGCGATGTCGTCGTCGCCTTCGTCCGAGGTGGCCAGGAGAGAGTCACGTGTGGGATCGGCTTGGTGGTTCCAGTTCCATCGAGGTCGTTGGTGGGAGCGGGTCCGCCCGAGCCACCTGAGCCCGTCAGCCTGTTGAGCACGTCGTAGGCGTACGTGGGTCCGGACTCAGCGTCACCGTTGATCGCCACAGCATTGGCCAGGTTGATCGAGACCGAGCTCGAGACGCGTCTGGGTCCACCGGGTACAAGGCCCCTCGCGGAGCCGACCCCGAACAGCCTCCGCTGAGGAGCACGGCCATCCGAGGCGCGTCAGGACCGAGGCACGCACGCGGCCAGAGGCGGTGGTCGGAGGGGCATTGACTCCTCGTGCGAGCTCTAGCGTTCGACGGTGCGTCTGGCTGCGAGGATCGTGTCCCAGGCGGTCGGGATCCGTCGGACCGACATGGCGATCACCTCGACCTTCTGCCGGGTGATCAGTCCGCCGCCGATCATGGAGTCAATTTCGGGAAGGATCGCCCGGACCTTGTCTTCGGCGTCGACGACTCAATGTGGACCGGCAGATCCTGGGAAGGCTTGGATTCGGGCCTGTGCAGGTGGACGTTGGCGCCAAAGCCTTCGATCCCATGGATGACGGTCGCCCCGGCCATTCCCCACTAATATGTCTCGACGTCCACCTTCGGCCCAATGTCCAATTCCAAAATCGCCATCCGCAATGAGTCCAGGCTGGTATCGGTCAATGCGTCAACGGCGACGTAGCCCTCGCGGAACCATTCGTGCTCAAGGCCCAGACCATCGATGATCCGCTGCAAGACAACTCCCGCCGAAACGCGGTCTGCCGGCTGCTTCACGGCGGCTCGCAGGACGCGATGGCCCGATTTCCGGACCACGCCCGTTACCACGTTCGGTTGACCTCCAACGGTCGCTGTCTCCACGACATCGCCGAGTGCGATGCCGTAGGCGAAGAATGGGACGCACGAAATCAGAAACCGGTTCTCACCAAGATCCTCGGCCCACAACTGTTCCCAGCCACCCTCGATCCCGCTTGGACCGAGATCGGCCCTGATCGAGTCGTTCGCCAATTCACGACGAGCAGGAGACGGATGGGTTGCAATGACGGTCATCGTCCGAGGCCATAGGTGATCTGCCACCACTCTTTCATCCGGACCGGCCACCACGTCGGGGGCCAATCCCAAGTGTAGGAGGATGGCGGAGTCACTGGTCCGACGCGCGCTCCCCGGGGTCCTGCGCCGAGCCGATGACCGTGTCGAGGGATGTCCACGAGCCGAGGCTCGGTCGGTACATCCGGGCGCCGATGTGGTAGAGGGGCCGGATCCCGGAGCGTCGTCGAGGGCGCAGTCGCACCTCCAGGGCTCCAAAGGCCCGCCATGCGGGAACGACCCCGTTACGATCACGATTGGTGCAACCACCGCCCCGACAGCGAGGATCGGAACCACGACCCGGAAGAGGATCCAATCTCCGCGGTCTCGGCGGGCAACCTCGACCCTGCCCTGCGCGATCTCCTCGCGCGACCATGGCGGTCGGAGCGGCGCAGGCTGCCGATGCTGGGGTCGGGGGACGCGGTCCGGATCGCGACCGCTGGGTCAGCCACGGCGGATCGGGTCGGGCGTCGGCGCGGCGAGAGCCAGGAGGATGCCAAGAGGAGCGAAGCAGGGGGCGACTCCTCCGCTGTCGGTCAACGTCGGTCACCCTGGTTCTCATGAGGGCCAGAATCCGCCGACCGTCTCCGGCGAGCGACTGACCACCGATTGAGGAGACCAACGGCGGTCGCAGCGGCGGAAGAGGCTTGCCCACACGGCGGACGTCTACCTTCCGACGATTGGGTGAGAGCCAATCGCCGACAGCGCCACCCGCCGCGACCGACGCGGCCTCACGCGCAGGCAGTGCCAGGCCGCTCGTGACGACGGTGCAGCCGCTCCCAGCGTCGCGCCCGCGGAGATGCCGCCGCCGTAGACGAGGACCGATCTGAACGTCGTTCGAAGCGCCACTTCCGGCCAGTCCCGATGCTCCTCCTGCGCCACCTGGATCTCCTCGAGGGCGGCGAACCCGACGGTCAGGACCCGCCGCGACCTTGAAGCCCTTGGCCAGCCCTTGGCCTCGAAGTGTGCCGCGGGCTTTCCGATCAGCGTTAGGCGGCGTCTCGACTCCGTCTACGTCGCCAGGACCACGAGGCCGTCCGTTTTTGGCCTCTCCCACATGTTCGGATCACTTCTTGCCCGTCTCGACCACGAATCGTTGCCGACTCGGCCACCTCGTCAGGGTGTCGGCCCGGCGTCGGGTCGATGCCACGGCGGGTCCGACGGCGGCATCGTCGATCGCCGCCTCGATCAGCCGGTGGAGCGGCTTCTCGGTTCGTCGCTCGTCTAGCTCGGCCCGGAGTACGTGTTGAGATCGTCGTACTGCTCGGCCTCGGCCAGCCAGTCGAGAACCAGCGCCTTCCGGCCGAGCTCGCCTCCAGGGTCGCTCAGCGGCGCGATCGCTCGGTCATGCCGCGAGGTCGTCGTCGGGCCCGGTCAGGCGGATCGCCCGGTCGGCCGATCGTCGCCTCCAACTGGCGAGCCGGGCCTCGGTTCCCCGACCTCAGCGGTTGGCCGCCGCGGGTGCGGCTGAGATTGGCACCCGCGAGCGGGTTGTCGAGTCTCGAGCCCCAGCGTGTCGATCGTGGCGATCTCGACGATCTGCGGATCGACTCGATCGTGCCCGAGCCCGCGAACTCGTAGGCGCTCGAGACCGTCTTCTCGCGCCGTCGACGAAGGCCACCCAGGCGGCGCGCCTCGGCGGCGTCCTCGGCTCGCTCCGGTGCGTGCCAGAAGCAGTACGGCTCGTCGCGCAGGGGAGTCGCCCGACACAGCCGACCATCGGGACGGACCTGGCTGCACGCTCGCGCTACCACGGCGTAGCTCTGCTGGGCACGGGAGGCTGGTAGGTCGAGACGATCAAGCGATAGTGATGAGAATCCGGGTCTCCCCCTGATAGGCTGCCAGCCATCAAGCCGCTGCCCCGGCGGTGATTCGCGGCCCGTCCCGCCGCGTGTGAGGAAGATGGATGGACCCGAGTCTGGCCTTCGTTCTGATCGGGGGCCTGATCGCCGGCCTTCTCATCTGGGCGACGCTCGCCCGACCGTGGTTCCAGCAATACCGGGCGCAGTACGGCGAGCGACCCACGACCCTGTTCCGCCGGCTCGACGATCCGGTTCTGGAACGCGGCAGGATCAACATCCTGTGGGCCTACGCGATCCTGGTGATCGTCGCCTTCGCGATTGGCTTCTTCTCGACCTGGGGACGCTGAGCGTGAAGCGACCCTAGCCATCGACTCGCTCCGCGGCCTGCCCGCTGAAGCGCTCCCAGCGCCGCAGGGCCGCCTCGACGTACAGGGGGTCGATCTCCAGGGCGAAGCAGTGGACCCGGCCCGCTCGGCGGCGACGAGGGCCGTCCCCGAGCCGCAGAAGGGCTCGTAGAGGGCCCCTCCCCCGGCCGCAGGTGATTGCGGATCGAGGGTCTCGAAGAGCAGGAGCGGCTTCTGGGTCGGGTGGTCCTGCTTGGCCTCAGTCGGAGCCGCTCATGATGATCTTGGGGGAGGGGACCCGCCAGATCGTGGCCTGGTCGCGGGATCCGCGGAAGGGCACCTTGGCGCCCACCCGCCGGACGACCCAGCAGGGCTCGTGGCTCCAGTGGTACCAGGAGCGGCCGATGGCGAAGAGTCCCTTGTCCCAGATCACCTGGGCCACGATCTCGAAGCCGATCCGAAGGAGGCCCTCGGCCGCCTCGGCGGCATGGACCCCGGCATGCCAGACGTACCCCACCTGGAGGGAGGGGACCAGGGCGAACGCCTCGCTCCAGTCGACTCGGGTGTCACCCGACAGGGTGGTGTCCCGGTGACCCGGGGTGCGCCCATGGCGCCCCCGGGCGCCCGGGTGGCGGCCCCCGCGGCCTCGCCATCCCTCCGCATGTACGTCCTCTCGGCCGGCCCCAGGGCGTTGTACACGCCGTCCCGCCACGTCGGGTCGAGGCTCACCCCATACGGCGGATCGGTCGCCAGCAGCCGCGGCACCGCGCCGTCGAGGAGGCGCGCGACGTCCCCGGCCATCGTGGCGTCCCCACACACGAGGCGGTGGTCGCCCAGCAGCCACAGCTCGCCTAGCTTGACGTACGGCTCGGCGGGCACGTCCGGCACGGCGTCGGGGTCGGTCAGGCCCGCGCTTCTTCGGTCCCGAGGTCAGCGAGGGAGCCGGCGGGAGGCCCGCATTTTTCGTCGACGGTCGATCTCGGCCAGCAGCTCGGCGAGCTTTTTCGCCTCGTCGGGGATCGCCATCGCGCCGATCGGGTCAAGGCTGGCCAGGACGAGCCGCCTCCTCCTCGGGCGAAAGCTCGACGTAGAGGATCGGCACCGTTGGCTGCGCTGCGGGCTCGATCGCCTCCTCGATCCGGGCGTGGCCGTCGACGACGTGGCCGGTCGATGCGGTTGACCAGGATCTGGGCGACCCAGCCGACCTCGGTCAGCGAGCCGCGCAGGGCGGCCCGCTGCTCCTTGGGGGGGTGGAGGCGCCAGTTCCATGGGGTTGGCCAGGAGCTGCTCGGGAGGCTCGTTGCCCGAGCCGACGATGCGGTTGCGCCAGGGAGCGAGCGCGGTCTTCACGCCACGTACCCCGATGGCTCCCGGTTGGCGATCAAGAACGTCACCAGCGGTACAGGGGTCTGGCCGCTGTTCGACCTCCACGGCGACGTGGCGGCTCTGGAGAACAGCGCCATGAGCGCGGTTACCGACGCCCTCCGCTACGACGCCTACGGGGTCACGATCGATGCCGATGGCTCCTTTGGGAGTCCCTGGAAGTTCCAGGGCGCATTGGATGTCGCGCCTAGCTCAGAGCCCCTCTACGACATCGGCGCCCGGATGTACCCGCCGAGCCTCGGCGCGTGGACATCGCTGAGCTCGGTGATGGGCTCGGCCCAGGACCCGTTGAGCATGAACCGCTTCCTCTATGCCGAGGCCAACCCGGCCACGCTCATCGACCCGACGGGACACAAGGCCTGCACCGGAGCCAACGATGCCGACTGCGACTCGATCGCTCCGCTGAACCAAGAGCAGCGCGAGCGGGTCAAGAAGAAGTGGGCCCAACGTCAGCAGATCCTTCGGCGGGTGGGCGAGGACTGGATGCCCCTGGCGACCCCCGCCGGGGGAGCCAATCGACCGGGCAACAGCTGGAAGCCGATCACATGGTCCGAGTTCTACTCGCAGGGCTTCGATCGGTCGGGATATGCCAAGACCAATGGTCAGCAGGCCCTGGCCTGGCTGCTTGACGATGCCAACAACCCGCTCCTGCACCAGGGCGCATTCGAGACGGCGAACCTCTACGTTCAGCCTGCAGCAGGAAGCGCGCGGGGAGAGCCCCGAGGGTATCACGATCGGGGCGTTTCCGACAGCGCCGACCTCGACGAGGCCCAGGCCTACATGGCCGACAACGCCAACGCCGCCGACTACGAGGACGTCTGGGGCGCCGTCGGCACGGCCATCGCCGTCACGGTCGGGATCACCGACGTAGGCCCAAGCCGCGGCGGGGGGTCTGTCGACTCTCGAAGCCTTCAACCCGATGATCGGGACCAGCCGGAGCCTGGCTCGCGAGTACGCCCGCGATGCAGGCCGTCTGGAATTCTCCGGCGGCGGGAGCCCGGCCAGAGAAGGTTTCCTGCCTGCGGGCGGCCTCGCGGGGAAGGCACCGAAGCAGGTAACGCCCGGAACCCGTCGCCTCGAAGGACAATACGTCAACGATCGCGGAGTGATCCAGCCATGGGTGGCGCCTATGTCGACTCACGGACGGCTGATCGCGCGCACCGACTACAACACAGGGAATCAGGCGGCAGGGATCCCGCCGACTCACTACACCACGTTCGGTACGACGCGACCTACCCGTTGGGACGCCGGACTGCTGATCACGTGCCCGGGGAGTTTGACCGATGACATCACAGGGCGACGCTGAGTTGAAGGTTGACGCCTACTTCGCCATGCACCCGCAGGAGTACTCGTTGTTAAGTGGTTTGAGCTCTTGAGGGACGGAATGCCCGGCGAGCGACCTTTCGCTCTATCCGCTCGGGTGCGATTGGCTATGGCGTCGGGCGCGAGCGAGCTCACAATCGAGTTTCACGGCGTTCGGCAACTCGAGATGTCTTCGGATCGGGCAATCGACCACGGGTTGATGCTGGTGCCTGTGGCTGTGCGGATCGTCAGCTCGAGGGTATCGCCTACCACGTCCGCGACGACGATGGGGCCATGGAGTTCTTCTGTACCGACTTCGAGCCCCGGATCATCACGAGCAGCACGTGACCTTATTGTCGCGGCCGAGCCGTTGATCCCGGCCAACTTGGGTGGGAGCCTTCGTCCTGGGCGGGGGCGCCGGCATTTTGCGGTGGCCAGCAACATCGGGCTTGGGCGGGGCTGGCGGCTCAACGTGAGCCGGCGCCTCCGTTCGAATGCCGACGACACGGTCACCTCATGCGGCTCGGACGCGCCCACTGACTTCCACCAACCCGGCCCCAGGCTCCGGCGGCTCGAGCCAGACCACCTTCACCCCATCGGCCGATGCCCACGTCAAGAGCGCCAACGTCAACACCAACTACGGGACGCTCTCCACCCTCCAGGTCCGCTACGACCCGGCCACCCCGAACGACTACAAGCCGTATCTCAAGTTCGCCGTCACCGGGCTGTCGGGTACGGTCACCAACGTCAAGCTCCGGCTCAACAACACCGCGACGTCGAACAACTCGGGACGCGACGTGTGCGTCTACGGCGTGTCGGACACGTCCTGGACCGAGACCGGGATCACCTGGGCCAACGCGCCCGCGGTCGGATCCTCGCTCGCCTGCGTCCACGGCAACCAGGCCGCGGGCTGGATCGACTACGACCTGGGCGTCCCGTTTAGCTCGAACGGGACCTATGCGTTCGCCGTCTTCCAGAACACGAGCACCAGCGTCACCTACTCATCCAAGGAGGGCGCCAACGCGCCCCAGCTCGTCGTCACCGCGGGCTCCGCTCCGTCGGATGCGACGACCAGCCTCACGACCGCCACGACCTACGACGCGCTCGGGCGGTCCGACACGACGACCAACCCCAAGGGGATCGTCACCAGGACCGGCTTCGACCGGCTCGGCCGACCGACCGCGGTCTGGCTCAACTACGTCGATGGGACCCCGACCGACGGGACGAGCGTCGACGACGACGCCCAGAGCACGTTCGCCTACGACACGGTCGGCGACCAGACGGGGTTCTGCCCGGCGGCCCAGGTCCTCGTCGGTGGCTGCGATCCGACCGATGGCGCCGAGACCCAGGCCTGGCACTACGTCTTCGACAAGCTCGGACGGCTGACCAAGACGATCCCGCCGGTCAACGCGACCCTCACCGCGCTCGACACCTCCGAGACCGTCTACGAGCCCGGAGGCTACCTCGACAAGACGTGCACCTACCCGGCCGGGGGCAGCTGCAGCTCGACGACGAACACCCACTGGACCGACGTCGTGTCCGACAAGCTGGGGCGGACGAAGCAGACGATCGTCAAGGACCGGACCAGCGGGAGTGACGTCACCAAGTTCACCTTCACCACCGCCTTCAACCTCGACGGCAGCCCAGCCAGCGTGACCGACGGCACCGACATCCTGACCTACCTGTACGACGCCGCCGGCCGGCTCGACCTGCTCAAGCGCGGCTCGACCGTCCTGACCGATCTCGACTACACCGCCGATGGTCTGGTCAGCGCCCGCCAGGACGGCTCACTCGCCAAGCCATCGGCGATCAGCTACGACTGGGCCAAGCGCCCGACGAGCATCCCGCTCAGCTCCTCGGTCGCCAGTGGCTCGATCGGCCTGTCGTACCGGCTCGACGGCCTGCTGGCGAGCCGCGCCCTGCCCGGCGGGACCGAGACCGCGACATTGGCCTATGACCCGGCCAAGCGACCGGTCTCGATCAGCTTCACGGTGGCCGGCTCAGCGGCCATCAGCCAGGCCTACGATCGGGCCGGCAACGTCACATCGGAAGCGCGCAACCTGGCCAACGCCGGGGCCATCAACGGCGACGCCAAGTCCGGCACGCTCAGCTACACCTACGACGGCCTCGACCGCCTGACCGGCTCGAGCGGGTCGGGCGGCAGCCGGACGTATCGCTACGATCTCGACGGCAACCGGGTCTACAAGGCCGATCCGACCAGGACCCTCTCCTACACGTTCGATCGGACCGATGAGCCGATCAACGAGACGAACGGCTCGACGACGGCCTTCGTCTGGGACGCCTTCGGCAACCTCGTCAAGAAGGCCGAGGACGATCTCACCCAGACGACCCTCCCTCGAGCCAACGGGCGCTCAGGTCTGCGCCTCGTGCTTCTCAGGCTGGTCGTCGAACTGCTGCACTGAAGCCCAATCCGATGTCTCTCGCGCTACCAGTGTCTCCACTCGCTCGGCGAGAAGCCGATGTCGATCCCGACTTTGTCGGTATGCACCAGCCGACGCGAGGTAGAGATACTTCTCGTGTTTGAGGGACTCGCGCGTGGCGCCGAATGCGATCCAGTTTCGCTGGAACTGGAACAGCCCCTGGATCCCTTCGAGAGCCACGATCGCGCCACCAAGCGCCGCGGCTGCGCCCGCGGGCACCGAGAGCGCGGTGAGGACTGGAATTGCTGCGGCTGCGATCAAGGATGTGACCCGCAGCAATTTGTGCCACCGATTGTTCTGGTTCGATTCCTTGTCGTACCAGTCAATCTGGCTGTTGAGGCGATCGAGCGTCGGATCGACTGGCATTGCGGGCGAGGCGTCTGGGTTGATCCCCGACAGCGCTGGTGTTTGCTGCGTCATGACAGCCTCCGATCCTCCGATGAGCGAGCGACGCAATCGGCCGCGCGTGAGCGAACCTGTGTGAGGCAGCAGAAGAGTGTGCCGCGGGCGTCACGCCAGCGTCGGCCCTTCCAGCTGGCGAAGCTCGCCAAGGCAAAGGCCATGCGCCCCGACGTCCGGTCCCAGTCCAGCTGATCGCGTCGTGTCGAGGGTCCGGTAGCTCGTCCCAGAAGGTCGATGCTGAATGGGACAATCGGGTGGGATCGGCCGACGAGGCACCCGACCTATCGTGTGCCCATGGAGCCCACCGCCGCGGAACAGACTCGACTCTGCACGCTGGTATCGGCAAGCTGCACGACGAGCTGGTTCGACTGGGTTCACGGAGAGCTGTGGTCGTGTCCTGACGGCCTCCTTCGCCGGTCGCTCGGACTCCTGGCCACGGTCAGGAGAGGATTTTCTGGACGGCGATCTGGCACGAGAACCGACAGATGGTCGATCCACGCCACCGACCGACCCACCCGTTCGCTCGCGATGAGATCGTGCGAATCGTGGCGTCCGACCATCGCAACCGCTGGATCGGTTGGGACGAGATCGCGCGGGCCACGCTCAAGCGTGGGGTCGTCGATTCCTCCCTCCACCTCGAGCTCCGGGACGGCCGCGCGATGAAGTTCCTCTGGCTGCGGTTTGACCACGGCTATGAACTGCTCGAGGCCTCCCTGACTCGGTCGCTGTCCGATCGTTTCACCGCCATCGACAAGGCGGTCGGATGAACATCCAGGGGACCGAGCGATGACGGAAGTGGGCCCCGCTCCCGTCGCCTGGGAGGCATTGCCGGCGCGATCGCGGCCGGGGCGACCCCGAGCGGGCCTCTGGATCGTCGTCGCACTCGTGGTCGTCGGGCTGCCGGTCGGCGTCGTCATCCTCCGCGATCGCCTGTCGCGGCCGCCATGGTCGGCGTCCGCTACCGAGCTCATCGCTGGCGACACGTGGGACGGGAATCTCGTCTTCGACGGGCAGCGGATCGTCCTCCTCTCGCGCGAGAAGATCCAGGGCTTCTGGGGGGTCATGACGGTCCGCGCCTCCGAGGATGGCGGCATCACGTGGAGCGACCCGGTCCCCATCTCGGCGTCCGTGCCGAACGCCGCGCGGCATACGCTCGTCCTCGGTTCAGACGGGTCTCTCTGGGCAGCCTGGGCCGTGCAGGGTTCGCAGGTCGCGACGCAGCGGCTCGTCGTTCGTCGATCGCTCGACGGAGGATCGACGTGGACCGAGCCGACTCGCCTGTCGCCGCCGAACGTCGGGCTGGTCGGAATCCCGGCCCTGGTCGTCTCCGATCGCCTGCGACTCGTGGCCTTCACCGACGGCGCGACCGGTGACGTGATCGTCCAACGACTCGACGAGGCCGGTTCGCCCACCGGCGATCCGCTGATCGTCGGTCGGACGACCCGCGAGCTCTACTCGAATGCCCAGTTCTACGACGGCGCGCTCGCGGTCGGAGCGGTCGACGACCACGTGGTCCTCGTGTACGACGATGGCGGCGCCGCCCGGGCGATCGTCTCGGCTGACGGCGGGCAGACCTGGACCGATGCCTGGCAGGGGGCCATGACGACGACGCCCTCGCGCCTCGTCACCTCCGGAGACCAGCTCATCGTACTGGAGGCCATGAAGGCGGGGACCGGCGGCGAGGTCCGGGCTGTGGCGTCCGACGACGGCGGCGCGACCTGGACACAGATCGGCAGGTGGACTGGTCGTCCCGTCTTCGGGCTCTCGCTCGCAGCGGGACCGGAGGAGACGCTGGCCGCCTGGGCCACCTGCCGCAACCCGCAGTGCTCCGTGATCGACCTGCGGGTCGCTGACGTCGGCGCCGGCCTGTCGGGCCCGACCCGGATCGATCTGGGCGCACGAGCCCGGCCGGTCGGGCTCGCGATCACGGACGGCTCGTTGGTCGTCGCCTCGGTCCGTGAGGACCCGAGCGGTCAGGCTGCCGCCAGGACGCTGTTCGTGGCCGCGGGTCCGAGGCCGTGAACCCGGCCTCGACCGACACGATCCGTTCATAGTGTGGAGTCGGGAGGGTGCCACGACGCGCGAACTGAGCCCGACGGTCGAGGACCGATACCTGGCCCTGTTGGAGTCGATCGGCGGGGCGGCCGACAAGATCGGTCCGGGGCCCCTGACTTCGCATTGGCCGCTCGTCGGTGCGGACTACGACCGCGGAGTGTTAGCCGTTGGCCAGGCGGTGTTCGGCTGGGTCACAGACTGGGCGACCTCGGAGGCGATGACTCCTGAGGGACGACGGGCCATTCTCATCGACACCCAGTCGGTCTTCGCCGACGAGGCCGATCCAATGGCCTGGATCGCCGGCAATCCGGTGCGGACATCGCCCTTCTGGTCCACCCTCCGGCTCGTCATGGAGTCGACTCAGACGACGACCTCCCCCTGGTACAGTCGGTTGGCCTGGGCGAACCTCTATCCGGTCGCCCCGAACTGGATCAAGGCCAACCCGTCGGGCCCGCTGCTCGTGGCTCAGGCACCCGAGGCTCCGCGGCTGTTCGAGGCGATCGCGGCCGAGCTCGATCCGCGGGTCGTTCTCGTGGTCGGTGGAGCGTACTGGTGGTGGTTCGCCAAGCAGCTCGACCTCGAGTCGCTGCCGGCTCGTCCGCCTCCTCTCTACCGCGTGGGCGAGGCCGATGGACGGCGATGGGTGGTGGGGATGCATCCTGGGGGTGCGTCGCGCCGGGGCTGGGGACCCCATCGATACGGTGCACTCATCGCTGATGCCATCCGAGGTTGAAGGCGCAGACGCGTCACAGGCTCGGCAGCCGCCCGGGAGAACCTGAGCGCACGTTTGGCGGTGCCGCCCAGCGCGTTGGACGCATTGTCAGCTTGCCTCCCGTTTCGTCCTCCGTCACGACGACTAGGGTGGTCTGACCGGCTAACTCGACGTGCCCCTGCGAGAACTGCACGTCGCCCAGGCGCATGTGCCGAAGGGGGAGTCCCCGCACCTCGATGTGAGCCGCGCCATCGATGACGAGCCTCGTCACGAGGTGGAACTCCGGCGGATCGCTTTCCTCGTAACGAACGAAGAGTGACCGGCGCACCTCCTCTATCGACGCATGCGGCCCGTCCGATTCGAGCCTGAACCACGCGTCGAGATCTTCGGCGATGCGGTTCAGGCCGATCTGCTCTGCAATCTCGGGGAACCGCTTCCGGATCATCAGGTGGGCGAAGCCGTTGAGGGTTGCGACCGGGGTGCCGTCCTCGAGGAAGAGCAGATGGTCGGGTTCTGCCCGAAACTCGGTGGCCC
The DNA here is from genome assembly GCA_963708065.1 of uncultured Chloroflexia bacterium. Lineage (GTDB taxonomy): Bacteria > Chloroflexota > Limnocylindria > Limnocylindrales > CSP1-4 > Chersky-267. The sequence goes on from CAVPRZ010000011.1 coordinate 475,394, forward strand.
CTCCGTCGGGCCGTTCCACGAACACGCGGAACTGTTCGGGCGTCAGTGCGAGCATCTTCGGCCAGAGAGACTTCAAACGGCCGACAATCCTCGATGATGGGTTTTCGCCTTCGAGGTCCTCAGGCGAGAGGGCAATCGCTCCCTCTCGCTCGGCCAGCTCCCCTGCCTTCGACGAGAAGCCGCTCTCCGACACGAGTACCAGCCGGTCGGTCGGCAGGTTGCGGTGCTTTCCCACCATCCGCTCGACCCACTCGACGTCCGCTCTTCGCTTACCGCTCGTCGCCTCGACGGCGACGATGACGGGATGACCGGCGACTTCTGACCGGATGACGACGTCAACCTCGCGCGAGTCGCCCGTCAGGCGGTTGAGCAGCATGGCCGACTCTTCCACCACCGCCTCGCCGGCCATATGTCGGTGGATGATCGCCACGACATCCTGAAATAGGTTGCGTCGCCTCGGCATTGGTGACCTGAATTCTGACGCTCCGTCACCATGGATTTTGCATCCGCGCTGGCAGAGAGGCGGACGTCGTGGGCGGAGCCGACCGCTCCTGGGCACGGGCGACGCGATGGTGTCATGGCCTCTGGCGCTCCGAGCTCAAGCCGCGACGCCCGAGAGACGGGTGAACTCCACCATGTCCAGGGAGGTGGCCAGTTGACCGAGCCCGCGCCTGTTCGCTACTGCCCAAAGTGCGGTGCGGCGTCGACGGGCGGCAGCTTCTGGGCCAACTGCGGCCAAGCGCTTGATGCTCCGTCAGCCCGGCTCCCTCCTCACAAGGAACGTCGGCGGCTTCGTCAACCCTCAACTGGGGAGGAGCGCGCATCGTCATCGCTGGCGGCCTCGCTGTTCTCGGGTCCTTCCTCCCGTGGATTACAGCCACCGCAGCGTTCATCGGGACGATCACCCGAAACGGCATCGACGGCGGGGGAGACGGGGTCTTCACGATCGTTCTGGGAATCCTCATCGCCTTGATGGGGATCGCCATCCTGACCCGATCAGGGAGCACCACGACGGCTCGCGTTGGGACCGTGGTCTGCGCGCTCGTGTTGGGATGGGTAGTGGTGACCGACCTCGGGAGCGTTCAAAGTCGAGTTCGCGACATCTCCTCTGAAACGGCCATCGCATCGGTCGGAATGGGGCTCATCGTCATCGGACTGGCTGTCGGACTGGCACTCCTTGGCGCTGTGCTAGCCGGCCCGAGGAAACGTGGGTCAGCCGGAGCCTGAGGTCTGCGTGCAGGGAACACGATGGGTTCATGGTGTTAGCTCAGCCCGAGCGTCTGCCCTCGGTCCGAGCCATTCGATGACGCCCGAGAGCAAAGCGAAAGCCTTGGTGGAGTTGGTCGCGGTTCCGAAGCCGAGATGTCGACCATGGACGATTGGGCCCCGCTGAAAGGACGACGACCTCGTGGTTTGACGGACGTCTCGATTGACGGCCTTTCGAACGGTCTTCAGGAACTCGGGCATCCCAGCCAGCGTTGCGTCGTCTTCAAAGAAGTGATCTTTCGCGCCAGAGAAGAACCCGAACCTCCCGTTCGTGAAGTCGAATGTCAGTCCGTCGATCTGGGATAGAACAATGAGAGTCGATGCTTCGAACTCTGCTCGGGAGTGGTGATCCAGCGCTTTGTCCAGCAGCTCTCCGGCGCGCAAGGAGTAGACCGAGGATGGCGTCGTCGCCGCGAGCCAGGGTCGTCATCGGACCGAACGATCCGCGGAGCCAGACATCGTCATTCCAGGCTCGGGTGAGGTAGGCGTCGACCAGCGCGATATCAGCCGTTTCTTCCCAGAGTGCGACGGCCTCGACGTAATCGGACGCCCTGAGCCGGTGCCCAGACACCGTCCACCCGAATGGGCCGAACCAGATTGCCGCTTGCAGCAGTGCGGCCATCGATTGGTCGAGATCACGAGCCCTCCCTTCGAGCTCGGCAAGATCAATGCCAAGTGCCAAGGCCAAGGGTCGGATCAGCGGATTCGACAGAAGCTCACGCCGACTCTTGGCGGTCAGGACGCCTCGGGCCACCCAGGCGCCGTGCGATTTCGGCAAGCCGCGGATCATCGGAATCCATCGAGCAATTCTAGGCACGTCCGAGGTTGAGCCGAGGATTGCGATACACCGGCCATGCGCTCACCGGGAGATCGTGCCGAGGGAGTCGGTGGCAAGGGCGACGAAGAGGTGCGAGCACGCTGGCAACGAGCCGACTCTGGCCGGACGCCTATCGATGGATCACGGCGCTCCCGAACCAGCCGATGAGGTCATCGCCACTGCCCGGCGTACCCACTGCCACCACCCGGTCGCCAGTGACGACAGCATCCCGTGCGAGGGGATAGGAGGGTGGCGACTCCTTGATCGGCGTCCATTCCCAGCCGTCACGAGAAGTTCGCACCTCGTCGCCAAGGAGATAGAGGAAGCCGGCGTCTCCAGCGGCGTAAGCGTCGACTCCGTAGCCGCGCCCGAGCAACCAGTTCGACCGTGACAGGCGCGTCCAACCGGACTCGGCTGTCCATGACCACGCGGCCTGGTACTTGTCGCACCACTCGTCGTCCTGGGCGCAGGACGTGCCACGGTCCAGCCCGAGCACTAGGGTGGCCCATCGACCCGGGATCACCCGATAGGCGCTGACATCGATCACCCCTTGGATTGGCTCCGACGCGGGGAGATGCTCCTCGACCCAGGCGTGGCCGTCGACCGAGCGATCGACAACCGCCCGTTCAAGAGCAGAGCCGACCGCGATCCAGTGGTTGCCTTCCCAGGCCACGTCCGCGATCACGACGTCCTTGCCGATCTCGCGGGCGGTCACCCGACTCCACGTCCGCCCGTCGGCCGAAAACAACAGGTCGTTCCCGCCACTTGCCTCGACGACGACGACAAACCCCCGCGCTCCTGCGGCGACGTGGCTGGCCCACGCACCCGGCACGGTCGTCGCCTGCACCCAGGTCACGCCGTCGATTGATCGCAGGATCGTGCTCGTCGGGTTGTTGAGGTCGGAGCTCTCGGTGCCGATCGCCACATAGGCACTCTCGGTCGCCGCCACGTCGACGAGCTCGAGCCCTGCCAGTTGATCGCGGGCGACGAGCTTCCATGTGAGCGAGTCAGGCGACTGCCAGATACGGCCCTCATAGCCCATGACGTCGTCGTTACTCCCCACGGCCACCCAGCCACCCGGCCCGGCAGCGACCGCATTCGGTTGATCCCATTGCTCTTCGGAAGTCTTGACTGGGCGTTCGAACGTGACCGGCTGCCAATCCACCGCCGACCACGTCGCTGCGCCCGGGGGGACGGTCGGTCGGATCACGCCAGGCAGGTCGGGTCGGGGGTCGGCGTTGCCGCCGAGGATCACCGAGCAGCCGCTGGCCACGATCGCGAGGAAGCAGCAGGCCAGCGAGACGAGCGGGCGTCGTTGTGCTCCGATGTCCACCAGAAACGCTCTCCTCTTCGCCCGTGATCAGACCCGTCGGGACCGCAATGAACCGCTGCCTTTGTGCGCTTCACTTGGTGAGACGACATGGCAAGGACGCTCGAGCGGCGGCGGTGTGATTCCGAAGGTAGCGGCGACGCACGATGTGCTCATAGTGTCGAGTTCCGGACCCGAGTTTCCTAGGTTGGAGGATCGCGCAAGATAGTAGCTTGCAAATCTGCGAGTGCCAATTATAATATGGCACATGCAGAACACTAACCAGATAACCCGCAGAGGAACGCCGGCTATCTTCGAGACGCCCAAGCTCGCGGATCAGGAGCTTGACGTGATCTCGCGCATCGACGATTTGCGGCGAGACCTCAGATACCAGGTTTCAGGCCATCCTCGCAGGTGGACGGGCTCGCTCAGACGGGCGATGTTTGCCAGAGCCATCCAGGGCTCGAACACGATTGAGGGCTACAACGTAACCCTCGCCGACGCCATGGCTCTGGCGGAGGGCGAGGACCAGGTCGACGCTGTCGAAGAGACCAAGCTGGCCATCGCCGGCTATCGCGACGCGATGACGTACGTTCTGCAGCTGGCGAATGACCCGCACTTCTCCTACAGCGATGGGCTGATCCGAAGCCTTCACTTCATGATGCTGAAGTACGACATGACCAAGGGTCCCGGCCTCTGGCGAGCTGGACCCGTCTACGTTCACAACGAGTCGACTGGTCGGATCGTCTACGAAGGTCCGCCGGCTGAGTCCGTTCCGGAACTGATCGAACTGGTCGTTGCCGACCTTCAGGCACCGACGGACGACCTACCGGCGTTGGTCCGCGCAGCGATGGCTCACCTAAACTTTGTCATGGTCCACCCGTTTCGGGACGGAAACGGGCGTATGGCCCGGATTCTGCAGTCCATGGTGCTCGCTCGGGAAGGCATTCTGGCTCCCGAGTTCGCAAGCATCGAGGAGTACCTCGGGAGACGAACCCAGGACTACTACGACGTGCTAGCTGAGGTTGGCGGAGGGCGATGGCAGCCGAATCGCGACGCGCGGCCCTGGGTTCGTTTCTGCCTCACAGCGCATTTCCGCCAAGCGCGGACCTTGTCTCGGCGCGTGGGCCAAGCCGAGCGACTCTGGAGCTTGCTCGTTGAGGAGGTGGAGCGGCTCCATCTCCCGGAGCGAGTGGTGCTGGCCCTGTTCGATGCCGCCAACGGTTTTCGCGTGAGAAACAGCGTGTACCACGAGCATGCCGAAGTCTCGGAGTATGCAGGCGGCAGAGACCTGAAGCGACTTGTCGACGTCGGGCTGCTCGAGCCAATGGGCGAGAAGCGCGGGCGGTTCTATCGAGCCTCGGGGCGCCTCCTAGACCTAGCCGTCCCCGCCCGTGAGCTTGGCCGGGAGTGGGAACAGGAGGATCCCTTCCAGATGGTTCAGCAATCGCTCGAGCTGGAGGTATGAGCGCGCCCGGAACCTCGATAGCGCAAGCTCGACCCAGACCCAAGAACGGCGCTGATATGCCACGAGAGTTCGGCTCGCCTGGCCGCTTTCTGATGCTAGTCGGCTTCATGCAAACCGGTCCAACGGCCGGTACGGTGAAGGAAACGGAGCCGCCGGTTGCGAACGGCACGATGCGCTCATGGTGTCCGGCCGAGCGACGCCACCGGCTCCGGTAGAAGCCAGGCCCGGAGGGCCTCCCGCAGCCGCGGTCCGTCGTCGAGCAGGTCGTAGGTCTTGACCCTGGCGGCGTCGACGTGGGCTACAACCTGCCGCCCGATCTGCGCCTCGCTCGGCTCGGTCTCGGCGACGTCGATCGGAATGCCGGCGTCGAGCTCCGCGAGCCGCAAGATCATGACGCACAGCATCTGGGCGTCGGACACGTGGCTCGACCACTCGCGCTCCATCCCAGGAAACAACAGACTCCGCCCGTCGAAGTGCTGGCTGGAGATTCGCTCTCGAGCGGCCTGGAGCGCGAGCAGACTCGTTACCTGGCGGATGGCCATCTCGCGCAGCCGCTCGAGTCGCTCCAACGGTGGGCGGTCGGACTTCGTGCCGAGGAAGTAACCGCCGACCGTCGCCACGAGCGAGCAGTAGATGAGCCCGGCGCGATCGATCGCCGCCTCGGTCAGGACGCAGCTCTGATGGACCAGGAAGAAGCGATACACGACCGCTCGTACGTCTCGAGTACGCGCGTCCGCGGCGACCTGTGCCGACTGGCCGCGGGTCCTGACCGAGGCGTTGTCGATCGCGGCCTTGATCAGGATGTCCAGCGGCATCTGGATCGTCGGGCCCGCGACCAAGGCCTGGACGTAGGCCCCCATGTCGTCGTACTGCTGGGCCTCGGCCATCCAGGCCAGCACGATCGCCTTCGGGCTCAGGTTCGACTCGACGGCCGCGAGACGCTGGATAGAGTGGGTCCTCACGCGGCGAGCTCGTCGTCGAGTGGATCGGGACCGATCGTCGGCGTCCGGGCGATCGCCGCCTCGAGCACGGCCAGCCGATCCTCGAGCTCGCCGACCTCGAGCAACTTGGCGGCGGCCATGGCCGCGGCGATGAGCACCCGCGCCCGGGCGATCGAGTTCTCGAGCCCGAGGGCGTCGATCGTGGCGATCTCGAGGATCCGCCGGATCGACTCGATCGTCCCCAGCCCGGCGAACTCGTAGGCGCTCGAGACCGTCTTCTCGCGCCGGCGGCGCAGACCACCCAGCCGGCGCGCCTCGGCCGCGTCCTCGGCTCGCTCCGGCGCGTGCCAGAAGCAGTACGGCTCGTCGCGGAGGGGAGTCGCCCGACACAGCCGACCATCGGCCAGGATCTGAGAGCACGATCGCCCTACCACGGCGTAGCTCTGCTGGACCCAGAGGACTGGTAGGTCGAGACGATCAAGCGATCGTGTCGAGACACGTGGACCCGCGCTGGTAGGCTGCCGTCCATGGATGAGCTGCCGCCCCAGCGGTGGTGGGAGACGGCGTGTGTGGTGCGCGGCTCGCTGGCGATCGCGGCGGCGGTGCTGGTCGCCGGATGCCAGGGCGAGCCTGAGGACCACTCCCTAGCCGACGCGATGAACGCCGTGATCGTCCTGTACGCGGCAGCGATCTTCCTGGTGATAGGCACGGTCGTGTGGTTGATCCGTCGGACACGCTGAGGTCCGGTCCGACTTTGGAGCGTGCGCGCCTCAGCCATCGACTCGCTCCGCCGTCCGTCGGGTGAGTCGCTCCCAGCGCTCGATCGCGACCTGGACGTAGCGCGGATCGATCTCCATAGCCAGCGCCCGTCGTCCGAGTGCCTCGGCGGCGACGATCGCGGTCCCAGAGCCACTGAACGGGTCGTAGACCAAATCGCCCGGTCGGGTGTGGTTGCGGATCGGGGTCTCGAAGAGCACGACCGGTTTCTGGGTCGGGTGGTCGAGCTTCTCCTCGTCGGAGCCACCCATGATCATCTTCGGGCTGGGCGCTCGCCAGACTGTCGACTGGTTGCGCTCACCGAGGAACGGGACCTTCGCATCGCGCCGGCGGATGACCCAGCACGGCTCGTGACCCCAGTGATACCAGGACCGCCCGATCGCGAAGAGCCCCTTGTCCCAGATCACCTGGGACACGACCTCGAAGCCGATCCGCTCGAGCCCGGCGGCGACCGCCGCGGCATGGACCCCGGCATGCCAGACATAGCCGACGGTGAGGCTCGGGACGAGTTCGAAGGCCTCGGACCAGTCGACCCGGGTGTCGCCCGACACGGTCGTGTTGCGGTGGCCCTCGGTTCGCCCGTGTCGCCCCACGGGCGCCGCTGTGGCGTCATCCCCGTTCCCTTGGCCATCGAGGCGCAGGTACGGCTTCTCGGCCGGTCCGAGCTCGTTGTACACGCCGTCGCGCCAGGTCGGATCGAGGCTGACGCCATAGGGCGGATCGGTCGCGAGGAGTCGTGGTTGGGCGCCGTCGAGCAGGCGAGCGACGTCACCAGGATCGGTCGCGTCACCGCACAGGATCCGGTGGTCGCCGAGGAGATAGAGCTCGCCGCGTCGGACGTAGGGGTCGGTCGGGAGGTCGGGGACCTCGTCGGGATCGGCGAGCCCGGTCCGGGGGGCATCGATGCCGTACTCGCGGGCGAGGTCATCGAGCAATGCCCTGAGCGCCTCGTCGCCTGGTTCGAGCCCCGCCAGCAGATCCGCCAATGCGGTGGCCTCGGCATCGGCCATCGCGGCGAGCGGGTCGAGGGTGGCGAGGATGAGCCGCTCTTCGTCCTCGGAAAGCTCGACGTAGGTCACCGGAACCGTCGGCTCCGATCGCTCGAGGGCAAGCTCGATCCGCAGGTGTCCGTCGACCACGTGGCCGGTCGTCTGGTTAACCAGGACCTCGGCCACCCAGCCGACCTCGGCCAGCGCTCCGGTCAGGGCCCGCTGCTGGTCGACGGGATGGGTCCGCCAGTTGCGTGGGTTGGGAACGAGCTCAGCAGGAGCCACGTCGGCGTGGCCGACGATCCGGTTGCGCCAGGGAGCGAGCGCGGTCTTCACGCCACGTACCACGCCAGCGGGTCGTCATCAGACAGCGGGCGGGTGTCTGAGTCCCCTTGGGGGCACCAGCCACGACCCGCGCGGTGCCCCACCGTCCGTGGCGGTCCGCGTGGTGACGCACCGAACAGCGGCCGTCCGCGTCCGCCAGCTCCTGCGCGGCACAGGGCCCCGTCGGTTGGCCAGAGTCCTGCCAGGTGCACACCAGGCGGGCACTCGTCAGTGAAGTTGGGCCTCCGACCGCCGAGCGGCCCTGGCCCGGGACGGAATCATGGTCAGGCGCTCACCAGGCACGCACCTGACAATCGCCTGCCCGAGCTGGGCTGACGAACGGCCGTGTGGCGTGCGCCTGTCAAGGATTGGCCCCGCCGGCGCGTCGCGTGGCCGTATGGCGCGCACCTGACAATTCCGTGCCCCAGCTGGGCTGACGAACGGGCGTGTGACGAGCACCAGTCAAGGATCCGGTCTTCCCGGCCCGCACCGGACGCACCTGCTACGATCGAGGCGATGGAGATCATGGGCGTCCAGATCCGGACGATCGTGAAGGACAATGTCGCCACCCGGTGCGACGCCTGTCACGAGGTCATCGAGGGCACGCCCTGGCGGATCAACCTCCTCGACATCGTCGCCCCGGAGGCCGCCGTGTCCTGGACGCGCCGGCCGGCGATCAACCCAGGCCCGTTCCAGTTCCACCCCGACCCGGCCCACGTCCGGCGCTGGATGGCCGACAAGGGCTACCTGTTCTGCAGGCGGGGCGAGGTCCGGGAGCTCATGCGTCCGGTGCCGATCCCCGGTGACGAGCCTCGCTGGGGCCTGTGCGACGGCCTCCACCGGGACGCCCACGAGTTCGTCCCCGCCTGACCGCCGAGCCGCGAACCGACCGCCGAGCCGCGAACCGACCGCCGAGCCAAGAGCCGAACCCAAAGGCATGAACCCGAGCGCCGAGCCATGAACCTGTCCGTCGTCCTGCCCGCCCTGACCGCGATCCTCGCCATCGTCTTCAGCCTGTTCCTGGTCGACCAGTGGCTGGAGCGGCGGCGGCCGTACCAGCTCGTCTGGACGTTCGGGATGCTGTTCTTCGGGATCGCCGCCGGCTGCGAGGCGCTCGCGGCCGCGAACGGCTGGTCGGAGCCGCTCTACCGGACGTGGTATCTCACCGGCGCGGTCTGGACGGCCGGCTGGCTCGGGCTCGGCACGGCGTTCCTGCTGGGCAAGACGCGCTTCGGCTACACCTTCGCCGCGTGCCTCCTGTTCGCCGGGTTGATCATGTTCGCGCTCCGCAACAGCCCCAAGTACGCCGACGCCGGCAGTGCTCCGATCCTCTACTTCATCGCGGCGCTGATCCTCGCGATCGCCGTTGGCGTCGAGACCTACTTCGCCAACGAGCGCTGGCCGCGGCTCGCCGCGCTGGCCGTCGTCGGGGCGACCGGTCTGAGCATCGTGCTCATGCTGACGACGACGCTGCCACCCCCGGGCTACGCGATCGACCCGGCCACCGGCGCGCCGACCGCCGAGCTCTTCCCGGGCAGCCTCCGGCTCCTCACCCCGTTCATGAACGTGACCGGCGCGCTCGCGCTGGTCCTCGGGGCGGTGTTCTCGACCTACGTCTTCATGCCCAAGCGGCGGATCCTCGACTACTCGCTCGACCCGAACCAGCCGGGCGACCAGTTCCTGTTCAACCTGCTCATCGCCCCGTTCGCGATCATCGTGAACTTCGTCGCGTCGGTCCCGATGGCGATCCAGGCGTTCCTCCACGGGCGGGTCAACAGCCGCGCGCCGGCGACCGCGCTCATCGCCCTCGGGGGCCTCATCCCGGCGCTCACGGACAGTCTCAACCGCGTCGGCTCGACCCAGTACTACGAGCTCGGCAAGCTCATCGGGGTGATCCTGCTGTTCTCCGGGTTCCTCGTCTCGACCGAGGTCTTCCGCGAGGTCCGGATCCCGTTCACCCACGTTCGACTCCGGGCCCCGAGGCCGGAGACGGCGAGCGAGGCGCGGACCGACTGATCGCCGGCCCAGAGTGGGCGCCACTCCGCTCGTCAGACTCTCCGCGGCCGGAGACGGCCACCGACACGCCCGGCGACTGACCCTCGGCCGGCACCGACCGGACGCGGGCCGGCGACGCCCGCGGCCGATCGTCCGACCGGGGTGGCGGGGGCCCCGCGCTATACTCGGCCGGTCCACGAGCGCCGCCCCATCCGAGGTTCGATGCGAGTCCGCAAAGCCGTCTTCCCTGCCGCGGGCTGGGGCACGAGGTTCCTCCCGGCCACGAAGGCGCAGCCCAAGGAGATGCTCCCGCTCGTCGACAAGCCCGTCATCCAGTACGCCGTCGAAGAGGCGGTCGCGGCCGGCATCGAGCAGGTGATCATCGTCACCTCGAGCCAGAAGCGGGCGATCGAGGACCACTTCGACCTCAGCTACGAGCTCGAGCACCTGCTCGAGGAGCGCGGCGACGTCGAGATGCTCCGGCGGATCCGCCACATCAGCGACCTGGCCCAGATCGCCTACGTCCGCCAGAAGGAGCAGCTCGGGCTCGGCCACGCCGTCCTCGTGGCCAAGGAGCTGATCGGGCACGAGCCGTTCGCGGTGATCCTCTCGGACGACGTCGTCGTGGGCGACCGGCCGGCGATCGGCCAGCTGATCCACGTCTACGACCAGACCCACGCGTCGGTCATCGCGGTCAGCGAGGTCCCCCACGAGGACACCGGGCGCTACGGGGTCATCGACCCGGAGCCGGCCGGCGACGAGCTGGACCACGGCCGGCTCCACCGCGTGCGCGGCGTGGTCGAGAAGCCGGACCCGGCGGTCGCCCCGTCGAACCTGGCGATCATCGGCCGCTACGTGCTGACCCCCAAGATCTTCGACAAGCTCGAGCAGACGCCGCGCGGCGCGGGCGGCGAGATCCAGCTGACCGACGCGATCGAGGCGCTCATGGAGGAGCAGGCGGTCTACGCCTACGAGTTCGAGGGCACCCGCTACGACGCGGGCACGACGATGGGCTGGCTCCAGGCGTCGGTCGAGCTCGCCCTCCAGCGCCCGGACCTGTCGGCCGAGTTCCGGACCTACCTCTCCAACCTGGCCCTCTAGCCCCCGACCGGCTGGCGGGACGTCACCGCCGCCCACCGGCTGGCGTCATCCGGTACGGTACGATGCCCGCCGGAGCGGGCGACCGGGAGCACGTAGCGCGAGGGACCAGACTTGGCGGAGATCGGGAGCATGCTCGGCGGACGGTATCGGCTGATCGAGCTGCTGGGCCAGGGCGGGATGGCGACCATCTTCCGCGCCACCGACAGCCAGCTCGGCCGCGACGTCGCGGTGAAGGTCCTCCGGCCCGAGTACGGCCGCGATCCCGACTTCGTCACCCGCTTCCGGATGGAGGCGCAGTCGGTCGCCTCGCTCAACTCGCCCGAACATCGTCGCCGTCCACGACTTCGGGACCGATCCCGCCGGGCCGTTCATCGTCATGGACTACGTCGACGGGGAGGACCTCGCGACGCTCCTCCGGCGGACCGGTCCGCTGCCGCCGGCCCAGGTGGCCCGGATCGCGGCCGAGGTCGCCCGGGGCCTGGCCGTCGCCCACGCCCGCGGGATCGTCCATCGCGACATCAAGCCAGGGAACATCCTCCTCTCGCAGGACGGCCGGGTCCAGGTGACCGACTTCGGGATCGCCCGGGCGATCGCCGAGGCCCAGATGACGCTGCCGGGCACGACCCTCGGGTCGGTCCAGTACATGAGCCCCGAGCAGGCCCGTGGCGAGCCGGCGACCGAGCGATCGGACATCTACGCGTTGGGCGTGGTGATGTTCGAGATGCTGGCCGGCCGGCGACCCTTCGAGGGCGACAGCGCCGCCGCGATCGCGATGGCCAGGCTCACCCCGCCGGTCCCGATGCCGTCGACCTATCGGTCCGGGATCCCGCCGGTCCTCGAGGCGATCTGCCGCAAGGCGATGGCGATCGACCCTGCCGAGCGGTTCCACTCGGCGGGCGCCATGGCCGACGCGCTCGACGACGAGCTCGCGGACCGGGCCGGCGGGGTGCGTGCCGCCGCGGCCGGCCTGGGGGCCGGCGCGGCCGTCCTGGCGGCCGGAACTGCGGTGGCTCGGGCGAACCCGCCGATCCCGTATGCCTCCGACGCCTACGCCGGCGGCGCCTCGGCGGCACCGCCGCCTCCGCCACCGCCCGCGGCCGTCCCGCCGGCCGACGAGGGCGCGGGCGGGCCGGGTCCGTGGGCCTGGGTCGCGGGCCTGCTCGGTCTCGGCATCCTCGTTGCCGTCGGCTTCCTCGCCTTCCGCCTCCTCACCGGCGGCTCGACCACGCCACCGGAGCAGGTCGTCGTCCCGAACTTCGTCGGCCAGACGGTCGACCAGGCCAGGCCGCTGGCCGATGCCAAGGGTCTCGTCCTCGTAACGACCGCGTTCGTCAAGGGAACCGAGCCGGAGGGGACGATCACCCAGCAGGATCCTCTCGCCGACGCAACGGTCGACAAGGGCTCGACGATCAACCTGACGGTCGTGACCGGCCAGGAGCTCGTCGCGGTGCCCGACCTCCACGCCCTCACCGTGACCGAGGCGGTCACCGCGCTCGTCCAGGCCGGCCTGACGCCCGGCGCGACCACCGAGGCGTACGACCCGGCGGTCCCGGCCGGCTCGGTCATCGCCAGCTCCCCGGCCGCAGGCACCCAGGTGGCCAAGGGGACGACGGTCAACTACGTCGTGTCGAAGGGCCCCGAACCGACCGCGACCCCGTCGCCCACCCCCGCCCCGACCCCCTCGCCGAGCCCGACTCCGACGCTGGCCCCGACGCCGACCCCGCTGGTCAACGTCGGCGAGTACCGCTGCGTGACCCTGGCCACGGCGACGTCCCAGCTCGAGGCCGACGGCTTCACCGTGGGTACGGTGACGCCGCAGCCGGCCGGGTACACGCCGGCCGACGACTCGCTCGTGTTCCAGCAGAGCCCGCTGCCGGGCAAGAAGCTCGCTCCCGGCAGCCCGATCGACCTGGGCGTCTACGACCCCGCGTCATACCCGTTCCCGACCTGCCCGCCGGCAGGACCCTGACCCCGGACTAGCCGGCTTAGCCCTCGACCTCGACCCAGAAGCGAGTCGGCTGCTCGCTCGCCAGCGGGTCGGTCTCGATCGGGTCAGGGGCGAACGGGTGTTCGGCAGGCGCGAGCTCCACGGCGACCGCCTCGGCCATCAGCGTCGTCGGGGCGACCCAGCAGGACCGGATCTCGTCGCCGGCCAGCGCGCTCCGGCCGCGGTCGAGGCTGCAGTAGCCGACGCCGCCGAACACGGCGTGGCGGAAGTTGGCGCAGGTCGCGCAGCTGGTGCTCGAGCGCCGGCAGACCCAGCAGCGGGCGGCCTCGGCCTGCGGGGTCCCACAGTGCGGGCAGCGCCAGACCGGCATGGGCGGATGGTAGCTGCGAGTTCTGTCCCTGTCGAGCCGGCCGCCCGAGGCGGCGCTCCAGCCGCGGCGGACGCGGCCTACTTGTTGATCGTGATGAACGTCTGGGTGGACGTGTCGCCGTAGTCCTTGGTGTGGACGAGCGCCGCGGCCACGCCCCGGCCCAGCGCGGCGCCCTTGGGAATCGCGGTCCGCCAGCGCGTCCGACCCTCGCCATCGGTCGTCAGGGTGCGGGTGATCGGGGCCACCCCGGGCGGGGTGAGGGTGAACGTCACGGTCGCGCCGTCGACTGGGTGCCCGTCCGGATCGGTCACTGCGACCGACAGGGTCACGTCGTCGGGCAGCCGCTTGCGGACGAACTGGTAGCGCGAGGCCGTGATCTCGGCCCGCAGCTTGCCGGCGCCGCGGTTGACGTTGATGAGCACCGCGGCCTGGTTCTGGGCCGGGTCGGTCGCCGTGACCCTGATCGCGTTCGGCCCCGAGGCGATCGCCAGGACGAGCTTGAACGATCCGTCGTCGCCGGCCTTGCCGGTGACCGACGCGTTGTTGGCCAGGTTCTTGGCCACCAGTGAGCTCCGGGCCTGGGTCTTGCCCGCGATCGTCACGGTCTTGCCGTTGACCACGGCATCCTTCGTCGGCCGGGTGATCTTGATCGTCGGCTTCGTCGTGTCGAGGATGTAGGTGATCGCCTTCGACGGGTCGCTCTCGCCGCCCGGCCCGACGACCGTGGCGGTGAAGTCGTTGCGGCCCTTGGCCAGCTCGAGACCCGGCACCAGGAACGCGGGTGTCTCCCCGACCGGGACCTCGGCGACCTGCTGCGGACCCTGGTCCTCGAGCTGGCGGTAGACCCGGATCGACACGTCGGGCTGGCCGACGAACGCCTCCGGGACGGTGCCGGTGAGATCGACGCTCTTCTGGTTGGTGTAGGACTCACCGGGCACGCTCAGTGCCGGCGCGTTCGGGACGACCTGCTCGGCGGGGCTCGGTGTCGGGCTGGAGGTGACCTGGCTGATCGCGGCAGAGAACTGGGACGATACGATCCCGACCGCCCGGCCGAGCACGCCGATGCCGGCGAAGACGATCACGATGCCCAGCGCCGCGACTCCCACGACGAGGAGGACGCGCAGGTAGATCGGCATCCCCGGGCCGCGGTCGATCTTGCGGTGGGGGGCCAGGCGGGTCGGCGCAGGGGGCCGGGTGGCGGGTCGCTTGGCGGGTGCCGGACGACCGGTCGACGGGGGGCGTGGTTTGACCTGCGAGATACGCTGGCGCCGGCTCGTCATTGAGCCGCATTGTCGCACGCTCGTTCGATTCCGCAGGGCACGCCCGCGCGGGCCGCCCCGTTGTACTCTGGCGCGGAGAGCGGGCGTTCGGTGACGTCCCCCGATCGCGAGGCATGCGTGCAGGCCCGAAAACCCAAGAACGCCCACCCGAGCGGGCCCACCGGACGGCCGTCCTTCGGGATCGGACCGATCGCCCGGGTGAGCACCGCCCCGACGACGGCCAGCGCGCGACCCGGCTACCCGCCGCTCCCGGTGATCGCCCGCGGCGGCGCCTTCGGGCTGCCGAACCTGCGCCGCAACGTCTGCCCGCACTTCTACATGACCGGGACCCGCGGCGCGATCCCGATCCAGGCGCCCCACCTGCTCAAGGCGCTCATCCGCCAGGACGCCAACATCTCGCGCTGCCAGCTCCGCGGCGGGGTCCACCTCGAGCAGGGCTACGTCAACGACGTCTGCCTGACCCCGCGGTTCAACCAGTGCGTCTTCTACGAGGACGAGCTGTCTCGGGAGTGACGTGAGCGACCTCACCTACGAGGAGGCGCTCCGGGCCCTCCAGGACCGCGGTCGTTTCGGGATCCGGCTCGGGCTGGGCCGGACCCGGGCGCTCCTGCGCGAGCTCGGCGACCCGCAGCTCAGCTTCCGCGGCGCGCTCGTCGGCGGCACGAACGGCAAGGGCAGCGTCCTCGCCCTCGCCGGGTCGGCGCTGCGGGCCGCCGGCTACCGCGTCGCCGAGACCCCCAAGCCGCACCTGGTGAGCTATCGGGAGCGGCTCCAGGTCGACGGCCGGCTCGTCGACCCGGCGACGTTCGCCCGGCTCGTCGGCGAGGTCCTCGACGCCGCGCGACGGGTCGCCCGCCGGTCCGGGCCGCCGACCGAGTTCGAGCTGCTGACGGCCGTCGCCTTCCGCTGGTTCGCCGAGGAGCGGGTCGACCTGGCCCTCGTCGAGGTCGGGCTCGGCGGCCGGCTCGACGCGACCCACGCCTGGGACGGCGGTGTCGCCGCGATCACCAACGTCGACCTCGACCACATGGACCGGCTCGGGTCGACGGTCGACCGCGATCGCCCGCGAGAAGGCCGCGATCATCGAGCGCGGCGACCTGGCCGTGACCGGGGCGACCGGCGACGCGCTCGGCGGTCATCCGGCGCCGGGCGCGCCGGCTCGGGGTCCCGCTGACCGAGGTGGCCGCCCCGCCGGTGCGCGGCTGGGATCGCGACGGGATCGTCGTCGCCCTGCGCGGACTCGGCGAGACGCGGGTCGGGCTGCGCGGCCGGCACCAGGCGGCGAACGCGGCCGTCGCCGACGCCGTGCTCGATGCCCTGGCGGCCGCCGGGATCGCCGAGGTCGGCGGCGGAGGCTCGCCGGCGCGGCTTCGCCGAGGCGCGCTGGCCGGGCCGGCTCGAGCTGCTCGAGACGACGCGCACGGGACGCCCGACGGCGCGGTCCGCGAGGTCCTCCTCGACGGCGCCCACAACCCGGCCGGGGCCGCCGTCCTGGCCCGGGCGCTCGACGACCTCCGCTCGACGCTCCAGGGCGGCGACGAGCCGGAGCCGCCGCCCGCTGACCCTGGTCCTCGGCCTCGATGGCCGACAAGGACGTCGCCGGGCGTGCTCGCGGCGCTCGCCGCGTCCCCGGTCGCCCGCGCCGCCCGGGTCATCTGCACCCAGGTCGACCTGCCCCGCGCGCTCCCGGCCGAGCGCCTGGCGAAGGGCTGGTCGGCCGTCGCGCCGGGCTCGCGTCCGGTCGTCGTCCGGCCGGTCGAGGCGGCCCTCGAGCGGGCGCTGGCCGAGGCGCCCGGGCCGGTCGTCGTCGCCGGCTCGCTCTACCTCGTCGGGGCGGTCCGGGCGATCCTCGTCGACGACCCGGAGCTGCGCGACGAGCCGGCCGATGCCGCGGCGATCCGGGCGGCCGGTCCCGAGGCGCTGGCGGCCGTCCGATGAGCGGCGGATCGCCGGGCGCGGGGGCGAGCCTCGGGACCACGACGATCGGCGGCCGGTCGTTCCGCTGGGGCGAGCGGACCTACGTCATGGGGATCGTCAACGTCGACGCCGGACTCGTTCTCGGGCGACGGGCTGCTCGCCGCGGCCCCGGCCGACCCCGTCGCCGCGGCGGTCGCGCTGGCGGGCCGGATGGTCGACGAGGGCGCCGACCTGCTCGACGTCGGCGGCGAATCGACCCGGCCCGGCCACGAGCCGGTCGACGAGGCGGAGGAGCTCGCCCGGGTCGTCCCGGTCGTCGCCGCGCTCCACGCGGCGCCTACCCCGACGTCCCGATCAGCGTCGACACGACGAAGCCAGCGGTCGCCGCAGCGGCCCTCGACGCCGGCGCGGCGCTCATCAACGACGTCTGGGGCGTCGGTCCCGACGAGGCCCTCGTCCGGCTCGCGGCCGAGCGCGGCGTCCCGATCGTGCTCATGCACAACCGGGCCGAGCCGCGCTACGACGACCTCGTGGCCGAGGTCGTCGCCGACCTGGGCGCGGCGATCGAGCGGGCGCTCCGGGCCGGCTGCCGCCGGGAGTCGCTCATCGTCGACCCGGGCTTCGGCTTCGGCAAGACCCCGGAGCACAACCTGGCGCTCCTCCGCGACCTCGGGGCGCTGCGGGCGCTCGGCCGGCCGATCCTCCTCGGCACGTCGCGCAAGTCGACGCTGGGCCGGGTCCTCGACCTGCCGGCCGACGAGCGGCTCGAGGCGACGCTGGCCACGACGGCGCTCGGGATCGCCCACGGCGCCGACGTCGTCCGGGTCCACGACGTCCGGGCCGAACGTCCGGGTCGCCCGGATGACCGACGCG
The DNA here is from genome assembly GCA_963708065.1 of uncultured Chloroflexia bacterium. Lineage (GTDB taxonomy): Bacteria > Chloroflexota > Limnocylindria > Limnocylindrales > CSP1-4 > Chersky-267. The sequence goes on from CAVPRZ010000011.1 coordinate 492,769, forward strand.
ATCGTCCGCGGCTGGACCGATCCGGCACGCGCCGCCCGGCGGCCCCGGAGCGCCGCGATGACCGACCGGATCGTCCTCCACGACATGGTCTTCATGGGCCGCCACGGCGTGCTCGAGCAGGAGCAGCGCGAGGCCCAGCCGTTCCACGTCGACGTCGAGCTGGGCCTCGACCTCCAGCCGGCCGGGCTCGACGACGACCTGGCCCGGACGGTCGACTACGGCGTCGTCTTCGAGACCGTCCGGACGATCGTCGAGTCGACCAGCTTCCGGCTCATCGAGGCGCTCGCCGAGGCGATCGCCCACGAGCTCCTCGCCGACTTCCCGATCGCCGAGGTCACCGTCCGCGTCCGCAAGCCGAACGCCCCGATCGAGGGCACGCTCGCCTGGGCGGGCGTCGAGATTCACCGCCGCCCGCCCCACCGGCGTTGACCCCGTAGTCGGTCGGCCGCGCGGCATCGCGTAGCCGGACCCCGGTGCCGGGGGAAACACCGGGGCCCGAAGAATGAGGGTTCCCGCGAAGGCTACAGGTCGGCGGGGCGGACCCCCAGCGTGACCTGGACCTGGACCTTCTGGCCGTTCCGGAGCAGGTCGATCGTGACCGTCTTGCCCGGCGCGAACTGGGTCAGGACGGAGTCGAGCGGATGCTCGGTGTCGACCGCCTGGCCGTCGATCGCCATGATGATGTCGCCCTGCTGGATGCCGCCCTTGGCCGCCGGCCCGTCCGGGACGACCGCCTCGCCCGTCTGGCCGGTGCCGGTCTGCCCGCCGTCGACGTAGGCGCCCTCGTGAACGGGGAGCTTGAGGTCGGTTGCGGTCTGAAGGTCGAGCATCTGGTAGCGGATGCCGAGGTAGGGCCGGGTCAGCTTCTGGCCGGCGACGGCCTGGTCCATGATCGGCCGGGCGATGTTGATCGGGATGGCGAAGCCGATCCCGTTGGCGTTGGCCGCGATCGCGGTGTTGATGCCGATGACGTTGCCGCCGGCGTCGAGGAGCGGCCCGCCGCTGTTGCCGGGGTTGATCGCGGCGTCGGTCTGGAGGAGGTTGTCCACCTGCTCCGTGCCGGTGTCGATGCTCCGGCCGGTTCGCCGACAGGATGCCGCTGGTGACGGTGTTCGTGTAGGTCCCGAGCGGGCTGCCGATCGCGATCGTCGTCTGGCCGACCTTGAGGTTCGACGAGTCGCCGAGCGGGGCCGCCGGCAGGCCGGTCGCGTCGATCTTGACGATCGCGAGGTCGGTCAGGGTGTCGATCCCGTAGATCGTGCCCGTCGAAGCTGCGTCCGTCCTTGAGCTCGACCTTGAGCTGGCCGCTGCCGGAGACGACGTGGCGGTTGGTCAGGATCCAGCCGTTCGAGTCGTAGATGATCCCGGAGCCGATGCCCTCGGCGGGGAGCGAGGTCGGGTCCGAGGTGTCGGTGCCGGTGGTCACGATCCGGACGACGGCCGGGCTGACCTTGGCGGCGACCGCGATGATCGCCGACGACTCGTCGATCTTGATCGGCTGCGGGACGCTCACGGCCTGGCCCGACGGACCCGACGCGACCGCCGCGGGGCGGTCGAGCGCGCCGGTCGCCCGGAGCGTGAGGTAGGTCCCACCGGACGCCAGGATCGCGGCGATCAGCGCGGCGCCGAGGACCGGCGCCAGGATCCCGCCCGACCGGCGCGGCTGGGTCGTTGCCGGCCCGGGCTTGGCCACGGTGGTCGCCGCTGCTGCGGATGGCTCGAACCACGACTCGGGGGTCGGCTGGGCCGGTGTCTGCCAGGTGACGCGATCGCGATCGATGAGCTCGGGCTCCGGCGAGTAGGCCGCCGCGGGCGGAGCTGCGGCCGCGGCGGCCGGCGCTGCCCAGACGACGGGCTCGGCGGTCGGCGCCGGCGCGACGGTGGCGGGCGGCTCGACCGCCGGCTCCGGCGTGGGGCCGGAGGCGGTCATCCGGGCCGGGGTCGCCGGCGTCGGCGCGGCGGGAGCGGTCGAGTCGGGCGTCTTCGCGGATTCCGCCTGGTGGGCGGCTGGATCCGCGGGGTCCGGGTACGGCTCGGTGGGTCGTTCGGTCATGCGGGGTGAGCTCCCAGGGTCGCGACGTTCGGTGGATTACCGCCAAGCGTGGCGGATCGGGATTCAATCACGAGGCGGTGGAAGGTGAAGAATCCGCTACCTCGGGCCGGACGGCGCCCTCGACCCGTCGCTCGATCTCCGTCTCGCTCGGGCTCACTGCGGGCGGAGCCTCGCTCGCGGCCCGCGGGTCCCTGGGCAGGAGGACCGTGAACGTCGTGCCCGCCCCGAGCCGGCTGTCGACGGTCACCCGGCCGGCGTGGAGGTCGACGATCGACTTCACGATCGCCAGCCCGAGCCCGCTGCCGCTGCCGCGCGCCTCGTTGGCCATCGTCCCGCGGTAGAAGCGGTCGAAGATGTGGGGCAGCTCCGCCGCGTCGATCCCGACGCCGGTGTCGCGGACGACGATCCGGGCACCCTCCGCGACGGGCTGGAGCTCGACGGTCACCGACCCGCCCCGCGGGGTGAACTTGAGGGCGTTGCCGACGAGGTTCGTGACGACCTGGCCGATCCGCTGCGGGTCGTGGCGGATCCGGACCGGGTTCGGCGGGCAGGCTCGAGGTCGAGCTTCAACCCGCGCCGCGCGGCGGTCGACTGGGCCTGCTCGACCGCCGACTCGACGGCGGCCCGGAGGTCGTCCGGCCGGAGATCGAGCAGGACGAGCCCCGAGTCGAGCTTCGAGAGCTCGAGCAGGTTCTGGGCCAGCCAGTCGAGCCGCTCGAGCTGCTGGCGGCTCGTCTCGAGGAACTCGGCCCGCGTGTCCGGGTCGTCGCCGGCCGTCTCGCTGAGGAGCTCGTTCGACATCCGCAGCGCGGTGATCGGGGTCCGCAGCTCGTGCGACACGTCGGCCAGGAAGTCACGGCTCCGGTCGCGGTCGCGGCGGATGATCTCGACGCTCTCCTCGAGCCGGTCGGCCATCGCGTTGAACTGGCGCGACAGCTCGGAGATCTCGATCGCGCCGGTGACGGCCAGCCGGGTCGGGACGCGACTGCCGAGCTCGCCCTGCTCGAGGTCGCGGGCGGCGGTGGTCAGCCGGCGGAGCGGCGTCGTGAATCGGCGGGCAAGGAACGTCGCCACGGCGACCGACACGATGAAGGCGATGATCCCGACCACGACGAACAGGCCGGTCACGGCGGTCAGCGTCGACGCCCGGTAGGTGTACGGGTTCGACAGCGACACCTGGATACCCCAGGGAACGGCCGCAGTCCCGCCGAGCGCTGGCCGGGAGGTCGCCGTCAACGATTCGCGCGCCTGGAGCCGCTTCGGCGCCGCGACAAGCGGTACGTGGAACTGGCCGTCCGAGGCGGCCTCGATCGCCGGGTTCCCGTCGACGCCCTGAACCAGGCGACCCACCGAGATGTCGAGGTCCGCCTGGGCCACGTCGTCGGCGATGTCGCGCATGTAGCGCGAGCCGAAGAAGGCCTCCGCCTGCGGGGTCAGATCGCCGTTCTGGTCGAGGACCGCGCCCGGAATCGACTGCTGCGCGAACAGGTCGAGGATGGCCACCGTCGAAGTGGCCCGGCCGTCGAGGTTCTCCTGCTCCTGGTCGAGGAAGTAGGCGTCGAGGCGGAGGATGACGAGCGGTCCGACGAGGAGCAGGGTCAGCGAGACGACCGAGATGAAGGCCAGGGTGAGCCGGCCCTGGAACGTCCGGGGCATGAGCCGGCGGAGCCGCCCGGGCATCCGGGGCGATCGGGCGTCGGGTGTCGAATGTGGCTCAGCGTTCGGCGAAGGCGTAGCCGGCACCCCTGACGGTCAGGACGAAGGCGGGGTTCGAGGGATCGTCCTCGATCTTCTCCCGCAGGTGGCTGACGTGGACGTTGATCGTCTTCTCGTCCTGGTCGAGCGCCTCGTAGTCGCGGAGCAGCTCGAGCAGCTCGCGCCGGGAGTAGACCCGGCCGGGCCGGCTGGCGAGGTGACGCAGGATCTCGAACTCGGTCGCGGTCAGGCTGATCCGCTTGTGGCCGCGCTGGACGCGGCGGCGCTCGAGGTCGATGAGCAGGTCGTGGTGACGGATGACCCGGCCGCCGGCGGCGTCGGCGAGGTCGCCGTAGGCCCGTCGGAGCAGGGCCTTGATCCGGCTCATGAGCTCGCGCAGCCCGAACGGCTTGGTCAGGTAGTCGTCCGCGCCGAGCTCGAGCCCGATGACCTTGTCGACCTCGTCGTCGCGGGCCGTCAGGACGAGGACCGGCGCCTTCGAGCCGGCCGCCCGGAGGCGGCGGAGGACCTCGAAGCCGTCGATCCCGGGCAGCCGGACGTCGAGCACGACGAGGTCCGGCGCCTGGCCGGTCGCGAACTCGAGGCCCTCCTCGCCGGACCGGGCGACGACGACCTCGTAGCCCTCCTGCTGGAGGGCGAACTGGATGCCCCGGGCGACGGCGAACTCGTCCTCGACGATCAGGATGGTGGCGGCCATGGACGTGATCCTACCTCCAACGGTCCGACCGGGCCCGATGGGGTCGGAGGCGCGCCTGTGCTACCGTGCGCGATGCACAAACGACGGAGGATCCCCCGACACCATGAGCAACGATCGGCCGACGCTGGCCGCCACGAACCGCGACGTGACTCGGCAAGCGCGTCGCGCACCTGCGCCGGGCCGGCCAGCTCCCGGCGGTCGTCTTCGGCCACGGCGTCCCGTCCCAGCCGCTCAGCCTCGACAGCCACGAGTTCGAGCTGCTCCAGCGCCGGATCGGCCAGAACGTGCTCGTCGACCTGTCGGTGGATGGCAAGAAGCCGACCCCGGTCCTGGTCCAGAGCGTCCAGCGCGACCCGGTCTACCGGCGGATGCTCCACGTCGACCTGTTCGCGGTCCGGATGACCGAGGAGCTGACGGTCGACGTCCCGCTCGCGATGGTCGGCGAGTCGTACGCGGTCGACAAGCTCGGCGGGACGCTCCTCCACATCCTCGAGAGCGTCAAGGTCAAGGCGCTGCCCGATCGGCTCCCGCAGTCGATCGAGGTGCAGATCGACGGGCTGGTCGACTTCGAGGCCACCGTCCATGTCCGCGACCTGACGATCCCGCCCGAGGTGACCCTGCTCACCGATCTTGACGAGATCGTCGCCCGGGTCCAGCAGCCGCGGATCGAGGAGGAGCCGGTCGTGGCCGCCGAGGAGGAGCTCGCCGAGGGCGAGGCCGCCGAGGGCGAGGCCGCCGAGGGCGAGGCCGCCGAGGGCGAGGCGGAGTCCGCCGAGAGCTAGTCCGGGCCTCCGGGGACGCCCGGGTGACCCGGTCGCCATGACTGGGGCTCATGGCGCCGGCGCGACCCCCGCACGACTGCTGCACGACTGACGGTCAGTCAGTCGGCGATCACGCTCGCGTTCACCTGCGCCGATGAGCCCCGCTCATGGCAACGGTCCGGCGGCACGCTGGCGTTGATAGTGTCAAGGGCGCAGTCATGGGCGTCGCCCGGCCGCCTCCACGACGGGCGCCCTCCAGACGAAGGCATCGGGTTCCAGCCGTCCGAGGCGCGCCGCCGTGCGTTCCCGGAGGCGATGACGCAGGTCGGGCTCGAGGTCCTCGAACACCTCGCGTTCGGCGTACTCCTCGAGGAAGGCCACGTAGGTCGCCGGGTCGTAGGCGTGGACGAGCTCGACTCCCTCGGCGCGGACCTCGCGGAAGCCGGCCCGCCGAAGCTGCGCGGCGGCCGCCGCGGCAGACGGAAAGTCCCCGCTCCTGGCCTCCTCGGGGTCGCCCTCGTCGTCGATGTCGAGCTCGTCGAGTGCCTCCTCGAATGCGTCGTCGGGGGCGAACCGGTCGTCCTCGCGGGCGATGAGCCAGGTGATGGTTGCCAGTCGCCCACCCGGTCGGAGAACGCGCCTCGCCTCACGCAGGGCGGCGCCGCGCTCGGCCACGAGCTGGAGGACGAACGACGACAGCACGAGGTCGAACGAGGCGTCCGGGAAGGGCAGGCGTCCGGCGTCGCCCGGCACGAGCTCGAGGCGGTCGCGCTCGCCGGCCGCGAGCTGTGCGTCGGCCTGGGCCGCGGCTACGCCGAGCATCCCGGTCGACGCGTCCAGCCCGACCACGCGCGCGTCTCCCCAGCGACGGACGGCGCCGATCGCCAGGAGCCCGGTCCCGGTCCCGAGGTCGAGGACCCGCGGCCCCGCGCCGTCGCGGGTCTCCGGCGAATAGCGGTCGAGGAGGCGCGTCGCGGTCGGAGCGAGGACCGGTCCCCACCAGGTGAGGTAGCGCTCGGCGGCCGCGTCGTAGCGGGCCTTGATGGTGCCCATCGCGGCGATCGTGCCACAGACCGGCGCCGGTGCGAGCCGTTCGCTGACCTGGGGCGCACTCCTCGCCGCGATCGTTCACGACTGAACTTCATCGCCGATCGTGCGTTGGTGAAGTTCAGGAACGAATGACCTGGAGCAGGGCGCGGCGCGGACCCCGGCCGACCGCGCCAGGGCCGCTACGCGCCCGCGTCGAGCCGGCGGATCTCGGCGGCGATCGCCTCGCGGAACGCGGGCAGTGCCCGGGCGACCGCCGGTGACAGCGGCGCCCCGAGACCGGCCGACGCCGCGCCGATGCCGACGAACGAGCCGGCCGGCAGCCCTCCGCGCAGGGCCCGGACGAGCCCGATCACGTGCTCGACCGGGAGCGTGTGCGACGAGCGCGGTGCCGCGTCCGTGGCCGGGCAGGCAACCGGCCGGGCGAGCTCGTCGAGCGGCATCACGACGACTGATCCGGCAAGGATCCCCACGGCGGCGTCGACCAGCACGCACGACGCCCCGGCCGGGACGTCCATCAGGGTCTCGACATCGAGCGCGGCCCCGCGGCGGACCTCGCACCGGGCGAGCAGCCCGGGCGACAGGCCGTCGACGGCGATCGGCCCGGCGGCATCGTCGCCGCGCTCGGGCTCGCCGCAGACCACGAGCCAGACCGATCGAGCGCCCATCACGTCACCCCCGTTCGATCGACAGGTCCAGGAAGTGGGTGGCGCACGAGATGCACGGGTCGTAGCTGCGGATGAGCTGCTCGAGCCGGATCGTGGCCTGGTCGTGGGGCAGGTCGAGGACGTGCGGCGCGAAGCGACACGAGGTCGGCCTCGATCGCGCCCTGGTTCTGGCTCGTCGGCGGGACGATCTGGGCGGCCGCGATCCGACCTCGCTCGTCCACCTCGTAGCGATGGAACAGCAGGCCCCGCGGGGCCTCGGTCGCCCAGGCGGCCACGCCCGGCCGCGGCGTCCAGGGGACGGCCGGGCGCGGCCGGCGGGCGATACCCGTCGACGATGTCGAGCGCCTCGGCCGTCGCGCCGATGAGCTCGATCGCCCGGGCCGCGATCGACCAGTACGGGTTGCGCCGGATGTGGGCGACCAGCCCGGTCGCACGGAGCGCCTCGGCGGCGAGCGGATGGAGCTGCTCGCCGGCCAGCGCGACCCGCGCGGCGGGCCCGAGCAGGTACGACGCCGCCGTCGGCGGTCCGGGCGTGGAGCGCGTTGGAGCCTTCGTGGTGCTCCTCGTGGAAGGCCTCCCGCCAGTCGCTCGGCCGCAGGTCGATCCCGTCGTTCGAGACGATCCGCCCGTCGTTGAACGGGTACTCGGCCGGGTGGCGGAGGGCGACGAGGCGTGGCTCGCGCTCGAACTCGGGGACGTGCAGGGTGGTCACGAGATCGAGCGTCGCGCGGGCCTGGGCGACGGCCGCCTCGAGCTCGGGCCGGAGCGCCTCGAGCTCCGAGCGCCGCGGGACCCGGCTGAACCCGCCGACCCGGACGCTGATCGGGTGGATCGGCCGTCCGCCGAGGAGCTTGACGAGCCGGTTCCCGGTGCGCTTGAGCAGCAGCGCCTGCTCGACGGCCGGGCGGTGGTCGCGGGCGAGCTCGACCGCGCTCGGGTAGCCGAGGAAGTCGGGCAGGTGGAGCAGGTAGACGTGGAGGGCGTGGCTCTCGATCCATTCGCCGCAGTAGAGGAGGCGGCGGAGGCGGCGCACCTCGGGGTCGACCTCGACCCCGAACAGGTCCTCGAACGCGTGGACGGCGCTCATCTGGTAGGCGATCGGGCAGATCCCGCAGATCCGGGCGACGATGTCGATGACCTCGTCCGGTGTCCGGCCGACGACGAGCTTCTCGAAGTAGCGCGGCGCCTCGAAGATCGCCAGGCGGGCCTCTTCGACGACCCCGTTCCGGACGCGCAGGCGGAGCGAGCCCTCGCCCTCGACGCGGGTGACCATCGGGACATCGAACACGGCGTCGAGCCCGGCCGGGATCAGCGTGTCATGCATCGTGGGACTCCCTGGCCGGTCCACCGCCCGGCGCGACGCCCGGCGCGGCCACCCCGCCCAGCTCCGTGACCATCGAGCGGAACGGCTCCGAGTACGCGGTGAACCCGGCGAACAGCCGGCCGACGTCGGCCGGGGCGCGACCCTCGACGACCTGGAGGTGCCGGGCGAGCCCGCGGGCATTGGCCTGCTCGCGCGGCCCGAAGCAGCCGTAGCAGCCGCGACCGTACGCCGGGCACAGGGCGCCGCAGCCGGTCCGGGTGACCGGGCCGAGGCAGGCGAACCCGCCGGCGACGGCGACGCAGACCGCGTTCCGACGCTTGCACTCGAGGCAGACCGACTCGTCGGGGAGCTGGGGCCGGCGCCCGACGATCAGCGAGGTCAGCAGCTCCACGAGCTGGCCCGGATCGATCGGGCAGCCGCGCAGCTCGGCATCGACCGCGACGTGGTCGGAGACCGGCGTCGCGAACGCCAGCGACTCGATGTACTCGGGGTGGGCGTAGACGGCGGCCCGGAACTCGGTCTCGTCGCCCCAGTTCCGGAGGGCCTGGATCCCGCCCGCGGTGGCGCACGCCCCGATCGTGACGAGCAGCGGCGTCTGGCGCCGCAGGCGGACGATCTCCTCGGCCTGCTCCGGCGTGCTGATCGAGCCCTCGACGAGGAGGACGTCGTACGGTCCGTCGGACCGGTTCGTCGTCGCCTCGGCGAACTCGACGATCTCGAACCGCTCGGTGAGGGCGAGGAGCTCGTCCTCGAGGTCGAGCAGGGTCAGCTGGCAGCCGTCGCACGAGGCGAACTTGACGACGCCGAGCCGGGGCCGGATGGACGAGCCCGCCTCCCGAGCGCGGCGGACGGGCGACACGCGCTCGATCATCAGATCCCCTCCCGGCCGAAGATGCCCTCGAGGGCGGCGACGTTGAACACGGGCCCGTCGCGGCAGACGAAGTAGCGGCCCATCTGGCAGTGACCGCACAGCCCGACGCCGCACTCCATGTGCCGCTCGAGGGTCACCCAGATCCGATCCTGGGCCACCCAGCGATCACCGAGCGTCTCGACGGTCGCCTGCATCATCCGTTCGGGACCGCACACGAAGGCGACCGTGTTCGAGCCGTCCCAGGTCGCCCGGTCGAAGAGGTGGGTGACGATGCCGACCCGGCCGAACCACTCGGGACCGGCGCGGTCGACGGTCAGGGCGACGTCGAGGTCGGGCCGGCCGCCCCACGTGTCGAGCTCGTCGCCGTAGAGCTGGTCGTGCCAGGTCCGCGCCCCGTAGTAGAGCCGGACGGCACCGAACCGCTCGCGCTCGGCAAGGATCGCGTCGATGAGCGGGCGGAGCGGTGCGAGGCCGATCCCGCCGGTGACGATCGCCACGTCGTGGCCGTAGGCGGCCTCGACCGGCCAGCCGCGGCCCATCGGACCGCGGAGCTGGAGCTGGTCGCCCCGACCGAGCTGGGTGATCGCGGCGGTGGCCGGGCCGGCCGCGCGGATCGTGAGCTCGATCCCGTCGGGCCGGTAACGCGAGATGGAGATCGGCGCGGCGGAGAAGGCCGGCAGGGCGGCCATGACGAACTGGCCGGGCAGACCGGCGACGATCGCCGGGTCGACGTCGGCCAGGACGAGCGTCGTCGTGTCAGGCGATTCGGTCCGCGTCGAGACGACCCGGGCGATGCAGGCGCGGACCGAGCTCGTCGGCGCCTTCGGGGCGGCCGCGACGGCTGGGGCCGTCGCCAGGGCCGGCGGGTGCGGCATCGTGGCCGGGTCGACCGGTGGGCCGACCGGCGTGGGCGTCGGAGGTGGCTGGATCGCGATGGCCGCGGCCCGGGCTCCGGATCGCGAGCCGGCGATCGCGTAGAGCTCGGCCCGGACGTCGATCCCGACCGGGCACCAGGTGATGCAGCGTCCGCAGCCGACGCAGCCCGACGTGCCGAACTGGTCCCACCAGGTCGCGAACTTGTGGGTGAGCCACTGGCGGTAGCGGTCCTGCGTGCGCGGCCGGAAGTTGCCCCCGGCGACCTTGGCGAAGCCGGCGGTGAAGCAGCTGTCCCAGGCTCGCTCGGCGACCGACTCCTGGCCGTCCAGGTCGGACCGCTGGCCGACGCTCGTGCAGAAGCAGGTTGGGCAGACGAGGGTGCAGTTGGCGCAGGCCAGGCAGCGCTCGGCGACCTCCGCCCAGTGCGGGTTGTCGAGGTTGGCGATGAGGCGGGCCGGCAGGCCGTCGGTGTCGACCGGATCGCCGATCGAGCGACGGGTGGCCGCGACGGCGGCCGTCGCCTCGGCCCGGCGCTCGGCCTCGACCGGGGCGAGTGGCAGGCGTGTCGCGAGATCGGCCCCGGCCGGCGACCCGACCCGCACGATGAACCCGTCGTCGAGCTCGGTCAGCGCGAGGTCGAACCCCGAGCGGACCTCGGGACCGGTGCCCATCGACGTGCAGAAGCAGGTCGACGCGGCGGTCACGCACTCGACGGCGACGACGAGCACCTCGGACCGCCGCGCGGCGTAGTCCGAATCGACGGCCGGGCCGGCCATGAGGACCGTGTCCTGGATCCCGAGCGCGGCCAGCTCGCAGCCCCGGACACCCAGGAACGCGAGCGGAGTCGCCGGGCGCTCGGCGGCCGTGAAGGTGACCGCGCCGCCCTCGCGCCGCCCCACCGTGATCGGGACACGGGGCGGGAACGTGAACCGCTTCCAGGCGGTCGGTCCGACGACGTAGTCGAACAGGCGCGCCCCGCCGCGGTGCTCGAGCCGGTAGCGACCGGGGGCCTGGTCGGCCCGCCAGCCGGCGGGCAGGTCGGCCTGCGATGCGATCTCGTCGTAGACGACGGCGCCGTCGGCGATCGTCGGGCCGATGACCCGTCGCCCGTCGGCCTGGAGCGCCTCGATCAGCCGATCGAGCTCCGGGCGGGACAGGAAGCCGATGGGCTCGGCGGGATCGATCGTCGGGGTGGGAGCGCTCACAACGCGTCGGGCTCTTGGCTGGTGAACAGGTCGAGCAGCTGGAGGCGCGTCGCGCTCAACCGGCGGCTGACCGCCTCGAGGACCCGTGGATAGAGAGCGGCGGCGAGGCGGTCGTCCTCGGCGAGGGCCAGCCGGAGGTCCATCCCGTCGAAGGCGATGAGCTCGCTCGGCTCGATGGCCACGACCGTCGAGGTCGCGCGCTGCGGGGCGGCGATCGTCGACCAGCCGTACAGGTCGCCCGGCTCGACGGTCAGGATCGTGACCATCCCGCGCTCGGGCACGAGCATGCGCAGGGCCAGTCGGCCCGAGACGACCACGCCGAGCTCGTCTGAGCGGTCACCCTCGGCCATGAGGACGTCGCCGGCCTTGGCCGTTCGCCGTCGGGCCAGCGTCGTGAGGCGGCCGACCGTGGCGTCGTCCAGGCTCGCCCCGAACCAGGTCGCGCGAAGGGTCGTCGCGAGCGCCGTCTGCTCGTCGCTGGCGTTGTCGGGGGAGGGGCTCGTCATCGGTGCCTCCGCGGGTGCGGTCGGGACGGCGTGCGCCGATCCGGTGGCAGGATCCATCAAGCCACCGATCGCGGCTGGAGGACAGTGCCGCGTGGCCCGAGCGGGTCGCTGGACCGCCGGACGGGATCGGGCCATTCGTCACTGTCACTTGGGCCGTGCGACCGCTGCCCGGGGCCGCGCGATGGACCAGCCTAGGGTCGAAGGAGTGCCGTCACGATGAAGAAGATCCTGGTCGCATATGACGGCGGGGAACCTGCCCGCCGTGCCCTCAAGAGCGCGATCGAGCTGGCCCAGAAGTTCGAGGCCACGATCTCGGTCGTCAGCGTCGTCCCGGTCCATCCCGGCCGCGTGCCGATCGACCCGTGGGACGACACCTCCACTCATGCCGCCGAGCTCGTCGAGGCGCGTGAGCTTCTCCGCCAGAGCGGCATCGAGGCCGAGCTGCTCGAGCCCGCCGGGGACCCGGCGAAGACGATCGAGCGGATGACGGTCGACGGCGGGTTCGACACCGTCGTCATCGGCTCGCGCGGCCTCGGGATGCTCGATCGCGTCCTCCAGGGGAGCGTCTCCGAGCACGTCGCCACCCACGCCGACGCGACGGTGGTGGTCGTCCGCTAGCCAACACAGCTGCACCGACCAGCGGCCGTCCCGGCACCCTCTCCGGGACGGCCGCTTGGCGTCCCGGACACGCAAGGCGCACGCGGCCCGCGAGCGGAGGCTCGGTCGATCGCCCCGGGGTCGGCTATCGTCGCAGCGTGCGCCTTCCGATCATGCCGCCGCTCGAGCCGATGCTGGCAAAGCCGTCCGACGGACTGCCCGACGGGGCAGGCTGGCTGTTCGAGCCCAAGTGGGACGGCTTCCGGGCGATCGTGTTCCGTGACGGCGACGAGGTCTATACCCAGTCGCGCGACCTCAAGCCGCTCGACCGCTACTTCCCGGAGCTGGCCGACCCGCTCCGGGCGGCGCTGCCCGAGCGCTGCGTCCTCGACGGCGAGGTCGTGATCGCCGGCGCCGACGGGGCGCTCGACTTCGACGCCCTCCTCCTGCGGATCCATCCCGCCGAATCGCGGGTCCGGATGCTGGCGGCTGAGTCACCGGCCAGCTTCGTCGCGTGGGACCTCCTCGCGCTCGACGACGACGATCTCCGGGCCGTCGCACAGGCCGAGCGTCGGGAACGGCTCGAGGCGGTCCTCGGCAACCCTGCGCCGCCGATCCACCTCACCCCGGCGACCCGCGACCGCGCCCAGGCCGCCGACTGGTTCGACCGGTTCGAGGGCGCCGGGCTCGACGGGGTGATCGCGAAGCGGCTCGACGCGCCGTACCAGCCGGGCAAGCGGGCGATGCTCAAGATCAAGCACCAGCGGACGGCGGACTGCGTCGTGGCCGGGTTCCGCTGGCACAAGGACGGCCCCGGGACGCTCATCGGGTCGCTGCTGCTCGGGCTCTACGACGACGCCGGCAAGCTCAACCACGTCGGGATCACGGCGTCGTTCACGATGGCCCGCCGGGCGGAGCTCGTCGCGGAGCTGGCGCCGCTCCGCGAGCACGCGATGGACGGCCACCCGTGGGCCGAGTGGGCGGAATGGGCCGAGGCGGCAGCCGCGTCCGGCCAGCGGGTCCCGGGCGCGACGAGCCGCTGGAACCGCGGGCGCGACCTGTCCTGGGAGGCGCTCCGGCCGGAGCGGGTGGTCGAGGTCGCCTACGACCACCTCCAGGGCGACCGGTTCCGGCACGGGACGACGTTCGTCCGGTGGCGCCCGGACAAGCGGCCGGAGGACTGCCGCTACGACCAGCTCGAGGAGACGGCGGCGTACGAGCTGTCGGCGATCTTCGGGACGACCGGACGATCGTGAGCCCCGGGGCGGGCGGGCGGCGGCTGCGGATCGCCTTCGCCGGAGCGGGCTGGATCGTCCCCAAGCACCTCGCGGCCCTCGATCGCCTCGGCCGGTCCGAGGTCGTCGGGATCATGTCCCGGACGACCGAGCGGGCTGCGGCGACGGCCGCGGGACGGGGGGTCCCGACGTTCACCGAGCTCGACCGGCTGCTCGACGATACGCGGCCCGACGCGGTCTTCCTGTGCCTGCCGCCGTACCTGTCGCCGGCGGCCTGCCTGGCGGTCATCGATCGGGGGTTGCCGTTCCTCGTCGAGAAGCCGCTCGCCGCACGGGACGGTGACGCCCCGCCGCGCATCGCCGACGCCATCGATCGGAGTGGGCTGGTCGTCGCGGTCGGCTACCACTGGCGCGGCCTCGACGTCCTGCTCGAGGTCCGGCGGCGGCTGGCCGAGCGACCCCCCGAGCTCGTCCTGGCCCGCTGGATCGACGGCACGCCGGGTCCCGACTGGTGGGGCCGGGCCGACCAGGGCGGCGGCCAGGTCGTCGAGCAGGCGACCCACCTGTACGACCTCGCCCGGCACCTGGTCGGGGAGGCGAGCGTGGTCGGCGCGGCAAGCACGGCCGTCCCACGGCCGCCGGCGGACCGCGTGATCGACGTCGTCGGATCGACGGCGGCGGTGCTCCGGTTCGACTCAGGGGCCGTCGGCTCGTTCGTCAACACGCGGCGGACCGAGCCGCCGGTCATCGAGCTCGAGCTCGTCTCACCGGACCTGCGGGCGACGATCCGGCTCATGACCGAGCAGGAGGAGCTGGCCTGGGAGCTGGTCCTCGCCACCCCCGATGGCGTCACCCGCACGCCGAACCGGCGCGACCCGTACGAGGTCCAGGCCGAAGCGTTCCTCGACGCGGTCGCGGCCGGCGATCCGGGCCGCGTGCTCGCGACCTACCGCGACGCCCTCGCGACCGACCGGCTCACCCGAAGCGTGGCGGCTGCGGCCGGCGTGGTCGGTTAGCAGGCTAGGCGTCTCCGCCGATCGGTTTGGGCGGTCGCCTGTGCCGCGTGGCGGAGCGACGGGCGGAGGAGGAGCCGCTTGGCGGTCGCCTGTCCCGGCTGGCCGAGCAACGGGCGGAGGAGGAGCCACTCGGCGGTCGCCTGTCCCGCGTGGCGGAGCAACGGGCGGAGGAGGAGCCACTCGGCGGTCGCATGTCCCGGCTGGCGGACCAACGGGCAGCGTTACGAGTCGTTCGGCGGTCGCATGTCCCGGCTGGCGGACCAATGGTGGCCCTGTTGCTGCTAGCCGTCCCCGCCCGGCTCGAACGGCGTATCCGGCCCGGCCAGGAAGGCGTCCCAGTCGAGCTCCGACACGTGCTGGAATTCGCGCCAGCCGGAGATCCGCCCGTCCGCGCCGAACGCCACGAGGGCGACGCCGTGATACCGCCGGTGGCCGTCGTAGGTGTACTCGACGACGCCGGTCTGGGCGGCCTCGTCCCACAGCCGCTGGTGCCACGTCACCGCCTGGCCGCCGGGCGGAGGCTCGAAGAACGGGACGAGCTCGGCACTCGACTCGAAGCGATAGCGGGTCGGGTCGCTGTAGATGACGTCGTCGGCGAACGCGGCCGCGACGGCCTCCGAGTCGCCGGCCGCCCAGCCCGCGGCGAGCCGGTCGAGCACGGCCTCGAACTCGGCGCGGGTCATGACCGGTCGGAGGGTGGCGTCCCGTCGTCGCTCGGCGACGGAGCGTCCGCCGTCGCGGTCCGCTTCCCGGCTCGTCCGGCCGCGGCCCGCGACTGGGTCGACGCCTCGAGCCACGCCGCCCGGTCGGCCTCCGGGTACTCGGACATCGGGTCGTAGTCCGGGTCGAGCGCCTCCTGGGGCGGCCGGTCCGCCTCGGCGACGTGGATCAGGTTGACCCGGATCCGGGTCCAGGTCGTCGACCGGCCGCGCATCGAATCGACGAGGACGTCGGCCGGCTCGAGCGCGGCTGCGGCCTTCGGCCAGCGCGCCTTCCAGCGTTCGAGGCCCGCCAGCGCGTCGTCCTTCTTGGCCGCCCGGGCGATCTCGATGACCGGGACCGTGGACCGGCGCCGGCCGGTCGGGGTCGGTCGGGTGGCTGTCGCTCCGCCCGTCCGGCGCGCCTCCCGCTCCCGTTCCAAGGCGTCCATCCGTCGTTCCATCGCCGCTCGCGCCTTCTCGCGCTCCGCCTCGGCCTCGGGCGTGTCGTAGTCGGCATCGGCCCGGCGCTGCTTCGACGGCTGGACCCGGGGCGGCTCGCCGGGCTGCTTGCGGTACGTCGGCGGCCACGGCGCGTCGCCGAGACCCTCGGCCTCGTCCCGCGCCGACAGCTCGAGGAGCGCCTCGAGCGACCCGACGGCGTCGTCGATGCCGGCGCCGGGATCGCCCCGCTCGGCGTACAGCGCCGGGACCGTCGCGAGCGTGAACGCCTCGGGCTCCACGGTCGCGACCTCGTCCCACGTGAGCGGCATCGACACCCGGGCGTCCGGCTGTCGGGCGGACCGAGTAGACCGAGGCGACCGTCCGGTCCTTCGCGTTCTGGTTGTAGTCGAGGAACACGCCGTGGCGCTCCTCCTTCCACCACTTGGAGGTCGCGATCGACGGCGCCCGGCGCTCGACGTCGCGGGCGATCGCGAGCGCCGCGCGGCGGACCTCCGGGTAGGTCCAGCGCCGCTCGATCCGGACGTTGATGTGGATCCCCCGCGAGCCCGACGTCTTCGGCCAGCCGACGAGCCCGACGCCGGCGAGGGCCTCGCGAGCAACGAGCGCCACCTCGCGGATCTGCGACCAGGGCACGCCGGGGACGGGATCGAGGTCGATCCGCAGCTCGTCCGGGTGGTCGAGGTCGTCGGCCCGGACCGGGTGCGGGTTGAGGTCGATGCAGCCGAGGTTGGCGACCCAGGCCAGGCCGGCCGCGTCGTCGAGGACGATCTCGTCGGCGGTCCGGCCCGACGGGAACGACAGGGTCGCCACCCGCAGGAAGTCGGGCCGGTTCTCGGGCGCGCGCTTCTGGAAGAAGAAGTCGCCGGCCGCGCCGTCGACGAAGCGCTTGAGCGCCATCGGTCGGCCGCGGACGCCGGTCAGCGCCCCGTCCGCGACCGCCAGGTAGTAGTTGACGAGGTCGAGCTTGGTGTGGCCGGCGGCCGGGAAGTAGACCTTGTCGGGGTTCGTGATCGTCACGTCCCGGCCGGCGATCCGGAGGACTTCCGTGCGCTTGGGCATGGCCGGAACGATACCGCGGTCGCCTCGAGACGAGCCGGCGGGGTGGATACTTCCTCATGCTTGGGTGTCGATCTGGCGCTTCGTCGTTCGTCGCGTTCATGACGGGCGGTGCGCGGAGGCCGCCGTGGACACGAAGGAGATCGCGATGCGCTACCTGCTCCTGATCTACACGGGCGAGGTCGCGGCCGCCACCGAGGGGCCGCTCCCGGGGGACGCGATGGACGCCGAGCTCGCGGCCTACAACGCATTCGGCGAGTGGCTCACGGAACGGGACATGTTCCGGGCCGGTGAGGCGCTCCATCCGACCTCGGCCGCGACGACGGTCCGGGTGCGCGACGGCAAGACCCTCGCGACCGACGGGCCGTATGCCGAGACGAAGGAGGCCCTCGGCGGCTTCTACCTGATCGAGGCCGCAAACCTCGACGAGGCGATCGAGGCAGCGTCGCGCATCCCGGGCGCCCAGAGGGGGGCGGTCGAGGTCCGCCCGATCTGGGAGTTCTCCCCCGAAGCGACCGCCGAGGCCGTTGCCAGCGCCACCTGACCCGCGGACCATCGTCGATCGCCTGTTCCGCGAGGAATCCGGCCGGGCGGTCGCGACGCTGATCCGGCTGACCGGCGACTTCGACCTGGCCGAGGAAGCCGTCCAGGAGGCGTTCGTCGTCGCCCTCGAGCGCTGGCCGCGCGACGGGCTCCCGGACAACCCGGGGGCCTGGATCACGACCACCGCCAAGAACCGGGCGATCGACCGCCTCCGCCGGGCGAAGGTGCTGGCCGAGAAGGAGGCGACGATCCGTCGCCAGGCGGAGATCGAGGCCGAGCTGGCCGCCGTCGAGCCGAACCCGGAGGACGAGATGAGCCCGATCGCCGACGATCGCCTGCGCCTCATCTTCACCTGCTGTCACCCGGCGCTGCCGCTCGAGGCCCAGGTCGCGCTCACGCTCCGCACGCTCGGCGGCCTGACGACGCCCGAGATCGCCCGTGCATTCCTCGTCCCCGAGCCGACGCTCGCCCAGCGTCTCGTCCGGGCCAAGAAGAAGATCCGGGACGCCGGGATCCCGTACCGGGTCCCGCCCGACCACCTCCTGCCCGAGCGGCTCGATGCCGTGCTGCGCGTCCTGTACCTGGTCTTCAACGAGGGCTACTCGGCCTCGTCCGGCGACGCCCTCGTCCGGCGCGAGCTGTGCGGCGAGGCGATCCGGCTCGGACGGGTCCTCGTCGAGCTGATGCCCGACGAGCCGGAGGCGATCGGCCTGCTCGCCCTGATGCTCCTCCACGACGCGCGTCGCGAGGCGCGGGTTGGCCCCGACGGGCGGCTCGTCCTGCTCGAGGACCAGGACCGCGCGCTGCTGGGACCGGCGCCGGATCGCGGATGGGCAGGAGCTCGTCGAGCGCGCCCTCCGGATGCGCCGCCCCGGGCCGTACCAGGTCCAGGCGGCGATCGCAGCCGTCCACGACGAGGCGCCGTCCGCGGCGGACACGGACTGGTCCCAGATCGCGCTGCTCTACGACCGGCTGGAGGCGCTCGACCCGTCGCCGGTCGTCGAGCTCAACCGGGCGGTTGCCGTGGCGATGGTCGACGGTCCGGCCCGGGGGCTGGAGCTGCTCGACGGGATCGCGGCCGACGGCACGCTCGACGACTACCACCTGCTCCACGCGGCCCGCGCCGATCTCCTCCGCCGGCTCGATCGCCGATCCGAGGCGTCGCTGGCGTACCGGCGCGCCTACGACCTCGCCGGCAACGAGGCCGAGCGGGACTTCCTGGCCCGCCGCCTGGCGGAGGTCGGCGGCCCGGGCTGAGCGGCGCGGCGTGGCAGACGGGCCAGGCCGGTCCGGTGGACGCATCCCCGGAGAGGGGCCAGACTTGACCCGACATGATCGGTCTCCGACCGGGGCGTGCCGCGCTGCTGGCCGCCGTCGTCATCACGGCCACGTTGCCATCCGGGGCCGGGCCGGCGAACGTCGCACGGGCCGACGACCCGGACGTCGCGATCGCGCCGGCGCAGGCCGCCGAGGGGACGCCCGCCGGTCGCGCACCGACGGTCGGGCAGCCGACCCCGCCGTCCGCAACCGATAGCCCGTCGGCAATCCTGCCCGGCGTGGTCAACGCGACCAGCCTGAACCTCAGCGCGACGTACGACGTGCGGCTCAAGCTGAGCTACGCCCGGGGCACCATCTCGGCGACTTCGACGATGGCGGTCACGAACGCGTCGGGCGGCCCGATCGACCGGCTCGAGCTCAACACCGTGACCGCCCGGCTGGGCAGGCTGAAGATCAAGAGCCTGACCGTCGACGGGCTGGCCGCCAAGCCCACGATCAAGGACCAGACGATCCTCGTGCCGCTCGGCGGGATCCTGCCGGACGGCGCGACCACGACCGTCCGGATCGCGTTCTCGGCCACGACGCGGCGGACGCTGAGCGGCTCGAACTGGCTCTTCACCCGCGCGAACGGCGTCATCCAGCTCTACCGCTGGCTGCCCTGGATCAGCGCCGCACGCCAGTTCAACCGGCCGAACCACGGCGATCCGTTCGTGACGGTCAACAGCCCGTCGGTGCGGGTCCAGATCCACACCGACCGGACGATGCGCCTGGCGACGAGCGGTCGGAAGATCGCGACGAACGGGCTGACCACGACCTGGGTCGCCTCGGACGTGCGCGACTTCACGGTCGCCGCGAGCCCGTCGTGGACCGTCCGGACGCAGAAGGTCGGCTCGACCCTCGTCCGGGTCTATGCGTTCCCCGGCGGGAACGGCCGGTCGCTGATGACCCTCGCGGTCCGCGCGTTCAAGCGCTATCGATCCCTGATGGTCGCCTACCCGTACCCGACGTTCGCCGTGGCCGAGAGCGCCGGCGGGTCGGGCCTCGAGTCGCCCGGGACGATCTGGATCCCGCGCGGACTGACGTACGGCCAGCTCCCCTGGCTGGTCAGCCACGAGACCGCCCACCAGTGGTTCTACGGGCTCGTCGGCAACGACCAGGCCCGCCAGCCCTTCGCCGACGAGGCGATGGCCGACTTCCTCGCCCGCTACGTCACGGGCACCTGGCGATCGAGCCGCTGCGCGACCGCCGTGCTCGACCGGTCGATCTACCGCTACTCGGCGTCGTGCTACTTCGAGGTGATCTACGTCCAGGGTGGGCGCCTTCTCGACGGGCTCCGCCGGCGGATGGGCCCGACGAGGTTCTGGAACGGGATCCGCGACTACCTGACCACGAACCGGTTCGGGCTCGGTGGCACGAAGCTGCTTCTCGACACGCTCGACGCGCACACCCCGCTCGATCTCGTCGGTCCGATCCGCGGCCGGTTCCCGAGCCTGTACTGAGCGCGGCTCCGCGGGGGGTCGCGGCCCCCGGACGTCGAGTCGCGCCTGGTCGCGACGTTGAACTTGGCGACCCTCTTGCCCCTGGCCCAACGAACCGGACGCATGCGGCCTGCCTCGTGCGCGATCCGAGCCACTCGCCTGCCGCCACGAACACGGTGCATGCGCCTCCCTCGTGCGCGATCCGCGCCTCGCCTGGCCCCCACCTAGCAATCCCCGTGGTTCGGGATGACTCCTTGTCAGGGTGCTTCTGCCGTGCAGCAACCCGGGCGATGTCCGGGGGCCGATTCGAACCCGGAACGGCCTGGTTGGCGGCTCATCGGGGTCATGGTGTCGTCCCGTACCACGGGGGTTGATCGATGGCAGGGATTTCCACGCCTGGGACCACTCCGCACTCCCCCGATTGCTGACTGGTACCCGGAGGGTTCGCTGCGATGGTGCGATGGGCTCCGCGGGCGCCGCGGCCCCCGCCAGCGCCGCGAGAGGGGGCTAATCGTCAGGGGTCCGATTCGGTGGTGGTGAGCGGCGCGCGACCCGCCTAGCCTCCGCGCGTGGACCGGTCCACGCGCCTCGCGCCCGCGCTCGGCGGGCTGTCCGTGGTGGTCCTGGCGATCGGCGCGTTCCTGCTCGGGATTCGCCGGGTCGGCGGGGCCGGCTTCGACATGTTCGACGTGGTCGACCTCGTCCTGATCGCGATCATCGTCGGCTGCGGCCTGGTCCAGTACCGCCTGCTCGGTGACCGCGCCCGACTGGCCGGGCGCGCCCAGCGCACCCAGGAGGCGCTCGAGCGGACCGAGCTCCAGCTCGCCGAGGCGGGCTCCCGCTACCGGATGCTCGTCGAGCACGTCCCGGCGGCGGTGTACATCGACATGGCCGACGCGGGCGTGTCCGACGGTGGACGGCTCGCCTACATGAGCCCGCAGATCGAGGGGATCCTCGGCGTCCGACCCGAGGAGCTCATCACCGACCCGGAGCTCTGGCCCAGCCTGATCCACCCCGACGACCGGGAGGCCGCGATCGCCGCCTACTTCGAGCACTGGTCGTCGGGCCGGCCCCTGCGGGCGGAGTACCGGATGATCGCCCGCGACGGGTCCGAGGTCTGGGTCCGCGACGAGGCGTTCGCGATGCCCGAGGAGACGCTCACCGGCAAGGCGGTCTCACAGGGGCTGCTCGTCGACACGACGGACCGCAAGCGGCTCGAGGCGCAGCTCCTCCACGACGCCCTCCACGACCCGCTGACCGGGCTCGCGAACCGGGTCCTCTTCCGCGACCACGTCGAGCGTGCCCTCGCCCGCCGGCGGCGGGGCCGGACGAGCGTCGCGCTGCTGTTCCTCGACCTCGACGACTTCAAGACGATCAACGACTCGCTCGGCCACGGCGCCGGCGACCGGGTCCTCGTCGAGGTCGCCCGTCGTCTCGCCGAGGCCATCCGGGCGGACGACGTGCCGGCTCGCCAGCACGGTGACGAGTTCACTGTCCTGCTCAGCCGGGTCCGCGGGGTCGACGAGGCGGTCGCGTCGGCCGAGCGACTCCTCGCCGAGCTCGTCCACCCGATCCAGGTCGGCCCGGCCGAGGTCGCCGTCGGGGGGAGCATCGGGATCGCCCTGGCCTCGGGTCGCGAGACCGTCGCCGACGACCTGCTCGCCCACGCCGACGCCGCGATGTACGCGGCCAAGGCCGCGGGCAAGGGCCGCTACGCGGTCTTCGACGCGTCGATGCGGGTGCGAGCCTGGAGCCGGCTCGAGATGGAAGCCGACGCGAGGTTCAACCGTCAGCCGCTCGGGGAGCCGGTTGACCAGGACCAGCTGCGCGAGGCGGGCTGAGCCGCCCTCACAGCCGGAGCGGGTGCCCGGCCTCGGCGGAGTGGAGGAGCGCGTCGATGGTCCGGGCCTGGCCGAGGGCATCCGCTCGCCCGAGGAGCGGCGCCCGTCGCCCGCGGATGGCCGCGCTGAGGTCGTCGACCTCGAGCTGGTAGGGATCTGCCGGCTCGACGGCCAGCTCGACGCCGTCGCGGACGACCGTGGCCGGTCGGGCGTGCCACGGATCGACGAGCCGGATCGAGCCGGCGGTCCCGATCGCCTCGAGACCGCGGTGATCGGTCGTCAGGCCCGAGCTGAACTCGGCGACCGCCCCGCTCGGGAAGCGGAGGATCCCGGTGAACCGGACGTCGACGCCGGACGGCCCGGTGACCGCCGACCCGTAGACGAGGTCGGGCTCCTCGCCGGCCAGCAGCCGGGCGCCGCTCACGCAGTAGCAGCCGACGTCCATCAGCGAGCCACCCTCGAGGTCGGCCCGCAGCCGGATGTCGCCCGGATCGTCGAGGACGAAGCTGAACGTCGCCCGGATCGTCTCGAGCCGCCCGATCTCGGGCAGGAGCTCGAGGAGCCGCCGGACCTGCGGGTGGTGGCGCCACATGAAGCCCTCGGACAGGACGAGCCCGGCCCGCTCGGCCAGGTCGAACGCGGCGACGACCTCGTCGGGCCGGCGCGAGTACGGCTTCTCGCACAGGACGTGCTTCCGGGCCGCGAGCGCCCGCATCGTCCAGGGGTGGTGGAGCGTGTTCGGCAGGCAGACGTAGACCGCCTCCACGAGCGGGTCCGCGAGGAGGTCGTCGTAGCTCGGGTGGGCCCGGGCGATCCCGTGCTCGGCGGCGAAGGCTGCGGCCCGCTCGGCCGTCCGGCTGCCGACCGCGACGATCGTCGCCTCGCTCGAGCGGTTCACCCCGGCGATGAACTTCGCGCTGATCCCGGCCGTGCCGAGGATCCCCCAGCGGACCGGCGCGTCCTCCGACATCGACTCCCTCCGGCCTCAGGCCAGCTCGAACCGCTCGATGGCGCGCTCGGCGAGGACCCGCCCGATCGCGAGCGACGCGGTGGCGGCCGGCGACGGCGCGTTGTGGACGTGGAGGATCCGCTGCGACCCGCCGAGGCTGAAGTCGTCGACGAGCGTCCCGTCCGCGCCGAGCGCCTGGGCGCGGACGCCCGACGGGCCGAAGGTGAGCTGGTCGGACCGGAGGTCGGGGAGGTAGCGCTGGAGCTCGGCCACGAACGCCCGCTTCGACCAGTCGCGCCACATCTCCGCCAGGCCCATCCGCAGGTACCGACCGGCGAGCCGGAGGAAGCCGCGGTAGGTCAGGGTCTCGAACAGGTCGCGCAGGTCGACGTCGCGCCGCCGGTAGCCCTCCCGGGCGAACGCCAGGACCGCGTTCGGGCCGGCCCAGACCTCGCCGTCGATCCGCGGCGTGAAGTGGACTCCGAGGAACGGGAACTGCGGATCGGGCACCGGGTAGATGAGCCGGCTGACGAGGCCGCGGGCCTCCGGCTTGAAGGTGTAGTAGTCGCCCCGGAACGGGACGATCCGCGGGACCTCGGGCCCGTCCCCGCCGGACATCGCGGCGACCCGGTCCGCCTGGAGCCCGGCACAGGCGATGACCCGGCCGGCCCGGAGCTCGCCGCGGCCGGTGGACAGGACCACGCCGTCCGGCAGCTCGCGCAGCCCGGTCACCGCTCGCCCCGTGTCGATCGCGGCCGCCCTGCGCCGCGGACCTCGTCGGCGATCGCCAGGGCGACCGCCCGGAAGTCGACGATCCCGGTCCGCGGCGACCACAGGCCACGGATGCCCGCGGCTCGCGGCTCGAGCTCCCGGATCCGCTCCGGCCCAACCGCCTCGAGGCCCTCGACGCCGTTCGCCTCGGCCCGCTCGCGGAGCGCATCGAGCCGGGGCAGCTCGGCCTCGGACAGGACGACGACCAGCTTGCCCGGGTGGCGCACCGGGATCCCGTGCTCCTCGGCGAACCGCTCGACCTCGACCTTGCCCTCCCGGCACAGGGTCGCCTTGAGCGAGCCCGGCGCGTAGTACAGGCCGGCGTGGAGGACCCCGCTGTTGTGCCCCGACTGGTGGCGGGCGAGCTCGGGCTCCTTCTCGACGATCGCCAGGCGCAGCCCGGGTCGCCGGCGGAGCAGCTGGTGGGCGGTGGCGAGCCCGACGATCCCGCCGCCGATGACCGCGACGTCGACCCGCTCGTCGGTCATCCGGCGCCTGGCAGCCGGTACGGGACCGCGACGCCGAGCCGATCGGCGAGGCCGGCCAGGGTGGTTGCGTGGACCGGGTCCATCACGATCCCCAGGGCCGCGGTCCGCCGCTCGGCCTCGGCCTCGGGCTCGCCGGGGATGAGCACCCGTCCCGGCGCGTCGGGCATCGTCCGCGCGCCCGCGAGCTGGTCGAAGTAGCCCTCGACCCGGCGGACGAACGCGTCGCCGTCGTCAACGGCGGCCGGGTCGATCGCGACGTACGTCTGGGCGACGTCAGACGGTCCCGCGTGGGTGCTGAACAGCGGCACGACGTTCGGGCCGTAGGTCGAGCCGGTCAGGACGCCGGTGATGAGGTCGATCGCGAGGGCCAGGCCGTAGCCCTTGTAGCCGGCCGTGGCCTCGCCCCCGCCGAGCGGCTGGAGCGCGCCACGCAGCGCGGCGTCGGGCGTCGTCGCCGGCCGGCCCTCCTCGTCGATCGCCCAGCCGACCGGGATGGACTCGCCGCGCCGGGCGGCGACCTCGATCCGGCCACGGGGCACCGTGGAGGTGGCCATGTCGAGGCAGAAGACGCCCCATCGCCCGGCGGGTGCCGCGATCGCGATCGGGTTCGTCCCGATGAGCGGGTCGATCGCCCGGGTCGGAGCGACCACCGGCGACGTGTTGGTCAGGCTGATCCCGATGAGCCCGGCGTCGGCCGCCCGGAGCGCGTACCAGCCGGCGATCCCGTAGTGGTTGGAATGGCCGACGACGGCGGTCGCCATGCCCTGCGCCCGGGCCGCGTCGATCGCCCAGTCGACGGCGACCCGGCCGGCGTGGTGCCCCCAGCCGTTCCGGGCATCGAACCGGCCGAGCGCCGGCCGCGCCGACGCGAGCACCGGCCGGCCCGCCGGATCGAGCACGCCCGCCTCGACGAGCGCGGCGTAGTCCGGCAGGCGCGCCGTCCCGTGCGACGCGATCCCGCGCCGGTCCGAGGCGACGAGGACCTCGGCGACGTCGGCGGCGATGTCGGACGGGGTGCCGAGCGCCTCGACGATCCCCGTGGCGAGCGCCTGGAGCGCTCCGACCGGGACGGTGACGCCGTCGATCGGATCCTCGTAGACGGGCATGCCCGGATGATGCGCCGAACCGACCTGGCCCGTGGCCTCGACCAGGCCCCGGGCCGCCGGCCCGGGCTACGCCTCGAGCCCCTGCTCCTCGGCGACGAGCGCGCCGCGCTCGTGGAGGGTCCGGAAGAGAGCCGCGCTCCGGGCGACGCCGTCCTGGAGCGCCGTCACCGGGACGGGTCCCAGGACGGCGATGGCCTCGGCGGCGACGTCCTCCGGGAACGGCAGGCCCCCCTCGACGACGTCGATCCGCGCCGCCGCACCCGGGACGGCGGCGTCGATCGCAGCCACGAACTCGCGGACGTGGGCCAGGCTGCCGCCGAGATGGAAGGCATGGGCGCCGGCGAGCTCGCTCCGGCTGGCGACGAGGAGCGTCTCGGCCACGTCCTCGGCGTACTGGAACACCGTCCGGCCACCGAAGGTGACCGTGTACGGCCGGCCGAGGATCGCCGCGACGATCGCCTTGGTCGGCGTGCTCGTCAGGCCCTGGTCGCGAGCCGGGCCGTACACCGTGTACGGTCGCAGGCCGATGCTCGACAGGCCGTGCTCGACCCAGTAGACCCGGGCCGTGCCCTCGTTGGCCAGCTTGTAGACGCCGTAGAGGTTCGTCGGGTGGGCGACCGCGTCGTTCTCCAGGCGGCCGCTGGTCGGGTCGACGTCGCTCGCCGCGTACATCCCGATCGAGCCCATGTAGACGACGGGACCCATCCGCTCGGCGCGACGCCGGACCGCTTCGAACACGTTGACCGTCCCGACGACGTTCACCCGGGCCCCGAGCGGCGGGTCGGCCCGGCAGAACGGGATCTGGAGCGCGGCCAAGTGGATGACGTTCGTGATCCCGTGCTCGTCGAGGGCTCGCTCGATCGACGCGAGGTCGGTGATGTCGCCCTTGACGAGCGTCACCCGGCCCAGCTCCTCGGGGCTGGCGACGAGCTCGAGCCGGCGGGTGTTCGTCGCCAGGTCGAAGGCGACCACGGGGATGTCCCGGCGGGCGAGCGCGCGGACGGTCCATGCGCCGATGCAGCCGAGCGCGCCGGTGACGAGGTAGCGCTGGTCGCCGGCGGGCAAGGACACCTCCCGGGGGCTGGATCAGCCGGTTGGCTGTGGAGCCTCGGCCTCGACCGTACGATAGTCGGCGACCCGTGGTCAAACCCGGCCGAGAAAGGTGGCGGCGCGGTTGACGATCGACCCGTATGCGGCGGTGGCGCTCGGGCGGACCGGAGTCCGGGTCACCCGGCTCGGGCTCGGCGGCGCGTCGATCGGCGGTCTCTACCGGCCCGTCCCCGAGGACGCGGCGGTCGCGGTCGTGGGCCACGCCTGGGACCTGGGGATCCGCTACTTCGACGTCGCCCCGCTCTACGGCTACGGCAGCGCGGAGCGACGAATGGGGATGGCCCTGGCCGGCCGGCCGCGCGGCGAGTTCGCCCTCTCGACGAAGGTCGGCCGGGTGCTCGTCCCGCGCGACGCGATCCCGCCTGGCGCGGATGTCGACCGCCAGTCGCTCGCCGGCAGGGACGACGCGTTCTACGCGGGAACGCCGCCGGTCCGACCGGTGTTCGACTACAGCCGGGACGGGGTCCGCCGGTCGCTCGAAGCGAGCCTCGAACGGCTCGGCCTCGAGCGCATCGACATCGCGTACATCCATGATCCCGACGACCATTGGGCGACCGCCATCGGTGAGGCCTACCCGGCGCTGGCCCGGCTCCGCGAGGAGGGCACGGTCGGGGCGATCGGCGCCGGGATGAACCAGGCCGGGATGCTCGCCCGGTTCGCGCGGGAGGGTGACTTCGACGCCTTCCTCGTCGCCGGCCGCTACACGCTGCTCGACCAGGCGGCCCTGCCCGAGCTCCTTCCGCTCTGCCTCGCAAAGGGGATCGCGGTGGTCATCGGTGGGGTGATGAACAGCGGGCTCCTGGCCGACCCGCGCCCGGGCGCGACCTTCAACTACGTGCCCGCCGATGCCGCGCGGGTCGCCCGGGCCGCACGGATCCGGTCCGTGTGCGAACGGCACGGGGTGCCGCTCAAGGCGGCGGCGGTCCAGTTCTCGTTCGCCCATCCGGCGGTCGTCTCGCTCGTCGCCGGGGTCCGCTCGATCGACCACCTCGACGAGTACCCCGAGCTCATACGTCGCCCGATCCCGGCCGGCCTGTGGTCCGAGCTCAAGTCGGAGGGCCTCCTCGCCGCCGACGCACCCACGCCGGGCCCGCCGGCAGCGGCGGGCGGGTGATGGCCGGGATCGTCGATGCCCACCAGCACTTCTGGGACCCGACGAAGGCCGACTACCCGTGGCTCACCGACGACCTCGCGGCGATCCGCCGGCCCTTTGAACCGGCCGACCTTGCGCCGCACCTCGCCGCGCGCGACGTGGCGTCGACGCTCCTCGTCCAGACCCGATCGAGCGTCGCCGAGACGGCCGGGTTCCTCGCCCTGGCCGAGGCGACCCCGTTCGTCGCCGGGGTCGTCGGCTGGGTCGACCTCACGCAGCCGAGCGTGGCCGACGAGGTCGCACGATTGCGCGCGGGACCGGGCGGCCGGCACCTCGTCGGGATCCGCCACCAGGTCCACGACGAGCCCGATCCGGACTGGCTCGGGCGGGCGGACGTCCGGGCCGGGATCGCGGCGGTGGGCGCGGCCGGCCTGGCCTACGACCTGCTCGTGCGGCCGGAGCACCTTCCGGCGGCGGTCGCCGTCGCGAGGGCGCTTCCCGGCGTGCGCTTCGTCGTCGATCACCTTGCCAAGCCGCCGATCGCGTCCGGGAGGCTCGAGCCGTGGGCATCGCGGCTGCGCCCGCTCGGCGAGCTCGCCAACGTCTGGTGCAAGATCTCGGGGATGGTCACCGAGGCCGACCCGATCCGGTGGCAGCCCGCCGACCTCCAGCCGCTCGTCGACCACGCGCTGGACGTCTTCGGCCCGCGCCGGCTGCTGTTCGGCTCGGACTGGCCGGTCTGCCTGCTCGCCGGTTCGTACGAGTCCGTGTTCGACGCTGCCGTCGCCACGCTCCGGGGCCTGACCGCGAGCGAGCGCGGGGCCGTCTTCGGCGGGACGGCAGGCGACGTGTACCGGCTCGGGGTCCCGGCGATGGCCGACCGGCCGTGACGATCGTCGCCGCCGACGTCCACGACGTCCGCTTCCCGACCTCGCGGTCGCTCGATGGCTCGGACGCGATGAACGTCGACCCCGACTACTCGGCCGCCTACGTGATCCTGCGGACCGATTCCGCCGACGGCCTCGAGGGCCACGGCTTCACGTTCACGACCGGCCGTGGGACCGAGGTCGTCGTGGCCGCGATCGAGGCCCTGAAGGGCCGGATCGTCGGTCGGTCCGAGGGCGAGCTGTGCGCCGACACGGGCGCCCTGTGGCGCGAGCTCGTCGGCGACAGCCAGCTCCGCTGGATCGGGCCCGAGAAGGGCGTCATCCATCTCGCCACCGCGGCCCTGGTCAATGCCGTCTGGGACCTCGCGAGCCAAGCGGGCCGGGAAGCCGCTCTGGAAGCTCCTGGCCGACATGACCCCCGACGAGCTGGTGGCCGCGATCGACTTCCGCTACATCAGCGACGCGCTCAGCCCGAACCACGCCCGGGACATGCTGGCCGACCGGGCCGCGACGAGGGCCGGGCGCGAGGCGATCGTCGTCCGCGACGGCTACCCCGCCTACACGACCTCGGTCGGCTGGCTCGGCTACCCCGACGACAAGATCCGGCGCCTGACCGAGGAGGCGCTGGCGGCAGGCTGGACGCGGTTCAAGATGAAGGTCGGCGCGGACCTCGATGACGACATCCGCCGGGCCGGGATCGTGCGGGCGGCGATCGGGCCCGACCAGCTCCTGATGATGGACGCCAACCAGCGCTGGGACGTCGACGAGGCGATCGACTGGATGGCCTCGCTCGCCAGGTTCGAGCCGTACTGGATCGAGGAGCCGACGAGCCCGGATGACATCCTCGGCCACGCCCGGATCGCCCGCGAAGTGGCCCCGATCCGGGTGGCCACCGGCGAGCACGTCCACAACCGGGTGATGTTCAAGCAGTTCCTCCAGGCCGACGGCCTGTCGGTCTGCCAGGTCGACGCGTGTCGGCTGGGTGGGGTGAACGAGGTCCTGGCCGTGCTCCTGCTCGCCGCCCGGTTCGGGGTGCCCGTCTGTCCGCACGCGGGCGGGGTGGGGCTGTGCGAGCTCGTCCAGCACCTGTCGGTCTTCGACTTCATCGCGGTCAGCGGCCAGCTCGAGGGCCGGATGATCGAGTACGTCGACCACCTCCACGAGCACTTCGTCGATCCGGTCGAGATCCGGGACGGGCGCTACCGGGTCCCGACCCGACCCGGCTACAGCGCCGAGATGCGGCGGGAGAGCCTCGAGCGGTACGCATTCCCGGACGGGGAGGCCTGGCGGGGCTGACCACCGGCCGCGATGTCGTCGCACCCGTGGCGTCCGCGCCGGCGTCACGGGACGATCATCGTCTTGCCGGCCTCCCGGCGCGGGTAGCCGTCGAGGAGCGCCGCCCCGGCGGCCAGGTCGACCCGCCGGCTGATCATCTCGCCGATCGGCAGGCGGTCCGCGGCGATCAGGTCGATGACCCGGCCGAACGCACCGGAGCCCGAGTGGCCGATCGAGCCGTGGATCGAAGCGCCACGGACGATGAGCCACTCCGGGTCGAGGTCGACCGCGTGCGGTCCACGGCCCAGGAGGACGAGTCGCCCCCCGGGGGCAAGCGTCGCGGCCATCGCCTCGGTCACCGCGGGCGCACCGCTTGCCTCGACCCACACGTCGAGGCCGGCACCGCGCGACGCCTCCAGCGCGCGGCCGGCCAGCCCGTCCGGGCCGAGGTCGTGCGGATCGATCGTCTCGTCGGCGCCCATGGCTCGGGCCAGCTCGCGCCGGCCCTCGCTCGGCTCGAAGGCGATGATCCGCCCGGCGCCGGCCGCCCGGCTCAGGGCGATCGCCGCCAGGCCGATCGGGCCGGCCCCGACGACGCCGACCCGCGAACCCGGCGCGAACCCGCCAGCGCTCACGAACAGGCCGATGTAGGCGACCGACGTCGGCTCGACGAGGGCTCCCAGCTCGAACGCGCGGGCCGCCGAGATGCCGGCCTCGAGGAGCGGCCGGAGCGGCCAGCAGTAGCGGGCCCGGGTGACGACGAACTCGGCGTGGGCGCCGTCGAACGTGAACCCGAGCTCCTCGAGCCGGGTGCAGTTGTTCGGCCGGCCGGCCCGACAGGCGAAGCAGTCGCCGCACCAGGCGATCTCCTCGGCGCAGACCGGGTCGCCGACCGCGAAGTCGCGGACGTCCGATCCGACGGCCTCGACCACGCCGGCGAACTCGTGACCCGTCACCACCGGCGTGCCGACCATGCCCGGGTAGACCATGTAGCCGTCCGGGTCGCGCTCGACGAAGTGCAGGTCGGAGCCGCAGATCCCGACCGCTCGCACGCGGATGACCACCTCGTCGGGCCGCGGCGCCGGGTCGGGCCGGCTCTCGAGCGTGATCGTCGGCCGGCGCCAGGCCCGCGAGCCGCGCCGCGCGATCCGCGGGCCGTCCGTCACCCGCACGCGGGACGAGAAGCTCCTTCTCGTCGTCACGCGGCTCCCATTCGGCTCGGAGGACGAGGGCCTTCACCGCCTCATTGTCATCCAGGGTCGTCGCCGCGTGGGATGATCGGCCTGCGATGGATGCGATCGCACTCGCCCTCGGCGTCCTGCTCCTGGCGCTCGTCTACTGGGACATGTTCGAGACGGTCGTCGTTCCCCGTCCGACGCCGGGCTGGTTTCGGATCGGCCGGTATCTCGTCCGCGGTTCCTGGCGCGGGCTCCGGACGATCCGCGACGGCCGGCCGGGCAGGTCGTACGACCGCGTGCTCGGCCTGTTCGCGCCCGCTGCAACGGTCTCACTCCTGGTCGCCTGGGTCCTCGCGCTGATCACCGGCTATGGCCTGGTCCTGTACGCCCTGCGCGACGAGCTCCTGCCGACGCCCGATCTGGGTGGTGCCCTGTACTTCGCGGCCACGTCGGTTCTCACCCTCGGGTTCGGCGACATCGTCGCGAATGGCGCGGCGGCTCGTCTCGCCATCACCATCGCCGCGCTGTCGGGGCTCGGCGCGGTCGCCCTGGTCGTGACGTTCCTGTTCTCGCTCTACGGCTCGTACCAGCGCCGAGAGGTCGAGGTCGTCGCCCTCCAGGCAGCGGCCGGCGCGCCGCCGTCAGCGGTTGCGCTCCTCGAGACGTACGCCCAGCTCGACCTGGTCGACCGACTGCCGGCGCTGTTCGGCGAGTGGGAGCACTGGGCGGTCGAGGTCCTCGACTCGCACGTCGCCTACCCGCTGCTGGGCTATTTCCGATCGAGTCACGACAACCTGTCCTGGATCAGCGCCCTCGGGACGGTCCTCGATGCCGCCTGCCTCGTGCTCACGACGATCAGCGGCATCCCTCGCGGCGAAGCCAAGCTGTTCAAGCGGGTCGGGACCCACCTCGTGGAGGACATCTACAACCTGGGATTCCGCACGGGGGAGGCAACCAACCTCGACCGCTCCGACTTTGATGCCGCCTGCGCGCGTCTCGCGGAAGCCGGCTATCGGATCGAATCCACCGACACTTCGTGGCCCGCGTTCGAGGCTGCCCGAGCGACGTACGCTCCCCGCCTCGAAGCCATGGCCCGGTACTGGGCGACTCCCGCGACATCCTGGCTGGGCGATCCGGTCGCGCTCCGGTCCCCGCTCCACCCGTCGGACGATCCATGATCCCGGCCCCCGGCCAGAGCGGGACCCCGCGGTGCCCCGTCCTCGAAGCGTCGAGAAGGAGAAGGCCAGGGTGAGTTCCGGTCGGGCCATCGGGCGCGTCCTGCGGTGCCCTGAGGCCCTTGGACGGTGGGTGGCGACGTGCCCACGCTAGCGGCATGGACGCGGAGGACCGGGACCCGACCCCGGAGTTGAGACGATCGCGCACCTGGCAGCTGCCGGAACGGCCGTGGGCTCTCGACGCGAGCGAGGTTCTCGCGACGCTCGGGACCGAGGCGACCACCGGGTTGTCGGCGGGCGAGGCTGAGGCACGGCTCGCGGACGTCGGACCGAACGAGCTGGTCGAGCGGCGCCGCGTCCCGACCTGGCGCCTGGTCGCCGCGCAGTTCGCGAACACGATGATCGTGGTCCTCGTGATCGCCGCGGTCGTCACCGCCCTCATCGGCGACCTCAAGGACGCCGCGGTGATCCTCGCGATCGTCGTCCTCAACGGTGTCATCGGGTTCGTCCAGGACTACCGGGCGGACCGGGCCATGGCGGCGCTCAAAGAGATGACCAGCCCGACGGCGCGCGTCCTCCGGGCGGCCGCGCTGGCGACCATCCCGGCGGGCGAGCTGGTTCCCGGCGACATCGTCCGGCTCGAGGCCGGGGACATCGTGCCCGCCGACCTCCGGCTCGTCGAGGCGCGCTCGCTCCGGGTCAACGAGGCGGCCCTGACCGGCGAGTCCGAGCCGGCCACCAAGACCGACGCGGCCCTGCCGGCGGTCGGCGACGCGCTCCTGGCGGATCAGCGGTGCATGGCGTTCAAGGGCACCTCCGCGACGTACGGCCGGGGAAGCGGCGTCGTCGTCGCGACGGGCATGGCGACCGCGCTCGGCCGGATCGCCGACCTGATGCAGGAGCACGCCGCGGGCCAGACGCCGCTCCAGATCAGGCTGTCGAGGCTCGGCAGGGCCCTTGCCGGCGCGGCGCTCGTCATCTGCCTAGTCGTCTTCGTGCTCGGCGTGGCCCGCGGCGAGCCCGTCGAGCTCATGTTCCTGACCGCGGTGAGCCTGGCGGTCGCCGCAATCCCGGAGGCGCTGCCCGCTGTCGTGACGATCTCGCTCGCACTCGGCGCCCAGCGGATGGCCCACCGCCGGGCCCTGGTCAGGAAGCTCCCGGCCGTCGAGACCCTGGGGTCGGTGACCGTCGTCTGCTCGGACAAGACGGGCACGCTCACCCAGAACCGGATGCTCGTCGAACGGGTCTGGACGCCGGACGGTGAGTACGACGTCGCCGGCGCCGGGTACGAGCCGGTCGGCTCGATCACCGGTGAGGCCGACCCGAACGACGATCGCTACCTCCGGTCGCTGGCCCGCGTCGCGGCCGCGTGCAACGACGCGACCCTCCACGCGCCCCGACGCGCGACCGACGGCTGGGACGTCACCGGGGACCCGACCGAGGGCGCCCTCCTGGCGCTCGCCGGCAAGCTCGGGGTCAGCCGTCCGGACCTCGAGGCGGTCAACCCGCGGACGGCCGAGATCCCGTTCGACGCGGCACGCCGGCGGATGTGCACGCTCCACGAGGACGCGGGTGAGGTCTGGGTCGCGGTCAAGGGCGCGCTCGAGGCCCTGGCCCCGCTCGGCGACCTGGTCGATCTCCGGGCGTGGGAGCGGGCCACCGAGGTCGCGGAGCGATACGCCGCCGGCGGCTATCGCGTCCTCGCCCTCGCCGAACAGCGGCTCAGCGAGGTTCCCGACGTCGTCGACCATGCCGAGCGCCACCTCCGGCTCCTCGGGCTCGTGGGCATGGCCGATCCTCCGCGGCGCGAGTCGGCCGATGCGGTGGCCGCAGCGCGCCGGGCGGGCATCACCCCGGTGCTCATCACGGGCGATCACCCGTTGACGGCGGAGGCGGTGGCGCGACGGGTCGGGATCCTGTCGGAAGGCGGGCGGTCGCTGACGGGTGCCGAGCTCGATGCGCTCGACGAGCCGGGTTTCGGGCAGATCGTCGCCGACGTGGCCGTCTACGCCCGGACCAGCCCGGAGCAGAAGCTGCGCATCGTCGAGGCCTGGCAGGGACGCAGCGCGGTCGTCGCGATGACCGGCGACGGCGTCAACGACGCGCCTGCGCTCAAGCGCGCCGACATCGGGGTCGCGATGGGGATCACCGGGACCCAGGTCAGCCAGGAAGCGGCGGACATGGTCCTCGCCGACGACAACTTCGCCACCATCGTGACCGCGATCGAGGAGGGGCGGCGGATCTACGACAACATCCGCCGCTTCGTGCGCTACGCGCTGACGAGCAACTCGGGCGAGATCTGGACCATGGTCCTCGCCCCGCTCGCCGGGCTGCCCATCCCGCTCCTCCCGGTCCACATCCTCTGGATCAACCTGGTGACCGACGGGCTGCCGGGCCTGGCGCTCGGCGTCGAGCCGGCCGAGCCCGACACGATGCGTCGTCCGCCGCGGCCGATGAGCGAGTCGATCTTCGCCCGCGGCCTCTGGCAGCAGGCGCTCTGGCTCGGCTTGCTCATGGGCCTGGTCGCGCTCTCGGTCCAGGCGTCTGCGATCGCCGGGGGATGGCACTGGCAGACGATGGTCTTCTCGGTCCTCGCCTTCCTCCAGCTCGGGAACGCGCTGGCGGTGCGGTCGGAGCGCGAGAGCTTCTTCCACCTCGGCTGGCGGAGCAACGTGCCCCTGACGGCGGCGGTCGTGGGGACGGTGCTCGTCCAGCTCGCAATCATCTACCTGCCGCCGCTCCAGGCGATCTTCGCGACCCAGCCCCTGTCGGCGGTCGAGCTCGGCGTGGTCTTCGTCGCATCGAGCGCGGGCTTCCTCGCCCCCGAGATCGAGAAGTGGATTCGGCGGCGACAGGGGACACGGCCCACGGCCGCGACGCCCGAAGCCGGCCGGCCGGCACCGGTCGCGGGCCGCTGATCGAGCGAGGACGGCCCGTAGCGCGTCCCACGACCTTCGAGTCCTTGCGCCACGGCACCTGGTGTGTGATCGAATCAGGTGTGCGCAAGTCACTCGTGGTCGGCGTCATCGTAGCGGGCCTGGCCGTGGCCGTCGGCATCCGGGCGCTCGCGGTCGCCACCCAGCCCCGGCGGAGCACGCCCGTCTACGATCCGCCGGTCCTCGCCGGCCAGCAGCTCTGGGGTGCCTGCGCCGGCGGAGTCTATGCGCGCCGCGGCGACACCATCGTCCTCACGTCGACCGGGCACTGTACGAGCGAGGGCACCGTCGCCTACGACCCCGACGGGGTGACCGTCCGCGGCGTGTTCGGACCGGCGGCCAGGGACGCCACCTGCCCGTACCCCGGACATACCTGCGCGTCCTCGGACATCAACTACCTCGTCGTGGCGCCGGACCGCATCCCCTGGGGGCACCTCAACGTCATCGACCTGGGGACGGCCGGCTACCGGGTCAACGCGCCTGGCACGAAGCCGCTGGGCTGCGCCGACATCTCCGTCGGGGACGCGGTCGAGATCGACGGGCGAAACACCTATCGAAGCGGAACGGTCGCGGAGAAGGGCGACTACCTCCACGCCGAGGATGGTGCCTACTTCCCGTGCATGATTGCTGCCCGAATCCCGGTCGGGGTCGGCGACTCGGGCGGCGTGGTCCTGGTCCGCGGCATCCCGGCCGGCGTCACCTCGCGCTCCTTCGGTGGCAACCTCGGGTTCACCCCGCTGGCCGAGGGACTGACGCAGCTCGGACTCGAGCTGTGCACCACGCCCGACTGCGGGTTGGTCCCACCGGGGGCCGATCCGCGCGAGACCAACAGGTGACCGTCTCAGCCAGGCAGGATCGCTCAGGCCGCCCGGTCGGGGCGGGGCCCAGCGGCGAGCTTGGTCCTCAGCTCACGGCCTTCTTCACGAGTGACCCGGACAGGACGAGTTGGGTCAACAGTGGCAAAGGGGGAACGATGAACGGGCTGCGGTTGCTCGTGATGATCTCGATGGCTCTCGCCGTGATCGGCTGTGCGGGCCAGGCGGTGCCCATCCTGACCGGACCCAATCCGTTCGCCGGCGACAACGGCACCACCGGCTGCTACACCAACTTCGCCGTCGGCACGCTCGTGGTCGACGCGACGTACGGCACCGCCATCACCGACGAGTCCATCGGCGGCAGCGGCCCGGTCCTCTGGCCCACCGGCTACACCGGCCGCCAGTCAGGATCCGAGGTCGAGGTCGTCGATCGCGAAGGCCACGTGGTGGCCAGGACCGGGAACCGGTATCAGATCGAGGGTGCGTTCACCGGCGACAACCCGCGCGCCTGGTTGGCCTGCGGGTACGTCCTGCCAAAGTGACACCAGACGGGAGTTAGCTGTTCTTCGCCAGTTAGCAGGCCCTCCCCGAAGAACCGACAGTCGTGAAGACCGTGCTCACTCCAGACAGCTGCTTCTCGTGAGCACGAAAGAGGGGAGTGGAGCCAGCACTCGGATTTGAACCGAGGACGCCGACAACGGTCGGGATGTCGAATCGGCAACGGGAGCGCGCCGGCGACTCGCGGACATCGACGACCACGGCCTACCGACAGGCTTTGCGGCCTGACCGTGAAGCCTTCTCAGTCGAGCTTGGTCGACAACTTGATGCTGTCGACGACCGGCTGCGCGACTGGGGCGAACTTCGTCGCGTCGACGACGTTGTAGACGATGTACAGCATGTGGGGTCCGTCGCCGATCTGCGCGAGGTACAGGCGCGTCTTCATGTCGCTCCCGATCGCCCACGGCTCAGGGAACTCCGGGAATGTGAAGATCGCGGCACAGGCGCGCACGGGGCAGCCCGGGTCACCGTTTGGCGCGTCTCCTGCGACGGCGATATCCATCACGAGAGCAGGGAGCTTGTTCTGACCGATGGTCGTCTTCTTGGCCGGCGATACCGTCAGCTCGCGGACACCGTGGAGCCAGTCGCTGACGGCGCTTGGAGTGTTGGCCACCCCCGTGACCGGTTTGCCGTCATAGGTGACCGGGCTCATGTCGAGCCAGAACACGATCGAATCGCCTTCCCCATTGGTGCCGGCGACGTCCAGGGCGAACTCCCCCGTGCTGTCCTCATGGCTGGACCACCTGTCGTCAAGGGTGACCGTTAATCCACCTGGGTAGAAGTTCACCGTGGTGTACTTCCCCGCAGGCAGCGGGCCAGGCTGGGTCAGCGCAGGTGGTTGCATCTGCATGAGCAGGCAGGCGGGATCGCACGAGGGCGTCGGCTGCGAGACCGATGGGCTGGCGACCGCAAGCGCCGTGGTGGAGGCTGACGGTCGCG
The DNA here is from genome assembly GCA_963708065.1 of uncultured Chloroflexia bacterium. Lineage (GTDB taxonomy): Bacteria > Chloroflexota > Limnocylindria > Limnocylindrales > CSP1-4 > Chersky-267. Next base: position 529,980 of record CAVPRZ010000011.1, read on the forward strand.
CGGCCAGGGTCGGCACTCCGCTGGCGGCCACAGGTCCCGAGGGCGCCGGGAGGCTGGCGGCGGGACCGGAACAGGCCGCGGCCAGCAGCGCGATGAGCGTGGCGAAGAGCCAGCGTGACTCGAGATGACGCATGGCTAACTGCTACCTCGTGCATTCGGATCCTGGTAGCAATGTAAACCGTCGTCATCGCTGGCGAGACAACAGTTGTCGATCGCCGGCAGCGTTTCGTCGAGCGCAGCTTGCTCGCAGGCGCACGCGACGGGTCTGCCAGTCCGAACGTTAGACGGTGTAGGTCAGTATCAAACGCGGTCGGAGTGGACAGCGGACCGAAACTGGTCGCTGTGTCACGCTCATTCGAGGAAGTGGAGCCGACACTCGGATTTGAACCGAGGACCTGCTGTTTACGAAACAGCTGCTCTACCGCTGAGCTATGTCGGCCCGGAGCGAGACTCTAGCACGGGGACGCACGCCGAGCCCCGCTGGGACTCGCCGGGGCGTATCGCGTACGTGGTCAGATGGGTCGTCAGGATCAGGGCCTGCCCGCCCCTGACCTCTGTCCGGTTGCGCGCCCTCCCATGCCATCCGAGGATGCACTGATGGTTGACCGGCGGGCTCGCAGCGCTGCCCTGCTGGCCGGCTTCACCCTGGCCGGTTTGTTGGCGGCCGTCCTGGTCATCCAGTTGCGGGCGGGCTCGTGGCCGGCCTCGTCGTGGACGCCGCGATACTGGGAGGCGTCCTACCCATCCAGCGTGGTCGCATGGCGTGTGGAGGAGGACGCCGCCGGCCGGACCGAGACCAACCTCCCGATCCACTACTACCCGGACCGGTGCAAGGACATCCACTCGGCCTTCATGGCAGATCCCGAGGTCGTCTACTCGCCGACGGCGGTGATGGTCAGGCTCCACGTGGCCGATTTCGTGATGGGCAGCACCGACGGGGACAACATCGGCTACCTGCCGACCTGCGATCTACGGCCGGCGGACGGCATCGTCACCTACATCCGCCTGGATGAGCCCCTCGGCGGACGACAGCTGCTCGACGGATCCACCTGGCCACCCCGCGAGGTGTCTCCCTGAGGTCGTTGAGGACGCCATTGCTTACGTTCGTGGCGGTCGTGCCCAGGATTCCGGGGTCGAGCAGCTCAATTCCTGGCTAGTGCAGGTGAGCACCGCTGAGAAATGATCCAACCAGGGTCGGGGAGCGGAGACAGTGGGAGGGGAACCCACTAGCCCGATCAGGCCCATGCCGATCACGATGGAATACCTTCACGCGAGCGTGCCGCTCGACTCCGCCGGCGACGCTGTGGCTCCGGCCGCATCTTACGGAGCAGGGCACACCGCCAGACGCGACCCCGTCGATGCCACACAATCCCCGCTGAGGCCACCCGCGACTGCCACGAGCAGGCCGATCCCTTGGCCAACCATGGTGACGTACCTGCCACGGGATGCCCACAATGCCAGCTAAAGTTGGCCCATGAAGCCTGCACCGATCATCCTGGTCCCCGGGTTCTGGCTCGGCGCGTGGGCGTGGGACGAGGTCGCCGCCGACCTGCGGGCCGACGGCCACGAGGTCACCGCCATCACGCTGCCGGGTCTCGAATCGGTCAATGCGGACCGATCCGCGATCACGATGGAGGATCACGTCGAGTCGATCGTCGCGGCGGTCGAGGCGGCCCCGCGACCGGTCGTCCTCGCCGTCCACAGCGCGAGCGGATTCTCCGGCTACGCCACGAGCGACCGGGTCCCCGAGCGGATCGCGGCGATGGTCTACGTCGACACGGCCCCGGGGAAGGGGGCGCTCGACCCCGACTTCGCGGACGTCGAGAAGCCCCTCGTCTGGAAGGACATCGAGGCCGAGGAGAACCTCGACGGGCTGACCGAGGCCCACAAGGAGCGGTTCCGCCAGCGGGCCGTCCCGGTCCCCGGCGGCGTGATCCGCAGCGGCGTCGAGCTCACGAACGATGCCCGCCGCGACATCCCGAGCACGTTCGTGTGCACCGGGTTCTCGGCCGCCGACTACCAGAAGTACGCCAGCGAAGCCGATTGGGCATTCCTCGCCGGCGTGAACGAGGTTCGCAACGCGACCTGGATCGACCTGCCGACGAGCCACTGGCCGATGTGGTCGCGGCCGCGTGAGCTGGCCGCGATCATCGCCGACGTCGCGGCCGCCCATCCCTCGTGACCGGTAGGGCGGCCATGGCGCAGACGGGCATCGACCCGGTCGGCCATGCTGTCCGGGACGGGCATCGGCCTGGTCCGGCGATCATGGAGGACACGGCATGAACCTCAACGGCATCCTGATCGGGTCCGAGGATCCGGCGCGCCTCACCGCCTACTACACCAGGGTCTTCGGCGAGCCCGGCTGGAACGACGGCGGCTTCAGCGGCTGGCAGATCGGTACAGGCTGGCTGGCGGTCGGGCCGCACGACCAGGTCAAGGGCAGCAGCGCGCAGCCCGGCCGGGTGATCTGGAACATCGAGAGCGCGGACGTCCCGGGCGACTTCGACCGGCTGAAGGCGGCCGGCGCGGCCGTCATCCGAGAGCCCTATCACCCGGGCCAGGAGCCGGAGGGTTGGATCGCGACGTTCTCCGATCCCGACGACAACTACTTCCAGCTCATGAGCGCGATGACGCCGTAGCTCGCGAGCGCAGCTCGAACATGGGGTGCTGGCGAGCCTCGGCGACGTACTCCTCGAGGGTGGCGTGGGCGTGGTAGCCGAGGAAGCGCCCGACCACCGGGGCGAGGATCCTCGAGTTGAGATAGGGCGCCAGGGCGTCGCGCAGGATCGGGCCACCCTCTTCCGGCGGCACCTCGATCGCCACGACCTCTTCGCGCTCGCCGCCCTTCGTCACGACGGCCTCGCCGGCGGCGCGCAGGTTGCGGACCCAGTTGACCTCACCGAACGGCGACTGGACGAACCGTCGGCCGTCGAGCTCGAGGATCGCGACCGGGAAGGTCCTCGGGAGGCCGGACGAGCGACCGCGGACGGTCAGGAGCACGTTCGGACCGAACGGCAGGCCGGCACCGAGGAGCCGCCTGATCAGGGGGTTGAGCATCGGGATGAGTGACGGGACGTTTGGCGTCCCGAGGGCACGGGCATCGGACATGGTGGGCGTCGTCTCCTGGTGGCGCTGCGGCGTCCTGCGACGCCCACGATCGAACTCGATCGCACCAGAGACACGAACTTCGGGCCGGCGATGTGACCGATGGGCGGATCCGCCCCGTGGCACCGATCAGTCACGTTTCGGCCGCGGGATTCGTTGACCGATCAGATGAAGGATCTCGAAGGCCGACCCGCCAATTCCCGGGTCCTGCTGGCGCGAGAGTTCGAGCGCCACCGCTCATATCTCCGCTCGGTCGCCTACCGGATGCTCGGTTCGGTGACGGAGGCCGACGACGCACTCCAGGAGACCTGGCTGCGGCTCGACCGCCGACCTCCGGATGTGGCCGATGACCTGCGGCCATGGCTGACCACGGTCGTCGGGCGGATCTGCCTCGACATGCTCCGCAGCCGGCGTTCCCGCCGCGAGGACTACGCCGGGTCGTGGCTGCCGGAGCCGGTCGTGGTCGCCGACGAGTCGCCCGAGGCCGAGGCGGTCGTCGCGGACTCGATCGGGCTGGCCCTCCTGGTCGTGCTCGAGACGCTCACCCCGGCCGAGCGCCTTGCGTTCGTGCTGCACGACGTGTTCGCGGTCCCGTACGACGAGATCGCCCCGGTCGTCGACCGATCGCCGGCGGCCGCCCGACAGCTCGCGAGCCGGGCCCGGCGGCGCGTCCACGCTGCACGGGCCGAGCCGGATGCCGACCTTGCCGTCCAGCGGCGGGTCGTCGATGCGTTCCTGGCGGCCGCCCGGGCCGGCGACTTCGAGGCCCTCCTGGAGGTCCTGGATCCGGATGTCGTGCTCCGCACCGACGGCGGCGGACGCGGTCCCCTCGCGCGGCCGCCGGTCGTCGGCAGGACGCAGGTCGCCGAGGTCCTCCGGACGAGGGCGCAGACCTTCGCGCCGCTCGGCAGGCCTGCCCTCGTCAACGGCGGCCCGGGCGTGGTCGTCGGGCCGCCGGGCGGGGTGTTGGCGGTCGTCGGCCTCACGGTAACCGGCGGGCTGATCCGCGAGATCGACATCGTCGGCGACCCGGCCAAGCTCCGCGGCCTCGACCTCTGATCGCCCATCGGGTCGCCCCCAGGCGACGGGAGCCTCAGGCGACCGGGGCCTCCGCCTCCGATCCGGCGGCTTCGGTAGTGATCGGATCGGAGACGGCGTTCTCGCGGCGCGCGAGCAGGACGAACGGCAGCGCGAGCGCCTGGATGGCGGCGGCGATCACGTACGACGCCCCGTAGCCGTAGACGTCGGCCGCTCGGCCGAGGGCGGGCTGGGCCACGACGCCGCCGGCCGAGCCCATCAGCGAATCGAACGACAGCACCGTGGCGCGTTGCTCCGACGGGATCACGCCGTTGATGAACGCCTGGCGCAGGGGCGACTCGATGGCGAAGACCATGCACCACGCCGCGAGCAGGACCAGGGCGAGCGCGAAGCTCTGGGTCACGCCGATGGCCACCAGCAGGATCGTGGTCAGGACGCTGCCCAGGATCAGGGCGTCGGTGCGCCGGCGGAACAGCCGTCGGACCCGCGACACGACGAGCCCACCCACGATCTGGGCGCCGGCGACGAGCGCGGCCGCGAGGCCCGCGATCCCGTACGCGCTCGGGTCGCCGTAGAGCTGGAGCAGGTACGGCTGGGAGGCGTAAAAGACGTAGATCCCGACCCCGGCCGTGAACGGGGCGGCCAGCATGAGCCAGCGCACGGGTGGGTTCCGGAAGCCGCCGTCGATCGAACCGCGAAGGACGGTGCGGACCGCCGTGAGCGGGCTGGCGCCGCGATCGGGACTGAACCCGAGGTCGTGCATGAACAGCCAGGCCACGACGAGGGTGAGCCCGAGCAGGGCTGCCCGGGCGATGTACGGCGCCGCCAGGGTCGTCGCCTGGGCAAGGACGCCGCCGAGCACGGAGCCCACGAGCATCGCCGCCCCGCCGACGACCTGTGCCCGTCCGAAGACATGCTCGAGGCTCCCCTCGAAGCCGGTGGCCTCGAGCGCGTCGACGAGCCAGGCCTCCGTGGCGCCGGAGAAGAACGTGAACCCGAGCCCGAGCAGGATCGAGGCGATCGCCCAGCCCCAGAGCGGGGCCCGGAGCTGCCACATGACCAGGTAGAGCAGGGTCGCCAGCAGGAGGGTGCCCGCCCCGAGCAGGTACGACGTGCGCCGACCGCGGGTGTCGGCCACGACACCCGTCGGCACCTCGAAGAGCACTTCGCCAACGGTGAAGAACGCGTTCGCCGTGAACGCCTCGGCGTTGTTCAGGCCGGCGTCGAGCAGGAACAGCGTGTTGACGCCCCAGATGAACGAGGCCGCCAGCGTGTTGAGCAGGGTCAGGCCGAGGTAGGTCCGCTGGACGGATCGCGCGGTGTCGGTCACAACGCGGCGCTCAGCGCAACCCACGAGCGGCGGGCCGAGCGTGTCGTCGAGGGACGGCCACCGGATACGTACGGTCGAGTCGACGTACGATCCGGCGGCCCGTTCGCCTCATCGTCGGATCGGCACGACGTCGTCCCCCCGCGTCGTCGCACCGTCCGTCGTCCTACGGCAGGAAGTAGTTCGGGTTCGGCAGCTTGAAGGTGCGATCGGCCTTGCCGCCCTTCAGGTCGCTGAACTGGTCGCCGAAGTTGGCGACGATGTCGTAGCCCAGCGACTCGATGTGGGCTCGGGTCGCGGACTTGTAGTGGATGGTCGTGCAGGACTTGCCGGCCAGGATCTCGTCGGCACAGGCGTCCTTGAGGTACTGCGGATAGTCGACGACGGCCGGCTTGGTGAAGAGGCCGTCCTCGCCGTCGTTCAGCGTCGTCGGGGCCGGGTACCCGGCGTCGACCCCGATCCCATCCGCCGTCAGGTTGCCCAGGGTGTCGGCCTCCTGGGTGGCGGGCCGGCCCGTGATGAAGATGATCGCGTAGCCCTTGGAGGCCGCCTTCGTCACCATCGCGACCATGCCCGGCACGGCCGGGAACTGCTGGCCGGTGACGAACGTGGCGTTGGTCGCCGGGTTGTAGGCCCAGTTGCTGAAGATCTCGTAGTTCCAGGTGACCAGCGTCGTGTCGTCAACGTCCAGCACGATCGCCTTGATCTTGGTGCCGTGGTGGTGTGAGTGCGCGGCGAGCCAATGGGTCCCTGCGCGGGCGACGGACTTCGCCTCCCTGGCGTAGTAGCTGTCGTCGCCTACGACGCCGCTCCCGAGCGGATCGCCGTAGTAGTTCCGGATCTGCTGGCGCAGCACGTCGATGTTGGTGATCGCCCCCGCGGAGTGGGGCGTGAACGTCTTGATCGCCGGCGAGACCGCTCCGGTGGCGACCCCGCCGGCGACGACGGACAAGGCCAGCACGATTCCGCCGATCACCAGCTTGCGTGAGCGTAGGACGCGCGTGAAACGGGCCATATGGTCCTCCTTCCATGATGGCTGCCCGATTGACCCGACCATGGTATCTGGCGCCGCACTGTGCGGCGCGACCGCTGGAGGGTTAACGATGGCTACTGTGTCGACGACAGCCACGCACCGACCCGCCCGGGCTCATGGCGAATCGGGCCGCGGGTCGCGCGGCCCGATTCTGCTGCCCCCTGCCGCTCAGGCGCCTACGGCGCGAGGCGCTGCCACTCGATCGAGTCCGGACTGGCCATCGACCAGGCCATCTGTTTGCCCGGACCGCCGGCCGGATCGAGCAGCCACGGAACGGATGCGTTCCACTGGATCGCGAGGATCGCGCTGCCATCGGGCGACCAGTCGAACTGGACTCCATCGGTGAATTCGGGCCCGGTCAACGTGACCGCCGGCGCAGCGTCATCGACCGGGATGACACCGACCCGCGTAGTGTTCGTGGTGTCAGGCACCTGCAGGACGGCGAGGCGCGTCCCGTCGGGCGACCAGCGCGGGAAGTTCAGGAGGGCACCGTCCTCGGGCGCGACCACGACGTCATGGCCGTCGTCGATCGTCACGATGTGGATCTGCTTCTCCGGGTACATGCCGAACGCGACCCGGCTCCCGTCGGGCGACGGCGTGACCCACTGGAAGGCATTCTCGCCCCCGTTGAGCGACGTGATCGGCCGAGCACTGCCGTCGTCCGCCCCCACGACGAACAGCTCGCCCTTGCCGCCTCGCAACCCGTGGACGATGAGCTGACGTCCGTCCGGAGGACGCCACGCGAGCTCGGCCCCTGCGGCGACGTCAAGATTGACGGGACGTGCCCCGGAGCCATCGGTGCTGGCGATCCAGAGTTGGTCGGCGGACAGGAACGCAATCTTCGTTCCGTCGGGCGACCAGGTGAGGCGTCCGGGGATGGTCTTCGGCTGATCCGTGACGCGGGTCAATCCTCCGCCCGAGGCGTCGACGACGAAGACCTGGTCGCCTCCGGCTACCCGGCGCAGGAAGGCGATCCGGGTCCCGTCGAGCGAGAAGACCGGGAAGCGATCGGACTCGGAGCCGGTGACGACGGTCCTCGTCGCCCCGTTCGTCGGATCGACCACCGCGATGTCGCCTGTCGAGGTCGCGTAGGTGACGACGCCCATTCGCCGCCGGACCGAACGGAGCCGGCACCCTGCGGGGCGAGCCGGCGATGGCATACGCGACCACCGCCGCGATGATGAGGAGAAGCAGCACTGCGAGGACGGCTGCGCTGCGCGGGACCTGCGCCCGGCGCATGGTGAGTTCCATTGGGATCCACCTTTCGGGGAGCAGCCAGGCCGGGCGGGGGCGCTTGCGCGCCGTTCGCGCGATCGTCCGATCGAGCAGGTCATCCGGCTCGTGGACGCGCGCCTCCGCGTCGAACCAGGCAGCCATCAGGCGGTCGAACTCGGGCGCCGTCGGCTCGAAGCCGTCACGCGTCGTCATGCTGGCCGCCCTTCATTGATGATCGGGGATCGGGCGTCCGCCTCCAGCGCAGAGCGCATCGCACGCGTCGCCCGATGCAGGCGTGACCGGACCGTGCCCGGTGGGACGCCCAGGACCTCGGCCGCCTCGTCGAGGCTGAGGCCGAGGTAGTAATGGAGCACGAGGACCGCCCGCTGGTCGGTATCGAGGCGGCGGAAGCCGCGCTCGACCTGATCGCGGTCGGCGAGGCCGAGGCTCGCGTCCGGCTCGGAAGCTTCAATCGTCCGGACGTGGACCTCGATGCTCCCCCGGCGCCGGGCTCGACCCGCCTCGCGATAGCAGGCGTTGACCAGGAGCCGGTGGAGCCAGGCGTCGAAGCGGTCGGGATCGCGCAGGCCACGGATGTGCGTCCAGGCGGCGACGAGCGCCTCCTGGGCCGCGTCCTCGGCCTTTGCCTCGTCGCGGAGGATCAGCCGGGCGACGACGTAGAGCCGGCCGATCGAGATGCGCGCCAGCTCGGTGAACGCATCGTGATCGCCCGTCATCGCCCGCTCCACGAGATCCCGCTGCATCGGGCCTCCAGGTGGGCACGACCCCAGTGGTCGTGTCACAGCCTATGAGCGGCGCCAAGTGCCCCCGGTTCCCGAATTGGCCGAGCCGGGACCTCAGTCGCCGGTGCGGACGCTCCAGCTCGTTCCGGACGGCTCGTCGTGGAGCTCGACCCCGGCGCCGATCAGCCGATCGCGGACGAGGTCGGCGGTGGTCCAGTCGCGCGCGTCGCGGGCGCGGGCTCGGACCTCGATGAGGGCCTCGACGAACGGGCCGACCGTCTCATGGGGAGGACGGCTGCCGTCCCCGACCGACTCGCCGAGTCGGACGATCAGCGACCGGTAGGTCGCCCGCGCCGCCTGGAGGTCCGGGCTGTCCTCGCCGGCGCCGACCCGCCGCTCGATCACCTGGTCGAGGGTGAGCAGCCCGCCGACCGCCCGGCCCGCGTCCCGGTCGGCCAGCGCCGCGACGATCGCGCCCTCGAGCCCGGCGACCTCGTCGCGAAGCGGCCCGCCGACGGCATCAGCCCCGTCTGCCCTGCCGAGTCCGGCCCCGCCGGGCTCGCCATCCGCGGTCGACCGGTCCGGCCGGTCGTCCGTCGACCGCGCGCGGATCTCGTCGGCGGCAACGGCCAGGTCGTCGATCGGGACCTCGGTCCCGTTCGGGAAGACCCGGCTCCGTCCGTCGGCCCGGACCGTCACCCCGCCCAGCCCGAGGACCGTCGCGGTCCGACGCTCGAGGTCGAGGACGAGCGCGGTGTGGCTGTCGACCCCGAGGACGAACGTCCGCTCCGGCATCGCCCGCTCGAGCATCCGCAGGCGGCGCTCGCCGATGTAGCAGAACCGGGTGTCGTGGTTGCCGCCCTCGGCGTTGTCGTAGTGCGGCACCACCGCGGCGCTGCAGGCCCGTGGCGGGCCCGAGCAGGTCCAGGCCGGGCAGCCAGGCGGGTGCCTCGCCGACCTTGTAGATCTCGTAGACCGGGATCGTGACGACGCCCACCGTCAGCGCGGCGGCGCTGGCCATCGTGACGATCCCGCCGCCGGACAGCTTCGTCGCGAGTGCGGCCGGGATCGGTCCGTCGGCCCACTGGCGGAGGGCGTAGCTCGGGCTGCCCGGGCCGGACAGCACGTAGTCCGCGTCCCCGATCCGGGCCAGCGCGGTGGCCGACTCGACCGGTCCGACGTCGCGCGTCCGGTACGAGGCCACCGTCATCTGCGCGCCCGATGCTGACCCGGAAGTAGTCGACGATCCGCGCCGTGAGGTCGTCGGCGTTCTCCTGGAAGCCGTACGGCGTGTCGATCAGGGTCGCACCGGCCGTTCGACGCTCGAACCGCTCGAAGAGCGCGCGATGGACCTTGGCCATCGTCGGTGCCGTCTCACCGGAGCCCATGATGGCCAGGATGCGCGGACCGCTCATCGCCCGATGGTACGACGGCGCCCCCACACGCTCGAGCTGCGGCCACGCCGTGCGTCGTGGGCAGCGTCGGAACCGCGCGGTACCGGCTATCGTCAGGGGGCCATGCGAATTGTCGCCGCGACCGCCCTCCTCGGGGTCGTCCTCGCCCTCGGCGCGTGCACGGCCGGCGCCGCATCCCCGGCCGCCGACAAGGTCGCGATCCGGGGGACGGCCACCGCCGGCCCGACCTGTCCCGTCGAACGTCCCGGCGACTCGTCGTGCGCGCCACGCCCCGTCGCGGGGGCCACGATCGTCGTCCAGACTGGCGCCGGCGTCGAGATCGCCCGCCTGACCACCGCCGCCGATGGCACGTTCAGCGTCGACCTCGCGGCGGGCGACTACCGCCTCGTGCCCCAGCCGGTCGAGGGAATCCTCGGCACGGCCGACCAGGTCACGGTGACCGTGCCGGCGAGCGGCTCACCGGTCCCGGACGAGATCCTGATCCGCTACGACACCGGCATCCGCTAGCCTAGCCGGATGAACACCGGCGACCGGCTGCGGGTGGCGCTCGTCCAGCTCGACGCGGGCGACGACGCGGAGCGCAACATCGAGACCGCCGCGGCGCTCGCCGACCGCGCCGCCGCCGACGGCGCCCGCCTGGTCGCCCTGCCCGAATACCTCCAGTTTCGCGGCTCCGACGACGGCTACCGCGCCTCGGCCCGGCCGATTCCCGGCCCGTGGACCGATCGCTTCGCCGCGGTCGCCCGAGACCGGGGTGCGTGGATCCTGGTCGGCTCGCTCGCCGAGACGTCCGCCGATCCCGCCCGTCCGTACAACACGAGCGTGCTCATCGATCCCGACGGCCGGATCGCGGCGACCTACCGCAAGATCCACCTCTTCGACGTGACCGTCGAGGATGGGCCGGTCGACCGCGAGTCCGATCGAGTGAGCCCCGGGGACCGGGCGGTCGTGGCCTCGGTCGACGGGATCGGGGTCGGTCTGTCGATCTGCTACGACCTGCGCTTCCCCGAGCTCTACCGGGCGCTCGCCCTGGCCGGCGCGGAGGTCCTGACGGTCCCGGCCAACTTCACCGAGCGGACCGGGCGCGACCACTGGGAGGTGCTCCTCCGTGCCCGCGCGATCGAGAACGGGGCGTACGTCCTGGCGCCCTCGCAGATCGGCGGACCACCCGGCCAGCCCGCGTTCGGGCGGTCGATGATCGTCGACCCATGGGGGACGGTCGTCGCCCAGGCTCCGGACCGCGTCGGCGTGGTCGCAGCCGAGCTGGACCTTGGCCGGGTCCGCTCGATCCGTCGCCAGATCCCGGCGCTGGCGAACCGTCGACCCGAGGCGGCGAGCCGGGTGGAAGTCCGGGCGCCCGCCCGCCAGGAGGTCTCGGGACGCCAAACGGCCGGATGACGAAACCGCCATCCGGCCGCGGGTGGTCCCCGAGGACCCGGGGACGGATCGGGGGCTGGGGTCCCGCTCCGCCCCGTGATGGTACTCCTGGCTCCGACGCTCCGATCGGGACGTGCCGGGGTCAGCGCACGAGGCCGAGGTAGTAGAGCGAGTCGGTCTTGCTCGGGGGGCTTTCGCTGCCGCTGCCGGGGAGCGTGGGGTAGGGGTAGGTTCCGACGAAGTACGCCCGGAAGTCCTCGTGCGTCGGCAGACCGGTCGACGTGATGATGAAGGCGGCAACGCCGTCGACCTGGTACCCGGACATGGTCTCCTTGGTGTAGGTCGGGATGAGCACGGTCGCCTTGCTCTGGATCCAGCGGGCGAAGCAGCTGATGTCGGCCGGGCTGGCGGCGATGGGACCGCGCCTCACGCTGGAGCCGATCGACACGCTGGGGTTGTCGGGCGTGCACAGGCTGGCATGGAGCTGGTTCGGGTCCTTGGATCCCTTCCACGAGAGCCAGGCGAAGCCGGTCGGCGCGACCTTGTCGCGGGCGACGTCGTAGACCTGCCCGGCCTGGAAGGGCGCGGTCGGATCGCGCCGGATGGCGATCGGCAGGAGCTGGCCGGCCGGCGCGACGGCCGGCTTGATCGTGAGCGCGGTGGCCGTCGTGTCGACCAGCCAGGACGACTGGCCGATGAGCCCGAGGAAGTAGGTCCGCGGGCGGCGGTCGACATCGACCCGAACGCCGATGATCGCGGAACCTGCGATCGAGCCGCCATCGCCGGCCTTGACTGGTCCGAGGTCGGCCTGACCGGGTCCCATGAACCGGGCGGTCCAGGCACACGGGACGGCGCCGCCGGACCTACAGCCGTTGTCGGTCATGCTCGCGGCGATCGCCGCCTGGACGCTGCCGCGGGTCGCGAACGTCGATCTGACGTAGGCGTCGGCGATCACCTTGGTCCCGGCCATCGCGCCCAGGTCGGCCGCGTTCTGCCCGGCGCGCCGTTCGAGGAAGGCCGTGCCGCCGTCGACGACGAGGCCGACGACGAGCAGGATCACGAGCAGGCCGAGGCCGAAGATCACGATGACCTGGCCGCCCTGCCGGCGGAGTCGCCGACGGCTCACTGGTTGACCGTCACCTGGGCGTAGCCGGTCAGGCTGCGCTCGCCGATCAGCTGGCCGATGATCGGGGTCAGGATCTGGAAGTCCGCCTCGACGGTGACGTCGAGCAGGTCGTTCGTCCGGCAGCTCGACGCCGACGGTTTGGTCCACGATCCGGCCGTCGAGCGCTGGCAGCCGACGGTCACGGTGGCGCCGGGGACGCCGGCCAGCCTGCTGAGCGTGACCTTCCGCACGCAGGCATCGCGGCCTCCAGTGCAACCGGCGACGCCACCCGCGACGGAGCCGTACCGGGCGCCCTCGCGGGCCGCCTGGTTGAGGGCGTTGGCGGTGTAGACGAACCGCCCGATGTCGATCAGCCCGAAGAGCAGGAGCAGGAAGATCGGGAGCACGAGCGCGAACTCGACCAGCGACTGGCCGGCGCGTGGACGATGCACGGTGCGGATCACCGGTGGCTCACGGAGATGCTGATGCTGGCGACCCGGCAGTCGAACGGGGTCCGGCTCTGCGCGGTGACCTCCCGGTTGTCGGAGCCGGTGGCCGGGCTGAACGGCCCGCTGAATCCGGCGCTCAACCAGAGCGCCCTCGCCTCCGCCACGGTGCGGGAGTCGCCCGACGGATCCTCGACCAGGTTGGGCACGACCCGGGAGCTCCCGGAGCACGTCTCGACCTCGACCGACGCCCGCGCCGAGACCGGGCTCGTCTCCCGGCTGTCGGCTGTGGCCGTGTTCCCGAAGTCGCCCGCGTTGGTGAACGTCCGGCTGTAGAAGCAGGTGTAGGTCTCGCTCGGGTCGAGCGTCGACGGCGGTCGCGGGCAGTCGCCGTTGCGCGGGAGCGTGCCCATCGAGTCGCGGATCGAGAAGGACGTCGCGGGCAGGCCGCCGACGTTCCTGACCAGGATCCGGTACCAGACCGTCGGGTTGACCCGGTTGTTCTCGCCGACCGTCAGGTCGGTGTCGGATCCGAACGGCGGGTCGTTGCGGAAGACATTCACGGTCTTGCTGATCGCGAGCTCGGCCGGATCGGCGATGACGTTCACGATCGCGACGTCCTGGACCGGCGAGATCTCGAGCCCATGGACGGTCACCGTGTTCGTGACCTGGCGCTCTTCCTGTCCGCCCGAATCGGCGGTCCGCGTGTAGTCGCAGCGGTAGTGCTCGCCGACCGAGAGGACCTTCTTCCAGGACGGACAGGAGGACGGCCAGCCGCCGGGGGTGTCGGTCACCGTCAGCCCGGTCAGCGTCGTGCCACCCGAGTTCACGACGTCGACCCGGTACTGGATCGGATCGCCGTTGGAGAACTCGAGGTAGACCGGCTGTCCCGTCACGGGATCGGGCGTCGGGGTCCGCTCGTACTTGCCCGTCTTCGGGTTCCGGACCGTCTTGGTGACGCTCAGTCCGGGATTCGGGTCGAACGCCCGGTTGAGGACCGTCGCCTCCGACTGGGCGTGGAGGGTCAGCCCGCGATCGAGCAGGCTGCCGAGGATCGGCGTGATCAACCGGAACTGGAAGTCGATCGCGACCCGGTAGGTATCCCCGTCGACGCAGTCGCGGAGGCTGCCGCGGGCGGAGCCACTCGGGCTCAGGCAGGCGACCGTCGGTGTGGGCAGCGACCCGTCGGCGTCGCGCAGGTTGCCGGCCTCGGTCTGGACATGCCAGACGACGTTGAGCGGGTTCGGGCACTGCGTGCTCGCGCGGTCGCACATCGGGTTCGACGAGCCGTAGAGGGCGCCCTCCTTGCTGGCATTGACGATCGCGACATACGCGTAGAAGAGCCGCCCGAGATCGACCGCCCCGGCGATGAGGAGCAGGAAGATCGGCATGACCAGGACGAGCTCGACGAGGGCCTGACCTCGTGAGCGACGGGCTGGCGAGCGGTGGCGGCGGAGGATGCGCCACATCGGCGATGACATTCGATGGCGGTTCCCATGTCGACGCGCAGGGCCCGTCGCCCCGGCGCGGGAAACCATCGTCGCGCGCGCACCTTACACGTCACCTTTCTACACCGGACCGTACCCCTCCGGCGGTGGTACTTCCGTGGCATGGCCGGGCCCGGCGGCCCGGCGCATCGTGCGGTCCATGGGCAAGCGCATCGCGTCCGGGGTTCTCTGGCTCCTCGCCGGCTGGTACCTCGGCAACATCCTCGCGTACCACGCCGGCTGGAACATGCTGTTCGGCCCGGTGCTCGGGATCGCCGCCGCCGTCATCGTGGCCGGTGACCCGTTCGGGCTCATCTGGCGCCGAGCGGCCAGCCGGCCCGCGACTGACGACGCGTCCGGCCAGCCGACGGTCGACGGCGCGACGACCCCGGCCGACTGACCGCCGGGTCAGGCCTCGAGCGGGGGCTCCGCCGGCAGGTCGACGGTGAAGGCGGCCCCGCGGCCCTCCGCCTGCGGCTCGAGGATGAGCTCGCCGCTCATCGATCGGACGAGCTCGCGGGACACGTACAGCCCGAGCCCGCTGCCGTCCTCGGCCGACTGCTCGCCGACGCGGCTGAACCGGTTGAACAGCTGCTCGCGGTCCAGCTCCGGGATGCCCGGTCCGTGGTCGGCGATCGTCAGCCGAAGCCGCTCCGATGCCGCCTCGACCCCGACCGCCACGTCGACCCGCTCGTGGCGGCCGTACTTGACCGCGTTGTCGAGGAGCGCCCACAGCACCTGGTCGAGCTGGTCGGCGTCGGCGATCGCCAGCCAGCCGCCGGACCGGTCGTCGAGCGTGAACTCGACGTCCTTCGACGCCGAGCGCCTCCCAGGCCCGACGGACCCGCGGCGCGAGGGCGAGGACCTCGGCCTCGGGCCGGAGCGTGCCGGACTCGAGCCGGCTGACCGTCAGCAGCTGGCGGACCATCCGGCTGACAGCCGGTCGGCCTGCTCGGCGATGATCCCGAGGCGTCGGTCGGGGCGCTCGGCGGCGAGCCGCTCGGCGTAGGCGCGGATGCTCGTCAGCGGCGTCTGGAGGTTGTGGCTGACGCCGCGCAGGAAGTCGTCCTTGGCCGCGTCGAGCTCGAGGAGCCGGGCGTTCTGGGCCTCGACCCGCTCGAACAGCTGGGCGTTGCGGACCGCGACCCCGATCTCGCTGGCGAACAGCTCGAGGAGGTCCTGGTCGGCCCGCTCCCAGGGCCGGGTCGCCGGCAGGTGGCCGACGAGGACGCCGAGCCGCTCGTCGCCGGCCCGCAGGGCGGCCCGCACCGGGAGCGGCTCGCCGGGGACGCGCTCCTCGGCCGGGACGGTCGTCGGGGTCGACCAGGAGCACCCGCGCGTCGATCATCCCGAACGCCGACCGGGCGTCATCGGCGGCCCGGCCGACCAGCCAGTCGACGCCGTCGCGGGGCGACGCCGCGACGAGCGCGGCGAGGATCCGCCCGAGCTCGCGGTTCCGGCGCTCGAGGTCGGCGGCGAGCCGGTTGTGGCTCTCGGCGAGGCGGGCGAGCTCGTCGTCGCCGGTGACGACGATCGGCGTGCGTCAGGTCGCCGGTCGAGACCCGATCGACGGCCGCGGCGATCGCCCGGAGCGGGGCGGTCAGGTCGGCGGCCAGCGCGAACGCGACGAGGACCGCGAGGAGGGCGGCGATGACGATCGTCAGGAGCAGGATCCGCGGCACGGTGTTCGTCCGGATCCGCCGACAGGCGCTGGGCGGCCACGGCGACGAGCCCGAACGAGGCGAGCGGCAGGACCGCCGCCGCGACGAGGGCGATCGTCAGCCGGGTCCGGAACGAGATCCCGTCGCCGATCCGCTCGGGGTCCGGCTGGACGGACGATGCCTGGCCGGGGCGCCGGCTTCGTCGGGACCGGCGCCCGCGTCCACCGGCCGGCCGTCGATCGTCGGCTCCGCCGCGACTTCGACCGTCGGCTCAGCAGCGGCGTCGAGCGTCGCCCGAGGAACCGCCGACGAGCGGTCGGCCGTGGCGCCGTCGAGCGCGTCGGGCGTCGGACGGGCCAAGCTCAGGCCCCGATCGCCGCCGGCCCCAGCCCGGCGGGCGGCCCGGGATCGCCGATCGCGACGAGTCGGTAGCCGACGCCGCGGACGGTCAGCAGGTGGGCCGGGTGGTTCGGGTCCAGCTCGAGCTTCTGGCGCAGCCGGCGCATCGTCACCCAGACGTAGGACGGGTCGGCGTCCTCGGTCTCGGCCCAGCCCCGGGCCAGGAGCGTCTCGGTCGTGACGATCTGGCCGAGGTTGGCGGCGAGCGCGTAGAGCAGGCGCGACTCGGTCGGGGTGAGCTGGACCGGCGCGCCCGGCGACGATCGCCTGGCGTCGGTGCAGCTCGAGGACGAGGTCCGGGCCGAGGACGAGGCTCCGCCGCGGGACCCGATCGCCGAGGCGGCGGAGGACGCGGTTGATCCGGGCCCGGAGCTCCGGGTAGTGGTACGGCTTGGTGACGTAGTCCTCGGCGATCTCGTCGAGGAGGTCGGCCTTGCTGTCGCCCGCGTCGATCGCCGACAGGACGATGATCGGCAGGTCGGCCCGGCCCTTGATCTCGCGGGCGAGGGACAGCCCGTCGATGCGCGGCATCATCATGTCGATGATCAGCAGGTCCGGCCAGCCCGTCGCGAGCCGGCGGAGCGCCTCCTCGCCGTCGCGGGCCGTGGCGACGTCGAAGCCGTCGGCGGTCAGCTGCTCCGACAGGACCACGAGCAGGTTGGGGTCGTCGTCGACGAGCAGGATCCGCGGCGAGATCGACCCGTGCGCGCCCGGATCGTGGCTGGGCATGCCCCGAGTATAGGCAGTGCATCGAGGCCGGCCTCACGGTACCTTTGGGTCGACGTAGCGGCAGCGTGACCGGAGGGGGCAGCGCTCGCACTCGGGGCGTCGGGCGTGGCAGGTCCGCCGCCCGTGGGTGATCAGGTTCACGTGGGCCTCGTACATCTGGTCCGGCTCGAGCAGGCCGAGGAAGATCTCGTGAGCGTCGTCGGCCGTGGCCTCGGGGTCCGATGAGCCCGACCCGACGGCTGACCCGCTCGACGTGGCGATCGACCGGCATGAGCGGTGCTCCGAAGCAGAACAGGAGCAGGACCGATGCGGTCTTGCGGCCGATCCCGTCGATCCTGGTCAGCCAGTCCCGGGCCTCGAGCGCGGGCAGGTCCCCCAGGAACTCGAGCGAGTGGTCGCCGCGCTCCTCGCGGATCGTCCGCAGGGTCGCCTGGATCCGCGGTGCCTTCTGGTTGGCCAGGCCGCCCGGCCGGATGACGTCGACGAGCTCGGGCAGGGGCGCGGTCTCGACGGCCGTCCAGTCGGGCGGTGACGCCGTGCTGAGGCCGGCGCCGCCCCAGCCCTGGAGCGCCCGGTGCTCCTCGGGCGGCCGGTCCGACGGGTAGGCCACCCGGAGCGCCTCGAACGCCACCTCGGCGTTCACGTCGGCGCTGTTCTGGGTCAGGATCGTCAGGACGAGCTCGCTCGTCGGGTCGAGCCGGCGCTCCCAGACCGGATGCCCGTACTCGCCGGCCAGGCCGTCGAGCACGAACGGGACGAGACCCGGCCGGGTGCGCTCGAGGCGCCGGACCCAGGTCCTGATCGGGTCGGGCTTCCGCCGCCGCTTCACGGCGCGGCGCCCGGTGCCGGCTCGGCCGGTGGCGCCACGTCCCGCCGCATGAGTGGGGCTCATCGCGCGGCCTCGAGCCGTGCGTGACCACGATCCGACCGAGGCCAGTCGCGAGGCACCTCCGCACGCTTCGGCATCACGTCATGAGCGGGACTCATCGCGACGACTGGATCGAGCGGGCCAGCCGCTCGCCGCACTCGATCGAGCGGCGCCGCTCCGGCGGCGATCGCGGCCTCGACCTCGATCGGGGCGGTCGGTGGACGGGCACGACCTCCGCGCCGAAGGCGGCGAGCGCGGCGACACCCTCGCGTCTCCACGCCGCCGCCGACCGCGATGCACCGGACGCCGGCCGCCTGCGCCCGACGGGCCACCCCGAGGGCGGTCTTCCCGAACGCGGTCTGGGCATCGATCCGGCCCTCGCCGGTGACCACGACGTCGGCCCGGGCCAGCTTCGCGTCGAGCCCGGTCTCCTCGGCGACGAGGTCGACGCCGGGGACGAGCTCGAGCGAGCCGAACCGGTCGCGCAGGCAGAGCAGGCCGAAGCCGACGCCACCGGCCGCCCCGGCGCCGGGCGTGTCGCGCTCGCGCCGGCCGGTCGCCGCCTCGAGGCCGTCGGCCCAGCCGGCCAGCCGCCGGTCGAGGTCGGCCACCTGCTCGGCGGTCGCCCCTTTCTGCGGGCCGTACGTCGCCGCCGCGCCGGTCGGTCCGAGGAGCGGGTTCGTGACGTCGCAGGCGATCCGCAGGTCCGTCCCCGCGAGTCGCGGATCGAGCCCGGCCAGGTCGACCGGTCCGCTCGCGTCGCGCTCGGCCACGGCGCCGAGGGCCGCCAGGATCCCGGCCCCGCCATCGGTCGTGGCGCTGCCGCCGATCCCGAGGACGAGCCGCCGGACGCCGGCCTCGAGCACGGCCCGGATGAGCTCGCCCGTTCCCGCGGTCGAGGCGCGGATCGGGTCGCGCTCGTCGCGGCTGAGCCGCGAGAGCCCCGACGCCTCGGCGAGCTCGACGACGCCGTGGGCTCCATCGCGGAGCGCAGCCAGCGGGCGATGACGGTGCGGCCGAGCGGGTCGTGGGCCCTCGCCTCGCGCCACTCCCAGCCCCCGGCCAGCGCGATCGCCTCGAGCGTCCCCTCGCCGCCGTCGGCGAGCGGCGCGTGGATCGTCTCGTCGTGCGGGCGTGCCCGCGCCCAGCCGCGGCTCAGCGCGAGGGCGACCTCGACCGACGACAGCGAGCCCTTGAACGAATCCGGGGCGAACACGACCGTGAGCCGGTCGGCGCCCCGCGCTTCCCCGGTCACCGCAGGTCCTTCCAGTACCACGTCGCCGGGGCGAGCGTCCCGTCGGTCAGGAGGGCGTAGTTCGGGATCGTGCCGGACTCGTGCCAGCCCGTCGACCGATAGAACGCCTCGGCGGAGCTGCCCGGTCTCCGTGTCGAGCACGAGCAGCCAGCGCCCCTCGGCGCGGGCCGTCGCCTCGGCAGCCGACATGAGGGCGGTCCCGAGCCCGCGTCGGCGGACGGTGCGATGGATGATCACCTTGGCGATCTCGGCCCGGTGAGGCGAGTTCGGGTTTGGCGACCGGATGAGGAGGACCGACCCGACCACCCGCTCGCCGTCGAAGGCGACGAACGGGCTGATCGTCCCGTCGGCGACGGCCCCGATCCGGCCCCGCCACCACCCGGCAGCCGCGGCCTCGTCGACCCCGGCCAGGAAGTTGACCGACGCACCGCCATCGACCGCGTCGACGAGGAGCGCGGCCAGCCCCGGGATCGCCGCCTCGTAGTCGGCCACCGACAGCGCGGCGATCCGGATGCTCCCCGTCCCGGCCATCAGCGAACGGAGCGGTCGGGCACGCCCCCAGCGATCAGACCCCGGCGCTCCGCGTACTCGGGGATCCGGATCATCGGCGGGCGCTCGTGGTCGGCCAGCTCGATGACCTCGAGACCGAGCCGGCCGCGGCCCGAGCGGGGCAGCTTCATCGTCGAGCCGAGCTCGGCGAACAGGCGCGCCTTGCGCCGCTCCTCGAGCCGCTTCATCACCGCCTGGAGGATCACGAACGACATCCGCGACAGCCCCTCGAGCTCCTGGTTGCGGTGGACCCGACGCTCCAGGTCGACCTGGCCGAGGCCTTCGATCCCGACCCGCTCGGCGACGTCGATGAGGTGACCGATCTCGACCGCATAGCCGGTGAAGAACGGGATCGCCTCGAGGAGCGCCCGGCGTCCGGCGTACTCGCCGGCCAGCGGCTGGATGAACCCCGACAGCTCCGGGTAGAAGAGGTTGATCAGCGGTCGGGCGACGAGCTCCGTGACCCGACCGCCGCCGCCCTCCTTGAGGACCCCGCCCTCGACGATCGGGCGCTGGTAGTAGCCCTTGACGTACTGGAGGCGCGGCTCGGCCAGGAGCGGCCCGAGCGTCCCGTAGACCATCCGCGGATGCCAGTTCCGGACGTCCGTGTCGGCCCAGACGATGATGTCGCCGGTGGTCTCGTAGAGCGACTTCCAGAGCGCCTCGCCCTTGCCGATGAACGACCCGTAGCGGGTCAGCACTCGCGGGTGCTCGACGACCCGGGCGCCCTCCGCCTCGGCGATCTCGCGGGTCCGGTCGGTCGACGCGGAGTCGATGACGAGGATCTCGTCGAGGAGCGGGACGCGACCCATCATCTCGCGGATCGCCCGGCGGACGATCGGCCCGACGGTCTCCTCCTCGTTGAGCGTCGGCAGGACGAGGCTGACCGTGATCCCCTGGGTCTCCTTGAGGTTGGCCAGGCGGCGCAGGTCGGAGAACTCGGCGTGGTGGAAGTTCGACTCGCCGAACCAGCGCTCGACCCGGGCCGGGATCGCCCGCGCCTCCTCCGCCGCCCGATCGGCGGCGGCGAGGGTCTCGGCCTTCTCGGCGAGCTGCTCGAACGTCCCGCGGCCGATCGACTCGCGGGTCTTGACGACGACGACGGTCGGCTTGGCCCGCGTCGCGACTCGCCTCGGGGATCGCCCCGAAGAGCGATGCGTCGCCGCTCCCGGCGGGCGAGGCCGATGCCCCCATGACGACGAGATCCGCCCGCTCGGCCTCGCGCAGGATCGCGTTGCGGACGTTGCCCGCCTCACGCAGGAGCGGCTCCGCGCGACCCTTCATGTGGCTCTTGATGAACGCGGCCAGCGCGCGCTCCGCCTGGGCTCGCACCGCGAGGGTGATCCCGGGCGGGACGAGGTGCAGGACGATGACCTCCGCGCCGTGGGCTCGCCCGAGCGCGTCGGCGAAGGTCAGCGCCAGCTCGGCGTGCGGACCGCCCCGCACCGGGACGAGGATCCGGCGCACATCGCGCGCGCCCCGCTGCTTGACGACGACGATGTCGCAGGGCGACTCGCGGACCACGGCGTCGATCGTCGGGCTGAACACGGTCGAGGCGCCGTCACCCCGGCGTCGGCCCCTGCCCGCCGTGGCCGCCGGCGCGAGCGGGGCCGCGACGCCGTCCCCGCCCGGCCCGGGCAGCGACTGCTTGCCGCCCCAGCCGAAGATGATCAGGTCGGACTCCTGCTCCGCGGCCGCCTCGACGATCCCCTCGGCGGCGTGGCGGCCGATCCGGACGAGCGGGTGGATCGTCGTCCCGGCGGGCGCGTAGTCGAGGACGCGCTGAAGAAGCCGGCGGGCGTGGCGGGCGCGGGTCGCCCCCTCGGACAGGGGCATGCCTTCGGGGACCTCGACGATCCCGAGCGCATCGAGCTCGCCGGCCCGCGGGTCGAGCAGGGCCGCCCCGATCCGGACGAGCTCCTCGGCGGTCCCGGGGTTGGCGACGGGGATGAGGATCCTGGCCGGGAGCGGGGCGCGCGTCATCCGCCGTCCCCTGCCCCGGCGGTCCCCGCGGTGAGCGCCGTCCAGCGCTCGACGAGGTACGGCTTGAGGAGCTCGAACTCGCGGGCCTGGCGCTCGACCCGCTCCTCGGCCTCGTCGGTGGTGATCTTGCGGTTCTCGATGACGAAGCTGCCGACCCGCCCGAAGTAGATCGGGACCAGGGCGGCGACGTTGCGCTCGACGGCCTCGGGGGCGGCGGCCGAGGTCACGATGAGGTCGTAGACGACCCGGGCCCAGGCGGCGTCGGGGAAGTGGAAGGCGGCCAGCGCGTCGGCCATCCGCTCGGTCGACATCGCCGGCCCGGCATCCGCCTCGCCGGCCCGTTCGGCCGCCTCGGCCAGCTTGCCCGCCTCGCCGGCGAGCTCCATCACCGTGTCGAGCGTCGAGGGAGTGAGCATCTCGGCCCAGGTCGAGGCCATGGCCAGCGAGCCACCGTGGAACTCGGTCAGGAGGCGGATCGTGTTCACCTCGAGCGGGGGTGGATCGGCCAGCCGCTCGAAGCCGTAGGCCGGGACGTCGTGCGAGCCGTGGATCGTCAGCCACCGGTCGGCGTTCCGGACGGCCAGCCGCAGGATCGTCCCGACGACCTGGCGGAACATCGGCCCGAGGTCGGCCCCGGGATCCTTCGGGTCGTGGACCTTCGAGCCGAGGCGCGCCTGGCAGACGGCGAAGCCGCCGGTCAGGGCCGACGTCGTCATCCAGATGTCGATCCCGAACTTGGAGATGTCCTCGTCCCAGTCGTCGAGCGTCGAGGTAGTGCCGGACGAGATCGCCCGAGACGCCGAAGTCGCCGCCGATCGGCTGCCGGATCCGGTGCCCGTAGAGCGCCCGGGTGAGCGGGTAGGTGACCGTGTTGGTGATCGTGCCGTCGTACTTGTAGCGGCTGTAGAGCGGGGCCACGAAGTCGTAGCCGCCCTTGAGGATCGGGCCCGACAGCAGCTCGATCCACTCCGGGACGATCGAGCGGAGGTCCGAGTCGACGACGACCAGCGCCTTGACGTCGAGCGCGGCCGCCATCTCGAAGATCGTCCGCAGCGCGGCCCCCTTGCCGCCGATCCCCTCGACCTCGGGGTAGGTGAGGGCCACGCGCTCGAGCCGGTTCGTCGGGCGGACGAGCAGGATCCGCTCGACGTAGTCGGGTGGCTCGGTCTCGGCCACCACCCGCTGGGTCCCGTCGGGCGACCCGGCGTCGGCGTTGACCAGGACGGGACGGAGGTCGGGGAAGTACTGGACGAGCCCGGCCTGGGCGGCCCGGACGACGTGGCCGATCGTTGCGGCGTTCCGGTAGCTCGGGATGCCGACCATGATGTCGGCGCGACCGAGCCGGTCGATCTGGTCTCGGATCGCCGGGCTCAGGACGGTCTCGGGCACCCGGTCACCCTACCACCGGCCGGCCGGCCCCGTCAGCGTCGCGGGATCGCGACCGTCGCCCAGTCGGGGTTCGGCTCGCCCGGCCGGTAGCGGCTGTTGGCCGCCTTGTAGGCCAGCTCGGTGAAGCCCGATGCTCCGCCACGTCCCGAGCCACGGGTCGACCGGCGGGCGGACGAACGCAGTCCGCCGGACGAGGTCGCTCTCGTCGAGGACGCCCTCGAGGATCCGCTTTCGCTCGAGGAGCGGGACGTCGACGATCGGCTCGTCGTCGACGAGGAGCAGGTCGACCGCCATGAAGGCGACCGGTCCGGCCGGCGCCGCGGCTTCCCGCGCCCTGGCCAGCTCCTGGCGCTTCCGCCGGCCGGCCGAGCCGAGGAAGAGCTGGGCGGTCATGTCGGCGGCCGACGGGGCCTCGGGTCCGGTCAGCATCAGCCCCTCGCTCGACCGGGTCGCCTGGGTCGTGAGGTAGCCGTCGAGGACCAGGCTGGCGGCGCGCGTCGCGGCCTCGATCGCGGCCACGATCTCGTCGAGGTCGTCGACCGCCTCGCCGCGCTCGTCGACGATGGTGGGCGGGCCGTCGAAGCCGACCCGGACGATCGTCCGGATCCCGCCCCAGAGCGGCTCGATGACGGGGTCCGTCACGCTCCTGGCCGTCCGCCCGCCGAACCGCTGGGGCCGCCAGTCGGCGAGGTCGGCGGGGATCCGGCGAGCCGTCGCGATCTGCGATTCCATCGATCGAAGGATACTCCGGCCCGACTATCATCCCGGGCGTGACGTCCCCGGCCGGCGCGATGAGCCCAGCGGCCCGCCTGGCCGCGCTCACCCCGAGCGGACAGGCCCGCGTCCCGGTCGCCTGGTCGCTCTACGACCTGGCCAACACCGTCTTCAGCTACGCGGTCGTGTCGACCGCGATCGGGCTGTGGCTGACGTCCGACGCACGGTTCGGTCCGGGGCTGGGCCAGCTCGTCCAGGGGCTGGCGATCGCGATCAGCGTCGGCCTCAACGCGCTCGTCTCGCCGATCCTCGGAGCGCTGTCCGACCGGGGCGGGCGGCGCCTCCCGTTCCTCCTGTTCTTCACGATCCTGACGATCGTCCCGAGCTCGATCATCGGGCCGACCCCGGCGCTGGTCGGGGCGGCCCTGTTCACGATCGCCAACTTCGGCTACCAGGCGGCGCTCATCTACTACGACGCGACGCTGTCGGAGGTCAGCTCGCCGGAGACCCGCGGGCGGCTGTCCGGGATCGGAGTCGGGGTCGGCTACCTCGGGACCCTGGTCACGGCGATCACCCTGCTCGCCCTCGGGATCACCGAGACGCCCGACCCGATCTTCCTGATCGCCGGGATCCTGTTCACGGTCTTCGCCATCCCGATCTTCGTGATCGTCCGCGAGCCGGCCCCGCCACCCGGGCGGGAGCGGGTCAGCTGGGACGACGCGCGGCGGTCGCTGACCCAGATCCGGGTGACGATCGATCACGCCCGCGAGGTGCCCGGCCTGCTCCGCTTCCTGCTCGGCCGGTTCTTCTACTCGGACGCCGTCAACACGCTGATCGTCGTGATGAGCGTCCTCGCGGTGAAGGGGATGGGCCTGACCCAGGGCCAGTTCCTGTACATCTCGCTCGTCCTGGTCGTCGTGGCGATCCTGGCCAGCTTCGGCTGGGGCCGGCTGGTAGACCGATGGGGACCGAAGCGGACGCTCGTGACCGTCCTCGCCACGTGGATCGTCGGGCTCCTCCTCGGGGTGGCCGCCCTGGCCATGCCGTCCTCGACACCCGGGATCGCGATCTTCGTCGTGGCCGGGGCGATCGTCGGGAGCGGGCTCGGCGGGGTCCAGGTCGCTGACCGGGTGCTCATGATCCGGCTCTCGCCACCACCCCGGCTCGGCGAGTTCTTCGGCCTCTACGGGCTGGTCGGCAAGGGCTCGCAGGTCGTCGGCCAGCTGCTCTACGGGCTGCTCGTGTTCCTGTTCATCGACTCGCTCGGCAACGTCGCCTACCAGATCGCGATCCTGAGCCTGCTCGTGACGATGTCGATCGGGCTGTGGCTCGTCTGGCCGGTCAAGGACCGCTGGGCCGGTGGCGATCCGATCGAGGCGGCTCAGTAGCCCGCGGTCAGCCCGAAGTCGATCGAGATCGCCGCGCCGGTGATCGGCGTCGCCCGCTCGGAGCACAGGAAGGCGATGAGCTCGGCGACCTCGTCCGGCCGGATGAACCGGGCCGGGCGCTGGGGGTAGGCCGCGAGGAGGTCACGGAGGTAGCCCTCCGGGTCGCCGCCCCCGAACGCCCGGGCCTGGTAGTGGATCATCGGCGAGTCGACGTCGCCGGGGCAGACGACGTTGACCCGGACACCGCGCTCGGCGAGCTCCACGGCGAGCGCCTTCGAGAGGACCGTGACGCCACCCTTGCTCGCGCAGTAGACCGCCGCGCCCTTGTTGCCCCACAGCCCGGCGTCCGAGCTCACGTTGACGATGCAGCCGCCGCTCTCGACGAGGGCCGGGATCGCCCGGCTGCAGACGAAGAACGTGCCCTTCAGGTTGACGTCGACGACCCGGTCCCAGTCGGCCTCGGTCATCGACTCGGTCGGGCCCTCCACCCACAGGCCGGCGCAGTTGACGACGGCGTCGAGCCGGCCGCCCCAGCCGATCGACTCGGCGATCGCCCGCTCGCAGTCGGCGACGACGCTGACATCGGCGACGATTCCGCTGGCCGTCGCCGCGCCACCGAGCTCCGCGACCGCCCGCTCGAGGCCGGGCCCGTCGACGTCGACCAGGGCCACTCGGAAGCCGTCGACGGCCAGCCGGCGGGCGGTCGCCAGGCCGATCCCGCCGGCGCCGCCGGTGATGAGCGCGACGCGCCCGACGGGCATCAGTACCACGCCTCGGACGGGCCCTTGAACTCCTGGATGACGTTGCCACCGTCGACGACGACGCCCTGGCCGGTGACGTAGCTCGCCGCATCCGAGGCGAGGAAGGCAACGACCGCCGCGACCTCGTCCGGGGTGCCGGATCGGCCGAGCGGGGTGTTCGCCCCGGCGATCGCCTCCTCGGGCAGCTGCGACCCGCTGGCGATCCAGCCGGGCAGGACGGCATTGACGGTGACACCCTTGCGACCGACCTCGATCGCCAGGGCGCGCATGAGCCCGGTGATCCCGGCCTTCGCGGCCCCGTAGACCGCCGATCCCGGGTTGCTCACGAGCGGGCCGGTGACGGACGAGACGAAGATGATCCGGCCGTGTCCCGAGGCGACCAGGGTCGGCAGCGCCGCGCGGGTCACCCGGAAGGCGATGCCCAGGTTCCGGGCGATCCCCCGATCCCACTCGGACGGGTCCATCCCGAGCACCTCGCTCGACTCCTCGGGCGCGCCGAGCGCGACCATCCCGGCGTTGTTGACCAGGATGTCGAGCCGCCCGGCGTGGCCGGCCAGCACCTCCTCGATGAGCCGCTCGGCCGCGCCGTCCGTCATCAGGTCGCCGACGTGGCCGGTCGCGCTGATGCCCTCGGTCGCCAGCTCCGCGACCCGGTCGTGGATCCGGGCGGTCGTCGAGGCAAGCGCGAGCGCGGCGCCCCCGCGGCCAAGCAGACGAGCCGTGGCGAAGCCGATCCCGGTCGGGCTGCCCGCGCCGGTCACCAGGGCGACCCGCCCGTCGAAGCGGTCCACCGTCAGGACCCGTAGCCGCCCGGGTGCGCCCGCCGCCACGCCCACGCGGAGCCGATCATCTCGTCGAGCGAGCCACGCCGCGGGGTCCAGCCGAGCACCGTCCGGGCGCGCTCGTTCGAGGCGACCAGGATCGGCGGGTCGCCCGGGCGGCGCGGGCCCGCCTCGGTCGGGATCGGCCGGCCGACGACCCGCTCCGCGGCCGCGATCACCTCGCGAACGCTGAACCCGGCCGCGCTGCCGAGGTTGATCGTCGTCGCCCGCCCCCGCGCCGGGTCGCCCGGGGCGTCCGGGTCGGCGGTCCGCGGATCGTCCGGGCCGGTCGCCTCGAGCGCGGCGAGATGGGCGTCGGCGAGGTCCTCGACGTGGATGTAGTCGCGGACGTTCGTCCCGTCCGGGGTGGGATAGTCGGTCCCGAAGACGGTCAGCGGGCGGTCGGCCTCGACCGCCCCGAGGATGCTCGGGATGAGGTGCGTCTCGGGGTCGTGCTGCTCGCCGTTCCGGCGCGACGCCCCGGCCACGTTGAAGTAGCGCAGGGCCACGCTCCGCAGGCCGTAGGCGGCGCCGTACCAGCGGAGCGCCCCCTCGAACGTGCGCTTCGTCTCGCCGTACGGGTTGATCGGGTCGAGCGGGGCGTCCTCGGAGATCGGGGTCGTCGTCGGCATCGCCGTAGACCGCGGCCGTCGACGAGAACACGAGCCGCCGGACCCCGGCCGCCCGGATCGCCTCGAGCAGGGCGATCCCCCCGGCGACGTTGTCGCGGTAGTACTTCGCCGGGTCGGCGATCGACTCGGCGACGAGCGAGCGCGCCGCGCAGTGGAGGATCGCCTCGACCCGGTGCTGCTCGAGGACCGTGGCGATGGTCGGCCGGTCGCCGTAGGAGCCCGCGACGAGGCTCGCCCCGTCGGCGGCGGCACGATGCCCGGTCGAGAGGTCGTCGAGGACGACGACCTCGTGGCCGGCCTCGAGCAGGCGCTCCACGCTGACCGATCCGACGTAGCCGGCCCCGCCGGTGACGAGGATCCGCACCGCACCCTCCGCTGTCGCCGCCATTGTCGCGGAGCCCTGCCGGTCGCGTCGCCTGCGCCTCGCGCTCGCTAGACGTCCTCGGCCAGCTCGGCCTGGGCAAGCATCAGGAGCGTGGGGCGGTCGTTGAGCTCCGGGTCCTCGACGACCGCCTCGAGGAGCCGCTCGAGCACGGTCCCGAGCCGCGGGCCCGGCTCGGCGCCGAGCTCGGCGATGAGGTCGTCGCCGTCGATCGCGAGGTCGCCCCGGTCGAGCGCGACCTCGGCGGCGAGCTGCTCCGCGACGCGGGCCTCGAGCTCGTCGAGCCCGCCGGCCCCCGGCGCGAGGTCGCTCCCGATGTTGTCGGCCCGGCGCAGCTCGAACAGCTCGTCGAGGGCGGGCCGGCCGATCTTGGCGATGAACCGACGGATCGCCGCGTCGCCCCACGTCGCCTCGTACGAGAACATGTGGTTGCGCACGAGCCGGACGACCCGGTCGATGGTCGAGCGCGGGAACCGGAGCCGGACGAGGAACGCCTCGGCGAGCTCGGCCCCGACGGTCTCGTGGCCCAGGAAGCGGCCGTCGGCGAACGTCGCCGGCTTGCCGATGTCGTGGACGAGCGACGCCAGCCGGACGAGCGGCCGGTCCGCCGGGGCGGCGTCGACCGTGCGGACCGTGTGGTCCCAGAGGTCCTCGCCGGGCACCTTGTTCTGGGGCACGCCACGCTGGTCGGCGAGCTCGGCCGAGATGCTGCGGAGGAGGCCGGTCGACTCGAGCGGCCGGAGGCCGACCGAGGGGAACGGTGCCGCGAGGAGCTTCTCGAGCTCGGCGGCGATCCGCTCGCCGGACAGGTAGCGGACGAGCTCGGCCCGGGCGGTCATCCCGGCCAGCGTGGCCGGGTCGATCGCGAACTCGAGGGCGGCCGCCAGGCGGACGGTCCTGATCATCCGCAGCGCATCCTCGCCGAACCGCTCCTCCGGATCGCCGACGGCACGCAGCCGGCGCGCCTCGAGGTCGGCGATCCCGTCGTGGGGATCGAGCAGCCCCGACGGCTCGCTTGGCCGGCCGCCCCAGGCCATCGCGTTGACGGTCAGGTCGCGGCGCGCCAGGTCGTCCTCGATCCGGTCGCCGAACTCGACCCGGTGGGGCCGGCGGAAGTCGGCATAGTCGTGGTCGGTCCGGAACGTGGTGATCTCGAACGGCTCGCCGAGGTGCCGGACCGCGACCGTCCCGAACCGGTTCTCGTAGACCGCCCCGGGGAACAGTTCGACGATCCGCTCCGGCCGGGCGTCGGTCGCCAGGTCCCAGTCGGCCACGTCGCGGCCCAGCATCCGGTCGCGGAGCGACCCACCGACCACGTAGGCGGCGTGACCGGCGGCCTGGAGGATCGCGATGACGTCGAGGGCCTCGGGGGGCAGCGGGCCGACCGACGCCGGGCCCGGCCGGTCGTCGTCCGTCAGTTCCGCCCCAGGAACAGGTAATCCCGCCAGGCCACGTTGCGCTCGTCGACCAGGTACGGGGTGAACAGCGAGTAGATGTCGCTGCGCGGCTCGAATGGGGCCCGGACGAGCCGCAGGCGGGCCTCCTCGAGGGTCTTGCCGCCCTTCCGGTGGTTGCACGCCTTGCAGGCGGCCACGAGGTTCTCCCACGTGTGGCCGCCGCCCCGGTGGCGCGGGACGATATGGTCCAGGGTCAGGTCGTGCGACTGGCGGCCGCAGTACTGGCAGCGGTGCCCGTCGCGGGTGAAGATCTCGCGCCGGGTCAGCTTGACCCGCGGCCGCGGCCGCCTGACCTGGTGCTGGATCCGGATGACCGACGGGGCACGGTATTCCGTCCGCGGCGTCCGGATCATCTGGTGGTCGTACTCGACCACCTCGGCCTTCTCGCCGAACACGAGGCGGAAGGCGCGCGGCAGATTGCAGACGTTGAGCGGCTCGTAGTTCTGGTTCAGGACGAGAACGACACCGTCCATGGCCACGCGAGGATAGCAGGAGCGCGACGCGACCCCATGACGCTCAGGGCCGGCCCGTCGCCGCCCCCGTCGACGGGTCCCAGCCTCCGGCGCGCCCGACCTTGCTCTCGACCGGGCGGCCGAGGGTCCCGGCCACGAACTGGGCCGCCTCGAGGACGCCCTCGAGCCGGACCCCGTGCTGCCAGCCCGAGGCGTCGAGCAGGTAGACCAGGTCCTCGGTCGCGAGGTTGCCCGCCGCGCCCGGGGCGTACGGGCAGCCGCCGGTCCCGCCGGCCGATGCGTCGAAGCAGCGAACCCCCGCGGCCAGCCCGGCCGTCACGTTGGCGAGCGCGGTTCCCCGGGTGTCGTGGAAGTGGTAGGCGAGCCGGTCGAGGTGGAGCCCGGCGTCGGTCGCCCGCCCGGTCAGCTCGGCGACCTGGTCGGGCACCGCGACCCCGATCGTGTCGCCGAAGCAGATCTCGTCGGCCCCGATCTCGAGCAGCTCGACGGCGATCTCGACCGCCCGCCCCGGGTCGACCCGGCCGGTGTACGGGCAGCCGAAGGCGGTCGAGACGTACGCCCGCCGCCACCAGCCCAGGTCGCCGGCCCGCTCGAGGACGGCCGCGAACGTGTCGATCGAATCGGCCACCGTCGAGCCGATGTTGTGCTCGGTGAAGGCGTCGGTCGTCGCGGTGAAGACGGCCAGCGCCTCGGCTCCAGCGGCCTCCGCGCGGGCCAGCCCGCGCAGGTTCGGGACGAGCACCGGGTAGCGGACTCCGGTCACGTCGGGCAAACCGGCGAGGAGCTCCTCGGCGTCGGCCAGCTGGGGGATCGACTTCGGGTTCACGAAGCTCGTCGCCTCGATCTCGCGGAGGCCGGCCTGGACGAGCAGCTCGACGAAGCGGAGCTTGGCCTCGGTCGGGATCGGGGTCGCCTCGTTCTGGAGGCCGTCGCGCGGCCCGACCTCGTAGATCCGGACGTGCCGGTCCGGACCGCCTGGCGGGGACGCCTCGGCCATCGTCGGTCCTAGCCGGCTGGCGCCTGGGCGGGCTGCTCGATCTCGGCGATCCGGATCTCGATCGCGGCGATCTCCTCGCAGGCCGCCTGGTACTCGTCGCTCCCGAGCGGGGCCGCGGCGCGCCGACGGCGAGCCGCCATGTGGAGCTCGATGAGCTCGGCGCGGGTGCGGGGCAGGGGCTTCGACACGGGACCTCCTTCGGTTCCCCGGAGGGTACCGCGCCCGCGGGGCCGCGGTCACTCCACGATCGCGACGACCTGGCCGCGGCTGACCTGGTCGCCGACTCGCACGGCGAGCTCCCGGACCAGCCCGGGGCCGGGCGCGACGACGACGTGCTCCATCTTCATCGCCTCGAGCGTGACGAGCGGATCGCCCGCCTCGACCGCGACGCCCGCGGACACGTGGACGGCGAGCACGACGCCGGGCATGGGCGCGGCGACGTCGCCGACGAACGACCCGTGATGGGTCGCCGCCCGGAGCGCCCGATCGACGTCCGGCGGGGCGGCGATCCGGAACGGCACGCTCCGGCCGTCGACGTCGACGTGGGCCGTGCCGTCGGCCGCCAGGACCGCCAGCGCCTCGAGCCCGGTGCCTGGGTCGGGTACGTCGACCGCTCGCTCGAGGTCGCCCTCGGTGGCCAGGCGGATCCGCGGCCGCGTGCCCAGCCGCCAGCCCCCGGCCCAGGGGTCGATCGCCGGCTGGCGGGTCGTGGGCGGGTCGGCGACCGTGCCCGCCGCGGCCTCGCAGAGGAGCCTGGCGGCCGTCGCCCAGGCGTCGGGCGGTGGCTCGCCGGCAGCCGGCTCCCCGTCCGGCGGCCAGATCCTCTCGAGCGTGTCGACGTGCGCCGACCCGGCGATGACGACGGGCTGGCGGACGAGCCAGCGCAGGAACCGCAGGTTCGTCGTCAGCCCGAGGACGACGGTCTCGTCCAGGGCCTCCGCGAGGCTCGCGAGCGCCTCGTTCCGGTTGCGGCCGGCAGCCACGATCTTGGCCAGCATCGGGTCGTACCGGTCGCCGACGGCCGTGCCGGGCTCGATCCCCGCGTCGACCCGGATGCGGCCGGGAGCCGGGTCGGGCCAGCGGAGCGCCTCCACCCGGCCGGTGGCGGGGAGGAAGCCGGCCTCGGCGTCCTCGGCGTACAGCCGGACCTCGACCGCGTGACCACCCCCGGCCAGGACCGCGTCGACGCCGGACTGGTCGATCCCGAGCGGCTCCCCGGCGGCGATCCGGAGCTGGTCGGCGACCAGGTCACGACCGGTCACGAGCTCGGTCACCGGATGCTCGACCTGGAGCCGGGTGTTCATCTCGAGGAAGAAGAACCGGCCGCGATCGTCGAGCAGGAACTCGCAGGTCCCGGCGCTGACGTAGCCGACCGACCCGGCCAGGGACAGGGCAGCGGCGCCGAGCCGGGCGCGGAGCCGGACGTCGACCGCCGGCGAGGGCGACTCCTCGAGGACCTTCTGGTGCCGGCGCTGGAGCGAGCAGTCGCGCTCGCCGAGATGGACTCCCTGCCCGTGGGCGTCGAAGAGGACCTGGACCTCGACGTGACGCGGCCCCTCGAGGTAACGCTCGAGGATCAGCCGATCGTCGCCGAAGGCCGCCGCCGCCTCGCGCCGGGCCGAGGCGATCGCGTCGGGCAGGCGGGCGAGATCGCGGACGATCCGCATGCCCTTGCCGCCGCCACCGGCCGCCGGCTTGACCATCAACGGCGGCCCGATCGACTCGGCCGCGCGTTGCAGCGCGCCGTCTGTCTGGTCGGGTCCGTCGTAGCCGGCGATGACGGGCACGCCGAGCCGCGCCGCCAGGCGGCGGGCGGCGGCCTTGTCGCCCATGGCCCGGATCGCGCTCGGTGGCGGTCCGACCCAGCGGATGCCGGCGTCGACGACCGCGCCGGCGAAGTCGGCGCTCTCGCTCAGGAAGCCATAGCCTGGATGGAGCGCGTCGGCGCCGGCCGCCCGGGCCGCGTCGACGACGGCCAGGGCGTCGAGCAGGTCGACGGCCGGCCGCCCGTCCTGCCCCGGGACGACGACGTCGAGGCCGAGCTGGGCGCAGGTCCGGCGGATGCGCGCCGCGATCTCGCCCCGATTCGCGACGAACAGGGTTCGGATGGGCTGTGCGCCTCTGCGCTCGACACAAGGACCCGGCTCGTCGAACGCGTCTAATGCGTCAAACGCGACACGCCAGCGACCACCGACCCGTCGTGCCGGCAGTCTGCCGATGGCGATCCAGCGCTGGACCGTCCTCGTCGACGTCCCCAGACGGCGCGCGGCCTGACTCGGAGAAACCTCAGCTGGGTCGGCCATGGCGCGATTGTCGCGTCCAATGGCCCCGACGGCAAGCGCTCGAATTGCGTCAGCGCATGGGACAGAGCGACACGAGATCGAGTCCCGGCGAGCTCGGCGCGAACACCTCGCAACTCACGCCCGGTCCGACGTACGCGGCTCTCCAGCCTGCCCCGAACGGGATGACCCGGACCTCGGCGCGCTCGAGCCGGTCCACGAGGTCGGCGGCAGCCGCTGTGCGTTGGGGCTCGGCGAGTCGGTCGAGGCCGGCGATCGCGGCGTCGGTCCCCGAACCGAGCCAGACGGGCGGGCCTGCCGACCGGAGGTCGTCGAGCAGCGCGCCGGCGTCCGGATAACGGGGTTGGACGAACTCGATGACCATCGAGATGTCGGATCCCTTCGCGACCGCGGCCGCGTTCGGGTCGTCGTCATTCTCGACCGTCAGCGCGATCCCGATCGCCTGGAGATCGGTCGCCATCCGGGTCGCCATCCTCTGGCATTGATCGCAGTCGCGCCCGTAGCTGATCACGATCGAGCCGGTGCGCCCGCCCATGAGCCGCTTCGCCTCGGCCAGCGCGGCCGGGTCCGAGCCGCCATCGAGCTTGAACGGCTGGCTCCGCGGCCTGCCGGTCACGACGCTGGGGAGGAGCCCGCTGGTCGCGACGAGGTTGAAGCTCCGCGCCATGTCGGTCCGGTTGAGCACGAGCGCGACGGCCCGCCGCACGTTCGGGTCCTTGAGCAACGGATCGCGGGGATTGAGCGAGAGGAACAGGAGCCCGCCGCCGTCCGTCCTGAAGTAGCGCTGGTCGCCGGATCGGGCCGCGCTGCTCCCCGGGCCCCACTGGCCCGCGATCGCGCCCTGGGGATCGAGCTGGTCGATCGTCGGCACGAGATCGACCGAGCCCGCTTCGAGCCGGGAAATCGCGTCCGATGGATCGATGCCCGTGAGCCAGACGACCGAGTCGGCACCGACCTTGCGCGGACCGGGGTAGTTCGGGTTGCGCTCGAGGATCAGGTACTGACCGCCAACGTGGCCCGAGACGTAGAACGGACCGGAGCGCGGCAGGGGCGGATCGTTCACGCCACCCCGGATCCTCGCCGTACCGACGGGCACCGGACAGAACGCCGGCAGGCTCAGGCGCTCCAGGAACGTGCTGGACGGCGCACGAATGGTGATCGACAGGGTGTCGTCGGTCGTAGTCAGCCCGCTGATGTCCGCCGCCTTCCCGGCGTGGTACTCGTTGGCGCCGATGATGTCGCCGAGCCATTCGATGCCGTCGGCGTCGGGCCCGAGGCGCGGGTCGAGCGCGCGCCGGATCGTCAGGCGGAACGTCTCGGCCGTGATGGGCTCGTTGGACGGCGGCGAGAACGCGTAGCCTGGCTTGATCCGGAAGGTGTACGTGCGACCGTCGGCTGAGACGGTCGGCATCGCCTCGGCGACCTCCGGATGGAGCTCGGCCCCATCGGGTGCTGTCTGGTCCGGGTACGCCAGCAGGCCGGCGCACGACGCCCGGTCCACCTGGGCTCGCTCCTCCGAATCGGTGCTGGCGCGAACGGCCGGATCGATCACCGAGAACGGGTTCCCCGGCGAGGCGATCTTGACCATGGTGCCGGACAGCCCCGCGATCGCGTCGTCGACGCCCGTCGTCGAGAGGACCGCCATCAGGCCGTCCGACTCCTCGACGTCGGACACCGAGTGGCCGATCGGATAGTCGTGCGCCTGTCCCGAGCCGGGGTCGATCGCGGTGGCGGACTCGCGGCCGCCCACCCATACCTTGTCGTCGGCGAACGAGATCGACCGCGCTCCCGGCACGAAGCGGGAGATCGCGATGTCCTTCCCCGGTTGGACCTGCTGGATCAGCCCCGTCTCGTCGTTCGTGGCCCAGGCATCGTCACCGACGGCAGCCACGGACACGAGCGGACCCGTGACGTAGGTTGGCGCCCCGGCGGCGTTCGTCGCCGGATCGATCGACTTGACCTCTCCCCACGGCGCCGCAGCCCAGATGCGTTGGTCGGTCGCCGCCAAGTACGGCCCCCAGACGTCCTTGACCGTCGCGACGACGGCGCCGGTTCGGGGATCGACGCGGACGACCATCGAGGTCGACGGGCTGGATACCGCGACCCAGAGCGAACCGGCCGCCTTGACGATCCCGCCCGAGCTCAATGTGTTGCCCGGGTCGGAGGCGACCGGGTATTCGTCGGTCTGGCGTCCCGACTGGATGTCGATCCGGTGCAGGAGCGGTCGTTGGCTGTCGGCGACCCAGATGGCGTTGCCGTCCACGAGCCAGTGGGCGACGTCGATCTCGGTCGAGATCGACTGTTCGATCGTGGCCGAGGCCGGGTCGATCCGATGGAAGGCGGGCGGGTCGGCGTCGAGCACCCACAACCGGTCCCCGACCCACTGTCCGTCGATCGGCCGCCGGAGGGTCGCGTTGACGGCGCTGACCGCGCCGCTCGATACGTCGAGGAAGGCGACGCCGGGGCCGCTGGCCGGTCCGGTCGGGGCAGCCGATGCAGGTGCGCTGGATTCCACCTTCGCCGCGGGCTGCGGGGACGCACTCGGACGCGATACGGACGCCCCGCCGAGAACCGCAGCGACCACGGCGACCACGACGAGCGCCATGCCGCCCACGAGCAGGACCCTGCGCTCGCGGCTCCACTGCCGGGCGCGTCGAACGCGCCGGCCGAGCCCGCGGGGGACCCGGCTCGAGGCGACGACGCCGACCGCCCGGATCGGATCGGGCACGCCCTTGAGCCGAAACGAGCGGGGTTCGACGTAGCTGATCCCGTCGAGCCGCGCGGCCAGGTGGATGACGGCCTCGGAGGCGATGACCTCGCCGGGGCCGGCCTGGGCGCACAGCCTGGCCGCGAGGTTCAGTGCGCTCCCCCGGTAGCCATCGCCGACCGGGACGGCTTCGCCGGCGTCGAGCCCGATGCCGACCCCTCGGGCCAGCTCCGCGTCGGCGAACCGCTCCTGGAGCTCGACGGCGGCGCGCAGCGCCTGGCGCGCGGACACGAACACCACGAGGGCCTCGTCGCCGCGGAGCTCGAGCAGGAGCCCG
The DNA here is from genome assembly GCA_963708065.1 of uncultured Chloroflexia bacterium. GTDB lineage: Bacteria > Chloroflexota > Limnocylindria > Limnocylindrales > CSP1-4 > Chersky-267. The sequence continues at coordinate 566,073 of CAVPRZ010000011.1, forward strand.
TCCCGGCTCGCGACGACTTCCTGCACGAGCTCGGCGAAGCGGCCCACCAGTTCGCCCGCCGCCTGGTCGCCGAACTCGGCGGTGTACTTCGTGTAACCGCGGACGTCGGCGATCAGGAACGTCCTCGACTCGGAGCCGCGGTCGCCCTCGGGCGGCGACGGGGTGCTCGGGCCGGGATCGCTCGCCCCGGCGTCGGTTGGATCCGTCACGCGTCCACGCAGCCTCGCTCAGGCGGGAGGCCCGGCGCAGCCCCGCCAGGCCGGAGTCTACGCTCGGTCGTGGCTCGCGCAGTCGGCCAGGCGACAGTCCGTGCGCCGGCGTGCCCGGCGCGCGGCACGGATCGCAAGGTCAGGAGGGCTCTCCCGGGTCCCAGGCCGGCGGGCGCTTCTCGTCGAACGCCCGGAAGCCCTCCTGGGCCTCGGCGGAGCGGCGTTGGCGGGCGATGACCCGCGCGGTGTGCCACTTCGACGAGCCGTGGGGCAGGCCACGGACCTCGCGGACGATCGCCTTGGCCGCCCGGGCCGCCGTCGGGCCGGCCGCGAGCAGGTCTCCGATGGCCGCGTCCACCGCCGCGTCGAGGGCCGCCTCACCTTCGACGACCTCGTGGACGAGCCCGATCCGCTGGGCGCGCACGGCGTCGAACCGGCGCCCGCCCGGGAACAGCGCGCGGGCATGCGACTCGCCGATCTTGGCGATCACGAACGGGGCGATCACCGACGGGAGGATCCCGAGGCGGGTCTCGGTGAACCCGAACCGGCAGCCACTCTCGGCGATCACCAGGTCGCTGACCGCGCACAGTCCCATCCCACCTCCGAGCGCGGTGCCGTGGACCCGGGCGATGACCGGGACCGGACAGGCGTCGATCGTCTCGAACATCTCGGCCATCGCCATCGCGTCCTGCTCGTTCGCCTCGACGTCCAGGCTCAGGGCCGCTTTCATCCAGGCGACGTCAGCGCCGGCGCAGAACGACGGCCCGTCGCCGGCGAGCACGATCGCCCGGAGCGCGGCTGGCTCCTCCCGACCGAGGGCGGTGAAGGCCGCACGGATGTCGGCGATGAGCGACGCGTCGAAGGCGTTGTGGCGATCGGGCCGGCTCAGGATCACCCGGGCCACGACGTCACCCGGCCCGGAACGCTCGACCCGCAGCCCGTCACCCACGGCGGTCATGGTACGCGGCCGGGGACCTGGGTCACCGCCCTCGGGCCGACGCCTGCGCCGACCTCGACGCGATCGGCGACTCGGCCGACGGGTCGAATCGATAGAGGGCGACGCGCCAGATCGGCGGCAGGCCCGTCGCGGCGAGGTTGGCGGCCGAGACGGAATCCGTATGGGCGCCGGCGGCAACGACCGTCGCTCCGTGCGCTGCGGCCTCGACGGCGCGGTGGGCGATCAGCGCTCGCTGGATGCCCCGACCGCGATGCGACGGGAGGACGGCCATCATCGCGAGCATGCCGACCCGTCGTCGGACCGTGACCTGCCCCACGGCCACGGCCAGGGCGCCGTCCTCGACGACGAAGTAGTGATGGCCGGGCAGGCCGATCATCCGGGGGATGGCGCCGCGCCAGGCGGGCGCTTCGTCCGGCTGGATCGACGATGCCTCGACGAGCACGTCGGCGAAGGTCGGAGCCTCGTCGGGTCCGATCTCGCGTGCCGCCATGCCCGCCCGGAACGTCGCACCGACCGCTTCGGCCGCCGTCCGGATCGCGTCGGGGTCGGCGGCATGGATCGCCGACATGCGTTCCGGCTCGGCTCCGGGCCACGGCGCCGCGTCGGCGGCGACCCAGCCGATCGTCCCGTTGGCGCGGAACCAGTCGACCATCCGCGGCAGCAGGTTGGGGAGCTCTCGATACCCCGAGACGCGATTGAAGCTGCGGCCCGGGAGCTCGGGTGAAGCCACCATCGCCAGCCCGCCGTCGTCGACCACCCGGACGTCGAAGCCGGCGGCCGCGGTCGCCTGCCAGAGCGCCACGTTGAACCCGTGTGCGACCGCCTCGATCGGGTCGAGCTGCCAGTGCAGCTCGGCTCGCGAGTCGGCGGCCGGGGCGAGCAGCCGGATCGGGTCGCCCGGCCGCACTTCGCCCTCGACGAGGACCCGCGCGTACATCCGCGAGTCGAGCGGGTGGGTCAGGATGGAGATGCGACCCGACCTGCCGTCGCTGAACGCGTCGGCGATCGTGTCACACGGCATGTCCGGCTTGCTGACCTCGAGGACGAGGCGGTCGCCGATCGCCGCCCGGGTCCCGACCGGCAGCGTCGCCCACTCGATCCCCTCAGTCGTCAAGTTCTCGCCGGCCGCTCCCGGTTCGATTGGGTGGCCGTCGGCCTGGACCCGGCGGATCGCCTCGAGCGCGAAGAGGGCGACCGCCCGGTGCGGCCCGCCGTGGACGGTGTCGTGGCGCTGGGCGTCGCCCTCGAGCCCGAAGGGACCCACCCAGGCCCGCTCGACCGGCCGCTTCGGCACGCCGCCCGACGAGACGCTGACCTGGACGACGCGTCCGTCGACCGCCAGGTTCGGCGCGTCGCGTCCGGATGGGCGGGTCACATCCGGAACACGCCGAAGCGCGTCTCGGGGATCGGCGCGTGGAGCGCGGCGGAGATCCCGAGCGCCAGCACGCGCCGCGTGTCGAGCGGGTCGATGACGCCGTCGTCCCACAGCCGCGCGGTCGCGAAGTAGGGGTTGCCCTCGACCTCATAGCGTTCGAGGATCGGCGCCTCGAAGGCGTCTCGCTCGGCGTCGTCGGCGAAGCCGCCGCGAACCGACGACAGGACGCGGGCCGCCTGCTGACCGCCCATGACGCTGATCCGGCTGTTCGGCCACGACCACAGGAACCGCGGGCCGTACGCCCGGCCGGCCATCGCGTAGTTGCCGGCCCCGAACGAGCCGCCGACGATGACCGTGAACTTGGGGACCTCGGCGCAGGCGACCGCGGTGACCATCTTCGCCCCGTCCTTGGCGATCCCGCCGGCCTCGTACTCGCGCCCGACCATGAACCCGGTGATGTTCTGGAGGAAGACGAGCGGGATCCGGCGCTGGGCGCACAGCTCGATGAAGTGGGCGCCCTTGAGCGCCGACGCCGAGAAGAGGATCCCGTCGTTGGCGACGATCCCGACCGGGTAGCCCTCGAGATGGGCGAAGCCAGTCACGAGCGTCTCGCCGTAGAGCGGCTTGAACTCGTGGAACCGGCTGCCGTCGACCAGGCGGGCGATGACCTCGCGGATCTCGAGCGGCCGGCGGAGGTCGGTCGGGATGGCGGCGTAGAGGTGGGCGATGCCGGCGCTCAGGGTCGCCCTCGGGGGCCGCGGCGGGCGGTTCCGGCGGGCGGCGATCCCAGGGCGGCTCGGGCGGCCGGCGGTTGAGGTTGGCGACGATCGACCGGCCGAGCGCGAGGGCGTGCTCGTCGTCGAGCGCCTCGTGGTCGGCGACGCCGCTGACCCGGGCGTGGACGCTCGCGCCGCCGAGCTCCTCGGCAGTGACGTCCTCGCCGGTCGCGGCCTTCACCAGCGGCGGGCCGCCGAGGAAGATCGTCCCGGTGCCCCGGACGATCACCGTCTCGTCGCTCATCGCCGGGACGTAGGCCCCGCCGGCGGTCGACGAGCCCATCACCAGGGCGATCTGCGGGATGCCGGCCGCCGACAGCCGGGCCTGGTTGTAGAAGATCCGGCCGAAGTGGTCGCGGTCCGGGAACACCTCGGCCTGGAGCGGCAGGAACGCCCCGCCGCTGTCGACGAGGTAGACGCAGGGCAGCCGGTTCTCGAGCGCGATCTCCTGGGCCCGGAGGTGCTTCTTGACGGTGATCGGGTAGTAGGTGCCGCCCTTGACCGTGGCGTCGTTGGCGACGATCACGCAGGTCGTGCCCTCGATCCGGCCGATCCCGGTGACGATCCCGGCGCTCGGTGCCTCGTCGTCGTACATGCCCGCCGGCGGCGAGCGGGCTCAGCTCGAGGAAGGCCGTCGCGGGATCGAGCAGCCGGTCGATCCGCTCGCGGACCGGGAGCTTGCCGCGCTCCCGGTGCCGGGCGATCGACGCCTCGTCGCCGCCCGCCCCGCGTCCTGCCACCGCCGCCTGCCGGTCGCGGAGGTCGGCGACCAGGGCGGTCATCGATTCGACGTTCGCCCGGGCATCGGTGCTCGATGGGTCGAGCCGGCTGCGGAGGACGGGCATGGCCGGATGATACGCATCACGCCGGCCGCAGCGACCGCCTACGGGGTCGGGATGGCGGGCCTCAGCGAGCCCGGGATCGCGCCACCAGGGCGACCGTCGCGAGTGCGCCGGCGACGAGGCATCCGGTCGCCAGCGCGATCCAACCGCTCACATCCGGCGACTCACACTCGCCCGGTTGGCAGGCCGACTCCGCTCGCAGCAGGAGGGCCAGCGATCACGCCCCCGAACCCGACGGGGACTCCGGCCAGGGCGGCCTGGCCGTCCCGGCGAGCGACCAGCGACAGGGCGAGGAGCGCCATGGCGGCGACTCCGAGCACACCGCCCAGCACGAGGAGGAGGGCACCGACCGCGCCGACGAGGAGCCCGGCGATCCATCGCCATGCCCTCGCGGACGGGACGTCGGGGACGTCAGCCGAGGACATCCGCCAGGGCCTCGTCGAGGGTCGGATGGCGGAACCCGAAGCCCAGCACGATCGCGCGGGCCGGGACGACGCGGCGCGAGCCGAGGATGAGGATGGCCTGGCCTCGCAAGCCCAGCCGGATCGCCCATGCCGGAGCCGGTAGCCACGAGGGCCGGTGGAGCGTCCGACCGAGGACGGCGGCGAGCTCGGCCTGACGACACGGCTCCGGAGCGGCGGCGTTGATCGGGCCGGCCAGCGACGGATCCGTCAGCGCCAGCCGGTAGATGCCGACCAGGTCGTCGACGTGGATCCAGCTGAACCACTGGCGGCCCGACCCGATCCGACCGCCGAGGAACAGGCGGAACGGCAACGCGATGAGCCGGAGGACCGTGGCATCGCGGGCGAGCACGATCGCCTGGCGGACGATGGCGACGCGCACGCCGAGCGGCTCGGCGGCGAGGGCGGCGGCCTCCCAGCGCACGCAGACGTCGGCGAGGAAGTCGGTCGCGGGCTCCGTCGTCTCGTCGGCGGGCTCGGCGTCGCGCCCGGTGTAGAGGTCCGTGCCCGAAGCGTTCACGAGGACCTTCGGCCGTTGATCGGCTGGCAGGCTCCCGATCGCCCGGACGATCGCGTTCGTGGCCGCCAGCCGGCTGTCGAGGATCGCTCGCTTGCGGCCCGGCGTCCACGGCCGCGTCCCGATCGACACGCCGGCGAGGTTGATCACGCCGTCGGCGCCGTCCAGGGCGGTGGCCAGGTCCCGGGTGCGTCCACCCGGGTCCCAGGCGACCGGTCGAGCCCCGGGTGGCAGGTGCCCGGCGGCACGCCGTGGATCGCGGGTCAGGACGTCGACGTCCCAGCCGTCGGCCAGCAGCGCCTGCGCGAGATGGCGCCCGATCATGCCGGACCCACCGGCGATGACGACCCTCATCGATCGTACCCGCTGCCCGAACTGCCTGCTACACTCATGTAGCAAGTAATACGCCCACGAACCCGCTACTGTCAAGGTGCACGTTATGGCCACCGACACGAGCGCGCTCGACGGACATGGGTCTGCCGCCGATCCGGGAGCGCGGGCCGAGGCGATCCGGGTCGAGCTGGCCGATGCCTGGGGATCGATGGGCGCGTCGTGGGGTGTCGCGCCGGCGATCGCCCGGGTCCATGCCTACCTGATGGTCCGCGGCGAACCGCTTACCGAGCGCGAGGTGCGGGAGGCGCTCGGGCTGTCCCACCGGGCGGCAAGCCTGGCCCTGGACGCGGCGGTCGGCTGGGGTGTCGTCGAGAAGGTCCCCGAGCCACGGCGGGTCGGTCGGCGGGGACCCGCGGGGACCGCCTACCTGGCCGTCGGCGACCACTTCCGCTGGTTCTCCCGGGTGATCGCTCATCGCAAGCGGCTCGAGGGCGACCCGATCATCGCCGTCCTCGAGAAGACGCTGCGCGACGCGGATGCCGCCGCCCGGGCCCATCCCGACGACGCCGAGCTTCGCGGCCTCCGCGACTGGCTCGGCACGTTCCTTGGCTTCGTGCGCCTGTTCGATCGGGCGGTGGGGCTCGTCCCCGTCGTCGAGCCGACCGAGCTGGAGCGGATCCTGGCGCTCCTGGCCAAGGTCCCCGACGAGACCCTGCTCCGCCTGATCCGGCTGCTCGACGAGCTTCCGGACGACGACGTGCTGTCGCTCATCAACGGCCTGAGCCGGCTGTCGCCCGCCGGCGCACGCCGTGCGACGAAGCTCATGTCGGGGGTCGTGCGCACGGTCGGACACTGACGATCCGCGCTCCTCCGGGGGCGAGCACCGGCGTGGCTCCTTCGCCAGTCATTGACCGGTCCCCGTGACGTGTTCGGGCCCGGGCAGATCGGGCCGGGTTGACAGGCGCACACCACGCGAGCATTAGACAAGCGAAGGCCCGGATCAAGGGCCCAGGGGGGCCGATTCCTTGCCAGGTGCTCACCAGGCGGGCAGGCGTCAACGGAATCCGGCATGGTCGCTGACGAACGACCGTGTGGCGTGCGCGTGTCAAGAACCCGAGGGCGCGGCGGTCCGGACGGCGCTCCGGGCGGCGTTCGACGGCCATGGAGGCCCAGCTGCGAACGCCGGCTCGTCCCGCGCCATGAGCCGCGTCGGAGGACTCGGCCACGATCCGGGCCAACCCGACCAGACCACTCGGAATTCGCCGGATGGCGTGCGATAATCGTGATGCGCGCGGCGATCGAGCGGCTCGAGCGGGCGAGGACCCCGGGGCAGGCCGGTCGATCGACCTCCCGCGGCAGACCTGAGGATTCATCCGAACATGACCGTCGAGACCTCCACCTGGGTCACCAAGAAGGGCCTCGCCCAGATGCTCAAGGGCGGGGTCATCATGGACGTCGTCACACCCGAGCACGCCAAGATCGCCGAGGACGCCGGCGCCGTGGCGGTGATGGCGCTCGAGCGGGTCCCGTCCGACATCCGCGCCGCGGGCGGGGTCGCCCGGATGTCCGATCCGTCGATGATCGTCGGGATCATGGAAGCGGTCTCGATCCCGGTCATGGCGAAGGCGCGGATCGGCCACTTCGTCGAGGCCCAGGTCCTCGAGGCGCTCGGCGTCGACTACATCGACGAGTCGGAGGTCCTGACGCCGGCCGACGAGGAGAACCACATCGACAAGCACGCGTTCAAGGTCCCGTTCGTGTGTGGCGCCCGGAACCTCGGCGAGGCCCTCCGCCGGATCAGCGAGGGCGCGGCCATGATGCGGACCAAGGGCGAGGCCGGGACCGGCAACATCGTCGAGGCGGTTCGCCACATCCGGACGGTCAACGCCGAGATCCGCCGGCTCCAGGGCATGCGCCCGGACGAGCTGTTCGTCGCGGCCAAGGAGCTCCAGGCGCCGCTCGACCTCGTCCAGATGGTCGCCGCCGAGGGCAAGCTCCCGGTCGTGAACTTCGTGGCCGGCGGGATCGCCACCCCGGCCGACGCCGCGCTGGCGATGCAGCTCGGGGCCGAGGGCGTCTTCGTCGGGTCCGGGATCTTCAAGAGCGAGGACCCGGCCACCATGGCCAACGCGATCGTCCAGGCCACGACCCACTTCGACAACCCGAAGGTCATCGCCGAGGTGAGCAAGGGCCTCGGGGCGGCCATGCGCGGGATCTCGCTTGAGACGATCCCGGAGGGGGAGCGGCTCGCGGTCCGCGGCTGGTAGAGAGCGACGACCAGGTCGACGGCGCCCCCCGGCGCGGGGTCGCGACCATGAGGATCGGCGTGCTCGCGGTGCAGGGCGCGTTCGTCGAGCACGTCCGGGTGCTGCTCGCGCTCGGCGTCGAGCCGGTCGAGGTCCGGCTGCCCGAGGACCTCGACGGAGTCAGCGGCCTCATCCTGCCCGGCGGCGAGAGCACGACGATGCGCAAGCTCGTCGACCGCTGGGGCCTCCGCGAGCCGGTCATGGACCTGGCCGCGTCGGGGGCGCCGCTGTTCGGGACGTGCGCCGGGATGATCCTGCTCGCCCGCGAGATCGCCGGCGGCGAGGAGCCGGTGTTCCCGCTGCTCGACATGACCGTCGAGCGGAATGCGTTCGGGCGCCAGCTCGACTCCTTCGAGGGCGACGTGACCGTCCCGATCCTCGGCGACGAACCGGTCCACGGCGTGTTCATCCGGGCGCCGATCGTCGACCGGGTCGGACCCGACGTCGACGTCCTCGCCCGGCTCGACGACGGTCGGGTCGTCGCCGTTCGCGAGCGCAACGTGCTCGCCACCGCGTTCCATCCCGAGCTCGCCGGCGAGACGCGCTTCCATCGGCTCGTGGCGACGATGGCCGCGGAGCACGACGATCCCGGCGAGGGCTCGGGCCGCCGCCCGCATCCGACCCGGCGCGGCGCGAGGCCCGATCGATGAGCGGCCGGTCCGGCAAGGTCCGGGTCGCGCGCCTGACCGACCTCGCCGCCCTCGGCGAGCTCTCGCGGCTGTGCCAGCAGGAGTCGGCCGAGACGCGCTCGCTCGGGCCTGCCCGTGAGCGGCCCCCGGATCGGCGTGTTCAGCCTCTTCCGGCTCCCGCTCGGCGCCTTCCGGCCGCACGACCTGCTCTACGTCTACGAGGAGGAGGGCGGCCTGTCCGGCCTCGTCCGGGTCGAGCGCGAGACGGCTCGCGACGAGTGGACGATCGTCGAGCTCGACGCGATCGGGCTGGCCGAGGCCGGCGACATCCGCTTCCGCCTCGTCCAGCACATCCTGCGCGACGGCGCGAAGCGCGGGGCGATCCGCTTCCACGTCGCCTGCGCCGACGCCGCACGGAAACGTCGAGCTGTTCATGCAGGCCGGCTTCGCCCGCTACGGCCAGGAGGTCCTCCTGTTCCGACCGCCCGGGTGCCGAGCTGCCGGAGCCGTGGACCGACGAGCGGGCGGCCGACGCGGGCATCCGCCCGGCGCTGCCGATCGACGCGATCGCCCTGGCCCGGCTCTACGCGACGGTCACCCCGCAGCCGGTCCAGCGCCTCGAGGCCTACCGGCTGGGCGACTGGGAGCGCCAGGGCGCCGGGTGGCGGGTCCCGCGCTCGAGCCTGGCGCCGATCCTGCGCTTCGCCGACGTCGAGGCGTACGTCCGCGAGGGCCGCGACGGCGGCAAGGACGGGACGCGGCTCGATGGGTTCCTCCAGGTCGGCGTGGCCAAGGAGGACCAGCCCCACTACCTCAAGATCCTGGCCCCGCCCGATGCGGACACGGCGCCGCTGGTGGAGTACGGTCTCGGGGTGATCTCCGCCCGGAGCCGGAACGGCGGCCGCAACGACCACGGGGTCATCTCGCCCGTCCGGACCTACGAGGCCCCGATCGATCGACGGCTCGAGGAAGCCGGGTTCGGCGTCGAGTCGACGCTCACGCTGCTGATGAAGGAGACCGTCGTTCGAGTCGCCGAGCCGGCGCTCGTCCCGGCCGTCCGATGAAGGATCCATCCCGCCACGAGGGGAGGAACCGTTGAGCCCCAAGCGAACCGAACGTGAGGCGATGGACGATCTCGACCTGCTCCTGGCGGCCCTCCCGCCGGAGGTCGTCGAGGCCGTCCACGGACTGCCCGCCAAGGAGGAGCTGATCGAGGTCGTCCTGGACCTTGGCCGCCGCCCCGAGGCCCGCTTCCCGGACAGCGAGGTCATCCTCCTCGATCGCGAGGTCGGCGAGATCGACATCGCCTACGTCGTCGACCACATCGGCTCGTTCGGGGACGACAACCGGGCCGGGATCGAGCGCACGCTCCACCGGATCAGCGCGATCCGCAACCGGAACGGCAAGATCGTCGGGCTTACCTGCCGCATCGGCCGGGCCGTCTACGGCACGATCGAGATCATCGACGACTTCGTCGAGTCGGGGAAGTCGATCCTCATCATGGGCCGGCCCGGGATCGGCAAGACGACGATGCTTCGCGAGGCGGCCCGGGTGCTCGCCGACGACCTCGGCAAGCGGGTCGTCGTCGTCGACACGAGCAACGAGATCGCCGGCGACGGGGACATCCCGCACCCGGCGATCGGCAAGGCCCGTCGGATGCAGGTCCGCACGCCGTCGCTCCAGCACGAGGTGATGATCGAGGCGGTCGAGAACCACATGCCCCAGGTCATCGTCATCGACGAGATCGGGACCGAGCTCGAGGCGCAGGCCGCGCGGACGATCGCCGAGCGCGGCGTCCAGCTCATCGGGACGGCCCACGGCAACAACCTCGACAACCTGATGCTCAACCCGACCCTGTCCGACCTGATCGGCGGGATCCAGAGCGTGACCCTCGGCGACGAGGAGGCCCGCCGGCGGCGGACCCAGAAGAGCGTCCTCGAGCGGAAGGCGCCGCCGACCTTCGACGTGATCATCGAGATCCAGGACCGCGAGCGGGTGATGGTCCACGGCGATGTCGCGGACACCGTCGACGCGATGCTCCGCGGCGACCCGGTCGCCCCGGAGCTGCGCTGGCGCGACGAGGAGGGCGTCCATCGCTCCCAGGCGCGACCGCGACCGTCGCCCCGCGACCAGCTCGGCGCCGAGCGGTTCGCCGGGCTCGTCGGCAGCGGCTCGGCGTGGCGGATGGAGCCCGGCTGGCGTGGCGACGGCTCGTACCGGGGCGGCTATCGGGACACCGGCCCGGGCGCGGCGGGGACCGGGTCCGGTTATCGGCCGGGCTACCGTCCCGGAGCGAGCGGCGGCTGGCGCCAGACGCGTGGCGGGTCCGGCCGGGAGACCGGATCGCGCGAGCCGGAACACCGACCCGGGTACCCCGGAGGGTGCTCCGGGAACGCTGCCCGGCGAGCGCTTCGCCGTCCCGCCGACGTCGGGCGGCCGCGGCCGTGCCGGGACGCCGGTGGCCGACGCGCCGTTCGTCGCCGGGGAGATCGCCGACCGCGGACCGCTCGAGCGGGCCGTCGCCCCGGCGCCCGAGCCACGCGCCCGGGACGCCCGCGAATGGCAGCGCCAGCAGGAGTGGCGCGAGCAGGCGACCAGGGCGATCGGCCAGCTCAAGGCCGACGAGGGCACCGCACCGGTCAACGCCGACGACCTCGACGCCGACGACGAGGCGGTGGCCGACGTCGTCCGCGAGCGCGCCGCCGAAGCCGAACCGGACGGCGGGGTCCTCCGGGTCGAGGGCGCCGGCGTCCTGCCGACGCTGCGGGTCCTCCCCCACGGCGTGAGCCGCAAGCGCCTCGAGCAGGCGATCCGCGAGCTGCAGCTGCCGGTCGTGATCGCCCACGACATCGATGAGACCGACGTCGTCATGACCCTGCGCAGCGAGTATCGCCAGAAGACCCCGGTGCTCCGCGAGGCCGAGGACCGGGCGATGCCGATCTACGTCCTGAAGAGCAACACGATCCTCCAGATGCAGGCCAGCCTCACCTCGATCTTCTCGCTCGAGGTCGATCCCCGCGAGGCCGCGCTGCGCGAGACCGAGGAGGCGATCGGGCTCGTCCAGCGCCAGTCCGAGGCGGTCGAGCTCAGCCCGCAGAATGCCTACATCCGGCGTCTCCAGCACCAGATGGCCGAGCGGGCGAACCTCGTCTCGCGATCGCGCGGCCGCGAGCCGTACCGGCGGGTCCGGCTCTACCCGGACCCGGCCCGCTCCAGCTGGCGATGACGGGGGCCGCCGTCAACGCGTCCCGCGTCGCCGGCGCGTGAACGCCGGCCACCGTCTCGGCCGCGACGGCTCGCGGCTTTCGATCCTCTACGACCGCGAGTGCGGGATCTGCGGGCTCACCGCCCGATCGCTCCGGCGCTGGGATCGTGGCGACCGGTTCGCCATCGTTCCGCTCCAGGAAGCCGCCCGGAGCCGCGACCCGCACCTGGTCGAGGTCGCAGCCGCCTACGCGCTCGAGGATGAGCTCCACGTCGTCGACGAGGCCGGACGGGTGGCAACGGGGGGCGACGCTGCCCTGGCGATCATCGACGCGCTGCCCGGTGGACGAGCCCTCCGCCCGTGGGCCGCGCTGCCGCCCTTCCGCGCGCTCGCGCGGCTCGCCTATGCCCGGGTCGCACGGAACCGGCGCGCGATCGGTCGGCGGCTGGGTCTCGAGCTGGCCTGCGAGGCGCCCGCGAACGGCGATCGATCGAGCCGCGGTTGACCTCGCGGGCCATCTGGGGCGGACGCCCGCGGGGCGGGGTCAGGCGTCGAACCGACGGCCGATGTAGTCGTCCTCGAGCGGCGTCCCGAGGTCGATCCGCATGTCCTCCTGGCGATAGCGCGAGCCGCAGCCGTGGTAGCACCAGGTCGCCTGCGGGGCGTTGATCGAGCGGCAGTCGCGGCAGACCCACTCCGGGCCGTTCGCGGCGTGACGGTTGCGGTTCGCACGGGTGAACCGCTCGCCGAGCTGGGGCAGCGACTGGAGGATGTCGTCGATGGCCGCCTGGAGGAACCGGTAGACCGCGAGCGCAATGACGACGCCGATCGCTGCGAGCACGAGCGCCTGGACGATGTTGAGCTTTGTCAGGTAGTCCCCGTAATCGCCGAGCGGCATCGTCGGACCTCAGCCGAGTGCGAGCTCCCCCCGGTCGAAGTAAATCCGTTCTCCCCCGAAAAGGCTAGTACGTTGGTCCCATGGGAACAGGATGATGATGCGTAGACGCACCGGCAGCCGGGTCGGTGGCGCCCCGGCCCACGGGCCGAGGTTCGTGCCGCTGAGGGTCGCCACCTCGAACACGCCCTGCGGCCCGATCACGATGTCGGTCAGCTCGAACGCGTTGTCCGGGAACGCCGCGAACAGCTCCGTGTAGAAGGCCCGGGCACCGGCGTGGCCCTCCCAGCGCTGGCCGGTCGGGACGATCTCGTAGACGCAGTCCGGGGCGAGGGTCGCGACGAGCCCGTCGATATCGCGCCGGTCCTCGGCGATCGAGTGGCGGACCCACAGCCGCTTGATCCGGCGCAGCGTCGCGACGTCGAACGGCCAGCCGAGGCGTTCCTGGATCGTGGGCTCGGCGGGCATCGACCGGCCTAGTGCTCGGTGCCCCCGGTGAACGTCCACGACGCGATCCGGATCGCCGGCACGACCGCGCCGCCGAGGAAGCCGCGAACGCAGCGCCGCTCACGCCCGACCGCCTCGACACCGGCGAGCGCGTCGAGGTAGCTCTGGGTGTAGCGCAGGTTCTTGACCGGGCCGACGATCCGCCCGCCCTCGACGAGGAACGTCCCGTCGCGGGTCATCCCGGTCACGATCGCCAGCTTCGGGTGGACCGGGTTCGTGTAGTGGAAGCGGGTCACCAGGAGCCCCCGCTCGAGCCCGCCGATGAGCTCGTCGCGCGAAGCGGTCCCGGCGCCCATGATCATGTTCAGCGGGAACGGGCCGTACGGGTTCGGCGCGGGCAGGCCGTGGCCGGTCGACTCGACGCCGCCCCGGGCCGCCGTCTGCGCGTCGTACACGACGTCGCGGCAGACGCCCCGCTCGATGAGCGAGACCCGGCGCTTGGCGACGCCCTCGTAGTCGAAGGCCATCGGCAGCCCGAGCGGGTCGGCGCCGTCGTCCCAGATGTCGACGAGGTCGCTCCCGACCCGGCGGCCCGGCTCGGCGAACGAGCGGCCCTCCTGGACGGCCAGGGCGCTGAAGCCGAGATAGCCGAGCATGTCGAGGATGTCGACGACCGCGTACTCCTCGAGGACGACCGGGTAGTCGCCCGGCTCGACCGAGACGGCGTTGGCCGTCGCGCGGGCCCTCGCCGAGGCCTCGCGACCGAGCCCGGCCGCGTCGATCGTCGTTGCGTCGACCGCCGCCGTCTCCGCGTAGCCCGAGCCGCCATCCGCGCCCATCGCGACCACGATCAGCTGCGAGGTCGTGCGCTCGCCGGCCGCGCGGATCCCGAGCGAGTTCGCCACGGCGATCGCCTCGGTCGTCGTGGCGAACGAGCCGAAGGCCGTCACGCCCGCGTCGTCCGCGGCGGCAATGACCGCCCGGGCGCCCTCGGCCCGAAGCTCCGGCGACGCCTCCGCGGTCCCGGGCGCGAACGCCGCCGGCAGGTCCGGGATCGGCCTGAGCGGCCCCGGCAGGGACACGAACTCGTCGTTCTCCTCGACGTTCCGGGCGATCCTTCCGGCGGCCTCGGCGACCGCGCGCAACCCATCGCGATCGAGCCGGCCGGTCGACGCGACGCCGATCCGGCGGCCCGATGACGAGGCGAAGGTTGAGCTGCGCATTCGTCTCGGCCACGTTCTGGTGGATCTCGCTGTTGGCGAATCGGGTGAGCGCCGAATCGTCCGCCGTGACGAGGGCCTCGGCCTGGGTCGCGCCCTCGGCGGCCGCCAGCTCGATCGCCTCCTCCGCCAGGCCCAGCCAGGTCCCGGCGCCGGGTCGCTCGGCTACCACGTCCGGCCTACCACTTGCCGACGCCGATCTGGACGTTCCGGAAGCGCGCTCCGCTCACCGCGTGGCCGACGTGGCCACCCTGGCCGGGCTCGCCCTTGCCGCAGTTCGGGGTCCCGAGCATCTTGTAGCTGCGCTCGTCGCCGACGGCGTCGCACGACCGCCAGAACTCGTAGGTGATCCCGGTGTAGGTCGGGTTCTTGTAGAGCCGGCCGAGCTTGCCGCCCTTGATCTCGCGCGCCACCTCGGTCGCGAACTGGAAGTTGAGCCGGCGGTCGTCGATCGACCAGCTCCGGTTCGAGCTGAGGTAGAGGCCGTCATCGGTGTCGGCGACGATCTCCTCGAGGCTCAGCCCGGGCTTGGGCAGGAGGTTGACGTTGGTCATCCGGATGAGCGGGATCCGGTTCCAGCCATCGGCGCGCATCGCCCCGCCCGACTGCCGGCCGATCCGCGGCGCCGTCTCGCGACTCGAGAGGTAGCCGACGAAGATCCCCTCGCGAACGAGCGGAACCGCCTGCGCCTCGACCCCCTCGTCGTCCCAGCCGAACGTGCCCATCCCGCCCGGCGCGGTGGCGTCGGCGACGATGTCGATCAGGTCGGAGCCGTAGCGGAAGCCGGACTCGAGCTTGTCGGGGGTCAGGAAGCTCGTGCCCGCGTACGACGCCTCCGTCCCGAACACCCGGTCGAGCTCGGTCGGGTGACCGCAGCTCTCGTGGACCTGGAGATAGAGCTGGTTCTGGTCGAGAATGATCGTGGACCGCCCGCTCGGGCACTGCGGTGCGGAGAGGAGCTCGACGGCCTCCTCCGCGAGGGGTTCCGCAGCGCCGGCGAGGTCGAGATCGCGGACGAGCTCGTAGCCGCCCGCGTTCCACCCGCCGCCCGCATCCGGATAGCTCCGCCGCTGGTGGTCGTCGCCCTCGATCGCGTTCGCCTCGACCGCCGCGCCGACGTGGGTGATCGTCTGCTCGGTGTAGCTGCCGTCGGACGCAGCGAACGACTTCCACTCGCGGCGCGCGCCGTAGCTCGTCTCGGTGTAGGCGATTCCCCGAACTCCGGTCGCAGCCTCGTCGGCGGCCAGCAGGTCCCCGATCTTCGCCTCGAGTGGGATCGCGAACGGGTCCTCGACCAGCGGCGTCTCGTACGTGCCGTGGGCCGGCGGCCGGTCGTCGAGCATGACCGGCCGGCGGAGCGCCGTCGCGCTGGCCCGGGCGATCCGGACCGCCTGGGCGGCGATCCGGTCGACCTCGTCGGGCTCGAGCCGATGCGAGCTCGCGAACCCCCACGCCCCGTCGACGAGGACGCGGATGCCGAAGCCCTCCGTCTCGCCGCTGGCGACCCCCTCGACCCGGCTCGTCTTGATCGCGATCGACTCCTCGAGCCGGCGGACGATCCGGACGTCGGCATAGCTGGCGCCGCGCAGGGTGGCCGTGGACAGGGCCCGATCGGACAGCTCACGCATGGGGAGGCCAGCGTAGCGCACGGCGGTGGCCGCCGTGGGGCGAACGACGGACCGTCAGGAGCTGTCGACCGAGTCGGACGTCGCGGCAGGCCGGAGAGACATCGACATTGCGCCATCGCGACCGATCGGGCACCGTAGGACCGGGCCCGGTCGCGGCCGGCCGGTCACCGCAGACACACGACAGGCGCCCAATCGATCGGAGGACACCCGTGGCAGGACGCTTCCCGCTGGTGGTTCGTGCGCTCATCCTCGGCCTGCTCGCCGGGCTCGTCATCGTCCAGGCGGCGCTCGCCGACGGCCCGGCTGCCAGGCGGGCCACCCGCCCATCGAGCCCCGCGACGGTCGCCGAATCGCTCCACCCGGGCGGGGCGGCCGTGCCCGCCGCGAGCGCGCCGTTCAACTCGGGGGCGGTCGACCTCGCGCTGACCGGGGTCGTCACGACCGGCCTCTCCTCACCGCTCTTCGTCACGAACGCCGGCGACGGCTCGGGCCGGCTCTTCGTCGTCGAGAAGGGCGGCCGGATCAAGATCGTCTCGGGCGGCGCCGTCACGGGCACCTTCCTCGACATCCACACGAAGGTCTCCACGACCGGCGAGCGGGGTCTCCTGGGTCTGGCGTTCCCACCGGACTACCTCACGACCGGCAACTTCTACATCGACTACACCGACGTGAACGGGAAGATTGCGATCGCCCGCTACCACCGCTCGGGATCCGATCCCGACAAGGCCGATCCGACCGGGTCGGTCCTCCTCCGGATCGACAAGCCCTTCTCGAACCACAACGGCGGGATGATCGCGTTCGGCCCCGACGGCTACCTGTACATCGGGACCGGCGACGGCGGCGGCGCCGGCGACCCCGGCAACCGGGCCCAGAACCTCAAGTCGCTCCTCGGCAAGATCCTGCGGATCGACGTCAGCGGGCGGACGCCGGCTCGGCCGTACAAGATCCCGGCCAGCAACCCGTGGGTCGGCAAGACCGGGTACGACCAGATCTGGCTGCGTGGCGTGCGCAACCCGTGGCGCTTCTCGTTCGACTCGGCGACCGGCGACCTGTGGGTGGGCGACGTGGGCCAGGACCGCTGGGAGGAGGTCGACCGCTCGCCGGCGGTCGGTGGCGGCGGGCGTGGCAAGAACTACGGCTGGCACGTGATGGAGGGCAAGGCCTGCTACCGGCCGTCGTCCGGATGCAGCAAGGTCGGCAAGAAGCTGCCGCTGGCGGTCTACAGCCACGCCCAGGGTTGCTCGATCACCGGTGGCTACGTCTACCGCGGCGCTGAGTACCCGGACCTCGTCGGGGGCTACGTGTTCGGCGACTTCTGCTCCGGCCGGATCTGGGCCGTTGCGGCGCAGGGGGCGGCGTCGCAGTCGCCGCACCTGCTGCTCGACTCGAACCGGCAGATCAGCTCGTTCGGCGTGGCGGAGGACGGGACGCTCTACCTGACCGACCTCGGCGGCGGGCTCTACAAGCTGGTCGACACGACCCCCTGACGGCGGCGTCGCTCTCCCGCCCGGGTCAGAGCGTCGGGGCGACGCCGATCGCCTGCGACGTCAGGAAGAGCCCGAGCGCGAAGACGACGAACCCGGCCATCAGCGGGGCGTGGGGCGCCACCCGCCCGAGGCGTGAGCTCGACGGGAGGCCGTCGAGCCGGTCGCGGGCGAGGACGAGCCCGAGCCCGACGCCGCCGAGCACGACGGCCATCCCGAGCCCGAACGCGACGACCAGGACGAGCCCGTAGGCCGCCCGGCCGGTCGCGATCGTCGCCAGCAGGATGATGAGGGCGTTCGTCGAGGGGATGATCCCGCCGGCAAGCCCGAGCACGAACAGGCTCCGCCAGGTCAGGCGCGAGCCGTCGGCGGGGAGGTGGCTGTGGGTGATCCCGCCGTGGGCATGCGAGCCGTCAGGGGCGAGCTCGGCCTCGTCGTGCGCGTGCTCGTGGTCGTCCGTGTCGTGGACGTGGACGTGGACCCCGTCCTGCCGGTCGTCGTGGTCGCCCGCGGCGTGACGGGCCCGGCGCGCCCGCAGCTGGCCGCCGAGCAGCCAGGCCCCGATCCCGAGGACGAGGATCCCTGAGGCGACCGGGGCCCAGCGGTTGAACGTCTCCGGCGGCAGGACGCCACGGAGCGCCACGACCACCGCCGCGAGGACGACGATCCCGAGCGTGTGCGAGACGGTCACGCTCAGCCCGAGCGCGATGGCGTGGACCGGCGTCCCACGCGTGCCGACGAGGTACGCCCCCATCAGCGTCTTGCCGTGGCCAGGGGTCAGGGCATGCCCGGCCCCGAGGACCATCGCCGCGACGAAGGATCCGAGCAGGACGAAGGGGGTCAGGTCGCGAGCCTCGAGGAGGCCGGAGATCTCGCCGCCGACCCCGCCCGGGACGGCCCCCGAGGCGACCGTCGACGGCGCCGACTCCGCCTGCGCCGGGA
Source organism: uncultured Chloroflexia bacterium (assembly GCA_963708065.1). Classification (GTDB taxonomy): domain Bacteria; phylum Chloroflexota; class Limnocylindria; order Limnocylindrales; family CSP1-4; genus Chersky-267. The sequence continues at coordinate 584,300 of CAVPRZ010000011.1, forward strand.
CCGCTGCGGCCGCCGGCGCGATGCCCGAGCCGCCACCGGCCCGGCCGGGCGCACCCCCGTCGTCCGGACCCTGGGCCGCCACCGGATCGAGCGGGGCCGCGCCAGGCAGCGGGCTGGCGTCCGGGACGCTGAACCGGGCCAGCTCGGGACCGCCCGGTGACGCCACGAGCGAGACGGAACGCTCATCAAGCGGGCTGGGTGAGCAGGCCGGTCGGATAGGAGGTGAGCCGGTTCGAGACGGAGGTCGACCGGATCCCGGCTCCCGTCACCGTCACGCCGCTGCCCTGGGCGGTGATCTCGTGCCACCCGAGCCGATCGGCGTGCGACGAGTCGGTGAACTCGATCGTCGTCCCGGCGGTGAGCGGAGCCGGAAGGTCGGCGACGTAGGTGCACACGAGGCGCATCGTCTGGAGGCCCGCCGCCCCGGGCGGGAAGCTCAGGCCCGCGGCCACCGGCGCGAGGGCCAGCGGCCGGCCGGCGACGGTCAGGGACAGCGACGGGGCGAACGCCGGACAGGCGCTGATCCGCTCGGCCTCGGCCTCCTCGTCGGAGACCGATCCATCGCCGTCGGTGTCGATCCGGAGCTTCTCCTGGAACGTCGGGATCTCGGCCTGATCGAGGACGACGTCGAGGATCACCCGGTCGGGCTCGACCCGGATCCCGGCGTAGTGGTTGACCGTGAAGTTCCCGAGGGGGTGGGCGAGCGCCAGTGCCGGGAGCAGCAGGCCGAGGACGAGCGCGCCGAGGAGGGGAGCGGCCGCGCGACGCCACCGACGGCGGGGTCGGCTCGGGCCGGTCGCAGGGGCTCGGGTCATTGGCGGCATGCTACCGCGGCCGCGCGGTCGGGCCGCTCCGACGACTGGACCCGTGTCCGGCCGCCCGTAGCTCGTCGGGTACACTCGGGCCCGTGAGCGAAGGGCACGGATCGACCGGCCGCGGCTGGTTCATCACGATCGAGGGACCGGACGGTGCCGGCAAGACGCTCGTCGCGGATCGCCTCCGGCGCGCGCTCGAGGAGCGCGGGTTCCACGTCCGCGCGACCCGTGAGCCCGGTGGGACCCGGGTCGGCGAGCGTGTCCGCCGGATCGTCCTCGACCATGAGCCCGACGATGCGCCGCTCGACCCGCGGACGGACGCCCTCCTGTTCACGGCTGCCCGGGCCCAGCTCGTCGCCGAGGTCATCCGGCCGGCCCTCGCCCGCGGTGAGCTCGTGCTCGACGCGCGGCACGCCGACTCGACCCTCGCCTACCAGGGCTACGGCGGCGGGCTCCCGGTGGCGACCCTGCGCGAGCTCCAGGCCTTCGCGACGGGCGGTCTCCGCCCGGACCTGACGCTCCTCCTCGACGTCCCGGTCGAGGTCGGCCTGGCCCGCAAGCAGGCCGATGAGCAGACCCGGTTCGAGGCGGTCTTCGACCTCGGCTTCCACCGCCGCGTCCGCGACGGGTACCTCGAGCTCGCGCGGGAGGAGCCGGACCGGTTCGTCGTCCTCGACGCGACCGCCGCCGTCGACTTGGTGGTCGAGCGCGGGCTGACGGCGATCCTGGCGCGGATCGGCACGGCAGCTGAACCGGCTCCTCGACCGGTGCGCGTCCAGACGATGACGGTGGACCGGCCAAGGCGAGCCCGGCAGGCGCTCCCGGCGTGATCGCCGACTGTCGAGCGGGATGACGCCCGGGTCGAGCTAGCCCTCGGCGGCTGGAGCAGGAGGAGCGGCGAGCCCGCCCCGCCCGGCAGTTCTCGCCCTGGCCAGCGCGGCCTCCGCGGCCGCGAGCAGGTCGTCGGCGGTCCCCCCGTCGATCGGGAACCGGGCGACCCCGGCCGAGACCGAGATCGGGTGACCCGAGGCGGCCGGCAGGGCCGCGATCCCGTCGAGGACGCGCTGGGCGACGGCGGTCCCGGCCGCCCCCGGCGCGACGAGCACGAACTCGTCGCCACCGACCCGGGCGACCGTGTCGACCAGCCGGACGGACTCGGCCAGGACGGCCGCCACGGCCCGCAGGATGTCGTCGCCGGCCGCGTGGCCCGCGGCCGCGTTGGTGGCCGTCAGGTCGTCGACGTCGAACACCGCCAGCGAGACCTCGCCGCCCTGCCGGCCCGCGCGGGCCAGCTCGAGCTCGAGGATCCGGGCGAACGTCCGCTCGTTGGCGAGGCCGGTCAGCGGGTCGGTGTGGGCCATCCGCTCGAACCACTCGGAGCGCTCGGTGACCATCGAGCCGACGCCGGGCCCGATCGATCGCGACCGCGATCAGGGCGGCGACCGCCGCCAGCGTCGTCCGCTCGTCCTCGCCGGGCTCGGCCTCACCGTCGCGGGCAACGCTGAGGACCCCCACGAGCTGCTCGATCCCGCCCCTCGTCACGACCAGCGGCAGGTGGATGAGCCCGTCGCCCATCCGCGCGACCCGGTCCCCGGCGGTGGCCGCGATCGGTCCGTCGGGACCGGCGACCGCATCGGCGAAACCGGGTCGATCGGCCGCCCCGGCGCCACCCGTCACGGCGACCTGGAGGGCGGCCCGGTCGGGGTCCTGGAGGGTCACCGCCGCGAATCGGGACCCGAGCGCCTCGGTGGCCAGCTCGAGGAGCTGTCCGACCGACGCGTCGAGGTCGTCGCTCGCGGCGAGCGTCGCGGCGCTCCGGGCGAGGAGGTCGGCGATGGGATCCATGACGCGGCGGGTCCTCCGAGCGGGCGCTGCTAGGCGTGCATCCTACGCCCCGCTGCGACGCTCGTGCGCATCGGGCCCACCTATACTCGGCTCGATGAAGCTCGTGGTCGCGATCGTCCACAACGAGGACGCCGGCACGCTGGTGGACGCCCTGCTCGAGCACGACCACCGGGCGACCCGGCTTCACTCCTCGGGCGGCTTCCTCAAGCAGTCGAACGCGACGATCATGGTCGGCGTCGAGGACGACCGGGTCGACGAGATCGTCGGGATCGTGCGCGAGAATTGCACCGCCCGGACCCAGATCGTCAACCCGATGCCGCCGATCATCGAGCCGGGCGAGTTCTTCATGCCCTACCCGCTCGAGGTCGAGGTCGGCGGGGCGACCGTGTTCGTCCTGCCGGTCGAGCGCTTCGAGCGGCTGTGATCCTTCGACCCCCGGCGCCGGCCGACCGGCTCCACCGACTCGGGGCCGATCCGCTCGGGCCGGCCTGAGCGGCGATCGGCCGTGTACCGCCCCGACCTCGTCGACGTCTGGATCTTCCGGGTCGGGCCCGCGGGGCTCGAGCTGCTGCTCATGCGCCGGGCCGCCGGTCGGATCCTGCCCGGGCTGTGGCAGGGCGTCTCGGGCTCGCTCGAGGCCGGCGAGCGGATCGCGGCCGGCGCACTCCGCGAGCTCGGCGAGGAGACGGGCTTCGACGCGGACGACATCGAGGCGTTCTACGACCTCGACCAGGTCAACCAGTTCCACGAGCCCTCGGTCGACGCCGTCGTCACGTCCGCCGTCTTCGCCGTCCGGGTCCGGCCGGACGCGGAGCCGGTCCTGTCCCACGAGCACGACGCCGCCCGCTGGGTCACGCCCGCGGAGGCGCTCGAGCTGATCGTCTGGCCGGCCTACCGCGAGTCGATCGCCCGGGTCGAGCGCGACCTGCTCGACCCGGTCCGCGAGCCCTGGTTCCGGCTCCGGCCGGACGGGCGCCGGATGGTAGACTGACTCGCAACCTGCTCCCGGCCGCGGATCGCGGCCGCTCCACGGAGGCCAGATTGCTCGACCGCCCGGATCCCCCGACGACCCCGATCGCATCCCTGTCCGATGCCGCCCAGCGGCGCGTCTTCCGGTCGAAGGTCGACACGATCCGGCCGACCTACGGGTTCGAGGACGTCAGCCTGGCCCCGGGAACGAGCACGATCGAGCCGGCCGACGTCGACCTCGCCCAGTCGTTCTGCGGGGTCGAGCTGGCGATCCCGATCCTCGCCTCGGCGATGGACGCCGTCGTCGACGCCCGGTTCGCCGGCGAGCTGGCGCGGCTCGGCGGCCTGGCCGTCCTCAACCTCGAAGGCGTCCAGGCCCGCTACGACGACCCGGACGCGGTCCTCGCCCGGATCGCCGCCGCGCCGGCCGACGAGGTCCAGGACCTGCTTGCCGAGGCGTACGCGGAGCCCGTCCGCGAGGAGCTCGTCGCGCGCCGGATCGAGGAGCTCCATGCCGCCGGCTCGCGGGCCGCCGTCGCCGCCACGCCGGCCGCCGCCCGGCGGTTCGGGCCGTTCTGCGCGGAGCACGGCGCCGACCTGTTCCTCGTCCAGAGCCAGGTGAGCAGCGCCCGCCACCTCGCGACCGGCTACGACCCGCTGTCGCTCGACGAGTTCACCCGGTTCATGCCGATCCCGGTCGCCGTCGGCAACACGACGAACGCCGAGGCCGCCTTCGCGCTCATGGAGCAGGGGGCGGCGGCCGTCTTCGTCGGGGTCGGCCCGGGCGCCGCGTGCACGACCCGCGAGGTGCTCGGGATCGGCGTCCCGCAGGTCACCGCGATCAGCGACGTCGCCGCGGCGCGCGATGCCTACCTCGTCGAGACCGGCCGCTACGTCCCGGTCGTCGCCGACGGCGGGATGCGCCGGGGCGGCGAGCTGGCCAAGGCGATCGCGGCCGGCGCCGACGTGCTCATGCTCGGCTCGCCGCTGGCGCGCGCGGCCGAGGCGCCGGGTCGGGGCACGAACTGGGGGATGGCCGCGCCCTCGCCGACGCTGCCGCGCGGGACGCGGATCGCCGTCGGGACGGCCGGCAGCCTCGAGCGGATCCTGTTCGGGCCGGCCCACGTGACCGACGGCTCCGAGAACCTCATCGGCGCGCTTCGCCAGTCGATGGCCGCGCTCGGGGCGGGCACGATCCGCGAGATGCAGGCGGTCGAGATGGTCTACGCGCCCGCGGTCCAGACCGAGGGCAAGTCCTGGCAGCGCGCCCGCTGAGCGGTGCGGGGAACCCGACAGCGGGTTCGAGCGAGGTTTCGAGCGAGGCCAGCCTGTTCGAGACGGCCGGTGGGATGCCGTTCTTCGAGGCGCTCGTAGGGCGGTTCTACGACGGGGTCGCCGCGGACCCTGCGCTGCGGCCGCTCTATCCCGAGGCCGACGATCGGCTGCCCCAGGCTCGTCGCCGGCTGACCCTGTTCCTCGCCCAGTACTGGGGAGGCCCGACGACCTACGACGCGGAGCGCGGTCACCCGCGCCTGCGGATGCGTCACGCGCCGTTCGCAATCGGGCCGGCGGAGCGCGACGCGTGGCTCGGCCACATGCGCGCTGCGATCGCCGAGCTGGCGCCGGCGCCCGCGGTCGCGGCGCGCCTCGACGCCTACTTCGCGATGGCCGCCGAGGCGATGCGCAACCGCGACTGACGGCGCCGGAGCGGCCCGCGCGAGATGCCGGTCAGTAGACCTCGGGCACGAAGGTCTGGTCGGTCAGCGGAGGACGGATGTAGCCCTGGTCGGCCTGGCGGGGCGGAAGGACGATCGGCTCCGGGGTGAGGTCCTGGTACGGGATGAGGCTCAGGAGGTGGCGGATGACGTTGAGCCGGGCCCGCTTCTTGTTGTCCGCGTTGACGACGTACCAGGGCGCCTGCTTGATGTCGGTGTACGCGAACATCTCGTCCTTGGCCCTCGAGTACTCGACCCAGCGCGACCGGGACTCGAGGTCCATTGGGCTCAGCTTCCAGCGCTTGGTCGGGTCCTCGAGCCGGCTCTGGAAGCGGCGTTCCTGCTCGGCGTCGCTGACCGAGAACCAGTACTTGATGAGCACGATCCCGGACCGCACGAGCATCCGCTCGAAGTCGGGGCAGTCGCGCATGAAGTCGCGGTACTCCTGGTCCGTGCAGAAGCCCATGACCCGTTCGACACCGGCGCGGTTGTACCAGCTCCGGTCGAACAGGACCATCTCGCCGGCCGCCGGCAGCTCGGCGACGTAGCGCTGGAAGTACCACTCCGTCTGCTCGCGCTCAGTCGGCGTGCCGAGCGCGACGACCCGGCAGTAGCGCGGGTTCAGGCTCAGGCTGATCGTCTTGATCGCGCCGCCCTTGCCGGCCGCGTCGCGGCCCTCGAACACGACGACGACCCGAAGCCCCTCCTGCTTGATCCACTCGAGCAGCTTGACGAGCTCGATCTGGAGCGTGGCGAGCTCGCGCAGGTACGCCTTGTTCGAGAGCGTGCGCACCTGGGCACCGATCTCCTCGACCGGAGGATCCGCCCAGACCTGAGCCAGCTCGACGCTCTGCTCGTGTTGTTCCTGCTTGTCCTTCGGCATGGCCCACCTCCGGTCCACCAGACGATAGACCCTTCGAGGGGCGCCGGCCGACCTGCCCTGGAGTTGAGTCGCGGTCCGCGCGACGGCTGGTCCGGGTCGAACGAACTTGCTAGGCTCCCGTTCGTGGGCGAGATCCGCGTGCCCCGTCTCGCATCCCGTCGCCGCGTGTCGTTCCGCGCCGTGGTCGGCGTGAGCGCGGTCGCCCTGCTGCTGGCCGCCTGCGGCACGTCGCCCCGCTTCTCCCTGTTGCCGACGCAGCTGCCTGCGGCCCCGGGCTCCGCGGCCCCGTCTGGATCGATCGAACCCTCGCCGGCCGCGTCGGCCACTAGTGCACCGTCGGCTCCGCCGAGCGAGCAGCCGTCCCCGACCGCGGCGCCGTCCGCCTCGGGCGCCCCGTCGGGTTCGCCGGTTCCGTCGGGATCGCCCGCCCCGGTGGCCTCGCCGGGTGCGAGCGGGACGGGCTGGACCTTCGTCAAGGAGGCGCCCTGCCCGGAGAGCCGGTTCAGCTGCATCACCCTGGCCGTGCCGCGCGACCACACGACCTCCGGCGGGCCCACCTGGGACCTGACCTACGCGATCCAGCGGGCGAAGGGCACCAAGCTCGGCACGTTCGTGACGATCACCGGCGGCCCGGGCTACAGCGGGCTCGCGGCCGCGGACGACTACACCGACGCCTTCGACCCGGCGATCGCCGAGCACTACGACATCGTCTTCCTCGACCAGCGCGGGGTCGGCCTGTCGCACCCGATCCAGTGCCCCTCCGCGACGGCGACCTACTACGCGACCACCGCCGATCCGGCCGACCCGGCCCAGCGGGCCGCCGTGGGCGCGGCCGCGTCCACGTACGTGACCGACTGCCTGAAGGAGGCGAAGGCCGATCCCGCCGACCTGCCCTACTACGCCACGACCCAGGCGGTCGAGGACCTCGAGGCGATCCGCCAGTACCTCGGAGCGGACAAGCTCGATCTCTACGGGGAGAGCTACGGGACCCAGTACGTCCAGACGTACGCCGCGGCCCACCCGGACCGGATCAAGGCGCTGTTCATCGACGGGCCGGTCGATCTCGTCCCGGGAGCCATCGCCTACTACACGGAGGGGGCGCGGGCGTTCGACGACGTCCTGAGCTCGACCTTCGCCGCCTGCGCCGGGAGCGCGGCGTGCCGGCGTGACACGGCCGGCGGCAACCCGACCGCGGCCTACGACGCCCTGGCCGCGCCGGCTGGCCAACGGCCCGATCACGCTACCGCTTCCCGACCGCGCAGGGGACCTGGATCCAACGCCAGCTGACGGCCACGGACCTGACGAACGCCGCGGCCGGGTACGCCTACAGCCCGTTCGATCGCTCGCAGTTCCTGCGCGACCTGACCGCCGCCTCGCACGGCGACTACGCCCCCGTCGCGCGGGCGGCCTACGACTCGATCGCCCTCGACCCGGAGACCCTCCAGGCGATCCCCGACCCGACCTACAGCGACGCGATGTACTACGCGACCGAATGCCAGGACTACGCCTTCTACCCGGACCTGCCGACGACCGACGCCCGGCTCGCCGCCTGGCTCGACGCGGGCAAGGCGGCCGGGATCAACGACCTGCGGCTCGGCGCGACGTTCTACGGCGACCTGCCCTGCATCTACTGGCCGGCCCAGCCGAAGACGGACCCGCGGCCGGAGCCGATCCTCGCTCCGCCGTACCCGACGTTCGTCCTGACCGCGACCACGGACCCGGCCACCCCGATCGACAACGCGATGCGGATCTTCGGGCGGCTCGACGATGTCTACCTCTTCGAGGCGATCGGCGGAGCCCACGTGATCTTCGGTCGGGGCGACCCGTGCCCCGACAAGCCGATCACCGACTACCTCGTGTCGGGCACCCTGCCGACGCTGCGCTTCACGACCTGCGCGAACGTGGTCAGCGACGACTACGTCCCGAACGCCAGGGTCCGGTCGGCGGATTACCGCGACGGGCTCGCGCTGATGGCGGACATGGAGACCCAGATCACGAACACCGACGACTACAACTACCGGGTCGACGAGGACCCGATCACGATGGGCTGCTACGACGGCGGGACGCTCACGTACACGCCGGTCACGGGCGGCACCCGCCTCATGCCCAGCGGCACCCGGCTGACGCTCAAGGCCTGTGCGTTCACCAGGGGCGCCCCGATGACCGGTACCGGGTTCATCAACGACGACGCCGGCACGTTCCGGCTCGCGGTCCGGCTCGGCGGTCGCAACCGGCTCGTCTACTTCGACGACGCGGACGGGGTGAAGTCCGTCCGTGGCCGCTACCGCGGGGAATCGGTCGACCTCCGGCGCTGAACTCGGCGCGGCGATGCACCGTTTTCGCCCTCGTGCCCGACTCGACCTCTCGTCCTCCGGCCGGCCGGCAGGCTAGAGTGGGCGGAGCCGTCAGCCGGAGTTCGCCATGGCCGCCATCCCGCCCGTTCCAGCGTCGAACCGTCACCCGATCGGGCTCGTCCGGATCGTGGTCGTCGGGGTCGCCTGCCTCGTCCTGGCCCTGAGCGCCGTCGTCGTCCTCGGCGCGTCGCCGAACCCGCCGTCGGCCGAGCCCGCGGCGAGCGCCGGGGCGAGCGCCCAGCCGGGCAAGGTCGCCCAGCCGCGCCTGAAGCTGCCCGCGCTCCTCCGCCTGGGGCTCGGATCGATCCTCGACGGCCGTAAGGGTTCGGCGTCGGTCGGCCGGGGCGCGATCACGATCACGAAGATCGACGGCTCCTCGCTCGACCTGCGCACGGATGACGGCTGGACCCGGACGATCACCGTCGGCGCCGACACCAAGATCACCAAGGGCGGCGAGACGGCCGCGCTCGGCGACCTCAAGGTCGGCGACAAGATCGTCCTGCGCCAGAAGCGCAACGACGACGGCACGTACACGGTCACCGCGATCGCGGTCCCGACCCCGATGCTCGCCGGGACCGTGACGGCCGTCGGCAGCGACACCCTCACCGTCAAGCTGCGTGACGGCTCGAGCCGGACGGTTCACGTCAACGGCTCGACGAAGTACAAGCTCGGCCGAGCCGACGGCAAGGAGACCGACGTCAAGGTGGGCTCGGTCGTCGTCGCGGCCGGCGCCGACGGACCGGGCGACGACTTCACGGCAACCGCCGTCCGGATCCAGGTCCGGCTGGACAAGGTTGCCGGCGAGGTGACCGCCGTCGCCAAGGACTCGATCACGGTCAAGAAGCGCGACGGCACGACCGTGACGATCAAGGTCGGCGCGGACACCAAGCTCGCCATCCGGGGCGACACGACCCCGAGCCTGGCCGAGATCAAGGTCGGGATGCGCGTAACGGCGGTCGGGACGCTCGGCGCGGACGGCAAGCTCGACGCCGACGCCGTCTCTGCGGCGACGCCCAAGGTCAAGCCGGCCGCCTCTCCGAACAGCGGCGACAACCCGGGCTAGGCGAAGGCCCAATTCGTCGGGACGCGGCGCCGGTCAGGTCGCCCGGAGGTAGGTCAGGACCGCGAGGACCCGGCGGTGATCGTCGGGCGCCGGCAGCAGCTCGAGCTTCGAGAAGATGTTGGCGATGTGCGCCTCGACCGTCTTCGGGGTGACGAACAGCCGATCGCAGATGGCCTGGTTCGACCGGCCCTCGGCCATCAGCGCGAGGACCTCCCGCTCGCGTTCCGTCAGGTCGTCGATCGGGCCCTTCGCCCGGCGCTTGCCGACCAGCTGGGCGACGACCTCGGGGTCGATGACCGACCCGCCGCGGGCGACCCGGCGAACGGCATCGGCGAAGTCCTCGACGTCGGCGACCCGGTCCTTGAGGAGGTAGCCGACGCCGCCCCGGCCCTCGGTGACGAGCTGGAGCGCGAAGGTCGTCTCGACGTACTGCGAGAGGACGAGCACGCCGACCTTCGAGTCGTGCTCGGCCAGGATGGCCTCGGCGGCCCGCAGGCCCTCGTCGGTATGGGTCGGCGGCATCCGGATGTCGGTGATCGCGACGTCCGGCTGGAGCTCGTCGACGAGCCGGACGAGCTCGTCGGCCCGACCCGCCTGCCCGACCACCTCGAACCCGGCCTCGGACAGGAGACGGGCGACACCCTCCCGAAGGAGGACCGAGTCGTCGGCCAGGACGATCCGAAGCGGCCGGCTGGACACGGTGGATCAGCTCGCCCGGAGGAGGGCCTGGATCGCCGCTCCGGACAGCTCGTCCTTCGGGATGAACCCGATGGCACCGCTTCGGGCGATCCGCGGGCCGTAGGCGGCGGCGTCCCGCGACGAGGTCAGCACGACCAGCGGTGGTCGACCGGGGACGTCCCCGGGGGCAGGCGTGTCGACCAGCTCGCGGGCGACGTCGAACCCCTCGCGGTCCGGCAACCCGATGTCGAGCAGGACGAGCGACGGCCGGAGGGCGCGGACGGCCTCGATGGCGCCCGCCCCGTCGGCGGCCTCGCCGACAACGTCGAAGCCGTCGGCCTCGAGCAGCGCCCGGACCTGCGCCCGGAACCCCCCGTGGTCGTCGACGATGAGGATCGTGATCATCCTGGCATCCTGACAGCCGGCGACTGCCGGCACCACAGGGTTAACCCGAGTCCTCCCCGATCGGCTGGGCGGTCGGGGACGGTCGTGGCGCTCAGCATCGTGACGAAGGGGCGCCGACCCCGGCGCCGCTTCCCGTTCCCCCGTCGGCTAGACTGGATCACCACCGGCGAGCGGGAGGCGGTATTGAGCGAGGCGGAGACCATCGAGCACGCCGATCCGGCAAGCGAGCAGGGCGCCGGCGCCGCGCCCGAACCCGTGCCGGCCGTCGATCGCGATCCGTCGCCCGGCGGGTCCACCACCCACGATCACCACGAATCACCGCCCCGGCCGCGCCGTGGCAAGACGGTCCACGGCGAGGCCGCCAACGCCGGTCACCGGGTCCTCGCCCCCGACGACGCGGAGGTCGAGGCGTACCTCGAGACGGCACTCCATGCGCCGGGCCCGGACCGCTCGCCGGACGATCGCCCCGGCACCGGCCTGCCGGTCGGCAGCCGGGCGACCGTCGAGCCCGACACGGTCATCGTGCTCGACTTCGGGAGCCAGTTCGCCCAGCTCATCGCCCGGCGGGTCCGCGAGCTCAACGTCTACTCGGAGCTGCTCCCCCACGACACGCCGTGGGCCGAGATCGAGCGCCGCCACCCCACGGCGATCATCCTGTCGGGCGGGCCGAGCTCCGTCTACGACGCCGACGCGCCGCGTCCCGACGGGGCGATCTGGAACGGCCGGATCCCCGTCCTCGGGATCTGCTACGGCGCCCAGCTCATGGCCCACGAGCTGGGCGGCGACGTGCTGCCGGCGACGAAGCGGGAGTACGGCCCGGCGACGGTCACGTTCACCTCGGACGACGGGCTGTTCGACCGGCCTCGAGCGCGACCAGCCGGTCTGGATGAGCCACGGCGACTCGATCACGCGCCTGCCCGAGGGCTTCCGGCCGACCGCCCAGACCGACTCGACGCCGTTCGCCGGGCTGGTCGATCCGGCCCGCAACCTGTACGGCATCCAGTTCCACCCCGAGGTCGCCCACACGCCGCGCGGCCGCGACGTCCTGCGCAACTTCGTCGTCGGGATCGCCGGCGCCCGGCCGACCTGGACCCCGGCCAACTTCATCGAGTCGACCGTCGCCGAGATCCGGGCCCGGGTCGACGCCCACGCCCGCGAGGTCGGCTCCGACGGGCTCGTCATCTGCGCCCTGAGCGGGGGCGTCGACTCGGCGGTCGCGGCGGCCCTCGTCCAGCGGGCGGTCGGCGACCGGCTGACCTGCATCTACGTCGACCACGGGCTCATGCGCAAGAAGGAGTCCGAGCTCCTCCGGGCGACGTTCGAGCAGAACCTCGGGATGCGCCTCGTGATGGTCGACGCCCGGGAGCGCTTCCTGGCCCGGCTGGCCGGGGTCATCGATCCCGAGCAGAAGCGCAAGATCATCGGCGACGAGTTCATCCGGGTCTTCGAGGAGGAGGCCGGACGGCTCGGCCGGATCGACTTCCTGACCCAGGGCACGCTCTATCCGGACGTCATCGAGAGCGCCACGTCCGAGACGAAGGCCGCCCAGAAGATCAAGACCCACCACAACGTCGGCGGGCTGCCGGCCGACCTCCGGTTCAAGCTCATCGAGCCGCTTCGCTACCTGTTCAAGGACGAGGTCCGGGCGGTCGGGCTCGAGCTCGGCCTGCCCGAGGCGATGGTCCATCGCCAGCCGTTCCCCGGGCCTGGGCTGGCGATCCGGATCATCGGCGAGGTCACGGCCGAGCGACTCGACACGCTGCGCGAGGCGGACTGGATCGTGATCGACGAGATCAAGGCCGCCGGGCTCTACCGGAGCGTCTGGCAGTCGTTCGCGATCCTGACCCCGGTCCGCTCGGTCGGCGTCATGGGCGACGGCCGGACGTACGCCAACGTCGTGGCGATCCGGGCCGTGACGAGCGACGACGGGATGACCGCCGACTGGGCGAAGCTGCCGTACGAGGTCCTTGGCCGGATCTCGTCGCGGATCGTCAACGAGGTCCCCGGCGTCAACCGGGTCGTGTACGACATCAGCTCAAAACCCCCCGCGACGATCGAGTGGGAGTGATCCGCCCGTAGGACCATCGGGGGGTCCACTCGACCCTCGGACGCGCTAGAGTTCGGGCCATGACCGACCCGACCGCCGGCGTGGATGAGCCCACGCCCGGCGCGCAATGCCCGTGGTGCTCGGCCGAGCTACCGGACGCCGACGCGAAGACGTGCCCGTCGTGCAACGCGAACCTCTCGGGCGAGGTCGAGGCGACGGTCCCCGGCCTGACCGCGATCGACCTGGAGCGGCTCGCGTTCCGTCGGTCGACGGCTCCCAAGAAGAGCCGGCTCATGTCCTGGATCAGCGGCGACTCGGACTACGAGGACGCGACCGACCCGGTCGCGCCGCCCGGCTCGCTCGATCTCCCCCCGCTCGAGGTTCGGCGCGAGATGCTCCGCCTCGAGATGGCGGCGCGGATCGCCGACCTGACGGCCGAGGCAGGAGCACTGGCGGCTGACGAGGCCGACGCGAAGGGCGCCGATCCGGTCGCCGCCGCCGCGGCGATCCAGGCCGAGATCGACGCGGCGGCCAGGGCGCAGTCGATCGAGGTCGAGGATGGCCTCGAGACGGAGCCAGGACCCGCCGACGCTGCCGATGGCGACGAACCCGGTGGGGGGGCCGGGTCGGCCGCCCCCGAGGCCGAGGCTGGGGCCGCTGACTCGACGGAGCCCGCCGCGGGCGATCCGGAGGCCGCCTCCACCTGATCGGGTGGCCGCTCGACGGCCTCACCTTCGATCGATGGCTATGCTCCGCTCCATGCCAGCCCGCCTCGGCCCGCCCGGCCCGTCGTTCCTGCGCGAGCACGAGGTCCGGATCGGCGACCGGCGCCTGCGGGCGGGGATGGGCCGCCCGACCACGCTCGAGGACGGCTGGTGGTTGGCGATCCTGTGGGTCGCCGATGACGAGGGGGTCGTCAGCTTCCGCGATCTCGCTCCACCGGCCGGCCCGCCGCGCGGATCCGCCGCTCAGTCGCCTCGGACCGGCCTTCTCGGGGGCCCTGTCCGGGCTCATCCTCGAGGATGGTGGACGCCTGGCGATCCGGCTGGCCCAGGTCGCGCCACCCGACGACGAGCTCCAGCCGTGGCGCTCGCCGGCCGCGATCCGGGCGGCCTTCCGATGGGAGCCGATGCGGGCGGCGGCGATGCGCCCGAACGAGCTGGCCGACACGGTGCTGGCCGGCTTCCGCCGCTCGGTCGAAGGGCTGTCGCGCCCCTGACCCAGCGGGCTGGACTTGGTCCGGCAGGCGTCCGGACCCGCCGAAGGCCCTCGATCGGCGCTCAGGGTAGACTCCGGGCGACGTGAAGAACCTCTTCGACGACTTCATGGAGGAGCTCCGCCGTCGCCAGGAGGCGCTTTCCGCCGGCCGCGACCCCGATGCTCCGCCCACCGACGGGCCCGACGATCGGCCGTCCGACGCGGGTGACGATACCGACGCGGGCGACGACCACGACTCAGACGAGGGCCCCGACGACGATCGCGAGCCGGAGCCGCTCCGGCCCCGGGAGGTCCCGCGCGGTCCGGGTGGTCCGCGCCGTCCGCGGCGGGCTGTCGGGGGTCCCGACGACGGCGCTCCCAGGCGGCGGGATCGGCTCCGCGGCGTCCTGATCGCGGTCGTCATCCTGGCGGTCATCGCGGTCTTCACCCTGGCCGGCTTCGTCCTCGACCTCGTCACCGATGCGATGTGGTTCCGGAGCGTCGGCTTCGACGCCGTCTTCTTCACGAGGCTCACGACGCAAGCCGTCCTGTTCGTGGGCGTGTTCATCGCCGTCCTGCTCTTCCTCGGGTTCAACGTCTGGCTGGCCGGTCGCCTCGCGCCGCCACCCGATCCGGAGCGGGTCGGCCGGGTCGGCGAGTTCGCCGCACGGATCGGCGAGGCGTTCGGAGTCGAGGACCCGTCCGGCCAGGCGCGGACCGGGGGGCGCTCGAGGTTCGCGGGTGCCGGCTACGGCGGGGGTGGCATCCGGACGGTGACGTTCGAGGCCGAGGACCTGCCCGACCTGGTCCCGGTCGCGCGGTGGGGGCTCATCGCGCTCACCGTGATCGTCGCCCTCGCGACGGCCGCTGCGGCCGCCGGCCAGTGGGAGACCGTGCTCCTCTGGCGGAACCAGGTCCCGTTCGCGCCGGCTGGGGCGGCGCCCGTGGTCGACCCGATCTTCGGGCGCGACGTCAGCTTCTACCTGTTCGAGCTCCCGTTCCTGCGCTGGGTCCAGTCGATGATCAACGGCCTGATGATCGCGGCGCTGGCGCTCAGCATCGGCCGCTACCTGCTGGCGGGCGTCCGGGGCGGGCTCGTCTTCACGACCCAGATGCGCGTCCATCTAGCCGTCCTCGGCGGCCTCTACCTCCTGTCGGTCGCCGCGGGCTACCAGCTCGACAAGCTGGAGCTCCTGTACAGCACGCAGGGAGTCGCCACCGGCGTCAGCTTCACCGACCAGAACGCGCGGTTCCTGGCCTACGACGTCCTCACCGCGATCTCGGCCTTTGCTGCGGCGTTCCTGGTGATCGGCGCGTTCACCCGCGCGATGTGGCCGCTGGCCGCCGTGCTCATCGTCTGGTTCAGCGCGTCGGTCGTCCTCGGTTCGGTCTATCCGGGGCTCGTTCAGCGCTTCCAGGTCACCCCGGACGAGCTCAACCGCGAGACGCCGTACATCGCCAACAACATCAACATGACCCGGATCGCCTTCGACCTGACCGGCTGGGGGAGCACCAACTACTCGGGCGAGGCCCCGCTGACCCAGCAGGCCATCGAGAACGAGACGGCGACGTTCCAGAACGCCCGCCTGTGGGACTACCGACCGCTCAAGGACACGCTCGACCAGCTCCAGACGGTCCGCCAGTACTACGACTTCACCGACGTGGACACGGATCGCTACCAGCTCGAGGCGGACACCCGCCAGGTCATGCTGGCGGCGCGCGAGCTGGCGCCGGAGCGGAACCCGCGCGGCCAGACGTGGGTCAACCAGCGGATCACGTTCACCCACGGGATCGGGGTGGCGATGGTCCCGGTCAACGCCGCGACGCCGGCCGGCCAGCCGGAGCTCATCGTGCGCGACCTGCCGCCGGTCTCGACCGCCGGGGCACCGCCGATCAGCCGGCCCCAGATCTACTTCGGTGAGCGTCCGAGCGACTGGATCATCACCGGCGCGCGGCAGGACGAGTTCGACTACCCGGTCGGGACGACGACGCCGGACGGCGGCTCGGAGGCCGACCAGACCACGCGCTGGACCGGCACGTCCGGGATCAAGCTCGACACGACCCTCTCGCGGCTGCTGTTCGCGCTCCGCTTCCGGGACCTCAACCTGCTGATCAGCGACCAGATCACGTCGGGCAGCCAGATCCTGTTCCATCGCTCGCTCGCGGATCGGCTTCCACGGATCGCCCCGTTCCTGCGCTTCGACAAGGACCCGTACCTGGTGGTCACCGGTGACGGCCGGCTCGTCTACATCCAGGATGCGTACACGACGAGCGATCGCTTCCCGAACGCCCAGTGGTTCGATCCGGCGGACCTGCCCTCGACCGCCCTCGGCAGCGACGCGTTCAACTACATCCGCAACAGCGTCAAGATCGTCGAGGACGCGTACACGGGTCAGTTGACGTTCTACGTCTCCGACCCCGACGACCCGATCATCCGGACCTACGAGCGGATCTTCCCGACCCTGTTCACGCCGCTCGACCAGATGCCGGCGGAGCTCCAGAAGCACCTGCGCGTGCCCGAGGAGTTGTTCAACGTCCAGACCCGGACGTACGCCCGCTACCACGTCACGGATCCGGCCGCCTTCTACAACAACGTCGACCTGTGGACCGTGCCGGCCGACACGGGCGGCGGCCAGAGCCTCCCGAACGAGGCCTACTACGTCGTCATGCGGATGCCCGGCGAGGACTCGCCGGAGTTCCTCCTCCTCCAGCCGATGGTCCCGAGCCGGCGACCCAACATGATCGCCTGGATCGCGGCGCGGATGGACGCCCCGGACTACGGCGAGGTCCGGGTCTACCGCTTCCCGCAGAACACGTCGGTCCTCGGCCCGAACCAGATCGAGGCCAAGATCGACGCCGACCCGATCATCAGCTCCCAGACGACGCTGTGGAACCAGTCCGGCAGCAAGGTGATCCGCGGCAACCTGATCGTCATGCCGATCCAGGACGCGCTCATCTACCTCCAGCCGGTCTACCTCCAGTCGGCCAACAGCGCGTTCCCCGAGTTCCAGCGGATCGTGGTCGCCACGTCGCAGAAGATCGTCTGGGGTCCGACCCTCCGCGAGGCGCTCACGCTCCTCCTCGTCGGGACGGGACCGGGCCCGAGCCCGACGCCCGCGCCGACCCCGTCGCCATCGGGCGGTCCAACGCCGACACCCGGTCCCTCGGCCGCACCCGGCGAGACGCCGGCGGCCGGCGACGTGGCCGGCTGGATCGCCTACGCCAACGACCATTTCGAGCGGGCCCAGGCCGCCCTTCGAGCGGGCGACTTCGCGACCTACGGCGACGAGATGGCCAAGGTCCAGGAGGCCCTCCGTCAGCTCGACCAGCTGGTCCCCGTCAGCCCGGCGCCGTGATCGCCCGTCGGTGACCGGCGGCCCGCTCGGCGGCGCGCTCCGGCTCACGCTGGGGGCGCCGGGGCTGTGGGCGGTCGGCCTGGCCGGGTTCCTCGCGCGTGGCGGGATCGTCGTGTTCGCCCTGCCGATCGTCGTCCTGCCGAGCGTCGTGGGGCTGATCACGTTCATCGGACCGAACTCGGTCACGGCGGCCGGCCTTGCGCCGCGGTTCGTGGCCCTCGTGGCGACCGTGACCGCCGGGCTCACCGCCTGGATCGTCGTCGCGACGACCGTGGCGGCCGCCACCGATCTCGCGCTCGTCGGGGCCGTCGTTCGCGGGACGGCCAACGGGTCGACCGCAGGCGTCCGAACGCCCGGGCTGGCGACGGTCTTCGTCATCAGGCTCGTGAGCCTCGTCCCGTTCGCGCTGGGCGTGGCGCTGGGCGGCGTCCGCCTGGGCCAGGTCGGCTACCAGGAGCTCATCCTGCCCTCGAACGGGAGCAGCCATTTCGTGATCCGGGTGCTGCAGGGGGCGCCGGAGGTCGTCGCCCTCCTCCTGGTGACCTGGCTCGTGACCGAGCTGATCGGTGCGATCGCGGTCCGGTTGGCGATCGTCGAGGGGCGGACGGCGGCGGGATCGCTCGGTCGCTCTCCGGCCTGGATCGCCCGGCGGCCGCTTCGATCGCTGGTCGTCGTGGCCGGGACCGTGATCGGCAGCGTCCTCGTCCTGGCCCCCGCCATCATCGTGGCGGCGGCCGCCTGGGACGCCGTTCGGACGGCCCTCCTCGGGGACGCCGGAACCCTCGTCGACGTCGTCGCCGTGGTCCTGTTCGTCGCCGTCTGGACCGTCGCCCTGGTCGTGGCCGGGATCGTCGCGACATGGCGGAGCGCCGCCTGGAGTCTTGCCGTGGTGGAGGACCATCGGGGGGGTGGTCCGATGGACCCGGGAGATGGCACCCTGTAGGCCGTCCCGCGTCGGATCGGTCCGACGCACCTCTGCGCTGGAGGACATCGATGACGGCGACCTCCGTCGTCTGCCCGGAGTGCGGCAGCCCGGTCGCACCGGGACGCCTGTCGTGCCAGGCCTGCGGCACGCTCCTCGCCTCGGTCGTCGGCTCAGAGCGGCGACCATCCTGGGCCGGAGCGTCGTCCGACGCCGCCGACATCGACGAGGATCGGCCGCTCGCGTCGGCCCGCTCGAGTGACCCGCTCCCGGAGCCAGATCCTGTGTCCGAGGCCGCGGCCCCGACGGCCGTCGCGGCCGAACCCACCCCGGCCACGAAGCGCGGTCCGCGCCGCCTGAGCCGGCCGAAGGTGCCTGCCGCCCCGTCCAAGGCTCGCTTCGTCAAGGGTTCGCCGCCCGATCCGGTTCCGCCGGTCGACACGGAGGCCCTGTTCGGGCCCGTCCCGAACGTCGCCCCGCCGATCCTCCACGACTGGGCCGACGAGGCCGCGGCCACCAACGGCGCCTTGCCCGCGGCCACCAACGGTGCCCTGCCCGCGGCCACCAACGGTGCCCTGCCCGCGGCCACGAACGGCGCAGCGTCGCCACGAGCTGCCGGGGCCGTCGCGACCGCCACGCCGGTCGCGGGTGCGTACCTCGCCCCCTCGGCGACCTATGTCGCCCCGCCGATCGCCCCGCGCACGCCGGTGGTTCCGCCCCCGGCCACCCCGGCCTGGCCGGCCGCGCCGGGCAGCCCGGTACCGGCTCCAACCTCCGGGGGGAACGGGGCTTCGACGACGACGGCCGCGGTCGCCACACCGGCTGCCTCCGAGCAGGCGACCGCGCGCCGCGTGGCCGACTGGCTCGTCATCGGGGGATCCGTGCTGGCGATCGTGAGCTTCCTGCTCCCGTGGGCGACCGACGGGGTGATCGGCTCGTTCGGGACCGGCTTCACGGCGGACTGGGGCCTGGCCAATCCTGGACACCTGCTGCTGATCGCTGCCGCGGTCGCGCTGCTCCTCCTTCATGCGTTCGACAACCCGGTGCCGGACTGGTTCCGGTCCGGCGCCCTGCCGCTCCTCGTGGGCGGGGTGCTCGCCGGACTCGCCTTCGCCTACTACGCCCGACCGGCCGGCGGTGGCGCCGGCGTGGCGGTGCTCCTCGCCGGGGCTGTCGTCCTGATCGTGGGCGGGATGCTCGCGAGCAGGCCGGAGCGCCACGGATCGGGCACGCCGACCGTCTAGACCTCGCGTCCACCCCTGCTACACTGCGCCGGACGCACCGGCTCGTGCCCGCCGGGTTGACGCTGACGGACCTTGCGGTTGGAGGGTGGCACCATTCCCGACCAGATCATCAGTCAGATCGGATCGACGATCGGGGGCTTCTTCGGTAACCCCGCCGTCCAGTTCGCCCTGCAGGCGGCGGCGGTCTACTTCGTCGGGCTCTGGCTCGCCTCGGCGTACTGGGCATTCCGGGACCTCCAGGGGAGGACCGACAACCCGGTCGCGCCTTATCTCGCCGCGAGCCTGGTGATCCTGTTCACCCCCGTCTTCTTCCTGCTCGCGGTCATCATCTACCGGATCGTCCGGCCCCACGAGCGGATCGGCGACGTCAACGAGCGGGCCCTCGCCGAGGAGGCCCTGCTCAACGAGGTCGAGTCGGTCCCGCACTGCCCCGGCTGCCACCGACGGATCAACGTCGACTGGCTGATCTGCCCGTCGTGCCGGACCCGGCTCAATCGGGTGTGTCCGAACTGCAGCCGGCTTGTCGGTCTCGACTGGTCCCTGTGCGCCTGGTGCGGCAAGGACTTCGAGCGGCGCGAGGTGGCGGCCGCGTTCGCCGCTCCGCGACCCGCAATCGCAGTCCAGCGCGTCGATGCGCCGGTCCTGCCCGCACCGACACCGCTTCCGTCGCCCGCCGAGCCGCCCCAGGTGGCGTCGGTCGCCACTCCGGCTGAGCGTGCCCCGGCACGCAAGACGGGGATCCGGGCCGCGGCAGCGCGGAAGTCGCCGAATCCGCTGCCGGAGCCTTGACGGACCGCCCAGACTCGACCGACTCGAGCACCACGTCGCCCGGATCCACGTCAACGCCGGCCGAAGCCGGGTCACCACCGCCGGCCGGCCAGGCGGAGCCGCCACCGCAGCCGGCTCGACTCGGCCTCAGGACGTTCTCACTCGAGGGTCGGCGCGCACCGGGCCTCTACCTCGTCGGCTGGCTCGGGACCGTTCTCGGCCTGCCGATCTTCGGCGTCGCCTTCCTGTCGGGAGTGGCCCAGTCGGGCCGGATCATCCTTCTCGTGATCGGCGCGGCCCTGCTCGGTCTGGGTCTCGTCGCGGCCTCGGGCGCCCAGGCGCTCGAGCGTCGAGACCGGGCCGACCTCGCCTATCGCGGCCCGTCGCCGTTCCTCGTGTTCGCCGCGAGCATCCCGCTATCGATCCTGGTGACCCTGCCGATCGCCCTGGCCGGGGCCGATCCTGACGCACCGACGGTGACCCTCGTCGCCGTCCTGCTGACCGCTGCGATCTGGCTGGGGCTCGTCGGGTCGACGGTCGTCGGGACCGGGTGCCCTCAGCTGGCGCGAGATCGCGCCCGGCGTCGCCGGGGTCGCTCCGGGACGGATCGCCGCGGATGCCGCCGCCGGGGCCGCCTGGGCGGTCCCGGTGGTCCTGGTCACGGCCATCCTCGGCGCGCTTCTCATCGGGATCTTCGGCGCTGCCCCCGAGCCGCCGATCCGGGTCCCGCCGGACGGCGTCGGGCTGATCCTCAGCCTCGTTGCCGCGGCCGTCGTGGCCCCGATCAGCGAGGAGCTGTTCTATCGCGGCTTCGCCACCACGGCCTGGGCCCGCTCGTACGGCCCGACGCGGGGGATCGTCGAGGGCGCCCTGTTCTTCGCCTTCGTCCACGTCCTGACGTTGAGCGGGCCGGACTTCGGCTCGGCCGCCCGGGCGGCGCTCGTCGCGTTCCTGGCCCGGATCCCGGTGGCGCTGGCTCTTGGCTGGGTCTTCCTCCGGCGCGACTCCCTGCCGGCGTCGATCGGGCTCCATGCCACGTTCAACGGGCTCCTGGTGCTGATCGCCTTCTGGGGCAGCTCGGTCGGCGGGAGCTGAGCTAGCGCCGCCGGGCGGGGCGGCTCCGCGTGGCCCCTGCCGCCGATCGCCGAGCGGATCGGGCTCGTTCGTCCACAAACGCCCGATGAACCGCGGGGTGAGCCCCGGTGAGGTCCGGCCGGTAGGGTTCGGCCGTTCCCGGGTCCGGATGGCGGGGGAGATCGGCGGGCTCCCGTCGTCCGGGTCCGGGGACGCCCGACCCGCCCGCCACGGAGGCCCTCGATGGCCGAGCGCACGTTCCGTGCGATCCGCGAGCTACCCGAGACCGAACGCCCGCGTGAGCGCCTGGCGGCCCGCGGACCGGGCGGGCTCTCGGCGGCCGAGCTCATCGCGCTCGTCTGGGGGTCGGGCTCCCGCGGGACGAGCGCCGTGGCCCTCGCCGACGAGGCGCTGGCACGACACGAGGGGCTGACCGGTCTTGCCCGGGCGAGCGACCTCGAGCTCCAGGCGATCCCGGGCGTCGGCACGGCGAGGGCGGCCCAGCTCGCGGCGGCGTTCGAGCTCGGCCGGCGGCTCATGGCGGACTGGCCGGCCGGGCGCTGGACGGTCCGCTCGCCGGGCGACGTGGCCGACCGGCTGATCCTCCAGATGGGCCGGCTCGAGCGCGAGGAGCTCCGGGTCGTGATGCTGAACACGAAGAACGTCGTCCTGCGCGTGGCGATCGTCTACCAGGGCAACGTGAGCTCGAGCCTCGTTCGGGTCGGGGAGCTGTTCCGCGAGGCCGTTCGGGTCAATGCAAGCGGGGTCATCCTCGTCCACAACCACCCGAGCGGCGATCCGACTCCGAGCCCGGACGATCTCCATCTGACGGCCGAGGCGCTGGCCGCTGGCCGCCTCCTGGACATCGACCTGCTCGACCACCTCGTGATCGGCCACGACGCGTACGTCTCGCTGCGCGACCGCGGCGTGGTCTTCGACCGGCCCGGACCCGGCGGATCCTGAGTGCTCGCGACCCTGCCGCCGGAGGGGCCGAGGCCCCCGTCGTCGGCGGTCCGATCGGGAGCGGCGGGCGCGGCGGGTATACTGCAACGCGCTTCCCCGCCGATCACCGCGCGAACCGCCCTCCGACGGCGGGCGCCCGCGCCGTGCCACCACGAAGGACCTGCCCCGCATCATGCTCGATCGGATCCTCGGCTACTTCTCGCGCGACATCGGGATCGACCTCGGGACGGCGAACACGCTCGTCCACGTCCGGAACCGCGGGATCGTGATGAGCGAGCCGAGCGTCGTGGCGATCGAGGCGAAGACGAAGAAGGTCCTCGCGATCGGCGCCGAGGCGAAGCGGATGGTCGGCCGGACGCCGGCCAACATCATCGCCGTCCGGCCCCTTCGCGACGGGGTCATCAGCGACTTCGACGTCACCGAGCAGATGATCAAGTACTTCGTGAACCGGGTCCACGACCGGGTCGGGCTCATCCCGCGCCCGCGGATGCTCCTCGGCATCCCGTCGGGCGTCACCGAGGTCGAGAAGCGGGCTGTCCGCGACGCCGCGCTCAACGCCGGCGCCCGCTGGGCCCGCCTGATCGAGGAGCCGATGGCGGCGGCGATCGGGGCGGGCCTCCCGGTCAGCGAGCCGACGGGCAGCCTCATCGTCGACATCGGCGGCGGGACGACCGAGGTCGCCGTGATCAGCCTCGGCGGGATCGTCGTCTCCCGGAGCATCCGGATCGGCGGCGACGAGATGGACCAGGACATCGTCCTGTTCGCCCGGCGCGAGTACAACCTGTTCCTCGGCGAGCGAACGGCCGAGGACATCAAGATCGCGATCGCATCGGCCTATCCCGGCGAGTGGGACGCCCAGCGGGTGACGCTCCGCGGGCGCGACCTGCTCACCGGCCTGCCGCGCAGCGTGGAGGTCGGTGCCGACCAGATCCGCGAGGCGATCGAGCCGTCCGTCCAGCAGATCGTCGACACGATCAAGGACACGATCGAGGAGACGCCCCCCGAGCTCGTCGCCGACATCATGGACCAGGGCATCGTCCTGGCCGGCGGCGGCGCCCTCCTCGCGGGCCTCGACCAGCGGATCGCCGAGGCCACCCAGATGCCGGTCCACATCGCCGACGACCCGCTGACCTGCGTCGCTCGCGGGACGGGCATCGTGCTCGAGGAGCTGAGCGACCCGGCGATGCAGCGCGTCCTCGTCGCCGACACGTACGCCCGGGCGCCGCGCTGACGGGGAGAGCGCGATGATCAGCCTGTCCGCCGATCGCCTCGTCCGACGGCGGACGATCCTGTTCGGCATCCTCCTCGCGGTCAGCGTCGCCCTGATGGTGGTCTCGTCGACGGCCCCGGCCGTCGAGCTCCAGCGGGGCATCGCGTTCGCCTTCCGCCCGATCCAGGGCGGCCTCGACTCGATCGCCCGGAACGTCTCCGGCGTGGTCGAGACCGTGACCGAGATCGACACCCTCCACCGGACGAACGAGCAGCTCTCCCAGGACAACGCCCGACTCGCGGCCGAGAACGCCCGGACGAAGGAGCTCGAGCGCCAGAACGAGCTCCTGACCCAGCTCCTCGAGGTCAAGGGCTCGCTCGGGTTCTCGACCGTGGCGGGCTCGGTCATCGGTCGCGAGAGCGCCCAGTTCCGGCGTGTCCTGACCGTCGACGTCGGGACCGACCGCGGGGTCCGCGAGGGCGACGTCGTCGTCGGCCCCGGCGGGGCGCTCGTCGGCCGGGTCACCTCGGTCACCGGCAACTCGGCGACGATCCTGCTGATCAACGACCCGAGCTCGACGGTCATCGGCCAGCTCGGCGCGAACCAGGCCACGGGCTCGGTCATCGGCCAGCTCGGTGGCGTCCTGGTGATGGAGAACATCGACTCGGCCGAGCGGCTCCAGATCGGCGACACCGTCACGACCGCGGGGATCGATCTCGGCGGCGGCGTGCGCTCGCCCTTCCCGAAGGGGATCCTCGTCGGGTCCGTGGTCGACGTCGCGCGGGACGCCAACGCGGTGACCCAGACCGCCTTCATCCAGCCCGCGACCGACCTCGACCGGCTCGAGTACGTGCTCGTCGTGACCGACTACCAGGGTGGCCTGCCACCGGTCGACCAGCAGCCGATCCCGTGCCCGTCCGGCGGCACCCTGCCCGAGGGCGACCAGCCCTGCGTGACGCCATCGCCGAAGCCGTGACCCGCGGCCGCGGCCCGGTGCGCTGCTACGCTACGAGCCGATGAAGGGGATCGTCCTCGCCGGCGGGACCGCGACCCGGCTGTTCCCGCTCACGATCGTGACCAACAAGCACCTCCTGCCGATCTACGACCGGCCGATGATCTACTACCCGATCGAGACGCTGGCCGGGATGGGCATCCGCGAGGTCATGGTCGTGGTCGGCGGGAAGAGCGTCGGCGACGTCGTCGAGCTGCTCGGCGACGGGCTCCACTTCGGGCTCGACCTGACCTACCGCTACCAGCGCGGCGCGCTCGGCATCGCCCACGCTATCGGCCTGGCCCGCAACTTCGTCGGCGACGAGCCGTTCTGCTGCGTCCTCGGCGACAACATCCTCCGCGGACCGGCGCTCGCCGCCGTCGCCCGGGAGTTCGCGGCCGGCCCGTGGGGCGCCGGGACGCTCCTCTACCGGGTCCCCGATCCGGAGCGGTTCGGCGTCGCCGAGCTCGACGCCGCCGGCAACGTCGTCGGCTTCGAGGAGAAGCCCGCCGCGCCCAAGAGCGACCTCATCCCGATCGGGGTCTACTTCCTGCGGCCGGACGCGTTCGAGGTCATCGAGCACCTCGCTCCGTCGGGCCGGGGCGAGCTCGAGATCACCGACGTCCTCAACCACTACATTCCCGGCGGCCGCCTGTTCACCCGGATCTTCGACGGTCACTGGACCGACGCCGGGACGGTGCCGAGCCTGCTCCGCGCGGCCGAGCTGGCCGCCGAGGATCATGGCGCCGGCCGGCTGCCCGATCCGCCCCAGCGCCCGGCCGAGGGCTCGTGACCCCGGCTCCGGCCGCCGCTCCGTGGACCGTCCCCGGTGCCCGGCTCCTGGTGACCGGCGGGGCCGGGTTCATCGGCTCGTGCTTCGTCCGGGAGGTCCTCGCCCGGCGGGACGGGACCCGGATCGCCGTCCTCGACAAGCTGACCTACGCCGGCAACGAGGCGAACCTGCGGCCGGCCCTCGACGACCCCGAGCAGGCCGGCCGGCTGACCTTCGTCCGCGGCGACATCGCCGATCCGCTGGTCGTCGAGCCGCTCGTCGCCGACGCCGACGCCGTCGTCAACTTCGCCGCCGAGTCGCACGTCGACCGGTCGATCCTCGACCCGGAGGCGTTCCTCCGGACCGGCGTCATCGGCGTCCACGTCCTCCTCGACGCCTGCCTGGCGGTCGCCCGTTCGGGGCGACCGATCCGCTACCTGCAGGTGTCGACCGACGAGGTCTACGGCTCGGTCGAGGTGGGACGCTCGGTCGAGACGAGCGCTCTGGCGCCGCGCTCGCCGTACGCCGCGGCGAAGGCCGCCGGCGAGCTCCTCGTCCGGTCGTACGTCGTGACCCACGGCCTCGACGCGGTCGTCACCCGCGGGTCGAACACGTACGGCCCGTACCACCACCCCGAGAAGCTCATCCCGCTGTTCATCACGAACGCCCTCGACGACCTGCCGCTGCCGCTCTACGGGGACGGGCTCCAGGTCCGCGACTGGCTCCACGTGTCCGACCACGCCGCGGGCGTCGAGCACGTCCTCCGGCACGGCGCCGCCGGCGAGACGTACAACCTGCCGGGCGGCAACGAGCTCCCGAACCGCGAGGTGGTGCGGCGGATCCTCGACCACCTGGGCAAGCCGTGGTCGCTCGTCCGGCAGGTCGCCGATCGCCCCGGTCACGACCGGCGCTACGCCATGGACGGCTCGAAGATCGCGGCCCTCGGCTGGCGTCCGCTCGTGCCCGTTCGACGACGGGGCTCGCCGCGACCGTCGACTGGTTCGTCGCGAACGAGGCCTGGTGGCGGGCGATCAAGGCGGGCGACTGGGACGCCTACTACGAGCGCCAGTACGGCGCGCGCCTCGCCGGGTCGAGCGCCGCCGGCGGCGATCCGGCCGGGGGGATCTGAGGTGCGCGTCGTCGTCACGGGCGCCGGCGGGCGGCTCGGCCGGGCGCTCATCGCCGCCTTCGCCGACGCTCCGTTCACCGGACTGGCCGGCCCGATCGGCTGGAGTCGACCGGACTACGACCTCGATGACCCGTCCGCGGCTGCCCGCCTGGTTGCCCGCGACCGGCCCGAGGTCGTCGTCCACGCCGCGGCCTGGACCGACGTCGACGGCTGCGCCCGCGAACCGGAGCTCGCCCTTCGTCGCAATCGCGACGCCCCGGGATCGCTCGCGGTCGCCTGCGCGGCGTCCGGGGCGGACCTCGTGCTGATCTCGACGAACGAGGTGTTCGACGGCCGGCGGACCGACGGGCGCGGCTACGGCCCGGACGACCCGACCGACTCCGCCGAACCCGTACGGGGCGAGCAAGCTCGCCGGCGAGCTGGTCGCGCGCGAGGCGTTCGCCGCGGGTCAGGGATCGGCCCTGGCGATCGTCCGGACGGCCTGGCTGTACGGACCGCCGGGCAGCGACTTCCCGGCCAAGATCCTGGCGGCCGCGGAGCGGGCGAGTGCGGCCGGTGAGCCGCTCAGGGTCGTCGGCGACGAGTTCGGCTCTCCGACGTCGGCCGCGGACCTGGCCGAGGCGGTCGTCGAGCTGGTGGGCTCGGGCGAGATCGAGGGCACGCGCCACTTCGTCAACCTCGGCGCCGTCTCCCGGGCGGACTGGGCCCGCGAGGTCCTGCGCCTCGTCGCGCGCGACGTGACCATCGAGGAGGTCCCCGCCGCGACCTGGGTCCGGGCTTCGACGCCGCCGCCCTGGGCGGTCCTCGAGTCGAGCCCGCTCCCGTCGGGCGAGCGGATGCGCCCGTGGACCGAGGCGCTGGCCGATTACGCCCCGTGGCTCGCCCGATCCGTCGCCGCGACCACTGCGGACCGATCGCGATGACCGACCCGGAGCGCCCGGCCTCGACGCTGCCAGGCGTTCGCTACGGGGCGGTCGTCCGGCACGCCGACGCACGCGGGACGTTCCGCGAGCTGTGGCGGGCGAGCGCCTATCCGGGCGACGGGATCGATCCCGGGCTGGCCGGGGTTCCCGGCGCGCGGTTCGTCCAGGCGAACCTGTCCACGTCGGCCGCCGGCGTCCTGCGCGGCCTCCACTACCACCGCCGCCAGCTCGACCGGTGGGTGGTTGCGAGCGGCCGGGCGTTCGTGGCGCTGGTCGACGTGCGGCCGGTCGCGAACGGCCACGGTCCCGCCGTGGTCGAGACCCGGGTCCTCGCCGCGGACGACTGGGTCGAGATCCCGGCCGGCGTGGCCCACGGCTTCCTCGCCCTCGAGCCGCTCGAGCTCGTCTATCTCGTGACGGCGGAGTTCGACGACAGCGACGAGCTGGGCTTCGCCTGGGACGACCCGGCCGTCGGCGTGCCCTGGCCGCTGCCGATCGCCGGCACACCCGATGGGCAGCCCGATCCTGTCCGAGCGTGATCGGACGAACCCGCCGCTGGCCGACCTGGTCCGGACCCTCGGCGCCTAGGACCGACCAGGGTCCGTCCGTTCGGGACGTCCCGAGCCGTGGCCCGGGGCGGTGCCCGACGGCCCCACGTCAGGCGATTCCCGGCGCGTCCTGGCACCGCCCCCGGACGGCCCGTTCCGCACCGCTCTCCATCCTCCCGCACCGGATCCGCGGCGAACGGGCCATGGACCCCCGGACCTCCTCCGCATCGACGGTCGAGCGCCCCACCGGGAGGCTGGCTGCGTACTCATCCCGCCCGCCGGTCGAGGGTCTCCGTGCGTTCGTCGCGGGTCACTCGGACGGCGGGCATCCCTCCCGTGGAGCCCCATCCAGTGCGAAGGATTGCGGCGTTCCTCGTCGCCCTGGTCGTCCTGGCCGGGTACGCCGTGCCCGCTGCGAGCGCCGCGGCGCCGCCCCAGCCGAAGGTCGTGATCATCGTCGGGCCGGTCGCGGCGTCGACCGCGTCGTACAAGGCCGACGGTGACGCGGCCTACGCCGAGGCCCGCAAGTACACCTCGAACGTGTTCAAGGTCTACACCCCGAACGCGACCTGGGCGGCCGCGAAGAAGGCGCTCCAGGGCGCCTCGGTCGTGATCTACATGGGTCACGGCAACGGCTTCCCGAGCCCGTACCGATCGAGCCCCTGGCCGTACTCCCAGAACGGGCTCGGGCTCAACCCGAAGGCCGGCGGGGACAACAGCACGACCAAGTATTACGGGGAGTACTACCTGGCCCGGGACGTCGATCTCGCTCCGAACGCGATCGTGGTCCTGAACCACCTCTGCTACGCGTCGGGCAACTCCGAGTCGGGCAAGCCGAAGCCGACCCTGTCCCAGGCGAAACAGCGGGTCGACAACATGGCCGCCGGCTGGCTCAGGACCGGGGCGCGGGCGGTCGTGGCAGAGGCGCACTACGGTCCGGCCTGGTACGTCCGCCAGCTGTTCACGACCCACAAGACCGTCGGCCAGATCTTCGCCGACTCGCCGACGTTCAACGACAACGCCTTCACGTTTCCCTCGAGCCGGACGGCCGGGGCGACCGCCGAGATGGACCCCGACGGGACGCCGGGTGGCTACTGGCGCTCGGTGACCGGCTGGCTCGACACGCGGACCGACGACATCACTGGCGCGGCCTATGCCGACACGGGGATCGATCCGACCGACTTCGTCGTCCCCGGCGCCGCGTCCGTCGGGGTCGACGAGGGCGGCGTCTTCGCCGCCGAGACGCTTGCGCCCGATCCCGCCAGCGGCCTGCCGTCGGCGTCGCTGCCCCGCGACACCCGGCTCCGCCTCCTGGCCCGGAGCCAGCTGACGACCGCCACCGGCGACCCGATCCTCGAGGTCGCGACCCTCGACGGCGCCACGACCGGCTGGATGTCGGGAGCGGACCTGGTGCCCAGGGACAGCGCGTCGCCGGTGGTCTGGTCGACCGACGACGGCGACGGGGCGTTCTCGCCGAACGGCGACGCGAGCGGGGACACGTACCGGCTCACGGGCCGAATCTCCGAGACGGCCGACTGGACCGTGGCGTTCGAGGACGAGGGGGGTGACGAGCTCGCATCGCGGAGCGGCACGGGCGGGACGTTCGACGCGACCTGGGACGGGATCGTCGGCGGGTTGCCGGTGGCCGACGGGACGTACGGCTGGCAGGTGACCGCCCGCGACGACTGGGGCAATCCCGCCGCCATCCGGGCGGGCACGTTCCGGGTCGACACGGTCGCCCCCAGCTTCGACGACGCGGTCGTCGCCGCAGGTCCCGAGACTCCCACCTTCAGCCCGAACGGCGACGGGGACGCGGACACGATCGCCTTCCCGTTCTCGATCGACGAGCAAGGCTACGTGGACGCCTCGGTCCGCGACGCCGACGGGACCGTGGTGCGGTCGTTTGCGACACGGGTCGCCGCCGGTCCCGGACGGGTCGCCTGGGACGGCCTGGACGACGCGGGCCACGTCGTCCGCAACGGCGTCTACACCGTTCGCCTCGCGCCGCGTGACCTGGCCGGCAACGTCGGCCCGGATCGCGAGACGACGGCCGCCGTCTACAAGACGCTCAGCCACGTCGCCGGGTCGAAGACGGTCTTCTTCCCGCAGGACCTCGACAAGTACGCGAAGACGACCCGGTTCTCGTTCGACCTGTCGGTGTCGGCGACGGTCGACGGGACGGTCGCCGATGACGCCGGCAACGTGGTCCTGACGATGTTCGACGCGGATCCGCTCGGGGCCGGGACCCACGTCTTCGACTGGGACGGCCGGCTGGCCGACGGGACGATGGCGCCGCGCGGGACGTACACGGCCGTGATCCGGGCAACCGACGGCGAGCTGGCGACGAGCGGCCGGACCCCGGTCGTGGCCGACGGGTTCAAGGTCAGCCTCAACGACACGACGCCGGGACGGGGCCAGGCGATCACCCTCTATGCCACGAGCCCCGAGCTCCTCACGAACCTGCCCAGGGTCAAGATCAGCCAGTCCGGGACGTCGGCCTTCAGCGTGACGATGACCAGGCTGAGCTCGACGATCTACAAGGTCACGATCAAGCTCAAGTCGACCGGCAGCGCCGGGACCGTCCGCTTCTCGCTGAGCGGGACGGACGGCGGCGGCAAGATCAATCGCGCCTCACGGACCTTCGACCTGCACTGATCTCTGGCCCCGCGGGCGACCGCACACCAGGGCACCTCAGCCCACCGTACCCATCCGGACCGGGACCTTCGGGCGATGGTCGGGCGACCCGTCCCGCGGCTACGGTCGGCGCCTGATCGACTGCCGCGAGGACCCCGTGACCGACGCCCCTGCCCGGCCGCCCTTCGCCCGACGGAGCCGCCTCCGTCCGCTCCGCTCGGTGTCAGGCACCCTCCTGGCCCTGGCGCTCCTGGCCGATCCGGGGCTGACGGCCGTCCGCGGCGGGGAGGCCCATGGCGCAGCCGGCGACCCACGCGGGAGCGCCACGGACATCGAGGGCGGTTCAGGGGGATCGGCCATCCACCACGGCCGCTGGTCCGCCGCCGTCGGCCTCGACGGGACGTTGGGGAGCGCCGTTCACGATGCGGTGCCGCTGTCGGCGGGCGGCGAAAGCGAGCCGCCGGCGACGACGGAGCCCTCGATCATCGCCCTCGATGCCGCCGCGCACGCGGACGACCGGATCGCGTTCACGCCCGGCGACCGGGTCAGCGTTCCCTTCCGGCCGCGACCGGACGACGGCTGGACGGTCGATGACCTCGCCCCGCGTGGCCTGCCGGCCGGCGCCGCATCGGGTCGGTCGATGGCCGCCGAAGCCCAGGGGAGCGTCTGGGCCGGGACGCCCGCCGAACCTGCGGCCTCGCCAGGCGCTGACCCAGCCGGCGCGGGACCGATCGACGCGCCCGGCGGCACCCCGGCGGCGGCCGCGCAACCGGTCGTCGCCGTCGTTCCGACCACCCAGGACGGCGCGCCCCCGGCGGCGACCGACCTGCGGCGCCAGGTCTTCGGGTTCCTGCCGTACTGGGAGCTGCACGACGCCTCGACCCGCCTGAACTACGACCTGCTCTCGACGATCGCCTACTTCGGGGTCGGGGCGGACGCCCGGGGAAACCTCCGCAAGCGCAACACCGACGGCTCGACGACGGTCGGCTGGGCGGGCTGGACCAGCTCGCGGATGACCTCGGTGATCCAGGCCGCCCACCATCACGGGACGCGCGTGGTCCTGACCGTCCAGGCGTTCGCCTGGACCGCCAACCAGGCCGCGAGCCAGGCGGCGCTGCTCGACAGCCCGGCCGCGCGGATGACGCTCGCCCGGCAGGTCGCCGCAGCCGTCCGGGACCGGGGCGCCGACGGCGTGAACCTCGACTTCGAGCCGCTCGTGTCGGGGCGCGCCGACAAGTTCGTGATGCTCGTCCGGGCGATCCGGATCGAGCTGAGCCGGGCGGCCCGCGGCTACCAGCTCACGTTCGACACGACCGGCTCGATCGGCAACTACCCGATCGAGGCGGCCACCGGGCACGGCAGAGCCGACGCGATCTTCATCATGGGCTACGACTACCGGACGGCTTCGGCACCGGCGGCGGGATCGATCGCGCCGCTTTCGGGCGGCGGCTACGACCTGATCGACACCGTCCAGTCGTACCTCGACCGCGTCCCGCCGAGCAGGCTCATCCTGGGCATCCCGTACTACGGCCGGGCCTGGTCGACGGTCTCGGGCAAGCCCCACGCCAGGACGCAGACGGGCGCGAAGTACGGCTGGTCGACCTCGGTCACCTACGCCAACGCCGTCGCGGTCGCCAGGCAGCACGGCCGGCGCTACGACAAGACGGAGGCGACGGCCTGGGTGGCCTACCGCCGCCGGAGCTGCACGGCGGCCCACGGCTGTGTCACGACCTGGCGCGAGGTCTACTACGACGATGCCCAGAGCCTGCGCGCGAAGTACGACCTGATCATCCGGTCCGGGCTGCGCGGCGCCGGGATCTGGGCGCTCGGCTACGACGACACCCGGCCCGAGCTCTATCGGGTGATCGTCGACAAGTTCCTCCACGACCGGACCGCGCCGGAGACGGGGATCGTCGTCCTCGCCCAGCGCCAGGGTGACGAGGGCTTCACGGTGGCCTGGTCGGCGCGCGACCTGAGCCCGATCCGGAGCTACGACGTCCAGGTTTCGATCGACGGCGGGCGCTGGCGCTCGTGGCTGTCGAAGACGAAGGCGACCCAGGCGATCTGGCTGGGTACCGACGGGCACGGCTACGCGTTCCGGGCCCGGGCGACCGACGCGAAGGGCAACCGCGGACGCTGGAACGTCGCGAGCCTGCCGACCGCGCGGCCGACCCTCCACACGGGCGGCTTCGCGACGGTCCGGGCCGCCTCGCTGACCCTCCGCAGCCGGCCGGACACGTCGGGCACGGCGGTCGCCCGGCTCGACCGCGGTGACATCGTCGCCCTCACCGGCGGCCCGGTCCGGGCCGACGGCTACACCTGGTACCGGGTCACCGGCCCGCTCGCGACCTGGGCCCCGACGGGGCTGGTCCGGAGCGGGAGCTGGGTCGCCGCCCGGACGGCGACGACCGCCTACCTCAGCCCGCGGACGGCGCCGAACTCGACGATCGTCGACGCCGGGCTGGCCGGGCTGTCGTTCGGGTCGGGTGGTCCCGGATCGCTCGGTCCATCGGCCGGCGCCCGGGCCGCGCGCGCCTTCTCGCCCAACGGGGACGGCTCCGAGGACGGGCTGACCCTGCGCTGGACGAACGGCCTCGCGCTGGACTCGCTCAGCCTGCGGGTGTTCCGCGCCGACGGGACCCTGGCCGGGACGCGGGGCGTGCCCGACGTCGATCGCGGGCGGCAAGCCTGGACCTGGGACGGGACGGTCGGCGGCAAGACGGTCGGCAACGGCGGGTACGTCCTCCAGCTCGTCGGGCGGGCAGGGTCAAGGACGTTCACCGCGCCGTCCGTCCGGCCGGTGACGGCCGCGCAGGTTGCCCGCTACGGCGTGCTCGTCGACACGGTCGGCCCGAAGCTGACCGGCGCCTCGATCTCGGGGCGGCTGGTGTCCCCGGCCCGCGACGGTCGCCACGACAGCGTCAGCCTGGCCGCGACGTCCACCGGCGCGACCCGCTGGCGCCTGACGGCGGCGCCGGTCGGTGCTGCGGGGGCTCGACCGGCGGTCAGGACGGTCGGTGGTTCGGGCGGGAAGGCGAAGGCGTCGTGGGACGGCCGCACCGATGCCGGGAAGCCGGCGCCCGACGGGCGGTACCGGGTGACGATCGCGGTCCTCGACGACGCCGGCAACGCCGCCGCCCGGTCGTGGGACGTGACCGTCGACGGGACGGCGCCCGCGGTCAGTCCCGGGGCGCTCCCGGCGGCGTTCTCGCCGGACGGCGACGGCGTCGCCGACGCTGCCGTCGTGCGCTGGACGACCGACGAGACCGCGACCGCGACCGTTCGGATCTACCACGGCACCCGGCTCGTCCGGACGCTCGGACGCGTAGCTGCCGGCCGGTCCGGGGCGCTGCGCTGGAACGGGCGCGGCCGTGACGGCGGGAAGCTGGCCGACGGGACGTACCTTGCCCGGATCACCGTCCAGGACGGGGCCGGCAACCGGCGGACGGCCGGGATCGTGGTCACGCTCGACCGGACGGCCGGCTGGCTGCGCTGGGCCCCGGGCGCGTTCTACCCGCAGGACCTCGACACGCTGGCGAAGACCGCTCGAGCCTCGTTCCGGCTGACCCGGAGCGCCACGACGACGCTCGTCGTCCTCGATCGGGACGGGGCCGTCGTCCGGACCGCCTGGGCCGCCCGCAAGGCGAAGGCAGGGACCGTCCGCTGGACGTGGGACGGCCGCGCCACCTCGAAGGCGATGGTCGCGCCGGGCGGCTACACGCTCCAGCTCACGGCGCGGAGCGCGGCCGGGACGACCGTCCTCCGCCGGGCCATCGTCGTCGACGCCTTCACCATCGTCCCGTCGGCGACGAAGCTCCGGCCGGGCCACACCCTGACCGTCGCGATCCGCTCGTCGGAGGCGCTCTCGAGCCGGCCGGTCGTGACCTTCGACCAGGCCGGCCGTCCGCCGGTCCGGACCTTCGCGACGCGGGTCGGGCCGGGTCGCTACGTGGCCCGCTTCCGCGTCGCGGCGGGTGGGAGTGGCACGGCCACGATCCGGGTGAGCGCTCGCGACGCCGCCGGTCGGAAGAACGCGTCGGCCCGCGCCGTCAGCGTCGTCTAGCGTCGCGCCGAGGGTCGACTCCCGTACACTGGGCCCGATGACCGTCGAGCCCACTGGTCCAGCCGCGCCACCCGCCGAGGTTATCGTGACGATCTCTCCCCTCCCGGGCCCCGAGGCGACCCAGCCGGTCGGGACCGGCGCCTGGGTCGTCCTGCCGACCTACAACGAGGCCGAGAACCTCCGGGCGATCGCCGCGGCGATCCTCGAGCAGCTTCCCGGGGCGACGCTCCTCGTCGTCGACGACGGCTCCCCCGACGGGACGGGACGGCTCGCCGACGAGCTCGCCGCCAGCGACCCGCGGGTCAAGGTCCGCCATCGCGCGGCCAAGCAGGGCCTCGGCCGGGCGTACCTCGACGGCTTCGACGTGGCGCTCGCCGGCGATGCCCGGATCGTCGTCCAGATGGACGCCGACTTCAGCCACGACCCGGCGATCCTGCCCGGGTTGATCGGGCCGATCGGCGCCGACCGCGCCGACCTGGTCATCGGCTCGCGCTACGTCAGCGGCGGCGGCGTTCGCGACTGGGGGATCGTCCGGCGGGTGATCTCGCGCGGCGGCAGCCTGTTCGCCAAGCTGGTCCTCGGTCTCAAGCCGCACGACCTGACCGGCGGGTTCAAGGCCTGGCGCTCGACGACCCTCGCGACGATCCCGTTCGACGGGGTCCACGCCGGCGGGTACGTCTTCCAGATCGAGATGACCTATCGGGCGAGCCGCCTGGGCGCCCGGATCGAGGAGATCCCGATCGTCTTCCAGGACCGCCGCGCGGGCCAGTCGAAGATGTCGCGCCGGATCATCGTCGAGGCGCTGCTCGTGGTGTTCACCCTGCGCTGGGACGAGCTCCGCGGGCGCGGCCCGCGGCGGGCACGCCGGGCCTGATTCAGACCGCCAGGCGCATTCCCGGCAGTACGGCGCTCGGGGAGGGCGAAGGCGTGGCGCCCGGCGACGGCGAGGCAGCCGGGGGCGGGGCGCCCCTGGTGATCTTGACGGCCGTCCCGGTCGGCATCACGTTGATGAACGTCTGGCCCGCGGTCAGGGTCACTTCCTGCCCGGCCGCGTTGTAGAACTTCGTCGGCGCCGTGAGTGACTTCTTGCGCCAGGTGCCCTTGATCGTCTTGCCGTTCGTTGAGATCCAGGCGACGCCGCTGCCGGTGACCTTGGCCTCGAGCCGATGCTTGTTCGGGTGGCCGTCGTTGAGCGGGCCGAAGCGCATGAGCATGACGATGACGTTCTTGGGGGCGACCCGCTTCTTGGACGCGGCGTCCTTCTGCTTGCCCTCGACGCTGACGGTCCGCAGGTAGGTGTTCGTCTTGCGGTCGTAGTCGTAGCGGATGCTGCTCGTCGGATAGCGGAACGTGATCTTGCCCCCGACCGGCCGCTGCTCGAGCGGCGCGTCGGGCGCGAACTGCCAGATCGGCTTGTAGTCGCCGGTCTTGGCCCCGAGCCGCTTGGCGAGCCGATCGAGCTGCTTGCCGTCGGTGTACAGGTTGTGCGGCGGGAAGCGGCTGCTCACCCGGTGGAAGTAGCCGCCCCAGGCGAACTCGTCGGCGTTGTAGACGAGCTTGCCGTTACCCTGCGCGCGAAGCGTGGCGAGGGCCTGCGGCGAGCCCCCGGCATGGGCGTAGACGGCCTTCCACTCGGCCGCCCAGGCGATGTAGTAGTAGCGCGAGCTGCGGACCGGGCCGACCGCGGTCGGCTGGTTCTCGCCGAAGACCATCATGTAGCGCGGGATGCCGCCCTCGGCCGGCGCCTGCCAGACGATGGAGGCGGCGCTGAAGCCGGACTGCGGACGCGCCGGGGACAGGTCATCGATCATCACCGCGATCGGATGGCGGCGGGCGGCGGCGGGCGAGACGGGCAGGCCCGTCAGCGGAGCGGGGACGGTGACCGGTGTCGGTACGGGTGTGGCCGTCGGCAGGGGTGTCGCGGTGGGGGTCGGGCTGGCGCTCGGTGGCGGGAGGGTGAGGCTGGTGCTCGGCGGTGCCGAGGTCGCGACAACCGCCGGCTGGCTCGGCGGCGTGCTGCCGCAGGCGCCCGCGACGAGGCTCACGACGAGGAGGGCCGCGGCGCCGCGCAGGGACGGCAGGGTTCGGACCAGCATGTGGGACCTCGGGGGTGGGGCACGGGGCGCCCGACGCCGGGCAGGATACCCCGACTTCGTCGCGGACCGTTGGATGGACGTCCCGGCCGGCCGTTCTGCTGCGCGGCGCCGGGCGATCACGAGTAGGCTGGGCGCCCAGCATCGCTCCGGAGCCAGTTCGATGACGCACCGACGCCCCGCGACCGAGACCACCCCGGCGGCCTCCGCCGGATCCACGGCCGAGACCCCACCCGAGCCCCCACCCGAGCCCTCGGCGGACATTCGCGCGGCGGTCCCGGACGTCAGCATCACCCGGGGCGGGATCGGGGCGGTGCAGGCCGGCGAGGTCGTCGTCTCGGTCGGTGGCATCGGCGCGGCCCAGGCCGAGCGGGTCTCGGTCGAGCTCGGGGCGATCGGAGCGGTCGCCGCCGGCAGGGTCCGGCTCAGCTCGGGCGCCGCGAACCTCGTCCTGGCCAGGGAGGCCCGCTTCGAGCAGGCGATCGTCCGCTCGATCTTCGCCCAGCGGGTGACGCTCCGGCGCGGGTCGGCCGCCGGGATCGTCCTGGCCGCCCGGGTCGATGGCCCCGGCCGGCCCCTCATCGACGGACGCGCCGGCCTGCTGGCCGGGACCATCGTCGCCCTCGCCTGGCTCATCGTCCGCCGGCTCCGCTGACCGTCCGGCGGCTATACTCGGGGTTCGGTCGGTCGTCACCGGAGGCCCGTTCGCCGCACCCGACCTGGAGCAGGAGCCGGAGGCACCGTGATCGATCCGTCCGCGCGCAGCGCGAGCGCGCACGTGATCCCGGCGGTGCGGCCCGACGTGGGGCCGGAGGAGTCGGCTGCCGTCGCCGAGGTGCTCCTGTCCGGCTCGACCCAGCCGGGTCGCCGGGTCGACGAGATCGAGGCGCGCTGGGCCGACTTCGTCGGGGTCCGCCACTCGGTCGCGGTGGTCAACGGGACGGTCGCCCGGATGTGCATCCTGGCCGGCCTGGGGATCGGTCCCGGCGACGAGGTCGTGACCGTCAGCCACACGACGAACGCCACGGTGAGCTCGATCCTGTACACCGGGGCCAGCCCGGTCTTCGTCGACATCGAGCCGGACACCTACCTGATCGACGCGGCCCGGATCGAGGCGGCGATCACGCCCCGGACGCGGGCGATCTACCCGGTCCACCTGTACGGACTGGTCGCCGACATGGACATGATCACGGCGATCGCGGACCGCCACGGCCTGGCGGTCGTCGAGGACGGCGGCGGCTCGCACGGCGCGACGTTCCGGGGCCGCCGCTCCGGGTCGTGGGGGCACGGCGCGTTCGGGCTGTACGGTGCGGGCGAGGGCGGCCTGATCACCACCAACGACGATCGGCTGGCCGACTGGATCCGGCGCTACCGGGATCACGGCCGCCGCGGCCACCAGGCCGAGATCCTCGGCTTCGACTTCCACCTGTCCGAGGTCGCCGCGGCGATCGGCCTCGTCGGCCTCGACCGGCTGGGCCGGGGGATCTCCGCGCGACGGGCGATCGCCGCCCGCTACGACGCGGCCTTCTCCGACCTGCCGATCCGGCGCCCGCTCGTCCCGGTCGGTCGCAAGCACGTCTTCCACCGCTACACGATCGGCGTCGGGACGAAGCGC
This sequence comes from uncultured Chloroflexia bacterium, assembly GCA_963708065.1. Taxonomy (GTDB): domain Bacteria; phylum Chloroflexota; class Limnocylindria; order Limnocylindrales; family CSP1-4; genus Chersky-267. Next base: position 622,576 of record CAVPRZ010000011.1, read on the forward strand.
GAGGCGGTCGTCGCGGACCTCGCCGAGCAGGGCGTCGAGGCGGCCGTCGAGTACCCGGTGCCGGTGCACCGCCAGCCGTACGTGCTCGAGCGGGGGATCGACGCGGACCTGCCGGTGACCGATGCCGCCGCCGAGGGATCGCTGAGCCTGCCGATCTATGCCGGGTTGACGCCGGAGGAAGAGCATCGGGTGGTCGAGGCGGTTCGGGCCGCGGTCGGCCGCCACGTCCGCGAGCCGGTCCGGGCACCCGCTCGCGTCCGGATCCGGGCCGCACCCGCCCAGCGATGACGACCGCCGGGCCGGGGTCGGCCGGCGGGCCGGTTCCGGGCCGGCTCCGGGTCGCGATCGTCGCGGCGAACACGTTCGAGTTCGAGTCCCGGCTGCTCAAGACCGCCCTGACCCTGGCCGGCGACGGCCATGCGGTCACCGTCGTGGCCTTCGCCGGCGACGGCCTGCCCGACGCGACCGACCTGGCCGAGCGGGTCCATCTCCGCCGGATCCATCTCGACCGACAGATCGCGCTCGGGCTGCGCCCGCTGCCGGGTCCCGTTCGCACCGCCCTCCTGCGCTTGACCGGGCTCGCACCGGACGCCGAGGCGCTGCCCGTCGGACCGGCGGGCGGGCTCGATCGGCTCCGTGCCCCGCTCCGGCGCGGGCTCGAGATCCTGGCCGTCGTCCGCCGGGGCGGGGACTGGGCACGAGCCGTGGCCGATGCCGCCCCCGGCGCCGACATCGTCCACGCCAAGGCGCTGATCGCGCTGCCGGTGGCCCGGACGGCCGCCCGGCGGACGGCCGGTCGCGATGGCCGCTACGTCTACGACGTCGCCGACCTCCATACCGAGTCGGCCCGCCTGGTCAAGCTGCCCGGGGTTCTCCGCTCGCTCGTCCGGCGTCGCGAGCGCGGCTGGGTCCGGGAGCGCCGCCGGCGTGCTGGCCGCCACCGAGGCGATGTCCGCGGAGGTCGCCCGGCGGTTCGGCGTCCCGCCGCCGATCGTCCTGCTCAACTGCCCGCCGGCATGGCGTCCGGAGGCGCCGGGTCCGGTCCGCTCGGAGCGGCTCGTGGCCGCCCTCGGGATGACCGGGGACGCCCGCCGCCCGATCGTCCTGTACCAGGGAGCGTTCCGGGTCGACCAGGGGATCGAGGAGCTCGTCGCGGCGACGGACGAGCCGGTCTTCCGCGCGACCGGCGCCGTGGCCGCCTTCCTCGGGTTCGGCCAGCTCCGCGACTGGCTCGAGTCCCAGGCCGCGACCCGGCATGGCCGTATGGCCGTGCTGCCGGCGGTTCCGGAGGACGAGCTGCTCGACTGGACGGCCGGTGCGGACGTCGCGTTCGTCGGGGCGCCGCCGCGGACGCTCAACCAGCGGCTGACCCTGCCGAACAAGCTCTTCCAGTCACTCATGGCCGGCGTCCCGATCGTCGTCGGTACCGGGACCGAGCACTGCCGACTCACGACGAACGAGGGGGTCGGTCGCTGCTGCGACGTCGACTCGCCGGCCTCGATCGCGGCGGCGATCGGCGACCTGCTGGGCGCCGATCCGGCCGACCGCGAGGCGCTCCGGGCGCACTGCCGGTCGGTCGCCCTCGAGCGCTACAGCTGGGAGGCGACCCGGGGTGGGCTCGTCGAGCTGTACCGCCGGCTCGCCGCCGAGCGATGGTCGGTGCCTGAATGACCGCCGCGGGCCCGGGCGAGACGGGAAGGGTCGCGCTCCTGCTGAACAACCCGTTCGTGGCCGATTCCCGTTCGTGGAAGATCGCCCGGAGCCTCGCCGAGGCCGGCTGGACGGTCACGGTCGTGGCCCGCCGAGCCGACGGGTTGCCCGACCGCGAGACGCGCGACGGGTTCGCGATCGTCCGGGTCGACCAGCCACGTCCACTCGCCTGGCTGCCGGCGCCGCGCCTGCCGGAGGCGGCCACGGGCGAGCAGCCTGCCGGCGGCGAGCGTGGTTGGGTCGCCGGTCGGGTCCGAGTCGCCGCGGGTCGCGTCCGGGCCGCGATCGTGGACGTCGTCGGGCGAGGGATCCAGGCGATCCGTTACCTCCGTCTCGCCGGGCAGTGGGCGGACCGGATCGGGGCGGTCGTGCCCGGCGCCGACGTCTGGCAGTCGGAGGGCCTCATCACGCTCCCGGTCGCCCTCGCCCTGCGCTCGCGGCGTGGCGGCCGGGTCGTCTACGACGCGCGGGACCTCCACGTCGAGAGCTCGCGCTTCGCCCGGCTGCCGGGCCCGTGGCGCCGGCTGCTGGCTCGCCGCGAGCGCGCCTGGGCCCGGTCCGCGGACGCGGTGATCACGGCCAACGAGCCGTACGCCGCGGTCCTGCTCGGGACGCTCGGCGTTCGGGCGACGGTCGTCCACAACGGTCCGCTCGCGGCCGCAGCGGGCGGCGATGCCGCGACGGTCGCCGCGGACCCCATCCGGGACCGGCTCGGCCTGCCGGCCTCGACCCGGATCGTGCTCTACCTGGGCAACGTCGCCCCCGGGCGCGGGGTAGAGCAGCTGTGCCGGGCGATCGCCGACGTCCCGGCGGCCGTCCTCGTGGTCGTCGGTCCCGGCGGCCCGTTCCGCGACCGGCTCATCGCCGAGGCCGCCGCCCTCCCGGCCGCCGACCGGATCCACTTCCTGCCGGCCGTCGCGCCGGACGAGATCCCGGGCTGGACGGCCGCGGCCGACGTCGCGGCGATGCCGATCCAGCCGACGACGCTCAACCATCGACTGACGACACCGACCCGGCTGTTCGACGCCCTCGGGGCCGGCGTCCCGGTCGTCGCGTCCGACCTGCCCGGGGATGGCCGCGATCGTGCGCGAGACCGGGGCCGGCGTGCTGTGCGATCCGACCGACCCGGCGTCGATCGCCGCTGCCATCCGCGGGGTCCTCGACGCTCCTCCGGAGCGGCGCCGGGAGCTCCGGGCAGGCCGCCCTCGAGGCCGCTCGCGGCCCGTACGCCTGGGAGCGCCAGGTCGAGGCGCTGGTCGAGGTGTACCGGGGGATCCGGACCGCGCGCCGACCGGCCGGGCCGGGCTGATCCGGTGGCCTACCCGGACCCGGACGCCGCCGGATCGACCCGCGGGACTGAGGCGAACCGCTTGGCGCTCTCTTCCGCCAGGAGCTTGTGCTGGGCGACCCGCTCGCGATACAGGTCGACGATCTCCGCAGGCTCGCCCTGCGCTGATGATCTGACCCTTCTCGAGCAGGATCGCCCGGTTGCAGAACTCACTCACGAAGGTCAGGTCGTGGGTGACGAGGACGATCGGCCTTGGCCCTGTCGACGAGCTCGCGGACGCGGGCCTGGCTGCGTGCGCGGAAGGTCTGGTCGCCGGTTCCGAGCACCTCGTCGAGCAGCAGGATGTCGGGGGTCGTGGCTGTGGCGATCGAGAAGCCCGAGGCGGGCCCTCATGCCCGGTCGAATACGTCTTGACCGGCGCGTCGATGAACGGACCGATGTCGGCGAACTCGATGATCGACGGGCCGAGCTCGGCCATCTGGCGGGCGTCGATGCCCGATGAACGCTCCGACCAGGTCGATGTTGTCCCGACCGGTCAGATCGAGCTCGAACCCGGCACCGAGGGTCAGCAGGGTCGACACGCGCCCATGGGTCATGATCTCGCCCTCGCTCGGCTCGAGGACACCGGCCAGCGCCAGAAGCAGGGTGCTCTTGCCGGCTCCGTTCGGCCCGATGATGGCCAGCGATTCCCCCTGGGCCAGATCGAACGAAAGGTGCCGGAGCGCCCAGAACGAGGTCTCCGGTGAGCGATCCCGTCGGACCATCCCCGCCAGCGAGCCCTTGAGCGTCGTCCGCTTGGTCAGCCGAAGGTCGTAGCGGATCCCGAGGTTCGAGACTTCGACGGCGTGTGCGGCGTGTCCGAAGTCGAGGTCCGACATCGTCGGGCCGGTCACTAGAGGATCCTCGCGAACGCGGGCTCGACCCGCTTGAAGATGTAGATCGCGACCACCAACAGAGCGAGCGAGAAGGCCAGGACGAGTCCCAGCCCGATCCAGTTCGGTGCTGTCGTCCCGTAGGTGACCGCGCGGTATGCCTTGAACAACACCGCAAACGGGTTGAGCGACAGGATCGACGTAGAGCGACGGATAAGAGGTCTGCGATGCTGTCGAGCGGGATGAGCGCCCCGGACAGGTAGAACATCAGTCGAAGCGCGTGGCTCAGCACGTTCTGGACGTCGCGGAAGAACGCGTTGAGCGCTGAGAACAGGATGCCCATCGCCAGCGTGAGCACGAACTGGACGGCTGCGATCAGCGGAAGGCAAAGGACCCAGAGGCTCAGTCGATCGAGATAGAACAGGTAGACGATGCCGAGGGCGATCGAGCCCGAACCCGAAGCTGACCGTCCCGGCCAGGACTGCCGACGTGGGCAGGACGATCTTCGGGAACTGGACCTGGCGGATCAGCGACTGGTGGCCGGTGATCGACAGGGTCGCCTCGGCGAAGCGTCGTGCTGAACCACTTCCAGGGCAGGATCGCCGCGAAGAGGAACAGCGGGTAGTCGGGGATGTTCGTGCGCAGCATCACGCGAACAGGAGGAAGTAGACGGCCATCTGGAGGAGCGGGTCGAGGATCCACCAGATCTGCCCGAACGCGGTGTCCGCGTGGGTCCGCTTGAGCTCCGCCCCGACGAGGTAGCGGATCAGGCGGCGTCGCTGGAGGATGTCCGCGAAGCCGGTCCTGATGAGTGAGAAGAGACCGCGCCTCGCGGCCGCGCGGCGCGGTGGGGTGAAGGCGTCTGCGGTCTGTCCGGTCATGAGCGTGCGTACGGTAGCACGCGTCGCCCGGCCGGCTCGATCAGCCGCTCGTAGAGCCCGAACAGCGTCTCGGTCTGGTGCTCCCAGCAGTATGTCTCGCCGGCCGCCCGACAGCGCGCGTGCAGCGTCTCCCGGGCGGTCGCGTCGAGCTCGAGGATCGCCCGGATCCCGCGGGCGATATCGCCCGGGTCGGTCGGGTCGACGAGCTCGCCGCAACCGGTTTCGCGGACGATCGGGGCCATGCCCGGCAGGTCCGAGGCCACGACCGGGACGCCGGCGGCGATCGCCTCCCAGAGCTTGTTCGGTGTCGTATAGCGATGATTGAGCGTTGTCGGCTGGATCGCCATCAGCATCACGTCGGACGAGGCCGTCCAGTCGAGCAGGTCGGCCGGCGGAACCGGCGGGACGTCGCGGACCCGGTCCGCGTATCGCGAGGTCCGGGCGAGCCGGATGATCTCCTCGCTGCCCGAGCCGAAGCCCATCAACGCGAGAATCGAATCGGGAACCTGGAGGATCGCCTCCATGCACTGCTCGAGCCCGCGCTCGCTCATCAACCCACCCTGGTAGAGGACGACTGAGGTCCCGGCGGGCAGGCCGAGGCGCTCTCGCAGCAGGTCGGGCGGCGGGATCGGTCGGACGTAGCGAGCCGGCGTGTTGCGCACGACGGGCGGGGTCGGGATCCCGAACCGGTCGGCCAGGATTGCGGCATACCCGTCGTTGACCGTCAGGACGGCGTCGCAACGGCGTGCCCAACGGCGCTCGAGACCGCCGATCAGCCAGCGCCACGGCACGGCCATCCCGCTCATACCCCGGGCATCGACGTAGAGGTCCCGGCTGTCGTACACGGTCCGCCCGCCGTGAAGTCGGCGGAGCCGGTCGAGCGCCGGCAGCGACGGTGCCCACATGCCGTGCCAGATGTCGGCGGGCTCGGCGACGTCCGCGAGGGCGACGGCCCAACCCATCGGCCGCAGCGGGAAGAGCACGATCCTCCGCCCCCAGCGGCCGAGCGCGGCCCGCGCCCAGCGGAGAGGCGCGCCGACGATCGTGCCCCGGAGCCGGCGAGGAATGCGCTCGATCACGCCTCGCCGGGGCCGGGCGGCCGGCGCCGGGGGGGGTGAGAGCCGGGCCTCCACCGGCGTTGTCGGGACCGAGGACGCTCCGCGAATCGGTGGTGCCGCACCGGCAGCCATCGCCTGTCGGCGAGCCTCGGCGAGCCGCCGGCGACCGAGTGCGCGCAGCCCCGGGATGGCCAGCTGGGTGATCGCCGGCGTGCGAAGGACGCGATAACCGGCTGCATCCGACTCGAGCGGCAATCCGGGCTCCCAGCGGGCATGGACCACCACGTCGTAGCCGCGCTCGACCGCCGAGGCGGCCATCCGGTGGGTTCGTGAATCGAACTGACCCGTCGAGTAGGTGACATAGGCGATCCGGGGCCGCCTCGCCGTCGACCGATCGGTCGTCATGCGACCCCCAGCCGCTCGTAGAGCGCTCGATACCGTGCTCCGTTCTGGTGCCAGCTCCGGTTTGCGACCACCCAGCGACGGGCTGCCTGGCCGAGCCGGGTGCGCTCGGCCGGGTCGTCGAGCAGCGGCTCGAGCACGTCGGCCAGGTTGATCGGGTCCTCCGGCCGGAAGACAAGCCCGGTCTCACCGTCGGCGACGACCTCGAGGAGGGCCCCGACGCCGCTCACGACGAGCGCTCGTTCCATCGCCATCGCCTCGTAAGGCTTGAGTGGCGTCACGAGCTGGGAGACCCGATCGTTCGTGCGCGGCACGACGAAGATATCCACGAGACGGTAGTAGTCCTGGACGGCGGCACGGTCGACCCGGCCGGTGAAGATCACCGTTCGATCGGTGAGCCCAGACGTCCTGGCCGCATCCTCGAGCGCGCTCCGCTCCTCGCCGTCGCCGACGAGGAGGCAGCGAACCCGTCGACCTCGACGGAGCAGCTCGGCGGTGGCCTCGATGAGGTAGACGATGCCCTCGTACGCCGTGAAGCTCGAGATGTAGCCGATGATCGGATCGTTGCCCAGCCCGAGCCGCGTGGCGAGGGCCTCGTCACGGGGTCCGGGCACGAACCGCGTCGCATCCACCGCGTTGGGCACCACGACGATCCGGTCGGCATCGATACCGCCGCGTGCGAGGATGTCGGTCCGCATCGTCTCCGAGAGGGTGACGACGGCATCTGCCTCACGCATGACCGCGGTCTCGACGATACGGGCGGCTCGGTACCGGTCGCTGTCGCCGACGTCCCCGCTGATCCGCGAGCGCCACGTCTCCTCGAGGAAGCCGCGGACCTCGTAGACGACCGGCGTCCCGTATCGGTCGCGCAGGGCCAGCGCGGCCTGGGCATTGATGAAGTTGGTGGCCGGGTGAAGGACGGCTGGGCGGAGACGCTCGACGAGCAGCGACCCGGCCTCCACCGTCCTGGTGACGATGTCCGTCGGGCCGGTGCCGGGTGAAAGGTCAGGAGCGAGGCGCCAGTAGGTCAGGCCGTCGACGACCTCCTGGATTGGCGCTCCGCGGATCCCCGCAGATCGCGGGAAGCCGGCCCGCGTCGCCATCTGCGGGTCCAGTCCGACCTCGAGCTGGCAGCGGCCGACATCCTGGGACCGGACCGTATAACCCGCCTGTCGGTAGGGCAGCGAGTTGGTGAGGAGATGGAGGACACGACCCTTGATCGGAACGATGGCGCGTGCCGGGCCCGTGATCGCCGGGCGCCAGCCCGGGGTCAGCACCGTCAGCTCGGAACGGGCCCAGCCGAGGAGCCGGGCCGCATCGCGGTCGCCGGGCCGAAGCTCGAGGAGCCTGGCGGCACCGTCAGCGGTTCGCTGATAGCGCCCAAGCTGCCAGTCGAGCTCGGTCTGCAGGAGGAGCCCCGAGATGTCGTCGTCAGCTATGGATCGGGTGGTGAGGATCCGTTCGGCGGCTCCCGGATCGCCCAGCTCGAGGCACAATCGGGCCGCCCGGAGGGCCGTCCGGGGCGTGGCCGAGGCGTCCCGCCCGACGCGCTCGGCCCAACCAGTGGCCTCGGCACGACTGGTGCTCCAATCGAGGCCGACCACGCGCATCGTGAGCCGTCGTGGGCCCGTCCGTGAAGCCGGGCCGCCAGCCATGAGGAACAGCCGGCCGGCCACCTGGCGCGCCCGCGATCCGAGACCATCGGTGAGCCTGATGAAGATCCGAAGCCGGTGAGTTGCCAGGCCGGACAGCGCCGAACGGGGATCGTCGATGGCTCGCCGGAGCGCGTCCGACGGTCGGATCGGTCGGCTCAACGGACGGCGTCGGGCCCGCCCGGATTCGGGGATACTGCGCCGAAGGGCATGGCGCAGGCGTCGACCGCGGGGCCCGTCGGGAAGGGGATCATGGCGGAGACCGTAGCACACGTCGTCGGGGCACGGCCCAACTTCATGAAGGCCGCGCCGGTGATCCGCGCCCTCGAGACGCGGGGCGTTCCGCAGGTCGTGATCCACACCGGCCAGCACTACGACGAGCAGCTCTCGGACGTGTTCTTCCGCGAGCTCGGACTGCCCGAGCCGGACCTTAACCTCGGCGTCGGGTCCGGCAGCCACGCGGTCCAGACGGCGGCGATCATGGTCGAGCTCGAGCGGGCGTTCGCGAGGCTCGACCCGACCCTCATCGTCGTCTACGGCGACGTGAACTCGACGCTCGCGGCGGCGGTCGTCGCCTCGAAGCTCGGCCGGCCGACCGCTCACGTCGAGGCCGGGCTGCGCAGCTTCGACCGGACAATGCCCGAGGAGATCAATCGGGTCGTCACCGACGTCCTAGCCGATCTCCTGTTCACGACGAGCCCGGAGGCCGAGGTGAACCTGGCCCGCGAGGGCGTCGACCCAAGCCGGGTCCATTTCGTGGGCAATCCGATGATCGATTCGCTGCTGGCGAACCTCGACCGGTTCGACGTTGCCGCAGCGCGGGCCCGTCACGGGCTGGTCGGGTCGTACGGCGTCGCCACGCTCCACCGGCCGGCCAACGTCGACGACCCGGCGACGGCACGGCGGATCGTCGGCGCGGTCCGCGGGGTGGCCGAGCTCGTCCCGCTCGTGATCCCGCTCCATCCGCGCGGTCGGGCGACGCTCGAGGCGGCCGGTCTCGGCGACGACCCGCGAATCCGCGTCGTCGACCCGCTCGGCTACGTGGACTTCCTGTCGCTCGTCCGCGGGGCGGCCCTGGTCGTGACCGACTCGGGCGGGATCCAGGAGGAGACGACGGTCCTCGGCGTCCCGTGCCTGACCCTCCGGCCGAACACCGAGCGGCCGATCACGATCAGCCACGGCACGAACCGCCTGGTCGAGCCGGACGAGGTCGTCGCAGCCGCCCGGGCCGTCCTCGATGGGTCGCAGCCGATGCCGGCCGGGGCTCCGCCGCTGTGGGACGGGGCGGCCGGCGAGCGGATCGCCTCGATCGTCGAGCGCTGGCTCGCGGCGCCCGCGGCGGTCGGCTGACGCGTGGCGGCAGTCGGCTCGGGCGAGACCGGGTATCCTCTCGCGGTGCGCTGCGCCCCGCCTGCCTCGTCCGCGGCGCCGGGTGCGCGACCCCGGCAACGCCGGTGACCGGACTGGAGGATCCATGAACCAAGACCGTCGCCTGGCCGTGATCGGCCTGGGCTACGTCGGGCTCCCGCTTGCGATCTCGTTCGTCGAGGCGGGGCTCGAGGTCGAGGGCGTCGACGCCCACCCGGGTCGGGTCGCCGAGCTCAGCGCCGGCCGGTCGCCGATCGACGACATCCCCGACGCGCGCCTGACTGATGCGATCGCCGCCGGGCTGCGGGTCGTGGGCACGGACGCGGCCAGGCTGGCCGACGCCGACGTGATCTTCGTCTGCGTGCCCACCCCGATCGATCAGGCGAAGGACCCCGACCTCGGGCCGGTCCTGTCGGCCGCCGAGCTCATCCGGCGTCACCTGCGCAAGGGTCAGCTCATCGTCCTCCAGTCGACGACGTTCCCCGGGACGACCAGCGGGCCGTTCCGCAAGGTGCTGGAGCAGAGCGGGTTCATCGCCGGCCGGGACTTCGACCTCGCGTTCGCCCCGGAGCGGGTCAACCCGGGCGACCCGGCCAGCGCCGCGCGCGACGTCCCGCGGCTGGTCGGGGCCACGACGGCCGAGGCGACGGCGCGGGCCGCGGCCCTCCTGCGCCGGATCAACAACAACGTCGTGGAGCTCTCGTCGCCCGATGCCGCCGAGCTCGCCAAGCTCCTCGAGAACGTCTATCGCAACGTGAACATCGCCTTGGTCAACCAGCTGGCACTCCTGTGCGAACGGATGGGCATCGACGTCTGGGAGGTCATCTCGGCGGCCGCCACGAAGCCCTTCGGGTTCATGAAGTTCACGCCCGGACCGGGGGTCGGTGGCCACTGCATCCCGGTAGACCCCTACTACCTGGCCTGGCGCGCCCGCGAGTTCGACTTCGTCGACCGGTTCGTCGAGCTGGCCGGCGACATCAACTTCGCGATGCCGCGCCACGTCGTCGACCTCGTCGCCGAGGGCCTGAACGACCGCGGCAAGGCGCTCAAGGGCGCCCGCGTCGGGGTCCTCGGGGTGGCTTTCAAGCCCGACGTCCGCGATGCCCGCAACGCGCCGGCCGCGGCGATCCTCGCCGGCCTGGCCGCCCGCGGCGCGGAGGTGACCTACCACGATCCGCACGTCCCGCGTTTCCGCGACACCGACGGCGTGGCCCGCGACTCGGTGCCGTTCGAGGCGCTTCTCGCCGGGAGCGACGTCGTGGTCGTCGTCACGCCGCACCAGGCGATCAACTGGGAGCGGGTCTACGTGACGGCGGGCCTCATTGTCGACACCGTCGACAGCTCGCGTGGCCATCCCGCCCGCGAGCGACAGGTCCTCCGCCTCGGGGCCGGCTGGTCGGTGCGGGCATGAGCGCCACGAGCGAGACCGCGACTACGGCCGCCATGTCCACGACGTTCGTGATGACCCCCGCCGACGTCTCCCTCGAGCGACGGGTCAGCGCCTTCATCCTGGCCGCGACCCCGATCCTGTTCCTGCTGTTCCTGGCGATCGCGCCGCCCGTCAACCCGACCTTTGATGACGCCAAGTACGTCGCGGTCGGTCGGAACTTCCTGGCCGGCAACGGCCCCACGACGGTGTTCGGGGTGGTCTTCCTCAAGCACTCGCCGCTCTGGCCGATGATCATCGTCGCGCCGGAGCGACTGTTCGGGATCCACCCGATCTGGACGGGCCACCTCATCAACGCGCTCAGCGGGGCGATCACGATCGTCCTGGTGGGCTACCTCGGCTGGCGGGTCCGGCCGGTAGTCGGGGCGATCGCCGCCGTCCTGTTCGCCTCACTGCCGTACGTCTTCGACATCGCCCGGACGGCCGGCATCGACCTGCCCTCGATCGCCCTGACCCTGGGTTACATCATCTTCGGCCTCAGCGTGGTCCGGACCGGGTCCATCTGGCGGGCGATCGTCCTCGGCGCGATCTTCGCGGTCGCCTTCCTGATCAAGGAGACGATCCTGCCGTTCGCCGTTGTCCCATTCATCCTCGGGATCATGTGGGGCGTCCGCTGGCCGACGCTCGTCCGGACCGCGGGCGTGACGCTGGGCGTGGCGGCCATCGGCATGTCGTGGTGGTTCTTGATGTTCGCCGGCTACACCCACCTCGTCTACCGGGCCGACTTTCCCGAATGGACGCTCGTCCCGAGCTCGATCGTCGTGGCGGTCCTGTTCGTCATCGGGCTGGCCGCCGAGCCGATCGCGGGCTGGATCGACCGGCGTGGGTGGAACGCGAGCGCCGCTCGACGGATTCCCGACCGGTTGCGCGGCCGGAGATTCCTGGGCTGGACGGCGACCCTGGCCTGGTTCGTCCTGCTGACAGTCTTCTTCGGCCGCACGCCGAAGCTGCTCGGAGCCTCACTCTTCGACCCGAACCAGATCGCCTACATGATCGTCCACTCACTCGGGTCGGTCCGACTGGCGATGGCGTACGGACTCGGCACGTTCATGCTCGTTGCCGAGCTGATCCGGGATCGACGCCGGGTCGCCCAGGCAAGCGTCGACGTCCTCATCGCGATGATCTGCGGGATCCCCCTCGTGCTGCTGGTGGTCGGGGTCGGCGAGACGCCCCGCCATTACATCGCCGAGCTGGCACTGGTGATCCTGACCGGCACCATCGGCTGGTACCACGGGCTGCTGCGCCTGCGCGAGCGAGATCGGGTGGCGATCGCCCTGTTCGCCGTGCTCGTGGTGCTGGCGGCCGTGATCATCGGGGTGTCGAGCCTCCAGCGCGTCACGCCTCGGCTCATCGTGGCCGGGGTCGTCGGCGCCGTCGGGCTGGTTGTCGTGTTCGGCGTCGGCCTGACCTGGCTCCAGCGACACGGGCGGCAGGCCGCTACCGGTCTCCTCGTCGCCGTCGTGATCTTCGCCCTCGGCATGGGCGTCACCGGTGTCCGGGCGGTCCGGCTACCCGGGCAGGCGAACGCGAACGAGATCAAAGCGAGCGCCGACACCGTGGCCTGGATCGAGGCCAACGTACCGCAGGGCGGCACGGTCGCCGTCGGCTCCTACTTGAGCATGGAGACGTCCATCGACCTGCCGGTCGACGTCCACGCCATCCAGGTTCGCCACTACCTGGCGATCGACGACCCGACGGCGCCGCTCGGCCTGCGCAGCGCGGCGGGGACGCCGGGCGACTACGTCGCGATCGACGTCGCGCCCATCAAGGCCAACCAGTTCAACGTCTTCTCGGCGAGCCAGATGGTCCGGCTCCTGCGCGACAGCAAGGCGCTCTACTACATCTATCCGATCACCGAGGCGCGATCCTCGAAGATGGTCCTCAACCTCCTGACGCCCGAGAACGGCTTCACCGAGATCGGCCCACCGAGGTCGTACACGGGGCCGACGGACACGATCGACGTCCACACCTACCGGGTCGACCAGGAGCGGTTGAGCATTCCGGCCGACCGGATCTTCGTCGCGCCCGATGCGCTGGAGCGCCTGACCGACCGGCTCGAAGCCGACGCCGCCCACGGCGCCACTGCCGCCGGCAACCTGGTCGACCGGATCGTCCCGCCGGCCGACGGCTCAGAGATGGCGCTCCTTGCGAGGCTGAAGGCCCTTGCCGGCCGCTGACGCGTCGGTGGTGCGGACGGAGTCGGGCGGCCGGCTCCGGCCAGTCTGCATGATCGCTCACACCTACTACGAAGAGGATCCGCGGGTCCGGCGCGAGGCCGAGGCCCTCGTCGACCGCGGCCGCCCGGTCGACGTGATTGCCCTCCGGCTGGTCGGCGATAGCCCAACGGCCACGATCAAGGGCGTGCGAGTCACCCGTCTGGACGTGCAGCGCCACCAGGGGGCCGGCCTGCTCACTTACCTCCGCGAGTACCTCAGCTTTCTGCTCCGGGCGAGCTGGGCCGCGACCCGCGCCCACCGTCGCCGACGCTACCGGGTCGTCCAGGTCCACAGCCTGCCCGACTTCCTCGTCTTCGCCGCGCTCCCACTCAAGATGGTCGGGGTAAAGGTCATCCTCGATCTTCACGAGGCGATGCCGGAGTTCTTCCGGACCCGGTTCCCGGCGGTCCGCAGCCCGCTGGTCCATCGGCTGCTCCTGCTGCAGGAGCGCCTGTCGATCGCCTTCGCTGACCGGGTCTTCGCCGTCAACGAGCTGATGGCCGATCGCCTGCTTGGCCTGGGAACGCCACCGGACAAGCTGACCATCGTCCCGAACGCGCCAAACCTCAGCCTGTTCGACCCGACTGGCTTTCCTCGCCGGGGGTTTCGCGAGGACGGCACGCTCAGGATCGTCTACACGGGCGCCCTGACCCCGACGTACGAGCTTGACACCGCCCTGGACGCTGTCGCCCGCCTGGTCGTCGACCGGCCGGACCTCGATCCCCGGATCGACCTATACGGGCGCGGCGACAGCGAGCCTGGCCTCCGCGAGCAGGCGGCGCTGCTCGGGATCACGGACCGGGTGACGTTCCATGGCCGGATACCGCTCGAGGAGGTGCCGGCGGCCGTGGCGGCCGCCGACGTGGGGATCGCGCCGACGCGGCTCGACGACTTCACCCGCGTCAGCCTGTCCACGAAGGTGTTCGAGTACGGCGCGATGGGTAAACCTGTCGTCGCCTCACGCCTGCCGCTCGTCGAGCGCACGTTCAGCGCAGACGCCGTCGCGACGTACCCCTCGGGGGATGGCGCTGCGCTCGCGGCGACCATTGCCCGCCTCGCCGACGAACCGCTCGAACGCGAGTCCCGGGTCGTAAAGACCGCCAACCGCGTGCGTGAGCTCGGCTGGGATCGCGAGGCCGATCGTTATGCGGCCATCGTGGACCGCCTCGCCCGGCCGCGCGGCCCCGACACGGCGGACGTCGATGTCGTCGACACCTGACGATCGGGGCACGTGGCCCGGGGACGGGGCAGCAGGCGACGAGCCGTCCCGGGCGGAAGTGCCAGAGGCTGATGCGGCCGACGCCCAGGCCGTGCGCCGGACGCTCGAGCGGGAGCGTGCCATCGCCCGGCGACAGGCCCGGGAGGCCGATCGCGAGCTCGGCGCGATACGCGACGAGCTGACGACCACCCGCAAGCGGCTGGCCCACCTCGCCGGCCGCCGGTCCGTCCGGCTCACCGTCGCGATCGTCGATCGGGGCAAGGCAAGCGTCGCCCGGTTGCGGGGCCTCGGTCGGCGACGGCAGGGCGAGCGGCCGGATGGTCCAGACGGAGCGGGGCTCGCGGCAAGCGACGCCGACCTCGCGGCGTTCGAGGCTCGACTCAGGGCGGCGCGCGTGCCGGGGACGCCGCGCACGAGCGGACCGCTCGTGTCGATCGTGATGCTGAACCGCAACGGGGAGGTCCACCTGCGTCGCTGCCTGCCGGCCCTCGCCGAGACGGCATACCGCGAGCTCGAGCTCATCGTCGTCGACAACGGTTCAGAGGACGAATCACGCTCGATCGTCCGCGCGTTTCGCCCGCCCTTTCCCGTGCGACTCATCGAGAACGAGAACAACGCGTCGTTCTCGGACGGCAACAACCAGGGGATCGCGGCCAGTCAGGGCGAGCTCGTCCTGCTCCTGAACAACGACATCGAGCCGATCCATCCGAGCTGGCTCGGCTACCTCGTCGACACCGTCCTGGACAACAGCGTGGCGGCGGGGGCCCGGCTCGTCTATCCCCCGCGCGGGACCGCCCTGAGGGCCGGGCTCCGGTTCCCGGACTTGAGCCTGCAGCACGGCGGGGTCAGCTTCGTGCCCACCGACGGCGTCCCGTTCCCGGCCCCGATGCGACCCGGCACGGACGCCCTGGCCGACTGGGCGTCGGAGGTCCGGGAGGCGCCCGCGCTGACGGCGGCCTGCCTGCTCGTTCGCCGGTCGGACCTCGACCGGGTCGGTGGCTTCAGCGCGGGCTACGTGTACGGCCAGGAGGACGTCGACCTGTGCCTGAAGCTCCGGTCGTTGGGCGGTCGGCTCATGTACGACGGGCGAGCCGTCCTGTGGCACCACGAGTCGGCCACCCGAGAGCTGGGCGACCCGACGGCCAATCGCGAGCGGGTCCGGGCCAACCGGGATCGGTTCGTGGGCACGTGGGCGCCGCGCCTCTACCGGACGGTGATGCTCGACAGCCTGGCGGGCAGCCGAGCCTGGCGCGACGAGCCGCTGAGGGTCGGCCTCGACAGGCGCCCCGACCAACGGCAGCTGACCGATGCGCTGGCTCATCTGGCGTGGCGGATCGGCCCGTCGGACCCGGGCGACGAGATCGACCCCGCGATCGACGTCCTCGTCGCGCTCGATGACGCACGGGACGTCCGGTCCCTCCCGACCGGGATCGTCCGGGTCGCATGGGTTCACGGAGCGCCCGAGCCGTGGCTGACCCGACCCTGGTTCGACGACTTCGACATCGTGGCCTGCAGCGACCCGGCGGCGATCGCGGCAATCGAGCGCGCGAGCAGCCAGCGGGCCAGGCAGGTCGCCGGGCTCACCGCCGATGCGCTCGGGGAGCTGCTCGCGGGATGGCTCGAGGCCGCGAGGATCGGTATCCAGACTGCCGTGCCGTCCTGGGAGGTCGCCGAGGCATGGGGCGACCTCCACCTCGCTCGCGGTCTCCAGCGGGCCCTGCGCCGCCTCGACCACCCCAGCCGGATCTACCTGCTGCCCGACGCGCCGGGCTGGGCCGCTGCCCGAGATGACGCCACCATCCACCTGTACGGGTTGGCCGCGACGCCGACCCGACCCGGGCGGATCGACGTCCTGTGGCACATCAGCCATCCGGACCGGGTGAGCCCCGAGCTCTACGAGCGGTTCGATCGGGTCTTCGTGGCCTCGGACGGCTTTGCCCGCTGGATGGCGGATCGGGTCGACGTGCCGGTGGCAGCGCTCCACCAGGCCACCGACCCGGAGCGCTTCCGTCCCGAGCCGACCGGCCCTGCCCACGAGCTGCTGCTGGTCGCCAACTCGCGCGGGACCCGCCGCCACATCCTCGACGACCTGCTGCCCACGCGGCATGAGTTGGCGGTCTACGGGCGTGGCTGGACTCCGGAGCGGCTGGACCCTGCCTACCTTGCCGGCGACACGATCCCGAACCAGGAGCTCGGTGGCTACTACGCCGCCGCATCGATCGTGCTCAACGACCACTGGACGGACATGCAACGCGAGGGCTTCCTGTCGAACCGCCTGTACGATGCCTCGGCCGCCGGGGGGTTCGTGATCAGCGACGACATCGCCGGACTCGACACGGAGTTCGACGCAGGGATCGTCGCCTACCGGGACCCAGCCGATCTGGGCCGGCTCATCGACCACTACCTGGCGCATCCGGACGAGCGGCGGGCGAGGGCACGTCGGGCGCGAGCTGCGGTGCTCGCGCGGCACACCTTCGACCATCGGGCACGCTCGATCCTCGACGTCGTCGACCCACTCCTCGCCGGGCGCCCGAGGCTGATCTGAGATGGGTGAGCGGTTCGGCGGCGGACGGCTGGTCTTCGTCGCAACGGCAGCCTCGGCCCCGACATCCGCCTCCGGCACGAGAGCGATCGTCCTCGACACAGCATGGGTGCCCGGCCCGGACGCCCCGCCCGACCTCGTCGCGCTACGGGCCGCGGCGGCGCCGGTCCTCGAGCGGGTCGACTTCTATGGGCACGCCCTGACCCTGCTGGACGCCTGGGCCGACGCGACGGAGATGGCGGACCGGATGACCGCCGACGGCGTCAGTTGGTGGTTCCGCGTCCGGGAGGGCCTGTGGACCTGGCTTCACGAGCGCCTGATCTGGCGCGCGATCCTGGCTGAGCTTGCCCAGGCCGGCCCACTCCAGGAGGTGGTCGTCCCAGTCGATGAGATCGCGCTGGGCGACGTCGCCCGAGCGCTTGCCGTCGCCGGGGGGACCGCCGTGACGTTCGCAGGTGAGCCGAGCCCGGGAGCTCATCCGGCGTCGGCTGCCGCTATCCCGAATCGCGGCCTCCTCCAGCGAGCTGCCCCCTCCCTCGCCCGGCTGGGGCGTCGGACGCAGCCGACGGCGCCGCACGACCCGCACGGCCGCCTGGTGGAGCTCGACCGGCGTGTCCAGTCGCTCGCGCGGCTTAATCCATCCACCCTCGTTCTTAGCCACATGGGGCTGCGCCAGCGAGTCGGCTCCCGCGACGCGGAGCGCGTCACCGATCCGAACCTCGGCGCCGTCATCGATCGCCTCCGGGGCGAGGGCAGGAATCCCATCGTGATCGGCCTGGGGCTCGATCATCGAGCGGAGTCAGACTGGGCGGCGATCGAGGTCGACCCGTGGCTGCTCCCGGCGTCGCTCCTGTACGGCCGGTGGGCGAGCAGCGACGACCCGGCCCCGCCGGTCGACCGCCTCGTCGATGCCCTCGCGCCGGTCGCGTCCATCCCACTCGACGTGGACGGCGTCGACCTGGCCCCGGCGCTCGTCGACGAGGCGCGGTCCGTCGTGACGGGGACCATCGCCACGGCCCTCCGCCAGCTGCCCCGCGCCAGGCGGCTCCTCGAGGAGCTCGATCCGAGCGCGATCCTTCTCAGCCACGAGGGGATCCGCCCCGGGTGGCTCATCGCAGCTCGAGAGGCCGGGATCCCAACCATTGCCGTGCAGCATGGGGTCATCTACCCGACCCACCCGGGCTATCGTCACCCGCGTCATCGGGGTCTCGTCCTGCCGACCGTCACCTGTGTCTTCGGGCCGTTCGAGCGCGACGTTCTCCTCCAGCACGGCGGCTACCGACCGGCGGAGGTCGAGGTGTCTGGATCGCCCCGGCTCGCCCTAGATCCGCGCGCCGGGACCGATCCCGACGCGCTCATGGCCGACCGCGCCGCCGTCCGACGTGAGCTGGGCATCGCCGACGGCGACCGGATGCTCGTGGTCTCGACCGTGTTCGTGCCGTTCGTCCAACGGTTCTACTACGCCCAAATGCTCGACCGGATCCTGGGCGGTCCGCTCCCGGGCGTCCACGTCGTGTTCAAGCTCCACCCCGGCGAGACCGACGATGGTCCCTACAGGACGATCCTCGAGGGCATGGCGAGCGCGCGTAGGTACGCGCCACCGCCGATCAGCGTCGTCCAGGACGTCGACCTCTACCGGCTCCTGCGTGCCGCGGACGCCCACCTGGGCCTGAGCTCGACCGTCCTCACCGATGCGGTGATGGCGGGGACGCCCAACCTGATCTCGGTCGCCCAGGCCCACGCCGACCTGCTCGGCTACGTGCCCGCCCTGGTGGCCCGCCCGGTCCGCGACGTCGCCGAGCTCCGCCTGGCCCTGGCGGAGCCGTGGCCTCCGGATCCGTCGGCCCGCCAGGCGTTCATCGACGCCCACTTCCGGGCCGGCGACGCGGCCGCGCGGATCGCCGCCACCATACGCCGCCAGGTGGTGTCGATCCGGCCTGCGAGCCCCGCCGACGAAGGCCTGCTGCTGGCGTGGGCGAACGATCCCGAGGCCCGGAAGGGATCCGGTGGTCGACCCGAGATCCCATCCGACATCCATGCGGCTTGGTTCGCGGAGCGCCTGGACGATCGCTCGAGCTACCGGATCTGGATCGGCGAGGTCGGCGACGCCGCGGTGGGGGTCATCCGATTCGAGCGACGCGACGTCCAGTGCGTGGAGGTCAGCATCACCGTGGCCCCTGAGGCCCGCGGCCGCGGGTTCGCCGGGCCGCTCCTCCGAGCCGGCCTCGACGCTGCCCGCGAGGCCTTCGACCGACCGCGGGTCCTCGCCAGGGTGTGGCCGGACAACCGCCGATCGCTCCGACTCTTCGAGGGAGCTGGCTTCCAGCGCACGACGGGCGTCGGCTCCGGGAGCGGTCCGATTCGGCTGGAGCGAGACGCATGACCCGGCTCAGCGCCTTGGTCAGGGGGTGGATCCGGGCCGCGGTGCGGCTCGCCCTGAAGCCCGAGCCAGTTCGCCGGCTCGTCCGCTCGGAGCTGGCGGGCCCGCGAACGCCGTCTGCGCGGCCGAGCGGACCGAGCGGGTCGTTCGTCGACCGTCATGGGCGGGCGCATCGACTCGATCCCGGCCTGCGCGACCGGTTGAAGCCGGGCTGGCAGGTCATGCTGGATCCGGTCGAGGTGGTGCGGCCGCTGTCGGACGCCGTCCTGACCGATCGTGCCCGCAAAGCAACGAACCTGATCCGCGAGGCGGACGCGCTCCTGGCGACCGTGGCGGGCGCACGGCTCGTCGGGCGGATCCTCGAGATCGGCTGCTACGACGGCGCGATCGCATTCCAGCTGGCGGGCCGGGACGGGACCGACGTCGTCGCATCGGACCTCGCCCGCTACTACGTGGTCCAGCGGCCGGGCGACCCGTCGGATCCAGATGTGGCCGCACAGGAGGCCGTGCTGGCCGAGCTGCGCGAGCGGGCCAGGCATGTCGCCGGGGTCGACGCCGGCCGGGTCCGGTTCGTCGAGGACGACGTCACCACGAGCCGGCTCGACCCGGGCAGCTTCGACGCGATCGTGTCGTTCGAGGTGCTCGAGCACGTCCAGGAGCCGGCCGATGCATTCGCGGCCATGGCCCGGCTGCTCCGTCCCGGCGGGGTCGGCTATCACGACTACAACCCCTTCTTCAGCGCCAAGGGCGGCCACTCGCTCTGCACGCTCGACTTCCCGTGGGGCCACGTCCGGCTCGACGCGGCCGATTTCGAGCGCTACCTGCGGGAGCTCAGACCGGTTGAGGTCGACCAGGCCCTCCGCTTCTATCGCGAGAGCTTGAACCGGATGACCATTGCCGACCTGCGCGCGACGGTCGCGTCCGCCGGGCTGGACCTCATGGCCGTCATCCCGTGGACGGATCGCGGGCTCGTGCTCGAGCTCGGCACGGACGTGCTCGATGAGGTGCGTGAGACCTACCCTGCCGCGACGACGGAGGACCTCCTCGCGACATTGGTCGGCGTCATCATTCGCCGCCCACCCACACCGAGCTGACCTCGCCCACGATGTGGGCGCAGCGGTTAGATCAGGGAGCGGTCGCCACCCCGAGAATCGCGTCGGCGATCCGGTCCGCGCCGCGACCATCTACCACCGACCGAGCCCTGGTCGCGATCGCCCGGAGGCGGACGTCGTCCGTAACGAGCTCGTCGACGAAGGCCCGCACCGAGTGGGGGTCCGTCGTGCGCCCGTCGCCCAGCCACAGGGCGGCCCCGGTCGCGGCGAAGGCGGGCCCCACCGCGAGCTGGTCGTCGGCGACCGCCAGCAGGATGGCTGGTCGCCCGAGGCAGGCAACTTCGAACTTCATGGTCCCGCCGCCAATCAGCGCGAGATCGCAGCTCGCCAGCCGCTCCGCCAGGTCGGGTGGGTCGCGCACGACTTCGATCGGCAGCGGCCCGACGGCTCGGTGATCGCTCCCGACGACGGCGCTGGCGCGCCAGGCGGGCGCCCCGTCGAGCGCATCCGCGAGGCGCTCGGTCACGCCCTCGGGATCGCTGCCACCGAAGCAGACGAGCACCGTCCGGGGCGTCGCATGAGCGACGGCCACCGCCCCCGGCCTGCCGACTGTCCGTTCCCGGAGGCGCACGAACGTCCCCGCGACCGGGGCGTAGGCATAGCCCTCCATGATCCGCCCGGCCGTACCTGTCCCCGACCAGCTCGGCATCGATGGCTGGACCACGATGGCCGCCCGACCGGCGAATGCGTCCCGATCGTCGAACACGACGAGCCGGTCGGGCGTCGCTCGATGCTCCGCGGACTGGAGGTCGGGCAGGTCGACGACGACGACCGCGTCGACGGGCCCGGTGGTTCGTCGAAGCCCGAGCCGCGTGCACCTCGCTGCGAGCTCACCGCCGAGGTCCCCAGGGGTCAGCTCGATCGATACCGTGGCACCGCGGGCCAGGAGGGCCTCGGCAAGGCTGAGCTGACGGGCTGCGTGGCCGGCACCCACGCCTGACCCCGCGGCCGCAACGAGGTGGATCGGCCGCTCGCCGGCCCCGGACCCGGCGGCCGCGGGGTCGATCAGAACATCTCCCAGCTGAGCGGCTCATGCCGCTCGATCCGCCGCCGTGCCGTGCGGCCGAGGACGTGCACGAGGTCACGCACCTCGATCCCCGTTCCGGGCCGCAGGATCGCCACGTCCGCCTCGATCATCACGGACCCGGCCTCGATGGGTCGGGCGGCGAAGAGGGATCGGCGGGCGGTGACGTACAGGTCCGCCTCGGCCGGGGCCATCCGCTTCACGCCGTCACCGAGCGCCGCCTCGGCGTCCCGGATCGCCCGGATCATGGTCGCCAGCTCGTCGGGCTCCAGGGCGAACCGATGATCGGGGCCCGAGCGCGTCCGATCGGTCGTGTAGTGCTTCTCGATCAGGGCGGCGCCGAGCGCGGTGGCGACGACAGGCGCGAGCCAGCCGGGAGTATGGTCGCTCCAGCCGACCGGGACGCCAAACGCGCGGCGCATCGTCTCGATCGCGCGGAGGTTCAGCTGCGAGAAGGGCGGCGGATAGTTGACCACGCAGTGGAGCAGGATCAGCTGGTCGTTGCCCGTCGAGCGGACCGCCTCCACTGCTTCCTGGACCTCGCCGATGTCGGCCATGCCGGTCGAGCAGATGATCGGCTTGCCACGCGAGGCGATCTCGCGGATCAGGGGCAGGTGCCAGAGCTCGTATGTGGCCACCTTGAACGCCTTGACCCCCAGGCCGTCGAGCAGGTCGACCGCCTCGAAGTCGAACGGGGTCGACAGGAAGTCGAGGCCGCACGTCTCGGCGTAGGCCTTGAGCTCGGCATGCCACTCCCGGGGCAGCTCGAGCTCGCGAAACAGCTCGGACATCGTCTTGCCCGGCGGCAGGATCGCGTCGAGGTACTTCGCCCGGGTCGGCGTCTCGGCGACGATCTGGTCGGCCAGGAATGTCTGGAACTTGACGGCGTCGGCGCCGGCCTCGGCGGCGACCTCGATGAGCCGGCGGGCCTGGGCGAGGTCGCGATCGTGGTTTGAGCCTGCCTCGGCGACGATGTAGACGGGGGCACCGTCGCCGACCGGCCTGTCGCCAATGTGGACGACGTTCACACTTGCGCCTCCCGCCACGACTTCTGGCGTACCGACCGGTTCAACTCGAGGAGCCCTGGTTCTGCGTCCAGGATCGAGCGCAAATCCTCCAGCGACGGAGGACCGGCGCTGGGATCGAGTCGAGCGGCAACTGCCCGGACGAACACGAGGTCCTCGGCGGTATCAACGGTAAACCGTCCAGCCGGCGGACGCGTCGGCGGTGCGAACCCGCCGATCCGGAACCGCTCCGGTCGGGCGTACAGGAAGGGCATCACGTGCTCCCGCTCGGCCGGCTCGGTCGCCTCGCGATAGGCGACCTCCAGCGCCTCGACCCGGGCTACCTCAACCGCGATTCCCACGGGCCAGCCCTCCGGCCCGACGTAGTCGAACCGTCCGTCGATGACCCGCCGGATCTGACCTGCGACCACGGTCGGGTCCGGGAATGGGTTGTCGGCAGTGGCGCGGACGATGAGCCCGGGCTCCAGTGCGGCCACCGCCTCCCAGCAGCGGGTCAGGACGTCGCGGGCTGGCCCGCGATGGATCGGCCAGCCTGCTTCGCCGAGCTCGGCGACGAGGCGATCGTCCTCGCGTTCGGTGGTCGTGGCGACCACGATCGCGTCGATATCGGCAACGGTTGACAATGCAGCCAGGGTCCAGGCGATGAGCGGCCGCCCCTCGATCGACTCCAGGACTTTGCCCGGGAGACGAGTCGAGCCCATCCGCGCCTGGACGACGGCAACCGTCCGCACGACCCGCGCCTGCCCTCACTCAGCCGCGTAGGCAGCCGTGACCTTGTCGACCGCCGCGACGACGTCATCGACGTCCCCATCGTCCATGCCCGCGTGGAGCGGCAGGGTGAGCAGGCGCTCGTAGGCCGTGTCGGCAGCCGGGTAGGCGAGACCGGGGTAGCGCTCCCGGTAGTACGGGTGCTGGTGGACCGGGATGTAGTGGACGTTGACCCCGATCCCTTCGGCCCGCAAAGCGTGGTAGATCGCGCCGCGGTCGACCCGGAGGCGATCCAGCCGGAGCTGGCCGAACATGAAGTGCCAGGCTGGCTCGACCCCCGCGCGAACGCGGGGCAGGTCGATCAGGGGGTGACCGGCGAGCCGCTCCAGGTAGCGCGCGGCAAGCGCCCGCCGGCGCGCCAGGAAGGCCTCCAGCCGCCCCAGCTGAGCAATGCCCAGCGCGGCCCCGATGTCGGTCAGCCGGTAGTTGTAGCCGAGCTCGACCATCGCGTAGGTCCAGTCGGTCCGGGCCCGGAGCTCGGTGGCGATCCCGTGGTTCCGGAAGCGACGGAGGCGGTCGGCCATGTCGTCGTCATCGGTCAGGACCGCCCCGCCCTCGCCCGTGGTCAGCAGCTTGGCCGGGTGGAAGCTCAGGACCGTCAGATCGGCCAGCCGACCGACGGGCCGGCCACCGTCGGTCGCCCCGAGCGAGTGGCAGGCATCGGCGATGATCAGCGGCGGGCGACCGGGGCCCGCCGCGGCAACGGCGCGCAGCGCGTCGTGGTCAGCGGGCTGGCCGGCGTAGTCGACTGGGACGATGGCCCGGGTTCGCGCGGTCCTCGCCGCGGCCACGTGATCGGGGTCGATGAGGAGCGTGTCGGGATCGACGTCTGCGAAGCACGGCTCCGCCCCGACGTAGAGCGCGGCATTCGCAGTGGCCACGAACGTGAGCGGGCTCGTGATGATCTCGTCCCCGGGTCCCAGGCCGGCCGCCGCCATGGCCCCGTGGAGCGCCGCGGTTCCCGACGAGAACGCCACCGCGTCACGGGCCCCGGTCAGCGCCCGGAGCCCGGTCTCGAATTCGGGGATCCGGGGTCCGGTCGTGAGCCAGTCCGAGCGCAGGGTCTCGACGACCGCCGCGATCTCGTCGTCGCCGATCTGCTGGTGGGCGTATGGCAGGAATTGGTCGCGGACGGGCGCACCGCCGTCGATCGCGAGCCGGGTTGTCGATGCCGTCACGGGACGGTGACCCCGGCGCCGAGGCGGTCGGCCATCCAGGACCGGGTCCGGGCGAGGCCTTCGGCGAGCCCAACGGCAGGCCGCCAGCCGAGCTCCGCAGTCGCCCGGCCCGGGTCGCACCGGAGGACCGCGATCTCGCTCTGCGGATGGATGTGCTCGACGTGGACGATCCGGGCCGGGTCGGGCTCGATCGCGGCGGCCAGCTCGTTCACCGAGATGTCGGTCCCGGTGCCGGCATTGAACAACTGCCCGATGGCCGCGTCGGATTCGAGCGAATCGGCCACGAACCGGGCGCAGTCCTCGACGTACAGGAGGTCGCGGGTCTGGGTCCCGTCGCCGAAGATCCGGAGCTCCTCGCCGAGGACCGATCGCCGGGTGAAGATCGCCACCACGCCGCCCTCACCGACAGAGCGCTGGAACGGGCCGTATGTATTGAACGGGCGGACGACCGTCACCGGCAGACCGTAGGCCTCGCCGTACGACAGGGTCAGGGCCTCGCCCGCGAGCTTCGCCGCGGCGTACGGCGATGCCGGCTTTGTCGGGTGGTCCTCGTCGATCGCCCCGGTGGTGTCCGCCTGGTCGTAGACCATGCAGGTGCTCATGAAGAGGAACCGGGCCCCTCGCTCGCGGGCCGCCTCGAGCAGCCGGAACGTCCCGACGACGTCGTTGTCGAACGTCCCGGACGGGTCGTCGATCGAGTCCTGGACGGAGATCGAGGCAGCCAGGTGAGCGACGGCGTCGACCGACCCCAACCAGGCCCGGCAGCGCTCCGCATCGCGGACGTCGCCGATGTCGAGCGGTCGCAAGCGTGGACGGCCGTCGAGCTCGGCGAGATTGTCGGCACTCCCGGCGACCAGGTTGTCGATCGGGAGGACCGTGTGACCGCGCTCGAGTAGCTCGCGGACCACCCACCGCCCAATGAACCCGGCGGCCCCGGTCACGAGGATCCTCACGGCACACCGACCCGCCGGTCGGCGAGAGTCGACTCGATGAGCGTCAAGACCTCGGCCGGGTCCAGCGGCACGATGGCGTCCGACCGGTATGCGCCGATCGGAGCTCGGGCGACGTCGCGGTAGGCGGCCTCGACCGCCGGCAGGGCCTCGATCGCCGGCAGCACCGCGTACATCTCACCGATGTCGCGGGCACGGGCCGATTCCTCCTCCGTCATCAGCTCCTCGTACGGCTTCTCGCCGGGGCGGGGATCGATCCGGACCGTTGCGATTGATGCTGGATCGACGCCTGCGCTCCGGGCGCCCACCTCGATGGTGGCCGCGACGAGATCGGCCAGCCGGGCGACCGGCATCTTGAAGACGAAGACCTCGCCCCCGACGGCACGCTCGGTCGCCGAGATGGCGAGCTCGACCGCGCGCTCCGGCGTCATCACGAACCGGGTCATCAACGGGTCGGTCACGGTCACCGGAC
This sequence comes from uncultured Chloroflexia bacterium, assembly GCA_963708065.1. GTDB lineage: Bacteria > Chloroflexota > Limnocylindria > Limnocylindrales > CSP1-4 > Chersky-267. The sequence continues at coordinate 648,140 of CAVPRZ010000011.1, forward strand.
CGCCGGCCGCGACCTGGCGTCCGAAGAGCTCGACCGCCGATCCGCGCGTCCCGAGGACGTTGCCGAACCGGACGCTTGCGAAGATCGTTCCGTGGTGCCCGCGATAGTTCGTGGCGGCTGTCACCAGCTTCTCGGCGAGCAGCTTCGTCGCGCCCATGACCGAGGTCGGATTGGCCGCCTTGTCGGACGAGGTCAGGATCATCACCTTGACCCCGCTGGCGAGGCACGCGTCGATGATGTTCTGGGTCCCGACGACGTTGGTCTGGGTGGCCTCGAACGGGTTGTACTCGCCCGATTCCACGTGCTTGAGCGCGGCGCAGTGGAAGACGACGTCGATGCCCTCCATCGCCCGGACGAGTCGCGCCTCGTCCCGGATGTCACCGATCAGGAACCGGATCCGCGGGTCGCCCCGGTATGGGTGGCGCTGGTAGAACTGCTTCGTCTCGTCCCGGCCGAAGACCCGGATCACCGCCGGGTCCATTGTCATCAGGCGATGGACGAGCTTGGCGCCGATGCTCCCCGATCCGCCGGTCACAAGCACCCGTCGTCCGGCGATGGCGTCCGACTCGATGATCGAGGACCTCCTCCCGGGTCGCGTGCCAGGTGCGCCGACGTTGGGCGGACCCCGGTTCCGGGGTTGGCACGGACGATAGGGTACGATACCGAGCCCATCCCTCCCGCCGACCGCGGGACCCACCTCCAGGAAGCCACGTCCGAATGACCTCTCGATCGACGACCGCCCGGCGGTCGAACCGGCCGGGCCGCGATGCCCGGGACCGGCACAACCTCTACGTGAACCTGGCCTTCGGCCTGGTCATCCTGGTCGGGGTCATCACCCTGATCGGGGCCGCCATCTCGACCTATGCCGGGGCGCACTTCACGGAGGTCGCCAAGGTCAACGACCAGTCGATCTCCCAGGACACGCTCAACAACCGGGCACTCGTCGACGCGTTCCGGATCAACGCCGCCGAGGCCCAGATCCGCGATCAGAACAACCTCGGCCGGCTGACCAACGAAGAGGCGCAGAGCCGCCTGTCCGTCCTCGAGCAGCAGCGCCAGTCGCTGTCGAGCTCAACCCTCGACCGGCTCATCGACGCCACCCTCCAGGCGCAGCTCGCGGCCAAGGAGGGGATCGCGATCAGCGACGCCCAGATCGACCAGCGGCTCGTCGACGAGGCGACCCAGCAGGAGCAGCGCCACGCCTCGATGATCACGATCCGGCCGGAGGTCACGACCGGCGCGAGTGCACCGACCGACGCCCAGAAGGCCGCCGCCAAGGCGGCCGCCGACAAGGCCCTCGCCGACATCAAGGGCGGCAAGACGTTCGAGGAGGTCGCCAAGGCCGTGTCCAAGGACGCCTACGCGCAGAGCGGCGGCGACGTCGGCTGGATCCTCGCCGACGACGCGTCGATCGATCCGGCCCTTGTCGCGGCCGTCTTCGCCGCGCCGAGCGGTGGCCTGACGGACGTCATCAACGGCTCCGACGGGTCGTACCTCATCGGCCGGGCGACGGAGGTCGCTCCCTCGACCGTCGACCCGGACTGGACGGCCAAGATCAAGGACCAGGGGGTCCCGATGGACGCCTACCGCGACGCCGTCCGGGCCGACCTCGTCCGCGACGAGCTCACCAAGAAGGTGACGGCCGACGCGACGGGCCAGCCGTCGGTCCAGCGCCAGGTGAGCGAGATCTTCGTGTCCACCTCCGGATACCAGGGTCCCGGCGACGAGGTCAAGGTCCGCCACATCCTGTACACCCCGGGCGACAAGACGCCGGATGCGAACAACCCGATCGCCTCGGATGACCCGGGTTGGCCGGCGGCCAAGGCCAAGGCACAGGCGACCTACGACAAGCTCAAGGCGCTTGCCGGCAAGCCCGACGAGCTGACCAACGAGTTCGCCGCGATCGCCAAGACGGACAGCCTCGATACGGCCTCGGGTGCCGATGGCGGGCAGCTCGAGTGGTTCTCGCGGAGCTCGCTCGACACCGGCTTCGGCGATGCGGTCTTCAAGGACGGGCTCAAGCCGGGCGACCTCCTCGAGCCGGTCCAGAGCCAGTACGGCTGGCACGTCGTCCTGTTCGAGGGCCGGCGCGGGCCGCCCGACAGCCGGATTGCGGGCCTCCAGGTCCAGGCGAACGCGGCCGGCGCCGACTTCGCCGCCCTGGCCAAGGCGAACTCCGACAGCGCCGAGGGCGCGACCGGCGGTGACCTCGGCTGGGTCGCCCGCTACCAGCTCGACCCCGAGCGCGAGAAGGCGATCTTCGCCGCCCCGGTCGGCAAGGTCAGCGAGCCGCTCAAGACCTCGAGCGGCTACTACCTGTTCCTCGTCCGTGACGAGCAGACCCGGACCCCGGACGGAGACCAGCTGACGACGCTCAAGGGTTCCGCGTTCGACAACTGGTATGCGGCCCAGAAGGCCGCGGCGACGATCACGCCGGACCTGTCGGCCGGCAGCTCGTAGCCGGGGCCGTGCTCGACGCGCTCCTCGCCGAGGCGCGCCTGCGGTGGGGCCTGGACCCGGCCGACGGGGTCCAGGTCGTGACCGCGGAGCGTCTCGTCGCGACGCCGCTCGAGCCCTCGCGACCGGTGCTCGTCGTGCCCCGCGCCGTCCTCCTCGGGCGGGTCGGTTCCGGATCCGAGGCGCCGGCGTCCGAGGCGACGGAACCGGGGGTCGGGCCGCTGCCCGGCAGGGCCGGCCCCGGCGGCGACGATCCGGTCGCGGTCCTGCGCCGGCTCTACCCGGCCGATCATCCGGTCGGTCGGTCGCGGGTTGCGGAGGGAACGACCGTCGGCGCGCTCGGCCCCGACGACCTGGCCGGTCCGCTCTACCTCGCCCCGGTCCGGCCCGAGCTCGCGGTCGCCGGGCCCTGGACGATGCCCTGGATCTCGGCCCGCCTGCGCCGCCCCGACGGCTGTCCATGGGACCGCGAGCAGACCCACGAATCGCTCCGCAAGCACCTCCTCGAGGAGGCCTACGAGGTCTACGACGCGCTCGGCCGGGAACCGTCGCGCGAGCTCGCCGGCGAGCTGGGCGACCTCCTCCTCCAGGTCGTCCTGCACGCACAGCTGGCGGCGGAGGAGGGCGTCTTCGACCTGACCGACGTCGAGGCGATCCTCGGCGAGAAGATCGTCCGGCGCCACCCGCACGTCTTCGGCGACGCCGAGGCGCGCACCGCCGCCGACGTCAACCGGCAGTGGGAGGCGATCAAGGCCGGGGAGCGGGCCGATGCCGCAGCGGCCGCCGACGAGCTCGCCGCCGACGCCGGGTCGTCCACGGCCGGGGTGCCGGCTCGCGGCGCCCTCGATGGGCTGAGCCGGTCGATGCCGGCCCTCGCCGCGAGCCAGGAGATGCAGGAGCGGGCGGCGGCGCTCGGCTACGACTGGCCGAACGTCGACGGGATCGTGGAGAAGGTCCACGAGGAGCTCGCCGAGCTGCGTGAGGCGGTCAGCGCGCCGCACCGGGCCGAGGAGCTCGGCGACCTGCTGATGGTCGTCGTCAATCTCGCCCGGCACCACGGGGTCGAGGCCGAGGCCGCGCTGCGCGGTGCGAACGACAAGTTCCGGCGTCGCTTCGGGTCGGTCGAGCGGATGGCCGCCGAGCGCGGCGTCGCCCTGCGCGAGCTCGACTTCGCGGAGCTCGACGCGCTGTGGGATGCTGCCAAGGAGCAGGAGCGCGCCGCCGGCCCGGCGGCCACGAAGGAGCCACCCCGATGACGATCGGCAACCGACCCGCGACGGTCCGCGCCGACGGTCGCCGGCCCGACCAGCTCCGCCCGGTCACGCTGACCCTCGGCGTCCTCAAGTGGGCCGAGGGCTCGTGCCGGATCCGGGTCGGCGACACCGAGGTCCTGTGCGCGGCAACGGTCGAGGACCGCGTCCCGCCCCATCTTCGCGGCAAGGGGACCGGCTGGGTCACGGCCGAGTACGCGATGCTCCCGCGGGCTACCGCCGAGCGCACCCAGCGCGAATCGGCCAGGGGCCGGATCGGCGGCCGGACCCACGAGATCCAGCGGCTCGTCGGCCGCTCGCTCCGCGGCGTCGTCGACCTGTCCAAGCTCGGCGAGCGGACCGTCACCGTCGACTGCGACGTCCTCCAGGCGGACGGGGGCACCCGGACGGCCTCGATCACCGGCGGCTACGTCGCTCTCGCCGCGGCGCTCATCACCTACGGGATGGAGCGGCTCCTCCTCAACCACATCGCGGCAGTCAGCGTCGGGCTCGTCGATGGTGTCGCGATGCTCGATCTCGACTACCCGGAGGACTCGCGGGCCGACGTCGACTTCAACGTCGTCGGGACCGACGCGGGGACCTACGTCGAGATCCAGGGCACGGCCGAGGGCAAGCCGTTCGACCGGGCCGCGATGAACGGCCTGCTCGACCTCGCCCATCTCGGGCTCGACCGGCTGTTCGAGGCGCAGGCCGCCGCGCTGGCCACTGTCAAGCGGTGAGCCGCGGCTCGACCCGGTCGCCCGCCGGCGACCCGCCGCGGATCGTCCTCGCGACGCGCTCGGCCCACAAGCTGCGTGAGCTGTGCGAGCTGCTCGCGCTCGACCCGACCGAGCTGATCTCGCTCGACGAGGCGGGCGTGCCGGCCGGCGAGGAGCCGGTCGAGGACGGAACGACCTTCGAGGCCAACGCGCGGATCAAGGCCCGCGCCTACGCCCGCCGGACCGGCCTGCTCACGATGGCCGACGACTCGGGGATCGAGGTCGACGCGCTCGGGGGCGGTCCCGGGGTGTGGACCCGGCGTTACGCCGGACCCGACGCGACCGACGAGGACAACAACACGAAGCTCCTCGGGGCGCTCGCGGGGCTCCCGCCCGAGCGGCGCGGGGCGCGCTACGTGTGCTCGCTCGTGCTCGCCGACGGGCGGCCCGGGGGCCGTGGGGCCAGGAACGGCATCCCGATCCTGGCCGAGGCCCGGGGGACCTGCCGCGGGCGCATCGCGACGGAGCCGCGCGGGACCGGCGGGTTCGGCTACGACCCGATCTTCGAGCCGGCGAGTGAGCCGCCGGGCGGGCGCACGCTCGGGCTGTGGAGCGCCGCGGAGAAGCACCGGATCTCGCACCGGGCGCGCGCCGCCAGGCGAATGGTCAAGCGGCTGGCGCGGCTCGATTCGTAGCCACCTGCGCGTGCAGGTCAGCCACGCCCGACCAGGCGGCCCGTCCTGCGGCGGACCCGCCGCGCGAGCGTACGAAGTCGGCTAGCGCCCTGCCGGGCTCGTCGTGCCCCGCGCCGCCCGGCGATGATCGCCCGCGTGGTCAGGCTCGGGCCCCGCGGCTCCGGGTCGACGATCGTGTCGGATTCGGATCGCCGCAGGACCACGACGTCCTGGAATACCCGGCCCGGCTCGCCGGCCCACGTGCCGTGGTCGATGGCGAGCACCTCGAGCCGTGCGCTGCCGACCATGGCGCGGACGGCACCCTCCTCGTAGGCGATCGCGCGAAGCGGGTTCCCCTCCTCCGTATAGCGCGTGACGTCGTCAAGGACGTGGACCATCGGATACGTGGCCGCCGATGATGTCGCTCGTGGCAATCGATCCTCGTCGAACAGGAACCACGTTGTGACCGCGACGCCCCCGGGCCGGAGGACGCGACGGATCTCACCGAGATACCGCTCGATGTCGGGTCGGTACAGGTGCGTGAAGACGCTGAACAGGGCGCACACGTCCGTACTGGCACTGCGAGTGGGGAAGGAGACCTCGGTCGGCTCGATCATGCCGCCCGGGTTGTAACGTCCGTTGCGGATGTCGAGGTGCTCGAAGCACAGCCTCGGGAAGGTCGGCGTGATCGCCGTCCGGCACCAGTCGATCTGGCGCCTGAGGATGTCGAAGCCGAGATATGGGCCCCGGTGGTCGGTCGCGTGGAGGATCCCCAGCGCGAGCCGTCCGTAGCCGCAGCCCACGTCGAGGATGGCCGAGTCGGCGGTCATGCCGAAGGCTACGAGCAAGCCAGCCAGCTCGTCGCCGACCTGGATCAGCTGCTCGTCGTTCTCGCCCATGAACCGCATCTTCGAGGGGGGCAGCGGGAGCGGCTGACCCGAACGTGCGGTGAACATCGGAGTGGATGGTATCCCCTCAGCCCTGCTGGGCTTCGATCGATCAGGCACGGGGTATCGTCGTCAGCCGCTCGGCGCTGGACTCGGAGCGGCGCTCGGCGCCAGGGAGTCCTTCGGGTTCCAGCGCTTCGGCGAGGTGCCGGGCGCGGGGAACAGGCCGGCAGCCATGGCCGCGATCCGGTCGGTGTCGGGCAGCTGGACCGCGCCGTACTGGTTCTCGCCTGGCCTGGCCGGGTGGACGAGCGGGTAGCGAACGACGACCCGGACGATCCGCTTGGCCGGGATCTCGCCGGCCAGGACGGCCAGGTCGGGCAGCCGATCGGCCGGGAAGTCGGTCGAGATCGTGTCGCCGACCGCGTCGAGCAGGCTCGGCAGGCTGAGCAGCGCGCCGCCCTTGAGGACCTTCGCCCGCAGGGCCATGAGGATCTCCTGCTGGCGGGCCTGGCGGGTGAAGTCGGTCTGACCGGTCGAGCGGCGGACGCGCGCGTAGGCGAGCGCATCGATCCCGTTGAAGTGGTTCAGGCCGACCCCGACGCTCCAGCCGTGCTTCACGCCGAAGCCGCGGTACTTGGGGTCGTCGAGCGCGGTCTTGACGTCGATGTCGACCCCGCCGACCGCATCGACCATCCTGATGAACCCGTTGAGGTCGATCGTCGCGTAGTAGTGGATCGGGATCCCGAGCAGCGCGCCGACCGCGTTCTCGAGCGTCCGCATCCCGCCGGCCGGGAAGTCCTTCGGATGGGCCGTCGCATAGCTCAGCAGGCTGTTGAGCTTCGGCGCGAACGTCCGCCCGTCGCCGAGCGGGACGTTGACCAGGTCGCGCGGCAGCGAGGCCATGCTGACCGACTTGCCGACCGGGTCGACCGAGACGACGATCAGCGAATCGGTCAGGGCGTGGTCGCGGCCCTTCCCCGCGTCGATCCCGACGAGCAGGACGTTGAGCCGGTCATTGACCCCGGGAACCGGTCCGCGCTCCGTGTCGGACCGCGCCCCGAGGACCGCCCCGTCGAAGACCTCGGCGAAGGTCGACTTCGCGAGCCCACCGACGTACTGGCCGGCCGACGTGGGGCACGACCGTCGCAAGCACGACCACGGCGAGCCCGGCCAGGGCGACCGGCCCCGGCCGCAGCTCGAACCGAGTGTCGAAGAAGGCCTGCCCGGCCGCGACGAGCCGCCAGCCGAGGACGACCAGGTTGAGCGCGAGGAGCGCATCGAGGGTTCCCGGGGCGATGACCGTCGCCAGGAGCCGCGGCCCCGGGAGCGCCCATACGGCCAGGACGGCGAGCGCGGCGACGATCGCGAACGGGACGAACAGCCAGAGGGCGAGCCGGCGGCGACCGTTGTAGGCCTGACCGAGACCCGGGACCAGGGCCGACAGCACGGCCGCCAGGATCCGGCGGCGGTCGGTGGCCCCGGTGTCGGGCCGGATCTTCGTGGCCTGGCGCAGCTCCCGTCTCCCGTGCGAACTTGGTCGGCTCGCGGGCCTACGGGAGATCAGTCTAGCGGGTCCGGGCGTGGCGACGCCGGACGGCCCCCTGTTGCCTGCCAGTCACCGTCCGGCGTCCCTCCTCCGACGCGCAGCCCGCCGATCCTGTTGCGGATGGCCCGCGGAAGGCTCGCCGCCGGGCCCAGGTGTCGCCTCGCTTGCACGAGCGGCTAAGGAATTGCAACGGTGGAGGAACCTTCACCCGTTCGCGTTCGCCCGTTCACCCGACGGCGCCACAGTCCTGACCGAACAGCCCCAACCGGGACGTCGCACGGGCGATGCCGGTGGGGGCGGAAGGGACATCGACCCAGTGGACGAGTTCAAGACCCCAGCCCAGGCGCCCGAGCCCTGGGATCGCGCCGCGGCGCCCGCTCCGGAGCCGGCTGCTCCGACCTGGACCGTCCCGGCCGCTGCGGCGGCCGCCCCGACCTGGACCGTACCGGCGGCCGCCGCGGCCGTCGACTCGACGTCGACCGGCGCGGTCGCTCCGAAGGCCCGCCGCTCGGTCGGTCCGGCCTTCGTCCTGACGGCCGTCGTCGCGGCGGCCGCGCTCTCGTCCGGCGGAACGTACCTCGTCGTCAATGCGACGACCGCTCACCAGGTCGCCACGCCGAACCCGGTCGTCAACCCGGCCGTCGCCAACCCGGCCACGCCGGCGGCTCCGGCCAACCCGACCAACCCCGCGCCTGTGCCGGCGGTCGGCCAGGGCTCCATCCCCGACATCGTCAAGGCGGTCAGCCCCGCGGTCGTCACGATCACGGCCGAGAACGTGACCGAGACCGACCCGACGACGGGTCAGACCGCCCAGGGCACGGCCACCGGCTCCGGCGTCATCTTCGACGCGAACGGCCTCATCCTGACGAATCACCACGTGGTCGCGGGCGACCCGTCGAAGCTGACGGTTCACCTCACCGACGGTCGTGACCTCGACGCCACGATCTACGGCATCGACACCCTGACCGACCTCGCGATCGTCAAGGTCGACGCGACCGGTCTCCCGACCGCCCCGATCGGCGACTCGTCGACGATCCAGGTCGGCCAGCAGGCCATCGCGATCGGCAGCCCGCTCGGCACGTTCACCGACTCGGTCACGAGCGGGATCATCTCGGCCGTCGGCCGGACCATCCCGGTCGACAGCGGCACGCTGACCAACCTCATCCAGACCGACACCGCGATCAACCCCGGCAACAGCGGCGGCCCGCTGCTCGACCCGAGCGGCAAGGTCATCGGGATCAACACCGCGGTCGCCGGACAGGCCCAGAACATCGGCTTCGCGATCCCGATCAACATCGCCAAGCCGCTCCTGGCCCAGGCCTCGGCCGGCCAGGCGCTCGCGCGGCCGTGGCTCGGGGTCCAGTTCCAGACGATCGACGCCGCGCTCCAGAAGGCGAACAACCTGCCGGTCGACAAGGGCGCCTGGATCTCCACGACCGACGCGTCGCAGAGCCAGTCGCAGAGCGGTCAGGGCCAGGACCCGAACAGCCAGGATCCGTTCGGTGGCCAGGATCCGTTCGGCGGCCAGCTCCCCAATGGCCTCGATCCGTTTGGCCAGGGTGGCCAGGGCCAGACCGGTCAGGGCCAGGCGACCCAGCCGCAGTCGGCCATCGTCGCAGGCAGCCCGGCCGAGGCCGCCGGCCTCAAGGAAGGCGACATCATCACCGCGGTCGATGGGACGACCCTCGACGCGAGCCACCCGCTCGACCTGGTCATGAGCCAGCTCTCGCCCGGCCAGAACGTGACCCTTCAGATCCTTCGGGACGGCCAGTCGACGACCGTCTCGCTGACCCTCGGGACGCGGCCTTCGACCCTGTAGGCCGCCGTCCTCCCTCCCTCTTCCCGAAGGGGCAGCCCTGCGCAGGCTGCCCCTTCACTATTTGGTGGCCGGAGGGTCAGGCGGTCGGTTCGTGAGATCGGAAGTGGGTCCGGTATTGGCGGAGATGATCCGGCCGTACAATGCCGCCCGTGCCGAGCGAAGTCCTTCTCCTCGCGATTGCCCAAATCGCTGTCGTCATGGCCGGGTTCACTGCAGTGACGTCCGCCCTGACGCCACCGGGCGGCTCCTGGAGTCCAGGTCAGCGGATCCGACAGCGAGCAATCGTCTCGACGAGCTTCAACGTGGTGTTCGAGAGCCTGTTGCCCGTCATCGCGTTCGCGTGGTTCGGGGATGCTCGCACCGCGCTGGTCCTCTCCAGTGCCGCGGTAGCCGTGTATGCCGGCTGGGTTGTCGCGATGCGGGCCCGCCAGTTCCTCAGGACCGACGCGGTTCGCACACGGAGTGGCCAACTGCTGTTCGCCCTAGGCCCATTCGCCTGCCTGCTGTTCGCGGCGAACGCGATCGTATTCGCGTCCGTGGCCGTCTACGCGTTCGCGTTGTGCGTCCAGCTGTCCGTGGCGGTGGTCAGCTTCTACACGCTTGTTGCGACTGCGTCGAGCTGATCACGGGGAGCGGAAGCCAGAAGCCGTTGGCCGCCCCCGAGTCGGACGCGCGAGCCCGGTGGAGCCCGAAGGGCCCAAATCGCCGCACCCTCCAACGTCATGACGGGGGCATTCGAGTATCGTGCGACCCACGACCACGATCGGGGTGTGGCGTAGCCTGGTAACGCACGTGCTTTGGGAGCCGCAGGGCGATGAGCGGTGAAGGCTGACGGGTCCGGAGCGTGACGGTCGGAGCGCTGAAGACGCCGATTATCCTGCGATTGCGGTTGCGCTCGTAGAACTCGCAGCCTATGGGCTGGACCTTGATCCAGGGATCACTCACGTTCGTTCTCACGGCTCTCTAGTGCCGACCTCATCCACTAGCGCGACGGCCAGCTTCGCCACCCCACTAGCGCCGGCGTAGACCGAACACCAGTGAACCCAGGACCGCGAGCGCGGCGCCGACGAACATCCCTGCGATCAGCCAGAAGCGCGAATCTGTGACTCCCAGCGAAGGCAGGTCCACGGCTCTGGCCTGCGCAAGGGCGACGAGGAAGATCGAGATCCCGACCACACCCAGCCACACCGCGTTGCCGCGACGCCGACGCGCGGGAACCGCGAGAAGCCGCTGGTCCGCGGCCGCGCGTTCCCGCATCTCGGTCCACCGCGCCGATACCGGCGCGAATGCCGTAGCGTGATCCGTGATTCGATCGGCAGTAGCGCCCGCTCGAAGGAGTTCGACCCAGGCGGCGTCATCGTCCGCGATGTCGTCCCGGAGAGCGGCCCACGTGGGATCCGGTGGGCGAAGAGCCCGCTCGCGTCTGATCTGAGACTCTGCGATCGCGAAGGCCTCGGCTCGCCGATCTGGATCCGTCTGCGCAAGGGCGATCGCCTCGACGAACGGCTTCCGAACTGCGATAAGCCTGGCGTCGAACCTCAGTGGCCGGCTCGTGAGGCCGATGCCGAGCATGAGCGCGAGGCCGCGCGGAAGCCCAAGGACTTGCGCCCAGAGCATCAGTCCGATGAGCGTTGACGCGAGCACGATCGAGATGCTGATGGGTCCCGAGATGACGACGATGCGGAGGCCGAAGCGAGTGAGCGCCACGGCGTCGGCCACCAGGACACCGAGGCCCACCACGAGCCAGAACCGATCGCGGTAGTAGCGCCACGTCGCGAGGCAGGCGCTCGCCATGAACATCGCCGCGACAAGCTCACCGACCGACATACTCTCGGCAATCCCCGGTGCGAGACAGGCGCGGCGGACCGCGGCCTGGCGCTCAGGCTCGGGGGCGCGATGTCGCCGGTCAATAGTCAATCAGTCGCCGTCGGCAGAACGTCGAGTATCCTGCGATATCCACGTTCAGGTCATCGGGGTGTAGCGAAGCCTGGCATCGCACGTGCTTTGGGAGCACGAGATCGTGGGTTCGAATCCCACCGCCCCGACCATTCCCGCGAGGACCGATGATCAGGGCTCGGTTGCGGCCCCGCGGCGACTCGAGTGGAAGACGACGCAGCATCGGCCGGGCCCGGGAGCCAGCTCCACCTCGACCCCCGAGACCCCGAGGCCGTCCACGACGCCCTCGGCCCAGGCCAGGTTCATCCCGCAGGTCAGGTCGCGGTGCTCCGCGACGAGCGCGCTGTACGGGCAATTCCGGAGGCACACGGTGCCGTCGGGCTCGATCTCCGGCTCGTAGCCGGCTCCCCGAAGGACGTCGACGAGCCCGCGCAGCGAGCGGATCCGGCCTCGGCGCCTCCCGGCGTTGTCGTGAGCGTCGGCGCCGACGGCGGTACCGCGCTCGCGCGCGACGCGGGCCAGCGCCTGGATCCCGGCCGCGTCGCCGAGCCGACCGAGTGCCGTCGCCATGAGCTCCGCCGCGCGATCGTAACGACGGGGCGGGAGCGAGACCTGGACCTCGCGCACGGTTCGTCGGTAGAGCTTGGCCGGCCGGCCGGCGCCGGGTCCGGTTCGGCCAGTGCGACGGCGGTACTCCGTCTCGAGCAGGCCGGCCTCGACGAGCCGATCGAGATGGAACGCCGCCAGCTCGCGGCTGATCCCGAGGGCGGCCATGGCATCGTCCCGGCCAACCGGCTCTCGCCCGACGGCCACGAGGTCGTACAGGGCGCGCCGGGTCGGCTCGGCAAGCGCCGCGACGGCGTCGATCGGATCCGCAGCCGCCGGCTCTCTGGTCATGCCCACACTGTAACAGCAAGATTGATTATGAAAAGACTTGACAGGCCGGGCCTGGGTCTGTAACAGTAACTTGCGTTCTCAATAGAACAGCCGGCCGGTCTCCCCGAGCGTCCCGAGCCCGTCGGCCCAGCCACCAGATGAGGTGATCTCATGGCGACTTCCAGGGAACCCGTCCGTCTCGCGCTCCGCAAGCTGTGGTCCGACCACGTGATCTGGACCCGCGAATACATCGTCGCCGCCGTCGCCGGGACGCCGGATGCAGACGCCGCCGCCGGGCGGCTGCTCAGCAACCAGGCGGACATCGGTACCGCGATCGCTGGGTTCTACGGCCAGGCCGCCGGCGACCGGCTGACGGAGCTCCTCAAGGAGCACATCCTGATCGCCGTCGACCTTGTCGCGGCGGCCAAGTCGGGCGACCAGTCGGCCTTCGCCACGCATGACGCCCGCTGGACGGCGAACATCGAGACGATCGCCGAGTTCCTGGCGGGCGCAAATCCGAACTGGCCCGAGAAGGACGTCCTCGACCTGCTGGCGCTCCACCTCAAGCTGACGAAGGACGAGGCGGTCGCCCGGATCACTGGGGACTGGGCGGCCGACGTGAAGGCGTTCGACGACATCTTCACGGAGATCATGGTCCTTGCCGACGCCCTCTACGACGGGATCGTCGCGCAGTTCCCCGAGCGCTTCGCCGCGCTGGCGACGGCGTGACCGCGCTCGACCTGGTCGACGCACCGCCCGAGAGGGCGATCCTCCCGATCGGTGCCCAAGGCCCATCGTTCGAGGGTCTTCTGGGCACCGATGGCCGACGGCACGGCTTCTCGGACGTCGCCGACCGCGACGCGCTCGTGCTCATCTTCTCGTCGAACCGTTGTCCCACGGCGAAAGCCTACGCGGAGCGAATGAATGCACTTCAGCGGGACTACGGCCCTCGAGGTGTGCAGCTGCTCGCAATCAACTCGAACGCGCCCCACCTCTATCCGGACGAAAGCTATCCGCGGATGATCGAGCGCGCCGCCGAGGATCGATATTCATTCCCCTACCTCGTGGACGACGGCCAGCGCGTCGCGAAGGCCTACGGCGCGACCTGCACCTTCCACGTCTTCCTGCTCGACGGCGAGCGTCGCCTGCGCTACCGAGGTCGTTTCGACGACTCGCGACTGTCGGCCAGGGTCACGACCCACGACCTCCGGAACGCGCTCGACGACGTTCTGGCGCAACGAGCGGTCCGGCAGGCCACGACGCGCCCGTTCGGCTGCAGCCTCGACTTCGACTGAGGTCACCTCCATGGCCGCGCTCGAGAGAACGTCTCGCGTCCGTCGGGTCGAGGGCCTCGAGGCGGCTGCCACGTGGCTGTGCAACCCACGATTCGTCGCCGTTCCGGCCCTGATCGCGGGATCCTGGGTGACGTTGCTCGTCGCCGAGGCGACGGGGACCGCGGCCGCCCTCCATCACCACGCGCTGATCGAGGGCGGCACATCCCTCGGGATCGCCGTCCCGCTGTTCCTCCTCGGCTGGCTCGTCATGGTCGCGGCCATGATGCTGCCGGCCAGCCTGCCGACCGTCCGCCTGGTCGAGACGGCGACCGCGCGGCTGACCCGGCCGCGACGGGCCCGGGCTGCATTCCTGGCCTCGTTCGCCCTGGTGTGGACTGCCTTCGGGCTGGCGGCGTTCCTCGGCGACGTTGTCCTCCACCATGTCGTCAACGCGACGCCATGGCTGGCGGCGAGGCCATCGCTCATCGAGGCGGGCATCCTGGCCCTTGGGGGTGGATACCAGCTCGTCCCGCTCAAGCGGCGCAGCCTCGCTGCCTGCCGTCACCCTGCGGAGCCTGCCGTGACGGCCTCGCTCATCTCAGGGGGCGCGGGCCGGCTCGGACTCGGTTACGGGCTCGCCTGTCTTGGCAGCTCGTGGGCCATGATGCTCCTCATGTTCGCCGAGGGTTTCGCGAGCATTGGGTGGATGGTCGCCCTGACGGCCGTCATGGTCTACGAGACGATCGGCCGACATGGTCAATGGGCCGCATCGGCCGCTGGTGTCGCCTTGATCCTGGCGGCCCTGACCGTCCTGCCGGGCGCTTCCGCGGGAGGCCCGTGACTTGATCACGACAGGGCACGCGATGGCCTCAGCGGCCCAGGACGACTAGGACCAGGCTGGGATCGGAGGAGAGAGCATGTTCGTACGGATCGGTCATGCGGACGATGTCGCCGACGGACAGATGCGCGTCTTCGACATCGCCGGGACGAACGTCAGTGTGGCGAACTCCAACGGACGGTTGTACGCATTCGACGACACCTGCACTCATGCTGGGTGCTCGCTCGCTGACGGCGAGCTGGACGGGACAACGGTGACGTGCGCCTGTCACGGCAGCCAGTTCGACGTCGCATCGGGCGCCGTCCTGCGGGGCCCAGCCCGGCTGCCCGTCCGGTCCAGGTCGGTGCGTGCGGAGGGCCCGGACCTCATCGTGGAGAAGTGAGCAGAAGGCGCCGGCCGCCAGGTGAGAACCACTCTGTCAGGCCTGACGTACCGCTGGCGGAGGACCCCGCCATGAACGCAGCGACATCCACGACCATCTCAGCCCTTCGTCGACTCGTTGTGAGTCGGCTGGTCATCCTCGTGCCGCTGCTCCTCACCGTCCTCGCCGCGTGTGGCAATGGGACCGGCGGAGGTCCCGGCTACTGACCGCGAGGTCCGGGTGCGAAACCTCTGCACTGGATCGCGGTGCGCGGAGGATCGACCGGGGCCGATGACAGAGACCAGACCGAATTGGAGAGCCGGAGCGACGCGTCAACCTGCCACGGTTGTCGACACGCGCCCGGCCTCGATTGCCGCGAGATACGCAGCGTGGTCGCGCGCGTTGACGTCCGCGTAGGTCTCGGCGAAGTCGGCGATCGCGCCGTCGAATGAGTCACTCGTCCCGAGGTAGGCCGCGATCGCGACCGCGTCGCCCGAGCGGGCGTGCGCCCGGGCCAGGGCCCAGCCGCAGATGCCGGCGTAGAAACCCAGGCCCTCGGGCTGGAGGGTCGCAATGTCGACCGAGCCCTTCATGTCCCACAGCTGGCGGAGGTAGAAGTCGCGGCCGCCCGGGCCCCGCGTCCAGCCGAGGAAGACGTCGGAGGTGGCCTGCATGATCTGCTGGCCGACGACGACGCGCTGGCCCTGGTTGGCGTGGACCGTCGCCCCGACGAATGGCTCCATCACCGACGCCGTCGCCTCCTTCGCCTGGAGGATCAGCGGATCGTTCTCGTCACGGCCCTCGAGGACGAGGATGAAGCAGCGCGTCCCGACGCTCCCGACCCCGACCACCTTGAGCGCAACGTCGACGAACCGGTAGCGCTCGAGGAAGTCGCGCCGGTTCTCGGACATCGTCGCCCGGTAGTCGGTGAAGACCTTCTCGAGGGCCTGCGGACCGCCGATGCCCTCGAAGTCCATGTGGACGACCACAGGCGGGTCGTCCAGGAGGACCCGGCGGCCCTCGACGACCCCGGTGAGCGACTCGAACGCACGCATGCCGTCGCGCTGGCGGGCCTTGCTGAAGATGGCCTCGACCCGCCGGCGACGGTCCGCCCCGGATCGGCCGGCGAGCATGCCCGTGGCTTCGGCCGCATCGCGGATGTCGGCGTCCGTGATCGACGCGTACAGGACATCGATCAGGCGCATCCCGGCATAGCGGGCCATCCACTGGCGGTAGCTTCGGACGCCGTTCATCGTCGCGCCCCGGGTCGCGGACGCGCTGAAGCCATTGGCTTGACCGGCGATCGTGACGCTCGCCGCGAGCCGCTTGACGTCCCACTCCCACGGCCCGGGCAGCGTCTCGTCGAAATCGTTCGAATCGAAGACGAGGGTCCGCTCCGGTGAGGCAAACAACCCGAAGTTGCTGAGATGGGCGTCGCCGCTGGCCTGGACGATGATGTCGGTCCGCGGGCCGCTTGCGAGGTCGAACGCCATGACCGCCGGCGTGCCGCGGTAGTAGGCGAACGCCGACGCGGCCATCCGCTCGTGACGGAGCGGGACCAGGTCCGGCAGCCGGTCCGCCTCCTGCGCCTCGAGGATCGCGATCGGGTCCCGGTCAGGTGCCGGCTCGAAGGCCGCATGTGCTGCTCGGGGGACCCGCTTGCGGGCGGCTTTGCCGGCCTCGGCGCGCTCAAGGGGATGGACCCAGGGGCGTGCGGTCCACGCATCGCCAGTCGGGGCGTCGACGACCCAGGCGGCATCGTACGCAGCGGCCGTTGCCTCGTCGAGGCCACGTGCCTTGGCCGGCGGCGCCGTCTTCTTCAGCTCAGTCATCGCTCTCATCCTTCGGAATCAGCTCGCAGCGGGGAACCTGTGGCGCGCGCGAATCACCGACAGCGTACCGGGAACCGGAGCGACCGGATACGTGACCGCGAGGGTATTCCACCGGTCCAATTGGAGTGAACGGCGCCCACGCGACGCTGCGCGACGCGACCTGGGCGACAAACGCCTGCCCGAACCAGCCACCAGCCGCGGGCGTAGTCATCGATGTCAAGACGTAAGGTGAGCGCGTGAGCGTCCTCGAGGACCCGATCAACCCGGTCGGCACGACGGCTGATCGTCCGCGCGCGAGGCCTTCGCTCGTGGTTCCGGCGCTGATCGCGGCCGCCTGGGCGGCCATCGTGGTCGCTCAGCTGACCGGCGCGCTCTCGACCCTCCATCCGCACCCGCCGACGGCGGGCGGGTCAACCGCCTGGGTCGCCGTCCCGCTCTTCCTCGGCGAGTGGCTCGTGATGGTGGTAGCCATGATGCTTCCGGCGAGCCTGCCGACCGTCCGAACCGTCGAATCGGCGGTGGCGTCGCCGGCTCGGCCGGGACGCATCCGGGCGGCCTTCGTGGCCACGTTCATCGTCGTCTGGCTGGCCTTCGGGCTCGTCGCCTTCACGGGCGACGTCGTCCTCCACGGGCTGTTCGACGCGACCCCCTGGCTGGCCGCCCGGCCGTGGCTGATCGAGATGAGCATGCTCATCGTCGCCGGCGGCTACCAGTTCGCGCCGGTGAAGCGACGCAGCCTGACGGCGTGTCGTCACTCCACGGACGTCGCGGCGGCCGTCCCGATCACCACACGGGGCGCCGCGCGGCTGGGATTCCACGATGGGCTCGCCTGCCTTGGCAGCTCGTGGGCGCTCATGCTCCTGATGTTCGGCGAGGGCTTCGCGAGCCTGCCGTGGATGGTCGCCCTGACGGCCGTCATGGCCTACGAGACAGCCGGCCGCCACGGTCGGACGGCAGCTTCGGCGGTCGGCGCCGTCCTGCTCCTCGTCGCGCTGACCGTGCTCCTGGTGTCCCTGCTGGGCGGTGCCTGACCGGCAGCGACCCGCCGCGGGGCCGACCGCGGATCGCACACCGACGGTCCGGTGCGGTCCGGTACGGACGAATGGCCTCCGGAGTGGGACTATCGACCGACTCGGTCTGAGCGGGAGCCTCTGCTAGCCTCGGAAGGCTCGTCCGGGGTGCGCCGGGCGGCGACGTGCGCTGGGGTATCGCTTGGTCCGCTTCCGATTTGCCGCGGTCATCTTCGTCGTGGGCGCCATCTCGATCGCCTGTGGCGCGGCGGCAACCACGCCGCCTCCGACCGCTGCGCCGACTCCGACACCGACGCCGAACCCCCATCTCAACGAGCCGGCCTCGATCGACCGGGTCTACTCCGAGCTGCGCAAGGCTGGCCTGACGATGGCGGCCAACACCGCCGAGTCGGGCACCGAGCCGGCCAAGACGCTCAACCTGACCTACGCCTCGTGGCCGCTCATCCTCGAGCAGTACTCGAGCGCCGCGGAGCTGGTCAAGGCCACCGGGTTCGACCCGACGAAGAAGCCGGCCTTCGGTGACGCGCCGTACCGCTTCGCGGGACTCAACATCTACGTCGAGTTCGGACCGCACGTCCAGAACGGCGAACCGGCCCGTCCCGACTATCGGGCCATCACCGCAGCCGAGAAGCTCGTCGATGCGCTCGACGTGCTGATCGGTCCGCTCCAGCAGAGCTCGGTCTCGCCGGTCGCGCTGCCCGCGGCCTCCGCGTCGCCCTCGCCGTCACCCTCGCCGACCCCGACCAAGAAGCCGAAGCCCACGAAGAAGCCCAAGAAGACCCCGAAGCCCTGACGGGGGTCTGCTAGGCTCGCACCCTCACACCGGAGGGCGTGCGGATGGCGGTGGCCAGGGGGCGTGGCCGGAACGGGCGCGGCCCGGACGAGGTGTCCGAGCTCGACAAGCGGATCATCGAGCACCTCCAGCAGGACGGCCGCCGGCCGTTCACCCAGATCGCCGCAGAGCTGGGGGTCAGCGAGGCCGCCGTTCGCGCCCGGACGAACCGGCTCGTCGAGCGCGGGATCCTCCAGGTCGTCGGGGTCACGGATCCGCTCAAGCTGGGCTTCCAGCAGATGGCCATGGTCGGGATCCGCTGCGAGCGGGACCGGCTCGTGGGCGTGGCCGAGGCCGTCGCCGCGTTCCCCGAGGTCGACTACGTCGTGATCACGGCCGGCACCTACGACGTCCTCATCGAGGTCGTCTGCGAGGACAACCGGGCCCTGCTCGACTTCCTTGCCGAGCGTCTCCGGGCGATCGAGGGGGTCCGCGACACCGAGACGTTCGTCTACCTGCGAATGGTCAAGCAGACATACCAGTGGGGGACGCGCTGAGCTCGGTGCGATGACGCACCTGAATCGGCCCAAAGTGGCCCGTACGAAGGTCCTAGGTACTGGAGCCGGAAGGACCACCGGCTAAGATGCCGATGGACGCGCAGGCGTCCGCACTCATCCGGGGGGCTTCGTGCCGGCCGAACCGTTCCTGGTCCTGCTCCTCATCGCGCTCGCGATCAACGTCCTCCTCCTCGCGGCCGTCGGCTGGACGGCGGTCCGGGCGCGTCGCCGTCCGCCCGACGGGCAGACGGTCGGGTCGTCGGGAGCGCTCGATCGCGCAGGCCGGCTGCTTCTCGGTCCGGACGCGCTGCCGACGGTCACCTACGACCGGGTCGTCCGGGTCGTCGCCTGGGCGTTCATCGTCGCGGTCAGCGCGATCGTCGCGCTGAGTGGGCTCTGGCCCACGACCCAGACGGCGATCTTCGTCCTCATGGCGATCGCCGGTCTGTTCCTGCTCGTCGTCCACGAGCTCATCCCGGCGAGCGTGTTCGGCGGCGCCCGGCCGATCGTCGAAGGCTCGGTCGCGATCACCTTCGCGACCCTGCTCGTCGTCCTGACCGGCGGGCCGAACAGCCCGTTCTTCTTCGCCTACGCCCTGATCGTGGCGGGCGCCGCGCTCGTCCTGCCGCCTCGGGTCGCGATCCTCGTCACCGGGTTCGCCGTCGGCGGCTACCTCGTCGGCGTCCTGGCCGACCCGACCCTCGTGCCGCTCGACCCGGCCCAGGTCGTCGTCGTCAGCCTCAACATCACGGCCCTCGTCCTGCTCGCCTACCTGGCGATCGTCATGGCCCGCGAGCAGCGCCGGTCGCGCGACGCCGCGATCCGGCTGTCGACGGTCGACGTCGCTGACCGGCCTGGGCAACCGGGCCTACCTCTTCGCCGCGCTCGAGCGCGAGATCGAGCGAAGCGCCCGCTCACGGCGCGGGTTCTGCCTGCTGATGCTGGACCTCGACGGGCTCAAGCCGATCAACGACCGGTACGGCCACTTCGAGGGCGATCGGGTCCTGCGCGGGGTCGGCGAGGTCATCCGGAACCGCGTCCGGAGGATCGACACCGCGGCCCGCTAGGGCGGCGACGAGTTCGTCGTCCTGCTCCCGGAGACCGAGCCCGATGGCGCCTACGTGCTGGCCGAGAAGATCCGGTCCGGCGTGGTCGAGCTGAACATCGAGAGCGGCTCGCAGCGGATCCGGACCTCGCTGTCGATCGGGGTCGTCGCCTATCCCGCCGACGGGCGGACGATCGACGACCTGATGATCGCCGCCGACCAGGCGATGTACGCGTCGAAGCGCCGTGGCAGGAACCGGATCGTCGGCTACCGCTACGGCGCAGCTGCTCGGCGGCGGCCGGTGGCTCCCGGCAAGCCCGGCGGGGCGACCCGGCGCGGCCCGCGCAACGACCGCGTCGGCACGCCCCGCTGACCGGCCCGGAGCGGGGTCCGGCATCCGGTCGGTGTAGCATCCGGCCATGACCGCTCGCCGACCGCCCGCCCGCGCCGCGCGGCTTCTCGACCCGGGCCATCAAGGCCTCGACCGCCGCGCCGCGCGTCGACCAGCAGCCGAACTCGGTTCCGATCTACCAGGCCGTCACGTTCTCGTCCGAGGACGCCGAGGAGCTCGGCGCGATCTCGACCGGACAGCGGCCCGGCTACTCGTACGCGCGGCTCGCCAACCCGACCGGCGACACGCTCGCGGCGGCGATGGCGGAGCTCGAGGGCGCCGAGGCCGGCGCGGTCTTCTCGTCGGGGATGGCCGCGATCCACGCCGCCCTCCTGTCGGTCCTCGAGGCCGGCGACCGGGTGGTCGCCACCCGGGCGATCTACGGCTCGACGCGGACGCTCCTGACCGAGCGCTTCGGGCGGCTCGGCATCGACGTCGCCTTCGTCGACGCGACGGATCCTGCCGCCGTCGACGCCGCGCTGGCGGCCAGGCCGACCCGCGTCCTCTACGTCGAGACGATCTCGAACCCGACGATCGTCGTCGCCGACCTGGCGATCCTGGCCGGCCTGGCCCACCGCAACGGGGCCCTGCTCATCGTCGACAACACGTTCGCTTCGCCCGTCCTGTGCCGGCCCCTCGAGCTCGGCGCCGACCTGGTCATCGAGTCGCTGACCAAGTACGTCGGCGGGCACTCCGACACGCTCGGCGGCTCGGTCTGCGGCTCGCGCGAGCGAATCGCGGCGGTCAAGGCGGTCGAGGTCGACACCGGTGCGACGCTCGCGCCCTTCGCCGCCTTCCTCGTCCTGCGCGGGATCGCCACGCTCGCCGTCCGGATGGCCCGCCACGCCGAGACCGCCCGGGCGCTGGCCGAGTGGCTCGAGGCGCAGCCGGGCGTCGCCCGGGTCTACCACCCCGACCTGCCGAGCCACCCCCAGCACGCGGTCGCCGCGCGCCAGTTCCCGCACGCGAGCGGGATGCTCGCGTTCGAGCTGGCCGGCGGGCCGGTCGGCGGTCGGGCCGCGGGCGGCGCGTTCATCGACGCCCTGACGATCCCGGAGCGGACCGCCTCGCTCGGGAGCATCCACACGATCGTCGCCCACCCGCCGACGACGACCCATCGCCAGCTGTCGCGACGCCCAGCTCGCCGAGGCCGGGATCAGCGCCGGGCTGCTCCGCTGCTCGGTGGGCCTCGAGGATCTCGACGACCTCATGGCCGACTTCGCCCAGGCGCTCGAGGCAGCCCGGGCTGCGGCGGCAGCCGCCGCGGGTCCGGCCGGGAGCGCTCCGGCCGCCGATTCCGTCGCCGTCGGCGCCGGCTAGGGGACCCGATCGCAACGCTCGCGGCCGATCGGGCCGTCGCCCGCGGTCGTCCCGATCCGGTCAGCCGGCTCGGTCGCGCGATCTGGCGGCTGCTCACGTCGGTCGACTTCGCGGTCGCCCAGATCATCGTCCTGGTCGTCATGGCCGTCGTCGGGATGACGATCCGGCAGCTGCCCGGCACTCGCGCTGCGCACGCCGTCGGACTACGCGGCGGCGATGGCCGACATCCACCTCCACTACGACGCGGTTCTCGGGGCCGGGCTGGTCGGCCTGCTGGAGCGGGCCCAGCTGTTCCAGGTCTTCAGCTCGTGGTGGTTCAGCGCCGCGCTCGTCGTGCTGACGATCTCGATCGTCTGCTGCACGCTCGACCGGACGCCCCGGCTGTGGCGGCGGGCGAAGGAGATCCGGGTCGTCCAGCCGGAGCCGTTCTACGACCCGAGCCTGCCCGACCGGGCGCGGCTGGATGGCCTCACGCCCGACGCCGTGCGGTCGGTCCTCGGGGCGAACCGGTTCGGCGTCCGTTCGGTGACCGAGCCCGACGGCACGGTCCACCTCTATGGCGACCGCCATCGCTGGGTGAAGCTGGCGACGCTGCTGACCCACACCGGGCTCGTCCTCTTCCTCGTCGCCGCCGCCGTCACGACCCGGCTCGGGTCGGAGTCGGGGATCCTGCTCGCCCGGGGCGAGAGCGAGCCGGTCCAGGCGATCGGGTCGCCCGGGCTGCTCGTCGTGAAGAGCTTCGGGTTCGACGCGCCGCGGCGGGCCGACGGCAGCTTCGCCGACTTCAGCACCGACCTGGCCGTCTACCGCGACGGCATCGAGCTCGCCCGAAAGGTCGTCCGGGTCAACGATCCGCTGTCGGTCGCCGGGTACACGTTCCACCAGACCGATTTCGTCCCGGCACCGGACCTGGTCGTCCGCGATTCCAAGAGCCGGGTGCTGTGGGACGGGCCGTTCGCCCTGACCGACGCGGTCCAGGGACAGCCGCACGGGCTGTTCGCCGTCCCCGGCCGGGACGTCGGGCTCGAGCTGATCCTGACCCGGACAGCCGACGGCACCTCGGGGATGGCCTTCCTGCCGTACCGGGTGCGCGGGACGCTGGCCGACGGCTCGCCCGACCTCGTCTCGCTCACGCCGTTCTTCGTGCCGGTCGGCGGGATCGGCGGCTCGCCCGACACCGACTTCTTCGTCGAGCTGCGCGGGGTCGAGGGGGCGTCGGTGCTGCTGGCCAAGCAGGACCCCGGCCAGGGCCTCGTCTGGCTCGCCTTCGCGTCGCTCATCGCCGGGCTCGTGATCACGTTCTACCTGCCCCGCCGCCGGGTCTGGGCCCGGGTCGCCCGCGATGGCGCGGTGGCGATCGTCGGTCGCTCGGAGCGCTACGTCGACTTCGACCGCGAGTTCGGGCGACTCCTCGACGACCTCGTCGCGGCCCGGGCGGCACTTCGGACGACTGCCCGCCCGACCGGTTGATGGTCAGCGGATGAACTGGATGGGACCCCGAACCGTGACCGATCTGTAACCGAATCCGCTGCTACGCTGTGGCTCGCAGATGGTTTGCCCCGCGTCCTGTGCCGTGCGCACACCGGGGTCGGAGATGAAGGAGGCAACATCGGTGGTGGCCACCATGCCCGAGACAACGGCGTCGACCGACGCAGCCATGGCCGCGATCGACGCGGCAACGGCCCGCGGGATCCGTTTCGTCCAGCTCCAGTTCACCGACATCATCGGCCACGTCAAGGCCGTGACGATCCCGATCCACCAGCTCGAGCGGCTCGGTCAAGCACGGGACCTGGTTCGACGGCTCGTCGATCGAGGGGTTCACCCGGATCGCCGAGTCCGACCAGTACCTCATGCCCGACATGGCGACGTTCGCCGAGATCCCGTGGCAGAAGGGCGACGGACCGCGCGGCACCGCCCGGGTGATCTGCGACGTGTTCACGCCGCGCGGCGAGCCGTTCGTCGGCGACCCGCGCTTCGTCCTCCGCCGCCAGATGGAGCGGGCGAAGAAGCTCGGCTACATCGTCAACACGGGGCCGGAGCTCGAGTTCTTCCTCTTCCGGCGCGACGAGGACGGCTCGATCGCCCCGCTGCCCCACGACCAGGCCGGCTACTTCGACTTCTCGACCGACCTCGCCCAGGAGGTCCGCCAGGACATGGTCGACGCCCTCGAGGCGTTCGGGATCCGGGTCGAGGCGGCCCACCACGAGGTGGCGGCCGGGCAGCACGAGATCGACTTCGAGTACAGCGACGCGCTGCTCGACGGCCGACAACGCGATCACCTTCAAGTTCGCGCTCAAGGCGATCGCCCAGCAGCACGGCCTGTACGCGACGTTCATGCCCAAGCCGATCCACGGGATCAACGGCTCGGGGATGCACACCCACCAGAGCCTGTACTCGATCGCCGACGATCGGAACGCGTTCGCCGATGCCTCGAACCCGTACGGACTGTCGGACGTCGCGCGGTCGTACATGGCCGGGATCCTCACCCACGCCCGGGGGATGATCGCGGTCCTCGCGCCGCTCGTGAACTCGTACAAGCGGCTCGTCCCCGGCTACGAGGCGCCGACCTACCTGACCTGGGGCCGGACGAACCGCTCGGCGCTCATCCGGGTGCCGATGGTCTCGCCGGGCAAGTCGATCGAGGGCACCCGGGCCGAGGTCCGCTGCCCCGACCCGTCGTCGAACACGTACCTCGCCTTCGCGGTGATGATCGCGGCCGGTCTCGACGGGGTCGAGAAGGGGCTCCAGCTGAGCGAGCCGGTCGAGGAGAGCCTGTTCGAGATGGACGCGGCGACGATCGCCGCCAAGGGGATCAAGGAGCTGCCGGGCACCCTCGGCGAGGCGATCGACGAGCTGGAGGCCGACCCGGTCATCCGGGAGGCCCTCGGCGACCACGTCCTGGGCCACTTCGTCGAGGCGAAGCGGGCCGAGTGGGACGAGTACCGGACCCAGGTCTCGGACTGGGAGGTCGACCGCTACCTCGACCTGTTCTAGCCACTTCGTAGCGACGCAACGGGCGCGCGGCCTTCGGGCCCCGCGCCCGTCCACGTTGCCGGGAGTCATGCGGCCCCGCCCGGCTCCGTTCCGCGCCCGCTCACGCTCCGCGCCCGCTCACGCTCCGCGCCCGCTCGCGTTCCGCCGCCGTCGCGCCGCCGCCGCCCCGCTGCCGCGCCGCCGCCGCCCCGCCGCCTGCCCGCCGCCGCCCCGCCGCCTGCCCGTCGCCGCCGCGCCGCCTGCCCGCCGCCTGCCCGCCGCCGCCCCGCCGCCTGCCCGCCGCCGCCCCGCCGCCGCCTGCCCGCCGCCTGCCCGCCGCCTGCCGCCGCCCCGCCGCCACGCCGCTTGCCCGCCGCCGCCCCGCGGCCGGCCGCGGCGCCTCTTGCGCTGGTTATCAGCACCACTGCTATCGGCTCGCAATGAGCTGGCGGGCCGGGTCCGGGGTGGGCCTTTCCGCGCGCTTCCCGCGCGGAGTATCACCACCATTCGTACGCCAGCGTCACTGGGGGTCGGGGAGGGCTGATACGTCCGCGTGAAGCGCGCCTCGTAAGAATGGTTCCGATATGGGCAGCCGCAGCGAGCAGCGACGACGTGCCAGGCCCGAGACGCGGGTGGGTCGCGTGCGAGCCGATGCCGTCGCCACGCGTCTGGGCATCGCGCTGCGCGAGGCCCGACGTCTCGTCGACCGGACGCAGGCGGAGGTCGGCGACGCAGCCGGCGTCTCGCAGGGTCTGGTCAGCTCACTCGAACGTGGGCACGGTGCCAGCGCCTCGATCGAGACGTGGGCCTGCCTGGCGGCCGCCGTCGGGGAGCAGCTCGTCGCGTTCCTGGAGCACGCGCCTGGCGCAGACCTGCCCCGTGACATCGAGCACCTCCGACGCCAGAGCGCGGTCGTCGAGGTCGCCCGGGCCGGGGGCTGGTCCGCGCTCCCCGAGCTCGCGATCGACCCGGCGGCGCCGAGATCGCGCTCGATCGACGTCGCGCTCGTCCGGCGGGCCGCCCGGAAGGCGAGTGGCCCGGGAGAGATCGGAGAGGCTGGGGAGGCGGTCGTCGTCGAGGTCTGGGATTGGTTCGACGACGTCGGGGCCGGCTTGCGCGGCCTCGACGCGAAGGTCGGCGTGCTGGCGGCGCGGCTGGAGTCGCAACCGGGCGGCGCGCCGGCCTGGCGGGTTTGCGGGCTCTACATCGTCCGCGGCACGCGCCGCAACCGGCGCCTGATCGACGAGCTCCGGCCGCTCTTCGCCGCCCGCTTCCCGGGCTCTGCGGTGGGTTGGCTCGGAGCGCTCACCGACCCCGCACACCGGATGCCGGTCGCCGATGGCCTGCTCTGGAGCGACGCAAGCGGCGCCCTGACCGCGAGCCGCCTCGGCCCCCGCTGATCGACGAGCCGCGTCGATCAGGGCGGGGTCTCCGGCCGAGCTCCGGCCCCGGCTGATCCGCCCGATGGCCCAACCGGCTGGTCCAAGATGCGGCATCATCGGGCCGATGGGGCTGCCGTCCTCGCCGACCTCCGCCGCGCTCACCGATGCGGCCGACCGGATCGTCATCCGGCCGATGCGCTCGCTCTGGCTCTTGTCGATCGCCCACGCCGTCAACCACGCGCAGGCGTTCGTCCTGCCCCTGATCTACGCCCAGGTCACGAAGGACTTCGGGGTCGGTGTCGAGGCGGTCGCCTTCCTCGCCGCGTTCGGCAACTTCGCCGCCGGCGCCGTCCAGCTGAGCTACGCGTCGCTGACCCGGCGGTTCTCGCGCCGACGCTTGCTCGGCGCCGGTGGGCTCCTGTTCGGTGGCGGGTTCGTCGCCCAGGCCTTCGCCATGACGTTCGGCGGGTTCTCGGTCGCCAATGTCCTGTCGCGGATCGGCGGCTCGCCCCAGCATCCGGTCGGCAACGGCCTCCTCGCGGAGCAGTTCCCGCACGAGCGGCGCGGCTTCGCGATCAGCGCCCACATCGCGGGTGGCAACGTCGGGACGGTCGTCGTCGCGCTCATCGGGGCGCCGATCATCGCCGCCGTGGGCTGGCGCGGCGCGTCGATCGTCTTCGGCGTCCCGGCGATCCTCATCGCGATCGCGATCCTGCTGCTCGTCCGTGAGTCCGGCACCGACCGCGCCGCGGCCGTGGCGAGCGGCACCGTGCGCGCCGCGTTCGGGCGGATCGCCCACGACCGCGACCTCCTCTGGCTCTACCTCACGTCGATCCTCGGCGGCGGTGGTCGCGGGTTGGGCGTCGTCAACCTGTTCGTGCTCTTCTACCTCGGCGAGGTGATCGGGCTGGACGGCGGGCTCGTCGCGCTCATGTACGGGGCGCTCATCATCTTCTCGGTCCCGACGCCGCTCGTTGCCGGCTGGCTGTCCGATCGGCTCGGCCGGAAGCCCGTGATCATCGGCGTCTACATCGGCGGCGCGATCGGCTTCGCCCTGTTCCTGCTCGCCGGCTCGAGCCTGCTCGGGCTGTGGATCGGGATCGTCGTCATGGGCGTGTTCACCTTTGCCGAGAGCCCCCAGCTCCAGGCGCTCCTCGCCGACATCGCCCCGCCGTCGATCCGCGACGCGTCGTTCGCGGTCTACTTCACACTGGCGTTCGGGGTCGGCTCGCTGTGGGTCGCGGTCTACGGCGTGATCATCGGCGCGGCGGGGGAGGCGACCGGCATCCCGATCGCGTTCGCGCTCATGGCGCTGACGTTCCTGCTCGCGGCCCTGGCGACCCTCCCGATCCGGGCCGACGAGCGCGCCCGCCAGAACGCCGACCACGAGGCGACGCTCGCCGAGCTGTAGCGCCCGCCGATGGTCGGACCAACGGCCCGATGCGCGTCTCGCCTCAGGCCCGGCTGCGCTCGACCGCGACCGCGGACAGGTCGGCGCCCGCCTGCAGGAGGGCCCGCGCCCCGAGGTCGATCGGCTGGTCATGGGCCACGGCGAGGACACCCACGATGGCGTCCCCGTCGCGGCGCCGGATGGTCAGCGACAGGTGGCTTCGCAGGGCCGGACCGCCGGGGGCGGTCGGCAGGACATCGAACGACGCGACTCCGGCGGCGACCGTCCGCGCGACCGGGTGCTCCGGGTTGGCGACCGCGGCTACGAGTCCATCAAGCGCCGGACCGGCCAGGCCCACGGAGGCGCCGAGCTCGAGCCGGGCCGGGTTCGCATCGACCACGAAGATCGCCGCAGAGGCGATCCCAAGCGGTGCGGCGATCGACTCGAGGACAACCTGCAGGGTCGGGCCGAGACCATTGCCATGGGCGAGCGCGCCGGCGCCGGCGATGAGGATCTCGCGTGCCGGGTCGTGCTCCATGCCGCTCCTCGGGTGAGAACCGCTCACGTCGATCGTGAGCTTCGATCGCCGCGATCTTACGACCGGGCGGGCCGAAGCCGGGTCGGGTCCGGACCATCACAGTCGGTTGGGGCCCGGCGTCTCGACGGCGAGATCCACGGATTTCGGCACCGGCGCGTCGGGGCCGACGAGGGAGCACCAACGTGACCGCCGAACGACCGACCGACCAGCTCGCGCCAGCCGAACCCGCCCGGCCGGATTGCCACGCGGGAGACCTGCGGGCCGGCTTCCTCCGCGCCGCGTTCTTCGCGCCCGACGACCAGCTCGAGACGACCCTGCCGCCCGACGACGCCGACGCCGGCCTGGCCCGCGGCTCGATCACCTTCTTCCTGCCCACCCGGCGTGGCGTCCAGCCGGTCATCCTGTCGCTCTGGCGTCGCCTCGACTGAGGGCAGGGACGCCGCAGCCGTCAGTACGTCAGGACCCGGTCCGCCTCGAGCGCCAGCTCGACCAGGCGGGCGGGCGGAGCGAGGGTGACGGCCAGCCCGCCGAGGCCCTCCGGACCGATCGCCCGGGCCTTGCTCGACATCCCGGACAGGTAGAACGTCGCCCCGCCGGCCGCGAGCGCGTCGACGTGCTCGCGCAGGCTCCCCGTCCCGATGCCGTTGCCGGCGTCCAGCGTCTCCGGGCGCATGATCGCAACCCCGTCGCCGGCGATGAACAGGTCGACCGCATGGCCGGCCTCGAGGGCGGTTCGGGCCACGAGCAGGCCGAGCGCCGCTCGGGTCGGGTTCTCGGGTCCCGTGGCAATGTGGACCAGGAGACGTGCCATGTCATCCTCCTCGACGTCTGGGCCCGGGCGACGGTCGGACCGCCCTTGAAGTATCATCCCGAAGCCCTGTCAAACGGGCATCTCGGTCGGGGCGTGGCGCAGCTTGGTAGCGCGCATCGTTCGGGACGATGAGGTCGGAGGTTCAAATCCTCTCGCCCCGACCACTTACGAGTATTCCCACCTCAGCCGGTAGCGCTGCGGCGAGCCCGTGTCGGACGGCATGCGCGCTGAGGTGGACGGTCGCCTCTTGGATGCCCAGGACGTCGATCCGGTCGAACAGGGCGCTCGCCAGAAGCTGGCGGCCTGTGCCTCCCTCGGCCTTGTGCCAGGTCTCCGGGAGGTCCTGGACGTAGCGGACCGCGATATCTGCGGGAATGGTCTCCTCAGGACCCCTTCGCTCCGCCTTCGATTGCTCCTGGTCGAGTCGGACCATCGTTCGTTCGAGGGCTTCGGCGTCGCGATCCCGGAGGTAGCGGGCCATCGCGCGATCGCGCTCGCCCGCGATCCGATCGAGCAATGAGCGATCGAGACCTGGGGCGTCTCGACTCACCTCGCCTACGACCTGGGCGATCACGCTCGCACCCAGCGAGGCCTCGGCCAGGAGTTCCTCGACGATCTGCTCGTACAGCTCGCGGCGGTAGGCGTGTCCGGGGGACTGGCCGCGACCGCGGTGCTCGGGACGAGCCGCCACGAACGATGAGCACGGCTCGCGATGACGGTAGTAGCCGGTGTCGCCGGTAAGCCGCTTGCCACATGCGGCGCAATGAAGCATGTCGAGGGCATAGGGTCGGCGAGGATCCGCCGGACGACTGGTGTTCGTCGCCCGCCTGGCTCGCCTCGCCTGCGCGGCTTCCGAATCAGCATCCGGGACGAGCGCCGCCCACCGGGCGGGTTGGCCATCGCGCAGTCGCCCGACGTACAGCGGCGAGGTGAGGATGCCCCGGACGGTGAAGAGCGGCAACCCGACGGCCGCGGCGACAGCGCGGTCCGGTAGCCCGGCCGCGGCCAGCTCGAACACGCGCCGGACGGTCGCGAGCCGCTCCGGATCGGGCTCGAGGAGCTTGGCCGCGTTGCGTCGGAAACCGAAGGGCGGACGGCCACCGGGATCGCGCTCCTTCGCGAGCTTGGACGCGTAGCCCTCCCGGATCCGCCGCGACAGCCGACGGCTGTAGCGCTCGGCGTCCTTGGCCTCGTCGACGAGCTGGTCCCAGTGACGCTCGGACGAGGACAGGATCTCCTCGTCGCAGAAGTACACCGGCACACCCGCGGGGTGGAGCGTGTCCTCGAGGAGCTCGAGCGTTCGGCGCAGGTTGCGCTGCCAGCGCGAGACGTAGCCGACGAGCAGGACATCGAACTCGCCGCGCTGGGCCGCGCCCAGCATGTCGCCCATCTCGGCGGAGCGGTAGACGGTTCGTCCGGAGTGGGTGGCCCGCCAGGCGAGTCCCGAGTCGACGAGGCCGAGCCGGGCGATGGCGCGGTCCTGCATCTCGGCCTGGGCCTCGGGACCATAGCGATCGAACTGGCCGGCCGTGCTCTCGCGCATCCAGCGTGCGGCGCGTCGACCGGCGAGCTCCTCGATGGTCGCGGGCAGATGTCTCATACCGGGTCGACAGGGGCAGCCCGGAGGCGGGTTCGACGATGGTCGCGAGTCCGCTGCTCGTTGGTCCAGCGATCTCGGACGAGTTGAGCGAGGGCGATGACGACGGGATCCATCGACAGATTGTCCCTCGGTGCGCTCGACTCGGCCAGAGCGCCACTCTCGGTCAGGATCAACAGGCGCGGAACCGTCATCGGCAGGACGCGCCGCGCCCGCGTTCGGCGAGCGGGATCGAGGCAGCGCGCGGCCGACGGGCTTTCCGGCCGCCGCTGCGCGGTCCGTCGGCACCGACGCGTTCGCCGACGCCGCTCGCTGGTCGCCGTCTCCGCATCCGACTGTCTCACCGGAGCGCCTCGGTGAAGTCCTCGTGGCCACCGAGCCCGAGGACCTGGAGCCAGGCATCGGTGCCGACCGGCGTCGGGCAACGCCGCGGTGTCGGGTCGACGAGCAGGGCACCGAGCGTCGTCCGCGGCACATTCGGGTTGAGGGCGACGACGCTTGCGTCGAGGCCGCGGGTCCGCAGCTCCGGCAGGACGAGCGCCCAGGCGTAACCCGCGAGCCCCGGATAGCCGCCCTTCTGACGGCCGGTCCCGGCCAGCGAGCCGGCCCGGTCGGCTGACGGGACGACGAACAGCAGATGCCAGCCGGGCTTGGAGCGGATCGCCGTCTCGTACCGGCCGAGCTTGTCCCGGATGACCGGACCTCGCTCGGTGTTCTGGTCGATCTCGAGACACAAGACAGCGGAGCCTGTCGCGCCCTGCAGGACGACGACGCCATCGGGGTACGTCTTGGGCAGGAGGTCGTGGGCCATGTCCTCTGCCAGCCAGGCCTGGACGAGCGGCTCGCTGCTGCCCTCGCCCCGGGAAGCGGTCACCAGCGCGCAGACCGTCTCGACGCCGTTGAGGCTGTGGCGCAGCTGGCTGCCGGCACGTGATCTGGTCAGCGGGTCGTAGCCGAGACGACGACGTCCGCGGGGGGAGACCCGGAACGCATAGGGAGCACCACCGCGGGAGGACGGTGGCAGGATCGCCCGTTCGAGATAGCCCGCGTGATAGAGAGTGCTGAGACGTTCCTGCGCCGTTTGACGGCGGGTGTAGACGAGCGTCGTGAGTTGGGATGTGGTCGCGACGTCGGCGCGGTAGAGGATGCGGAGCGCAGCTCGATCGCGGTAGGACAGGAAGCCTGGATCGACGATGACCCGACGAGGTGGTGCGGGTGCGGCGGTGAACGCACCGATCATTGGACTGTAGGGTCTCGGCCCGGATCGAGCATTCCCACGCACGAAACGGGGGGCAGGGAACGGGGTCCCGAAACCCCGATCGAATACCCCATTCGAGCCGCCCGGCGGTGGCCGAGGGAATGGATGGCTGACTGATGCTGATCGAGTTGCCGTTGAAGCATCGGAGGGCGACCTCATAGAAGGACTCTGCGTACCGAGTTTTCGGACGACCGGCCACGTTCGTGCCCGATGGAGCGGTCCGCCCCGGGAGTCGTCACGCCTGGGACGACCCGACCGAACAGGACCGCTCCAGCGGAGCAGTCGCGACGCGGACGCTTCAGTCTTCGACCCGAATGCCGTCAGCGACCGCCGGAGCGTTGCTCCTGACGCGATCGACACGGCGGACCGCAGCGCCTGCTGCTCAGCCCACCGAGACGGCACTCGGGGCGACCGACCGAAGCGTCAGTCGCCGAGCCTCGATGCTAGACCGAAGGCTCGCGCGCGCGGAAGGGGCGGTGTGTACGAGATTGTGTGCCGCAGAATCCGCTTCCGAGCCCGACGTGCCGTCGGGAAACGTGGAAACGGCAAGGATGGGTACGGAAACCGCGATGCCTCTGGCGGTTATCCACAAGTCGTTGGTTCGGCACCTCTCGCCGTCCGTACCGTCAGCGCTCGGGTCTGGGGCTTTGGCCTAAGGTCTTGTGTGGTCCCTACGTCGGTCGTCGCAGAACGAATGACCATGCTGCCTGACGAAGGTCCGAGGGTCCCCCTGGTCATCCGCAGCTGCACCCTGCGGTCAAGCCACATGTGACGTGGCGAGGGGGAACGGAGGGGACGGCCATGCGCCACCGGGTCGCGATCGCCCGCGTATTCAGCCTGCTGTTCGTGGCGAGCGTCGGCTGGCCGTCGACCCTGGTCACACCGGCCATCGTCCGCGCCTCAGCGATCTCGCCAGCCCGGACAATTCCCGCCCTCGCCCCTCCAGCGAGCCCCGGGACGTTCCGCTCCGCGTCGTCTGCGGCGAGTGTCCCGGTCACTTCGATCACCGTCGCGAAGCCGGCCGGTGTGACGACGAACGATGTCCTCCTTGGCGTCGTCAGCGCACGCAGCACGCCGACGATCACCCCACCATCGGGTTGGACGCTCGTCCGGAGCGACGTCAATGGGACCTCCATCACCCAGGCCGTGTACAGCCATGTCGCCGGCGCCTCGGAGCCGTCCAACTACACCTGGACGTTCAATGCGCCGGTCACGACCGCCATCGGCACGATCGATGCCTATTCCGGGGTCAGCACCGCGACACCGGTCGACGTGTCGGGCGGCCAGACGAACGCCAGCTCGACGTCGGTGACCGCGCCATCGGTCACGACGACCGTCGCCAACGACATGGTCGTCGGGTTCTTCGGGACCAGTAACGACGCGACGTTCACCCCGCCCTCGGGCATGACCGAGCGGTCGGACATCCTCGATCACACGACGAGCGACCTGGCCGTCGAGACGGCCGATGTCGTCAAGACGAGCGCCGGGGCGACCGGGACGAAGGTTGCCACGGCGTCAAAGGCTGCCGCCAACATCGGTCAGCTTGTCGCGCTAAAGCCGTCGGGCACGATCGCCTTCCGGTCTGCCGCCAGCGCGGCGAGCGCGGCGCTTACCGGGATCACGATCACCAAGCCCGCCGGCACGACCGCCGACGATGTCCTCGTCGCGTCGATCGCGTCGCGAACCGCGCCGACGATCACGGCACCTGTTGGCTGGTCGCTCGTCCGGAGTGACGTGAACGGGACGAGCCTGACCCAGGCGATCTTCGTCCGGACCGCCGGTGGAGCGGAACCGGCGAGCTACACGTTCCCGTTCAGCGTTCCGGTCATCGCGGCCACCGGAGGGATTACCGCGTATTCGGGGCTCGATCCCCTCGGCCCGATCGATGTCTCGGGTGGCCAGGCGAACACGAGCTCGACGAGTGTCACCGCGCCGTCGGTCACGACGACCGTCGCCGATGTGATCGTCGCGGGGTTCTTCGCGACGACCGACGACGCGACATTCACGCCACCGTCCGCGATGACCGAGCGCTTCGACGTGCTCGCCGACGGCACCGGCCAGGTGAGCTCGGAAGGCGCCGACGTCGCCCAGGCGACCGCCGGGGCCACTGGCGCCAAGGTCGCCACGGCAACGCTCGCCGGGGTCA
This sequence comes from uncultured Chloroflexia bacterium, assembly GCA_963708065.1. GTDB lineage: Bacteria > Chloroflexota > Limnocylindria > Limnocylindrales > CSP1-4 > Chersky-267. Next base: position 681,783 of record CAVPRZ010000011.1, read on the forward strand.
ACATCGGCGCGCTCGTCGCCCTCCGCCCGATCGGCGCGACGGTCAACCTCGGCCAGCAGAGCCAATTCAGCCTGGAATCGTGGGACCTCGGGTCTGGCGACTCGCTCGCGGTGAATGCGCCGACCCGGAACGCGATCGTGAGCCACCCGATCGTCAGCCTGCCGATCCGAGGCAGCTCGGTGTCCCTCGGCCTCACCTACAACGCGTTCGACACGTCCAACGTCGGGATGGGCCCCGGCTGGAGGCTCAACGCCTCGCGGCGGCTCCACACAAACGCCGACAACACGGTCACTTTCACCGACGCCGACGGTGCCCGCTACACCTTCACCAATCCGGTCACCGTCGGGACGGTCACGACGTACGCCCGGCCGACGGCCCTGTTCGCGATGCTGGTCAAGGACACGAGCATCAGCGCCAATGAGTTCATCCTGACCTACCGCGACCTCTCAAGGGACAAGTTCGACATCCTCGATCGCGACGCGATCCTCGTGCGGGCCGAGGACCGGTTCGGCAACGGCGTGACCCTCGGTTACACCGGCGGGACGAACCTCGTGACGATCACGGACACCGCCGGGAGCCGGACGATCGATCTCGCCTGGGACACGAGCGCGAACCCGGCCCACCTCAGCTCCATCACCGACTGGGCCTATGTGAGCGGCGGCGTCGTCCAGACGACGAGCACCGGCTCACGGCGCCTCTATCGTTTCTTCTACGACGCGGCGGGAAACCTCGCGGGCTGGTCCGACCCGGTCAACACGACCGGATCGTGCCCGACGAACGCGAGCCACCTGACCTGCCTGGCGTACACGAACGGGTTGGTGACCGGGATCAGCAAGACCCAGACGATCGAGACCTTCAGCGCAGGATCCCTCGGCACGAGCGCCCGGACGATCACGACCGCGATCGCGTACACATCGGGCGACCTCGTCGACAAGGTCACCGACGCCGAGCAGACCGCCCAGGGCAGCCCGCAACGGACGACCTTCACCGCCGAGTCCAGCACCAAGACCCGAGTCGACCGCCCGACGACCACGACCAGCTATGGTCTGGTCGCCGCGGGCGACGCCTACGCACGAGTCCAGTCGGTCTGGCGCAAGCTCGACGGGACGATCTCGCTCGAGCGCCGGACGGTCTGGGACGCCACCTACCCGACCCTGCCGACGTCGGTCACCGACAACTATGGAGCCCTCCTCTCGACCCCGGCACGGACGACGAGCTACACGTACGTGGCGAGCTCGCTCGGGCTCGTCTCGAAGGTCGTCGAGCCACTCACCGGCTCGACCAACCGCTGGACCGAGTACGTCTACAACACCAACAACGACGTGACGCTCGAGACCGTCAGCCTCGATGGCTCGGCGACCAAGACGGTCACCAAGTCGTGCTACAGCACCCAGTCGATGACGTGCCCGACCTCGGAGACCGGGCTCACGCTCGTCCGCCAGATCGAGAACTGGGTCAGCGGCGGGAACCAGAACGCCGACACGAACGTCGCGACCGACTACGGATACGACGCGTACGGCCGGCAGACGTCGGTCACCCGCCACAACCGCTCGGGCTCCGGGACCGGCGTCGTCCGCGACGACCGAGTCACCGCCTCTTCGTACGACAGCCTCGGCAACCAGACGGCATCGATCGAGAACTACGTCAACGGCACGATCACCCCGAACAGCGACGACACGATCCCGAACGCGACGACCGGCGCACGGACCGACCTCACGACCGCGACGACGTTCGACACGGCCGGCAACCAGGTATCGAGCGCCGACCCGCGCCGCGCGATCGGCCTGGCCTCGACGACGTATGCCCGCGACGCGTTCGGGCGGACGGTGACCGACGCCTGGGGGACTGCCGACACCGGCGGGACCTGGTCGAGCACCGACTCGACGTTCGACGTCGGATCGGGTATCGGGACGATCAGCCTGAGCTCGAACACCAACAAGAGCGGCTACCTCACCAGCGTCAGCGCACAGGACCAGGAGGCGTTGCTCAAGGTCCGCGTCGACCACCTCGCCGCGGGCTCGGACCACCTCGTCTGGATCTATCTCCGCCGCCAGGACAGCTCGAACTACTATCAGGCCCGCCTGTCGTTCAACACGAGTGGCTCGATCACCGCCTACTTCAATCGAACCGCCTCGGGGACGACGACAGTCCTCGGCGCGGCGACGACGTCCGTCCCACACACGACGACGGACTGGTATTGGCTGCGCGCCCGGATCAGCGGGACGACGAGCGTCAACGGCAAGGTCAAGCTCTGGAAGGACGGCACGACCGAGCCTGCGTCGTGGGCGGTCGATGCGACCGACGCCACCCCGCCGGCGAACCTCCAGGGCTCCGGCCACACCGGGATCCGCTTCCAGCTCGGCGGCAGCTACTCGGGGACCTTCCCGGTGATTGCCTCGTTCGACGAGTTCACCCTGTCTTCGCTCGGCGGCGGCGGTCAGGCGCTCGGTGCCGATGACTACGTGAGCCGGTCGACCTTCGACCCGCTCAACGAGCAGGTCAGCGACACGACCCCGACGACACCGGGCGTGACGATCACCCAACACACCGCGACCACGACCTATGACGAACTCGGCGCGGTCCGCGCCGCCTCGGACTACGACGCGCTGGTCACGGCGACCGAGTACGACCGCGCCGGGCGGGCGACCAGGACGTTCGAGGACCCCGACCCACCCGGCTCGGCGAGCGTAACCAGCATCACAACCGTCGATGCCGACGGCAAGACCCTTACCGCCAAGGACCGCAGCCAGGCCGCGGATTCGAGCCTCGGATCGACGAAGACCGTCTACGATGGGCTGGGCCGGGTCGACACGTTAACCTCCGCGTCCGGTTCGAGCCCCGACGTCGCGTCGGACACAAAGGTGACCTACGACGGGCTCGATCGGACCGCCACGACGGAGGCCGGCTACGGCTCGCCGTCGAGCCAGAAGACCATCTACGCGTACGATCTCGGCGGTCGGAGGCAGTCGACCGACGACGGCTTCGCCTGCTCCAGCGCGACCTTCGACTACCGCGATCTCACCCTCACCGCGACGGATGGCCTGGTCGGGGGGACGTGTGCCTCGGGTGGGATCACTCGGACGGTCACTAACAGCTTCGACGGCCTCGGCCGCCAGACCCGGGCCGAGGTCACGGCTGGAGCGGACACCGGCGATCGCCCGACCGACCTCACATTGGACTCGGCGGGCAACAAGCTGACCGTCGCAGTCAAGAAGTCCGGGGTCACGACCACCACGACCTTAACCGTCAACCTGCTCGACCAGGTGATGGCCGAGGCGCGGGCCGACGGCTCGACCGCCAAGACGACGGTCGATCCGGCCGGCAACGGGTCCGATCGCTGCTACTGGGCGCCGTCGGTCACGGTCGGCTCGTGCTACGAGGTTGGCCACGCCGGCTGGACGAACCCACCGACGAGCTCCACCTCCACGACCAGCGATGCCCGCAACCAGCGGATCGGCCTGGTCGACTCGGCGACCAACGAGACGACGACCTACGACCCGAACCACCTCTACCAGGTCGCCGCGGTCTACACCCCGACGATCGCCGATCTGACCCGCGAGCACCAGGCGCTGTACTCGTACGACGGCCGGCATCGCCTCGTCGGTATCACCCAGCAGCTCTGCGTGGTCAGCACCGGGCATGCCTGCTCATCCACCACGCCGACGGGCTCGGATACGTACTCGTACGACGAGAACGACAACCGGACCCAGGTGGTCGAGAACAACGGCGCAACGAGCTCGGACCGCCGCTACTGCTATGACGCGCTCAACCAGCTCATCTACCGCAACAGCGGCGCCGCCTGCTCCTCGGGCTCCAACGACGAGGCCTGGACGTACGATGACGCCGGCAACCGCCTGTCCTCCACGACCGGTGGGGTGACCACTAACTTCGCCTACACCCCTGAGGGCCTCCTCTGCGACGCTCGGACTGGCACGGCGTCGTGCAGCGGCGGCAACTTGACCAGCGACTCGGCCGGCCGCATCTCCAGCTACAACGGCTGGGCCTTCGGATACGACGCCGAGGGCCGGTTGACCTCCGCCTGCAAGAGCCCGACCTGCGCCTCGGGGTCCGACAAGGTCACGATGGCCTACGACGGCGAGGGCCACCGGACCCGGATCGTCGAGACCGCCGCGGGCGGCGGGGTCACCACGACCGACTTCCGCTACCAGGGCGACGCCGTGGTCGAGGAGTCGGTCAACGGCTCCGTGGCGCGCCGGTTCACGGTCGACGACGCCGGCCGAATCGTGACGATGACGATCCCCTCAGGTGGCTCGGCGGGAACCTATCTGGCGACTTGGGACGGCCACGGCGATGCCCTGGGCCTCTGGAAGGAGAACGCCGATGGGTCGCTGACATTGGCCAACAGCTTCACTTACGGGACCTGGGGCAATCCGACCACCACCGTCGCCGGTAGCTTCAGCGACCTTGGCTTCCGCTACCAGTATGTTGGCGCCATGGATGTCCAGTGGGACAACAGCTTTGGGCTCGGCCTGCTGTACATGCACGCCCGAGAACAGAGCCCGGCGCTCGGGCGGTTCATCGAGCCGGATCCTGCACGATTCCTCGCCGACATGTACTCGTATGCAGCGAACGCACCGACGACGAAGACAGACCCGACAGGCCTTGATCCAGTGAGCTTTGGCGGACAGATCGACCTAAAGGTGGAGTCGCTGGTGGTCGGTTGGAGCACGAAGGACCGCGTTCTTCACAGCACGCCGGTCACCTACCTTGGCCCGACGGCGTCGCCTTCGCAACCAATGAAGCTGCGCCTGCAGGTCCGGCCAGGCCGTCTCGACTGGCAAGGCACGCAAGACATCGTGTTTGGAACTGTGGCGCATGAGGTGGGAGTCTGGAGGTATTTGATAGACGTTACTACCGGTCACCGCTTGAAGACGCGACGCCTAGAGTTTGAGGAGCAGATTTGCAGCGGGTTCGTTATCTGGCTAGCCCCATGCTTCTCCCAATTCGATGCGAACAAGTCGGGGAAGACCTATGTGTCGTCTTATAGGATGACGAGCCAGCTGGTGCACGGGCATCGTTATCGGATGGACTTCCAGGTGAGCGTTGGGGCCTTTGCCGAAGGTGCGCGAGCGAGTACGATGGCTTTCGCAAGCCAGGTTACGGGCACGATCTCCTGGTTCCGATATAACGCTCAGTAGATTCCACACGGAGTCGAGGATGGAGCAACTGGCATTCAATCCAATCTGGGCCCTGGTGAGCATCGTGACTGTTGCAATCGGGGTGCTGGGAGGCGTCTGGCTCGTGCGGCTTGCTCGCCGTATCCTCCGCCCTTAGTCTCGAGCTGCAGGGACGGATTCGGTCAGCAGATCGGCTGTGAGCCGGCTTCGATGCGAACGCGGGTTGGGCGGTCCCCCTTGCCAGATCCTGGAAGTTCGCCCGGCCCGGGTCAGGCAGTCGCGCCGCCGATGCATGGCTCCGCGCCGCTCAGCAAGATCTCGAGCGGAAGCGGGACCGTAAGGTGCCTAGGACGATGCCATGAACAGGCGTCGCGAGCCGGGGATCCCCTTGAGCTCATGTTCACCGACGAGTCACCCGAGACGACGGAGACGTTACTCCGCCGCGCCTGGCGCTTCTACGCGGGGCACGGGATCACCATCGAGCGGATCCTGACTGACAACGGCGGCTGCTACCGGAGCGGCGCGTTCGCGGCCGCGTGCGACGACCTCGAGATCGGCCATCGGTTCACCCGGCCTTACCGGCCGCAGACGAACCGCAAGGCCGAGCGGATGGTCCGCACGCTCCTCGCCCAGTGGGCCTACGCCCGGTCCTTCCACGACACCGCCGAGCGGGTCGCCCTGCTGCCTCGCTTCCTCGACTTCAGCCGCACGCCCGTCAACAACCTGGCTGTGAAGAACATCTAGGCGGACCGACGAGCGGCCGTCCGACGGCGATCGGACCTGATCCTGATGTTCACTCGTAAAGTGTGGACGTTACTCCTCTCGCCCCGACCACTTACGGATATTCCGACTTCCTCCAGTCGCGCAGCGGCGAACCCGCGCCGCGCGGCTTCCGCGGTTAACCCCGCATGCATCGCGACCCGCGCGGCCCGACATCCGTGCGGCCGCGCTGTCCGCTGCCGGGACGACCTTGACGCGGCCCACACGAACTGGGCGCGTCGCTGCTCGCAGCCGCAGCGTGGGAGCTCGACCTCGGCCCTCACTCCGCCAGCGTGATCGTGCCAGTCAGATGGACCTGGCTTTCCCCCGCCGGGATCGAGTCGCCTTCTGCCCTGACCTGGCCCGTAAGGGTGCCGGTCGCACCGGCGAAGGTTCCCGTTCCGCCGGCAACGACGTCGGTCAGCGTCCCGGAGACCGGTGAGGCCGGGTTCAGGCGGCAGGAACCGGGGCACGCGGGATCCGAGAATGTCTCGTCGAGCACGAGCGTGCCGGACGGGAGCGTGACCGTTCGTAGGTCGCAGGCTCCGCCACATCCACCACCGAATTTGATCGTCTCGGTCGCACGCCCGAAGGGCGCCAGCCTGCCCTTGCCGCAGAACCCGTCGGCCACGGCACAGTCGCGCAGGGACGGGGCGATCGGCTCGACGAAGTGCGCGTCGACGACGTGACCCGCGTTAGCCGTCGCGGGAGCCGCCGACAGCAACGCCATGAAGGCGGCGGCGGCCAGAGCGCCCGCCCGAAATGCCCCGGCTCGCCGCCTCACGAAGCTGGGTCGGCCGCGGTGCTGCGCTGGAACCATGCCGTTCATTCGCGAGACCTCCGGGTGGCGGTTGGGACGCAGGGGTCCGGTCAAAGACATGCACTCGACGCCCGCGCCCTAGGCGTGGGTTCAAACTTCCGGATGGCGATCGAGAATTGAACCGCAGGCACCGACCGGGCGTCGCTGGAGTGGGACAGCTTGTGCCCAGGTGGGGAGCATCCATCCGGTGAGAGCCACGGAACTCGTGGAACGCGCAGCGAGCGGAGATCGCGATGCCTTCGACCTCCTGGTGTCCGACGCCCTCGACCGTCTCTTCGCCGTCGCCCGCCTGATCCTCCGCGACGCGGATCTTGCGGAGGACGCCGTCCAGGAGGCCCTCGTCCACTGCTGGCGGGAGTTGCCTCGGCTCCGCGATCCCGCTCGCTTCGAGGCGTGGCTTCAGCGGCTGCTCGTGAACGCTGCGACCGACCAGCACCGGCGACGGCGACGATTCCATGCGTCGGTTTGCCTGATCGGCCAGCAGCCGGCGCAGCGCGACTTCGCCATCGACATCGCGAACGCGGACGAGCTCCGGGCGGCCTTCGAGCTGCTCCGCATCGAGCACCGGACGGTCCTCGTTCTCCAGCACTATCTCGGCCTGTCCTCGAAGGAGATGGCCGACGTTCTTGGGATCCCGACCGGCACCGTGAAGTCGCGGCTCCACTACGCGACGGAGGCGATGCGTGCGGCGATCGATGCAGGAGCCCGAGCCCAGGCTGCGGACAGCCGCCCGCGTGAGGTATCGCAATGAGCGGCCGACCGTCGGTGGAACGCGAGATCAGTGCCTGGATCGAGTCGGAGGCCCCCGACCGTGCGCCCGACCGCCTGCGACAGGCCATCCGCTCCGAGGTCGCGCAGACACCGCAGGAACGAGGATCGGCGATCTTCGCAACAGCGATCTTCGCCGGGCACCGCCTGCTCGCTGCGCCGGCCGCCGTCGCCGCCGGGCTGGCTGTCGTCTTCCTCGGGATCGGGATCATCGCGGGCAGCCTCCTCGCTGGGAGAGGGCAGGTCATCGGCCCCGCGCCGGCAGCCACACCGTCCGCGAGCCCGTCCCGATCGTCGCCGTCGCCGTCGGCTGAGCCGTCGGCTGAGCCGTCGCCCGTCCCCACGCTCGAGGGAACGCTGCTCCCGACGGGTCCGTCCGTCACCGCGGCCTTCGTGCCGCACCTCCGTTTCAATGTTCCCGAGGGCTGGGTCAAGAGCGACGACCGGCCGAGCGGACTGCGCCTCAGCCCGCCGGGCGCAGGCTGGCACCGCCAGGGCAACGGTGGGCTGCCTCCGGTCATGTTCGACGGGATCGGCGCGTACAGCCGGCCGCTGGCGGGCCCGCCCGACGGTGGCACCTTGCCGGTCGCGGGCGTCGGCAGGTCGGCGAAGGAGCTCGCGGACTGGCTCAGCACGCGTCCGCAGCTGATATCGACCAAGCCGATCAAGGTTACGCTCGCCGGCAGGACCGCCTACCAGCTGGACTTCAGTCTCTCGACCGCCGCCGGGGGCCTGTGTGGGATGCCCTGCGTAAACCTCCTCAACAGCTCAGACGGGGCTGCGAGCTACCAGTTCGGGATCGAGGGCCCGTGGAAGGTCCGGGCGTTCCTGCTCGAGGCGCCCGATGGCATGACCGTGATGATTACCCTCGAGGATGTCGACGGGCACGGCTTCGACCAGGAGCTTCGCGACGCACAGCCGATCCTGGACTCCATCGAGTTCGCTCCCTGACGAGGGTGACGCCCTGGGCGGCGTGGAGCGCGGCCGACCGGGGGCCAGGGTGTCGGGGTGCGGCTCACGCCACCGGAGGTGCCATCTAGAGTGCCGTTGTGAGTGGACTCGAGCGTCCTTGCCAGGCGACGGTCACTCTCGCGACGACCCACGGGTTGACGGAGGTGCTAGCCCTCTCGCCCCGACCATAACGACTTAGCGGGACCTCGAGCGCCTCGGCCCCGAAGACTGCTGCCCAGCCGTACTGTCCGGCCTCTGCGCTCGTGTGGATCACCAAGTCGAGCCCCAACACCTCGATGCGGTCGAATGCCGCCCCCGCGATGGCACGTCGTCCTTGCGGTTCGGTGTCCCGCCAGAGCTGCCACAGGTTGCTCAGGTAGTGGCGAGCCCGCTCAGCTGTCACTGGCTCCGACTCCGGTTTCCGAGCTTGCTCCTGCTCGGCGTCCAGTCGAGCCATCGTCTCCTGCAGCCTGCCAACATTCCGATCGCGAAGGAACTGCGAGGCAGCGACCTCTCGGTCGCGCTCGATCCGTCTAAGCGTGAAGTCGTCGCTCGAGCTTGGACCGGGAGCTAACGCCTTAGGCATCGTGTCGGTCATGAGGGCGGCCGACGCCGACACCTTCCGGAGGGCTGCACCCACCATGCCGTCGTACCAAGCGGCTGGGTAGGACTCGCCGCGCATTCGTCCGTCGTAGCTTCGGCCCATGCCAGGCTGCGCCAGCGGGGCGGCGAACGGGCTTGATGTAGGCACGCGGCGATGTCGTCAGATCGGCCTCACCGAACCCAAGTCTTGGTTGTTGATTCGAGGCTGTGACTCGACACATGTTCATCGCGCGTCGGCCGATGTGATCCGCACTGGTCGGGCCCATCAAGCTGACGATATTAGTGAATATCGTGCAGGGCGGTCCTGGTGCCGGGTGCGCCGTGCAGCGGGGCCAGCCCGGACCTTGTTCGCCTCGCCCGCGTGGACCATGCGGACGGGGGTCCGGGTATCGTCTCTGGCCATGGGCTTCGAGTGGGCATACCGAAGCGGTGAGCCGCCGTGGGACATCGGGCGGCCGCAGCCCGCGATCGTTCGCCTTGCCGAGGAGGGCGCGATCGAGGGCACGGTGCTCGACGTCGGCTGCGGGACGGGCGAGAACGCGCTCTACGTCGCCTCGCGGGGCCTCGCCGTCGTCGGGGTCGATGCCGCGCCGACGGCGATCGAGCGGGCACGCGCCAAGGCGACCGAGCGCGACATCCGCGTAGAGTTCCTCATCGCTGATGCGCTGGCGCTCGATGGTCTCGGGCGGACGTTCGATGTCTCCATCGACTGCGGCCTGTTCCACACCTTCTCCGATGCCGACCGCATCCGGTTCGAGCGGAGCCTCCATGCGACGCTCCGGCCCGGGGCCCGCTACTTCCTGCTCTGCTTCAACGAGTACCAGCCCGGCGCAATGGGTCCCCGCCGCGTGACCGAGCGCGAGATCCGCGAGACGTTCGCGCGACGCTGGACGGTCGACTCGGTCGTCGAGGAGCAGTTCGCGGCGAGACTGACGGACGGTGGAGCGAGCGCCTGGCTGGCGTCGCTCACGCGGACCTGAGTTGGCCGCTCCTTCGTGAGGTCTGACCGATGGCATCCGTCTCGACCGTCGCTGCGGTCTACTCCCTGGGCGCGATCGCGCTCTCGGTCGGTTTGGGCCATGCCCTCGGTTCGGACCCCTACGAGCCAGGCGATGGCGAGGGCGCCGGCTGGAAGGTGCACGCCTGGTTGGGTGGGTAATCGGCGTTGAGCGCAACGTCGTCGAGCGGTCGAGTGCGAGAGGCCGAGGCGGTGGGCGGCCGCCTTCTCCGAGCTGGCGACCCGGACCGCCGCGACGACGTCTACCCCGGCATCACCCACCCATCGGGCGGCACGGTGAAGGCGACGATGCTCGCCTTCCACTGGCCGCCGGGCGTCGAGCCGTGCGGCGGCGTCCGGGCGAGCCCCACCGCGGCGACCTTGGCCGTCCCGGCGTAGGCGACCCAGCCGTGCATCGAGGCGCCGGGCACGACGGGGATCCCGGCGCATGGCGGCATCGACTGGAAGCCGGGCCACAGGACGCCGCACCAGAAGATCCCCGGCTGGATGTAGACCTCCGCGATGGGCAGCCCGAGCGGCGCCACGGCGGCGCGGACCGCGGCGAGGGCGGACGGGCACGGGTCGCCCGAGCCGCCTGGCGCAACCTCGGCCGGCTCCGGGACGCAGGCGACCGAGGCGCTCGGAACCGGTGACGGGGTCGGGGTTGGCGGGGGCGACGGGGTCGTCGGGGGCGGCGGCGAGGGTGATGGGGTCACGGACTGCGTAGGCATCTGCGTCGGGGCTGGCGCCGTGGTCGGCGCGGGGGAGGCGCAGGCCGACAACGTGACCAGCAGGAGCAGAGCGGCGAGTCGGCGCATCGCACCCTTTGACGAACGAGGAGGCGTGGGAGTTCCGGGGGTCAGGGCAGTCAGTCTAGTTGTCCGAGTCGGCCTCGCCCTCGGGCTCGGGCAGCCGCGGCGCCAGGATCCACACGAGCTGCGCCGTCGTCTCGGCGCCGACCTTCGACCGCGCATTCGCCAGATGGTGCTTCACGGTCGAGGGCGACAGGCCGAGTCGGTGGGCGGCCGCCTTCTCCGATCCGGCAACGAGGACCGCGGCGACCACGCCGACCTCGCGGTCGGTGGCGCCGCCGGCGCGGCGGTCCCTCATGCCAGCCGCCTTGCTGCGGCGAGCCACTCATCCCGACCCTCGATCGGGATCTCGTAGGCTGTTAGCGTGGACCCGACACCTGTCGGGCGCGCCACAGCCCACTCGGTGGGCACGTCTTCGGGCAGGGCGGGCAGCCCTGTGCGCTCCGCCATCGGCGTGAGCTTGACCCGGACCACGCTTGGCCCCTTGACCGTGACGCGCTCGTAGGTCGCCTGCACGAGTCGAGCCCGTTCCTCGGGCGTGGCGAGCTGCCAGGTCGCGGCGATGCCCTCGCGATATGTGTGGAATATCGTGAAGGGGTGATGGCACGCCCCCACGAGCTAGCCTCAGGATGTGTGGAAACTGCTGAGACCGGCTCGGACGACGGCGACCTCGGCGTCGAGCCCGACCGACCCTGACAGCGGGCATGAAGAAGCGGCGTACCCAACGTCAGCAAGCGGATGCGCCGGCGCGACTCGGCGCTCTATCTCGTGTTCAAGATCACCCAGCGGCTTGAGCTCGGCTGGCGACCGCTCAATGGTGGGCTGACGCTCATGACCCTCCTGCTGCGCGGCGCCCGCTTCGTCGACGGCATCTACGTCCCGGACGACATCGATCGCCCGGAGGACACCGGTGAGGAGGTGCCGGCCGCCTGATCTACGACCGCTCGTGACAGCCTCTGTCACGGTGGTGCTGTCCGGCGACGCGACGATCATCGTGACCGAGACGTCGGGCAGGCCATCGCGGCGCCTACGAACTAGCGGCTCACGCGGTCGACGACGGCGGTGACGTCGCCGAGCGCAGACTCGAAGGCCACGCTGCTATCGTGACGATCGGAGGGGTGAGCAATGGTTCTCGCGGGGGCCGCGCCGCTCGTCGCAGATGGCGTCACCAAGCGCTACGGGCGTGTCGTCGCCCTGTCGGACGTCTCATTGTCCATCGCGGCGGGGTCGCTCACGGCGCTCGTTGGCCCGAATGCGGCCGGCAAGTCGACGCTGATCAAGACGTTCCTCGGCTTCGAGCGCCCCAACGCAGGACGCGTCAGCGTCGCCGGAGTCGACCCGATCGCCGATCGGGCGCGCGCCCTTGGCCATCTCGGCTACATCCCGCAGACACCCGCCCTCTACCGTGAGCTGACGGTCGCCGACCACCTCGACCTGGCGGCGCGGCTGCGGCCGGGCTTCGATCGCCCGGCGGCGGTCGAGCGGCTGTTCGCCCTCGGCATCCCCGCCCGGAGCCGCGGCAGCGAGCTATCCGGTGGCCAGCAGGCGCAGCTCACGCTTGCGGTCGCGCTGGGCACCGGCGCGGACATCCTCCTGCTCGACGAGCCGCTCGCGAGCCTCGATCCGCTGGCGCGCCACGAGTTCCTCGTCCTGCTCGCCGACATCGCCCGGCACCGCCAGGCGACGGTCCTGCTTTCGTCGCACATCGTCGGCGAGCTCGCGAGCGTCTGCGACCGGCTCGTCGTCCTCGGCGTCGGCCGCGTCCTCTACGAGGGGCTCGTCGCCGACGCCCTCGCCAACCATCGGGTGAACGACGACCTCGAGGCGGCCGACCGGATCGCGGTGTTCCCGGGCCCGGATGGTGCGCTTCACGCACTCACGCGCGGCGGCGACGGTCGACCACCGACGCTCGATGAGATCGTCCTCGGCTACCTCGCGGCCGGCCGGGCGCCGTCGGGCACGGACCTCGGTTGGGCCACCTGATGAGGACGGCCGCGAGGCTTACGTTCCGTCTGTACAGGTTCGAACTGCTCGCGATCCTCGCCTACGGGCTGATCCTCGCGGGGCTGGCCGCGTTCGTCGCATACCGGCTCCAAGTGGTCTACCCGGGCGTCGACTGCATCCGGCAGTGGCAGGGCGCTCCTGCGCCCCCCGGCTGCGAATCGACCGTCGACTTCTTCGCCCAAGACGATGCCGAGGCCGGCAAGGTGATGGCCGCGATGTGGCTCCTCCCGCTCGTCGCCGGCGTGCTCGCAGGCTCCGTGCTCGTGGCGCGAGAGGTCGAGCACCGCACGACGCAGTTCGCCTGGTCGGTCGGCACCTCCCGCCGTCGCTGGTTCGTCGATCGGGTCGCGCCGGTGTTCATCGTCGCGGTCGGCGCGGTCGTTCTCCCGGCGATCGTCGCCGAGGTCCTCGAGGCGTCGCGCGCGCCCTGGATGAACCCGCTCGTCTCTGCCCAAGACTTCGGGCTGCGCGGGCCGATCGTCATTGCGCTCGCGGTCGTCGCGTTCGGCATGTCCGTCCTCGTAGGAGCCGTTGTTGGCCGGATGCTGCCGGCACTGATCCTGTCGGCCGTGCTCCTGGTCGGAGTTCGAACAGTCGTCGACGAGACCGTTCCGTTCGGCGAGCCGGTCGTCATCCTGCCCGACGCGGTCTTCAGCGAGATCGTCGCGACGGACTACCCCCTCATCACCGGTGGCGCATGGCAGGCACCCGATGGCAGGCTGCTCGGCTTCGACGAGGCGCGTGCGCTCGCTCCAACTGGTCCGGGTGCGGATGACCCAAGTGTCTGGCTGTCGGAGCACGGCAAGGACGTGACCCTCGGGGTTCCCGGTCCGAGTATCTGGCACGTCGAATTCCGCGAGAGCGCGATCCTTGTCGGAATCGGCCTCGTCGGCCTCGTCGGCGCCGCGGTGGTCGTCGACCGCCGGCGGCCCTACTAATGCTCCTCCGTTAGCCGTCGCCGACGAGACGAACGCGTGGACGACGTGCTGCATTCGCGACCGGTGCCTGTTCGGACGTCCAGCCCGCCTGTCGTCTACTTCGATGCTCCCACTGTCTTCCCGACTGGACGCAGGTCAACACAAACACTCCAGCTCCCGGGCGAACCACATTTCCACGCATCTTGACGAACCCCTGGTTTGGCCGTCCAGGAGCCCGTACGGGAAGTAGTCGAGCGGCCCGGGTTGACCCTGGCAGGTGGCCGGCAGTTCATCAGCCGGGGTCAGTGGCATCCCCGACCTCGACCCGGCACTCATTTGGTCGGGAAGGAGAAACCCGTGGACCAGACCAAGAAGTGCGTGAGCTGCAAGCAGACCAAGCCGGTGAGCGCGTACTGGGCGAATCGAAGCACTGCCGACGGGCTGCAGCTCTACTGCAAGTCCTGCCAGCGCGCAACAAAGAACGCCCGCCGCAGGGAACGTTTCGCCACTGACCCCGAGTACCGCGCCAAGGTCCGCCAGCAGGCCACCGCCTACCGAGCCAAGCATCCGGACAAGGTGCGGGCATACAACCAAACGCAGCGTCAGCGAAGCCGAGACAAGACACCGCCCGGTGAGGTACATCCGACGGACGGGTAAGCGCGCGAGTCACGCGCCATGGCCCGAAGAGGCCGAGCACCGCTTTCGTAGGCACCTCAGGTCACGCGGGCCCCGGTAGCCGGGGCTCCGTTGGTCAGTCTTGGGCGAGCATTGTGGCGAGCCCTGCAATCTCCGGAGGGATCTCGCGCTCGGACATCCGCCCCGCGATAGCCACCCCGTCACGAACGGTCTCGTCCCGGCCAAGCAACTCTCGCGCAAGCTTCTTCAGCAGGCGCCGTTCCGGACGACGCCACGCTCGTCCTTCGATGGCTGGGCTGAGATGTCCGCCGAGCGCCGCGTCAGTCCTCGTCGTCCTCGCCTTCGTCGGCCGGCTTCTCGAGTTCCGCGAGCAGCTCGTCGAGGCTCGGCACGGTCGCGGCAACCTCGATGTCGAGGCGACCGTGCATCACGCCGCTGGCATCGCGCGACCGCGCGCTCCACTCGGCTGCAAGCGTCTTGCCGGCAAGCGTCGGGTTCGTGAAGAGCCGGACCTCGGTGAGATCGGCGGTCTCTTGCGGGTAGAGATCGAGCGCGTCGAAGATCAGTCGGACCGAGCCGGAGTTGTCGATCCTCACGCCGCGGCCGATCGGGCCGATATTCGGCAGGTAGTGGTTGTACCGGTTCAGGCCCAGGCCCGCGATGTTGATGCTGCTCATGTCAGCGAACCGGGAGCGGACCTTCTTCCCGAGCATGACCGGGCGGTCCGGCATGGACGCCGACACAATGTCGCCCTCGTCGAACGCGGCAAAGCCCTCGCCCGGGATGTGGATCTCGACTTGGAGCTGGCGGATCGGGTCGTCGGTGTCGTTGCGGACGCAGAGGGCGAGGCGGCCAAGACCGCGCTCGAATGCCCGCCACAGCGCCACCGCCGGGAGCCGCTTCTCGGCCTTACCGATGTAGGCGTCGACCTCCTTCCGGTAGTCCTCGGGCGTCCGGGTGTCCGCCTCGAGCAATCCGCTCGCGAAGGACTTGCTGAACGCGGACTCGCTTTGCTCGGCGATCATCTTCGCCGTCTTGGCGATGGAACTGTTCGGGTCGAGGTCCGATACGCGGACGGTCTGCGCCTTCGGCGCCGGCGGGGTTGGGGGCGGTGGCTTGAGGCGCTCGCGCTCGCCTTTGATCCACGTGGCGATGCTCGCGGGGCTCGAATCCACGGCCGCCGCCCGGCTCTCGGCTCCGAGCAACAGGGACACACCGCCAATGCGGCGACGGGAGCCCGCAGCTCGCCGGTTGAGCATCTCGATGTCAGCACTACTCGCCTCTTCGGTGCTGGCCTTGTGGCGGACATAGATCGCACCGTCGCGGAGCGCGATGGTCGGGTCGTAGCCCGCTGCCTTCGGGTCGGCGAGGTATTCCTTTCGGCACGGCCAGGCGGCGTGACCCAGTTGCGGCGGCTCGACGGTCAGCACGAGGACCGCCTTGCCGTCCAACTCGACGTAGGCGGTGTTCCACTCCGGCCCGTTCGGGACGCGGCCGACGTACGGGGTGAGCCAGCTCTCGATCTGGGCCGCGTCGTGGACAGGTGAGCCGTTGAGCACGCCGGGCGCGACACCGACCAGCACGTAAGCGCATCCGCCGAACCACGTCGCGGCGACCTCGGGATCCCTGTTCGCGAAGCCGAGCACCTGCTTCGCGAGCTCCGCCCGCCACTTCTTGTCCTTCGCGTCGCCCTGCCGCTTCCACTCGACGCAAGGCATCTCCTGCATAGAGTCGGGTCCGAGGAAGATCGCGCGAACAAGGTCCTGATAGCGCTGAACCGACCGGAGTGCGGAGGAACTGTCGAGCCCGAGCGTCACGCGGTCAGTATCGCCTACGACATCGTGGGGCCACGTTGGCATGATCCGCTGTCACGGTATCTGCGCCGGATCCGGTCGGTCTGCGCCATGCGGAAGGCCAGCATTCCGGCAGGCGCGCCGGGATCGAGACGCTGATGTCCTCGAGCGCCCAGCGGCCTCGGCGGTACCGCTTCCACAGGTCGGTGGCGGTCAGAGCGGGCTCCGTGGCGGTCGTGTCAGGCATCTAAGCGCGCACGGCTAAGGGCGTCGTTGGGCATGGTATCTCGGCGGCTCTCGGTCCCCGTCCCTCACGGGCGTGCGGCGAATCTCTCGCTGCCTCGGGCGACGGCTCGGTCCACCGGGATGGCGCGGGACCTCGCAAGAGACGCCCGATGCGGGCTGCTGGTCCGCCATCCTCCACCTCGCCAAGGTCAGGGATCACGCGCTTCCCGTAATCATGCGCCTGCCAGGCTGCGATCCGTGGGCGCTAAGACTCAACCGACGCCTAGGCGGCGTCTCCGAGCGCGTGAACGATCCACGCCAGCACCACGATTCGCGGCGTGGGAACGACCGGTTCAGACACTCTCGCCCCGACCATTGCCCAACCTTCGATCGTGCCTTCCAACTCCCTGCTGCCTGCACCCGGTGTCGGCTGTCCGTTGGAAGGCGACGGCCCAGCGTCAGCAGTAGGACGGGCGGGTTATCGTGGCGCGTACGTGACGCACCATGCCCGTCGGACTTGACGATGACATCTCCTGGGTACCGCCTGTTCGACGATCTCAGTCCCAGCGAGGCGAAGGCGTTGCTCGACGCATACGTCGCCGGGCTGCCCCACCGGATCGACGCCTTCGTTGATGAGGTTCGTCGAGCGGGAGGACCGGCGGACCGTCTCGACTTCGAGCGCGCGAGCATGCGGCCCATCTGGGAATGGTTCGTGACCGCCCATCGCCTCCCCGGGGTCCCGGTCTCAGACGAAGCGATGAGGATCGCCGGTCCACCTTGGTGGTATGACTTCCATCCTCCCCTTGGCCAGCAGCTGGGACCGGACCTGTCCCGACTCGTCACGAATCTCGCCGCATACCTCGCCCAGAGCGTCATCCGACACCATCCGGACGCGAGCTGGGTGCTGGGGCGCGACCCGCGGATGGCTGATCACAACATGCCCCTCCTCCACATCCCCGGTCGTGGTCAGTCGACGGTCGATGACAACTTGATCTCACTCGCCATCCAAGCGCTCAAGGGCGCTCCTGATCAGGCTGACCTGGGCCGCCTGGAGCGGCTCTTCGACTGGTGGGTCGGCGACGTTGCGCCCGCCGTGACATCGACAGCCCGGCCCTTCTCGGTCGGAGCGATCGAGGGCAAGGCGCTCGTCGGGTTCACGCACGTGATCACGTTCGACGACGTGGTTGCACACGAGCAGGAGGACCGAGTGGAGGCCCTGGTGGGTCGGCTCGCAGGTGAGACCGGGGTCGAAAGCGCCGTCCAGGATGACCGCGAGATCGTTCTGGTTCGTGCCCCGCAGCTGGAGACTACTGATCTCGAAGCAAGAGTCGCACAGGCATGGGACGCGGCCGGTTCAACGGGATGAGCCGCTGCGATCGGGGCTGGTCGTGTCCGGTGTCAGACTCACGCGGGCAACGAGAGTTGGTTTGGCGGAGGTCGTAGTCCTCTCGCCCCGACCATTCCCACCAACCTTCTGGCGACCGAGCGCCGCCCGGAGACGGCCATCTCCACTTTCGTGGAGCCCCCTTGCATCCGCCGATTCGTTGGTGCACACTGAACCAGATGGTTCAGTATGCGAGCGGCCGGCTCGATGCCTCCTTCGCGGCGCTCTCGGACGCCACCCGACGCGGCGTTCTGGAGCAACTCGGACGTGCCGACGCTTCGATCACGGATCTGGCCCAGACGTTCCACATGACCCTCACGGGTATGCGGAAGCACGTGGGCGTCTTGGAGCAGGCGGGGCTCGTCACCACGGAGAAGGTCGGGCGCGTGCGGACATGCCGGCTCGGCCCGCGCCGACTCGAAGAAGAGACGGCATGGATCGAGCGGTACCGCCAGCTCTGGGACGCACGCTTCGACGAGCTGGACAAAGTTGTCGAGGAATTGAAACGGAAGGAGAAGGTCGATGGACGCAACGAGAGAGTGAGCCCACCCTGATGGAGAACAACGCGACGGTGGAACGGAAGTCCGAGCGTGAGCTCGTTGTCACCCGAACCGTCAACGGCCCAGCTCGGATCGTGTTTGAGGCGTGGACCAAGCCCGAGCTGCTCGAGCGGTGGTGGGCGCCGAAGTCGTTTCCCATCTCGCTGCTTTCCTGCGAGACGGATGTTCGTGTCGGGGGCAGGTACCGTTTGGTGTTCGGTTACGAGGGCTCGACCATGGAGTTCTTCGGTCGGTACCTCGAAGTGACACCGCACTCGCGCCTGGTCTGGACCAACGACGAAGGGGATGACGGTGGAACGGTCACCACGGTGACTTTCGAGGATACGGGCGGCAAGACGGTGTTGGTCGTGCACGATCTCTGTCCCTCGAAGGAAGCTCTCGACGGTGCGATCGCATCCGGGTCGACGTCAGGGATGCCCGAGGCGCTCGAGCAACTGGACGAGCTTCTCGTCACCCTGGGCGCGAGCGAGGGACAGTCATGAAGTCGTCGATCGCGGAGTCGGTCGCGACATGCCTGCAGCTGGCTGAACGTGTCGAGGTGGCCGAGACGGTGGGCAGCCGCCTTCTCCGATCCTGCAGTTAGGACCGCGGCCACGACGCTGACCTCGCGGTCCGTCGCGTGAGCCGCGGAGCCTCGACCAGCCCGAGCACGGGCGGCCGCCCTCATGCCTCCTGCCTCCCCCGAGTGGTTCGTCGTTCCTGGACTGATAGCAGGGCGGGCTTGCATCGACGGTTCCAATGGCCCTGCCGCCCCAACGGGCAGGGCGGCAGACTGGCGTGGTCAGCCCACCCACCGAGATGGCGGCACCAGAAGAGAGGCACAGACTGCCATCGATCGCGGTTCGGCATGCCTCATCGATGTGAGGAGGGACCGGGATGACTCCCAACATCACCGATCACCTTGCGCAGGACAAGGTAGCCAGAATCACCGGCGGCTTCTACCTCGGATACTTTCTGGCGTCCGTGCTCGCCAGTGCGCTGGGGCATATCGGGCCGGGTGACGCGCCTCCGGTCTACCAGGCGATCGTCACGGATGCCGGGTCGTTCCGTCTGGGTCTTGTCATCGCGTTGATATCAGGGTTCCTCTTCCTCGTGGCCGCCTGGGGTCTCTACGTTCTTCTGCGACCGGTCAGCAAGAACCTGGCGTTGCTCTTTCTACTGCTCAACGCTGTCGGTGTCGCCATCCAGGGCGCGAGCTTCCTGTGGCTCGTATCCGCGATGCTGCAGGGAGACGCGGCCAGCCACATGCAGGCCTACTCGGCGGCGCAGCTGGAGGGGCTGGCATACCTGTCCATCAACGTCTACAAAGCGGGCTGGGTCACGGCCCAGCTGTTCTTCGGCACGTGGTTGTTCCCGCTTGGCTATCTCGTCTACAAGTCCAGGTTCCTCCCCAGGTTCCTGGGCGTCCTTCTGATGCTTGACGGAATCGGCGTCCTGATCTGGTTCCTGCAGGCCCTGCTGCTGCCGGACTACCGCGCGATCAGCCTACCCGGGGTCGCCGTGAGTTTCGTCGCTGAGCTCGGGCTGGCCGTGTGGCTCCTCGTCAAGGGTGTGAAGGTCGTGGACGCCGGAGCAGGCCTGCCGGGGGACAAGCGGCTCGCAGATCCGCGGGCTGAGGGGACTCGGAGTTGAAGGCCGTCGTCTGCACGCGGTACGGTCCGCCGGAGGTCCTCCGGGTCGAAGAACTCGCAACTCCCGTTCCCCGGAAGAACCAGGTGCGCATCCGCATCCTGGCGACCGCCGTGACGTCGAGCGACTGCTACCTGCGGGGCCTCAGGCTGTCTCCCGCATACCGGCTCATGGCGCGACTCGCGATCGGCTGGAATGCGCCCAGGCAACCCGTGCTCGGCATGGTGCTCTCCGGGGAAGTGGATTCGGTCGGGGCCGACGTAGGGGTGCTGGGGCCCGGCGACCGGGTGTTCGGCTTCAACCGACATCTCTTCGGGACCTACGCGCAGTATGTGTGCTGGCCGGAGGATGGGCTTCTGGTTCCACGACCGGGCAACCTCACCGACGAAGAGTCGGCGGCCATTCCCTACGGTGGCCTCCTCGCGCTCCACTTCCTGCGCAAGGCCGGCGTTCGAGCGGGACAAAGGGTCCTTGTGTTCGGCGCATCCGGTGCCGTGGGCACGTCGGCCGTACAGCTTGCCCGGCATCTCGGCGCGGAGGTCACTGGTGTCTGCAGTACCGCCAATGTGGATCTCGTGACATCTCTCGGCGCCACGAGAGTGGTCGACTACACCACCGAAGACTTCACGGACAGAGCAGAGCGCTATGACCTGGTCTTCGACGCCGTGGGCAAGAAGAAGAGCGCTGCGGCTCTCCGGCGGTGCCGGGAAGTGCTGGCTCCCGGCGGCGCCTGCGTCTCGGTCGACGACGGGACGCCGAAGCTTCGTCGCGAAGGCCTGGTGCTGCTCGGGGAGCTGGCCACGAAGGGTGAGATCAGGCCCGTGATCGACCGCACCTATGCTCTGGACGACATCGTCGACGCTCACAGGTACGTCGACAACGGGCACAAGCGGGGCAACGTGGTCGTCACTGTGACGTAGGGCCGCGACCGCCCTCCCATCGAACAAGCCCGTCAAACCTGACGCGTTCAGGGCGGCTCCAGACTTGGGACGACCAGCCGTCCGGATGCCCGCCCGGCGTAGATCAGCTGCTCGGTGGTTAGCCCCGACCGTGCCCGCAGGTCGGCGAGGTGACGCTTCACGGTGCTCGGCCGAATGCCCACGAGTGCGGCCGCGTCCGGGACGGATCCGCCAGCGACAACGAAGGCAGCGAGGACATCCATCTGGCGCTGGGTCGCGGGCCGCGGTAGCGCGCCCCGCAAGTACCCGGCCCTCATGCCGATCGCGCGCCAGCTGCGGCGACCCACTCATCGTGGCCCTCGATCGGAATCCTGTAGGTTGTAATCCCGCGCCCAACACCTGTCGGGCGCGCCACTGCATCCTCGGCGAGCGCTAGAGGCGTGCAGGCATCGGGCATGCGGCGAACCCGGACGATCTCGGACCCGCCATGACGATGCGATCGCAACGGAGGGACCGTCATGGCCGTGCGGGTCGACCTGAACATCTCGCTCGACGGCTTCGCGACGACGACGGACCAGACGCCCGAAGACCCGATGGGCCAGGACTGGGGGCGTCTCGTCGCCGCCTACATCGCGACCCGCACGTTCCGGGCCCGCGTGCTGCACGACACGACCGGTGAGGGCACCACCGGTATCGACGACCAGTACGCCCACCAGTACTTCGCCGAGATCGGTGCGGAGATCATGGGCGCAGGCATGTTCGGGCTGCATGCCTATCCGGACGATCCCGATTGGCGCGGCTGGTGGGGCGACGAGCCGCCGTTCCGGGTCCCGGTGTTCGTGCTTACCCACACGCAGCGTCCGTCCATCGAGATGGCCGGCGGAACCACCTTCCACTTCCTCTCCGCGACCCCCAATGAGGCGCTGGAACGGGCGCTCGACGCCGCGGACGGCAAGGACGTGCGGGTCGGCGGTGGCGCCACCGTCGCCCGTGCGTTTCTCAAGGCCGGACTCGTCGACCAACTTCACCTCGCCATCGCGCCGATCCTGCTCGGGCGCGGCATCCGACTCTGGGACGACCTACGGGGGCTCGAGTCCGGATATGCGGTGAAGACGGTGGCTGCGCCGAGCGGCACCATTCACCTTACGTTCCGACGCTGAGGGACTCGGCCACGTTTTCCGGATGCCTCGGGCTCACGTCCTCTCGCCGCGACCGGAGGGCCCAGTCACGGGCTCAGGACACCGCTCGCAACGCCTGCGCGATCTGATCGGGAATCCTCTCGCCCCGACCATGAACATCCGTTCTAGTCCGCAGACCCTTCCGTCTGCTGTACCTTCGCGCTCGGCCGAGGCCCCCTCGCCTGGAGCATCGCGTCCGGAGCGCTAACGGCAGATCTTGCGAACTCGTCGGGTGAGTCCATCGACGGGCCGACAACAGCCGCCACGGCCTCGGCGTCGAGGCGCGCCATCTTCAGCCGCAAGGAGCACCACTGGCGAGCAGTTCCCGGGTAAGGGTGTCTGTCAGCCAGGCCTGATAGCGCTCGTCGCCCCAGCCCCGACCGAGGACCAACGAGTCGTAGACCGCAAGCGAGCACAGCGTCCACGCAATGTCGATCCCGGCGTCGACCATGAGGCCCGGCCTGAGCGCCCCCCGGTCGGCGAGCATCTGCACGAATCGCCCCTGCCCGTCGAACCGCCAGGCCTCCATCTCGTCCCACAGCCGCCGGAGTTCGGGATCGCTCCCCCTGGCATCGCGGAGGGCGCGCAGGAGCGGACCCGCACGGCGGTGGATCCCGGGCTGCGTCGCGGCATAGCCCGCCACCTGTCTGCGCGGGTCCGGCTCGTCGTGGATGGCGCGAATCGCCGGCCGCTCCTCGACGGGGATCTCGGCCCGGCCTGCGCCGCCCGCGAGCAACGCCTCCACCGCTGCCCTGAACAGCGCGGCCTTGCTGCCGAAGATCCGGTAGACGGTCTCGACCACGACGCCGGCTTCGCCTGCGATGTCGGCCAGCGATACCCCGTAGCCGCGTTGGCGGAACAGCATGCCGGCCGCCGTCACGATGTCGCGTCGCGTCTGCGCCGCCTGCTCCGCGCGGCGCGGTGACTGGTACCGACGACGGGGCTTGACGCTCTCGGTCATTTGATGCAACTCTACCTGATGTGAAATCACGTTGGCTTGCGTGATCATAGGCGAAGGAGCGTCCTGTGTTCGCAGTGGTGGTCCGTGAGGTGGGCGATGCGGCGCAGATCGATGGAAGCGGCGGCATGGTGAGCGCGAACGTGGCACCGCGCGTGCGTGAGGCGCCGGGCTTCGTCTCGGCACTGTGGATGAGCGACGGAGCCGGCAGGACGCTCAACGTGCTCGTCTTCGCCTCCGAGGAGGCCGCGCGCGGCGCCCTCGAGGCCGCCCGCACCGCGCCTCGACCCCCGTTCATGCGCGTCGAGTCGGTCGATGTGTTCAGCGTGCTGGCGAGCGCGTAGGAGGTCGACATCGAGTCGC